>NZ_JACIDM010000001.1:0-1218188 GCF_014196335.1 Brevundimonas lenta
CGGAGGCGGCGGCGGCGGAGGCGGCGGCGGCGGCGGAGGCGGCGGCGGGGGGGGCGGCGGCGGAGGCGGCGGCGGAGGCGGCGGAGGCGGCGGCGGGGGGGGCGGCGGCGGAGGCGGCGGCGGAGGCGGCGGCGGGGGCGGCGGCGGAGGAGGCGGCGGCGGCGGGGGCGGCGGCGGCGGGGGCGGCGGCGGGGGCGGCGGCGGAGGAGGCGGCGGCGGCGGCGGGGGCGGCGGCGGCGGAGGCGGCGGCGGCGGGGGCGGCGGCGGCGGAGGCGGCGGCGGCGGGGGCGGCGGCGGGGGCGGCGGCGGAGGAGGCGGCGGCGGCGGCGGAGGCGGCGAAGGCGGATAATCGGGATCATGATCATCGTCATCGTCGTCGTGATCGTCGTCATGATCGTCGTCATGATCGTCGTCGTCGTGATCGTCGTCGTCGTGATCGTCGTCGTCGTGATCGTCGTCGTGGTCGCCGTCATGACCACCGTCATGGTCGTCGTCGTGACCGCCGCCGTGATCGTCGTCGTGATCGTCGTCGTGATCGTCGTCGTCGTGATCGTCGTCGTCGCCGTAGTGCGAGCCGCCCGGGTAGCCCGGGTGATCGTCACCGCCCGGGCCGTACGGCGGCGGAGGCGGCGGGGAGCCTGGATGGCGCCGGCCCGAGGCCGGCGGGAGGAACGGGCTGCTGCCCGGTTCGGGCGATGAACCGGCGGCGAACGGATCGCCCCCGGGCACGGCGAAACTGCCGAACACCATGTGCGATTCCGCCGGCGGACCGACCAGTTCCCCGCTCAGGGCGCGGATGACGACCGGCTTGCCGGCCTCGCCGGCGACGGCGGCCAGGGCGCCGAAGACATACTCCGTACAGGCTACCGGTTCGGCGGGCTCCAGGCTGTAGGACACGCATTGAGCGAGCGCGTTTCCGCCTGTGGCAGTCATCACCGCCAGAACAGATCCGCCAAGCAGGAAGGAGCGTATCCTTACGGAAGACAGTCGTTCGAGGCCAATTTTGGCGTCAGGAATGGTCGTCCTCGGCATCTTCGCCTCCCGCGGGTGAACTGCCCCCTCCAAGTTGCTTCCAGCTCAAGTACAGATTGGCCGGGTATTGCGCGAGGATTCTACAGCTCTCGATCCCCCACCATCCCCCACAACCAATCCATGCACCATGAGGCACGAAGCACTATCTATATTGGTATAGTGGAGGGGGTGGTCGTTGCTTCCGAAGGACTAGTCCACAAGCGCTGCTACGGGAGTAATGCCTGCCTCACCGCCGCCTTCGGCGGCCGCCCCTGACGACCCCGATCTGACAAGGTCCGGACGAGCCCTCCCCGCGCCATATCCGTCTTCAACGAGACGTGATCACCGATAATCTTTTTGCAGTGCGAAGCATTCTATGGTGCCCTGCCGCATCGGCGGGGGCCGTCCCAGGACACGCATGCTTTATTCGCTTCACGAGCTGGCCTACGCATCGGCCGCTCCTTTCCGGATCGGGGCCCAGTTGGCCCGGGATTTCTGGAGCTCTCCTTTCAATCCGGCCGCTGACACCGCCATCGGGCGGACCGCCTTCGCGTCGGCCGAGCTGTTCGAGAGCGTCACGCGACGCTACGGCAAGCCCGCCTGGGGACTTGAGGTCGTCACCATCAACAACCGCCCGGTGCAGACCACCGAGCAGGTGGTCTGGTCCTCGCCCTGGTGCAAGCTGGTCCGGTTCGCCCGGCACGTCGGCGACCTGAAGCGGGCCGGCAAGCCGACCTCGGCGCCGGCGGTGCTGATCGTCGCCCCGCTGTCGGGCCACTACGCCACCCTGTTGCGCGGCACGGTCGAGGGCTTCCTGCAGGACCACGACGTCTACGTCACCGACTGGTCCAACGCCCGCGGCGTGCCGATGCTGGAAGGCCGTTTCGACTTCTTCGACTACATCGACCACGTCCGCACCATGCTGGGCGTGATCGGCCCGCGCGCCCACGTCGTCGGCGTGTGCCAGCCCGGACCGCCGGTGCTGGCCGCCTGCGCCCTGATGGCCGAGGACGAGGATCCGAACCGTCCCGCCTCGATGACCTTCATGGGCTCGCCGATCGACGCGCGCCTGTCGCCGACTGTCACCAACCAGCTGGCGGAAGAGAAGCCCTTCACCTGGTTCAAGTCGAACATGATCCACACCGTGCCGTGGCCCTATCCGGGCTTCGGGCGGCGGGTCTATCCGGGCTTCGTGCAGCTCTACAGCTTCATGTCGATGAACGAGGAGAAGCACACGGACGCCCACTGGCGCTATTTCCAGGACCTGGTGTCCGGCGACGGCGACGGGGCCCAGAAGCACGAGGAATTCTACGACGAGTACCTGTCGGTGCTGGACCTGTCGGAAGAGTTCTACCTGCAGACCATCGACATCGTCTTCCAGCAGCACCTGCTGCCGCGCGGCCTTCTGGAGCACCGCGGCCGCAAGGTCGATCTGACGAAGATCACCGACATCGGCCTGATGACGGTCGAGGGCGAGAAGGACGACATCTCGGGCGTCGGCCAGACCCAGGCGGCGCACGAGCTGTGCACCAGCCTGACGGACGAGCGCCGCGTGCTCTACGTCCAGCCCGAGGTCGGTCACTACGGCGTCTTCAACGGCCGCCGCTTCCGCGACGAAATCTATCCGCGCGTGCGCGACTTCATCGCCCGCAACGAGGCCCTGAGTGCAGTACCGGAACGGCCAGCGGCTGCCGCCTGAGGCCCTCGGGGTCCCCGCCCGGCTGTCGGTCAATCCGCGGGCGCGCCGCCCGTCGATCCGCATCGACGGCCGCGCCGGCGAGGCCGTGGTCGTGGCCCCGACCGAACGCCGCCTGACCGAAGCGGTCGCCTTCGCCCGCACCAAGTCCGCGTGGATGCGCGAGCGTCTGGCCGAGCGGCCTGAAGGCAGCCCGCTGGAGCCCGGCGCGGTCGTTCCCCTGTTCGGCCGCCCTACCCGCCTGGTCGCCGTCAACGGCGCCGGCGCGGCGCGCCTGATCGACGGTCCGGACGGGCCGGTGATCCAGTCCGGCGGCGAGGGCGAGGCTTTCGCGCGGCGGATCGAGAACCTGTTCAAGCGCCTGGCGCGCCAGGTGCTGCTGGAACGCACCGAGCACCACCTGCGCACCCTCGCCCAGCGACCGGTGAAGGTGTCGATCGCAGACACGAAATCGCGCTGGGGCTCGTGCAGCCCGCACAATCGCTCGATCCGCTACAGCTGGCGCGTGATCATGGCCCCGCCCGCGGTGGCCGATTACCTGGCTGCGCACGAAGTCGCCCATCTGGTCCATGCGGACCACAGCCCGGCCTATTGGTCAGTGGTCGAGCGACTGGTCGGCGACCACCGCCCGTTCCGCAAATGGCTGCGCGACCACGGCCCGTCCCTGCACGCCGTGGGTCGCTAGTACCCGCTAGAAGAACAGCGGGTCGGCCTTCTTTTCCTGCGGCTGGGCCGGCTCGGCGCGGGGCTCCTCGCGCTGCGGCTGCGGCTGGGTCGGACGGACCACAGGCGGCTGATCGCGGTTGGGCGCGATCGGACGCTGCGCCGGTTCCGGCTCCAGCAGCGACTCGTCGAGCGTGTCCACGCCCCCGTCGCCCGGCGGGTTGTCGCCGAACAGGTCGCCGATCTGGCCGATCAGGCTTTCGACCGCGCTGGGCGGCTGCCAGCCTTCCGGCATGGGCGGGCCGTTCGGGATGGCCGGGGCGTTCAGGCGCGGCAGGGCCGCCTCCATGAAGCCGCGCCAGATCGCCGCCGGCGACGAACCGCCGGTGACGCCGCGCATCGGCGTGTTGTCGTCCTTGCCGACCCAGACGGCGGTCACGAAGCCGCCGGTGTAGCCGACGAACCAGGCGTCCTTGTAGTCCGAGGTGGTGCCCGTCTTGCCTGCCAGATCGCGGCCGGCGATGGCCGCCGAACGGCCGGTGCCCGAGGTGATGACCCCACGCAGCAGGGTGTTCTGGTAGAACAGATACGGGTTGCTGATGGCCTGGACGGGTCCCTCGGCGCGGCTGGCGCGCTGGTAGATCACCCGGCCCTGCGGGGTGCGGATGCGGCTGATGCCATAGGCGCGCACGCGCTTGCCGCCGTTGGCGAAGGCGTCATAGGCGGTGGCCATCTCCAGCGGCGAGACCTCGACCGCGCCCAGCGCCATGGCCGGCTCCAGACCGATGCGGCTGGTGATGCCGAGGCGGCGGGCGGTGCGGGCGACGTTGTCGCGGCCGACCTGGTCGGCGACGCCGGCGGCGACGGTGTTGATCGACTGGGCCGCGGCCTGGGCGAAGCTCATCTCGCCGGCGAAGGAGCCCGAATAGTTCTTGGGCGACCAGTTGCCGATGCGGATCGGGGCGTCGTTGACCCGGGTTTCCGGCGTGAAGCCGCTTTCCAGCGCGGTCAGATAGACGAACGGCTTGAACGCCGAGCCCGCCTGGCGACGCGCGTCGACGGCGCGGTTGAACTGGCTGTCCGCGTAGGAGCTGCCGCCGATCATGGCGCGCACCCGGCCCTCGCCGTCCAGCGCGACCAGGGCCGCCTGCTCGACGCCCTTGGACTTGTCGCGATCCAGAATGCGTCGCACCGAACGCTCGGCCTGGGTCTGCAGCGTCAGGTCCAGCGTGGTCTCGACGATCATGTCCTCGGTCGGCTCGCCGACCAGCTCGCGGATCTGCTTGTCCAGCCAGTCGATGAAATACTGCGCGTGCTGGGTGGCCAGGGTGCGCGACACACGCACGGGCGTAGCAGCGGCCTGGGCGCGCTGTTCCGGCGTGATGACGCCGGCGTCGACCATTTCGTTCAGGACCACGGTGGCGCGGACGCCGGCCCGCTCGCTCTCCGACACCGGCGAATAGCGCGACGGGGCCTTCAGCAGGCCGGCCAGCAGGGCGGCCTCACCGACGGTCAGCTGTTTGGCGCTCTTGTCGAAATAGCGCTGAGAGGCGGCCTCGATGCCGTAGGCGCCGGCGCCGAAATAGACGCGGTTCAGATAGAGGGCGAGGATCTCTTCCTTGGAGAATTTCATCTCCAGCCACACGGCCAGCATCAGCTCCTGGACCTTGCGCTTCATGTTCTGGTCCGGAGACAGGAACAGGTTCTTGGCCAGCTGCTGGGTCAGGGTCGAACCGCCCTGCACCACCCGGCCGGCGCGCATGTTGGCGGCCATGGCCCGGCTCATGCCGATCGGATCGAAGCCCGGGTGGTGATAGAAGCGCCGGTCCTCGATGGCGATGAAGGCCGCCGGGACATAGTCCGGCAGGGCGTCCAGATCGGCCGGCGGGGCCTGCTGGGTGCCGCGCACCGCGATCAGCGCGCCGTTGCGATCCAGGTAGGTGATCGAGGGCTGGCGATCGACATTGTACAGGGTCGAGGTGTCCGGCAGGTCGCGCGCGAACACGGCGAAGAAGACGACCAGGAAGATGACGCCCCAAACGGCGAGCACGGCGCCCCAGTACAGGAGCCGTTGCAGCGGGGTGCGCGCCGGCTTTTCGCCGCCATCGCCGCCCTTGCCGCGTCCGAAGCTGAAGCCACCGACCATGGATACCTCATCCAACCCGCCCGATGGCTTAGCCGATCGGACCGCACTCGCAAACGCCCCATCGGGATCGCCGGCCCCGGAGAGCCGCCGATCCCGTCCTTCACAGAACTGTGAGGGCTGTTTCCGCCGAAACCATGACCTGTCGCAGGCCTATTCTAAAAACGCGTTCACCTCGGCGGCGAACACGGCGGGCTGGTCCAGCATGATGAAGTGGGCGCTGTCGTCGATCCGCTTCAGCTTCGCGCCCGGCAGGTTGGCGAACGACATCTGGTAGATGGCGTCCGTGATCTCGGGCGTCATGCGCGGGTCGTTGAACTTCACGTACAGCACCTCGGTCGGGGCGGTGATGTTGGCGATCTCCGGCCGCAGGTCGGTGACGATCAGTTCGCGGAAGGCGGACGCGGCGACCTGCTGGTCGCTGGTCTCCATGTCGCGAACGGGTCCGGCGCGCAGGGATTCCGTGTTGATCATGCCGGTGATGGAGGCCGCCGCCTGGGCGTTGTAGGCCTCGCGCGGGCTGGTCGACATGCCGGTGTAGATCTGGTCGGCTGTGGCGGCGACGGTCTCGGCCGAGGTCCCGGGAGGGCCGAACATCGCGCCCATGAACGGCACCATGTCGACGACCATCAGCTTGCCGACCGAGTCCGGATGGCGGGCCGCCAGCATCATGGCGATGGTGCCGCCCATCGAGTGGCCGATGACCACGGGCTTATCCAGGCCCTGCTCGGCGATATAGCGGGCCAGGTCTTCCGCGACGGGGGCCGAGACCGGGCCGGTGGCGTTGTCCTCGGCCGGCGCGCCGGCGAAGCCCTGCACATGCACGCGATGGATCCGGTAGCGGCCCTTCAGCTGCTCGGTCAGACCGTCCCAGACCTCGGGCGACGAGGTCAGGCCGGGGATCAGGATGATGTCGCCGACCGGATGCTCCGGTCCGTCGACGCGCACATGGAAACGGCCCGACTGGAAGTCCGCATGGCGGTGACCGTGATCCGCCGCCTCGCCGTGTCCCTGATGCGAGCCGTGCTCCTGGGCGAGGGCCGGAGCGGCGAGGCCCAGCGAGAGACAGGCGGCGAAGGCCGCGGCGGCGGTCATGGTCTTCATGGCGGTAACCCCATCTGCGCGGACGATGCGTCCGCTTCTGTCCCCTAGTCGCCGCAGAGGGCGCGAACGGATGCAACCGGTCAAGACTTCGCGGAATCAGCCCGCTAGACTGACGCCATGACGCCAGCCGACTCCGCCTCCCCTGCCGCCTCCGCGCCCGAGGCCAAGGCCCCGCCCGCCGCCTTCGGCAAGGGCTTCGTTCTGGACGCCTGGTATTTCGTCGCCCTGTCGCGCGACGTCGCGCCGGGCTCGCTGAAGCGGCATGAACTGCTGGGCGAGCCGGTTCTGGTCGGCCGCACCAAGGCCGGTCAGGTCTTCGCCATGCGCGACATCTGCCCCCACCGCGCGGCGCCCCTGTCGGCCGGCCGGGTGGTCGAAAAGCCCGGCGAGGGCGAGACGGTCGAGTGCTGCTACCACGGCTGGCGCTTCCGCCCGGACGGCGTCTGCGCGGCCATTCCGTCGCTGGTCGAGGATCAGGCCTATGAGCCCGACCGCATCCGCGTGCGGTCCTACGCCGTGCGCGAAAGCCAGGGGATGGTGTTCGTCTGGATCACCTCCGACCCCCGCGGCGCCGGCGAACCCGACCATGAGCCGCCGCAGTTCCCCGGCGTCGTCGGCGGCGAGGCCAAACTGGTCGAGTGGATGGATTTCGAAAGCCACATCGACCACGCCGTCGTCGGCCTGATGGACCCGGCCCATGGCCCGTATGTGCATCAGCAATGGTGGTGGCGATCAGAGCATTCGATGCACGAGAAGGCCAAGGCCTTCGAACCGCGCGAGCTGGGCTTCTCGATGGTGCGCCATGCGCCGTCCTCGAACAGTCGGGCCTACAAGCTGCTGGGCGGCGCGCCGGCGACGGAGATCACCTTCCGCCTGCCCGGCTATCGCTGGGAGCACATCCAGGTCGGTCCGAAACAGGTGCTGGCCCTGACCTGCCTGACGCCGATCACGGAGAACCGGACGCGGATCACCCAGATCTTCTGGTCGGACCACTGGATCTTCAACATCGCCAAGCCCTTCCTGCGGATGGGCGTAGTCGCCTTCCTGAAGCAGGACGGCGGCATGGTGAACCTGCAGAACGAGGGCCTGCGCTACGACCCGGCGCTGATCTGGATCGACGACGCCGACAAACAGGCCAAATGGTACCAGCAACTGAAGCGCGAATGGTCGAAGAGCCGCGCCGAGGGCCGGCCGTTCGCCAACCCGGTGAAACCGGCGACGCTGCGCTGGAAAAGCTGACGGAAACCAAGTGCCCCAGTCCGGGGCGCCAGGCAAAAAAAATAGGCCGCGACGGGGGGGCGTCGCGGCCTTTGGCAGGAAGGTGTGAGCCGGATTTACTGGCGGGCGAGCGAGCCGGCCAGGATCACGTCGACCTGTTTGCCGATCTGGGAGACCAGTTGGTCGATGCCCCAGTTGTCGTAGGCGGCGTGACGGTAGTTCGACAGGAAGGCGCCGTAGATCAGCTCGGCCAGGAGGCGCAGATCGGCGTCCTGACGCAGCTCGCCCTCACGGACGCCGGCCTGCAGGATGTCGGTGACGACATCGACCAGCGGCTTGATGGCGGCGCGGGTGCGGACCTCGGCGGCGACCGGCTGGAACCACGAACGGGCGACCACGGCCTGGACCAGCGGCAGCTGCTCCAGCGACTCGTGATAGCCAGCCGTCAGCGTCGCCAGCAGGCGGCCACGGGTGCTGGTCTCGCCAGCGGAGGCCGACCGCAGGGTCTCGGCCAGCCTGGCCAGATCTTCCGACAGGACGGCTTCGAACAGCTCGGCCTTGTCCTGGAAGTTGGCGAACACAGCGCCCGTCGACATGCCGGCGCCCTTCGCGATGTCGCGAATGGTGGCGGGCTCGTAGCCGCGCTCGGCGAAGAGCGTGCGCGCTGCATCCAGAACCTTTTGACGGGTCCGCACCTTGGCGGCCTGACGACGATTCAGACGGGGGGTGTCAGCCTCGGTGTCGGAGGCGTGCACGGAACTCAGGGCCATGTCTCGCATGAAAACGGTTACTCAAACTAACGGCGGGGGGAGCCGCCGAACGGGGAGGGAACGCCGAAGCGATAGGGATTTTGGGTGCTCCGGAGAGCGATGTCGGTCTTTGCCGACCCACCGACTGGGCAATCAGTCATCACGCAACGATGACCAAAATGGGGTGTATAAGTTAACGCCGAACATAGTTCAGGAGTTAACGGGCCAACCGCCAGAGTCCGTCGCTGCGGCTCAGCGCCGCACCGTGGAACGCAAGGCGCGGGGCCGCCGGGCGGCCTCTCCATCTGGCATTGCATCCTGGAACAACTTCCGGAAGCGGTCGCGCCTCTCATGGATCGAGGCGAGCACCTGCCCCATCGGCACGCCGAGGTCTACGAGCGTGTTCTCGGCCAACTGAAGGCTTGCTTCGGTCGTCTCCGGCACGGCGTCCGTGACCCCCAGCCGGTACAGCCGTTCGGCGTGGCGGGAGTCCCTCGCCCGCGCGATCAGGATCAGGTCGGGACGCGCGGCGCGGACGGCGACGACCACTTCGTCGACCTTGGCCGGAGCGTCCATGGTCACCACCACGGCGCGGGCCTTGTCGATGCCGCAGCGCTCCAGCATCTCGTGACGGCCGGCGTCGCCGTAGACGACGTTCGAGCCCTCGTCGCGCCCCCTGGCCACGGTGGAGGCGTTGGCGTCAACGGCGAGGAAGGTCTGGCCATGCTCGGTCAGCATCTCGCCCACCAGGCGGCCGACCCGGCCGAAGCCGACGATCAGCACCTGACCGTCCGCGCTCTTCGGCTCCAGCGCCTCGACCGGCAGGTCCGGCGTCACGGGCGCGACCTGACGCACCAGCCGGTCGGCGAGCATGGCCATGAAGGGCACGGTGAAGATGCTGATGGTCGCGGCCAGCATGACCGTGCGGGTGAACTCGTGCGAGGCGATGCCCTCGACCATGCCCGCGCCGAGGATGACGAAGGCGAACTCGCCCGCCGGGCCCAGCACCAGCGCCGTCTCGATGGCGTTGCGGTTCTTCACGCCCCACAGGCGCGCCACGCCATAGATCAACAACGCCTTCAGCAGCGTCAGGCCCAGCGCGAGGCCGAACACCGCCAGCGGATCCGCGACCACGGCGTCGATATCCAGGCCGATGCCCACGCCGACGAAGAACACGCCCAGCAGCAGGCCCTTGAACGGCTCGATCGACACCTCGACCTCGCGCCGGAACTCGGTCTCGGCCAGCAGCAGGCCGGCGACCAGGGCGCCGAGGCTCATCGACAGGCCTGCGGCCTGGGCGGCCAGACCGGCGCCCACCACCACCAGCAGGCTGGCGGCGACGAACATCTCCTGCCCCTGCCCCTTCGAGCGCGCCTTCGCCACCGAGCGGAACATCGGCCGCAGGACCAGACGGCCCAGGATGACGATCAAGGCCAGACCGATCGCGGCCGGGATCAGGGTGAACAGCGCCGGCCCCAGCACCGACGGATCGAACTCGCCCGCCGGGGTCGCGCCCTCCTGCGCCATGGCGGCCAGGACGGTGACGGTGATCAGGATCGGCGCGACGACCAGATCCTGGGCAAGCAGGATGGAGAAGGTGGCCCGGCCGGTGGCGCCGCCCAGCCGTCCGCGCTCGGCCATCACCGGCATGACCACCGCCGTCGACGACAGCGCCAGGCCCATGCCCAGCACCGCGGCCGACACCAGCGACTGGCCCATGACCATGAACAGCGCCGCCAGCACGACCGTACAGAGGGCGACCTGCGACAGGCCGAGGCCGAAGACCAGTTTGCGCATCGCCTTCAGCCGTTCCCACGACAGCTCCAGCCCGATCATGAACAGCAGGAAGGCGACGCCCAGCTCGGACAGGGAGCGAATCTGGCTGGCGTCGGATATGGTCAGGTAAGACAGCCACGGCATGCTGTCGGCCCAGCGCGCCAGGCCGTCCGGCCCCAGCAGGACGCCGGCCGCCAGGAAGCCGAGAACGGGACTGATCTTCAGACGGTTGAACAGCGGCACGACCACGCCGGCCGCCGCCAGGAAGACCACGAGGTCCTTGTATTCGCCGCCACCGCCGTGAGTCGTCATCCGCCCTCCGTACGGTTCAGCCTACAGGCTGAAACGCCGCCGTGTCTGGGTTTCCGTCGTATCATGACAAAAAATTCAGACGACAGGCCGGGAGGCGGGCGTAGGGTCCGCGCCGACCCTTCCAGATGGTGAAGTGAAATCGGGGAAATTGAATGAAGAAGCTGCTTATCGGCGCCGCCATGGGCGCGCTGCTCGTTCCGGCTATGGCCCATGCCCAGAGCTGGACCCAGGGCGACGAACACGCCTGCGTCGACGAGGCCTGCACGGTCTACGAACTGTTCCAGACCCCGGCTGAAGGCGCGACCGTCCTCGGCTACCAGGGCA
This sequence comes from Brevundimonas lenta, assembly GCF_014196335.1. Lineage (GTDB taxonomy): Bacteria > Pseudomonadota > Alphaproteobacteria > Caulobacterales > Caulobacteraceae > Brevundimonas > Brevundimonas lenta. The sequence goes on from NZ_JACIDM010000001.1 coordinate 10,997, forward strand.
CTGAAGCGCCGAAATACGGTACCTGGGGCTTCGACCTGAACGGCCGCGACACCTCGGTGAACCCGGGCGACAGCTTCATGCGCTACGCCAACGGCGCCGCCCTCGACCGTATGCAGATCCCGTCGGACCGCACCTCCTACGGCTCGTTCGCCCTGCTGCGCGAACTGTCGGACAACCGCGTCAAGGCGATGATCTCGGGCCTGGTGGCCCGCACGGATCTGGCCGCCGGCTCGGACGAGCAGAAGATCGCCGACGCCTACCGTTCCTACATGGACGAAGCCGGCATCGAGGCCCGCGACGCCCAGCCGCTGCAGCCCTATCTGGCCGCCATCCGAGCCGCCGACACCCATGACAAGGCCGCGGTCTACATGGGGCAGACCCAGGGCCGCATCGGCGGCACGATCTTCGGCACCGGCATCACGATCGACCAGAAGCACCCGACCCGCTACGTCGTCTCGACGGGCCAGTCGGGCCTCGGTCTGCCGAACCGCGACTACTATCTCGAGAGCCGCTGGGCCGAGAAGAAGGTCCTGTACCAGGCCTATGTCGCCCGCATGCTGGGCATGATCGGCTGGGACAACCCCGAACAGGCCGCCGCTGACATCGTCGCCTTCGAGACCCGCATCGCCGAGGCGCACTGGACCCCGATCCAGAACCGCAACCGCGACGAGACCTACAACGAGTACTCGATCGCCCAGCTGGCGTCGGAAGCTCCGGGCTTCCCGTGGCAGGACTATTACAACGCCGTCGGCGTGGGCGACGTGTCGCGCCTGATCGTCCGTCAGGACACGGCCATGCCGAAGATCGCGGCCATCTACGCCGAGACGCCGATGTCGGTGATCCAGGCCTGGCAGGCGTTCCACACCACCGACGACGCCGCCGGCCGCCTGTCGAAGCGCTTCTCGGACGCCCAGTGGGAGTTCCGCTCGCGGGACCTGCAGGGCCAGCCGATGCAGCGCAGCCGCGACAAGCGCGGCATCAGCTTCGCGGAAGGCATGCTGGGCGAGGCCGTCGGCCGCCAGTACGTCGCCGAATACTTCCCGGCCGAATCCAAGGCCAAGATGGAAGAGCTGGTCGCCAACCTGCGCATCGCCCTGGGCAACCGGATCGAGAACTACACCTGGATGAGCGCCGAGACCCGCGCCGCGGCCGAGGAGAAGCTGCGCAAATTCACGGTCAAGATCGGCTACCCGAACAAGTGGCGCGACTACACGGCCCTGGAAATCCGCCCTGACGACCTGTTCGGCAACGGCGAGCGCGCCGGCGTCTTCCAGTGGCGGTACCAGCTGAACCGCCTGAACCAGCCGGTCGACAAGGACGAGTGGGGCATGACCCCACAGACCGTGAACGCCTACTACAACTCGGCCAACAACGAGATCGTCTTCCCGGCCGCCATCCTGCAGCCGCCGTTCTTCGATCCGGACGCGGACCCGGCGGTCAACTACGGCGGCATCGGCGGCGTGATCGGCCACGAGATCGGCCACGGCTTCGACGACCAGGGCTCCAAGTCCGACGGCGACGGCGTGCTGCGCAACTGGTGGACGCCTGAGGACAAGGCCAATTTCGAGGCCCTGACCACCCGTCTGGGCGCCCAGTACGACGCCTTCGAGCCCCTGCCCGGCTTCCACGTCCAGGGCGGTCTGACCATGGGCGAGAACATCGGCGACGCCGCCGGCACGGCGGTGGGCCTCGAGGCCTATCACCTGTCGCTGAACGGTCAGCCGGCCCCGGTCATCGACGGCGTCACCGGCGACCAGCGCTTCTTCTACGGCTGGGCCCAGGTCTGGCAGTCGAAGATGCGTGACGACGCCCTGCGCCAGCAGATCGCCACCGACCCGCACTCGCCCGCCGAGTTCCGCGTCATCGGCCCGCTGCGCAACGTCGACGCCTGGTACGACGCCTTCGGCATCCAGCCGGGCTCGAAATACTACCTCGCTCCGGAAGAGCGCGTTCGTATCTGGTAAGGCGGCCTGACGCCGAACCGGTTCGGAAAGGCCGGGGCCTCGCGCCCCGGCCTTTTTGTTGGGCCGGCGCTACATGGCTATCGGGACCGCAACGGCCGCGCTCAAGCAGCGAGCGACCGCGTCGCGAGCGTTAGCGCCAAAAATCCAGGCTTCAGACGCAAAAAAGGCCCGCCGCGGGGGATACATCGCGGCGGGCCTTCTTTCGCTCTCTAAGGAGCGGACGTTTCCTCCCCGAAACGCCTCCGGGCGGCTGCTGCGTCGAAACGCTGCGCTTCCCGAGTGAGGTGAGGAAAACGACAATTCCCCGTTCAAGTCAATGAACGTACGGACACAGTCCCCGGAATTTCCTTACTTATCAGTGATAACTCACGAAGCTGTGCGCGCCGCGTCAACGATGGCGCGAACCGTCGAAACCAGCTCAGCACGGGCTACGACGCGCTGCCCGGGGCGTTCGGCCTTCCACGCTTCGTTATCGGTGACCCCTGCGGCCAGCGCGCGGCCGGCGTCGAGGTCCTTGATCGTCACCTGGCCGGCCGCGATCTCGTCGCCGCCCAGAATCACCGCCGCCGGAGCGCCGCGCCGGTCGGCGTATTTCATCTGCGCCTTCATGCCCGCGCGGCCCAGGTACAGCTCGGCCGCGACGCCCGCGTTGCGCAGCTCGGACACGGCGTCGAGGTAGTGCTGCATGTCGTCCTCCGAGAAGACGATGACCACCACCGGGCCGCGGACGGAATCCTCGTCGCCCCGCCCGGCCGCGCGCAGGGCCGAGGCCAGACGCGAGACGCCGAACGAGAAGCCGGTCGCCGGCAGCCGCTCACCGGTGAAGCGCGCCACCAGATCGTCGTAACGACCACCGCCGCCGATGGAGCCGAAGCGCACGGCACGGCCCTTCTCGTCGGTCGTGTCCAGCAGGAGCTCGGCCTCGAACACCGCGCCGGTGTAGTACTCGAGCCCGCGCACGATGGTCGGATCGAAACGCACCGCGTCCTGGCTGACCTTCATCGCGTTCAGCGCCCGGTCGATGGCCGCAAGCTCGTTCAGGGCGCCCTCGCCGATCGCGCCCAGACCGCCGGCCCGCGCCACGGCTTCCAGCGTCTCCGCCCGGCTCAGGGCCGCGTCGCCGGCCGAGGCCAGGAAGGCCTCGATCGTCGCCGCCACGCCCAGCGGCAGATTGGCGCCCTTCGTGTAGTCGCCGGACTCGTCCAGGCGACCCTCGCCCAGCAGGGCGGACACGCCCTCCCAGCCCAGCCGGTCGAACTTGTCGATGGCCCGCAGGGCCGTCAGCTTCTGGATCGGATCGGTCACGCCGCCGGCCTCGAACAGACCGTCGAAGAGCTTGCGGTTCGACACGCGCACCACCGCCTGACCCGGCGCCAGGCCCGCCGCCTGCAGGCCCTCGCAGGCCATGGCGATGATCTCGGCGTCGGCTTCCGGGCGGTCCGAACCGACCGTGTCGGCGTCGCACTGCACGAACTCGCGGAAACGGCCCGGCCCCGGCTTCTCGTTGCGCCACACGGGCCCGAAGGCGTAGCGGCGGAACGGCTTGGGCAGGGTCTCCCAGCCCTGGGCCGCGAACCGGGCCAGCGGCGCGGTCAGGTCGTAGCGCAGCGCCATCCACTGATCGTCGTCGTCCTGCAGGGCGAAGACGCCCTCGTTCGGACGGTCGGCGTCCGGCAGGAATTTCCCCAGCGCATCGGCGTATTCGAACGCCCCGGTCTCCAGCGGCTCGAAGCCCCAGCGCTCATATACCTCGGACACGCGCTGGACCAGGCGGCGCTCGGCCACCAGGTCGCGACCACGGCGGTCGGCGAACCCTCGGGGGTTGCGGGCTTCGGGGCGGGGAGCGGCGGCGTCGGTCATGCCGCGCGATTAAGCCATCCCCCGGCCCCGGGCAACGATCAGGCGACCGCGGCCTTCCGGATCGACACCAGGCGGCCGTAGGTCAGGCAGCGCCACAGCCACTCCAGCGGTCCCATCTGGAACACCGACAGCCAGATCGGCGACCAGATCAGCTGGGCGACCCAGACCGCGCCGACCACGCCCCACAGCTGCCCCGGCCCCATGGTGCCCATCCAGTGCGGGCCCCACGGCAGATAGAACAGGCTGGCCATGATGATCGACTGGGTCAGGTAGTTGGTGAAGGCCATGCGGCCCACCGGGGCCAGAACGCCGGTCAGGAATTTCAGCCCGAACCGGGTCATCAGGATCAGCATGCTGGCGTAGCCGAGGGTCACCAGCGGCGCCAGGCCGCCGGCGGCCGAGGCCAGGCCGCGCGTCGGATGCTCGCCCGGCCCGGCCAGGATCTCGACCCAGGCGTTGGTGGCGAAGACCCACAGGTTGGCCGCCGTGGCCACGACCAGCAGCAGATAGACCCACACCGGGGCGCGACCGGAGAAGAAGCCGGACTTGAACAGGCCGAGGCCCAGCATCATCAGCGGCACGGTCACCGGAACGAGGAACAGGCTGAAGCCCTGCACCATCATCCAGGCCTTGGCGTTTTCGATCCAGGCTCCGGAAGCGCTGGCGTGATAGGCCTCGACGGTCGCCAGAATGGTCTGGGCGGTGACCCCGGCCTGGCCGGCGTCGACCTTGGCCATGAACTCTGGCGGCATGGCGTTCATCGCCAGCGGCGCCGCGGCCGACATCAGCATCCACAGCAGGGTGATCCCGCCGCCGATCCAGATGAGCTTTCCGGCCTTCATCGACCGCATCATCATCATCAGCAGGCCGCAGTAAGCGTAGTGCAGCAGGATGTCGCCGCACCAGATGGCGAGACCGTGGATCAGGCCGAACACGGCCAGCCAGAACAGACGGCTGCGCAGCAGCTTGCCGCGCGATTCGTCGAAACGCTCGCCGCCGACCAGATAGATCGACACGCCGAACAGCATCGTGAACAGGGTGCGGAACTTGTCCTCGAAGAAGACGTCGGTGACCCAATGCCCCCAGGCGTCGATCCCGGTCAGGGCATAGGGACGCGCCGCCTCGCTCATCCCCGCCGAGATCGGCCAGGCGAAGGTGATGGCGTTGACGGCGAGGATCCCCAGGATCGCCCAGCCGCGCAGCATGTCGAGATTGAAGATGCGGTCGCCCGGCGCGACGGGCGCGAGCCTGACGGCGGGCGCGACGGCCTCGCCGGTCATCGTGTCTGTAGCCGCCATGGCTGTTCTCCCCCGGTCCGTGGCAGCGGGCAGCTTGCCCCAGGCCGGGCCGGCGTCAAACCAATTCGCGGAAAGGGTTCAGGCGTCGCCGCCGCGATCGCCCTTCAGGACGCCCAGGCGGTCGCGCACCTCCGGTTGGGGCGTGAAGGCGATGAAGGCGGTGCACAGGCCGGCCCACAGCGCATAGGCCACGCCGATCACCACCGCGAACGGCAGGCCGCCCACGCCGTAGATCAGCAGCGTGGTTTCGGTCGCGCCCGCGGCCTGGGCGATGCCGCCAGCCTCGAACAGGCCGAACACCGCCAGCAACAGGGCGACCACGGCGGCCAGGGCCACCGACAGCAGCCCGCCGTAGAACATGAAGCGCCAGACCACGCCCAGACGGGTCGCGGGACGCCCCGTGCGCTCGCGCTCGCGCGCCAGCAGCCACATGCCGCCCGGAATGGCCAGCAGGCCGACCAGCAGCACCCGAACGCGCCAGTCGATCTCGGGCCCCGGCAGCCAGTTCTGCGGCGGCCAGATAAAGAAGGTCAGCACGATCGGCGGCCAGGCGACGCCGGCCAGGGCGGCCAGCACCGTCCGCTGCGGCTCGGGCCGCCAGACCACACGCTCCTGGCCCGGGAAATCCTCCGGCTTTTCGAGCTTGGGGATCATCATCGCGTCGGGACCGGAACGTCGCCCGAATAGTCGTAGAAGCCGCGGCCCGACTTGCGGCCCAGCCAGCCCGCCTCGACGTATTTCACCAGCAGCGGACAGGGCCGGTATTTGCTGTCGGCGAGGCCGTCGTACAGCACGTTCATGATCGCCAGGACGACGTCCAGGCCCATGAAGTCGGCCAGCTCCAGCGGGCCCATCGGATGGTTGGCGCCCAGCTTCAGCGCCTTGTCGATCGAGGCCACGTTCCCCACGCCCTCATAGAGCGTGTAGATCGCCTCGTTGATCATCGGCACCAGGATGCGGTTGACGATGAAGGCGGGGAAGTCCTCGGAATTGGTCGTCGTCTTGCCCAGCGACTCCGCGAAGGCGACAGCGGTGTCATAGGTGCCCGCAGACGTGGCGATGCCGCGAATGATCTCGACCAGCTTCATCACCGGCGCCGGCTTCATGAAGTGCAGGCCGATGAAGCGCTCGGGCCGGTCGGTCGTGGACGCGAGGCGCGTGATCGAGATCGACGAGGTGTTGGACGCCAGCAGGGTCTCGGGGCCGAGATGCGGCACCAGGTCGGCCAGGATCGCCTTCTTGACGACCTCGTCCTCGACGGCGGCCTCGATAACCAGGTCGGCCTTGGCGGCCTCGGCCAGAGAGCCGGCGGCGGAGATACGCGACAGGGTGGCGTCGGCGGCGGCCTGGTCCATCAGCCCGCGCCCGACCTGGCGCGCCAGGCTGGCGGCGATGGCGCCCAGCGCCTGCGGCACGCGATCGCCGGCGGCGTCGAAGAGTTTCACGACATAGCCGCCGGTCGCCACGGTCTGGGCGATACCCGCGCCCATCTGGCCCGCGCCGACGATGGCGACTGATTTGATCGTGGTCATGTAGTCCGGATGTCTGGCAGGCCGCTCGGGGCCCGATCGAGCGGCACCTTAGGACGGGAGCCGGAGCGAGCAAAGCGCCGGATGCGCCCGGGGGCGCAATCGCCGCCGTGCCTGTGGCCCCGACGCACCGTCAGTAGGGAACGAAGCTCAGCATCGCCGCCTTCGACGCCGGCAACAGGTAGCGCTGGATGCCGGCGATCAGGATCCAGGCGACGATCGGCGTGATGTCGATCCCGCCCAGCGGCGGAATGACCCGGCGCAGGGGCGCCAGCACCGGCGAGACGATACGGTCCAGCGCCTCGGCCAGCGAGGCGACGAAGCGGTTGCGGTAGTTGATGACGTCGAACGCGAACAGCCAGCTCAGCACTGCGTTGATGATCAACGCCAGCACGAAGAGACGCAGCACCGTCTCGATGATGAAAAACACGAACTCGATGATCGCCGCCATGCCCCGGGATGCTCCTGCTCGGGTTGATGATCCGGTTCTAGACACAGGCGGCCCCGCCCGCCAACATTTCCGACACCTGCCGGCCCGGCCGCCGCTGCGACCGGTTGACACCACCGGGCCGCCACTCGTATGTCGCGCCCTCGCCTGCACCCGGAAACGGGGCCGTAGCTCAGTTGGTAGAGCGCGTCGTTCGCAATGACGAGGTCAGGGGTTCGACTCCCCTCGGCTCCACCATCCTGCTTCGCGCTGACGCGCTTCGCAGGACAGGTCGGATAGCGCGAAGTAGGATGCCCTTCGAAGCCTCGGCGAAGAAGGGCCCCCACTCTCACCCTCTTCGCGCTGACGCGCTTCGCAGGACAGGTCGGATAGCGCGAAGCTGGATGCCCTTCGAAGCCCTGGCGAAGAAGGGCCGCCGCTCGCAGCCTTTTGCTTCTTCCTCAGTGCGCGCACGTCGGTATTGGCATGCGTTGGAGCGGGAAGCAGGATGCCGCCACAAGCCTCAGCGGAGCGGGGCGGCTCATGCGGTACGTCTATCTCATCGAGAGCATTGCGCATCCCGACGAGCACTATGTCGGGATGACCGACGACCTGCGTAGCCGCCTTGCTGCCCATAATGCCGGGCAATCAAGGCACACCTCGAAGTTCAAACCCTGGCGTCTTGTGACCTATCTCGCCTTTAACGACCCATCGAAGGCCGTGGCCTTTGAACGCTACCTCAAGTCCGGGTCGGGCCATGCCTTCGCGCGAAAGCGACTTTGGTGACCGGTTCCCCCGTTCTCGTCGCCGCCCTGTACCGGTTCGCGCGGATCGATGATCGCGAGGCCGTGCGCGATCGGCTGGAGCAACTGTGCGCGTCTGATGTCCGCGGCACCCTGCTGGTGGCGCACGAGGGGCTGAACGGCACCATCGCCGGGCCGGCGCAGGCGATCGAACGCGTGCTGGACGGCGTCCGCGCCCTGCCCGGCTTCGCGGAGCTCGAGCTCAAATTCTCCAGCGCCGCCATGATGCCGTTCTACCGGATGAAGGTGCGGCTCAAGGCCGAGATCGTGACCATGGGCGAGCCCGATCTCGATCCTGTCCGCGACGCCGGGACTTACGTTTCGCCGGCCGAGTGGAACGCCCTGATCGCGGACCCGGACACGGTGATCATCGACACCCGCAACGACTACGAGGCCGCCGTCGGCGCCTTCACGGGTGCGGTCCAGCCCAACACCCGCAGCTTCCGCGACTTCCCCGACTGGTTCCGGACCGAGGGCCGCGCCCTTCTGGACCGGCCGACTCCGCCGAAGGTCGCCATGTACTGCACCGGCGGCATCCGCTGCGAAAAGGCGACCGCCTTCCTGAAGGCGGAGGGCGTCCAGCACGTCCATCACCTCGAGGGCGGCATCCTGCGCTACCTCGAAACCACCCCGCCGGCTGAAAGTCTGTGGGAGGGCGAATGCTTCGTCTTCGACGAGCGCGTCGCCGTCGGCCATGGCCTGTCGGAAGGCAGCCACACCCTGTGCCGCGGCTGCCGCATGCCGGTCAGCGAGGCCGGGCGCACCTCGCCCCGCTACGTCGAGGGCGTCTGCTGCGAGCGCTGCCATGACACGCGCTCGGACGATCAGCGGGACCGCTATCTGGAGCGGCAACGGCAGATGGAGATCGCTGCGAAGCTTGGCATCGACCACGTCGGCGCGGTGCTGCCGGACCGGTCCAAGGACTGACGGCCTACTCGCCCTCGTCGAACTTCCGGGCCACCAGGTCGAGCAGGGCGTCGATGGCGGCCTGGGCTTCGGCGCCTTCAGCGGCGATGTCGATGGTGCAGCCGTTGCCGGCGCCCAGCATCAGCAGGCCCATGATCGACAGGGCGTTCACCGTCACGCCGTCGCGGGTCACGTGGACCTCTGCGTCGAAGCCCGAAGCCAGTTTGACGAATTTGGCGCTGGCCCGGGCGTGGAGCCCGCGGGTGTTGCAGATGTTGGCGGTCGCGGCGGCCGTCTGCGTCATTTCTCGCCCTGCAGCACCCAGCTGGCCACCGAGATGTATTTGCGGCCAGCGTCCTGGGCGTGGGCCACGCAGGCCTCCAGCGGCTCGCGCACGCGCACGCTGGCCAGCTTGATCAGCATCGGCAGGTTCAGGCCCGCGATGACCTCGGCATGGGTCTCTTCCATCACCGAGATGGCCAGGTTGGACGGCGTGCCGCCGAACATGTCCGTCAGCAGGATGACGCCGTCGCCGTCGTCCACCGCGCGCGCGGCATCGACGATGTCGCGCCGGCGGCGCTCCATGTCGTCTTCCGGCCCGATGCAGATGGCCGCGACCCCGCGCTGGGGCCCGACCACGTGCTCCATCGCCGACAGGAATTCGGAGGCCAGACCCCCGTGGGTGACGATCACCAGCCCGATCATGAAGGCTTCACCAAGACTCGCGCCCCCGCGTGTCGGCCGCCCCATGGACTGACCGCAAGCCGGGCGGAATAGCCCAACTCGAAGCCGGGTTAAAGCCGGGCGATGGCCGCCGCGACCTTTTCACCTGCGGAGGCCTCGCGCGGGTTGAGGTGCAACAGCGGTACGGAGACCCCGTCCAGCACGCGGGTTTCGGGTTCAGGCATGCGCTCGAAGGGTTCATCGGACAGCTCCACGGCCAGAACCGCACGGGCGAGACCGAGGGCGCAGGACGGCGTCACCCCGACGCCGCGCACCTCGATCCGCCCCTCGATCGTCTCCGGAGCGCGGGCGTAAAGCGCGCCGCCCGAGGCGAAGACATGGGCGTAATCGTCGGACACCAGCCGCCAGCCCCGGGCGATCAAACGCAGGGCCAGGTCGCTCTTCCCGGCGCCCGGCGGCCCGAACAGCAGCACGGCGCGCCAGCCGCGACCGGACCTCCATTGGGCGACGACGGTGGCGTGGGTCGGCTGGACGGGCGCGGTCATAGTCTGCGGCCTGCGGCGGGGGGAAGCGCGACCACGAACACCGCACCGGCGACGCCGCCGTCGGGGTCGGTGCGGTTGCGGGCCCAGACGCGGCCGCCGTGGGCCTCGACGATCTGGCGCACGATCGACAGGCCGAGGCCGGAATTGGCCCCGAACGCCGTGCCGCGCGGACGCGAGGTGTAGAAGCGCTCGAACACCGTCTCGAGGTTCTCGGCCGGAATGCCTGGGCCGTCGTCCTCGACCCGCACCTGCACGGGGCGATCGGGATCCGACTCGTCGCGCACCAGCGAGACGCGGACTTCGCCGTCGGGCGGGCTGAACGAGCGAGCGTTGTCGATCAGGTTGCGGAACACCTGCCCCAGCGGTCCGTCGCGGCCGGTGATCATGGCGTGGTCGCCGGCGGGCGCCTCGAACACCAGCCGCGCCTCGCCCGGCTTGCGTCCGGCCTCGTAGACGCCGGCGATCTCGGTCAGCAGCTGGGTCAGGTCCACCGTGCGCGGCCGGTCGCGGTTCAGCTCGGCGTCCAGGCGCGAGGCGTTGGAGATGTCGGTGATCAGCCGGTCGAGGCGGCGCACGTCCTGTTGCAGCAGATTGGTCAGCTTCGCGCGCTGCTCGTCGGTCTTGACCAGCGGCAGGGTCTCCAGCGCCGAGCGGATCGAGGTCAGCGGATTCTTGATCTCGTGCGACACGTCGGCGGCGAAGGCCTCGATCGCGTCCATCCGGTCCGACAGGGTCTCGGTCATCGTCTCCAGAGAACGCGCCAGATCGCCGATCTCGTCCTTGCGGCTTTCCAGATCCGGCAGGGAGATGGCGCGGGACCGCTGCAGGCGAACCTCGTCGGCCGCCGCCGACAGACGCATCACCGGCCGCGCGACGAACAGATGCATCAGCAGCGAACCCAGCAGGTTCACGAACAGCGCCACCAGAGCGAAGGGCATCAGGGCGCGGCGTTGTTCGGCGACGGTGCCGTCGACATCGCCGGCCTCCAGCGTCAGCACGCCCAGCACCTGCTCGACGTGGCGCACGGGAATGGACACCGACACCACCCGTTCGCCGTTCTCGGACATGCGGACCGTGGCCTGGTTACGGCCTTCCAGCGCGCCCTGGATTTCGGCGGCCAGCTCGGCGCGGGCCAGTTCGGCCGTGCGAGCACTGCGCTGTTCCTTCTTCTCCGCGCCCTGCGGCGGCGGCGTGCCGGCGGGCCGGGCGGGCGGGAGGGGCGAGCCGGGAATGTCCTCCGTCACGGTGTAGCTGTCGGCCGCCGGCAGGCCGTCGACGTCGAACAGACGGGCGCGCTGGCCCGACGGAATGAAGTTGTCGCGCAGCCAGCGGCTGGCCTCGATCGGGTCCAGCACCGGCACGGGATCGCCGCGCGTCACCCCGATCTGGGGTTCGCCCAGCACCCGGACCAACAGCTCGGCCTGGGCCGTCAGGGTTTGCTGCCGCGCCTCGATCAGGCCGCGGGTCCATTCGTTCAGGGCCAGAGCCCCGACGAACAGGATCAGCAGGCTGAGCAGGTTCAGCGCCAGAATCAGGCCGCCGAGCCGCGACCCGCCGAATCGCTTCAGGCGGGGCCGGTCGTCGTCGGCCCCGGGGGCCGGATCAGCTTTCGCGGTAACGGTATCCCACGCCATACAGGGTCTCGATGGCGTCGAACTCGGGGTCGACCACCCGGAATTTCTTCCGCATGCGCTTCACGTGGCTGTCGATGGTGCGGTCATCGACATAGACCTGATCGTCGTAGGCGGCGTCCATCAGGTTGTCGCGGCTCTTCACGAAACCGGGGCGCTGGGCCAGGGCCTGCAGCAGCAGGAACTCGGTGACCGTCAACTTCACCGGACGACCGTCCCAGGTGCTCTCGTGGCGGGCCGGATCCATGGTCAGCTTGCCGCGCTTGATCGCCTTGTTCGAGTTCTCGCCCGCGGCCTCGGGCTCGCCGCCGTCGGCGCCGGTGCGGCGCAGCAGCGCCTTCACCCGCTCGATCAGCAGGCGCTGGCTGAACGGCTTGTGGATGTAGTCGTCGGCGCCGAGGTTGAAGCCGAGGATCTCGTCGATCTCCTCGTCTTTCGACGTCAGCATGATGACGGGCAGGCTGGAGGTCTGGCGCAGACGGCGCAGCACTTCCATCCCGTCCATGCGCGGCATCTTCACATCGAGGATCGCCAGATCCGGCGGCGAGCTCTCCAGCGCCTCAAGCCCCGCGGCCCCGTCATGGTAGGCGGTGATCTTGTGGCCATGGCTTTCCAGCGCCAGCGAGACGGAGGCGACGATGTTCTCGTCGTCATCGACAAGGGTGATGTTGGCCAACGGGGTCTCCTTGCAGGCTTCGACGTGCGCGACTGCAACGCACGGCAAGCGTAACCGTTCTATGCGATCGCGGTGAGAATGCGGCGGGAGAATGATCCGCGCCGCCCGAATTCGCAACGAAACCCGCCCTTAAAGTCTGTGCGGCATGTTTCACGCTCGAACTGTGCGAGCGTTTCATGGCCGGCCCCGTCCACTACGAAGTCTATGTGCGGAAAACCGCGCCCTCGCCCTGGACCCTCCAGATGGCGAGCGAGGACCGTGGTCACGCCATCGACACGGCCGAGGACCTGCTGCGCGACGGCTATGCGGCGGCGGTCCGGGTGACCAAGGAAACGCTCGATCCGGACACCATGGAATTCAACAGCATCACCGTGCTGACCCGTGGCGTGCCGGAGGTGAAACAGAAGCGTGTCGTCGCCGACGACCAGGCGGGACCGCGTTGCGGAACGCCCCAGGACCTCTACGCCCCGGTGGCCCGCGACCAGATCGGACGGGTGCTGGAAGACTGGCTGAATCGCCAGGGCGTCACCGCCTTCGAACTGCTGCATCGCCCCGACCTGGCCGAAAAGCTGGACGCATCGGGCGTCGAACTTCAGCACGCCATCCAGAAGGTGGCGGTCCCGGAAAGCCAGGCCGTCGGCCAGCCGGTTCATGATCTGGTGCGCCACTACCAGCGCCTGGCGGATACCGCGATCGAGCGGCTGGTCTCGGCCGGACGCAAGAACCGTTTCCCCAGCCTTGAGAACCAGTCGATCGCCGACATGGCCCACCGGCTGGAAGGCCAGCCCGAGCGCGCCTTCATCATGGGCGGCGTCGTGGCGGGGGCGCTGAAGGGCCTCCGCGGCAGCCGCGTCCGCATCGATCGCCTGATGGACATCGCCGACCGCGCGCCGATGGACGGCCACCCGCGGGCCATGGTGCTCGTGCCGATCGAGCAGATCCTGTGCGAAATGCTCGGCGCGCGCACCAACCTGGCCGACGTGCTGGGGCCGTCGCTCGACCAGGGCGGGTCTCTGGCCGCCGTCGTGCGCATGGTCGCGCCGCGTGAGGTGAGCATGCTGGTCCGTCAGGATCCGCGCATGGCCCTGCAGATTCCGGCCGTCGAAGGTCCGGCCGCCCGTCTGGGCGCGCGTCTCGAGACCGCGGAGTTCCCCCTGCTGGCCGCCGCCCTGGCCCGCATGGTCCTGCGCGAACTGATGAGCCCGCGCCGCCTGCGTCCCAACGATGCGGCGGGCGAGATCGACATCCTGCGGGCGCTGGCCACCACCCTGACCGCCACGGCGGGCCGGCTGCTGACGCTGGAAGAGGTGCAGACCGCCTTCAACGAGCGCTCCAAGGCGCTGGTCACGGCCGATTTCGTCGCCTCCTACGTCAAGACGTGCACCACCATCCTGTGCGAGGCCGAGGCCCTGACGCGGCTGTGCGAGAACGTCACCGGCGTCGCCAACAAACGGTCTGCGGCCCGCTGGCTGTCGGCCTGCGTCGGCTCGCTGCGGTTCGAGACCGAGATGCGCAACCAGAGCTCGGCCATGACCGCGGCCCAGAAACTGGGCGTGCTGGCCAGCCTGCAGCGTTCCATCCGCGCCTGCGGCCTGTCGGATCGCGACGAGGCGGACATCTGCGCCGCCATCGGCAAGGTCGGCGGCTCGGTCGAGGCTGACGCGCGCATCGTCGCCCTGCTGGCCCGCTCGCCCGCGCCCCTGCCGCAGAAACTGTCGGCCCTTCTGCGTCTCGCCGCCGGCGAGACCGCGCCGCTGGGCGCGGCCGCCGATCGCGCCAAGGCCGAGGCGATCAAACTATTCCGCGCGCCGGACAACCGCGCGGCCCTGGCCGCCGCGCCCGACGCGCTGGTTCCGCTGAAGGGGTTGATGCGCGCGGCCGGCCTGGCGGCCTGACCGCGGCTCGACGAAATCAGTCGAAGATGTCGAAGATGTCCATCCGCTTCTTCTTTTTGTAGCGGTACTCGTCGTCGCGATGGCGATCGTCCCGGTGACGGTCGTCGCGATAGCCCTGGTTGCCCCACGGCTGCGGCGCGGCTTGCTGCGGCGGATAGGGGGCGTGGGCCTGCGGCTGGGGCGCCGGGGCGGCCTGCGGGGCCGAGGCGCGGCCCTCCGCCGAGGCCGACTCCATCAGCTTCTCCAGCTCGCCGCGGTCCAGCCAGACGCCGCGGCAGCTGGGGCACATGTCGAACTGCACGCCGCCGCGTTCCAGCGTCTGCATGGCGGCGTTGTCGTTGGGGCACATCAACAGCGGCATCGGGCGTCTCCTTGGTTCTCTCCCCAAAGAGCTACGGGGCGTCGGAGGTTCAGCCAACCCGGCGCGGCGATCCGCCGCGTGCTTGCGGCCGGCCCGCGAACCCCCAACTGTGACGCCATGACCGACCTGCCGACCACCACCGCTGAAGCCATCGGACGCATGTCCGGCCGCGACCTGCTGCAAGCCGTCATCGACGGCCGCCTGCCCCCCGCCAGCATCAGCCAGACCATGACCTTCGACCTCATCGAGGTCGGCGAGGGCGTGGCCGTATTCGAGGGCGAGACCGGTCCCCATCTGCTGAACCCGCAGGGCACGGTGCACGGCGGCTGGGCCCTGACCCTGGTCGACAGCGCCACCGGCTGCGCCGCCCACTCCCTGCTGCCCGCGGGCGCCGGCTACACCACCATCTCGACCCAGACGAATTTCACCCGCCCGATCACGGCCGACGCGGGCCGCGTCCGCTGCGAGGGACGGGTCATCAACGCCGGGCGCCAGATCATCACCGCCGAGGCGACCGTCAGGGACGCCGCCGGGCGCCTTCTTGCCCACGGCCAGTCCACCCTGATGGTGCTTCAGCCCCGGACCTAGTCCGCGGGCGGCGGCGCGGGCATCAGATCGCCGAACGGGGCCGCTTCCTCCAGCGCCCGCACGAACGACGGCCGCGCCATCAGCCGGGCGTGCCACGCCCGCAGGTGCGGCCGGTCGCCGAACGGAACCAGCCGCCGCGCATAGGTCAGGATCGGCGCGGCGCAGCAGTCGGCCAGGGTGAAGCTCTCGCCCGCGCCCCAGGTGCGCCCGTCCGACAACCGCTGCTCCAGCATGTCCCAGGCGCTCTCCAGCTCCTTCGCCTCCAGCGCCATCGCCGTCTCGTTGGGCGTGCCGGCGCGGCCCAGCCGGTTGAACACGATCCGGTTCATCGGCCCGGCGACATAGGTGTCGATGATCCGGTCCATGAAGCGGACCTCCAGCGCCTCGACCGGATCGGCCGGGATCAGCGTTCCGCCGCCCGCCAGCCGATCCAGGTATTCGATGACGATGCTGGACTCGAACACCGTCGCGCCCGCCGCCTCGTCGATCAGCACCGGCATCTTAGCGAACGGCGACACCTTGCCGAATTCCTCCGTCACCGCCGGCTCGCCGTTCACCAGCTTCAGCTCGAACGGCAGGCCCAGTTCGTAGAAGGCGATGGCGGTCTTCTGCCCGTAGGCGGAATAGGGGTGGGACCAGACGATCAGCGACATCAGGCGGCTTCTTTCTGCGACGCCAGCCAGGCGGCCAGCTGGTTCAATCCCTGGGATGTGCCTTCCTCGCGCTCGGCCCAGCCGTCCTCGCCGAAATAGACGCCCTGTTCGGTGAAGATCAGCCGCGTCCCGGCGCCGTCCGGCAGGACCTCCACCGTTCCGAGCGAGGCGGACAGCTTACGGCCGCCCACATGCATGACGAAGGCGAAGACGAAGCGACGGCCCTCGACGATGTCGAGGTAGGTCCCCTCGAACAGATGCTCGGCCCCGTCCCCGCCGCCGCCCCGGCTGACCTCGCGGCCGCCGACGACGAAATCCAGTTGTTCGATTTGCGGCGCGGCGACCTCGTCGCAGCCCATCCAGCGCTGTTTGATCTCGCGGTCGGTGAAGGCCGCGAACACCCGCTCCGGCCGGGCGTCAAAGCGACGCTCGACCGTGAACGATCCGAAATACAGCCTGCTGTCGGCCATCACGCGCCTCCCTTGCGAAGGATCTCAAGGTGGGTGGCGCGCTCGCCCACAGTCGACCTCGCGACTTCGTACCCCAGGGCGGGCAGGTCCAGCCCGGCCCAGAACGGCTCGCCCCGGCCCAGCAGCACCGGCGAGATCGCGATGTGCATCTCGTCGATCAGTCCGGCCTGCAGATACTGGCGGATCGTCTCCGTCCCGCCGCCAATGCGGATGTCCTTGTCGCCCGCCGCGTCGCGGGCCCGCTCAAGCGCCGCCTCGATCCCGCCGGTCTCGAAATGGAAGACCGTACCGCCCTTCATCTCGAACGAGGCGCGCGGATAGTGGGTCAGAACGAACGTCGGCACGTGATAGGGCGGCTCGTCGCCCCACCAGCCCTTCCACGCCTCGTCGGGCCAATCGCCCCTGATGGGGCCGAACATGTTGCGTCCCAGGATCCAAGCGCCCATGCCTTCCATGCCGCGTTCGGCGAAGGCGTTATCGACCCCGTCCTTGCCTGCGCCCTGACCGAACATCGTCTGGAAGGTCTTCGTCGGATAGAACCAGTGATGCAGCAGCTCGCCGCCGACGCCCAGGGGGCTCGACAGGCTCTGATCAGGGCCCGCGCCGAACCCGTCGGCCGAGACTGTAAAGCTGCTGACGCGAACCTTGCCGGCCATCACGCATGCGCCTTCAGTTCGCGGCCGAGGGCGTCGAGCATGTCGGCGCAGCCCCGTTCACGCAGGGCGATGTCGTCGGCGCTCTCCAGGAAAGCGCCCTGTTCGGTATAGACCAGCCGCGTGCCTGCGCCGTCGGCGACGATTTCAGTCGTGGCCAGCGAGACGGAGTTGCGGATGCGTCCATCCGGGCTTTCGCGGCCCATGACGTAGCTCCAGACCATGCGGCGGTTCTCGACGATGTCGAGATATTCGGTCTCGTTGAACCAGGTGGCGTTGTTCTCGTCGCCGAAGCGGAAGCTGCCCCTGAAATGGCCGCCGACGCGAAAATCCTGCTCCCACGTATGAACGGTCCACTCCTCTCCGTCAGCGAACCAACGGCGGAAGGCGGCCGGATCGGCGTGGGCGGCGAACACGCGGGCCGGCGAGGCGTCGTAGCGACGCTCCACCGTAAAGGTCCCGTGCGCGACGGAGGGTTCGGTTCGGACGGTCATTTCGTCTTCTCCTCTTCGGGTTTGGTCTCATCCAGAAAGACGGCCAGCCGGTCGAGACTGCGTTCGACCGACCGGCGGCGCTCGTTGATCCAGCGCTCGGCGGCGCTGAGGGCGGCGGGTTCGACGCGGCAGGTGCGGACGCGCCCGACCTTTTCCGAGCGCACCACGCCGGCCGCTTCGAGAATCTTCAGGTGCTGCACCACCGCCGACATCGACATCGGCAGCGGCTCGGCCAGTTCGCTGACCGAGGCGGGCCCGCGCGACAGGCGCTCGACCATGCGCCGCCGGGTCGGGTCCGACAGAGCCTGAAAGGCGAGATCGAGCGGTTCCTGATACTGAAGCATTCACTTAAGTATCAAATCGACACGTCGCCCGCAACCCATCGTTAATCGACGCGGGCCAGCCTTGCCGAAATCATGTTCGGGAGAGGCGTGATGTCGACCATCCAGACCGGCAGCTACCGCCGTCAGCGCGACCATTTCGAGCCGCAGGACATCGACCCGCAGGAGCAGCGCAAGCTGCGCGGCCTGCTGGAGCAGATCGACTATTCGACCTTCGTGGCCAACCGCGAGGTCATCGGCCACATGCTGCCCAACCTCGACGCGGCGGCCTTCCAGAGGCTGGCTGTGCTGACCGCCACGGCGCGCGGCAAATGGGTCGCCGAGGGCCTTCGCCAGTCGGAATCCGGCGCGCCCTCGACCGTCGACCAGATCGCGCGCCTGACCGCCACCCGCACCGCCTACGAGGAGCTGGCCGAGGTCTATGAAGGCCTGCGCCGCATGGTCGAGCGCGGCTACACGGCGCTCCGCTAGATCAATTCAGCGGCTGCGGCCGGGTCGCGATCGGCGCGTCCGGATCGGCGGCCGGGCGTTCGGCGGCCGTCGGCGGCGGCCCGGCCGGCGGCGCGGGCGCGATTTCCACCAGAGGCGCAGTCGTGATCACCGGCGCGGGCGCTGGCGTCTGCGGCTGGGCCTGAACCGGTGCGGGCTGGGTCACGGCCGGGCGAGCCGCCGTCGTGCGCGCGGGCGGTGACGCAGCGGCGCGAACCGGCCGGGTCGCTGCGGGCGACGGAGCGGTCACAGCGGGCGCAGCCGTCGTCGGCGTGGCGTCCACAGGCGGGGCGACAGCCTCGATCGGGGTCGCGGGGGCAGGAGCCGCCGCTTCAACCGACAGCGGCGCGGCGGCCGTGGTCGGCGCCTCGGCCGGGTTGCGGGTCATGAACCAGACGCCCGCCGCGACGCCCAGCACGGCGACGGCGGCCACGCCCGCGTACAGCGGCATGCGGCGCGTCGGCTTCCCGCGCGCGCTGGCGGCGGCGAGGGTCGGGCTGACGATCGGCGCGGCCTCCACCGGACGGGCGGCCGGCGCGGCCTTGATCGCCGGAGCAGGCTTCGGCTTCGGTTCCGGCAGGGGTTCGGGTTCCGGCAGCGGACGGACGGTCAGGTCGGGCTCGGGCGCCTTGGCCATCGGGCGCGGAGCGGGCTCAGGCTCGGCCGCCACAGGCGCGGCGACGGCCGCGGCCGGCTGCGGCGTAGGGGGCGCGACAGGCTCCACCGGTTTCGGCGCCGCGCGCGGGATCATCGAGCCGTTGAAGATATCGGACGGCGGGCGCTGCAAGGCGCCGGCCCGGGGCGGCGTCGCCGGCGCGGTCGCCGCGGGCGTCGCAGGCGCAGCGGCCGGACGCGGCGGTTCAGGCAGCGGCGGCAGGCGTTCACCGGTCGGCAGCGGGCCGGCCCGGAACACGGTGGCGGGCGGACGGCCCCACGTCACAGGGCGCCGGAACGGCTGGGGGGAGCCGTTCAGCTTCGATTGGTCGTCGGACATGCAGTCTCCCGCGCCCGGGGGCGGCGCGCTTCCTCAACGCTTACTGCCGCCGAAGGTGGCGGCCGATCTGGCCGCTTTCGTGGCGAAGGCCGCGCCTAGTTCTTGAGGCGATAGCCGGTTTTGAACATCCAGCCGACCACCGCCAGGCAGGCGAAGAAGAAGCCAAGCGTGGCCGTCAGACTCACGACGATGCCGACGTCCGACGTGCCGTAGAAGGCCCAGCGGAAGCCCGAGATCAGATAGACCACCGGGTTGAACAGGGTCACCGTCCGCCACGGCTCCGGCAGCATGTGGATCGAATAGAAGGCGCCGCCCAGGAAGGTCAGCGGCGTCACGATCAGCATGGGGATGAACTGCAGCTGCTCGAAGCTCTGCGCCCAGATGCCGATGATGAAGCCGAACAGGCTGAAGGTCGTCGACACCAGGATCAGGAAGGCCAACATCCAGAACGGATGCAGAATCTCCAGCGGCACGAAGAAGGACGCCGTCGCCAGGATGATCAGACCCAGCACCGCCGACTTGGTCGCCGCCGCCCCGACATAGGCGATGACGATCTCCAACGGCGACACCGGCGCCGACAGCAGCTCGTAGATCGTGCCCGTGAACTTGGGGAAATAGATGCCGAACGAGGCGTTGAAGATCGACTGGGTGAACAGGCTCAGCATGATCAGCCCGGGCACGATGAAGGCCCCGTAGGGCACGCCGTCGATCTCGGTCATGCGCGACCCGATGGCCGAGCCGAAGACGACGAAATACAGCGCCGTGGTGATCACCGGCGTCACGATGGACTGCCAGACGGTGCGGAGCGCCCGCGCCATTTCGAAGCGGTAGATGGCCCAGACGCCGTAACCGTTGAACGCCATCACGCCGCCTCCGTCTTCGACTGGTGGACCAGGCCCACGAAGATGTCCTCCAGCGAGCTCTGCCGCGTCGACAGGTCCTTGAAACCGATGCCGATATCCGACAGCCGGCGCATCAGCGACGGCACGCCGGTCTTCTCGGCGTTGGAATCGAAGACGTATTCCAGCTCGTGCCCCTCGGCCTTCAGCTCCAGCGTCCAGTCGGACAGCTCGGGCGGCAGGACCTCCAGCGGCTCCTGCAGCTGCAGGGTCAGGGTCTTGCGGCCCAGCTTCTTCATCAGAGCCGTCTTGTCCTCGACCAGGATCAGCTGGCCTTTCAGGATCACGCCCACCCGATCGGCCATCTCCTCGGCCTCCTCGATGTAGTGGGTGGTCAGGATGATGGTCACGCCGCGCTCGCGCAGCTTGCGCACCATCGCCCACATGTCGCGGCGCAGCTCGACGTCCACACCGGCGGTCGGCTCGTCGAGGAACAGGATGTCGGGCTCGTGGCTCAGCGCCTTGGCGATCATCACCCGGCGCTTCATCCCGCCGGACAGGGTCATGATCTTGGCGTCCTTCTTGTCCCACAGGCTCAGGTCGCGAAGGATCTGCTCGACATAGGCGGCGTTCGGCGCCCGGCCGAACAGGCCGCGGCTGAAGGTCACCGTCGCCCACACCGTCTCGAAGGCGTCGGTGGTCAGCTCCTGCGGCACCAGGCCGATCATCGAGCGCGCCTTGCGATAATCCTTCTGGATGTCGTGCCCGTCGGCGATGACCGTTCCGCTCGTCGGCGTGACGATGCCGCAGACGATCGAGATCAGGGTCGTCTTGCCCGCTCCGTTCGGCCCCAGCAGGGCGAAGATCTCGCCCTTGCGGATGGCCAGGTCGGTGGGCTTGAGGGCTTGCAGCCCGGATTTGTAGGTCTTGGTCAGACCCTCGATCGAAATCACCGGCTGCATAAGCGCCCTCCCAGGGGTCCAGCAGATATGCCTCGCCCCGCCGCACCTCAAGGCCGCGGCTGGAATGAGCGGAGCCTTATCCGGCGCGGCGTGTTTCCGTCGCCGTGCCGAGTCCCCTGCGCCGACTGCAAACCCGCCTGATCGACATGGTCCGCAATCCCGGCCGCCGTCGGCGCGAGGCAGTGGCCCGGGACGGCGTCGAACTGGTCGCCCGCATCGGCTACGGCGCGCGCGGCTTCGTCTATCTGTCCGTCGGCGTGATCACCCTGTTGTCGCTGCCCGGCTGGATGGACGAGGCCGTCGGCACGCGGGGGGCCATCGGATGGCTTGCGGTGCAGCCCTTCGGCCGTGCATGGCTGCTGCTCCTCGGCCTGGGCCTGTGCGCCTTCGTGTTCTGGCGGTTCCTGCAGGCGGTGTTCGACGCCGATCATGAGGGCGGCAGCCGGCAGGGTTGGAACACCCGCTTCAGTCAGGCCTGCAGCGGGCTCGGCTACGCCTTCCTCGCCTTCAGCGCCTTCAGCCTGCTGATCCATACCCCGGCGGATCCCGCAGCCGGTGAAGCGGTTCAGGGACAACAGCAGGCTCGGCAGGTGCTGTCCCTCCCGTTCGGAAACTGGATTCTGGTGGGCGTCGGCCTGTGCATCGCCGGCGTCGGCGTGGCCAACGTCGTGCGCGCTGTCCGCACGGACTTCACCGAATATCTCGCCTGCTCGGCCAGGCTGTGCCGGCGCGTCGCTCCGCTCGCCCGCGCAGGATATCTGGCGCGGGGGCTGGCCTGGTTGCCGCTGGCGACCCTCGTCGTGCTGGCCGGCTTCCATTCCGAGGCCTCGGACGTAACAAGCTTCGGCGGCGCCCTTGAAGCCGTCGAGCGGCAGCCGGCGGGAGCCTGGTTCCTGACCCTCGCCGCCCTCGGCTTCATCGCCTTCGGGACCTTCTCCTTCATCGAGGCGCGCTTCCGGAAAATCCGCCCGCCCCGCGAGGTCCTGCCCACGTGATTGTCAGGACGGAACCTGTGCCGTAGCGGATGGTTTCCCACCTGTTCCAGCGCCGAAGGATACCGCCATGCGCGCCCCCGCAGCCGCCGCCGCCGTCGCCTCGCTCGTCGTCCTGACGCTCGTGGCCTGCGGCACCGAATCCACCCGCGACCCGATGATCGGCTTCGGGCCCAATCCGACCCTGCCCGCGCCGCAGAAGTCCCTGATCCCCACGGTCAACGTCGCCGACGCCGTCGGCTGGCCCGAAGGACGGATGCCGACGCCGGCGCAGGGCATGCGCGTCCAGGCCTTCGCTGTCGGCCTCGAACATCCGCGCTGGCTGTACCGCCTGCCGAACGGCGACATCCTGGTGGCCGAGACCAACGCCCCGCCCAAGCCTGAAGGCATGGAGGGCGGAACCCGCGGCTGGTTCCAGAGCCTGTTCATGAAGAAGGCCGGGGCCCGCGTCCCCAGCCCCAACCGCATCACCCTGCTGCGCGACGCCGACGGCGACGGCGTGGCCGAGACGCGCACCGTCTTCCTCGACCAGCTGATGTCGCCCTTCGGCATGGCCCTGGTCGGCGACACCCTGTTCGTCGCCAACGCCGACGCCGTGGTGGCCTTCCCCTACCAGACCGGCCAGACGCAGATCACCGCCGCCCCGCGCAAGGTCGCCGACCTGCCCGCCGGCCGGAACCACCACTGGACCAAGAGCCTGGTCGCCAGCCCCGACGGCTCGCGCCTGTTCGTCGGCGTCGGCTCGAACTCAAACATCGGCGAGAACGGCATGGACGAGGAGGAGAACCGCGCCGCCGTCCTCGAGATCGACCCCGCCACCGGCGCCTCACGGGTTTACGCCTCCGGCCTGCGTAATCCGGTGGGCATGGCGTGGCAGCCGGACAGCGGCAAGCTGTGGGTCTCGGTCAACGAGCGCGACGAGCTCGGCAACGACCTGGTGCCCGACTACATGACCTCGGTCACGCCGGGCGCCTTCTATGGCTGGCCCTACAGCTACTACGGCCAGATCGTCGACGACCGGGTCCAGCCGCAGCGCCCGGAACTCGTCGCCAGCGCCCTCAAGCCCGACTACGCCCTGGGCGCCCACACCGCCTCGCTGGGCCTGACCTTCGGCGAGGGGACCCTGTTCCCGGCCCGCTTCCAGGGCGGGGCCTTCGTCGGCCAGCACGGCTCGTGGAACCGCAAGCCGCGCAACGGCTACCGCGTGATCTTCGTGCCCTTCGCAAGCGGCGTCCCGTCGGGCCAGCCGGAAGTGATCCTCGACGGCTTCATCAACGAGCAGGACCAGGCCATGGGCCGGCCGGTCGGGGTGCAGTTCGACCGCCTCGGCGGCCTGCTGGTCGCCGACGACGTCGGCAACGTCATCTGGCGCGTCAGCCCCGCCGCCTGAACGACAAAAGGCCCCGACGGAGCGATCCCTCGGGGCCTTCGCTTGTCTGACCGGATTTTAGCCGAGCGGTTCGACCACGATGGCCGGTTCACGCGGCGTGGTCGGCGCGGGCGTCGCCGGCGTGCTGTTCAGCGTCGTCGTCGGCGAGACAGCCGGCGCGGCCGGAGTGACGGTCGGCGCAGGCGGCGTCGCCTCACGGACGACCGGAGCCGGGGTCTCGGCGCGCGGCGCCGCCGCACGACGGGCGGGCGCCGGGGCGGCGCGGGGCGCAGGCGCGGCCTCACGGGCGACCGGGACCGGAGCGGGCGTCGCCTCGGCCGGGGTCGTCGCAGCCAGCGGGACCGCAGGCGCAGCGGCCGGCAGGACCGGCGTCGCCACCGCGGGCTCGACCAGGGCGGACTCGGTCGCCGCGTCGTCGCCGCCCATCATCATCATGACGGCGGCGCCGCCCACGACCAGCACGCCGATCGGGGCCAGGATCATCCAGCTTTTGACGCCGCTCTTGCGGCTACGGCTGGTCTTGCCGCGCGCATAGACGGGGATGAAGGGTTCTTCAGCAGCGACCTCGGCGCGGTCGCCATACGGTCGTACGCGGTCGTCTGTGTAGGTGAACGTCATCTCGGTTCCTCCAATAAGGTGAGGTCGAGAATGGGTCGGAGAGACCAGAGTTCCGCGAACGTGTCAGATACCTTCAAGAAACACTGTTGCGAACACAAGTGAGGCGGAAACCGCGCCGCTTTATGCTTCCGCTTTACTTTAATTTCGCCCCTAAACACCCCGTCCGCTTGCGTGCAGCGGGCAAAAACACCCGTCGCCCGGATCGCCCACCGACGGATGACGTCGCGTAACCGCCGCATCGGCGCCACGCCTTGTCCCAAACCGTTCGCGAATCGCCCTCAAATGCCGCAGGGATTCCCCCGCCGGTTGACCCGGCCGGGCGGCTTGTTCATCACCGGTTCGGGGCCTTGTTGCGGAGAGATTGCTGAAATGGGTCTGGTGGCGAACATCCGACGGGACTTGCGGTTCACCAAGGTCCTCAGCCGCCTGCTGCAGCGCATCAAGCCGATCGAGCTCGATAGCTCCGACCTGGTCTGTGACGACTGGGAAGAGGCCGTCGACAAATACCCCGAACACATCGCCATCCAGGACGACAAGCGCAGCATCAGCTATCGCGAGCTGGACGCCATGGCCAACCGCTTCGGCCACTGGGCGCAGAGCCGCCGGCTGAAGCGCGGCGACACCGTCGCCCTGGTGATGCTGAACCGGGCCGAATACATCGCCGCCTGGATGGGCTTCGCCAAGGTCGGGGTCGGCACGGCGCTGATCAACACCAACCTGACCGGCCACGCCCTCGCTCACTGCCTGACCATCTCCAACGCCTCCCAGGTCGTCACCGACGAGGATTGCTGGCGCAAGGTCGAGGAAGCCCGCGGCCGCGTCGGCCGCAACCTGATGCTCTGGGTGCTGGGCCTCAACGACGCCGACGAGGCCGACGAGCGCCGCGGCCTCGACAAGCCCGTCCGCAGCGGCTCGTCCGTCCGTCCGGCCAAGTCGGTCCGCTCCGGCCTGACCAATCGCGACACGGCCCTGTACATCTACACCTCGGGCACGACCGGCCTGCCGAAGGCGGCCAAGATCACCCACGCCCGGGCCCGCACCTATATGCGCGCCTTCGCCGGCGCGACCTTCGCCACCGAAAAGGACGTCACCTTCAACGTCCTGCCGCTCTACCACTCGACCGGCGGCCTGGTGGGCATCGGCCCAGCCCTGCTGAACGGCGGCCGGCTGGTGCTGCGCAAGCGCTTTTCGGCCTCGACCTTCTGGCCCGACGTGAAGGCGTCCGACGCCACCCTGTTCGTCTACATCGGCGAGCTGTGCCGCTATCTGGTCAACTGCCCGGAGAACCCGGACGAGCGGTCGCACAAGCTGCGTCTCGCCTTCGGCAACGGCCTGCGCCCCGACGTCTGGACCGACTTCCAGAAGCGCTTCGCCATCCCCGAGATCATGGAGTTCTACGGCTCCACCGAAGGGAACGTCTCGCTGTTCAATTTCGACGGCAAGGCGGGCGCCATCGGCCGCGTGCCGGGCTTCCTGAAAAAGAAGATCAATTTCCGCCTCGTGCGCTTCGATATCGACACGGAAATGCCGGTGCGTGGCGCGGACGGCCTGTGCCAGCCGGCGAAGCCGGGCGAGGTCGGCGAGGCCATCGGCCTGATCGGCGACGACACCCGCCACGCCTATTCGGGCTACGCGGACCGCGCCGAGTCCGAAAAGAAGGTCCTGCGCGACGTCTTCGTGCGGGGCGATCGCTGGTTCCGCACCGGCGACCTGATGAAGCAGGACAACGAAGGCTACGTCTATTTCATCGACAGGATCGGCGACACCTACCGCTGGAAGGGCGAGAACGTCTCCACCGCCGAGGTCGAGCAGCGTCTCGCCGAGTCGCCTGGCGTGCGCGAGGTCATCGCCTACGGCGTCCCCGTGCCCGGCCAGGAAGGCAAGGCGGGCATGGTCGCCCTGGTGGTCGACGGCCGCTTCTCGGCCAAGGCCTTCGCCGAGTGGGTCGACCAGGAGCTGCCCTCCTACGCCCGCCCGGCCTTCGTGCGCCTGATCAAGTCGGCCGAGACGACCGGCACCTTCAAATACCGCAAGGTCGACCTCGTGAAGGACGGCTTCGACCCCGCCCAAGTCGACGGCCCGCTCTATGTGCGCAGCAAGACCGGCTATTCGAAGATGACCGACACGGCGCGCGAGTCGATCCTGAACGGCACGACCCGGTTGTAAGACCGGGCGGTTCGCAACCGCCCCTTAATCATTAACGGCGATGGTCGGCCTCTCGCGCGCGTTGGGGCCTTCCGTCTTCCATGTTCCAGATTATCGGCATTGTGCTGCTGTTCGCCCTGGTGTTCGGCAGCTACGTCATCTCGGGCGGCAAGTTCGAGGTGATCCTGCACGCCCTGCCGCACGAGATGATGGCCATCGGCGGCGCGGGCGTCGCCGCCTATCTGATCTCGAACAGCACCTCGGTCCTGAAGTCGACCTTCGGCGGCCTGGCCAAGGCCTTCGCCGGCCCGAAATGGAAGCGCGCCGACTACAAGGATCTGCTGTCCCTGCTGTTCCAGCTGACCAAGACGATGAAGTCCAAGGGCGTCATCGCCCTCGAAAGCCACATCGAGAAGCCGGCCGAGAGCACCATCTTCCAGAAATATCCGAAGGTGCTGAAGGACCACTTCGCCACCGACTTCATCTGCGACACCCTGCGCATGATGACCATGAACCTCGAGGATCCGCACCAGATCGAGGACGCCATGGAAAAGCAGCTGGAAAAGCACCACCACGAAGCCCTGGGCACGCCGCACGCGCTGCAGAACCTCGCCGACGCACTGCCGGCGCTGGGCATCGTCGCGGCCGTTCTGGGGGTCATCAAGACCATGGGCTCGATCACCGAACCGCCGGAAATCCTCGGCGGCATGATCGGCGGCGCCCTGGTCGGCACCTTCCTCGGCGTGTTCCTCGCCTACGGCCTGGTCGGCCCGCTCGCCGCCCGCCTGAAGTCGATCGTCGACGAGGAAGGCGCCTTCTACAAAATCATCCAGTCGGTCCTCGTCGCCCACCTGCACGGCAACGCCGCCCAGATTTCGGTCGAGATCGGCCGGGGCGACATTCCCTCGGCGGCCCAGCCCTCGTTCATCGAGATGGAAGAAGCGCTGCAGGCGGCCCCGACCGAGGCCTGATCTCACGGTTCCTTCACGCGCGCTCAACCGCGTTCACGGCTTCGGGAACACTGCGGCCGTTCGATAGTTCAGCGCGTGTCGATCGTGGAAGCGGGCGGCCGCTCCGTCCGCACGATCGTCGGAGGACGCCTCATGAAATTGACGACCCTCACCCTGGCCGCCGCAGGAGCGCTGGCGCTCGCGGCCTGTCAGCCCGCAGCCGAGAAAAAGACCGACGCGGCTGCCGATGCCGCGGCTGACACGTCTGCGATGGCCCCTGCGGATGGAGCCATGGCTCCGGCCGACGGCGCGATGACCCCCACGACGCCGCCGACGACCACTCCGCCACCAGCGGTCAATCCCGACGGAACCCCCGTCACGGGCGCGCCGCCGCCGACCTTGCCGCCGGAATCGGGCATGACCCCGACCTCCCCGGCGACCAGCCCGCCGCCGCAATAATCCGCTTCAAAGGGTCATCAGAGGGGTCGCCGCATCGGCGGCCCCTTTGTCGTTGCGTTACACTGGTTCACGAACCCGTGAGAATTCGCTTGCACAACTGCTCACGTTCCCGTTATCACCGGCTGGCGAGGATTCATGACCTCGTATGACCCTTCTGAAGGACTAAAAACATGCGCATCACCGCTCTGATCGCCGCCTCGGCCGCCGCTCTGGCTCTGGCCGCTTGCCAGCCCGCCACCGAAGAGAAGGCCGCTGACGCTGCCGCCACCGACGCTGCCGCCGCTGCCGACACCGCCACCGACGCTGCTGCCACGGCTGACGCCGCTGCCGCCGACGCCACCGCCGCCGCTGGCGACGCTGCCGCCGCCGCCGCTGCTCCGGCTGCTGACGCCGCTGCCGCTCCGGCCGCTCCGGCTGCTGAAGAGAAGGCCGCTCACTAAGAGCGACTTCAAGATAAGCCTTCGGGCTTAGTTGAAGAGAAGGGTCGCCCTCACGGGCGGCCCTTTTTTCGTTGCGCGCCGCCACGGAACATCGGGCGAGCACGGGTATTTCCCTCGGGCTGTTACAGCTTTGCAGAAGGACTATCCGATGCGCTTCCCCGTCATGATCGCCGCCGGAGCCGCCGCGCTCGCTCTGGCCGCCTGCCAGAACAACGACAAGGCCGCCGAGGACGCCGCCGCCGAAGCGGCCGCCGCCTCTGACGCCGCGGCCGACGCCGCCGCCCTCAGCGCGACCGAATCCGCCAACGCCGCCGCTGCAGCCGCCGGCTCCGCCACCGGATCGGCCGCCGCCGCAGGCAGCCGCACCGGCGCGGCCGGCGAATCCATGGCCCCCTCGTCCGGCGCGATGGCTCCGTCCAGCGGCGCGATGGTCCCCGAGGCCGAACGCCCGCCCGCAGGCGGCGCCACCACCACCGAGACCGAGCGTCGCCTGAATCCGGAAACGACCACGCCGCCGGCGAAACAGTAGTCCGGACCTCCATCGATCAGGGCCGTCCTTCCGGGCGGCCCTTTTTCATTGCGTCCAGCGGCCCCCGGTGTAGGTCCGGGGTCGATGACCGACGACCGCTCGCCCCGCCTTGTCTGGACTGAGGACGGCGCCCCACGCTCGGGCCGCTTCGACGACGTCTATTTCTCGCGCGAGGATGGTCTGGCCGAGACGCGGGCCGTCTTCCTGCACGGCTGCGGCCTGCCCGAAGCCTGGCAGGGGTTGCGCCACTTCACCGTCGCCGAACTGGGCTTCGGCACCGGACTGAACATCGCCGCCCTGCTGGATCTGTGGCGCCGCGAAGGGCCGCCAGACGCGCATCTGCACATCTTCTCCGTCGAGGGCTTCCCCCTGTCCCGCGAGGAAGCCGCGCGCGCCCTGTCGAACTGGCCGGAGATCGCCGACGCCGCCGACGCCCTGCTCTCCGCCTGGCCCGCGCCGACGCCGGGTTTCCACCGCCTCGACCTGCCCGGCTTCAACGCCACCCTCGATCTGGCCGTCGGCGAGGTCGAATGGGCCCTGTCGCAATGGTCCGGACCCGCCGACGCCTGGTTCCTCGACGGCTTCGCCCCCTCGACCAATCCGGCCATGTGGTCGGAGGCTGTGCTGGACCTCATCGCCGCCCGGTCATCGCCTACGTCCCGCATCGCCACCTTCACCGTCGCCGGCTCGGTCCGGCGTGGTCTGGCCCAGCGCGGCTTCACCGTCGAAAAGCGCCCCGGCCACGGCCGTAAGCGCGAACGCCTCGAGGCCCGCCGCGAGGCGCCGCCCGCGGCCCCTCCCACCCCCTCCGTCGCCATCATCGGCGCGGGCGTCGCCGGCGCCGCTCTCGCCCGCGCC
Organism: Brevundimonas lenta; assembly: GCF_014196335.1. Classification (GTDB taxonomy): domain Bacteria; phylum Pseudomonadota; class Alphaproteobacteria; order Caulobacterales; family Caulobacteraceae; genus Brevundimonas; species Brevundimonas lenta. The sequence goes on from NZ_JACIDM010000001.1 coordinate 40,440, forward strand.
TTCCAGGCCCTGGGCCTCGCCCCCGTCGTGATCGAGGCTGAAACGCCCGGCGCCGGCGCCTCGGGCTTCCCCTCCGCCCTCGTCACGCCCCGCCTCGACGCCGGCGACGAGGGCATCGCCGCCCTCTACGCCCAGGCCCTCGCCCGCGCCGGAGCGCTCTATGGGCAGACCCCCGACGCCGTCGTCGCCCACGGCGTCCTCCAGCTCGAACAGACGCCCCGCGACGCGGCCCGTTTCGGCAAGATCGCCGCCCAGCCGGTCTGGCCCACGGACGGCATGACCACTCTCGACGCCGAATCCTGCTCCGCCCATCTGGGCGAGGCGGTCGAAACCGGCGGCCTGATGATGCGCGACGCCCTCGCCGTGCGCCCATCCGCCATCCTCAAGGCCTGGCTCGACGACGCGACGCTGATCACCGCCCGGGTCGCGACCCTCGAACGCGCCGACGGCCGCTGGCGTCTGGCCGACACCGCGGGCGAGATTATCGCCGAAGCCGGGGTGGTCGTCCTGGCCGCGGGCGCCGGCGCCCCGGACCTCGCTCCAAACCTGCCCCTGTCGCCGGTCGCCGGCCAGGCCGACTGGATCGAGGGCGTCGAGGCGGCTCCCGTCGCCTGGGGCGGATACGCCGCGCCTACCGCTGAAGGCCTTCTGTTCGGCGCCACCCACGACCGGGGCCAGGCCGCCCCGATCGTTTCGGCCGAGGCCGGCGCGAAAAACCTCGCCGCCGTATCGGCTCGCCTGCCCGCCCTCGCCGCCCGCATCGCCGCCGCCGGGCCGTCGCAGGCCCGCGTCGCCGTCAGGGCCACCACGCCCGACCGCCTGCCCCTCGCCGGCGCCCTCGGCGACGGACTGTTCGTGCTCGGCGGTCTGGGATCGCGCGGCTTCTGCGCAGCGCCGTTGCTGGCCGAGCATCTCGCCGCCCTGGCCACCGGCGCGCCGTCGCCGCTTCCCGCCGATCTGGCCGCGCGCGTCGCGCCGTTACGATTCTCTACCGGCGAGGGTCTTGTGCAACCGGCGGCGAAAGCGGACGGTTGAGCTTCAGGGGGACAACTACGGGAGGAGGATCCCGCCCATGCGTCTGCCCATCCTGATCGCCGGCCTCGGCGTCTTCGCCGCCACCGTCTCCTGCGCGCCCACCACGGGCGGCGAGTCCGGATCGGCGCCGCCCCAGGCCCGCGCCTGTTTCAACACCCAGACGGTCACCAATTTCCGGCGCGGACGACCGGACCAGATCTTCCTCCGGGTCGGCCGCAACGACGTCTATGAACTGCAGGCTGCGGGCGGTTGCCGCGAGGTCGACTTCGCCATCCGCCTGGCCATCGTGCCGGAACGCACCGGCGCCGCCGGCACGCGCATCTGCACCAACGACTGGGTCCGCATCTTCGTCCCGGGGCCGAACCGGTCCCCGACGGCCTTCTGTCGCGCCCGCGTCAGCCGCCTGCTGACCCCCGAAGAGGTCGCCGCCCTGCCAGCAGCGCACACCCCCTAGAGGGCGATCTAGCCCTTCTGGGCGTAGCCCAGGCGCTGGTTCAGCTTCTCGATCAGGTCGATGGCCGTGTCGGCGATCACCGAGCCGGGCGGATAGACGGCGGCGACGCCGGCATCCAGCAGCGGCTGCACATCGGCTGGCGGGATCACCCCGCCGACGACCACGGTGATGTCCTCGCGGCCCAGCTTCTTCAGCTCGGCGATCAGCTCGGGCGCCAGGGTCAGGTGGCCGGCCGCCAGCGATGAGGCGCCGACGGCGTGGACGTTCTTCTCCACCGCCTCCTTCGCCGCCTCGGCCGGCGTCTGGAACAGCGACCCGGCCACGGCGTCGAGCCCCAGGTCGCCATAGGCGGTGGCGATGACCTTCTGTCCCCGGTCGTGGCCGTCCTGGCCCAGTTTGGCGATCAGGATGCGTGGCGGCCCGCCGTCGTTCTCGATGAAGGCGGCGACCATGTCGCGGGCGCGGCTGATCTTCGGGTTCTTGCCCGCTTCCTTGGCGTACACGCCCGAAACGGTCTTCACCGTCGCCACATGGCGGCCGAAGGCGGCCTCCAGCGCGTCGGAGATTTCGCCGACGGTGGCGTAGGCCCGCGCCGCCTCGACGGCCAGCTGCAGCAGGTTCGCGTCGGCCTTCGCGCCCGCCGTCAGGGCGTCCAGCGCGGCCTGCGTCTTCGCCTCGTCCCGCTCGGCGCGCAGGCGCTTCAGCTTGTCGATCTGCGCGGCCAGCACGGCGGCGTTGTCGACCTTCAGCATCGGGATGTCGTCGGGGACGTCGTTGAAATAGCTGTTCACGCCGACGACGGTCTGCTGGCCGGTGTCGATCCGCGCCTGGGTTTTCGCCGAGGCCTCCTCGATGCGCAGCTTGGGAATGCCGGCCTCGATCGCCCTGGCCATCCCGCCCAGCGCCTCGACCTCGGCCATGTGCGCGCGCGCCTTTTCGGCCAGCTCATGCGTCAGCCGCTCGACATAGTAGCTGCCGCCCCACGGATCGATGACCTTCGTCAGGCCCGTCTCCATCTGCAGCAGCAGCTGGGTGTTGCGCGCGATCCGGGCCGAGAAGTCGGTCGGCAGGGCCAGGGCCTCGTCCAGCGCATTGGTGTGCAGCGACTGGGTCTGCCCGCCGGCCGCGGCCATGGCCTCGACCATGGTGCGGCTGACGTTATTGAACACGTCCTGCGCCGCCAGCGACCAGCCGGAGGTCTGGCAGTGCGCCCTCAGCGACAGCGACCGCTGGTCCTTCGCCCCGAACTTCGACACCGCTTCCGCCCACAGCAGGCGGCCGGCGCGCATCTTGGCCACCTCCATGAAGTAGTTCATGCCGATGGCCCAGAAGAAGGACAGGCGCGGCGCGAACCGGTCCACGTCCATGCCGGCGTCCACGCCCGCCTTCAGATACTCGACCCCGTCCGCCAGGGTGTAGGCCAGCTCCAGGTCCGCCGAGGCCCCCGCCTCCTGCATGTGATAGCCGCTGATCGAGATCGAGTTGAACTTCGGCGCATGCTCCGCCGTCCAGGCGAAGATGTCCGAGATGATCCGCATGCTCGGCTCGGGCGGATAGATGTAGGTGTTGCGGACCATGAACTCCTTGAGGATGTCGTTCTGGATGGTCCCGGTCAGGTCCTTGTGCGCGACGCCCTGCTCCTCGGCCGCCACGACATAGAGCGCCAGCACCGGCAGCACGGCGCCGTTCATGGTCATCGACACGCTCATCTGGTCCAGCGGAATGCCGTCGAACAGGGTGCGCATGTCGTAGATGGAATCGATGGCCACGCCGGCCATGCCGACGTCGCCCTTCACCCGCGGATGGTCGGAATCGTAGCCCCGGTGCGTGGCCAGATCGAAGGCGATCGACAGCCCCTTCTGACCGGCCGCCAGGTTGCGGCGATAGAAGGCGTTCGAGGCCTCGGCGGTCGAGAAGCCGGCGTACTGGCGGATGGTCCACGGATTGCCCGCGTACATCGTCGGGTAGGGCCCGCGGTGATAGGGCGCGATGCCCGGCAGGCCGTGGATGAACTCCAGCCCGTCCAGCGCCGCGGCGTCATAGGCCGGCGCGACGTCGAGACCTTCGGGCGTCTTCCACGCCTTGCGCGCCGGACCGGTTCCGGTCGGCGACAGGTCCAGGGCGGCCTTGGAGAAATCGGGGAAGCTCATTTCGCCGCTCCTTCGGCTTCGAAGGGCGCCGCGAGGCGGATCGGGGTCAGGGGCACGCAGGCGTCGCCGCCGCCGACCGGCGACACGCGCGGTTCGGCCTCGAAGGCGCTCGGCCGCGGGTCGGGATCGACGAATTTCGTCACCCCCACCATCTGCTTGCCGCCCTTGGCTAGGGCCGTCTCCAGCACCTCGCGCGACCGGGCGATGCGCGACTGGATCAGGTGGCCGCGCAGGGCCTCCACCAGCCCGCCCTCGGCCTCGATGATCTGGAACTCGGCCCAGCCGGCCTCGGCCAGTTCGCGGGTGCGCTGATCCAGATACCAGGACCCCGCCGCCGGATCGTCGACCCGGCCCAGATTGGCCTCCTCCATCAGCACCAGCTGGGTGTTGCGCGCCTGCCGCCGGGCGAAGGCGTCGGGCCGCCCCTCGGCCCGCGTGAAGCCGTCCAGAACCACCGCATCGGCGCCGCCGACCGCGCCGGCGAACCCGGCCGCCGTCAGCCGCAGCAGGTTCGGCCACGGATCGCGCGCCGACAGCATCCGCCGCGACGACCGCGCCTCGATCAGCGCCGGCGCCTCGACCCCGAACGCCTGACAGATCGAGCGCCACATCAGCCGCAGGGCCCGCACCTTGGCGAGGCCGTCGAAATATTCCTGGTCGACCGAGACGCCCAGCACCACGCCCTTCAGCGCCCGCTCCGCCGTCATCCCGGCCTCGACCGCCGCCTTGATCAGGGCCACCGCGTTCGACGCCGCGAACGCCAGCTCCTGGGCGATCGAGCCGCCCGCCTCGTGCGCCACGCGCCCGCTGCCGAGGAAGAAGGTCGCGTCCGGATAGGCGCCCGCATGCCGCGCCGCCGTATTGGCCGCCAGCGTCAGGTGCTCCTCCATCGAGCGCGGGGCCTCGCCCGTCTCCGCAAAGGCCGATACCGGGTCCATGTGGAACATCAGCCGCGCCCGCGGCGAGCCCTTGGCCGCCACCGCCAGGGCATTGGCCGCGTCCGGGCCGTCCAGGCCGGCGTCCAGCGCCACCGCCGCCAGCTCCAGCGCCACGCCGTCCAGCGCCCTGGCCAGCGGCTCGCTGTCGGCCAGCACCGCGCCTTTCAGGACGATCGACGCCGCCCCGCCTTCCAGGTCGGCCAGCACCGCCACGTTGACCGCCGCCGCCTCGTCGCCCTCGACCAGGGTGCGCAGGTCCCAGGCGCGTCCGTCGGCGTCCGACGGCCGCGGCGCGAACACCGCCTCGACGCCCGTCGCGCCGGCGTACAGGGGCCGGGTCACCAGACCGTCGGCGTCCATATGCACCAGGCTCTCGATCGGCCGGTCCTTCAGCGCCTTCTCGGCGAGCGTCCGCCACTGGGCGGGGGAGGGGGTCGGAAACAGGTCTGACATGGCGCATCCAATGCATCGGCGGCGCGGCGGGGTCCAGTGCCGCACCCTTGCCGGGCGGCAGCCGAAGGCGGCGAAGCTTTTCAGCCACCACCCGCGTTGCAGTTGCGCTCGCCGCTTCCAACATAGGCTGACACGCCCGTTCCGGAGCCTCCCCGATGACCGACCTGTCCGCCTTCCCGATCACGCAGCGCTGGCCCGCGCAGCACCCCGACCTTCTGCAGCTCTATTCGCTGAACACGCCCAACGGCGTGAAGGTCTCGATCATGCTGGAGGAGCTGGGCCTGCCCTACGAGGCGCACCTGGTCGACATCGGCAAGGACGAGAGCCACACGCCCGAGTTCAAATCCCTGAATCCGAACGGCAAGATCCCGGCCATCATCGATCCCGACGGCCCCGATGGAAAGCCGCTGGCCCTGTTCGAGTCCGGCGCCATCCTGTTCTACCTCGCCGAAAAGACCGGCCGGCTGATCCCCGCCGACGCCGCCGGCCGCTACGAGACCCTGCAGTGGGTCATGTTCCAGATGGGCGGTCTCGGCCCGATGTTCGGCCAGCTCGGCTTCTTCAACAAATTCGCCGGCAAGGCCTGGGAGGACAAACGCCCCCTGCAGCGCTACGTCGCCGAATCCGCCCGCCTGCTGAAGGTCCTCGACGCCCGCCTGGAGGGCCGCGACTGGATCATGGGCGACCAGTACACCATCGCCGACATCTCCATGCTCGGCTGGATCCGCAACCTCGTCACCTTCTACGAGGCCCGCGACCTGGTCGAATTCGACAGCCTCAAGAACGTCCCTGCCTGGCTGGACCGCGGTCTCGCCCGCCCGGCCGTGCAGCGGGGTCTGGAAATCCCGAAGCGGGGCTAATCCCACATTCCGCTAAACCGCGCGAAAGCGGGGATCAGCGGATTTCACTACGCCGGTCGTGGCCTTCCCGGCACGCCGATCCCGCACTCCAGCGCCGGGTCCCAGCGCCCGGCGTCGGCCGCGGCGCGGTAGGTCGACTGCAGGAACGCCATCAGGGCGGCGTCCGGATCGGGCGCCGTCCGCACCGCCTCGTACGGCAGCACGAACTCGCCCAGAGCCGCCTCGAACCGCGCCGCCTCCGGCTCGGCCTTCGCCTCCCGGAAGTGGGGCGGCTCCGGGTAGGCGTACGAATAGAAAACCGCCTCCTCGATCCCCGGCCCGCCCGGCCAGAAGCCCGCGCTCGACACCTCGTGCGAATAGGCCTCGCGCGTCACCGCATCCGGCAGGTTCGGCACGCCGCCGGGATGCGGCGGCGCCGGCCGTCCCGAGAACCGCGTCACCGCCAGGTCGAAACTGCCCCAGAAGAAATGCACCGGACTGGCCTTGCCCAGAAAGGCCGTGCGGAAGGTCCGCATGACCCGGTCGGCCTGCAGCAACGCCCGCCAGAACCGCCGCGCCTGCACCGGATCATAGACGCGCGGGGCGGTGTCCTTCGTGAACGGCACGGCGTCGGGGATCTCGTTGGGCAGGCCGTGGATCGCCACCGACAGACCCGCCTCGTTCAGCAGGGTCATCACCCGCGCATAAAACTGGGCGACCGGCATGGGGACGAGGCCGATCTCGCCGACCGGTCCGTCCGAACGCAACCTCAGCGCCTGATCGATGAAGTCGAACTCCAGCTCGAACGCCCGCAGCCCATGGAACACCGGCCCGGTCGTCAGGCCGCGCGGGGTCAGATACAGCGGCGCCTGCCACGAATGATTCAACCAGGGCGTCTGCGCCAGCCGCACCTTGCCGACGATCTGGGTCCACAGATGCAGCGTCCGGCCGGTTTCGGCCCAGTCGCCGTACGGCAGGGCGGGCCACGGGTCGTCGACGGAAGCGGTCATGTCGTCTCCTCCGCCCCCGTCGTCAGGAAACGCCACTTCCGGCATATCCGCAATCTTCACGGGAGCTGTTATGGTGTCCGCGGCCTGGCCCCCGATCTCCCGTTCCGGGGCGCCGCCGCAGTATCCGAGCGCGTACCCCGTCAATTGCGGCCCGATCCGGCGTTCGCCCGCCGAGCTCCCGGATGGCCTGGAGGATACCGACATGTCCCGGACCATCATGCTGATCCACGGCGCCTGGCTGAACGCGGCCAGCTGGGAGGCCTGGAAGGCCCGCTACGAGGCGAAGGGCTTCACCGTCGTCGCCCCCGACTGGCCCTATGACGACCGCCCGCCCGCCGAACTGCGCGCCTCGCCGGATCCCAGGCTGGCGAAGGTCGGCCAGGTCGCCATCTTCGACCATTACGACCGCATCATCCGCGCCATGCCGCAGGAGCCGATCCTGATCGGCCACTCGCTGGGCGGCGTCATCGTCCAGCATCTGCTCGACCGCGGCCTCGGCGTGGCCGGCGTGGCCATCGATCCCGCCCCGACGCCGGGCGTGCCGCTGGGGCCGCACGCCATCGCCTCCGCCCTGCCGGTCTTCTCCGACGTCTTCAGCGGTTCGAAATCCAAGGTGATGACGCGCAAATTCTTCGGCGAGCGCTTCGCCCAGACCGCCCCGCGCGACCAGGTCGACGCCCTCTACGACCGCTACATCGTCCCGACCCCCGGCAAGGTCTACTGGGACGGCGTCACCGGCGCCTCGGGCCACATCACCTGGGATAACCCACGCCGCGCCCCCCTGCTGCTCATCGGCGGCGAGCTCGACCTGATCGCCGACGCCTCCATGACGCGCGGCATCTACAACAAACAGAAACAGGCCCCGTCGCGCACCGACCTCAAAATCTTCGAGGGCCGCTCGCACTGGACCTGCATGGACGCCGGCTGGGAGACCGTCGCCGACTATGCCCTCGACTGGGCGGTCGAGAACCAGCGCGCGCCGGTCGGCTGACTCAGGTCGCTGGCGCGGCGGGCTTCAGCAGTACGCCGTCCAGCGGTTGCAGCACGCCGTTGCTGGCCAGCTCTTCATCGCCGGTCAGCCGGGCGGTCGCGCCGTCCGGCCCGGTCACGACGATGGTCTCACCATCGCGGGTGAAGGTCAGCATCCCGTCCGCCATGGTGCGCATTTTCGCGCCGCCGGCGCCCGCGCGGTCGATCGCCGCGCGGATGTCCTGCCGCGTCAGCGCGCCGGGCACGATGTGCGCCCGCAACAACGCCGCCGCCTCCGCCTTCGCCGCCTCACCTGTCAGGTCGCCGCCGGCCGTGAAGGCGGCGTTCGTCGGCGCGAACACCGTATAGGGGCCGACGCCTTCCAGCACCGACGCCAGGCCCGAGTTGGTCGTCACGCTCTCCAGCGTGTCGAGGTCGCCCTCGCCCTTCAGGGCCACAGCCAGGTTTTCCGACGACGGCCGCGCCGCCTCCGCCCCGGCCGTCTTGCCGTCGTCCCCGCCGCTGCACGCAACCAGCGTCAGGGCGGCCACGGGCGCGAGCGCCCGGCGCATGATGGATCGCATCTCGATTCTCCGGTGGCTCAGGTCAGCAGCTGGATGGCGGTCTGGATCAGCCGCGTGGTCGGATCGACCTGGTACACATAGCCGTCATTGTAGCGGTACCAGCGGTCCGGCCCGTCGGCGTACTGGTTCCGGTAGGCATAGGGCACGTTGTAGACGTCGTACCCGGTCGGCATCGCCTGACCGACGTTCCACTGCTGGCCGGTCAGCAGGGCCGCAACCTGGCCGATGGCCTGGGTCTTCGGATCCAGGCCGTACAGGACACCGTCCGCATAGCGGTAATCGTAGCGGTCGTTCAGCCGGTAATAGTCGACATAGTACCGGGGCGCAGGCTGGTAGGCGTACTGCGCCGGCCACGCGTTGCCCAGGCCCAGCGCGCCGCCCAGAACCGGCAGATAGCCCAGCAGAGAGCCCTGCTGGTTCATCCTGTACAGATAGCCGTCGTCGTAGCGATAGACGTAGCCGTCGTCCCGACGGTCCCACAGATAGTCGTAGCGGGCCCGCGCGATCCGTTTCGCCTGCCCCGGAGGCAGGCAGCCATTGTGCTTGCGGGCAAGGCCAGGCGGGCACCCGGCGATCAGCCCGCGGTCGGGCTCGCGTCGCAGCACCAGCACAGGTCCACGGTCGTCCACGACCACGCGGCGCCGGTCCACGTCGCCAGTGATGGCGCGCACCTCGCGCTCGACCTGGCGCTCGATATCCGGGCCGCGCGCATGCTGGCGTCCGCCGCCATGGTCGTCACGCCCCGGGCCGCGATCCTGCCCGCGACCGTTTCCGCGATCGCCGCCTCCCCGGTCGTCGTGACCCCGGCCACGATCATCCGGCCCGCGGTTGTCATGGCCGTCATGGCCGCGTCCCTTGCCGCGGTCCTCGCCGTGATTGTCGTGTCCCCGCCCGTTATTCTGGGCCGAAGCGATCCCGGGCGCCGCGAGCGCCAGGGCCAATACGCCGGCCAGACAGATGGTCGTTTTCATCGGAACTCTCCTGATGGGAGGTCCGAACGCCCGTTTTTCCTGGCGGTTCCGGTTTGACCTTCGACGTCTCAGGGCGTCGCGCGGGCGAAACCACGCTCTGCGAGCCAGGTCGAAATGGTCGCCAGCGCCAGCGGCGCCATGGTCTCTTCGATCTCGTAATATTCGCCGATCGCGCCCGTCCGGGCGGTCTGCATCAGGTGGTTGAGGTCGGGCAGCTCCAGCACCGTGGCGTCGGGGTTGCCGGCCAGGGCCGCGCGCAGCCCGGGCAGGTTCTGCGGGGCCGGAACCTGGGTGTCCTTCGATCCGACGATCGCCAGCACGGGCGCCGAAACCTGCGCCAGCCAGGCGGCCGGATCGACCTTGAGGATGCGCTGCATGTCGGGACGGGTCGCAAACGCGGCCTCGCCCTGCGCCGTCTCTCGCGGCAAGCCGACCGAGACCAGGAAGATTTCGACCTCGGCCGCGCCCGCCTCCGGCGTCTCCGCCGCCCGGACGATGTCATAGACGGCCCGGCGCAGGGCGCTCTGCTGCTCGATCATGGCCTCCGGCAGACCGCGCGCCCGGGACGTCTCCTCGCCCTGTTTCAGCAGCAGGTCGTAGACCGGCACGCCGGGACCGGCGACCTGCACCACGAACGCCGCATCCGCCCGCTCGGCCGCGACCATGGAGGCGACGATCCCACCTTCGGAATGGCCGATCAGGCCGATCTTGCCGACGTCCGGCCGCGCCTGCAGGACGTCCATGCTCGCCTCGACGTCGTCGGCGAAGTCCGGAAGCATGGAGGTTCTGAACACCCCCGTGGAGGCGCCGACGCCCCGATCGTCGCAGCGCAGCGCACCGACGCCGTTCCGCGCCAGGTGATCGGCCAGCACCAGGAAGGGCCTGTGCCCGACCATCTCCTCATCCCGGTCCTGCGCAGCCGTTCCGCTCAGCAGGATGGCGACGGCGTGCGATCCCGGGCCCTGCGGCAGGGTCAGGGTACAGCCCAGGCGCACGTCGGCGGCGGCGTTGGCGATTGAAATCTCCTCGGTCCGGTAGGGCCATGGCGCCGTCGGCGTCTGCGGCCTGCGCGGCTCGCCGTCGTCATTGCGGACCAGCTCCAGCGGAGCCCCGCTTCCCGGCGCGCCGAACGTCCCCTTCAGGGTTCCGGCGGCGGGATCCAGCGCGCCCTGGAAGCCCAGGCCCGCGGCGGGCGCGGTGAAGGCGACGGCGTCGCCCTGTCGCGTCAGAGGGTTCACCGGAATGCCGATCTCCACCAGGTGGGGCAGGTCCAGCAGCGCCCAGGTGCCATGCTCGTCTGTGTCGACGCGGAGGATGACCCGCGTCTGCACCCCGCCCTGGCTCATCACGCCCTCCCAGCGGCCATCCAGGCCGTCGACGACCGGCAGGCCGAGGAAGCCCGCCGTCCAGGCCATGTCGATTCCGCTGTTGGGGGTCTGGAACCGCCCGACCCAGGCGCCGGCGGCCTCGTCCCAGCGCCCCTCGAACCGCCGCGTGCCGCCGCGGTACGAGAACGCCAGCACCCCGTCCTGAAGGGTCACCTGGTCCAGCGGAAAGTCCCGGATCCCGTTGTCGGGCAGGTCGATGTCGCCGACGAAGGCGCCCGACGCCGTCTGCTCGATATGGATCGCCGCGCGGGTTCCCCGGGCGCTGATCACCCCCTGCCAGTCGCCGGCCGGCGACGCCGGATCGGCCAGGGCGGCGGAGGCGGCGAGCAGCGCAAGGGCGCAGGCCGCAAAGGCGATGATCGGCTTCATTTCAGGGGCCCCGGACTTGATTTCATTTCGATGATTAGCTAATCATCACATTATGAGCCAGGTTTTCAAGGCCCTTTCTGATCCCACCCGCCGCCGCGTGCTGCAGCTGCTGCAGGACGGCCCCATGAGCGCGGGCGAGCTCAGCGACCATTTCGACGTCTCGAAACCGACCATGTCGGCGCATTTCGCGGTGCTGAAGGAGGCCGACCTCGTCCACGCCGAGAAGGCCGGCAAGTCCGTCATCTATCACCTGAAGCTTTCGGTGCTCGAGGAAGCACTGCTGGGCTTCGTCCATTCGTTCGGCCTCGGCGCAGAGGCGCCGCAGCCCAAAAAGGAGACTGCGCGATGAAGAAGGAACTGATCCAGGACATCGCCTCGGGCGTGGGCATTCTCGTCCTGGCCCTGGGCGCCAGCCTCGCGCGCCAGCAGGGCTATATCGACGAGGACGCCACCATCCGCATCGTGCTGTGCGCCATCGGCCTGCAGATCGCCTGGTTCGGCAACCGCATGCCCAAGCGCATCGCGCCCAGCAACGCGGCCCGCAAGGTCACGCGCGTCGGCGGCTGGTCGCTGGCGCTGAGCGGCCTCGTCTACGCAAGCTTCTGGGTCTTCGCCCCGATCCCGGTCGCCGTCGTCGGCGGCTGCGCCGCGGTCATCCTGGGGATCGCCGTCACGGTCTTCTACTGCCTGTCGCTGCGGTCGAAGGCGAACGCCGCCTGATGGGCGACACCCGGACGCGAGTCGGTGGCTGGCCCGAATGGGTCAGCTAACCGTCTGGATTGTCAGAAGGAAATGGTGGACGCGACAGGGATTGAACCTGTGACCCCTACGATGTCAACGTAGTGCTCTCCCGCTGAGCTACGCGTCCGCCTTAACGGCCCTGGAGACAAGCCCCGGGGCGGGAAGGCGCGGTCTATAACCCGCAGTCCTCGCGGACCGCAAGGGGCTTTTGATCAAGCCGCGACCATCCGTTCCACTTCACCCACCAGGTCGCGCAGATGAACCGGCTTGGACAGCACCTTGGCCTGCGGGCTGGCCTGGGCCGCCGACAGGGCGACGGCGGCGAAACCGGTGATGAACATGATGCGAATGCCCGGCTGACGGGCGGCGGCGACGCGCGCCACCTCGATCCCGTCGGCGCCCGGCATGACGATGTCGGTCAGCAGCAGATCCCACGGACCCTGGTCCAGCGCGTCGATGGCGTCGTCGCCGTTTTCGCAATCCACCACCGAGTGTCCGGCCCGCTCCAGCGCGCGCGTCAGGAAGCCCCGCAGCGAATTATCGTCCTCGGCCAGAAGAATACGCGCCATGTCAGTGAGTTCGCCCCGAGATCAACGTTCGCCCAAACGTTACGCCCCTACTGGTAAATCCGCCATGAAAATCCCCCCACGGGAGTCTGCGTAATCGTGGACGGGCTGTGGACGCTCTCGCGAAACGCGCTATGGCGAAGGTGATGACGCAGCCGCTGGACATCGCCGGGGCGGAACACGACCAGGGCGTCTTCGTCCTGGCCCGCCCGGATGCGCCCGGCCGCTTCATCTTCGCCTCGCCTCATTCGGGCGCGGACTACCCCGCCGATCTGGGCGCAGCAGCCGACCTGTCCGAAAACAGCCTGCGCAGCGCCGAGGACGCCCTCGTCGACCAGCTCATCGCGCCGGGACGCGGTCACGGCGCAGTCCTGATGCTGGCCCGGCTCGGCCGCGCCTATGTCGACCTCAACCGTGACCCGGCCGATTTCGACCCCGCCCTGATCGAGGGTCTGGACGGGATCGGCTCCGCCCGCGCCGCCGCGGGCTACGGCGTCCTGCCCCGCCTCGCCGGCGACGGCAGCCCCCTCTACGCCCGCCGTCTGACGCTGCAGGAGGCCCGCGCCCGCGTCGCCCGCGCCCATGCGCCGTGGCACGCGGCCCTGTCGGCCGAGATGCACGCCGCCCGCGACCGCTTCGGCGAGGCGGTGCTGGTCGACTGGCATTCGATGCCGGCGCGCGCCACCCAGTCGCCGGGCGGGCCGCGCGGCCCCGACGTGGTGCTGGGCGATCGCCACGGCTCGTCCTGCGATCCGGAGCTGACCCGGCGTCTGCGGCGCGGCTTCGAGGCCCTGGGCTGGCGCGTGGCGCTGAACCATCCCTACGCCGGCGGCTGGACCACCCAGACCTGGGGCCGGCCCGAAGAGGGCTTCCACGCCGTCCAGATCGAGCTGAACCGGGCTCTCTATTTCGACGAGGCCGCCCGCCTGCCGGGGCCCGGCTGGGCGCGGGCGCAAAAGGGCGTGGCGCGGGTCATCGCCGACCTGCTGGCCGACTGACCCTCCGGGCATAAAAAAAGCCGCGCCCGAAGGCGCGGCATTGAAGTCTTTAGGGAGGAAACGCCCAGGAAGGGCATGACGCCTCGCGGCGTCGAAAATGAAGCTAGTGTGCAGCGCACAAATCGTCAAGAAGCCATTTCGCACCTGCGGTCACGCAGTGTAACGGCACACTTCTGTCACAACCTGGTCTCGTAACCGTTTTCAGCGGAAAGTTTCACCGGCATCGGCCCGCGAGTGCGAACAAGCGTGACCTTGACTCGGGTCTCAGGGCTCCAGAAGCCGCCGCGCGCTGCGGATCGCCCGCGCCGCCGGCGACGCCGCCTGACGCCACACCAGCAGGCAGAAGGCCGCACCCACGCCCAGCGCCAGCCACAGCGGGCCGAACAGCCAGGCCGCCGCCGCCAGGGCGAAATAATAGCCCCGCACGCCCTGGCTGAAGGTGCTCAGCGCCGGGTTCAGCAGATTGGTCGCCGCCTCGCCCAGCGCCACCCGGTCGGCCTCGGTGTGGATTTCGGGGGCCGCCCCGATCAGGGCCAGGGTGTAGTTCATCTGGCGCAGCGCCCAGATGAAATCCAGCAGGCCGCGCACCAGGCAGATCAGCACCAGCGCCAGCTTGGCCTCCAGCAACCGCGTCGGCACCGCCTCGGCCCCGACCGACGCGAACCCCGCCAGCGCCGACGGCCCGCCGAACAGAATCCCCGCCACCGCCGCGATCAGCAGCAGGTTGGTCGAGGCGAAGAAGCTCGCGGAATTGATCGAATGGCCCATTAGCTGGCTGTCGACCAGGCGGATTTCGCGATGGGTCATCGCCGTCATCCACACCCGCCGCACGATCATCATATCGTCGTTCAGCGTGCCGCTGCGGTGCGCCAGCAGGTTCAGCAGCGGGCCGTAGCCCAGCCAGCAGAAGAAGAAGAGGGCCAGGGCCGCATAGTCGAAACTGGTCATCGCCGCTCCTTGCCTCGAATGCGCACACTCGCCTGCGTCGCCGCCGGGCTCAAGCGATCTCGACGGAAAGTCCGCCCCTCGCGGCGCCCGTCCGTCCGCCGTGCGTTAACCCCTGGGGCCTTATCCCGCCTTGCTTCGGGCGCCGTGGGCGCTTATCACGCGCGCCTCCCCGTTTCGCAGTTGCAACATAGACGAGTCCGTCATGAACCTCGACGCCATCCCCGTCGGCCCGAACCCGCCCTGGGACGTCAACGTCGTCATCGAAATCCCGCAGGGCGGCCTGCCGGTGAAGTACGAAATGGACAAGGAGTCGGGCGCGCTGTTCGTCGACCGCTTCCTGCACACCGCCATGTACTACCCGGGCAACTACGGCTTCATCCCGCACACCCTGTCGGACGACGGCGATCCCTGCGACGTGATCGTGCTGAACCCGACCCCGGTCGTGCCGGGCTGCGTCATCCGCTCGCGCCCGATCGGCGTGCTGAAGATGGAAGACGAAGCCGGCGGCGACGAGAAGATCCTCGCCGTCCCGGTCGACAAGCTGAACCCCTACTACACCGACATCGCCAGCTACCGGCAGCTGCCGGCCATCCTGGTCGAGCAGATCGAGCACTTCTTCACCCGCTACAAGGATCTGGAGAAGAACAAGTCGGTCACCGTGAAGGGCTGGGGCGACGCCGGCGAAGCCGCCGAGCTGATCGCCGCGGGCGTCCGCGCCCACCAGGAAAAGCTCAAGGCCTCCGGCAAGGCCGCCAACGCGGCCTGATGCTTCGGCACAGCTGAAAATCAGAGGCCCCGACGGTTACGTCGGGGCCTTTTTCGTTCCGGCTGGCCCCGGCCCGGCGCGCACGCTATCTCCCTGCCATGGCCGCCGCCGAAACCCCCGCCGAACTGTTCAAGCGCGCGCTCGCCCACGCGGCCCGCGCCCTCGCCGAACAGTCCGAGCTCGAGGTCGTCTTCGGCTCGGACGGGCCCAAGCTGGTCAACGGGGTCCTGACCCTGCCGCATCCCCCGCGCGACCCCGGCGCGCCGGAAAGCGCCACCCTGCGCGGCCAGGCCGACCGCCTCGCCCTGCGTCTCGCCAATCACGACGAGGGCCTGCACGCCCGCCTTCGCCCCGCCGACAGCCGCGCCGCCGAGGTGTTCGAGGCCGTCGAGCAGGCCCGTGTCGAGGCCGTCGGCTCCACCGCCCTCGCCGGCGTCCGCGCCAATATGAACGCGGCCCTGCTGACCCGGCTGGAGAAGACCGGCGCCCTGCGCGTCACCGACGCCGACCGCGTTCCGGTGCCCGAGGCCGTCGCTCTGCTGGTGCGCGAGCGTCTGACCGGCCAGCGCGCGCCCGACGGCGCCGGCGCCCTGCTGGACCTCGTCCGCAGCGAACTGGAGAACAAGGCCGGCGCGAAGATCGACGCCCTGGCCGAGGTCGCCGGCGACCAGACCGCCTTCGCCGAACGGCTCAAGGACGTGCTGCGCGCGCTGGACATGGATCCCGGCGACGGACGTGGCGAGGACGCCTCCGAGGACAAGGGCGACGAGGAGCCCGATCCCCAGGACCCCGACGCCGCCGATCCCGAGGATCAGGAAGAGGACGACGCCGGCGGCGGCGAAGGCCAGTCCATGGACGGCTCGACCGACGACCAGACGGCCGGTGAGGAACGCGACGCTCGCCCCGACGGCTCCCCCGCCGATCCCGACGGCGACGCCTCCGACGAGGGTCCCGATGTCAACGAAGGCTCCCTGCCCAATCGCCAGCAGACCGCCGACGACGGCCGCCACATCGACGTCTACCGCGTCTTCACCCAGGCCTATGACGAGGTCGTCGACGCCGCCGACCTGTGCGACCCCAACGAGCTGGAGCGCTTGCGCTCGCTGCTGGACCAGCAGCTGACCGCCCTGTCCTCCGTCGTCGCCCGTCTGGCCAACAAGCTGCAGCGCCGCCTGATGGCCCAGCAGAACCGCAGCTGGCATTTCGACCTGGAGGAGGGCGTGCTCGACACCGCCCGCCTGACCCGGATCATCACCGACCCGACCAGCCCGCTCAGCTTCAAGGCCGAGAGCGAGAGCCCCTTCCGCGACACCGTCGTCACCCTGCTGCTCGACAACTCCGGCTCCATGCGCGGCCGGCCGATCATGGTCGCCGCCGTCTGCGCCGACATCCTGGCCCGCACGCTCGAACGCTGCGGGGTCAAGGTCGAGATCCTCGGCTTCACTACCCGCGCCTGGAAGGGCGGCCAGAGCCGGGAAGCCTGGATCACCGCCGGCAAGCCCGCCAACCCGGGCCGCCTGAACGACCTGCGCCACATCATCTACAAGGCCGCCGACGCCCCGTGGCGCCGCGCGAAGAAGAACCTCGGCCTGATGATGCGCGAGGGCCTGCTGAAGGAGAACATCGACGGCGAGGCCCTGCTCTGGGCCCACGACCGCCTGATGGGCCGCCCCGAGGCGCGCCAGATCCTGATGGTCATCTCCGACGGCTCGCCGGTCGACGACTCGACCCAGTCGGCCAACGCCGCCCTCTATCTCGACAAACACCTGCGCCAGGTCATCGAGCACATCGAGACGCGCTCGTCGGTCGAGCTGCTGGCCATCGGCATCGGCCACGACGTGACCCGCTGGTACCGCCGCGCCCTGACCATCGTCGACGTCGAGCAACTGGGCGGCGCCATGATCGAGAAACTGGCCGAACTGTTCGACACCCAGACCGTGGCCGAGAAGCCCGCCCGCCGCCGGAAGGCTGCGTGAGGAACGTCCGGCGGTTCGCCGCCGTCGTCGGCCTGCTGATCCTCACCGCCTGCGCCGCCACCGCGACCGTCGCCCCGCCCCTGTCCGGCGCGCCCGGCTGGATCGCCTCCGCCGCCGAAACCCGCCCGGTCGGCCTCGGCCTTCCCGGCGGCGCGCAACTGGCCGACGGCGTCCGCTTCGCCGGCGGGGTGGAGCTGGTCGCCGCCCCCGCCTCGCCGCTGCACAGCCTGTCCGACCTCAAGCTGACCGGCCCCGACGCCTTCGTCAGCGTCACCGACGCCGGCGACCTGATCCGCGGCCGCCTCGTCTTCGACCGCAAGGGCGACCTCGCCGGCCTCGCCGGCCTCGAACACCGCCGCCTGACCCTGCTGGACGGCGGCCCGATCATGGACAAGGCCGATGGCGACGCCGAGGGCCTGGCGATCACCCGCGACGGCGACCTGCTGATCAGCTTCGAGCGCGACCACCGCATCTGGAACTATGGCCCGGCCGACCAGCCCGGAACGCCCCGCAGCGTCCGCATTCCCGACTTCGCCTTCACCCTCAACGACGGCATTGAGGGACTCTCGACCTCGCCCTCCGGCTGGCGCGCCGCCGGAGAGAGCGGCGGCGTCTGGGACTGCACCCCTGCGGTCTGCGTCGAAATCTCGGCTCCGCCTGCGGCCCCGCTCGTCGACAGCGACTACCGCGTCACCGGCATGGACCGTGATCCGTCCGGCGACGGCTTCTTCGTCGTCCAGCGCTCCTACACCCCGCCGGTCGACGCCCGCGCCCGCATTCGCCGCATGGCCCCCGACGGCAGCCTCGGCCCTGTGCTGGTCGAGCTGAAACTCCCCGGCACCACCGACAATTTCGAGGGCGTCGCCGCGGTCCGCCACGGCGACGGCGTGCGCCTCTACATCCTGTCGGACGACAACAGCAACGAGGTCCAGCGCACCCTGCTGCTGGCCTTCGACGTCGTCACCCGCCCCGCCCGGAGGTCATGACCGGCGCTCAGCCCTCGACCGGGACCGTGCGGCAGCGGCGGACGGGGAAGCGGCGAGCCGGCAGCTCGACATAGCGGCACACCTGACGGGTGCGCGGCTCTTCCGCGACGGCCCCGGCCTCAGGCTCGGCTTCGGGCTCGACTTCGGATTCCGGTGCGGCGTCCGCTTCGGTCGCGGCTTCAACCGAAGCTGACGGCGGAGCCGGAACCGGGAGCGAAACGGGCTGGGTGGGAGGCTGGGCCGCGACCTGGACGACCGGTGCGGGCGTCTGGGACTGAAGCGCGGCGATAAGGGCCACAACTGCGATCAACATGGCTGGACGTTCCCCGTGTGAAAGGAAGACAGCCTGAGGATGACTCAGCTTTTCGCACTTGCAACATAATTGTTGCGTTTGCTCAGTCGACGGGATCGGAAACCTCGATCCCGGCCGGGGGCTCTACACCCGCTCGGACACCTTGATCGCGGCCCTGCACCCCGCCTTGATCACCGCGCTCAGCAGACCGTAACCCGGCGCCTCGCGGCTGCCGTGGTCCACCGCGTGGTCGTGGTGCGCCAGTTCCTCGTCGCGGAATTTCGTCAGTTCCGCCGCCAGGGCCGGATCGCGGTCCTGCAGTTCGGCGATCTGGTCGGCGTAGTGTTCCTCGATCACGCTCTCCACCGCCTCGGTGCAGGCGTGAGCGACCTTCTCGCCCATCAGGGCCGTGCCGGCGCCCAGCGCCATGGCCGCCAGCCGCCAGACCGGCGTCATCACCGTCGGCCGCACCTTCTCGGCGTTCAGCAGCGCCTCGAACCGCTGCAGATGCACCGCCTCCTGGCCGCGCATCTCCTCCATGTCGGCGGCGATGGCGTCCTTGCCCTTGCGGCCCTCGAACACGGCCTGCTGGGCGCGATAGATATGGACCGCGGCGTATTCGCCGGCGTGATCCACGCGCAGGATTTCCGCGCGTCGGCGCTTGCTCGCGCCCACGCCCGGACGGGGCAGCGGAACGCGGCGGGCGTCGCTCACGGGATCAGGGTCGCGGGGCGCGGGCATCCTTGGGCCTCTTGGCGGCGAGCAGGCTGAACACGGCCAATGCGATGGAGATCAGCGCGTTCCATCCTGCCATGGACAGACCGGCGAAGCGCCACGTCACCGCGTCGCACATGGCCACCCGTTCGATCGGTCCGGTGCCCAGCGCCAACGCCGCCATGCTCTCCAGATCGACCGAGCCGCCGCCGGCGCAGGTCGCCGGCAGGTCCCACCACTTCATCTCGCCGCCGAAGTGGAAGACGGCGGTGACCGCGCCGGTCGTGAACACCACCGCCAGCAGGAAGGCGGCGATCCGGGGCGTGCCCCGGCTGCCGCGGCTGACCAGGTGCCACAGGGTAGCGGTCAGGGCGATGGCCACGGCGCCCCAGTACACTTCCCGCTGCTTGAGGCAGAGGTTGCAGGGCGCAAGGCCGCCGAAGCGCTCGAACGCATGGGCTGCGCCCAGCAACGCCAGCGAAATGGCGAGGGCGAAGGCGGTCCACCACCGCGTCAGGAGTCGATAAAGGCCTCTCATCGGACGATGTTCATAGCCGGGCTCAGGCCGTCCGTCGATGCGTCGGTCAGAGAAGCTTCACCGCGAAGAAAGCGGCGACCAGCACGGCGATTCCGATGAAGGTCCAGAGCGCCAGTCGCTTTTCGACCATGGCCAGCACCGCCGGCCCCCAGGTTTTCAGAATCCAGGCCTCGAGGAAGAAGCGGCCGCCGCGCGTCACGGCGCACAGGGCGACGAAGAGGGCGAAGTTGAACTGGAAAATGCCCGAGGCGATGGTGATCAGCTTGAACGGGATCGGCGTCAGGCCCTTGATCAGGATGACCCAGGCCCCGTGCTGCTGGAACAGCGCCTTGGACGCCTCGAACGTGTCCGCCTTGCCCAGCCAGCTCAGGATCATCATCCCGACGTCGGTCAGGAAATAGCCGATGGCGTAGCCGAGGATGGCGCCCAGCACCGAGGCCAGGGTGCAGACCCCGGCGTAGAAATACGCCCGGTCCGGCCGCGCCAGGATCATCGGCGCCAGCATCACGTCCGGCGGTATCGGGAAGAACGAGCTTTCGGCGAACGACACCGCCGCCAGCGCCGGCGTGGCGTGCTTGCTGCGGGCAAGCTCGAAAACCCAGTCGTAAAGCTTGCGAAGCATGCAACCCCCGGCCCGGCCCGACGAAAGCGGCCGTCCATCGCGTCTAGCAGGCGGCGCGCGCCGACGCATCCGCCGAAACCGTCCGTGAGTCGCGATCGCGACGAACCGCCGCTATAGAGGCCGCCTGCCGCCGCCTCTCCCCGGGACCGGAACACCATGCGCTATCTGCACACCATGGTCCGCGTGACGGACCTCGACGCCTCCCTCCGCTTCTATTGCGACCTGCTGGGTCTCAAGGAGATGCGCCGCATGGACAACGAGGCGGGCCGGTTCACCCTGGTCTTCCTCGCCGCCCCCGCCGACCACGCCCGCTCCGACGCCGAGCGATCCCCGGAGGTCGAGCTGACCTACAACTGGGATCCCCAGCCCTACGACGGCGGCCGCAATTTCGGCCACCTCGCCTACAAGGTCGACGATATCTACGCGGCCTGCCAGCGGCTCGCCGACGGCGGCGTGACGATCAATCGTCCGCCGCGCGACGGCCACATGGCCTTCGTACGGTCGCCGGACGGCATCTCCATCGAGATTCTGCAGGAGGGCGCAGCGCTGGCGCCGGCCGAGCCGTGGGCGTCGATGCCGAACACCGGGAGTTGGTGAGTCACTTGAGAGCTTTCGCCTTCGTCCCGCTGGCCCTTCTGGGCCTGACCGCCTGCGCCTCCACCACCGAGACCTATCCGGGTCGCACCGCCACCGAGCAGCTGCTGGTCGCGCGCGCCGCCGACCGCGCCGTCGAGGGCCTGAGCCTGCCGATCCCCAAGGGCTCGCGGGTCTTCGTCGACGACGTCTATTTCCGCGCCGAAAACGCGCCCTACGCCGTCAGCGCCATCCGCAACGCCCTGTCCACGGGCGGCTATGCGCTGGCCCCCAACAAGGGCGAGGCCGACGCCGTCCTCGAACTCCGCGCCGGCGCCCTGTCGCTGGAGCAGATGCGCCGCGTCTTCGGCGTCCCCGAGATGCGGGTCCCCATCAACGACAGCTTCAACGTCGTCTCCATCCCCGAACTGTCGGTCTACAGCCGCCGCGACCGCGTCGGCGTCGCCGAGTTCTCCGCCTTCCTCTACGAGCCCAAGACCGGCGCCCCGCTCGGCGCCATCGTCCCCATGACCGGCGAATTCCGCATCCGCAGCCACAAGCTGCTGATGATCGTCGCCTGGGGCCAGCAAAGCGTCGAACCCGGCCAACGCGACCCCGGCGACAGCTGGCGACAGTTCTAAACCAGCCTTTCGCCAACGTAACTTGCGCCCCGCTCGCCGAGCGGTGAAGGTCGCGCCCTCGGTTTTCCGGAGGATTTCCATGCGTCGTCTGCTCGTCTCCACCGTCGCGGCCGCCGCCGTGCTGACCGGCGCGCCCGCCGTCGCCCTCGCCCAGGCCGCGCCCGCCGCGGTCGCACCCGCGCAGAGCGAGGACGCCCGCCTGGCGGCCTTCTTCGAGGAGGCCTTCCAGCAGTCGATCGCCCTCAGCCCCGAGGCCATGACCTCGCTGGGCATCAGGACCGACTACGGCAAGCTGGACGACTACACCGACGCCGGCGCCGAGCGCGCCCAGGCCCTGGCCGAGCGCCAGCTGGAGCAGATGAAGTCGCAGTTCGACTTCAACGCCCTGAACCCGCAGAGCCAGGTCAGCTGGCGGCTGTTCGAGCACGCCGTGGTCGAGGGACGGCTGCAGAACCGCTGGCGCGACTGGGGCTACCAGTTCGCCGCCAACCGCAATCCGACCACCGGCCTGCCGGTCTTCCTGATCAACGAGCACGCCGTCGACAGCGTGTCGGACGCCGAAGCCTATGTCTCGCGCCTGAAGGACAGCGAGCGGGTCATGGGCGAGATCGCCGACGAGCTGCGCGAGCGCGCGGGCGGCGGGGTCATCTCCCCCAGCTTCGTCTTCGCCCCCTCCATCGCCAACACCCGCAACGTCATCTCCGGCGCCCCCTTCGACGGCGGCGCGGACAATCCGGTGTGGGCGGACTTCCAGAAGAAGGTCGGCGCCCTGGACGCCGATCAGGCGACGAAGGACCGCCTGCTGGCCGACGGCCGCGCCGCCCTGACCGGCCAATGGAAGCGCGGTTATGAAGGCGTGCTCGCCGCCCTGACCGAGGTGCAGCAGCAGGCCGACGTCATGCCCGACCGCGAAGGAGGCGTCTGGCGCCTGCCCGAGGGCGAGGCCTTCTACAACGCCCGTCTGCAGCTCTCGACCACCACCGACCTGACCGCCGACCAGATCCATCTGATCGGCCTGGTCGAGGTCGATCGCATCCACGACCAGATGCAGGCGATCATGGATCAGGTCGGCTTCACCGGCACGCTGCAGGAGTTCTTCACCCTGCTGAAGACCGACCCGCGGTTCCAGTATCCGAACACGCCCGCGGGCAAGGAGCAGTACCTCGGCGACGCCCGCGCCTTCATCGCCCAGGTCATGGCGGCGGCGCCCCGGTACTTCAGCGACCTGCCGGAAGCCGCGCTGGAGGTCCGCGCCGTCGAGCCGTGGCGCGAGGCCACCGCCTCCATCGCCTTCTACAACGCCCCGGCGCCGGACGGTTCGCGGCCGGGCATCTACTACGTCAACCTGTCCGACATGACCCAGGTGCTGAAGCCCCAGATCGAGGGCATCACCTATCACGAGGGCGCCCCGGGCCATCACTTCCAGATCGCCTACGCCCAGGAGATGCGGGACCTGCCGTCGTTCCGCCGCTTCGGCGGCTACGGCGCCTACGCCGAGGGCTGGGGCCTGTACGCCGAGCAGCTGGGCAAGGAGATGGGCT
Source organism: Brevundimonas lenta (assembly GCF_014196335.1). Lineage (GTDB taxonomy): Bacteria > Pseudomonadota > Alphaproteobacteria > Caulobacterales > Caulobacteraceae > Brevundimonas > Brevundimonas lenta. The sequence continues at coordinate 63,502 of NZ_JACIDM010000001.1, forward strand.
TCTACCAGGATCCCTATTCGGACTTCGGCCGCCTCTCGACGGAACTCTGGCGCGCCGTGCGTCTGGTCACCGACACCGGCCTGCACGCCAAACATTGGACCCGCGAGCAGGCGATCGAATATTTCCGCGCCAATTCGCTGCTGTCCGAGCGCGACATCGTCAAGGAAGTCGAGCGCTACATCACCAATCCGGGCCAGGCGACCAGCTACAAGATCGGCGAGCTGAAGATCCGCGAACTGCGCGCCAGGGCCGAGGCCGCGCTGGGTCCGCGCTTCGACATCCGCGACTTCCACGCGGTCGTGCTGGGGTCAGGATCGGTGCCGCTGGACGTGCTGGAGACCCAGGTCGACGCCTGGATCGCGGCCGGCGGCGGCGCGCCGGCGCTGTAACGCTGGCCTAGTGAGCCGAAGGCGGACGCGCGGCCGGGCTGGTGTATTCGCTCTCGGCCCGCTTCTTCTTGCCCAGCACGAAGCGGCGGTCGCAGTAGCCGCACTCGACGTGGTCGTCCTCGCCCATGTCCATATAGACCAGCGGGTGGCCCAGGGCGCCGCCGCCGCCGTCGCAGGCGACGCGCTTGGAGGTCACCACGATCTCTTCCGGCGGGGGGATGATCACGGAGGTCGGGCGCGAAGGCATTCGGACAGCTCTGACTTGGCGATTGCAGCGAGGGTGCATAGGTATGCGCGCGCGCTCCATACCGTCAAACGGAGTCGCCCGAAACACCCGAAAGCGCCTGAATGACCGAGACCGACGCCCTGCCCGCCAACGCCATCGAGGTGCGCGGTCTGGAAAAGACCTACGCGGGCACGAAAAAGGCCCCGGCCAAGACCGCCCTGCGCGGCGTCGACCTGGTCATCCCGCGCGGCTCGATGTTCGGCCTTCTGGGCCCCAACGGCGCGGGCAAGTCGACCCTGATCAACATCCTCGCCGGGGTCGTGAACAAGACCGGCGGCACGGCCTCGATCTGGGGCCGCGACATCGACAAACAGCCCCGCGACGCCCGCGCCGCCCTCGGCGTGGTGCCGCAGGAGATCGTCGCCGACGTCTTCTTCACCCCCAGAGAGGCTCTGGAGGTCCAGGCCGGGTTCTACGGCGTGCCGGCCAGGGAGCGTCGCTCGGACGAGCTGCTCGCCGCCCTAGGCCTGTCCGACAAGGCCAACGCCTACGTCCGCGCCCTGTCCGGCGGCATGAAGCGCCGCCTGATGGTCGCCAAGGCCCTGGTCCACAATCCGCCCATCCTGATCCTCGACGAGCCGACCGCCGGCGTCGACGTCGAGCTGCGCCGCCAGCTGTGGGAATACGTCCGCCGCATCAACGCCGAGGGCGTGACCATCCTGCTGACCACCCACTACCTGGAGGAGGCGCAGGAGCTCTGCGACACCATCGCCATCATGAACCGGGGCGAGGTCGTGGCCTGCGAGCCGACGCCGCAGCTGCTGCGCCGTCTCGACACCCGCAACGTCATCGTCACGCCGGAAGGCGAGCTGAACGGCCTGCCGACGATCAAGGGCTTCGACGTGGTCGGCCGCCCGAACGGGGCCTTCGCCATCACCTACAAAAAGGGCCAGTCGTCGGTGGAACAGGTACTCGCCGCCGTCCGCTCGGCCGGCGTGACCATCCACGACATCACCACCGAGGATCCGGATCTGGAAGACGTCTTCCTCGCCCTGACCTATGGCGATGCGAACCAGGTCAGTCCCACGAAGGACTGATCAGACCACCAACACCGTGCCGATCAGCAGGCGCGCGCCGCGTCGGCCCAGGGTGCGATCCGTCGCCGCCTGAAGCTGGGCCACCAGCCGTTCGAGATCCGGCGGCGCGCCGGGCAGCAGCACGGTCGCCGCTTCCTGCACCACGGCAGCGTAGGCGGCGCGCAGCCGCGGAGCGGATTGCGCCACCCGCGTGCGCAGGGCCGCATCCGGCGTGTCGACGCCGACCTCCACGGTCATCACCCCCATCTGTCCGCCGGGGCGCCGCATGTTGGCGGTCACCGTCGGCAGGCGCGTATAGCTGGGCAGGGCCGGCGCGCTTCCGCCGCCCGACGACGCGGCGGCGGGTTTGGCGGTGACGGCGACGGCGGCGAGGCCGAGAAGGGCGCGACGATCCATGCGGCGCACGCTAGCCTCGCCCGCTTAACATTCTCCTGAGCCGTCCGATGACCCCGCCCCGCCAGATCGACACCGGCGTCGACGGCTTCCGCTACTGGCCCGGCGCCCTGACCCCGGCGGCGCAGGCCGACCTGCTGGCCGAGGTGCTGGCCGGTGTCGAACAGGCGCCCTTCCACCAGCCGGTGACCCGCACCGGGCGGCCGTTCTCGGTTCAGATGAGCAACCTCGGCCCGCTGGGTTGGGTCTCCGACCGCGCCGGCTATCGCTACCAACCGACCCATCCGGTCACCGGCGCGCCCTGGCCGCCGATGCCGCAGACGTTGCTCGACCTCTGGCGCGACCTCACCGGCTGGCCGGAGCCGCCGGATTCCTGCCTCGTAAACCTGTACCGCGGCCCGGCGAAGATGGGTCTGCACCAGGACCGGGACGAGGCCGACCTGAACGCCCCCGTCCTGTCCGTCTCCCTGGGCGACGCGGCCCTGTTCCGCATCGGCGCGGCCGACGGCGGGCCGACGAAGGCGATCCGGCTGTCGTCCGGCGACGTCTGCGCCCTCACCGGCCCGGCGCGACTGGCGCGGCACGGGATCGACCGGCTGGTTCCCGGCTCCTCGACCCTGGTCCCCGGCGGCGGCCGCATCAACCTGACCCTGCGCAAGGCGGGACCGGCCTCACGCCAATCGTGACTCGACGGCCGCCGGAGCCGCCGCCACTGTCCCGCTTCCTGCAAGCGACGGAGCCCTGCCGATGACGACGCTGATCCGCCCCGAAGGTCCCGAGCCCGACGACATCCGCTTCAGCCGCCGCGCCCTGGCGACCGGCACGATCGGCGGGCTGTTCTTCGCCGGCTATGCGCCTGCGGCCCTCGCCGCCCAGGCCGCGCCGATCCAGACCGGCGACGACGGCCTGACGATCGAACAGACCACCGTTCCCGCGCCCGACGGCTTCGACCTGCCGATCTACGTGGCCCGCCCGACCGGCGACGGCCCGCATCCGGTAATCATCGTCGTGTCCGAGATCTTCGGCGTGCACGAATACATCCGCGACTGCTGCCGCCGCCTGGCGCACCAGGGCTACGCCGCCATCGCCCCCGCCTTCTTCGTCCGCGTCGAGGACCCGGCCCCGCTCAGCGACATGCAGCGCATCCAGGAGATCGTCGGCGCCGCATCATACGAACAGGTCATGGGCGACATCTCCGCCACCCTGGAATGGACCAGCCAGCAGCTCTGGGCGAAGGCCGACAAGGTCGGCGTCACCGGCTGGTGCTGGGGCGGCAAGGTGGTGTGGCAGGCCTGCGCCCGCTTCGCCGTCATCGACGCCGGCGTCGCCTGGTACGGCCGCCTGGCCCCGGCTCCGACCGCCACGCCGCAACAGGCCGCCGCCGGCCAGCCCTGGCCGGTCGACCTCGCCGACGACCTCAAATGTCCCGTGCTGGGCCTCTACGGCGAGAACGACCGCGGCATCCCGCTGGAAAGCGTCGAAGCCATGCGCAGCGCCCTGGCCGCCGCCGGCCAGACCTCAAGCGAGATCATCGTCTTCCCGGGCGCCCCGCACGGCTTCCACGCCGACTACCGCGACAGCTTCCGCCCGGAAGCCGCCGCCGAAGGCTGGAGCAAGCTGCTGGCCTTCTTTGGAGAACGCCTCAAATAACTCCGCTCATCCCGGCGAAAGCCGGGACCCAGTGCTTTGGATGATCGGATTCAGGCGATGATCCGCCCGGCCAATCCCACGCAGCAGCGCTTCACCGACAGGACTGGGTCCCGGCTTTCGCCGGGATGAGCGGATACTGAGTCAGGCCTGGCCGTCGAAATTCCCGCCGCTGCCGCCGCCGCCCGGGTTGTAAGCCGCGTTGCCCGCCGCGGCGCCCGATCCACGGGCCGCCACCACGACCATCGCCGGGCGCACGGTCCGGCCGAACAGGGCGTAGCCGGGCTGCAGGGTCTGGATGACCTGGCCGCCCTGAACCGTGTCGGACGGCTGCTCCATCATCGCCTGATGCAGGTGCGGATCGAAGGCCTCGCCCGGCTCCGGCGCGACGCGGCGCAGATTGTTGCCCTCGAACGCCTGCAGCAGCGCCTTGTGGGTCAGCTCCAGCCCCGAGATCAGGCCCGCGGCCGCCTGATCGGCGTCCTTGGGCGCATGCTGGATGGCGCGCTCGAGGTTGTCGGACACCACCAGCAGGTCGCGGGCGAATTTCTGGATGGCGTAGGCGCGGGCGTCGTTGTTCTGCGTCTCGGCGCGCTTTTTCGTGTTCTCGGCCTCGGCCACGGCGCGCAGGGCCCGATCCTTCCACTGGTCGCGCTCGGCGATCAGGGCGTCGATCGGGCCGAGGCCGTCGTCCAGCCCCGCCTCCGCATTGGCTTCAGCCTCGGCCATGTCCGCGGCCAGTTCTTCAGAAATCGGGGTATCGGGCGTCTCGTTCACGTCTCTTGTCCGTCCAGCATCCGGCCCAGCACCCGGGCGGTGTAGTCCACCAACGGGATGATACGGGCGTAGTTCAGTCGCGCGGGGCCGATGACGCCGATGGCGCCCAGAACCCGCTGTCGGCCGCTCATATAGGGCGCCGCGATCACTGCGGAACCCGAAAGCGAAAACAGACGCGTTTCCGCGCCGATAAAGATGCGCACGCCCTGGGCCGTCGACACCCCGTCCAGCAGGCCGATCAGCTGTTCCTTCTGCTCCAGATCGTCGAACAGCACCCGGACCTTCTCCAGGTCCTCCATGGCCCCCGCGTCCTGCAGCAGATTGGCCCGGCCGCGCACGATCAGGGCCCGCTCGCGCTCCGCCCCGCCGGACCAGGCGGCCAGCCCGTCCTCGACCAGCCGCGCCGCGGCGGCGTCCAGCTCGCGCCGGGCGATGTCCAGTTCGGTGCGCATCTCGGTGCGCGCCTCATGCAGCGGCCGGCCCTTCAGCCGCGCGTTCAGGAAATTCGAAGCCTCCTGCAGCGTCGAGGGCGTCACCCCGGCCTTCAGCGGCATCAGTCGGTTCTCGACCGTGCCGTCGTCCGCCACCAGCACCGCCAGCGCCTGGTCGTGGCCCAGGGCCACGAACTCCACATGCTTCACCCCGGCGTCGCGCACCGGGCTGGCCACGATGCCCGCGCCGCCGGCCAGACCGGACAGCAGCGACGAGGCCTCGTTCAGCGCCTCGTCGAAATTGCGGCCCCGCCCGGCCAGACGCCCGTCGATCTCGCGCCGCTCCTCGCTGGAGATGTCGCCGATCTCCAGCAGGCCGTCGACGAACAGCCGCAGCCCCGCATGCGTCGGAATCCGCCCCGCCGAGGTGTGCGGCGACGCCAGCAGCCCGGCCAGGGTCAGGTCCTGCATCGTGTTTCGGATCGACGCCGGCGACAGCGATACGCCCGTCATCGACAGCGTCCGCGACCCCACCGGCTCGCCGGTCTGCAGATAGGTCTCGACGATGCGCCGGAAGATGTCCCGCGCCCGCTGATCCAGCCCGGTCAGCCCGCCGGTCTCCAGCGAGGTGGAGGTGAGGAGGGGGGATTTCATGCGCTCACCGGCCAGCGATAGTGGCCCACAGCCCCGCGCCAGAAGCCCATTGGCCACAGCGCATGCTGCATGGCCCCGTGGCCGACGTTGTGCAGGATCAGCGGATCCTTGCCGCCGCGCGTCACCAGGCCGATGTGCGAGGCCCCGCCGCCGCTGCGCCAGCTCAGGATGTCGCCGGTCTCGAGCGGCTCCGGGAAGGCCGCGCCGCCCGTCTTCTCCGTCGCTTCCCACACCCTGGCGCCCTGGCGGCGGAAATAAGCCTCCAGATTGGGCACCCGCCGGTGGTCGATGTTCGGATCCGGCCTGTCGAGGTTCCACAGCCGCTTCGACGGATAGGCGGCGAAATTCGCCTCCATGTCCTCATGGACCAGCTTCTGCAGGTCCAGGCCCAGTCCGTCGCGTGCGGCGCGGATGATCACATCCGAACAGGCGCCGGTCTTTCGCGGCACGTCGCCGCCGGGATAGGGCAGCCGTGCATAGGCGGCGTCGTATTCCTTCGTCACGCCCAACTGCTTCTGCGCCGCCGCGGCGAGCTTCGACGGCCCGCCCGCGCTGACGTCGACGGCGATCGCGCCGCTGCACCCGCCCAGAGGGACCAGGGCGGTCAGCCCCCCGGCCAGCAGCAGGCGACGCGTTGGCGCGCCTTCGGACGACGGCTCGGGCGAGGAAGGGGACAGGCTCACGGTTTCAGGATAAGCAGCGCCGCGACTGCTTCCAAGGACCCATCCATGCGCCCCTCCAACCGCACCCCCGAACAACTCCGCACCGTCACCCTGGAGACCGGCGTGAACCGCTATGCCGAGGGTTCGTGCCTCGTCTCCTTCGGCCATACGAAGGTGCTGGTCACGGCCTCGGTCGAGGAGAACGTCCCGGGCTGGATGCGCGGTAAGGGTCAGGGCTGGGTCACCGCCGAATACGGCATGTTGCCCCGCGCCACCCACACCCGCGGCCGCCGCGAGGCCGCCGCCGGCAAGCAGACCGGCCGCACCCAGGAGATCCAGCGCCTGATCGGCCGCTCGCTCCGCGCCGTCGTCGACCTCAAGGCTCTGGGCGAGCGGCAGGTCGTGCTGGACTGCGACGTCGTCCAGGCCGACGGCGGCACCCGCACCGCCGCCATCACCGGCGCCTGGGTCGCCATGGCCTCGGCCTTCGACTACCTGCGCGCCGAGGGCGTGCTGAAGACCGACCCGATCCTCGACCAGGTCGCCGCCGTTTCGTGCGGCGTCTGCGACGGCGCCCCGGTGCTGGACCTCGACTACGAGGAGGATTCCTCGGCCGAGGCGGACTCCAATTTCGTCCTGACCGGTACCGGCACCATCGTCGAAATCCAGGCCACCGGCGAGAAGCGCGGCTTCACCCGCGCCGAGTTCGACCGCCTGTTCCAGCTGGCCGACGGCGGCTGCACCGAGCTGTTCGCCATGCAGCGGGCAGCCCTTGGCAGACCCGCGTAAGGCGAAGCTTCGCGCACCGGGCGACCGGGGTTTCCACGTTCGCGGAAAGCGGGCATCGTCGCTGCGATACATTCGCGGAGACGACGACATGCGCCTGCCGATCCTGCTGACCGCCGCCGCCCTGGTGCTGTCCGCCTGCACCCAGCCCGCCGAGGCGCCGGCCGACAAGGCCGCCGGGACCGAGGCCGCGGCCGCCGCCCAGGAGCCGGTGGTCATGCCCGCCGACGCCCCGCCGCAGGAGGACGCCGTCGCCCCGGCCGAGGCCTCCTCCACCTCTTGCACCCTGGACCAGGGATCGGACGCGGCGATCGCGCTCGCCTCCCGCTGCACCCGCGTCAGCCCGGCCTCGCATCCGCCGTGCCACCCGGAAAACCCCTGCCAGATGATCCAGGACGAGATCGACCGCGCCTGCGCCATGTACAAGCCGGGCGAGACCAAGCCGGCCGAATGCACGGCCTGATCGCGGCTTAATCGTATCCCAGGCCTGCCGTCCCAGGATGGCGGGCATGAATCCGGTCCAGACCCCGCCCGACCTGCGCGCGCTCACCACCCTGCGGTTCCTCGCGGCCGCCTGGGTGGTGCTCTACACCGCCTGGCCCCATCTCGCGGTCGGCTTCACGCCGGTAGCGGTGACGAAGGGCTATCTGGGCGTGGAGGTCTTCTTCGTCCTGTCGGGCTTCATCCTCAGCCACGTCTATCTCGAGGCGGCGGGCGAGAGGCGGTTCTCCTACAAGGGCTTCCTGTGGGCCCGGATCGCGCGGGTCTATCCGCTGCACCTGGTCACCCTGTTCGGCATGCTGGGCCTCGGCGTCGTCGCCACGGTCGTCGGCCTCAGCATCGACGCCAGCCTGACCGACTGGCGGGCGCTTCCGGCCCACCTGACCCTGACCCACGCCTGGGGCCTCGCCCCGACCTCGGCCTTCAACCACCCCTCGTGGTCGATCTCCGCCGAATGGTTCGCCTATCTCAGCTTCCCCGCCTTCGCCTTCGTCGCCTGGCGCCTGCGTAACCGGCCCGTCGTCGCCACCGCGCTCGCCGCCGCCTTCGCGCTCGGCCTCTACGCCGCGTTCGAGCCGCTGGCCGGCTTCTCCCTGACCGAGGCCACCTTCCGCTGGGGCGCGCTGCGCATCGTGCCGTGCTTCGCCCTCGGCTGCGCCCTGTATCTCGTCCACCGCCGCGCCCGCCTGCCGCACGCCGGTCCGCTGGCCCTCGTGTTCGGCGGCCTGGTGCTGGCCAGCGCCTCGCTGGGCCTGTGGGACCCGATCACCGTGCTCGCCGCCGGCGGCCTGATCCTCGCCCTCGGCTCTCTGGAGAACGACCGCGCCGGCGTCCTCGCCTCGAAGGCCGGGACCTATCTCGGCGAGATCAGCTACTCGATCTACATGGTCTGCGCACCGGTGCTTCTGGTTGCCACCAACGCCGCCGCGCGCCTCACCGGGGCCGACGACAAGCGGTTTCACATCATTGTGTGGCTGGCCATTGTCGCCGCAATTCCGGTTGCAGCCGTGATGACGTACCACCTCGTTGAACGCCCCGCCCGCAAGGCTTTGCGGTCCCTCGCGACTCGCAACGGCTCAGGTCAACCCTCGATTTCATCGGGGCCGGATTCGCCTGAAAGGGTTCTTCAACCTTCCAAAACTATCGTCTAAGGCTGATTCCGAAGCAGTCGGGAGCACACGCCAGCATGACGAAACGGCTCACAGCCGCCGCGGTTGCGGCGACCCTCGGTCTTTTTGCGATGGGCGTTTCCGCCCCCTCCGCAAAGGCCGACGAGCCGTACTGGCAGTGCGTCACCTTCGCCCGCATGTTCTCGGGCATCGAGATTTTCGGCGACGCCAGCACCTGGTGGACCCAGGCCCAGAACCGCTTCCAGACCGGCCAGCGTCCGCGCACCGGGTCGGTTCTCGCCTTCGAGTCCAGCGGCCGTATGAGCCGCGGCCACGTCGCCGTCGTGTCTGAAGTCCTGACCGACCGCGTCATCCGCGTCACCCACGCCAACTGGGGCGGCAGCCGCGGCAAGGTCGAGGAGAACGTCACCGTCGTCGACGTATCCGACGCCGGCGATTGGACTGCGGTGAAGGTCTGGTACAACCCGATCAATGACCTCGGCACCACCGTCTATCCGACGCACGGATTCATCTACAAGGCGCCGCAGCACCCCAACGAGGGCGTGCTCATGGCCTCGGCTCCGGTCGCGCCTGCGCCCTGACCGCCCGGCCTCGCGCGCAGGGGCCTCCACATGATCCGCGTCTACAAAACCGGCGGCGCCAGCTGCGAGCCCGGCGTCGTCGACGCGGCCCGCCTGCAGCTGACCCCCGACATCATCTGGATCGACCTGACCGATCCGACCCGCGAGGAGGACCTCGCCGTCGAGGCCGCCCTGGGTCTGTCCGTCCCGACCCGCGAGGAGATGGCCGAGCTGGAGGCCTCCAGCCGCGTCTATCGCGAGAACGGCGCCACCTACATGACCGCCGACATCATCGTCCGCGGCGACGAGGAGATCCCGGCCGTCGATCCGGTGACCTTCATCCTCACCACCGGCCCGCTGATCACCATCCGCTACGCCAACCCGAAGCCCTTCTCGATGATGGCCGAGAAGCTGGAGCGCGAAGCCGGCCTCTGCGTCTCCGGCGTCGACATCTTCCTGCATCTGATGGAATCGATCATCGACCGCGCCTCGGACATCCTGTCCCGCAACGTCGCCCGGGTCGAAGGCATCGCCAACCACGTCTTCTCCGGCGGCCGCACGGTCGGGTTCGAGAAGCTGATCACCAAGCTGGGTCGCGCCCAGATGGCCAATGCGCGGCTTGAGCAAAGCCTCGCCGGCCTCGTCCGCATCTTCGCCTTCGTCGGCATCGACGAGCGCGTCGACAGCGGCGACGCCCGCGCCCACCTGCGCTCGCTCAGCCGCGACGCCGAAAGCCTGATCGGCCACAACCAGGCCGTCGCCTCGTCGATCAATTTCCAGCTGTCGGCCGCCCTCGGTCTGATCAACATCGAGCAGTCGTCGATCATCAAGATCTTCTCGGTCGCCGCCGTCGCCTTCCTGCCGCCGACCCTCATCGCCTCGATCTACGGCATGAATTTCACCCACATGCCCGAGCTGGGCGAAGGCTGGGGCTACCCCATCGCCCTCGTCGCCATGGTGATTTCGGCCATCCTTCCGCTGGCCTGGTTCAAGAAGAAGGGCTGGCTCTAGCTCTTGACCCGCGGGATTGAGGGGCGCTTCCTTTTCGACCGTTAGTGGAGCCCCCCATGCGTCTGTCCATCGCCGCCGTCGCGTCGCTGCTTCTCGTCTCCGCCTGCGACTCCGGCGGCGCCGACACCGCGCCGACCGTCGAACCGGCCGAGCCGGCGCCCAAGCTGGCGGGCGTCGACCTGACCAGGCCGGTGCGCCTCGTCGGCACCGAACCCTTCTGGGGCATCGAACTGACCGGTTCCGAGGTCGTCTATTCCGGCCTCGACCGCCCCGAACAGCGCGGCCCGCAGTCGAAGCCCGTCGTCCAGGGCACGGTCGCCACCCTGGCGACCGAAACGGCCGCCGGAACCGGCATCGAGATCACCCTGACGGCGACCGAATGCAGCGACGGCATGAGCGATCGCACCTATCCGCTCACCGCCCTGGTCAAGGTCGGCGAGGAAACCCTCATGGGCTGCGGCGCCTCGTCCGCAGCCTTCGCCGCCGCTGGTGAAAGCGGCCCTGTCGTGGAGCAGCCCGCCGCCCCGGCAGCCTGATGGAGGAGCCCGCATGGTCCGCCCCTGTCTCATCCTGGTGTCCGCCGCGGCGCTGAGCGCCTGCGCCTCGGCTGCGCCGCCGACGGCGCCCTCGCCCGTCCTCGCCGGCGTCAATCTGGATCAGCCGGTCCGCGCCCTGGGAACCGAGCCCTTCTGGTCGCTTGAGGCGCATGGCGAGGCCCTGGTCTTCACCGGCGTCGACCGCCCGGAGCAGCACATCATCGCCCGGCGCGAGGTTCAGAACGACGCGGTGGTCTATCGCGGCACCACCACCGGCGGCCTCGACCTGATGATGAAGCTGAACACCGCCGACTGCTCGGACGGCATGAGCGACCGCATCTATCCCCTCACCGCCCGGGTCGAGTTCGCCGGCGAGCGCCTGACCGGCTGCGCGGCCTCCGTCGCCGCCATCATGTCCGCGGGCGAAAGCGGCCGCGTCGTCGAGAGCAATCAGACGCCCGACTGATCCCGCAGCGTGCGCATCGCCCCCAGCCGGGCGAAGGCCAGGGTCAGCGCCTTGCGCCGCGCGGGCGCCAGCGGGCTCAGCGGCGCCTCGCGCACCACCGCCCCGCCGAAGCCGTCGGCGACGATCATCCCCGGCTCGACCGGCAGGATGCCTTCGGGAAACTCGGGCGCCACGGCGAAATAGAAGGCGTCGCAATAGGGGCCGTACTCGCCCCATTTCCGGTCGACGCGATAGTCCTCAAGCCCCGACTTCACCTCGCAGATGACGATGTCCCCGCGCGGGCCCAGCGCCATCACGTCGGCGCGCCGGCCGTTGGGCAGCCCCACCTCCAGCAGCGGCGCATAGCCCATGTCGAGCATCAGCCGCGCCGCCCCCCGCGTCACGGACAGGGTGGTCTCCGGTCGGCTGAAGACGAGATCGATCTGCAGGAGTTCGGCGGCCATCAGCCCTTTATGTTCTGCATGTGTTCCGTTTTCAAGCGCACGGCGATTGTGGAACGGCCGACAGTGTCACCGTGTTAAGGTGGCTGACATCAGGAGATATCCGAATGCGGGAAGATCCCGTCGCCCGCCGCAATCGCGGCGGCAGCATGATCGGCGTCTGGATCCTCGGCGGCCTTGCGGTCCTCGTGGTCGTGCTCATCGGCGCCGATTTCCTGCGGCCGAGCCCGGCGCCTGCGCCGACGGTGGAGGCCCCGGCCGCCGTCACGATGAAACAGCGCGTCGCCAATGAAGAGGTCGAGGCCGTCCAGCGTGACCGCGCCCGCGCCCACGCCGAAAGCGCGCCCGCGACCTGATCGTCAGAGGATGTAGCGGCTCAGGTCGGCGTTCTTCGCCAGATCGCCGACGCGTTCGCGCACGCGCTCGCCATCGAAAGTCACCGTCTGCCCGGCCAGGTCTGAGGCCTTGAAACTGGTCTCCTCCAGCACGCGCTCCAGCACGGTCTGCAGCCGCCGGGCACCGATGTTCTCGACCGCCGAGTTCGCCGCCACCGCCGCGTCGGCCATGGCCTCCACCGCGTCCGGCGTGAAGGTCAGGGTCACCTGCTCGGTCGCCAGCAGCGCCTGGTTCTGACGGATCAGATTGGCTTCCGGCTCGGTCAGGATGCGCACGAAGTCGTCGCGGGTCAGGGCCTTCAGCTCCACCCGGATCGGAAGACGCCCCTGCAGTTCCGGCAACAGGTCGCTGGGCTTGGCCACATGGAAGGCGCCCGAGGCGATGAACAGCACATGGTCCGACTTCACCGGCCCGTATTTCGTCGACACCGTCGTGCCCTCGATCAGCGGCAGCAGGTCGCGCTGCACGCCCTCGCGCGACACGTCGGCGCCGCCCGCGCGGTCCGATCGTCCGGCCACCTTGTCGATCTCGTCGATGAAGACGATGCCCTCGTTCTCGGCCAGCAGCAGGGCTTCCTTGGTCAGGCTTTCCTGATCCAGCAGCTTGTCGCTCTCCTCGGTCACCAGCGGACCGACCGCGTCGCGCACCGTCAGCTTGACGTTGCGGGTGCGGCCGCCGCCCAGCTTGCCCAGCATCTCGGACAGATTGATCATCCCGACGTTGCCGCCACCCGGCAGGTCCAGCCCCTGCATCGGCGACGAGGTGTCGGCCAGGGCGATCTCGATCTCCTTGTCGTCCAGGTCGCCGTCGCGCAGCTTCTTGCGGAAGCTCTCGCGCGTCGCCGGCTGCGAGCCGGGACCGACCAGGGCGTCCAGAATCCGTTCCTCCGCCTGCCCTTCCGCCCGCGCCTTCACGCCTGAGCGGCGCTTGTCGCGCACCATCACCAGCGCCGCCTCGACCAGGTCGCGCATGATCTGGTCGACGTCGCGCCCGACATAGCCGACCTCGGTGAATTTGGTCGCCTCGACCTTCAGGAAGGGCGACCCCGCCAGCCGGGCCAGCCGCCGCGCGATCTCGGTCTTGCCGACGCCCGTCGGCCCGATCATCAGAATGTTCTTCGGCGTCACCTCGTCGCGCAGGTCCTCAGGCACGCGCTTGCGCCGCCAGCGGTTTCTCAGCGCCACGGCCACGGCGCGCTTGGCGTCGTCCTGTCCGACGATGAAGCGGTCCAGTTCGGAGACGATTTCGCGGGGAGACAGATCGGTCATGCGATTCAGATAGGGCGGTCGCCCGGCGTTGGGGAGGGGCGGTTGGTCGCGGCGCACGTCTGAGCCCGGGTGAGGTTCATCACGAAGGGCACGAAGAACCACTAAGGACACAAAGGAATTCCGGCCTCAGCGTTGCGCGAAGCGCCTTGTTTCCGAGGCCTCAATGCCTGCGGCGCCGCACGCTCTTCGTGCGCTTCGTGCTTCTTCGTGCCCTTGGTGATGAACCAGCCTGGCTCTCCTCACCCGCCGGCGGCGGGAGGGGGCGGCGCCGGGATCAGCTGGGCCAGCACGATCTTCCAGCCGCCCTCCTGCCTTTGCCACAGCCGCACATAGTGGCCGGTCCGCGGCTGTCCGTCGCGGGTCCAGGCGGCCGTCCCATAGGTCCACACCAGATCGCCGTACCGCGAGGCCCCGCCGCCCTGGGTCGGGCCGAACTGGAAGGTCGCGGGCCAGCCGGACAGCGCCTCGGCGAAGGCCTCGCGTCCGATCGCGGGCGGCCTCGGCGCGACATAGAGCCGACCGTTGTCGGCCATCAGTCCCAGGTGGGCGGCCTTCTGATCGACTGCAGCGCCTTGCGCGAGCGTGGCTTCCTGCGCCTTCACCTCGTTCATGGCCGACTGCCAGCCCGGCGTGTTGTCGACAGGCTGCCCCTCGTACCGGACCATCAGGAGCTCCGGTCCGGGCGGCAGGATCACCGGCTCGGTCTCCGGCCCCGGCACGTCCGCGGCGCTCGCGCCCGAACCGCCGTCGTAGACCCACTTCCACGACCCGTCCGGCTGCTTCTGCCAGATAGTGAAATAGTGCCCGGTCCGCTGGCCGCCCACGGCCACGCCGCCGGTCGAAAAGCCCAGGTCGCCCGACCGCGCGATGCCGGCGAAATTCGGCCACCACTCCAGCAGCGGCTCATCGGCGGGTCGCGGCCCGTCGGGATAGACCTCGCCGACCCTCTGCACCTGTCCGCCCGCGATCAGGATCGCGTCCGGCGTCGACCATTTGTTGAAGCTCCCGGCGATCCCCATCCCCGGCGCATCCGCCGCAAACGCCCGCTCCGCCGCCACGATCGGCGCCGCATCCGGGACCTGGGCCAGTGCAGGCGCGGCGGCCAGCATCAACGGCAGAGCGAGAACGGCGAAATGGCGCATATGGAATCCTCCCGCCGGCATGGAGCGTCAGAAGGCGAACGCTGTCTCGTTAAATCGATGAAAGACGGCCGGATCGAAGGTTCATCACCAAGGACACGAAGGCGGCACGAAGGGATCAGAGCACGACGCGGCGGAGACCGTTCTTGAGCAGGGTCGTGTTGAAGTTGATCAGATAGCCCAGCCGCCGCCCCGAAAAGCGGAGGTAGGTCAGGACCTGCGCCGTATGGATCGACGCAAGGGCGTCGATCGCCTTGATCTCGACCACGACCAGATCGTCGATCAACAGATCAAGCCGAAAGCCCACATCCATCCGCGCGTCGCCGTAGGCGACGGGCACGCCGACCTGGCGCTCCACCTTCAATCCCCTCTGCCGGATCTCCTCCGCGAGACAGGCCTCATAGACGGACTCCAGCAGGCCGGGTCCAAGGGCACGATGCACGGCCACCGCCGCATCCACGATAATGCGGCCGACGCGCTCCGCGTCCTGAGGGACCGGCGCGATCCCTTCGTGCCCTTCGTGCATCCTTCGTGCTCTTCGTGATGAACCCCGACCCGAGCACAGACTGCCGGATTCCTACTCCAGCGTCTCCACCGTCAGGTTCCCGTTGGTGTAGACGCAGATCTCCGCCGCCAGGGCCATCGACCGCCGCGCGATCGTCTCGGCGTCCAGGTCGGTGTTCTCCATCAGCGCCCGCGCCGCTGCGAGCGCATAGTTCCCGCCCGAGCCGACCGCGGCCACGCCGAACTCCGGCTCCAGCACGTCGCCGACGCCGGTGACGGTGAAGATCGAACTGCTGTCGGCGACCAGCAGCATGGCCTCCAGCCGGCGCAGATAGCGGTCGGTCCGCCAGTCCTTGGCCAGGTCGACGCAGGCGCGCGCCAGCTGGTCGGGATACTGCTCCAGCTTGGCTTCCAGCCGCTCGATCAGGGTGAAGGCGTCGGCCGTCGCGCCGGCGAAGCCGGCCAGCACCTTGCCGCCCGCCAGAACGCGGACCTTGCGGGCCGCGCCCTTGACGATGGTCGGGCCCATGGAGACCTGGCCGTCGCCGGCGATGACGGTCCGGCCGTCCTTGCGCACGGCCAGAATGGTCGTGCCGTGCCAGTCGGGGAATGAGGATGTTTCGTTAGCCATCCATTTCAGATGGAGACCGAAATGCGGCGCGGCAAGGCGAAATCGCCGCGAATCCAATGGCTACGCTGAGCCATATTCTTACCACTGTAAACCCTTACATAGACAAACAGTGCCCCATTTTTAGCCATATGAGGGAAGCGCTTTGCTTCATCGCGTGATTTACGCCAGCGAAGCTGTTGGCGCGACGGGTGTCTCCACCCTTTCCATCGCCCAGATTCTGGGCGCCTCCGAAGTGAACAACCGCCGTGACGAGATCACCGGCTGCGTCATGTTCCACCGCGGCCATATCCTGCAGGCGCTCGAGGGCGGCCGCGCCGATCTGGACCGCCTGATGCGCCGTCTGCTGGTCGATCCGCGCCATTCCGGCCTGCGCATCCTGTGCGACATGCCGATCCCCGCCCGCGTGCTGACCGAGCCCATGAGCCTGTGCGCCGACCCCGCCGCCATGCTCGGCAGCGTCGGCCTGCCGTGCATCTCCAGCGTCACCGCCAACGACGCCGAGGCCATGCTGGACTTCCGCAAGGCCGCGTAGACCTCAGGCTCCCCAGCCCCTAACTGGATGCGGTGACCTTCTCCGACGACGAAATCGAACGCTATGCGCGCCACCTGGTGCTGGCCGAGGTCGGCGGACCGGGGCAGCAACGGCTCAAGGGCGCGCGCGTGGCCATCGTCGGCGTCGGCGGCGTCGGCGCGCCCGCCGCCCTCTATCTCGCCGCCGCCGGGATCGGCGCCCTGCGCCTGATCGACGACGACGCCGTCGCCCTGTCGAACCTGCAGCGCCAGATCCTGTTCGACGGCGCCGATATCGGCCGCCCGAAGGTCGAGGCCGGCGCCGCCGCCCTGACCGCGCTCAATCCCCACGTCGCCGTCGAGACCCGACAACAGCGCCTGACCCCGGGCACCGCCTCCGCTGTGATCGCCGACTGCGACGTCGTCATCGACGGCACGGATGACTTCGAGACCCGCTTCGCCGTCAACGCCGCCTGCCTCGCCGCCGGAACGCCGCTGGTTTCAGGCGCGCTCGGCCGCTGGAGCGGACAGGTCGGGGTCTTCCACGGCCGCCCCTGCTATCGCTGCATGGTCCCCGACGCCCCGCCCGACGCCGAGACCTGCTCGCGCGTCGGCGTCGTCGGCGCCCTGGCCGGCGTCGTCGGTTCCATGGCCGCGCTGGAGGCGATCAAGCTGATCGCCGGCGCCGGCGAACCCCTGTCGGGTCGCCTGCTGCTCTACGACGGCCTGGCGGGAACGGCGCGGACCGTCCGCGTCGCCCCCGATCCGTCCTGCCCGGCCTGCGGCGGCTAGGCTGCCGTCAGGCGAAGGCCCGGCGGAACAGGTCGATGTATTTCTCCATCAGCTCCTGTTCGACCCCGTCCTCCCAGTCGCCGTGCCCGGCGTCCACCACCTCGGTGTAGTGCAGACTGACCTGTCCGCCTTGCTGCAGGGCGTCCCGCATCCGGCGCGACTGGAACACCGGCACGATGGGGTCGTCGACGCCGTGGACCAGCATGACCGGGCATTTCACCTCGCCGGCCCGACGCCGCGGCGACGCCCGCTCCAGCGCCGGGCGATCCTCCCGCGGCTCGCCGATGCGCTTGACCCAGAACTGGTAGACCTCGTTGTCCGGCGTGTTGTCGTCGCGCAGCTCGTGGGCGAGCATGTCGGGCAGGTCGTAGACGCCGCAGATGCCGATCGCCGCCTTGTACAGGTCCGGCCGGCGCACCGCGCCCATCAGGGCCGCATAGCCGCCGTAGCTGGCTCCCATGATGCCGACCTTGTCGGCGTTCAGCCCCTTGTCCTTCACCACCTGGGCGACGGCGTCCTCGACGTCCTCCTGCATCCGGTCGCCCCAGCGCTTCCAGCCCTCGCCGGCGAAGGCCAGGCCGTAGCCGCCCGAACCGCGGAAATTGGGCTGCAGCACCCACCATCCCTGCGCGGCCATGATCTGCACGGTCCGGTCCCAGCCCTGCACGTCGCGGACTTCCGGTCCGCCGTGCGGCATGACGATCAGCGGCCCAGGCGCGCCGCCGGGCGGCGCCGTCAGATAGGCCCGGATGGTCGCCCCGTCGCGGGTGGCGACGTCGATCGCCTCGGCCCTGCCCAGCCGCTCCGCCGCCAGCGTGGTGCGCGCCGCCAGATTGACGAAGCTGCGCGCGGCCCGGTCGTACAGATACCAGGCCCCCGGCTCCCGCGGACCGCTGACATAGGCCAGCAGGCGGTTCAGGCTGCGATCGACGCCGACCAGGTGCACGTTGCACTCGTTGTCGAAGAACCGGTTCATGGCCCGATGATGCGGCGCCAGTTCGGGCGTGGCGAAGTCGTATTCCAGCCGGTCGCCCCAGTAGACGGCGCCCAGATACCGGCCCCGGTCGTCGGTCAGGCCGCCGACCACGTCGGCCTTTTCGCGCGCGATCATCGGCGCCCCGATGGTCAGCGACTTCAGATCCATCTCGCGCACCGTGGCGACGTCCTCGCCGTCCTGGCGCGCGGCGACCAGCACGATCCCCGGCCGGTCGGTGGCGGCCACCCATTCGAAGTCCGGCGCCTCGTTCACCCGCACCCGGCGCACATAGGTCCAGCGCGTTTCGCCCGGCGCCCGCGCGTGGATGCTGAATGCATTGCCGGCGACGTTGATGTCGTAGCGCAGCACGGGCACCCCATCCTGGGTCTGCCAGTGATAGGTCCCGTTGCCGCCCTTCTCGACCTCCTCGGCGCGGCCGGTCAGGACGTTGACCTTGAACAGGGTCAGCACGCCGATCGAGCTCGGCGCCGCCATCAGCACATGGTCCGGATCGTCGTGCAGCAGGTCGATGACCCGGCCCAGGTTGCGGGTCGCCCGCATGCGCCGGTTGTCGCCGCTGAACAGCGCCACCGCGCCGCCGGTGGCGGGATCGATCGAGACCACCCGGCGCGACACGATCTCCTGGCCGCCCTGGGCCACATGGGACCTCGCCGACCGCCGGTCCTTCGCGGTGCGGGTCGTCAGCGCCACCCAGACCAGCAGACGCGCGTCGCTGGCCCATTCCATCGCCTCGCAGTCGACATCGCCGATCGGCGCGCGCATGGGCGCCTTCGAGGGGTCGGCGGCGTCGATCGTGTCCAGCACCGCGCGGCGGTTGTCGCCCTCCCAGACCTCGCGCACCAGGGCGATACGGTCTCCGGCCGGCGACAGGGCCGCGCCGATCACGCCGTCCCTTGCGAAGAAGTCGTCCAGGCTATGGGGCGTCGTCTGTCGCGCCGCCGCGGGTCCCGCCATCATCCCGGCGCCCAATCCGGCTCCAAGTCCGGCCGCGCCGGCCAGCACGCCACGCCGCGACAGGGCGAACGCAGCGCCCCTCGACAATCCCGATGTCATTGTAATCCCCCGATACTCCCGCCCGGACAAAGCCCGGACACAGGCGTACGGTCAAGCTTGAACGGCGCGAAATTGCGGCGCCGTTCGTCTCAGGGCTGCGCCGCCCCTACAGCATTGCGGGGATGACGCGATCCGGCGGCCGGTGGCCGTTGGCGAAGGTCTGGATGTTGGCGATGACCCGGTCGCCCATGTCCTGACGCGCCTCGATCGTCGCCGACCCCAGGTGCGGCAGCAGCACGACATTGGCGTGCCCCAGCAGGCCCGGATGCACCTTCGGCTCGTGCTCGAACACATCCAGCCCGACGCCCGCGATCCGCCGCTCCGCCACGGCCTGGGCCAGCGCCGCCTCGTCGATCAGCTCGCCGCGCGCCGTATTGATCAGGATCGCCTCGGGCCGCATCAGCGCCAGCCGCTCGGCCGACAGCAGGTGATGCGTCTCCTTCGTCGCCGGACAGTTCAGCGAGATCAGGTCCATCCGCGCCAGCATCTGGTCCAGGTCGTCCCAGTACGTCGCGCCCAGCTCCTCGGCGATCATCGCCGGCACCGGTTTGCGGTTGTGATAGTGCACCTGCATCCCGAACGCCTTCGCCCGCCGGGCCAGGGCCTGGCCGATCCGGCCCATGCCGATGATTCCCAGCCGCTTGCCCCACAGCTTGCGTCCGGTCATCCAGGTCGGGGTCCAGCCCTCAAACCGGCCCTCCTGCATCACCTGGGCGCCCTCCACGATCCGACGGCTCACCGCCAGGATCAGGGTCATGGCCAGATCGGCCGTGTCCTCGGTCAGCACCCCCGGCGTATTGGTCACGATCAGACCGCGCCCGACCGCTGCATCGATGTCGATATGATCCACCCCGGCGCCGAAATTGGCGATCATCTTCAGCTGCGGCCCGGCCTTCGCGATCAGATCGGCGTCGATCGTGTCGGTGATGGTCGGCGACAGCACGTCGGCGTAGCTGACCGCGTGCTCCAGCGCCGCGCGGTCCATCGCGCGGTCGGTCAGGTTCAGTTCGGCGTCGAAAAGCTCCCGCATACGCGTCTCGACCGCGTCCGGGAGGCGTCTGGTTAATACGACCTTAAGCCTGGGCGTGGACATTCGGGACCTTCGTTTCGTCGCCTCCGTTTAATGGGCAACCCGGTGTCTGGCAAAGCTCGCGACCGCCTTTCAAGGCTGGCGCTGATCGCAGGGGTACTCGGCGCCGCCGTTCTGGCGGGCGCGGGCGCCACCATGCCCGACGGCCGCCCCACCCCCAGCCGCCAGCCGGTGCCGCGCTGGCTGTCGCTGAAATCGGACGAGGTCCGCGCCCGCGAGGGCCCCGGCCTCGATTACCGCATCCTGTGGGAATACCAGGTCTCCGGCCTGCCGGTGCAGGTCATCGCCGAGACCGCCGAGTGGCGGAAAATCTGCGATCCCGAAGGCGCCGTCGCCTGGGTCCACCGCAGCGTCGTCTCCAGCCGCCGCAGCGTCTTCAACGCCTCGAACGTGGAGATTCCGATCCACGCCGGCCGCTCGACCACCTCTCCGGTCCGCGCCCGCCTGTCGCCCCGCTCGCTCGTCTCCATGGACGCGTGCGAGGACGGCTGGTGCGAGGTCCGCGTCCGCCGCATGCACGGCTGGGTCCGCCAGAACGCCGTCTTCGGCGCCCAGCAACACGCCCTGTGCAACGCCTCGCGGCCCGCCGGGACCGGCCGGGACTAGGTCGCCCGATCACAGGAAGCTGTACGGGTCCACGTCGACATTCAGACGCACCGACGCCGGCACCTTCACCCGCGACAGCCACACCCGCAGGAAGCCCTGCAGGTCCACGTCCCGGTCCGCCCGCACCAGCAGCCGCTTGCGCCGCCGTCCGCGCACCAGCGCCAGCGGCGCGTCGGCGGGACCATAGACCTCCAGCCGCTCGGCGTTCGGGATCGCCTCGGCCAGCTCGCGCGCGACCTTCTCCACCGCCTGGGCGTTCTCGCCCGACAGGATCAGCGCCGCCAGCCGGCCGTAGGGCGGCAGGGACGCCGCCTCGCGCTCGGCCATCTCGGCCTCGACGAAGGCGTCGCGGTCGCCCGCCGCCAGCGCCTGCAGCACCGGATGCTCGGGCGTCCAGGTCTGCAGGATCGCCCGCCCCGGCTTGTCCGCCCGCCCCGCCCGGCCGGTCGCCTGGGTCAGCAGCTGGAAGGTCCGCTCGGCCGCCCGCAGGTCGCCGCCGCGCAGGCCGAGGTCCGCGTCCACCACCCCGACCAGGGTCAGCAGGGGGAAGTTGTGCCCCTTGGCCGCGGCCTGGGTGGCCACCAGGATGTCGATCTCGCCGTCGGCCATCGACTGGATCAGCGCCCGCGCCGACTTGCCGTCCGGCACGGTGTCCGAGCTGAACACGGCCGTCCGCGCCTCGGGGAACAGGTTGCGCACCTCCTCCTCGACCCGCTCCACGCCCGGGCCCACCGAGACCAGGCTGTCCTCGGCCCCGCACGACGGACACGCCTTCGGCCGCAGCATCGAGAAGCCGGTCAGGTGGCACACCAGCCGCCCGGTGTAGCGATGCTCCACCAGCCAGCTGTCGGTGTCCGGCGCCGTCATCCGGTGGCCGCACACCCGGCACAGCACCACCGGGGCATAGCCGCGCCGGTTCAGGAACAGCAGCGTCTGCTCGCGCTTCAGCAGGGTCTCGCCGATCGCCTCGCGCAACGGCTGCGACAGCCAGGTCTGCGGGTCGGGCGCATTCTCGCGCAGGTCCAGCAGTTTGATGTCGGGCAGCACCGCCGCCCCGTGCCGCGCCCCCAGCTTCAGCCAGCGATAGCGGCCCTGATGCGCATTCCACAGCGTCTCCAGCGACGGCGTCGCCGAGGCCAGCACCACCGTCGCCCCCTCGATCCGCGCCCGCGCCACGGCCAGGTCGCGCCCGTGATAGACGAGGCCCTCTTCCTGCTTGAACGACCCGTCGTGCTCCTCGTCGACCACGATCAGCTTCAGGTTCACATAGGGCAGGAACAGCGCCGACCGCGCCCCCACGACGATGTTGCAGCGCCCGGCCTGCACGGCCTCCCACACCTGCCGCCGGCGCGGCGGGGCGACGCCCGAATGCCATTCCGCCGGCGCGGCGCCGAAGCGGTGCGAGATCCGCTCGATCAGCGCCTGGGTCAGGGCGATTTCCGGCAACAGGATCAGCACCTGCGCCGCCGGATCGGCCCGCAGCGCCCGCGCCGCCGCCTCCAGATAGGCCTCGGTCTTGCCCGAGCCGGTGACCCCGTCCAGCAGGAAGGGCTTGAACCCGCCCTCCGCCGCCGCCGCGCCGATCGCGTCCGCCGCCGCCGCCTGGTCGGGGTTCAGCGTCGCCGGCGCATGGTCGGGATCGGGCGCGTCGAAGGCCGCGATGGCCTCGATCTCGATCGCTTCCAGCACCCCCTCGTCCAGCAGCCCCTTCACCACGCCGGACGACACATTCGCCGCCCGCGCCAGATCGGGCCCCGGCATCGAGCGCTGGCCCAGCGCCTCCAGCACCGCCGTCCGCGCCGCCGTCGGCCGCGCCGGAGACCGGTCGCCCACCCGCCGCACGCGCCGCTCGGGCCGGGGCCGCGGCGCCCGCAGCCCCTTCAGCGCCGCCGAGGCCATCTCGCCCGGCGCGCTCAGGGTCCAGCGCGCCGCCCATTCGACGAAGTCCACCGTCCGCTCCGGCAGGCGCGGGTCGTCCAGCACATGATCGATCGCCTTCAGCCGCCGGTTCGACCCCGTCGTCTCGCGCGCCTCGGCCACGATCCCGCGGATCAGCCGCGGCCCCAGCGGCACGGCCACCTGGTCGCCGCGCGCCACGTCGAACGCCTCCGGCACCTCGTAATCGAAGGCCTCCGGCACCGGCAGCGGAATCAGAACGGATGCGACCTTCACGCCACGCTCCGGTAGGAGAATGTGAGTCGCGCTTGCGGCCCGACAAAGGTAAAGAGCCGCCCCATGAAACTCTTCCTCGACACCGCCGACGTCGCCGTCATCAAGGACATGGTCCCCACCGGAATGGTGGATGGCGTCACCACCAACCCCACGCTGATCGCCAAATCCGGTCGCAACATCGCCGAGGTCATCGCCGAGATTTGCGCCCTCGTCGAGGGGCCGATTTCCGCCGAGGCCGTGGCGACCGATTTCGAGACCATGGTCAAGGAAGGCGACAAGCTCGCCGCCATCGCCCCGAACGTCGTCGTGAAGCTGCCCCTGACCTGGGACGGTCTGCGCGCCACCCGCGCCTTCGCCGACAAGGGCATCAAAACCAACGTCACCCTCTGCTTCTCCGCCGCCCAGGCCATGCTGGCCGCCAAGGCCGGCGCCACCTTCATCTCGCCCTTCGTCGGTCGTCTTGAAGACCACGGCGCCGACGGCATCGCCCTGCTGGAAGAGATCCGCACCCTCTACGACATCCACGGATTCGACACCGAAATCCTCGCCGCCTCGCTGCGCAATCCGGGCCACGTCTCGGCCGCGGCCCTCGCCGGCGCCGACGCGGCCACCCTCCCGGCCGACGTTTTCAAGGGTCTGGTCAAGCACCCGTTAACCGACAAGGGGCTTGATGCCTTCCTGGCGGACTGGGGCAAGACCGGTCAGTCGATCCTGTAATACCTGCCTCGGGGAGAGGTCTGTGAGCGTATCGCCTGACCTCTCTTCCAGGCCTGAGGAGCCGCACTGGCCCGAGATCCGGGCCTGGTTGCAGGCCAATTCGCAGACCCTGCTCGACGACCGCTCCCTGCTGGAAGAGATCGGTCTGAAGCCGCACGGCCGCAACGTCGTCGAGTTCGGCCGCGCCGCCCTGACGAAGCTGGAAGAGGCCGCCGAGCGCGAGGCCGACGCCCGCAAGCGCATCGAGGCCGTCGCCCGCGCCAATTTCGCCGCCCAGACCCAGACCCACGTCGCCGCCCTTGATCTGATGGAGGCGCGCAGCCCCTCCGACCTGGCCCGCCGCCTCGATGCGGTGGCGCAAGGCCGCTTCGGCCTGTCCGGCGCCGCCATCGCGCTGGAAAAGCCCGGCGGCGTGCCGTTCGGCTGGAAATCGCTGGACGCCGGCGGCGTCGACAGCCTGTTGGGCGAGCATGGACTGACCTGGCTGGGGCCCAATTTCGACGGCCTGAACCTGTTCGGCGGCGCCGATGAAGAGGTCAAATCCGTCGCCCTGATCCGCATGGCCCCCCAGTTCCCGGGCTCCGACGCCCCCGGCCGACACGCCATCTGCGCCTTCGGCTCGCCCGAGGAAGACGGCTTCACCCCGAACATGGGCTGCGAACTGGTCGCCTTCATCGCCCGGGTCGTCGAGCGCACGGCCGAGCGATGGCCGATCCTCAACTGACCACCGCCTCCGAGGCTCTGGCCGCCTGGCTGGAGCATCTCGCCCACGAGCGGCGCCTCTCGCCCCGCACGCTTGAGGCCTACGGCCACATCGGTCGGCTCTACCTCGCCTTCCTCGAGCGCCATCGCGGCGAGCCCCAGGCCCTGGCCGACCTCGGCACGGTCACCGCCGCCGAACTCCGCGCCCACCTGGCCGAGCGCCGCTCCGGCGACCGCCCCCTCAACGCCCGCTCGATCAGCCAGACCCTGTCGGCGATCCGCACCTTCCACGCCTTCCTCGACCGCCGCTGCGGGATCGACACGCCCCAGCTGGCCCTGGTGCGCGGTCCGCGCCTGAAGGCGACCCTGCCCCGCCCGGTCACCGAGGATCAGGCGCTCGGCCTCATGCAGGAACCGGGGGCCGATCCCGACGCCGAACCGTGGGAGGCCGCCCGCGACCGCGCCGTCCTGACCCTGCTGTACGGCTGCGGCCTGCGGATTTCCGAGGGCCTGTCCCTGACCCGCGCCGACGCCCCTCTGCCCGAGGCCCTGCGCATCACCGGCAAGGGCGGCAAGACCCGGCTGGCGCCGGTGCTGCCCGCCGTGCGTGACGCCGTCGACGCCTATCTGGCGCTGCAACCCTTCCCGCTCCAGCCGGACGACGCCCTGTTCCGCGCCCGCCGCGGCGGCGCCCTGGGCCCGCGTCAGGTGCAGGCGGCGATGCAGCGTCTGCGCGGCCGTCTCGGCCTGCCCGCCAGCGCCACGCCCCATGCCCTGCGGCACAGCTTCGCCACCCATCTGCTCGGCGCCGGGGCCGATCTGCGCTCGATCCAGCAGCTGCTGGGCCATGCCAGCCTGTCGACCACGCAGAAATACACCGCCGTCGACGCCGCGCGGCTGCTCGAAGCCTACGCCGCGGCCCACCCGCGCGACTGAACGGCCACGCTTCGATACCGGTGACTCGCCAGGACGCCCGAACGGCGCCTACAGTGGCCCGAAAAGAAGGGGGAACGTCTCTGACTACGCACCCTATCAAGGGCCTGGATCGCCGCGCACTGCTGGCCGCGATGGGCGCGGCCGCGACCGTTACGCCCGCCTTCGCCCAGGACGCGCCGCAGGATGTGGCGCCGGAGGAAGACGTCGAGCCGATCCAGCTGCTGGCCAATCTGTTCACCCGCGTCGGCGCGGCGGTGAACATCAACGGTCGCGGCCCCTTCACCTTCGTGATCGACACCGGGGCGGGCGCGACCGCCGTCTCCGACAGGGTGGCCGCCCAGCTCGCCTTGCCGCCGCTGGAGCCGGTGATGGTGCACGGCATCACCACCGCCACCCGCACCGACAGCGTCGCCATCGACCGTCTGCTGCTCAGCGGCCTGGCCTTCCGCAATCTGCGCTGCCCCGTCCTGCCGCACGACCAGTTGGGCGCGGACGGCCTGCTCGGCCTCGACGTTCTGGGCCGCTTCCGGCTCAGCTTCGACGTCACGCGCCGGTCGGCCAGCCTCAGCGTCCGCGGCGTCCGCATCGTCACCGGCGACGGCATGGTCACCGGCTCGCGCCTGCAGCGGGACGGCGTCCGCGCCGCGCGCGGCCGCTTCGGCCAGCTGATCCTGACCCAGACGGTCGTGGAAGGTCAGGGCGCGGCGGCCTTCATCGACAGCGGCGCGCAATACTCGATCGGCAACAACGCCCTGCGCCGCGCCATCACCGCGCGCGGCGACGACGGCGGCCGCCTGTCCCGCGCCATCCCGCTGTACGGCGTGACGGGCCAGAGCCTGTCAGCCGACCTCGCCCGCGTCGACGATCTGCGCCTCGGCGGCCACCGGCTGGGGCCGACCCCGCTGCTGTTCGCCGACCTGCACTGTTTCGAGACGCTGGAGCTCGCCGACCGCCCGGCCCTGCTGGTCGGCGCGGACCTGCTGGGCCGGTTCCGTCAGGTGACGCTGGACTTCCCCAGCAACACCGTCGCCTTCGAAGGCCTGCGCCGTCAGACGACGCGCACGATCGAGGACGCGATCCGGCAGTAGATCAGGCCTGCATCGTCCAGTTATCGACGCCCATGGCCGCCTGTTTGACGGCTTCCGAGCGGGTCGGGTGCGGGTGGCAGATGCGCGCCACGTCTTCCGACGCGCCGCCGAACGCCATGGCCACGCACGCCTCGCCGATCATCTCGCCGGCCTGCGGGCCGAGGATGTGAACGCCCAGGATCCTGTCGGTCACGGCGTCCGCCAGCACCTTCACGAAGCCCTCGGTCTCGTGATTGATCTTGGCGCGGCTGTTAGCGCTGAACGGGAATTTGCCGGCCTTGTAGGCGACGCCCTCGGCCTTCAGCTGGTCCTCGGTCTTGCCGACCCAGGCCACTTCCGGCGAGGTGTAGACCACGCTCGGCACCAGGTCGTAGTCGACGTGACCGGCCTTGCCCGCGATCAGTTCGATGACCGCGACGGCGTCTTCCTCGGCCTTGTGCGCCAGCATCGGACCGTAGGTCACGTCGCCGATCACCCACACGCCGCCGGCGTTGGCCTTGAAGTGGTCGTTGGCGACGAAGCCGCGCTTGTCCAGTTCGATGCCGACCGTCTCCAGGCCCAGACCGTCGGTGTACGGGCGACGGCCGATGGCCACCAGCACCACGTCGCCCTTCAGGGTCTCGGCGGCGCCGCCGGCGGCGGGCTCGACGGTCAGCTCGACGCCGTCCTTCGACGTCTTCGCCGCGGTCACCTTGGAACCCAGCTTGAACGTCATGCCCTGCTTGGTCAGCGCGCGCTGGAAGGCCGTGGCCACGTCCTTGTCCATGCCCGGGGTGATGCGGTCGAGGAACTCGACCACGGTCACCTCGGCGCCCAGACGACGCCACACCGAGCCCAGCTCCAGGCCGATGATCCCGGCGCCGACGACGATCAGCTTCTTCGGCACGGCCGGCAGCGACAGGGCGCCGGTCGAGTCCACGACCTTGCCGTCCTCGAACGCCACGCCCGGCAGCGGGGTCGGCTCGGAGCCGGTGGCGATGACGATGTTCTTCGTGCTCAGGGTCGACTTCGAACCGTCGGCGGCGGTCACCTCGACCTGGCCGGCGCCGGCGATGCGGCCCTTGCCCTTGATCCACTCGACCTTGTTCTTCTTGAACAGGAACTCGATGCCCTTGGTCAGGGCGCCGACACTGTCGGCCTTCTGGGCCATCATCTGCTTCAGGTTCAGCTTCGGCGCGCCGACGTCGATGCCCAGCGTCGGGAACTCCTTCGTCACCGCCTCGAACAGCTCCGAGGCGTGCAGCAGCGCCTTGGAGGGCATGCAGCCGACGTTCAGGCAGGTCCCGCCCAGGGTTTCGCGCATCTCGACGCAGGCGGCCTTCAGCCCCAGCTGGCCGGCGCGGATGGCGGCGTTGTACCCGCCCGGACCGCCGCCGATGATGACGACGTCGTAGGAAGCGGCTTCGGCCATGGGATCTCTCTGATGCTGTGTCTTGGCGCGGGGAGGCGCGCGGAACCTAGCGGCAAGCCCGCGAGGGTCAACCGCTGCACAGCATGTAGTGACGATCCGTGCTGTCTACAGCGTCTCAGTAGGCCAGTTGCCCGGCCTCGCGACGGCGATGCACGCGGCGGCCGGCGACGACCACCAGCACCCCGACCAGCAGCAGCACGCCCAGCACCACCCACACCGGATCGACCGGCAGGCCGCTGAACGCGTCCGGCGCCGCCATCGAGCGCGCGGCGGCCTCGCCTCCGCCCTGGGCGTTGATCGCCAGCCGCAGCACGGCGTCGGCGATGAAGCCGAGGAAATAGGCCACCGCGGCCTTCGGATTTCCGGATCCCAGCATCAGGGCCGCGACCAGGTACAGGCCGATGGCCGCGCCCCAGAAGGCCCAGGCCGGGATCAGGCCGAACAGGTCGCCGCCGGCGTCCGCCTCGACGCCCGCCCGCATCGTCGTCACGTCAGGGGCGCCGCCGTCCAGCAGGGGCGACAACAGGGGCCACGCCAGCCATCCGACGTAACCGAGGACCGCAAGCGCCAGGATGATCCGCAACAGCTTCATGACCGCTCTCCGCTCAGCTTGTTAACCATTGTACACGCGCTGCGGGAACGGCGATAGGCGGACGCGTCAGTGGGCCTGGGGCAGGGTGATGGAGACCTCGGCGCCCTCGTCGGGCTGGCTGTCGATCGACAGCACGCCGCCGGACTGCCGCGCGAACCCGTAGGCCTGCGACAGACCCAGGCCGGCCGCGCCCTCGCGGGTGGTGAAGAAGGGCTCGACCGCCCGCGACGCCAGTTCGCGATCCATCCCCGGACCGGTGTCCCGCACGCTCAGCCGCAGCCCGCCTTCCAGCAGCTGCTCCAGCCGCACGGCGATAGAGCCGCGCGCGCCCACCGCGTCGATGGCGTTCTGCGTCAGCGCCCGCACCGCGCCCTCGAAGGCGACGGGATCCAGCCGCGCCGGGGCCGGCTGGGCCGGTCCCTCGATCATCAGGTCGATATTGGCGCCCGCGAGCGCCCGCAGACGCATCTCCATGCCGCGCAGCAACACGCCGGCGTCGATCAGCTGCAGCGCCGGCTCGTCGTCGCCCTGGGCGAAGGCTGTCAGGCGGCGCGTCAGGTTTTCGCCCCTCTGGCCCGCGGTCAGCGCGGCCTGGCCCAGCCGGCGCACCCGCGCCGGGTCGTCGGCCTGACGCAGCATCATGTCCAGCGCGCCCGTCATCACGCCCAGCAGCGCATTGAAATCGTGCGCCAGGCCGCCGGTCAGGCGTCCCACGCTCTCCATCCGACGCCCGCCCTGCAGTTCGGCCTCGGCGTCTTCCTGCGCCTTGCGGGCCGACGCGCGGGCCAGTTCGGCGTCCTGACGCGCCGCGGCGGCGGCGGCCAGCGCCTCCTCTGCCTGACGACGGGCCGCCTCGACCTCGTCGCGCAGCGCCAGGGTCTCGTCGGAAGCCTCCGTCGCGGGCATGGCGGCCGGGCTGGAATTCGTCTCGAAAGTCTCGGTCGCGACCGTCGCGGCCGCATCGGCCTTTTCACCGGCCAGCAGCAGGGCGTCGGCGGTCCCGTCCGGTCCGGTCAGCGGCAGCATCGCCCAGCGGATATCGCTCCGCCGCGACACATAGGGCTCGGCGTCCCCCGCCGGCGCCGCCAGCGCCGCCCGCAGCGCCTGACGGCCCTCGACGCGCTCGTCCTCGTCCAGGAACAGATCGCCGAAATCGCCCTGGGCCGCGTCCCGTCCCAGCACCGCCAGAGCCGTGCTGTTGGCCTCGCGCACCTGTCCGTCCGCGCCCACGACCACCAGGGCGCTCGAGGCCGCGTTGAACACCCGGCGGGTCAGATCGTCGCCGACCGCGGCCTCAACCTCAGGCTCCGTCCACACGATCTCCGGCGCCTGCAGGCCGTCGGTCTCGACGATGGCGGCGGTCGATCCGGTGATCTGGCCCAGGTCGTTCTCGATCGGCATGGCGGTGACCGAGACCAGCATCTTCTTGCGGGTCGCCGGATTGGCCAGCAGGTGATGGAAGCCCTTCACCGTCTGCCCGCGCAGCGCGCGCGCGCTGGGCAGCAGGTCCGGCGGCACCGGGCGGCCGTCCGGGAAGGTGATGCCCCAGGTCGCGGAATGGAAACGCAGGCCGATCAGCTCGGCGTCGCGGCGGCCCAGCAGTTGGTGGGCGGCGCGGTTGGCGAACACGAACTTGCCCTGTCGGTCGGTCTCGACCAGGGCGACGGGGATGGCGTTCAGGGTCTCGAACAGCCGCTTCTGGGAATCCTCGGCGACGCGCTGGACCAGATCCAGCTGGCCGGAGGCGTCCACGTGCCGCGACCGGTTGGTGACGGCGAACCACAGCGCGACCAGGCCGACAAGCCAGCCGACGGCGGCCGCCACGCCCAGCACCCACATCCAGTTGATCTGGCCCTCGAGAAACATCCGCCCCGACTGTCCCGTTCTGGCGCCGTCGCGCCCGTTCGGCCGACACCATGCAAATGGCGAACCGGATCCCCCCGCTTTCGCCCCCCAGGCGACCTAACCGAAGCTTGGCCGCAGGGTCCAGCTTGGCCGTAAGCCTTTCGGCCGTTCAAAACGAAAAGGGCCGGAGGTTTCCCTCCGACCCCTGTCGTCTGATCTGTCGCCGGCCCTAGAAGGCCGCGCGCAGGGTCACCTGGTACAGGACGCCCGAGCGCTCGCTTTCCAGCTCGAACTCGTCGATGTCGCCGTTGGCGCGGTTGTCGAGGATCTCCTCGACCGAGTCGCCGTCGTACTTCCAGAACGTTTCGCGCTTCTCCTTGTCGAGCAGGTTCATCGCCGACAGGCGCACCACGACGCGGTCGCCGAAACGCTTCTCGATGAAGGCTTCCAGGTCCTGGTCGTATTCCACCTTCACCAGCTCATCCATGCCAGACTCATAGCCTTCGTCGCGGCCGTAGATGCTGGCGCCGAAGCTCATGTCCCAGCTGTTGACGGTGTGGATGAAGCCGACGTTGTAGACGTTCTGCGGCTGGTTCCGGAACGGACGCTTGTCGCCGGTCCAGGGATCGGTGACCTCGCTGTCCATCCAGGTGTAGTTGAAGAACAGACCGGTGTCCGGCAGGCCGATCACGTCCAGCGGCGACGAGAAGTCGAACTCGATGCCCCAGGTCGTGCCGTCGCCGATGTTGCGCGGTTCGAACAGGTTGAACACGTCGTCGCCCGGCGCCGGCGTTTCGCCGTCCTCATTGACCTCCAGACCGGTGTCCACGACCTCGATCAGATCCTCGATCTCACGGTAGAAGACGTTCACGCCGAAGATGCCGCGCGTGCCGATGCGGCGCTCGTAGCCGACGTCGAAGCCGTTGGCCTTTTCGCTTTCCAGCAGCGGATTGCCGCGCAGGCCGTCCTCGTCCGCCGGTTCCTCGTCCTGGAAGATCGGAGCCAGGTAGCTGAAGTTCGGACGACGCTGGGTGCGGGCGTACGAAGCGCGGAACTGGTCCGCCTGGGTCGGCGACCAGGTCAGGTGCGCCGAGGGGAAGAAGTCGCTGGCGTCCGATTCCACCGTGCCGAGGTCGCCGGTGACCTCGCGCTCCGAGCTTTCGTAACGCAGGCCGGCGTCGAAACGCACCGTCGCGCCGATCTCGCCCGAGACGCGCACATAGGGCTCGAACCGGTTTTCCTCGATCGCATAGTCGACGCCTTCCGCGCCGACGCCGTCGCGTTGCTTGTTCAGGAAATCAGCCCCGAACTTCACCTCGACGTTGCCGGTCTGCAGCGTGTAGGCGCCGCCGAAATCCAGCTCGTCGTCCGTGATCTCAAGCGTTTCCTCGTCCTCGACCAGCGCCAGATCGGGATCCTGGAAATTGTCGCCCTCGAACGTCGTCGCCGTGGTGTCGTCGCGGAAGCCGGTCCAGCCCAGCTTGAAGTCCAGCTCGCCCGGGCCGACGTCGAACGCGCCGTCCATGCCCAGCGCGTACGTCTGTTGGCTGATGCGTTCCTGCTGGATCTCGACGCCGTCGATCTCGGTGAAGGAGCCCGAGCCGTCGTCGACATAGGTGACCGAGGTCTCGTCCTCGTCGCGGTCGGTGTCGATGACCAGGCCGTTGAAGCGCAGGCGGCCGTTGTCGAAGCGGGTCGTGAACTCGGCGTTGGCCGACATGTCCACGCCGTCGCGGGTGTCGTCCTGCAGTTCGATGTTGTCCAGCTCGCCGCCGTTGGCGGGATCGTCGTCATAGCGCTCCGAGCGCTTCTGCTTCGGATTGCGACGGCCCTGATAGTTCAGCGCGGCCCACAGCGAGGTGTTCTCGGTGTTGCCGGCCCAGGTCAGCGACCCGGCGCCGCGGACTTCGCCGTCCTCGTTGATCAGCGCGCCGGCGCGGACCGAGCCGCCCTCCAGCTGCGCGCCTTCCTTGAGGACGATGTTGATGGCGCCGGCGACGCCGTCCGACGGCTGGTCGGCGCGCGGGCTGCGGATGATCTCGATACGCTCGACCAGTTCGGCCGGGATGCGGTCGACGAAGAAGGCGCCGTCGTCCTCGCCGCCCGGAGCGCGGCGGCCGTTGATCAGGATGCTGGTGTAGCCCGGCGGCAGGCCGCGCATCGACACGCCGTCGAACTCCAGCACGTCCGAGGTGAAGGTCACGCCCGGGACGCGCTTCAGCATTTCACCGACCGACACCGGCTCGAAGCGCTGGAAATATTCCAGGTCGTAGGACAGGACGGGGTTGTCGTCCGTCGTGCGGTTGCGGAAGACGATCTCGCCGTTGACGATGACGTCCTCGATCTGGACGGGTTCGCCGCCGTATTCACCGGCGGGCGTGGCGTCCTGGGCGCAGACAGCGCCGGCGAAAGCGAGAGGCGCAAGCGCGGCGCCGAGCAGAAGTCCGAGTTTCATAGACTGGCATCCCCGATGGTCCGGTCGACCCCCCGGTCGCCGGCTCTGGGAGGGCCAGCTAGGCCGTGGCGGCGACGGCCGTACGACGCTTTCGCGAACCCGGCTTGGCCGTTTTGGGACGCCTGGATGACGTTCGATCCGGCGACGGAGGGATCGTCATGCGACTGACGCCGGATCGTCATTCCGCTTGCGTTGACCCGCCCCCTGCAGGCGTGTTGCACGCGCAGCCATCAAAGCTTTGCGGGATGCGCCCATGACCGTCCGGACCTTCACCCTCGCCGTCGCCGCCTCGGCGCTGCTCGCCGCCTGCGCCACCGGCGAGGTCGATTACCAGGGCGAGGGCGAAGGCTTCGTCGGCCAGGGCGTCCCGGTTCGCGCCACGCTCGAGACGCCCTCGGTCGGCACCGCGGGCGAGGACGCCGCCGACGACCCCGCCATCTGGGCCTCCGCGACGCCCGTCACCGTCAACGGCGTCCTGACGCGCGGCTTCGTCGCCGGCACCGACAAGAAGGCCGGCCTCTATATCTACGGCCTGGACGGCGCGGTGCTGCAGTTCCTGCCCGAGGGTCTGCTGAACAATGTCGACCTGACCGACGGCCTCGTCGTCGACGGTCGGCCCCAGATCGTGCTCGGCGCCAGCGACCGGACCCCGGGCAAGACCGGCGTGGCGCTGTACCTGTTCGATCCGGCCGGAACCGGCGACAATCCCGTGCGTCCGTGGGGCGCGCTCACCTCGGACGTCATCGAGCCCTACGGCTTCTGCTTCGCCCGCCGGGGGTCAGAGGTTCACGCCATCCTCGTCGGCCACGAGGGCGAACTGCGCCAGTTCGTGCTGACCGCCGACGCCGCCGGCCGTCCGGTCTCCCGGCTGGTGCGCCGCGCCGAAATCGGGACCATTTCCGAAGGCTGCGCCGCCGACGAGGCGACCGACGCCCTCTACATCGCCGAAGAGAACGTCGGCGTCTGGCGCTACAGCCTCGACCCGGCGTCCGGCGCGGCCCGCACCCTCGTCCAGCCGATCGCGCCCGGCGTCCTCGTCGCCGACGCTGAGGGCCTGACCATCATCGCGGACGGCGCCGCCCGCTATCTGATCGGCTCCAGCCAGGGCGACTCGACCTTCCCGGTCTGGCGCATCGACGGCGCGCAGCCGGCCTACGTCGGGCGCTTCGTGGTGCAGGACGGCGCGGTCGACAGCGTCACCGGCACGGACGGTTTCGACGCCCTCGGCGGTCCGGTCGGCGACGCCTTCCCCGAGGGACTCGTCGTCGTTCAGGACGACGTCAACGACACGGGCACCCAGAACTTCAAATACATCGACTGGCGCGACATCCGCTCGGCCCTGGGTCTCTGAGGACTCAGTGGCCGCCGCTCGGATAGGGCGCGGTAACCGCCCCCGAGAACATGCCCGGAATGGCCTCTGACAGGCCCAGCAGGATGAACTGGATCGCCAGGGCGCACAGGATCAGGCCCAGCACCCGCACCACGATGGCCATGCCGACGTCGCCGAGGATGCGGCTGATGGGGCCGGTGGCGGCGAAGCACAGGAAGGTGGCCACGCTGGCGGCGACGATGGCGCCCACGCCGGCGGCCTGCGCCGTCGCGCCGATCTTCTCGGCCTCGCCGGCCTGGATGATGATGGTCGAGATCGCGCCGGGCCCGATCAGCAGCGGCATGGCGAACGGCACGATCAGCCGCTGGAACCGCCGCCGCGCATAGCCGCGCACGTCCTTGGCGTCGGCCAGGGCGTCAGTGTCGGCGAAGCTCTTGATGAAGTCCTCGCGCGCCATGTCGAGACCCAGCAGCAGCAGCAGGATGCCGCCGGCGATCCGGAACGCGGCCAGCGAGATGCCGAAGAACTGCAGCAGCCCCAGGCCGGTGAAGAAGAAGAAGGTCAGGAAGGCGACGATGAACAGGCAGATCAGGAACGACACCGACAGACGCTGACGCAGGCTGGCTCCGGCCGTCGCGGCGGCGAAGATCGGCACGTTGCCGATCGGATCCAGCAAGGCGAACAGGGCCACGAACAGGTTGACCCCCAGATCGACCGCGTCCATGTGCTGACCTCGCCCCGCAATTCACCCTGTCGCCCATAAGGGCCGACGCGCGCCCGCGCGTCCACCCCTGCGGCCAAACGGAGAGATCGACGATGACGCCTGTGCTCAACAACCCGCGCCTGTTCGTCGGCCTGGACCTGCCCTCGCTGGAGGCGGCCCGCGCCATGGTCGACCTGCTGGGCCCCAGCGTCGTCTCCTACAAGATCGGCCTGACCCTGCTGGCCCGGCCCGGCGGCGTCGCCTTCGCCCACGAACTGAAAGCGAAGGGCAAGCATGTCTTCCAGGACTGGAAGCTGCACGACATCGGCGCCCAGGTCGAAGGCGCGGCCCGCTCGGTCGCCGAGGGCGGCTGCGATTTCCTCACCGTCCACGCCGAGCCGCAGGTCATGCGCGGCGCGGTCAAGGGCCGCGACGCCTCGGGCGCCGCCACGAAACTGCTCGCCGTCACCGTCCTGACCAGCCTGTCGGACGCCGACCTCACCGACATCGGCTACGGCTACGGCGCCGCCGAGCTGGTCGAGCGCCGGGTGCGTCAGGCGCTGGACTGCGGCGTCGACGGCGTGGTCTCCAGTCCGCTGGAAGCCGCCCGGGTTCGCGAGATCGCCACGGCCGCCGGCCGCCCCGACTTCCTGATCGTCACCCCCGGCGTCCGCCCCGAGGGCGCGGACCTCGGCGATCAGCAGCGCGTCGCCACCCCGCGCGCGGCGCTGGAGGCGGGCGCCACCCACCTCGTCGTCGCCCGCCCGGTGATCGCGGCGGAGAACCCGCTGCTGGCGGCGTCCTCGATCGTCGCCTCGATCGACGGCTTCTAGGCCTCAGCCCCGCTCGCCGGGCTCCTGGCTGTAGGTCTGCCGCGGCAGACTGCGGCGCGGGGGTTCGGCTCGACGCGGCGCCGGCCGCTCATAGCGCGGCGGATCCGGCAGATAGGCCGGCGGATAGGGCGCGGCCTCGCGGTCGCTGCGGCAATCGCAGTCCCGCTCCCGCCCGTAATACTCGCCGCCCTCGTACGCCTCGTATTCCTCGTACGATTCCCGAACCTCGTAGCGGCTCTCCTCGTACGACTCGCGGCGCTCGCTGTAGCCGTAGCGCCCGCCCCGATCGTGCTCCTCGCGGTAGCGATAGCCGCAGTGCGACGGCTCGCGCTCCCCCCGTCCAAAGCCGGTCACGACGTAGCCGAACGGCGCCGAAGGGCACGGCGCGCCTTCCAGCGCCTGCTCGTTGAAATAGACCGGCGCCCCGACATAACCGCCGATGTCGCCGCCGTATCCGCCGCCCACATAGACGGAGCCGCCGCCGGAATAGCCGCCGCGGTACGTCCCGACGTCATAGGTGCGGGCGTTGAAGTACGATCCCGCGGAGGCCGAGGCATAGGCGCTGGCCCGGGCGTTGACGTTCACATTGATGTTGGTGTTCCCGCCGCCGGGATGGCCGCAGCAGGGCCCCGGGCGCGGCGGCTGCCCGCTCCCGCCGTTCGGCCCGCCGGCCAGCACGGGCGAGGCGGCCAGGACGACGATCGCTGCGCCGGCGGCGGCGAGAAGCATACGCATGGGACGGACTCCGTTTCGGGAGCCGTTATCGCCGCTTCACGCCGGAAGGCCCGGCCTTGCACCGCAGGCGGGATGTCCCGCCGCCGCTTTCCCCTCAGGGGCGTCACCGGTCGCGGAAATAGACGTCCGGGCAGTCGCAGTTCCGATCATCGGAATGGCCGCGGACATAGCCCCGCCGCCCCGGCCGCGCCCGGTCGTCGTCGTAGCCCCATTCGTCGCGATAGCCCTGATCCGGCCGCCGGTCGTAGCCGTACCCCCGGCTCCTGTACCCGCCGTACCCGTAGGCCGGAGCCCGGCCGGGGACGTAAACGTAGGGTTGCTCGTTGTAGCCGTCGGCCCAATAGCCGGTCTCGACGTAGGAGCGGGTCTCGACCTCCGACAGCGGCGTGCCGCCGACCGGCCGGCCATATGCGTCGAGATAGACCGGCTGACCCCACGACGGGGCGTAGTTCTGGGCCGCGGCGGCGCCGGCGAGGCTGAGAACCGCCAGACCGGCGGCGAGGGCGAAGGTTCGGATCATGCGGGGCGTCTCCTGAAGCGCAGGGTTAACGCCGTTCGCCGGCCTTCGTTCGCCGGGTCAGAAATCGACCGCCAGCCCCTTCTTCTCCCAGTCGCCGTAGCGGGTGGGTTCAGGTCCGCGCGGACCGCCGTGCTCCGTCTCCAGCGGCGCGTCGTCCGCGGCGGCGCGGCGTTCGGCGGCCTCCAGCAGGGCGCGGCGCGCGGCCTCGCTCAGCGGCTTGTCGGGCGTGGCGTGCGGAACGTCCGCATTGTACGCGGGCGAGGGCGGGGCGTCGGGGGTGGGATGATCGGTCACAGCGTCCTTGCCTTGAGCCAGAGCGTTTCAATTCGCAAATTGGCATTTCGCCTCCCCGGCGCCAGCGACCACCCCGGACGACGATGAATCATCTCAAGACCTTCACCCTGCTGGCCGTGCTGACGGCGCTGTTCATGGGCATCGGCTACATGATCGGCGGCGCTGCGGGCATGCTGATCGCCCTGGTCGTGGCCGGCGGGATGAATCTGTTCAGCTACTGGAACGCCGACAGGATCGTGCTGCGCATGTACCGCGCCCAGCCGGTCGACGAGAGCCACCCCAACGCCGTGGTCCGCACCTATGTCGCCGACATCGTGCAGATGGCGCGCGACGCCGGCCTGCCGCGGCCGATGATCGCCATCATCCCCAACGACCAGCCCAACGCCTTCGCCACCGGCCGCAACCCCGCCAACGCCGCCGTCTGCGCCACCACCGGCCTGCTGGACATGCTGACCCGCGACGAGATCCGCGGCGTCATGGCCCACGAGCTGGCGCACGTGAAGAACCGCGACACCCTGACCATGACGGTCACCGCCACCATCGCCGGCGCCATCGCGGCCCTGGCCAATTTCGCGATGTTCTTCGGCGGCGGCGACGACCGCGAGCGCCCGGGCGGCATCATCGGCACGCTCGCCCTCATGATCCTCGCCCCCATGGCCGCCGGCCTGGTGCAGATGGCCATCAGCCGGTCGCGCGAGTACGAGGCCGACCGCGTCGGCGCCGAAATCGCCCAGGACCCCAACGCCCTCGCCTCGGCCCTGCAGAAGATCGAGGCCTATGCGAAGCGCATCCACAATCCGACCGCCGAGCGCAATCCGGCCTCGGGCCAGCTGTTCATCATCAACCCGCTGGCCGGGACGGGCGCCGACAACCTGTTCTCGACCCACCCGGCCACCGGCAACCGCGTTCGGGCCCTGATGGAGCTGGGCGTGAAGATGGGCCGCCCGTCCCTCGCCCCGGTCGCCGTCGCGCCGGCCCCGGCGCGCCCGGCCACGACCTCCGTCCCGACCACGGCGCAGACCTCGGTCCCGAGCTCAGGCCAGCCGCGCGGCCCCTGGGGCTAGGCCGAGGCGGTCAGCGCCGCCAGAACGCCCTTGCCGTAGCGGTCCAGCTTGGACTGGCCGACGCCGGAGATGTGACCCAGGGTGTCGAGGTCGCCCGGCTCGGCGATGGCGATCTCCAGCAGGGTCTTGTCCTGGAAGATGACATAGGGCGGCACGCGCTGCTCGGCCGCGCGGTCGCGACGCCAGGCGCGCAGCACCTCGAACCTCGCCCGGACGTCGGCGTCCATGCTCTCCAGCGCGGCGTTGCGACCGTTGCGGACGCGTTCACGCGGCGCCGAGACGCGGGCCGGGGTCAGCCGCACCTCGATGACGCGTTCGCCGCGATAGACGCCGCGCACCGCCTCGGCATCGCCCAGCATGACCAGCGGCTTGCCGTCGTTGGGGTCCTCGACCAGCAGGCCCTCGAACATCAGATGGTCGACCACGTCGCGCCAGGTGTGCATCGCCGTGTCGGCGCCGATGGCCCAGGTCGACAGGTTGGTCTCCCACGGCTGGACGTCCTTCGTCTTGCCCAGCAGGTGGTCGATGACGCGGGTCTTGCCGAAGCGCTCGCCCAGCCGCTGCACCGCGGCCAGGGCCTTCTGGGCGGGCACGGTGGCGTCGAACAGGGCCGGCGGGTCCTGACAGATGTCGCAGACGCCGCAGCGATCCGCGGCGCCCTCGCCGAAATAGCGGCGCACGGTCTGCGGGCGGCAGGTCGCCCCGTCCAGCATGGCGAACAGCTGGCGCGCCTTGCGCACCTGCACCGCCTTGACCTCCTCGGCCATCGGACGACTGTCCAGCCGGCGCAGCGCCCAGGCGATGTCGGACGGACCGTACAGGGTGATGCCCTCGGCCGGTTCGCCGTCGCGCCCGGCGCGGCCGATCTCCTGCCAATAGGCCTCCAGCGAGCCGGGCGGATCGGCGTGGATGACGAAGCGCACGTCGGCCTTGTCGACTCCCATGCCGAAGGCGATCGTCGCCACCATCACCGCCCCGTCCTCGGCCAGGAACCGCTCCAGCCGCTTGTCGCGCTCCCGCGCGTCCATCCCGGCGTGGTAGGCGATGGCGTTGGTCCCGGCGTCCTTCAGGGCCTGGGCGACCCGCTCGCAGCCGTCGCGCGAGCCGCAATACACGACCCCGGACTTGCCGCGCCGGTGCCGCACCAGCTCGATGACGGCGGCGTCGGTGCGGGCCCGCGAGCCGTTCTCCTTGCGCACGGCCGACAGCTGCAGGTTCGGCCGGGCGAAGCTGTCGACGACGACCCTGGCCCCGTCGAGGCGCAGCGAGCGGACGATGTCGTCGCGGGTGCGGGCGTCGGCGGTGGCGGTGACGGCGATCCGCGGCACGCCGGGGAACAGCTCGGCCAGACGGCCCAACGTCCTGTAATCCGGACGGAAATCATGTCCCCATTGCGAGACACAGTGCGCCTCGTCGATGGCGATCAGGCTCAGCGGCAGATCGTGCAGGCGGTCGATCAGATGCGGCTGCGCCAGTCCCTCGGGCGAGACATACAGCAGATCCAGCTCGCCCGCCTTCGCCTGCCGCCAGATGGCCGAGCGGTCGTCCATCGAGACGCCGGAGTCCAGTCGCGCCGCCGCCACCCCCTGCTGCTTCAGCGCCTCGACCTGGTCGGTCATCAGGGCGATCAGCGGCGAGACGACCAGACCCAGGCCCGGTCGCAGCATGGCGGGGATCTGGTAGCAGACCGACTTGCCGCCGCCGGTCGGCAGCACGGCCATCACGTCGCGCCCTGCGAGGATCTCGGCCACCACCTCGGCCTGCATCCCGCGGAAGTCGGCATGGCCCCAGACCCGCTCCAGCGTCGCGCGCGCATCGGCCATGGTCGGCGCGGGCGGGGCGAGGATCGAGTCGGCGAACATCGCGGCCTTGTGCCTCATTTGTTCCCGGCTGTCATTGGCGAGGAGCTCTACCGGGCCTTCGCCACGTTCTTCCTTCCCCCATTTCGGGGGAAGGTGGCCCGGAGGGCCGGATGGGGGCTGTCGACGGCGACAGGACTCCCGCCATCTTCGACGCGGACAGAGCCCCCATCCGAGCGGCTCCGCCGCCCACCTTCCCCCGAAATGGGGGAAGGAAGCCTGCTGGCTATTTCCGAACTCTTTTCGCCAACCCTCTGACTTCCCGCACCTAAATTCCCTCTACGCAGCGAGGTATCCGCCCGCCGCATAATCCTCCCATCCCGTCGATGGGGAAGGCGTCGGATCCAGCGCCTCGACGACGACGGGCTGTGGTCGAGCGATGAAGCCCGGGCGAAGGGTAGTCCGGGGGTCCTCGTCGGACAGCGATGGATGCTGTCCGCTTGCTCGCCGCGCATCGAAGGTGCGGACCGCTGGCTCAGCCGATGTCCCACCCACGTCGCTTCCAGCAATGGCGGCGGCGGAGATCCGTCAAGGCTCTAACAGGGCCGCCAGCCGGAGGGCGCGCGAAACCAACGACCACGCGGGGCGGCCAGCTTCGTCGAAACGGTAAAACTATCAAGCTCCGGGCGAGGACCGGACGCCCCGCGCCTTCCCCACCTCTGCCGGAACACCACCGGCCGGAGCCGAACATGCACGTCCTTCCCCCATTTCGGGGGAAGGTGGCTCGCGGAGCGAGACGGATGGGGGCTCTGTCCGCGCATCGAAGGCCGGCCAGCCGATCACCGCGGCCAGCCCCCATCCGGCCCTCCGGGCCACCTTCCCCCGAAATGGGGGAAGGGGCGCAGCCCGCCACTAAAAATTTGAGCCGTCCCTTCCCGTCGTGTACCCCCACGGCAACACCGGCCGGAGACCGCCTTTGAGCTCGTCCAAATATCCGTCGTCCTTCGACTACGAAGCCCTTCTCGCCTCGGGGCGCGGCGACCTGTTCGGGCCGGGCAACGCCCAGCTGCCGGCGCCGCCGATGCTGATGTTCGACCGGATCACGCAGATCAACGCGGACGGCGGCGAGCACGGCAAGGGCTATGTCGAGGCCGAGCTGGATATCCATCCGGACCTCTGGTTCTTCCAGTGCCACTTCATCGGCGATCCGGTCATGCCGGGCTGCCTCGGCCTGGACGCCATGTGGCAGCTGGTCGGCTTCTACCTCGGCTGGATCGGCGGCCCCGGAAAGGGCCGGGCGCTGGGCGTGGGCGAGGTCAAATTCACCGGCCAGGTCCTGCCGACCGTCAAGAAGGTGGTCTACAAGATCAACCTGAAGCGGGTGATCAACCGCAAGCTGGTCATGGGCATCGCCGACGGCGTGCTCGAGGCCGACGGCGAGGTGATCTACACCTGCAACGACATGCGCGTGGGCCTGTTCGGCGCGACCACCGAAGCGACGGCCGGCTAAACCCCCTATATTCAGACAGACCGCGATCAACGCGGCGACTGAGCGTTGTTAGAAGGAAACTGCCATGCGGCGTGTCGTCGTCACCGGCCTGGGCATCGTCTCTTCCATCGGCACCGGAGCCGAGGAGGTCACT
Organism: Brevundimonas lenta; assembly: GCF_014196335.1. Taxonomy (GTDB): domain Bacteria; phylum Pseudomonadota; class Alphaproteobacteria; order Caulobacterales; family Caulobacteraceae; genus Brevundimonas; species Brevundimonas lenta. The sequence continues at coordinate 105,033 of NZ_JACIDM010000001.1, forward strand.
GCGTCACTGCGTGATGCGAAGTCGGGCGTCCAGCACGCCGCCGACCACGCCACGTACGGCTTCCGTTCGCAGGTCTGGGCGCCCCCGGCGCTCGGCGCCACGGCCGACGACTGGGCGCCCCACGTCGATCGCCGCGCCGCCCGCTTCCTCGCCAACGGCACCGCCTGGGGCCACATCGCCTTCGAGGAGGCCCTGAAGGACTCCGGCCTGACCCCGGACGAGATCAAGTCCGAGCGCATCGGCGTCATCGTCGGCGAGGGCGGTCCCTCCACCCAGGTCATCCTGCAGGCCGCCGACACCACCAAGGAGCGCGGCTCGCCCAAGCGCATCGGGCCGTTCGCCGTGCCCAAGGCCATGGCTTCGGGTCCGTCCGCCGTGCTCGCCACCTGGTTCGAGCTCAAGGGCGTCAACTATTCGATCAGCTCGGCCTGTGCGACCTCGGCCCACTGCATCGGCGCGGCCGCCGAACAGATCGCCTGGGGCAAGCAGGACGTCATCTTCGCCGGCGGCGTCGAGGACATCGACTGGTCCATGTCGAACATGTTCGACGCGATGGGCGCGATGTCGTCGAACTTCAACGAGACCCCGTCGAAGGCCAGCCGCGCCTATGACAAGGACCGCGACGGCTTCGTCATCGCCGGCGGCGCCGGCATCGTCGTGCTGGAAGAATACGAGCGCGCCGTGGCGCGCGGCGCGAAGATCTACGCCGAGGTCACCGGCTACGGCGCCAACTCCGACGGCTACGACATGGTCGCCCCCTCGGGCGAGGGCGCCGAGCGCTGCATGAAGATCGCGCTCGAAATGGCCGGCAATCCGAAGATCGACTACCTGAATCCGCACGGCACCTCGACCCCGGTCGGCGACAGCAAGGAGATGGGCGCGGTTCGCAACGTCTTCGGCGACGACCTGCCGATGATCTCCTCGACCAAGTCGCTGACGGGCCACTCGCTCGGCGCGGCGGGCGCCCAGGAGGCCATCTACTGCCTGCTGATGATGGACAACGACTTCGCCGCCGAAAGCGCCCACATCGAAAACCTCGACCCCGAGTTCGAGGGCATGCCGATCCTGCGCAAACGCCACGACGGCCCGCTCAAGCACGTGATGTCGAACAGCTTCGGCTTCGGCGGCACCAACGGCACGCTGATCCTCTCGAAGGTCTAGTCGACGTCAGGCTCCCGCAGGCCAGTGAACGGCTCGGCGGCGGCCGCGTCGATGCAGGCCGCCAGGGCGTCCCGGTCGCGCTCCCAGTCGTTGACGCCGTGCATCCGGACCGAGTCCGGCCACAGCCAGGTGTCCTGGGCCTCGGCCTTGCTCGGCGTCACGCCGCGCCCGAAGCACAGGGCGCGCATCTCGCCCGCCCCGCGATGGACGGCGGCCTTGGCCGGCTGATCGTCGAACACCACCACGACCGTCGGCGGCGCCCCGGTCGCGACCTCGGCCCGTGTCAGGTAGAAGCGGACGCAATAGTCCAGACCGCCGTCGGCCCATTCGTCCTCGCAGGTGGCGAACCGTTCCGCCTCGACCGGCCCGTCCACGAACCGGAACCGCCCCCACCGCTCGTCGCCCAATGCGTCCAAGGTGGAGCGGCCGTGACGGGCCTGGACCTGCCGCACCTGGTCCAGCGTCAGCACCACGACGGCGACCTCAGGCCGGGCCGGAGGCTCCGCCGCCTGTCCCGCCGCCATCGCCGCCAGAAGTCCGAGCCAGAGGGCCATGGGCGTCTCCTTCGTACGGCCAAGCTAGACTCACGTCCGCCGCGTCCGCAACCGCTCGAAACCTGACGGCCTTCCCCCGCGTCACGCCCCCTGCTAACCCTCCCGCAAATCACGAGGAGACGATCCATGGCCGCCGAGAGCAGCTGGAACATGCCCGCGGGCGAACTCATGAAGGGCAAGAAGGGCCTGGTCATGGGCGTCGCGAACGCCAACTCCATCGCCTGGGGCATCGCCTCCCAGCTGGCCGCGCAAGGCGCGGAGCTGGCCTTCACCTACCTCGGCGAGGGCCTCGAGCGCCGCGTGCGTCCGCTGGCCGAGAGCGTCGGCGCCAAGCTGCTGATCCAGGCCGACGTCACCGACGACGCCTCCATGGACGCCGCCTTCGCCGAGCTGGAGAAGGAGTTCGGCACGATCGACTTCGTCGTCCACTCGGTCGCCTTCGCCAACAAGGACGAGCTGAAGGGCTCGTTCGTCGAGAACACCAGCCGCGAGAGCTTCCTGCTGGCCATGAACATCTCGGCCTTCAGCTTCGTCGACGTGGCCAAGCGCGCCTCGAAGCTGATGCCCAACGGCGGTTCGCTGGTCACCATGACCTACCTCGGCTCCGAGCGGGCCATCCCGAACTACAACACCATGGGCGTGGCCAAGGCCGCGCTTGAGGCCGCGACCCGCTACATCGCCCGCGACCTGGGTCCCAAGGGCATCCGCGTCAACGCCATCTCGGCCGGCGCCATGCGCACTCTGTCGCTGGCCGGCATCTCCGGCGGCCGCGGCATGATCGCCCAGGGCCGCGCCATGTCGGCGATGAAGGAAGACACCTCGATGGAAGGCGTCGCCGGCTGCGCCCTGTGGCTCTGCTCGGACCTCGGCTTCTCGACCACCGGCGAAGTCATCCACGTCGACGCCGGCTTCCACATGATGGGCCTGGCGGGCGACGAGGAAGCCTGACCCGTCAGTCCGTGGCATCGGGGCCGCGATAGGCGGCCTCGATATTGTTGCCGTCGGGATCCAGCACGAAGGCGCCGTAGTACTGATCCGCGCCCTCGCGCGGGCCGGGCGCGCCGTTGTCGCGTCCGCCCGCCTTCAGCGCAGCCTCGTAAAACGCCTGCACCATCGCCTTGCTCTCGGCGCTGAAGGCCACGTGCATCTGGTTGATTCCCGGCCGCGAACCCTCGACCCAGTACGACGGGATCAGCGTCCCGATCCACAGATAGGGGATCGCCTCCTCCTGGCTCTTGCCCAGCACGAAGAACTCCGGGTGCAGGGTCCTCGTCTGCAGGCCGAGCGCCTCGGCTACGGCGTCGTAGAAGCGGCGCGCGGCCTTCAGGTCAGAGACGACGATTCCGGTATGATCGAGCATGAAGCCCGAAACGCCCGTTCTGACGCGGCGTTCCTGGCCCATCTCAGGGCAGGGCGATGCTGACCCTTTCGAACGTGAACCGTTCCCGGATATGGCTGGCGAAGAACCCGCCCTTCGACTGCGCCACCCTCAGGCCGTCGAAGATCATCGGCGGCACGTCCAGGTAGTCGTAGACGTCGCCGCTCACGAAGGTGATGCGCAGCCGGCGCTTCGGTTCGTCGTAGCTGAAGCCCCGGATGACGCTGGAGGGCATCTCCGCCTCCGGTCAGTCCCGCAGCGACGCCGGAACGATGCCGCCGTTGGCCTCCAGCCGGGCCCACACCGCCTTCGACAGGGCGATGTTCTGCTCGGCGCTGCCGTGCTCGCCGGCATGCACGCCCAGCTCTCCGGCCAGTTCCTTGCGCGCCGTCAGGCTGGAGTCGAGGTCCAGCAGCTTCAGCAGATCGACGATCGAGGTCCGCCAGTTGCCGCCCCCGCCCTTGGCCTCGGCCATGGCCGCCAGCACCGCCTCGACGTCCACGGGCGGCGGCGCGGCGGCCGGCGCGACAGGCGCGGCTGGCGCTGCGGCCGGAGCCGCCTGCGGGGCCGGAGCGGCCGGGGCCGCAGGTTTGCGATGACCGCGAATACGGTCCCAGATCGAACTGAAGATACTCATGGCGCCGCCTTCTCCTGAATGGTCAGGCGGCTAACGCTCGCAGGGGGCCGCGGTTCACCATCCGGCTCAGGTCTCCGCCCGATTGACTGGACCGCCCGCCATGAGAGCGTGCCCCTCCCCCAAGGAGGCGCCCCATGGCCCACAAGTTCGAGATCTGGAAGGACAAGGCGGGCGAGTTCCGCGTCCGCTTCAAATACAACGCCGAGACCATCTTCTCGACGGAAGGCTACACCTCGAAAGCCTCGGCGCAGAACGCCATCGACTCCATCAAGTCCAACGGACCCGGGGCCGAGGTCGAGGACAACAGCTAGTCCGGCTCGCGCTCGCCGATCTCGGTCGGCCGCACCACCAGCACCCAGCCGTCGGCCAGGTGCAGGTCGGGCACCGCGTCCTTCGTGAACGGCAGATACCAGGTCTGGCCGCCCGCCGCCGGCGCGATCTCCAGCATGTCGTCGGCGCCGAAATTCTGCACCGACTTCACCGTGCCGAGCACCACGCCCTCCGGATCACGGGCCTGCACGCCGACCAGATCGGTCAGATAGAACTCGTCCTCGTCCGGCTCGGGCAGGCGCTCGCGCGGAATAAACAGCTTCAGCCCGCGCAGGGCGTCGGCCTCCTCCTTGGTGGCGATCTCCTTCGCCCGACCGACCAGACCGACCTTGTCCGGCCGTCCCGACAGCAGCGTCAGGCCCGTCGAACCGTCCGCCCGCAGCAGGTCGCGATACCCCAGCAGCGCCATCGGGTCGGCCGTATACGCCGTCACCCGCACCTCGCCCTTGACCCCGAACCCGCCGGAGACCTGGCCGACCAGAATGAGCTTGCTGTCGCTAGCCATGGAAACCTCCGCTCATCCCGGCGAAGGCCGGGACCCAGATCAGAAACGCCGCTCCAGATAGCAGAAGAGCAGCGTCCGGAAATCCGGACACTGCTCTCTGTCATCCCGGCCCCGGCGTTCGCCGGGGTGAGCGGATGAGAAACCCTTAGGCCTCGGTCTTCTCTTCGCCGGCTTCGGCGGCCGGGGCTTCTTCAGCAGCGGCTTCAGCGGCCGGAGCCTCTTCAGCAGCGGCTTCGGCGGCCGGGGCTTCTTCAGCAGCCGGGGCCTCTTCGACCGCCGGAGCGTTCTTGGCGGCTTCGGCGGCGGCGGCGGCTTCTTCCTTGGCGCGGACGGCGGCTTCAGCGGCTTCCACCTTGGCGGCGGCTTCAGCTTCGGCGCGGTCAGCTTCGCGCTGGGCGCGCTCGGCGGCGCGCTCTTGCGCCTTCTTGCCCGGCTGGGCCTTGTTCGGGTTGTTCGACTGGGTCCACTTCACCTTGCCGGCCAGTTCCTCGTTCTGCGACAGGAAGCGGGCGACGCGGTCGGTCGGCTGGGCGCCCTTGCCGAGCCATTCGGCGATACGGTCGGCCTTCAGCGTCACGCGGGGCTGTTCGCCGTCGCGCGGCAGCATCGGGTTGTAGGAACCAACGCGCTCGATGAACTTGCCGTCGCGCGGCGAGTGCGAGTCAGCGACGACGATGTAGTAGTACGGGCGCTTCTTGGCGCCGCCACGGGCCAGACGGATCTTCAGCATTTTCGGTCTCTTTCTTCAGACGTAGTCTTATTTCTTGGGAGGGAAGCCCGGCAGGCCCGGAAGCCCCCCCGGCAGTTGTCCGCCGCCCAGTCCGGCGAGCCGGTCCTGAAGGGCTTTCATTTCGTCGGCGCTCGGCTCGGGCATCTTGCCCCCGCCCATCGCCTTCAGGCGGGCCATGTCCGGTCCGCCCATTCCACCGCCGCCGAGGCCGCCGAGCATGGCGGCCATCTGCTGCATCTTCTTCGGCCCGCCGCGCGACAGCGACTTGACCATGTCGGCCATCTGCCGGTGCTGCTTCAGCAGACGATTGATGTCCTGGACCTCGACGCCGGCGCCGGCGGCGACGCGCTTCTTGCGGCTGGCGTTCAGCAGGTCCGGCTTCTTGCGCTCGGCCTTGGTCATCGAGCTGATGATCGCTTCCTGGCGGGCGATCATGCGGTCGTCGATGTTGGCGTCGGCCATCTGGGCCTTCATCTTCGCGACACCGGGCAGCATGCCCATGATGCCCTGAAGGCCGCCCATCTTCTTCATCTGGGCCAGTTGGCCGGCCAGATCGTTCAGGTCGAACTGCCCCTTGGCCAGCTTGCGGGCCATGGCCTCGGCCTTGGAGGCGTCCAGCTCCTGGCTGGCCTTCTCGACCAGGGCGACGATGTCGCCCTGACCCAGGATGCGGCCGGCGACGCGGCGGGCGTCGAACACGTCCAGCGCATCGACCTTTTCGCCGGCGCCCAGGTATTTGATCGGCAGGCCGGTGACGGCCCGCATCGACAGCATGGCGCCGCCGCGGCCGTCGCCGTCGGCGCGGGTCAGCACCAGACCGGTCAGCGGCAGACGTTCGTGGAAGGCCTTGGCGGTGCGGACAGCGTCCTGACCGGTCAGGCTGTCGGCGACCAGCAGGGTCTCGATCGGCTTCGACACGGCGGCGACTTCCGCCACCTCGGCCATCAGGGCCTCATCGAGCGTTATCCGGCCGGCGGTGTCGAGGATCAGGACGTCGAAGCCCTGCAGCTTCGCCGACTGCAGCGCGCGTTTGGTGATCTGGACCGCGCTCTCGCCCTTCACGATCGGAAGGGTGGCGACCTCGATCTGTTTGCCGAGGGTTTCGAGCTGCTCCATGGCCGCCGGACGACGCGTGTCCAGCGAGGCCATCATGACCTTCTTGCGATCGAACTTCGTAAGCCGCAGCGCCAGCTTGGCCGAGGTCGTCGTCTTGCCCGAGCCCTGCAGGCCGGCCATCAGGATGACGGCGGGCGGCGTAGCGTTCAGGTTGATCGGGGTCGGCTCATCGCCGCCCAGCATCTCCACCAGGCCGTCGTAGACGATCTTGATGACCTGATCGGCCGGCTTGACCGAACGGATGACCTCTTCGCCGGTGGCGCGCTCGGTGGCGAAGGCGATGAAGTCCTTGACGACGGGCAGGGCGACGTCGGCCTCGAGCAGCGCCACGCGAACTTCGCGCATCGCCTCGGCCACGTCCTTTTCGGACAGGGCGCCGCGACCGGTGATCCGGTCGAAAACCCCTGTCAGCCGCTCGTTCAGAGCCTCGAACATCAACACCTCATTTGGCGTTGAACCCGGGTCCCCATAGAGAAATGGCCTCTGGCGACGATCACGTCGGCAGAGGGTTCTCGCCGGGCTCGTCCTGTCGAAACAGGGGTCGTCCCGGTGGAGACGCAGGGTTCACTTGCGCCGGAAGCGGCGGCTTATGACGGAAAACCGGGGCCAAGACAAGGCGCGAAGGCGCCGGAGTGAACGCCGTTCAGGTTTCTGCGAATTCACGCAATGTCCTGATTTGGCCGCGAAACGCTCACCGACCTGCAACAGCGCGGGCGCAATTTGGCCCCGTCGCCGACACGCGCGATGCAGCGCTCTCCCAGGAGACGAACATGAAAGTCTTGGCTTCTCTGGCCGCCGTCGTAGTGATGGCCGCCGCCGGTACCGCGTCCGCACAGGTCGCCACCATCGAGTGGCGCGACCTCAACCTGGCCACCGTCGCCGGCGGAGACACCTTCGACGTCCGCGTCGATGCGGCCGCCAACCGGGTGTGCAGATTCTCCCGTCGCATGGACGCTCTCGTCAGCGACCGGACCTTCTGCCTCCGCAGCGTCCGGCAGGAAGCCGTCCGCCAGCTGCCTCGCGCAGCCCAGGTCGACTACGCCCAAAGCCGCCGCGCGGTCGCCTATTGATGTCGGGAGCCGCACTGCATTGCGGCTATCCGCTTGTCATAAACGTGGCTTGTGATTGACTGACCAGTACTCACCCTGACTTCTCGGAATTATCACGGTTTGCCGCTGGTAGACGTCACAAGAACCACTCATCTGGCTTGTGTCGCAATGCCCGCGACAAGAGGATACTCCAATGCTCAGGACCCTTGCTTCCCTCACCGCCGTCACCCTGCTGTCCGCAGGATCCGCCGCCGCACAGGACGTTCGTGTTTCCTACGGCGATCTGGATCTCGCCAGCTACTCGGGCACGGTCGCCTTCGACGCCCGGGTGGCGAAAGGCGTGCGTGACGCCTGCCGCCACGGCCCCCGCCTGGTCGACACCCTCTGTGTCATGAAAGTCCAGCGCGAAGCCGTCGGCCTGCTCCCCGCAGCGCGCCAGGAAGACTACGCCCGCGCCCGTCGCGACGAACGCCTCGTCGTCCGCGCGCCCACCATCCCGAACTAGGCTACGAAAAAGGCCCGCGGATCGCTCCGCGGGCCTTGTCCGTTCTGGCTCCCGACGTCCTACGAAGTCGGGAAGCCGCGCACCTTCAGCAGCGCCCGCACGTCCGGGTCGCGACCGCGGAAGGCGCGATAGGCCTCGGCGCGGTCCACCGTATTGCCCGGCGCCAGCATGATCGACTTGAAGCGGCCGGCGATCTCCGGATTGAAGACGTCGCCCGACTCCTCGAAATACGCCCAGGTGTCGGCGTCCATCGTCTCGGACCACAGGTACGAGTAGTAGCCGGCCGAGTAGCTGTCCGACGTGAACAGGTGATTGAACTGCGGCAGACGGTGCCGCATCACGATCTCCTTCGGCATGCCGTAACGGTCCAGCGACGCTTTCTCGAACGCGTCGATGTCGGTCGGCGGTGCCGTCTGGGTGTGCAGGTCCATGTCGACCAGCGCCGACGACAGATAGCTGACCGTCGCATAGCCCTGGTTGAAGGTGGCGGCGGCCTCGACCTTGTCGATCAGGCTTTGCGGCATCGATTGGCCGGTTTCGGCGTGCTTCAGATAGCCGTCCAGGATCGGACGGGTCAGCACCCAGTGCTCGTGCACCTGCGACGGATATTCGACGAAGTCGCGCGGCGTGCCGCCCAGGGCCGGATAGACCACGTTCGACGAATAGGCGTGCAGGGTGTGACCGAACTCGTGGAACAGGGTCTCGGCGTCGTCCAGCGAGATCAGGATCGGCTCGCCGCCCTCGGCCTTGATGAAGTTGTTGTTGTTCGAGCCGAGCGTGTTCTTCGGTCCGTCGAACGACGAATGCGACCGGTAGGTCGTCATCCACGCGCCCGAGCGCTTGCCCGGACGGGCGTAGTCGTCGGCGTAGTACAGGCCGATCGGACGGCCGGCGTCCTTGACCTCATAGACCACGACATCCGGATGCCAGACCGGCACCGCGCCCGTCGGCAGCTTGTCGAAGGTGAAACCGTACAGGCGGCGCGCCATCTCGAACGAGCCGGCGCGGACATTGTTCAGCTCGAAGTACGGCTTCAGCTCGTTCTGATCGAGGTCGTACTTCTGCTTCCGGACCTTCTCCGCATAGTAGAGGTAGTCCCACGGCTCGATGTCGTGACCGGCGAGGGCGCGCATGTCCGCGACTTCCTCGGCGACGCGGGCCTTGGCCGGCGCCCATACGCGGTTCATCAGGTCGAACGCCGCATCCGGCGTCTTGGCCATGGTGTCCTGCATGCGCAGTTCAGCGTGGTTGTTGTAGCCCAGCAGGCGGGCGCGCTGCTGACGCAGGCGGACGATCTCGGCGATCGTGGCGTTGGTGTCGTTGGCGTCGCCGTTGTCGCCGCGGTTCACGAATTTGCGCCACACCTTCTCGCGCAGCTCGCGGTCGTCGGCGAAGGTCAGATACGGATCCACGCTCGAGCGCGTGTTGACGACGGCCCAGCCCTCGACGTTGCGCGAGCGTGCGGCGGCGGCGGCGGCGGCCTTGTTCGACGCCGGGATGCCGGCCATGCCCGATTCATTCGGGATGACGGTCCAGGTCTTCTCGTCGTTGACGACCTTCTGGCTGAAGGCGGTGAAGGCGTTGGCGAGGGCGGTGTTGATCCGGCCCAGCTCGGCCTTGCCGTCGGCGTCCAGCGCGGCGCCGCTGCGGATGAAGGAGTCGCGGCTGCGCACGGCGATGCGCTTCTGCTCGGCGCTCAGACCCATGGCGTCGGCGTTGTCGGCGACCGTCTTCACGCGCTGGAACAGCTTCGCGTTGAAGCTGATCTCGTCGTAGGCGGCCGACAGCAACGGCGACACCTCGGTGTCGACGGCGTTGTAGTCGTCAGACCCGATGTTCGAGGTCATCACCCCGTAGATGTTCTGGGCCAGGTCCAGCGGCTCGCCGGCCATCTGCATGGCCACCAGGGTGTTGGCGAAGGTCGGCGGCTCGGGGTTGTTCGCGATCGCCTCGTAGTCGGCGCGCTGCAGATCGATACCTTCCAGCAGGGCTTCGCGCAGCTTGGCGGCCGTCACCTTGTCCCACGGCGGCACGCCGCCATACGAACCGGTCCAGGTCTGCAGCAGCTCGGCCTTCGGCGCCTGGGTCGGCAGGACAGCGCGCGCGATCCGCGCGTCAGCTTCCAGGCCGCCGGTCGAAGCGACGGCGCCGCCGCCGTTGGTCGTGCCGGTCGAGGTGCAGGCCGAGAGGGCCACGAAACTGCCTCCCGCGATGAGAAGGTGTCGTCTGTGCATATGGAAGCTCCATGGGGGCCATTCGTTCCCGCGGACCCTAGGCCTCCCACGGCCCCGCTGTCACATGACAGCCCCGTAATCTTCGCCGGTGGACGCGGGCTGGCGCTGCGTCTAAAGGCCGCCTCATGGCGATTGGCGTTTTCGACTCCGGCGTGGGCGGCCTGACGGTCCACCGCGAACTGACGCGACGGTTCCCCGAGCGGGACTTCGTCTATCTGGCCGACCAGGCCAACGCCCCCTATGGCGGGCGCGGCGGCGAGGAGATCGTCGACCTGACCCGCGCAGGCTGCGAACGCCTGTTCGAGGCCGGGGCCAGCGTCATCGTCCTGGCCTGCAACACCGCCAGCGCCATCGCCCTGCGCCGTCTGCAGCAGACCTGGGTGCCCGAGGCCCGCGAGCGTCACGGCCGCCCGATCAATGTGCTGGGCATCATCGTCCCGACCATCGAGGCCGCCACCGGCCTGCCCTGGACGTATGAGGCCGAGCGTCGCGGCGACAAGGTCGAGGCCATCGACATCACCGGCGTCTTTTGCACCGCCGCCACGGCCATGAGCCGCGTCTACGAGATCGAGATCGACAAACGCCGCGAGGACCTGGCCGTCTTCTCCGAGCCCTGCCCGGGCCTCGCCGGCCTGATCGAGCTGGGCGCCCCGACCGAGGAACTGAAGGTCGTGGTCGAGGACCACGTCGACGCCCTGCGCCGCCGCATCGGCCGCCACCCGGACAAGGCCATCCTCGGCTGCACCCACTATGAGATCGTCGCCGACCTCTTCGCCGCCGCCCTGCCGGACGGCACGCCGGTAATCCACCAGCCGACTGCCGTCGCCGACGCCCTGGACCGTTATTTCCAGCGCCACCCCGAGTACCTGCTCGGCGGCTCCGGCCGGCGCGACTTCTTCACCTCGGGCAAGGCCGGTCCGCAGTCGGATCTGGTCAGCCAGTTCTGGGGCGCGCCCCTGACCTTCCAGCCGGCCTGATCGATGAGCGCACCCGCCGACGCCGCCGACGCCCTGCGCGCCTTCGGCCTCACCTATCCGGAAGCGCACCTGAAAAGCCCGTGGCCGGGCCATGCGGACCTGGCCGTGAAGGACAAGACCTTCGCCTACCTCAGTGTCTCGGGCGACCCGTTCAGCCTGTCGTGCAAACTGCCCTTCACCGCCGCCGAGGCGCTGGAGATGCCGTTCGTCCAGCCGACCGGCTACGGCCTTGGCAAGAGCGGCTGGGTCACCGCCTCCTGGCCTGAAGACATCGCAGATCCGCTGCCGATGTTCCGCGCCTGGATCGACGAGAGCTACCGCGCCCAGGCGTCGAAGAAGCTCATCGCCCTGGCTCCCGCCTTCGCCGGCTGACTTGACGCGACCGCGCTTCCGTCGCCCGATGGCGGCGGGAGGATCGATCATGCTGAAATCCACGATCGCCGGCCTTGTCGCCGCCTTCGGCCTGCTGACCGCCTCTGCGGCGGATGCGGAAGTGGTCGCGCGCACCGCCGACAGCTTCACCCTGCGCTATGAGGTCGGCGCCGGGATCGATCCCGGCGACATCCCCGGCACGCTCGTCGACGTCGGCCGTTGGTGGGACAGCGCCCACACCTACAGCGGCGACGCGGCCAACATCACCGTCGACCTCACGCCCGGCGGCTGCTGGTGCGAGAAGCTGGCCGACGGCACGCAGTTCGAGCATGCCCGCGTCGTGTCCGTCGAACCCGCCCGCATCGTCTTCGAGGCCCCCTTCGGCCCGCTGAAGGGCAAGGCCACCAGCGCCGTCCTGACCGTCACCTGGCCGCCCGCCAACCGGGGCTGGACACCGACCTGGGTCATGACCGTCGAAGGGCCGGGCCTGGGCGCCATGGCCGACGGCGTCGACGGCGTCATGGGCGCGGGCTTCCAGCGCTGGATGCGCTATCTCGAACGCGGCGAGGTCTGAAGCGCGCGCGTAGGGGCCTCCGGCCAGCCGCTCAGCCGGATCCACAGCTCGGCGACCAGCAGGTTCGGAACCCAGCACAGGAAGGCCACCCACCGGTAGGCCTCGACGAAATCCATCCCCGTCAGCGGGATCAGCGGCAGCATGATCCGCAGGGTCACGGCCGCGAAGGTCAGGGACAGGCTACGGATCATCCAGCGACGATGCTGGCCGAACTCGCCGGCGACCGCCTTCCTCCAGCCCATGACCGTGGTCGAGAACCAGGCCACCGCCAGCAGGCCGAACCCCCAGTGCGCCATCGGACCGGCGGTGCTGGTCAGCGCCAGACCGAGGCCCGCGACCGATCCGATCAGGACGGCGAGGACATAGACCCGCCCCGCCCAGCGGTGCCACACGCGCCGCGGTCCGCGCCGGGTCACCAGCTGGAATACGCCGATCGCCAGCGCGGTCACCCCGCCGGCCACATGGGCGATCAGAACCGCCGGCCGCGCCGCCAGATGGATCGCCATCCCCTCCGCCCCGACCGGGTTGGGGAAAAAATACCGTGCGCTGACCAGAGCCACGCCCAGACACATCAGGGCCGTCAGCCCGAACACCACTCCCGCCGCCGCTCGCTTCATCCGTCCGCTCCCTCGAAAACAGGACTGCCGCTTGAAACCGGCTTGCCGGGCGTGTCAGCCTTGATTTCGCGAACGGGTTCGACCGCTTCGCGAACGGAGCGGGGCGTGACGACCGAAGTTTTGAAAGGGCGTCCGGGCGGCCTCCGGCTGGGCCGCACCAGCATGGTCGAACTGATCGGCCTGGCGCTGTTCGGCGTCTTCCTCGCGGCCACATCGGCCTTCGACACGGAAGAGATTCCGGCGCTCCAGCGCAATCTGTACTGGCTGTTCGGCCTGGTCGGCGGCGGCGTCATCGCCGCCCTGATCGAGCCGTGGGTGGCGCGGCTCTTTCCCGAACGCCCGCGCCTTTTCGCCCTCGCCCAGATCGTCGCCATGACGCCCCCGATCTCGATCTGGGTGGCGGTCATTCCGGTGATCCTGTTCGGGCGCTCCTTCACCTTCGACCGCGTCTTCTGGACCATGCCCAGCGTGCTGACGATCAATGTCGCGGTCGTCGGCCTGGCGTGGCTGACCCGCACAGCCCTGCGCCCCCGGGCCGAGCGTCCCGCGTCTCCGGATGTCGCCCCGCCGGCCATCCGGTCGAAGCTGGCGCCGCGGCTCGCCCGGGCCCGCCTCGTCGCCGTCGAGGCCGAGGACCACTATCTGCGCATCCGCACCGAGGCGGGCTCGGCGCTCGTCCTGATGCGCTTCGGCGATGCGCTCGAGGCGCTGGGCGCCGCCGACGGCTTCCGCACCCATCGCTCGTGGTGGGTGGCGCGCACCGCGGTCCAGACCGCCCTCTGGAAGTCCGGCCGCGGCGAGCTCAGCCTGTCGGACGGATCGACGGCGCCGGTCAGCCGGACCTACGCCGCCGTCCTGAAAGGGACGGACTGGGCCGCCCCCGCCGGTTAGTTCGCCAGCGCGGTTTCCGAGGCGACGATCCGGCTGGCGGCGTGAACCACCGCGCCGATGCGCAGGGCGGCCTGGATCTGGGTCGCCGGCACGCCGTGCTGGCGCATCGTGCCCTCGTGGGCGTCCAGACAGGCGCCGCAGCCATTGATGGCCGAGACGGCGGTCGCCCACAGCTCGAAGTCCATCTTCTCGACGCCTGGATTGGCGATCACGTTCATCCGCAGGCGCGCCGGGATGGTCGTGTACTCCTGGTTCTTCATCAGGTGCAGGGCGCGATAGTAGATGTTGTTCATGCCCATGATGGCGGCGGCGGCCTTGGCCGCGTTCATCGCCTCGGGCGACAGCACCGTGGCCGCCTGGGCCTCGATCGCCTTCACCACCGGGCCGACGCCGATGGCGTGGGCCGAGGCCAGGAAGCAGCCCCACTTCTGCTGGTCGTTCAGCACCGTCTCGGACGCGAGCGAACCGAGGTTCAGGGAGATGTCCTTGCCATAGGCCGGGATGAGGTCGCGCAGGGCGTCGATCGACATCGAAGGTGATCCTTTGCTTGGGCTACCGGCCTTCGGCCTCGTTGAGCCCTGTTGGTCTGCGCTCAAGCAGCGAGCGACCGCGTCGCGAGCGTTAGCGCACAGGATGGAAACAAAACAGGCGGCGGCTCGCGCCGCCGCCTGTCAGGAAAACGCTGGCCTTACTATTACGCGGCCAGGGTCTCGCCGCCCACCGGGCGGTTGCAGGCGCACAGCTCGTCGGTCTGCAGCGCGTCGACGACGCGCAGGGTGTCCGCCGGCGCGCGGCCGACGTTCAGGTTGGTGACGTAGACGTGCTGCACGACGTTGTGCGGGTCGACGACGAAGGTGGCGCGCAGGGCAACGCCTTCGGCCTCGTCGAGGACGCCGAGTTCACGGGCGAACTTGCCGCCGTTGTCGGCGAACTGCCAGATCGGCAGCTTCGACAGGTCGGCGTGGTCGCGGCGCCAGGCCAGCTTGACGAACTCGTTGTCGGTCGAGCCGCCGAGGACGACGGTGTCGCGGTCTTCGAAATCACGGGCCAGCGAGGCGAACTCGGCGATCTCGGTCGGGCACACGAAGGTGAAGTCCTTCGGGTAGAAGAAGATGACCTTCCACTTGCCCTCGAAGCTGTCCTGGGTGACCGCCTCAAACGCCGAAACGCCGTTTTCCTCGTGGCTGTTGAAGCCCGGCTTCACGCCAATGATCTTGAATTCCGGCAGTTTTTGACCGACGCCCAGCATGCGCTGTTCTCCTGGTGGTGCTTGAAAAAGGAAGCTCTGGAACGCCGGGGGAGCGGCGCCGCAGCCGCGAAATGGCGGTTGCGCTGCACAAAGTCAATGATGCGAAGCGGCTTTCATCGATAGATAATTTCTATCCAGACAATAGTCTGACGGCCCCTGACGATCCGCGCGCGCAAGCTTTACCGGAGTGCGGCCGACGGTCAGGCTCCCCTCAACAACAAGGGAGCCACCTCGCATGCGCCGCCTGACCCTCGCCGTCCTCATCGCCGCCGCCGCCCTGCCTGCCGTCGCCTTCGCCCAGACCCCGCCGGCCACGATCGGGGACCGCTATGTGCCCGCGCCGTGGTGGATGCGCGATCCGGTCATCGCCTCCATCGGCCATGTCCGCACCCAGGTGCCGGCCAACCGCGCGGGCTTCAGCGCCACCTTCCAGTCCATCGACCGCAGCGCCGCCGACGCCTCGCGCAAGGCCGCCGACCAGATCCGCGCCCTCAGCCAGGCCCTGGGCGCCTATGGCGTAGACGTGGTCCGCGTCGAGACCACGCTGACCACCCGCCCGCTCTACGACCAGTACCGCGACGAGAACGGCGTGCTGCGCGACAACGTCCGCTCCGACCGCATCGAACGCTACCAGGCGGAAGCGACCGTCAGCGTCACCCTGCGCGACATGAGCGTGCTTGAGCGGGTCTATGCGACCGTCGTCGCCACCCAGCCGACCTACATCGGCCAGGTCTGGTTCAACCTCGAGCCGGACAATGCCATGAAGACCTGGCTGCAGGCGGAAGCGGTCAAGGACGCCGCCACGCGCGCGCGTCAGGCTGCCTCCAACGCCGGCGCGTCGCTGGGGAATGTCCGCGTCATCGATCCGACCGGCCGCGCCTGCCAGACCGACGTCCTGGCCGGTTGGCCGTCCTACGGGGCAGGCGCCGCCATGGCCTCAGACGTCTCCTATGAGCCGGCCTACGCGCCGCCGCCCCCTCCGCCTCCCCCGCCGCCGGCTCCGGCCGCACCCGGCGCGCCGTCAGAAGCCCAGATCGAGGCGGCCCGTCTGGCGCTGCAGCCGCCGCTGCGCGAACTCACCGACCAGTCCTGCGTGGTCTACGGCCTGAACTGAGGCCTTTCGCTTGACGCCCCGGTCGCGCCGCGCGACCGAGGGCGTCATGGCCACCCTGTTCAAAGCCGATCCCGCCTTCGACGCCGGCTCCGTCATCGCCTGCGATTGGTCCCTGTGCCAGGTCCGCCTGCAGGACGACGCCCGCTTTCCGTGGCTGATCCTGATCCCGCGCCGCGCCGATCTGCGCGAGATCGAGGACCTGACTACCGCTGAACGCGCCGCCCTGATGGAAGAGATCGTCCGCGCCGGCGACATCGTCCGCGCCCTCGGCGACGCCGCCGACCGCCCGGTGGCCAAGCTCAACGTCGCCGCCCTCGGCAACGTCACGGCCCAGCTTCATGTCCATGTGGTGGGCCGCCGTCCGGACGACGGCCTGTGGCCCGATCCGGTCTGGGGGCGCGGCGCAGCGGTTCACTACGGCGCGTCCGCCCTGCAGGCGGCGGTGTCGCGCGCGCGGCTGGCTACGGCCGGCTGAGGATCACGGGGGTCGAGCGCTCGCCCCGGGTCAGAACGCCGCTCCGGCCGTCGGCGGCCACGGCCAGCGAGCCCAGGCCGTCCAACGTGACCACTCCGCCCTCGTAAGCCGCCGCGCCGGACCGTCCGCCCTGCCGCCAGCCGCCCTCGACCAGGCCGCCCGTCTCGTTCAGCAACAGGCCGAAGGTCAGCTCGCCTCGCTCGTCGGCGACCTGCCAGCGACCGGCCATCGGCCCGGCGGCCTGATCGGCGCGCACCTCGGCCGAGGCCACCCCCTGGTCGTAGGCCGCCTCGGCGTCGCCGGGCGAGAATTCATAGGAACGGGCATAGGCGTCGACCGCGACCGGAGCTTCAAGCGGCCGGCGGTCGGCCGCGGCCTCTCCGTCGCCCTGCGCCGGCTCCAGGCCGAAGTCGGGCGCAGGCTCGAACGGCCTCACCACGGGGGCTTCATAGGCCCGCAGCGTGGATGGATGGGGCGCAGCCTGCTGTGCAAGCAGACTCGCCAGGGCGACGACCACTAATCCCGACATGACGAGGAGAAAGCTGAACTCCCGCGAGCCAGTCGGCTAGTGCAGACGGGCAACACGCGAAATCGTGATCGGGTCGCGGGAACCAAATCGCCCGACGGGAAACGCATACTCTCGTCCGGGCTGCGTTGACCCTCCCTGCCCCGCTGACTAAAGCCTGTTCACCGATTTCGAGCGCCTGAATTCCTTCGGGTTTTTGAGAACCATTCGCAATATGTCGAGCTCTCCCCAGCCGGGCGACGCGTCCAACGATCCGGTCACCGATCAGACCGGCCGGTTCGTGCGTCAGCCCAACGGCCGTGTCCGTCCCCTGTCGCCGCATCTCCAGATCTGGCGCTTCCACATCACCATGTGGGGGTCGATCCTCAACCGCGGCGCGGCCATCGGCCTGTCGTTCGGCGCCCTGTTCGTGGTCGCCTGGATGGTCGCCGCGGCCTGCGGTCCTGACGCCTATGCGACCTACACCGGCCTCATGGGCTCGCCGCTGGGTCTGCTGATCTGGTTCGGGATCACCGTGGCCGCCGCCTACCACCTGACGGCGGGCGTCCGTCACCTGATCTGGGACGCCGGCTCCGGCCTGTCGATCAAGGGCGCCGACACCCTGACCTGGATCAGCATCGTCGCCGCCATCGTCCTCGCCGTCGGCTTCTGGGCCGCCCTGTTCCTCAGCGGGAAGGTGGTCCTGTGAGCAAGCCCGCACGCTTCGTCCGCAATGTGAAGGTGTCCGAGCGCGAAGGCGCCGGCGAGTGGAAGGCCGAGCGCCTCACCTCTCTCATCCTCGTCCCGCTGGCCCTCTGGGCCTTCGCCAGCGCCTGGACCGTTTCCGGCGCTGGCTACGACGGCGCGACCGGATGGTTCCGGTCGCCGGTCAACGCCATCCTGCTGGCCGCCACCCTGCTGATCAGCATCTGGCACATGTGGATGGGCCTGAAGGTCGTCGTCGACGACTACATCCACAAGCCGTCGACCCGCACCGCCCTGCTCGGCGGGATCGGCCTGCTGTGTCTCGCCCTGGCCTTCGCCAGCGTCTTCTTCCTCGTGCGCCTGGCGCTGGGCTCGGCCCCGCTCCCGGCCGGTCTCGGAGCCTGATCGTTGGCCGCCTACGAATTCGTCGATCACGCCTATGACGTCGTGGTGGTGGGAGCCGGCGGCTCCGGCCTGCGCGCCGCCCTCGGCGCCGCCCAGCAGGGCCTGAAGGTCGCCTGCGTCACCAAGGTCTTCCCGACCCGCTCGCATACCGTCGCGGCACAGGGCGGCATCTCCGCCTCGCTCGGCAACATGGGCGAGGATTCCTGGCAGTGGCACATGTACGACACCGTCAAGGGGTCGGACTGGCTGGGCGACCAGGACGCCATCGAATACCTCGTGCGCAACGCGCCCAAGGCCGTCTACGAGCTGGAGCACTGGGGCGTGCCCTTCAGCCGGACGGATGAAGGCAAGATCTACCAGCGCGCCTTCGGCGGCATGACCCGCAATTTCGGTGAAGGCCCGGTGCAGCGCACCTGCGCCGCCGCCGACCGCACCGGCCACGCCATCCTGCACACCCTGTACGGCCAGTCGGTCCGCCGCGAGGTCGAGTTCTTCGTCGAGTATTTCGGCCTCGATCTGATCATGCAGGACGGCGCCTGCACCGGCGTCACGGCGCTGAAGCTGGACGACGGCACCCTGCACCGCTTCCGCGCCAAGCTGGTCATCCTGGCCACCGGCGGCTACGGTCGCGCCTACTTCTCGGCCACCTCGGCCCACACCTGCACCGGCGACGGCAACGCCATGGTGCTGCGCGCCGGCCTGCCGCTGCAGGACATGGAGTTCGTGCAGTTCCACCCGACCGGCATCTACGGCGCCGGCTGCCTCATCACCGAGGGCGCCCGCGGCGAGGGCGGCTATCTGACCAACTCGGAAGGCGAGCGCTTCATGGAGCGCTATGCGCCGACCGTGAAGGATCTGGCCCCGCGCGACATGGTCAGCCGCTCCATGACCATCGAGATTCGCGAAGGCCGCGGCGTGGGTCCGAAGAAGGACCACATCTTCCTTCACCTCGACCACCTCGATCCGGCCATCCTGCACGAGCGCCTGCCGGGCATCTCGGAGTCGGCCAAGATCTTCGCCGGCGTCGACGTCACCAAGGCGCCGATCCCGGTCCTGCCGACCGTCCACTACAACATGGGCGGCATCCCCACGAACTATCACGGCGAGGTCCTGACCCTGCGTGACGGCAACCCGGACAGCGTCGTCCCCGGTCTGATGGCCGTCGGCGAGGCCGCCTGCGTCTCGGTGCACGGCGCCAACCGTCTGGGCTCCAACTCGTTGACCGACCTGGTCGTGTTCGGTCGCGCCGCCGGCCTGCGCTGCGGCGAGGTCGTCGACAAGGCGTCGAAGGTGCCGGACGCGCCGGCCTCGACCACCGACGGCCATCTGGCCCGCCTCGACCGCTTCCGCAACGCCAACGGCTCGACCCCGACCGCCAAGCTGCGCGTCGAGATGCAGCACGCGATGCAGTCCGACGCCGCCGTCTTCCGCACCGGCAAGACCCTTCAGGAAGGCGTCGACAAGCTGCGCGCGATCCACGCCGCCGGCGTCGACATCAAGACCACCGACCGCGGCCTGATCTGGAACACCGATCTGGTCGAGACCCTCGAGTATGACAACCTGATCGATCAGGCGATGGTCACCATCGAGGGCGCCCTGAACCGCACCGAAAGCCGCGGCGCCCACGCCCGCGAGGACTATCCGGAGCGCGACGACAAGACGTGGATGAAGCACACCCTCGCCTGGAAGCGTCCCGGCGAGCAGGTGTCGATCGACTACCGTCCGGTCCACAAGGAGCCGATGTCCAAGGACATCGCATACATCGAGCCCAAGGCGCGGGTTTACTGATCATGGTCCAGCTCACCCTTCCCCGCGGCTCCAAGCCCACCACCGGCAAGGTCCACAAGGCCCCGGCCGGCGCGCAGAACGTCAAGACCTACAAGGTCTACCGCTACGACCCCGAGGTCGACGCCGACCCGCGCTGGGACGTCTATGAGGTCTCGGCCGACGATCACGGCCCGATGCTTCTCGACGCCCTGATCCACATCAAGAACGAGATCGACCCGACCCTGACCTTCCGGCGCTCGTGCCGCGAGGGCATCTGCGGTTCGTGCTCGATGAACATCGACGGCCGAAACGCGCTCGCCTGCACCAAGGGCATGGACGAGTGTGCGTCCAACACGATCGCCATCGCGCCGCTGCCGCACCAGCCGGTGGTCAAGGACCTGGTGACGGACCTGTCGCTGTTCTACGCCCAGTACGACTCCATCCAGCCCTGGCTCCAGTCTGACGAGCCGGACCCGGAGAAGGAGCGCCTGCAGTCGCCGGAAGAGCGTTCGAAACTCGACGGCCTGTACGAGTGCATCCTGTGCGCCTGCTGCTCGACCTCGTGCCCGAGCTACTGGTGGAACCAGACCGAATACCTCGGCCCGGCGGCCCTGCTGCAGTCCTACCGCTGGATCGCCGACAGCCGCGACGACGCTACGGACAAGCGCCTCGATGACCTCGAGGACCCGTTCAAGCTCTACCGCTGCCACACCATCATGAACTGCGCCCAGGTCTGCCCGAAGGGCCTGAACCCCGCCAAGGCCATCGCCGAGACCAAGAAGCTGATGGTCTCGCCCAGCCGCAAGAAGAGCGAAGCGACGGCCTGACGTGGCGAAGATCACCTACATCGAGCACGACGGCCGCGAGCATACGGTTGAGGTCAAGAATGGCCTCTCCGTCATGGAGGGCGCGATCCGCAACAATGTGCCCGGCATCGACGCTGACTGCGGCGGGGCCTGCGCCTGCGCCACCTGCCACGTCTACGTCGACGAGAATTTCGCCGCCGAGACCGGCCGCGCCTCGGCGATGGAGGAGTCGATGCTCGACTTCGCCGAGAACGTTCAGCCGAACAGCCGCCTGTCGTGCCAGATCCGCGTCTCGGACGACCTCGACGGCCTGATCGTCCGCCTGCCGGAAAGCCAGCACTGAGCCGGGCCCATCCCGACCTGGTCGATCTGGTCGGCCGCCTCATCGCCGCCGGACCGAAAGATCGTCCACCCCTGATCGGGATCGTCGGCGCGCAAGGGTCCGGCAAGACGACGCTCGCCCGCGCCGCCGCCGAACGCTTCGGCGCCGCCCAGATCTCCATCGATGACGTCTATCTGACCCGCGCCGAGCGCGAGGCCCTGGCCCGCGACGTCCATCCGCTGCTGCTCACCCGCGGCCCGCCGGGCACGCACGACCTCGGCCTGCTGCGGCGCCTGATCGACGACCTGTCTTCCGCCGGCCCCGACGACGAGACTCTGATCCCCGATTTCGACAAGCGCGGCGACGACCGCTGGCCCGTCGATCGCTGGCGACGCTTCGAGGGGAGACCCTCCGCCGTCCTGATCGACGCCTGGTGCCTCAGCGCCCGGGCCGAGGACGAGTCCGCGCTCGCATCGCCCCTCAATGCCCTGGAGCGCGAACAGGACCTCGACGGCGGCTGGCGTCGGGCCGTGAACGGTTCCCTCGCCGGCCCCTACGCCGAGTTCGCCGCCCGTTTCGACGCCATCGTCTTCCTGCGCGCCCCGGACTTCGGCGTCGTGCTGGACTGGCGCTCGCAGCAGGAGGCCGACCTGCTCGGCGTCGCCCCGGCCGACCTGCCGCCTGTGGAGCGTGAGCGGCTGGCGAACTTCATCCAGTATTTCGAGCGCATCACCCGGCGTATGCTGGCCGGAGGAATCGCGGCGGACGTCGTGATCCAGCTGGATCGAAATCGCGTGCCGACGACTATCACCGAATGAAGCCCCCGCAGGACCGCCGTTTCGAGACCCGCTCCGCCGCCAATTCGCGGGGCGTCGTCGTCGCGCCGGGGCTGGAGATGCCCTGCCTCATCGTCGACGCCTCGGACGCCGGTCTGCGCATCCGCATGGACCGCGGCATGGCCCTGCCGTCCCGGATCCAGATCGTCGACGTCGCCCTCGGCCTCGTCATCGACGCCGAGGTGGCGTGGAGCAAGGGCAATGAGATCGGCGTCAAACGCCGCGGCCAGGCTCCCCTGCGCGGCCTCGTCCCCTCTCGCCTCGCGCCCGCCCGCGACGCATTCCTGAGAGCGGGCGGCCGCTAGGGCTCCAATGTCCGCTCCATGAAGGCGACCACCTTCGGCCAGGCGTCCTGACGCGCCGCCGCATTGCTTTCCGGCGTCCCGCCGCTGCGCGGCGTATCCCGCGGCCCGCCGTCGCCGACAAGGTCGTGACCGGCGTCGGGATAGACCAGGGCCACGGTGTCCAGCCCCGCCGCCGAGCGCGCGGCCACGATGTTCTCCGTCGCCCGGCCGGCGTTCCATTGCGCATCCTGCCCGCCCGCGATCAGCAGCAGGCCGCCGCGATAGGCCTCGGCCGGAATCCGCGCCCCCGCCTCCCGCTCCGGATGGTCGGCGCGGCCGTTCTCGTGGATCGCCCGCAGGTCCGCCGACGGCCCGGCCAGCAGCCCCTCGACGAAGCCGCGATAGGGCATGAACGGCAACGGTTCGCCGCCGAACGAGAACGACGACCGCGTCCCCTCGGCCTCGACCATCTCCAGGCCCCAGCCCTCCCAGACCACGTCGGTCGGCGCATAGGCCACCACGCTGTCGATCCAGTCGTACCGACTGGCCGCGATCAGGGCGAACTCCGCGCCCTTGGACGCCCCGAAAAGGCCGAACC
The DNA here is from genome assembly GCF_014196335.1 of Brevundimonas lenta. Taxonomy (GTDB): domain Bacteria; phylum Pseudomonadota; class Alphaproteobacteria; order Caulobacterales; family Caulobacteraceae; genus Brevundimonas; species Brevundimonas lenta. The sequence goes on from NZ_JACIDM010000001.1 coordinate 127,729, forward strand.
GCCCCACGTCTACGCCATCCATGCCGCGCAAGGCGTCGCGCAGTTCAGCCAACTGGTCGACGCGGATGTCGATGAAGCTGCCCGGCAGGTCCGGGAACATCGGCGGCGGACCGTAGTCGCCCCAGTTCGGCGAATAGTAGGGCAGGCCGACGGCCGCATAGCCCATCTCCGCCAGGATCGGGCCGAAGCGCCGCCCGGCCTCGTCGTTGCCGTCCGCCCCGTGCAGGATAACCACCACCGGCCGCGCAGCCTCGCCCGTGGTGTAGAGCACCGCATGCGGGATGCCCGGCACAGGCGTCTCGGTCACCGTCTCCTGGGCCCGCGCAGGGGCGGCGGTCAGGACGGCGATGACGGCCAGCAGGCCGATCAGGCCGCCGATGGCAGTGCGCGTCAGGCGGGTCAGGCTCACGGTCGTTCCCTCCGGCGGATCATCCGCCTGTCAGAGGGTAGTCGTCGCCGACCGCCGGTTTGGATGCAGAAGAAGGCGGTCCCCTGGTTCTTCACGACGAACACGACGAGTCACAACGAACACTGCGGGGCCGCTACGACAGCGGTTGGGCAGGCCTCCCGAACGATGGATCGACGCCTTCGGCGTCCTTCAATCAGACGCTTCTGGACTGATCCTGAAGAAGGCTCGCTCCCGTCGTGTCCGTTGCGCCTCGTTGTGCACGTTGTGACGAAACCCACCCTCGCAGGTTCACACCCCCTCCGGCATCGTCCCCGCATTGATCGCGATCCGGCCGATGAGCCCCTTCACGATCAGATCCAGCGCCGCGCCCTCGCGATAGTCCGCAGCAGCGACGAAATTGACCCGGTCCTCCGAGATCAGGCCGTAGATCTTCTGCTGGTCGCGCTCGCTGTTGCGCGGGTCGTAGACGGCGATCGAGAAGCCGCCCTTTGTGTGCATCATCTTCATGGTCGGCACGTCGGTGTCGCCGTCGCCGAGGAAGATCATCCGCTCGAACGGCACCGGCCGGTCGTCGTCGGCCATGAAGCGGTTGATGCGGTCGTGCTCCCAGTGGTTCAGCACGCCCTTGTTGATGCGGAACAGGTACTGGGTCTTGGTCGTGTAGTTGACGCCGACCGCCGGCCAGATGGCCACGCCGTGCTTGTCGTAGACGAATTTCGACGCGAACACGTGCCGGAACTCCTCGCGGATCGGGCAGCCGTCGATCATCTCCTCCAGCCCGGCCGAGATGATGTAGTGCTCGATCTCCAGGCCGTATTCGGCGCCGATGGCGTTGATCCGCTCGAACCAGCCCTTGCCGGTCAGGTCCGACTTCAGCCCGTCGAACAGCTTCACGTCCTGACCGTGGTCGCGCAGGGTGTCGCGCGTGATCGGCGCATCGTTGAGACGCGCGTGGTTCAGCATCAGCTGCATGTACATCAGGATGCCGTCGCCATCGGCCTCCTTGGTCAGGGCCTCAGCCTCTTCCCAGAAGGCGCCCTTCTCCATCCCGACCGACGGGATGAAGCTGACTTCCTGCATGTTGCCGCGCGCGAGCGTGCCGTCGAAGTCGTAGATCAGGGCGGTCTTGAGCGGCTTGGCCATGGGCGGGATCCTCGGTTCTCCGCCGCTCTATACCAGTCGGGCTGAAAATCTAGCCGAGGCGCAGTTCCGGGGCGGCGGCGACGCCCACGGCTTCCAGCGGCAGGTGCAGGATGAAGGCCGCGCCCTTGCCCGGTTCGCTCTCCACCTCGGCCCAGCCGCCGTGCAGTTCGACCAGCGCCTTGACCAGGGCCAGGCCCACGCCCGGACCGCCCCGCTCGCGCCGCACGAAGCGATCGAAGACGTGCGCCTGCAGGTGATAGGGAATGCCCCGGCCGGTGTCCTCGACCCGGATGCGCACCTCGGCCGGCCCGGGCTCGGCGGTCAGGGTCACCGACCCGCCCTCGCCCACCGCCCGCGCGGCGTTGTCCAGCAACAGCTCCAGCGCCTGGCCGACGCGTTGGGCGTCCGCCCGGATCGGCCGCAGACCGGCCGGGCAGACGACGATCAGGGCCGCGCCGCGCCCCTCGATCCGTGCACGGAGTTTCCCGGCGGCTTCGTCCAGCAGATCGCTGACCCGCACGTCGCCCAGCGTCAGCTCCATCTCGCCGGCGTCGATCTGGGCCATGTCCAGCACGTCGTCGATCGAACTGGCCAGCTGGCTGGCTGCCACGCGGATGGCTCCCGCATGCTGGCGGCTGCGCTCGGGCAGGTCGCCCAGCGTCTCCAGCAGTTCGGAATAGCCGACGATCGTCGTCAGCGGGGTGCGCAGCTCGTACGACACGCTGCCCACGAACTCGCGCTTCAGAGCCTGGCTCTCCTCCAGCGCCTGGGCCTTGGCCGCGAGCGCATGCTCCAGCCCGCGGCGGGCGGTGATGTCCGAGAACGCCACCAGCGTCGCGCCGTCCGGCAGCGGCCGGGTCTGCCACGAGGCGATGCGGTCGTCCGTCGTGCGCCCTTCGCCCGAGATCGGCACGCGGCTTTCGGGATCGGGATCGGCCACCCGCGCCTTCAGCCCCAGCCACAGGCTGGGATCCGGCATGGTCGCCTGGCACAGGGCCGCCACGGCGTCGAAATCGCCCGCCGCCCGCAGCTGGTCGCCGCTGACCCGCCAGAAGGTCTCGAAAGCCTCGTTGTGCAGGCGGATGCGGCCGTCCGAGCCGAACACGGCGACGGCGTCGTTCAGCTTGTCCAGGGTCGCGGTCTGCACCTGGATCTGGGCGTTGAACCGGCTGCGCAGCTTCAGCTCGTCGGTGATGTCCGACAGCAGCAGCAGCATGCCGCCCAGCGGGTGGGGCTGGCGCACCACGCGCAACGTCCGCCCGTCCGGCAGGGACCAGCTGTCGTCCGGCGCAGCCTCGGCGGCGCCGTAGAAGTCCAGCTCCTTGGCCTTCCAGCCGGCGTAGTCGACCACCTCGGGCAGCATCCGGCGCTGGCGCAGACGGTCCAGCAACTCGGCGTGCGTCGGCCGTTCGTCCAGCCATGCCGGGTCCAGGCTGAACAGCGACTGGAAGGCGGTGTTGTGGAAGGCCAGTCGCTTCGACGGGCCGAAGATGGCCACCGCGTCAGCGAGGTGATTCAGCGTCTCGTCATGCGCCTCGACGTGTCGGCGCAGGGTGTCGCGCGTCTCTTCCGCCTCGGTCATGTCCAGGGCGAAGGCCAGCACGGCGCCCGCGCCGCCCGGGGCCGGCTCGGCCACGATCCGCCAGGCGCGGCGACGTCCGCCGCCGGTCGTCCAGCGGAAGCCTTCCTGCCGCTGATGCAGCCGGCCCGCCTCGGCGACGATGGCGTCCGCGCCGCGGTCGAAGCTCAGTTGTTTCTCGCGCGCCGCCTCGACGCTTTCGACCTTCATCTCGGCCAGCCACGCCTGGTTGGCCCAGGCCAGCCGTCCGGCCGCATCGACGATCCAGGTCGGCGCCGGATAGAAGTCCGCCAGCAGACCCAGGCCGCTTTCGGTCGCCGTGCCCACCAGCCCCAGACGCGACAGCCGCAGCCACGCCGCGCCCGCCGACGAGCGGCCCTCGACCGCCCACGCTCCGCCGGAGCCCTCCAGCACCGCGTCGAACGGCTCGCCGCGATCGATCAGCGCGTCCAGTCGCGGTCCGGCGCCCGAACGCACGGCGTCCAGCACGGCCATGGCCGGATCGGTCGGCGCATCCTCGCCCGTGGTCAGATCGGCCAGGATCGCATCCCAGGCCGCCGGCGCGCCCAACCGGGTCGTCCGCCCGCCTGGCGTCAGCGCCAGCCGCACGTCCTCGAACGCCGCCAGGGCCCCGTCGCGCTCGGCGATATCGGCCTGGGCGGTGACCATCGCCGTCTCCAGCCCGCCGTTGCGCACGGCCAGGCGCCCGCGCAGCCGGGCGGCCCAGGCGCTCAGCGCCAGCGCCAGACCCGCAGCCCCCGCGGTCGCGACATAGGCGATGTCCGCCTCAGCCATCCGAAATCCGTCAAGCGGAGCCCCGCGCCCCGATTCGGTAACCATACCGCGCCGCGCCTGATTTGCGAGGCGGCCCTGAAACCCCGATATGGCGAAGCATGACCGATGGACAGAACACCTGGGCCGACCAGCTCGCCCCCTCGCTCGACGACTTCGCCCGCCTGGCGCGCGAAGCCTTTGACAGCCTGCCTGACCCGTTCCGCTCCCTGGCCGGCGACGTAGTCATCCGCGTCGACGACTTCGCCGACGAGGAGACGCTGAACATGATGGAGATCGAGGATCCGTTCGAGCTGACAGGGCTCTACCACGGCGTCGACATCGGCCTGCGCGACGGCATGGGACCCGCGCCCGAGCCCTCGCGCATCTTTCTCTACCGCCGCCCCATCCTCGACGAATGGGTCGAACGCGGCGACGTCGGCCTCAGCGAGATCATCGCCCACGTCCTCATCCACGAAATCGGCCACCATTTCGGGCTGGATGACGACCAGATCCACGACATCGAGGACGGGGCGGACTGAGCCGTCTCCCGGCGCAGCCGGCATCGAGCTTGTTTCGACGGCCGATCGGTTCGTCACGAAGGACACGAAGGGCTCACAAAGATCACGAAGAGACCCAGCCTTCGCGCCAACTCCTTGGTGTTCTTCGTGAGCCCTTCGTGCCCTTCGTGATGAACCTTCCCAGGGCTCCGCTTCGCGGAAGTGGCGACCGCCCCCGCCTTAAAACCAGCGCGATCTGTGGTATAAGCCCCGCCTCCCGCTACCGAAGGATGCCGCCTTGAGCCTCACGCTCGACCTTTCCCGCACGTCCGCCGCGCCCGCGACGGCCCCCGTCAACCTCTCCGGTTTGACGCGCGCGGAACTGCGTCAGGCGCTGATCGACGCCGGCGTCTGCCCGCCCGAGAAGGCGAAGATGCGCGCCTCGCAGGTGTGGAGCTGGATTCACCACTACGGCGTCACCGACTTCGCGGCGATGAGCAACGTCGCCAAGGACATGCAGGCGAAGCTGGCCGAGTCCTTCACCCTCGCCCGCCCCGAGATCGTCGAGCGCCAGGTGTCGAAGGACGGCACCCGCAAATGGCTGATCCGCACCGCCCCGGGCATCGAGATCGAGACCGTCTACATCCCCGACGTCGGCCGCGCCGGCGCCCTGTGCGTCTCGTCCCAGGTCGGCTGCACGCTGAACTGCACCTTCTGCCACACCGGCACCCAGAAGCTGGTCCGCAACCTGACCGCCGCCGAGATCGTGGCCCAGGTCCAGGTCGCCCGCGACGACCTCGGCGAGTGGCCGTCGCCCAAGGAAGACCGTCGCCTGTCGAACATCGTGTTCATGGGCATGGGCGAGCCGCTCTACAATCTGGACCACGTGTCGAACGCCATCGACATCATCTCGGACAACGAGGGCATCGCCCTGTCGCGCCGCCGCATCACCGTCTCGACCTCGGGCGTGGTGCCGCAGCTGGACGCCCTCGGCACCCGCACGGCGGCCATGCTCGCCATCAGCCTGCACGCCACCAACGACGCCCTGCGCGACGTGCTGGTGCCGCTGAACAAGAAGTACAATCTCGAACAGCTGATGGCCGGCATCCGCGCCTATCCGGGCATCTCCAACGCTCGCCGCGTGACGTTCGAGTACGTGATGCTGAAGGGCGTCAACGACAGCCCCGAGGAAGCCCGCGCCCTGCTCAAACTGATCGAGGGCATCCCGGCCAAGGTCAACCTGATCCCGTTCAACCCGTGGCCCGGCACCGACTACGAGTGCTCGGACTGGAAGACCATCGAACGCTTCGCCGCCATCCTCAACAAGGCCGGCTACGCCTCGCCGATCCGCACCCCGCGCGGTCGCGACATCCTCGCCGCCTGCGGCCAGCTGAAGTCGGAAAGCGAAAAGGTCCGCGCCTCTGCCCTGCGCAAGGCCGCCGCCGACACGGACTCGGTCGAAGCCGCCTGACCCCCCGGCCCCGGCCGTGGACACACGGCGACACCAATCTTGACCAGGTGTGGCGCCGTCACTCTTGCGGATTGGGGCGAAAAACGGGCAATCGTCAGGGACTACCACCAGTGCGGGACCCCATGGACTCCTCGTCCCTTTCCAGAGTGCTCGAAAGCGCCGAGGTCCAGGCCTTCGCGACCGGCTTCCCGACCACCATGGCGCACCTCGGCGTCACGCTCGGCCTGATGCTGATCGGGGCGGTGATCTACGCCCTGTTCACGCCGTGGAAGGAGATCGCCCTCATCCGCGAGGGCAACGCCGCCGCCGCCGTCGCCTACGCCGGCGTGCTGCTGGGTCTCGCCATCCCGCTGGCCGTCAGCCTCAGCGTCTCGACCTCGATCAAGGACATCGCCCTGTGGGGCGTCGCCACCCTGGTGCTGCAGCTGCTGGCCTTCCGCATCGTCGACATGCTGCTGACCGGCCTGCCGCAGCGCATCCGCGACGGCGAAATCGCCGCCGCCGTCCTGCTGGTCGGGGCCAAGCTGTCGACCGCCCTGATCCTGGCCGCCGCGTTGACGGGCTGAGGCCATGGCCTCCCGTCCGCCCGACTGGCTGATCTATTCCGCGGTGCTCGGCGCCCTGCTGTTCGCCTCGCTGGCGCACCGCGAGAACGCCGACGCCCCGCCCGCACCGCCGCCGCCCGACGAGGTCGAGGGCGCCCTGCTGGGCCCCGTCACCCCGTTCGACCCGGCCGTCACCGTCCATGCGCCGGACATCCCCTTCCAGCCCAGTTCAGGCACCGCCTTCTCGATCGCCCAGGAGGGCGCCTGGGTCACCGCGCGCCACGTTGTCGAGGGCTGCCGGCGTCCGGCCATCATGGTCGGCGGAGGCCGCGCCGTCGCCGCCGACGTCCGCCTCGCGCCCCGCGCAGACGTCGCCGTTCTGCTGACCCAGGGCGGCGCCCCGGCCATTCCGATCGCCGACACGAGGGTCCTGCGCGCCGGCCAGCGCGCCTTCCACCCCGGCTTCCCACAAGCCCGCGCCGGCGAGATCACCTCGCGTCTGCTGGGTCGCGAGACCCTGAAGGTGCGCGGCCGCGGCCAGCGCGACGAACCGGTCCTGGCCTGGGCCGAGGTCGGCCGCACCGACGGCCTCGGCGGCACCCTCGCCGGCCTGTCCGGCGCGCCGGTGCTGGATCGTCAGGGCCGCGCCATCGGCGTCACCATCGCCGAAAGCCCGCGCCGCGGCCGCATCTACACCACCGCCCCCGACACCTTCGGCCCCGCCATCCGCGGCGTTCAGAAGGCCGACGAGCCCCTCACCGGCCGCATCGTCACAGTCGGCAACTACGGCCTCGTCGCCGACGAACTCCGCCGCGAGCTGAGGGTCGCCCAGGTGGTCTGCCTGTCGGCCTGACACCTCTCCCTCCCCGTCCCGGGGAGGGTGGCTGAGCCGCAGGCGAAGCCGGGTGGGGGCGACCCGCGAACAGTCCGCCCCACCCTGTCGGCCCCTACTGCAGCGTCGCGCGGTCCAGGTTCAGGCTCGACAGCGGGATGACCTCGACGTTCGGATATTTCGCCCGCAGCGCCTCGATGAACTGCGCCGCGTCGCCGACGATCACCACGCTGGCCTCCGACCCCGGCAGATGCCGGGCGAAGGCGGCCTCGATCTGCTCGGGCGTCACGGCGCGGACGTTGCCGGCATAGGCCGCCAGCTCGCTCATCGGCAGGTCATAGAGGGCCAGGTTGGCGACGAAGCCGCCCAGGCCGTCCACTGTCTCCAGCGAGCGCCCGAAGCCGCCGATCATCACCGCCCGACGCGGCGACAGGTCGGTCTCGGTCGTGCGCTCGGTGCCCATGCGGTTGATCTCCTCCAGGATCAGATCCGCCACCGCCGGCACCGCGTCGTTGCGGGTCTGGGCCGAGGCAGTGAACACGCCCTCTTCCGCCCGCGCGCCCAGCGACGATCCGGCGCCGTAGCTGAGGCCGCGTTTGATCCGCACCTCCTGGTTCAGGCGCGAGGAATAGCCGCCGCCCAGCACCGTGTTGCCCAGCGACAGCGGGAAATAGTCGGCGTCGGCGCGCGAGATGCCCCGCACCGCCGCCACCACCGCCGCCTGGCCCGCGCCCGGCTGGTCGATCACGACGACGCGCGGCGCCAGCGCCGCACCGGCCGGATTGGTTGCCGTCACTGTCGCCACACGCGTGTCGCGCCAGTCGCCGAACGCCTGCTGCGCCAGGGTGCGCGCCTGCTCGGTCGTGATCGCACCCGAGAACACCAGGGTCGCGTCCTTCGGCGAGAAATAGCTCTGATGGAACCGCGCCACGTCCTCACGGGTGATGGCCGGCACAGACGTCACCGTGCCCGATCCCGGCGCACCATAGGCGGCGTCGCCATAGATCACCCGGCCAACCGCCTGCGAGGCGACCGGACCCGGCTGGGTCAGGGTCACGCGCAGGCCGTCCAGCGTCTGCGACTGCTGACGGTCCAGCTCCTCGGCGGCGAAGGCCGGATTGCGGACCACGTCGGCCATCAGGGCCAGGGTCTGCGGGAAGACGTCGGCGGGCGAGTTCGCATAGACGTTGGTGAAGTCCACCCCCGCCCCGGCGCCCACGGTCGCGCCCAGTCCCTCGATCTCGGCGGCGATCTGCGGCGCCGAGCGCGTCGTCGTGCCCTGGGTCAGAAGGCCGGCGGTCATGGTCGCCAGGCCCGGCAGGCGGCCGTCGTTGCGCGTGCCGGCGTCGAAGCCCAGACGCGCCGAGATCAGCGGCACGCCCTCGGTCGGGGCGACCAGCACCCGCAGCCCGTTGTCGAGGCGGAAGTCGGCCACGGCCGGCGTCGCCGGTGACACCTCGGGTCCCGGCGTCGGGATGGCGGCGCGTTCGGCCTCGGGCAGCAGCACCGTCGGCTCGCCGGCGGGGGCCAGATCGGCCACATGCACCGGCGCGTCCACGTCCTTGTTCTGCTCCGACGGCGGATGGGCCTCGTCGGCGGGCAGGTAGCGCATGGTGATCATGCGCTGTTCGGTCAGATAGCGGTTGGCCACCCGCTGCACATCGGCGGCGGTTACGGCCTGCAGCGCGGCCACCTCCTGGTCGGCGGCCGCGGCGTCGCCGTCCCACATCAGGGCGAAGCCCAGAGCATTGGCGCGATCGTCCACGCCTTCCCGCGAGCGCAGGATGTCGGCGACCAACTCGTTCTTGGCCTCGGCCAGTTCGGCGGCGCTGACGGGCTCGTCGCGGAAGCGGGCCACCTCGGCGCGCAGGGCGGCGAGGCCCTCCTCCGGCGTCTTGCCGTCGGCCATGATCGCATAGGCGGTCAGATTGCCCGCCTGCTGCGCGAAGTCGGGGCTCGAACTGGCCTGGGCCGCGATCTGCTTCTCATAGACCAGCGACTGGTACAGGCGGCTGCTCTCGCCGGTCGACAGAATGCCGTCCAGCACCGTCAGGGCCGCACGGTCCGGGTCGCCGTAGGGCACGGTCCGCCACGCCAGCATCACCGCCGGCAGCGGCACGTTGGCGCCATAGAAGGTCGCCTCGCGCGGACCGGTCGGCTCGGCCTCGACCACATTGTTGGCGGGGAGGGCGGTGGCCGGATTGGTCAGCCCGGCGAAATACTGCTCGATCCAGCCGTCCAGCTTCGCCTGATCGAAATTGCCCGCCACGATCAGCACGGCGTTGTCCGGCCGATAGTAGGTGGCGTGGAAGCGGCGCACGTCGTCGATGGTCGCTGCGTTCAGCTCCTCGATCGAGCCGATGCCCGGGCGGCGGTACGGATGGTTCTCATAGATGGTCTGCGGCGCGAACAGGCCGAAGAAGCGGGCGTAGGGATTGGCCAGATAGCTCTGACGGTATTCCTCCTTCACCACGTCCCGCTCCGAGGCGAAGACGTCGGCGTCGACGACCAGCGAGCCCAGGCGATCGGACTCGGCGAACAGCAGCCGCTCCAGGTGATTGGCCGGCACCACCTCGTAGTAGTTGGTGAAGTCGTCCCAGGTGGAGGCGTTGTTGAACCCGCCCACGTCCTCGGTCAGCCGGTCGAACGTCTCTGTCGGCATGTTCTTGGTCGACTTGAACATCAGGTGTTCGAACAGGTGGGCGAAGCCCGAGCGCCCGGCCGGATCGTCCTTGGAGCCGACGCGGTACCAGACCTGCACGGTCACGTTCGACGTCGAGGCGTCCTTGAGCGTGTAGACCTTCATCCCGTTCGGCAGCACGCATTCGCGGAAGCCCAGCGGCGGCACCTCGCCCGGCGCGACGGCGGCGGGCGCCGGCGTCGGGGCGCAGGTCAGGACCGGCGCGGCGACCGCCTGTTGCTGCGGCGCGCTGACGGTGGCGCAGGCCGAAACGCCGGCCAGCAGGGCCGAGGCGGCGGCGGTGAGGATCAGACGGGACTTCATGGGGAACAGGCTCCGCATCCCGCGCGCGCGGGACTTTCGGCGAACCTGACAGGCCGCCTCGGCGCCTGCACCTTACGGAGTCGTAATGAAGCGACCGCGCAACCTCAGGGGGCGCGCGTCGGCCGAACCCGGATCAATCCAGTTTCAGCGCCTCGGCCAGCAGCTGCGCCTCGGCGGCGCGGCTGGAGCCTGTGCGCCAGGCCACCACGATCTCGCGGCGCGGCGCCCTGGCGGCGATGGAGCGAACCACCACGCCCGGCATGTCGGCCAGACCCGCACGCACCGCCATCTCGGGCAGGAAGGACACGCCCAGCCCCGACGACACCATCTGCACCAGGGTGTGCAGGCTGGTCGCGGCGAACACGTCGTCGCCCTTCGGCGCCTCGATGTCGAAGGCCGCCAGCGCCTGGTCGCGCAAACAGTGGCCGTCCTCCAGCAGGATCAGGTCCTCGGCCTTCAGCGAACCCGGCGCGATAGGTCCCGGCCCGGCCAGGGCGTGGCCCAGCGGCGCGGCCGCGAGGATCTCGTCGTCGCCAATGCGGGCGTGGTCGACGCCGTGAGCGGTGTAGGGCAGGGCGATCACCGCCGCGTCCAGCAGACCGGACTTCAGTCCCGCCACCAGCCGCGGCGTCAGGTCCTCGCGGATGAACAGGCGCAGCGCCGGATAGGCGGTCTTCAGACCGGGCAGTTTCGCGGGCAGCAGGAAGGGCGCGACCGTCGGAATCACGCCCAGGCGGAACCGCCCGGACAGCGGTTTGCCGGCGTTCTTCGCCGCCTCGACCAGGTCCTCGGTGCGGGCCAGCACGTCCTCGGCCCGTTTCACCGCCTCGGCGCCCACGGCCGTCAGTTGCACCTGGCCGCGGGTCCGCTCCACCACCGGCGCGCCGAGAATGCGCTCCAGTTCCTGGACGCCCGCCGACAGGGCCGGCTGGCTGACATGCGCGGCCTCGGCGGCGCGGCTGAACGAGGCGTACTCGGCGAGAAGCTTGAGGTACTGGAGCTGACGAAGCGTAGGAAGCATCGGTCGGTGATAGACGGCCGCTATCCCGAAATCAAAACCTATCGACATCTCTTATCAGACTTTTCCGCGCGCCAGATGGTCGCACGGGGCCGGAAGCTCCCCGCCGCGGCGTCGCGGCGGGGAGATATTCCCGACCGGTCAGGCCGCCTTGCGGCCGCCCAGGTCGAGGTCGAACCGGTCGGCGTTCATCACCTGCACCCAGGCCGCCACGAAGTCCTTCACGAACTTCCCGCCGGCGTCGGCCGATGCGTAGACCTCGGACAGGGCCCGCAGCTGCGAATTGGAGCCGAACACCAGGTCCGTCCGGGTCGCGGTCCACAGCTCCTCGCCGGAGATGCGCTCCGAGCCGAGGAAGACCTCGTCGCCGCGATCGTCGACCTCCTTCCACGCCGTCCGCATGTCCAGCAGATTGACGAAGAAGTCGTTGGTCAGCTGCCCCGGCCGGTGGGTCAGGGCGCCGTGCGTCGACCCGCCGTGGTTGGCCCCCAGCACCCGCAGGCCACCGACCAGCACCGTCATCTGCGGGGCGGTCAGACCCAGCAGCTGCGCCCGGTCGACCAGCAGTTCCTCGGTCGGCACATTGAAGCTGACGCTCAGATAGTTGCGGAAACCATCGGCCTTCGGCTCCAGCACCGCGAAGCCCTCGACGTCGGTCTGCTCCTGACTGGCGTCGGTGCGGCCCGGCGTGAAGGGGACCTCGATCTTGTGGCCGGCGGCGAGAGCCGCCTGTTCGACGCCCACCGAGCCGCCCAGAACGATCAGGTCGGCGATCGACACATTGGTCCCGGAGGCCGCCTTGATGTCCTCATAGACCTTGAGGACCTTCGCCAGCTTCGCCGGTTCGTTGACCTCCCAGTCCTTCTGGGGCGCCAGCCGCAGACGGCCGCCGTTGGCGCCGCCCCGGAAGTCCGAGCCCCGGAACGTCGCCGCCGACGCCCAGGCCGTCGTCACCAGATCGGCCACCGACAATCCCGAGGCCTTGATCTTCTCCTTCAGCGCCTGGACGTCGGCGGCGCCGATGATCGGACCCTGCTGCGCCGGAATCGGATCCTGCCAGATCAGATCCTCGGCCGGCACTTCCGGCCCGAGGTAGCGGGCCTTGGGACCCATGTCGCGGTGGCACAGCTTGAACCAGGCGCGGGCGAAGGCGTCGGCGAAATAGGCCGGATCACTACGGAATTTCTCCGTGATCTTGCGGTAGCCGGGGTCGACCTTCAGGGCCATGTCGGCCGTGGTCATCATCGTCGGCACCTTTCGGTGCGGACTGTGCGCGCCGGGCGCCAGGGTGTCCTCGGGATTGCCGACCGGCTGCCACTGTTTCGCGCCGGCCGGGCTGCGGACCAGTTCGTATTCGTGGTCCAGCAGCATCTCGAAGAAGGTCATGTCCCACTTGGTCGGCGTGGGGGTCCAGGCGCCTTCGAGGCCCGAGGTGATGGTATGATCGCCCATGCCGCTCTCGTGGCCGGACTGCCAGCCCAGACCCTGCTGGGCGATGTCCGAGCCCTCGGGCGCAGCGCCGACCTTGGCGGCGTCGCCGGCCCCGTGGGCCTTGCCGAAGGTGTGGCCGCCCGCGGTCAGGGCCACCGTCTCCTCATCGTTCATGCCCATGCGGGCGAAGGTCTCGCGCATGTCGCGCGCCGACTGCAGCGCCTGGGCGTTGCCGCCCGGGCCTTCCGGATTGACATAGATCAGGCCCATCTGGATCGCCGCCAACGGGCTCTCCAGCGCCTTGCCCGCCTCCTCGTCGATGCGGGTGGCGCCCAGCCACTCCTCCTCCGTGCCCCAGTAGACGTCCTTCTCCGGCTCCCAGACGTCGGCCCGGCCGCCGCCGAAGCCGAACACCGGCCCGCCCATGCTTTCGATGGCGACATTGCCGGCCAGGATCATCAGATCGGCCCACGACAGATTCGCCCCGTATTTCTGCTTGATCGGCCACAGCAGACGCCGCGCCTTGTCCAGGTTGCCGTTGTCCGGCCAGGAGTTCAGCGGCGCGAACCTTTGTTGGCCCGCATTCGCGCCGCCGCGCCCGTCGCCGGTGCGATAGGTCCCGGCCGAGTGCCAGGCCATGCGGATGAAGAAGGGGCCGTAGTGGCCGTAGTCCGCCGGCCACCACGGCTGGCTGTCGGTCATCAGGGCATGCAGGTCGCGTTTGACCGCTGCGTAGTCCAGCTTTTTGAACGCCTCGGCGTAGTCGAAGTCGTCGCCCATCGGGTCGCCCGACTTCCCTTGCTGATGCAGGATGTCCATCGTCAGATGGTTCGGCCACCAGTCGCGATTGGTTCGGCCCAGCAGGGTCCGGAGCGCCTCCGGCTCCTTCCGCGGATCGTTCAGGGGAGTGGGTCCGCCGGCTTGTCCGTCCATGATTTCCTCCTGTTTATGACTCGATTGGAGGGACCCTATGCCCCTCGCCGCAGAAGGGAAAATCGATAAACTTTGTCGTCACGAACAGGTGAAGTTATAGCGAAGCTTCGCCGGCCGACCGGGCCTCCTCGCCGAACCAGCGCATCCGGCAGGCCATCATCGCCGTCTCGCCCAGCCGGTCGACCAGCCGCCAGTTGACCACCGCCCCGATCGGCGCGCCGACCACCGGGATCAGCTGCGCCATCTTCGCCAGGTCGATGTAGTCGCGGTACTCCTGCTGGAACCGCCGCCAGTCGTAGTCGGCGACCGCCTCCGGCTGCCCGGCTCCGGCGATCCAGTCCTCCAGCGCCCTCAGCGCCTCCGGCCGCCGCTTCGGGCTGGCGAAGGCCAGGTGGAAGATGTGCAGCAGGAACAGCCGCTCCGCCGTCGCCCCGCCGCCCCAGCCGTAGACCGCCACGATGTCGGACAGCATCCGCACCTTGATCGCCATCAGCGCGGGGAAGTCCGCCGCCGCCATCACGAAGCCTCCGGCTCCGGCGATCCCGCCCTCGACCCCGGCCGTGTTGCGATAGGCCCGGATCAGCGCCCGCGCCTTGTCCTCGCGCGCCGCCAGCGACCCGCCTGCCGGCGGCTGCGCTTTCAGCACCTCCGACCCGGTCATGATGCCCCGCGTCATCGCCTCGACGCCCGCCGTGACGACGGCGTGGACCCGCTCCGGGATGAGCCTGTTGATCCGGTCCTGGGCGGCCCGCGAGGCCTTGTCCATCAACCCCGGCCGCCGCAGCATCCGCGCCCGCCACGCCTCCATGTCCGCCCGGATCGCCCCCTCGTCGACGACCGTCACCAGGCCCGCCGGCACGTCCTCCGGGGCGATGAATTCGGGCAGGGTCTCAGGTGATCGGGTCATCAGGATTCCGCGTGACGCGGCGTCACGGTTGCAGGCGAAAGCGCACGGGTCTAGACCGCCGCGCGACAGCGGTATCGCACCGCACAACTTCCTCCCGGAGACAAGCAGTATGGCTCGCGCGAAGATCGCCCTTATCGGCGCCGGCATGATCGGCGGCACCCTGGCCCACGTGGCGGCGCGTGAAGCGCTGGGCGACGTCATCCTGTTCGACATCGCCGAAGGCACCCCCCAGGGCAAGGCGCTGGACATCGCAGAGGCCACCGCCGTTTTCGGTTCGTCAGTCGCGCTGAAGGGCGCCAACGACTACGCCGAGATCGCCGGCGCCGACATCTGCATCGTCACCGCCGGCGTGCCGCGCAAGCCGGGCATGAGCCGCGACGACCTGATCGGCATCAACCTGAAGGTCATGAAGGCCGTCGGCGAGGGCATCAAGGCGCACGCCCCGAACGCCTTCGTCATCTGCATCACCAACCCGCTCGACGCCATGGTCTGGGCGCTGCAGAAATTCTCGGGCCTGCCCAAGGAGAAGGTCGTCGGCATGGCCGGCGTGCTCGATTCGGCCCGCTTCGCCTACTTCCTGGCTGAAAAGACCGGCGTGTCGGTGCAGGACATCCACGCCTGGACCCTCGGCGGTCACGGCGACGACATGGTCCCCATGGTCCGTCACTCGACCATCGGCGGCCTGCCGCTGCCGGACGCCGTCTCGGCCGGCTTCCTGACCCAGGATGAACTGGACGCCATCGTCAAGCGCACCCGTGGCGGCGGCGGCGAGATCGTCGCCCTGCTGAAGACCGGTTCGGCCTTCTACGCCCCGGCCGAAAGCGCCATCGCCATGGCCAAGTCGTATCTTCTGGACCAGAAGCGCGTCCTGCCCTGCGCCGTCTGGCTCTCGGGCGAGTACGGCCTGTCTGACCTCTACGTCGGCGTCCCCGCCCTGATCGGCGCCGGCGGCGTCGAGAAGGTCATCGAGTTCACCACCAACGACGAAGAAAAGGCGATGTTCGCCAAGTCGGTCGAGTCCGTCCAGGGCCTCATCCAGGCCTGCAAGGACATCGACGGTTCGCTGGCGTAAGCCGCGCACACCGCTGAACAGCGAAAGGGCCGCGGAGGAATCCGCGGCCCTTTCTTGTTGCGCTTGCGCAGCGAGAGATCCGGACGTCTAGAAGCTGCCGGACGTGCTGCCGTAGGGCTTCAGGCTGGGGCAAGCCCGAACCCGATTGAGAAACTGGCGGAACTGCGCGAGCTTCTCGCTCTCGGCCGTCACCAACGCCCGCTCGATCTTGCCGTCGTCAGTAGTGAACACTTCCCACCCGAAATCGCGCGCGTCGTCGGCGAGGATGAGCCGGCGACTGCCGCCGAGACATGCAGAATCCACGGTGAACACCTGCACCCCAAGGCTCGCCTGATTGTCGAGGATCCTGATCAGGTCCGGCGCGTCCCGCCGATCGTCGTCGACAAAGAAGGCCCGCCGCACCGTCCCGCCCCTCTCGATGAAAGCCTTCATCTCGGAGGCGACCTGTGTGCCGTTCCAGAAATAGTGGGTCTCGGTACGGCTCGTCGCGATCAAGGTGACGCCCGGCCCGAGTCCCTTGAGCGTATCGAGGTAGAAGGTCCGAAACGCATCCGCGTCCCTCCACTCGAACGTTTCGCGACGAACCAGATCCCTGAGTTCCTCGACAAGGCTCTTCGCCTTGGCCGCACCGAGAAGCGCGATGTTCGGCTTCAGCAGTTGCGGCACCTTGTCCAGCCGGTCCAGGGACTCGTTGACCAGCAACGCCCGAATGCCCTCAAGCTCGGCGTCCTGTCGCTCCAGATGACGACGCAATTCGGCTCGATGCTCGTCTGTCCGCGCCGCATCGCTGGCGAGAAACAGCAGCAGCCCCCCGATCATGGCCAGCCCGACCGAGGAGATCAGTCCGCTCAGAGACGGCGTCGTCAGGAACGGGTCCGCGAAGTCCGCCAGACCCGTCAGAATGCCGGCTATGCCGACGGCGCGAAGTCCCCATCGCTCGAAGGAGTTTCCCAACCCGTATCCCCCAAAGGCTGTTCTCACCTGTTCGTGCGAACTTCAGCACGCAACCTGGAGTCAGGGAAGGGGCGTGGTGACCCGTTACCTACTGCGGCGGCGCCGCCGGCGCCGGAGTCTCGACCAGGAAGCCCACATGCCGCGCGAACAGGCCCAGCATGCCGACCCACACCGCCGTCGGATCGGTCAGCTGGTCGACGCCGCCCGGGCGCAGCAGCAGGTCGTACTGCACCGTCGCCGATGGATCGCCGCCCGCATCCGCCGGCGCATAGAAGGCCTTCAGGAAGCGCTGGTCCCGGTTCCAGTTGTTGACCATGTCCAGGGTCACGCCCGGGTTGGAGAAGAAGGCGGCGTACTGGATGTCGGCGCACACGTCGCCGGTGCAGCCGTAGAAGAACACCGCCCAGGTCATCTCCCCGTCGCGCACGGCGATGAAGGTCTGGTCGCCGACGCGCTGCACCGGGGCGACCTGACCGCCATGGGCGGCGATCCAGGCGCTGACGTCGGAAATCGACAGGCCCGGCTGGGCGGCCGCCGGGGCCGGTGCGGTCTGCGCCATGGCCGGCGCGGCGGCCGTCGCCATCACGACGGCGGCGGCGAGGGCGGAAACGGTACGTCGGATCATTCAGCTCTCCTTCGCCGCCAGCTACAGGCGGTCGCACGGCGACAGTATGGCGGTCAGTCGCGCTCGCGCGCCAGCCATTCCGCGCCGGCCATTTCATTCAGCCGCGACACGGTGCGCTCGAACTCGAACGCGCCGACGCCCTCGCGGTACAGCGCCTCCGGCGCCGCCTCGGCCAGGGCCACCAGCCGGGTCCCCGCCTCGTAAAGCGCGTCCACCAGGGTCACGAACCGGCGCGCCTCGTGGTGGTTGGCCGGCCCCAGCACCGGCACGTCCTCGACGAACAGGGTGTGGAAGCGCTCGGCGACGGCCAGATAGTCCTGCGGTCCCAAGGCCCGTCCGCACAGGTCCGCGAAGGTCGCCCGCGCCAGGCCGCCGTCGGTCCGCTCGACCACCACGTCGCGCCCCAGCACGTGCAGATGCGTCGGCGCCTCGGCCTGCTCGCCCTTCAGGTCCTCCCACAGCGCCTCGAAGTGCGCCCGCGCGTCCGCATCGTTCGGCGCGAACCACACCCGGTCGCCCATCAGCCGGTCCAGCCGCCAGTCGCGCGCGCCATGCACGGACACGACCTCGCAGGCCTCCTCCAGCATGGCGATGAAGGGCAGGAAGAGCTGGCGGTTGATCCCGTTCAGATACAGCTGGTCCGGCGCCCGGTTCGACGTCACCGCCAGCACCACCTTCTTCTCGAACAGCGCCTCGAACAGCCGTCCCAGGATCATCGCGTCGGCGATGTCGGTGACCTGCAGCTCGTCGAAGCACAGCAGCCGCGCCTCGGACGCGATCAGCTCGGCCACCGGCCCGATCGGATCGTCGCCCTTCGACTGGCCGAAGATCGCCTTGCGCGTCTTCACATCGCCCTTGCGCCACTGGCCGATCAGCTCGTGCACCCGGGCCATGAAGGCGTGGAAATGGGCCCGCGTCTTCCGCTTCTCCGGCGCACAGGCGAAGAACAGGTCCATCAGGATGGATTTGCCCCGTCCCGGCGGCCCCCACAGATAGACCCCGCGCACCTCCGGGACCTGGCCGAACAGGCCGCGCTTCTCCAGATCCGTCTCCAGCCGGCCGAACGCCTCGACCACCGGAACCTGCGACGGATCCGGCGTCAGCCGGCCGTCGGCCAGGCGGCGTTCATAAGCTGCGCGTATGTGAGAAGACATCGTTCTCGGGCTTAGCGGCCCCCGTGCCCCCTGAAAAGCGATTGCTTCGCGGCTGCGAAGGACTACATGCAGCCCTCACTATCCACATACCTGCGCCCCTCAAGTAGCGAGCCGCCGCGCGGCGAGCGTTAGGGACGTCCGAAGGACCACCAAACATGGGTTATGTCGTCGCCGTCGTGGGCGCCACCGGCAATGTCGGTCAGGAAATGCTCAACATCCTGGAAGAACTGAACTTCCCGGTCGACAAGATGCACGCCATCGCCTCCCGCAAATCCAAGGGCGTCGAGGTCTCCTTCGGCGACCGCACCCTGAAATGCGAGGACCTGGAGCAGTTCGACTTCTCCGGCGTCGACATCGTCCTGATGTCCGCCGGCGGCAAGGTGTCGAAGGAATGGTCCGAGAAGATCGGCAAGGCCGGTCCCATCGTCATCGACAACTCCTCCGCCTTCCGCATGGACCCGGACGTGCCGCTGATCGTGCCCGAGGTGAACCCGGACGCCATCAAGCAGGCGAAGAAGAAGAACATCATCGCCAATCCGAACTGCTCGACCGCCCAGCTGGTCGTGGCGCTGAAGCCCCTGCACGACGCCGCGAAGATCAAGCGCGCCGTGGTCTCGACCTACCAGTCGGTGTCGGGCGCGGGGAAGGAAGGCATGGACGAGCTGTGGAACCAGACCAAGGCCATCTACGGCCTCGGCGACGCCACGCCCAAGGTCTTCCCCAAGCAGATCGCCTTCAACGTCCTGCCCTTCATCGGTTCGTTCCGCGACGACGGCTACACCGACGAGGAAGCCAAGATGTGGGACGAGACCCACAAGATCCTCGACCCGTCGATCAAGCTGACGGTCACCTGCGTCCGCGTGCCGGTCTTCGTCGGCCACTCGGAATCGGTGACGGTCGAGTTCGACCGTCCGATCAGCCCCGACGAGGCCCGCGCCATCCTGCGCGACGCGCCGGGCGTGCAGGTGATCGATAAGCAGGAAGCCGACGGCTACATCACCCCGATCGACGCGGCCGGCGAACACGCCGTCTACGTCTCGCGCATCCGCAAGGACCACACGGTCGAAAACGGCCTGTCCTTCTGGGTCGTGTCCGACAACCTGCGCAAGGGCGCAGCCCTCAACGCCGTCCAGATCGCCCAGCTTCTCGACGAAGCCGGCGTGATCACGCCGAAGAGCGGCTACCGCACCCTGACCGTCTGAACGTGCCCGTCTCCTCCCCCGCCTACCACTGACCCGTCACCCTCGGCCTTGTGCCGAGGGCCCATAGACACCGTGCAATCCGGCGCTTCTCCGGACCCTGCCGCGCGTCTGGATCCTCGGCACAAGGCCGAGGATGACGAAGGAAAGGAACACCGCTGTGACCCCGTCGGCACCTGAAGCCACGTCCCGCGCCGCCCTGCTGTCCGCCTTCGGCTGCTACGTTCTCTGGGGCGTCATGCCGCTCCTCTTCATGGGCCAGGCGGCGCAGGGTTTCGACGCCCTCGAAATCCTCGCCCACCGCGCCCTCTGGGCCGTGCTCGTCGCCGGCCTGCTGGTGGTTCTCGCCAAACAGGGCGGCCAGGTCGCCGCCGTCTTCCGCTCGCCGAAGACCCTCGCCTGGCTGTCCTTCTCGACGGTCCTGATCGCGGTGAACTGGGGCATCTACGTCTGGGCCACCACCCACCACGCGACGCTGGAAGCCAGCCTCGGCTACTACATCAACCCCCTGCTCAACATGATCGTCGGCCTGTGGTTGTTCCGTGAACGGATCGACCGCTGGGGCTGGGTCGCCATCGGCCTCGCCGCCGTCGGCGTCCTGCTCCAGGCGCTCGCGCTCGGCCGCCCTCCGTGGATCTCCATCGTCCTCGCCATCAGCTTCGCCACCTACGGCGTCATCCGCAAACGCGTGCCCATCGACGCCCAGGCCGGCCTGCTGGTCGAATGCCTGCTGCTGGTCCCGTTTGGTCTCGCCTGGGTCCTGTGGCTGCAGCACACCGGCGCCGGCGTCGCCTTCGACAGCCCGACGCACACCCTCTGGGCCCTGGCCAACGGCCCGGCCACGGTGCTGCCGCTGGCCCTGTTCGCCTGGTCGGCGCGTCGCCTGCCGCTGTCGACCATCGGCTTCATCCAGTTCCTCGCTCCCACCCTCCAGTTCGCCGTCGGCGTCTGGGCGGGCGAGGCCCTGACACCGCTGCGCATCGCCTCCTTCGCCTTCATCTGGGGCGGAGCCGCCGTCTTCGCCGCCGCCGCCCTCTTCCGCGTCCGCGCCGCCCGCCAGGCGCTGAAGGAGACGGCCGAACCGGCGTGACGCTCGGGTCGCGAACGGCTGCCAGAGGCGGCGATTAGTGGCTAGTGGCTAGTGATTAGTGGCTGACGCGGTCGCCATTGGAGGCCGAGCGGTTCCCGCTGGTGATCCAGCAATCACTAGCCACTAGCCACTAGCCACTTCCCACGCTCCGCTGCGTCCGGGCGACGACAACTCCCCGCCGCCGCGCTACGCTCCCCCCATGACCCACGCCCACCGCGGTCCCTGCGACGCCGGACAGGTCCAGGGCGCGGCCGCGCCGGGTCAGGCCCTGTCGAAAGCCCGCAAGCGCTGGGTGCTCGCCGCCACCGTGCTGGGCTCCAGCCTGACCTTCATCGACGGCTCGGCCCTGGGCGTCGCCCTGCCGGCTATCCAGAACGACCTCGGCGCCGGTCCCGCCGCCGCCCAGTGGGTCTCCAACGCCTATCTGCTGACGCTCGGCGCCCTGGTCCTGATCGGCGGCGCGGCCGGCGACCGCTTCGGCCGCCGCCTGGTCTTCCTCATCGGCGTCGCCGTCTTCACCCTCGCCTCCGTCGCATGCGCCCTCGCTCCAACGGTCCAGCTGCTCATCGTCGGCCGCGCCGTGCAGGGGATTGGCGCCGCCCTGCTGACTCCCGGCGCCCTGGCCGTCATCGGCTCGGTCTTCCCGCCCGAAGAGCGCGGCAAGGCCTTCGGAACCTGGGCCGGCGCCGGCGCCCTGTTCGGCATGGTCGGACCCCTGATCGGCGGCTGGCTGGCCGATCAGGCCGACTGGCGCTTCATCTTCTGGATCAATGTCCCACTCGCGGCCCTCACCGCCCTGGTCACCCTGCGCGCCGTGCCCGAGAGCCGCGATCCCTCCGCCCGCGGGCTCGACTGGGCCGGAGCCCTGCTGGCCACCTCCGGTCTCGCCGCCGTGACATGGGCCCTCACCGCCGCCCCTGACCTCGGCTGGACCAACCCCCTGATCCTGTCCGCCCTCGCCGGCGGCGCGGTCCTGCTCATCGCCTTCCTCGTCGCCGAGGCGCGTCAGAGTCACCCGATGATGCCGCTCGGCCTGTTCCGCTCGCCGGTGTTCAGCGGCATCAACGGCCTCACCCTGCTGCTCTATTTCGCCCTGGGCGGGGCCATGTTCTTCCTGCCCTTCGATCTGATCCGCGTGCACGGCTGGAGCGCCACGAAAGCCGGCGCCGCCATGCTGCCCTTCGCCGTCATCATGAGCCTGTTCTCCGGTTCGGCCGGCCGCCTCGCCGACCGCTTCGGCGCGCGCCTGTCGCTCAGCGTCGGACCCGTCCTCGCCGGCGTCGGTCTCGCCCTGCTGGCCTTCATGCCCCGGACGGCCGGCTATGTGGACGGGCCTCTGGCGGGCATGACCGTGCTGGCGATCGGCATGACGCTCGCCGTCGGCCCCCTGACCGCCGCGGTGATGGGGGCGGTGAAGCCGGAGCACACCGGCGTGGCCTCCGGCGTCAACAATGCGGTCGCGCGCGTCGCCGGTCTTCTGGCCATCGCCCTCCTCGGCCTGGTTCTGTCCGGCCAGTTCAGCCATCGCGTCGCCGATCCGGCGACCGCACGCGACCTGCTGGGGGCCTTCATGGCGGGCGACACCACCGACGGCGCGCTGCGCAACGCCTTCCACTGGGGCTATGCGTGGGTGATGCTCACCTGCGCGCTCGCGGCGTTCGCCGCCGGGGTCATCGGCCTCCTGACCGCGCCGAAGCGTCAGAACACGGAATAAAGCGCGTCCAGCAGCCGCACCGCGCGCGGATCGCCGATCAGATGCGGCGACTGGCGCGTCATCACATAGGCCGCCGACAGCCGCACTTCCGCGTCCGCGACCACGCAACTGCCGCCCCAGCCGTAATGCCCGCGCGCCTCGTCATGCGGCCCGAACACGCCCAGGCCGCGGTTGCAGGTCAGCCCCGCCGCCCAGCCCATGACGAACGGCAGCACCCGGTCCTGGCCGTAGATCCGCTCGCGCCGCAGCGCCTCCAGCGTCGCGTCCGACAGCACCGTCCGCCCGTCGATCGCCCCGGTCGCCGCCACGCCCACGATCCGCGCCAGATCCAGCGCCGTGCCGTGCAGGTTGGCCGAAGGGATCTCCGCCTTGCGCCACTCGCCCGACTCCCGCTGTCCCGGCGACGAGCCGCGGTCGAAGAAGGCCGAGCGCTTGACCGCATCGATGACGCCCAGGTTTGGCGGCGCCGCCGGTTTGCGCATCTGCGCCACGCGCCCGAACTCCTCTTCCGGCAGGCCGATCCACAGGTCGAGGCCGGGGAAGTCCTGACGCAGCGCCGTCCCCATGCTGCGTCCGTCGACCAGCCGGTATAGTTCGCCTGCCAGATAGCCGATGGTGATCGGGTGATAGCCGGACGCCGTCCCCGGCGCCCACAGCGGCGCCTGGGCGCACAGCTTCTCCAGCACCACGGCGCGGTTGAACCAGTCGGTCGGATCGATGGCCTCGGCGAACCCCGACAGCCCGGCCTGGTGGCTCATCAGCTGGCCGACCGTGATCCGCGCCTTGCCCGCCTGCCCGAACGCCGGCCAGTAGCCGGCCACCGGCGCCTCGTAGTCCAGCAGCCCGCGCTCGACGCAGGTCGCGATCAGCAGCGCCATCACCGACTTGCCGGCCGAAAACACCGGCGTCAGCGTGTCCTCGCCGAACGGCACGCTCTGCGCCGTATCCGCCCAGCCGCCCCACAGATCGATGACGGCCTCGCCGTCGATCACCACGCTGAACCGCGCCCCCCGCTCGTTCAGCCCCTCGGGCGCATCGGTGAAATTGGCGGCGAAGGCGTCCTTCACGGCCGCGAAGCGCGGCGGACAGACGCCGTGGATGTCGGGGAGGGTCATGCAGGTCTCCTACCGCTCCCCCGTCGCGGCGTCATCCTCGACTCCTCACGCAAGCTGAGCCGTATGAGTTGCTCCCGGCGGAGGTCGCTGTCACATCTGGCGCATGCGCCCAGCTTCGCACTCGTCCTCGGTCCGGTTCGCCAGCGTCGTCGCCGGTCTGACCTTGCCGACTGTCGCGCTGATTAACGTGCTGCTCGCCGGCTTCAAGGTCAACGAAGCGGCCGGTCAGGCCGCCGATGCGTTCATGGCGATCACCCTGATCGTCGGCAGCGCCCTGATCCTCGCGCCCGCCGGTCGGCGCCGCAGGCTCCTCGCCGCCCTGGCCGCCGCTATCCTGCTCTTCACCCTCTGGTCGCTGCACGCCCGCCTCAGCACAACCCTGGATGTCCGGTTCGGGGGCGCCTATGGCTGGAGCGGGACACGGACCATGGTGATGACCCTGATCGAGGGTCCCGTCCTCGCGGTGTTGGCGGCGGCGCTGACGTTCGGCCTGGCCCACCTGCCGGGCTTCAACCGGGACCCCGCGATCGCCTGAGAACGGCCGGCGTTCCGGCCTACTCCCGCGCGCTCGCCGACGCCTTCCGCGCCGCCTCGAACTCCGACCCTGCATTCCACTCCGGCCATTCCTCGCTGTTCGCAAGGTCGCTGCCGACCAGATACAGCAGGTTCACGTCCACCGCCGCGGCGTCCATCACCCACTCCGGCGTCCATTCGTCCGAAGGCTTGTGATAGCGGTTCTGCACATAGTCCCGGCTCGCCTCGTTGTGGCCGGTGAAGCCGGCGGCGGCGAACAGCGCCGGCACACCGCGTCGCGCCAGCGGGAAATGGTCCGAGCGATAGAAGCCGCCTGCCTGGGGCGCCGGATCGGGGATCAGCACCCGGCCCTGTTCGGTCGCCCGCCGCCCGACCCAGGCGTCGGTCTGGCTCTTGCCCGCGCCCATCACCACGATCTGCGGCGACACCTCGGTGCCCGGCAGCAGGCTGTCCATGTTCAGGTTCGCCACCGTCGTCTCCAGCGGCCAGACCGGGTTGGCGGCGTAGTATTCAGCGCCCAGCAGCCCGGCCTCCTCGGCCGTCCAGATGCCGAACACCACCGACCGCTCGGGCGGAGCGCCTTCCTTGAACATCCGCGCCAGCTCGATCATCGCCGCCACGCCCGTCGCGTTGTCGACGGCGCCGTTATAGATGTCGTCGTCCCCGACCGGCGTGGCGCGGCCGTAGGCGTCCCAGTGCGCCCCGTACAGCACCGTCTCGTCGGGACGTTCCGAACCCGGAATACGCGCCAGGATGTTGCGGCTCTCGATGTTGTCGTGGGTCTGGCCGAAGTCGATCGACATCGTCACGCCCGGCAGCACCACCGGCCGGAATTCCTCCGTCCGCGCCTGCTCGCGCAGCGCGGCGTAATCCAGACCCGCTGACCGGATCAGCCGCTCCGCCGCCTCGCCCTGGATCCAGCCCTGGGCCGGCACGCGCTCGGCGGCCCAGTCCTGACGGACGATGTCGAAGTCGGGCGCCGTCGACGACCCCTCCAGCACGCTCCAGCCGTATCCGGCGCCGGGCGTGTCGTGGATCACCAGCACCCCGGCCGCGCCCTGGGCCGCGGCCTCCTGGAATTTATAGGTCCAGCGGCCGTAGAAGGTCATGGCGTTGCCGTCGAACCGGCCCGCCACCGGATGCCCCTCGGGCGCGCCGAAGTCCGGGTCGTTGACGATGACCAGCAGGATCTTGCCCTTCAGGTCCATGCCCTTGAAGTCGTCCCAGTTCCGCTCCGGCGCATCGACGCCGTAGCCGACGAACACCACCGGCGCGTCGGTCACCGTGATCCGCTCCAGCGGCTGGTCGCTGGCCACCAGCACGTCCGGCCCGCGCCGCAGCTCCATCTCGCCGGCCGGCGTCCGCGCGACGATCGTGGCCGGTCCCGCCTGCTGCGTCCGGCTCAGCTTCGCCGACTGCACCCACTGGCCGTCCGGCCCGCCCGGCTCCAGGCCGAGGGCGCGGAACTGCTCGACCACATAGTCGACCGTCTTCTGCTCGCCCGGCGTCGCCACGCCGCGGCCCTCGAACTCGTCCGAGGCCAGCACGCGCGTGTGCTCGTTCAGCAGCGCCGGATCAGCCGTCTGGGCCAGGGCCGGGCCCGCGACCAGCAGGGCGGCGGAGGCGAGGAGGGTCAGGCGAAGGCGGTTCATGGCTCTCTACTTTCCGCTCATCCCCGCGAAAGCGGGGACCCAGTTCTTTGGGCGAACCGGTGGCGATGGGGTCGCACTGAAACCAATCCCTCCTACCAGCCTTGGAAAGCACTGGGTCCCCGCTTTCGCGGGGATGAGCGGATTGGGGGGTGCTGGCTCGATTTCAGACCTGAATACGCTAGCGGTTCCTGCGCAGAGACGAAATCAACTTTCCCGCGCCAATGCTAGCCACCCCAGCACGCCCTCCGCCGCCACCACGCCCGAGGCGAAACAGGCCTGCAGCAGATAGCCGCCGGTCGGCGCCTCCCAGTCCAGCATCTCGCCGGCGACGAACACGCCCGGCAGCGCCTTCAGCATCAGATGGTCGTCGACCTGGTCCAGCCGCACACCGCCCGCCGACGAAATCGCCCGCTCCAGCCCCTGCACGCCCGTCAGCGTCAGGCGCACCGCCTTGATCCGCTTGGCCAGCTTGTCGGCCCCCTGCGGCACCTCGCCAGGAATTTCGCGCATCAACCCGACCGCCGCCGGCGACAGCCCGCCGGCCTTGCGCAGCCAGTTGGTCACGCTGTCCTTGCCGCGCGGCCTGGCCAGCTTCGCCGCCAGCGCCTCCACCGTCAGGTCCGGCCGCAGGTCGACGACCAGTTCCGCCGTCCCGTCGCGCAGCACCGCCTCGCGCAGCGGCCCGGACAGGGCATAGACCGCGCCGCCCTCCAGGCCGTAGCGGGTCACCATCGCCTCGCCGCGCACCGTCCGGTCGCCATGCGTCAGCGCCACCGGCTTCAGCGGCTCGCCCGCGAACCGGTCGGCGAACACCTCCGACCACGCCACGTCGAAGCCCATGTTTGACGGCCGCAACGCCGCCACCTCCACACCGGCGCCGGCCAGATCATCCGTCCACGAACCATCCGACCCCAGCCGCGGCCAGCTGGCCCCGCCGGTCGCCAGCACCACGGCGTCCGCCGCCTCGACCCGCTCGCCCTCCGGCGTCGCGAACACCCACGCCCCGTCGCGGCGCCCGGTCCAGCGCGACCGCGTCCGCACCTCGACGCCCAGCTCGGCCAGCCGCCTCAGCCACGCCCGCAGCAAGGGCGAGGCCTTCATCGTGTTCGGAAACACCCGTCCGGAAGAACCCGTGAACGTCGCCTGCCCCAGACCCTCGGCCCACCCCACCAGATGCGTCGGCGAAAACCGATCCAGCCAGGCCGCCACCGTCGGCCCGGCCTCGCCATAGCGGCCGACGAATCCGTCCAGCGCCTCGGTGTGCGTCAGGTTCAGCCCGCCGCGCCCGGCCATCAGGAATTTGCGCGCCACGGACGGGATCGCCTCGTGCACCACCACCCGGGCGCCGCCCTGGGCCAGCCGCTCGGCCGCCATCAGCCCCGCGGGGCCGGCGCCGATCACATGCACTGTCTTCAACTCTGTCATCCGCCGGTCTCTACTCTCTTCCGCTCACCCCGGCGATCCGAAGGACGGCGCGAAGCAGCCAATCCGGGGCCCAGATGGAATGGCGCTGACCTTTCCGGAGTTCGATGCCCTGTCTCCAGGCGCCTGGTCCCCGATCTGGATCCCGGCATTCGCCGGGAGGAGCGGAAGAGGGGGTGACCGGAACGCCCGCGCCCGCCATACGCTCATTCCTTATGAGCGTCGCCTTCACCCGTGAGGAAGATCTGGAGGCCACGGCCGCCGACCTTCCCGACCGTCCCATCTCTCCGCACCCGAACCTGGTCACCCTGTCGGGCCTGGCGCAGATCGAGGCCGCCCTCGCCGACGCCCGCGCCGCCTACAACGCCGCCCAGTCCAGCGGTACGATCGAGAGCGACCGCACCCCCATGGCCCGCGCCGCCCGCGACCTGCGCTACTGGTCCGCCCGCCGCGCCTCCGCCCAGCTGGTCGAGACCGTCGCCGACGGCCGCGTCCGCTTCGGCGGCTCGGTCGCCATCGAGCGCGAGGACGGCCGCACCCAGACCTGGCGCATCACCGGCGAGGACGAGGCCGACCCCGCCGCCGGTTCCGTCAGCCACGTCTCGCCCCTGGCGCGCGCCCTCGTCGGCAAGCGCGTCGGCGACGAAGCGTCCGTCGCCGGACAAACTGTCGAGGTTGTCGCGGTCGATTGACGTTGCTCCCGGGGCCAATGCGCCCCACCTTGGGTTTCCCCCCGCGCGCCCGTTCGGCGCGAAGCGCGCCCGCGCTGCAAAAAGAAAGAAACGCCGATGGCCCGTAAGCCCAACTACAGCTTCGAACGCATGGAACGCGAGCGCGCCGACGCCAAAAAGGCCGCCGAAAAGGCCGCCGCCAAGGCTGAAAAGAAAGCCGCCGCCGCCGCCCGCAAGGAAGCCGGCCTGCCGCCGCTCGAGGACTGACCTCCCCGCGACACAGTTGTTGAGGCCGCGCGGCTGGACTTCGCGCCGCGCGGAATGCTCTGTTGCGCCGCGACAGGGACGCGGGCGCCTCATGCCGTCGGACGTCCCCTGTTTGGGGATGTACAAGAATGAAGCGTGTTCTGCTGGCTACGGCCGCCTGCCTGACGTTCGCCGGGTCCTCCTGGGCCCAGACGCCCGAACCGGCCCCGACCGCAGCCCCCGCGGCTCCCGCCGCAGCAGAGACGCCCAAATGGGACGTCCAGAACCCGCCCGGGCCGTCGCGCGACGTCTCCATCAACGTCACCCGCGGCACCTGGATGTCGCTGGACGTCAGCCCTGACGGCCAGACCATCGTCTTCGACCTGCTGGGCGACATCTACGTCATGCCGATCGCCGGGGGCGAAGCCCGCGCCATCGCCAGCGGCGTGGCCTGGGACATGCAGCCGAAATGGTCGCCGGACGGCCGCCACATCGCCTTCACCTCTGACCGCGGCGGCGGCGACAACATCTGGGTCATGGACGCCGACGGCTCCAACCCGACCCAGGTCTCCAAGGAGACCTTCCGCCTGCTGAACCAGCCGGAATGGACCCCGGACGGCGAGTTCATCATCGCCCGCAAGCATTTCACCTCGGGCCGCTCGCTCGGGGCCGGCGAGCTCTGGATGTACCACCGCGCGGGCGGCGGCGGCGTGCAGATGACCGAGCGCCGCACGCAGCAGAAGGACACGGGCGAACCCGCCGTCTCGCCCGACGGCCGCTACGTCTACTTCAGCGATGACGCCACGCCGGGCGGCGTCTTCGAATACTCGAAGGACCCCAACACCGAGATCTACGTCATCCGCCGTCTCGACCGCGAGACCGGCCAGATCGAGCCCTACATCACCGGCCCCGGCGGTTCGATCCGCCCGACGCCCTCGCCCGACGGCCGCTCGCTCGCCTTCATCCGCCGGGTTCGCTACCAGTCCGTCCTCTACGTCATGGACATCGAGTCCGGGCGCGAGACGCCGGTCTTCTCCAGCCTCGACCGCGACATGCAGGAGACCTGGGCGATTCACGGCCTCTATCCGTCGATCAGCTGGACGCCCGACAACCGCTCCATCGTCTTCTGGGCCGACGGCCGCATCCAGCGCGTCGACGTCGGCTCCCAGGCCGTGGCCGACATCCCCTTCCACGTCGCCGACACCCGCCGGGTGCAGGAGACCGTCCGCTTCCCGGTCGAGGTCGCGCCTAACCATTTCGACGTGAAGATGATCCGCTGGGCCCGCCCCTCGCCGGACGGCTCGCGTGTGGTGTTCGAGGCCCTCGGCAATCTCTGGATCCGCGATCTGCCGACGGGCACAGCCCGCCGCCTGACGCGCCAGAGCGACCATTTCGAGCTCTATCCGAACTGGTCCCGCGACGGCCGGTCCATCGTCTACACCACCTGGGACGACCAGGACTTCGGCACGGTTCGCGTGGTCTCCGCCAACGGCGGCGAGGGCCGCGTGGTCACGCCCAACCCGGGCCACTACGTCGAGCCGACCTTCTCTCCCGACGGCCGCACCATCGTCTATCGCACGGTCGCCGACGGCTATTTGACCTCGGCCCTGTGGAGCCGCGATCCGGGCGTCTACCGCATCCCCACCGCCGGCGGCGCCCCCGTCCACATCACCGATGACGGCCAGGCCCCGCAGTTCGGCGCCGACGGCGACCGCCTGTTCCTCTCGGGCCGCGACGGCGACAAGCGCACCCTCGTCTCGGTCGACCTCAACGGCCAGGACAAACGGACCCACCTGACCTCGGAATGGGCCAGCGAGTTCGCCGTCTCGCCCGACGGCCGCTGGCTGGGCTGGACCGAGCGCTTCAACGCCTATGTCGCGCCCTTCGCCGTCACCGGACGCCCGATCACGGTCGGCGCCGACGGCAAATCCCTGCCCCAGGCCCGCGTCACCCGCGACGCCGGCGAGTGGCTCAGCTGGTCGGGCGACTCGCACCGCCTGCAGTGGTCGCTGGGCCCCGAGCTGTTCAGCCGCGACCTCAACCAGGCCTTCACCTTCGTCGACGGCGCTCCCGCCGAACTGCCCAGGCCGGACGAGCGCGGCATCAACCTCGGCTTCAGCGTCGCCGCCGACAAGCCCGAGGGCCGCATTGCCCTGACCGGCGCCCGCCTGATCACCATGAACGGCGAGCAGGTCATCGAGAACGGCGTCATCATCATCGACGGCAACCGCATCGAGGCCATCGGCCCCGCCGCCTCCACGCCCGTCCCCGCCGGCGTCCCGGTCATGGACATGAGCGGCAAGACCATCATGCCCGGCCTGGTCGACGCCCACTGGCACGGCTCCATGGGCTCGGACGAGATCATTCCGGAGCAAAGCTGGGTCGACTACGCCGCCCTGGCCTTCGGCGTCACCACGCTGCACGACCCGTCCAACGACACCAGCGAGATCTTCGCCCACAGCGAGCTGGCCCGCGCCGGCCGCGTCGTCGGCCCGCGCATCTTCTCGACCGGCACGGTCCTGTACGGCGCCGCCACCCCGACCACGGCCCAGATCGACAACCTCGCCGACGCCCGCTCGACGCTGCGCCGCATGCAGGCCGCCGGCGCCTGGAGCGTCAAGAGCTACAACCAGCCCCGCCGCGACCAGCGCCAGCAGATCATCGCCGCCGCCCGCGAGCTGGACATGATGGTCGTCCCCGAGGGCGGCTCCCTGTTCCACCAGGACATGTCGATGATCGTCGACGGCCACACCACGATCGAGCATTCGATCCCGCTGGACCGTCTCTACGACGACGTCCACCAGCTCTGGAGCCAGACCGGCACCGCCTACAACCCGACCCTGATCGTCGCCTTCGGCGGCGCCTTCGGGGAGAACTACTGGTACCAGGAGAGCAACGTCTGGGATCACCCGATCCTGACGCAGTACGTGCCGCGCCGCATCCTCGACGCCCGCGCCCGCCGCCCGGTCACCGCCCCGGACAACGAGTGGAACCACATCGCCATCGCCCGCGAGGCGCATCGCCTCAACGAGCACGGCGTCAGCGTCTCCATCGGCGCCCACGGCCAGCGCGAGGGCCTCGGCGCCCACTGGGAGCTGTGGGGCCTGGCCCAGGGCGGCATGACCCCGCTCGAGGCCATCCGCGCCGGCACCCTCAACGGCGCCCGCGCGCTGGGCATGGACCGCGACATCGGTTCGCTGGAGGTCGGCAAGCTGGCCGACATGGTGGTGATGGACGCCAACCCGCTGGAGAACATCCGCAACACGACCTCCATCGCCTACACCATCGCCAACGGCCGCGTGTACGACAGCCACATGGACGAGGTCGCCCCCCGCCGGCGCCCCCGCCAGCCCTTCTGGTTCACCCAGTCCGGCGGAGAAACCTGGGCCGCCGGCGTCACCGCCACGGAGACCCACGGGCACGGACACGACTAGTTCTCCTCCCCCTTCTGGGGGAGGGGGACCATCCGGAGCCTTGGCGAAGGATGGTGGAGGGGGAGCCCCACGCTCCCCCTACAGCACCCACACCCCCGGCCGCCGCCTCGGCCGCATCAGCTCGGTGATCGCCCAGACCAGCGCATCCGCCCGGTCCGGGCTGCCCCCGCCCGCGCCCTCGCTTCCCAGCCCCATCAGCTCCTCCTCCAGCGCCTCCAGCCCCGGCCCCGGACCTGGCAGGTGCGCCACCCGCCCCTGTTCGTAGAGCGCCGCCACCGGCTCGGCCCGCGCCGCCTTGCCCAGGCTCGCATGCACCCGCCGCACCGGAACCGTCAGGCCGCAGGCCTTCAGCACCGCCTCGCACATCGCCCCGCCCTGGTTGGCCTCCACCACCACCTTCGCCGCCTTGTGCGCCTCCGCCGTCCGCCTCACCCGATCCGCCCAGCCCTCGGGCGACAGCCCCGCCGCCGTCCGGTCCTCCAGCACCACGAACCGGTCCCCCAGCCGTCCCGCCGCCACGATCCCGCACGCATCCCTCGGCCGCCCCGACAGCGTCCCCGCCGGCGGATCGACAGCCACGACCACGCGCTCGCACGGCCCGACGTAACTTTCCCCCCACGCCCGCGCCCTCTCGATATCCTCATGCCGGAACAGCGCCCCCTCCGCCTCCAGCAGCTTCCCCTCCAGCTCCTGCGCCGCCCGCCGCGTGCCGCCGTACAGATCCTCCATCGCCGCCAGAAACCCCGGCGCCAGGTTGGCCGCATTGGCCCGCGTCCCCGCATCCGTCCGCACGCATCCGACCTCGCCCAGCACCCCGCGCATCAACCGCCCCGGCTTGGGCGTAGATGTGAGAACCAGTTGTGGGGCGCTACCGCTCGCGACGCGGTCGCTCGCTGCTTGAGCGCCAGGATGCGGCGAAGCCCAGGCCGCGTCGGGTCGGGAGGTCCCCGAAGGGGCCGACGGTCCGCGGCCCACCAAGGAATCGCTCGCCCGCACCGGCCATTCCAGCCTCAACCCAAGTCTCAACATCGCGAGCACTTCTTCCCCCCGCCCCCACGCACACACCTCATCCCCCCAGGCGGCGTGAAACTGCGGGCCCCTCAGCCGCTCGGGCTCCTCGGCCGAGAACAACAGCCCCAGCGCCCCGCCCGGAAACCGCACCCGCCTCAGCGACGGCTCGAACACCGCGCCCGAGCGGAACGGCAGGTTCAGCACGCCCGACGGCCCCTCGACCATCACCGCCCGCGCGTCGTGCAGCGTCGGCGCCACCAGCGCGATCCGCCCCCCGGCGCCCAGCGCGCAGGCCGTCGCCCACACCCACTCCGCCCCGGCCCGCGTCTTCCCCGCCCCGCGCCCGCCCAGAAACACCCAGGTCCGCCAGTCGCCCGCCGGCGCCCTCTGCCCCTCATGGCTCGCCGCCGCCCACGCCGCCGCCCCCAGCACCTCGGCCGACAAAAGCTCAGAAGCCCTCCCCCTCGACGGGGGAGGGTTGGGTGGGGGTGTTCCCGCCGCCCTTTCCGCCTCGGTCGCGAAGACGCCGGCGTCTTCCAGCCCGACCGTCCCCGCCGCGTCGCCACCCCCATCCCCGACCCTTCCCCCGTCGAGGGGGTGGAGGAGAGGCGCATCGCGACGCGACGACGAAGCCGCTTTGCACCCGCTCATTCCGCGCACGCCTCCCCCCGCAGAAAGTCCAGCGCCGCCAGCCGCCCCCGCTCCGTCCCGTCCGCACCCCCGCCATCCCCGGCCGCCCCCAGAGACGGCCCGCGCGCCAGCCGCTCCAGCGTCCCCGCCAGCCGCGCATAGGTGTAGGACCGCGCCGGCTGCCCGTCCCTCAGCATCCGGATCGCCGTCTCCGCCGCCGCCCGCGCCGCATCCCCCAGCGAGGCCCCGGCCGCCAGCATCCGCACCGGCGCATCCGCCGGCGGCAGACCGTCGGCGCGCGCCTCCAGCCCCGCCTCGCGCGCCGCCGCGTCGGCCTCAAGTTCGGTCAACGGCGGCGCCAGCGGCTGCGCATCCTTGCGCAGCCAGCCGTGCACGCGGGCGCGCGCATAGATCGTCCGCTCGGTCCCGCCGTACTCTTTCGCCAGCGCCTTGGCGGTCGCCCCGGCCCGATACAGCCGCTCGATCAAGGCCCAGTCATCGGCGCTCCGCCGGCAATAGGGCTGTCTGTGAAGTCGTGTGTCCTGTGTCATCCCGCCATTATCGGGGAGGCCCCAACACAGGCGCGTCGAATGGGATTGCTGCGGATCAGAGCGTTGAAACGGCGCGACTTTGTTCGTTAAAGTCGGCTGGTCGTCGGCGAATAGCCGCAGCGCCTCCGGTGGAAATCCAGACGGGCGCGCCCCGCGCGTCCGTCACGCCCAGCCCCGCCCGCCCGACCCGGCACGGGTCAAGGACAGGCCGTCCCGGCCTGCCGCACGAGCGGCGCGAAGCGTCCTTGAGGCGGGTTGGGGCGGGTGGTCCGTTCTACTTGCCCGCCGCTTCCCCTGCCGCCTTTGAGCTTTCCGGAGGATCGATCAGTTTCCCAACGGTCGCCCCGGCCGTGAACGCCCCGCCCATCAGAACCGTGAGGGCCCCCAGAATGGCCCACAGCTGCGCGGGACCCAGGGCACCGGCCAACGCACCGATAGTCATCTTCGACGGATCGCTGGCTGGCTCGGGACGGCTCGGAGGTGCGGCAACCCGCTGTCGCCAGCTGTCCAGCAGCCCCGTGAACGTGACGCTGTTCAAGGCTGCCGGGTCTATCGGAAGCTCATGGACGAACCAGTCATTGCCCTTCTCGAGCAGTCCGTCACAGCGGAGGCTCTGATCGACCAGAACCAAAAGAGGCAGGCCCCGGCTATAGGCCATGGCCGCCTCGATCTGGTTCCACGGGGTGGCTAGGCCGACTCCCGCCAGCGACTTCGACCTCGCTCCACCTCGCCGCTCGACGCCGTCCTGCACCCAGTAGCGCTCGACCGCGATCACCACGACTCCCGAGCAGCGGTCCATCAGATCCGTGACCGCCCGAAGCGGCGCGTCGGCGCTGAAAGTGTTCCTGCCGATCGTGCAGGGCGAACAGCCGACCGCCTTTAGCCGGGCCTCGACTGCGCTGACGAACGCTTCCTGCTCCGGGCTCAGGCCCGTGCCCACGCTGACGAAAACGTCCATGCTCCTCCCCGCGGTTGTTCATGGATCGCAACTATTAGAGCGTTCGGCAATCCGGAACCGCCACTGCCAGACCACTCATGACGGGCGCGCCCCGCGCGTCCGTCACGCGCAGCCCCGCCCATGACGCCTTTCCTCCCCCTCATGGGGGAGGGGAACCGCGAAGCGGTGGAGGGGGAATCCCCGCGTCTCGAACGAAGTCCTGCTTGAACTCCAACCTCGCCCGAGCCAGTCTGGCCTTGGGGGAACACATGGAAATCTTTCTAATCGCGGTAGTTATCGGACTTCTGCCGGCGGCGATTGCGTCGGGCAAAGGTCACAACTTCGTTCTGTGGTGGCTCTTCGGCGCGGCACTGTTCATCGTCGCGCTGCCCTGCGCCCTGATCCTGAAAGACCCGAAAAAGCAGGCCGCCGAAGCCGCCAGGGACGCCGCCCTTGCGGCGCTCGTCGCGAACACCTCCGCAGCGACCCGCCAGGCCCCGGCATCGTCGGAGACCGCGACCGTAGATGCCGATCCCGTCAAAAAGTGCCCGTGGTGCGCTGAAACGATCAAGGCGGAGGCGAAGATTTGCCGCTTCTGTGATCGCGAAGTCGAGACATTGGCACACGCTGATTAGTCCTCACTCACGACACCCCTCCCCTGACCGACGACCGTTGATCATGCGCGCAATCTTTCTTGTCTCAACCATCGCCCTCACAGTGGCGGGCTGCGATGACTCGGCAAAGACGTTCGGCCGTAGCTATGACGAATGCATCTTGAAGAACGCTCGTGATGGCGGTGATCAGGCCAGCCGAAACATGGCCGCGGACGTTTGCATTCGACGTTTCCAGGAAGCGGTGCCTTTGTCGGAACGAGGCAAGACCATCGCAGTCAACCGCATCGCTAACTACGGGGTACAAGACTACGTCAGCGGCGGGATCGAAGATGCAATCGCTATTGAGGTTGCCAACAGCTTCTCAGACAAAATGCTGACCGAAGTAGAAGTCGCTGCAGACTTTTCAGACAAGCCGGCCGGCCCCGACGGGAAATTCCCGGCGGACGCCAAGATCACGACGTTGACGTGGACGTTCAACACGAACCTCTCGCCGAACGCACAGACGACCCTGCGCGGGACGTTCCAGGATGGCCAAGCGCCAACCCGTCATTGGCAATCTGACGCCTATGCAATGAAATGGGTTCCGCTTGGACCCCGGTGACGGTGTCGACTAGATCTCAATCAGCTTGGCGAGCAATCGAAGCGACAAACGTCTCATTGCCACTCAACTCGATCCGAATCTGCCAGTCGTCGAACCACACCTCCGGCGAGACCTGCGCTGAGGCCGCTAGTGGCTGCCATGTGCGTGGATCAATGAGATACGGGTATGACATTGTGTGAAAGTTGGGATCGGGCCGTATCGACGCTAGGACCAAACCCTCACTGCTGAGCGCGACAAAGCCGTTCGCCGCCCTCGAGCTATTGATCGCGACCGTCGAGGTTGACGGGTTCAAATACAACCGGGCGACATGCTGGAAGCCGAAAACCGGTCGGTCGCCACGCGTTGTGACTATTGTACCGGCCTTGGAGCGACCTCCATGCCAATCGGTCAGGGCGAAGATATCCCCTTCATCTCCCACGCGGATGCCTAGCTGCAACGGCTCTTCACCGTACCAAGCGTAGGGCGTGAAGATGAGCGTGCCTGCAGGAAAATCTCCGGCTTTTGCTGCGGAGAGCAGATCAGCGGGAAGATGCGTCAATTCCATCGGGGCCTCCTGGAGCTACGCTCGCACGCGTCAGTTGCTGGATGCATCGTCACGCGACGTGAACATTTTAGCAACCCACTATTGCGACTCGACCGTTCGTCAACCAAAGTGCGCGATGAAAGGAGCCCGAATTGAAAGCTTTCATCTCCTATTCGCATGCCGACGAACGGTATCTGGAGCGCCTCCACAAGCATCTCGCGATGCTGCAGCGAGAGGGTCAGATAGCGACCTGGTATGATCGCGACATCTTGGCAGGTTCGGTTTTGGATGGAACGATCAGCAATGAGCTGGATGCGAGCGATCTATTTTTGGCGATCGTCAGCCCAGACTACTTGGCGTCAGGCTACTGTTACGAGAAGGAGTTCGAGCGGGCACTCGAACTGCAGCAGGCGGGCAAGATGCGCATCGTACCCATCATCGCCGAGCCATCCGATTGGCTTTCATCCCCGCTTCGTCAATTCATGGCCTTGCCCAAAGACGGCAAACCGATCTCAGAATGGACTAACGCAAACAACGCCTTCCTCGACGTGATCACCGGCCTTCGCAAGCTGACTGATGTGCACTCACAAGGTCAGCTTACGCCGTCGTTGATTGCGACAGGGACCACTGACAACTTCGCTCCTCGCCGCGTGAAGGTGAAGAGGGACTTCGACGCGATTGAGCGTGCTGAGTTTGCCGACAAAACCTTCGAAGTGATCAAAGATTACTTTGCATCCTCCTGCGAGGAATTAGCTCGTGCCTCAGAGGACCTCAGAACGAGGCACGAGATGATGAGTCCGACAGCCTTTACCTGCACAATCGTGAATCGAGCCAAAGTCGGAAACCAACAAGCTTCGATCACTGTGCATAACAACAAGCGACGCGGGTTTGGCGATATCAGCTACGTGTTTGAAGCCCACGCGGCGTCGAACACGTCACATGGCTCCATTCGTGTGGATGCAGACGAGTTCAATCTGTTCCTAATCGTGGATGGTGTCTGGTCAGGAACCCAAGACTCTACGCGCTATTCATCAGAACGCGCAGCCGAATGGTTGTGGAACGTCTTCGTCGAACGGGCGGGTATTCAGTATGAGTAAGCTGAACAGATACCGCTGCCAGAACTGTGGTCACCGGTTCGAAATCGAAGTTCTGACCGCTGAAGAAGCACGAAGAGCACGGGAAGAGGGCCGCCCCACCTACGCCATTCACTGTCCGACCTGCAATCGAACCGCGATAAGGCGTGGATGGGAATAGCTCAGCTCATGCTCAAGGCAGATGATTGATGGTTCAGGTCGTTACATTCGGAATACAGAGCGCGCGCCCAAAGAGAGATCAACCTCCTGAGCCGGGCACGCTAGTGGTTGGGCAAATGGATGGATCGCCTTGGGTAGGGCTCGTCTGCCAGGATGAGAGGGGTGGCGACACCTACTACTTGATCCTGACGGGCCCGGAACGTCTACAGCTTCGCGGTATCTACAACGTTGATTATCCCGCAGATGTACCTGGCCGGCTTGTGATCGAGCCCCTGCCTGGCGATCAGGCCTTCCAACTGCCCCTCGCGGCAGCCGATGCCTCCATCGCACTACTGATGACATCCGAGGGCCAGCCTCATCTGCGCGTAGGAATTGAGCTGTCTCCCGGTCGGAAGCAGTACATCAATATCGATATCGCAAGCGGCCAAGAAGCGCCGGGTGTTCGCAGCCGCATCCTCCTAAATCGCTTCCGGTTCTTGATCGAACAGGAGGGACGAAAAGATCCTTTGGAGTTGGTTCGGTTTGAGTAGGGAAGGCCTTCCAATTCACTCACCATCTACGCGCAAAAAGGGCGGGCCCGTCACCGGGCCCGCCCTCTTCATTTCAGCACAGCTCTGAGCTGACCGGACCCAGACCACCGCCGGGGCGTCCCGAGGCGGGCTCGCGCCCGCCTCGATCCGCTTAGAAGTCCATGTCGCCCATGCCGCCCATGCCGCCCATGCCGCCGCCGGCGGGGCCGCCGGCCGAGGCCTTCTTCGGCGCGTCGGCGACAGCCGCTTCCGTCGTGATCAGGATTCCGGCCACGGAGGCGGCGTCCTGCAGGGCGGTGCGGACGACCTTGGCGGGGTCGATGACGCCCATCTTGACCAGGTCGCCGTACTCTTCCGTCTGGGCGTTGAAGCCGAAGGTGCGGCTGTCGTTCTCCAGCACCTTGCCGACCACGATCGAGCCTTCGACCCCGGCGTTTTCCGAGATCTGACGGATCGGGGCCTGGATGGCGCGGCGGATGATGGCGATGCCGGCGGTCTGGTCGGCGTTGTCGCCTTTCAGGCCTTCAAGCGCCCTGGTGGCCTTCAGCAGGGCGATGCCGCCGCCCGGGACGATGCCTTCCTCGACGGCCGCGCGGGTCGCGTTGAGGGCGTCGTCGACGCGGTCCTTCTTTTCCTTCACCTCGACTTCGGTCGAGCCGCCGACGCGGATGACCGCGACGCCGCCGGCCAGCTTGGCCAGACGTTCCTGCAGCTTCTCCTTGTCGTAGTCCGAGGTCGTGGCCTCGATCTGGGCCTTGATCTGGCCGATGCGGGCCTCGATCGCGTCCTTCTCACCGACGCCGTCGACGATGGTGGTGTCGTCCTTGGTGATGGTGACCTTCTTGGCCTTGCCGAGCATGTCGAGGGTGACGTTCTCGAGCTTGATGCCGAGGTCTTCCGAGATGACCTGGCCGCCGGTCAGGACGGCGATGTCCTCCAGCATGGCCTTGCGGCGGTCGCCGAAGCCCGGAGCCTTGACGGCGGCGACGCGCAGGCCGCCGCGCAGCTTGTTGACGACCAGCGTGGCCAGGGCCTCGCCCTCGATGTCCTCGGCGATGATGACCAGCGGGCGGCCCGACTGGACCACGGCTTCCAGGATCGGGAGCATCGACTGCAGCGACGACAGCTTCTTCTCGTGGAGCATGATGAGCGGCTCCTCGAGTTGAACCTCCATCTTGTCGGCGTTGGTGATGAAGTAGGGCGACAGGTAGCCGCGGTCGAACTGCATGCCTTCGACGACGTCCAGCTCGGTTTCGGCCGTCTTGGCCTCTTCAACCGTGATGACGCCCTCGTTGCCGACCTTCTCCATGGCGCGGGCGATCATTTCGCCCACTTCCAGGTCGCCGTTGGCCGAGATGGTGCCGACCTGGGCGATTTCCGAGTTGGCGCTGACCTTGCGGCTGGAGTCCTTGATGTCGGCGAGGACGACGGCGACGGCCTTGTCGATGCCGCGCTTCAGATCCATCGGGTTCATGCCGGCGGCCACGGCCTTGAGGCCTTCCTGGACGATCGACTGGGCCAGGACGGTGGCGGTGGTGGTGCCGTCGCCCGCCTTGTCGTTCGTCTTCGAAGCGACTTCGCGGATCATCTGGGCGCCCATGTTCTCGAAGGCGTCTTCCAGCTCGATTTCCTTGGCGACCGAAACGCCGTCCTTGGTCGAGCGCGGGGCGCCGAAGGACTTCTGGATCACGACGTTGCGGCCCTTGGGACCGAGGGTCACCTTCACGGCATTGGCGAGAACGTTGACGCCGCGCAGCATTTTCTCGCGCGCGTCAGTGGAGAACATCACTTGTTTGGCGGCCATCTGGCTGCTCCTTGGTTCTGATTATCTTGGGAAAAAGTCGTGGACAGCCGGTGCTCAGGAAAGCACGCCCAGCACGTCCGACTCTTTCATGATGATGAGGTCGTCCCCATCGATCTTCACTTCCGTGCCCGACCACTTGCCGAACAGGATGCGGTCGCCGGCCTTGAGCTCCAGCGCGTTGACCTTGCCGGATTCGTCACGGACGCCGGGGCCGACCGAGACGACTTCGCCTTCCTGCGGCTTTTCCTTGGCCGAGTCGGGGATGATGATCCCGCCCTTGGTCTTCGATTCTTCTTCCACGCGCTTCACGAGCACGCGGTCGCCGAGCGGACGAAACGCCATCTGATGTATCTCCCTTGAGAAAAGTCTGTGCGGCGCTCGGCGGGACTGGCCATTTTGGCAGCCGACAGACCCGAGTGCTAACGCGAGCGGCAGTTAGGCGCCCCGGTCGGGAGCGTCAAGGCGAGCGGCCCTGATTTCGCGGATTCAGCCGGCGGCGGCCAGAGTCCAGGCGGCCTCGACCTGACGGCCGAACAGGGGGCGCGCGCCCTTCACCCGCGTGCGCCAGTCCCGCCCGCGCGCCTGCTCGCCCAACAGATCGTCCAGCCCGCCGCGCACGAGCATCAGCGCCTCGCCGGAGCGGTCGTGACGGACCAGGAAGCCGGCGAAGCGCTCGGTCCCCGCCAGCGCGTCCGAATGCCCCGGCGGCAGACGCGCGTCAGCGATGGCCTGGCTGCGACGATACAGCGCCTCGGCCTCTTCCTGTCGGCCCAGCTTGTCCAGCACCGCGGCATAGCCCTCGATCGCGTCCAGCAGGTCGGGACTGTCCGGGCCGACCCCGGCCTCGAACGTCGCCAGCCCGAGACGGAACGGCTCCTCCGCCTCCGCCCAGCGGCCCTGGTCGGACAGGGCGTAGCCGAGGTTGGCTTGCGTCACGCCGGTGAAGGGATGGTCCGGCCCGACGATCTCGAGCGCCAGCGCCAGCGCCCGGCGGAAGGGCCCCTCGGCCCGCTCGCCCTGGCCGGTCACGTGCAGGAACCAGCCGAGGTTGGTCAGGCACTGGGCCAGCAGCACCCGGTATTCCGACTGCTCCGCGATCGACACGGCGCGCACGTACAGCGGTTCCGCCTGATGCGCCCGGCCGGAGCGCCGCAGCGAGTTGCCCAGGTTGGACAGCACGATCGCCACGTGCGGGTCGTTGGGCCCGTACAGCACCTCGTACATGCCCAGCACCTGCCGGTAGAGCGGGTCGGCCTCGGCGTGCCGGCCCTGGGCGGTCAGGGTGTTGGCCACCAGGTTCAGGCTGTCGGCGGTCTTTTCGTGCACCGCGCCGAGAAGTTCGCGACGCAAGGCGAGGCTTTCGCGCGCAGCGGCCTCGGCCTCCTCGTTGCGGCCCAGCAGGTCGAAGGCGCGGCCGCGGTCATAGATCAGCGTGGCGCGCTCGACCGGGTCCGGCGTCGCCGCACCCTCCAGAAGCGCCTGCGCCCGTTCCAGGTCCGCCAGCGCGCCGGGATAGTCGCCGGTCTCCATCTTCAGCCGGGCCTGCGCCCCCAACGGCCGGGCGACGGCGGGCGCGTCCTTGCCCAACCGCGTTTCGACCACCTCGACCCCGGCGATCAGGGCTGCGCCGGCGCCCGCCGCGTCCCCGGCGTCGTAGCGTTCGGTCGCCAGCGCGACCAGGGCGGCCGCGGCGGCCTCCGGGTCCTGTTCGCGCGCAAGAATCTCGGTGACCTGGTCCGCAGGCGTGGGGGCCGAGATGCGGACGTCCGAGGCCGGAGGCGGCGGTGGCGGGGGAGGCGGAGGCGGAGGCGGCGGTGGCGGGGGCGCCGGGGCGACCACCGGAGGCGGCTCCTGCGGCGTCGTCTGGGCCGTGGCGCACGAGGCGACCGTCACCGCCGTCAGCCCGATCAGTCCACCCGTCAGCAGCCTGCGCACATCCGCCTCCCGTCCGTTCCCGGCATGGGGCCGCATTCCGGCAAGCTTGGCAAGGTGAACCGCCCATGAACACCCGCCTCCCGACCCGTTCAGCCGCGCGCGCCCATAAGGGTCCTCACAACGGCGCACGCAGCGTCGAAAGAGGAAAGGAACCGACCATGAAGACCCTTTCGAAGATCGCCATCGCCACCCCCGCCGTGGTCGGCGCCATGGCCCTGGGCCTGATGACCGCCACGCCGGCGGCCGCCCAGGACAATGACCGCACGAAAGACGCCCTGATCGGCGCCGCCGTCGGCGCCCTCGCCGGCGCGGTCATGGGCAACGGCGACGGAACCTATATCGCCGGCGGCGCCCTGGCCGGCGCGGCGGTCGGCGCGGCCGCAAGCGACGGCGGCGACGACTGCGGCTACTACCGCGGCGGTCGCTGTTACCGGAACCAGGGCCACTGGGAACGCGAGCACGGCATCAACAGCCGCGATTACAACAGCGGCTACCGCTACGACGACCGCTACGGCCGTCAGGACCGCTACGTCGAGGGCCGCACCTATCAGGGCCGCGGCTACTACCGGGACGGCCGCTTCTGGCGAAACCACGGCGAGTGGCGCAGCAGCCAGAACCGCCGCGGCGATCGGGACTACCGGTACGACCGTCGCTGGTAGACAGCTTCCCTTTCATCCGGTCGCGCAAGTACTGACCGGGTGCGTGGGCGAGGAGGGCGGGCGTCGGAAACGACGTCCGCCTTTTCTCATGTCAGCGGACGTCGACCGTCAGGGTGTAGTTGGCGCTCTCGCCGCGACGGGCCGCGTTCCGCATCAGATAGACCTGCACCACATAGTCGCCGCTCGACGGCAGCTGCGCTTCAAAATGCTGGCCGTCGCTGCTGCCGGTGAACAGCGCGGCGTCCGCGCCCGGCGCGGTGACGTTGAAGTAGTTCGAGGCGTTGCTGGAGCGCATGTGCACGCTCATCGTCTGGCCGGCCCGCGCGCCTACCAGATGGTTGACGGTGTCATAGCCCTGGATGTCCCCGGTCACCGTCGCCGAGCTGGCCCCCCGCGCGAATTGTATCCGCTCGTTCCTCACGGCGTCCTGCGCCAGCGCCGGAGCGGCAAGGGCGGCGATCGCCGCCAGCAACATCAGAGGCCTGACCATGTGGGTCTCCCGAAAGCCGTTGTGACAGGCCCCGTCCGACGATCCGAAGGTATCATCACGCAAGCGAGCCGCCGCGATCACATATCCGTGGCGTGCAGTGGACCGTCTCGACAGGATTTCCGGTTGCGCCACATAGTCGCCGGGCGGTGCGTCATGGGGGGCGGGCCGGAGCGTCTCGATGGACGGCTGGTTCGTCACGAAGGACACGAAGTCTCATAAAGGGCGCCAAGCCACTGAGCCTGGCGCGGCTTTCTTGGTGCCCTTCGTGCTCCTTGGTGCGCTTTGTGATGAACCTTCGCTTGAGGTCGCTTCGCGGAAGACGGAAGCCGATGCGCTGCACGGCGACGCAGGCAGTCGA
Source organism: Brevundimonas lenta (assembly GCF_014196335.1). Taxonomy (GTDB): domain Bacteria; phylum Pseudomonadota; class Alphaproteobacteria; order Caulobacterales; family Caulobacteraceae; genus Brevundimonas; species Brevundimonas lenta. Next base: position 171,050 of record NZ_JACIDM010000001.1, read on the forward strand.
CCCTCATCAGACCCTTGGGCCACCTTCTCCCACCGGGAAAAGGATCAGCACTGCCCTACACCATCAGCCGCTTCATCAGCTCGGCGGTGGAGGGATCGAGGCTCGGCGACGGCTCGCCGGCCTCGACGTCCTTCAGGATCGCCTTCGCCAGCACCTTGCCCAGTTCGACGCCCCACTGGTCGAAGCTGTTGATGTCCCAAATGACGCCCTCGACGAAGGTCTTGTGCTCATACAGGGCGATCAGCGCGCCGACCGCCTCCGGCGTCAGGGCGTCCATCAGGATGGTGGTCGAGGGGCGGTTGCCCGGGAAGGTCTTGTGCGGCGCCAGCCGCTCGGCCTCAGCCTTGTCGGCCCCCGCCGCGATCAGTTCAGCCTTCGCCTCGGCCTCGGTCTTGCCGACCATCAGGGCCTGGGCCTGGGCCAGGGCGTTGGACCACAGCGGCGCGTCGCCCTCGCGGGCGTCCATCGCCCCTTCCGAGGTGTGGCCGACCACCACGAACTCCGCCGGGACCACCTTCGGCCCCTGATGAATCTGCTGGAAGAAAGCGTGCTGGCCGTTGGTGCCGGGCTCACCGAACACCACCGGACCCGTCGCCGTATCGACGCCCGAGCCGTCGCGTTTCACCCGCTTGCCGTTCGACTCCATCTCCAGCTGCTGCAGGAAGGCCGGCAGACGGCGCAGGCCGTGGGCGTAGGGCGCGACCGTGCGCGCGTGGCGGTCCAGGCCCTCGACGTTGAACACCTGCGCCAGCGCCAGCAGCACCGGCGCGTTGCGCTCCAGGTCCGCCGTCAGGAAATGCTCGTCCATCGCCTGGGCGCCGTTCAGCACCCGCTCGAACACGTCCCAGCCCAGCGCCACGGCGACCGACAGGCTGACCGCCGACCACAGCGAATAACGGCCGCCGACCCAGTCGCGGAAGCCGAAGGTCTTGCCGCAGCCCCAGGCCTCGGCCTTTTCCGGCGCGGCGGTGACGCCGATCAGGTGCCGGGCCATCCGGCGCGGCGACAGACTCTCGGCCAGCCACGCCTTGGCCAGGTCGGCGTTGGCCAGGGTCTCCTGGGTGGTGAAGGTCTTCGACACGACGACCACCAGGGTAGTTTCCGGATCCAGCCCGGACAGGGCCTCGGCCATGTCGCGCGGATCGATGTTGGCGACGAAGCGCAGATCGATGGTCGGCTCCAGCGGCCGCAGCGCGTCCCACAGCAGGCGCGGGCCCAGGTCCGAGCCGCCGATGCCGATGTGCACGATGGCCGTGAACGGCTGTTTGGTCCCGCCCGTCTCGGCGCCCGAGCCGATGTCGACCGCGAACCGGGCCATGGCGTTGCGGGTCTCGTTGACCTCTTTCGACACCGGCTCGCCCAGAGCGCTGAAATCGGCGTCGGCGGCGGCGCGCAGCGCCGGGTGCAGCACCGCGCGGCCCTGGGTGTTGTTGACCGCCTCGCCGCCGAACAGGGCGTTCCGGCGTCCCTCGACATCGCAGGTCCGGGCCAGATCGAGGGCGGCCTCGAAGCCTTCGGCGCTCCACGACTGCTTGGACAGGTCGACATAGAGACCCGCGGCCTCGACACCCATGCGCTCCGTCCGACGCGGATCGGTCGCGAACTGGTGGACGATGCGGGACCCGGCGTCCTTCTTCGCAACGGCGCGGAACATGGCCAGGGCCTGGGAGCGGGCGGTCATTCGGCGGTCTCGATCGGGGAAGGGGGTAAACCCTCGTTTACGGGTCGGGCGTAAGCCGGTTCAACGCCGAATCCACGATTCGGACCAACAAAAGAGGTTCGCCATGTCCTGCGGCGTCGCCCTGGCCGTCTCTCTCCTGCTCTCCGACCCGGGCGTGGCCCTCGCCGCGGCCCAGCCGCCGGCGGCCGCCGACGCGCCGGTTTCGGTCGCGGGCGAGCCCCTGTTCGCCGATATCATCACGCGTTCGGGCGATCTGCGCGGCGTCGTCCGGGGCTGGATGGCCAGCGGCGCGGCGGACCAGCCCGGCTTCATGACGGCCGACGCCTTCACCGGCTTCAAGACACGCGCCGCCGAACTGGCCGCGCTCGACATGCAGGGTCACCTGATCCTCAAGGAGCGCGGCACGGACGGCGACCTGAAATGCATCCTGCGCGGCATTTCGGAAGACATGCCGAAGAAGGTCGAGGCTGTCGAAGCCGCCGCCAGCCCCGCCGAGCGCCGCGTCGCCCTGGACGAACTGGCCTACCTCCTGAACGACAACGTCGAGGTCATCACCGCTCCGCCGCAGCCGCCGGTGTAGGTCCCCCTCCCAACGGGAGAGGGATTCGCAGCGTGAGACGACGCGCCGCTGTCCGCGCCAGTGACGGCGGGGGCCATGACCGGCTAGGGTCGGGACGTCCCTGTTCGCGAGGCCCGATGCGTCGGCTGTTCCGTCTTCTGATCCTGCTCGGCCTGATGCTGGTCCCGGTCGCGACCTGGGCGCAGGCGGCCCCGTCCGCCGGCCCGCAGCGCACCGAACGGATCGAGGCCGAGCTGGTGGCGATGAGCCGCTGGGCCGCGCCGGGTTCGACCGCGGTGGTGGCGATCCGTCAGAATATCGAACCGGGCTGGCACACCTACTGGCGCAATCCGGGCGATTCCGGCGGTCCGACCACCCTGGTCTGGACCCTGCCGCAGGGCGTGTCGGCCGGCGACATCGTCTGGCCCCTGCCGGACCGGCAACGGCTGCAGCAGCTGGTCAACTACGGCTACGAGGGCGTGGTCTATCTGCCCGTGCCGATCGAGGTCCCCGCCGACGCGCGGCCCGGAACCGTCCTGCCCCTGTTGGTGAAGGCGCAGTTCCTGGTCTGCAGCGCCGAGATGTGCGTGCCCGACGACCTGACACTGACCCTCGACCTGCCTGTGCGCGAGGGCGCCGCGCCGCTGGACCCCGCTCATGGCGCGGCCATCGCGCGAGTGCTGGAACAGGCCCCGCGTCCGGCCGGGATCACGGCGCACGTCTCGCTGGAGAACGGGGTGCTGACCCTGACGGCGACCGGCGGTCCGCTGGCCGGCCGCGATCCGGGTCCGAGCTATTTCTTCCCGTTCGAGAGCGGGGTGATCGACCACGCCGCCGCCCAGACCGGGTCCTGGGGCCCGCAAGGGCTGACCCTGGCCCTTGCCGCCGGCGGCAAGATGAACACCAACGGCCTGTCGGGTCCGATCGGAGGCGTTCTCGTCACCGAGAACGGCGCCTGGGAGATCCGCGCCGAACCGGGAGCGGCCCTGCCGGGCGCGACGGGGTCCGGCGACGTCACGACCCGACCCGAGCACACGGCGCCCGTAGCGACTGAACCGGCCGGTTGGAGCGCCTTCGCCAAGGCGGCGCTGTTCGCCCTGCTGGGCGGGCTGATCCTGAACCTGATGCCTTGCGTCTTCCCCATCCTGGCGATGAAGGCCGCGGCCCTGACGGCTTCGGCCCACAATCCCCGCCATGCAGGACGGGACGGCCTGGCCTTTCTCGCGGGCGTGCTGACCACCTTCCTGATCCTGGCCGGCGTCCTGCTGGGCCTGCGCGCGGCGGGCGAGGCGGTCGGCTGGGGCTTCCAGCTGCAATCGCCGCCGGTGATCGCCGGCCTGGCGCTGCTGATGCTGGCCGTGGCGCTGAACCTGTCGGGCGTCTTCCACGTCGGCGGCGGGCTGCAGGCCGCCGGTTCCGGACCGCTGGCCCGCCTGCCGGGCGGCGTCGGGGCCTTCTTCACCGGCGCGCTGGCGGTCGTGGTGGCCGCGCCCTGCACCGCGCCCTTCATGGCCTTCGCCCTGGGCGCGGCCCTGGTCATGCCGTGGCCGATGGCGCTGGTCGTGTTCCTGATGCTGGGGCTGGGCCTCGCCCTGCCGTTCGTCCTCGTCAGCCTGTCGCCGGCCCTGCTGGCGAAGCTGCCGCGCCCCGGCGCCTGGATGGAGCGGCTGAAGGGTCTGCTGGCCTTCCCGATGTACGGGACCGCCCTGTGGCTGGGCTGGGTGTTCAGCCGCCAGGCCGGCGCCGACGCCCTGGGCCTGCTGTTCGCGGCCGGACTGCTGCTGGCGCTCGGCCTGTGGCTGGTCGGCACGGGGCAGACGGAGCGCGGCCTCGGCCGTCGCGGCGTGGTTCATCTGACGGCCGGCGCGGTCGTCCTGGTGCTGGCGGGCGCCGGCGTCTTCATGGCCGCCCAGGCGCCGGATTCACCGGCGACAGGCGTGCCGACCCGCGCCGAAGGATCCGGCCCGCCGTCCGCGCCGTGGTCGCAGGCGGCCATCGACACGGCCCTGGCCGAGGGACGTCCGGTGCTGGTCAACTTCACCGCCGACTGGTGCGTGACCTGCAAGATCAACGAGCAGACCTCCCTGACCTCGCCCGAGGTCGCGCGCGAGATGGAGCGGACCAACGCCGTCTATCTGGTCGCCGACTGGACCCGCCGCGACGACGCCATCACCGCCGAATTGCAGCGCCGCGGCCGGTCGGGCGTTCCGCTGTATCTGCTCTATCTTCCCGGACAGGCGGAGCCGCGGGTTCTGCCGCAGCTGCTGACCGCGGGCGTCATCGTCGACGCCCTCAAGGACGCCCGTCCCTGACGTACTGACCACAGGAGGCCGCCATGACCCGACTGATCACCGTAGCCCTGGCCGCGTTGACCCTCGCCGCATGCCAGCAACAGGCCGCCGCGCCGCAGAAGGCCGAAACGCCGGCCCCGACGCCGGTCGCCGCCGCTGCGCCTGGAGCGATGCCGATGGCCGGGCAGATGGCGCCCGCCTTCACCCTGGTCGACGCCGAGGGGGTGCAGCGCTCGCTGGCCGACTTCCGCGGCAAGGTCGTCGTGCTGGAGTGGACCAACGAAGGCTGCCCCTATGTGAAGAAGCACTACACCGGCGCCATGCAGGCCCTCCAGCGCGAGGCGGCCGAGGACGGCGTCGTCTGGCTCAGCATCATCTCCTCGTCGCCCGGCACCCAGGGCTATGTCGAGGGCGACAGCGCCCGCGCCTGGAAGACCCGCACCAACGCCGGATCGACGCACCTGCTGCTGGATCCGACCGGTCAGGTCGGCAAGCTGTTCGGGGCCAAGACCACGCCGGACATGCGGATCATCGATGCCGAGGGTCGCCTGGTCTATGTCGGCGGCATCGACGACAAGCCGACGCCGCGCGTCGAGGACCTGCAGGGGGCGACGAATTTCGTCCGCGCCGCGCTGGATGACGTGCAGTCGGAACGCCCGGTGCGAACCGCCTTCGCCACGCCCTACGGCTGTGCGATCAAATATCCGGAAACGGTCGGGACCTGAGGCTCAGCGCGGGGCCGCGTCGACCACCACCTCTGTACGCCGTCGCATCGGCTCGTTGGTTCCCTGGGACGTCACGGCGCCCTCGGATCCGATGGCTTCAAGCTCGAACGCCGGCGTGGGCCAGCCTGCGGCGACCAGCGCCTCGGCCACCGACACGGCGCGGCGCTGCGACAGATCCACATTGTCCGCCGCCACGCCCTGGGCATCCGCCAGGCCGATCACCCGCACCCGGCGGATGTCGCAACCCTGCAGCTGGGTCGCCGTCAGCCCGATCGCCTGCAGCGCCGGATTGGTCAGCCGGGCCTCGTTCTCGGCGAAATAGACCTCGAACCGCTTCTCGGCGCACGGCGAGGGCTGCGCCACGATGTCCGCGCGATCCGGCGTCTTCGGCGTCAGGCTGCAGCCCGCCAGAACACCCGCCGTCAGGCCCGTCAGCAAGATCGTACGCAGCATCTCCGAACCCTCTCCGCTTCATGAAAAGGGCGGCCCGCCACCGACGAACCGCCCGTATCTCAGTTCAGAAAAGCCTGCGCCTAGTAGCGACGCTGGCCGTTCTCCCAGTAGCATTCGTCCTGACGGCCGTCGTAGCAGTAGTAATACCGCCCCTGGCTGTCCCGGTAACGCTGCTGGTTGTTCCGGTCTTCGTTGGAGCCGCGGATAATGCCCGCAGCGCCGCCGACGACCGCGCCGATGGCTGCGCCGGTGCCGGCGCTGCCGCTCCCGACGTTATTGCCGATGATAGCGCCGGCGACCGCACCGAGGCCGGCGCCGATTGCGCCCTGACGCGTAGCCTCGCTGGGTTGGCTATAGGGGTCGCTGGCGCAGGCCCCGGCCAGCAGGCCGGCAGACGCAATCGCGATGATCGCCTTCTTCATGGTGACTTCCTTCATCCCTCAGGTTCGCCCCGTGGGTGAGAACGCTGGATAAGCGTGACGGTTCCCCGCCTATGATCCTGGTTAAGCCTGCATTAGGCTGGTTTCCGGGGCGCGGAGGGTGCGTCCGGGGCATTGAGACGGGGGTTTTCGTATGCGTTTTTCCGAACCGGTCCGCATGGCGGACGATAGCGATCACAGCCCGGTGTGGGCGCGCTCCAAGCGTCGTGGGGGCAACCCGGTCATCGGGGTTATCGTGACCCTGCTCGCGCTGTTCGGCGTGCTGACAGCTGTGCTCGGCATCAAGGAGCAGTCGCTGGCCGAAGGCGGCGCCATGATGGACGGCTGGATCACCAAGGGCGTCTCGACCGTGAAGGGCGAAGCCCCGAAGGTCGCCGACGAGGCCACCGACGTCGCTGCCGAAGCCGCCGGCAAGGCCGGTGATGCGGCCCAGGCCGGCGCCGCCGCCGCGACCGAAGAGCTGAAGAAGTAGTAGTCTCGCTACCGTCTCACCGCCGCCGGAACATCGTCCCCTCGCGGGGCGTTCGGGCGGCATGAGCGAGACTGTAGCCGATGCTGTCGATCTGACGGCCGTGTCCCCGGATGCGGCCGTCGAGCCTTGCGTCCTGACGCCCCATGTGGCGCTGGGCCGGGTCATAATGCTGGTCAATCCGTTGTCCGGCAGCGTCGGCCCTGGCGCGGCCGCAGAAGCGGAAGGCATCCTGTCCGCCTACGCCTGCGAGGCCTCGGTCGTGTCGCTGGAAGCCGGACAGTTCGACCAGCAGATCCAGGCCGCGTTGGATGAGAAACCGGATGTCCTGTTCGTTCTCGCGGGAGACGGCACGGCCGGCACGATCGCCTCGCGCGCCGGCCCGGACGGGCCCCTTGTCGCTCCGCTGCCGGGCGGCACCATGAACATGCTGCCGAAGGCGCTGTACGGCACGGCCGACTGGAAGGCCGCCCTGAAGGTCGCGCTGGAGGAAGGCGCACCGCAGTGCGTGGCCGGCGGCGAGGTCGAGGACGGCGAGGTTCGCCAGGCCTTCTTCTGCGCCACCATTCTTGGATCGCCGGCGCTGTGGGCCCCGGCCCGCGAGGCGATGCGCACGGGTCGGCTGAAACTGGCCTGGCTCTATGCGCGCCGGGCCCTGAAGCGCGCCTTCTCCGGCCGTCTGCGCTTCTCCCTCGACAAGCGTCCCGAGCGCCGGGCCGAGGCCCTGGTGCTGATCAGCCCGATGATCTCGAAAGCCATGGACGAGGACACAGGCCTGGAGGCCGCCGCCATGAATCCCGCGGACGCGGGCGAGGCCTTCCGCCTCGCCGCCAACGCCGTCCTCAGCGACTGGCGCCAGGATCCGTCCGTCACCACCCGGGCGACGCGGATGGTTCGGGTTCGCGCCCGTTCGCGCATCCCGGCGGTGATCGACGGCGAGCCCATCCTGCTGCGTCATGAGGCTCGCGTCCGGTTTATCCGCAACGCCTTCCAGGCCCTGGCGCCGATCCCGGCTGCGGCGGAGGACGCCGTCTAGTGGGGCGCATTCTTCAGTTTTCGGACGTCCATTTCGGATGCGAACACAGGCGGGCCTGCGCCGCAGCGCTGGACTTCGCACACGCCTCGCCGCCGGATCTGGTGCTGATCACCGGCGACGTCACCCAGAAGGGTCTGCCCGACGAGTTCGCCGCCGCCGGGGAATGGATCCGGCGCATGCCGGAGCCGACCTTCGTCATCGTCGGAAATCACGACGTGCCCTACTGGAGCCTGCCGGCGCGCCTGTTCCATCCGTGGAAGGCGTTCGAGGACGCCATCGGCCACCCGGCCCACGACCACCAGTTCCTCAGCCCCGCCCTGATGGTCCGGGGCGTGGTCACGGCGCGGGGCTGGCAGGCGCGGCCCAACTGGTCGAAGGGCGTCATCGACCTCGATCAGACACGCAAGGCCGCCGCCGCGCTGCGCCAGGCGCCCGTCGGCGCGCTGCGCGTGCTGGCCTGTCACCATCCGCTGATCGAGATGATCGGCACGCCCATGACCGGCGACGTGAAGCGCGGCGACGACGCGGCCGCGATCTTCGCCGAGGCCGGGGTTGATCTGATCACCACCGGACACGTCCACGTGCCCTTCGCCCTGCCGATCAACCTCGGCGATCACTGCTCCTATGCGGTCGGCTGCGGGACCCTGTCGCACCGGGAGCGGGGGTCGCCCCCCAGCTTCAACCAGATCGAATGGGACGCGAAGGAAATCACCGTCACCGCCATCGCCTGGACCGGAGACGCCTTCGCGCCCAGCCAGACCTGGCGTCTGCCGCGCCGCCAGGACACGCGCAAAACAGCCACGGCGCCTGATCCCGCCACCCCCGGCGAGCGCGAGCGGGCCGCCGTCTGAACCGGCCACGAAAAAGGGCCGCGACATCGCCGCGGCCCTCTTCGATCAAGTCTGTCTCGCTAGATTCGTCGCCCTCGACCGGTCACGAAGTGCACGATCAACAGGATGATGAAGACCACGAACAGAATGTAGGCGATGTTCATCGAAAGGCCCGCGACACCGCCGGCGCCGAGGGCGCCTGCGACGAGAGCGAGCACGAGAAATATCAGTGCCCAGCGCAGCATTGAGAGATTCCTTCCGCACAGTTTTCACGGAACGGCTGTGTTCGCCGCACCTGTATGAACAACGTTCGGAAGGGTCTGCTGTTCCGCTTTAGCGGCGACGGCGGCCGTGCGGTTTTTCGGTGAAGGCCGCAGCCACGATGCTGGCAAGCGCCGGATTGCGAAGGAAGATCCAGCCGCCGGCCAGGGCCGCCGCAGTGCCGAGGATCGGGCGCTGTTTGAACAGCATGAACGCCCGTTCGCCGAGGCCGTAAGTCTCGTCCGCTTCAGGCTCGGCCGGCTCGTCGCTCTTCAGATAGGTCAGCGCCACGGCCAGGGCGACGACGGCGAACAGCAGCATGGTGATGGCCGCGGCCGCGAGCGGCACGACGACCATGCACAGGGCGTAGAAGACGGTCGCCCCCAGACAGACGACGGCGACCAGCGCCGCCCCGGCCGCGATCGCGGCCGCGACGGCTTTCTTCGTCACCGAGCGGATCAGCCCCCCGCCGATCATCAGCGGCGACGACCGGCGAGCAGCAGGCCGAGCACCACGCCCACGCCGAGCGCGATCGCGGTCGACTGGATCGGACGCTCCTGAACCCGTTCGGTCAGATAGCGCTGGGCCTCGTCGAAGCGCTCCTGGGCCTCATCGTAATACTCACGACCCCGCACGCGGGCTTCGTCGTAATAGCCGCGAGCGCGCTGACGCAGGACCTCGGCCTGTTCGCGCATGCGGGCTTCCGTCTCGGCCGCCTTCTCGCGCAGACGGGTTTCAGCTGCAGTCGCCTTCTCGCGCAGATCGTCCTTCTCCACGCCACCCAGCGTCTTGAGGTCGTCCTTCAGCGTGTTGATGTCGTTCTTCACGGCTGCTCGTGCCGCCGCCTTGGTGGTCGCCATTATGCGCGCTCCGTTCGTCAAGCTTGACGGTTAGATAGAGAACCCTGAGCCGGAACGCCACTCCGCCGTCACGGTTCCCGCATTGCAGCATTGCGGGACTCTGGCGAACCGGCTCCGGGCGGAATAGACAACCATCATGACCGACTGGCTGTTTTCGCCCGCCCCGACCCCGTCGCTGCCCGTCACGGGCCAGACCGCGCGCTTCCCCGTCCGCCGCATCCTGTGCGTCGGCCAGAACTACGCCGGGCATGCCAGGGAGATGGGCCACGCCCGCGCAGAGCCCTTCTTCTTCTCCAAACCGGCCGACGCCGTGGTGACGGACGGCGCTGATCCGCTGTTCCCGACGGCGACGGCCAACCTGCACCATGAGGTCGAACTGGTGTGCGCCATCGGCGAGGACGGCGGCATCGCCGGCTGGGCCGTCGGGTGCGACCTGACCCGGCGCGATCTTCAGGCGGCCGCCAAGGAGAAGGGCCGCCCGTGGGACGCCGCCAAGGGCTTCGACCAGTCCGCGCCCTGCGGCGCGATCACCCTGGGCGCCCTTCCCGACCCGGCCGCGCCGATCGCCCTGACGGTCAACGGAGAGGCGCGTCAGTCGGGCCGTCTGGACGACATGGTCTGGAACCCTGAAGAGATCCTGGCCAAGGCGCGGGAGTTGTGGGACGTGCGCCCGGGCGACCTGATCTTCACCGGCACCCCCGAAGGGGTCGGCCCGGTTCAGCCGGGAGACCGGATCGAGGCGACCATCGGGGGCCTGGCGCCCCTCGCCTTCACCCTGAGGCCGAGATGATCCTCCACAACTACTGGCGCTCCGGCACCTCATATCGCACCCGCATCGCGATGGAGCTCAAGGGCCTCGCCTACCGGCAACGCGGCGTCGATCTTCGCCACGGCGACCAGAAGTCCGACAGCTATCTGGCCCTGAATCCGCAGGGTCTGGTCCCGGCCCTCGAGGTCGACGATACGGTCCTGATCCAGAGCCCCGCCATCCTCGAATGGCTTGAGGAGGCCTATCCGCTTCCGCCGCTGCTGCCGGCCGGGCCGGTGCCGCGCGCCCACGTTCGAGCCATGTCCGCCCTGGTCGGCTGCGACATCCATCCGCTGAACAATTTGCGTGTCGGCAAGGCGTTGAAAGAGACGTTCGGCGCCGATCAGGCCGCCATCGACGCCTGGGCCGCCCGCTGGATCAATCCGGGGTTCGAGGCGCTGGAGGCGCTGGTCGCGCGCCACGGGGCCGGCTGGTGCTACGGCGCCTCACCAACCCTGGCCGACTGCTACCTGATCCCGCAGATCTATTCGGCGCAGCGTTTCAACGTGCCGCTGGACGCCTTCCCGCACCTGATGGCCGTCGACGCCGCGGCGAAGAACCACCACGCCTTCATCGCCGCCCACCCGGACAACCAGCCCGACGCGGACTGAGGCTCAGGCCAGGAACCGGTTCACCGCCGCAATGAAGCGGGCCGGCTGGTCGATCATGACCATGTGCTCCGCCCCCTCGATGTGTTCGAACGTCGCCGGTCGCGGGAGGTTGGCGTAGGCCCCCCGGAACAGGGTGTCGGTGCGGCTGCGCGGCGAGTTCTGATCGGTGCTCCAGCCGTAGACCACCGTCACCGGCGCCGTGATGTCGGCCAGCCGGCGGCGCAGGTCGATCGTCATGACCTCGTACAGGGACTGGGCCAGCACCTTCCGGTCGCCGCCCTGCCAGCCCATCGTTCCGAACAGGGCGTCGGTCGCCCCGCCCAGCTCCAGCCCCATCTCCTGGCCGCGAGCCCGCAAGGCGTCGTCGCCGAGGAACTGGATCGCCTGATAGGCCACCTGGGCGATCGGCTCGACGTCGCCCACCGTCGCCTGCGGGCTGATCAACGCGGCGAAGAAGGGCGAGGAATCCACCGTCATCAGCCGCGCTACCCGTCCCGGCGCATCCGCGGCGACGCGGATGCCCAACTGGCCGCCCATGGAATGGCCGATGATCGACGGCCGATTCAATCGCTGTTCGGCGATGTAGCGCCGGATCTCGGCAGCCACGGCGCCCATGACCGCGCCTTCCGCATTCCCTTGCGGGGCCAGGTCCCCGAAGCCGCGCACGGACACCAGGTGCAGGCGATAGCGGCCCCCAAGCCGGTCGGCGGTGCCGCGCCACACCGCGCTGGTTGAGGCCAGCCCCGGGATCAGGATCAGGTCAGGGCCTCGCCCGCGCGTCTCGACCACGATCCTGCGCGAGGCGAAGGCGGCCTGCGCCCAGGCGCCGGAACCGGCCGCGCACAGCATGCCGCCCGCCAGCGCGCCCTTCAGGATGTTTCGCCGTTGTTCCATCAGCTCCCGGGGTCCAGTTTCCGGCTCATAACGCACAGGGAGACGCAGATGACCCCGCCGTCCGACGAGATCGTTTTCTACACCAACCCCATGTCGCGCGGCCGCATCGCCCGCTGGATGCTGGAGGAGGTGGGCCGCCCGTACCGCACCGTCGTTCTGGATTTTGGCACGACTATGAAGGCCGCCGCCTATCTGGCGATCAATCCGATGGGCAAGGTGCCGGCCGTCACCTGGCGAGGCGTCACCGTCACCGAATGCGCCGCCGTCTGCGCCTGGCTGGCCGACGCCTTTCCGGAGGCCGGGCTGGCCCCGGCGTTCGATGATCCGCTTCGCGGGCCGTACCTGCGCTGGATGTTCTTCGCCGCCGGGCCCGTCGAGGCCGCCGTCACCGCCAAATCGCTGAACCTGCTGGCCCCGGCCGACAAGGCGGGGATGGCCGGCTACGGCAGCTTCGAACAGGTCGTCGACACGCTGGAGAGCGCGGTGTCGGGCGAGGAGCCGTGGATCCTCGGCGAGCGCTTCTCGGCCGCCGACGTCTATGTCGGCAGCCAGATCGGCTGGGGGCTGCAGTTCGGCTCCCTGCCGGACCGCCCGGCCTTCAGGGCCTATGCGGAGCGGATCTTCGCGCGCGAGGCCGCGGTCCGGGCGCGCGCCATCGACGACGCGCTGATCGCGGCCGCCAATGTCGCAAGCTGAGGGGGGGTTAGCCCTGGGCGGGACGCAGGCCGCCGGACATGGCGGCCTGTTGGGCGCGACGCTCGCCGCCCGAGGCGATGATGCGGTCGATGCGGGCCTTTTCGGCGCGGAACGCCGCCAGGTCCGAGCCGGCCAGAACCGTGCCTTCCTGGGTGCGGACGCCGGCCGGATTGATCCGTTGGCCGCCGCGCCAGATTTCGTAGTGCAGGTGCGGACCGGTCGAGGCGCCGGTCGAACCGACATAGGCGACGATCTGGCCCTGACGGACGCGCTGACCGGCGCGAACGCCCGGCGCGTAGCGCGACAGGTGGCCGTAGCCGCTTTCGAGGCCGTTCGGGTGACGGATGCGCAGCCAGTTGCCGTAGCCGCCCCAGCGGCGGGCCTCGACGACCACGCCGTCAGCCGGGGCGACGACCGGCGTGCCCATGCCCGCGGCGAAGTCGATGCCCTGGTGCATCTTGCGATAGCCGGCGATCGGGTGACGACGGAAGCCGAACGAGGACGAGACCCGGAAGCCCCGCTCCAGCGGCGTGCGCATGAAGGCCGAGCGGGTGTTCTTGCCCGTGGCGTCGAAATACTGGGCTTCTTTCGCGCCTTCCGCCTTGAAGCGATAGAAGACCACGCCCTTCAGCTCGGCGTACAGCAGGTCGCCGGAGCCGATGGTGCGGCCGTTCTCGGTGACCGTGCGGTCGAAGACGTAGGTGAATTGATCGTCGGACTTGATGTCCCGATCCATATCGAACTTGTGCGAGAACAGGCGGCCGGCCTGACGGGCCACGCCAGCCGGGGCGCCTTCGCGACGCGCCGTACGCGACAGCGAGCCCTCGACCTTGCCCTTCAGCACGACGGTCTCGTGCGTGACCTTTTCTTCCAGCGCGCGCAGGCGCAGGGCGCCGTCGAAGCTGCGCGACACGGTCAGCTGGCTGGCCGGGCCCGTGCGCATGGTCAGGCCGATCAGACGGGCGTCGCCCCGGCCGCCGCGCGGCTTGGCGATGGCGGTCTCGAACTTCTGGCCGGCCCGCATCGAGCTGACGTCCATGGCGTTCGACAGGGTGGCGGCGACGGCCGAAGCCTCTTCCGGCGCGATGCCGGTGCGGCGCACGGCCTGTTCGAAGGTCTCGCCCTTGCGGATCTGGACCGGCACCGCTTCCGGCGTGGTCAGACCAGCGGGCATGCCGCCGGCGGCGAAGGCCTGGGCCTCCAGTGCGGCGATCTGAACTTGCGTGAGGGGCGGAGCCTCTTCCGCCTTGGCGGGTTGGTATACGCGACCGGCAAGCAGCGCCACCGAGATCGCCGCCACCGCTGTCAAAGCGTGCGGAGCGATGCGCATCGGCTGGCGACGTGGATCGAACTGAGCCATCGGTCCCCGATAAACGACGACGCCAGACCGGCGCCAAAGCTACTGTTAAGCAAGGATCGCGCCTGAGCCGCCCCCCGGGGGCCGCCAGTCGCGAGACAGGCCGTATAGCCCGCCGGGACCATCATGGGAAGCCGGATCGTTACAGACCGTTAACCGAGGCCGTAGTCTCGGGTAAAGCTTGCGTGATCGGTGAGATTAGCCTGAGGTCTCGCCAGTGTATTCGTAGCGATTAGACGAGGATATCGGAGTCCCGTTCCGCATGGATCGGCCGCCGACTCGGACTGCATTCAAAGTGGCCGATACGCCACTCATCTGTGGCCCACTGGACACGCATTTGTTGCTCATCGGGAGTCCTCATTTGCTCATCACCCATTCCACCGGAGGATGCGTCCCGATAAGGACCAGGGCATGAGCGAAACCGCGTCCCCCGCCCCGGTCCGCCCACCCCGTCCGCGCGTGCGCGGACGCAGGGTGCTGTTGATCCTCGGGGTCGTGCTCGGCGTCCTTCTGATCCTGCTGGCCGCGGCCTGGCTGAATCGCCGCATGGCTGCGCGCCAGGTGCTGATCGGCTGGCTGGAGCAACAGGGCGTGCCGGCCGACATGGAGGTCGAACGGGTCGAGCTTGACCGGCTCGTGGCCCGCATCCGCATCGGCGATCCCGCCCGGCCGGACGTGACCGTCGAACGGGTCGAGGTCGACTATGTGATCGGCTCCCCCTTCTCGAAGCGCGGCCTGGGCGTGACCCCCAGCCGGGTCCGCCTGGTGCGACCCGTTGTCCGCGCCAGCGTGCGCGGCGGCAAACTGTCGCTGGGCTCGCTGGATCCGCTGATCGAGAAATTCATGAGCCGCCCGCCGCAGCCCGACGTGCGCGGCCCCCTGGTGCTGGTCGAGGGCGCCCGGGTGCGGCTCGACACCGACTACGGCCCGGCCAACATCCTGGGCGACGCGCGCATCGACAACGGCGAACTGCGGCAGCTGAACGCGCGCATGCCGGCCACCGCCTTCCGCAGCGGCGACATCGAGGCGCGCGATCTCGCCGCGACGCTGGTCATCGCCACCACCGGCGACCGGATGGCCATCCGCGGAACCGCCAATGCATCGAGCGCCAACCTGCCCGCCCTGTCCGGCGAGGCCCTGCAGCTGAACCTGACCGGCAACTTCCCATATCCGGACCTCAAGGCCCGCCGCGGCGACGGCTGGGTCCGGGTCGTGGGCGCCCTGACGGCGGGACAACTCACCGCCGGCGACCGCACGGCCGCCGACGCCGTCGCCGACCTGACCTTCACCGGTCAAAGCGCGGGCTGGCTTGAGGCCTTCCGCATCGAGGGCGTCACCGACGCCGATCTGCGCGCCGACCGGCTCGAGGGCCCCAATGTCGCCAGCGCGCTTCGTCTCAGGCTCGACGGGGCGCAAACCTCGCTGATGCGCGACAGCCGCGGGCTGGGCTGGAGGCTGGAGGGCGGCGCCGTGCTGGACGCCGGGGCCGTCGAGGGTGTCGGGCTGGACGCGTCCGGCCTGACTCTCAGCACCACCCGCCTGGTCGTCGGCGGTCGCGGCTCGGCGCTGGAGGCCCAGGGGCCGTTCAGCGTCACCGCCGACCGTCTGCGACTGAACGAGCTCCGCCTCGATGGCGCACGCGGGGCCCTCGATCTGGATCTGGTCTCCGACAACGCCCTGCGGCTGGAAGCCCGGGGATCGCTCAGGGCCACACGCGGCGCCTGGCCCCTGTTCGGCGCCCCCGCGCGCGACGACGCCGTCGAACTGGCCGATATGAAGCGCGCCCTGTCGGACTTCGCGGTCGACATACCGGCCGTATCCATCAGCGCCACGACCTCCGAAACGCGGGTCGTCCTCGACCGCCCGGCGACCCTGCGTCCGGCCAACGGCGGCGTCCTCACCGTCAGCCCCTCGTCGGGCCCGATCTTCGCCGCCGTGCGTGGCGCGCCCG
Source organism: Brevundimonas lenta (assembly GCF_014196335.1). GTDB lineage: Bacteria > Pseudomonadota > Alphaproteobacteria > Caulobacterales > Caulobacteraceae > Brevundimonas > Brevundimonas lenta. Next base: position 186,972 of record NZ_JACIDM010000001.1, read on the forward strand.
GCGGCGGCGCCCTGAGCGTGTCGGCGACTCCGGGCGCCGGCCTGCCCGACGCCGCCATATCCATCCCGGCCTGGCGGCTGACGCCGGGCGGGTTCACGGCGACGATCGACGGTCGCGCCGCGCTGGACTTCGACGTGGCCCGCGGCGTGACCCTGTCGACCAGCGGGGAACTGGCCTCATCCAACGGCCGCCTGACCTATGTGGCCAACGGCTGCATGCCTTTGACGGTCGAGCGGCTGGAGCTGGACGAAAACGACGTCACCGACATCTCGGGCGATTTCTGCCCGTCGGAAGCGCCCATGATCAGCGTCGTCGACGGCGCCTGGCGAGCCGACGGCATACTTTCCGACGTCGACGCCGACGCCCCCTTCCTCGCGATGTCGTTCCGGGACGCACGAGGATCGCTGACCGCCACGGGCGGCCCGCGCGGCCTCGGATTGGACGCCCGCGTCGCCCGCGCCCGGGTCGTCGACGCCACCACGCCCGAGCGCTTCAACCCGGTCACGGCGGTCGGCTCCGCACGGCTTTCGAACGAAAACTGGACCGGCGCCTTCGACTTGTCGCGCGGCGAGACCGACCTCGGGACCATGACCGTGACGCACAACGGGCGGGAAAAGGCCGGCGGCCTGACCATCGACGCGCCCTCGATCATCTTCTCGGTCGGCGGCCTTCAGCCCGAGGACCTCAGCCCGGTGATCGCCGGCTTCGTCGGCTCGCCCGCGTCCGGATCGGTCTCCTTCGCAGGACGCGTCGACTGGCGTGACGGCGCCGAGGGCACCAGCGGCGGAAGACTGACCATCCCGGGACTGAACTTCAACAGCCCGGCCGGACCGATCACCGGACTTCAGGGGACGGTCGACTTCACCAGCCTGGCCCCCCTGACGGCCGAGCCCGGTCAGGTGCTGACCGCCGAGCGGCTGGACTCCTTCGCCCCGCTGACAGACGTCGACCTGACCTTCGGCCTCGACAAGTCCGCCGTGACCATCCAGGGCGGCGATCTGGACCTGGCCGGCGGCGTCATACGGGTCGAGCCCTTCGCGGTCCCCTTCGACCACAACCAGCCGATCGCCGGCGTCGTGGTGCTGGAGAACGTGCAGCTCGGCGACGTCGTCGCCGGTTCGGGCCTCAACGACAAGGTCGCCCTCGACGCCGTCGTCTCGGGCCGCCTGCCTTTCACCTACGATCCCCAGGGCGGGGTCCGCATCACGGGCGGCAGCCTGCAGGCGATCAAGCCGGGTCGACTTTCGATCCAGCGCGAGGCCCTCAGCGGCCTCCAGGCGGACGGCGGCGGCGAAGGCGTGCCGCCCAACACGGTCCAGGACCTGGCCTACCAGGCCATGGAGAACCTGTCGTTCGACATCCTGTCCGCCGAGGTCAACAGCCTCGACCAGGGCCGGCTGGGCATCCTGTTCCGCATCCGCGGCCGCCACGATCCGCCGACCCACCAGGAGCTCCGCATCCCGATCAGCGAGTTCATCAGCCGCGAATTCCTGAACCGCCAGCTGCCGCTCCCTTCGGGCACCGAGATCGACCTCACGCTCGACACCACCATCAATCTGAACGAGCTGATCGGCGATCTGATGGAGCTGAATCGCGCCCGCGCCGGCAAGCCGACGCCCACCCCCTACGTCACGCCCTGATGCGGCCGCCTTCGCCGTTCAGAACCCGTTCACCATCGACCGCGTTAGATCGCAGCGGATCTTCCGGAGACCTGATCATGACCCGTGCGAAGACGCGCAGAGCCGTCGCCCTTATCGGCCTCATCGCCGTAGGCGCCGCCGCCTGCACGCCGACCGTCCGGCTGCAGGTCGACCCGATCCAGATCTACGCCAAGCTGGACGCGGACGTCCGCATCCGCCTCGACAAGGAGCTTCAGGACCTCCTCGTCGAGAATCCGAACCTGTTCTGAAGCGAAAGTTGCCCATCATGTCCTTCCGCAAGCTTTTCGTCGTAGCGGCCGCCATCGCCGCCCTCGGCGTGGCCGCGGGCGCGGCCTTCGCCCAGACCTCGCAACAGAAGTCGCTCATCGACGCCGCCAAGGCGCAGGGCGTCGTCGGCGAGCAGGCCGACGGCCTCCTCGGCTTCCGCACAGCCTCGTCCGATGCGGCCCTGACAGCGGCCGTACAGGTCACCAACCAGGCCCGCCGCGACGCCTACGCCCGCAGCGCCACCCAGGCCGGGACCACCGCCGACGTCGCCGGGGCCCGCATGTTCGAGACCCAGCTCCTGCCGCGCATCAGCTCCGGCCAATGGTACCGCAACGCCCAGGGTCAGTGGGTGCAGCGCTAGGCGGTCGGGAGTAGGATGGGAGCATGGCCTCCCGCTCGCTCCGCCTGCTGCGCAATCTTCTCATCGCCGCGCTCATCGCGGCCGCCTCGACCTGGGGCCTGGCCGCCTTCTGGCGCGCCATCGGCGGCGGCGACCTGCCGTTGCACGGCTGGATCGCCCTGCTGATCGGCACTCTCGGCACGGTGGGGCTCGCCTGGGCGCTGATGGCCCTGGCCTTCAAGTCCGAGCGCGAGGGCTGGGATGACCGCGTCGACAACACCCTCGACCCCGGCCGCGACGACTCCGATCGCAACTGAGCGCCCTTGAGCCGGCGGCCTGCCCGCGCGATACGACGCCCATGACCGACGCCGCCCCGCCCTCCTCGATCACCTATTCCGGCTATCTGGCGCTCGACGACCTGCTCGCCGCCCAGCATCCGCTGTCGGACCAGCATGACGAGATGCTGTTCGTCATCATCCACCAGACCAAGGAGCTGTGGCTCAAGCAGATCCTGCACGAGGTCGCCCTGGCGCAGTCGCTGGTTCGCAGCGGCGATCTGGTCCCCGCCTACAAGAGCCTGGCCCGCGTCAGCCGCATCCAGGCGGTCATGACCCAGAGCTGGGACATCCTCGCCACCATGACCCCGGCGGACTATCTGCGCTTCCGCGGCGTGCTGGGCTCCTCCTCCGGCTTCCAGAGCGACCAGTTCCGCCGCTTCGAGGCCATGCTGGGCCTCAAGGACTCGCGCTTCCTCCGCTTCCACGAGGAACGGCCACACGCCTACGCCGCCCTCAAGGCCGCCATCGATGCGCCCAGCCTCTATGACGACGCCCTGTCGCAACTGGCCATCGCCGGCCTGCCGATCCCGGTCGAGGTGCTGAACCGCGACGTCAGCCAGCCCTACGAACCGTCCGAGGCGGTCGAGGATGCCTGGCTGGAGGTCTATCGCGACACCGCCCGCTGGTGGCCGCAGTACCAGCTGGCCGAAAAGCTCGTCGACCTCGACGACGCCCTGCTGACCTGGCGCCACAAGCATGTCGTCACCGTCGAACGCATCATCGGCCGCCGCCGCGGCACCGGCGGTACGGAAGGCGTCGCCTACCTCACCGAGACCCTCCAGCGCCGCTGTTTCCCTGAGCTCTGGTCGCTGCGCACGCGCCTGTAACGACGTTCGACGGCAACCTTCGCCGCAGGGATGCGCTTTATTCGTCTCTCCCACACGGGGATGACGACCATGACGAACGCCAATCGCCACGACATCCAGGTCCTCAACGGCCTGATCCGCACCACCATCGACAGCGCCGACGGATACCGCGAGGCCGCCACGGAGACGTCGGACGATGGCCATCGCGACCTGTTCACGCGCCGCGACGTCGAACGCCGCAGCGTCGCCGAGGAGCTGGGAACCAGCGTCCGTTCGCTGGGCGGCGAGCCCGACGCCGAGGGCTCGATCCTCGCCAAGGCCCAGCGCGCCTTCATGGACGTGAAACACGCCCTGCTCCGCGACGAGCTCAGCGTCGTCGGCGCGCTCGAAAGCACCGAGGACCACGTTCAGGCTCATTTCGAGAAGGCGCTGGAGGACTCCCACATCTCGGCCACCACGCGCGAAACCATCCGCCGCGCCTGGGACAAGGTCCGCGACGGCCACGACCAGATGCGCGACCTCAAACACAGCCTCGAAGGCCAGAAGGACGCCAACAACCGGTTGTTCCCGCAGTAGGCGACGGCACACCCCGTTCACCGACCTGCCGCCCGGTCAGAGGCCTCGCCGCACGTCGACCAACCGACGTCTCCTGACCGCACCGTGAAGCCACACTCGCCGGAGGGTTTTCTCCAACTGGCTGATTCTCCTTGTCAAACTCGGCGAGCGATGGTCTCTCTGCGCGCGTCGCCAGCGCCAAGGGGGAGCGGGCGTTCATCCAGCAAGGATCGAGCATGCCCACCATCAACGGCACGTCGGGCGACGACGTACTGGTCGACACCGACGCCCAGGACCAGATCAACGGTCTCGGCGGCAACGACACCATCACAGCGCGCGGCGTGTCCGATCAGACCGACGGCGGCGACGGCGACGACCTTCTGATCGTCGACTTCTCGACCGCCACCGGCAATGTGATCACCGGGCAGTTCATCCCCTCCACCGGCGACGTGACCGGCTACTATTACGAAGTTCCGACCCGCCAGGTCGACTTCACCAATTTCGAGCGCTTCGACGTCCGCACCGGCTCGGGGAACGACACCATCGTCACGGGCGGCGGCAATGACGTCGTGAGCACCGGCGCGGGCGACGACGACATCGACACCTGGCGCGGCAATGCGACGGTCAACGCCGGCGCCGGCGTCGACTTCTGGCGCGCCGACTTCAGCAACAACGCCCTGGGCGTCTCGCTCGACCTGAACGCGGCCGCCTCGGCCTTCGTCAACCTGGGCAACGGCTCCAGCGTCCAGGGCGTCGAGCGCGTCTGGCTGTTCCTCGGCACGGGCGCCGACACGCTCGTCGGCCGCACCGGGAACTACAACGACACGATCGATGCCGGCGCGGGCAACGACAGCATCACCTTCACCGGCGGCAACGACAGCTACACCTTCGGCGACGGCGTCGACACGCTGATCGCCGACTTCTCGTCGGAGACCGCGGCGGTCTTCCTGCAGATGCCCTATGACAGCACCCCGGGGACCCTGCGCAACGCCGGCAATACCCAGCGCGTCAGCTTCACCGGCGTGGAGAATTTCACCATCCGACTCGGTTCGGGCGACGACGCCATCACCACGGACGCCGGCTTCGACACCCTGTACGGCGGCGCCGGCCGCGACGACCTCTACACCCTGACCGGGGGCGCCGTGATCGACGGCGGGACCGGCATGGACACCTGGACGGCCGACCTGAGCTATTTCTCGGGCGGCATGACCATGAACCTCAACGCCGGCATGACCGGCGTCAGCGTCATGGGCGGCGGCAGCTCGGTGACCAATGTCGAGCGCGTCGACCTGACCTTCGGCTCGGGCAATGACGTCATCACCACCCTGTATGGCGTCAACAACAACGCCACGGACCTGCAGACCGGCGGCACCGGCTACCGCGACGTGATCCACGGCGGCGCGGGCGACGACATCATCACCTCGGGCGGCGGCGGCGCCGGCGGCGGCATGGGCGACGTGATCCACGGCGACGACGGCGTCGACACCCTGATCATCGAGATGGGCGACCGCACCTCCTACATGTTCGTCGGCGAAAGCCTGACGCCGGGTTCGGGCACCTTCGCCAACAACAATTTCACCGGCATCGAGCGGATGATCATCCGCGGCGGCTCGGGCGACGACGACCTGCAGACCATCCTCTCGGGCGCCTGGGAAGACACGGTCAACGGTGGCGACGGCAATGACAATATCGCCACCTTCCAGGGCGTGGCCCACGTCGACGGCGGGTCGGGCATCGACGGCTGGAACGTCGACTTCAGCAACACCGCCACGGCGATCTCGCTCGACCTCAATCTCGCGGGCGTGCAGCAACTCGCCAACGGCAGCGACGTCACCAGCATCGAGCGGCTGTACCTGACCGCCGGCTCGGGCAATGACGTCATCGTCACCCGAACCGGGAACACCGAGGACGGCATCGACGACACCGTGAACGGCGGCGCCGGCGACGACATCATCACCGTCGGCGGTGGCGCGGACACCATCGACGGCGGCGACGGCGTAGACACCCTCGTCATAGACTGGTCCGGCGAAACGGCAGGCATCCAGAGCTTCGGCGGCGTGTTCCGCGACGGCGCCGCCGGCAACCTGACCCGCGTCAACTATTCGAACATCGAACATTTCGACATCACCACCGGCTCGGGCAGCGACCTGCTGTTCCTCGGGGCAGGCAATGACCGCGCCCGCGGCGGCGCGGGCGACGACTGGCTCATCGGCGGCGAGGGCGACGACGTCCTCGAAGGCGGCGTGGGCGCCGACACCGTGATGGGCGACAACGGCATCGACACCGCCAGCTATCGCGGCGCGGCGGTCGGCCTGACCCTGAACCTCGCCAACAACGCGGCCAGCACCGGCGACGCCACGGGCGACACCTTCCAGGGCATCGAACGCTTCGAGCTCTCGGGCAACAACGACACGCTGGTCGGCTCGGGCGCCGCCGACACCGTCTTCGGCCTGGCGGGCGACGACACCCTGGACGGCGGCGCGGGCGACGACGTTCTGAACGGCGGCGACGGCACGGACACCGCCGTCTTCTCGGGCAACTGGGCCGACTATTCGATCAGCACGGTCGCCGGCGTGATCACGGTCACCGGCGCCGATGGCGTCGACACCCTGACCAATGTCGAGGCCCTGCAATTCGCCGACCGCACCGTCGTGACCGGCGTCAGCCTGTCGGGCACCGCAAACGGCGAGACGCTGACCGGCACCGAGGGCGACGACACCCTCAACGGCCTGGCGGGCGCGGACATTCTGCGCGGCGGCGCGGGCAGCGATACCCTGAACGGCGGCTCCGATTCCGACACCGCCGACTATAGCGGCGCGACCTCGGGCGTGACCGCCAATCTGACGGCCGGCACGGCCGTCAACGACGGCCAGGGCGGTTCGGACACCCTGATCTCGATCGAGAACCTGATCGGCTCCGGCTTCAACGACAGTCTGACCGGCGACGCCGCCGCCAACGACATCACCGGCGGCGCCGGTGACGACGCCCTGGCGGGCGCCGGCGGGGTCGACACCCTGCGCGGCGGCGCAGGCGCCGACAGCCTCGACGGCGGCGCCGCCGACGACATCCTGATCGGTGGCGCGGGCATCGACGTGCTGGCCGGCGGGAACGGCTTCGACACGGTGGACTATTCGCAGGCCGCGGCCGGGGTGAACGCCCGTCTCGACGTTATGCGCGCCACCGGTGACGGCGACGGCGCGACGGACACCTTCAGCTCCATCGAGGCGCTGACGGGTTCGGCCTACAACGACACCCTGATCGGCGGCGCGCTGGGCGACGTCCTGCGCGGCGGTCTCGGGGCCGACACCCTGCTCGGTCAGGGCGGCAACGACATCCTGTGGGGCGGCGCCGGCGCGCTGAACCAGCTGCAGGGCGGCGCCGGCGACGACCTCTACATCCTCGAGGTCGCCGACTCCGTCGTCGAGGCGGCGGGCGCGGGCACGGACACGATCGACGTCCGCATCAACGCCTACAACCTCGCCGCCAACGTCGAGAACCTGATCTTCGGCGGGACCGGCGCCTTCTCCGGCACTGGCAACGTCCTCAACAACACCCTGACCGGCGGAGCGGGCGACGACCTGCTGCGCGGCCGCGGCGGCGTGGACGTCCTGCAGGGCGGATCCGGCATGGACACCGCCGACTACTCGCAGGCCGCGGCCGGGGTGAACGCCCGTCTGGACGTCATGCGCGCCGTCAACGACGGCGACGGCGCGACCGACACCTATGTCTCCATCGAAGCCATTCTGGGTTCAGCCTTCAACGACACCCTCGTCGGCGGCACGCTCGGCGACCGCCTCAGCGGCGGCCTCGGCGCGGACACCCTGCTGGGCTTCGGCGGCAACGACATCCTCTCCGGTGGACAGGGTCTGGCCAACCAGCTGCAGGGCGGTCTGGGCGACGACACCTACATCCTCGACGCCTACGACACGATCGTCGAGCTGGCCGGCCAGGGCTACGATGTGATCGAGGCCCACGTCGGGGCCCACGTCATGGCCGCGAACGTGGAAGACATGTTCTACGTCGGCTTCAACAAATTCTACGGAACGGGCAACGCCGGCAACAACACCATCACCAGCGGCATCGGCGACGACATCCTCAAGGGCATGGGCGGCTCCGACCGCCTGTTCGGCGGTACGGGCTACGACGAGGTTCATGTGCGGGGCTCCAAGGCCCAGTACACGGTCACCATCGAGGGCTCGGGCTGGCGCATCGTCGACACGGTCGCCGGCCGTGACGGCACTATCTACGTCGAGAGCATCGAGGCGGTCCGCTTCCTGACCGGCAACACCAAGACGGTGCTCACCTACACCCACGTGGGATCGCCGGAACTGTCGGCCAAGGACGCCGGGCCGCTGGTCTCGCCGCTGCAGGACGACGACGCCTTCATCCTGCCGGCCCTGCCCCACGACGCGAGCCCGCTGGTTTCGCCCGAACCGTTCGCACTCGCCGGCGAGGCTTCCGGCGGCGGCGCCAGCGGCATGGAGACCGGCTTCCATGGCTTCGCGGACGCGCCGCTGCTCATCGGCGGCATGTTCGGCCCGCACATGGACGGCCACGCCCACGACGGCTGGATCGTCTGACCGAGCACGGCTTCAGGTGAACGAAAGGCCCCGGCGGAACCGCCGGGGCCTTTTCCGTTTATGGCTCCGCTTGCGTGTTGTTCGAACCGCGCGCCTTACTGCCCGTCGGGCCTACCCAATTTGCGCTACTGCGCAGGGGCCTTTCAGGCCCAGGCCCCCCGCCCCCGCCTGATCAGTATGCGTTGTTTTCATCCGCGCGCCGGGTGGAGGCCCGGCCCTCAGCGAGGGATCGAACGCCATGCCCATCAGCCACATCTACACCGGCCAGCCGATGACCGGGACCGCTGAAGACGACTTCGTCATCGCCTATCCCGGATCGACCGGGACCAGCGTCAACACCGTCAACGCCGGCGACGGCGACGACTGGGTGATGGGAGATTCCACCGACACCTGGATTCCGAACGCCTCCTATCTCAACGGTTCGATCGCCACGGCCTTCAACCTCGAGACCATCACCTCGACCTGGAGCGTCCTCGAGAACCCGACGATCGGCGTCGATTCCACGCCCCACACCACCGCCATCGTCGAGACGACCATCGGTCAGAGCGAGTATTTCGCGGTCGCGATCGGCGCCGGCCAGACCATCACCATCGATCTCGACTTCGGCGTCGGCTCGTTGATCGGCGCCCCCGTCGACCTGGTCGCCGAATTGCTGGACGCAGGCGGCAATATCGTCGGCGCCTCCGACGACGAAGCTCCGACCAGCGGCGGTCTGGGATCCTTTCCCCGCACCGCTGGAAGCCAGTTGTCCTACGACAGCTACCTGACCTTCACCGCCCCCGCCGCGGGGACCTACTACATCAACGTCCGGCCGTTCGGCAGCGGACCGGGCTCGACGTTCACGGCGAACAACACCTTCGTGCTGAATGTCTCGGTCACCGGCCACGCCATCGGCTCCGCCCCGGCCATGGGGATCGACACGCTCAATGGCGAGGGCGGCGCCGACGCCCTGTTCGGCCAGGCCGGCGCCGACATCCTGAACGGCGGGGCCGGCGACGACCTCATTCACGGCGGCACGGGCATCGACGTCATTCGCGGCGGCGCCGACAACGACACCCTGTACGGCGGGGAAGGCACCGAGGAAGAGGTCCACGGCGACGGCGGCAACGACATCCTCCATTCCGGCGGCGAGGGTCACTATTACGGCGACGCCGGCGACGACCTGATCCACGCCGGTCTCACCTCGGGCGTCAACGAGATCCTCGACGGCGGCACGGGGATCGACACCATCAACACGGCCCTGTGGAACGGGACCTACGAGATCAACCTCGTGACGGGCTCGACCAATTTCGGCGAGATCTTCAGCAATTTCGAGAACGTCGTCACGGGCAACGGCGCCGACACCATCACCGGCACGGACGGCGCCAACCGCATCACCACCGCCGGCGGCATCGACATCATCAACGCCGGCGGCGGCGACGACGTCATCGACGGCGGGGCCGGGGCGGACAGCATCGACGGCGGCGCCGGCATCGACACGGCGGACTATTCCGGCGGCGGGTCGGTCACGGCCCGCCTCGACACCGGAATCGCCAACGACGGCGACACCCTGACCGGTATCGAGAACCTGATCGGATCCGTCGCCAACGATCTGCTCATCGGCGACGCCGGCGCCAACCTTCTGCAAGGCGGCGCAGGCGTCGACACCCTGCTCGGCCAAGGCGGCAACGACATCCTGTGGGGCGGCATCGTATCCCCCAACACCCTGCAGGGCGGTACCGGTGACGACCGCTATGTGCTCGAGGTGGTCGACACCGTGGTCGAGCTCGCCGGCGAGGGCACGGACACCGTCGAGGCCCGCATCGCCGCCTACACCCTGTCCGCCAACGTCGAACGGCTGGTATTCACCGGCGTCGGCGATTTCAGCGGCACGGGCAATGCGCTGAACAACGTCATCACCGGCGCCGGCGGGGGCGACACCCTGCGCGGCGGGCTCGGCTCCGACACCCTGCTCGGCCAGGGCGGCAACGATATCCTGTGGGGCGGGACAGGCCTGGCCAACACGCTTCAGGGCGGTCTCGGCGACGACCGTTACATCCTCGAGGCCGCCGATTCCGTGGTCGAGGTCGCCGGCCAGGGCACGGACACGGTCGACGCCCGCATCGCCGCCTACGTCCTCGGCGCCAATATCGAGAACCTGCTCTTCGGCGGCGCGGGCGGGTTCACCGGCACGGGCAATGCGCTCAACAACACCCTCACCGGCGGCGGCGGCGACGACCTGCTGCGCGGGCGGGGCGGCGTCGACACCCTGGTCGGCGGCGCGGGCTTCGACACCGCCGACTACAGCCAGGCGACGGCGGGCGTCAGCGCCAGGCTGGACCTTGGCAAGGCGACCAACGACGGTGAGGGCGCGACCGACAACCTGTTCGGCTTCGAGGCGCTCGCGGGCTCCCTCCACAACGACGTGCTGATCGGCAACGGCGCATCCAACACCCTGTCGGGCAGCCTCGGCGCTGACACCCTGCTGGGCTTCGGCGGCGACGACGTTCTCCGCGGCGGCCAGGGGGCGGCCAACCAGGTCCAGGGCGGGGCCGGCAACGACTATTACGTTCTCGACGCCTACGACACCGTGGTCGAGCTGGCGGGCGAGGGCCACGACGTGATCGAGGCCCACGTCGGCACCCACACCATGGGCGCCAATGTCGAGGACATGTTCTACGTCGGCGCCAACAAATTCTACGGAACGGGCAACGCCCTGGGCAACACCATCACCGGCGGCGCGGCCAACGACATCCTCAAGGGCATGGGCGGCGCCGACCGGCTGTTCGGGGGCGGCGGCACGGACGAGGTGCACCTGCGGGGCGTGGCCGCGAACTACGTCATCGTCAGCGAGGGGGCCGGCTACCGCATCGTCGATTCCGTCGCCGGCCGCGACGGCTCGACCTATGTCGAAAGCGTGGAACTGCTTCGCTTCATCGCCGGAAACACCACCCGCGTCCTGACATATCCGCCGCCGCCCTCCGGCCCGCTGGAGACGAGCGACAAATTCATCGACGACGCCTTCGTCCTGCCGCCCGCGGCCGACGACACGGCGGTGCAGGCTCTGCCGGAGACCAGCGTCCTCGACGCCCTCGCCGCACGGCCGCACGCCGGCTTCGGCCACGCCCTCCCCTGGATCGGCGACTGGTCGGGCCTGCCGCTCAACGACCACGGGTTCATCCCGGGAGCCCATATGGATCACTGGCTGTTATAGGGGCGCAGGTTCGGAGAGACCGCCATGCTCTTCCCCCCGATGGCCCTGATCGCGGCCCTCGCCCTCACCCCGCTCGCCGCAGGTCCCGTCACCCAGGAGCCGGCGCGTGACGAACTCGCCAGCCGGCTCGTCCGCCGCGAACTACAGCGCGCGCCGTCGTCGGTCGCGGACCGGGAGATCGTTCAGGTGGTGACTGAAATTCCGGCCGGGGTCGAATCCGGCTGGCACATCCATCCGGGCGAGGAGGTCGGTTACATCCTCGCCGGCGATGTCGAGATGAAGGTGGCCGGCCGCGCCGACGTCACCCTGAGGACCGGGGACGCCTTCCTCATCCCTGCAAACACGCCGCACAATGCGCGCGACATCGGACCGGAGACCGGCCGCATGCTGTCGACCTATTTCGTCGAGGCCGGCCAGCCGCTTGCGACGCTCACAGGTCCGCCTCCCTCGCCGACGCCGGGTCGATAGTCAGCGTCGCTTTCCGGTGCGGGTCCGGTCGCGTCCGGCCCGTCGGCCCGGCGACCGCCAGGGCCCATCCCGCTCTCCGCCGTCGCCGCCAGGCCGCCGGGCTGCAGCCCATGGTCGCCCCGAACACCCGGGTCAGATGGCTCTGGTCCGCAAAGCCGCAATACGACGCGATCAGACAGACCTTCTCGTCGGTCCATTCCAGCAGTTCGGCGGCCCGCCGGACCCGTTGCTGCACCATCCATCGGTGCGGCGGCGTGCCCATGCTGATCTTGAAGGCGCGTTCGAAATAGCTGCGGGACAGGCCGCACCGGTTGGCGATGTCCGCGACCGACAGGTCCGCGCCGGGCTCCCGAAGCAGTTCTCCGACGGCGAGTTCAAGCTGCCAGGGCGCGAGCCCACGGGGACAATGTCCAGGTCCTGTAGAGGGTGGAACCATGGCGCATCTGCTTTCGGCCCGGAACATCGGTCTCCGACGGCGGAAGATCAACGGCACAAACCTTCCAAAACGCCCCATCCGTTCAAGCCAGCGGGCTGAACGTGTCGATAGAAGCGGGTCCAAGGCTTCAGCCGGTCTCCCATGCGACCGGACCATCCGGCGCTCCCCGGCTGTCCCTGAAAAACCTGGAGAAACACCATGGACGGAACGGTTCCTATGGCGCCCGACGGCGCGGCGGCACTAGGGGCGGGGGTCGACAGCACGGCGATCCGGCCCTTCAGCATCAATGTCCCGGACGAAGACCTCGCGGACCTGCGCAGCCGGCTCCGCAACACCCGGTGGCCAGAACGGGAAACCGTCCCCGACGACACCCAGGGCGTCCAGCTCGCCACCATGCAGAAGCTCGCCGACTACTGGGCGAACGAATACGACTGGCGAAAGGTCGAGGCGCGCCTGAACGCCCTGCCCCAGTTCATCACCGAGCTCGACGGCCTGGACTTCCACTTCATCCACGTCCGCTCGAAGCACGAGAACGCCCTGCCGGTCATCATCACCCACGGATGGCCCGGTTCGGTCATCGAGCAGCTCAAGATCATCGGGCCGCTGACCGACCCCACCGCCCACGGCGGCAAGGCCGAGGACGCTTTCGACGTCGTGATCCCGGCAATGGCCGGCTACGGCTTCTCCGGCAAGCCGGACAAGCCAGGCTGGGACGCCCCCCGCATGGCCAGGGCCTGGGTCGAGCTGATGCGGCGCCTCGGCTACACGAAAGTCGTGGCCCAGGGCGGGGACTGGGGCGCTCTGGTCACCGAGCAGCTCGGCGTGCTGGCCCCGCCGGAACTGCTGGGCATCCACACCAACATGCCCTCCGCCGTGCCGCCCGAAATCTTCGCCGCCCTGCCGACGCACACGCCGCCGGCCGGCCTGTCCGAGGACGAGCTGTGGGCCTTCCAGCGGCTGGACACCTTCTTCGGCAAGGGCCTCGCCTACGCCCAGGAGATGGGGCTGCGGCCACAGACCCTGTACGGCATCGCGGACTCGCCGATCGGTCTGGCCGCCTGGTTCTGCGACCACGACGAAAAGAGCTACCAGCTCAAGGCGCGGGTGTTCGACGGCGTCACCGAGGGTCTCAGCCGCGACGACATCCTCGACAACCTGACCATCACCTGGCTGACCAATACGGCCATCTCCGAGGCGCGCCTGTACTGGGAGAACAAGCTGCCCTTCTTCGTGCCGATGAACGTGAAGGTGCCGGTCGCGATCAGCGCCTTCCGGGACGAGCTGTACCAGTGCCCGCGCAGCTGGGCCGAGCGGTTCTATCCGAACCTCATCCACTACAATCGGGTCGACAAGGGCGGCCATTTCGCCGCCTGGGAGCAGCCCGAGGCGCTCGTCAACGAGATGCGGACCGGCTTCCGCTCCCTGCGCTGACCGCGCCCCCGCGCAAGAAAAAGGCCCCGGCGAACCGCCGGGGCCTTCTTCATATCAACGACCTGAAGCGGCTTACGCTTCGGTGTCGGCCGGGCCTTCAGCAGCGCCGGTGACCGGCACGGCGACGCCCTTCGGCGCGCGGGCGGTTTGCTTCTCGGCGATACGGGCCGACTTACCGCGACGGTCGCGCAGGTAGTACAGCTTGGCGCGACGGACGACGCCGCGGCGCTTCACTTCGATGGATTCGATGTTCGGCGACAGGATCGGGAAGACGCGCTCGACGCCCTCGCCGAAGGAGATTTTGCGGACGGTGAAGTTCTCGTTCACGCCGCCGCCGGCGCGCGCGATGCAGACGCCTTCGAAGGCCTGGACGCGCTCGCGCTCGCCTTCCTTGATCTTGACGTTGACGCGCAGGGTGTCGCCCGGCTGGAAGTCAGGAATGGCGCGCGTCTCGATCAGACGGGCTTTTTCCTCGGCAGCGATCTGCTGAAGGATGTTCATGTCTATTCTCCTCGGGCTTTTGCGCCCTTTAGCTGTGAATTGGCGGGGCGAACCCCGCGGGTAGCTCAGTCTTTCGCGTTGCGCGCCGCCCAGAGATCCGGACGTCGTTCCCGCGTGGTCGTCTCCCGCTGCTCCTGACGCCATTGCGCGACCTTTTTATGGTCGCCCGACAGCAGGACCTCCGGGATATCCAGGCCCTCGAACGTCCGCGGTCGCGTGTACTGCGGATGCTCCAGAAGCCCGTCCTCGAAGCTTTCCGAACTCAGGCTTTCAGCCTGGCCCAGCACTCCGGGGATCAGTCGTACGCACGCCTCGATCGCGACCATCGCCGCCGCCTCGCCGCCGGCGAGAACCGCGTCTCCGACCGAGACCTCCTCGAACCCGCGCGCGTCCAGCACGCGCTGATCCACCCCCTCGAAACGGCCGCAGAGGACGACGATGCCGTCCGCCTTCGCCCATTCCTTGACGCGCGCCTGGGTCAGGGGCCGACCCCGGGCGCTCATGTACAAAAGCGGCCGTTTCGGTCCGGTCAGGCTATCGACCGCCCGGGCCACAACATCCGCTTTAAGCACGGCTCCTGGGCCGCCACCCGCGGGGGTGTCATCCAGGAAGCCGCGCCTATCTTCGGAAAACGCCCGAATGTCAAGCGTTTCAAGGCTCCAGAGCCCCCGCTCGCGCCACGCCGTCCCGATCAGCGAAACGCCGAGCGGGCCCGGAAACGCTTCCGGAAACATGGTCAGGACGGTGGCTGTAAAGGGCATGGGGCGCCTCTTAGCGCACTCAGGGTCGAGGGACGAGGGTCGAGGGATTCAGGGTTCAGGAGCCCCGAAGTCCGGGACATCCACCTCGCCTCGCGACCCTCGACCCTCGACCCTCGACCCTAGCAAACCTGCCCCGCCGCCCAGCCTGACGACCAGGCCCACTGGAAATTGTAGCCGCCCAGCCAGCCGGTGACGTCGACGGCCTCGCCGATGGCGTACAGGCCCGGCACGGCCTTCGCCGCCATGGTCTGCTGGTCCAGCTCGTCGGTGGCGATGCCGCCCAGGGTCACCTCGGCGGTGCGATAGCCTTCCGATCCCACCGGCTTGACCGTCCAGGCGTTCACCGCCTCGTCCAGCCGGCGCAGCACCTTGTCGCCGACCTCGGCCAGCTTGCCCTGCACGCCCTCGCGCTCGCACACGCTCTCGGCCAGACGGCGCGGGACGATGTGGCCCAGGGCCGTGTGCACCATCTGCTTGCCGTTCTCCTCCTTGGCCGCCTTTAGGCGAGCGTAGACATCCTCGCCGGGCGCCATGGCCACGGTGATCGCCTCGCCCTCGCGCCAGTAAGAACTGATCTGCAGGATCGACGGGCCCGACAGCCCACGATGGGTGAACAGCATGCCTTCCGCGAACCGCGTCTCGGCCGTCGGCCGTCCGGGCGCGCCGCCGTCCGCCGGCGTCCGGTGACTGACCACCGCCTCGACCGACAGCCCGGACAGGGGCGCCAGCTTCTCCAGCAGGCCCGGCTCGAAGGTCAGCGGAACCAGCGCCGGGCGCGTGTCGGTCACCCGCAGCCCGAACTGCCGCGCCGTCTCATAGGCCCAGCCGGTCGCGCCCATCTTGGGGATCGACTTGCCGCCGGTGGCCAGCACCAGCGACCTCGCCCGCACCACGCTCCCGTCCGACAGCGCCGCCTCGAAGCCCTCGCCCGAGCGCGCCACCCGGTCCACCGCCAGGCCCAGCGACAGGGTCGCGCCCGCCTCGCGCATGTCGTCCGTCAGCATACGGATGATCTGTTTGGCGCTGTCGTCGCAGAACAGCTGGCCCAGGGTCTTCTCGTGCCAGGCGATGCTCGCCCGGTCGACCCGCTTGATGAAGTCGTGCTGGGTGTAGCGCTTCAGCGCCGAGGTCGCGAAGCGCGGGTTCTCGCCCAGGAAGTTCGCCGGCCCGGTTCCCAGGTTGGTGAAGTTGCAGCGTCCGCCGCCCGAGATGCGGATCTTCTCGCCCGGCGCCCGCGCGTGATCGACGATGCGCACCGAGCGCCCGCGCCGCCCCGCCTCGATGGCGCACATCATCCCGGCCGCGCCGGCGCCGACGATCAGGACATCTACGGTTTCGCTCATCCGCCTGCGCTTAGCAGGGCGGCCGCCCCGCGACCATCAGGCCGCCTGTTCCGTCGGCCTGGCCGCGCCCCGCCGCCGCTCCAGCACGTCGGCCACCTTCCAGGCGCCCAGCACCATCGCCGCCAGCAGCAGGGTTTGGGCCACGGTGTACCAGAAGATCATCGCCCACAGCGTCGGCTTGGCCTGGGCGTGGATGTCGCGCGCGATGCGGCCGCCGTTGATCGGGTCGTGCATCGCCTCGACGTAGTCGCCCTGGTAGTAGACCATGTCGGTCGCCAGCTGGCCGGTCGGGCGGTCGGGCACCACCAGCTGCACCGTCTCCCCGTCCACGCTGCGCTCGATGGTGTGCTCGCCGATGTAGCTGAAGGCGTAGACCGAGGTCGCCAGCCCCACCACGCCCAGCGCCAGCACGGCGATGCCCACCTTCTGCGCCGACAGCCGCTTCAGCCGCCCGCCGAACAGATAGACGGCCAGCACCACCAGCACCCCGGCGGTCAGCGCCAGCCCGCCCATCAGCTGCTGCAGGTCCAGCGGCAGCTGGATCGCGCGGGTGATCAGGGCCAGGCCCGGCAGCAGGGCGATCAGGCTGACCACCCCCTTCACGACATTCTCGACGTTGGCGAAACTGGGCATCAGCAGTTCACCGTCACGGTCCCGGCCCCGTCAGGCACGTGGCGCAGCACCTTCGTCCAGGCGGGCTGGTCGGCGCACACCGGGAACAGCAGATACTGCTGCCCCTCGCGCAGCTGGATCTGGGCCCCGACGCCGATCTGCTGGTCCTGCCGCTGGCGCCAGAACTCGGTCCGCCGGCTCGGCTCGTCGGCGCCCAGCCCCTGCCACAGGTCGTTGCGGATGAAGAGGAAGCTGCCTGTGCTCGTCGACTGCACCGTCACCGGCACATAGCTGGGCCGCTGCGGCATGGGAGGAGGCGGAGGCGGAGGAGGCGGAGGAGGCGGCGGAGGCGGCGGAGGCGGCGGAGGCGGCGGAGGCGGGGGCGGCGGCGGCACGTACGCCACCTCATCCGCCATGGTCGCACAGCCCGTCAGGCCGACGCCCCCCAGCAGCAGGACCAGCGCCATCGACGCGACCCCCGGCAACCGCCCCCGCAAGGCGCGCGCATCCCTCATGACCAGCCTCCGTTGTCCCCGCACAACCCTTGGCCGAGTCCGCCCTCGCGTCAAGCGTGACAGAACGCGGTTACGCGCTCACCACGCCCGCGCCGACAGCCCCGTCCGCACGACCGGCCCGCCCAGCACGCTCACCCGCGGCCCGTATTCCCCGCTCCTGGCCCGGTCGATCAGCAGGTCGGTCACCGCCCACACCAGCGCATCCGCCCGGTCCAGGTCCGACCCCGCCTCCTCCTCCCCGCCCAGCGCCATCAGCTCCTCCTCCAGCGCCGCGAAGTCCCCCGCATGAACAACCCGCCCCTGCTCATACAGCGCCGCCACCGGCTCGGCCCGCACCCGCTTGCCCTTCGTCGCCCGCACCTCTCTCAGCCGCACGGCGCAGCCCGCCGCCTTCAGCACCGCCCGCACCATCTCCCCGCCCTGGTTGACCTCGGCCACGATGGCGTGCGCGCCGAAGGCCTCCGCCGCCCGCACGGCCCGCCGCGCCCACCCGTCCGGCGACAGCCCCGCCTTCGACCAGTCCGCCAGCACCACGGCCCGATCCCCCCGCCGCCCCGCCACCACGATGCCGCAGGCGTTCCCGCCGGCGGTGGTCGTCGGGTCCACCGCCACGACGATGCGGTCGTAAGGCGCCTCTCCCTCCCCGCCCCGGGGAGGGATGTCGGCGCGCAGCGGCGACAGGGTGGGGGCGCCCCCATCCGCCTCGTCCGCCGCCCCCACCCGGTCGCTTCGCGACCACCCTCCCCGGGGCGGGGAGGGAGAACGCGCCCGCATCATCATCTCCGCCGTAAACAGCGCCCCTTCCTGTTCCACCACCTTCCCCTCCAGCTCCTGCGCCGCCTTCCGCGTCCCGCCGTACAGCCGCTCCAGCCCCTCGACGAAGCCGGCCGACAGATTCGCCGCATTGTCCCGCGTCGTCGCATGCGTCTCCACGCACCCCGGCTCGCCCCGCAGGCGCCGGAGCGCCGCCGAGGGCCGGGGCGTGGTGGTGACGCAGAGGCGCGGCTGACTACGCCCCTCCACCCCTTCGGGGTCCCCCTCCCCATCGCAAGGCGACGGGGAGGAGACACTGCCGCCACCTTCCGTCTCCTCCCCACATCGTGGGGAGGGGGACCGCGGAGCGGTGGAGGGGCGCAGCGGCAACCTCAACCCCATCCGCAGCAACGCCAGCGTCTCTCCCCCCTTCCTCCACGCGCAAAATTCGTCCGCCCACGCCGCCGCGAACTGCGGCCCGCGCAGGCTGTCCGGATCCTCCGCCGAAAACGCCTGCGCCACCGCCCCGTTGGGAAACACCAGCCGCCGCCGCGACGGCTCGAACACCGGCCGCGCCCCGCCCTGCCAGCGCGGGAGCGAGACGATCCCCGACGCCCCCTCGACCATCACCTCGCGCACGTCGTGCAGCGTCGGCCCGATCAGCGCCAGCCGCCCGCCGGCCCCCAGCGCCTCCGCCTGATCCGCCAGCCACATCGCCCCCGCCAGTGTCTTCCCCGCCCCCCGCCCGCCCAGGAACAACCACGTCGACCAGTCCCCGTCCGGCGCCCTCTGCGCCGGCCGCAACTCCAGCGGCGCCGCGGCCGCCTCCCCGGCCTCGCCGTCTTCGCACCCCGGGGGGTTCGGGGGGCTCAAGCAGCCCGAAGGGCGATAGCCCCCCGAGGCGAAGAAGCTCTTCTCGACCGCCTCCTTCGTCCGGCACGCCGCCGTCACCGTCCGATAGTCCCCCAGCGCCCCCGCGCTGACGATCACCGCCTCGAACGACGCCCGCGTCGCCGCCGCATCCTTCGGATCGATCGCGACCGCCAGGCGCGGATCGCCGACGCCGCCCTCGTCTCCTCCCCGCTCCGCGGGGAGGGGGACCGCGAAGCGGTGGAGGGGCGAAACCTCGCCTTCCGCCCCCACCACCTCATCCGACGCCCTCCGCAAATCCTCCCGCCGCCAGCCCCGCTTCGCCGCCTGGGTGCAGATCGTCGCCGCATGCACCCCGAACCGCTCCGACAGCACCGTATCCGGCACGCCCACGGCCCTCAGCCGGAACAGCTCCCGCCACCCGCCCTCGTCCAGCAGGCTGTTCTGATGCTTCCAGTCATCCGGCCGCGCCTCGAACGGCGGCGCCCGCCGCCGCCCCGGATGATCCGCCGGCAGATCGCACAGCCGCATCCCCAGCCGCTTCGCATTGGCGCGCCAGGTATCGCTCGACACCCCCGCCTCGGCCTTCAGCGCCTTGCAGGCCTCCCCCGCATGCCAGCGCCCGAACAGCGCCCGCCACGCCGCGTCGTCATGTTTCGAATTGAAATGCTTCCCCATGCCGGAAGTCTAAGGGCGGCCGATACCCCGGCTGGCCGATCCCCTGATTTCAGCGTCAACCCCCTGAAATCCCTCACCCCGATTGCGCGGGAATCCGAAAACAACCGCACAGCAAATTCTCCCCCGCCGGGGGAGGGGGACCCTCCGAAGCCGGAGGCGAAGGAGGGTGAACAACCGGAACAAATCAGGAACAATTCATTTGCCCGCCCCGTTCTCCCGGTCCAGACAGAGCGTCAGCGATGGAGGACGCCATGACCCCGGACCCGACCCCGAACCACCCTTCCGCCCGCCTCCTCGCCGCCCTCCGGGGCGTCGACCTGACCAGCGCCGACGGCCGCGCCGGCATCGGCGCCCTGCTGGCCGAGATCGAGCGCCTCTCGCCCGGCGCCATCCAGCGGCAGTCGGCCTCCATGGACCTGCGCCGCGCCGGCTCCGTTCGACAGGCCGATGGGTCGGCGTAATCCGGATCGCTACACGGCCGAGGACTGGAAGACGGCGGGCCGCACGGTCGGCGCGATCATCGCCAATCGCTGGCTGGTCTACACCGAGTGCGACCTGTGCGAGCTTCGCATCCGGGCGGACCTGAAGCGCATCGCCCGCGAGCGCGGGGCCAATTTCGTCCTGTGGGGCCGGGCGACGACCTGCCGGCGGATGGGGTGCCCGGGACGGGTGACGTTCTGGGTTCGGCCGCATGGGGCGGGCGGGGATGTGGCGATGACGTAAGGACGCCTCGCAGCCTTAGGGGTTCACAACGCTTGCGAATCCTGAAGGGCGCATCACATTGGTTTCTCAAACTCGGGGGCGGCATTGCCAAGCGTTTTCTTCTCGTATTCGCACGCGGACGAAGGGCTGAGGGATCAGCTTGAGAAACAGCTCGCTATGCTCAAGCGACAGGGCGTCATCGACACTTGGCATGATCGCCGGATCGGGCCGGGCGAGAACATCCATGCAGCGATCGACGACCACATCAATAGGGATCAGATCATCCTGCTTCTTGTAAGTGCGGACTTCATTGCGTCGGACTATTGCTACGACATCGAAATGAAACGAGCGATGGAACGCCATCACGCAAAGGAGGCTCGCGTCATTCCGGTCATTCTGCGCGCTTGTGACTGGAACAATGCTCCTTTTGGTGAACTGATGGCCGTTCCGAAGGACGGCATTCCGGTCACACGATGGCCGGACATCGATGAAGCACTACTGCAGGTCGCCAAGGCTGTAAGAATTGCCGCTGCTGATATTGCGAGTTCGGGGGCCTCCTCCCCCGCAGCATTGCACAGTGCGCCGGCGGCCGTACGGTCGGTACCGATAGCCGCACCAGCGGTCGCACGATCCAGCAATTTACGCTTGGCCAAGACCTTTACGCAGCGAGACAGAGACCAGTTTCAACTGGAGACATTCGAGTTCATCGCCCGATATTTTGAGAACTCACTTTCCGAACTCACGGCGCGCAACCCGGGCTTCGAGGGCAATTTTCGAAAGGTCGATGCTGGTCGGTTTTTCGCGACAATCTACAAAGAGGGCAAAGACGTCGCGCGAGCAACAATCTACTTGGGCGATGACAGCTTCTCCAAGGGGATAAACTATATCCACGGACAGACCACGGGAAGTAACTCGATGAACGAGTCGCTTCGCGTCGAAGCAGATGAGCATTCTCTCCACTTGTTGAGCATGGGCATGCGTTCCCTTGGGCTGGAACGAGATAAGAAACTTTCTCAAGAGGGAGCGGCCGAACTCTACTGGAGCATGCTAGTCGATCCGCTCCAGCAAGGTTCCGGTTGGTAGAGCGATGAACATGCTATCCGCAACAGAATTCACGGCTGGCGCACTTGCGGACGCGAAGCCTCTTTCGCTCATGCTGCCTCGAACGAAATACGAATCGACAGTTCTTGTTGGAAGCTTGCAAGACAAACCTGCCGCGGTGGTCTTGGATGGCGGCTCCCCGTTTATCTTTTTCCCGAGTTCGGAAAACTTCAGCTGGCGTGGCCTGATCATCCCGGATGTGATGATTGAGGTGGATCAAGAGAGCTTGTTCGACCCTCAATCGACCACACCCCGCCTTGGAGATATTGTTCGGACCTCGACGCAACTCGCCGTGTGCGGCAAGGCGGATGGGCATTTTGGTCGGCAGGGGAGGGTTTTGCTGCACGACGGATTGCTACCCGCAGGATCGGAGCAATCGGCAGGCTTTTCTCGCTGGTGCGTAGTGATCGGAGCGGGAGCCGACAAGCGGACGCTTGTTGAAGTCGATTCCAAAAGAAAATTAGAAGCCTAGTTGCCTTCAATCTCGACGGAGCAGGCCATCGACTCACGGTTGCATGATCGAAGAGATGCGGCCAAGGTTCGATTTGTTATCAGCAAACCGAGTCGTGACGATGCCTGAGACGAAGCCATTCACCTGCCAAAACTGCGGACATCAGTTCGCGGAACAAGTCCTGACCAAGGAAGAGTCACAGAGGGCCAGAGACGAGAATCGCCCGACCTCCTCTTTGCATTGCCCAAAATGCAACCGCACTGCCGTGCGGCCTGGTTGGGACTGAAGTTACCGGCTGGGCGAGGGTCCGCGCGGCTTCTTAGGACGCACTTTGACGGCCCTTCTTGGTTGCGTCGAAGCGCCCGATTTGGGCTTCGTCGCGCCCGGCTTGGCTTTGGCCTTGGCCTTGGCCGGCTTAGCCTTAAGGGTCCTCGCTGGTTGCGGTTTCTTCGCGCCGGGTGATGCGATCTTGGGAGAGACCGGCTTCTTCGGAGCCGTTGAAGCAGTCGAACGCCGCTTCGGGGGCAAACCGGCCTTTACGGCAGAAACAGCCTTGATTACCTCTCGCAAACCATTGACGATTTCCTCGTAGGCATCGCCTCTCCTGGGCCAATGATCGACAGGTTTTCCGTCAGTCGGCAGCGCTTTGTAAGCCGCCATGCGAGTATGCTTCCACTGGCAATCCCTCAGAATCGCGACAACTACTCTGATGCCACCTCGGGCGGCTTTGCGCAGGGCGGGACTGTATTCCTTGTCAAAGCAATAGCTTGAATGGAGATAGTCCGGACTCGCGAGCGCGACGAAAATATCCGCCGCTTTCATCGCGCGCCTTACGTTGGCGTCGATTTCGCTGCCTGGCGTAATGTCTCCATCGAACCAGAACTCGATGCCTTCGCGCTTCAGCTGGGCCAAGTGCACTTCAAGCGTTTGTCGAGCCTTTTGGTCCTTATGCGAATAGGAAATGAAGACCCTAATAGGTCCAGCTGCGCTGTTCGTAAGAGCTGAACTTGGCGGCAAACGGGCTACCTGTTGAGGCTATTCGTATGGGGATGCCACGCGAATCAATCGGTAGCGCTCCAAAGTACATGAACGTCAACCTGAGTCTTGCCGACCGTCAAGGTTGAGCGCCGCCTTCACAACCCGACCTTTCGCGCTCAAGCAGCGAGCGACCGCGTCGCGAGCGTTAGCGCCAGAACGCATTAGGGTGCGTCAGCGCCCTAATGCGCCTCGTCCCAGTTCCCCGCCGCGCACGCATCGACCACGAGCGGCACGGTCAGCGCCACGGCAGGCTCCGCCGCCCCCTCCATCACCCGCTTGATCACGGCGATGGCCTGGTCGGCCTTCGCCTCCGGGGCCTCGAAGACCAGTTCGTCGTGGACCTGGAGCAGCATCTTCACGTCTGACAGGCCGGCCGCTGCAAGCGCCGCCGGCAGGCGGATCATGCGCCGGATAATGACGGCAGCGCGTTCACTCGCACGCGTAGCGGGCGCAATAGCGTCGGCGAATCTCGGCCATCGCCGCCAGCTCGTCCGGTGTCGGCGGCGGGCATGCCGCCAACATCTCTTCGGTCGAGGGCATTCTCACCGGCTTGCGCTCGATCATGCGCTGCAGCTCGACGTCGCTGAACAGGTTGATCAGCTGAAGCGCCCGGACCTCCCGGTCGCGCACCGGATCTCTGGGCATCAACTCGTCTATCCAGGGACGAACAACCTCGCGGCGTTCGGCGTCGAGACCACCTGACCAGAGGTCACGGGGCGGTGGGGGAAGGTCCGCTTCCATAAGGTCGACCAGTTTCCTGGCGAGGGCGAGACTGGCGGGCGAAGGCTCCGCCCTCACTTCCGACGGAGCGCCCATATCCGGGGCCAGAAAGTTGACGTTGGTCTGGACCCAGCGCGGGGACACTTCGCCGTCTAGGCGGGCCGCCCTGACCTCGGCGGTTGCGAGCATCTGCAGCGCGGCGGCGCCGAAGCCGAGGCCCTCGGGCGCTTCACGAACGACCACGCACTCTGTCGGCGGCCCATCGGCCGCGGCCCTGCATTTCACGGTCGCCACCCCGCCGATGCCAATCCCCCCGGCAAAGGCCGGATGCATCTGTGCGGCGTTGGCGGCGCTGACCGGTCGGCTCCAGGCAGGGGGGACAAAATCCTGTCCCGCCTCCTGACCCGCGCCCGTCAGCGCAACGATCCCGCTTCCCAGCCAAGCCAGGGCATTTACAAAAGCCATCGACGCCTCCCTCTCGTCGGCAGACAATCACGCGGGCGCGGCGCGGTCTATCCGCCCCCTCAGTGCGCCTCGTCCCAGTTCCCCGCCGCTCGCGCATCGACCACCAACGGCACCGTCAGCGCCACGGCCGGCTCCGCCGCCCCCTCCATCACCCGTTTGATCACGGCGATGGCCTGGTCGGCCCTGGCTTCCGGGGCCTCGAAGACCAGTTCGTCGTGGACCTGGAGCAGCATCTTCACGTCGGACAGGCCGGCCGCTTCCAGCGCCGCCGGCATGCGGACCATGGCGCGACGGATGATGTCGGCGGCGGCGCCCTGGATGGGGGCGTTGATGGCGGCGCGTTCGCCGAACTGGCGCTCGGCCCCCGACTTGGAATGGATGGCCGGGATGTGGATGCGGCGGCCGAAGACGGTGGAGACGAAGCCGCGCTCGCGCACCTCCGTTTTCGTCGCGTCCATATAGGCGCGGATGCCGGGGAAGCGCTCGAAATAGGTCTTGATGTAGGCCCCGGCCTCGCCCTGGTCGATGCCCAGCTGGGCGGCCAGACCGAAGGCCGAGATGCCGTAGACGATGCCGAAATTGATCGCCTTGGCGCGCCGCCGCGTCTCGGAGTCCATCTGGTCGAGGGGGACGTTGAACATCTCCGAGGCCGTGGCGGCGTGGATGTCCTGGCCGGCCTTGAAGGCGCGTTTCAGCTCGGGGATGTCGCCGATGTGGGCCAGCAGGCGCAGCTCGATCTGGCTGTAGTCGGCGCTGATCAGGACATTGCCGGGGCCGGCGATGAAGGCCTGGCGGATCTGGCGGCCGGTCTCGGTGCGGATCGGGATGTTCTGCAGATTGGGGTCGGAGCTGGCGAGGCGGCCGGTGGTGGCGGCGGCCAACTGGTAGCTGGTGTGGACGCGGTGGGTGGTGTCGTCCGCGGCCTCGATCAGGGCGTCGGTGTAGGTGCCCTTCAGCTTGGCCAGCTGGCGCCAGTCCAGCAGGACGCGGGGCAGTTCGTGCGTCTGGGCCAGGGCGTCGAGGGTCGAGGCCTCGGTGCCCCACTGGCCGCTGGCGGTCTTCTTGCCGCCGGGCAGCTGCATCTCGCCGAACAGGATGTCGCCGATCTGGCGCGGGGAGCCGACATTGAACGGGCGGCCGGCCAGCTGGTGGGCTTTGGTCTCCAGCTCGGCCATGCGCATGCCGAACTCGCTGGACAGGCGGCGCAGGCGGGCGGGGTCGACGCGGATGCCCTCGCGCTCCATGCCGGCGAGGGTTTCGGGCATGCCGCGTTCGAGGGTTTCGTAGACGGTGGTCAGCGCTTCCGCGGCCAGGCGGGGCTTGAGGATGCGCCACAGGCGCAGGGTCACGTCGGCGTCCTCGGCCGCGTAGCAGGTGGCGTGTTTCAGCTCGACGTGGCGGAAGGATTTCTGGGCCTTGCCCGTGCCCGCCACCTGTTTGAACGGGATGGGTTCGTGGCCGAGGTGCAGCCGGGCCAGCTCGTCCATGCCGTGGCCGTGCAGGCCGCCCTCGAGGACGTAGCTGATCAGCATGGTGTCGTCGTAAGGCGCGACGCGGACGCCGCGCTTCGCCATGACGGCGAGGTCGTATTTGATGTTCTGGCCCACCTTCAGGACCGCGGGGTTCTCCAGCAGGGTCTTCAGGCGGGCCATGGCGGTCTGTTTCTCGATCTGGGTGATCGGTTCGCGCGTGTCGGCCGGCCCGTCCCCGAAATCCAGCCCGCCGGCGCTCTCGACCGGCGCATGCTCATGCGTCAGCGGCACATAGCAGGCGTCATTCGGCCCGATCGCCAGCGACACGCCGCACAGCCCCGCGAAATTCGACGACAGGGCGTCGGTCTCGACGTCGAAACCGACCACGCCGGCCTCGGTCGCGCGGGCGATCCAGGCGTCGAGTTCCTCGATCGTCTGTACACAGACGTACCCCTCCAGATCGAAGTTGTGGGCCTCGTTGGGCGTGGTCGGGGCCTGGGGGGCGTAGCGCGGGGTGATGACCGGGGCGGTCAGGGGCTTGGGGCGGGCGACGAAGGCGGTGCCGTCGCGGGCCGGTGCCTTGCCGTCGCCGACACGGTTGCGCAGCGAGCGGAACTCCATCTTGTCGAGGAAGTCGGCGAGCACCTCGGGGTCGGGGTCGCGGACGGCGAAGTCGTCGATGGCCTCGGGCGCGGGGGCGTCGCAGGACAGACGGACCAGTTCGCGACTGAGCAGAATCTGGTCGCGGAAATTGATCAGGGTTTCGCGGCGTTTGGGCTGTTTGATCTCGCCGGCGCGGGCCAGCAGGGTGTCGAGATCGCCGTATTCGTCCAGCAGCTGGGCCGCGGTCTTGGGTCCGATGCCGGGGGCCCCGGGCACGTTGTCGACGCTGTCGCCGATGAGGGCCTGCAGGTCGATCATCTTCTCGGGGCCGACGCCGAATTTTTCGTAGACCGCGGCCTCCTCCAGCCGGCGGTCCTTCATCGGGTCCCACATGACCACGCCGCCGCCGATCAGCTGCATCAGGTCCTTGTCGGATGAGACGATCACGGCCTCGCCGCCCGCGTCCCGGGCCTTGCAGGCGTAGGTGGCGATCAGGTCGTCGGCCTCGTAGCCGGGCAGCTCTAGGCAATGAACGCCGAACGCCGCCGTGGCCTCCCGAACCAGCGGGAACTGCGGGGCCAGATCTTCGGGCGCCGGCGGGCGGTGCGCCTTGTATTGGTCGTACAGCTCATTCCGGAACGTCTTCTCCGAGTGATCGAAGATCGCCACCAGGTGGGTGGGGCCGTCCGCGCCCTTCATGTCCCGGATCAGCTTCCAGAGCATGTTGCAGTAACCCTGCACCGCCCCGACCGGCAGACCGTCGGACTTGCGGGTGAGCGGCGGAAGGGCGTGATAGGCGCGGAAGATGTAAGCCGAAGCATCGATCATCCAGAGCCGCAGGGCGGGGCCGTCCTGGGTGAGGGGGCGGTCGGCGGTCTCGGCGGTGCTGTCGGTCATGGGCGGAACATAGGGGCGCGCGCGCCGCCCGTCACCGCCCTGTGATCATGAGATCCAGGTGTTCCGGCATTCGCTGACGGTCCAGGCGGCGAAGCCCGAGATGACGCGGCATTCGACGCCCATGCCGGCCAGCGGGCCGTGCAGGATTCCGGCTTCGATCGTCGCGCCGTGGCCGTCGTAGCGGGGCTGTTTGAACGAGACCCATTGGACGCGCTGCGGCTGGGGGCGGTCGTTCGGGTGGAAGGTCGCCGGGAAGCTGAGGCCGTATTCGCTCCAGTCGCAGCGGGGATTCCAGCCCGAGCCCTCGTCGTCCAGCCAGAGTGGCGGCGGGACGTTGTCGGTGGTGTTGAAGCGATAGTGCTCCTTCGCCACCGCCGCGATCACCGCGCAGTCATTGCCGTTCTGCGCCATCGGCGGGCCGTCAGGGGCGGGTTGCGCTGGCGTGGCGCAGGCGCCGATGGCGAGCGTGACGGCGAGGACGGCGACGGCGCGCATGGGCGCTCCTACTGGCTGCGAAGGCCGGTGATCGTGCGATTGGGCGCGATGTCCTCGGCCGAGGTGATCAGGTGAACGACGGCCGGGCGGCCCGCGTTCCGCGCCGCTTCCAGGGCGGCGGGGAAGTCTTCGGTGCGCTCGCAGCGGATGCCGAAGGCGCCGAAGGCCTCGGCGTATCTGACGAAATCGGGGTTCTTCAGGTCGGTGGCGATGACCCGCTCCGCGCCGGAGTAGTGGGTCTCCTGGTGCATACGGATGGTGCCGTAGGTGCCGTTGTCGACGATCACGACCACCGCGTTGATGCCGTACTGTACGGCGGTGGCGATCTCCTGGCCGGTCATCAGGTAGTCGCCGTCGCCGGCGATGCAGATGACGTCGCGGTCCGGGTGGACCGACTTGGCGGCGACGGCGGCGGGGTAGCCGTAGCCCATGGCGCCGGAAGTCGGGGCCAGCTGGGTGCGGCGGGCGGTGTGGCGGTGGAAACGGTGCAGCCAGGCGGCGAAATTGCCGGCGCCGTTGGTCAGGATCGCGTCGGCGGGCAGCACATCCGTCAGTGTACGGATGACCTCGCTCATATTGACCGCGCCGGTGACGGAAACGGGGGCGATGAAGGCCTGATAGTCGGCGTGGGCGGCCTGCGCCACGTCGGTCCAGGTGCGGCCGGGCTCGATCGAGGAAATCGCCAGCGCGGCCAGTGAGTTATCGGCCGTGGCGCCGAGCAGGACGGGCCAGACGCGGCCGATCTCCTCGGGACCCGGATGGGTGTGGACAAGTTTGTGGATAGTCTGGGTGCGGTCGAGAAGCGTGTACCCTTGGGTCGGGTTCTCGCCCATCCGGGCGCCGATGACGATCAGGAGGTCGGCGTCCTTGACCCGGGCGATCAGTTTCGGGTTCGGGCCGAGGCCGAGATCGCCGGCGTAGTTGGGGCGATCGTTGGAGACCAGGTCCTTGCGGCGGAAGGACAGGGCGACCGGGAGGCCGAGGCGTTCGGACCAGTCGGCGATGGCCGTGGTCGCCTCGTCGGTCCAGCCGGAGCCGCCGAGGACCAGCAGGGGGCGTTCGGCCTTCGAGAGGCGGTCCTGGAGGGCGGCGACGAAGGCGGGGTCGAGGGCGGCCTTCGCCGGAACCACGGGGCGGACCGGCGAGGGGCCGCCGTCCTCGTGCAGGATGTCTTCGGGCAGGGCGACGACGACCGGGCCCATGCGGCCCTGCAGGGCGGTGGAGAAGGCGCGCTCGACGACCTCGACGGTGCGATCGGGGCTTTCGAGCTCGGTGGCCCATTTGGCGAGCCCGCCGAAGACTTCGCGGTAGTCGACCTCCTGGAAGGCGCCGCGGCCGCGGTCGGTCAGGGCGATCTGGCCGACGAACAGGATCATCGGCGTGGAGTCCTGGTGGGCAGTGTGGACGCCGATGGAGGCGTGGGTCGCGCCGGGACCGCGGGTGACCATGCAGATGCCCGGCTTGCCTGTCAGCTTGCCGTAGGCCTCGGCCATGTTGGCGGCGCCGGCCTCGTGGCGGCAGGCGATGACCTGGATCTTGTCAGAGACGTCGGCGAGGGCGTCGAGCACCGCGAGGTAGCTCTCGCCCGGCACGCAAAAGACACGGTCGACGCCGTTCATGACGAGGGTCTCGACAAGGCGGCGGGCGGCGGTATTGAGCGGCTGGGTCATGCGGGCGGATTAGCAGACGGCTCCCGCCCTGGCCATGCAACCGTACGGCCAAGCCTGACGTTTACGGCCAAGGTTACTCCCCCCTCTGAAGGACTTCCCATGCGCAAGATCGTCACCCTGGCCCTCGTCGCCGCCGCCCTCGCCGTTTCGGCCTGCAACACCGTCGCCGGCGTGGGCCGTGACGTGCAGGCGGTCGGTTCGGCCGTCACCGGCGCGGCGAATGAGGTGAAGAACTGATATTTCGGGCGTCCGCATGCGCGTAACCTGTCGGCGGCCTTTCGCGCCGACAGGAGAGCGACATGGGATTACTCGACAATGTGCTGGGCGGCCTGGGCGATGACGCCGCCGGGGGTCTGGGCGACCTGCTGAAGGGTCAGGGCGGCGTAAGCGGCCTGACGGAAAAGTTCGGAGCCAACGGCCTCGGCGACGTCGTCGGTTCGTGGGTCGGCAAGGGCTCGAACCTGAATATCTCGCCCGAGCAGATCAACGCGGTGCTGGGCCATGGCCCGATCGCGGACTTCGCCCGCAAGCTGGGCATTTCGCCGGAGCAGGCGAGCGAGACCCTGTCCGGCCTGCTGCCGGAGGCCATCGATCGCCTGACGCCCGGCGGCACAGCCGACGGCGCCGACGACCTGCTGGACAAGCTGCCCGGCGGCCTCGGCGATATGCTGGGCGGCTTCCTGAAGCGTTAGGCTGTGCGCGCCGCGTCCAGGATCAGCCGCGCCACCGCGTCAGGCTGTGAGATCAGCGACAGGTGGCTCGCGCGAAGTTCGACGGTCGTCGCACCCATCCGGTTGGCCATGAATCGCTGCAGGTCCGGGTTGATCGTGCGGTCCTCGGTCGAGACGGCGTACCAGCTGGGTCTGGATCGCCAGGCCGCCTGGGTCGTGCGGTCAGCGAGCAGCGCCCGCTGGAACGGCTGCTGCGCCGCATAGAGCACCCGCGCCCGGGCGGGAGGCAGATCGCCGCCGAAGTCGCGCAGGAAGGCGGCCTCACTGAGCCGTCCTTGATCGCCGTCATAGACGATGCCGGCCGAAGCCGGCGGCGCCGGAAAGCGCCCCGCCAGCGCGGCATAGTCCTCGCCCGCATCCGGCGCGCGGGCGGCCACATAGACCAGGGCCGAAACGTTCAGGTGCACACCCGCCTCGCTGATGATCATGCCCGCGAACGAATGACCGGCGAGCACGGTCGGACCGTCCTGCCGCGCCAGCACCTGTTGGACCGAGGCGACGGCTTCGGAGAGACGGGTAAGCGGGTTCTGGACCGAGGTGACGTTCAGACCCTCGGTCTGGAGTCGCCCGATGACCTCCGACCATGACGATCCGTCGGCGAACAGCCCGTGGGCGAGAACGACATTCCGCGCGCCGGTCTGACGGGTCGCCGCGACGGCCGCCGGCGAAACCACGGCGGCCCCCGCGCCTGCGGAGAGGGTCAAAACCACATTGCGTCGGCTGATCATGACCCTGCGACCTCCACTCAAACGCGACCGCGGTTTAGGGCCTTTCGTTCAGGGCGTCACTCGCACGGAAGTCATAGATCGTCGCCCGGACCGGGGGCCGGCTGGTAGCTGACGCCGGTCAGGTACAGACCGTCCGAGGGGGCCACCGGGCCGCAGGCGGTGCGGTCGCGCGCGGCGAGGGCTGTGGCGACATCCTCGACGGCCCAGCGGCCGAGGCCGACCTCGACGAGGGTGCCGGTCATCGAGCGGACCTGGCGGTGCAGGAAGCTGCGCGCCTCGAACACCAGATGCACCTCGTCGCCGACGCGGGTGACCGAAGCGATGTCGAGGGTCTTCTCGGCCGATTTCGACTGACAGTTCACGTCCCGGAAGGTGGTGAAGTCGTGCAGGCCCACCAGGCCTTGCGCGGCGGCGTGCATGGCGTCCGCGTCGAGCGGCTTCTTCATGTGCCAGACGCGGCCGAGGTCCAGCGCCGGACGGCCGGGGCGGTTGAGGATGCGGTAGAGGTAGCGGCGGCCGGTCGCCGAGAAGCGGGCGTGCCATTCGCCGTCGACCTCGGCGCTGTCGAGCACGGAGACCGCCTCGTGGATGAGGTGGGCGTTCATGGCGTTCATGACCGTCCGGGCCGGCCAGGCCTTTTCCAGATCGAAGCTGACGACCTGACCGGTGGCGTGGACGCCGGTGTCGGTGCGGCCGGCGGCGGCGATGCGGATATCCTCGCCGCAGAAGGCCTTGATGGCGGTCTCGATGGCGCCCTGAACCGTCGGCTGACCGTCCTGGACCTGGAAGCCGTTGTAGCCCGAGCCGTCGTATTCGATGGTCAGCCGGTAGCGGGGCATCAGCGGACGAGGCTTCCCGGCGGCAGGGCGAAGCCGCGGAGCATGTCTTCCGGCGCCTGGGCGGAGCGGCCCTCGCGCTGGACGCGGAGCAGGCGGACGACGCCGTCGCCGCAGGCGATGCGCAGGGCGCCGTCCAGCACCTCGCCCGGGATGCCTTCGCCCCTTTGGGAGACGCGCGACATCAGGGCCTTGATGCGCACGGGGCCGTCAGGTCCGACCGCCTCGAACCAGGCGCCGGGGAAGGGCGACAGGCCGCGGATGTGGGCGTCGACCTCGGCCGCCGGGCGGGTCCAGTCGATGCGGGCCTCGGCCGGGGTGATCTTGCGGGCGTAGGTCGGTTCGCCCGCCTGGGCCGTCCCGCTCACGCCGCCGCGCTCGATGGCCGCCAGCGCGCGGGGCCACAGGCTGGCGCCGGTGTGGGCCATGCGCTCGGACAGGCTGGCGGCGGTGTCGTCTGGACGGATGTCGAGGATTTCGGAGAGCAGGATCGGACCCTCGTCGAGGCCTTCCGACATGCGCATGATCTGGACGCCGGTCTGGCGGTCGCCAGCCATGATGGCGCGCTGGATAGGGGCGGCGCCGCGCCAGCGCGGCAGCAGGGAGCCGTGCAGGTTGAAGCAGCCGAGGCGCGGGGCCTCCAGCACCTCGGTCTTGAGGATCTGGCCGTAGGCGACGACGCAGGCGGCGTCGACGTCGAGGCCCCGGAAGGTCTCGATGGCGTCGGCGGCCTTCATGGACGCGGGCGTGAAGACCGGCAGGCCCATGGTCTCCGCGAAGGCGTGGACCGGTGAGGGCGTCAGCTTCTGGCCGCGGCCGCGCGGCTTCGGCGGCTGCGAATAGACCGCGACGACATCGTGACCCGAGGCGATGAGCTCGGCCAGGGACGGCACGGCGAAGTCGGGGGTACCCATGAAGGCGAGGCGCATGAGGACGCCTTAGAGGCTTAGTTCCAGCGCGTGAAGACGCCGCCGCCCTCGTCCCACTCGCCGCCCGCGTCGAGCGCGTCGTCGAAATCGAGCAGGCGGTCGATCAGGATGCCGGCGATGACGCCGACCACGGCGACGCCCAGCAGGGCGGCGACGCTGGCGACGCCGACCTGTTCATTGCGGGTCAGGCGACGACGACCGTTGGTGTCGATGATGCGATCGCGCCTGCGCTTGATACGGGCCATCAGGCGGCGAGCCTCGCGGCCTTCTTGACCTTGGCCACGGCGCGTTCGCGCTTCAGGCGCGACAGGTGGTCGATGAACAGGACGCCCTCGAGGTGATCCATCTCGTGCTGGATGCAGACGGCATAGAGGCCTTCGACCTCTTCCTCGACCGTGTCGCCGGCGTAGTTCATGTATTTGATGCGCACGCGAGCCGGACGTTCGACGCTGTCGAAATACTCGGGCACCGACAGGCAGCCTTCCTCGTAGGCGAACAGCTCGTCCGAGGACCAGACGATCTCCGGGTTCACGAAGAAGCGGGGATTGGGGGTGCGGGCCTCTTCCTCGCCCTCGGCGGGCTCGGCCGCCTCGCCATCCGGCTCGCCGTCGCCGAGATCCATGGCGATGACGCGGCGGGTGTCGCCGATCTGCACGGCGGCCAGGCCGATGCCCGGGGCGTCGTACATGGTCTCCAGCATGTCATCCATCAGACCGCGCAGCTCGTCGGTCACCGGTCCTTCGACCGGCTTCGAGATTTGCTTGAGAACCGCCAGGTCGGCAGCGTTATCGATGGTCAGGATGCGTCGGATAGCCATGCCCGCGAGGTAGTCGCGAAGGGCCTCAAGGTCAAGATTTCCGACTACCCTGCTGGGTTATGCCGCAGTCGAAACGGCGATGGCGAGGACGTTCCAGAACAGCCAGCCGAAGCCGGCGGCGAGGATCAGGAGGCCGGGTCCCGCGGCCTTCAGGCGGCGGCCGGTCAGGTCCTTGAAGCGCTCGGGATCCTCATCGCGGCGTACGAGCTGGGGACGGGCGCCGCGGGTCCGGACCGCGCCGGTCCGGTTCGCTTCCAGCCACGGCAGGAACTCTCTCAGAGTCAGAAACACCCCGGCGCCGATCGCGCCGATGCCCGCCATGAACCACATATCGCTTCCCCCGAAATCCGGGCGAACCTGGCGTTATCCGGCGACGCTGTCGATCCCCGGCAGGGGGCGCGGCTTACGGTCCTGGTCGATGGCGACATAGGTGAAGACGCCCTCGGTCACACGCGACGAGGTCGCCTGGGCCTGGTTGCGGGGCCGTTTCCAGGCCTCGACGTGGACGCGGATCGAGGTGCGGCCGGTCTTGAGGACCTTCGCATAGATCGAGACCTCGTCGCCGACCGAGACAGGCTGGTGGAACACCATGCCGTCCAGCGCGACCGTGGCGCAGCGGCCCTGGGCCAGTTCAAAGGCGGGTGTGGCGCCGGCGAGGTCCATATGGGCCAGCAGCCAGCCGCCGAAGATGTCGCCCTCGGGGTTGGTGTCGGCCGGCATGGCGATGACGCGACCGACGGGCTCGCCGGAGGGTCGGGTCGGAAGGTCTTGCTGGGTCACGATGCACTCCGGGAGACGCGTGAGGCGTCATATCCGGCTTCGCGCCGCCGGGCGCAACGCACTTCACCGGATCGCGTCAGGCGCCGTGTTCAGCCGGGCCGGCGGACAAGCCCATGCGGACGAGGGCGGACAGGCTGTCGGCCTGCATCTTGTCCATGACCTTGGAGCGGAAGATTTCGACCGTGCGCGGGCTGATGGCCAGCTCCAAGGCGATCTCCTTGTTCGAGCGGCCCTCGATGAGGGCGTCGAAGACCTGGCGTTCGCGCGGGGTCAGCAGGGCGAGGCGGCGATCGACCTCGAGCCGTTGCTCGTTGCGGGCGGAGATGTCGTTCAACCGCTCCAGCGCGCCCCTGACGGTCTCCAGCATGCGGATCGGGTCGAACGGCTTTTCGATGAAGTCGATGATGCCGGCCTTCATCAGCTGGACGGCCATGGGCACGTCGGCGTGGCCGGTGATGACGATGACTGGCCAGTTGCGGTCCGGCATGGCCGAGACGCGGCGGACCAGTTCGGCGCCGTCGACGCCCGGCATGCGCATGTCGGAGATGATGCAGGCGGACCGGTCTTCGGGCGGATTGGCGAGGAAGTCGGCGGCGCTGGCGAATCCGCGGGCGCGGAAGCCTTCACCGCGCAACAGCTGGAGCAGCGAGTCCCTCACCGCCGCGTCGTCGTCGATGATGAAGACCGAGTGCCGGGTCATGCGTCCTCGAACTCCCGGGGCAGTTCGACGGCGAAGGCGGCGCCGCCCAAGGCGCTGCGGCGGACGGCGAGATTGCCGCCGTGGCTTTCGACGATGGTGCGCGTGACCGAGAGGCCGAGGCCCATGCCGGCGGACTTGGTCGTGGTCATCGGCTGGAAGATGCGTTCCATCTGCTCGCCGGCGATGCCCGGACCGCTGTCCTCGACCGTGATGTGATAGCCCTCGGCGCCCATGGAGCAGCCGGTGATGAGCACCACCGGATCGGGCCGGTCGCTCACTGCATCCACCGCGTTTCGAACCAGATTGATCATGGCCTGCTGGAATTGGATGCGTTCGGCACGCACGATATCGTCTGTTTCGTCGACATCTATGCGAATCTCGACCCCGCTATCGCGAGCAATAAGGGCGAAAGATGGACCCATATCCTCGATCATGGAAGAAACTCGCTCTTCCTCCAGTTGTCGCGTACCCGTGGTCAGCAAATCCCGCATCCTGCGGATGATCTTGCCGGCCCGCAGCACCTGGGTTTTGGCGAGCTCGAGCGTGCGGCCGGCGCTCTGGCCGATCAGGCCGGTGCGTTCGATGTCGCGCTGGCTGGCGTGCATGTAGATCGTCGCCGCGCTGAGGGGCTGGTTCAGCTCGTGCGC
Source organism: Brevundimonas lenta (assembly GCF_014196335.1). GTDB lineage: Bacteria > Pseudomonadota > Alphaproteobacteria > Caulobacterales > Caulobacteraceae > Brevundimonas > Brevundimonas lenta. The sequence continues at coordinate 222,862 of NZ_JACIDM010000001.1, forward strand.
CAGGGTGGCGGCCATCTCGCCGAGCGAGTTGAGACGCCAGACGCGGTTGAGCTGGTCGTCCAGCTCGCGGGCGCGTTCGGTGGCGGTCTCCGCCCCGGTCAGGTCGGTCATGCTGATGGCCGCGTAGTCGCCTTCGCCCGCCTCGGGCACGACGCCCTTCTGGAGGCTGAGCAGCAGAGGCTCGCCGTCGGGGCGCCGGCCGATCCAGAGGCCGGTGGGCGCCTCGAGGGGGCCGCTGGGCGGTCCGTCTTCAAGATGGGCGAGGGTGAAACCGTGCACGAGATCGGCGAACGGATGGCCGGCCGCCTCCCCGTCGCCGAGGCCGAACAGGGCGGACGCGGCGGGCGTGAGACGGCGCACCCGGCCCTCGCGGTCGAGGATGGCCACGGGCACGGCGGTCAGGACGGTCTCCAGCATGGAGTTGCGGCAGGCCAGGGTGCGGGCCAGCTCGGCCGACCGGCGATGCAGGCGCCGCTGGGCCCAGCAGATTTCAGCGATGAGCCAGCTGACGAAGATGAACAGGATAGCGTTGGTCGCCGTGTCCATCACGCTCTCGCGGTCGACCAGGGCCACATTGCCGGCAACCGCCAGGACGATGGCGAGCGCAGTGGGGCCGCGATGGGCGAGCATGGCCGTGACCACCACCGCCGGCACGAGCGGCAAATAGTAAAAATGTCCGAAGACCTCGAGGCCGGCGCGCACGGTGAAGCCGGCCAGCACCGAGGCGACCGCCAGCAGCCAGGCCCGCCACCCGCGATAGGTCCGGGCCGTGGCCAAGGCCAGAAGGCTTTCCGCCGCTACACGCGCACCTGTCATCGCCCCCAGATCGAGCCCCGTTCCGGGATCATCGACGTCTCCCCGCACCGGACGAGTCATGCCGGCGACCTCAGGCATAGCAATGTTCGTCAGGCGGGAAAATGCATGCCGCGGCGGTCACGGAAAGGCGTTCGCCGATGACGGCGCGCTCCGGCCCAACACACGCAAAACAAGCAACAAATAACAACTTTAGAGTCGCCCCGTTCATCTGATCAGTACAGCGATTCTACGTAGTCATACGTGGTCGTACGCATTTTTACGTACAGCGCGGTTTACGAAGAATATTAGCGTTACCCCGAACATTGCGGTCAGTCAGTCGGGGTGCCGAAAGTCCTTCGCCAAGCCGCCCAGCGCGTCGCAGGTCACTCACCGCCCAGGCTGTCCGAATTCGTCCCCCCAACGATCGAGACCGCGCAGTGAGCTTTCTGAACAACATGCCCGTCGGCCGGAAACTGTTTCTGGCCTTCGCCTCGGTTCTGACCGGCATCGCCGTGATGGGCGTCATCGTCTTCATGCAGCTGCTGGCGCTGGAGAAGGCCGGCGACGCCCGGTCGATCGCCAACCAGGCCGTCCGCGCCGCCTCGGCCGCCGAGTTCTACCTGGCGCGTCAGGAGAACAGCTACCGCGGCTTCCTGGTCTCGAACGACGACTACTACCTGGAGCGCGCCGCCGCCCACCACGCCTCGTTCGAGGGCAAGCTGACCGAGCTGCGCGAGATCCAGCCGGATCGCGTCGCCCAGTTCGACGCCGCCGACAAGACGGCCAACGCCTGGTACGAGCACGTCGTGACCGGCGGCCAGGTGCTGGCGCGCAACCCTGCGACGCGGGCCCAGGCCCTGGCCATGGTGGGCCGCGACGGCTCGGCCGACCGCCTGATGCAGCCGGTCGAGGAAGCCATCGACGCCATCAAGGCGAGCAACCAGGAAATCCTCGACAAGGCCCGCGCCGACCAGGCCTCGGCCAATGACGCGGCGCGCTGGACCCTGGGCATCGGCATCGCCGTGGCCTGCCTGCTGGCCTTCATCGTCGGCATGATCCTGACGAAGGCCATCGGCGGACCGGTGATGGCCATGGTCGCCCACATGAAGCGCCTGATGGGCGGCGACACCTCGCTGCAGGTGCCGGACGCGCAGCGCCGGGACGAGTTCGGGGCCATGGGCGTGGCCATCCTCGCCTTCCGCGACGCCGCCATCGAGAAGATCCGCGTCGAGGGCGCCGCCGCCGAGCAGCGCACCGCCGCCGACGCCGAACGCACCCGCAACCAGTCGATCAGCGAAGCCGCCGCCCGCGAACAGGCGATGGTGGTCGAGGCCCTGGCCGAGGGTCTGGAAGCCCTGAGCCGCGGCGACCTGACCTACCGCCTGACCCAGACCTTCCCGGCCGACTATGTGAAGCTGCAGAGCGACTTCAACGGAGCCATGGGCCAGCTGAAGGACGCCATGTCTGTGGTGGTGTCGAACGTGTCGGCCATCCGCTCGGGCTCGGGCGAGATCAGCCACGCCGCCGACGACCTGTCGCGCCGCACGGAACAGCAGGCCGCGAGCCTGGAAGAGACCGCCGCCGCGCTGGAAGAGATCACCGCCACGGTCAACAAGACCGCCTCGGGCGCCCGCCAGGCCTCGACGGTCGTGCAGGCCGCGCGTGGTGATGCAGAGGTGTCCGGCGCCGTCGTTCGCGACGCCGTCGCCGCCATGAGCGCGATCGAGCAATCGGCCCAGCAGATCAGCCAGATCATCGGCGTGATCGACGAAATCGCCTTCCAGACCAACCTGCTGGCGCTGAACGCCGGTGTTGAGGCTGCTCGCGCCGGCGACGCCGGTCGCGGCTTCGCGGTCGTGGCCTCGGAAGTCCGGGCCCTGGCCCAGCGTTCGGCGGAAGCGGCCAAGGAGATCAAGACGCTGATCTCGGCCTCGACCACCCAGGTCGGCGCGGGCGTGGACCTGGTCGGTCAGACCGGCGAGGCGCTGCAGCGCATCGTCAGCCGCGTGGCCGAGATCGACAGCCTGGTCTCCGAAATCGCCGCCTCGGCGCAGGAGCAGGCGACGGGCCTCCAGCAGGTCAACACCGCCGTCAACCAGATGGACCAGGTGACCCAGCAGAACGCGGCGATGGTCGAGGAATCGACCGCCGCCAGTCACTCGCTGACGCAGGAAGCCGAAGGCCTGGCCTCGTCGGTCGCGCGCTTCCGGATCGGCGAGGACGCGGTCGCGCGCCGTGCCGCGCCGCCGGCCCGTCCGGCCGCTCGCCCGGTCGCGGCGCTGAAGACCGTCGGTCGTGGCGGCGCGGCCCTGCAGCACCAGCACCACGCCAACGAGGACGGCTGGGAGGAATTCTGACCTTCCGTCCCTGACTAAACGCCATCCCTGAACCGCCCCGCCGCAGAGGGCGGACCCCGCCAGAAGGATCTGCTCGTGTCTTTCCTGTCCAATCTGAAGATTTCGCAGAAGCTGTTCGTCGGCTTCGCCCTGGTCGTCGCGATCATCGCCGCCCTGGGCGTGACCGTATTCTTCCAGCTCGCCAGCATGGACAGGGCCGCGGATGATGTGAACCGCGCCGATACGACGATCCAGACCCTGATGGTCGTCAAGCGTTCGGTGGACCAGCAGGAAGCCCACGCGCTGTCCTACATCAGCGTCCAGAAGCCCTACAATCTGGAGCGCATCGCCGCCCACAAGGGCCGGTTCGACGAGAACATCGTCAAGATCCGCGACCTGCTGAAGGTCTATCCGGAGAAGGCGGCCCAGCTGGATGCGCTGGTGAAGGCGGAAGCCGACTACCGCACCAATTTCGTCGACCCCGCAGTCCGCCTTGCCGCCAATCCGGCCACCAACGGACAGGCCGTCGCCATGATCGCCGACGGCACCTCGCAGAAGTGGATGGACCCGATCGACGCGGTTCTGGACAAGCTGCAGGCGGACCAGGAAGCCGCGCTGGAGTCCTACAGCAAGGTCCAGGAGAGCGCCTCGGCCATCGGCCACACGGCCCTGTTCGCCGGCGTCGCCCTGGCCGCCCTGATGGCCGGTCTGTGCGGCTGGGTGCTGACCCGGGCCATCGGCGGGCCGGTGCATACCATGGTCTCCCACATGAACCGTCTGCGCAGCGGCGACACCTCGCTGGAAGTGCCGTGCGCCCAGCGCAAGGACGAGTTCGGCATCATGGGCGTGGCCATCCTGGCCTTCCGCGACGCCGCCATCGAGAAGAACCGTATCGAGGCCGAGGCCCTCGCCCAGCGCTCGATGAGCGAACAGGAGCGCGCCGCCAACGAGGCCGAAAAGGCCCGCTCGGCCGAGGAAGACCGCGTCACCATCACCGCCCTGGCCCAAGGCCTGTCGGCCATGGCCGACGGCGATCTGACCCACCGCCTGACCATCGATGTCGCGCCCAAGGCGGAGCAGCTGAAGTCCGACTTCAACGCCGCGATCAGCCAGCTGCAGCAGGCCGTCAGCGTGGTGGTCACCAACGTTTCGGCCATCCGCTCGGGCTCGGGCGAGATCAGCCACGCCGCCGACGATCTGTCGCGCCGCACGGAACAGCAGGCCGCCAGCCTGGAAGAGACCGCCGCCGCCCTGGACCAGATCACCGCCACGGTGAACAAGACCGCCTCGGGCGCCCGTCAGGCCTCCAGCGTCGTGCTGGCCGCGCGCGGCGACGCCGAGACCTCGGGCAATGTGGTGCGCGACGCCGTCGCCGCGATGAGCGCCATCGAGCAGTCGGCCCAGAAGATCAGCCAGATCATCGGCGTGATCGACGAGATCGCCTTCCAGACCAACCTGCTGGCGCTGAACGCCGGCGTTGAGGCGGCGCGCGCGGGCGACGCCGGTCGCGGCTTCGCGGTCGTCGCTTCGGAAGTGCGGGCGCTGGCCCAGCGTTCGGCCGATGCGGCCAAGGAGATCAAGACCCTGATCTCGGCCTCGACCACCCAGGTCGGCGCCGGCGTGGACCTGGTCGGTCAGACCGGCGAGGCCCTGCAACGCATCGTCAGCCGCGTCGCCGAGATCGACGGCCTGGTGTCGGAAATCGCCGCCTCCGCCCAGGAGCAGGCGACGGGCCTGCAGCAGGTCAACACAGCCGTGAACCAGATGGATCAGGTCACCCAGCAGAACGCGGCCATGGTCGAGCAATCGACCGCCGCCAGCCACTCGCTGGCGCAGGAGGCCGAAAGCCTCGCCGCCTCGGTCGCCCGCTTCCGCGTCGGCGACACGCCGCGCGCCGGCGGCCGCGCCCCGGCCCCGCGTCCGGCGTCGCGCCCGATCCCGGCCCTGAAGACGGTCGGTCGCGGCGGCGCCGCCCTGAAGCCGCAGGCGGTCGAAGACGGCTGGGAAGAGTTCTGATGACCGTCCTCGCCCTCGCATCCGTGCTGGACATCCGCGCAGCCGAACCGCTGCAGACGAGCCTGATGGCCCTGCGCGGCCAGGCGGTGACGCTGGACGCCTCGCAGGTTGAGCGTCTCGGCGGTCTGTGCCTGCAGGTGCTGGTGTCCGCGCAACGGACCTGGGCCGCAGACGGCCAGAGCCTGACCCTGGCGCCCGACAGCGCCGCCTTTTCCGAACAATGGACCGCATTCGGCGCAGCCCCCCTCGCCGAAGCCCTGGGAGAACCCGCGTGAGCAAGACCGTCCTGACCGTCGATGATTCCCGCACCATGCGAGACATGCTGATGATGGCCCTGGAGTCCGCCGGCTACACGGTGATCCAGGCCGTCGACGGCGTGGATGGACTGGAGACGCTGGCCGCCCACGGCGCCGACGTCGACGTGGTCATCACCGACATCAACATGCCCCGGATGGACGGCTTCGGCGTCATCGAGGGCGTGCGCGCCGATCCGAAGCACCGCCAGACGCCGGTGCTGGTGCTGACCACCGAGAGCGATGCCGCCAAGAAGCAGCGCGCCCGCGACGCCGGCGCGACCGGCTGGATCGTGAAGCCGTTCGACCCGGTCAAACTGGTCGACGCCGTCCGCCGCGTCGCCGCCTGAGATCAGAGGTTCACGTGGACGCGTTCGAAGCGATCAAGGCGACCTTCTTCCAGGAATGCGACGAGCTGCTCGCCGACCTGGAGGCGAAGCTGCTGGTGCTGGAATCCGGCCAGACCGACAGCGAGACGATCAACGCCGTCTTCCGCGCCGTGCATTCGGTGAAGGGCGGCGCAGGCGCCTTCGGCCTGGAGGCCCTGGTGCGGTTCGCGCACGTGTTCGAGACGCTGCTGGATGAGCTGCGCGCCGGCCGCAAACCGTGCGACGAGATCACCGTCCGCACCCTGCTGCGCGCGTCCGACGTGCTGGCCGACCATGTCGCCGCCGCCCAGGGCCATGCGCCCGAGGTCGACGAGGCGCGCTCCGCCGGCCTGGTGGCCGAGCTGGAGACCCTGACCCACGGCGAGGGCGGCGCCCCGGTCGTCGAGGAAGAGGACGACTTCGGCTTCACCCCGCTGACCATCGGCCTGCCGTCGCTGGACCTGCCTTCGCTGGATTTGCCTTCCCTGGACCTGCCCTCGCTGGCCGCGGCTCCGGCGACCGGCTGGCGCATCGTGTTCCGGCCGCACGGCCGGATGTACGCCAACGCCAACGAGACCGGCCTGCTGCTGCGCGAACTGGGCCGTCTGGGTCCGGTCACCGTGAGCCTGGACGATAGCGCCGTGCCGTCGCTGGAAGAGCTGATCGCCGAAGAGAACGAACTGGTCTGGACCATCGAGCTGGCCGCCGCCGTCGATGAGGTCGCGGTGCGCGACGTGTTCGACTTCGTGGAATCCGACTGCGATCTGAGCATCCAGCCGCTCGGCGCCGGACCCGCCGACGATCTCCCGGCCCTGCCGGACCTGGGACTTCCGAGCCTTGAGGCGCCGGCCGAAGCGTTCGACCTGTCCGCCCTGCTGGCGGCCGCACAGGAACCCGCCATCGTCAAAGCCGTCGCGCCGGCCCCGGTCGAGCCGACCCCGGTCGCGGCGCCCGCCCCTGCCCCGGTTCAGGCCCAGGCGGCTCCGGCGCAAGCCGCGCCGACTGCGCCGACCGCGCCGGCCCCGGCGACGATCCGCGTAGATCTGGATCGCGTCGATCGCCTGATCAATGTGGTCGGCGAACTGGTCATCCAGCAGGCCATGCTGGCCCAGCGCGTCGCCGAGAGCGGCCTGACGCGGTCGTCCGGCGTGCTGATGGGTCTGGAGGACCTCGAGCTGCTGACCCGCGAGATCCAGGACAGCGTCATGGCCATCCGGGCCCAACCGGTGAAGTCGGTGTTCCAGCGCATGCCGCGCCTGGTGCGCGAGGTCGCCGACATGACCGGCAAGCGCGTGCGCCTGGTCACCGCCGGCGAGGACACCGAGGTCGACAAGACCGTGGTCGAGCGCCTGGCCGAGCCGATCACGCACATGCTGCGCAACGCCATCGACCACGGGCTGGAGACGCCGGACGAACGCCTGGCCGCCGGCAAGGCCGCCGAGGGCGCGGTTCGTCTGGCGGCGCTGCACCGCTCGGGCCGGATCGTCATCGAGATCAGCGACGACGGCAAAGGCATCAACCGCGAGCGCGTCCGGGGCATCGCCGTCAGCCGCGGCCTGATCGCCGAGGACGCCGTACTGACCGACGAGGAGGTCGACAACCTGATCTTCCTGCCCGGTTTCTCGACCGCCGAGACGATCACGGACGTCTCGGGCCGCGGCGTCGGCATGGATGTGGTCAAGCGCTCGATCCAGGCGCTGGGCGGCCGCATCTCGATCAGCTCGGTTCCGGGCAAGGGCTCCACCTTCACCCTCAGCCTGCCGCTGACGCTGGCCGTGCTGGACGGCATGGTCGTCGGAGCCGCCGAGCAGACGCTGGTGGCTCCGCTGTCGAACATCGTCGAGAGCCTGACGCCGCGCGCGCAGGACATCCACTACGTCGGCGGCCGGGATGCGGTGATCCGCTTCCGCGAGGCCTTCGTGCCGCTGGTCGACGTAGCCCAGACCATGGGCTTCCGCGACGAGCCGGTGACCCCGGGACAGGGCGTGGCCCTGGTCGTGGAGACCGAGTCCGGCCAGCGCGCCGCCCTGATGGTCGACGCCATCCAGGGCCAGCGCCAGGTCGTGATCAAGAGCCTGGAGACCAACTACCAGCAGGTCCCCGGCGTCGCCGCCGCCACCATCCTGGGCGACGGCCGCGTCGCCCTGATCCTCGATGTCGACGCCATCGTCGCCAACGCCCGCCGCCGTCCGGCCGCACCCGAACTCAAGCTCGCGAGCTGATCCATGACCGAAGTGCAAAGCAACGCCGCCGCCCGTGAACTGATCGCCTTCCGCATCGGCGAGCAGGAATTCTGCGTCGACATCATGTCGGTGCGGGAAATCCGCGGCTGGACCCCGGCCACGCCCCTGCCCCGCTCGCCGGGTTATATGAAGGGCGTCATCAACCTGCGCGGCGCGGTGTTGCCGATCGTCGACCTGGGCGCGCGCTTCGGCCTGCGCACCTCGGATCCGACGGCGCGCCACGTGATCATGGTGGCCCACGTCGGCGGCCGGACCGTGGGCCTGCTGGTCGACGCGGTGTCGGACATCATCCAGCTGACCGAGGGCGACGTGCAGCCGACGCCGGACGTGGCCAGCGACGACGTGAAGACCTTCGTGAAGGGCATCTTCGCCGTCGACGGGCGGATGATCAGCCTGATCGAACTGGACCTCATCCTGCCGCAGGCGGAGGCCGAAGCGGCATGACCTCCGTCGCCGGCGCGGCGTCCCTGGTCGAAGGCGAGTTCGCCCTGACCGCCGAGGACTTCCGCCACATCGCCCATGTCCTGCACGCCCACGCCGGCATCGCGCTGGGTGAAGGCAAGGCCGCGCTGGTCTATTCGCGCCTGGCCAAGCGGCTGCGCGCCCTGGGACTGCGCAATTTCCGCGAATACTGCTCCCTGATCGAGGGCGTCGACGGGGTGGACGAGCGGCAGGCGATGACGGCCGCCCTGACGACCAATGTGACCCGCTTCTTCCGCGAGCCGCACCATTTCGACCACCTGCGCGACAAGGTGATGCCGAAGCTGGCCGAGCGGGCCCGCGCCGGCGGCCGGGTGCGCATCTGGTCGGCGGCCTGCTCCAACGGGCAGGAGCCCTATTCGATCGGCCTGACGGTGCTGTCGGTGTTGCCCGAGGCGGCCGAACTGGACGTGCGCATCCTGGCCACGGACATCGACCCCAACATGGTCGCCGAGGGCGCCGCCGGGACCTATTCCGAGGAACTGCTGGACGCGGCCCCGGCCACCCTGTGGCGGCGCCATTTCGACCGCGCGCCGGGGGCCGGGCGTGACCGCTGGAGCGCCGGTCCGGCGCTACGCCGTCTGTGCTCGTTCAAGGAGCTGAACCTGATCGGCGACTGGCCGATGAAGGGCAAGTTCGACGTCATCTTCTGCCGCAACGTGGTGATCTATTTCGACGACGCGACGCAGGAGCGGGTGTGGGGCCGGTTCACGCCGCTGCTGAACCCGGGCGGGACGCTGTACATCGGCCATTCCGAGCGCGTGACCGGGCCGGCGGCGAACCGGCTGCAGACCAGCGGCCTGACGACCTATTCGCTGGGAGTCGCCGCGTGAGCCGCCCCGTCACCGTGCTGGTGGTCGATGACAGCCCGACGATGCGCGGCCTGATCACGGCCGCCCTGCGCCGTGACCCGGAAATCGAGGTGGTCGGCTCGGCCGCCGATCCGCTGGAGGCCCGCGAGGCGATCAAGCGGCTGAACCCCGACGTCATCACCCTCGACGTCGAGATGCCCAATATGAACGGGCTGGAGTTCCTCGAGAAGATCATGCGCCTGCGGCCGATGCCGGTGGTGATGGTCTCGACCCTGACCCAGGCGGGCGCGGAAGTGACCGTGGCGGCGCTGGAGATCGGCGCGGTGGACGCCATCGGCAAGCCGGCGCCGGGCGTGCCGGCCACCGTGGCCTTCGCCGAACTGGCCGAGAAGGTGAAGGCCGCCGGGCGCTCCCGCGTGCGCGCCCGCAGCGACACGCCGACTGCGCCGCCGGTCGACGCCGACTATCGCCCCGATCCGAAGCACATCCTCGCCATCGGCGCCTCGACCGGCGGGGTCGAGGCCCTGCTGACCATCCTGACCGGCTTCCCGGCCGACTGTCCGGCGACCGTCATCACCCAGCACATGCCGGCGACCTTCACGAAGAGCTTCGCCGCCCGCCTCGACAAGGTCTGCACCCCGCAGGTGTCGGAGGCAGAGGACGGCGCGCCGGTGAAGCCGGGCTGCATCTACATCGCCCCCGGCGGCGAGACCCATCTGGAAGTGACCGGCGCGGTGCCGCGCTGCCGCCTGATCCGCACCGAGACCGTCAACGGCCACCGGCCGTCGGTCGATGTGCTGTTCGACTCCGTCGCCCGCTCGGGCAAGCCGATGACCGGCGTGATCCTGACCGGAATGGGCAAGGACGGCGCCAGGGGCCTGCTGGCCATGCGCGAGGCCGGCGGCCGCACGCTGGGTCAGGATGAGGCGTCGAGCGTCGTCTACGGCATGCCGCGCGCCGCCTTCGAACAGGGCGCCGTCGAGCGCCAGCTGCCCCTCCACCGCCTCCGCCCCGCCATCCTCGATCTCTGCGCCGCGAACCGCGCAGACCAGACCGCCGCCTGAAGGACTTCCCCCCATGCCTGCCGCCTCCGCGCTTCATGTTCTGGTCGTCGACGATCAGTCGACCATGCGATCGCTCGTCCGCAACAGCCTTCAGCAGCTCGGCGTGCGCGAGATCCGCGAGGCTGCGGACGGCGAGATCGGCCTGCGCGAGGTGGTGACCAAGCCGGTCCACCTGGTGATCTCGGACTTCAACATGCCGAACCTCGACGGCCTCGGCCTGCTGCGCGCCATCCGCGCCCACCCGCCGATCAAGTCGACCGCCTTCATCATGCTGACCGGCCGCGCCGACCGCGAGCTGGTGCAGCGCGCGGTGCAGTTCGGGGTCAACAACTACCTGGTCAAACCCTTCACCGTCGCCCAGCTGAAAGAGAAGCTGGAAGGCGTGTTCGGCCCGTTGACCTGACCGCCATGTCCTCCTCCCACCCCCCCGAAACACGCATTCACGTCGGTCAGGGCGAACACCACGTCACCGCCGATCCGTCGGTGATGCTGACCACCGTGCTGGGCTCCTGCGTCGCCGCCTGCCTGTGCGATCCGCTGGCCGGCGTCGGCGGCATGAACCATTTCCTGCTGCCGGACGGCGCAGGCGCAGGGACCGACGCGGGCCGCCGCTACGGCGCCTATGCGATGGAGCTGCTGATCAACGAGGTGCTGAAGGCGGGCGCGCGGCGCGACCGGCTGGAGGCCAAGCTGTTCGGCGGCGGGCGCATGTTCGACTCGCTGCGCGACGTCGGCATGGCCAATGCGGACTTCGCCGAACGCTTCCTGCGCGACGAAGGCATCCGCGTCGTGGGCGGCAGCCTGCGCGGCGCCGGCGGACGCCGCCTGCACTACTGGCCGGTCAGCGGCCGCGCCATGCAGCGGGGCGTGAACGACACCGTCGCGCCGATGCCGGTCATGCCGCCGCCGATCGTCGAGAGCGGGATGGTGGAGCTGTTCTGATGACGCCGCCGGACCGAACCCTGCTGGGCGCCGTGGCGGTCGAACTGGCCGACGTGCGGGCGGGCGTCGACGGCCTGTCGACCCTGTTGTCCGGACTGGTGCGCGGCTTGCCCGTCGACGACCGGGCGGAGGCCCTGACGGGCGCCCAGGCGCTGGACGCCCTGACCCAGCGGCTGGACGCCCTGTCGGACGTGCTGCAGGCGCTGGCCGCGGGCAAACCGGCGGACGAGGCGGTTCGCGGCGTAAGCCTCGCCGACGTGGCCGCCCGCCTCGGAGGAGATGTCCCTGCAACCCCGGCCGACGCGGCCGGAGACCTGATGCTGTTCGACTGACGCCATGTCCGGAGCCGTCCAACCCCGCGTCAACCTGGAGCACTCGACCGTGCTTCTGATCGACGACAATCCGAAGTCGCTGGATATGCTCAGCTCGATCTTTCACGGCTTCGGCGTGAAGGAGCAGATCAAGTGCGAGAGCGCCGCCGCGGCGACCGAGATCGTCAAGCGGCGGACCATCGACCTGATCCTGGTCGACTGCTCGATGCCCGACATGGACGGCTACGACTTCACCCGCTGGCTGCGCCGCGAGACGCCGGCGCCGGTGCGCTACACGCCGGTGATCATGCTGACCGGCCACGCCGCCACCTCGGGCGTGCAGAAGAGCCGCGACTGCGGGGCCAGCTTCGTCATCGCCAAGCCCCTGACGCCGAACGTGCTGCTGAAGCGGATCATGTGGCTGGGCGCTGACGAGCGGGAGTTCGTCGAGTGCGACAGCTACGTCGGCCCCGACCGGCGCGTACGCAATTTCGGCCCGCCGCTGGGCATGTCGGGACGTCGCTCCGGCGACCTGTCGACCCATGTCGGCGTGGCCAGTGAAGCCAATATGGATCAGTCGGACATCGACATGCTGATGAAGCCCCGCCGGGTGGCGCTGTGAGCGAAGCGCGCACCTTCAAGGTCCAGAGCGGACTGGCCAAACAACTGGCGCGCCCCGGCGGCCGCACAGTCGACGAAGCCGAGCGCCGAGCCGCGCAGGGTCTGGCGTCGCACCGCGAGGACACGCTGGTCGCCATCGGCCGGATCATCGGCGAACTGGAACAGGCCTGCGCCGCCGCCGAAGCGGGCCAGGAGGCGCATGTGTATGAGCGCGCCGCCACCCTGATCGACCTGGCCGGCTTCTTCGACACCGGACCGCTGTACGAGGCGGGCTACAGCCTGTGCGAACTGAGCGACAGGATGCGCGGTGCGGGCGTGTGGAAATGGCCCGCGGTGGAGGTGCATGTGAAGGCGCTGCGCCTGATCCACGCCGGGGGCTGCAAGGCGGACGATAACGCGGCGGTGCTGCTGCAGGGCCTGAGGAGCGTCCTGGGCGCCTTCGCTCCGGCGGCCTGACGATCAATTTGACGGACTCATAGCTCCGGGGTTATAGGTCAACCTATAGCCGGAGAGTTATCGATTGTCCTTCACCGACGCCCATGACGTGCTGTTCCGGACCCTCGCCGATCCCACCCGGCGGGCCCTGTTCGAACGCCTGTGCCGCGAAGGCGAGCAGACGGTCGGGGCGCTGACGATGCGCGCCGGCGTTTCCCAGCCGGCCGTTTCCAAACATCTGGGCGTTCTGAAGCTGGCGGGCCTGGTCCATGACCGGCACGAGGGTCGCCAGACGCACTACAGCGCCCGGCCCGACGCGCTGGGGCCGCTGAACGACTGGACGAAGGAGATGTCGGGCTTCTGGGAGAACCGGTTCGACAAGCTCGAAAACCTGCTGGGAAGGATGGACCAGTGAGCAAGACGCCCGCCGACCAACCGAAGCTGCTGTCGGGCGGCAATCCGCAGATCGCCAAGGGCTACGGCGACGCGCCGGTGCAGGCCTATATCGACGCCATGCCGGGCTGGAAAAGCGAGGTCGGGCGACGACTGGATGAGATCGTCACCCGGGCGGTCCCGGGCGTGCAGAAGGCGGTGAAGTGGAACTCGCCCCTGTACGGGATGGAGAAGGACCGCTGGTTCCTGGGCGTCCACGTGTTCGAGAAATACATCAAGCTGGCCTTCTTCATGGGTTCGGAGCTGGACCCGCCGCCGCCTGATCCGTCGAAGCAGCAGCACGTCCGCTACCTGAACCTGCGCGAGGGCGAGCTGGACGAGGCGCAGTTCGAGGACTGGGTGAAACAGGCCAGCCGACTGCCCGGCGAGAAGATGTGAAGAGGACGGATGCGATGAAATCGACAGCTTCCCCCGCCCCCGACGGCGCCGCCGCCGCGGACGTCATCGACGCGAAGATCGAGGCGCTGGCTGACTGGCGCGGCGAGACCCTGTCGCGGATGCGCGCCTTGATCCGCGAGGCGGACCCCGAGGTGGTCGAGGAGGTGAAGTGGGGCGGCGTGCCGGTATGGTCGCACGCGGGCATCCTGTGCACCGGCGAGACCTACAAGGCGTGGGTCAAGCTGACCTTCGCCCAGGGCGCCGCGCTGCCGGACCCCACAGGCCTGTTCAACTCCAGCCTTGAGGGCAACACGCGCCGCGCCATCGACATCCGCGAGGGCGAGACGGTGGATGCTGCGGCCTTCAAGGCGCTGATCGGCACGGCCGTGGCGCTGAACACCGAACGGACCGCCGCACGGTCCCGCAAGAAGCCGGCCGGAGTCTGAATCATGACCGACACCCGCACCGTCGTCGTCGAACGCGACATCCCCTTCCCGCCCGAAAAGCTGTGGCGCGCGCTGACCCAGCCGCACCTGATGGAGGAGTGGCTGATGAAGAACGACTTTCAGCCCGCGGTCGGACACCGCTTCAGCCTGCGCGGCGAATGGGGCGGGGTGCTGGAGTGCGAGGTCCTGACGATCGAGCCGAACCGGACCCTGGCCTACAGCTGGAATTTCGCCCACGACGATCCCGCCTACGCCCTCGAAAGCGTGGTGACCTTCACCCTCACGCCGTCGGCTGAAGGGACGCACCTGCGGATGGAGCAGGCCGGGTTCCGTCCCGACCAGAAGCAGGCCTTCGGCGGCGCCCATGCCGGCTGGAAGCAGTTCCTGGCGGCGCTGGAGGATGTGGTGGCGCGGGAGGGCTGAGCGGCGGCGCCCGCCGTCGTCGCCATGATATGAGGAAGTGGCGCACCCGAGAGGATTCGAACCTCTGACCCCTGCCTTCGGAGGGCTAAAGACGCTGAGTGCTCCATGTTTCCGCTTCTTTCCGGGAGTGTCAATTATGAAGCAAAATCCGCTCGATAGCTTGTCAGGAGCATGCTCCTGATACATCTCGTTTCCGTATTGGTGGTGACTAAGTGGTGACTGGGTCGCCGCACTCACCACTACCGGAGAGTCGGGTGGAACGAGATCGGCGTGTGGAACGGCTGGGCAAGAAATCAGTGGACGCGGCAAGGCCCGCGGCGGTGGCCTATCGAGTCTGGGACGCGGACCTGAAGGGGTTCGGGCTCAAGGTCTCCCCACGGGGCCTGAAAACCTACTTCGTGTGGTATCGAGCGGGACAGGGCCGCACGGCTGCACGGCGCGAGTACACCATTGCCCGTCATGGCGAGATGACTCCGGAACAGGCCCGCGACGAAGCGGCTAATGTCCTGAGCCGTGTCCGGCTCGGTGAAGATCCCCAAAGCAAGCGCCACCGCGCCCGGTCCGAAATGAACGTCGCGGCGCTTTGCGATTGGTATCTGCAGGACGGCGTCTCCCTGAAAAAGGAAAGCACGCTGGCCTCCGACCGAGCGCGCATCAAGGCACACATTTTGCCCTTGTTCGGCCGACGCCCCGTGTCCAGCGTCACCACTGCCGACGTCGCGCGGTTCCTGAAGGATGTGGCGGCGGGGAAGACTGCAACAACTCCCAAGCCGACTACAGCGGCGCTGAAGGCCCAAGGTTTGAAAGGAAAGGCGCTGGCCCACGCTGACCGGCGCCGCCGCACCGATCCGGCGTCCAAAGGCGGCAAGGGAACAGCTACGCGAACGGTCGGCCTACTTGGCGCGATCTTCGCCTTTGCGGTCCGGGAAGGGTTGCGGCCCGACAATCCCGTCCGGGGCGTCGAACGCTTTAAGGATCGCCAGTCGCAGCGGTTTCTCAGTGCCGAGGAGTTGGGCCGTTTGACCGGCGCTCTGACTGACGCGGCAGCGGCGGGCCTAAATCCTCACGGGCTGAACGTTATCCGCCTGCTGGCGCTGACAGGCGCGCGGAAGGGCGAGATTGAGAGCATGCGCTGGTCAGAGGTGGACTTTGCGCGCTCTACCTTGAAACTTGCCGATTCAAAGACCGGCGCAAGGTGCGTGCCCCTCGGGTCGGCGGCGTTAGCCTGTCTCCAAGGCCTTCCGAGAAAGACCGGATCTGTTTTTGTGTTTCCTTCGGAAAGCGCGTCCGATCGCCACTACGTTGGGACGCCTAAGGTGTGGACCAGAGTACGAGCAACCGCCGGTCTTTCCGACGTCCGCCTCCATGATCTGCGGCATACCTTCGCCAGCTTCGGCGTATCGGGCGGGCTGTCTCTCCCAATGATCGCAGCCATCCTCGGCCACCGCGACGTGAAGACGACGCAACAGTATGCGCATTTGGCCGACGATCCGGTGCGCGAGGCCGCCGACCGTACCGCAGCCGCAGTCGCGGGTGCGATGGGGGCGACGGACAATGTCATGGCCTTCAGCCGCTAAGTGCTGACCACATGATCTGGGGCAGTCACGGACTTTCTCATGAGGTGGGTGAACGACGCGAACGGACCCCCTTGCCGTCTCTTTTGCCAGGTTCGCAATGCGCCATTAGCGGATCTTCACTGATGGCCGAGGACAAGACTTTAGAGGGCCTCCCACGGGGTCGCGCGCGCATGGATTCTGAAAGGGGGCCGGTCGTGCATCCTTAGAAGACGCTTGGGACCCGTAAACCAAGACCTCGCTAAAGAGCTTCAGCGCCCCTTGGTCGTCTAAGGCTTCGACATCCGCCGACCCAATGATCCTGTGCCGCTGTTGGATAATGCTGCAGCAATCCGATTGAGCGCCCGGCGTTTCCTCCCGCACCTACTCGCGATGGCGGCGATGCTGTGAGGCGCCTCCTGATCGGTCATCTGGCTGTCCGGCAGCACCCGCTGCGATCTCGCCAATTTCTCGACGCGCGCCGGCATGATTGGGATTTCGGGACGCCGCGGTCACCGGATCATCCTTCAGGAACGGGGCTGACTCGATTGCCCGCGATCACGACCGCAAAGCCGGCCCACGCGGATGCTCACCGCAGGACCTTCGGCTCGAGACACCACTCTAGAACGTTGCAAGGAGCCACTGCAGCTTGTAGCCAATTTAACGGGTCAGGGCGAAGTCGCGCCGGCCGAGTCGCGCGAGGAACTCTTGGCCACCGTTCCTCCCCCTCCTATCGGTCCGAACCTGCCTGGAGCTTTACGAGAAGAGCGCGCCCTCGCCGCTCTGGCGGGTCTGGACCGCATCCAGCGGGCGTGGGCGCGCACCCGCGCAAGCGCCGGGGGTTTCACCGCCTTGGCCGGCTTCGACTACCAGATCGCGCAGACCCTGCATCGGATCATTCGTTCCGAAGCGCTCGGCGAGGGCTTCGTTCTGATGGAGGCGCTTTCGGACATCGTCGAGAGCGACGGTGGCGGACTGATCGTGTCGCAGATCAAACGGACCCTATCGTCAGGCGCGGTGATCAAGGCCTTGGAGGAACTGTGGAGCATCGATGCGCTGACGCGGAAAGAGGCACCTGAGATTCTCGACCTGGTCCGCTTCCAAGTCCAGGGCGCGCGTAGCGAGTTGAGCAACATTGCCGGCACGATTAAGCGCTGGACCCCGGCCGGCGCATTCAATGCGGCCGAGCTGACGGCGTTCAAGGGGCGGCTCACGACCAGCGTGTCTGCAGCTCCCCGTTTGGAGGCGATCCGGCTCCTTATCGAGGAGTTCTCCGACAGCAGCGCGCAGAGTACGGTGGACGAGTTTTCAGGACGCCTGCTGCGCGCGGAGAACCCTGCCCTTGTTGCGGCCGCCGTGGACGATTTCCGGCTGCATCTTTCGGGTCTGCGCGCCACAGCAGCTCAGCGCAAGCGGGACTTCAGGATCTGGGGCGCCGACGACCGGGCACCCGTCGTGGTGGAGCTAGAACCGAATCTGCGGGAAGCCGTGAGGATCGGCGAGCGCCTCGGTATCCCAGACCTCGTCGCGGGTCGCCTCGCCCGCCGCCGCGTCTATGCGCAAGTCCATCAGGCGGCCGAAGCTTGGCTGTCCGACATTCCGCCGGCCACGGAGAAGCTGCCGTGCTTCTGGGTCGGGGGGCGTTCCGGGGCCGGCAAGAGCGCAGCCCTGCTGCATCTGCTCGCCAGCCTTCACCATGAAAACCCTGAGCGTGTCATACTGTGGCTCGGCTCCCGGCCGGAACGGTTGAGCGAGGCGGTCGCCCGCTTCCGCGATACCGCCCTCGCGGGGCGTCAAATCATCGTGGCGCTGGACGATCCACTTGCACCGTCCCGCCAGGACGCATTCGCCGAAGCCGCTCAGAACGCGAGCGAGGAATGGTCCAGGATTTCGGGACAAGCGACGACCGAGCCCTTGCTGCCGCCTGTTATCGTCGCCTGCGGCCCGTCGGAACAGCGGGAATACGGCGAGGAAAATCTGTTCGCTGAGTTGGACATTCACCCCTTCGACCTGCCCAAGGAGAGCGTGGCGGACCTGAAGGAGCTCGCGGACTGGTATGAAAGCCGAACCGGTCGAGCCGCGCCGAACCTTGAGGGCGACGTGCTCCTTGTTCAACGCTTTTTCGAGTGGAACAGGGGGGAGATCCCCGATTTCGCCAAACGTTTCCGGGAGCGGCTGCAGGGCATGTCGCGACCCAACCAGTCGGTTACGGCTTTCGAGGTCGTGGCTCGCGTCCTCGCCTTCGGGCGGCTCTACACAGACTACCCGGTCATCGCCCTCGAGGCGGCCCGTGCGGCGGACGACGATCTTGCCCGCGATCTCGATCAGTTGGCCTCGGCCGATGATCACCTCTCCTTTCAGGATGAAGAGGGAGGCGTGCGCCTCACCCACCCCCACCTCGCCGACGCCATCTACCGTCAGTGGTTTGGGCGGCGGACGGACAGGCACCATCGCAAGCGGCACTTGGCGGACGGCTTGCGAGGCGCTCTCGGCCGCCATGATCTTGCGCCCGAGATCAGGACGGCTCCGCTCTGGGCGATCGCCCGCCTAGTGCGGACCCGCTTCGGGTCCCGCGGCGTCGAGGCCGATCTACGGGAGCGCGCCGACCTCATACGGTCGGAACTGGTCGAGCTTCTGCCGGAAATCTATGCGGAGATTGTGCGCGACGTCGAGCCGCTCACTGATCTGCCGATCTGGGCGATCCTGGACAGCGATCTCGCCTTGGGCCTCAGCCCGGCGCCGAGCCGGATCCTGATCGAGACGCTCGCTACGACGGCGGTTCCGGGTAGGGGTCTCCGTCTGACCTGCCACACGCTCCTGAAATATGGACAACCAACTGGCGGCATAGAACCGCTCGACGCGGTAGTCGACCTGCTGGACCGGCTGGCGGAATGGCGGAGCGACGGCCGGCCTTGGGTCGAGTGGTCGTTCGTCGCCATCGACGCCATCCGGAACGGCGGTGGACCGGAGCTTGTCGATCCTCTGCTCCGCATGATTGACGCCTCGCCGGAATGGAGAGGGCTCAGGCGATGCGTGCTCGCCATGATCCGCAGGGGATCCCGCTTGGACGGCGAGCTCCTCGCGTCCGCCTGGATGGTCGCTACTGAGCCTCTCACCTGGGACTGGGGCGCAGTTCTCTTGGCGCTCGCAGAGGGTCCGTTCACCGAGGAACAGAGGACGGTCCACGGGGCCCATGCCTACCGTTTTCTGGTGGCCAACCCTCAATCGCGGGATTGGGCGGCCGTCTGGAAGTTCCTCCACGAGCTCATACCGGAAGACCGGGAGCGGTTGGTGAGCCTCGGGTTGGCGTGGCTGGGCGTCGTTCCGGGAGCAGTGCCCGCCGTCGACTCCGGGACGCTCGGCTTCGACCGGATGCTGGGCCTGCTGCTCGGGCGCGCAACGAGCGAGGTCAAAAGCAGGCTCACCGAGTTAGCACTGCAATGGCTGGAGGCTGCGGTCGATGCGGACGACGGCTGGTCGTTCATCTGGACCGGCCTCTGGGAACACGGCGAGCTTCCTGAAACGCAGCGAGTGGATCTGGAAGCTAACGCCATACGACGGCTTGAGGCGGATCCGGAGCACTTCGGCTGGTCGTTCGTATGGAATCTGCTGGTCGCAAGGCCGGGCGCTGCGGCGCCGGAACAAATCCTGCGCCTCGGCCGCACCTGGCTGGACAGAGCCAGCGCCAGGCATTCCGGTTGGCCCTTCGTGTGGGAGACGCTGCTCAAGCAGGCGGCGACCGAGGAGGTCCGCCAGGATTTGGCGGAGGCCGGAATGGCCTGGCTGCGCGCCGGCACGGAGCAGAATGGCTGGGGCACTGTTGCGGGCGTTTTGTTCAACGCCTTCCCTTCAATGCGCGAACCGCTCACCGCCATGATGGTCGCCTGGCTCGAAGACGCCAGGCCCAGCCATCCCGGCTGGGCCTCCGTCGCCAAGCTGGCGCTGCCTCTTCTGCGAGACGACGTCGACGCTCCGCGCTTGGGCATCAAGATGTGGCTCTGGCTGCGAACCCACAGCGAAGACGCCGGGTGGCTGCCGATGCTCAAGGCTGCGAGCAGAGTCCTCACTCCCACGCAGAGGGACGGCCTGCTGACGGATGCCGCACGGCGCATGCAGTCAAGGGGCGCCCGGTTCAGACCCCAGATCGTGCGCGCGGTAGTCAAAATGCTGCCCGACGCCAGTCTGAAGACCCCGCTCCTGCAGTCGACAAGCGCGTGGCTGCCGGACAGTTTTGCACATCAGGACTGGACCATCGCCTGGCAACTCGTGAACCGAGCGGACCCTCCACTCAGGTCGGCTGAGGACATGCTCGACCTCGCCACCCGATGGGGCGCGAGCCATGAGGAGCCTCCGACGACTTGGGGATTCATCTGGCCCAGCTGGCGGTATTGCCTCATCCAGGCCGGTCGGCGCCGGGAGGTCGCGGAGTTGACCCCTCGTACGTTGGAGTGGCTCGTCAAGGTCCACCTCAGCCACCCGCGCTGGGACGCGAACTGGTACGTGGTTAAGATCGATCGCCCGGAACTCGGCCTCGATCCGGAGCTGCTCGCGGCCGAGTCGGCCTGGTTGAGCCAGGCCGCGCCTGAGCTGGACGCCTGGTCCAAGGTATTTATCACCCACCGCACCAAGGACCGGCGCTGGTCCGGGTCGGAGGCAATCTCGCGTAATCTCGACTGGTGGATGCGCACGGCGCCCCGTTCGCATCGCAACTGGGGAAGCGTCTTCGGGGCCGCGCTGGAAAAGTACGGACCGCTCCCGGACCTCTTGGAGGACGGTCTCGCCTGGCTGGACGAGAATGCATTGGCCGAGGGCTGGCCGGTCGTATGGAAGTTTCTGGCGCATCATGCTCCGCGAAAATCCGAGTTCTCCGCATCTCTCGTAGAGCGCGCGGAGAGGTGGCTAAGCCCGGCGAAAGCAGGGCATGATGATCTGCCCGTCATCCTCGGCGCGATAGCCCGCCACCGCCCCAGCGGCCGCCTGACCGCAGACGAAACCGGGATGCTGATCGACCGGTTCAATACGGAGCGAAAGCCCGAGCGGGCGCTCAAGCTCTGGAAGCTCATCCGCCGGTCCGGCGCGAAGGACATCCGAACGCGATACGCGGCGGACGCCCTTTGCCGGCTACTCAGATCGACAGCGCTGGACGGCGATGATTTTTCTGGGTTGTGGGCGGACACGCTGTCCGTCGATCTGGGCACCGACCTACGGAAAGAGGTTGGAGCGCTTGGGCTCCGCTGGTTGTCCCATGATTCGAGTCCGGAGGGCTGGCCGTGGGTGTTCCGCGACACTTGGCGCGGCTGGCCCGACCTGAGGGGAGCACTGAAACCCTTGGGCCACACTTGGCTCAAGGCCCATGGGCGCAGTTCCAAGGCCGCCCATGTCGTGCAGGCGCGTCTCTTCTCCGGGCGCGACCGGCGGGCCAAAAAGTAAAACCCTCGAAACCGGGGGTTTCGAGGGCTTGAGAAGTTGGGCCAGAGCCCTGTCTGTAGCGCCTGAGCGCACCCGCGGGTTACCCAGCGGGAATCTTTCTCGCCCGGCAACTGCCGAAGACGATGAGGTCAGATGCCGATCAGCCGGCCGCAAGTCAAGTCGCATTCGCGTTCGCGGCGAGCGCCGCCCCAAAACTAGCCGGCAAGGTTTCGACCGAAATCGCCCGTCTTCCACCACGTCGCTGAAGCCAGCCGGTCGCGCGAGGCGCTTGAGGTCGGGTGCGGACTGACGTTGGCCTCTGCCCGAACTAGCGTCGGGCCGCGTTCAGGTTCCCGACGACCGGCGGCAATTTAGGATCAATGGCTACCGCGTGCCTGAGCCGCGCACGCCTCGGCACAGTCATCTTTGTCCCTCGAGGCTCGGATGAAGATCCAACCCGCTCGCCCGGCGAGCTCGACGCCATCGTGGAGACTCTACTTGCAGCCGGATGCGCCGCCCTTACCGGCTAGGGCTAAGGCTTTGCCGACTTTCGGCTCCCCTTCCATTGGCGGTGTTAGCGGCATTGGATGCTGGCTCTCCAAGCCTCGTTCATCCACACCGCGTTCCCGTTATGTTCTTGCACTTCGCATGGCCGCGGGCGTATCTGGGTTGCGGGGTCGGTTGGCTCAGAGATCGGAGCGGGCCGTGAAGGATACATCTGACAAACGCGCCGTGGTGTTGCGCGAGTTGCTGGCCGGCTTGGACCTTGCCAGCGCTGATGGCCGGGCCGGCATCATGGCCCTGCTGCGAGAGGTTGAGGCCGCGGCACCCGGTTCGGTGCCGATGATGGTAGCAAGACTCGAGCGCCACAGACTCAAAACGACGGCTCGCTGATTGCCATCGGATGGGTCGCAAGAACTACGACGCTTACACCGATGCCGATTGGCGGCAGGCGGCCTCAAGTCTGCGGGCGATCCTCGCCAACGGCTGGCCGGTCTATGCCGAGTGCGACCGGTGCGGTGTCCGTATCCGCGCCGATCTCGAACGCATCGCCCAGATCGCGGGCCCCTCTCGGAGCCTTTGGGGCGCCAAGCCCAGATGCCGATGCGTCGGTTGCCCGGGGCGAGTTACCTTCTACCTACACCCGCCGCGGGCGGTGTTGCCCATTGCGATGACGGCCCCGCCCCGCTGACATGCCACTGGGAAGCTCGCGAACGGTAACGACCGGCTGACCATTCAGGAATGGCGGGCTGAACCGCGCTGCTTCGCCCTGTGACCTTCTGCCCGCGAACAGAGACGGTCATAGGTCCCCCATTCGAGAGGGTGACCAGCGAAAATTCTGGTCGTCAACTACGCGGAACTGGCGGTATCGAGTTCGAACACGCCGCCTGCATCAAGCGAGGCAACGGCGCTGAGGAGGTTGATCTCCAGCATGTAGTCCCATTTGTCGTCACCCCAGGCGTCGTGGCAGATCAACACCCATCTGGGCGCTTTGCCCGTCACGACAACCCTTGAGCCATTGTCCTGGCCGGTATCGTGACGGGTATGACGGAGGTGGAACCGAACCTCCTTCTTCTCATTGCCTGGCTTGGGGCCGAAGACGTAGTCGATGCCAAAGTCATTGGTTCGCCGCATCGTCGGCTGGTCTGGCTTCGCAGCGTCGCTTTCGTAGACCCAGACATGCTGGTTCCATAGGGCCTCTGGGTTTTTCCGGCCCGTGAACGACAACATTTGTCCCGTTTTCAGGGCGATGGGAAACGTCGGCTCGGGAAATTCGGGCATGATCGGCTCCGGATGTCCGACGCTGGGCTCGCGGTGCCAGCACGGCTAGGGATTACTTCCGAACGCCATGGATACGATCTCGGATCGGACGGCTGCAACCTAGCCTTGTTGAATACACCAAAGGTCAAAGCGTGACGTGAGCAGATCGCATTGGGTCGAGCCGCCTGCTGCACCATGGAAGGCTATCAGGGACACCGTTGAGCGTCCGAGCCGTTTTCGAGATAAAAGGCTAGGCACCGCGCCTCCAGCGCGCTCGGGGAGCCGACCAGATGATCGACCACGCGCCGATCCGGCCCCGTCAGTCGGATGATACCTAGGACTCGGGTCTGATCAGGGCTGATCATCAGGATTGCTTCATTGCCCCCGCAGTTATGCGGTTCGCACACTCCGCCCAGCAGGTAGTCTGCGCCGGCCATATAGGCCTTCCTCACCGGCACGGCCGTGCCCTGAAGCGTCCGCGCCCAGGGTCGATCTTCCAGCGGAAGGCCGCGGACCTGTCTGCGCCATAGCGTGAAGGCCGCCGGATAGGTCTCGGGCACGTCGTAGGTGTAACCCCGCGCGGCGGCGGCGGGGGGCGGCGACGCCGAGGGGCGAGACGGCACCGCTGCCGCCGCGGCGGCCAAGGCCTCTGGCTCCGCAGGCGCGCTCAATATCACCGTCACCCGCCCCGGTCGGGCGAGGTTCTGCGCCACCTCGAAGGAGACCGGCCGACCCGATGTCAGGGCTTCGCATCGAACGCGAAGCCGTTCATGGTCGAAGCCGGAGAAGATGATCTCCTCGACCCCCACGTCGCCGGGGAGACGTGCGCCGAGCGCCGACTGGACGTCCGCATGCGAACAGGCCTCCGGCGCGCCGGCGCGTACCAGATCGACGGCGGACTGCGTTAGCCGCTCCCGCTGACAGCCGGCGACGCCGAGCACCGCCGCCAGTAGTGTGAAGATGAGCCAACGCACCTAGTCTCTCCTGATCAGCGACCGCCACTATGAAGCAGGCTTCCGCGACCGCAATGTCGGCAAGCCGCCGCCCGCGGCGACGATCGGTCCACGTTGGATGTCGAGAGGCAAGCGCTGCAGCCGCTGGCGGCCCCGTCTCAAGCGGGGACCTGGTCCTTCGCGTAGCAAGGTGCCGTCGCGGCTGCCGACCAAGCGCACCGACCTAACCAGGCAGCAGCAGATCACTGCCTTGGCGTGGTGCCAGCTAGTTGCCTGTATGCTTCGGAGCAAAAGGATCGCGGGGGAGGCCCTCGAATCGCCGCCGTTCACGTTCTGCCGCCTCATGCTCGCGCCGCACGCCGACGATGCAGCGTCGCAGCGCGCTCACTCCATCTGCACTTCCTGTGAGAGAGAGGCTGTCCACCACCTGGTCGCCCAGATAGACGTCCAGAGCGCGTCCCGCGGCGACGTCGTTGAGAAACTCTGCTGGCATGTTCATCGCAAATCCCTTGCGTCCGAGCACTTCGACGCCAACCCCGCCCGCGCCGTCGTAAACATTGCCGTTCACAAGGACCGCGAGGCTTGGGTACTGCTGATCGGCGACGCTGGACCATCCGGCGTTTGTCAGCATTAGACTGCTGCTACCATCCAATTCGAGTGCGAGAACCAGCTGAGTTTCACCTGGACCATCGAAGTCCTCCACGGTTAGGCAGCGGTCCGGAAAAGGGGCAGCGTCCCAATCACCAGCCCCGGTAGGCGCTGATGCAAGTACCGTACTGGGAAGCGCCAACGCGATCAGCGCGCTGAAAAACACAGTCGTTACTCGCATCCTATTCCGTCTCCATCGCTGTCCAGATACCGCCCATACCACGGCGGGCCTAGTAACACTGGTGCAGCCGAACGAGGTTGTCGACTGGCTCTAGCCTTTGGAACAGCTGGCAAAGTCGCCGCAGGGATTCTGGTCGATTGCGTCACGAGCTGGGTGCTCGCCTCTATTTGATGCCCTTTGCCCGGTGCCTGTTGGACCGCCCCGCGATTTCGGCCGCGGTCGCGCTCAAAACGCTAGGACCCTGGCGAAAACAGGGACGCTGCTCTTCGAGCATCCCTCGCTTCGTCGTTTGGAACTCTCCTTCCCCCTCTTGTCACGAGCGCGCGGCATTGCGGCCGTTCGCTAACGGCGGGACGATGTCACCAATAGGTTAGGCCCTCCATGCCCGTCTCGGTTTACTCGAGCCAGTCAGTTGGCTAAGCCTCGAGTGGGGTTGTTGGGGGTGAGAATGCCACGAAGTCAGGGG
The DNA here is from genome assembly GCF_014196335.1 of Brevundimonas lenta. GTDB lineage: Bacteria > Pseudomonadota > Alphaproteobacteria > Caulobacterales > Caulobacteraceae > Brevundimonas > Brevundimonas lenta. Next base: position 248,249 of record NZ_JACIDM010000001.1, read on the forward strand.
CGTGGCCGCTATCTGCAGGCTGGTACGACGCTGCATGGTGCCGGCGGTAAGGCCTACCGGATCGAGCCAGCAGACACGTGGAAGGGTGTCCGCCTTCGCACGCCAGCTTGGGTTATCGGCGCCGGCGGATTCGGCATCACCTACCGCGTCGTAGCCGAGCCCGGCGGGGCGGTGTTCGCCCTCAAAGAGTATTTTCCTGAGGATTTTGCGGAACGCGCCTCCGACGGCAGAGTCAGCCCGCGCCCGGACGACACAGGCAGTCACGGCAAGCTGTTCGCGGAGGGGTTGCGAAAATTTAGCAACGAGGCCCAATACCTCCAAGAGTTGCAGCACCCCAACATCTGCAGGGTGACAGACGCCTTCATGGCCAACGGGACGGCCTACTACGTCACCGATCTGGTCGAAGGCCGCGCAGTGATCGACGAAGCGGAGGGGCGGATCCACCGTCGCGTCACTCTTCACGACTACCTGTCCGAGCTTGAGGGGCGCTTCGAGACGCAGACCTTGGAGCGCGTACGCCCGCTGGTCGATCAGCTGCTGGACGCGGTCGAGTACATTCACACTGAGGGACCGGCCGTGGTCCTGCGCGTTCTGGGCTTTGAAACCCGCACCCTACTGCACCGGGACATAAAGCCATCGAACATCCTTGTTCGCCCTGCATCCGGCAGGCTCGATGCAGATGCCGGCGACATCCTCGCTGACCCCGACACTCTCGTCCAACTGATCGACTTTGGTTCGGCGCGCGGCATGGCGATTGATGAAGGAGAGGGAAATACCAAATCGATTGCCTTCATCACGGACAGCTATGCTCCGCCTGAGCTCAAGGACAATCGCATCTCCGAGCAGGGACCGCAGTCTGACATCTACAGCCTAGCCGCCACGTTCTGGCGCATGCTGATCGGCAAGCAGCCAGCGATGACCGACCTGATCGCGGGCGCGCGTGCGGTGAGTATGGGTGCTGGGCGTGCCCCTGCATCCTTCCTCTCAGGCATGGACCGGGCCCTCCAGATGGATGCCCGCTCTCGACCGCAGTCCGTCGCCGAATGGCGCGGTCTGCTGTTTCGCGCCGAACCGAGGGCCGTCCCGGTCTGGGAACAACACGCGCGCAATCCCCGCAATTGGGCAATTGCGGGCGGTGTGGTGGTCGTTGGCGCTATCGCCGTGTGGGGGATCGGCCAGATGAGCGGCCCTACAGACCACGTTTATCGTGAGGCTGATGTCGCATACCAGGCAGCATTGGCTGACGTTGAGTTGGCCCAAGTCGCCAGCTCTGAGGCCAGACGACAACGGGCGGGAGCTAACGCAGCCTCGGAAGAAGGGTTCGACGCTTCGCTGGAAGCGGTGCGAAACATGGCCGCGAAAGATGAGGCTGAGAAACCGAAGGTCACCTACAACGACTGGGTGCCTCGTATCACGGACGGGTCTGATGTTTACTCAGGCTATTGCCGCCCTGATCCTAATGGCACTTTCACGCGTTCTTACAGTCGGACCACATATTATTGCTCGCGTTATCTGGGTGCGACAACGACGCGCGCCGGCGGGACATACACAGGTCCAACCTCACCTTGGCGTATAGATCTTGGCAGCGGAACGTTTCAGGGGCACGTCGATGGTGGCCAGCCAGTCACTGCTGGTGCCCTGCGCGATGGTGAGGGCTATTTGGGGCTGCGCATCGAAAGCGTAGACGGCACAGCTGTAGTTGGCGTCGGTACTGGTTACGTTCGTGTGGCCGACAGTTACCGGCATGTAGCCGGTAAAACATCGGTAAATCTCGGCCAGGATGGACTTCGCGCCTCAAGCGTGGACGGTTTCGTCGCTGCTTGGCCAACGGACTCCACGGGGTTCTTAGGTCAATGGCGCTCAGGCGCCGCGACTGGCTCGTTCAAGAACGGCGAGACAGTTCTTGCGCTCGGGCGACGCGCTCCAAGTGGGCGCTTTAGCGGGCGCATGAACCTGGAGGACGGCCGGAGTTTTGTCGGCGTGCGGTCGGAAGGCGAAGGTTTCTGGTGGGGAGCCTTACTGCGCAACGGCGCACCCTACTACCTGGGCCAGGTCCGCGACGGAAATCCTGATGGCTGCGGCGTGCGCATCGGCGACGACGGCAAGCGGCGTGGTGTCTACTTAGTCAATGGATTGGAGAACCCCGACGCGTTCCGGTCGGAGTGTCGCGAAGTGTCGTTCTCTACGGGCGCAGCTCTATGATCGCGCTACTGGCGAGCGCGGCGCTGCTGATGCAGGATCCGCCTTCCGTGCAAGCCGAGGGCGATCCCGTCTCGCCTGCGCCATCCGTATCGGTGATTTCAGAACGACCTTCGGATCCGGTGGAGCAGCAACCCATCATCGTCACCCCCGGCCCGCCTGCCACAGGACCTACGAAGCGCAATGCTCAGGCCCGCCCGGCGGGATGCCGTAGCCTCAGCTTCGCCGACGCCAATCCGGACGCGTGCGGTGCGAAGGTCATCCGCGAGCCCCCAACGGTTTCGGACGCCGCATCCGTACCCCAATCCCGTTCAGTCCAGGTGCCTGCGAAAACTCCTGTGACAGCGGTTCCGGCTAAGAAGGTGCTTGTGCGCCCCCGATCGACTGTGGCGGCCGTGGTCGCCGCGGGCGTCGGCGTTCTGTTAGTCACGCTGCTTTTGGGTGCTCTGGTGGTTCGCCGTCGCGGAGGAAGTGGTGCCGGTGTGCGAGCGGTCGAACTCATCGGACCCGAAACAATTGTCCTCTCGCCCAACGATCTGATCCGCGGCCTGCGTGGTCCCGGCAAATCACGCTGGCGGGTCCGCGACGGCCGCCTAATCCTCGCTGGTCCTACCGGTAGTCTACTGAACGGGGTTCCGCTGGATCGCACGGGCGATGTCGTCAGCACCGGGGACACCGTCCGGCTGGCGGGGGCTGACTACCGCGTCCGCATTATCTGAGGGGGAGCTCAACATGTGCAGATTGATTCTAGCTGGGGCCGTCGCCGCAACGCTCGCCGGAACCGCACACGCGGCGGTCAACCCACCTGCTACGGCTTCCGTTCCAGCGGCCCCATCTGTCGGGCGACCTGCACCCGGGGCGACCTTCAACATGGAGAGCCTTGATCCCAGCGTATTGCGGGTTGTTGTTTTCAGCGGTGATGAACTAATTTCGTTGGGGACGGGCGTTGTCGTGGGGCGCGGTGACGGTGGGGTGTATGTAGCCACCAACTATCATGTGATCGCCAATGGTAGCGCCAACGGCATTCGGGTGTTGGCACCCGCTCGCCGAAGCGCCGGCGGCGAGGACGAGGACGGCCGCCCTGCCGTGATCGAGCGTGAGGCGGAGTATCGGCGAAGCGACACCGGACGAAGCAAGGACATCGCAATCCTCTTCGTACCGGGCCTCGACCGCCCACCGGTCATCGTGCTGGATGGCGCTCTCAATCGCGACGCCGAAGTTCGGGCGCTGGGGTACCCTTACACTGATCTCGCGCTCTGGCGCCGGGTCCAGTCGCGGCCTTGGATCACGAACGGTCGCGTCAGTGCGCTGGAGCGTGAAAGCATAAATTCAGGCGGCTCCGCTGTAGACCAGATTGCCCACACCGCCGACCTGAACTCGGGCATGAGCGGCGGCCCGCTAGTCGATCATTGCGGCCGACTGGTTGGCCTGAACACTGCTGTTCTGGAAGGGGCAAACGGGGCCAACATCGCCATTGGAGTGGCCGACGTCCGTCGGCTCGCCCGTGAACTGGGCGCTCAAATTGAGACCGACGGCGGAGCCTGCGGAGTCGAACCGATCGCCGCCACCGTCGCCCCTGTGTCGGCGGACACCCCGACGAAGACTCGAAAGGGCGGGGGTTTTCCCGGCTGGGCTCTGTTCGCCGGGATTAGCGCGCTGGGCCTGCTGGCGCTCGGTGGGGGGCTGGTGATCTTCCTGCGCCGACGCGGCCATCGCGCCGGTGGGGCCCAGCCTTGCCCGTCGGGCCTCTTGTTTGTCGGCGTAGGCGACGCTGTCCGCGACCAGCAACGTGCGATCGGGCGAGCGGAACTTGAGGCGGGCGCTGAACTGGGCCGTCAGCCTGGCTTCGGTAGCGACTCGACTTCACGCCGCCACGCCATCGTGAAATGGATCGGCCAAGGGTTCGTTGTTCGTGACGTGGGCTCAATGAACGGCACGACCGTCAACGGTCGTGACATCCGCGGTATGGGCGACCAGCCCATTGTCGAGGGCGACTTCATAACTCTGGGCGATCGGTACGCCACCTTCCGCATCCAAGCCCTCTAAGGGGACCTCCATGGCTAAACCAGAAGAAAAGACCCTGCCCGTCGGCACCATCACCATCACACCCTTCGATGATGAGAAAACTCGCTTGGCCGGAGCATCGCCCGCGAAAGCCTCTGCGCCCGAGAAAACGCAGGCTGTCTTGCCCAAAGGGATGGTCCACTCGCCAACGACAGGCCGCTCATCCAGCTCGGTCGAGGTGTTCAAGGACGCCGAAGGCATTCACGTGGTCTATCCCTCTGATCCCATGCAGGCGCCGGTCTGCGGCATGTTGTTGGTGGTCAGCGGACCGGGGCGCGGCATGGCCGTACCAATCAGCTATGGCCGCAACAGCGTCGGCTCAGGCGAGCAGGCCCGCCTGCGGCTCGACCTCGGCGATCCGCAGATGTCGTCGGTCCACTGCATTGTCTCATACGATCACGAGGATCGCGTTTTCGACGTGCGCGAAGCAGATGGAGCAACCAACTTCACCCGTGTTAACGGCGGCCGGATCGGCTCTTCCCACATCTTGAACACAGGGGACATTCTCAAGCTGGGTGGAACCGAGCTCCGCTTTGTCGAGATCTGCGGACCTTCGTGGGACTGGGCAGACAACCCCGTCGCAGCCTCTTGAGCGCCGTCGGCGTCGCCCAGGCGTTGGGGCGCCGCGAGCGCCAGGAAGACGCTGCGGACGTTCTGATGGATGCTTCCGGACGCCCGCGTCTGCTGGTTCTTGCGGACGGCATGGGCGGGGCAGCCGCCGGCGATCTAGCTGCGCGATTAATCGTCCATTCGGTGCGTGATGTTTTTCAGTCTGAGGTGGGCGTTGAGCCCGGCCCACGTCTACGTCAGGCCTGCGACGCGGCCAACGCCGCCATCGCCGAGGCAGTGGCGCAGGAACCTTCTCGGGCAGGTATGGGCGGTACTCTCGTTGCCTTAGCTCCCACCTCCGCCGGTGCCGTGATGTTCCTGTCCGTGGGAGACTCACTACTGCTTCGCTGGAGGGGAGGTAAACTGGAGCGAGTAAATGCCGACCATTCAATCGGAGGGGCGTTGGACTCGGCGGTTCGAAAGGGCCTAATGGCGGCCGAAGAAGCCGCATTGGCTGCCGGCCGCAATCGCATCACCTCCGCTCTAACTGGCGCCCCCCTGGACCAAATGCGCATAGATGAGACGGTCGGTCCGATCCGCCGTCGTTCAGGCGACTGTTGGATACTTGCCTCGGACGGTCTCGACACACTCTCTCTGACTGAGATCGCGACAGTGCTCGCCCGATCCTCCGGCGCGCAATCTTCTGCGGACGCGCTGATCGCGGCAATCGAGGCGAAGAATCAGCCTCACCAGGACAATACAACAGTGCTCGTCTGGCAAGAGGCGTGACGCCATTCCTGACCACGCAGCCGGCCTGCCCGTGGCTCGCTGGTCAGCTTACGGGCCTCGCGCCAGCGTCTGCTATCCACCCATTTTGGGCTCGCGTGACCCGGTCGACGAGGCTGCCTGATGTCTGTCTACGCATTGCCACCTGAACCGCCGGCAATCGTCGGTCGCGCCTCAGTGATCGACGGCGATACGCTCGAAATCCATGGTCAGCGCATCCGTCTTTGGGGGGTTGACGCACCCGAGAGCCGGCAAACCTGCACGAGGGATGGGCAAACATATCGGTGCGGCCAAGAAGCGGCGAACGCCTTAGATCAGGCGGTGCGGGGGACGATAGTAGCCTGCGTGCCTGAAGGACGGCCCGATCGCTACCGCAGGATTGTCGCGAGGTGCACGGTGCGGAGGGCGCAGCTAAACCGGGCCGGGCAGTTCCATCATTGGGAGACCACGGACATCGCCCGGGATATGGTCCTCCGCGGACATGCGTTGGATTACCCGCGCTATAGCCAGGGCGCCTATGCCGACGACCAAGAGATTGCCGAAGGTTTGAGGGCGGGGGTGTGGGCTGGCGAGTTTCAGCGGCCGTGGGAATGGCGGCTTTCGGATTAGAGTGTGATCAAGGGCTTCATGGCACGCTGGCAAACGGTTCCTCAGCACAAGGAAACGTGTTCTTGAGTGCGAGAAGTACTTCCATCGCCAAATAGTCTTGTTCGTCCGTTTGGCCTGCGAGGCTCTCCAGCCACCGGTCCAGAATGTCGGTTAGTTGTTCGTCAGTGAGCGCCATTCTCGGGGGCAGGCAAAATAGCGGTACGTCCCCGTTGTTCGCCATTGCGGCGTTCGCCCATTGATAGCCGTCCGCAACCGCTGAGACATAGAAGTCCAAAAGCAGTTTTTGCTCGCCTGTCGCCCGCTGGTATTGCCCCACGAGTGGGTCTGCGTGAGCTCCAGTGCCTGACAGGGCGAGTACGCACAACGCGCTCCAAATAACCTTCATTCGCATCCGATTCCGTCCCCATCTCTATCCAAATGTGGGCCGTAGCCGGCCTCGCCACGCATTACCGGTGCGGCTCCCGCAGCCCTGGCCGCAGCACAATTGGCGTAGGCTCCACCAGCGGCCGGCGCAGCGCGTTGCCCTTGGCTCCTTCCCGATCCGCTGCCGCCTTTCTTGCCGTGACAGTGGTAGTCGCCTGTCTTCCGGTTCGTGTGGCAGCCTTGAGCATTGGTTCCGCCGCTGTGGGCGGCGACGGTGAGGGGAGCAGCCACGATGAGTGCAGCCATCGCCGCGGTTAGGAACCGGCTCATTTGCGGCGCATAGCCCATCGAACGACGAGGATCGCAATCACGAACGGCGCCAGCACAATTAGCCAATGCCAGATGCTAAGACTTCCCATTGCACGCCCCTCCCAAGGCGAAGCGAGGCTATTCTTCAACGCGAGTGTAAGTCAAAGCGGCCTGCGACTTGGATGCGCTTCTGAGCCGGAGCGGTCCCGCGATAGGCTGGGGTGATGAGGGCCCACGGACAAGCCAAGGATCAGCCTCCCAATGGTGTAGCCTGACCCCATGACGTGCGCGAGACCGATTGAGATTAGCTTTTCTCATCTGGAACACGCGTAGTCCCGCTGCTGTCTGGAGCGAGCTGACGCTTTCGATTCACCCAAGCCGCATATCCCGCGCGCGTTCGGGCCCAACCGTCGGTCGTCTTGGGCCCAGTCGAAAGTCCGCCATGGAGCCGACATCGCCCACTCTTCAGGGCCAGACACCGGCACGCATGACCCCTCCGCGTTTTCGCGCCGCAGAGACCGCGCATCGGAAGCATTTTGACGCGGAGTTTGACCCCCGCCGCGAGCAGTGCAGCTATCGTCGCGCCAGATAAGGGCAGGCGATCCCCTCCGAGCCGAGCCCGTTCGTGGCGCTGCAGCGCGCGTTGCTTTTTCGCCCTAACGCCGACAGTTGAGGCAAGAACGTAGGTCGGCAGCACCGTGTCGACCTCGATCTCCTGTACGTTCTCGAGCAGCGATTTCAGATCGGCTGGTTGGGCCATTCGGAGTTCTCGTGGAGCTGGGCTGTTTCGTCGCGTGGCGGCCGCGTAGAAGGCTATCCGGCACCAAATTTCGTGCAGCCAGTTCGGCAGCGATGTTCGTCGGCCCATGGGATCCGGAACATTGAGACAGGCGGGAGTGGGAGTGTGCCCCTATTGGGGGCACTCCCTTTCCTCCTGCCTCCTTTGCTCCCGGCGGGAGTATTGCTCCGGGTCATGCTCCCGCCTCCACCACCCAAGCCCAAGGGTCGCTGATCCCCACAAGGCCTTTGTCCTGGAGAGCCTGGCGCGCCGTCTGAAACGCCTTGCGACGAGCCTCGCCAGTGTCTGCCGCGGAGATGCCCGCCGAATAGGCGTAGGGTCGCCATGCGTCCACCCTGACCACCCGAACTCCGGCCGGTATTGGCCCGCCCGGGCTGGCTTCACCCGCGTTCGAAATCGCCTCGTGGAGCGCGTTGAGAGCGACCTTCTGCGATGCTGGGATACGGGGACCCTTCACTCGTCTCGGCCCGGACGCTTCGTCAGCCAGGATGTCGAACCGGGCACCGTCGCTTGCCAATCGGAACACCCGCCCCGCACGGGCATAGTTGGCCTTTGACAACGTCAACGTCAGGAGTCGGCGATCCTCGGGATCGTTTTGAGTATCATCGACGGTGAGGTGTAGAAAGCTTCGCGCTTGATTGCGCCAAGCCGTCGAACCGGACGTGCCTCGACCTCCCGTCGCCATGCCGCTCGTCGACGGGTGGCCTAGAAGCAGGATCGAAATTTGCTCCTGACCAGCGATGGCGTTGAGCCAGCGCAGGAAGGCGGAGACCTGATTGCGGTCGATCTCGTTTCCACCAAACACAGCCGCGGCGTAGTCGATCACCAGCAGAGAGGCACCTTCGTGCCTAACCCGATCCAGCAAGCCTTGCATGAGTGGAGTGATGATCAGCTCGCCGCCGCCTCCAGAGAAAGTGGCCAGCGTGGCGTCCATATGGGCGCAGGAAAGTGCAGTGACGTTCGCGGCGATGGCGGCAAACTCGAGTTTTTCGGCCCGACATATGCGCTGGAGCCGGCGAACTAACTCCGCCTCATCGTCCTCAGCAAACAGGCCAACCGACTTCCAGCCCAAGGGCTTTTCGCCGAGCCAAAGGCTTTGGTATTTTGACGCCATAGCGACCATGAGCGAGAGCGCCAACAGTGTCTTGCCGCTGCCTCCGTCACCGTAAAGGCTGGTCACGCAGCTATCCGGGATCAGGCCAGGCACAAGAAAGCTGCGGTCCGGGGCGTCGCGCCCCACCCAGGATAGAAGATCGATGAAGGGAAGGTCGGGGGGACTGGGAGCAGCAGGTAGTTGCTCCACCCTAACCACGGGCGCCACGGAGTTACTCACGCGAAACGTCCTATCCAGACTTTCCACACCAACAAATTTTGGCGCACTTGGACGTCGATGTGACTTCCACGGGCCCATACTTCTGCACTGTGGCTAAAGGCCACGAGGCAGTTCTCCCGCGTCGGAGGTGCTGCGCCGCCGGCGGGATTCCAGCCATGACGCGAGGTCTGCCGGGTCGTAAGCGACCCGTCGGCCGATTTTAAGGAACACCGGTCCGCCTCCGAACACTCGCAGCTTGTTCAACATGCTGGAGGACACACCCAGGAAGTTGGCGGCCTGAGAGACGTTCATGCGAGGAGAATACTGGGTCATCGAGCCACTCCATCCTTGACGCCGAGAGTTCGGCGACGGGGTGACACACCAAGTATCCAGCAGTTCCCGAAGGTAAACAGAGCCAAGCCCAGCCGGCTAGCCGGACGGCGCCGTCCAGCTAGCTGCGCCACACGCGTAAGCTAGCGCTTCGCTTGGAGCATCCCGTCGCGCCGCCACGACCGGACCCATTCAGTGAGCGTCCGAACAGTCAGGGCAGAGCCTCTCCGTCCTGATCCGTGAAGCTTGATCGCCAAGTCTTCGTTCGACAGAGCGGCGTTGGCCGATACGATACTCCGGGCAATCTTGAGTAACGCCTGTTTGTCCTCAGCGCGCCTAGCTGTCGTTGCGAGACCGCCGCTTCTGCGGCGTGCTCTATCCTGATCAAGGGCTACCGCCTTCTCCAAGAGCCTTTCGGTTTGGACGTACTGGACGGCCTCTCCGTGCGCGAGCGCTTTGCTCAGCAGCATGACCCGCGCCAAAGGCTCGTGGACGACGAGCGGGCTCGTCAGGGCTAGCTCCTCCCACAGAAGCAGAAGCTCCGAGAGCGCTACCAGTGTTTCCACCGCATCTTGGTGGTCACCTGACGGATGCTCGACGGTTTCGAGATCTGTTGCTGCAGCAATCGCCACACTTGAAACGACTCGGGCCATGGACGCGCCGACCCAGTCCTCTTCGTCAAATTCGACTATCAGCCCTGCCGCCCGCGTCGCCTTTAGCGCGGAGGTAAACCTACCGACCAAAAACTTTCGGATCTCAACCGACGACCCGCTCAGACCCCGAAGGTAGTCCTCATCAAGGTCCAATGCTTACTCCCCAGTCGCAGTGCCAGTTCGGGACACGCTCGCCGAACCCATCCAATGTGTCGAGTCGACCGTCCCAGGCACGACCCCGGAGAGCAACTGCCAGCGTCGCCGTTTCAGGAACACACTCGGTGGTGATTATGTGGTGACTGGCGAACGTTGGACTCGGAAGCCCTGTCATCCAACATATTGAAAAGGCTGGCGCACCCGACAGGATTCGAACCTGTGACCCCTGCCTTCGGAGGGCAGTACTCTATCCAGCTGAGCTACGGGTGCGTCTGCCCGGCGAGCAGGCGCCGGGACGAAGGCGTCTACAGCAGGAGCGGCCTGCTCTCAATCCCGAATGCTCAGACGCTGAACCGGAGCGGTTTCTGGACGATTTGTAAGGTTCGGCGCGGCGTTCGCTGGTCTAGCGTGCCGCCGCTTCGGCGAGGGAGGTTGCGATGCGCGCGTTTCTGATCGGTCTTCTGGTCCTGCTGGGCGCCTGCGCCACGCAACCGGCCGTGCAGCCTTCGGGGCCCGGCGGCGACAGCCTGGACGCCATCGCCCGCGACTACGTCGCCCTGATCCTCGAGATCGGCGAGCGCGAGCCCGGCTATGTCGACGCCTATTACGGCCCGGCCGAATGGCAGACGGCGGCGAAGGCCAACCCGCGCACCGTGCCGCAGCTGATCCAGGGCGCAGCGACGCTGACGCAGCGGCTGGAAGCGGTCGACACCACCGGCGCCGAGCCGGCCGTGGCGCAGCGGAAGGCCTATCTGCTGGCGCACGTGTCCGCCGCCGACGCGCGCCTGCGCATGCTGTCCGGCGAGAAGATGAGCTTCGCCGACGAGGCCTGGGCCCTGTTCGGCATCCGCCCCGAACTGCGGCCGCTGTCGTCCTATGATCCGGTGCTGGCGCAGATCGACGCCCTGCTGCCCGGGCCCGGCTCGCTGACCGACCGGGTGACCGAGTTCAAGTCGCACTACGTCATCCCGAAGGACCGCCTGCAGCCGGTCATGGACGCCGCCATCGCCGAGTGCCGCCGCCGCACGGTCGAGCACATCCAGCTGCCGGCCAACGAGAATTTCACCCTGGCCTTCGTCAGCGACAAGCCGTGGTCGGGCTACAACTACTACCAGGGCAATTCGCAGTCGAAGATCGAGATCAACACCGACTTCCCGATCTACACCGAGCGGGCGATCGATCTGGGCTGCCACGAAGGCTATCCGGGCCACCACGTCTATAACGCCCTGCTGGAGAAGACCTTCGTGGTCGACCGCGGCTGGGTCGAGATGAGCGTCTATCCGCTGTTCAGCCCGATGTCGTTCGTGGCCGAGGGCAGCGCCAACTACGGCATCGACCTGGCCTTCCCCGGCGACGAGGGCACGCGGTTCGAGCGCGAAGTGCTGTTCCCGCTGGCCGGTCTGGATCCGTCGACGGCGGAGAAGAAGGCGCAGCTGGGCGCGCTGACCCGCCAGCTGGCGCGGGCCGAGTACACCATCGCCGACGCCTATCTGGCCGGCCGCATCGGCCGCGACGAGGCCATCGAGCAGTTGATGAAATACACCCTGGCCGACCGCGCCAAGGCGACCCAGCGCCTGCGCTTCATCGACACCTATCGCAGCTACATCATCAACTACGGCCTCGGCCGCGACGTGGTGCAGGCGTGGGTCGAGCGTCAGGGGCCGGATCACTGGCAGGGCATGGAGACCCTGCTGAGCAGCCAGATCCTGCCGGCGGACCTGGTTCCCTAGTCGCCACGCATTCCAGTGGGTCGCGGTCAGAAGGCTCCGCCTTCTCGACCCGACGCGGCCACGTTCACTGCGCCGTCATGCCGCCGTCGATCCGGAACTCGGAGCCGGTGACGAATTTCGACTCGTCCGACGCGAGGTAGAGGACGCAGTAGGCGACGTCGTCCGGCTCGCCGATACGCTTCAGCGGGATGCCGCGGGCGAGGCGTTCGTGGGCCTTGTCCTCGTCGCCGCCGGCCATGGCGATGAAGGGGTCCAGGATCGGGGTCTTGATGAAGACCGGGTGGACCGAGTTGCAGCGGACGTTCCACTCCTGCTTGGCGGCCTCCAGGGCGATGGTCTTGGTGTACATCCAGACGCCGGCCTTGGTGGCGTTGTAGGCGCCCATGCCCGGCGCGGCGGCGAGGCCGGCGATCGACGAGATGTTGATGATCGAGGCCGGGGCAGAGGCGCGCAGGTGCGGCATGGCGTGTTTGCAGCCGAACATCACCGAGCGGAGGTTGATCTCATACTGGCGCTGCCAGTTCTCGACGGTGTCGTCCTCGACGAAGGACAGGGGGCCGCCGACGCCGGCGTTGTTCACGAGGATCGAGAGCCCGCCCATGGCCGCCGTGGCGGCCTCGATCACCGAGACCCACTGCGCTTCGCTGGCGACGTCGTGGGCGAAGGCGAAGGCCATGTCGGGGTGATCGGCGTTGATGGCGTCGGCAAGGGCCTGGGCGCCCGCCAGATTGACGTCGGTGACGGCGACCTTCGCCCCCTCGCGCGCCAGCATGTGCGCCATGGCCTGGCCCAACCCGCCGGCGGCGCCGGTGATGAGGGCGGCCTTGCCCGAAACACGACCCGTCATGCCTTTGCTCCCATCGCGGCGGCGGCTTCGTCGATGAAGCCGGCCATGTCGACGTCGCGTTGCGTCACGCCGCCGGCGTCGTGGGTGGTCAGCAGCACCTCGACCCGGTTGTAGACGTTCGACCATTCCGGATGATGGTCGACCTTGTCGGCGCGAAGCGCCACGCGGGTCATGAAGCCGAAGGCGGCGTTGAAGTCGGCGAACACCAACTTGCGCTCGATCCCGGGCCGGTCGCCGGCGTGTGCATGCCAGGCGGGAAGACCTTTCAGGACTTCCGCAACGTCAAGTCGTTCCATGGTCTCGCCTCCGGTTTCCCTCCGCCGTATCGCGCCCGGGCCGGGGCCACAAGCGGCGGAACGCCGGTCAGGGCGGAGCGTTACCAAGCGTCGCCTTTTCGGACCGGAGACCGCTTGCATGGACAATCTCTGGATCGCCGCGCTGGACGCCGCCGACCGCGAACGGCTGGAGCCTCATATGCGGCGCCGCCCGTTCTCGCAGGGGCAGGTGCTTTACGACGCCGGCGAGGAGGTTTCGGAGGTCTGGTTTCCGATCAACGGCGTGGTTTCGCTGATGACGGTGCTGGCCGACGAGAAGATGGTCGAGACCGCAGCCATCGGCCGCGAGGGGCTGGTCGGAGTCACCTGCGGACCGCTGAACGCGCGCGCGTCCAGCCGCGCCATCGCCCAGATCGAGGGCGTCGCCGCCTGTTGCCCGTCCGACGTGTTCTCGGAGGCGCTGGAGAACAGCGAGCCGATGCGCAAGGCGCTGGCGAAATTCACCGAGGGCCTGTTCGCCCAGGTGCAGCAGACTGCCGCCTGCAACGCCCAGCACCGACTGGACGAGCGGCTGGCGCGTTGGCTGCTGACCCTGCACGATCGGGCCGCCCACGACCGCTTCAACCTGACCCAGGCCGACATCGCCGGCATGCTGGGCGTCCGCCGCGCCACCGTGTCGGAGGTGGGTTCGGAGCTGGAGGACAAGGGCCTGATCCGCCGCGGCCGCGGCTGGGTCGAGGTGCTGGACCGGGAGTCGCTGGAAGGCGCCTCCTGCGGCTGCTACGGCCTGCTTCGGGGGGTGATGAAGGACCTCGGCCTCCCGCGTCCGAAAAACGGACGCTGAGACAAGCGCCTGCGGCTACGCAGACGGATGACGCAGGGCTTCTGACCAGCTAGACCGCGAGACATGACCGACGCATCAGACGCGCCTTCGGGCAAGACCTCGTCCTTCGGCTTTCGCGATGTCGACGCGAAGGAGAAGGTCCGCATGGTGCGCGGCGTGTTCGACAGCGTGGCGTCGAACTACGACCTGATGAACGACCTGATGAGCGCGGGCGTGCACCGGCTCTGGAAGGACGCGGCGGCGGCGAAGCTGAACCCCCGGCCGGGCGAGACCATCCTCGACGTCGCGGGCGGCACCGGCGACATGGCGCGGCGCTATTCGAAGATGGCGCGCGGCGCCCAGGTCCGGATGGGCGGCGAGGACGCCTCGGTCATCGTGCTGGACTACAACGCCGAGATGATCATGGCCGGCGTCGACAAGGGCGGCGAGCCGGAGATGAGCTGGACGGTCGGCGACGCCATGGCCCTGCCGATTCCGGACGCCTCGGTGGATGCCTATTCGATAAGTTTCGGCATCCGCAACGTGGCCGACGTGTCCCAGGCCCTGCGCGAGGCGCGGCGGGTGCTGAAGCCGGGCGGCCGCTTCCTGTGCCTGGAGTTCTCGCGTCCGACGGCGGGCCCGATCCGCAAGGCCTATGACGCCTGGTCGTTCCACGCCATTCCGCGCATCGGCGAGTGGGTGGCGAAGGACCGCGACAGCTATCAGTACCTGGTTGAGAGCATCCGCCGCTTCCCCGACCAGGCGACCTTCAAGCGGATGATCGAGGACGTGGGCTTCAGTCGCGTCACGGTGACCAATCTGTCGGGCGGCGTGGCCGCCATCCACCACGGATGGGCGATCTGACCCGGCGTATCGACCCCGCGACCCCGCCGCCGCCCCCGGCGACCATGCCGGTGCGCCGTCCGGTGGAGGCGAGCCTGCGCCTGCTGGGCTGGCTAGGCGTGCTGATCCGCCACGACGCCCTGGCGCCGCGCGAGATCACGCCGCTGCTGCCGGTGTGGGGCCGCTGGATCGCGCATTTCCTGCACCTGTTCGCCGGCCGTGAAGGCCGCGAAGGCCGCCCGGGGCAGCGCCTCGGCAAGGCGTTCGAACATCTTGGGCCCGTGGCGATCAAACTGGGTCAGGTGCTGGCGACCCGGGCCGACATCTTCGGCGTCGAGTTCGCCCGCGATCTGGGCCGATTGAAAGACGCCCTGCCGCCCTTCCCGATCGAACAGGCGCGCAAGGAGGTCGAGCGGTCGCTGGGCCGGCCCGTCGAGGCGCTGTTCAGGGACTTCGGCCCGCCGGTCGCCGCGGCGTCGCTGGCCCAGGCCCACCCGGCCTGGCTGGCCGACGGGCGCAAGGTGGCGGTCAAGGTGCTGCGTCCGGGCGTGGAGCGGCGCGTGGCGCACGGGCTGGATGCGATGCGGCTTGGGGCGGTTCTGGCCGTAAGGTTCGTGCCGCTGGCGCGCCGGCTGGAGCCGTCGGCCTTCGTAGAGACCATCGCCCGCGCCCTGACGCTGGAGCTGGACATGCGGCTGGAGGCGGCGGCCGCCTCCGAGCTCGGCGAGATCATGGCCAAGGGCGCCGGCGATCTGGGGGGCCACATGACCGCGCCGGCCGTCATCTGGGACGGGGTCGGCAAGCGGGTGCTGACGCTGGAGTGGGCGCCCGGGCTGACGCTGACCGACCCAAAGGCGATCGAACAGCCGGGCCTGGACATCAATGCGCTGGCCGACAACGTCGTGCGGTCGTTCCTGAGCCAGGCGCTGGATCACGGCACCTTCCACGCCGACCTGCACGAGGGGAATCTGTTCTGCCACGCGCCGGCAGAGCTGACGGCGATCGACTTCGGCATCGTCGGACGGCTGGGCCTGGCCGAGCGCCGCTACCTGGCCGAGATCCTGTGGGGCTTCATCAGCCGCGACTACGAGCGGATCGCGCGGGTGCATTTCGAGGCCGGCTACGTGCCGCCCGAGCATTCGGTCGAGGCCTTCGCCCAGGCTCTGCGGGCGGTGGGCGAGCCGGTGATCGGCAAACAGGCGTCACAGGTGTCGATGGGCCGTCTGCTGGGGCAGCTGTTCGAGATCACAGACCTGTTCGACATGCACCTGCGGCCCGAGCTGATCCTGCTGCAGAAGACCATGGTGTCGGTGGAGGGCGTGGCCCGCCGTCTGAACCCCGACCACGACCTGTGGGCGGCCGCCCAGCCGGTGGTCGAACGCTGGATCCGGCGCGAACTGGGTCCGCAGGCCGTGATCCGCGACGCGATCGAGGAACTGCGGGCGACGCTGAGGGCGTTGTCGAAGATGGCGCAGAACCCGCCGCAGCCCCAGACCGTTATCATCCGCGAGGCGCACACGCCGACCTGGCTGGTCGTCTCGGCGACGGTCGCGACCCTGGCCTCGATCGCCGCCCTTGTTCTGTCGCTTTGGCCTTCCATCGTCTGAACTCCCCTCCGGAGACGACCCTCAATGAAGCCGCTACTGATCGCCGCCGCCCTCGTGCTGGCCCCTGCGGCCGCGCACGCCCAGGTCGCCGCCGGCTCGATGCCCAACACATTCGACCAGCCCGCCGCCCCTGCGCGTGCGTCTGCTGCAGCGCCGGCGCCGGCCGCCCGGGCCACGGCTCCGGCCAATCCCCGCGCAGAAGCGACGCTGCGGGCCTTCATCTCGGGCGCCCAGACCGGCGCCATCGACTATTCGGTGATGACCCCCGATCTCGCGACCAAGGTCCGCGAGCAGGAAGGTCAGGTCCGGCCGCTGATCCAGAGCCTCGGCGCCGTTCAGGCCGTGGATTTCGTCGATAGTCAGGACGGCGCCGATCTGTTCGCCGTCGTCTTCGCCAATGCGGCGACGGAATGGATCATCGGCTTCGACGAGAGCGGCAAGGTGGCCGCCCTGCTGTTCCGCCCGGCCCAGTAATCAGTCCGTCAGACGCGGCTTGCCGCGGGCGTTCTTGATCGTCGAGCGCTTGGCCTTGCCCTCCAGCCGCCGTTCCTTCGAGGCGCGGGTGGGGCGGGTCGGCACGCGATAGACCGGCTTGATCGAGGCCTCGTCGACGAGGCCCTGAAGCCGTTCGATCGCGTCGGCGCGGTTGCGCTCCTGGGTGCGGTAGCGGACGGCGGTGATCAGGATCTCGCCGTTCAGGGTGGCGCGGCTGCCCGCCAGCTTCAGCAGGCGTTCGCGGACGGAGTCCGTCAGCGACGGCGAGTTGGCGGCGTCGAAGCGCAGCTGGACGCTGGTCGAGACCTTGTTGACGTTCTGGCCGCCCGGGCCGCCGGAGCGGAAGAAGCGGAACTCGAGCTCGTTCTCGGGGATGACGGTCAACGGGCGACCCGTTTCGCCAGGACGACAGCGCGATCCAGGGCCTGGAGGAAGGCGGAACGGTCCTTCGGACCGAACGGCGGCGGCCCCGAGGTGGCGACGCCCATCGAGCGCAGGTGTTCGCCGACCATCCGCCCCGCCAGGGCCGAGCCGATGGAGTCCGCCGTAAAGGGCGAGCCGTTCGATTTCAGCGCCTGGGCGCCGGCCTGAAGGCAACGGTCGGCCAGCGGGATATCCTGGGTGACGACGATGTCGCCCGGCCCGGCCCGCTCGGCGATCCAGTCGTCGGCGATGTCGGGACCGGCGTCGACCACGACCTGTTCGATCCAGGGGTCGCGGCGCGTGTTGATCCAGCCGTTGGAGACCACGAACACGTGGAGGCCATAGCGTTCGGCCACGCGATAGACCTCGTCCTTCACCGGGCAGGCGTCGGCGTCGATGAAGATGCGGGGCGAAGCGGTCATGGCGACAGCATAGCTCTCCCTCCCCGTCCCGGGGAGGGTGGTCGCGAAGCGACCGGGTGGGGAGGACCGATCTTCAGCCGCCCCCACCCTGTCGTCGCTGCGCTCCGACATCCCTCCCCGAACGGGGAGGGAGATCATCAGCGCGAGTACGCCGGGGGCATCGCGCCTTCGCCGCCGTCGCGATAGCGGTCGCGCAGCAGGAACTGGCGGCTGGTGGGAGCCTGTTCCTGACCGCCGATGAAGATGGTCTCGGCGATGCTGAGCGGCTCCAGCGGGTCGCCGGACCAGACGACGACATCGGCCGCCGCGCCGGCGCGGAGTTCGCCGAACTGGCCGGCCATGCCGAAGATCTTCGCCGGATTGACCGTGATGGCCTCGATCGCCGCATCGTACGGCAGGCCGTGCGAGACGGCGTTGCCTGCGTTGTAGCGGGTCTCGCGGGCGCGGTGGATCGAGCCCTCGTTGCCCTTGATCGCGATCAGGACGCCGGCGGCGTCGAGCGCGGCGGCGTTCTGCATCCGCGAGGCGCGGGTTTCCAGGTTGCCGGGCAGGTTCGAGATCGGGTTCAGCAGCACCGGCACGCCGGCGGCGGCGATCTGGTCGGCGACCATCCAGCCCTCTTCAGCGCCGTCGAGGATGACCTTCACGCCCTCTTCGCGAGCGAGGCGCAGCACCTGCTGGATGTCGGCCGCGCGGTGCACGGTGACGATCAGCGGCATCGAGCCGTTGGCGACGGGGATCAGGGCCTCAAGGTCGGCGCGCGAGAGCGACAGGTCGCGCAGGTCGCCGCGGTCGTAGGCGGCGCGGTTGCGGGCGTAGAGCCGCACCTCGGTCAGGGTTTCCTTGAACTGGGTGAACTCGGCCCCGCGGGAGCCGCCCGAGACGCCCGCGCCGGCTTCGCCGAACGGGGCGACCATGGCGACGCGCGGCTTGACGAGGATGTCGTTGCCCGCGGCCAGGTGAATGATCGCGGCCTGACCCGCGAACAGGCTGGGCGACTGGTAGCCGCCCTCGCCGACACCGGCGAAGTCGCTGTCGTCCTGGTGGTTATGACCGCCCGACCCGCCCGGATGGCTGGGCACGACGATGGCGCGGGTGATGCCGCCGAGGCGGGCCACCGGCAGGGTGAAGGACCACGGATCGAGGCCGTAGGAGACGTCGAACGAGGCGCTGATGGAGTTGGCGCCGTTGGACAGGTCGTCCGAACCGTTGACCGACGAGATCTCCGAACCGCCGAGGCCGGAGTCGACCGCCACGAAGCCCGGGGCGACGACCTTGCCGCGTGCGTCGATGACGCGGGCGCCCGACGGGGCGGCGCCGGTTCCGACCGAGACGACCCGGCCGTTCTGGATCACCACCGTGCCGTTCTCGATGACCGAGGTGCCGGTCAGAACGCGGCCGCCGGTGATGGCGGTCAGGTCCTGGGCGAAGGCGGGAGAGGCGAGCGCGGCCAGCGAGGCGGCGCCGAGGATGAGGTTCCTGAGGCGCATCAGCGGGCTCCCTGCGGGACGTTGGCGGCGGAGGCGCCGAAGCCGGGCTGGCCCAGCTCGAAATCGGACACCGGCTGGTAGGCCGGGTTCGTACGGTCGAAGGCGAGGCCGCCGTCGATGAAGACCTGGTCGGCGCGGGCGTAGACCGAGAGCGGATTGGCGCTCCAGATCACCACGTCGGCGCGCTTGCCGGCCTCGAGCGAGCCGGTCTGGTCGGCGATGCCGAGCGACCGGGCCGGGTTCAGCGTGATCCAGCTGATCGCCCGCTCCTCGGGGATGTTCATGCCGATACGGCGACCGGCGGCGACGGCCGCGGCGGTTTCCTGGTTGAGGCGCTGGGTCAGTTCGGCGTCGTCGGAGTGGATGACGGCGCAGCTGTTGGCCTGGGCGTCCACGAGGGCGGCGTTGGCCTCGACCGCGTCGAGGGCCTCCATCTTGAAGCCCCACCAGCCGGTCCACATGTCGGCGCAGATGCCTTCGCGAGCCAGCAGCGGCGCGATCTTGTAGGCCTCGATGGCGTGGTGGAAGGCGGTGACCTTGTAGCCGAACTCCTTCGACAGATCGATCATCATGGCCATCTCGTCGGCCCGGTAGCAGTGGTTCTGCACCAGGACCGTGCCGTCCAGGACGCCGGCCAGGGTTTCGAGCTGGAGGTTGCGGGTCGGGGGCGAACCCTCGCCGTCCTCACGCCATTTGTCCCATTTGGCCTTGTACTCACGGGCCGCAATGAAGGCGGCGCGGTAGCCGGCCATATTGCCCATGCCGGTGGCCGGGCTCTGGTTGCGGCCGCCGTAGACGCGCGACGGGTTCTCCCCGCAGGCCATCTTCAGGCCGTAGGGCGCGCCCGGCATCTTCATGCCCTGCATGGTGACCGATGGCACGTTGCGGACGGTGACGCCGCGGCCGCCGAACAGGTTGGCCGAGCCGGGGAGGATCTGCAGGGTGGTGACGCCGCCGGCGCGGGCGGTGTTGAAGCCCGGATCCTGGGGCCACAGCGAATGCTCGGCCCAGACCTGGGCGGTGTTCGGGCTGGTGGCCTCGTTGCCGTCGCTCATGCCGCTGACGCCCGGCGAGGGATAGACGCCGAGGTGCGAGTGGACGTCGATGATGCCCGGGGTGACGAAGCGGCCGCGAGCGTCGACGACCTGGTGGCCCGACGGGACGGGGGTCGAGGCGTCGCCGATGGCGGCGATGCGGCCGTCGGTGACGATGACCACGCCGTTCTCGATCTTGCGCCCGGCGCCGTCGAAGACCGTGCCGCCGACGATGGCCATGTTCTGTCGCGGCAGGCCGCGATAGGTCGAGGGGAAGGGATCCGGATTGGCCGCATAGTCGAGGCCGGCCGCCAGCGGCTCACGGGCTTCCGCGTTCGACGATCCGTCGGCGGCGGGCGTGTCGGTCCCGGTCGTGGCGCAGGCCCCGAGGGCCAGCACGGCGAGAACGGCGAGGCTTGGGCCCCGCAGGCGGCGAAGTCTCATTCGGAAGCTCCCCTGATGCGCCGTCGGCGCAAAGTCGGGGCGGATTACAAGGGCCTCGGCGTCATCCGGACAAGGCCGGAAACATTACAAGTCCGTAAGGCGGGATCTCGCGTCGTCGTCAGACAATCCGGCGACGGCGATCAGCTTGGTGCGGGACTGACCGCCGCGCTCCAGCGACACCGCCGATTTCGGCACGCCGAGGACCTTCGCCAGCAGTTTGAGCAGGGCGGCGTTGGCCTCGCCCTCCACCGGCCGGGCCCGCACGCGGACCTTGAGAACGGGACGGCCCTCAGCGTCCACGTCCCAGCCGTCGATGCGGTCGGCGGATGCGCCGGAGGTCAGGCGGACGGGGAGATGGGCCATAGTGGTGGAAGATTGTTACGTCGGACGAGTTCGGACCAGAAGTCGATCTCCCGGAACGTTTCCGGCCACGGCTGGCACTCCGACCCGTTCTCTTCCCGGTCGATGTAGTCGCCAAGATCCGCGCCGTAGTGGATCACGTCGGATTGGTAGACCGAAAAGACGGGGTTTCCAGCGTCGCAGGGTGTCGCTGGCAGGTACCGGTGGCTGAAGATCGGAATTAGCCGCGGTGCGCGGCTGAGGACGTCTCTCAGAATTTCTGCGCGTTCCTCCGCCCTGTCAGGCCGATCGCCCCACTCGGTCCACCACAGTCCGCTGTCCTCGACATCAAAGAGCAGACCCTCATAAGGCCAGGCCAGTAGAGGCCGCACCACCCCCTCGTCGTTCCAATCCGGCCCGCCGACGGGACGTCGATCGCGGAGAAGTTCGATGAGATCGGGAGGGAAAGTCAGGCGGAACCGCTCCTGCGCTCTTTCGAGCTCAACGGCGGAATAGCCATGGGTCCAGGTCAGCGGGGTCATCGGACCGAACATAATCCCGCACAGCCAAGCTCGCCCACGAAAAAGGGCGCGGCCCCCTGCGGCGCCGCGCCCTTCTCAATCCGTTCAGGCGGGTGTTAGCCCAGCGCCTTCATCAGCTCCGGCACGGCGGTCTTGTAGTCGGCGACCCAGCCGTAGTCGGCGACCTGGAAGATCGGGGCGTCGGCGTCCTTGTTGATCGCGACGATGACCTTGGAGTCCTTCATGCCGGCGAGGTGCTGGATGGCGCCCGAGATGCCGATGGCGATGTAAAGCGCCGGGGCGACGACCTTGCCGGTCTGGCCGACCTGATAGTCGTTGGGGGCGTAGCCCGCGTCGACCGCCGCGCGCGAGGCGCCGACGGCGGCGCCCAGCTTGTCAGCCAGCGGGTCCATGACGGCGTGGAACTCTTCGGCCGAACCCAGGGCGCGACCGCCCGAGACGATGATCTTCGCGGCGCCCAGTTCGGGGCGGTCCGACTTGACCATTTCCTCGCTGACGAACGAGACCTTGCCCGCGTCGGCGCCGGCGACGGTTTCGACCGGGGCGGAGCCGCCTTCAGCCGCGGCCGCGAAGGCGGTCGGGCGGACGGTGATGACCTTCTTCGCGTCGGAGGACTGGACGGTCTCCAGCGCGTTGCCGGCGTAGATCGGGCGCACGAAGGTGTCGGTGGAGACGACCTCGACGATGTCCGAGATCGGGGCGACGTCCAGCTTGGCGGCCAGGCGCGGGGCGAAATTCTTGCCGTCGGTGTTGGCCGGGGTCAGGACGGCGTCGTAGCCGGCGGCCAGCGGCAGGACGGTGGCCTCGACGGCCTCGGCCAGCATCTTGCCCAGGCCGGCGCTCTCGGCCAGCAGAACCTTGCGGACGCCGGTGATCTTCGCGGCGGCGTCGGCGACGGCCTTGGCGTTCTGGCCCAGGACCAGCACGTCGACGTCGCCCGAAATCGCGAGGGCGGCGGTGACGGTCTTGTTCGTCGTGTCGCGAACGTGGGCGCCGTCGTGGTCGGCGATGACGAGAACGGCCATTACAGGACCCCCGCGGACTTGAGCTTGGAAACCAGTTCGGCGGCGTCAGCCACCTTCACGCCGGCCGAGCGCTTCGGCGGCTCGGCGACCTTGAGGACCTTGAGGCGCGCAGCCGTGTCGACGCCGTAGTCGGCGACCGGCTTGACGGCGATCTCCTTCTTCTTGGCCTTCATGATGTTGGGCAGGGAGGCGTAGCGCGGGGTGTTGAGGCGCAGATCGACCGAGACCACCGCCGGGAGGCTGGCGGAGACGGTCTGGAGGCCGCCGTCGACTTCGCGGGTCACGACAGCCTTGCCGCCCTCGATCACCAGCTTGCCGGCGAAGGTGGCCTGCGGCCAGTCGAGCAGGGCGGCCAGCATCTGGCCGACGGCGTTGTTGTCGCCGTCGATCGACTGCTTGCCGAGCAGGACCAGGTCCGGCTTCTCCTCGTCGACCACAGCCTTGAGCAGCTTGGCGATCGCCAGCGGCTCAAGGTCGGCGTCGGACTGGATCAGCAGGCCGCGGTCGGCGCCCATGGCGAGGGCGGTGCGGATGGTCTCCTGCGCCT
This sequence comes from Brevundimonas lenta, assembly GCF_014196335.1. Classification (GTDB taxonomy): domain Bacteria; phylum Pseudomonadota; class Alphaproteobacteria; order Caulobacterales; family Caulobacteraceae; genus Brevundimonas; species Brevundimonas lenta. The sequence goes on from NZ_JACIDM010000001.1 coordinate 271,264, forward strand.
GGGTGACGCCGATGGAGACGACCACGATCTCGTCGGCGGTGCCGGCGGCGTGGTGTTCCTTGCCTTCCTTCATGCGCACAGCCTCTTCGACGGCGATTTCGTCGAACGGATTCATGCTCATTTTGACGTTGGCGAGATCGACGCCGGTCTGGTCCGCCTTGACGCGGGCCTTGACGTTGGAGTCGATCACCCGTTTGACGGGGACGAGAACCTTCATTGCGCTATCCACAAAGTCGCCGGAATGTTGGGTCAGGCAATAGGTACCCCTTGCCCGACCTGTCAACGTAACGTGGCGTCAACGCGCCAGAACCCCGGAACGCCCCAATGCACCGTCTCCTGACCATGAAGCGGCTCAGCGTCCTGTTCCTGTGCACATTCGCCGTGCTGGTCGGTGCTACCTTCGCCTGGCAGGCGCTGGTCAAGGCGCCTGGCGAGCGTTGCGAGGCGGCGGGCATGTGGTGGGACTCGCAGAGCCGTCAGTGCGCCAAGCCGATCTCGATCGCCGAAATCACCGGGCGGCCGAACGGCCAGACCCGCGCCGAGGCCTCGGACGCCAAGAACCGCGAACTGATCGCCATCGAGGACGTGCTGGAGGCCCGCCAGAAGGCCCGCGACGTCGAGACCGAACGCCAGCGCGCCGCCCTGGCCGCCGAGCGCGGCCGCTAGAGTCCGGAGTCCGGTCTCAAAAATTGCGGACTTTCCGGACATAACGGACTCAATCCTTGCCGCGCGGTCGCGCCGGGGAGGATCGCAGTATGGACGACGGCTACGTCGAAATCGGTCGCAGGCCTGTCTACGCCACTAGCGCGTGGCGCCCGGCTTCCACTTGATGTCGCCGGCGCCGTTGGCGTTGGCGCGGCGGGCGGCGACGAACAGATGATCCGACAGGCGGTTCAGATAGCGGACGGCCGCCGGGGTGACGGCCTCGCCGCTCTCGACCAGCCGTACGGCCTCGCGCTCGGCCCGCCGCGCCACGGTGCGGGCCAGATGCAGATGCGCTGAAAGCGGCGCGCCGCCCGGCAGGATGAAGCTGTCGAGCGCCTTGAGGCTCTCGTTCATCCAGTCGATCTCCTGCTCCAGCCGCTCGACCTGGCTGTCGACGATGCGCAGGGCCTCCCATTTCGGGGCCGGCTCCAGCGGCGTGGCGAGGTCGGCGCCGAGATCGAACAGTTCGTTCTGGATGCGGCCCAGCATGGCGTCGATGCGGTCGTTCTGGCCGGAGTGCAGCCGGGCCACGCCGATGACGGCGTTCAGCTCGTCGACCGCCCCATAGGCCTCGACCCGCAGGTCGCTTTTGGACACCGTGGCGCCCGACGCCAAACGCGTCTGCCCGCCGTCGCCGGTCTTCGTATAGATGCGGTTGAGCACGACCATCGGGTCAGGCCCCGTGCGTGGACTTCCACCACATGCCTGCGACCAGCAACACCACGGCGACCGCCTGCAGCAGCACGCGGAGGCGCATCAGCTTGTTGGAGCGCGAGCGCGCTTCCGGCCCGTCCTGGTAGAGCGCGCGCAGGCCGAAGCCGAGCGTGACGGCGACGGCGAGGATCGCCGCAAGGATCAGAATGTCGAAAATACCCATGCCGTGGTTCTAGGCCCGCCCACGGCGACGCGCCAGCCTCAGTGCAAACCCTGAGAACGCATCGCACACGGCGGTTCACACGTTCTTGAAGGGTCGCAGGAGCCCGATCGATCCTCGCCCGGGCGGTGACGGGAGGATTGGGCGTGACACGTTGGGTTTACATTTTGCAGGAAACCGCGGGGCTGCAGACGTCCCTGGCGGACAACCGCAGACGGCTGGCCGAACTGGTCGGGACCTCTAACATCGTCGGCGAGCGGCAGGTCGACAACGCCTACCATTTCGCGCTGAACGACGACGGCATCAATCGCTTCCGCAGCGGTCCGGCCACGACCCAGGGCTGGGTCGAGCATGACCGCGCCGATCCATGGGCGTCGACCGCGGCGCCGGCCGCCGCGGGGGGCATGCGCAAATGGCTGCCATGGCTGTTGCTGCTGGCCGCGCTTCTGCTGGCGCTGTTGCTGTTCAAGACCTGCAACAAGCCTGCGGTCGTGGTTCCTCCGGCGGCCGACGCCATCGAGGTTCCGAAGATCGAAACGCCTGCCCTGCCGAAGATCGAGGTTCCGACCGCCGCCAGCACCGGACTGGTCGGCTATCTCAACAGCAATGAGCCGACCCCGCGCCGGTTCATCTTCGACAATCTGAACTACGAAACCGATTCCGCCCGGCTGGCGGCTGACGCCCGTGATGTCGTCGGGGCCATCGTGGTGGTCCTGAAGGAGCATCCGAACGCGCGCGTCGGGGTCGTCGGCTACACCGACTCCGAAGGCGACGACGCCGCCAATCTCCAGCTGTCGCAGGATCGGGCCCGGTCCGTGTCTGCGGCCATGCAGGAGCAAGGCATCGCCGCCTCGCGGATCGACGCGAGCGGCGCCGGCGAAACCAATCCGATCGCCTCGAACGATACGGAGGAAGGTCGGGCGCAGAACCGGCGCACCGAACTGGTGGTCCTCGCCAAATAGGCGGACGTCCGGGCGGCGGCGACGCCGCCCGGATCCGTTTTCTTAGTAGCGATAGTGTTCCGGCTTGAACGGGCCCTGGGCCGGGACGCCGATGTATTTGGCCTGTTCCGGCTTCAGCTCGGTCAGCTTCGCGCCCAGCTTGGCCAGGTGCAGGAAGGCGACCTTCTCATCGAGATGCTTGGGCAGGGTGTAGACGCTGTTTTCGTACTTCGCCGCGTTGGTCCAGAGCTCGATCTGGGCCAGCGTCTGGTTGGTGAAGGACGCCGACATCACGAACGACGGGTGGCCCGTGGCGTTGCCCAGGTTCACCAGGCGGCCTTCGGACAGCAGGATGATCTTCTTGCCGTCCGGGAACTCGATGTGGTGGACCTGCGGCTTGATCTCGTCCCACTTGAAGTTCTTCAGGCCGGCGACCTGAATTTCGCTGTCGAAGTGGCCGATGTTGCAGACGATGGCGTTGTTCCGCATCTGCCGCATGTGGTCGACGGTGATGACGTCCTTGTTGCCGGTGGCGGTGACGAAGATGTCGGCCTCGGAGGCGGCGTCGTCGAGGGTGACGACCTCATAGCCTTCCATCGCCGCCTGCAGGGCGCAGATCGGATCGACTTCGGTGACCTTCACGCGGGCGCCGCCCTGGCGCAGCGAGGCGGCCGAGCCCTTGCCCACGTCGCCGTAGCCGCAGACCACGGCGACCTTGCCCGACAGCATGACGTCCGTGCCGCGACGGATGGCGTCGACCAGGCTCTCGCGGCAGCCGTACAGGTTGTCGAACTTGGACTTGGTGACGCTGTCGTTGACGTTGATGGCGGGGAACGGCAGCTCGCCGCGTTCGGCCATCTGGTACAGGCGGTGGACGCCGGTGGTGGTCTCTTCCGACACGCCGCCGATGGCGTCGCGGATGGCCGAGTAGAAGCCCGGCTTTTCCTTCAGGTACCGCTTCATGACGGCGTAGAGCGCCTCCTCTTCCTCATTCTGCGGGTTGTCGAGGACCGAGGCGTCCTGCTCGGCCTTCGGACCCAGCACGCACAGCAGGGTGGCGTCGCCGCCGTCGTCGAGGATCAGGTTCGGGTAGCCGCCGTCAGCCCATTCGAAGATCTTGTGGGCGTAGTCCCAGTACTCGATCAGGGTCTCGCCCTTCGTGGCGAAGACCGGCGTACCCGAGGCGGCGATGGCGGCCGCGGCGTGGTCCTGGGTCGAGAAGATGTTGCACGAGGCCCAGCGAACCTCGGCGCCGAGGGCTTCCAGTGTCTGGATCAGCACGGCGGTCTGGATGGTCATGTGCAGGCTGCCGGCGATGCGGGCGCCCTTCAGCGGCTGGGCCGCGCCGTATTCGGCCCGCAGCGCCATCAGGCCGGGCATTTCGGTCTCGGCGATGGCGATTTCCTTGTTGCCGTAGTCGGCAAGGGAGATGTCGCGGACGATATAGTCGGTCATGGGGGTCTGTTCCGGTCGGATGTTCGCGCGGGCCTATAGACCGAAGCCGGCGATCCGGCAAGAAACCCATAAAGATATCCTTATGTGTTTGGCGTTTCCGACCGCTGGCGAAGCGCCCTGATCTCTGCTCTGGTGCCCGCCTGTTCATTGGGGGATGCGGGTATGAACCGTCTTGCAGCGGGTCTTCTGGGTGTGGCCGCGTCGGCGCTGATCGCCGGCGCCGCGTGGGCGCAGGAGGCGGCTCCGGCGACGGAAGGGCCGGTGACCCTGATCCAGGCCGGTCGCCTGCTGGATCGCCCGGGCCGGGCGCCGCGCGGGCCCTCGACCCTGGTGGTGCGCGACGGACGGATCGTCGAGATCCGCGACGGCTTCGTCGACGCCTCGGCCTTCCCCGGCGCGACGGTCATCGACCAGCGCGAGCGCTTCGTACTGCCGGGCCTGATCGACAGCCATGTGCACCTGGTCAACGATCTGGGCGGCCAGGCGGGCTTCCTGTCCGGCGTCACCGACAATCTGCCGGTCCATGCCTACAGCGCCGCCGAGAACGCGCGGAAGACGCTGATGGCGGGCTTCACCACCGTGCGGAACCTGGGCGACGAGGGCGGGGTCACGCTTGCGCTGTCGGACGAGACGGCGGCCCACCGCCTGCCCGGACCGCGCATCATCGACGCGGGCATGAGCATCTCGACGACCTCGGGCCACATGGACGGTCGGCTGGGCTTCAACGACGACTTCCGCGACACCATTCCGCACGACAACGTCTGCAACGGCGTCGAGAGCTGCCGCGAGGCGGTGCGCATCCAGGTCGGCCGCGGCGCCGACGTGATCAAGATCGCCACCACCGGCGGGGTGAACAGCCGCATCGGCGCCGGCGTCGGCGCGCAGATGTTCGAGGACGAGGCCCGCGCCCTGATCGACACCGCGCACCTGTACGGCCTGAAGGTCGCGGTTCACGCCCACGGCGCGGACGGCATCGACATGGCGCTGCGGCTGGGCGCGGACTCGATCGAGCACGGCACCATCTTCGACGACGACACCATCCGGCTGTTCCGCGAGAGCGGCGCCTATTACGTCCCGACCCTGTCGACGGTGAACGGTTACATCGAGCGTCTGGCGGCCGATCCGAACGCCTATCCGCCCGAGGTGCTGCCGAAGATCCGCTGGCGCATCGAGATCACCGGCCGCTCGCTGGAGCGGGCGGTGCCGGCGGGCGTGAAGATCGCCTTCGGGACCGACGCCGGGGTGTCGAAGCACGGCCGCAACGCCGACGAGTTCGCCCTGATGGTTCAGCACGGCATGACGCCGATGACGGCGATCGAGGCGGCGACGGTGAACGCGGCCGACCTGCTGGGGCTGTCGGCCGAGGTGGGCACGCTGGAGCCCGGCAAGCGCGCCGACGTCATCGCGGTGGACGGTGATCCCCTGACCGATGTGACGGTGCTGACCGACGTGGACTTCGTGATGCGCGACGGCCGGGTCTATCGAAGCGAGTGACCCGGACCGGGTTGGCGGGCGTGGCGGGTGCGGCTAAGCACCCCGCCATGACCTCCCCCCACGTCACCCCCCGCCACGACTGGACGCTCGAAGAGGTGGAGGCGCTGTTCGCGCGGCCCTTCATGGAGCTGGTCTATGACGCCGCCACAGTGCACCGGACCTGGTTCGATCCGTCCGAGGTGCAGAAGAGCCAGCTGCTGTCGATCAAGACCGGCGGATGCGCCGAGAACTGCGGCTACTGCTCGCAGTCGGCCAGCTTCAGGACCGGGCTGAAGGCCGAGAAGCTGATGGAGACCTCGGCCGTTCTGGCCGAGGCGATGGCGGCGAAGGCCGGCGGCGCGTCGCGGTTCTGCATGGGCGCGGCGTGGCGGGAGCTGAAGGATCGCGACACGCCGAAGCTGGCGGCGATGATCTCGGGCGTGAAGGCGCTGGGTCTGGAGACCTGCGCCACCCTGGGGATGCTGACGGCGGATCAGGCGAAGCAGCTGAAGGCGGCAGGCCTCGACTACTACAACCACAACCTCGACACCGGGCCGGAGTATTACGCCGAGGTCGTGACCACCCGGACCTACGCGGACCGGCTGGACACCCTGCAGCACGTGCGGGACGCGGGCATGTCGACCTGCTGCGGCGGCATCGTCGGCATGGGCGAGGCGCGGCGGGATCGTGCGGGGCTGCTGCACGCCCTGGCCACCCTGCCGCAGCATCCCGACAGCCTGCCGGTGAATGCGCTGGTGCCGGTGACCGGCACGCCGCTGGGCGAGCGGGTGAAGCGGGAGGGGGAGATCGATCCGATCGAGTTCGTCCGCACGGTAGCCGTGGCGCGGCTGGTCTGTCCGAAGGCGATGGTGCGGCTGTCGGCCGGGCGCGAGACGATGAGCCCGGAGATGCAGGCGCTGTGCTTCCTGGCCGGAGCCAACTCGATCTTCGTCGGCGGCAAGCTGCTGACCACACCCAATCCCGAACAGGACGAGGACGCCCGGCTGTTCGCCCTTCTGGATCTGCGGCCCATGGAGCCGGCCGCGGCCGTAGCGGCGGCCTGACACGGAAAACCGCCCCTCCGTCCGGTGGAGAGGCGGCTCCCGGCCCCCACGCGCTGACGGATCAGCGCGTGTAGTAGTAGTCGGCGATCTCGCAGACGTTGACCCGCATGCGGGTCAGCTCCTGGCCGTTCGAGAAGCGCGCCTTGAAGTCGTACAGGCAGGCGCCCGAACCATCGTCGATGTTCATCATGATGCTGGCGCCGGCCGAGAGGACGTCCTCGCCGAGCATGTCTTCCTGCCAGTCCTCGATGCGCGAGTCCGACGCGTAGAAATGCGTCATCGTCCAGCCGGTCTGGTTATGGATGCGCACGCGGCGGTTCATGCCGTCGCGCGACTGGGGCGCCGAGGCGGCGACCTTGTCAGCGGCGACGAACGGTTCGGCGGTCGCGATGGATGCGGTTCCCAGCGCCGCAACGACGAGGGCGGCGCGGATGGCGGTCTTGAAGGCGATCATCAGGTCTCTCCCCCGGGCCGGATCCCACGCCGGCCCTTTTGCGATTACGTTGTTATGCATGATTTCGAGGCCCGATTCACCTGACGGGGTCTGACGACTGAATCGCGGCAAGGCCTTGCAGGCAGGGGGGTGTTTCCCATATCGGCGACAACCGCCGGAAAACCCCGCTGTTCGTGGGGCTTTGCGGCTGCCAACGTATCAACCACCAGACCCCGACATCGGGGGCGGTCACGCGCGGCGCTTCGCTTTACAAGGCCGCCGCACCGCCCGCTGAAATGGAGTGAAAGACCAACCTATGGCCAAGATCATCGGCATCGACCTGGGCACCACGAACTCGTGTGTCGCCGTCATGGACGGCAAGAACCCCAAGGTCATCGAGAACGCTGAAGGCAACCGCACGACCCCGTCGGTCGTCGCCATCCAGGACAACGGCGAGGTCCTCGTCGGCCAGCCGGCGCGTCGCCAGGCCGTGACCAACCCGACCAACACCTTCTTCGCCATCAAACGCCTGATCGGCCGCAACTACGACGACCCCGTCGTGGCGAAGGACAAGGGCATGGTGCCCTACGAGATCGTCAAGGGCCCGACCGGCGACGCCTGGGTGCGCGCCCACGGCAAGGATTACTCGCCGCAACAGGTCAGCGCCTACACGCTCGGCAAAATGAAGGAGGCCGCGGAGGCCTACCTCGGCGAGACCGTGACCCAGGCCGTCATCACCGTGCCGGCCTATTTCAACGACAGCCAGCGCCAGGCGACCAAGGACGCCGGCAAGATCGCCGGCCTGGAAGTGCTGCGCATCATCAACGAGCCGACCGCGGCCGCCCTGGCCTATGGCCTGGAGAAGAACGACGGCCAGAAGATCGCCGTCTATGACCTCGGCGGCGGCACCTTCGACGTCTCGATCCTCGAGATCGGCGACGGCGTGTTCGAGGTGAAGTCGACCAACGGCGACACCTTCCTGGGCGGCGAGGACTTCGACCTCCGCCTCGTCGACTACCTGGCCGACGAGTTCAAGAAGGAGCAGGGCGTCGACCTGCGCCAGGACAAGCTGGCCCTGCAGCGCCTGAAGGAAGAGGCCGAAAAGGCCAAGAAGGAGCTGAGCTCGACGACCCAGTACGAGGTCAACCTGCCGTTCATCACCATGAACGCCTCGGGCCCGCTGCACCTGAACATCAAGCTGTCGCGCGCCAAGCTGGAGGCCCTCGTCGAGGACCTGGTCCAGCGCACCATCGAGCCCTGCGCCAAGGCGCTGAAGGATGCGGGCCTGAAGGCCTCGGACATCGACGAAGTGGTGCTGGTCGGCGGCATGACCCGCATGCCCAAGGTGCAGGAGGCCGTGAAGGCCTTCTTCGGCAAGGAGCCGCACAAGGGCGTGAACCCCGATGAAGTCGTGGCGCTGGGCGCGGCCGTTCAGGCCGGCGTGCTGCAAGGCGACGTCAAGGACGTGCTGCTGCTGGACGTGACCCCGCTGACGCTGGGCATCGAGACCCTGGGCGGCGTGTTCACCCCGCTGATCGAACGCAACACGACCATCCCGACCAAGAAGAGCCAGACCTTCTCGACCGCCGACGACAACCAGTCGGCCGTGACGATCCGGGTCTTCCAGGGCGAGCGTCCGATGGCGCAGGACAACAAGATCCTGGGCCAGTTCGACCTGATGGGAATCCCGCCGGCGCCGCGCGGCATGCCGCAGATCGAGGTCGCCTTCGACATCGACGCCAACGGCATCGTGCACGTGACGGCCAAGGACAAGGCCACCAACAAGGAGCAGTCGATCCGCATCCAGGCCAACGGCGGCCTCTCGGACGCGGACATCGACAAGATGGTCAAGGAAGCCGAAGCCAACGCCGCGGCCGACAAGGCCCGCAAGGAACTGGTGGAGGCCCAGAACTCGGCCGACAGCCTGATCCATTCGACCGAGAAGGCCATGTCCGAGCACGGCGACAAGATCGGCGGCGACGACAAGGCGGCTATCGAAACCGCCCTGGCGGACCTGAAGGCGGCCAAGGACGGCACGGACCCCGAGCCGATCCGCGAGAAGACCAACACCCTGGCCCAGGCTTCGATGAAGCTGGGCGAGGCCATGTACGCGGCCCAAAACAACGCTGACGCCGCAGCCTCGGAAGAAAAGCCCGCCGATGACGGCGTGGTCGACGCCGAGTTCGAGGAAGTTTCGGACTCCGACGACGAGAAGAAGAGCGCGTAAGCCACACCGCCTGCGCAAACGCTACGCCCCCGCTTGCATCGCAAGCGGGGGTTCGTTTCATAAAACTTGCATCATCGGATCGGGCGCCCATGTCAGCCCGGTCACCGTTTCGCTTGATCGCCGGGAACAGGCGCAGGGCGAATTCGAGAGTAAGAGGACGAACGCCGCATGGCGCGAGACTATTACGAGGTTCTGGGCGTCGAGCGGACGATCGACGCCGCCGGCCTGAAATCGGCCTATCGCAAGCTGGCGATGGAGCATCACCCTGACCGGAACGGCGGGTGTGACGACGCCATGGCCCGCTTCAAGGAAATCTCCGAAGCCTATTCGGTGCTGTCCGACGACCAGAAGCGCGCCGCCTATGATCGCTTCGGCCATGCCGGGGTGAACGGCGGCGGGGGCGGCAACCCCTTCGGCCAGGGCCAGGGCTTCGCCGACGTCAACGACATCTTCTCGCAGGTCTTCGGCGACGCGTTCGGCGACGTCTTCGGCGGCCGTGCGGGCGGCGCACGCCAGAGCGGGCCGCGCCGCGGCTCGGACCTGCGCTACGACCTCGAGATCACGCTGGAGCAGGCCTACAAGGGCGCCGACGTCGAGATTTCCGTCCCGACCACCGCCACCTGCGACAGCTGCGACGGCACGGGCGCCAAGAAGGGCACCAAGCCGCAAAGCTGCACCACCTGCCAGGGCGCCGGACGCGTGCGGTCGGCCAACGGCTTCTTCCAGGTCGAGCGCACCTGCCCCCGCTGCGGCGGCAACGGCCAGATGATCGCCGACCCCTGCACCACCTGCCACGGGCATGGCCAGGTGCGGAAGAACCGCAAGCTGCAGCTGAAGATTCCCGCCGGCGTCGACGACGGCTCGCGCATCCGCCTGTCGGGCGAGGGCGACGCGGGCCAGCGCGGCGGTCCGCGCGGCGACCTGTACGTCTTCGTCTCTGTGACCCCGCACGAGCTGTTCGAGCGCGACAACCTGGATCTGCTGGTCACCGTGCCCGTGGGTATGACGGTGGCGGCGCTGGGCGGCGAGATCGACGCGCCCTGCCTGACCTCCGAGGCCTGCGACGGCCGCTGCAAGGCGCCGGTGTCGGTCCCCGCGGGATCCCAGACCGGCAAGACCGTGCGTATCCGCGGCAAGGGCATGCCGCATCTGAACGGCAAGAACCGCGGCGACCTGGTGGTCGAGCTGTTCGTCGAGACGCCGACCGACCTGACGGCCCGCCAGAAGGAGCTGCTGGAAGAACTGGCGGCTTCGCTGGGCGAGACCCAGACGCCCAAGAACGCCTCGTTCGCGGGCAAGGCCAAGCGCTTCTGGGCCGACATCCTGGGCGCCGAGCCCGGGTCGAAAGAAACGGCCCAGTGAGTCTGCCGGGGGGCAATCGATGAGCGCCATCTTCCACGCCGGCATCTCCGGCGCCCGGGGTCGCATGGGCCGCGCCGTTTCGGCGGTTCTGGACGCCCGCGAGGATGTGGTCGTGGCCGCCCGCTACGATCGGGGCGAACACCCCGACCTGTCGCTATGCGACGTGATCATCGACTTCTCGACCCCTGACGCCTCGGTGGAGCTGGCCCAGGCCTGCGCCGCGCGCGGCGGGCCGGCGCTGGTGATCGGTTCGACCGGCTTCTCGCCTGAACAGGACGCCGAGATTCTGAAGGCGTCCGAGACCGTCGCCATCGTGCGCAGCGGAAACTTCTCGCTGGGCGTCAACATCCTGATCGGCCTGGTCGAGCACGCCGCCCAGCGGCTGGACGGGCGCGACTGGGATATCGAGATCAGCGAAGCGCACCACCGTCGCAAGGCGGACGCGCCCTCCGGCACCGCCCTGATGCTGGGCGAGGCCGCCGCCAACGGCCGGGGCGAGGACCTGGAGGACGTGCGCACGGCGCCGTACGACGGCATCACCGGCGCGCGCGAAAGCGGCAAGATCGGCTTCTCGTCGCTGCGCGCGGGCGGGATCATCGGCGAGCACACGGTGATGTTCGCGTCCGACGACGAGGTTCTGACCCTCAGCCACTCGGCCATCGACCGCTCGCTCTTCGCCAAGGGCGCTGTGGCGGCCGCGGCATGGGTGCGCAGTCGCAAGCCGGGCCTCTACGATATGCAGGACGTGCTCGGTTTCAGACAGGCTTGATCCAGGGCAGGCTCACGCCTGCCTGGGGCGCTATCGCTCGCGACGCGGTCGCTCGCTGCTTGAGCGCAAACTCCGATTACAGCCGTCAGTAAACGCGAGGCCGCCCCCGGGTCCGACCTTCGGTCGGCCCGAGGACAGGCTATGGTCGGGAGGTCCCGAAGGGCCGACGGTCCGCGGCCCACAAAAATGAACTGAGGACCTCCGGTCGTCAGTGCGCGTGCTGTTTCTGTTTGTGGCCGGCCTTGCCGATGCCGGTGACCAGCGACTTGATCAGGAAGAACAGGGCGATGACGATCGCGTAGCCCAGGAACAGGCCGAGCAACGTCATCCAGAAGGTGACCGTCAGAAGCGGCGGAAGGTAGAAGGATCCGCCGTCCAGAACCGGGCGTACGACGTCGATCGCCACATGGGCGATGGCCGCCCCGAGGGCCGACGCCCACAATCGGTTCCACGCGGGCATCAGAAGCGCCGCAATCACCGCAATCAGCAGACCTGTAACCTGGTTGACCCCGTCGAACCCGCCCTGCGCCAGCCCAAAGAGGGCTGACAGGAAAGCGCCGATCGAATCGATGAGGGACTCCATACGCCGACCTCCTTCATATGGCCGAGCTTGGACTCGGGAAGTTGGGTTAACGCCGGTTTACCAGATTCGCTCCCTATCGGCCTGTGGAACCGAAGCCGCCGGCGCCGCGCGCGGTTTCATCCAGGGTGTCGACCTGGAGCATGGTCGCCTGTTCGTGGCGGGCGATGACCATCTGGGCGATGCGTTCGCCACGGCGGATGACGAAAGGCTCGTGGCCGAGATTGGCGAGAATGACGCCCACTTCGCCGCGATAGTCGCTGTCGATGGTGCCGGGCGAGTTCAGGCAGGTGACGCCGTGCTTGAGCGCGAGGCCCGAACGGGGCCGCACCTGCGCCTCGAAGCCCTGTTCCAGCGCGATCTTCAGGCCCGTGGGGACCAGGGCCCGCGCGCGGGGCGCGAGGGTCAGGGGCTGGTCGTCGGGCACCGCCGCGCGCAGGTCCATGCCGGCCGAGCCCGTGGTCTCATAGGCCGGAAGCGGCAGACCTTCGGCATGCGGCAGGCGTTCGACGCGAACGGTCGTCATGGGCGGTGTTTCCTCAGGCCTTGAAGTGGTCGGCGATGCGGGCGGCCAGTTTGCGGGCCACCTCGGTCTTGGACTGGCGCGGCCAGCTTTCATCGCCGGCGTCGCGGGTGAACAGGGTGACGGTGTTGCCGTCGGCGCCGAAGACGTCGTCGGAAACGTCATTGCCGACGATCCAGTCGCAGCCCTTGCGCGACAGCTTGGCGCGGGCGTTGGCCTCCAGATCGCTGGTCTCGGCGGCGAAGCCGATCACCAGTTTCGGACGCGACTTTCCGGGCGCGGAGACGCTGGCGAGGATGTCGGGGTTTTCGATCAACGCCAGCGAGGGCGGGCCGCCGGGGGCCTTCTTGAGCTTGCCGGAGGCCACGCCGTCGACGCGCCAATCGGCGACGGCGGCGCTCATCACCGCGATGTCGGCCGGCAGGGCCGCCTCGACCGCGGCCTTCATCTCGCGCGCGGTCTCGACCGGCACGCGGTCGACGCCGATGGGGGCCGACAGGGCGACGGGGCCTGAGATCAGGGTGACCCGGGCGCCGAGGTCGGCGAGCGCCTGGGCGATGGCATAGCCCTGTTTGCCGCTGGAGCGGTTGGTGAGACCGCGCACGGGGTCGATGGGCTCGAAGGTAGGTCCGGCGGTCACGACCGCCCTGCGGCCCGCCAGGGGACGTCCGTCGGGGCCGGCCAGGAGGGCGGCGATGGCCTCCATAATGGCGGGCGGCTCGGCCATACGGCCAGGACCGAACTCGCCGCAGGCCATCTCGCCCTCGTCGGGGCCGACGACGGCGACGCCATGGAAGCCGTCAAAGCCCTTCAGACGCTCGACATTGGCCTGGACGGCGGGGTGCAGCCACATGCGCACATTCATCGCCGGCGCCAGCAGGACGCGCTTGTCAGTGGCCAGAAGGGTGGTCGAGGCGAGGTCGTCGGCGAAGCCGTTGGCGGCCTTGGCGATCAGGCCGGCTGTGGCCGGGGCCACCACCACCAGATCGGCCCATCGCGAGAGTTCGATATGGCCCATGGCCGTCTCGTCCTCGGGCATGAACAGGTCCTGGCGGACCGGGCGACCCGTCAGAGCGGCCAGCGACATGGGGGTGACGAACTCGGCGCCCGCGGCGGTGAGCACGCTCATCACCTCGGCGCCGGCCTTCCTGAGCAGGCGCACCACCTCCAGCGCCTTGTAGGCGGCGATGCCGCCGCCGACGATCAGCAGGACCTTGCGTCCGGACAGCGAAGCCGTGGTCATGCCGATGATCTAGCGATGCGCCCGCCGAACGTCGAGAGAGGCCGTCGCAAAATGGAACATTGCAAGAACAAGAAACCTGTGGTTATCGTCTTCGCCGGTGGGTTGCAACGGGAGGGTGCAATGAAACGTATGATCACAATTACGAGCGCGGCGACGATCCTGCTGGGGCTGGCGGCGTGCGGCGACGGCGGGTCGGCGGTCGAGACGCGGGACCGGGCTCCGGCCGGTTCAGCCGCGGCCATGGCGGCGGAAACGTCCGGCGGAGCGGTCGAGGCGGTCGAGGCGGCGCCCGAAAAGGCGCGGACGGTGCTGACCGGCAACCGGCGGGAGAGCGTCGACGAGAAGGTGGCGCGCCTGTTCGAGCGCAACGGCGCGGATTTCGGGGCGCGGTCGGCCGGCGACTATCTGGACAAGGTGCAGCGCTTCACCTCGAACCCGCCGGCGGGCACGGAGCGGGTGGAGCGGCCGAACGGCGACGTGCTGCTGTACCAGGCCTCGACCAACACCTTTGCGGTGGTGTCGCGCGACGGCGTGCCCAAGACGATGTTCAAGCCGCGCGACGGTGCCAGCTACTGGGTGCAGCAGAAAACCGCCGCGCCTGAATTCGGGCGGCGGCGCAGCGCGTCGCAGAACTGAGGGGTTCGAAGGGCGAGGACGTCAGTCCTCGTCCGTCTCCTTGCGGTCGGCCATGTCGCGGATCAGTTCGAGCGCCAGCTTTTGCTGGCGGGTCGACAGCTGGGGCGCGAGGCGGCTGATCTCGATAGTGTAGCGGGTGGCGGGGAAGTCGTGGTCGAAGTCCGATCCGCCTTCGGCCAGGCCGGCGATCTGGGCCCCGCTGAGGCCCTCGAAGAAGTAGCCGATGTCGACCTTGAAGAAGCGGGCGATGTCCCACAGCTTCGACGCCGAGATCCGGTTGGCGCCCTTTTCGTATTTCTGGATCTGCTGGAACGTCAGTCCGAGAGCGCGGCCGAGATCGCTCTGATTGTATCCGAGCGCCAGTCGCTTTTCGCAAACCCTGCGGCCCACGTGCCGGTCCACCGGATGAGGACCTTCCTCGCCCTTGCCTCTGGCCATAGTGACACGCCCTCTAAGTCGATATCAGCGAAGCCTGAATGCGCTCCGGACGGGCATATGTCATCAAAAATTACGATAACGGGTCCCGCACGCGAAGTTCTGGTTGCGTAACCGGTTCGCCCCCACCCGGGTTGCGCGAATGTCGATTTTTGGGGACACCCGTAAGGCGATTCAGTCGGCCTTGCGGCGACCGATTCGGCTCCACGGAGCGGCCGTGGCGAGACCGATCGCCAGCGCCAGCCAGAACAGCAGATCGCCCATCCGGCCGTACAGGGTGACGGCCGCGGGCTTGGGAAGGCGGGCGTCGATGACGCCGCTCTCGCCCGGCTCCAGCTTCTGGTCGCCGGCCACCCGGCCCCACGGATCGATCATGGCCGAGATGCCCGTTGGGGTGGAGCGCACGATCGGCAGGCCGGTCTCGATGGCGCGGTAGCTGGCGAGGTTCAGATGCTGGACCGGTCCCGAGGTGCGGCCGAACCAGGCGTCGTTGGAGATATTGACGATCCAGCCTGGCCGGCCGGCCGAACCCGGCGTGAAGCCCGGATACAGGCTCTCGTAGCAGATCAGCGGCTGGGCCCGCGGCGCGCCGGGAATGTCGATCGGGGCCGGACGCGGACCGGGGCTGAAGTCGACCGGCATATGGGTCAGGCTGCGCACGCCGAGCGCGCCCAGCAGGCTTCCGGCCGGCAGATATTCGCCGAACGGCACCAGCCGGTATTTGTCGTAGGCCGCGCTGACGGCCAGCGCAGGGCCGCCGGTGTTCCGGACCAGGAACAGGCTGTTGAAATAGCGGGCGCCCATGAAGCTGTTCGCGTCCGGCTCGGCCCGGCTCAGACCGACGATCAGGGTCTGGCCAGGCTGCAGGGCGCGGCGGATCTGCTCGGCCTCCGGCGCGCCGGCGGCGAAGACGTCATTGGCGGCGGCCGGCAGGGCGCCTTCGGGCCAGATGACGATATCGGGCGTGCCCACGCCGGGGCGCGCCGTCAGGTTCACATAGCGATCGACGATGCCCTGATAGGCCTCGGGGGTCCATTTCGACTCCTGGGCCACGTCCGCCTGGACGATCCGCACCAGGGTGTGCGTCAGCTCGACCCGGGCGTTGGACAGGCGGACCGCGCCGCCGACCAGCAGGGCGGCGATGGCGACCGCGCCGGCGACGGCCGTGACGATCCGGCTCTTGCGCGGACCGGGCGAGAGCAGAGGCGCGAAGGCCGCGGCGGCGGCCACGGTGACGAAGCTCAGGCCGTAGACGCCGGCGACCGAGGCGAATTGGGACGCGGCCGATCCCGCCTTCCAGCTGGCGCCCGCCGGGTTCCAGGGGAAGCCGGTCAGCACATGGCCGCGCAGCCATTCCAGCAGGCAGAACAGGGCGGCGAAGAACAGCACGCGCTTCATGCCCGACGGCTGGAAGCGACGATAAAGCGCCGTCGCCGTGCCCCAGAACAGGGCCAGGCCGATCGGCAGCAGGCTGGCGGCGAACGGGGCCATCCAGGCCTGGTCCGGATTGACGAGGAAGGCCTCGGCCACCCACCAGCAGCTGATGAAGAAATACGCGAAGCCGGCCAGCCAGCCCATCCAGAAACCGCCGCGCACGCTGGTGCTGCGCTCGGTCAGGAACATCAGCAGGGCGTAGCCGAGCAGGCCGGGGAGGATGCCGAACGGCGGATGCGCCAGCGCTGTCGCCACGCCGGCGGCCAGCGCCAGGCCGATGCGGCCGAAGCGGAGGATCAGCCGCGCGCGCGGGCCTTCGGGGTCAAGCGTCGCCGTGATGGTCGTCATGCGCCGTGTATGGGTCGGCCACGCCCAGGCTGGCAAGGATGGATCGCTCTTCGGCTTCCATCTCTTCGGCCTCCGCCTCGACCTCGTGATCGAAGCCCAGCAGGTGAAGCACGCCGTGCACGGTCAGGTGCGACAGGTGATCGGCCAGGCTCTTGTTCTGCTCCGCCGCCTCGCCGGCGCAGACGCCATAGGCGAGCACGATGTCGCCGAGGTGGGGCGCGGCGCTTTCGGGCGCGGGGAACGACAGCACGTTGGTGGGCCGATCCTTCTCGCGGAACCGGCCGTTGAGAGCCTGCACCGCCGCGTCATGGGTCAGCAGCACGACGACATCGCCCTCGACGCTGCCCAGGGCTGCGATCGCGGCACGTTCGACCACCGCCGCCGCGTCCGGCAGGGCGGCGATCCAGGCGTCGTCCTCGACCTCGATCTCGATCATGAGTCAGGGTCTTCCAGATCGGCGGCGGGCCGTCGCTTCGCCGCGTCGGCGTCGTAGGCGCGCACGATCCGCTCGACCATGGCGTGGCGGACCACGTCCTGGGCCTCAAACTTCAGCACGCCGACGCCCGTCACCCCGTCGAGGATGCGGAGCGCATGCGACAGGCCGGAATCGCGCGGGTTCAGCAGGTCGACCTGCGACGGGTCGCCGGTGACGACCATGCGCGCGCCCTCGCCCAGACGGGTCAGGACCATCTTCATCTGCAGGCGCGAGGTGTTCTGGGCCTCGTCGACGATGATGAAGGCGTGGGCGAGGGTGCGGCCGCGCATGAAGGCGATCGGCGCGGCCTCGATCTCGCCCTTGTCGCGCCGGCGGCGGACGTCGTCGGGGCCGAGGATGTCGTTCAGCGCCTCCCAGATGGGGGCGAGATACGGATCGACCTTCTCGTTCAGATCGCCGGGCAGGAAGCCGAGCTTTTCGCCGGCCTCGACCGCCGGGCGGGTGATGACCAGCCGGTCGACCTGGCCGCGGCGCAGCAGGGAGGCGCCGTAGGCGGCGGCGAGGAAGGTCTTGCCCGTGCCGGCCGGGCCGACGCCGAAGGTCAGTTCGCAGCGCGACAGCATCTCCAGATAGCGGGCCTGGGCGGCGGTCTTGGGCGCGATGGCGCCGCGGCGGCCGACCGGCAGGGCGACGGCGTCAGGGACGGTCCTCCCCTGCCCCGGCCGCGGCGAACTGACGGCCGCGCCCAGCGAGGTGCGGACATCGGCCTCCGTGATCTCGGCGCCGGTGTCGGCGCGATCGGCGAGGACCTGGATCACCCGCTTGGCCTGGGCCCGGTCCCTGGGCGAGCCGTTGATGGTCACACCGCCGCCGGGGGCCTCGATCAGCACCTTGAAGGCGTCCTCGATCAGGGCGACGTGGCGGCTGTTCGGCCCGATGATGGCGCGCAGCGCTGCATCGTCCAGCGCCAGAAACTCACTCTCACGCGCCATCAGGCCGCCTTCTGCTGAATCAGACGCCCGGTCAGACTGTTCTGCTGCCCATGGTCGATGTGAACCGGAACGATCTGGCCGATCAGGTGATCCGCGTTGTCGACGTGCACCGACTGAAGCCAGGGCGAGCGGCCGACGGCCTGGGCGCGCACGTCATGGCGACCCTTGCGCTCGAACAGGACGGGGATGGTCATGCCCGCGCGCGACGCGTTGAAGGCGATCTGTTGTTCGGTCAGCAGCGACTGCAAGGCATGCAGGCGTTCGCACGACACGGCGTCGGGCACCTGGGCGGCCATGGTCGAGGCCGGGGTGCCGGGGCGCGGCGAATACATGAATGAGAAGGCCGAGGCGTAGTTCACGCGCCGGACCAGATCCATCGTGTCCTCGAAATCGCGGTCGGTCTCGCCCGGGAAGCCGACGATGAAGTCGCCGGACATGGCCATGTCCGGCCGCGCCTCGCGGATGCGGTCGATCAGATCGAAATATTTCTGGCGGCCGTGCTTGCGGTTCATCAGCCGCAGGATGCGGTCCGAGCCCGACTGCACCGGCAGGTGCAGCCACGGCATCAGCACGTCCAGATCGCCATGCGCCGCGATCAGGTCGTCGGACATGTCGTTGGGGTGGCTGGTCGTATAGCGGATGCGGTCCAGGCCGGGAATTTCGGCCAGGGCGTGGAACAGGCGGGCCAGGGTCGACGGCTGCCCGTCCGGACCCTCGCCGTTGTAGGCGTTGACGTTCTGACCCAGCAGGGTGACCTCGCGCACGCCGCGGTCGGCCAGTTCGCGGGCCTCGGCCAACACCGACGCCACCGGCCGCGACCATTCGGATCCGCGCGTGTAGGGCACGACGCAGAAGGTGCAGAACTTGTCGCAACCCTCCTGGACGGTGAGGAAGGCGGTCACGCCGTCGACGCCGCGCGTCTGCGGCAGGGCGTCGAACTTTTCATTGGGCGCGAAGTCGGCGCCGATCCGCTCACCGCGTTTCCGCGCCGTGCGGGTCAGCAGTTCCGGAAGTTGGTGATAGGCCTGCGGGCCGACAACCAGGTCGACCGCCGGCTGGCGCAGCATGATCTCCTCGCCCTCGGCCTGGGCGACGCAGCCGGCCACGGCGATGGTCATGGCCCCGCCCCTGGCCTCCTTGAGCACCCGCATCTTGCCGAGCTCGGAATAGACCTTCTCGGCCGCCTTCTCGCGGATGTGGCAGGTGTTGAGAATGACGAAGTCGGCGTCCTCCGGCGTGTCGGTCGGGGCATAGCCCAGCGGCCGCAGCACATCGGCCATGCGCTCGGAGTCGTAGACGTTCATCTGGCAGCCGTACGTCTTGATGAACAGGCGCCGGGTGGCGGCCTGCCCATCGCCCGCGGGCTGATGGTCGGTCCGGGTATCGGTCATCAGGCGTCTTTTAGAACGCCCCGTCGGGGCGCGCTACGTGCGGCGCCCGACCTGCCGGGATCGGGCAAGGGAAACAGGGCGAGCATGTCGGCCCGCTTCGACAGAAGGTCCTCCAGCGAGTAGCCGTCCAGCACGGCCATGAAGGCGGCCAGCGCCTGTCCCAGTGCGCCGGTCAGGCCGCAGGCGGGGGCGATGACGCAACTGCCGCAGTCGACCAGGTCGAAACCGTCCTCCGTATGCCGGATGACCGCCCCGACGTTGATCTCCACCGGGGCGCGTGAGAGGCGGAGCCCGCCGGTGCGACCGCGCACGCTGGACAGGTATCCGGCCCGTCCGAGGTCGTTCACGACCTTCATCAGATGGTTCTGCGAGATACCGTAGGCGCCCGCGATCTCGGAGATCGAGCACAGCCGTTCAGGCCGGGCGCCGAGATACAGCAGCACCCTGAGCGCGTAGTCGGTGTAGCGGGTCAGGCGCATCGGCGCTCCCTGGGACAGTCGGTCGCGGCTCCATACATGCATTTCGATTGCATGATTTTGAAGGCCAATACATGTATTCAGCATACATGTTTTGGAGCGCGGTCGTGAACGACGCCGCCGACATCGACGAAGCGGACATCGCCAGGCTGGTGCCGCTGTTCTACGAGCGGGTCCGGGCCGATCCCGAACTGGGCCCTGTGTTCAACGAGGCCGTGACCGACTGGCCGGAGCACATCGAGCGCCTGATCGCCTTCTGGTCCTCCGTCAGCAATGCGACGCGGCGCTACAAGGGCAACCCGATGAGCGCCCATCTGAAGCACCGCGAGCGCATGACGCCGGAGCTGTTCGAGCGCTGGCTGGCGCTGTGGGCCCGCACGGCCGCGGACGTACTGCCCCCGCCCGCCGCCGCCGCAGTCCAGGCGCGCGCTGAACGCATCGGCCAGAGTCTGCAGTTGGCCCTGTTCTTCAAACTGGAACCCCACCCCCGGTCGGTCCGAGCCCCGGTCTGACCCCCTTCAAGGAGCTTGCCGTGCATACCGCGCCCCTCGTCGATCTGACTGTCCATCATCGGCCCGAGGGCCTGTCGGACCGGATCGCGCTCGGTTTCACCAAGGTGCTGCGCTTCTGCGCCGATACGTTCTTCGCCAAACGCTACGGCCACCGGGCGATCGTGCTCGAGACTGTGGCGGCGGTGCCCGGAATGGTCGGGGCCGCCCTCACCCACCTGAGATGCCTGCGCCGGATGTGCGACGACGACGGCTGGATCCGCACCCTGATGGAGGAGGCGGAGAACGAGCGGATGCACCTGATGACCTTCATCGAGGTGGCCAAACCGACCCTGTTCGAACGCCTGGTCATCCTGGGCGTGCAGTGGGTCTTCTACCTCGCCTTCTTCACGCTCTATCTCGTCAGCGCGAAGACCGCCCACCGCATCGTCGGCTATTTCGAGGAGGAGGCGGTGATCAGCTACACCCACTACCTGAAGGAGCTGGACGAAGGCCGCAGCCCCAACGTCCCGGCCCCGGCGATCGCGAAACACTACTGGAAGCTGCCGGACGACGCGACGCTGCGCGACGTGGTGCTGGTGGTGCGGGCGGACGAGGCGCACCACCGCGACGTGAACCACGGCTACGCCAGTGAACTGGCCGGGCAGCCCGTCGATGAGAGCCGCATCGCGCCCTACCCCGAGCACGCCGAGGACATCCGCATGGCGGCCTGAGGCCGGCGGTGGAATGAAAGAAGCCCCGGAGCGTCGCTCCAGGGCTTCTGTCTGTCAGGACGCGGCGAGCAGGCTCAGGCCGCGTCTTCGTCGCGGTGCGCGTGGCGCTTGAAGATCAGGCCGTCGCGCTTGGACGGTTCGGCGCCCTCGATCGGCACGCCGTACAGTTCCAGCTTGTGGCCGATGAGGCGGAAGCCGAGGCGCTCGGCGATCTCGTCCTTCAGACGCTCGATCTCGGCGTCGAAGAATTCGATGACCTCGCCCGAGCGGGTGTCTATCAGGTGGTCGTGGTGGTCGTCGCCGGCCTCTTCATAGCGGCTGCGGCCGTCGCCGAAGTCGTGCTTCTCGACCACGCCGGCTTCCTCGAACAGGCGCACGGTCCGGTAGACGGTGGCGATCGAGATGTGGGGGTCGATGGCCGAGGCGCGGCGGTACAGTTCCTCGACGTCCGGATGGTCATCGGCGCTGGATAGAACGCGCGCGATAACGCGCCGCTGTTCGGTCATGCGCATGCCGCGCTCGGCGCAGAGTTTTTCGATCCGGTCCATGGGCGCGGAGAATAGGCGGGCAGGGCGTCCTAGGGAAGCCGCGCCGTCAAGTTGAGAGCAAGAAGCAGCGCATCCTGCATCGTGCCGTCATTACGAACGTAATAGCGGGGCCGCCGGCCGGTTTCGACGAAGCCGACGCGGCGGTACAGCGACCGCGCCGCCGCGTTGTCCTCGGCCACCTCGAGGAAGACGCGATCGACGCCCAGCACACTGGCGCCGGCGACCCCCTCCCCTACCAGCCGCGCGCCCAAGCCGTGGCGGCGGGCCGTCGGGCGCACGGCCAGGGTCAGAATCTCGGCCTCGTCGCCGACCGCGCGCATGAGGATGAAGCCGTCGGGCGCCTCGGCGGCGAATACGCCCGGCTGATCCAGCAGGTCGGAGAAGGCCTGGGCGTTCCAGGGCCGATCGAACGCCTCGGCGTGCAGGCACGCCAGGCGGGCGGCCTGGGCGGCGTGATCGGTCGCGCTCATGCCGGGGCCGCTGTCCGGGGCTGGCCCGGCAGGCGGCTGGGGGGCGTTGCGTCCGGCGCGCGCAGATAGAGGGGCGCGGGCGGGGCGGCGGCAGGATCGAGTCGGGCGGCGAGACGGGCCAGGGCCTCGGGCGCGGGGCCGGCTGCGTCCAGGGCGCGGAGTTCCGCCGCGGCATCGGCGACCAGGGCCGCGCCCGATCCGATCAGGACGGCGGCCGGGGGAAGCTTTGCGACGCGGTCGCGGGCCTCGTCCAGGGACAGCGCTTCCGCCGGTCCGGTGGGCACGCCGTCAATCCAGAAGCGCGCATAGACCTGACCCCGCCGGGCATCGATGAGGGCGGCGGCGTCGGGAGCGGCGGCGGAGGCGGCGAGGGCGTCGAGGCTGGACACTCCGATCACCGGCCGGCCGAGCGCTGCGCCGAGACCATGGGCGAAGGCCAGGCCGACTCTCAGGCCGGTGAACGAACCGGGGCCCACGGTGACGCCGATGCGGTCGATGGCTGCGAACCCGCCGGCGTCGGCCGCCGCGTCGCGGGCGAGACCGGCCAGCCGTTCGGAATGGCCCTTGGTCATCGCCTCTGACCGCAGACCGAGCGGGCGGACGTCGTCACCATTTACCTCGAAGACCCCGGCCGTGCAGAGGCCCAGGGCGGTGTCGATCACCATCACCCGCATTGGATGGCTCCCGCACGAAGGGGAGCCTTCAGCGATCTCCGGCCAGCGCCGAGACGATCCGTGCCAGCGCCTGCCGCACCGATCGGTCGGCGATGCGCGGGAAGGCCGCGGCCGTCGTACGACCGTCCGAGGTCGCGGTGATGAAGCGCAGGGCCTGCAGCGAATGGCCGGAGTCCGCCTCCGCCGTCTCGACCGGCGGAAAGAAGGCCTCGACCGAGGTTCCAAGGACCGTGGCCACGCGATGCAGGCGCGAGGCGGAGATGCGGTTCTGGCCGGTCTCGTATTTCTGCACCTGCTGGAAGCTGACCCCGACCCGGAGCGCCAGCGCCGACTGGGACAAGCCCAGGGCCGTGCGCCGCAGGCCGATGCGGGCTCCGACGAAGGCGTCGACGTCGTCCGGCGGGGCGGTTCTGGGCATGGGCGTGCGCCTCCTGTTCGGTGGTACGGAACAGTTTCATGGACACGCCACGGTTGCAATCAAAAAGTTTCATCAGTGGTCCAGGCGGGCGATCACGGCGGAGACGGCGCGGGCGCGGGCGCGGGGGATGCGTTCCTCGGCGGCGAGACCGCCGGGGCCGCCGCGGACGACGAGCACATCGGCCTCGGCGCGTTCGTAGAGGCGGACGAGGCGCTGGCCGTCGTCCAGCTCGATGACGCAGCCCTGATCGCGGCGGGGCCAGCGGCCGGGCATGTATTCGAGGGTCACGCCCGAGGCGGCCCAGGGCGCGAGGTCGTCGGTCGAGAGCTGCAGGCGGAGGGTTTCGGGCGGGGCCGGGCTGCTCCAGGCGCGTCCGGCGCTGTGGAGGCCGGAGGCGGCGGGTTCGAGGCTGGCGGCGGGCTGGACGCGGGTGAGACGCTGGGCGAGCGCCTCCGGGGTGGCGTCGACGGCCGCGGTCAGGCGGCGCTGGACGTCGGGGCGGAACAGGCCGGGGCGCTTGCCGGCCTCGTAGAGACCCCAACCCTGGCTGGTGATGCCGACGCGCTCGCCGGCCTCGGCCTGGCTCAGGCCGCGAATACGGCGCAGGGCGGCGAGCGCCTCGCCGAGACGCCGGGCGTCGATATCGCTCTCAAACCGGGGCATCGCTGCAGAATGACCGAGGGAGGCGGCGCTGACGAGGACTATTTCGTTTCATCGCCGACCTGTGGATAAGCCTGTGGTCAGATGACCTGCTCGACCCGGGTCACCTCGGGGACGTAGTGCTTCATCATCTGCTCGACCCCGGCCTTGAGCGTGGCCGAGGAAGAGGGGCAGCCGGCGCAGGCGCCGCGCATGCGCAGAGACAGGACGCCGGTCTCCTCGTCGAAGGCGTCGAACAGGATGTCGCCGCCGTCCTGGGCCACGGCGGGCCGGATGCGGCTATCGAGCAACTGCTTGATCTCGGCGACGATCTCGGTGTCCTGGCCGTCCGGATCGGCGCTGGAGAAGGCGCCGCCACGGAGCAGGGGCGCGCCGGAGACGAAGTGATCCATGATGGCGGCCAGGATCGGCGCCTTCATCTGGGCCCAGTCGAGACCGGCCGGATCGCGGGTGACCGAGACGTAGTCGTAGCCGAAGAAGACGCCCTTCACCCCGTCCAGCTGGAACAGGGCTTCGGCCAGCGGCGAGGCGGCGGCCTCGTCCTGGTTAACGAAGTCGCGCGGGTCTTCGGAAACGTCGCGTCCCGGGAGGAATTTCAGGACGTTGGGGTTCGGCGTCGGTTCGGTCTGAATGAACATGCCGGGTAAGTGCGCCTGACTGGCGGCGGCTTCAAGACCTGCGGCGACGCGGCGTCAGGCCAGGTCCTCAATGTCTTTCTCGGTGAGTTCGCCGGGGACGATGGTGACGGGCAGCTTGCGGCCGGTGAAGGAGGCGCCCTGTTTGACCACGGCGCCGACCAGAGGGCCGGGACCGCGGCTCCCCTCCCCTGCCGCCAGCACGAGAATCTTGATGTCCGGATCCTCGCCGACGACCTTGCGGATGCAGCCCTGAGGCTCGCCGCGCTCGATCAGCAGGATCGGCGTGGAGCCGGAGCGCTCGCACGCCTCGCCGGCCCAGCGGTTCAGGGAGGCCTCGGCCTCGGCGCGGGTCTGGCGTTCGATCTCGTCGCGGACGCCGGCCCAGTGGGCGTCGGAGGCCGCGGGCGGGATGATGCGGAGCATGACGACATGGCCGCCGGTCGAGCGGGCGCGACGGCACGCATAGCGAAGGGCGGCCTCGAACTCGGGGCTGTCGTCGACGACGATCAGAAACTTGCGCGACATCAGCCCTCTCCCTCAGCTCCGCACGCTAGCAGACCGACCCCCGGCCGCGAAGCGACCGGGGGTTCAGGCGTAATCAGGCGGCGGAGGACGCGATTTCGCGGATGACCGAGTTGGCGATGGTCAGCTTGGCGAAGGTCCAGCCCGAGCCCGAGGTCTCGATCTCGTCGACCGAGGCGCGGACGCCCTCGACGGTCTGGAGACGCGGGCCGATCCAGTCGTCGACGGCCTTCTCGGCAGCCGCCTCGCTGGCCCCGACCGAGACGTTGGAGGCCTTGGCCACCGCGCGGGTCAGGGTCATCTGCTCGGCCATCAGGTCCTCGATCAGACGGCGCACGGCCAGCCGGTCGAAGTGGTCAGCCGACGGAACGGCGCCGGCGGCGGCGCGCAGGCGGTCGAAGTCGAAGGCCGCGCCGACCTGGTGGTACAGCATGGCCATCGCCGGTTCCGGCCAGCCGGCCTCGCGGGCGAGGTCGCCGATATCGGCGGTGGCGACCAGCGGACGCAGCATGGCGAAGTCACGGGCCATGGCTTCCGAGGCGCCCATGCCGACGAAGGTCTGGATGCGGCTTTCCAGGCGGCCCTGTTCGTAGCGCGACAGGACGGCGCCGCCGGCCGAACGCAGCTGGTCGGCCGCGGGCTGGTAGGCGGCGATCAGGCCGTCGACGGTGGCGCCCGGACGCATGGCGCGGCGGGCCAGCCAGAAGGTCTGGCGGCGCAGGACCGTCGAAATCTCCTGGTAGAGGGCGGTCTGGGCCTCAGCCGGGATCTTCAGGTCCAGGGCCGACACCTGGTCCCACGCCTGGTCGAGGCGGAAGATCTGGCGCGCGGCCTCGAAGGCGAGGACCATCGCCCCGGTGTCGCACTGGGCCGACAGGCGCAGGCGTTCCGGGAAGGTCGGGCCGCACATGTTGACGATCTCGTTCGACAGGATGGTCGAGATGATCTCGCGGCGCAGGCGGTGGCGCTGCATGTCGGCCTCGAACTTCGCCAGCGGGCCGGGGAAGTAGCGGACCAGGGTCTGTTTGAAGAAGGCGTCGTCCGGGGCCTTCGAGGCGACGATGTCGTCGAACAGCTCCAGCTTGGAATAGGCGGTCAGGACGGCCAGTTCCGGACGGGTCATGGCCCCGCCGGTCGCCTTCATCTCGGCCATCTTCAGATCGTCGGGCAGGCCCTCGACCTTGCGGTCCAGCTTACCCTTGGAGACCAGCCACTGCATGAAGCGCTGCTGCTGGTCGAGGGCGGCGACGCCTTCGGCCTGCTGCAGGGTGACGGCGAGGGTCTGGTCGTAGTTGTGGGCCAGAACCTTGAGGCCGACCTCGTCGGTCATGGAGGCGAGAAGGGCGTTGCGGTCCTCCTGCTTCAGGGCGCCCGAGGCGATGGCCGCCCCGGTGAGGATCTTGATGTTGACCTCGTGGTCGGAGCTGTCGACGCCGGCCGAGTTGTCGATGGCGTCGGTGTTGATCCGGCCGCCGCTCTTCGCGAAGGCGATGCGGCCGGCCTGGGTCAGACCGAGGTTGGCGCCCTCGCCGACGACCTTCACGCGCAGTTCGTTGCCGTCGATGCGGATGGCGTCATTGGCCTTGTCGCCCACCTGGGCGTCAGTCTCGTTCGGCGCCTTCACATAGGTGCCGATGCCGCCGAGGTAGAGCAGCTCGGCCGGGGCCTTGAGGATGGCCTTCATCAGGGCGGCCGGGTCGACGGCGTCCTCCTGGATCTCCAGCAGGGCCTTGATCTCGGGCGTCAGCTCGATCGACTTGGCCGAGCGCGGGAAGACGCCGCCGCCGGCCGAGATCTTCGACTTGTCGTAGTCCTGCCAGGACGAGCGCGGCAGTTTGAACATGCGGTCGCGTTCGACCCACGAGGTCGCCGGATCCGGGTTCGGGTCGATGAAGATGTCGCGGTGGTCGAAGGCGGCGACCAGCTTGATGGCCTTGGACAGCAGCATGCCGTTGCCGAAGACGTCGCCCGACATGTCGCCGACGCCGACGACGGTGAAGGGCTGGGTCTGGATGTCCTTGCCCATCTCGCGGAAGTGCCGCTTCACGGCCTCCCAGGCGCCGCGGGCGGTGATGCCCATGACCTTGTGGTCGTAGCCGACCGAGCCGCCCGAGGCGAAGGCGTCATCCAGCCAGAAGCCGTAATCGGCCGAAACGCCGTTGGCGATGTCGGAGAAGGTCGCCGTGCCCTTGTCGGCGGCCACGACCAGATAGGGATCGTCGCCTTCCCAGCGCACCACGGCCGCCGGCGGGACGACGGAGCCGTCCCTGGCGATGTTGTCGGTGACGTCCAGCAGGCCCGACAGGAAGGTCTTGTAGGCCCGGATGGCCTCGGCCTGTTGCGCGTCGCGGTCGCCGCCCGCGCGAACGATGGCCGCCAGGTGTTTCGGGAAGAAGCCGCCCTTGGAGCCGACCGGCACGATGACCGCGTTCTTGACCTGCTGGGCCTTCACCAGGCCGAGCACCTCGGTGCGGAAGTCGTCGCGACGGTCCGACCAGCGCAGGCCGCCCCGGGCGACCGGACCGAAGCGCAGGTGGACGCCTTCGACATACGGGGCCCAGACGAAGATTTCGCGGAACGGCTTGGGCAGCGGCAGGTCGGCCAGTTCGCGCGAGGCGATCTTGATCGAGATGTAGGGCTTGGGCTGACCGTCGGCCGCGACCTGGTAGTAGTTGGTGCGCTTGATGGCCTGGACCAGCAGGGCGATGCGGCGCAGTGCCCGATCGTGATCGAGGCTCTTCACGGCCTGGAGCAGGTCGTTGATGTCGTCGACGAGGCCGGCGACGGTCTTCTCGCGCGCCGCGGCGTCACCGCCGGCGGCCGGATCGAACTTGGCCTTGAACAGCGCCAGGATGGCGCGGGCCACGGCGGGGTAGTCGCGCAGCGCCTCTTCCTGGACGGCCTGGGACGGGTCGAGACCGGTCTGCTGGCGGTAGCGGGCGAGGGTGCGGACCAGGGCCGCCTCACGCCAGCTGACGCCGAGTTCGAGAACCAGGCGGTTGAAACCGTCGCTTTCGGTGCGGCCGCTCCAGACCGCGGCGAAGGCGGCCTCGAACGGGTCTTTCACGGTATCGAAATTGAGGTCGCCGCCGCGCGGGTCCTCCATCAGGAATTCGTGGACGTGGACCTCGGGCATGCCCGCAGGCTTGAGGGCGTAGCCCCACTCCTCGAGCGTCTTCAGGCCCATGTCGGCCAGGATCGGCAGGACGTCCGACAGCGGCACGGCGGAGCCGCGGCGATAGAGTTTGAAGCGGAAGTTCAGCGGGCCGTCGCGGCCGGTGCGGAAGGCGCGCACGGCGATGGGTTCGCCGGGCGACAGGTCGCCGGTCGCGTTCAGGGTGTCGATCGACTGGTAGTCGAGGACGGCCTCGGCGGCGTCATAGCGGTCGCGGTAGGCGGCGCCGAAGGCCTCGGCCCAGCGGACGCTGACCGGCCCGACGGACACTTCGTCGACGCCGCCGGCGCGGAGCGCGCTCTCGAAGCGGTCGACCCAGCTGCGGCCGGCCTCGGTGATCTCGGCCTCAAGAGCGATGGGGTCGGGGCAGGGGTGATCGCCCGGCGTGACGCCGATGATGTAGTGGATGCGGACCAGCGGCTGGTCCGACAGCTGCGGATACCAGGCCGACAGGCGGCCGCCCCAGGCGCGGGCGAGGATGGCGCCGATATGCTCGCGCACCGAGGCCGAGAAGCGCTCGCGCGGGATGAAGGCCAGCACCGAGACGAAGCGGTCGAACGGGTCCTTGCGGGTGAAGGTCTTGATCCGCGGACGGTCGTGCAGGTGCAGGATGCCGAGCGCGATGTTCAGCAGCTCGTCCTCGCCGATCTGGAAGAGCTCGTCGCGGGGATAGTTCTCGAGGATGTTCTTGAGGCGCTTGTAGCTGTGCGTGCCCTCGATCTTGCCGGCGCGGGCGAGGGCGTTGGCGACCTTGCGCCGGATCAGCGGCACCTCGGTGGCGGCCTTGTCGTAGGCCTCGGCGGTGAACAGGCCGACGAAGCGGGTCTCGCCCGACGGGCGGGCGTCGGCGCCGAAACGCTTCACGCCGACATAGTCCATGTAGGCGCGGCGGTGGACGCGCGAGCGGACGTTGGCCTTGGCCACGGTGACCGGCTCGGACAGGTCCAGCTGCTTCTTCATCGACTTGGTCAGCACCGCCGGCTCGTTGGCGCGGCGCAGGACGGTGCGGGTCGGGTCGGCGAGGACGCCGAGGCCGACGCCGGACTGCGACAGGGGGGCCTCGGCCTCGTAGTCGCCGTCAGGGGCGCGCGGATAGTCGTAGTCGCGGGCGCCGAGGAAGACGAAATGATCGGCCTTGAGCCAGCGCAGGAAGTCGAGGTGTTCGGCCAGGACGCCGGCGTCGACACCCTTGGGCGAGTCCTCGAGGTGGGCGATCGAGCGACCGATCAGCTCCTGCATGGCGCCGTGGTCGGCGACGGCGGCGCGGACGTCGGCCATGGTCGCGGCCAGGGCCTCGCCGAGGGCGTCGCGGCGCTCCTGCGGCAGGGCGTCGATGACGACGATGATCAGCGAGGCGCGGCCGTTCGGGCCCTCGATGATCGGGTGGTACATGGAGCGGACGGTGACGCCGGCCTCGGCCAGTTCGCCCATGACGCTGTCGACGAGGAAGGGACGGTCGTCCTGGGTGATGACCACGGCGTCATAGCCGGTGGCGACGCCACGGGCGCCGGTGTGCGGGCCGACGCTGATGCGGGCCGGGCCGCCGGGCTCGCGCGCCTCGGCCGAGCGCCAGGCGGCGGCCAGCAGGGCGGCCAGATCGGCGCCGTCCAGATCGGGCGTCTCGTCGGGGGCGTGGTCCTCCAGGACCTGGGCCAGATAAGCCTTTTCAGCCGCGCCGGGCGGATGGCCGTTGGCGGCTGCGAAGTTCGCCTCCAGCACCTCCAGGTTGATCGCCTGAGGGAGCTTGGGGGCCGTTTCGCCGGGCATGGACACGTCTCGTTTTGCACGGCCCCGCACCGGGGCCGCCGATTGGCAGGCAGACTAGGCTGCTTATCCGCTGGGGCAAGCACGCCTTCGCCGCGCGACCAACTAGGCCAGCCCGACGCCGTCGGGAACCCCCAAAAGCGCCGCATGCAGCCGGGTCGGCGGCGGGCCGGATCGGTTATCAGCGATCAGTCTGCAAGGGATCGGGAGGACCGGATACGCTCGCGCAATGGTCGTGCTTCGGCGCCCGCGCACGGGTCCGAAAACGCAATAATCTGATCCGGAAACGACAAGGCCGCCGGACTCTCGTCCGGCGGCCTCTTCGGACCGGCGCCCAGGAGGGGGAGGGGTGGCGCCGATCTTTTCCACCGCGGCCTTGGGGGAGGGGAGGGGGCCGCGGCGACAGGGGTGAGATAGGCGCCGGTTGTGGCCAATCAAGGGCGCCGGAGGCCCTCAGCCGCCCTCAGAGTGCGGCGGGTTGACGCGGCGCCGCTTGCCCTTCGCGGGCGCCGGCTCGTCATGCTCGGCATAGGGCTCGCCGTCGCCGGACAGCAGGATGGCCATCCAGCGCGAGCCCTTGAACTCGGCCAGGATGGCCATGGCCATGACCGCCAACGGGGTCGACAGGAACATGCCGACCACGCCCCAGAGCTTGCCCCAGAAGGCGAGGGACAGGAGCACCACGACGGGGTCGATGTTCTGGTTCTCGCCCTGCATGCGCGGCTGGATGAAGTTGCCGCTGATGAACAGGATGGCCTGCAGGCCGACCAGCAGGACGCCGGCCTGCCAATAGGTCTGGAACTGGACGAGGGCGAACAGCGGCGGGACGAGACCGGCCACCGCCCCGCCCAGAACCGGGATGAAGCCGACGATGAAGATGACGAAGGTCCAGAACTCCGCATTCTGCAGGCCGACGGCGCGCATCAGCACCCAGGCGGCGGCGCAGATCATGGCTCCGGTGACAGCCTGGACCCAGATGTAGCCCTCGACCCCGCCGCGGACCCGCTGGAAGACCTCCATGGCCTCGTTGCGGGCGGTGCGGTCGGGGAACATGCCGACGATCTTGCGGCGGAAGCCGGCCTGGGAGGCGAGCAGGAAGGCCAGATAGACCATGACGAAGAAGGCGCCGGTCAGGGTGCCCTGGGCCTGCATGGCCGTGCTGGTCAGATAACTGCGCATGTCGAGCTGGTTCATCAGCTCGGCGGCGGTGGGGGCGCTCTCGATGCCCACCATATGGCTGGCGTCGAGGACGATGCGATCCAGTCTCGGCCCCATGCGGGCCCAGACGCCGGTGGCGTCGGCGAAGAAGCTGGATGCGCCGTTCACGATGATGGCGATCGAGGCGAAGAACAGCATGACTACGACGATCAGGGCGGCGGCGCCGGCGAAGCGGTGCGGGATGCGGGTCCGCGCCTCGATGGTGCGCTTCACCCCGTCGATCATGATCAGCAGGAAGATGGCCATGGCCAGCGGCGTCAGGATGTCGCTGAGCCAGTAGGCCGCCGCTCCGACGGCGACGATGGCGATGGCCACCAGCGCGTTGCGGGCCACGGTCGAGGTCGGAACGGTGATCGGCGGCTTCATCGTCATATGGTCAAGGTCCCATGACCCGGCGTCAACGGCCTTGAACCGTCCCGCCGCGCGTTAGACCATCAGCGTCAGCCTTCACCGGGAGTTCCCATGACCGACCCCGCCTCCTTCCTGTTCCTCGGCCAATCCGACAAGCCGGAACGGTTGCTGTTCAACCGCGCCAACCGCCACGGGGTGGTCGCGGGGGCGACCGGGACCGGCAAGACGGTGACCCTGCAGATCATGGCCCAGGGCTTTTCCGACGCCGGCGTGCCGGTGTTCTGCGCCGACGTGAAGGGCGACCTGTCGGGCATCTGCATGCCGGGCGCACCCAACGAGAAGCTGCTGGCACGGGGCGCCGAGATGGGGCTGACGCTGCAGCCGAAGGCGGCGCCGGTGGTGTTCTGGGACCTGTACGGCCTGAAGGGCCACTCGATCCGCACCACCGTCAGCGAGATCGGTCCGCTGCTGCTGGCGCGGATGCTGAACCTCAACGAGGTGCAGGAGGGCGTGCTGTCGGTGATCTTCCACGTCGCCGACAAGGAGGGGCTGCTGCTGCTGGACCTCGACGATCTGCGCTCGATGCTGGTCTACGTCGGCGAGAACGCCGAGCGGATCGGGCGGGAGGTGGGTAATGTCGCCCCGGCCTCGATCGCCGCCATCCAGCGGTCGATCCTGCAGCTGGAGCAGCAGGGCGGAACGTCCTTCTTCGGCGAGCCGGCGCTGCGGCTGGAGGACATGATGCGCACCGGCCTGGACGGGCGCGGCCAGGTCAATGTGCTGGACGCCACGAAGCTGATGGGCAGTCCGCGCCTGTACGCGGCCTTCCTGCTGTGGCTGCTGTCGGAGCTGTTCGAGCAGCTGCCGGAGGTGGGCGACCCGGACAAGCCGCGGCTGGTGTTCTTCTTCGACGAGGCGCACCTGCTGTTCAACGACACGCCGCCGGCGCTGCGTGAGAAGGTCGAGCAGGTGGTTCGGCTGATCCGGTCGAAGGGGGTCGGCGTCTATTTCGTCACCCAGAACCCCGCCGACATTCCCGACAGCGTGCTGGCCCAGCTGGGCAACCGCATCCAGCACGCGCTGCGCGCCTATACGCCGGCCGAGCAGCGCGGGCTGAAGGCGGCGTCGGAAAGCTTCCGCGCCAATCCCGCCTTCGACACCGCCGACGCCATCCAGGCGCTGGGTGTCGGCGAGGCGCTGGTCTCGACCCTGGACGAGAAGGGCGCGCCGAACGTCGTGGCCAATACGAAGATCCGGCCGCCGGACTCGCGCCTGGGACCCGCCACCGACGCCGAGCGGGCCGCGGTGATGGCCGCCAGCCCGGTGCGGGGGATCTACGACACCCCGGTCGACCGCGAGTCCGCCGAGGAGATCCTCGCCGCCCGCCGGGGCGAGGCCGATCAGGCGGCGGCCCAGGCCGCGGCCGCCGAAGCCCGGGCGAAGTCCGACGCCGCTGCGGCGAAGGACGCCCAGAAGGCCGCCGATGCGCGGGCGAAGGAACAGGTCCGCCACGACCGCGAGGCCGCCCGCGCGCAGACCCCGGCGCGCCGCTCGAACCGCCAGACGCCGATGGAGGCGATGACCAAGTCGATGATGCGCACGGCGGGCTCGACGCTGACGCGGGAGTTGCTGCGGGGACTGCTGGGAGGTCTGAAGCGGCGCTAGCCCTTCGGAACCAGCTTCCACATTCTGAGCGGGTGGCGGACGGAGCCGGCTTCTTCGCCCGCGATGGCGCCGCGGCCCATATAGAGGTCGGCGCGGACGGGGCCGCGGATGGCGGAGCCGGTGTCCAGGGCCATGACGAGGCCTTCGTAGCTGCTGCGCGCGCCGGCGAGGTTGCCGGCGTCGGCGGAAATCCAGACCAGGTCGCCGTAGGTCCAGTAGGACGGGTCGACGGCGATGGAGCGGCGGGCCGGGAGGGCGATGCCGGCGGCGCCCGGCGGATCGCCGCCGTCGTCGGGGTCGGTGCGGAAGAAGATGTAGCGCGGGTTCTGCGCCATCACGGCCCGGGCCTCAGGCCCGCGATGGGCCGCCAGCCAGGCGCGGATGGCCTCGCCCGATGTCCCGTTGCGCGGCAGCAGGCCCTGTTCGGCCATGGGGCGGGCGATGCCGGTGAAGGGCCGGCCGTTGTCGGCGGCGTAGGCGGCGCGCAGGCGCGAGCCGTCCTCGAAGGTCAGATAGCCCGAGCCCTGGATCTGCATAAAGAACAGGTCCTCGGCCCGCATCCAGGCGAGGACGGGGGTCGGCGGATCGGCCTCGATAGCGGAACGGGCGGGCAGGGTCTGGCCGCGCGACCAGCCGGCGGGCGCGGCGAGGACCGGGGCGTCGAACTCGCCGTCCCGGGACCGGCGGGCCTGGTACTCGGGCGCGAAATAGGAGGTCAGGAGGCCGGGGCCGCCGTCATTGGTGCGGGCCGGAACGACCGCGAAGCCGGTTTCGAAGAAGGCGCGGGCCTCGGACGGCGTCACCTCGCCCATGGCGCGTGCGCGGGCGCACAGGTCGCGACCGGCCGGGGTGCGGGCGGCGCGGCAGCCAGCGGTCCAGGCGCGGAAGGCGGCCAGGTGATCCTCGCGCTCCCAGCCGGGCAGGGTCGCGGGGCTGACGGCCATGGGTTCAGGAGACGGTGAAGGCGCCGGCTCGGCCGGGACGGGAGCCGGGGTCGCGGGCGCCGGGATGGGCGCAGGCGTCTCCACCGGCGGCTCGGCCTTGCGGCCGGTCGCACAGGCGGCGAGCGTCAGGAGAAGCAGGAGCGCGCAGGCCCGGCCCGCGCTGCCACGGGCGGACCGGTCGCGGATCATGCGTTGGCGGGTTCGGTGCGGGCCAGGACCCAGTTCGGGTCGCTGGCGCCCAGGATGCGTTCGAAGGTCCAGATCTCGGCGACACGACGCTCCTCGACCTGCTCCTCGGCGGCCGCGTCGGCCGACTTCACGCGATTGCGCAGTTCGGCCAGGAAGCGGACCTTGGCGACGGCGCGATTTTCCTCGGCCGTGGCCAGCTCCAGATCGGCGCGGGCGGGGTGGACGAATTCGGCGACCTCGGTCTCGCCGCGGGCCTCGCGGGCGGCGATGCCGGCCTCGAACGAGTTCATGACGGTCGGGGTCAGCAGCGGCTTCAGCGTCGTGCGGTCGCCCGAGGCGTAGGCGCGAACGATGGTCTCGTGGGCCTGACGGGCGCCCTCGAGGAAGCGGACCGGGTCGAAGCCCGGGTCGCGCGCCTTCAGGCCGGCGATGGAGGCCAGTGTGACGGCGTCGAGGACATTGGTGCGGCCCGCAGCCGGATCGGCCGGGTTGGCGGTGACGCCCGCGGGCTGGGCGCGCGCATCGTCTTCAGGCTGGCGGCCGACCTTCTTGCCCAGCACGTTGTAGAGCTGGAACAGCACGAAGGCGGCGATGGCCGCGAAGATAATGATCTGAACCTGAACCGGCACGGGCATTCCCTGACTGACGTCCGTCTGAGACGGGCGTGGCTGACGACGCTTACGGTCTGATATGGGGCGGCGCAAGGCGCGGCGCCCCCCTCCGGGGGCGTGCCTCGTTGCCGCATGATCCGGCGCGTGCTAGTCGCCGCGCCTTCCGGGCCTCGTCCCAGCCACATTCCAGACAGACTTTCGCCGATGACCGACGCCGCTCCTCCCGCCGACGCCAACCCGTCCGGTCCCGCCGAGAACGGCGGCCAGGCTCCCGTGGGCCCGGGCTTCCGCATCGTCGCCCAGTACGTGAAGGACCTGTCCTTCGAGAACCCGAAGGCCCCTGACAGCCTGCGCATCGACGGCCGCCCGGCCATCGACCTCGGCGTCGAAATGAACGCCCAGGGCCGCAAGGACGGTCTGTTCGAAGTCGATCTGCGCCTGACCATCAAGGCCACCACCGACGCGATGACCGTGTTCAACGTCGAGCTGCTGTACGGCGGCCTGTTCGCCCTCTACGGCGTGCCGGAGCAGGACATCGAGCCGCTGCTGCTGATCGAATGCCCGCGCTACCTGTTCCCGTTCGCCCGCGAGATCGTCGCGCGCGCCACGTCGGACGGCGGCTTCTATCCGCCCTTCATGCTGGATCCGATCGATTTCGGCGCCATCTACCTGGCCCGCCAGCAGCAGGCCGCCGGCGCCGCCCAGGTCAGCCAGGCCTGAATTCAGGGCTCAGGCCCTGATCGACCTTGAAGAGGCGTCCGTCAGGCGGCGGACGCCTTTTCCATGGCCGGAAGGCCATAGCTTTCCCACAGCGAACGATCCTTGAAGGTCGCCAGCAGGAAGGCCTCATGGGCCGCGCGCTCGGCGTCGGTCGAGCGGGGCTCAAGCGCATGCGGACGGGGGCCGTAGGCGCTGACGGCCGTCGGACCGATCGCGACCGTGGTCCGCGCCGCCGACAGGTCCAGCCGGCGTTCCTTGCCGCCGCGCAGCTCCAGATAAACCTCGGCCAGCAGACGGGCGTCGATCAGGGCGCCGTGGAAAGTCCGGTCGGCCAGGCTGACCTTGAAGCGCTTGCACAGGGCGTCCAGCGAGTTGGGCATGCCCGGGAAGCGGGTCTGGGCCAGCTTCAGCGTGTCGATCCAGCGATCCTCGCCCGGGAACGGATGTTTGCAGCGGCCGCACTCGAAGTCGATGAAGTTGCGGTCGAAATTGGCGTTGTGGGCGATGATCGGCGCGTCGCCGATGAAGGCCATCAGATCGCCGACGATCTCGTGGAATTTCGGCGCGTCCTTCACCTTGTCGTCGGTGATGCCGTGCACCCGGATGGCGTCCGGCGGGATCAGCCGCTCGGGGTTCACGAGGGTGTGGAAGGTGCGCCCGGTGGGCAGCAGGTCCTCGATCTCGATACAGCCGACCTCGATCAGCCGGTCGCCGGTTTTCGGGTCAAAGCCGGTGGTTTCGGTATCGAGAACGATTTCGCGCGCCATGTCCCCTTAATGGGATGGTTTGCCGGTTTCCGGAAGGCGCGGACCGGGCGCGGTCCACCCCGGGGCGAGAACCATCCCCACGATTTCGTCGACCTGGGCGCGGGCGGCGTTCAGGCCGTGACCGGTATCGATCACGAAATGGGCGCGACGGCGCTTCTCCGCGTCCGGCAGCTGCTGGCTGAGAATGGCTTCAAAGCGCTCGCGGGTCATGCCGGCGCGGGCGAGGACGCGGGCGGCCTGGATTTCGGGATCGGCGGTGACGACGATAACGGCGTCCACCGCGGCGTCGCCGCCGGTTTCGAACAGCAGGGGGATGTCGAGCACGGCCAGTTTCACGCCGCCCGCGGCCGCCGCCTCCAGATCATCCAGCCGGCCTCGCACCACCAGCGGATGGACGATGGCCTCCAGGCGGCGGAAGGCCTGATCGTCGCGGCCCAGCGCCGCCGCCAGACGGGTCCGGTCGACCGCGCCGTCTACGACCACACCGGGGAAGGCGGCTTCAACGGGTTCGACCGCCGCGCCGCCGCGGGCATAGAGTTGGTGCACGGCGTCGTCGGCGTTCCAGACCATGGCGCCCCGGTCCGCGAACATGGCGGTGGTGGTCGACTTGCCCATGCCGATAGAGCCGGTCAGTCCGAGAACGATCATGCCACGGCCTCCATAGCCGCCAGGGCGACCGCCCGGATGTCGATCGCGGGCGGTTCAATGCCGAAGAAGGCGCGGAACGACGGGCGGGCCTGCCCGATCAGCATGGCCAGACCATCGACGATGACCAGGCCGCGCGCCCGGCCGGCGAGGAGAAAGTCCGTCATCAGGGGACGATAGGTCATGTCCATCAGAACGGCGTCGGACCGCAGAAGGGACAAATCGATCTCGGGCCGGACGCTGAGGGCGTTGACCACCAGGGCGGCCTCGGGAAGCGCATCGGCGTCGGCGGCGCGGACGCCGAGGTCTTCGGCGAGACCATGGGCGCGGGCCAGAGTGCGGTTCAGCACCCCGACGTCGGCGCCGGCCGCCTTCAGGGCATGCGCCGCCGCACGGGCCGCGCCGCCGGCGCCCAGCACGACCACCGGCCGGCTCCGGAGGTCCAGTCCCGGCGCCTGTTCGGCGAGGGCGGACAACAGGCCTTCGCCGTCGGTGCTGTAGGCGAGCACCGAGCCTTCCTCGAACACCAGAAGATTGGCCGAACCGCAGGCGCGCGCGGTCGATCCGGCCTGGTCGGCGAGCGACAGGGCCTGCTCCTTGAACGGGGCGGTGACGTTGAGGCCGCGCAGGGCGCCGCGCCGGCCCTGGGCCACCAGCGCCTGGAAGCCGATGGCTCCGTCCGGCGCGAGGGCGTCGTACCGCGCATCCAGTCCCGCCGCCGCGATCCAGGCCCCGTGGATGACCGGACTGAGGGAATGGGCGATCGGCTGACCGGTGACACCGGCGCGGATGGTCATGAGCGAAGCACTCCGGCGCGCCGGAGCTCCTCCAGAACCCGCCACAACGGCAGGCCCAGGACGGTGAAATAGTCGCCGTCGACCGCCTCGAACAGTTGCGAGCCCATGCCCTCGAGCCGGTAGGAGCCGACACAGGACAGCAGACCTTCGCCCTCAGCGGCCAGGTAGGCGTCGAGGAAATCGTCGGAGAAGGCGCGCACCTTCATCGCCGCCGTGTCCACGCCCGACCAGACGATCTGTCCGTTGTGGGCGAGGGCGGCGCCGGAATGCAGATGGTGGGTGCGGCCACGCATGGCGCGCAGGCGATCGCGGGCCTCGTCCAGCGAGCCGGCCTTGGAGACGAGACCGCCATCGAAAGCGAGGGTCTGGTCGGCGCCGAGAACCCAGGCGTCGGCGTCATGGCGGGAGACGGCCAGCGCCTTGATCCGGGCCAGTTCGACCGCGAGGCCGGCGGCGTCGGCCGGATCGTGGGTCGCCTTGACCGCATCTTCGTCGACATCGGCGACCTGGACGGCGAAGGGCACGCCGGCGCCCTCCAGCATGGCGCGGCGGGCGGCGCTCTTTGAAGCGAGGATAAGGCGTTCCCCGCGCTCAAGTAGCCCGAAGGGCGATAGCGCATCAGAAATCACCATGCGGCCCCCACGCGATGGGTGCGGCGCTCGTTGAGCACATTGATGATGGCGGCGGCGGTTTCCTCGACCGAGCGGCGGGTCACGTCGATGACCGGCCAGCCCCGGCGTTCGAAGGCCCGGCGCGCCTTGACCGTCTCGTCACGGACGGCGTCGTGGTCGATGTAGGAGGAGGCGCGGCTGGCGTTCAGCCCGTCCAGACGGTTGCGGCGGATCTGGACCAGACGGTCCGGCGAGACGGTCAGGCCGATAACCAGAGGGTTCTTGAGGCCGACTAGGCGTTCGCCGTCCTCCTGACCAGGGACGAGAGGCACATTGGCGGCGCGGATGCCCCGGTGGGCCAGGTAGATGCAGGTCGGGGTCTTGGACGTGCGGCTGACCCCGCACAGGACGACGTCGGCGCTTTCCAGCTGTTCGGTCGAGCCCTGACCGTCGTCGTGGGCCATGGCGAAGTCCAGCGCGGCGATGCGATTGAAATAGTCGGTGTCGAGCGCGTGCTGGGCGCCCACGCGGGTCGACAGGGCCGCGCCGAGATAGCGCGACAGGGCCCCGACCAGCGGATCCAGTGCCGCGATCTGGGGCATGTCCAGCTTACGGCACCCTTCCTCCAGCTGTTCGCGCAGCTCACGGTCGACGAGGGTGTGCAGAACCACGCCGGGGGCCGAGGCGATCTCCTCCAGCACCCGCTCCATCTGCCGCTCCGAACGGACCAGGGCGTAGATGTGCTCGATGGGGATGACGCCGTCGAAGCGCGCCACCACGGCCTTGGCCATGGCGTTCAGGGTCTCGCCGGTGGAGTCCGAAACGAGATGGACGTGGAAATAGGTGGCCAGACGCGACGGCCCGGCCGGACGGGCGGGACTCATGTGGAGAAGCTCATCGGCGGCCGGGGAAACGGAGGTCCATGGGGCAGACTCCTGTGGACGGGGCAGTGCGCCGTTCTGCGGACGGCCGGGCGCCGATCTCTATAGCGGGCCATGGTCGAGCTCGCGAGCGGGATGAAGGTGGATGGCGAAGGCCGCCGTCCGAAGGTTCGTCCACGGACCGTCCCGGCGATCGACGCGCTCTGTGGAAGACCCGTCGAGGGAGCGGTCGGCGCCCAGGCCGGGCGAGGGCTCCAAACCCCCGGAAAAGCCCGATGTTAAGGCCTTGTTAAGGATTATCCCCGGTATCGACAGGGGGGCCCGGACCTGTCGAAGGGCCTGTGGCTATCTGCGGACAACCGCTCCGGAACCGGTCGATTTCGCCGACTTGTCCCCGCCATCCCCCGCCCAAGCCACTTCCTACCAAATATCTTCGATTCAAATGATGAGAAGGAAGGGGTGCGACACAGGCCTGGGCTTGAGCGTGGAGCACGCCCCCGGTAAGTCCGGTGGTGATGACCTCCCGGACCGATACGCCCCTGTTCCTCAAGGCCCTCGCCGGCGAGACGACGGAGCGACCGCCGGTGTGGTTCATGCGCCAGGCGGGGCGCTATCTGCCGGAGTACCGGGCTCTCCGGGCGACGACTCCCGACTTCATCTCGTTTTGCCTCAACCCTGAGAAGGCCGCCGAAGCGACGCTGCAGCCGATGCGGCGGTTCGGCTTCGACGCGGCGATCGTGTTCGCAGACATCCTGCTGATCCCTCAGGCCCTCGGCCAGGAGGTGTGGTTCGAGGCGGGCGAGGGACCGCGGCTGGGCGCGCTGCCGTCTGTGGAAAGCATGCGGGAGAAGGCCGCCGGGGCCGGCGAGGCGCTGAAGCAGGTTGGACAGACGCTGTCGATCGTCCGGGAGAACCTGGAGCCGGAGCGGGCCCTGATCGGCTTCGCGGGCGCGCCGTGGACGGTGGCGACCTATATGCTGGACGGCGAGGCGCGGACCATCGGCAAGGGCGAGCGGGCCCAGGCGCGAACCTACGCCTACGCCGAGCCGGAGAAG
This sequence comes from Brevundimonas lenta, assembly GCF_014196335.1. GTDB lineage: Bacteria > Pseudomonadota > Alphaproteobacteria > Caulobacterales > Caulobacteraceae > Brevundimonas > Brevundimonas lenta. The sequence goes on from NZ_JACIDM010000001.1 coordinate 311,606, forward strand.
GTCCAGGCCGTGCTGGACGTGCTGGTCGAGGCGACCGCGCATTATCTGAAGATGCAGGCCGACGCCGGGGCGCAGACGCTGAAGATCTTCGAGAGCTGGGCCGAGGGCCTGCCGGACGATCTGTTCGAAAGCCTGGTGCTGAAGCCGCATCAGAAGCTGGTGAAACGGGTCCGCGAGCTGGGCGTGACCGTGCCGCTGATCGGCTTCCCGAGGGGGTCCGCGGCGCTGGCGGAGCGCTATGCGGCCGAATGCGACGTGCAGGCCGTGGCGCTGGACACCGCCTGTCCGCTGGAGGTCGGCAAGCGGGTGCAGGCGATCAAACCCATCCAGGGGGCGCTGGACCCCCTGCTGCTGCGCGCCGGCGGGCCGATGCTGGATCGCCGCGTCGATCAGCTGCTGGAGGCCTGGGGGAAGGGGCCGTGGATCTTCAACCTCGGCCACGGCATTCTGCCGGATGTGCCGATCGCTCATGTGGAACAGGTTCTGAAGCGGATCGGCGCGCAATGACCGCGCCGACGGGTCGCCGCATCGCCGTCGTCCTGTTCAATCTCGGCGGACCCGACGACCAGGCTTCGGTGAAGCCCTTCCTGTTCAACCTGTTCAACGACCCGGCCATCATCGGCCTGCCGGGCCTGTTCCGCACGCCGCTGGCGAAGCTGATCTCCAGCCGTCGGGAGAAAACGGCCCAGGCCAATTACGCCCTGATGGGGGGCGGATCGCCGTTGCTGCCCGAAACGCGGGGGCAGGCGGCGGCGCTGGAAGCGGTGCTGGCGAACCGGCTGCCCGGCGACGAGGTTCGGGCCTTCATCGCCATGCGCTACTGGGCGCCGCTGACCGAGGAGACGGCGGCCGATGTGGCCGCCTGGGGTCCGGACGAGATCGTGCTGCTGCCCCTGTATCCGCAGTTCTCGACGACGACGTCCGAGAGCTCCCTGGCGCGCTGGAACGCAGTCTACGCCGGGCCGGGCGCGAGCCGGACGGTGTGCTGCTATCCCGAGGCGCCCGGCTGGATCGCGGCTCAGGCCGGGGCTGTGCGGTTGAAGCGGGCCGAGGCGGGCGACCGGCCGGTGCGGGTGTTGTTCTCGGCCCACGGCATTCCCGAAACCCTGGTCCTGAAGAAGGGCGATCCGTATCAGGAGCAGGTCGAGAGCACCTGCGCCGCCATCGCCGCCGAAGCCGGCCTGGGCGAACGGGGGGCCGACTGGGACATCTGCTACCAGAGCCGCGTCGGGCCGATGAAATGGCTGGGCCCGTCGACCGTCGAGGCCATCCAGCAGGCGGCCTGGGACAAGGTCGGCGTGGTTGTGGTTCCGGTCGCCTTCGTCTCCGAACACGTCGAGACCCTGGTCGAGCTGGATATTGAGTACGCCGAAGTGGCCCATACGCTGGGCGTAGAGCCGTATCTGCGGGTGCCGGCGGTAGGCGTGGCTCCGGCCTTTATCGACACCCTGGGCGAGGCTGTGGTCGAGGCGCTGTGCCGGGGCGGGGTGGAGCCGCACGGGCCGGGCTGCCGGGCCGACTGGAAGGTCTGTCCGAGAACCTGCGACCGGAGAGCCGCGTGACCTTCGACATCATCCGTGGACTGCATATCCTCGCGGTCATCGCCTGGATGGCCGGCATGCTGTTCCTGCCGCGGCTTTACGCCTACGACGCCGAACAGGCCGACAAGCCGGAACCGCTGCGGTCGGACATGCGCGCGCTGCTGCGGGAATGGCAGCGCCGGCTGCTGAAGATCATCGTCAATCCGGCCATGATCGCGGCCTGGGTGTTCGGCGTGTGGATGATCGTCCTGCACGTCCAGAACCAGGGCTGGGGCTTCCTCGCCCAACCGTGGATGGTGACCAAGCTGCTGGGCGTCGTGGCCCTGTCGGGTTGGCACGGCTTCCTGGCCGGTGAGTTCAAGCGCATCCAGGCGGGGACATCGACCAAGTCCGGCCGCTTCTGGCGCATGACCAACGAAATCCCGTTCCTGATCGCCATCGTCATCGTCCTGTCGGTGACGACGGAGTGGACGTTCTAGGCGTCAACTGACGGGCTGCCGGAGGGCGCGCGCGGGCCTCGCGACGCCAGGAAGGCGAACAGGACAAATGCGATCACATTGATGATCGGCAGGATCCAGAGAAGGGCCCAGAACGGACTGTACCCGGCCTTCCTCAGAAAGAGGGCCATCGGCAGCATCGGCGCGAGGCCGATTAGCATTACGATCACCCAGTGTCCGACAGACATTGTTCCCACGGCGCCCTCCCCGGTTGCAGAAAACCTATCAGGAGCTGCCTGGAAGAAAAGGGCCGCGCTTGACCTCGTCGGCCGGGCGTGGTTTCGCTGGTCCTGAACCGATCCTGGCGCTCGCCGGACGGTCCCTCTCTTACAGCGATGCCTGCCGGATCGACCCAGCGGGAGTCCATCGCCTTCCCTGCCGGCCGCGAGGCCACCTATCGCCAGCCTGCCCCGACCTCGCTCCGGCGAGCGCCCGGGCGTGCACGCCAGAAGTAGAATTCCATGACCGACGTCCGCGACACCGATCCGACCGCCCCCGAAGCCGAGAACCTGGAAGGCGAACAGCCGACCAACGAGGTCTCCGCCGCCGACCTGCCGATGGTCGATCAGGAGGCCGGCGACGACGAGGAGGATGAGGGCGAGTCCATCGTACCCAACGGCCGCATCACGCTCGAAGAGCTGACCGAGAAGACGCCGGCCGACCTGGTCGCCTTCGCCGAGCAGCTGGAGATCGAGAACGCTTCCAACCTGCGCAAGCAGGACCTGCTGTTCGCCATCCTGAAGACCCTGGCCGACGAGGAGGTGGAGATCATCGCCTCGGGCGTGCTGGAGATCCTGCCGGACGGCTTCGGCTTCCTGCGCAGCCCGGACGTCAACTATCTTCCGGGCCCGGACGATATCTATGTTTCGCCTTCGCAGATCCGCCGCTTCGGCCTGCGCTCGGGCGACACCATTCACGGCGCCGTTCGCGGTCCGCGCGAGGGCGAGCGCTACTTCGCCCTGCTGAAGGTCGACTCGATCAATTTCGAGGACCCGGAAACGGTCAAGACCAAGGTCCTGTTCGACAACCTGACGCCGCTCTATCCGGAAGAGCGGCTGCACATGGAAATCCAGGACCCGACGCTGAAGGATCGCTCGGGCCGGGTCATCGACATCGTCGCCCCGCTCGGCAAGGGCCAGCGCTGCCTGATCGTCGCCCCGCCGCGGGTCGGCAAGACGGTGATGCTGCAGAACATCGCCAAGTCGATCGAGCGCAATCACCCGGAAGTCTTCCTGATCGTCCTGCTGATCGACGAGCGCCCGGAAGAAGTGACGGACATGCAGCGCACGGTGAAGGGCGAGGTCATCGCCTCGACCTTCGACGAGCCGGCCACCCGCCACGTCGCTGTCGCCGAGATGGTGATCGAAAAGGCCAAGCGCCTGGTCGAGCACAAGAAGGACGTGGTCATCCTGCTGGACTCGATCACTCGTCTGGGCCGTGCCTACAACGCCACCGTTCCGTCGTCGGGCAAGGTCCTGACCGGCGGTGTCGACGCCAACGCCCTGCAGCGTCCGAAGCGCTTCTTCGGCGCCGCGCGGAACGTGGAGCAGGGTGGGTCGCTGACCATCATCGCTACGGCCCTGATCGACACCGGCTCGCGCATGGACGAAGTGATCTTCGAAGAGTTCAAGGGCACCGGTAACTCGGAAATCGTCCTGGACCGCAAGGTGGCTGACAAGCGCATCTTCCCGGCCATCGACGTGCTCAAGTCCGGCACCCGCAAGGAAGACCTCATCACGCCGAAGGATCAGCTGGCCAAGACCTATGTCCTGCGTCGGATCCTCAACCCGATGGGTCCGCAGGACGCGATCGAATTCCTGCTCGACAAGCTGCGTCAGTCGAAGAACAACGGCGACTTCTTCCAGTCGATGAACACCTGACCATCCGCGCACGGATGGCTCGTGTTTCACGTGAAACGGAGTGACGCGATGAAGGTCAACGTTGAGATCGACTGCACCCCGGCGGAGGCCCGCGCCTTCCTCGGTCTGCCCGACGTCGCACCGCTGAACGACCATCTGGTCGCCGAGATGAAACGTCGGATGGACGAGAACATCACGGCCATGCAGCCGGACGAACTGATGAAGACCTGGACCAGCTTCGGCCTTCAGGCCCAGGACCAGTTCCGCAAACTGATGGAAGCGGCGGTCAAGCCGTGATCGCCGTCTCCTCCCCACGCCAGTGGGGAGGGGGACCGCGAACCGGTGGAGGGGTCATTGATCCCGAACGCCGACGTCGCCCCCTCCGTCACGCCGCTGGCGCGGCGCGCCACCTCCCCATGGAATGGGGAGGAGAGATTTGACCGACACCATCTTCGCTCTCGCCACGCCTCCCGGTCGGGGCGCGATCGCCATTATTCGCCTGTCCGGTCCGCGCACGGATGAAGCCCTCGCCGCACTCGGCGCGCCGGGGCCAAAACCGCGGATGGCGTCGCTGCGGACGCTGGCCCTCGAAGGCCGGCAAATCGACCAGGCGCTGGTGCTGCGCTTTCCGGCGCCGAACTCCTACACCGGCGAGGATTGCGCCGAACTGCATCTGCACGGCGGACGGGCCGTGGTCGAGGCGGCGAGCGGGGCCCTGATCGCGCTCGGGCTGCGGCCGGCGGATCCGGGCGAGTTCACCCGCCGGGCGTTCGAGAATGGGCGGATGGACCTGGCCCAGGCCGAGGCGGTGGCCGATCTGATCGACGCCGAGACGACGGCCCAGGCGGCGCAGGCCCTGGGGCAGCTGGATGGGGCGTTGTCCGAAACCTACGCCGGATTCCGCCGCGCCCTGCTGAAGGCCCTGGCCCTGGTCGAGGCCGAGATCGACTTCCCTGACGAAGAGGTGCCGGACAATCTGGCCCGGACGGCGGGGCCGGTACTCGACGGTTTGATCGCTGACCTGAAGGCGGCGTTGGCCGACGCGGGGCGCGGCGAGCGGGTGCGCGAGGGCTATCGCATCGTCCTGATCGGCGAGACCAACGCCGGCAAGTCGTCGCTGTTCAACGCCCTTGTGGCGCGGGAGGCGGCGATCGTCACGCCGATCGCGGGGACAACCCGGGACGTTCTGGACGCCGATCTGATCATCGGCGGATACGCCGTGACCCTGTCCGACACCGCCGGCCTGCGTGACAGCGATGACGTGGTCGAGGCCGAGGGCGTGCGTCGGGCGCGGGCGCGAGCGGAGCAGGCGGAGCTGCGGCTGTGGGTGCGGGCGCCGGGGGATGGCGAGGGAGCAGCCGCGCCGTTCGTGCGTCCGGGCGACCTGCTGGTTCTGACCAAGGCCGACATCGACCGGTCGGCGCCGTCGGCGGACCATGAGTCCATCGTCGTCAGCACTGCTACGGGGGAGGGGCTGGCGGCGTTGCACGACTGGATCGCCGCCCGGCTGGCGCGGGATCTGTCCGGGGCGGACTTCCCGGCGGTGACGCGGGAACGGCACCGGCGAAGACTGGAAGAGGCGCTGGCCGCAGTGGAGACCGGACGGCGGGCGCTGGATATCGCGCCCGAAATGGCGGGCGACGATCTGCGTCGGGCAGCGGAGGCCCTGGCCCGGGTCACGGGCGCGATCGGGGTCGAGGACATTCTCGGCGAGGTCTTCTCGACGTTCTGCATCGGGAAGTAGGGGGTCGTCACCGCGAGGGGGTTGTTTTGGGCCGCCGGCGCCGCCCCCTCCGTCACGCCGCTGCGCGGCGCGCCACCTCCCCATGAAATTGGGAGGAGACAGGAAAGCGGACGGGCGTTCGGTGACCCTCGGTATGGCCAAGGTTTCACGTGAAACAGTGACACTGCGCCGGTGGCGAATGGGCCGGTTTTCGACTATGTCCCCGCTATGAACTCCTTTGATGTCATCGTCATCGGCGGCGGCCACGCCGGATGCGAGGCCGCCGCGGCCTCGGCGCGCACGGGTGCGCGCACCGTCCTGCTGACCCAGAAGCTCGAGACCATCGGCGAGATGTCCTGCAACCCCGCCATCGGGGGACTGGGCAAGGGCCACCTTGTGCGCGAGATCGACGCCCTGGACGGCGTCATGGGGCGCCTGGGCGATGTGTCGGGTATCCAGTTCCGTCTGCTGAACCGCTCCAAGGGGGCGGCGGTGCAGGGCCCGCGCAGCCAGATCGACCGGCGCCTGTACCGCGAGGCCATGCAGGCCGAGCTGGCCAACACCCCGAACCTGACCCTGATGGCGGGCACGGCCGAGGGCCTGATCATGGATGGCGCGCGCGTCGTCGGCGTCGTCACGGGCGAGGGCATCGAGGTTCGCGCCGGGGCCGTGGTGCTGACGACCGGCACCTTCCTGAACGGCGTGATCCACAAGGGCGACGAACGCATTCCGGCCGGCCGTCACGGCGAGGCCCCGTCGACCGGACTGGCCGCGGATCTCTATGGCGCCGGTCTGCAGATGGGCCGGTTGAAGACGGGCACGCCGGCGCGGCTGGACGGCCGGACCATCGGCTGGGACCGGCTGGACAGCCAGGCCGCCGATGACGAGCCCGTGCCGTTCAGCTTCCTGACCGACCGCATCGACGTGCCGCAGATCGCCTGCGGCGTGACCCACACGACCGAAGAGACCCACCGGATCATCGCCGAAAACCTCGGCGAGAGCGCCGTCTATGGCGGGCATCTGTCGGGGCGGGGGCCGCGCTATTGCCCGTCGATCGAGGACAAGGTCGTGCGCTTCGCCGACAAGACCTCGCACCAGATCTTCCTCGAGCCCGAGGGGCTGGACGATCCGACGGTCTATCCGAACGGGATTTCGACTTCGGTGTCGGACGCGACCCAACTGGCCTTCCTGCGGACCATTCCGGGGCTGGAGACGGTCGAGGTGTTCCGCTTCGGCTACGCCATCGAATATGACTACGTCGACCCACGCGAGCTGAGCCCGGCGCTGGAAGTGAAGAAGCGGCCGGGTCTCTATCTGGCCGGCCAGATCAACGGCACCACGGGTTATGAGGAGGCGGGGGCCCAGGGGCTGATCGCCGGATTGAACGCGGCGCGGGCCGCCGCCGGCTCCGATCCGCTGATCCTCGGCCGCGACCAGGCCTACATTGGTGTCATGATCGACGATCTGGTGACGCGCGGTGTGACCGAGCCCTACCGGATGTTCACGAGCCGGGCCGAGTACAGATTGACTCTCCGCGCAGACAACGCCGATCAACGGTTGACTCCCCTGGGTCTGGAAGCCGGCGTGGTCGGGACGAAACGGGGCGCGGCCTTCGCCATCAAGGCGGCCGAACTGGCCGCCGCCTCGGCCCTGGTGCGGGGCACGGCATTCACGCCGAAGGAGGCGGGGACGCTGGGAATTCCGGTCAACGCCGACGGCCAGCGCCGCACGATCAGGGATCTGCTGTCGTTCCCGGGCGTCACGCTGAACACCTTCGAGGCCGCCTTCCCGCAGATCGCCGGCTGGTCGAAACAGGTGCGGGAACAGGTGGAGATCGACGCCGGTTACGCCGGCTATCTTGACCGCCAGGCCGCCGACGCCGAGGCGCTGCGACGGGAAGAGGCCCTGGCCCTGCCGGTCGATCTCGACTACGCCGCCATCGGCAGCCTCTCCAACGAGGTGCGCGAGAAGCTGATCATGGTCCAGCCCCGGACGCTGGGGCAGGCGGGCCGGATCGAGGGCATGACCCCGGGGGCGCTGACGGCGCTGTTGTCCCACGTGAAGAAGGCGAAGGTCGCAGCGTGAGCATTTCAGACGCGGCCGCTTTTCAGGCCCGGACCAACGCCACGCCGGCGCAGATGGCGGACCTTCAGACCTTCATCGACCGACTGACGGAAGCCAACGCCGTGATGAACCTCGTCGGGCCGGACAGCCTGCCCGACGTGTGGAACCGCCACATCTGGGACTCGGCCCAGCTGCTGGATTATGCGCCGGACGCCATGACCTGGGCCGATCTGGGCGCCGGGGCCGGTTTCCCGGGCGTGGTGCTGGCCATCATGCTGAAGTCGACGGCCAAGTCCCACGTGTGGCTGATCGACAGTCTCGGCAAGCGCTGCCGCTTCCTGCAGGAGGTGGTCGACGCGCTGTCGCTGCGGGCCACGGTGATCAACGGCCGGGCCGAGGAAAATGCGGTCACCGTCGATGTCGTGACCGCCCGCGCGGTGGCGCCTATGGAAAAGCTGCTCGGCTATGCACAGCCTTATCTGCAGAGAGGCGCGCAGGGGCTGTTCCTGAAGGGCGAAAAGGCTGAGGTTGAGTTGATCGAAGCCCGCAAGGTCTGGCGCTTCGAAAGCGACCTGTCCGTCTCGCGCAGTGACCCGCGCGGCCGTATCGTATCCGTCCGGAGCCTCCGCCGTGCGCGCTGACCGAAAGACCCGCGTCCTCGCCGTCTCCAACCAGAAGGGCGGGGTGGGCAAGACCACCACGGCCATCAACCTCGGCACCGCCCTGGCCGCCATCGGCGAGAAGGTGCTGATCGTCGACATGGACCCGCAGGGCAATGCCTCCACGGGTCTGGGCGTTCCACGTGAAACACGCCGGGTGACGATCTACGACGTGATCGTGGACGGCCGCGCCGTCGACGATTCCGCCGTCCAGACCTCCGTGCCGGGGCTGTTTATCCTGCCGGCCGATCCGGACATGTCGGGCGTCGAGATCGAGCTGAGCCAGGCCGATCGCCGCTCGTTCCGCCTGCGCGATGCGCTGGGGTCCCAGGGCCGGGACGGACATACCCGGTACGACTATGTGCTGATCGACTGCCCGCCGTCGCTCAATCTGCTGACGCTGAACGCCATGGCCGCGGCGGACGCCGTGCTGGTGCCGCTGCAGTGCGAGTTTTTCGCGCTGGAGGGCCTGACGCAGCTGATGAAGACAATCGACATGGTGCGCCAGAGCCTGAACACCTCGCTGGAGATCCAGGGCCTGGTCCTGACCATGTTCGATCGCCGCAGCGCCCTGTCGGGGCAGGTGGCCAACGATGTGCGCGCCCACTTCGGCGACAAGGTCTACGACTCGGTCATTCCGCGGAACGTGCGGGTCGCCGAGGCGCCGTCTTTCGGCAAGCCGGCGCTGATCTACGACCTGAAATGCGCCGGCAGCCAGGCCTATCTGCGGCTGGCGCGCGAGGTGGTGGCGCGTGAGCGCAAGCGGCGCCTGCAGGCCGCGTAGTACAGATTTAGAAGAACGGATCAGTATCTTGAGCGAACGTCAGCGCGGTCTGGGCCGGGGATTGTCGGCCCTTCTGGGGGAACAGGTTGCGGACGCGGTTCCGGTGGACGGCTCGCCCGCCCCCGCCGGCGTGCGTATGGCGCCGATCGAGAGCCTGAAGCCCAATCCCGACCAGCCCCGGAAGATCTTCAATCGCGAGGACCTGGAGGAACTGGCCACCTCGATCCGCGACAAGGGCGTGCTTCAGCCCATCCTGGTCCGGTCGCAGCCCGGGCAGGACGGGGTCTGGCAGATCATCGCCGGCGAACGCCGCTGGCGCGCGGCCCAGCTGGCCCGCCTGACCGAGGCGCCGATCGTCGTGCGCGAGATGGACGACGTCGAGGTGTTCGAGGTCGCGATCATCGAGAACGTCCAGCGCGCGGACCTGAACCCGCTGGAAGAGGCCGACGCCTATCGCATGCTGATGGAGCGTTTCGGCCGCACCCAGGACGCCGTCGCCGGCGTGGTCGGCAAGAGCCGCAGCCATGTGGCCAACACCCTGCGCCTGCTGCAGCTGCCGGAAGAGGTGCTGCAGTACGTCCGCGAGGGCAAGCTGTCGGCCGGTCACGCCCGCGCGGTGATCACCGCGCCGAACCCCGTCGAGCTGGCCGATCAGGCCTATCGAGAGGGCCTGAACGTGCGTCAGGTCGAGGCGCTGGCGCGCCGCGCCGCCGAAGGTCCCCGGCCTGGTCGGTCGCGCCCGGCGACGGTGAACGGCGAAGGCTCGGCCGACGTCGCAGCGCTTGAGCAGGATCTGGCCGACGCCCTGGGCCTGAAGGTCCAGCTGGCCGACAAGGGCGGCCGGGGCGAGCTGAGCATCCGCTACGCCTCGCTGGAGCAGCTGGACGACCTGTGCCGCCGGCTTATGCGCGGCTGAGGGCAGGGCCACGGTTTGGCTGGCGCGGCGACGCGTGGCAGACTGAGGCCATGACCGACAAGCCGACCAATCCGACCGCCGAAGCGATGAAGAAGGCGCTGGCCGCCAAGAAGGGCGCTGCGGGCGTCCCGTCATCGGGCGGCTTCAAGCCGGCGCAGCACGCCGAGAAGACGATGGCCAAGCAGAGCGCGGCGGCCAACAAGCCCGCCTTCCGCAGGGCCTCGAAGCGGGGCTAGAGACCCAGCCGGCGGGCGCGGGCGGAGATTTCCAGCAGAAGGCGTTCGGCGATCAGCTGGTCGGGCGAGCCTGTCGTCTTGGTGGCGATGTCGGCGGCGTTGACGCTGTCGAGCACCTTTTCCAGATCCTCGATCCGCCAGTTGCGCGCCTGGCGCAGCATTTCGGCTTCCTGCTTCCAGAAGACGCCGGCGGCCTTGGCGGCCTCCTTGGCGCCCGCGCCGTTGGCCATGAGCACATTGATGCGGCGCAGCTTGCCCAGGTGGATGGACGCCTGGCGCACCGCCATGACGGGGCTTTCGCCTTCCGCCAGGGCGCGACGCAGGCCGGCCTGGGACGGCGCGGGACGGCCGCCGAAGGCCTGCAGGGCGGCGTCCTGCAGCGAGGCGTCGGGCTCCACGCCCAGATGCAGCTCCAGCTCGGGCGTATCGATGGTGCGGCCGCTGCCCGGGCCGATGTAGAGCACCAGACGCTCGATCTCCTGACGCATCAGGCCGCGCTCGCGGGGGAGGCGGGAGACGAAGCGGTCCAGCGCGTCGCCGGTCAGGCCGACCTTGTCGGCGGCCAGCGCCTCGCGGGTCATGCGGGCGACGTCGCCCGTCTCGTCCTCGTAGCAGGCGATCCCGACGGCGGCCTTGTCGGCCTCGGCGGCCTTGCGCAGGGCGGAGTCACGGCCCAGAGCGCCGGCCTCGATGACCAGCATGGCGTCGGGGTTGAAGCCGCCCTCGGCGTGGGTCTTGAGCGCCGCGGCCAGCATCTTGTCGATCGAGGCCTTCTCGGCCGACAGGCGCACGCGCACGAGGCGGCGGCCGCCGATCATGCTCAGCGCGGTCAGGGCCTCGTCCAGACGGGCCTCGTCACCGTCGATGTCGGAGTCGGTCAGCAGGGTGACGTTGAACGGGTCGTTCAGGTCAGGCGTGATGGCCTTGCACAGAATCTCCGCGCGTTCGGCGACGCCCGAACGGTCCTTGCCGTGGATGACGGCGGCGCGGACGCCCCTGTCCGGAGACTTAAGGAAGCGGTCGACCTCGGGCCGTTTGGAGAGGATCACTGGTCCGACAGGGTCCGCAGCAGGTCGAGACGGATCAGGCGGGCCAGTTCGGCCGCGGCACGCTCCTCGCCGTCCTGCTGGGCGGCGATGGCCGCGTAGGGCTGGTCGGCGGCGGCGTAGGTGGTGGTGACGGTCTCGACGCCGCGGACGGGAACGCCGCCGGTGATCGGCGTCAGGGTCCAGGTGCCACGCACCGTCAGCTCGTAGCGGGCGGCGGTGTCGTCGATGCGACGGCCCAGCGGGCGGCGGCCCTGCTCAAGCGTGGTTTCGAGCTTCCACAGCGGCGGCTGCGAGCCGTCGCGGCCGAGGGCGTCCTCGAGCTGCTCGCGCACCCGATAGCCGAGACGGTCGTCCTGGGTGGTCACGGCGATGCGGGACAGGGACGATCCCGATCCCGTGTCGCCGTACAGCGGCGTGAAACCGCAGCCGGCCAGTCCCAGGGACGCGACAATAGCGAAGGTCCCGGCCAGGCTGAGCGCGCGCATCAGCCGACCACCACGTTCACGATACGATCCTTGACCACCACGATCTTCTTCACGGTCAGACCCTCCAGCCGCGCCTGAACCTCCGGATCGGCGAGGACGATGGCCTCGACCGCCGCCGGCTCCAGGCCGCGGGCGACGCGGATCTCGCCGCGACGCTTGCCGTTGACCTGGATGGGCAGGGTGACCTCGTCGTCCGCCGCCAGAGCCGGATCGTAAACCGGCCAGGGCGCGTCGAGGATCATTCCCTCTTCGCCCAGCCGCGTCCAGCATTCCTCGGCCAGGTGCGGAGTGAACGGGGCCACGAGGCGCGCCAGGGCCGACAGGGCCTGACGACGGGCGTCGCCGCCGGCCGCGCCGTGATCGCGCACGGTGGCGACGAAGGCGTAGAGCTTGGCGATGGCCGAGTTGAAGCGGAAGCCGGTGATGCCTTCCGACACCGCCTTGATGGCCTTGTGCGTCTCGCGAACGAGGGAGGCGTTGGCGGACTCGTCGCCGGCAGCCGCGGGATCGAAGCCGTCGACCTCGGCCCAGACGCGCTGGACGAAGCGGCTGGCGCCCTCGACGCCGCCGGAGGTCCACTGGACGTCGCGTTCGGGCGGGCTGTCCGAGAGGACGAACAGGCGGCCGGCGTCGACGCCGTAGGTGTCGACGATCTCCTGCGGGGCGACGACGTTCTTCTTCGACTTGGACATCTTCTCGATGTCGCCGATGGTCAGGGCCTCGCCAGTGGAGAGCTGGCGGGCCGAGCGCCTGCCGCCGTCATTGGACAGCTCGACGTCGGTGGGCTCGACCCAGGCGCCGTCGGCGCGACGGTAGGTCTCGTGGACCACCATGCCCTGGGTGAACAAGCCGGCGAACGGCTCCTTGACGCTCATCAGCCCCGCGTCGCTCAGGGCCCGGCTGATGAAGCGGGCGTAGAGGAGGTGCAGCACGGCGTGTTCGACACCGCCGATGTACTGGTCGACCGGCAGCCATTTGTCGGCCGCCGCTTTCGCGATCGGATCGGCCGCCGTCGGGTCGGTGAAGCGGGCGAAATACCAGCTGGAGTCGACGAAGGTGTCGAGCGTATCCGTCTCACGTGTCGCATCACCGTGACACGACGGACATTTGACGTGCTTCCAGGTCGGGTGGCGATCCAGCGGGTTGCCGGGCACGTCGAAAGTGACGTCTCTGGGCAGCTCCACCGGCAGCTGGTCGGCCGGCACGGCGCCGCAGGACGGGCAGTGGATGACCGGGATGGGGCAGCCCCAATAGCGCTGGCGGCTGACGCCCCAGTCGCGCAGGCGGTAGATGGTGGCGCCTTCGCCCTGGCCGGCGGCCTCGATGCGGGCGATGGCCGCGGCCTTGGCGGGCTCGATCTCCATGCCGTCCATGAAGTCGGAGTGGAACAGGGCGCCCGGGCCCGTATAGGCCTCGTTCGCCACGGCGAAATCGTCGCCGGCGCCCTCGGGACGGACGACCGGGATCACCGGCAGGTCGTATTTGCGGGCGAAGTCGAGGTCACGCTGGTCGTGGGCCGGGCAGCCGAAGATGGCGCCGGTGCCGTATTCCGACAGGATGAAGTTGGCGATCCAGACGCTGACCTCGCGGCCGTCGAACGGATGCAGGACCTTCAGACCGGTGTCGAAACCGATCTTTTCGGCCTGTTCGATCTCGGCCTGGGTCGATCCGCCCTTGCGGCATTCGGCGATGAAGGCGGCGGCGTCGGGATTGGTCTCGGCCAGGGCGCGCGCGACCGGGTGGTCGGCGGCGATGCCCATGAAGCTGGCGCCGAACAGGGTGTCGGGCCGGGTGGTGTAGATCTCCAGACCGTCCGGCGCGGCGGCCGGGGCCTGACCGGCCCACGCCCAGGTCATCTGCAGACCCTTGGAGCGGCCGATCCAGTTCTCCTGCATCAGGCGGACCTTGTCGGGCCAGCGGCCTTCCAGTTCCTTCAGGCCGTCGATCAGGTCGTCGGCGTAGTCGGTGATGCGCAGGAACCACTGGTTCAGCTTGCGCTTCTCGACGATCGCGCCGGAACGCCAGCCGCGGCCGTCGACGACCTGCTCATTGGCCAGGACGGTGTTGTCGACCGGATCCCAGTTGACGATCGAGTCCTTGCGATAGACCAGGCCGCGCTTGAACAGTTCGAGGAACCACGCCTGCTGCTTGCCGTAGTAGGCCGGGTCGCAGGTGGCGAACTCGCGGCTCCAGTCCAGCGACAGGCCCAGCAGCTTCAGCTGGTCGCGCATGGCGGCGATGTTGGACCAGGTCCAGTCGCCGGGATGGATGCCGCGCTCGATGGCTGCGTTCTCGGCCGGCAGACCGAAGGCGTCCCAGCCCATCGGGTGCAGGACGTCGAAGCCCTGCGCCCGGCGGGAGCGGGCCACGACGTCGCCCATGACGTAGTTGCGGGCGTGGCCCATGTGGATGTTCCCCGACGGGTAGGGGAACATCTCGAGGACGTAGTATTTCGGCTTTCCCGTGCCTTCGGTCGGCGTGCGGAAGGCGTCAGCGGCCGCCCAGCGGGCCTGCTGGCGGGGTTCGGCGGTCTTGGGCTCGTAGCGGGCCACGGGAATCCTTAAGGCGTCGCTCCTGAAGGGCGAGCCTTGAGGAGGCTATGGTCGGGAGGAGTGAATCAGCCGGCGTTCTGAAGGTTGAGCTGGCGCGCCTTCGTAAGGATGGCGTTCTCCAGGTCGGTTTCGGTCTGGGCGGCCACCGGAGCGCCGACCCAGTTGCCGGTCGCGTCACGGACTTCCTTGGTCACGGAGACGTTCAGCGCATCGGCGCGAAGTCGCGTGTCGAGGATGAAGACGGTCGCCTTGAAGCGCTCGTTCGGCGTACGCGGATCGACGTACCAGTCGTAATTGATCACGCCGCCCCACGGATCGGCGTTGGCCAGCGGCATGAAGCTCAGGGTGTCGAGCGTGGCGCGCCACAGATAGGCGTTGACGCCGATGCCCGCCTGGGCCGCTGCGGGCTTCTCCGCGCCGCCCATACCGGGGATCGAGCTGCATGCGCCCAGCATCAGACCCGAGGCGATCAGGGCGACCGCAGCGCCGCGAACCAGCACCATCGAGAGTTCTCCATTCTTCGTGGCGCACGCCGGACGCCCCGGACGCGCGCGCCGGCCCGCCCGACGCGGGTCGGAAGCCGAAGCGACGCTCTATAACACGGCGAAAAGGGGCTATGACAAGGCGAAGACGCGGATCGGCGGCCGCAATCATGTCCGCAGTGCGTCATACACGTGGCGCGCGACCATCCGGGCCGTGACGCTCGCGCCACAGGAGTCTTCTGACTCGCATGGAACCCAAGCCTAGCGGCGCCGTTTCATTGACCGGGCTAACCAGCAGTGTCTACTTGCTGGATAGGACCGTGGCGGGATGCCTGCCGCGGCGTGAAGGGTGGGATATGCGCAAGGGCGCTGTCATCGCTGGACTGGCTGCGGGCCTGATGACGCTCGCCGTTGCGGATGCAGCGGCGGCTCAAGCCGCGTCCACGCGCAGCCGCGCCCCCGCCGTTTCACTCACCGAAGCCCAGAATGCCCGCGCCCAGACCGGTCAAAGCCGTCTGCGCTTCACCGAACGTGGCCGTTGGGGCCTGGACCTGAACCTCAGTCAGCCGGTCGGTCGCGAAAGCAACCTCGGCGACGTCGAGGCGGGCGCCTACTACAGCGTCAACCCGCGCCTGCGCGTCGGCGCCTCGGCCGGCCTCGCCGAGCCCGAGCGCGATCCGGCCCGCGCGCCGCAGACCGACCAGCGCGCCGCCCCGCGCTTCCGTCTGGAATCGATCTTCCGCTTCTGATCGATCAGTCCGGGCCGAACGCCGCCCGGATCGCCTGAACCCCCGCCAGTCCGCACGCGCCCGAGCCGATGAGCTCGCGCGCGTTTTTCGTATCGATCCCGCCCAGCGCATAGACCGGGCAGGGGGCGGCGGCGACCAGTTGGCTGAAGCGCTGCAGCCCCAGGGCGGGCCTGGCCGCCGAAGCACCGCCGGCGGGGAAGACCGGGGACAGCACCGCTGCGTCGAGGTGGGCCGCCTGTTCCAGCGCCTCCGCCGTGTGCACGGCGCCGGTGATGCGCCAGTCCGGCCGGGCGGCTGCGAGCGAGGCGGCCTGACCTAGGACCCGCTCAGGCAGGTGGACGCCGTCGGCGCCGACCGCCTCGGCGATCTCGGCGTCCAGGCCGATCAACAGCAGGACGTCGCGGCCCGTCGTGGCCTCGCGCAGGCGCAGGGCCGTGTCGCGGGCGTCAGCCGCTCCGAAATGGCGGTAGACGACGCCGGAGCCTACCGGCAGACGCGCCGCCGTCTCCCACGGGCGGGACGTGCGTTCGGGGTCGGTGAAGAACAGCAGCGGCGGCAGGGCCGGGCCGGGTCGTCCGGCGATGCGGCTGACTTTGGCGGCGTCGCGGGCTAGACCGCTGGCGACCTCCCACAGGATTCCGGCGTCCGGGCTGATCATGACGACCTCTTCCCCCGATACAGCCGTCGCGTCCAGCTTCGAGGCCGTGCGCCGCCGGATCGCCCGGGCGTGCCGGATCGCCGGGCGGGATGCGTCCGGCGTGGTGCTGACCGCGGTGACCAAGACCCAGCCCGATGAAGCGCTCGCCGCGGCGCTGACGGCGGGGCAGCGGGTGTTCGGCGAGAACCGGGTGCAGGAGGCCGAGGCGCACTGGGCGACCCGACGCGACACGCCGGGGCTGGAGTTGCGCCTGATTGGGCCGCTGCAGACCAACAAGGCGGTCGAGGCGGTGGCGCTGTTCGATGTCATCGAGACGCTGGACCGGCCGAAACTGGCCGATGCGCTGGCGGCTGCGTCGACGAAGACCGGGCGGGCGCCGCGGGTGCTGGTGCAGGTCAATACCGGAGCGGAGCCGCAGAAGGCCGGGACGCTGCCGGAGGAGGCGGACGATATGATCGCCCATGCCCGCTCGCTGGGCCTGAACGTCGAGGGGCTGATGTGCATTCCGCCGGTCGAGGAGGCCCCCGGGCCCCATTTCGCCCTGCTGCGGAAGATCGCCCGCCGGAACGGCCTGTCGGTGCTGTCGATGGGGATGAGCGGCGACTACGAGACCGCGATCCGTTTCGGCGCGACCCATGTGCGGATCGGATCGGCGCTGTTCGGGGAACGAAATTGACCCGAAACGCCCTCTATGGACTGAAAACCGCTTCGCTGAGGGTCGCCGCCCTTGGCGGATGGGCCAAGCCTCGCCATTCTTGAAGACATGCCCACCCCCAAGACGATCCTCATCATCGACGACGACGACGACCTTCGCGAAGCGTTGGCCGAGCAATTGGCGCTGCACGAGGCCTTCCGGCCGGTCCAGGCCTCGACCGCCGCCGAAGGCGTCCGGATGGGGCGCGAGGTGCGGGCCGATCTGATCCTGCTGGACGTCGACCTGCCCGACATGGACGGCCGCGAGGCCTGCCGGCTGCTGCGCAAGGACGGGGTCTCGACCCCGATCATCATGCTGACGGGCCAGACGTCGGACTCCGACACCGTGCTAGGGCTGGAGTCGGGGGCCAACGACTACGTCACCAAGCCCTTCCGCTTCGCTGTGCTGCTGGCCCGTATCCGGGCCCATCTGCGCAGCCACGAGCAGTCCGAGGACGCCGTCTTCCGCATCGGGCCCTACGAGTTCCGTCCGGCGGCCAAGGTGCTGGTCGACGACAAGGGCAAGAAGGTCCGGCTGACGGAGAAGGAAACCAACATCCTGAAGTACCTCTATCGCGCCGGGGCCAAGGCCGTGTCGCGCGAGGAGCTGCTGACCGAGGTGTGGGGCTACAACGCCGGCGTCACCACCCACACGCTGGAAACCCACATCTACCGCCTGCGCCAGAAGATCGAGCCCGAGCCCGGTCAGGCGCGGCTGCTGCTGACCGACGCGGGCGGCTACCGGCTGCAGCCGTAGGGCTCAGGCCTCGGCGATGGCGGGCTTCGCGGCCCGCCGCTCCATCGACAGACTAAGAACCGCCAGGCCCAGCGCGGCCAGGGGGACGGCGGCCGAGATCATCGGCACCGCGGCGATCCCGGCGGCGCTGGCGATCACCGCGCCGCCCAGCCAGGCCCCGAAGGCGTTGCCGAGGTTGAAGGCGGCGATGTTCAGGCTGGAGGCCAGGCCCTGACCTGCGCCGCCGGCCTGCTGGAGCACGCGCAGTTGAAGCGGGGCGACGGTCGAGAAGGCGGCGGCGCCGAGCAGGAAGGTGGCGACGATCGCGCCGATGCGGTCATGGAAGGCGAAGCCCGAGGCGAACATGACCACGGTCAGCGCCGCCAGGGTGCCGAGCAGGGCCGGGGCGAGGCGTTTGTCGGCCAGCTTGCCGCCCAGCAGGTTGCCGCCGACCAGGCCCGCGCCGAAGACCAGCAGGATCGGCGAGACGGCGGCTTCCGACCAGCCGGAGATCTCCGTCAGGATCGGCTGGATGTAGGTGAAGATGGCGAAGACGCCGCCGAAGCCGAGCACGGTCATGGCCAGGCCGAGCAGAACCTGCGGGCGCTTCAATACGGCGAACTCGTCGCGCAGGCGGCCGAGCGGTTCGGCGGTCTTAGTCGCCGGAACCAGCGCCGCGAGGACGACCAGGGCCAGCACGCCGATGGCGGTGACGGCGAGGAAGGTCGAGCGCCAGCCGAACTGCAGGCCCAGCCAGGCGCCGAAGGGCACGCCCAACAGGGTGGCCAGGGTCAGGCCGGTGAACATGATGGCGATGGCCGAGGCCTTCTTCTCCGGCGCCACCAGCGTCGTGGCGACGACCGCGCCGACGCCGAAGAAGGTGCCGTGGGCCAGGGCGGTGAGGATCCGCGCCGCCATCAGCAGCTCGTAGGTCGGCGCGAGCGCACAGGCGAGATTGCCGAGGGTGAAGATGCCCATGAGCACCAGCAGGGTCGTCTTCTTCGGCAGTCTGCGGGTGGCGATGGTCAGCAGCGGCGCGCCGACGAAGACGCCGAGCGCATAGCCGGTCATCAGCAGGCCGGCGGCGGGCACGGAGACGCCTAGATCGCCCGAGACCTGCAGCAGCAGGCCCATGATGACGAACTCGGTGACGCCGATGCCGAAGGCGCCGACGGTCAGGGCGTAGAGGGCGAGCGGGGTGCGGGAGGCGGTGCGGGTCATGGCGGCCGAGATGGCGGCCGGGACGTCCGCGCACTAGATGTCACGGACGACCTGCATCTGTGAGTTCAAATCAACGATGGCCCGACTGGATCTGAACCGCTCCGGCGAGATGGAGGTTTTCGTCCGCGTGGTGGCGCTGGGCGGGCTGTCGGCGGCGGCGCGGTCGTTGCGGATGACGCCGTCGGCGGTCAGCAAGCTGGTGTCGCGGCTGGAGGCGCGGCTGGGCGCGCGGCTGATCAACCGGTCGACGCGCAGCCTGACGCTGACGCCCGAAGGGCAGGATTTCCATGACAAGGCCGTGCGGGTCTTGGCCGATATCGACGAGGCGGAGCGGTCGGTGGCGACCACGGCGACGCCGCGTGGGCGGGTGCGGGTCAATTCCAGCGTGCCGTTCGGCGTGCACCGACTGATCCCGCTCGTTCCGGTCTTCACCGCCCGCTACCCCGAGGTGGCGCTGGACCTGGTGCTGACCGACCAGGTGGTGAACCTGATGGACGAGCGCGCCGACGTGGCTATTCGGGTCGGTCCGATGCCGGCGTCGCAACTGATGGCCCGCAAACTGGTCGAGACCCGGATGACGGTGGTGGCCAGTCCCGACTACCTGGCCCGGCGCGGTACGCCGGAGACGCTGGACGACCTGGCCGCCCATGACCTGATCGGCTTCAACTTCAGCCGCAGTCTGGACGGCTGGCCGTTCGTGACGGCGGAGGGGCAGCGGATCACACGGCCGGTGACGGGACGGGCCACGGCCGGGGACGGCGAGACCGCCCGCGGGCTGGCGCTGGCCGGTCAGGGGCTGGCGCGGCTGTCGCTGTTCCACATCGGGCCGGACCTGGAGGCCGGACGGCTGGTTCAGGTGCTGGAGGCCTTCAATCCGGGCGACATCGAGGAGACCCGCGCCGTCTATGTCGGCCACGGCGGGCGGCTGCCGTCGCGCGTGCGGGTGTTCCTCGACTTCCTGGCGGAAGAGGTGCGGTTCTAGACGTCCAGATCCATGCTGACGGGGGCGTGGTCGCTGGGCTGTTCCCAGGCGCGGACGTCGTCGTGGATGCGGGCCGTGCCGGCCTTCACCGCCGGGGTCAGGCCGGGCGAGGTCCACAGGTGGTCGAGGCGCAGGCCGCGGTTCGACTTGCGGAAGTCGGCGGCGCGGTAGCTCCACCAGCTCGCCAGCTTCTGCGGTTCGGGGATCTGGTCGCGCAGCACGTCGGAGAAGCCGCCGGCGGCCTGGAGACGGCGCAGGGTCTCGACCTCCAGCGGCGTGTGGCTGACGATCTTCGACATGTAGCGGTGGTTCCAGACGTCGTTCTCGCCCGGCGCGATATTGAAGTCGCCGGCCAGCACGAGCGGGCGCTGCCTGTCGCGGTTCGACATCTCGGCGGTCAGGCGCTCGTAGAAGTCCAGCTTGTGGTCGAACTTGGGGTTCACCGCGCGATCGGCGACGTCGCCGCCGGCGGGGATGTAGAAATTCTGGATCTCGACGCCGTCGACCATGACGCCGACGCAGCGGGCGTGGCGTTCGCGGCAGACGTCCAGCGCCGGGGCCTCGGTGATCGGCTTGCGGCTGGCGATGGCGACGCCGTGCCAGCCCTTCTGTCCGCCGATCTTCAGGTGCGGCAGGCCCATCGCCTCGAAGGCGGCCCGGGGGAACTGGT
This sequence comes from Brevundimonas lenta, assembly GCF_014196335.1. Lineage (GTDB taxonomy): Bacteria > Pseudomonadota > Alphaproteobacteria > Caulobacterales > Caulobacteraceae > Brevundimonas > Brevundimonas lenta. The sequence goes on from NZ_JACIDM010000001.1 coordinate 332,162, forward strand.
CCTCCAGGCATTTGATCTCCTGCAGGCACAGGACGTCGGTCCCGCTCTCGGCGACGAAGCGGGCGACCTGGTCCACGCGCAGGCGGACCGAGTTGATGTTCCAGGTGGTGATGCGCATGGGGAGGGGGTCTAGCATCCCGGGCCCGCCGCCCAACAAAAAAGCGCCCGATCCGGGGGGATCGGGCGCCGGAAGGTTCGTCTCTCTCGCCGCCGGGAAGGGGATGAAATCCGTAGCGGGTCAGACCGGCTCCCGCCGATCTGTGGCGAAAGTGCCACGCGATCTGAAAAATGTCAAACCGCGGTTCGGCAAGGCCGGGTCGTGGCGATACGGCAACGCTTCCCCTGAGAGGCGACCTAGTCGTTGCGGCCGCTGCGACGCTCGGTCGGATCGCGCAGCTGGAACAGGCTGGCGGCGAGGCCCGAGGCGGGCTCGAGCGTGGTCAGGCGGGTGGTCGTGCGCGCGCCCTGGGCGTCGGTGATGGTCCATTCGTGCAGCCGGACCGGGTCGCCGGCGAAGGACAGGATGACCGAGCCGTCGTTCGGACGGCGGGCGTCGCGGGCGGTGATGGCGAAGGCGCCGGACTGCATGCGGGTGACGCGGTCGATGCGGACGCCCTGGTCGAAGCGGACGTTGCGGGCCAGGAAGGTCGACAGCGGCGTGGCGCCGAGCGGCACCTGGCGGAAGACGTTCAGGCGCGGGTCGTAGCGCTTCACGTTGTTGCCGTCCGAGACGACGATCAGGCCGGCCGGGGTGGTGTACTCGAAGCGCATCTTGCCCGGGCGCTGCAGATAGAAGCGGCCCTCGCGGCGCTGCTGGCCCGAGATTTCGGTGAACGTGCCCTGGGCCGAGGTCAGGCCCTGGAGATAGGTCTGGGCGCGGGCCAGGGTGGCGCGGTCCTCGGCCGACAGGGCCGCTTGGGCGTGCGCCGGCAGGGCGGCGATCGCGGCGACGGCGGCGGATCCGAGCGCAAAGGCGCGGCGTGAGACGGTCATTCAGGCTTCTCCCGTTCGGGATGGTTGTCGATCATGCCGTCATGCCGGCGCGGTCTGTCAGGGGCGTGACGCGAGCCAGACCATATTCCGGCGCTCCGATGAAGCCCTGTTCAGCTTTATCGGGCCGACGGCGCCAGGCGAAACGCCTCCGATGGTGGAGCGTTGCCCGGAATCGGCCGGATCGGCACGATGTCGGGATGAGCGTCGATCCCGAACTTCTGGCCATCTGGATCCGCGGCTGGGCCGTGACCCGAGGCGTACAGGCTCCGGTGCGGGACGACGGGGCCTGGCGTGTCGATGTCGGCCAGCCGGACCAGATCGCCCGCTATGTTTATGCTGATCCGGGGGAGGCCTTGCGGAGCCGGGCTACGGCGATCCGGGTACCCCACGTATTTCTGAAAGTCTGCGCCGGCGCGGACGTGGTTCGGCCATTTCTGGACGAGCGATGGGCGGTGCAGCCGCCGGGCTTCATGATGACGCTAGCCGGAACCATGGGGCCGCCCGAAGATGCGCCGGCGGGGTACAGGCTCGAACTCGAGCCCGGTCCTGTCTCCTTCGCCCGCTTCCTGACCGGCGATGGCGAAGAGGCGGCCTGCGGGCGGGTGGCGGTGGTCGAGGAGCGCATCATTTTCGATCGCATTCTCACAGCGCCGGAGCATGGCCGTCGTGGTCTCGGCAGCCGGCTGATGCGCATCCTCGAGACCGTCGGGCGCGAGCGCGGCGGGCGCGATGGCGTGCTGGTGGCGACCGAGGCCGGGCGGGCGCTCTACGAGCGACTCGGTTGGGAGCTGCACGCCCCCTACACCACCGCGGTCATTCCGGGCTGACCCGGATCAACCCATCGGGGGCGGACCGGCGAGGACGTCGCGCTTGCCGGCGTGGTTGGCCGGGCTGACGACGCCCTCCTGCTCCATGCGCTCGATCAGGGAGGCGGCGCGGTTGTAGCCGATCTGCAGACGGCGCTGGACGTAGCTGGTCGAGGCCTTGCGGTCGCGGGTGACCACGGCGACGGCGCGGTCGTAGAGGTCGTCGCCCGAGCCGCCGTTCCCGCCGTCGTCGCCGAAGGCGTTGTCGCCGTCGCCGTCCGGATCGTCGGTGATCAGGTCGAGGTAGTCGGGCTCGGCCTGGGACTTCAGGTGATTGCAGACGGCCTCGACTTCCTTGTCGTCCACGAACGGGCCGTGCAGGCGGGTGATGCGGCCGCCGCCGGCCATGTAGAGCATGTCGCCCTGGCCCAGCAGCTGCTCGCCGCCCTGCTCGCCGAGGATGGTGCGGCTGTCGATCTTGGAGGTGACCTGGAAGGAGATCCGGGTCGGGAAGTTCGCCTTGATGGTGCCGGTGATAACGTCCACCGACGGACGCTGCGTGGCCATGATCAGGTGGATGCCGGCGGCGCGGGCCATCTGGGCCAGGCGTTGCACGGCGCCTTCGACGTCCTTGCCGGCGACCAGCATCAGGTCGGCCATCTCGTCCATGACCACGACCAGATAGGGCATGGGCTCGGGGCGGATCTTCTCGGACTCGTAGACGGGGCGGCCCTGCTCGTCGAAGCCGGTCTGGACGGTGCGTTCGAAATGCTCGCCCTTCTCGATCGCGGCGCGGGCGCGGTCGTTGTAGCTGGCGATGTTGCGCACGCCGAGCTTGGACATGCGGCGGTAGCGGTCCTCCATCTCGCGCACGGTCCACTTCAGCGCGACGACGGCCTTCTTGGGATCGGTGACGACCGGGGCCAGCAGGTGCGGGATGCCGTCGTAGACGCTGAGCTCCAGCATCTTCGGGTCGATCATGATGAAGCGGCACTGCTCGGGCGTCAGCTTGTACAGGATCGACAGGATCATGGCGTTGACCCCGACCGACTTGCCCGAGCCGGTGGTGCCGGCGATCAGCAGGTGGGGCATGCGCGCCAGGTCGGCGACATAGGGCTCGCCGCCGATGGTCTCGCCCAGCGCCAGCGGCAGCAGGTGCGAGGGCTTGTCGTATTCGGTCGAGGCCAGCAGGTCGCGCAGATAGACGGTCTCGCGCTTGGCGTTGGGCAGTTCGATGCCGATGGCGTTACGGCCCTGGACTACGGAGATGCGGCAGGCGCGGGCGGACATGGAGCGGGCGATGTCGTCCGACAGGGCGACGACGCGGCCGTGCTTCACGCCGGGAGCCGGGACCAGTTCGTACAGGGTGACGACCGGGCCGGGGCGGATCTGGTCGATGACGCCGCGGACGCCGAACTCCTGCAGCACGCCTTCCAGCATCTTGGCGTTCTGCTTCAGCGCTTCCTCGTCGACCGAGGCGACGCGCTTGACCGGCTTGGACAGCATGCCGAGCGGCGGCAGGTCGAAGCCGCCGGTGGACGGACGGGCGAAGTCGAAGGCGACCTGGGCGTCGTCGACCTCACGCTTCGAGGCCTTGGGGGCCTTGGTGGCGGCGACTTTCGGTTCGGGCGCGGAACGGGCGGGCGTGGGCGCGGCGACGGGCTCCTCCCACGGCGGGGTCTCGTCGGCGGCGTCGAGGCCGATGGGGGCGTAGTCCTCGAGCTCGGGCTCGGGCGCCGGGCGGACGCGCGGCGGAGCCTTGGCGCGGGCGGGCGGGGTCGGCGGGGCGGCGGCGCGACGGCGGCGGTTGCGGCTCCAGGCCATGGTCTCGCCGATGTCGGAGAAGCGCAGCCCGATGGCGTAGCCGATGCCCCACAGGGCCAGCGGCAGGAACATGACGCCGGCGATGATCGCGGCGCCGGGGATGCGCATCGCCGTGCAGGCCATACGGATCAGGCCGACGATGGCGTCGCCCCACAGACCGCCCAGACCGGCGGCCAGCGGCCAGGCGGCGGGCGGGGCGAGGGCCGAGAGCGCGGCGGACAGGGCCAGCACGCCGCCGGTCGCCGACAGGGCCTTCACCGACGTGGGCTTGAGGCGCTGCTGGATGGCGTCGCCGATGGCGCCGGCCAGGCCGAAGGCGATCAGCAGCAGGCAGGCCGGCCAGGCGGCGAGGCCCAGCGACTGCATCAGCAGGTCGGCGAACAGGGCGCCGTTGGCGCCGAGCCAGTTGGACGGCGCGGCGGTGGAGGCGGCGTTCAGGCTGGGATCGGCCGGATTCCACGACGCCAGGGCGACCACGAGCAGGGCGGCGAGCAGGGCCTGCAGCACGCCGCGGAAGCGGACCACAAAGGGCGCGCCCCACAGGATGCGGGTGCTGATCCAGACACGCTGGCCGATGGCTGCGGCGGCGGACATGCGGGCGGAACTCCGGGAAGGCGATATCGGCGGCCAGTATCGCGCGCGCGTGGTTAAGGGGGCATTTACCAGCTGCGCCGTGGCTGGACGGTGCGCGGCGGACGCGCGAGACAGGGGCATGCGCCGTCTGATCCTGCCCGCCCTGCTGTTCCTCGCCGCCTGTTCGCCGGAGAGCGAACCCGAAGGGCCGGGGCTGTCTTTCCGCGTCGACAGCGGCGCCCTGGCCTGGAGCGTCGCCGACGGGGCGCCCGCGGCCCTGGTGCTGAGCCGGGAAACGACGCCGGGGACGGCGCGGCCGGTGCTGATCATCAGCTGCGACGGCCTGAAGACCGGCGGGCTGGACGTGCGCCTGTTCCGGGCCGAGCCGACGTTGACGCCGCTGGAGCTGACGGCCGGGGCGGCGACGCTGACGGTTCCGGGCCAGCCCGGACAGGTCGGCGACCAGACGCGGCTGAAGGGCGAGGGCGAACTGCCGGCGGATTGGGCCGGGGCGATCGCGGGCGCGCGGATGCTGAAGCTGCGATACGGCGATCAGGGCATCGAGGTGCAGGGACCGGGACGCGAGATGGCCGATGCGTTCGGTCGCCATTGCCGGACCCTGGAACGGGCGTGACGCAGCGACGCGATCCGCGCGCTCAAGTAGCGCGAAGCGCGATAGCGCCCTAGAAAGTCCGCATGACCCGCTCCGATCGTCCTGACGTGATCATCGCCGGCGCCGGCATGGCGGGCGCGACCTTCGCCCTCGCCGCCGCGCAGGGCGGGCTGAAGGTGGTGCTGGTCGATCCGCAGCCGTTCAGCGCCCAGCTGGCGCCGACCTTCGACGGCCGGTCCACGGCCATCGCCTATTCGACCTTCCGCATGCTGGACGCGCTGGGCGTCGGCGAGGCCCTGCGGCCGCACGCCTGCCGCATGGACCGCATCCTGGTGACGGACGGGCGCCGTCCGGGTGCGGCGACGAAGGCGGCCTCGTCGGCCTTCCTGCGGTTCGACGCCGACGAGATCGGCGACCGCAACGGCGGCGAACCGCTGGGCTATATGGTCGAGAACCGGCGCATCCGTTCGGCCCTGGCCGAGGCGGTGACCGCGGCCGGGATCGAGGTGCGGGCTCCTGCGGCGGTGGCGACGGTGACGCCGGGACCAGGCGGCGTGACCGTGACCCTGGCCGACGGGACGGCTCTGGAGGCGTCGCTGGTGGTCGGGGCCGAGGGGCGCGGTTCGCGGGTGCGGCAGCAGGCCGGGATCGACACCGTCGGCTGGAGCTACGACCAGGGCGGCGTCGTCGCCACGGTTTCGATGGGCCGGGACCACGGCAATGTGGCGCATGAGTATTTCCTGCCGGCGGGTCCGTTCGCCATCCTGCCCCTGACCGAACGCCGCGCCAGCCTGGTGTGGACCGAGACCAGCCGCCGGGCCGAGGCGCTGAAGAGCGCGTCCGACGCGGCCTTCCACGCCCATCTGATGCGGCGGTTCGGGGACTATCTGGAAGACGTCACGGTGGTGGGACCGCGCTTCGTCTATCCGCTGTCGCTGCAGCTGGCCGAGGAGCTGACGGCCCCGCGCACGGCCCTGATCGGCGACGCGGCGCATGCCGTGCACCCGGTGGCGGGACAGGGGCTGAACATGGGTCTGAAGGACGCCGCGGCCCTGGCCGAGGTGCTGGTCGAGGCCATGCGGCTGGGCGAGGACATCGGTTCGGAGATCGTGCTGGACCGCTACGCCCGCTGGCGGCGGTTCGACAACACGGTGCTGACCGCAGGGTTCGACGGCTTCGTGCGGCTGTTCTCGAACGACGCCGCGCCGGTGCGGCTTGCGCGGGATATCGGCATCGCCGCGGTGAACCGGATTCCCGCGCTGCGGAAGGCTTTCATGCACGAGGCGGGCGGCGCGACCGGCGACCTGCCGCGGCTGTTGAGAGGGGAAGCGGTTTGATGCGCGCTTTGGCTCTTGTCGGGATGGCGGCCGTTCTTGTGACGGGCTGCGCGACTTCCGCGCCCGCGGGACCGACCACGACGGAATTTTCGGCCCTGGTCCCGGACCGGGTCGTCCGTCAGGTCGAGTGCGCCTTCATCGCCGAGGAAGGAATGGACCTGCCGCTACCAGCGAGTGGCCGACGGGGGCGCCTGGGAGACGCAGGATGCGGTCGTCGCGCGCGACGGGGCCCGCTGGATCCTGATCGACGGCTGATCGCCTAGTCGAGCTGGCGCGCTTCTTCCGGCAGCATGATCGGCACGCCGTCTCGGATCGGGAACGCCAGTTGGGCGCCGGCGGAGACCAGTTCCTGGCGGTCGCGATCATAGGTCAGGCGGCCGCGGGTGACCGGGCACACCAGCACCTCGAGCAGGCGCGGATCGACGGCGTTGGGGGTCTGGAAGGTGTCGCTCATCGTCGGGACCCGCGAAGTGGCTAGTGGCTAGTGGCTAGTGGCTAGTGGCTAGTGGCTAGTGATTAGTGGATGGCCGGCCCCACCTCCAGTGCCCTGTGCGTCGCAGACGCGAAGCAGGGAGCACCAATCACTAGCCACTTGTCTTCACTGCATGGACTGGGCTTCGCCCTCGCCGCCGTCGGCCGCGCCGATGCGCATCAGGGCGGTGAGGACCTCGGCCCGTTCGTCGAGACGCGGGGCCTCCAGCAGGGCCTGTTTCTCGGGCGGGTCGAAGGGCAGAGCCATGGCCAGGCTGTTGACCAGGGCCTCGGGTGGGGCGGTCTCGGCGGTCTCCCAGTCGATGTCGAGGCCGCGGGTCTCGAGATAGGCCTTCAGCGCTTCCAGAAGGCCTTCACGATCCAGCGCGCCTTCGCCGGCGGCGGGGGCGGTGAGGTCGCTCTCGAAATCCTCGAAGGCGGCGCGGACCTGGCGGTAGGGCGTCTGGACCAGCAGTTCCGTGGACAGACGGAAGCGGGCGCAGCCGGTCAGGGTGATCAGATAGCGGCCGTCGGAGGTCTCGTTGAAGCTGGTGATGCGTCCCGCGCATCCGACCGGCAACAGCCCGGGGAGGCTGCTGCCGCCGGGGAAGGGCTGGATCATGCCGATGATGCGGTCGCCGGCCATGGCGTCGTCGACCATGTTCAGATAGCGCGGCTCGAAGATGTTGAGCGGCAGCTGGCCGCGCGGCAGCAACAGGACGCCGGACAGGGGAAAGACCGGTATCACCTGCGGCAGGTCGGCGGCCCTGATGTATCCCTGAGCCAACCGGACTCTCCTTACGCGAACAGCAGCGAAGACAGGCGACGGCGGCCGTCTCGAGCCACGTCTGAGGCCGCTCCGGCCGCGTCGAAGACGGTGAGCAGCTGTTTGCGGGCGGCTTGGTCGTTCCACTCGCGATCGGCGGCGACGATCTTCAGCAGATGGTCGACGGCGCCCTTGAAGTCGCCGGAGGAGGCGAGGGTTCCGGCCAGATCGAAGCGGGTCTGGTGGTCGTTCGGATCGGCGGCCAGCTTCGCTTCAAGCTCGACTCTGGCGCCGGCGTCGGCGGGCGCCGCAGAGGCCAGCGACAGCTGGGCGCGGACAGACTGAACGGTCGGGTCCTTCGAGTCGGGCGCGGCCATGGCGATGGTCTGACGGGCCTGGTCGACGTCGCCGTCGGCCAGATAGACCCGGGCCATGCCGGCGATGGCCTTCTCCTGGCCCGGCTCCAGCGTCAGCACCTGGGCGAAGGCCTGGGCTGCGCCGCCGAGGTCGTTGAGGGACAGGGACTCCTCGCCCAGCGAGAGTAGCTGTTCGATGTCGGAATTGGCGCTCTCGCCGCCGGTCAGCTTGTCGATGAAGGCCTTCAGCTGGCTTTCCGGCACGGCGCCCTGGAAGCCGTCGACGGGCTGGCCGTTGACGAAGGCGTAGACGGTGGGGATCGACTGTACGCGCAGCTGGCCCGCGTAGGCCGGGTTCTTGTCGACGTCGATCTTGACCAGTTTGACCGCTCCGCCGGCGGCGCGGACGGCCTTCTCCAGCGCGGGGGTCAGCTGACGGCAGGGGCCGCACCAGGTGGCCCAGAAGTCGACCAGCACCGGCTGGGTCTTCGACGCCTCGATGACGTCCTTCATGAAGCCGGCGTCGGAACCTTCCTTGATCAGGTCTTCAGGCGGCGAGGTCGGATCGGCGAGGGTCATGTCAGTCCTGTATCGGATCAGTCGTAACGCGGAAGGCCGTGAGATGGTCCCGAGCCATTCGCGGCTCAAGAGGTCGCGGGGGTCAGGTTGGGTCGCCGCCTGCGCCCGCCGGGCTCAGTTTCCAGCGGATCTTCGTCTCGGAATCCGTCCGGGCCGAACCGCGCACGACGATCTGCAGCGAGCGCCGGGTGAGGCCCTCGTCGACATGGACCGAGGGCTCGATGGCCACGTCCGGACCATCGGTCCGGAACCACCAGCCGCGGCCGGAGTGCCCGCGCAGCAGGATGGAGCGGCGGTCGCGGGCCAGCGAGGCCTGAACGCCCGGCTCCAGCTGGAAGCGCACGGCGTAGGGGGCGGCGATGGCGCGGACGACGTCTTTCTGGCCGGGCGCGGGGTGCAGTCGCTCCTCGGCGCGCAGTTCGTCGAGGCGCTGGTCGAGGTAGAGGCGGCGCTGGTGCAGCAGGCCATAGTCGTGGACCCAGCCGTCGTGCTCGACCTCCAGCCAGACGGCGCCTTCGCCGTCGCGCTGGTCGGCGGTGACGTGCAGCGGCCGGCCGATCAGGCGAGCGCCGAGCAGGTCGCCCTTCCAGCCGCCCAGCGGTTCGCCGGTGGTGGTCTCGCCGAGCGTCAGGGTCGAGTGGCCGGGGGTCAGGCGCAGGCCCTGGCGGTCGGCGGCGCGGGGCGTCCAGCCGCAGCCGGTGATCAGCCGGTCCTTGCCGCAGACGATCTCCAGCGCCAGCGGCTGGGCGCAGGCGGCGACGGCCCATCCGCCGCGGGCGGGCGGGGCGACGTCGGCGACGACGGTCAGCAGCGGACTGCGGACGCGGGTCAGGCCGCCGACGCTGCCGGAAAGATCGGAAACGGCGTCCTCGCCCAGCGCGGCGGCGACGCGGGCCGCGGTCGACGGACCGCCGCCCTGCATGGAGATCAGGCGGCCGTCGGGGAGGGTATGCAGCCGCAGGGCGGCGGTCAGGCGGTGGATGGCGGCGCGGACGCCCTCGGGCGCGGCCTCGGACAGCTGGCCGAGCGCATCCTCGAGCGACAGAAGGTCGAGCAGCAGCTCCATCCCGGCCTCGGGACTGCGACTGGCGTGGGCGCCGTCGGGGCCCACGGCGCGGTCGAGGGCGCGGGTCAGGCGGCCGAGGGCCTTCCGGCGGATGGCGGCGCCGGGCGGACCGGCGAGGACGCAGCCGACGAGGGCGGCGGCGGTCAGGCGCTCGGCCAGGGTGGCGACGCCGCCGGGCGGACGCAGCAGCTGGCGGGCCTGGCGACCCAGCACGTCGGCGAGACGCAGGCGCTCGGCCTCGGTGGCGACCTGGCCCATGCGGCGGGCGGCGCAGGCGAGGACGTAGGCGCGCCGGGCGAGGATGTCGGGATCCCAGGCGAAGGGCGACCAGCGCGAGAAGACCTCGGCCCAGGTCAGGGTCAGGCGCAGGGCCTCGCGGGCGCCGCGCTCGCCCTGGGCCATCAGCGACGGCAGCCAGGCGAAGGCGTGCAGGTCGACGGCGAAGGCGCGGGTCGGGCTGGGGCGGTTGAACGGGTCCTCGGGCGCGGGGGCCTCAAGGCTGGAGCCGGCAAGGACGAAGCGGCCGGCGAGGGCGCCCTTGCCGATGGTCGGATCGACGGGCCGGAAGTCCCGCGGCATCGAGGCGAAGGCCTGGGCGACGCGGCCCTTCAGGGTCAGGGCGTAGCCGGGCAGGCCGTAGAGCTCGATCCACAGTTGACGGGTGAGCATGCGTCCGGTGAGCGCCGGCCACAGCGATGCGCCGGTGGAGGCGCCGGTGGCGCGAACCGGGGTGCGGACGGGCGCGCCGCGCAGGCCGGGGATTTCGCCGGGCGCGGGCCCGCCGCCTTCCGGGCGGGCGAAGGGACCGAACGGGCTCACGCGGACTTCAGCGCCTGGATGTTGGCGGCGTAGGCGGACGGACCGCCCTTGAAGACGAAGGAACCGGCCACGAGGGCGTCGGCCCCGGCGGCGACGCAGGCGCCGGCGTTGGCGGAGGTCACGCCGCCGTCGACCTGGAGGTGCGCCTTCGAACCGGCGGCGTCGAGGATGGCGCGGGTGCGCTCGATCTTGCGCAGGGCGCTTTCGATGAAGGACTGGCCGCCGAAGCCCGGATTGACCGACATCAGCAAGACCACGTCGACCAGATCGACGACCTCCTCGAGGATGTTCAGCGGCGTGCCGGGGTTGAACACCACGCCCGCCCTGGCGCCCAGCTGGCGGATGCGGCCGAGGGTGCGGTGCAGGTGCGGGCCGCTTTCCGGGTGGACGGTCAGGATGTCCGCGCCGGCGTCGCGATAGGCCTCCAGCCACGGATCGACCGGAGCGACCATCAGGTGCACGTCGAACGGCAGGCTGGTGTGCGGACGGATCGCTTTCACGATGTCCGGACCCATGGTCAGGTTCGGCACGAAATGGCCGTCCATGACGTCGACGTGGATCCAGTCGGCGCCGGCGGTTTCAAGGGCGCGGACCTCTTCACCCAGGCGGGCGAAGTCGCTGGCGAGGATGGACGGACAGATCAGGGGAGCAGCCATGCCTCCGGATAAGGCGGCTCGCCCGCGCGGGCAAGCCGACGGCTGGGTTTGGGCGCCGGCTCAGGCTACACGGTTTGGTCATCGCAGCCGCAAGGGGTCGTCATGAGTGAGTATGTCGCCACCGTCGAATGGAGTCGGGGCGACCAGCCCTTCCTCGACAACAAATACGCCCGCGCCCACGACTGGCGCTTCGACGGGGGCGCGGTGGTGCGCGGATCGTCGGCCCCCGGCAGCGTGCCGGTGCCGATGTCGGACCCCGCTGCGGTGGACCCCGAGGAGGCCCTGGTGGCGGCCGTCTCGAGCTGCCACATGCTGTTTTTCCTGGGCTTTGCGGCCAAGGCCGGCTTCGTCGTCGACCGTTATCGCGACCAGGCGGTCGGGATCATGAGCCGGGACGACCGGGGCAAGGTCTCGATCACGGCGGTGACGTTGCGCCCCGCCATCGACTTTTCAGGCGACAACCGGCCCGACGCGGCGGCGATCGATGACCTGCATCACCGGTCGCATGAGCATTGCTACGTCGCCAATTCGATCCGCGCGCCGGTGACGATCGAGCCCCAAGGCTGAATCGTCAGGGCTGAGGAGCGACGGCTACGTCCTCCAGCAGGGCGACGAAGCGGCGTTCGGCCTCGTCGGCCAGTTCCGGGTGATAGCGCATGGGCGGCGAGGCGCCGGGTTCGTCGAAGGCGTGGGTGCCCTCGGCGACCCAGGTCTCGACGTCTGCGCCGCAGTTGCGGACCATGGCGTGAACGTTCTCGGCGTTGCGCACCGTGGTCAGGTGATCGGCGCGCGAGATGACGGCCAGGGTCTTCGGGCAGTGTTTCCACGGCCGCATGCGGTTCAGGGCCGCCGGCCCGATGTACGGATAGGCGAGATAGACGGCCAGGACGCCGCCGAGGTCGACGGCGCCGGGGTCGGCGAGGCCGAGACTGCGGGGGCGACGGTCGGCGCTCATGGCCTCCATGATGCCCCAGCCGCCGTGGCTCCATCCCGCCAGTGCGATCTTCATCGAGTCCACGTCCCGCCGCCGGGACACGCCGTCCAGGGCCGCCAGCACGTCGCCGGCGCGCTTGTCGCCGCGCAGCATCAGGCCGGTGCAGACCGTCAGCAGGGCCAGTTCCCGGCTCCAGCCGCGCGCGCCCCAGGAATCGACGATGAAGGCGCGCCATCCGGCCGCCTTCGCCGCCGCGGCGTAGCGGGGCAGGTGGTCGCGCAGGCCGCCGCAACCGTGGAACAGGATGACGGCCGGGCGCGGCCGGTCGTCATCGGCGCCGACCACAGTGGTACGGGCCTCAAGCAGTTTCCAGCGGTCGGCGAGCGTGTCCATGCGCCGACCTTAGCGTTTTCCGGGGGCGGGAGAAGGTGGCTGGCGGCTTAGTGCCGGAAGACGCGGACCCCGGTGAAGGCCATGGCGATGCCCTTCTCGTCGGCGGCGGCGATGACCTCGTCGTCGCGGATCGAACCGCCCGGCTGGATCACCGCCGTGGCGCCGGCGGCGATCGCTTCCAGCAGGCCGTCGGCGAACGGGAAGAAGGCTTCCGAGGCGCAGGCCGAACCCTCGGCGAGGGAATGGGCCAGGCCCTTGGCCTCGCCGGCCTCGCGGGCGCGGATGGCGGCGATGCGGGCCGAGTCGCGGCGGTTCATCTGGCCGGCGCCGATGCCGGCGGTCTGGCCGTCCTTCGCATAGACGATGGCGTTGGACTTGACGTGCTTGGCCACGGTGAACGCGAACAGCATGTCCTGGATTTCTGTCGGCGTCGGCTGGCGGCGCGTGACGATCTTCAGGTCCGAGGGTTTGATCAGGCTGCGGTCGCGCGACTGGACCAGGAAGCCGCCGGCCACCGAGCGGAACACCTCGCCCGCGCCGTGCGGGTCGGGAAGGCCGTCGGTGATCAGCAGGCGCAGGTTCTTCTTGCCGGCGAAGACCTGCTTCGCCTCGTCGTCGGCGCCGGGGGCGATGACCACCTCGGTGAAGATGCCGGTGATGGCGCGGGCGTCGTCGCCGTTCAGCGGACGGTTGACCGCGATCACCCCGCCGAAGGCCGAGACGGCGTCGCATTCCAGTGCGCGGGCGTAGGCTTCCGACAGGTCCTTGCCGACGGCCACGCCGCACGGGTTGGCGTGTTTGACGATGACCACGGCCGGAGCCTCGAACTCGGCCACCAGCTCATAGGCGGCGTCGGCGTCGGCGATGTTGTTGTAGCCCAGCTCCTTGCCCTGGATCTGTTCGGCCCAGGCCACGCCGGGACGGCGCTCGCCCGTGCGGTAGAAGGCGCCGGTCTGGTGCGGGTTTTCGCCGTAGCGCAGGGTCTGGGCCAACGAGCCGGAGATCGATTTGCGGGCCGGGGCCTCGTCGCCGACCTGGCCGGCGAACCATCCCGAGACGGCGGCGTCGTAGGCGGCGGTGCGGGCGAAGGCGCGGGCGGCGAGGCGTTTGCGCAGCTCCAGCGAGGTCGCGCCGTCGGCCTTGAGCGCGGCCAGCACCTCGTCCACCGCGACCTTGTCGACGCAGACGGCGACGTAGCCGTGGTTCTTGGAGGCCGAGCGGATCATGGCCGGGCCGCCGATGTCGATGTTCTCGACCGCGGCCTCGAAGCCGCCGCCGGAGGCGACCGTGGCCTCGAAGGGATAGAGGTCGATCCAGGCGATATCGATGCCGCCGATCCCGTGTTCGGTCATGGCCTGGGCGTGCGAGGGCTCGTCGCGGACGCCGAGCAGGCCGCCGTGAACGACGGGGTGCAGGGTCTTGACCCGGCCGTCCATCATCTCGGGGAAGCCGGTCAGGTCGGCGACGTCCTTCACCGGCAGGCCGAAGCCGGCGATGGCGGCGCGGGTGCCGCCGGTCGAGACCAGTTCGACGCCGAGGTCGTGCAGGGCGCGGGCCGCATCCTCCAGCCCCGTCTTGTCGCTGAGCGAGATCAGGGCGCGCTTCGGCGCCACGCGGTCGGGCGCGGGGGGAAAGTCGGGAGCGGCGGGCATGGCGGCGTCCGTGATGCTGGAGGTCGGGGAGACGCGCGGGGCTCTAGCAGGGGACGCGGTGAAAGTCAGCCTCAGAGCGCTTCCCGTTTTATGTCGACTGCGACGATCTCCGGGCCATACCGGGAGCGATGGCGGGTCTCGATCTTGAGGGTGGTCAGCAAGGGGTGCCCGTGGACGTCTCCGTCCATGAAGGTCACACGGTAGCGGGAGCGGGTCTCATCGGCATCGTCACCGAGCAGCCGAATGTGGTTCAGCTTCTTGAAGTCCAGCGAGGCCAAATACGATCTGGCGTCACAGGGGCGTCCCTCTTGCGACTCCAGCCGGGAGAGACAGCGCGCGCTGAAAGTCAGCGGACCAGCGCCAGCCGATTTTCGGGCGTTGCTCAGGACCTGGATGGCGTCCTCGATGATGTAATCCTCGGCGCCGAACAAGTGCTCGAAATCGCGATACGAAGAGCAATCTTCCCCCGGCGCGGAGAGGGCGCCGTACACAGTCGTCGCCGTCAGAGGCCGGTCACCGGGTCGCCCCCGTGCCCGGGTCACATATTGGGTGCCCACGCTGTAGATTTCGAGGGCGCATATCCCTGGAGCCGTAAGGCCAGGCTGTCCGTAAAGCACCAGCCCATTGCGGATTGGCCATCGGCCGCGGCTGTCTGCAACGATTGTGTCGCCGGCCTTCCCGATCAGGACCCGCGCAAGGATCGGCGTGGGCAGCCGTTCCAGAATGGCCGTGTGCGCGACCTGAAACGGCAGCCAGAGCAGTCCTAGTCCGGAGAGCGGGACGAGGGCCGCTCCCAGTACGCCTGCAGCAATCAACGCTGACCTGACACCACGCTTCATCGTCCCCTCCGCCAAGCTTGGCGGTATGGGGCTTCAGGACAGTGTCGAAAAATCGACCACGATCGGCTCCCGCCCCAGCAGCGAGAGAAACCTCCTGAAGTCGTCCTGCCCTATCGCCGTGGTCGCCGTGTTGGTCAGGGGGTGGAAATTGACCAGGTCGGCGTCCCACAGGGCCTTGTCGAGGACGAAGGTTACGCGACGGTCGGCGTCGTTGATCAGGCCGAAGGCGGTGACCGAGCCCGGCGTCAGGCCGAGGGTTTCGTAGAGCAGGCCCTCGTTGCCAAACGACAGTTTGTCCGAGCCGATGGTGTTGGGCGCGCGCTTCAGGTCGATGACCGTGTCCTGGCGGGCCGAGATCAGCCACAGGCGGCCCTTCTTGTCCTTGAGGAACAGGTTCTTGGTGTGGGCGCCGGGCATGGCGGCCTTGAGTTCCAGCCCCTCCTCGACGCGGAAGACGGCCGGGTGGTCGTGCGTCGTCTGGGTCAGGCCGTTGTCGGCCATCCACGCCAGCAGGCGGTCACGATCCCAGGCGGGAGGGTTCATCGGCTTGTCTTCGGTCATCGGGCGAAGCTAGGGAGGAGGGAACATCCCCGCTTACCCGCCGGAGACCGTCTGTGGAACTGGAATGCTATCCGATGAGCCAGCGGCCGCCGGACCTGGTGCCCGGCCGCCAGTCGCGGAACTGGATGGACGCCTTCGCCAGCCGGCACCCCTACCGCTGCCTGCCGCTGAACATGGCCAACACCACGGGCTGGGAGATCCTGTGCCCGATCACCTTCGTGGCCGAATGGAACGGCGGGCCGAACCAGTCCGACATCGTCATCACGCCCGAACGGCCGGCGCCGGACCTGGCGCATATCGTCAGCTCGCACTTCTCGCGCGGGGTGCTGACCTTCCATCCGCAGTATCTGTTCCGCACGCCGCCGGGCTGGGGCCTGCAGTGTTCGGGCGCGCCCAATCACGTGAAGGACGGCATCCAGCCGCTGGTCGGCCTGATCGAGACCGACTGGCTGCCCTTCCCCTTCACGATGAACTGGATTTTCACCCGGCCCGGCCGGGTGAAGTTCGAGAAGGGCGAGCCGTTCTGCTTCATCCTGCCGATCGAGCACCGCAAGGCCGAGGCCTTCGAGCCGGTGATCCGGACGCTGGAGTCCAATCCGAACATGCAGGGCCAGTTCGAGGCCTGGAACCGGTCGCGGACGGACTTCAACAAGCGTCTGGCGTCCGGCGACCCCGAGGCCGCCAAGGAGGCGTGGCAGCGCTTCTACTTCAAGGGCGAAATCCCCGAGGATCTGGGCACGGCGCCGGAGACGCACGCCAACAAGCGCAGACTGAAGAGCCCGCGGATCGGCTGATCCGCGGGACTTTCCCGATCCGTGCGGCGACCTAGGCCGTCGGCGGCGCCGGACGCGGCACGCGCGGGCCGAGGTTGTTGATCACCTCGCGCGCGTCGAAGGCGTTCGGGTCGTCGGCGGGCTTGGGTCCGCTGCGGACGACGATCTCGGCCGAGGCCTCGAAACGATCGATCTCGCGGACGTCGCCGCCGAAGCCGTAGCCGGGCCCACCCCACGGGCCGCCCCAGCCCCACGGGCTCCAGTAGCCGCGGGAATAGTAGCGCCAGGACGGTCCCCAGTAGGGTCCGTAGGATCCGTACCAGGGGTCCATGGTCGAGGTGTAGCGGACGTCGCGATCGGTGACGCGATTGACGGTCGAGAACCAGTCGTTGCCGCTTTCGACCGTGACCTCGGCCGCGCGCAGCAGCAGGGCCATTTCGACCTGTTCGCGCGAGGTGACCGAGTTGCCGGCGAAATTGATCCGGTAGCGGTCGGAATCGACCCGCGTATCGGAATAGCCGTAGCGGCTGTCAGGACCCGCCGGACCATAGGGGGTGGCGGTAGCGCAGGCCGACAGGGCGAGCGCGGTCGTCGCCGCCAGAAGAACAAGCCTGGGGAAACGATGTCTCATGTGAGTGCTCCTTGACGCGCAACCAACGCGCCATAACGGCTGAACGGGACATGAACGGCTGCGGTTCCGCCGGATTCAAGTCCTTATAAACGCGTGAGAATGAGAACGGCGGCAGCAAGCAGGAGCACCCCGGTGAAGATAGCGAATCCTCGCCGGAAACGCGGCTCCGACATACGTCGGGCCAACGCCGCCCCACCCAGACCGTATGCCGACATGCTGAGCACGTCCATGCCGATCGTGGCGACGGCGAACAGGGCCAGCTGCGGGGCCGCCGGGCGGTTCACATCGAGGAAGGGCGGCAGCACGGCGGTGAAGAACAGGATGGCCTTGGGATTGGCGATCTGGACCATGAAGCCGTCGACCAGGGCGCTGCGGCCCATCTTGATCGTGGGGTGATCGGGATCGGCCGCGGTGCGGAAGGCGCCGCGCAGGGCGTTGATCCCGAGCCAGGCGACATAGAGGGCCCCGCCGATCGAGATCAGGCGGAAGATCTGGGGGAAGGCGACGACCAGGGCGCCGAGGCCCAGCGCCGCCGCGCCGAACCAGACCAGGGTGGCGGCGTTCATGCCGACCACGCCCGCCATGGCGCCGGCCTTGCCGCGCTGCACGCCGTTGGCGACGGAGAAGACGTTGGCCGGACCGGGCGTCACGGCCATGACGGCCATGACCCCGAGAAAGGTCGCGTACAGATGGGGATCGACGGGGAGGTTCACGCGCCGTCCGTCCCGCAGCGTAGCCGCGAGGTCAAGCGGGCGGGGCTGCGCCCCCGGCGATCACCGGCCGGGTGTGACTTCGATGACTTCGACGTCGACCTGGTCAGGCTCGTTCGTGATGTCCTGCACCACGACCGGGATGTCCGCGGTGGCGGCGTCGACAGCATCCAGCGCCTCGCCGACGGCGTATTCGGCCACCAGCCCCATGGTCTCCATGTGCTCCGGATCGTCCGAGGCCCAGGCGCCGTTGACGGCCAGGCCCTGGGCGAGGTTGAGCGCGCCCGAAGCCTCGACCTCATCGAGGGCGGCGGTGACCATGGCGTCGATGTCGAGGTCGGCCAGCGCCTCCTCGGCGATCTTGCCGGCGTGTTCAGAGACCACGGCGGTGAAGGCGTCGACGTCAGGCTGATACTCGGCCCAGAGCGCCGCGATGCGGACCTCGCGCTGGGCTTCGCTCAGGGTCTCGTCCTCGGAAATGCTCTCGGCGCGGTCGCTGAAGGC
This sequence comes from Brevundimonas lenta, assembly GCF_014196335.1. GTDB lineage: Bacteria > Pseudomonadota > Alphaproteobacteria > Caulobacterales > Caulobacteraceae > Brevundimonas > Brevundimonas lenta. The sequence continues at coordinate 350,018 of NZ_JACIDM010000001.1, forward strand.
TTCCATGCGCGCCTCGAACCGCGCGGCGGCGGCTTCGATGGCGTCTTCGGACGGGCCGCGTACGTCGCCGGCGGAGGCCGAGATCGGCAGAACGGCGAGGGCGGCGGCGAGGGAAAGGGCCTTGAACATCGGGGGCTCCTGAAAGGCTCCGGGGAAGGTCCGCCCAACACCGGTCGACCACAAGTGAAATCGCGGTAAGGGAGCCGCCTACTGCGGCGCGGCGGCGGCCGGCGGCGCGGTCAGGGCCTGCTGGACGGCGGTGCGGACGATCTGAGGAATGCCGCGGATGGCCGGCGGCGCCGCATCGGCCGCGGCGAGGAGTTGGTCGCGTTGGGAGACGTTCTCGGGCTTGCCGGCCTCGGAGCGGAAGAAGGCCTCCAGCTCGCCGGCGAAGGCGTCGATCTCGGGCTGGTAGCGGTTGAGGATGGCGTCGGTGGCGGCGGTCTTGCCGGCCGCGTCGGTGGCCGGGTCGTCCATGGCGACCTGCAGTTCGGCCTTCATCTGGTCCATGCGCCCCGAGAAGGCTTCGCCCCTCGCATTCATCGCCATTTCGGCGTCGCTGCGCGGTTCGGCCGGGGCCTGGGCCGCAGGCGGCGCGGCGGGCTGCTGCCGGGCGAGGGCGGGACCTGCCAGAGAGCCGACGACGAGGGCGGCGGCGAGGAACAGGCGAGCGGACATCATGATCTCCTGGGGGGGCGACGGAAGGCGGGATAGTGCCCCGCCCGTCGGACGCCTTCACTCAGGTGAAGACCCTGGGTCGTACCGCCGCCCGGGCCGTTTCCAAGGGAGCCCGTCCCGCGCTAGCGTCGCCCTGGGATTTCACGGGGACGGGCATCATGATCGGCTGGCGGGCGATCCTGGCGGCGGCGGCGTTGTTCGGACTGGCCCCGCCGGCCGCCGGGCAGCAGGCGTCGCGCGCCTATGCGGTCGAGGGCGACTGCGGCGGCCGGCCGGCGACCCAGGTGCGGATGGCCGAGGGGTATTGCCTCGGCCGGGTCTGGCAACGGACAGGTGACGAGGGCCCGCGGATGCCGCGCGGCCTGCTGGAGCTGACGAACGGCGACTGGCTGGTCACCGACCTGGGCGGCTGGGAGGCGGGGCGCGGCGCGCTGTGGCGTCTGTCGTTGCAGCCGGACGGCGCGGTGCGCTGGACCCGGCTGATGGATCGCCTGTCCATGCCGCACACGATCGCGAAGGGGCCGGACGGCCGCGTCTATCTGGCCGAGATGAGCCGCATCATCGCCTTCGATCCGGCGCGGCCTGACCGGGCGGTCGCCGTGGTCGAGGGGCTGCCGGACAACCGGCTGCACGAGAACCGCCATCCGTTGTCGAGTTTCGTCTTCGACGGCGACGGGGCCCTGCTGGTCAATGTCGGGGCCCCGTCGGACCGCTGTCTGGACGCGCGCGAGGCGCCGCGACGGGACGCCCGGGGTCGCTGCGTCGAGGAGGCGGAGCAGGGCATGGTCCGGCGCTACGCCCCGGCCGGGAACGGCCGCTGGAGCGCCGAATGGAGGCCGTATGCGACGGGGCTGCGCAACTCGGTGGCCATGGTCCGGCACCCGGCGGGCGCGATCTTCCAGGCCGAGAACTCGGTGGACCTGAACGAGCCCGGCCGGCCGTACGACGAGATCAACCGTCTGCAGTCCGGCCGGCACTACGGCTGGCCCTACTGCACCGACATGCGGACGCCGATGCCCGGCTGGACGGCCGCCGAGGCGCGCTGCGACCAGCGGACGGCGCCGGTATCACTGCTGCCGCCGCACGCGGCGCCGCTGGCGATGCTCTACTATGACGGGGCGATGTTCCCGGAGCTGCGCGGCCGGCTGCTGATGAGCTGGCACGGCTATCGCCGGGCCGCGGGCAGGGTCGTGGCGCTGGAGACGGACTGGTCGGGCGCGCCGCTGACGGCCACGCGGGCGCTGTACGCCATCTATCCGCGCGGAGCTCTGGCCTATCCGGCCGATGCGCCGGCGCCGCAGGGCAAGGTACTGACGCCGGGCTGGAGCGCCCAGGCCGGGCGGCATCCGCAAGGGTCGCCGGCCGGTCTGGCGGTGGCGCGGGACGGCTCGATCTGGATCGCCGACGATCGGGCCGCGGCGATCCTGAGGATCGCGCGGCCCTGAGGTCGATCAGCCGTTGTCGCGGGCGTCGCGCTTGCCCAGCACGCGCAGGCGCAGGGCGTTCAGCTTGATGAAGCCGGCGGCGTCGCGGTGGTCGTAGGCCTGGACGCCTTCCTCGAAGGTGACGAGGTCCTGGTCGTACAGGCTGTTCGGGCTTTCGCGGCCGATGATCGAGACATTGCCCTTGTAGAGCTTGACCCGGACCGTGCCCGAGACCTTGGCCTGGGAGTGGTCGATGGCGGCCTGCAGCATCTCGCGCTCGGGCGAGAACCAGAAGCCGTTGTAGATCAGGTGGGCGTATTTGACCGCCAGCTCGTCCTTCAGATGCATGGCGCCGCGGTCCAGGGTGATGGACTCGATGCCGCGGTGGGCGGCCAGCAGGATGGTGCCGCCCGGTGTCTCGTAGACGCCGCGCGACTTCATGCCGACGAAGCGGTTCTCGACCAGGTCGAGGCGGCCGACGCCGTTGTCGTGGCCCAGCTGGTTCAGCTTCGTGAGCAGTTCGGCCGGCGACAGGGCCACGCCGTCGATGGAGACCGCGTCGCCCTTCTCGAAGCCCATGGTGAAGACGGTCGGGGTGTCCGGCGCGTCCTCGGGGCTGATGGTGCGCTGGTGCACGAACTCGGGGGCCTCGACCGCCGGGTCTTCCAGCACCTTACCCTCGGACGAGGAGTGCAGCAGGTTGGCGTCGACCGAGAACGGGGCCTCGCCGCGCTTGTCCTTGGAGATCGGGATCTGGTGCTTCTCGGCGAAGTCCAGCAGGGCCTCGCGCGACTTGAACTCCCACTCGCGCCACGGGGCGATGACGTGGATGTCGGGCTCCAGCGCGTAGTAGCCGAGCTCGAAGCGGACCTGGTCGTTGCCCTTGCCGGTGGCGCCGTGACAGACCGCGTCGGCGCCGACCATGCGGGCGATCTCGATCTGGCGCTTGGCGATCAGCGGCCGGGCGATCGAGGTGCCGAGCAGATACTGGCCCTCATAGACGGTGTTGGCGCGGAACATCGGGAAGACGAAGTCGCGCACGAACTCCTCGCGCAGGTCGTCGATGAAGATGTTCTCGGGCTTGATGCCCATCTTCAGGGCCTTCTCGCGCGCCGGGGCGAGCTCCTCGCCCTGACCCAGGTCGGCCGTGAAGGTGATGACCTCGGCGTTATATTCGGTCTGCAGCCACTTCAGGATGATCGAGGTGTCCAGGCCGCCGGAGTAGGCGAGCACGACCTTTTTCGGGGCGGGGACGGCGGACGACGTCATGAGCGGATCCTTCGACGAACGCGGGGGAGGGGCGTTCACAATGCGCGCGCTTAAAGGACCAGACGCCCCGCGATGCAAGGGCGGGAATGGGGCCGAGGCGGCCGGGGACCGAATCAACCGTCGCCGGCGATAAATTTCCGGCCTGTCTTACACCCCGCGTTAGTCATACCGCCGAAAGGTAAGTGGTTGAAAACGCTGTATGTAGCGGTCGTACTACCGGGCGGCCGGTAATATTCGGTCAAGGTCTTGGAAGGGGCGCCTTAAACTTTGATCGTCACAGTCCGCCGGTGATTCCGAACCGCGCCCCCTCTCCGGCCGACAAACTCGCGCTTGCGGTGGTGCATGAGCCCGAGCGCGCCGTGCCCGCGCCGGTGGGCGCCCGGGACGACGCGCTTCGCTTCCTTCTGCAGACCGCCGCCGACGCCGGGGTCTCGCTGGTGGCCACCCGTCCGGACGGCGACGGCGAGCGGCGGCTGGGTCAGGCCTGGCCTTTCCCGACCCCCTTCCAGGTCACGGTCCGTACGGTCTCCATCGCCGAGGGCGTCGATCGCGTCGAAGCCCGCGCCCGGCGATCGCTGGAGCGGATGGGCCTGCCGCGAGGCGACGTGCTGCTGGCCTCCAGCGCCGCCGACCTGGTCGGGGCCGAGGGGCGTCATCTGTGGGACCGGATGCAGGCGCTGAAGGACCGCGGCCTGTTCCGTCGCATCGGCTTCTGCGCCACGGTCGAGGACGGTCCGGCGTTGCTGGCGCGCCGCTTCCAGCCGGACGTTGTCCAGCTGCCCTGCAACCTGCTGGACCAGCGGGTGCATCGCTCGGGCATTCTCGACGAGATCGCCTCGGGCGGCGCCGCGATCCATCTGTCGTCGGTGTTCGCCAAGGGCCTGCTGTTCATGAGCGGCGACAGCCTGCCGCCGCATCTGGCCCACCATGCGCCGCAGCTGTCGCGCATTCGCCGGCGGCTGGCTGAAGCCCGCGTCGACCCGATGCAGGCGACGCTGGCCTACACCCTGGGTCTCCCGCAGGCCTCGGCCGTGGTGGCCAGCGCCGCCTCGGCGGCCGAACTGCGCGCCGTGCTGGCCGCCGCCCACGCCCACGCGCCTGCGCTGGACTGGGAAGCGCTTCAGCTGGAGCACCCGGCCGAGATTTCGGCCGGGCCTCGCAGCCGGATCAGTAGCGCAGCCTGACCCCGACGAAGGCCGAACGGCCCGGTTCCCCGTAGCCGAGCACCTGCTGGTAGCGCTCGTCCGCCAGGTTATCGACGCGCGCGGTCAGGGTGACGTTGTCCGTCAGCGCATAGGCGGCATTCAGGTTCGCCGTAACGAAGCCGTCGAGAACGGCGGGGGTCGCGGCGTTGGTGTCGTTCTGCTCGCCTTCCGCCCGGACGGTCAGGGCCGCCGAGAGGCGGTCGCCCGTCCAGCCCAGGGTTCCGGATGCGGCGTGTTCCGGAATGCGGGCCAGTCGGCGGCCGTTGCTCTCGTCCCGCGCGTCGGTCCAGGCGTACGCGAGGGTCAGGTCGAAGCCGCCGCCCAGCACGGCCCGGCCCTCCAGCTCGACGCCGTCCGTCGCCGTTTCGGCGATGTTGACGTAATAGCTGTCGAAGGTGAGCGGATCGAAGATGTAGGTGATCTGGTCGTCGACGTTCAGGCGATAGACGGTCGCCCGCCCCTCGATGCGGCCGTCGGCCGAACGCCAGCCGATCGCCGCCTCATAGCCGTCCGCCGTTTCCGGCCGCAGCGCCGGGAAGGGCTGGGACGAGAAGCAGAAGTCGCACACGGCCTGGCTGACCGTCGGGGCCTTGAAGCCCGTGCCCCAGGCGCCCGACAGGGTGAAGCCGGCGCCGACGTCCCAGGCGGCGGACAGTCGGCCGGTGGTCTCGGAGCCGAAGTCGTCCGTATCGTCGAAACGCAGGCCGCCGGTGACGCTCAGCGCGTCGGTCGCCTGATAGCGGCCCGTGGCGAAGACCGAGGTCGTCCCGAGGCTGACGCTGTCGCCGGTGGAGATGCTGCCGGCGCTTTCCTCACGCTCTGCGCCGAAGGCGTAGACGGCGGCGCCGGTCTCGCCGTTGGCCTGCCAGCGGTATGACTGGCGGTCGGCCTCGAAGACCGAGCCGAAGGCGCTGAAGGTCTGACGTTCGATGTCCGAGGCCGAGACGCTGAACTGGTGGTCGAGACCCAGGGCCTCGACGCTGGAGCGGATGACGCCGGACCATTGCTCGGACTCGGAGCGGTCGTCGTTGTCCTCGACCGGGAAGCCGTTATCGAGATCGGCCTCGCTCTGCGACCAGCGGGCTGAACCGTCCAGCTCGACCGTCGACGAGACGGCGTAGCGGCCGCGAACGCCGACGGTGGTGTTCTCGAAGCCGTCGGCCTCGGGATTGCCGTTCGCCTCGTCGGCGACGGAGATGCCGTCCGTGACGAAGCGCGAGACGTAGCCGCCGAGCGCCCAGGCGTCGTTGGCGACGCCGCCGGCCAGACGGCCGCGAAGGGTGTCGTAGCTGCCGGCCTCGGCCTCGGCGCGGACGCCGTCGATCTCCTTGGTGGTGAAGGCGATCACCCCGCCGATGGCGTCGGAGCCCCACAGGGACGACTGCGGACCAGAGAGCACCTCGATGCGCTCGATGTCGCCCAGGTCGAAGCCCGAGAAATCATAGGCGCCGTTGGGTTCGGCCGCGTCATTGACCACGGCGCCGTCGACGAGGACCAGGGTCTTGCCCGGCGTCGCGCCGCGCATGCGAACCTGGGCCACGCCTCCAAAGGCGCCCGACCGGGTCACGGACAGGCCGGGCACGTCGGACAGGATGTCGGCGGCGAAGACGGCGCCGCGCTGTTCGACGGTCGCGCTGTCGATGACGCGCGCGCCGGGGGTGTCGGCGACGATGGCCGGAATGCGGGTGGCGGTGACCACCACCTCGGGCAGGGTGTCGTCGGCCTCCTGGGCGAAGGCGGCGGATGGAAGGAATACAGCCGCGGCCGTGGCGAGTAGAAGGGATCGCGTGTCGTTGAAACGCATGGGCGATGGGCTCCGTCGTCCCCGCGCGAGCGCGTCGCGGCGACGTATGGATGGCGACCGACCCGCCCGGAACGGACGGCGCAAGTGTCGGGTCGCCTCGACGGATCACCGCGTCTCTGTCTGGTCCCGGACAGCGGACGGACGACGTCGGCGGCCAGGTCTCCTGGCTTGCGGGTCAATAGCCGCCGCTCTCGCCTTCCCGGCTTCTCCCGAAGGATGGGCCAGTGACGCCGAAGATAGCTCTCCGGATCGAACGACGGCCTCGCCGCCTACAGTTGCGGGCACAGCCACGGTTTCGCACCGTGTTCCCTTAACCGCCTGCCGGGCTTGTCGCAGTGCAGCGACGCTTGTGCAAGACCGCGCCATGGCGCTTGAGCGTGTCCCCGCATTCCTTCACCCTGCGCCGCTCGCATGAACGCTCCCCTTGCACACCCGCCGAAAGCCGACGCCCTTCCCTCCGCGGAGGGCGTGACGCCTGTCATGGCGCAGTTCCTGGCGGCCAAGGCCAATGCGCCGGACGCGATCCTGTTCTTCCGCATGGGCGACTTCTACGAGCTGTTCTTCAGGGACGCCGAGATCGCCGCCGCCGCCCTGGGCATCACCCTGACCAAGCGGGGCAAGCACCAGGGCGAGGACATCCCGATGGCCGGGGTGCCGGTGCATGCGCTGGAAGGCTATCTGGCGCGGCTGATCCGGCAGGGCTTCAAGGCCGCCATCTGCGAACAGATGGAGGATCCGGCCGAGGCGCGGAAGCGCGGCTCCAAGGCGGTGGTCCGCCGCGACATCGTGCGGGTGGTGACCCCGGGCACCCTGACCGAGGACAGTCTGCTGGATGCGCGCGGCGCGAACCGGCTGGCGGCGGTGGCGGTCCGCAAGGGGCGGGCGGCTGTGGCGGTGGTCGAACTGTCGGCCGGGGTGGTCGACGTGGTGGCCTGCGCGCTGGAGGATCTGGGCGCGACCCTGGCCTCGTTCCGACCGTCGGAAGTGCTGGTCCCTGACCGTCTGTTCTCTGACGAGGCGACGAAGGATGCGCTGAACGGCTCGGGCGGCGTGGTGCAGGCCCTGCCGCAGGCGCTGGGCGAGCCTGTCGGGGCCCGGTCGCGGGTCGAGCGCCTGTACGGCGTGTCGTCCCTGGACGGGTTCGGAACGTTCGAGGAGGCGGAAGTCTCGGCGCTGGGACTGGTCGCCGCCTATCTGGAAACGACCCAGGCCGGGAAGATTCCGGCCCTGGCCCCGCCGCGACGCTCGGGCGACACCGGCTTCCTCGCCATCGATCCGGCGACGCGGCTGAGCCTTGAGATCGACCGCACCCAGCGGGGTGAGCGCGAGGGATCGCTGCTGGCCTCGATCGACCGGACGGTGACGTCGGGCGGCGCGCGGGCCCTGGCCGAGCGGATCGCCCGCCCGCTGCGCGATCCCGCCGCCATCAACGACGGGCTCGACGCGGTCGAATGGCTGCTCGAGCGCCGCGATCTGCGCCGCGACCTGCGCGAGGGGCTGAAGGCGTCGTCGGACGTCGCCCGCGCCGTGGGCCGGCTGGTGCTGGGCCGGGGCGGGCCGCGCGATCTGGCCGGCATCCGAAACGGCCTGGCCATCGCCGAGGGCATCGCCGGCCTGTTCCCGCCCGTACGCGATCCGTCAATGGAGCCGCTGGCCGGGCCGCCGCTGCGCATCGCCGCCTGCCTCGACAAACTCGCGCTGACGCCGGAGCTGGGTCACCTGCTGGCGGCCCTCGCCGAGGGTCTTGTGCAGGAGCCGCCGCACCTCGCCCGCGACGGCGGCTTCGTCAACGCCGGCTTCCGGCCCGAACTGGACGAGGCGCGCCAGCTGCGCGACGACAGCCGCCGGGTGGTGGCCGACCTGGAGGCGCGGGCGGTCCAGCAGTCGGGCGTGCCGTTCAAGGTCCGCCACAACGCGGTGCTGGGCTATTTCCTCGAGACGACGGCCAAGGCCGCCGAGCCGTTGATGCGGCCGACCGGCGAAAGCCCCTTCATCCACCGCCAGACGCTGGCCAACCAGGTTCGCTTCACCACCGTCGAACTGTCGGAGCTGGACGCGAAGATCAGCCAGGCCGGGCACCGCGCCCTGGCCATCGAGGGCGAGACCTTCGAGACCTGGCGGCGCACGGTGCAGTCGCTGGCCCAGCCGCTGCAGGCGGTGGCCGAGGCGCTGGCCGAACTGGACGCCCACGCCGCCCTGTCGGAATGGGCCGAGGAGGTCGGGGCGGTCCGGCCGCATGTCGACGACTCGCTCTGTTTCGAGGTCTCCGCCGGACGCCACCCGGTGGTCGAGGCGGCGGTGAAGGCGGCGGGCGATCCTTATACGCCGAACGACTGCCGTTTGGACGGGGCGGGGCAGGGCTGCGCGCGCCTGTCGATCGTCACCGGACCGAACATGGCCGGCAAGTCGACCTTCCTGCGCCAGAACGCCCTGCTGGTGGTGCTGGCCCAGGCCGGGGCCTTCGTGCCCGCGCGGTCGATGCGGCTGGGCGTGGTCGACCGGCTGTTCAGCCGCGTCGGGGCCGGCGACGACCTGGCGCGCGGGCGCTCGACCTTCATGATGGAGATGGTCGAGACCGCCGCCATCCTGACCCAGGCGACGGGGCGCAGCTTCGTGGTGCTGGACGAGATCGGCCGCGGCACGGCGACCTATGATGGTCTGGCCATCGCCTGGGCCACCGCCGAGGCGCTGCACGACCGCAACCAGGCCCGCACCCTGTTCGCGACCCACTACCATGAGCTGGCGGGCCTCGAGACGCGGCTGGCGCACGTCTGCAACCTGTCCATGCGGGCCAAGGAGTGGAACGGCGAACTGGTCTTCCTGCACGAGGCCGCGCCGGGCGCCGCCGACCGGTCCTACGGGGTGCAGGTGGCGAAGCTGGCCGGCGTGCCGTCGGCCGTCGTCAGCCGGGCGCGTGAGGTGCTGGACCGGCTGGAAGGCGAGAAGACCTCGAACACCAGCCTGAACGACCTGCCGCTGTTCGCGATGGCCGAGCCGCCGCCTCCGCCGCCGTCCTCGGCGGTCGACGACGCGCTGAAGGGCATCGATCCGGACGAACTGACCCCGCGCGAGGCGCTGGAGGCGCTGTATCGTCTCAAGGGCCTCGCGGGCCGGTGACCCGGACCCTAGACGACCGGCTGGTCGAGGCGGCGTCCGCGTCCGATGTGCGCACAGCCGTCGCCGCGGTCCTTCGGGAGAGCTGGGACGCCGCCCGGGGTCGCGTGGCCCGGCGGCTGGAGACGGGGACCAACGGGGTCGAGGTCGCTCGCCTGTATTCCGCCGCCGCCGACGACATGCTGGTCGCCCTGTGGCGGCTGACCACCGAGGTCCTCTATCCGGCCCCCAATCCGACCGAGGCCGAGCGGCTGAGCCTGATCGCGGTCGGCGGCTATGGCCGGGGCGTGCTGGCGCCGTTCTCGGATCTGGACCTGCTGTTCCTGCGCCCCTGGAAGTCGATCCCGCGCACCGAGCAGGTGATCGAGTTCATGCTCTACGTTCTGTGGGACCTGGGCGTGAAGGTCGGCCAGTCGGCCCGTTCGGTCGACGAATGTCTGGCGCTGGCGAAGACCGACATGACCGTGCGCACGGCCCTGCTGGAGGCGCGGCCCCTGGCCGGCGACGAGCAGCTGGCGGAGGATTTCATCGCCCGTTTCCGCGCCTTCGTGGTCAAGGCGGACGCGCGGCCCTTCATTGCGGCGAAGCTGGCCGAGCGGGACGTGCGCCACCAGAAGACCGGCGCGGTGCGCTACCGGGTCGAGCCGAACGTGAAGGACGGCAAGGGCGGGCTGCGCGACCTCAACACCCTGTTCTGGATCGCCCGCTCGCTGGCGCCGGAAAGCCCGCTGGGCGCGCGGGTGATGGACGGTCTGCTGACCCCGCGCGAGCGCCGCACGTTCGAGGAGTCCTTCGACTTCCTGTGGCGCACCCGGGCGCATCTGCATCTGACCGCCGGACGGGCCGAGGAGAAGCTGACCTTCGATCTGCAGCCCGAGGTGGCGCGCCGGATGGGCTGGCGCGGGCGCGGGGACGAGCCGGCGGTGGAGCGCTTCATGCGCCGCTATTTCCTCGTCGCCCGCGACGTCGGCGGTCTGACCCGGGCCATGTCGGCCAAGCTGGAGGCCGGGCGTCAGAAACCGACCATGAGCCTGTCGCGCCTGATCCCGGGCCGCAGGAAGAACCTCGGCGTGGACGGCTTCGTCGAGGTCGCGGGGCGGCTGTCGGTGACGGGGCCGGAGGTCTTCGCCGCCGCGCCCGAGAAGCTGCTGATCCTGTTCCGCACGGCGGACGAGCACGATCTGGATCTGCATCCGGACGCCTTCTCGGCGGTCAGCCGGTCGCTGTCGCTGGTGACGCCGTCGCTGCGTCGCGATCCGGAGGCGACGCGGGCCTTCCTGGACATCCTCGCCCAGGGCCAGCGGCCGTATCGCGTGCTGACGATGATGAACGAAACCGGGCTGCTGGGCCGGTTCCTGCCCGAGTGGGGGCGGATCGTCGGCCAGACCCAGTTCAACATGTACCACGCCTATACGGTCGACGAGCACACGCTGCAGGCCATCGGCATCATCAACGACATCTGGCGCGGCAAGCTGAAGGCCGAGCATCCGACGGCGACGGAGATCGTCCACCGCATCGACGATTTCGAGGCCCTGATGCTGGCCATGCTGCTGCACGACGTCGGCAAGGGCGGCGACCGGGGGCAGCTGGAGGATGGGGCCATCGCCGCGCGGCGAGCCTGCGACCGGCTGGGGCTGGATCCACGGCGGACGGAGTTCGTGGTCTGGCTGGTGCGCAATCACCTGGCGCTGAGCGACTACGCCCAGAAGCGCGACGTCTCGGATCCGGCGACGGTGCGGGCCTTTGCGGAACTGGTCGGCGATCCGGAGCGGCTGCGCACCCTGCTGGTGCTGACGGTGGCCGATGTCCGCGCGGTCGGGCCGGGGGTCTGGAACGGCTGGAAGGGCCGGCTGATGCGCGACCTGTACCAGCGGACGGAGGCCGTGTTCCGGGGCGAGGACGTGACCCGCGCCGATCCGCTGGCCGACTTCCCCGACCTGGTGGCGCGGGTGGGCGCCGCCGGCGCCGCCGCTGACGTGGTGGCCGATCGAACCGGAGACGAAGGGGCCGAGCCGCTGGCCGCCGCGCGCGTGGCCGTGGCGACGCGCGACCGGCCGGGTCTGTTCGCCGACCTCGCCGCCGCCCTGGCCTCGGCGGGGGCCGACGTCGTCGGCGCGCGGGTGGCCACGGCGGACGACGGCACGGCGCTGGACGTATTCGAACTGCAGGACGGCTCCGGCGCGCCCTACGGCCAGGCCGAGCCGCGCCGGCTGACGCGCCTGGTCGAGGCGCTGGAGCGGGCGGCGCGCGGCGACGGCGTGGGCGCGCCGCCGACCTCGCAACCCAATCCCCGCCGCGCCGCCTTCGACGTGCGGCCGGTGGCCCTGATCGACCTGGACGAAAGCCCGGACGCGGCGGTGATCGAGGTCTCCGGCGCCGACCGGCCCGGCCTGCTGGCCGATCTGGCGCGCGTGCTGACCGATCACCGCCTGTCGATCCGATCTGCCCATATCGCCGGCTTCGGCGAGCGCGCGGTCGACAGCTTCTACGTCACCGATGCGAAGGGGAAGAAGCCGTCGGCCGGGGCCAGGCTGGACCGGTTGCGGGCGGATCTTGAGCGCGTTCTGGACCGTCGCGACGTCGGCGGGGCCAGCGTGTCGGCGCCGGTCCGGGCCAGCGTGCGGGACGTATCGGAGTTCGGTCGTCGCAGGGGCTCCCGCCCCGTATCGCCGGGCGAGGAAGCACGCTAATCCTCGCTCTCCTGCGCCCCCCGAGATCCGAATGAGCCTCGCCCGAAACACCCTCGTGCAAGCGTCCCTGACGCTGGGCAGCCGTGTGCTGGGCTTCGCCCGCGACATGGCGCTGGCCGCCCGCTTCGGCCAGGGCCCGATGATGGACGCCTGGGCCACGGCGCTGATGCTGCCCAACCTGTTCCGCCGCCTGTTCGCCGAGGGCGCCTTCGCCCAGGCCTTCGTGCCGGTCTACGGCGGCGTGCGGGCGCGCGAGGGCGAGGAGGCGGCCGCCGTCACCGCGTCCGAGGCACTGAGCTTCATGTTCGCGGTGGTCGCAGCATTCTGCGTCCTGCTGCAGGTGCTGATGCCGTGGATCATGCCGTGGCTGCTGTCGGCCTGGCGCGAGGACGCCGGCGTCATGCATGCGGCGGTCGTCGCGACCCAGCTGGCCATGCCCTACCTGGCCTGCATGACCATCGCCTCGCTGCTGTCGGGCGTGCTGAACACGGGCGGCAAATTCGCCCTGACCGCGGCCGTGCCGGTGTTCCTCAACATCTGCACGCTCATTCCCCTGCTGGCGCCGAGCGTCTTCCCGATGAGCCAGCCGGAGATCCTGCTGTGGACCTCGGCGGCGGTGACGGTGTCGGGCGTGATCCAGGCCGGTCTGCTGTGGTGGGGCGTTCGCCGGCTGGGCGTGCGTCTGAAGCTGGGCGTGCCGCGCCTGACGCCGAACGTGAAGCGGGCCCTGGCCCTGGCTGTGCCCGGCGCGATGGCCGGCGGGGCGATGCAGATCAATTCCGTGGTCAGCCAGGTGCTGACCGGTTCGGACGAGGGCGCCCGTTCGGTGCTGTACAACGCCGACCGCCTGTACCAGCTGCCGCTGGGTCTCGTCGGCGTGGCCATCGGCCTGGCCCTGGTGCCGCGCCTGACGAAGGCCTTCGTCCAGGGCGACCACGAGGGCGGACACAAGACGCTGGACGACGGCATCACCCTGGCCATGGCCCTGACCCTGCCGGCGGCGGTGGCCCTGTTCGTCATTCCCTTCTTCATCATCGACGCCACCGTCACGCGCGGGGCCTTCACCTCGGCCGACGCAGCGCGCACCGCCGACGTGCTGCGCCAGTTCGCCTGGGGCGTGCCGGCCTTCGTGCTGGCCAAGGTGCTGACGCCCCCCTTCTTCGCCCGCGAGGACACGCGGCGGCCGATGATCTTCGCCATCTCGTCGGTGGTGTTCACCGTGATCGTGGGGACGGCGCTGTTCTTCTGGTTCTCGCGCATGGGCTTCGACGGCGTGCTCGGCCTGGCCATCGCCACCAGCCTGTCGGCCTGGATCAATGTCGCCCTGCTGGGCGGCACCCTGATGCGCGAGCACACCTGGCGGGCCTCGACCCCCTTCGTCGCGCGCTTCTCGCGCGTGCTGCTGGCCAGCGCCGTGATGGCGGTCCTGCTGCTGTTCGCCGGCATCGGCTACGAGACGTTGAGCCGAATCTTCTTCTTCAAGGAGATCGCCGTGCTGGTGGTCTGCGGCGCGGGAGCCCTTGTGTATGGCGCCTGCCTCGTGCTTTTCCGCGCGGTCAGCGTCGCCGAACTCAAGGCCGTGCTGAAGCGTGAACCCGGCGCCGCCGCGCCGACCGGACTGGACTGATGACTGACGCCTCCCCGACTGACACCGCCCCCGCCTATGCCGGTCCGCGCCGCATCCTGTCCGGGATCCAGGCCTCCGGCGCCCTGCACCTGGGCAACTATCTGGGCGCCCTGAAGCGCTTCACCCAGCTGCAGGATTCGGGCGCGCCCTGCTTCCTGTTCGTGGCCGACCTGCACGCCATCACCGTGTGGCAGGACCCGGCCCTGCTGACCGCCCAGACGCGCGAGATCGCCGCCGCCTACCTGGCCTCGGGTCTTGACCCTGCGAAGTCGGTGATCTTCCCGCAGTCGGCCGTGCGCGCGCACTCTGAACTGGCCTGGATCTTCAACTGCGTCGCCCGCCTCGGCTGGCTCGACCGGATGACCCAGTTCAAGGAGAAGTCGGGCAAGCACAAGGAGCGCTCGTCGGTTGGGCTGTACACCTATCCGGTGCTGCAGGCGGCGGACATCCTGCTCTACAAGGCCACCGAGGTGCCGACCGGTGAAGACCAGAAGCAGCACCTCGAGCTGACCCGCGACATCGCCGCCAAATTCAACAACGACTTCGGCGTCCCGGGCTTCTTCCCGCTGCCCGACCCGCTGACCCAGGGCCCGGCGCCGCGCGTCATGAGCTTGCGCGACGGCGCGGCCAAGATGTCCAAGTCGGACCCGTCGGACCAGTCGCGCATCAACCTGACCGACGACGCCGACTCCATCGTCGCCAAGGTGCGCAAGGCCAAGACGGACCCCGAGCCCCTGCCGGAAACGATCGAAGGTCTGGACGCGCGTCCGGAAGCCAAAAACCTGGTCACCATCTACGCAGCGCTGGCGGACATGACGCGCGAACAGGTGCTCGCCCAGTACGGCGGCCAGGGCTTCGGCGCCTTCAAGCCGGCGCTGGCCGAGCTGGCCGTGGCCTCCATGGCCCCGGTCACTGCCGAGATGCGCCGCCTGATGGCCGACGCCGCCGAAATCGACCGCGTCCTCAAGGACGGCGCCGAGCGCGCCGCCGAGATCGCCGATCCGGTGGTCGACGAGGTCAAGAAGATCGTCGGCTTCTGGCGGGCGTGATGAAGGCGCCTGCGATGAGCCTCGGGCCTCGCCTGATGTTCGTCGCAACGGCCCTCGCGCTGAGCGCCTGCGGCGGCCGGGAAGGGGGCAGTGACAGGGGGGAGGCTCCTGGCCAGTCCTGCCGCCTGCCGGCCGACATCCGCCCGTACGCGGATCGCCGCTTCTTCTGCATCGGCGGCGAACTGCTCGCCGTCCCGATGAAGGTATCGTTGGATGGCGAGCATGGACAGGTTGAGTATCGGGATCCCCGACACCCCACGACGCCGATCTTCGCAGATGATCACGTCATGCTCTCCTTCAGGTACGGCAATGAAGCCACGCCAGCGGAGGGCCCCGCGTTCTACATGATCAGCATTCGGGGCCTGCACCCTGAGAGCTGGGCGAGGGCCGGAGAGCGAAACCACGATTGGCGGGTATCGCCTTCCATCGAATACATCCGCTGCGATCCAGCCGGAACAGGCCTGTACGGCTGCTCGCACGACTTCATGACGGACCGATTCGACATCCGTTACTGGTGGAATAAAAACTACGTGGCGCAGGAGGACTGGGAAGAGCTCGACGCTTCTGTTCGCACCTACCTCGCGGGGTTGATCGTAGAGCAACCGGATCCGCCGCCCGTCCCTTCAGCGAACGTCGGAGCCGGATAGGTACCTCGCTTTTCGGTCCCGGCGTCACGGTCGAGACTGGCGGTGGCGCACGCCTGCGCTAGTTAAGAGCCATGAGCCCCGCCCACCCCCTCGACCGTCCGGCCTGGAGCGCCATGACCACGCGTCTGGCGCCGCTGACGATCCGGCGGGAGCAGGACGGGGGCGCGGCCGTGCGGCTGGATCCGGAGGTCGGGGTGTTCGCCGCGGCCGACGACGACTCGCCGGAGAGCCGGGCGCTGCTGAATGCGCTGTGCCGGGAGTATCCGGGCGCCGGTCTGGTCGAGCCGGAAGGCACGGCGATCGAGGCCGTGCTGCCGGACGTGCCCGTCGTCTCACGCGCGGCCTGCGTTCAGATGATCGCCGGGGCCCTGACCGCCGGTCACCATGACGACGTGGACATCCGGACGCTCGGCGAGGCCGATGCGGAGGAGATGTTGGCTTTGGCGACCCTGACGAAGCCGGGGCCGTTCCGGCTCGGCACGCTGCGGCTGGGCGGCTTCATCGGCGTGCGGCGCGAGGGGCGGCTGATCGCCATGGCCGGCGAGCGGATGAAGGTGGACGGCTTCACCGAGCTGAGCGGCGTCTGCACTCATCCCGACTTCCGCGGCCAGGGCCTGGCCGGCGTGCTGAGCCGCGCCGTGGTCGCGGGCATCCTGGCGCGCGGCGAGCAGGCCTTCCTGCACGCCTACGCCGCCCACACGGCGACGGTGGCCTTCTACGAAAGTCTCGGGTTCAGCGTCCGGACCGGGATGACCTACACGGTGCTGGCGTAGGCCTCCGCGGCTTACGTCCGATTCTGACGTAGCAGAGCGCTAGACTGCCCTGCGAACGGCCGGAAGTCGGCGTTGCGCGAGCGCGATCCGTGAGACTCGAGACTCGTGAGACTGGTTTTTTCGCCGTCGGAGTCTCACCTCGCCCGTCGCCCGATCCGGGTGTGGAGGTAGCAGGCTATTGAACTCGAAGCCTTTTCAGGCGTCCTACGCCACGCGCTCCAGGCGGGCGACGAAGAAGCCGTCCAGGCCGCCCTTCTCCGCCCACATCGACGGCAGGATGCGCAGCCAGCCCTCGGGCGTCAGCGCCTCGGCCGGCGAGCCGACTGCGACGGGATCGGCGGGGACCGTTTTGAACGCCGGGTTGCGGCGCAGGAAGGCGATGATCTGGGTCTCGCCCTCTTCGCGCTCCATCGAGCAGACGCAGTAGACGAGGCGACCGCCGGGCTTCACCCGTTCGGCGGCGGCGTCCAGCAGGCGGTGCTGCACGTCGGCCAGTTTGGCGACCTCGGCGGGCTTGGTGGCGCGCAGGACTTCCGGATTGCGGCGGAAGGTGCCGGTGGCGGTGCACGGCGCGTCCAGCAGGACGGCGTCGAAACTGCGATCGTCTTCCCAGTCCTCGGCCGGGGTGACGACGACCTCGGCGGTCAGGCCGGTGCGTTCCAGGTTGGCGCGCAGGCGCTTAAGACGCGTATCCGAGCGATCCAGGGCGACGACGGAGGCGCCCGAGGCGCACAGCTGCAGCGTCTTGCCGCCCGGGGCCGCGCACAGGTCGATGACGGCCTCTCCGGCCTTCGGGGCCAGCAGACGGGCGGGAACAGCGGCGGCGGCGTCCTGCACCCACCAGGAGCCGTCCTCGAAGCCGGGCCAGGAGGCGACGTCGCCGCGACGGCCGGTGCGGACCGTGCCGCCCTCGAGCGCTTCGCCCTCGACATCGGCGGCGACGGCGGCTGGATCGACGTCCGGCTTCACGCTCAGATCGGTGTCAGGCTCCTCGCGGGCGGCGAGGGCCAGGGCGGCCAGCGCCGGCTCGCCATAGGTCGCGCGCCAGCGGGCGGCGAGCCATTCGGGCAGGTTGGACTCGGCGGTGGTCAGGCCGGGACCGTCGCGGTCGACGCCGCGCAGCACGGCGTTGACCAGGTTCTTGTAGGGCCGGGTCTTGGGATCGCGCTCGGCCAGTTTCACCGCGGTCGAGACGGCGGCGAAGGCCGGGGTGTCGAGCACCAGGGTCTGGGCCAGGGCGACGCGCAGGATGGTGCGCACGGCCAGGGGCGGCGCCTTCTGCAGGCGGCGGTCGAGGATCTGGTCGATCTCGCCAAGGCGTCGCAGGGCGGCCATGGCGACCGCGCGGGCGAAGGCGCGGTCGGGACCGGGCAGGTCGGCGACCTCACGGAACGACAGGGCGGAGTCGAGACCGCCACGGCCTTCCAGGGCGGCGTTCAACAGCACGCCGGCGGCCAGACGGGCCTCGACGCCGATGTCGGCGGCCTCGTCGCGAGGGGCCTCGACGCGGGGCGGGCGAGGGCCGCGCGCCCCGGTCCTGGCTTTGTCGGCCATGCGGCGACCGCGGGCGGCCGAGTTGCGGCCGGACTCCGGCGGGCGGCTCACACCGACACCTGGGTGCCGAGCTCGACCACGCGGCCGGGCGGGATGTGGAAGAAGTCGGTGGGGTTGGCGGCGTTACGCATGAGGAAGATGAACAGCCTGTCCTGCCAGAGCGGCATGCCCTCGGTGGCCGAGGCGATGACCGAGCGTCGGCCGAGGAAGAAGCTGGTCGACATGATATCGAACTTCAGCCCCTGTTTGCGGCACACGCCCAGCGCCTTGGGCACATTGGGCTGTTCCATGAATCCGTAGGAGATGACCAGCTTCTTGAAGTCGTCCGAGATCGGCTCGATCGACACGCGATATTTTTCGGGCACGCGGGGGCGGTCGGTGGTGCGGACGGTCAGGATGACGTTCTTCTCGTGCAACACCTTGTTGTGCTTGAGATTGTGCATCAGGGCGACCGGCGCGATGTCCGGGTCCGAGGTCAGGAAGATGGCGGTGCCGGGCGCCCGGTGGGGCGGACGGGCGCGCAGCATCTCGATCAGGTCGGCCAGCGGCAGGCTGTCCTTGCGCGTCTTGGCGGTGAGAATCTGCGTGCCGCGCACCCAGGTCCACATCAGCAGGATCAGCAGCCCGCCCATGACCAGCGGGAACCAGGCCCCCTGCGGGATCTTCAGCATGTTCGAGGTCAGGAAGACCAGGTCCAGCGCCACCAGCGGGCTGATGACGGCCAGCGAGACCGGCACGCTCCACTTCCATAGTTTGCGGACGATGAACCAGGCCAGCAGGCTGTCGACGAACATCGAACCGGTCACCGCGATGCCGTAGGCGGCGGCGAGGGCGGTCGAGGTCTGGAACGTGACCAGCAGGGCCAGCACGCCCACCATCAGCAGCAGGTTGACCGATGGCACGAAGATCTGGCCGGCCTGGCTTTCAGAGGTGTTCTTGATGTCGATGCGCGGCAGAAGGCCCAGCTGAACCGCCTGCTGGGTGACCGAGAAGGCGCCCGTGATGACCGCCTGCGAGGCGATCACCGTGGCGATGGTGGCCATGATCAGCACCGGCCAGTAGGCGAAGTCCGGCACCATCATCCAGAAGGGGTTGGCGGCCGCTTCCCGGTGGGCGAGCACATTGGCCCCCTGACCGAGGTAGCACAGCGTCAGGCAGGGCAGGGCGAACCACAGCCAGCCCTGACGGATCGGCGCCTTACCGAAATGGCCCATGTCGGCGTAGAGCGCCTCGGCGCCGGTGACGGCCAGGAAGACGCTGCCGAGGATGACGAAGCCGAGGAAGCCGTTGTCGATCAGGAAGACCACGCCGTAGTGCGGCGACAGCGCCCGGAAGATCGAGGGGTCGTCGAAGATATGATAGACGCCCAGCCCCGCCAGGATGAGGAACCACAACCCCATCAGCGGCCCGAAGAAGCGCGCCACCCGGGCGGTGCCGTGCGACTGGATCATGAACAGGGCGATCAGGATGCCCGCCGCGATGGGCAGCACCCAGGCGTCGAGTTGTCCGGACAGGCCAGGCGCGTCCCGCAGACCCTCGACCGCCGACAGAACCGACACCGCGGGCGTGATCACGCCGTCGCCGTAGAACAGCGCCGCGCCGCAGACGCCCAGAATGAAGATCAGGCCGGAGCGCCGGCCGACGGCGTGTTGCGCCAGCGCCATCAGCGCCAGGGTGCCGCCTTCGCCTTTGTTGTCCGCCCGCATCAGGAAGACGACGTACTTCAGCGTCACCACGAGGATGAGCGCCCAGAACACCAGCGAAACCACGCCGAGGATAGCCAGTTCGTCGGCGCCGCCGCCCCGCGAGTGATGCAGCGCCTCGCGCATCGCATAGAGGGGGCTGGTGCCGATGTCGCCGAAGACGACGCCGATGGCGCCGACGATAAGGGCCATCTTGCCCGATTGGGCGTGACCGTGCTCGTCCGCGGCCGCGGGATGCGGCGGCGGGGCGGAGGAATCGGCTGAAGATAGAGTGCTGGAGGCGGCGGCGTTGTCGCCGGCTTCACCTTGGGGAGAGGCCCCGACCATGAAGTTCCTCCGGGCTCCGCTGCATGCGGCCCCATCAAAAGAGCCGCGAGCCTTTAGGCCCTTTCAATACCGGATTCAATCGTGCTGCACGTGCGAAGGTTGCGCCGGTTTGTGAAAGGACGCATGCACGCTTATCTTGGGTCTGAAACGAGCGCCCATGTCCGACAGCCAACGCTTCCCCGTCGCCGCCCATTCGCTGGCCTATCTGGCCCACAAGGGCGCCTACTCGCCGGCCGACGCCGCGCCGAGCGCGGTTCTGGCCGCCTCCGTCCCGACCAACCCTGTCGTCGTGCGGCGGGTCACCGCCCTGCTGGCCAAGGCGGGCCTGATCGCGACCCGTCCGGGCGCCTCCGGCGGGGCCTGGCTGCTGCGTCGGCCCGAGGATATCAGCCTGGATGAGGTGCTGAAGGCCGTGAACGGCTGCGCCCACATCGGTTCGCCGCCGGCCGGGGCCAAGGGCTGTCCGGTCAGCGAACATATCCCCCGCCAGGTCGCCAAGGCCCTGACCGCCGCCGATCGGGCCGCGGGCGAGGCCCTGGCGAAGATCACCATCGCCGACCTGCTGGCAGAGAACCCGCCGTCGCTGGCGGCCTTCGCACCCCATTCGTCCTGCCCGGTAGCCGCCTGAGCGTGAGTCGGGGCGATCGTCGCACCGTCCTGATCACAGGCGCGTCCGCCGGCATCGGCGCGGCGCTGGCGCGGGTGTTCGCCGGCCATGGCTGGGACCTGATCCTGACCGCGCGCCGCGAGGACCCCTTGCGCACGCTGGCGGCGGAACTCTCGGGCATGGGCGCCCACGCAACGGTGATCCCTGAGGACCTGGCCGACCCTGAGGCCCCGCGTCGTCTGCTGGCCGCGATCGCCGACTGCGACCTGCAGGTGGACGGCCTGGTCAACAACGCCGGCTTCAGCCGCACGGCGGGTTTCCTGCGGACCGATCCCGCGTCTCATGAGGCCATGATACGGGTGATGCTGACGGCGCCGGTCGAACTGGCCCGTCTGTTCGCCCCCGGCATGGTCGAGCGTGGCCATGGGCGGATCCTGAACGTCGCCTCGCTGGCCGGTCAGATGCCGGCGACCGGCGGCGACACGCTGTACGGGCCGATCAAGAGCTTCCTGATCAAGGCCTCACAGGGGCTGCACCTGGAATTGCGCGGGACGGGGGTGCATGTGACCGCCCTGTGCCCCGGCTACACCCTGACCGAGTTCCACGACGTCAACGGAACGCGGGCCGAGGTCTCGACGGCCTATCCCGCCTGGATGTGGCAGACGGCCGAACACGTGGCCGACGTGGGCTACCGGGCGGTCGAGACCAACCGGCCGAAGGTCACGCCGGGCGCCATGAACAATGTGCTGGCGGGACTGGCCAAACACCTGCCGGACGCCATGGCGCTGAACATGGTCGGCGGTCACGCGCGGCGGCTGAAGCGGATCTGATACCCGGCCAATGGGGACGCCCTGTCAGGGACAACCCTGATGGCGCGCGCGCCGACTACCCCTGACGGTGAGGCATCCTCCAGGGATGCCCTCCGATGACCAACGAAGCCGCTCCGACCCATCTGCTGCCTCCGGTCCTGCCGCAGGACCTCGGCACCGTACGGACCATCATGGCTGCGGACCGGACGCTGATGGCGTGGGTGCGGACCTCGCTGTCGATGTACAGCTTCGGCTTCACCATCTACAAATTTCTGGAGACGGCGGCCCAGCAGAGTGAACTGGCGCACCCCGAAAGCCCGCAGCGGGTGGGGTTGTTCCTGGTCGGTCTGGGGACGCTGTCGATGGTTCTGGGGGTGTTCAGCTACTGGCTGACGCTGAAGGACCTGCGCCGCACCGAGGAGTTCCGGCTGGGCCGGCCCACCCTGATCATCTCGACGATCATGATGCTCGGCGGCGTCGTGCTGTTCTGCTCGATGGCGTCCCGCTGGGTTTAGCCCGGCCCATAACGCCAAACAGCAAAAAGGCCCGGTCCGAAGACCGAGCCCTTTGTTTCGACTGGAGCGGGCGAGGCGATTCGAACGCCCGACCCTCACCTTGGCAAGGTGATGCTCTACCCCTGAGCTACGCCCGCACTCCGTGGGGCGGCGAGGCCGTCCCGTGTCGAGGAGGGGGCGTATAGCGGAGGGTTGCTGACCCTCGCAAGCCCCCTGCTCAAGAATTTAGCGCGGAGCCAGTCGGATGGCCCCATCCAGGCGGATGCATTCGCCGTTGATGTAGACGTTGCGGGCCAGCTCCAGCACCAGCGAGGCGTAGTCGGCGGGCGTGCCGAGACGGCTGGGGAAGGGGATGGCCGCGGCCAGGGCGTCCTGGATCTTCTGATCCATTCCGGCCATCATCGGCGTCCACATGATGCCGGGCAGGATGGTGTTCACGCGGACGCCTTCCTGGGCCAGGTCGCGGGCGACCGGCAGGGTCATGGCGTAGACGCCGCCCTTGGACGCCGAATAGGCCGCCTGGCCGATCTGGCCGTCCTGGGCCGCCACCGAGGCGGTGTTGACGATCAGGCCGCGCTCGCCGTCGGCCATCGGCTCCAGCGTCACCATGCCGAGCGCCGACTGCGACAGGACGCGGTAGGTGCCGAACAGGTTCACGCGGACGGTGCGCTCGAACGAGGCCATGTCGTGGGCGCGGATCTCGCCGGTGTCCTTCTTGCGGCTGACCGTCTTCTGGCCGGTGGCGATGCCGGCGCAGTTGACCGTCAGGCGCTCCTGGCCGTGGGCGGCGCGGGCCTTTTCGAAGGCGGCGGCGACCGAGGCGTCGTCCGTGACGTCGACCTTGCAGAAGACGCCGCCGATTTCGGCCGCGATGGCCTCGCCCCGTTCCTCGTTCAGGTCGAACAGGGCGACCTTCGCGCCCGTGGCGGCGATGGCGCGCGCCGTGCCTTCACCCAGGCCCGAGGCCCCGCCCGTCACCACCGCTGCGATCGAACCGTCGAGTTTCATGGCCGAAGCCCCTATGTTGGTATGAACCTGAGAATGTCGCGGGGGGTTTAGCCGCCATGACCGTCAATGCCAAACCGATCAGCCCGGACGAGGCCATAGACCCGTCGCGCGCCCTCGTGCCCGCGGTGCAGCGGGTCAACGAGGTCCGGGTCAGCAAGGGCTTCTGGCCCAAGATCCGCCGGACGGCGGCGCGCATTCCGTTCGCCGGCCAGGCTCTGTCTGTCTGGTTCGCCGCCCGCGACCCCGAAACGCCGGCGGCGGCCAAGGGGATCATGGTCGGGGCGCTGGCCTATTTCGTCCTGCCCGTGGACGCCATTCCGGACATCTTCGCCGGCATCGGCTTCACCGACGACGCGGCGGTGATCGCGGCCTTGCTGGCGACCCTGGGGGCCAATATCAAGCGCCGCCACAAGGACCAGGCCGACGCGGCGCTGGAAAAGCTCAAGTCCGATCAGGGCTGATCCCCGATCGGTTCGTTCGAGCGCAGCCAGCCGGTGATCGACAGCCGGTCCTTCGGCGCGAAACTGGCCACCTGACCGACCGCATGCGCCTTGGGCACGGCGAAGATGTTCAGGGTGTTGAACGAGGGCACGAAGCCGTCGGCGATGTGGCCGTCGCCGTCGAAGAAGATCAGCGCCCCGCCCCAGTCGGCGTACCATTCGCGGGTCATGTTCAGGACATAGGCGTAGAGCCGGTTCTTGCCCGGGGCGACGTCCGTGTGGGCCGTCAGCGCATGGCCGGGCCGGTAGCGGGTGGCCTGGGCGTCGGCGAAGTCGATGCGGTCGTCGCCGGTCACCGCCCGGACGAAGGCGATGAACTCCGGGCTGTTCAGGAAGGCCGGGACCTCGCTGACGGCGTCCGGCGTGGTGTCCTCGAACCCCTCGACCGTCAGGCGGCGGGTGTCGAAGATGTACTGCATGCGGGGGCTGTTGCCGTCGATGCGGGCGCCGTCGATCCAGGACTGCTTGTCCGGCTCGGCGGCGATGCGGCCGAGCAGGGGCAGTTCGAACAGCTCGCCGCTGGCCGCGACGCTGATGCGCCAGTTATCGAAGACCTCCATGGCCACGGCCACGGCCTCGGCGCTGTCGTCGTCCATCAGGCCGGGGATGCGCAGCCGGCGTTTTGCGGCGAAGGCGGCGGCGAGGGCGTCGACGTCGAGGGCGGAAGAGAGCCTCAGCGTCACGCGTCCACCGTCACCACGACCTTGCCCATCACCGACCGGTCGCCCAGCGCCTTGATGGCCTCGTGGGCGCGTTCCAGCGGGAAGGTGCGGCTGACGCGCGGCTTGATCTTGCCCTCGCTCCAGAATTTGAACAGGTCGGCCATGTTGGCGGCGTGGGCGGCCGGGTCGCGCATGACGGCGGCGCCCCAGAACACGCCGATGACCGACACCGACTTCAGCAGGGTCAGGTTCAGCGGCAGGGAAGGGATGCCGGCCGGGAAGCCGACCACCAGATAGCGGCCGTTCCAGTCCATCGAGCGCAGGGCCGGCTCGCAATAGTCGCCGCCGACCGCGTCATAGACCACGTCCGGGCCGTCGCGGCCCGAGGCCAGCTTCAGCTCGCCCGACAGCTCCTTCTGGGCCGCCTTGTCCATGCCGCCGGACGGATAGATCAGGCCGTTGTCGGCCCCGGCCTCCAGCGCGAACTGGACCTTGTCGTTGGTCGAGGCGGCGGCGATGACGCGCGCGCCCATGGCCTTGCCCAGTTCGACCGCGGCGACGCCGACGCCGCCCGCGGCGCCCAGCACCAGCAGGGTCTCGCCCTCCTTCAGCTGCGCCCGGTCCTTCAGGGCGTAGTAGGAGGTGCCGTAGGTCATGGTCAGGGCCGCGGCGGTCTGGAAGTCCATGGCGTCGGGGATCTTCATCACCGAGGCGGCGGGCACGGCCAGGCGCTCGACCATGCCGCCCCAGCCGGGCACGGCGATGACGCGGTCGCCCTTGCGCACGCCGGTGACGCCTTCACCGACCGCCTCGACCACGCCGGCCACCTCGCCGCCGGGCGAGAAGGGGCGCTGCGGCTTGAACTGGTATTTGTCCTCGATGATCAGGGTGTCGGGGAAGTTGACCCCGATGGCCCTCACATCGATCACGACCTCGCCCTTCATCGGGCGGGGATCCATGATGTCCTCGACGACGAGGGATTCCGGGCCGCCGACGGCCTTGGACAGCACTGCGCGCATAGAGTTCCTTCCCGGGGAGGGTGCGCACAGCCCATGTGGCGCGCGCGGTCGGCAGACGCTAATCAGCGGCACGCCCGAATAAAAGAGGCGATCAGGAGACGACCCCCCATGACGGCTCTCATCCTCCACGGCGGCGCCGGCGCCCGGCGCGAGCGCAACTACGACCGCGAGGTCGTGCACATGCGCGAAGTGGTGGAGGCGATGAAGGCCCGGCTGGACGCCGGCGCCCCCGCGCTGGACGTGGCGGTCGAGGCGATCGTGATGCTTGAGGACTCCGGCCTGTACGTCGCCGGCCGCGGCGCCTCGCCCAACCTGGCCGGACAGTACGAGCTGGACGCCAGCCTGATGGACGGCGACGGCCGCCGTCCGGGCGCGGTGGCGGCCCTGCAGGGCTTTCGCAACCCGATCCGCGCCGCCCGTGCGGTGCTGGACCACACGCCGCACGTGATGCTGGTGGGCGAGGGGGCTGCGAGTTTCTGCGCCGCCCAGGGGCTGGATCGGATCGAGGACCCTGAGGCCTGGTTCACCCGCGCCGGCCAGGGCGAGGACAATCATCCGCCGGGGACGCTGAGCCACGGCACGGTCGGCTGCTGCGTGCTGGACGCCAACGGCCGGCTGGCGGCGGCGACCTCGACCGCCGGCGTGTTCGGCAAGATGCCGGGCCGGGTGGGCGACACCCCGATCCTGGCCGCCGGCACCTGGGCCGACGACCGCATCGCCGCCTCGGGCACCGGCCAGGGCGAATATTTCATGCGCGTGGCCGCCACCGCCCAGGTCAGCTGGCGCGTCGCCGCCGGCCAGTCGCTGGCCGAGGCGACCCAGGGCGTCATCGACGAGATCGGCGGCCTGGGCGGCGACGGCGGCCTGATCGCTCTCGACCGCGCCGGCAACATCGCCCAGCCCTTCAACAGCCAGGGCATGAAGCGCGCCTGGCTGACCATGGGCGGCGAGATCGGCGTCGAGGTGTTCGGGCGCTGAGTGAGACTCCGGCGGAAGAAAAAACCGGTCTCACGAGTCTCACAGTCTCACCTGGCGTCGGGCGGCGAGGTCGGCTTCAGACCCGGACTTCAGACTCCGGACGGCGAAAAAACAGTCTGAAGAGTCTGAAGAGTCCAATCCGACACCTCCGCCAATGGCCCCGGAGGGACCACGGCGGCAGGATGGCACGGCCCTGCGTCAGAATCGGACGTGGGGCGTGACGGCGAGCTCTCTAGTGCGCAGCGACGGCCTTCTTCTTTCGGCTCGCCCTGTGAGCCTCGCCCAGGACCTCCATATCGCGTTCAAGGAACAGGTTGAGGAAGGTGCGGATGCCTGCGATGGCGGCCAGGCGGCCGATATCGTCCCAGGTCGGGGCCACTGCGGTCTCGGCTATGTCGGCGGCCAGGGCGAACTCCAGCGCCAGGACGATCACGCCGGCGAAATGCAGCCATATGCGTCGCCTGACGTCGAGGTCGGCGAAACTGCGCCAGTTCCAGACCAGCCGGCCAAAGGCGAAGACGGCCCCGCCGGCCAGCAGAAACACCGAGATCGTGACGCAGAACAGGGCGACCAGTTCCGCGAACTCCTTGACGCTTGCCTCCATACCGCCCTCCATCCGCTTGCGCGCCATAGGACGGCGGGGACCCTGCTCCCGATATCGGCTTTAACCCCGAGCCCCTCGGCGCGGGACCCTGGGGTGAGCTTTTCCGGGACGGTCGCCATAACGGCGCTCGGTCAACGATGGAGGGGCGGATCGGGTCAAACGGCCCGGCGCTCCCCTAGGGCGGGCGCACAGGGGTCTGGGGGTTTCACCTCATATCGTCTGGAGGTTGATCGCAGCACAGTCGCCGTGGACGTCCAACGGAGACTGGCCATGTACTTCACCGATGACTCTCTGCTGCCGGAAAATCAGGACCCGCTGATCATCACGGCCGCGCCTTATGGGCCGATGTGGCTGCCCGAGGACTATCCGACCGACATCGACGTGAGCTGGGACGCCCAGGTGCAGAAGGCGGTCGACTGCTACAACGCCGGGGCCACCGTCCTTCACATCCATGTCCGCGACCCGCAGACAGGTAAGATTTCCAAGAACTTCAACGAGTACAACGACCAGATCGGACGCCTGCGCAACGCCGTGCCGAAAATGGTGCTGCAGGTCGGCGGCTCTATCTCCTTCGCGCCGCCCGCAGACGGCGAGATGGCGCAGTGGCAGGGCTACGACACCCGCCACATGCTCACCGAGATCAACCCGAAGCCGGACCAGATCACCGTCGCCGTTGGCACGTCGCAGTGGGACATCACCTCGATCAGCAGCTTGCAGGACTGGCCCGATCGCATGGCCAATGAGCAGACCATGTGGGCCTTCGCCAACATGTCGGTCGACGCCCTGCCGGACTTCTACATCGAGCACCTGAAGCGGCTGAAGACGGCGGGCATCCAGCCCTATTTCGCGCTCGGCCACATCCACGGTCTCGAGATCGTCGAGCGGTTGATCCGCCGCGGCCAATACATGGGCCCCGTGAACGGCTTCTTCAGCATGGGCGGCGGCGGCACTTGCGGGGTCAATCCGTTCGACTGGATGGAGCTGGTCCGCCGCACGCCGCAGGGCTCGATCTGGACCTACCAGACCATGTTCCGCCACTCCTATCCGCTCGCGGCGATGATGATCGCGCTCGGTCAGCACACACGTGCCGGCATCGAGGAAAATCTCTGGGACACGACGCCCGGCAAGCGGCTGACCTCCGTCCAGATGATCGAGAAGCATGTTCGCATGGCCAAGGAACTCGGTCGCCCTGTCGCCACCGCCGAGGAAGCCCGCGAGATCATGAAGCTCGGCGTCACCTACAACTCGACCGAAGAGACGCTGCTCGCCCTAGGCCTGCCGCCCAATCGCCCCGCCGGCGAGCGGGGTTTCATCACCTACCCCGACACGACCGGGAAGGTCGCCTCCGCCTATCGCGCCGGGTCGGACGGGCACGCCCTCGCCGGCGAATACTAGGCCACCCGAATGGCCGAGTTCACCAAGGTGACCACGGTCGACAAACTGCCGCCCGGCCGGGGGGCGAGCGTTCGCATTGGAGCGACCGACGTCGCAGTCTTCAACGTGGGCGGCGTCTTCCACGCCATCGACGGCGTCTGCCCGCATCAGGGCGGCTTGCTGGGCCTCGGAAGGTTGAGTGGCTGCGTCGTCAAATGTCCCGAGCACGGGATGCGCTTTGATGTGACTACTGGCACGTCGCCGGGCGCGCCGCCGGGTGGCGGTCTTGCCTGCAAGGTCTTCGAAGTGAAGGTCGAGGGCGACGACGTAATGGTCTCGGTGTGAGCCAGGCCGCAGGAACGGAGCGATGAACAGGGACGCGGCGGTCAATCCATGGGGTCCTTCGTTCGACAAGCTGGCCGAGTGGGACCCCGACGGCGCAAAGGTGCTTCTGAAGGTCGGCACGAGCCCGTGGACCAGCGGTGTCCTTCCGCGCAAGGAGGTCGAGCTGATCGCTCTGGCGATCTACTGCGCCTGTACAAACCTCAACGAGGCGGGGACTCGTCGGCATGTCCGGGGCGCGCTCGACGCGGGCGCGACGCGCGATGAGGTGCTACTGGTCTTCAAGTTGGGCGCGGCGCTCGCCATCCATTCGTGCAGCCTCGGCGCGCCGATCCTGCTGGAGGAGATGGAGGCGGCGGGCGTGAAGGCCGCCGACGTGCTGACACCACCGACCCCGGCATGCGACGCGATGCGTGAGATCGGCCAATGGAACACAGCCTGGGACCCATTTTACGAGCTGTCGCCGAGCTGGACGGACGACTTCTTTGCCCTCGGCGCGGCCGTCTACCAGAGCGGCGTCTTCTCGCCCCGCTTCGTCGAACTGCTCAGCATCGCCCTGGACGCCTCAATCACTCACATGTACGCGCCTGGCACGCGGCGGCACATCAGAGGCGCGCTGCGGGCCGGCGCCACGCCGGAAGAGATCATGACGGTGTTGCACCTGTGCGTGTCGATGGGCCTGGAGGCTTGCGCCGCGGGCGTGCCGATCCTGGCGGAAGAACTGGACCACCGTGGCCGCGGTTGATGGGCCGCGGCCTGGGGAGCGGATGGGGCTGCCGCGCGGATCGCCCGCCGTCCTTCAGCCGACCATGCGGTCGATCAGCGGGCGGGACCGGAGGGAGGTGATCGCGCGATTTATGGTGTCGAATACGGGACCCGCGTCCGCTTCCATTTCGGCGTAGGCGCGCTCGAATTCCCCGTTCAGGCTTTCGAGCAAGGCGAGCTGTTCGCGGCCCTTGTCCGTGAGCTCGATCAGGATGGCGCGCTGGTCGGTCGGATCGGGGCGGCGGGTGACCAGTCCCAGGGTCACCAGTTTCGGCACCTTTTGTTGGATGAGCTGGTGTGAACGGTCCAGGGCGCGGACGAGCTCGGCGACGGACACCGGACCGAGCGTCGCGATGGCGCCCAGCAGGGACGAGGACTTGACCGGAATAACGAGGCCGGCGCGCTTGAAGACCTCCGCCGATTGCTGCTCGATCAGCTCGCTCAGCTGCTCGCTGAGGCGACCCAGGAAGGTGCGGTCCAACTCGATCATCGCCTGACGGCTCCTCAATCCAGGCGACGCCAGGCAGCCGTCTCGCCGGACTTCCACACCCGCTCCAGGCCGCTGACAACACCATTATCGCGCACCAGACGGAACCGGTAATCGTCCGTCCCCTGGACCGCGAACAGATCCTTCCCGATCGGCTCAAGCGCGAGAACGAAGCGGTCCCGCCAGTGGTAGGAGAGACCGGTCGGGGTGCGAGCCAGGGTTCGGCCTTCGTACGCGCCGACCGCGTCATCGATGTCGGCGGCGCTCACGGTCTCGCCGGACAGCGTGAATTTGACGGGGATCAGGGCCCATGCGGCATCGGTGTCGCCGGCGTCCGCCCGGCGCTGCAGGAGGAATTTCTGCGCCGTCAGCAGGGCGTCCGAGGCCGGGACGGCAAGGTCGGGGGTCACGCCGACGCCCTCGAAATCCTGGCCGTCGACGGGATCCCGGATCTGACCGAACGGCACCTGCAGCATGAACCGGTCGTCGATCGGAACCTGGGTGACCGGATGCGCGCCGCCGGCCGTCTGCTCGCCGATCACGGTCGCCCGGCCGAGACGCTGCAGCGAGAACGCCATCCATTCGGCGGCGGAGAAGGACGTCGATCCGGTCAGCACCACGACGGGCATGTCCGGCGACCGCTGGCCGGGAACGGCCGGCAGGCTCCACTGGCTGCGCTCCACGCGGACTCCGTTCTCGCTGTAATAATAGTCGAAGAATTTCTGATCCTTACCTGCGGGGTAGAGGTAGCTCATCAGGAACTGCGCCATCTCGAGGACGCCGCCGTTGTTGTAGCGAAGGTCGATGATCAGCCCCTCGGCGCCCTCGGCGAAGCGCATGGCCCCGGCCGCCGTATCCTGGGCGTCCTGCGGATCGGCGAAGAAATCGAACCGGACATAGGCCAGGCCTCCATCCAGCCGCCTGGCGTCGCGGAAGCCGAAATTGGCCGCCCGCTCGCTGTCGCGTTGAGCCTGGGTGGTTGTCTGGCCGTCCGCCTTGGCTTGGTTGGCCGCGACGACGGCGGCAGGATCGAAGGCCACCGAGAAATGCAGATCGCCGCTCGCCTTGACGAGCCCCTGGGCGAGACTTTCGGCGAACCGATCCGCTTCGACCGGCGCGGCCTGGATCCGGCTGTCCAGCTCGGTGGAGATGGCCGGGATGCGGTCAGGAAAGACGTAGGTCTGCCGCAGCGCCGCTTCGAGGTGGGTCACGACCTGCCGCTGCGCCTCACGATCCAGGGTCTGGGCGAGGGCGGGCGTCGGGGCCAGCAAGGCGACGGCCAACAGCGAAGCAAGCAGGCGAGCAAACATTTCAGATCCAGATATGAAATATATTGCGCAATATGTTGTAATAACCGGTCCTGTCAATCGTCAGGGGCCGGTGACCGGTTTCAGATCGCGAGGCCGGGGTCGCCTTCGAGGATTTCCTGCCGGAGCACGGGACGCTCGCCCGGCCGCCAGAGCGAGACGCGATGCGCCACGCGATAGACCAGCGGTCCGCCGTCGTCGGTTTCGCTGCGCTCCAGCGGAATGGGGATGCAGACGAATTCGGTCTCGAGCTCGTCCTTGCTCGCCCGCACCGTCGTGTAGCCGTGACCAGCGTAGTCGAGGAACTTCAGATGCGGCGCCAGCTCAGGGTTCCGCGCCGCGCGGGCCTGGGCGGGATCTCCGGTTTCCCTCAGGACTAGCGACGACTGCACCCCGTGCATGAGGGTCATGTTCCAGCTGCACGCCATCGAGCCGTCGGGCTTGTCGTGAATGTTGAGGGCCCGGAGGGGCCGGTCCTTCGGCATGGTCAGCTGCTGCACCTCGCCCAGGGTCTGGGCGGAGATGGAGCCGGTGACGAACTCGACGCCGACCGGATCGAATGCGCGGGGCGGCAGGGTTTTCGAGGGGTAGCCGGCCCAGAAGGCGTGCCGGTCGCCGGCGACGATGGTGAAGCCGGTGATGCCTTCGTCGCGGACCATGTCGAAGACTTCGCCGTGCTCCAGGCCGTAGGCGCCGGTGGTCACGCCGTAGCCCGCGCCCGCCGGCCACTGGTCCGCGAACTCAGCGGGCAGGTTCTGCGGATCGGTGCGGCCGGTGAGGGTGCCGAACGAATGGCCCCAGATCTTCCACGGCGCCCGGGCGGCGCGCAGACGGTCCTTGAACCAGGCCATCTGGTCGAGGCCGAGATACGCCTCGGGCGGCGCGTCCACGTGCGGATTGGGAAACTCGATATCGTCGCCGACGCGAATGACGGCGGGCGGAGAGCCGCCCGCGTATTCCCGGGCCTGATCCAGAATCTCGAGCATCTGTTCGGGCATCGCCGCGAACCTGATCTCCGGCAGACCCTCGTAGTTGCCGCCCGGTGATCCGAAGGACCGGTTGTCGGTCAGGATCATGTCGACGTTCTTGCCGTACCGGAACGCGCGCTGAATCTGGAGGGCGGTGATGGCGGCCAGATTGTTGGGCTCCAGGCCGACGCCCCGCGCGTCGAGTTCGGCGAGAGGCCTGTTCTCCACGGCCGGCGCCTCGAAGGGGTCTCCGCTTCCCGGCTTGCGGACCCGCGCGGGCTGATACTCGTACCAAGCCTGGCTGGCCGCGACCTTGAGCGTCTGGGCGGGGCGGATCTCGCCGTTAATGATCTGCTGGCTCTGGTAGGAGCGCCAGTTGAACTCGTGATTGTCCCAGACGGGAACGAATGGCCACTGCGCGCGGGCCTCCTGCAGATCGGGATCGAGCAGGTAGCCGCGATAGGCTGTGCGATAGTCGTCCAGGTCCGCCGGGATGTGGAAGGTGCTGACCTTCTCGCCGGTCGGATAGCGGACGATGTCGCGCAGACGCCGGCCCCGCTCCATGCCGCCCGGCCGCTCTTCGGCGTACCACACCAGTTCGTAGAGGAAGTCGCCGAGGTGCAGGACGAAGCCCAGCTGTTCGTCGCGCGACCGGCGGGCGTCCTCGAAGAGCATGCGCCGGTAGGCGTTGAGCGCGCCCTGGGTGACGTCCTGACAGCTGACGAAGGCGAATTTCACCGGTCGATCGTCGTCGTCGGCCGGCGCGGTCAGGGTGCGACCGACCCGGCTGGTGTTCCCCGCCTCGTCGATGAAGCGGTACCAGTACTCCCGCGCCGGCTTCAGCCCGGCCGCCAGGAAGCGACAGGTCCAGTCCGTCGCGGCGGTGATCGCGACGTCGCCGCGCGCGTCGATGTTCCGGAACCCCGGATCGCTCGCAACCTCGACCGTCAGCCGGTGCGAGGCGGCATCGCCGTCCGGCGCCCGCCGGGTCCACAGGATCACGCTGTCCGCACGGGGATCGCCCGAGGCGACGCCCTGCGGGAAGAGGTCGCGGCGTTCGCTGCGGGCGCCTGTCATCGCATGGGCGGAGGCCGGTCCGAACGCCAGCGCGGCGCCGAGAGCCGCGGCCTGGGCGGCGAAGGCTCGCCGCGAAAGCGCAAATTCATCCACCGCCCGTTCCTCCCGAACCGGCGCCACCTTCCACGGCCTTTGCGGCAATGAAAAGGGCCCGCGGATCGCTCCGCGGGCCCTCGTTCATTCGTGCTGTCGCGACCCTATTCGGCGGCGACGGCTTCCGGGCCGCGGGCCAGGTTGCGCAGGACGTAGGGCATGACGCCGCCGGCCTTGAAGTAGTCCAGCTCGGTCTGGTTATCGATGCGGCAGCGGACCGGGAAGCGGGCCATCTTGCCGTCCGACGGACGGAACAGCTCGACCCACAGGTCCTGACGCGGACGCAGCTTGCCGATGTTGACGTCCGACAGGCCGCGGATGGTGACGATCTCCTCGCCCGTCAGGTTCAGCTTCTGCCAGCCTTCCTGTTTGAACTGCAGCGGCACGACGCCCATGCCGACCAGGTTCGAGCGGTGGATGCGCTCGTAGCTTTCGGCGATGACGGCGCGGACGCCCAGCAGGCGGGTGCCCTTGGCGGCCCAGTCACGCGACGAGCCGGTGCCGTATTCCTTGCCGGCGAAGACGACCAGCGGTCGGCCTTCCGACTGGTAGCGCATGGCCGCGTCGTAGATCGACATGGTGTCGTTCGACGGGAAGTGTTTGGTCACGCCGCCTTCGATGTCGGGCGTGATCTTGTTGCGGATGCGGATGTTGGCGAAGGTGCCGCGCATCATGACTTCGTGGTGGCCGCGGCGGGCGCCGTAGCTGTTGAAGTCCAGGGCGTCGACGCCGCGGTTGGTCAGATAGACGCCGGCGGGCGAGGTCTTCTTGATCGAACCGGCCGGGCTGATGTGGTCGGTGGTGATCGAGTCGCCGAAGATCGCCAGCACGCGGGCTTCGACGATGTCGCTGACCGGGGTCGGCTCCATCGACAGGCCTTCGAAGTACGGCGGGTTGGCGACGTAGGTCGAACTATCATCCCAGCTGTAGGTCTGGCCGCCGGCGACCTTGATGGCCTGCCAGTGCTTGTCGCCCTTGAAGACGTCCTTGTAGCGCTTGGCGAACATGGCCGGGGTGACCGACTTCTTCTGGATGTCGGCGATCTCCTTGGAGGTCGGCCACACGTCCTTCAGGAAGACGTCCTTGCCCTTCTTGTCCTGACCGATCGGGTCCTTGGTGATGTCGATGCGCATCGAGCCCGCGAGCGCATAGGCGACGACCAGCGGCGGCGAGGCCAGGTAGTTGGCCTGGACGTCCGGGTTCACGCGGCCTTCGAAATTGCGGTTGCCCGAGAGCACCGAGGTGGCGACCAGGGCGTTGTCGTTGATCGTCTTCGAGATCGCCGGATCCAGCGGGCCCGAGTTGCCGATGCAGGTGGTGCAGCCGTAGCCGACCAGGTTGAAGCCCAGCGCGTCGAGGTCCTTCTGCAGGCCGGCGTCGGTCAGGTAGTCGGTGACGACCTGCGAACCGGGAGCCAGCGAGGTCTTGACCCACGGCTTGACCTTCATGCCCAGGGCGTTGGCCTTGCGGGCCACCAGGCCGGCGGCGATCAGGACCGACGGGTTGGAGGTATTGGTGCAGCTGGTGATGGCGGCGATGACGACGTCGCCGTCGCCGACCGTGAACTTCTCACCCTCGACGGCGGCGCGCGGGGCGTCGGTCGGACGGTTGAAGACTTCGCCCAGCGCGGTTTCGAACGACGGAGCGGCGACGGTCAGTTCGACGCGGTCCTGCGGACGCTTCGGACCGGCCAGCGACGGCACGACGGTCGAGATGTCGAGTTCCAGAACGTCGGTGAAGACCGGGTCTTCCGAGGTCTCGTCGATCCAGAGCCCTTGAGCCTTCGCATAGGCCTCGACCAGGGCGACGCGCGCCTTGTCGCGGCCCGTGGCGGTCAGATAGTCGATGGTCGCGCGCGACACCGGGAAGAAGCCGCAGGTGGCGCCGTATTCCGGAGCCATGTTGGCGATGGTGGCCTGATCCTCGATGGTCATGCCGGTCAGGGCGTCGCCGAAGAACTCGACGAACTTGCCGACCACGCCCTTCTTGCGGAGCATCTGGGTGACGGTCAGCACCAGGTCGGTGGCGGTCGCGCCTTCCGGCAGGGCGCCAGTCAGTTTGAAGCCGATGACTTCCGGGATCAGCATCGGGATCGGCTGGCCCAGCATGGCGGCCTCAGCCTCGATGCCGCCCACGCCCCAGCCCAGAACGGCCAGGCCGTTGATCATGGTGGTGTGGCTGTCGGTGCCGACGACGGTGTCGGGATAGGCGACGGTCTTCTTGCCTTCTTCCAGCGTCCAGACGGTCTGGGCCAGGTTCTCCAGGTTGACCTGGTGGCAGATGCCGGTGCCCGGGGGCACGACGCGGAAATTGTTGAAGGCCGACGAACCCCAGCGGAGGAAGTTGTAGCGCTCGATGTTGCGCTCGTACTCGCGCTCGACGTTCTGGTTGAACGAGCCGGCGGTGCCGAAGTGGTCGACCATGACCGAGTGGTCGATGACCAGGTCGACGGGGTTCAGCGGGTTGATCTTGGTCGCGTCGGCGCCGAGGGCCGACATGGCGTCGCGCATGGCGGCCAGGTCGACGACGGCCGGAACGCCGGTGAAGTCCTGCATCAGCACGCGGGCCGGGCGGAAGGCGATCTCGTGCTCGACCGAGCCCTTGTTCTCGATCCATGCGGCGACGGCGCGCAGGTCGGCCTCGGTGACCGAGACGCCGTCCTCGTTGCGGAGAAGGTTCTCCAGCAGGACCTTCATCGAGCGCGGCAGGCGCGAAATGCCGGTCAGGCCCGCTTCCTCGGCGGCCGGAAGGCTGTAATAGGCGTATTTCTTGCGCCCGACGGAAAGGTCCTGACGGGTCTTGAGGCTGTCGTTCGACGGCATGGAGAGGCTTCCTCTGGTCAACGCCGCCCGACAATCCGGTTGCACGTTCACGCGACTGACGAAGGGGCTCACAGGTCCCCGACGCGCGCGGCGAACGCCTGCTGCGGCGGCAGCGGATATAGCGATGGTTGCAGTTCCCGTCCATGTATCCACGACGCTGTCATGGGTATTGAGAGGGGTTCGCAACTGGACCGTCCGCGGATGATCTCGATTTCGGGCCTGAGCCTGTCCCGCGGGGAGCGCGTGCTGTTCCGCGACCTGTCGCTGACGCTGGCGTCCGGCGAGGCCGTGGCGCTGACCGGAGCCAACGGCGCGGGCAAGACCTCGCTGCTCCGCGCGGTCGCCGGCTTCATCCGCCCGGATGCCGGCAACATCTCCTTCGCCGATGTCGAGGCGGACGAGGCGCGGGCGAAACACATTCACTGGCTGGGCCATCTGGACGGGCTGAAGGGCGCGCGGCCGGCGCGGGATGAACTGGCCTTCCAGGCCGAGTGGCTGGGCGCGGGCCATGACGGGATCGCGGCGGCGATCGACGTGCTGGCGCTGGAGCCTCTGCTGGACCTGGAGGTGCGCAAGCTGTCGGCGGGGCAGCGGCGGCGGCTGGCGTTCGCGCGGCTGATCGCGGTGCAGCGGCCGATCTGGCTGCTGGACGAACCGCTCAGCCCGCTGGACGCGCGCTGGCGCGAGGCGCTGGGCGTGCTGATGCAGGCGCATCTGGATCGCGGCGGAGCCATCCTGGCGGCGGTGCACGATCCGCTGCCGGTGGCGGCGCGGGCGCTGGATATCGGAGGCGGCCGGTGAGGGCGCTGATGATCTTGTGGCGGCGCGAGCTGGCGCTGGCCTGGGCGGGCGGCGGTGGGCCGCTGCTGGCCTGCGGTTTCTTCCTGTGCCTGACGGCGATGGTGCCGCTGGCGGCCGGGGGCGATCCGGCGGGGCTGAGGCCGGTGGCGGGCGGGATCGCCTGGGTGGCCCTGGCGGTGGCCTCGATCCTGTCGCTGGAGAGGCTGTTCGAGCGCGATTTCGAGGACGGGGCGCTGGACCTGATCGCGCTCGGGCCCGTGCCGCTGGAGCTGGTCGTCATCGCCAAGGCCAAGGCGCAGTGGATGGCCGTCGGCTGGCCACTGGCCCTGACCGCGCCGGTCGCCGCCATCACCCTCGGCCTGCCGCCGGCGCTGGCGCCGCTGGCCGGACTGGCGGCCCTGATCGGCGGACTGGGTTTCGCCCTGACCGGGGCCCTGGGCGCGGCCCTGGCGCTGGGCTCGAAGCGCGGCGGCCTGCTGATCGCGGTGGTGGTGCTGCCGCTGTTCATTCCGCCGGTGGTGTTCGGCGCGGGCGTGCTGGAGCGCGCCGCCAACGGCCTGTCGCCGTTGCCGGCCCTGGCCTTCCTGGCGGCATACGTGCTGTTCGCGGGCGTGGTGACGCCGTTCGCCGGCGCGGCGGCGATCCGCAACGCGCAGGGGTGATGTCTTCGCCGGCGTAGCCGGCATTCCAGGTCGGTTGGTTCGGCACGAAGGACACCAAGGCGGCACGAAGAACACGAAGGACGCGGCGTTTGGCCCGATCCCTTCGTGCCCTTTGTGAATCCTTCGTGGCCTTCGTGCCGAACCAGCAGGCCTCTGGATTGAGCCCGGCTGCGCCGGGAAGGCCTCAGGCCTTCTTGACGAACTCGGTGCGCAGTACGAGGCCGCGGACCTTTTCGACGTTGGCCTCGATCTCCTCGGCGTCGCCGGTCAGGCGGATGTTCTTCACCATCGTGCCGCGCTTCAGGGTGACGCCGCCCGAACCCTTGACCTTCAAGTCCTTGATCAGGGTGACGCTGTCGCCGTCGGCGAGGATGTTGCCGTTCGAGTCGCGGACGATGTCGTCGCTCATGGGAGCCTCCTGATCAGGCGCGACCCTCTAGCACATGGGACGATCACGGCCTCAAGTAGCGCGAAGCGCGATAGGTCTCTAAGAGACCGTCGATCATGTTCGGCCTCGCCAATCCCGACCGCTTCCTGCGCTTCACCCGACCGCTCACGCCCGTGGCGTGGGGCGTGGCCGTCGTGTTGCTGGCCATTGGAGTCTGGCTGTCGTTCACCGCGCCCGAGGACTACCAGCAGGGCGACACGGTGCGGATCATGTTCGTGCATGTGCCGGCCGCCTCGCTGGGGCTGATGGCCTATGGCGCGCTGGGCGTGTCGAGCTTCTTCGCCCTGGTGTTCCGCCATCCGCTGGCCGACGCCGCCGCCCGCGCCGCGGCCCTGCCTGGCGCCGCCTTCACGGCGCTGGCCCTGATCACCGGCAGCCTGTGGGGCAAGCCGATGTGGGGCGCCTGGTGGGCGTGGGGCGACGCGCGGCTGATGTCGGTGCTGATCCTGTTCCTGTTCTACATCGGCTACATGGCGCTGCGCGCCTCGATCGACGACGAGACCAAGGCCGCCCGCGCCGCCGCCGTGCTGGGCCTGGTCGGTCTGATCAATCTGCCGATCGTCAAATTCTCGGTCGACTGGTGGAACACCCTGCACCAGCCGGCCTCGCTGCTGCGCATGGGCGGACCGTCGATGAGCGAGGTCTTCCTGGCCCCGCTGCTGACCATGATGGCGGCCTATGCGGCGCTGTTCCTGGCGGTCTGGCTGACCTCCATCCGCACCGAGATCGTGCGCCGCCGCGTGCTGACCCTGCGCGCCCGCAAGGCGCTGGAGGCCTGACGATGTTCGATCTCGACATGGGCAAATACGCCGCCTTCGTGTGGCCGGCCTGGACGATCAGCGCCGTGGTTCTGGCGGCGTTGGCCGCCCGCGCCCTGGCCGCCTCGCGTCGCTGGAACGCCGAGCTGAAGCGGCTGGAAGCCAACGGACCCGATCGCGCTCAAGCAGCGCGAAGCGCGGTAGCGCAAACAAAATGAGCCGCTGGTTCGCCGTCGTTCCGCTGGTGGTGCTGGTCGCCCTGGCCGCCCTGTTCGTCGGCTGGTCGCTGAAGCGCGATCCGGCGGTGAAGCCGGACGCCCTGGTCGGCCAGCAGGTGCCCGAGACGGTGCTGCCGATGCTGACGGGCAGCGAGGCCGGGCCGGGCCACGTCGACCTGAAGACCGCCGGTGTCGGCAAGCCGATGCTGATCAACGTCTTCGCCAGCTGGTGCGCCCCGTGCCGGATCGAGCATCCGAAGCTGATGGCGCTGAAGGAACAGGGCGTCGCCGTCGTCGGCGTGGCGTGGAAGGACGATCCGATCCAGACCCGCGCCTTCCTCGACGAGCTGGGCGACCCCTATGCGATGGTGCTGGTCGATCGGGAGGGCCGGGCGGGCCTGGACCTGGGCGTGACCGGCGCGCCCGAGACCTTCGCCGTCGACGCCATGGGGCGGGTGGTGGCCAAGTCGTCCGGGCCGCTGGTCGACGACGCCGAGATCGCCCGTCTGGTGGCGGCCATCCAGGCCCCGCCGCGCCCGCTGCCGACCGCGACGCCGCGTTCGTAACAACCGGTTAACCCATTTCCGACGGGTTTCATTAACCCTGTCGGCATGAGCGCGATTCGCACCCCGACGCCGTCGCCCCTGTTCCCGACGCAGACGCCCCTGTCGCCTGCGCGGTCTTCGCGGTCGACCTTTTTCCAGCAAGCCCTCGACGG
This sequence comes from Brevundimonas lenta, assembly GCF_014196335.1. Lineage (GTDB taxonomy): Bacteria > Pseudomonadota > Alphaproteobacteria > Caulobacterales > Caulobacteraceae > Brevundimonas > Brevundimonas lenta. The sequence goes on from NZ_JACIDM010000001.1 coordinate 389,424, forward strand.
CGTGAAGAGCCCCGTCGCGGCGGCTCCGGCCGCGGCCGAACGGCCGGTCGCTTCGGTCGCCGCACCGGCTTTCGAGGCCTCGGGCGAACGCGCCATCCGGCCGGGCAGCCTCGTCGACATCCGGGTCTGACGGCCTCACGCGAAAATGAGACGCGCGTGTGCGGGCGCCGTGATTAAGGTGCGCGCCATGCGTACCTGGGGGCTTCTTCCTGTCGCGGCCGGACTGGCCGTCCTGATCGCCGCGGGCTCTTCGGCCCAGCCGGCGACGACGCGCGCCGTGCGCTCCGACGCCGCGCCGGCCGAGCCGGTGGTGGTCGAGCTGTTCACCGCCCAGGGCTGCGCCGGATGTCCGGAAGCCAACGCCCGCGTCGAGGCGGTGGCGGACGAGCCCGGCGTGATCGCCCTGACCTACGCCGTCGACTACTGGGACTATCTCGGCTGGGCCGACACCTTCGCCCGCCCCGAGTTCGCCCAGCGTCAGCGCGCCTATCGCCGCCCCTTGCGCCTGCGCGACGTCTCGACGCCGCAGGTCGTGATCGACGGCCGCCGCCAGATCGTGGGCGGCAGCGAGGGGGCGCTGCAGAGCGCCATCGACGAGGAGGCGGCGCGCCGCGTCTTCCCGCCCGAGATCGAGTTCCGCGAGACCGGCGACCGCGTCGGCGTCGGTTCGGGTCAGGCGCCTACCGGCGGCGCCGAAGTCGTGGCCGTCATCTACAAGCCGGGTCCGCAAACGGTGGAGATCGCCCGCGGCGACAACCGCGGCCGCACCGTGCGCCACGTCAATGTGGTGAAGTCCGTGCGCGTGCTGGGCCCGTGGACCGGCCGGCCGGTGCTGTACCCGCTGCCGGCGGGGGTCGACGCCGATGAGGCGGTGGCGGTCCTCGTCCAGTCGCGGGCCGACCGGCGCATCCTGAACGGCGCGGTGCTGGCGCAGCACTGAACGGCCGTCATCTTCAAACAGTATCCCTGTTCTCTCGCTTGCGAAGACAGTGCATGATCGCCTCCGTGGCTTCGGGGGCGGCGGCGAACGGGGGATGCGCATGGCCGGCATCAGGGGGAGATTGCGGGGGGTGACCCTCGTCGCGGCGGTCGCCTGCGGGCTGGCTCTCGCCGCCTTTGACGATGTCGATGCGATCGAGACGCCCGAGGCGCGCGCGGTGGCCCAGTCCGTGACGGCCGCCGAGCTGGCGTCCTGGGGGCGGACGCACGGCGACGCCGGCGCCCTGATCATGGCCGCCCGTCTGCTGGCCGAGGTGCCGGTGCGGCCAGGCGAGGGCGAGGGCGGGGAGCCCATCCTGACGCCGGGACGGTTGCTGGACGAGGCCGCGGCCCTGTCCGCCGGAAACCAGCCGCTGATGGACGCCATCGACCGGTTGCGCGAGCCGCTGACCCGGGGGGTCCAGTCGTCGCCGTTCGGCGCGGGGCCGGTGTTCACGGTCAAACAGCTGCGCGCCCGTGAGGCCTGGGCGTTCGAGCTGGATGCGCGGCGGGGCGAGATTCTGCGGGTGGCGGCGATCGGCGACGGGGACACCGACATCGACCTGATCATCCGCGACTCGCGCGGGTCCATCCTGTGTCGCGACGGCTATGGCGATCACTATCCGGTCTGCACCGTATCGTCGGGCGCCGGCGGCAAGATGCGGGTCAACATCGTCAATCGCGGCGACGTCTGGACCAGCATCCAGGTGCTGAGCAACTGATGCGGCGGCTGTTCGGAGCGCTGGCGGCGATCGGCCTGCTGGCCCTGGCGGGCGCCGCCCCGGCCGGGCCGGACACGCCCGAAAAGCTCCGTGCGGAAGCGTTCGAGGCGGCCCAGTGGGCCATCGCGTCGGACGCCGCCGACGCCCTGGCGCGGGTCTCGGCCCGTTTCGCCCAGGGCGACGACGCGCTGGGCCGGCTGGCGGAGGAACGCGAGGCGCTGATCGTCCGCCGTGACCGGCTGGAGCGCGTGCTGGAGCGGTTCTACGCCGCCGACGACCCCGCCGGGTTCGAGGCCCGCACCCTCGCCCGCACAGACTGGGAGGCCGCGACCGCGCGTCTGCAGGCGGTGGATGCGGAGATCGAGGCGCGCTTTCCCGCCTATTCCGAACTGACCAGCCCGCGGGCGCTGACGATCGCCGAGACCCAGGCGCTGCTGCGGCCCGACGAGGGACTGTTGCTGGTGCTGGTCAATCCCGAGGCGACCTATGTCTGGGGCGTGTCGCGCGACCGCGTGGCCTGGGCCCGGTCGGAGAGCCTGGACGAGGCGGCGGTTGCGGAAGCGGTCGCCCGCCTGCGGGCCTCGCTGACCACGACGGCCGCGCGGGGGCCGGAGGTCGATCCGACGCTGTTCGCGGGTCGTCCGACGCCCGTGTTCGAGCGCTCTCAATCGTATCGCCTCTACGCCGAACTGGTGCGGCCGGTGGAAGGCGTGTTCGAGGGCAAGACCACTCTGATCACCGTGGTCACGGGGGCCCTGACGTCGCTGCCGATGGCGGTGTTGTCGACGGAGGCGCCGACCGGCCCGGACGCCGGCCCGGACGCCCTGACGTCGACGTCCTGGCTGGTCGACCGCTACGCCCTGGCCAGCCTGCCGTCGGTGTCCAGCCTGCGCTCGCTGCGCTGCTATCTGGTGGCCGATCCGGCCCAGCGCAGCGCCGGCTGTCCTGACATGCCCGGGACCCATGCGCGCCAGGCCCCGGCGGGACCGTCCCTGCGGCTGGCGGCCTTCGGGGCGCCGCTGCTGACCGGGGCGCCGGTCGAGGAGGTGCGCGGCGCGCCCCGGGCCGACGACGTCATGGGCGACGGTCAGCTGGCGGATGTCGGGAAGCTGAAGGCGCTGCCGTACCTGCGCGGGTCGCGGGTCGAGCTGGAGACGCTGAAGGCGCGCTATCCCGACTCCGTGGTCCGCATCGGCGCCGAGGCGACCGAGCATGCGGTGCGGTCGCTGGACGCCGAGGCCCTGTCGCGGGCGCGGTTCGTGGTGTTCTCGACCCATGGCCTGACGGCGGGCTCGACCGCCGCCGAGCCGGGCCTGGTGATGACCCCGCCGGACGCCGCCACCGAGGACGACGACGGCTATCTGAGCGCGTCGGAGGCGGCGCAGCTGAAGCTGGACGCCGAGTTCGTGGTGCTGTCGGCCTGCAACACCGCCGCCTCAGACGGACGCCCGGGCGGCGAGGGGCTGTCGGGGCTGGCGCGGGCCTTCTTCTATGCCGGGGCGCGGTCGGTGATGGTGTCGCACTGGGAGGTGTCGGACGCCGCGACCACAGCCTTGATCACCGCCACCTTCGCCGATCTGGACGACCATGCAGCCACCGATCCCGGCGTGCGGGCGCGAGCGCTGCAGGCCGGTATGCGGGCGGTGCGCGCCGAGCGGCGCTGGGCGCACCCGGCCTATTGGGCCGCCTTCACGCTCGTTGGAGAGCCGGGCTGAGACCTCGTTCGGTTTCCGCTCATCCCCGCGAAGGCGGGGACCCAGTGCTTTCGCGCGAAGGACATGGGATTGGCGGCGGCTCTCTACAGGACGCTCCGATCGCCCAAAAACCTGGGTCCCCGCCTTCGCGGGGATGAGCGGATGGTGGGATCAGGCCCCGGCCTTCTTCGCGAAGCTCCACGCCCCTTCCGCCAGGAAGGGGACCTGGGCGGCCATGGTGCGGGCCTGGGGCGAGGCGGCGGTGCCGTCGCGGACGCGGCCGGCGATGCCCTGGCAGATGGCCGCCAGCCGGAACAGATTGTAGGCGAACAGCCAGTCAAGGTTCTGCGGCCGGGCGCCGGTCCGCTCGGCGTAGCGGTCGACCATCTCCTCGATCGACGGAATGCCGAGGGCTTCCAGGTCGGCGCCGGCGAGGCCGTTGCGGGCGCTCTGCGGAATGGCCCAGGCGATCAGCAGATAGGAGAAGTCGGCCATCGGATCGCCGAGGGTCGACAGCTCCCAGTCCAGCACAGCGCGGACCTGCGGCGCGTCGGGCGCAAGGATCAGGTTGTCGAGGCGGAAGTCGCCATGGACGATCCGGGCGGGCGCCTCGGCCGGCAGGGTCGCGGGCAGGAAGTCGATCAGTTGGTCCATGGCCGGGATCGGATCGATCTCGGAGGCGCGGTACTGTTTGGTCCAGCGGCCGACCTGACGCTCGAAATAGTTGCCCGGACGGCCGTAGTCGGCGAGGCCGATCTGCGCCGGATCGAACCGATGCAGGTCCGCCAGCGTGTCGACCTGGGCCGCGTAGATGGCGCGGCGCTCGGCCGGCTCCATGCCCGGCAGTTTGAGGTCCCACAGAACCCGGCCCTCGACCTTGTCCATGACGTAGAACATCGAGCCGATGACGGCGTCGTCGGTGCACAGCGCCCACGGCCGGGCGACCGGATAGCCCTGGGCGTGCAGGGCCGAAATGACGGTGAACTCGCGGTCGACGGCGTGGGCCGAGGGCAGCAGCGTCCCCGGCGGCTTGCGGCGCAGGACGTAGGTGCGGCCGGGCGTCGACAGCTCATAGGTCGGATTGGACTGGCCGCCCTTGAACTGGCGCACCGTCAGAGGGCCTGTGTAGCCCTCAACATGGGCGGCCAGCCAGGCGCCGAGCGCGGCTTCATCGAGAGCGTAGCGGGGATCGACCTCTCGCGTGCCCGAGAAGGTCGATTGAGCGTCGTCGGAAGCGGGAGAGGTCGTCATTGGGCGGCGATGATGGCGGCCTTCACCGCGCCGCGCCAGCCCTTGAGCAGGCGTTCACGCTCCTCGCCGGACATGCGAGGCTCCCAGCGCGCCGGAGCCTCCACCGGATGGTCCTCGAGGTCGTCGATCAGGCCGACGCCCAGCGCCGCCAGCTTGGCTGCGCCGAGCGCTGTCATCTCCTGGAAGGCGGGGCGCTCGACCGTCACCTCGCAGATGTCGGCGACGAACTGCATGGCGAAGGCGTTGGCGGTGACGCCGCCGTCGACCTTGAGCACCGACAGGCGCGGGGCCCCGTCCTTGGCGAGCGCGTCGAGCAGATCGCGGGTCTGATAGGCGAGGCTCTCCAGCGCCGCGCGGACCATGTGCGCCGGGCCGGAATCGCGGGTCAGGCCGACGATGGTTCCGCGTGCGTCGGGCTCCCACCACGGGGCGCCGAGGCCGGTGAAGCCGGGGACCATGTAGACGCCGCCATTGTCCTTCAGCTCCTGGGCCATGGCTTCGGAATGCCGGGACTCGCTGATCACCTTCAGCCCGTCGCGCAGCCACTGGATGGCCGAGCCGGCGGAGAAGATGGAGCCTTCCAGCGCAAAGGCCGCCTCGCCGCCCACGTCGTAGCCGAGCGTGCCGAGCAGGCGGCTGGTCGAGGTCACGGGTTCGGCGCCGACGTTGGCGACCAGGAAGGCGCCGGTGCCGTAGGTGATCTTGGCGTCGCCGGGCTTGAGCGCGCCATGGCCGACCAGGGCCGCCTGCTGATCGCCCGCCGCGCCGTGGATCGGCAAGGGCGCGCCGAGCAGCGAGGGCTCGCAGTCGCCGAGGTGGTCGGCGCAGCCGCGGATCTGCGGCAGGGCGTTCAGCGGCACGCCGAACAGCTCGGCCAGCACCGGCCGCCATTCGCGCATGCGCAGGTCCATCAGCGAGGTGCGGCTGGCGTTGGTGGCGTCGGTGACATGGCTGGCGCCGCCGGTGAGCTTCCAGATCAGCCAGCTCTCGATCGTGCCCAGCTTCACCTCGCCGGCCTCGGCCCGCGCGCGGGCGCCGGGGACGGCGTCCAGCAGCCAGGCGAATTTCGAGGCGGAGAAATAGGGGTCGAGGATCAGGCCGGTGGTACGCTGGACCATCTCTTCCTCGCCGGCGGCGGACATGGCGGCGGTGATCGGGGCCGTGCGGCGGTCCTGCCAGACGATGGCGTGGTGCAGGGGCTCGCCGGTCGTCGCGTCCCACATCACCGAGGTTTCGCGCTGGTTGGTGATGCCGATGGCGGCGAAGCGGCCGACGCCGCCGGCCTTGCGCACCACCTCGCGGCAGGTCTGCAGGGTCGCGGTCCAGATCTCGGCCGCGTCGTGCTCGACCCAGCCGGGACGGGGGAAATGCTGCTCCAGCTCGATCTGGCTGACCGCCACGGGCCGCAGGCCGCCCTCGAGCGCTTTTTCAAAGGCGATGGCGCGGGTGGACGTGGTGCCCTGGTCGATGGCGAGGATCAGCTGGGTCATGCGGTGACGTTAGCGCGCAGGGCCGCCCATCAAAACCCGCTCATCCCCGCGAAAGCGGGGACCCAGTCCTGTTGGAGAAGCGCCGGTGTTTCTGGACGACGGCTTGAGCCGCACCTGGGCGATACCGATCACCCAAAACACTGGGTCCCCGCCTTCGCGGGGATGAGCGGGGGGTAGTGCGTAATCGCAAGCGATGCGGTTATGTACGGGCCATGCACACCGCTTCGTTCGCAGGCGTCAAGGACGCCGCCCGCCAGCTGTCCGGTTACGCCGTCCGGACTCCCCTGATCGAAAGCCCCGCGCTGAATGAGCGCCTGGGCGGCCGCGTCCTGCTGAAGGCCGAGAACCTGCAGCGCGCCGGGGCCTTCAAATTCCGCGGGGCCTACAATCGCATCAGCCGTCTGACCGACGACGAGCTGAAGCGCGGGGTGGTGGCCTATTCGTCCGGCAATCACGCCCAGGCCGTGGCCTGCGCGGCGAAGATGATGGGCACGTCGGCGATCATCGTCATGCCCGCCGACAGCCCGAAGGTGAAGGTCGAGGGCGTCATCGGCTTCGGCGGCGAGGTGCGGCTGTACGACCGCTACACCGAGAGCCGCGAGGACATCGGCGAGGAGATCGCCTCGACGCGCGGCAGCGTGCTGGTGCGTCCGTTCGACGATCCGTTCGTGATCGAGGGGCAGGGCACGGTCGGCCTGGAGATCGTCGAACAGGTCGAGGATCGCGGCGGACGTATCGACCAGCTGCTGTGCGGCGCCTCGGGCGGCGGACTGATCGCCGGCATCAACCTGTCGATGGACGCCCTGTCGCCGGACACGCCGGTGATCGGCATCGAGCCGGCCGACTACAACGACACCCAGATCTCGCTGGCGGCGGGCGAGCGCCGCACCCATCCGGCGGCGCACGGCACCATCTGCGACGCCCTGATGACCGACCGGCCGGGCGAGCTGACCTTCCCGATCAACCGCCGTCTGGCCGGGGTCGAGACGGTGACCGACGAGGAGGTCGCCGAGGCCGTGCGCTTCGCCTTCCGCCATCTGAAGCTGGTGGTCGAGCCGGGCGGCGCGGTGTCGCTGGCGGCCCTGCTGTCGGGCGCGGTCGAGTCGAAGGACATGACCTCGGTGGTCGTGCTGTCGGGCGGCAACGTCGATCCCGTGCTGTTCGCCTCCATCATCGAAGACCGCTTCACGCCGCAATCCCGAGAGGACGTCTGACCGCATGAGCCGCACCGAACGCAAGGGCGTCCCGACCCCGACCGCCGACCTCGCCGGCCTGATCGGCCAGGAGATCGGCGTCAGCCGCTGGATCCATGTCGACCAGGCGCGCATCGACGCCTTCGCCGAGATCACCGAGGACCGCCAGTTCATCCACATCGATCCGGAGGCGGCGAAGGCCACGCCGTTCGGCGGCACCATCGCGCACGGCTTCCTGACGCTGAGCCTGCTTTCGGCCATGACCTACGACGCCGTGCCGCCGCTGGAGGGCGTGGTGATGGGGGTGAACTACGGCTTCGACAAACTGCGCTTCCTCGCCCCGGTGCCGTCAGGCTCGAACGTCCGCGGCCGCTTCAAACTGCTGTCCGCCGAGGACAAGGGCGGCGGCCGCTGGCTGCTGAAGCACGAGGTCACGGTCGAGATCGAGGGCGCCGAAAAGCCGGCCCTGATCGCGGAGTGGCTGGGGATGCAGGTGGTGGGGGGCTGACGCCATTGCTTTGACGTGAAGCTGGCGACCCCTGACGCAACTGGTGAACGGGAGGGGGCTAGAATACGGCGTTGATATCCGGCGCCGGTTGCGGGCGTCGCGGACCGACAACCACGGCAGAACATACCGCGCCGGCTCCAGACAGAACGCCAATGAGCAGCAACGACAGAAAATCGCTCCCGAAAAAAGCAGCCAAGGCGCCGGAGATAATGGCGAAACCCATAGACGTTGCACCCCCGACGAGGCCGCTTTGGAGCGTCCATCGGCGCTGAGAGGTCGTCCGCATCGAGGTGAAGGCGACGATCACACCGGTGACCGACAAGGGAATAAACTCGAATAACAAAACGCCCGCACCCGCGACCATCAGCGTTTCCGGCCGATTCAGCGCGAGACTGAGTACAACTATTGAGACAAGCAGCGGCAGAACCCCGATTAAGGAGAAGACCGCCGCCATACCCATCGCCTGCCGAAGTGAGGGCTTCACTCGCCCAGGCACCGCAGGGCGACTTCCAGATTCCGCAGGCCGTCCTCGCCGGTGACCGCGGGCGGTTCGCCGGTGCGGATGGCGTGGGCGAAGGCTTCCAGTTCCTTCTTGAGCGGCTCGGCGGGCCAGCTGTTGACCGCGCGGGTCTGGTAGCTGCCGTCCGGCTGCTGGCCGAAATATTCGGTGACCTGGCGGGTGATCAGGTCGGCGACCACGAACTTGTTCTTCGTCGCCACCTGCAGGGTGCGGACCTTGTAGGGGGTGACCCAGTTGGTGGTGATGTGGGCGATGGCCCCGTTCTCGAGGCGGAACTGCAGCAGGGCCGTGTCCTCGCGCTCGGCGCGGGTGCGGACGACCTGGGGCTGGACCTCGGTGACCTCGGAATCCGTCAGGTGGCGGATGATGTCGATGTCGTGCACCGCCAGATCGATAACCACGCCCACCTCGCCCATGCGCGGCGGGAAGGGACCGACGCGGGTGATCTGGATGGAGATGACGTCCTCGTCGGCGATGGCGCGCTTGACCGCGTCGACGGCGGGATTGAAGCGCTCGACCTGGCCGACCATCAGGGTGCGCTTGTTCGCCTTCGCGGCGTCGATCATGCGGCGGGCGTCGGCGACGGTGGCGGCGATCGGCTTCTCGACCAGGACGTGAACGCCCTTTTCGAGCAGGGCGACGGTCAGATCGGCGTGGGTCCGGTTCGGGGTGGCGACGACAGCGGCGTCCAGTCCGGCGTCGACGAAGGCCTGGGCGTCGGTCACCGCGGCTGCGCCATAGGCGGCGGCGACGCCCTCGGCGGTCACGGCGTCAGGGTCGAAGACGTGGGTCAGCTCGACGTCGCGGATGTCGGCCAGCACGCGGGCGTGGTTGCGGCCCATGACGCCGGCGCCGGCGACGCCGAACTTCAGAACGGACTGGTGGGTGGTCATGGGAATCAGCCCTTGAACGACGCGACGGCGGCGATGATGCGGTCCTGTGTAGCCTCATCGAGGTCGGCGTGCATCGGCAGGCTGATGACGCGATCCTTCAGGCGCTCGGTGACCGGCAGGCCCTGGGGTCCGCGCGGGTACATGTCATAGGCCGGCTGCAGGTGCAGCGGGATCGGATAGTAGACCGCAGTGGGCACGCCCTGTTCCTTCAGGTGAGCGGCCAGGCCGTCGCGGTCGTGATGCTCGATGGTGTACTGGGCCCAGTTGGAGACGTTGCCCTTCGGCACGTCCGGAACGGCGGCGACGTGGGGGCGCAGGCCTTCGTTGTAGCGGGCGGCGATGCGGTTGCGCCATTCGATCTCCTCGCCGAACACCTTCAGCTTCTCGATCAGGACGGCGGCCTGGATGGTGTCCAGCCGGCTGTTCAGGCCGATGCGCATGTTCAGGTATTTCGGGTCGTGGTCGAAGGTGCGGTCCTTCAGGTCGATGGCCACCGCCTTGCCGTGCACGCGGATCGAGTCGATCAGCTGGGCCAGCTCGTCGTCATTGGTCAGCACCGCCCCGCCGTCGCCGTAGCAACCCAGCGGCTTGGCCGGGAAGAAGCTGGTGGTGGTGATGTCGGCCCACTTCAGCGGGTGGTCGCCGTCGATGGTGCAGCCGAAGCCCTGGGCGGAGTCGCAGATCAGCTTGAGGCCGTGCTTGTCGCAGATGGCCTTGATGGCCGGATAGTCGGCGGGCTGGCCGAACAGGTCGACGGCGATGACCACGCGCGGCTTCAGCCGGCCTTCCTTGATCGTCGCCTCGATGGCCGCCTCGAGGTGGCCGGGGTCCATGTTGTAGGTCTTCGCGTCGACGTCGATGAACACCGGCTCAGCGTCGAACCACGGCACGATCTCGGCGGTGGCGGCGAAGGTGAAGCTGGGCACGAAGACTGCGTCGCCGCGGCCGACGCCCCAGGCCATCAGCGGCAGGGCGAGGGCGTCGGTGCCGTTGGCGCAGCCCAGGGCGTGCTTCGCCTTGCCAAAGGCGGCCAGGTCGGCCTCGAACTGGCGCACCTGCGGACCCATCACCCAGGCGCCGCCGACGACGGCTTCCTGCACGGCGGCCTCGATCTTGCCGGCGAGGCGCAGGCGTTGGGCCTGAAGGTCGATGAAGGGGATGGTCATGTCGGAGGTCTCCGGTCGCGGACGCGCGGGCGGGGCGGCGCAGGTCAAACGCGCCGGTCAGGGTGGGCGCTCCCTACCAAATCGACGTCGTCAGCGCCAAATCCGCGCGGGTCACATCGGGTGAGGGATTGCAACGAAGCGTGATGACTCCTAATCCGCAGGCATGTCGACCGGCGTTCCCGCCGTGTTCCTCGACCGCGATGGCGTGCTTATCGAGGACACGGGATATCCCCACCTGGAATCGCACCTGCGCATGACGCCGGGGGCGGCGGAAGCGGTGCGACGCCTGAACCGGCTCGGCTATCTGTGCGTCATCGTCACCAACCAGTCGGGCGTGGCGCGCGGCCTGTTCACCGAAGCCCAGATGCACGCCTTCAACGACCTGATCGTGCGCAAGCTGGCGGCCGCCGGCGGGCGCATCGGCGCGGTCTACGCCTGTCCGTTCCACGCCGAGGGCAGTGTCGAGGCCTACATCCATCCAGACCATCCGGACCGGAAGCCCAATCCCGGAATGCTGATGCGCGCCGCCGCCGAGCATCACATCGACATGGCCAAGAGCTTCATGATCGGCGACCAGCCCTCGGACATGGAGGCGGCCCGCCGCGCCGGCGTGCCCGGCTTCCGCTTCGAGGGCGGCGACCTGGACGATTTCGTCAAGGACCTGCTCGGGGCCTGATTTCTTTCCCGACTACGACCTTTGGCCGATATCCAGCGGCGCGCCGACAGGCTTGATTGTCATCGTCAGAAGCTGACGGATGAATTTCCGCCGGGGATGAAATAGCGTCGAGCGTGAGTACCCCGGAGAACCCATGACTTCTGCTAGCGTCGATCGCCGCTGGAACAGCGCCGACGGTCTCAGCCTCTACGCCCGCGACTATGCCGCGGCGGCCGGACCGGCGAAGCTGCCGGTCATCGCCATCCATGGCCTGACCCGCAACTCGAAGGATTTCGAGGTCATCGCCCCGCTGATCGCCCAGAGCGGCCGCCGGGTGCTGGCCATCGACGTGCGCGGGCGCGGCCTGTCGGACCGGGCGCCGGATCCGATGACCTATCAGCCGGCGCAATACGCCCAGGACGTGCTGGCGTTGCTGCAGCAGGCGGGGATCGAGCGGGCGGTGTTCGTGGGCACCTCGATGGGCGGGCTGATCACCATGGCCCTGGCCGCGATCCGCTCGAAGGTCATCGCCGGGGCGATCATCAACGACGTCGGTCCCGAGGTGGCGAAGGAGGGGCTGATGCGCATCGCCGCCTACACCGGCCAGGCGGTCGACACCCCGACGTGGGCGGAGGCCGCCGCCTATGCGAAGCAGACCAACGGGGTGGCCTTCCCGCACTACACGGACAAGGACTGGGACGCCTTCGCCCGGCGGGTGTTCCGCGAGGGGACCGAGGGGGCGCCGGTCCTCAATTACGACCCCGACATCATGGTCCCGATCCGTGCGGCGGGGGCGAAGGCGCTGGTCCCCAATCTGTGGCCGATGTTCACCCGCCTGACCAAGGGGCGGCAGGTGCTGCTGATCCGCGGCGAGACCTCGGACCTGCTCAGCCCGGCCATCGCCGCGAAGATGCGCAAACGCGCGCCGCGCATGGACTATGTCGAGGTGCCGGGCGTCGGCCATGCGCCGATGCTGGACGAGGCCGAGGCCAAGGCGGCGATCTTCCCGTTCCTGTCGGAGTTGCCCTAAGCTTCACAGCATGTGGCTGCTGACCGGGTTTTTCGTCCTCTTCGCCCTGAACGGTCTGGCGTTCGCTATGGCGCTGTACGTCGATCACCGGGCCCGCCGGCGGATTCGTGCGCGAGAACTTCCGGCCAGTATGCCGTGGCTGCTCCAGTGGTTCGGATGGGGAATAGACCCCTTCTACCTCTTCTCGCCGGCTTTCCCCCGGTTGCAGGATCGCACGACGCGTTGGCTTGTTTGGCCGCTCCGGATTGCGGTCGGCGCCAATGTGATTGCGGTAGGGGCGGTGGTGGCTGTGTTGCTTGGCTGGATCCCTGGCTGACCCGCCCAGGGCGATCACGCCTCCGGAACGTTCGCCTCCAGCTCGTCCAACCAGACCCGCGCGGTGGCGTCGGACGGGGCGCGCCAGTCGCCGCGGGGCGACAGCGAACCACCGGTGACCACCTTGGGCCCGTTCGGCGCCGCCGAGCGCTTGAACTGGCTGGTCTGGAAGAAGCGGACGAGGAATTTGCGCAGCCACGCCTTGATGGTCGCGAGGTCGTATTCGACCTTTTCGTCGTCCTGGGTGCCGGCCGGCCAGTCGCCGGTGGAGGCGTCCTTCCAGGCCTGGTGCGCCAGGTAGGCGACCTTGGACGGCTTGAGGCCGAAGCGGGTGATGTAGAACAGGAAGAAGTCGTTCAGGGCGTAGGGGCCGACCGTACCCTCCGTCGACTGGATCTTGCCGTCCTTGGCCGGCACCAGCTCGGGCGAGATGTCGGTCGACAGGATGCCGCGCAGCACCGGCACGGCGTCCGCGCCGACCACCTGGCGGTCGGCGACCCAGCGGATCAGGTGCCGGATCAGCGTCTTCGCCACGCCGCCGTTGACGTTGTAGTGGCTCATATGGTCGCCGACGCCGTAGGTGGCCCAGCCCAGCGCCAGCTCCGACAGGTCGCCGGTGCCCAGCACGAAGCCGCCGTGCTGGTTGGCGAGGCGGAACAGATAGTCGGTGCGCAGGCCCGCCTGCACGTTCTCGAAGGTGATGTCGTAGATCGCCTCGCCCTTGGCGTAGGGGTGGCCGATGCCCTCCAGCATGGCCTGGGCGGCGGGGCGGATGTCGATCTCGTCGCCGCTGATCCCCAGTGACTTCATCAGCGCCCAGGCGTTCGCCTTCGTGCCTTCCGAGGTGGCGAAGCCGGGCATGGTGTAGCCGAGGATGCCGGTGCGGGGCAGGCCGAGGCGGTCGAAGGCTTTGCAGGCGACCAGCAGGGCCTGGGTGGAATCCAGCCCACCGGAGACGCCGATGACGATGCGTTGGGCGTTGGTCGCCTTCATCCGGCGCATCAGCCCCTGCACCTGGATGTTGAAGGCCTCGTAGCAGTCCTGGTCGAGGCGCGCGGGGTCGTCCGGCACGAAGGGATGGCGGTCCAGCGGGCGCAGCAGGTCGCCGGCGGCGCGCCCCTCGGCGGCGTCGCGAATGGAGACGTCGACGAAGTCGCCCTGTTTCACCTCGCGGCGGGTGCAGTCGGCGAAGGTGCCGGTGCGCTGGCGCTCCAGACCGATGCGCTCGACGTCGATGTCGGCGATCGTCAGGTGGCTTTCCATCGAGAAGCGTTCGCCCTCGGCCAGTTTCGCGCCCAGTTCGTGGATCGTCGCCTGTCCGTCCCAGGCCAGGTCGGTGGTGCTTTCGCCCCAGCCCGAGGCGGTGAAGACATAGGCGGCCATCGCGCGCGCCGACTGGCTGGACGACAGCATCGCCCGGTCGACGGACTTGCCGATCAGAACGTTGGAGGCGGACAGGTTCAGCAGGATGCGGGCGCCGGCCAGGGCCTGGCGGGTCGAGGGCGGCAGCGGGGCCCAGTAGTCCTCGCAGATCTCCGCCCCGAAGACGAAGCCCGGCCGGCCCTCGACGCTGAACACCAGATTGGCGCCGAAGCCGGCGTAGTAGCCGGCTACGGTGCAGCCGGCGCCCGAATACAGCTCGGGCGATGCGGCGGCGTACCAGCGCTTCTCGTAGTATTCCCGGTAGTTGGGCAGATAGGTCTTGGGGACCACGCCCCACACCCAGCCGCCCGACATGACCACGGCGGTGTTGTAGAGCCGCTCCTCGTGCCGGATCGGCGCGCCGATGACGGCGATGACGCCCGTGTCCTTCGTGGCCTGGGCGATGCGGTCGATTTGCCGTTCGACCTCGTCCAGAAGCGCCGCCTGGAGCACCAGGTCGTCGATGGCGTAGCCGCTGAGGCTGAGCTCGGGGAAGACGATCAGATCGACGCCCTGCGCGCCCGCCTGTTCGATCAGGGCGATGTGTTCGTCGGCGTTGGCGACGGGGTCGGCGGTGTGGACTACAGGGGTCGCGGCGGCGACCCGGACGAAGCCGTGGGCGGCGGGCGAGTGGAACGATGCTGTCTCGGCCAAGGCTCGGTCCTTCAGGGTCTTATGCTCATATAGAGCCAAAGGCGACGCTTCGCCACGATTGCCCGTGACCTGTAAACCGCCGACCGCTAAAGCGGGTTCATGAACGATACGCCGAAAAAGGGCTGGTTCTCCCGGCTGACCGAAGGGCTGTCCCGCTCGTCGAAGCAGATGACCGAGCAGGTCGTGGCCACCTTCGTGAAGGAGCCGCTGACCGAGAAGGCGCTGGAGGGGCTGGAAGAGCACCTGCTGGAGAGCGATCTGGGCCCGGCGGCGACCGACCGGATCGTCGCACGTTTCCGCGACCTGCGCTTCGGCGCCGGCGCCAACGAGCTTGAAGTCAGGGAGGCCCTGGCCGAGGCGGTGGCGGCCGAACTGGTCAATCACGAGGCCCGCTACGAGCCGCTGAACGGCGCCAGGCCGTTCGTCACCCTGTTTGTAGGCGTCAACGGTTCGGGCAAGACCACGACGCTGGGCAAGATCGCCTCGGACCTGACCGGCCAGGGCGCCAAGGTGATGATCGTCGCCTGCGACACCTTCCGCGCCGCCGCCCGCGAGCAGCTGAAGGTCTGGGCCGAACGCGCCGGCGCGACCTTCGAGAGCCGCCGCGACGGGGCCGACCCCGCCGGCCTGGCCTTCGACGCCTACACCCGCGCCAGGGCCGAAGGTTACGACGTCGTCCTGATCGACACCGCCGGCCGGCTGCAGAACAAGCAGGCGCTGATGGACGAGCTGCTGAAGATTGTCCGCGTGCTCAAGAAGATCGATCCCGAGGCGCCGCATGAGACACTGCTGGTGCTCGACGCCACGGTGGGACGAAACGCCCTGGCGCAGGAACAGATTTTCGGCCGTACCGCCTATGTCTCCGGCCTGGTCATGACCAAGCTGGACGGCACCGCCCGGGGCGGGGTGCTGGTGCCGGTGGCCCAGGCCTCGGACGCCCCCATCAAACTGATCGGCGTCGGCGAAGGAGTCGATGACCTGCAACCGTTCGACGCCCGGGCCTTTTCACGCTCGCTGGTCGGGCTCGAGGATTGAGTATGAGTGACAGCAAGCCCGCCAACTCCGGCTCCGGCCTGAGACAGGCCGTCGACTTCGGCGGACTGCTGGCCTTCGTGGCCGCCTTCGCCTTCTTCCGCCTGCGCGGCGAGCCGGGCGAGATCGCCCTCGTCAACGCCACCTGGGCGCTGGTCGCCGGATCGGCCGTGGCCGTGGTCGTCGGCCTGGTGGCCGAGAAGCGGCTGGCCCTGATGCCGCTGCTGGTCGGCGGCTTCGCCCTGGTGTTCGGCGTCATCACCCTGGTCACCGGCGACGACCTGTGGGTCAAGCTGAAGGTGTCGGTGCTGAATTTCGCCCTCGGCGTCACGCTTCTGGGCGGGACGTGGATGGGCAAGAAGCCGCTGAAGGCGCTGCTGGGGTCGGTTATTCCGATCACGGACCGCGCCTGGCGCATCCTGACGGTGCGGTACGGCTTTTATTTCCTGGCCGTGGCCGTCGTGAATGAACTGGTCCGCAACGAGGCCCTGGTGGGCTGGGCGGCGGCGAAGGTGGGCCACGCGCATGTCGATCCGGCGGACGTCTGGATCAGCTTCCGTGGCGTGCTGTGGGCGGTCACCACCCTGTTCGGCCTCTCCCAGGCGCCGTTGATCCTGCGCAACCTGACGTCACCCGACGCCGATCCGGATATCTCCGCCCCGACGGAACCGGACACCGCTCCCTGACGCTTCCGCTTCGTCCGTCGTCAAACCGTAAAACGCGACTGATAGCTGTACTGCGCAGCCGAGGGGATACGGTTATGGTGAAGTCCGGAAACAAGGCGAAGCGCGGGGGCGGCCTGTCCGCCTCGCCCAGCCATCTGATGCACCGCGTGCTTCAGCTGGCGCTCGATATCTACGCCGACGAGACGGGCCCTGACGGCCTGACCCAGCGCCAGTTCGCGGTGCTGGAGGCGGTCAGCAAGAAGTCGGGCCTGACGCAGACCGATCTGGTGCGCGCCACCGGCATCGATCGCTCGACCTTCGCCGACCTAGTCTCGCGCATGACGACCAGGGGCCTTCTGGAGCGCGAGAAGTCGGTCGTCGACGCCCGCGCCAAGGCGGTGCGCCTGTCGGAAACCGGTCAGGCGGCGCTGGAGGCCGCACGGCCGCGGGTCGAGGCCGCCGACAAGCGGATCATGGCCCTGCTGCCCAAGGGCAAGCGCGACGGCTTCCTCGACCTGCTGTCCGAACTGGCCGGCGAGGCGGACGCGGCGCCGGTCAAGGCCAAGGCCGAGGCCAAGGCGGCGAAGAAGGCCGCCCGCGATGCGAAGAAGGCCGAGAAGCTGGCGAAGAAGGCGGACAAGCCGGCGAAGGCCGAAAAGCCGGCCAAGGCGCCGAAGGCGGCTAAACCGGCCAAAACCGCGAAGCTGAAACTGGTCGAACCGGCCTGACGCGTCCCTCTCCCGATGGGAGAGGGCTTGAGCGCACGACGGCAAGGCCGTCGTCCTTGCGCGAAAGGGTGAGGGTCGATCCTCGCCCTTCGGCGCAAGCCGCGCAAACGGACCTGAGCGGCCGCTTACGCGGACTGAACCGGCCGCCCCTCATCCGGCGCTGCGCGCCACCTTCTCCCATTGGGAGAAGGGTTCTCAGCCTCAATCCATCAACTGCTGCGCCAGGTAGACGTAGTGGCGAGCCCAGCGGCGGGCGTTGGCGACCGGGTCGGCGTCGTTGGAGTGACCGCCGGCGGTTTCCTCATAATAGATGTGGTCGTAGCCCATATCGCCCAGACGGGCCGCGAACTTGCGCGCGTGGCCGGGATGAACGCGGTCGTCGCGGGTGTTGGTGGTGATGTAGACGCGCGGATATTCCGCGCCCGGACGGAGCTGCTGATAGCCTGAGTAGCGGGCGATGTAGGCGGCCTCTTCGGGGATGCGGGGATCGCCGTATTCGCCGATCCACGACGCGCCGGCGGGCAGCTCGTAATAGCGCAGCATGTCGATCAGCGGGCTTTCGATGACCGCGGCGTTGAACAGTTCCGGATGCTGGGTGATCGACACCGAGGTCAGCACGCCGCCGTTCGAGCGGCCGTAGATGCCGGTGCGGCGCGGCGAGCTGATGCCGCGCGCGTGCAGGTCGGCCGCCACCGCCGCGAAATCGTCGAAGGCCAGCTGGCGGTTTTCCTTGAGCACCGCCTGGTGCCACTCCGGTCCGAACTCGCCGCCGCCGCGGATGTTGGCGTTGACGAAGACGCCGCCGTTCTCGAGCCACAGCTTGCCCATCTCGGGGATGTAGGCGGGCGGCTTGGACACCTGGAAACCGCCGTAGCCGAACAGGATGGTCGGGGCGTGCCCGTCGAGGACCAGGTCCTTCGGCATGACCACGAAATAGGGAATCTTCGTCCCGTCCGACGAGGTGGCCTCGAACTGCTCGACCTTGTGGGTCGAGGCGTCGAAGCGGGCGGGGGCCTGGCGGAGGGTTTCACCGGTCGCGGCCGCGGCATCGCCGAGGCTGAGGGTCTGGGGCGTCAGGAAGCCTTCGACACTGTAGAAGAAGCGGCCGTCCGACCGGCTGGTCGACCCAAGATGGATGGTGGTGTTCTCCGGCACGGGAAGCGCCGTCTCCGGCCAGCCCCACTCGCCGCGATCCTCGAACTTCACCGCACGGCCGCGGACGTTGTCGAGAATGCCGGCGACGATCCGGTCGTCGAAGACGGCGACGTCCTCGATCGACTGACGCGCCGTCGGGGCGAAGACCTGGATGGCGGCGTTCGAAACGATGATCTCGTCGGCGTCGGCGGGGCGCAGGGTGGCCAGCGATACCGACATGAGCGAACCGGTCGCGTAGTCGCGACCGCGATACGCCCAGGGCTCATCAAGGGTGAACACCAGTTGCACGATGCCGTCCGGCCCCTGTCCGGCCATGGCGCCGCGCACGCCCACGCGTTCCGGCAGGTTCAGCTTCACCGGGCGTTCGTCGTGCAACTGCCAGGTTTCGCTGCGGAAGGTGTCCAGAGGACGATTGATCAGGATCGCCACGGTCTGGCCCGCGTCGTTGCGCAGCACGCTCGGGCTGACCCCGTAGCCGCCGTCGCTGATGTCGCCGCGGTAGACCTCGGTCGCCTGGGCCAGGGTCTGGCCGCGCTTCAGGGATTTGACGATGAACGGGTAGCCGGACTCGGTCAGGGTCCCGGCGCCGAAGTCGGTGGCGACCAGCAGGGTGTCGCGGTCCAGCCATTCGATGCGGTGCTTGCCCTCGGGCAGGATGAAGCCGCCGTCCACGAAGGCTTTCGTGGTCAGGTCAAACTCGCGCACGACCACGGCGTCCTTGCCCCCGTCCGACAGATTGATCAGGCAGCGGGTCTCGTCGGGGGCGAGGCAGTCGGCGCCCTTGAACACCCAGTCCTTGCCCTCGGCGCGCGACAGGGCGTCGATGTCCAGCAGGGTCTCCCACTGCGTATCGGCGGAGCGATAGGACTGCAGCGTCGTGCGCCGCCACACGCCCTTTGGATTGGCCGCGTCCTGCCAGAAGTTTCCGATGCCGTCGCCGAGGAAGGACGGCGAGGGGATGCGGTCCGTCGCCGTCAGGATCGCCTCGGCCTGCTGCCGGAATGGTTCGTAGCGGCGGTCGCCGGTGAGGGTCGCGAGGCTCTTTTCATTCTCGGAGGCGACGAAGGCCATGGCCTCGGTCCCGTTGACCTCCTCCAGCGCCAGATGGTCGTCGGCGGCGCGCACGCCGGCCGGGGAGAGGTCGGTGGGGAGATGGGGCGCCGGGGCCGGTTCGATGGCGATCGGCCGAAGGCTCAGCAGATCATTGGCGCGCGGAGAGGCGTAATGCGCCTGGTCCATCGGGTCGCCGGTCTGGGCCATGGCGGGGGCCGCCAGCAGTAGCGCCGGAACGGCGGCGGACAGAAGCAGACGGTTCATCGGGGGCTCCGGGAAACTTAGTTCCTCCCCCATCGGGGGAGGGGGACCATCCGAAGGATGGTGGAGGGGGATTGGGGCCGGAGAGCGGTGGACGGGGTCGCCCCCTCCACCGCTTCGCGGTCCCCCTCCCCGGTGGGGGAGGAGTGTGAGACCTACTCCTGCGCCGGCGAGTCCATCAGGCGGCGGCTGAGGTAGGTGTACTCCAGCGCCAGGCGACGGGCCGTCTCCTGCAGGTTGGCGCCGGCCGCGTGGCCGCCGTCGGTGTTTTCATAGAACAGCACCGGATAGCCCAGCTCCTCCAGACGCGCCGCGGCCTTGCGGGCGTGGCCCGGGTGGACGCGGTCGTCCTTGGTCGAGGTGTGGATGAAGACTTCCGGGTACGGCTGGTCGGCGCGCAGGTTCTGGTAGGGCGAGTACTGCTCGATCCAGGCGCGCTGCTCGGGGATGTCCGGGTCGCCGTATTCGGCGATCCAGGAGTGGCCGGCCAGCAGCTTGTGGAAGCGCAGCATGTCGAACAGCGGCACCTGGATGACGGCGCCGTTGATGAGGTCCGGACGCTGGGTCAGCATGGCGCCCATGAACAGGCCGCCCTGCGAGCCGCCCATGACGCCCAGTCGGGGCTGGCTGGTGATGTTGCGGGCCTGCAGGTCCAGGGCGACGGCCTGGAAGTCCTCGTGGGCGCGCTGGCGGTTCTGTTGCAGCGCCGCCTGGTGCCAGCGCGGGCCGAACTCGCCGCCGCCGCGGGTGTTGGCGACGACATAGACGCCGCCGCGCTCCAGCCACAGCTTGCCGACCGTGGCCGAATAGCCCGGCAGCAGGGAGTTCTGGTAGCCGCCGTAGCCGTACAGCAGGGTCGGGTTCGAGCCGTCCAGCGGCATGTCGCCCTTATGGACGACGAAGTAGGGGATCATGGTGCCGTCGGCCGAACGGGCCTCGAACTGCTCCACCACCATGCCGGTGGCGTCGAACTTGGCCGGCAGCGACTTGACCACGTCGGCGTCCGCCGTGGCGGCGTCGGCGAGGTACAGGCTGGACGGGTTCAGATAGCCGGCGACGCTGACGAAGACGCGGTCGTCCTGCTCGCTGGCCGAGCCGACGCCGACGGTGACGTTCTGCGGCAGGTCCAGACGGGTGCGGGCCCACTCGCCCGAGGCGTTGGGCTCATAGACGTAGACCGAGCCGCGGACGTTCTCGTACAGGGCCACGACCAGCTTGTTGCGGGTGTTGGAGATGCCCTCGATCGCCTCGCGGTCGGTCGGACGGATGACCAGCTGCGCCGGGGTCGCCGGATCGGCCAGCCAACGCTGCAGATCCCAGGCGATGACGTCGCCGGTCTTGAACTGCTGGCCCGAGGGGGCGGTCCAGTCCTGGTCGGTGGTGACCACCATCTGGCCCTGCACGAGGGCGTTGATGTTCGACTTGGCCGGCAGCTGCAGCTGCGTGGTCGTGCCGTCGGCGTTCAGGCGGTGGGTTTCGCTCTCGTAGAAATTGATGCCGCGGTTGATCAGGGTCGCCTGAACCACGCCGTCGGCGTCGCGCAGGGTGTAGCCCGAGACGGCCACGTCGGTCGGCTGGCCGCTGAAGACCGTCTGCGCCTGGTCCAGGGTCTGGCCGCGCTTCAGCACCTTGACGATCATCGGATAGCCCGAGCTGGTCATCGTGCCCGGACCGAAGTCGCGCGACACCAGCAGGGTGTCGGCGTCGACCCAGGAGGCGCCGCCCTTGGACTCAGGCAGCACGAAGCCGCCGTCGACGAAGGTGCGGGTCGAGCGGTCGAACTCGCGGATCGTCACCGCGTCCTTGCCGCCATCCGACAGGGAGATCAGGCAGCGGGTCTCATCCGGCGGCAGGCAGGTCGCGCCCTTGTAGACCCAGTTCTTGCCCTCGGCCGCGGCCAGGGCGTCGAAGTCCAGGATGGTCTCCCACTGCGGCTCGGCCGTGCGGTAGCTGTCCAGGCTGGTGGTGCGCCAGACGCCGCGCACGTGCGTCGCGTCCTGCCAGAAATTGTCGATGGTGCCGTCGTGGTTGAAGCCCGGCGCCGGGATGCGGTCGCGCGACTGGACGATCTCAAGCGCCTGCCGGTGCAGGGTCTCGTAGCGCGGGTCGCCGCGCAGGACGCCCAGCGAACGCTCGTTGTGCTCGCGCACCCAGGCCATGGCGCGTTCGCCGTCGACCTCTTCCAGCCACAGATAGGGGTCGGTGGCGTCCGAAGTGGCGAAGCCGCCGCCGGAGGTTTCGGCCGGAGCGGGGGCGGGCGTGGTCTGGGCCATGGCGGCGCTCGAAAGTGCGGTGGAAGCGAGAAGCGCGGCGAGCGCGGCGGTGCGGATCATGAATGGTTCCCCGACGATTGGTCGGCGGCACCTTACCCGGCGACGGGGCTCCAACAAGGCGCGCGGGCCGAAGGTTACGGCTTTGTCATCCTTGTCGGCGATGCCCCTCTGCTGCTTTCGTCATCCTCCGGCAAGCCGCGAAGCGGCGAAGACCGGGGGACCCGGCGGCGCTGTAGGCGAAATGCCTGAAGCAGCTACGCTCCCGACAAGTTCGCGCTGTCGCGCGCCGCTGGGTCCCCCGATCTCGCTGCGCTCGTCGGAGGATGACGAAAGCGGAAACTGAGATCAGGGATGCCCCTCGTCCGGGATGCACAGGATCTCGCCGCAGGCCTTGCAGTGGACGGCGTCGGGATCGTGCTTCTGCAGGCCGCAGACGGGGCAGGGGAAGCGGACCTTGTGCGGCCGGAAGATGGTCTGGGCCAGGCGGACGAACAGGGTGATGCCCGTCAGCATGATGACGATCGACAGCACCCGGCCCCATGGCCCCGGCAGGGTGATGTCGCCATAGCCGGTGGTCGTCAGGCTGGTGACGGTGAAATACAGGGCATCGAGGTAGCCGTGGATGACCGTCTGGTCGTCGTGGAACGTCGCATAGACGAAGCCCGTCGCCACGAAGAGGAAGGTGACCAGCGCGGCCAGCGCCCGGGTGATCTCCTCGACCCGGGTGTCGTCGTACTTGTGGCCGATCGTGCGCCAGAAGAAGTCCGAGTTCAGCAGGGTCCATAGCCGCAGCATCCGCAGGAAGCCGAAATTGTAGAGCCAGGCGGGGAACATCAGGGTGGCGAGGATGAACAGGTCGACCCAGGTCGCCGGCTTCTTCAGCCAGTCGCGGATGTCGGTGTGCGCCAGGGCCCGCCCGGTCATGTCGAGGGCCAGGATGACGGCGATCACATAGTCGACCACGTAGAAGACCATCCCCGCCGAGTGCAGGAGCGGGGCGGCGAGGAAGAAGGCGATGATGGCGAAGTCGATGACGATGACCGCCAGGCGGAACCGCACCGCCAGCGGCGAGGCGCCGTGATACAGGTATCGCAGCCGCGCCCGCAGGCGCAGGCCGTCGGCCTTCGGCGGGATGGTCGGCTCCGGGGCCTGAGCGGGCGCGGTCTTGGTACGGCTCATGACCCAGCGATAACGCGCGTCGCTCGCGCAAGGAACCGTCTGTCGCTATATGCGAATTGATGGGCAGGCCATTCCTGAAGATGAACGGCGCGGGCAACGACTTCGTCGTGGTCAATGCGCTGGAGACGCCGTTCGCGCCGACGGCCGAACAGGCGCGCGCCATCGCCGACCGGACCACGGGCGAAGGCTGCGACCAGCTGATCGCCATCGAGCCCAGCGGCACCGCCGACGCCTTCATGCGTGTGTGGAATGCGGACGGCAGCATGGTCGAAACCTGCGGCAACGCCCTGCGCTGCGTCGGCTGGGTGCTGATGGAATCGACCGGCAAGGACCGGGTGTTGATCGACACCGCCGGCGGGCCGACCGTGGCCACCCGGGCCGAAGACGGCCAGGTCCGCGTCGACATGGGCGCGCCCCGTCTCCACTGGACCGAGGTGCCGCTGGCCGAGGAGATGGACACCCGCGGCATCGAGCTTCAGGTCGGGCCGATCGACGCGCCGTTGCTGCATACGCCGGGCGCGGTCTCGATGGGCAATCCGCACGTGGTCTTCTTCGTCAGCGAGACGCCCGACGACGGCTTCGTGCGCGGCTCCGGGTCGCTGATCGAGCATCACCCGCTGTTCCCGGAAGGCGTCAACGTCGGCTTCGTCCATGCGCTGGCGCCCGACCACATCCGTCTGCGCGTGTGGGAACGCGGCGCGGGCCTGACGAAGGCCTGCGGCACCGGCGCCTGCGCGGCCCTGGTCGCCTCGGCCCGGCGCGGCGTCACCGACCGTCATGCGACCGTCGACGTCGATGGCGGCCGCCTGAGGATCGACTGGGATGAGGACACCGGCCACGTCTTCATGACCGGTCCGATCGAGGTCGAGCGGACGGGCGTGCTCGCCCTCTAACGGTGCTTGCGGGCGATCAGCGCCCAGGCGATCGCCGCCACCGGGGCCAGCAGGCCCAGCCAGCCCATCATGTCCCAGACGCCGTCGCCGATCAGGGCCGCGACCAGGCCGAACAGCGACAGGGCCGCCAGCACGGCCGGAACGGCGAAGATGGCGCGCAGGCCGAAGGTGAGGGGACGGCTCACGCCTTCGCCTCGCCGCTCGAGCGCTTTGACAGCCACAGATAGACGCCGCTGCCCAGCACGATGATGGTGATCAGGTCCAGGATCGCCCAGAGGATCTTCAGCGGCAGGCCGCCGTAGTCGCCGAAATGCAGCGGCTGCGACAGCGACAGCGTCTTCACATACCAGGGCATCGGCTTGACCGCCGCCAGTTCGCCGGTGCGGGCGTCGATGAGCGCCGGTGTGATCAGGTGCTTCGTCAGCGGCGTGTCGCCATGGAAGAAGACGGCGTAGTGGTGGTCGGTCGAATAGTCCGTGCCGGGGAAGGCCACGAACTGCAGCTGCATGCCGGGCAGCTCGGCCTGGGCCCGCTTCACCGCCGCATCCAGCGAGGCGCGCTCGCCCATGGCGGCGGGGCTGGCGTGGGCGGCGGCCAGTTCGCCCAGCTGGGTGTCCTTCCAGTAGGCGATGATCGGCACGGCCAGGGTGTTGACCACCCCGGTCAGGCCGACGACCAGCACCCAGGCCAGCGTCACCACGCCCAGCAGGTTGTGATAGTCCAGCCAGCGGAGCCGCTTCGTCCGCCCGACGCGCACCGTGCCGAACGGCAGGCGGCGCATGAAGGGCGCATAGAGCACCACGCCCGACACCACGGCGATCACGAACAACAGGCCCATGACGCCGAGGAACAGCATCCCCGGCAGCCCGGCGAACATGTCGGTGTGAAGCTGGAGCAGGAATTCCAGCAGCGGGTGGCCGGCGACCAGGGGCGCGGCGTCGCCGCTGGTCTGGTCGATGGGCTGGAAGCTGAACTGGCCGGCCGGGGCGTCGGGGGCGCGGCTGGTGACGTTCACCACCGGACGGTCCTCGTCGAAGCTCATGAAGGCGGGAACCTCGCCCGGCTTGCGGGCCAGGGCGACGTCCAGCACCCGGTCGAGGTCCAGCTTGCGGCCGTCCGCGTTCGCGGCCGTCCATGGCTTGTGCAGCAGGACCTCGTTCAGCTCATGCGAAAAGACCAGCGGCAGGCCGGTCAGGCACAGCATCAGCAGAAACAGCGTGCAGACCAGGCTGGTCCATTTATGGACCCACGACCAGCCGCGGATGACGCTTGCCTTCAAGGTGCGGCTCAGAAGTCGACGGAGGCGGACATGACGAAGGTCCGGGGCGAGCCCAGCACCAGATAGTTGGCGCCCGGATAGCCGCCGACGGAGGCCCAGTGGTCCTCGTCCGCGACGTTCTCGACCCGTGCGCGCAGCACGATCGGCCCGCCTTCGGTTGGCTCGAAGCTGTAGCGGACGCCCAGGTCGAAGCGCGTCCAGTCCTCCAGCTCGACCGTGTTCGTGGCGTTGACCCACTGCTCGCCGGTGTAGACCGCGCGGCCTTCGAGGGTCAGGCCCTGCACGCCGGACACGTCCCACTCGACGTTCACATTGCCCTGGAAGTCCGGCACGCCGATCGGGGTGCGGCCGTCCAGCGCGCCGCCGACGGTGCTGGTCATTTCGGCGTCCAGAATGGTGAAGCCGCCGAGCACGCGCAGGCCGTCGGCCGGTTCGCCGTAGACGCTGGCCTCAAGGCCCTGGTTCCGCTGCTCGCCGTTGGCGGCGAAGACGTTGTTCTCGACGAAGGCGCTGGGCAGGGTGATGCGGAACAGGCTGACCGTCGCGCCGAAGCGGCCGGAGTCGTATTTCACGCCCGCCTCGATCTGCTCGCCGCGGAAGGGGGACAGAACCTCGCCGGCGTTGATCACCGGCACGCCGCCGCTGACGGCCGGAGCGGTGGCGCCGGGGATCAGGGCCTCGGCGTAGTTGCCGTAGATCGAGATCTGGTCGGTCGGCTTGTAGACGAGGCCGATGGCCGGGGTGAAGGCGTCGCCCTCATAGCCCGACAGGAAGGCGCCCGAGTTGTAGTCGTAGGACTTGGTTTCGATCTCCTGGTAGCGACCGCCGATGATGGCGATCAGCTTGCCGTCCATGAACTCGACCATGTCGGCCAGGGCGAGGCTGGAGTTCTGGACCCGTTCGGTGACGTGGGGGTTCGACATCGAACCGCCGACGAAGAAGTCGGGAACCGGCGGCGCCACGTTGACCGGGTTGTAGAGGTCGCTGGAGAAGGGCGCGAAGAAGCTCGAGAAGGCGTAGGCGTTGCGCGACTTCGACTGCAGGATCGCGCCCGAGGCGACGATGCGGTGGCTCACCGATCCGGTGTCGATTTCGGCGCGCACGCCGACGTCGGCCGAGACGACGGTGTCCTCGCGGGCGTTGTCGAAGCGGTAGGCGGTGGTCGATCCGTCGGCGGCGGCGGTCGGGTTGGCCAGAACGTTGGCCTCCTCGCCGTTGCGGGCGCCGACGGCGGCCCAGGCGGTGACGTCATTCGAGAAGTCGTATTCGCCGCGCACCACGCCGAACAACTGCTGCTCGTCGGTGTAGGTCCATGGCTGGGCGAAGTTTCCGGACGCGGACGGCGGGGTCGGCACGTCGCCCAGGGGCGTCACCTGCGGACGCGGAGAGTCGATGTGGTTGTCCTGATAGCCGGCGTCGGCCGAGAAACGCAGGTTGTCGCCGCTGTAGTCGAGGCCGAGGGCGGCGACCTGCAGGTCGACTTCCTGGGCGTCGATGGCGCCTTCGCCGAAGCGGCGGGCCAGGTTGGCGCGAACGCCGAAATCGTCGCCCTCGCCGAAGCGACGCGACACGTCCAGCGCGCCGTAGAACTGGCCTTCGGGCTCGAAGCCGGCGGTGGCGCGGGTCAGGGGCAGGTCGCCGGCGCGCTTGGGCACGAGGTTGAAGGCGCCGCCGACGCCGCTGCCGCCGGGGGCCGCGCCGTTCAGGAAGGCGGTGGCGCCGTGGAACACCTCGACCCGCTCAAGCAGCTCGGCGGCGACATACTGGCGCGGCAGGATGCCGTAGACGCCGTTGTAGGTCATGTCGTCGGAGAAGACCGGGAAGCCGCGGATGACGTACAGCTCCTGGAAGTTGCCGAAGCCCTTGGCGACGCGCACGACCGGGTCGTTCTGAAGGATGTCGGCGACGCTGCGGGCCTGCTGGTTGCGGGCCAGCTCCTCGGTGAAGGCGGTCGTCGAGAACGGCGTGTCCATGATGTCCAGCGCGCCGAACATGCCCACGCGGCCGCCGGTGGCGACCTGGCCACCCGGGTAGGCGGGACGCAGCTCGACCTGCGAACCGGTGACGACGATCTCCTCCAGCTCGGACGGCGTGGCGTCCTGGGCCATGGCGGGCGCGGCGGCCAGCAGGGTCGTGCAGGCGGCCGAGGTCAGAAGCAGGAGCGTGCGCAGGGTCACGTTGGCGATCCTTGAAGAGTCAATTTGAGAGCGCGTCGCAGTAACACGAGGTTCCGTCAAGGTAATCGCCACCGTTCCCGGAGCGATTCTGCGTCGCCGTGTCTTCGTTGCTTCCCTTGCGTCAGCGGTTGTCCCGTCCGTCCCCCCGCTCTAGGAACGAAGCGAACCCCCCGGAACCGCGACCGCGCGACGAGAAACGCCGAGAACCATGCCCGACCTGACCGACAAACAGACCTTCTCCGACGAGGACGCGCTGGACTTCCACCGCTACCCCGCCCCGGGCAAGATCTCGATGGCGCCGATCAAGCCGATGGCGACCCAGCGGGACCTGTCGCTGGCCTATTCGCCGGGCGTCGCCGTGCCGGTGCTGGCGATCGCGGCCGACATCGACAAGGCCTACGACTACACCTCCAAGGGCAACCTGGTCGCCGTCATCTCGAACGGCACGGCCATCCTCGGTCTCGGCAACCTCGGCCACATGGCGTCCAAGCCGGTGATGGAGGGCAAGTCCGTCCTGTTCAAACGCTTCGCCGACGTCGACAGCTTCGACGTCGAGGTGAAGACCACCGACCCGGACGAGTTCATCACCGTGGTCAAGAACATCGGCGACACCTGGGGCGGCATCAATCTGGAGGACATCAAGTCCCCGGAATGTTTCGAGATCGAAAGCCAGCTGCAGGACCTGCTGGACATCCCCGTCTTCCACGACGACCAGCACGGCACGGCGATCATCTCGACCGCCGGCCTGATCAACGCCTGCCACATCGCCGGCAAGAAGCTTGAGGATGTGAAGGTCGTTCTGGCGGGCGCCGGCGCCGCGGGCCTGTCGTCGATCGGCCTGATGAAGGCCGCCGGGGTGCGGCACGAGAACACGGTCATCGTCGACCGCGACGGCGTCGTCTATCGCGGTCGCGACCACGTCGACCAGTGGAAGGCGGCTCACGCCACCGACACCCATCTGCGCACCCTCGAAGAGGCCATGGTCGGCGCCGACGTGGTCATCGGCCTGTCGGCCAAGGGCGCGATCACCAAGGAGATGGTCGCCTCCATGGCGCCCCGTCCGATCATCTTCGCCATGGCCAATCCGGACCCGGAGATCACGCCCGAGGACGTGCTGTCGGTGCGTTCGGACGCCATCATCGCCACCGGCCGGTCGGACTATCCGAACCAGGTCAACAACGTGCTGGGCTTCCCCTACATCTTCCGCGGCGCCCTGGACGTGCGCGCCCGCCGGGTGAACCACGAGATGAAGGTCGCCTGCGCCGAAGCGCTCGCCGCCCTGGCCCGCGAGGACGTGCCGGACGAGGTCGCCGCCGCCTATCGCGGTCGCAAGCTGAAGTTCGGCCCGGACTACATCATCCCGACCCCGTTCGATCCGCGCCTGATCTGGTTCATCCCGCCGTTCGTGGCCCAGGCCGCCATGGATACCGGCGTGGCCCGCAAGCCGATCGAGGACATGGACGCCTACCGCGCCTCGCTGCGCTCGCGCCTCGATCCGTCGGCCGCGCTGATGCAAAACATCTCGGGCGCCGTGCGCGCCGCCCCGAACAAGCGCGTGGTCTTCGCCGAGGGCGAGGAGACCGCCGTCATCCGCGCCGCCTGGGGCTTCAAACAGGCCGAGCTGGGCACGCCGATCCTGATCGGCCGCGAGGAGCTGATCCGCAAGAACGCCGCCGAGGCCGGCCTGAACTTCGACGAGATGGACATCCAGATCGTCAACGCCCGGGTCTCCGAGCACAACGTCGACTACACCGACTGGCTGTACGAACGGCTGCAGCGCCGCGGCTATCTGAAGCGCGACGTGCAGCGGATGATCAACCAGGACCGCAACTATTTCGCCGCCGCCATGTGCGCGCGCGGCCAGGCAGACTGCATGGTCACTGGCGTGACCCGCAACTTCAACATGGTGCTGAAGGAGGTCCGGCGCGTCCTCGACGTGAAGGAGCGGATGATCGGCCTGTCGATCCTGCTGGCGAAGGGCCGCACCCTGTTCGTCGCCGACACCTCGATCCACGAACTGCCGAACGCCGAGGAGCTGGCGGAGATCGCCATCCAGGCGGCCGAGACGGTGCGCAAGCTGGGCAAGACCCCGCGCGTCGCCTTCCTCAGCTACTCCACCTTCGGCAACCCGCCGGGCGACCGCGGCGAGAAGGTGCGCGAGGCGATCCGCATCCTCGACCAGCGCGGCTGCGACTTCGAATACGAGGGCGAAATGCCGCCGGAGCTGGCGCTGGATCCGGAGGCGCGCGCCGCCTATCCGTTCATGCGTCTGTCAGGCCACGCCAACGTGCTGGTCATGCCCGCCATTCATTCAGCCGCCATCTCGACCCGTCTGGTGCAGCAGCTGGGCGGCGCGACCGTGATCGGTCCGCTGCTGGTCGGGCTGGAGAAGTCGGTCCAGATCGTCTCCCTCGGCGCCTCGGTCAGCGAGATCATCACCGCCGCCACCTTCGCCGCCTACGAGGAAGGCGCCGACGTCGAGGAATAGGGGATGAGAGGGGCTGCGGACCGCGGCCCCTCCTTGGACCTTGCCTCAGGAGGGCTGGGCCTCGGTCGCCGCCTCGTCGGCGTCGGCCTGCTCAGCGTTCCTCGCCTGCAGCTCGGTCTGTTTGTGCGCCACGATGAAGGCAAGCACGACGGCGAAGATGCCGATCACGGTCGAGTACAGGAAGAACACCACATAGCCCGCGCCCAGCGCGGCGGGTGTGACGCCGCTGGTCGCCGCGCCTTCGGCCAGCGAGCCAGCCGGCAGGTTGACGAACAATCCTTTGAGTGGCGCAAACAGGCCGCCGCCTTCCGCCGCCCGGGCCGAGCCCTCGACGATCCGCCCGGACTGGGACGCGATCAGTTTGCCGGGCAGTGCATAGAGGGAGCTGAACAGGGCGTATTGGGTCGCCGTGAAGCCGAGCGACGTCAGGCTCGACATGTAGGCGATCAAGGCGGTGCCCGCGTAACCGGTCGCTACGTTGTCGACGCCAATAGCGATAACAAGGGCGTTGATGCTTGGCCCCTGTGTCGCAAGCCATGCGAAGACGAGGTTCGAAACCGGGCTCATGAAAGCCCCGATGACCATGGTGCGGATCAGACCGAGCCGCGCCACCGACCAACCGCCAATGAACACGCCCAGCGTGGTCATGAGCACGCCGAACACCTTCCGCACCTCGGCCAGCTCGGTCTTGGTGAAGCCCAGGTCCAGATAGAACGGGTTCATGATGTTGAGGACGAAGTCGGCCAACCTGTAGACGCAGATCAGGGCGAGGATCAGCGTCGCGACACCCGTAAAGCGTCGGTAGAAGTCGGCCATCGGCTGACCGAATGATCCCGCGAGGTATGCGCCGGGACGGGTCTTCACGCCGGGGATCGGCCAGCAGGCCACGACCAGAAGGGTCAGGCCCCCGATCACGGCCGCAACCTGAAGATAAACACCCTGCGGCTTGGCTTCCCACGCGGCCTTGAGTGCTTCCTTACCTTCCGCGGACAGGCCAGCCAGGCCGAGACCTCCTGCAAGGAGGTCCGCGGCGCCCGTCAGGCCCGATCCGACGATCAGGGCGGCGATGATGATGACGAGCAGACGTGCAACCCACTCCAGCACCTCCAGCGGCGGACGCGAGGGCACATCGCCGACGGGGATCGGTCGGATGGTGTGGGCGCGTTCACGCGGGGCCAGCAGCACGCCTGCGACGCCGAGGCCCATCAGGGCGGCCATAACGGCGTAGGACAGGTTCCAATTGTAGAGGTCGGCGAGGATCAGCGGCACGGCCCCGGCGACGATGATCGCGATGCGGTAACCCCACTGGTAGGCCGCAGCCATGGCCCCGTGCCGGGTGTCGTCCGATGCCTCGATCCGCCATGCGTCAATGACGATGTCCTGCGTGGCGCCGAAGAAGCCGACAAGGACGGCGAACATCGCCACGGACATGAGCGCGTTCTGCGGGTTCAGGCCGGCGATCGACCAGAGGCCGAGAATGATCACAGCCTGGGTGACCAGCATCCACGACCGCCTGTGTCCGAGAAGAGGCGTCAGGAAAGGTATGGTCGTGCGGTCGACCAGCGGCGCCCAGACGAACTTGAGCGAATAGCTGAGCGTGGCCAGGGCGAAGAAGCCGATGACCTTGAGCGTCAGGCCGCTTTCCCGCAGCCACGCCGAAAGCGTGTCGAAGATCAGAAGGTTCGGAAGGCCTGCCGAGAACCCCAGCAGCAGCATCACGAAGATGCGCCGCTCGCCGTAAACCGCGAGCCCTCCGAATCCGCGCACGGGTTTGGCGGGCGTGCTGGCGTCGGTCATATGGCGTCCCTTTGCAGACGCCCCCGCGCGCCCCTATCCGACGGCGACCTTGGCGCGCTCCGTGCGGTTCGTCCAGCGGGTCAGGGAGGCGCGCAGCGACTCCAGCTCCAGCGGCTTGATCAGGTGATCGTTCATGCCGGCTTCGAGGCAGGCCTTGCGGTCCTCGGCGAAGGCGTTGGCTGTCAGGGCCACGATCGGCGTGCCGTCGCCGCGCTCGCGCAGACGCCGCGCCGCGGTCGGTCCGTCCATGCCGGGCATGCGCATGTCCATGAACACGAGGTCGTAGCGGGCGCGTTTCATGGCATCGAGCGCCTCGTGCCCGCTGGCGGCGGTCTCGACCGCGCAGCCCTCGCGCTTCAGCAGGGTGGAGGCCAGCAGGGCGCCGACCGGATTGTCCTCGACGAGCAGCACGCGGGTGCCGGCGAAGCGACCGGGCACGACGCGGTCGTCGTCCGGCGGCGGGGCCGGCGGCGGTCCGGGCCGCGAGATCTGCCAGGCGCCGGCGGCGGCCAGCACCCGCTCGGCCAGCGAGGCGCGGCGCAGCGGCTTGATCAGATAGCCCTGGAAGCCGGCCGACCGGTAGCGGGCGATCAGGTCGCGCTCCGACGGTTTCAGCAGCACGATGGCGCGGGTGTCCGCGGGCCGGGCGGCGAGGCCGAAGCCGGTCTCGCGGGCGGCGTGGTCGATCAGGGCGATGCGGGCGTCGTCGGCGACAATACCACCCGAGGCGACGACCTGGGCGGCGGCGGCGGCGCGCACGAACGGGTCGGGGCTGATCACGCGCACGGCGTGCCCGGCCAGCGGCTTGCCGCGCTTGGCGCCGCCGACGGCGGGGAAGGCGGCCTCGAAGCGGAAGCGGGCGCCGGGGCCATCCGGACGGTCGGCCACCGTGACCGTGCCGTCCATGGCGTCGGCCAGTTTGCGGACCACGGCCAGGCCCAGGCCGGCGCCGCCGAAGCGGCTGGCGTCCGACGCGTCGACGTGGCCGAATTCCTCGAAAATGCGCTCGCGCGCCTCGGCCGGGACGCCCGGGCCGGTGTCGTCGACGATGAAGGCGAGGCGGGGTTTCGCGGCCGTGCCGCCCCTGCGCTGGATGGCGATGTGGACGCCGCCGCTCTCGGTGAATTTCACGGCGTTGCCCGCCAGATTGAACAGCACCTGGCGCAGGCGGCCTTCGTCGGCCAGCACGTCGACGGCCTCGGGGGCGACCGACCAGGCGATCTCCAGTCCCTTGTCGTGGGCCTTGGGGCTGAGCAGTTCGGCGACGCCGCGCACCATGGATTCCAGATCGACCGGCTGGGAGTCGAACTCCAGCTTGCCGGCCTCCAGGCGGGCGTAATCGAGCAGGTCGTTGACGAGGCCCAGCAGGTGTTCGGCGGAGGAGCGGGCGGTCTCCAGATAGGCGCGCTGGGCGCCGTCGAGGCGCGTTCGCTGCAGCAGGCCGAGCATGCCGATCACGCCGTTCAGCGGCGTTCGCATCTCGTGGCTCATCAGACGCAGGAACTGCTGCTCCGCCGAGCCTTCGGCTTCAATCGGGGTCGTCGTGTCGGTCTGTCGCCGCGCCATGCCGGGTTCTCCCTGAAGCAGAGACTGACCCGGAAATTCTTAAGGGCGGTTCAATTAGCCCGGTTAAGCAAGAGTCTATCGCGAATGGTCTCATCGGCGCGGCCGGCCTTCAGCTGGCCGACATAGATGTCCAGCCGGCCGTCGCCGTCGAAGTCGGCCAGCGCCAGGGCGATGTTCGGCCCCTCGACCCGGTCAGCTCCCAGCACGGCATCCGACGCATCGGTGAACACGCCCCGGCCGTCGTTCAGCCAGACCGTCAGCGGCCCATGCTCGCCGCGCACCAGATCGAGGTCGCCGTCGCCGTCCAGGTCGCCGAAGCGGGCGACCAGGGTCGTGCCGTCCTCGGTCGGGATGCGTTCGGCCGTGCCGTCGGTGAAGCGGCCGGACCCGTCATTGATCAGCAGATGGTCCTGCGGGCTGCGCCCCTGCCAGCCGACGTGGCTGAAATAGAGATCCAGATCGCCGTCGCCATCGACGTCCGCCGGCGTGACCTTGCGCGCCTCGACGTTGCCGGGATCGGGCAGGCGGTCGGAGGCGTCGATGAAGACCCCTGTCCCGTCGTTGAGCCACAGCGCGTGCCCGCCTTCCTGGCCGAGCACCACATCGACATCGCCGTCGCCGTCCAGGTCGGCGAACTCGGCGTCCTGGGTGACGCGGCTTTCGGCGGGTTCGCGGGTGAAATGGAAACTGCCCTTGCCGTCGTTGATCAGCAGCCGGTCCTGGCCGGCTCCGGCGATCATGACATCGAGGTCGCCGTCTCCATCGATGTCGGCATGGGCGACGGCATCGGCCTCGGAGTCGACCAGCGGCGTCTGCGTGAACATGCTGCCCGGTCCCCGGTTGGAGATGACGACGATTGTCTCAACCCGCGAGTACCGGGCCCCGGGTTGGCCGCCGTAATATTCGTGGACATTGGTGCGGCCGAATTTCACGTCGTCCTCGGACACGATGATGATGTCCAGCACGCCGTCGCCGTCGAAGTCGGCGATGGAGACGTCCTCGCTGTCATGGCCCGCGCCCTCGAACTTCAGCTGCGGCGGCCCGCCGGCCATCTCCTGCGTCGAAAGGGGCGGGAAGCGGTCCGAGGCGTCGGTGAACCGTCCGTCGCCCTGGTTCAGCAGCAGCTTGTTCAGGCGGAACTCCTGCGGGACCACCACGTCCAGATCGCCGTCGCCGTCGAGGTCCGCCACGCCCACGTCCATGCTGTTGCGCAGCGGCGTGTCGGGCAGGTGGGTGTCGGTGACGTTCTCGAACCGGAAGCTTTGGGCGGCGGCCGGACTGGCCGCGAGGCACAGCAGGGCGGCCCCGGCGAGAAGGGACAGGCGTGGCGTCATGACAGATCCTCCCGCGGCCACGCTATCGCGAGCAGCGCGGGGA
Source organism: Brevundimonas lenta (assembly GCF_014196335.1). GTDB lineage: Bacteria > Pseudomonadota > Alphaproteobacteria > Caulobacterales > Caulobacteraceae > Brevundimonas > Brevundimonas lenta. The sequence goes on from NZ_JACIDM010000001.1 coordinate 423,838, forward strand.
GGGGCGTGACAAATCGGTAAGGGCCGATGCTCACCAGGCAGGGGTCGGCGCCGGGCCGCGCGCATACTGCGCCTCGAACTGGTCGCCGGCGTCGGCGGTGCTGCGGCGATAGATCAGGGCCTCGGCGATGTGACGGCGCAGGACCCCGTCGCAGCCGTCCAGATCGGCGATGGTGCGGGCCAGCCGCAGGGTGCGGGTCCAGCCGCGCGCCGTCAGCCCGCCGACTTCGCCCGCCTTCATCAGCAGGGCCCGGCCCGCCTCGTCCGGCGTGGCGAAACGATCCAGCGTCTCGCCCGAGGCGCGGGCGTTGATGGCCTGATCGTAGGCGATCGCCGGGTCGATGCCGGCGGCGCGCAGCCGGTCTTCCTGCATCTGGCGGGCGGTCAGCACGCGGGCTGCGGCCTCGGCCGTGCCTTCGGCGGGCGGCGGCAGGGCCATGTCGGAGGCGGTGACCGGCGGTGTCTCCACCGTCAGGTCGATGCGGTCGAACATCGGGCCGGAGATGCGGTTGCGATAGTCGCGCTGACAACGCGGGGCCTTTCCGCACGCGCCGCGTCCGGCCCCGCCGAGGCCGCAGCGGCAGGGGTTCATGGCGGCGACCAGCTGGAAGCGGGCCGGGTAGCGGACGTGGGCGTTGGCGCGGGCAACCACGATCTCGCCGGTCTCCAGCGGCTGGCGCAGGGAGTCGAGCGCCTGGGCCGAGTATTCGGGCAGTTCGTCGAGGAACAGGACGCCATTGTGCGCCAGCGACGCCTCGCCCGGCTTGGCCCGCAGGCCGCCGCCGGTCAGGGCGGCCATGGAGGCGGAATGGTGCGGACTGCGGAACGGCCGGTCGCGGGTCAGGGCTCCGCGCTCAATCAGCCCGGCCACCGACCAGACCATGGAGGTCTCAAGCAACTCCTTCGGCGTCAGCGGCGGCAACAGGCCGGGCAGGCGCGCAGCCATCATCGACTTGCCCGAGCCGGGCGGGCCGACGAAGAGCAGGTTGTGGCCGCCGGCGGCTGCGATCTCCAGCGCCCGCTTGGCGCTTTCCTGGCCCTTCACCTCGCGCAGGTCGGGGATGCGGTCGCCGGAGCGCATGGCCCCCGGCTCGGGCCGGCGCAGCACCTGGGCGCCCTTGAAGTGATTGACCAGGCCGATGAGCGAGCGGGGCGCCAGCACCGGCACGTCGCCGGCCCAGGCGGCTTCCGGCCCGTTGGCCTCGGGACAGATCAGGCCCAGGCCCATGGCGTCGGCCGCCACCGCCGCCGGCAGGGTCCCGCCGACCGGAGCGATCTGGCCGTCGAGACCCAGTTCGCCCACCGCCGCCCAGTCGCTCAGGGCGTCCGCCGGAATGACGCCCATCGAGGCCAGCAGGGCCAGGGCGATGGGCAGATCGAAATGACTGCCTTCCTTGGGCAGGTCGGCGGGGGCCAGGTTGGCGATGATCCGCCGCGACGGCATGGCCAGGCCGATGCCGGCGAAGGCCCCGCGCACCCGCTCGCGGCTTTCGGCAACCGCCTTGTCGGCCAGGCCGACGATGGTGAAGGACGGCTGATCGCTGGACAGCTGCTGGACCTGTACGTCCACGCGCCGTGCGTCCACGCCTTCGAACGCAACCGTGACGACGCTTGCCAGCATGTTCCCTCCCGCCTGACGGGAGAGAACGAAACACGAACCCGATTTCCTTGCAAGCCTCCCGTGCGGGGCGCCTAGGGCCGCTGACGTCGAAGGGCGTCGCGGGCCAGCCATCCTGCATAGATCACGAAGTACGCGACCGTTGCCACGCCACCCCACATGTTGCGGGGATCGGTCAGGTCGAAAAGCCGTGGCCCTTCAATCACCCAGACGAACAGGAGCAGGCCGACGGGCGGAAAAAGCCACGCCAGTCGATAGGCCAGAGAGGGTCGTGGCTCGCGCATGAGCGAATGGTGGCCAATCAGTCGCGTTCGCGCAACTTCGCCTCGATCGCGTCCCACATCAGGGCGGCCGCATCGACGCCGGTGAAGCGCTTGAGCTGCTGGGCGCCGGTGGGGGAGGTGACGTTGATCTCGGTCAGGTAGTCGCCGATCACGTCGATGCCGACGAACAGCAGGCCCTTGTCACGCAGCGTCGGGCCGATGGCGGCGCAAATCTCGAGGTCGCGGGGCGTCAGCTCGACGGGCGCGGCGGTGCCCCCGACCCGCAGGTTGGAGCGGACCTGATCCTTCGCCGGAATGCGGTTGATGGCCCCGACCGGCTCGCCGTCGATCAGAATGATGCGCTTGTCGCCCTTCGACACGGCGGGAATGAATTTCTGGATCACCAGCGGGTCGCGGCTGCCCACGGCGTGAATCTCGACCAAGGCCTCGAGGTTCGGATCGTCGGCCTTGAGCCGGACGACGCCCGAGCCCGCGGCGCCGTGCAGGGGTTTCAGCACCACGTCGCCGTGGCGGCGGTGGAAGTCGCTCAGGGCGACGGGGTCCGAACTGATCAGGGTCGGCGGCGTGAGGCCGGGGAATTTCGTGACCAGCAGTTTTTCGGGCGCGGAGCGCACCTCGGCCGGATCGTTCACGACCAGGGTCTTCGGATGCACCGTCTCCAGCAGATAGGTCGCCGTGACATAGGCCATGTCGAAAGGCGGGTCCTGGCGCATCAGGATGACGTCGACGTCCCCGGCCAGGTCCAGCTTCACCTCGTCGCCGATGGTGACGTGGTCGCCGACCGTCTGGCGCAGTGTCACCGGGAAGGCGCGGCAGAACAGCTTGCCGTCCTCGAGCGCCAGGGTGCGGAAATCATAGACCCAGACGGGATAGCCGCGGTTCTGGGCCTCCATCGCCTGCAGCCAGGTGGTGTCGGACTCGATGTTGACCCCTTCGATAGGGTCCATCTGGATCGCAACTCTGAGCATCGGCTGTCCTTACGCTTGCGGGCGAGCTTGGCTAATGGGCGCCGCGAAGGTCGGGCGCAAGCCTTGGGGCTGGAGCGCGGGAAGTGATTAGTGGTTAGTGATTAGTGGTTCGATGAATCGCCGCCCGTGCGTCATTGGAACCATCAGGGCCGCAGCCAACCACTAATCACTGGCCACTAATCACTGCGGCGGCGCAGCCGACGCCTAGTTCAGCTGAAGCCGGACCCGGTCGACCGAGATGCGGCGGCGCGCCTCGGTCGGATCATCGAGGGTGCGGGCGCGGGACAGGGCCTCCAGCGCGCCGGCCAGGGCGCCCTGTTTCTCGCGGGCGGCGGCGACGTCGAGCCACGGGCGGTGGTCCTCGGGGTCCAGAAGGGCGCGGCGGACGGCCGAGCGTTCGGCGCCCTCATAGTCGCCCATGCGGATGGCGCGGCTGAACAGCACGTTCTGCAGACGGATCAGGGCCTCGCGGTCGCTGACCGGGGCCATCAGCACGTCGAGGCGGTCGGCGACGTGGGGCGTCAGCCCGGCGCGCAGGGCGCGGCGCGTCAGCTCGGACGGCAGGACCAGACGGCCCTGGCTGAACGGGTCCAGCGCCACCGGGCCGTCCGGGGTCTCGACCCGCAGCAGGAAGTGGCCGGGGAAGTCGACGCCCTGGGCCTTGATGCCTGCGCGGCGGGCGGCGTCGAGGTAGAAGATGGACAGGGCCGCCGACAGGCCGCGACGGCGCTCGGCCACGTCGATGACGTCGGTGTTGCCCGGGTGGTCGTAGTTGATCAGGTCGCCGTTAAGGCGCAGGTCGCCCGACATGGTCTCGGCGAGGGCGTCGTCCGGGGTTTCGCCGGTGATGCGCTCGGCCAGTCGTTCGGCGGCGTGGGCGGCCAGGACGCGGACGGGTTCGGGATCGCGGAAGGGATAGTCGTGGATGGCGCAGGCGATCGCCGCTTCCAGCAACGGAAACGCGTCATCGTCGGCCTGGCCGGCCTCCGTCAGCCCGAACTCGGCTTCGTCACGCGTCATCCCCGCCCCTCCTCGAAGGGAACCACGGACAGACGATGACGCGGAAACCGTCCGGGGGCCAGCGCCACCATATCGATTCTCAGCACATGTCCGGCCAAGCTGGGTCTTTGGCGCAACACAGCGCGTCCTGCGGACAACAAACGTTCATATTGGGCCGCGGTCAGAGCGGTCAGGGCCTGCTCGAGTGTGGCCCGGCGCTTGACCTCGACGACGGCCAGGGTGCGGCCGCGACGGGCGAGGATGTCGATCTCGCCGGCCCGGGTCTTCAGGCGGAAACCCAACACCTGATAGCCGCGCAGCATCAGCAGGGCGGCGGCGACCCATTCGGAGCGATGGCCCAGCCGGTGCGACAACGCCCCCAGCGCCACGCGCCAGCCGCGACGGGCCCGCACGACCTTCGGCGCCTTGAGGCGGGTCGCGGGCCGGGGGGCGGTCACCGTCCCTGCAGCTCCAGCGCCCGCTTGTAGAGCGGTTTGCGGGGCAGGTTCAGCGCCTTCGAGACCTCGGCGGCGGCTTCGCCGGGGGGAAGGCGGGTCATGGCCTCCTTCAGGGCCGCGTCGGCGTCGGCCTCGGTGGCGACCTCGGCCTCGCCGGGCGCGACGACGATGACGATCTCGCCCTTCGGCGCCTGGCAGCGCGGATCGACGGCCAGTTCGGCGAGGGAGCCGCGCACGCACTCCTCATAGAGTTTGGTCAGTTCGCGGGCGACAGCGGCGGGGCGGGGGCCCAGCACGGAGGCCATGTCCGCCAGGCTGTCGGCGAGGCGCGGGCCGCTCTCGAAGAAGACCAGGGTCTGACGACCGGTCCGCAGCTCTTCCAGCGCGGTGCGGCGGGCGCCCGACTTAGGCGGCAGGAAGCCCGCGAACAGGACGCGGTCGGCGGGCAGGCCGGCGATGCACAGGGCGGCCAACAGACTGGACGGCCCCGGGATCGGATGGACCGGCAGGCCCTCGGCGATGACGGCGCGGGCGACGACATAGCCGGGATCCGACACCAGCGGCGTGCCGGCGTCGGAGACGAGGGCGACGACAGCTCCCTCGCGCAACCGCTCGATCGCCAGTTCGGCGGCGCGGGCCGAAGCGTGGTCGTCGCATCGCTCCAGCTTGGCCTTCAGGCCGTAGGCCGACAGCAGTTTGGCGGTGACGCGCGTGTCCTCGGCCAGCACCAGCTCGGCGGCGGCCAGCACGTCCAGCGCGCGCAGGGTCATGTCGCGCAGGTTCCCGATCGGCGTCGCCACCAGATAGAGGCCGGGCGCGACGGTGCGCGGCGGCGGGGCGGTCGGCGGGAAGACGGTGGGGTCAGGCATCGGCGGGACCGTGACAGCGACGCCGCCGCGGCTCAAGGGCGATGCTTCCTTTGCTTTCGTCATCCTCCGGCGAGCGTAGCGAGACCGGGGGATCCAGCGGCGCGCGAGAGCGCGAACCTGTCACGCACGCGACTCGCGGAGTCATCGCCTTCGCTACGCTACGGCGCCGCCGGGTTCCGGGTCTTCGGCTCGCTGCGCGAGCCTGCGCCCGGAATGACGAAAGCATGGAGGTGATTTTTCAGGTCAGCAGCGCCTTGAGCACGCCGTCCAGCACCGGCCGGCCCTTCGCTGTGGCGGCGACGCGGTCGCTGTCGCGGACGAGGAAGCCGTCGGCCAGCAGGTCGGCGAGGCGTCCTTCCTCCACGTCGAGATCCAGCGCCTCCAGATCCGTCAGCCGCACGCCCTCGACTGTCCGCAGACCCAGCAGGATGCGTTCCTCGGCGGCCTCGGCCGGCGACTGGCGTTCGCGTTCGCTCCACGGGGCGCCGTCGGCGACGCCCTGGACATAGTCGGCGATGCCGCGCCGGGCGACTGTGGCGGTGCGGACGCCGTCCAGGGTCAGGCGGCCGTGGGCGCCGGGGCCGAGGCCCAGATAGTCGCCGCCGCGCCAGACATGGATGTTGTGCGACGAGCGGGCGGCGACGCCGCCCGCGTGGTTGGACACCTCATAGGCTTCGAAGCCGGCCCCCTCGAGCACCGCCTGGGTGGCCTCATAGAGAGCGGCGGCCTGATCCTCGTCCGGCGGGACCAGGGTCCCGCGGGCGAAGGCGCGGCCGAAGGCGGTCGCGGGCTCGATGGTCAATTGATAGGGCGAAACGTGCTCGAAGCCGAGATCCAGCGCCTCGTTCAGCTCGCCGCGCCAGTCGGCGACGGTCTGGCCGGGGCGGGCGTAGATCAGATCGATGGACAGGCGGTCGAAGGCTCGGGCGGCCGTGGCGACGGCGCGGCGGGCTTCGTCGGCGGAGTGGTTGCGCCCCAGCGCCTTCAGCGCCGCGTCGTCCAACGCCTGGACGCCCATCGACAGCCGGTTGACCCCGGCGGCGGCGAGGGCGGCGAAGCGATCGGCCTCCGCGTCCGTCGGGTTAGCCTCCAGCGTGATCTCGATCGGGCCGCGCGGTTCGAACAGGGCGGTTGTGCGGGCGATGATCCGGCCGACGGCGTCCGGATCCATCAGCGAGGGCGTGCCGCCGCCGAAGAAGATGGAGGCCAGCCGGCGCGGGCCGGTCAGTGCGGCCTGCGCCTCCAGATCTGTCAGGATGGCGTCGACCAGGCCGCGCTGTTCGTCCGTGCGGCCGCGGTCGCGCACGACGTTGAAGTCGCAATACGGGCAGATGCGGGCGCAGTACGGCCAGTGGACGTAGAGGGCGACGTCGCTGCCGGGGTCGGGGATCATGACGGCTCCTTACACCGTCAGTCGATGAGCGCCGCCTTCAGTTTCGCGAACGCCAGGGCGCGGTGGCTGATGGAGTCCTTCAGCGCCGGGTCCAGTTCGCCGAAGGTCTGCGTCTGGCCGTCGGGGATGAAGATGGGGTCGTAGCCGAAGCCGCGGTCGCCGCGCGGGGGGAAGGTGAGCAGGCCGTCGACCCGGCCCTCGACCACCACGGCCGGCCCGTTCGGCCAGGCGACGGCCAGGGCCGAGGTGAACCAGGCGCGCCGATCGTCGGAGCCGATCTCCTCCAGCCGTTCCTCGACCTTGCGCATGGCGAAGCCGAAATCCTTGTCCGGACCGGCCCAGCGCGCGGAGAAGATGCCGGGGGCGCCGTCGAGGGCCGCGACCGACATGCCGGAGTCGTCGGCGAGGGCGACCTCGCCCGACAGGTCGGCGGCGTGGCGCGCCTTGAGCAGAGCGTTGCCGGTGAAAGTCGCCTCGGTTTCGTCCGGCTCGGGCAAATTCAGGCTGCCGGCGGTGACCACCTCGTAATGTCCATCCAGCAGCGCTTCGATCTCGCGCGCCTTGCCGGGATTGTGGGTCGCTGCGACCAGCCGCATCCCTTTGATCAGTCTCAACATTTCGACCTCAAGCGTAGCAGAAACAATTCATTGCAGATGTTTAATATCGTTAAACGATATGTAACGAGACTTCCGGCCGCGCACGGCCTATCTATTATCTCAAGAACGGACGCCGCGACGTTCCTCGATAAAGCCCTCCCCCGGCAACGTCGATGCAGCGGAACAACCAAACGAGGGCAAAAACGTCCCTCATTCAGGACTGACGGAGAACGACAATGAACACCATGAACGCTTCCTACTTCATCGAAAAGGTCGGCCACGGCGTCCTCAACGCCTTCCTGCTCGCCGCCATGCCGACCGCCCTGGTCGCCACCCTCGTCCAGTTCTTCTGATCGACCTTTCGGTCACCGGGACTTTGACGATCCGAATGGGACACGCGATGAATAAGACCGCGCGAGGGTTCGCCGGACCCCGCGCGGCGATCGCGCCCTTCGTTCCGGCCTGAAAGAGGCCGTCTCCATGCGCTTCCCGAACCGGTCATCGTCCGGGATGCGTCTGCCTTCCATCCGGACGCCCGCCCTGCCCGGGCTGGGCGCCGGGTCGATGACCACCCTTCTGAGCATCGCCCTCGCGGCCGCCTTCTGGGCCCTGGCGCTGGCCGCCGTCGCCGCCGTGCTCTTCTTCATCTTCATGGCGTTCGTCCCGCTGGGCCCGATGGGGCTGACGGTGACGACCGAGTCGGGCGGCACCAATGTGCCCGTGCCCCGCGCCTACATCCTGTTCGCCGCCGGCGCCGTGATCGCCTATCTCGGCGGCTTCGCCCTGATCCTGCGCCACCTGCGCGCCATCGTGCTGACGCTGCGCATGGGCGACCCTTTCCATCCCGCCAACGTCGCCCGGCTGAGGCAGATCGGCCTGACCCTGGCCGTGGTCACCGGCGGCGCCTGGATCGGCCAGACCCTGGTCTCGCGCCTGGTGCGTGGCGAACTGCCCTCGCCCAGCCTGTTCGACCTGATCACCCCCGCCTTCTCGGTCCTGGTGGTGTTCGTGCTGACCCAGGTGTTCCGCGAAGGCGCGCGCCTGCGCCGGGAATCGGAGCTGACCATTTGAGCAGTCCCGTATCCGGTCATCGCCGCCTTTTCCCCCGAACGTGCTGCGGGTAGAGACCGACCATGGCCATTCGCGTCCAGCTCGACCGCATCCTCCTCGAACGTCGCATGTCGCTGACGGAACTCGCCGATCGCGTCGGCGTGACCCTGGCCAATCTGTCGATCCTGAAGACCGGCAAGGCGCGGGCGATCCGCTTTTCGACCCTGGACGCCCTGTGCCGCGAGCTGAACTGCCAGCCCGGCGACCTGCTGGCGCATGAGCCGGGCCCGGTCGAGTTCGCCTCCGACGAGCCAGACACCGAGGCATGAGCCGGCGCTCGGACCTGAGCCCTGAAGACCGCCGCATCTGGGCCCGGGTCACGGGCTCGGTGACCCCGGCCAAACCGAAGAAGGCCCCGCGCATCGCCATCGGCGCGGTCGAACCCGATCCGCCGGCCGCGCCCCATCCGACGAAATCGCCGAAGGCGAAACGCCCGGTGGCGGTCGTTACGCCGCCTGCGCCCCAGCCCCAACGCACCCGCGGCCTGCCCGAGGAACTCGAGCCCCGCCGTCAGCGCCGCCTGTCGCGCGAGAGGGATCCCATCGAGGCGAAGATCGACCTGCACGGCTACGGCCGCTTCCAGGCCCAGGACGCCCTGACCGGCTTCCTGCTGGGCGCCCAGGCGCGCGGCTACCGCTCGGTCCTGGTGGTCACCGGCCAGGGCCGGCGCGGCGGCACGGGCGTGATCCGCGCCTCCGTGCATGAATGGCTGCAGTCGCCGACCCTGAGGACGGTGGTGTCCGGCTTCGCCCCGGCCGCGCGCCACCACGGCGGTGACGGCGCGCTGTATGTGACGATCCGGCGGAGCTGACTCACAAAATCCGCTCATCCCCGCGAAAGCGGGGACCCAGTCCTTTTGTTGGTGCGCCGACGCTTCAGGACTGCGAGCCGCGCATCGTCGGTTCTCACCGATCACCCAAAACGCTGGGTCCCCGCTTTCGCGGGGATGAGCGGAGTAATTCGGCCTGGCCTTCAGCCCAGCGTCAGCCCCGCCTGTTCCGCCAGCGCCTGCAGCGGCGTCATCGGGCGCGGGCCCCAGTGGGCGATGACTTCCGAGGCGGCCAGCGAGCCCAGCTTGCCGGCGTCCTCCAACGACAGACCGCGGGCCAGGCCCAGCAGCAGGCCGGCGGCGTACTGGTCCCCGGCGCCGGTGGTGTCGACGATCTTGTCGACGGCGAAGGCCGGAACATCGACACGCTCGTCGCCCGAGATGACCACCGAACCGGCGGCGCCGCGGGTCACGGCGGCGACCTCGACCATCGAGGCGAGGCGGTCGGCGGCGGCGTCGAAGTCTTCGGTTTCGAACAGGGCGGCCAGCTCGGCCTCATTGGCCAGGACGATGTCGGCCGAGGCCTCGATGAAGGCCAGCAGCTCGGCGCGCCAGCGGTGCACGACGAAGGAGTCGGACAGGGTGATGGCGACCTTGCGGTCCGCGGCGTGGGCGGCGGCGGCGGCGGCCTCGAAGGCGGCGCGGGCCGGGGCCGGGTCGAACAGATAGCCTTCGAGGTAGACGATGGCCGAGGCGCCGACCAGGTCCGCGTCGATGTCGGCGACGGTCAGCTGGTTGGCGGCGCCCAGGAAGGTGCACATGGTGCGCTGGGCGTCGGGCGTGACGTTGATCATGCACACGCCGGTGGCCAGGCCCTGGGCGGCGCCGTCCTGCAGCGGCGGGGTTTCGAAATGGACGCCGACGGCCTGGATGTCGTGGGTGAAGACGCCGCCCAGCTGGTCGTCGGCGACCTTGCCGATATAGGCCGCGCGGCCCCCGAAACTGCCGACGCCGGCGACGGTATTGCCGGCCGAGCCGCCCGAGGCTTCGACGCCCGCGGCCATGGCGGCGTACAGGGCCGCGCTCTGGTTCGCGTCGACCAGCTGCATCGAGCCGGGCACCAGGCCCTGGGCCTCGAGGAAGGCGGGTTCGCAGGGGGCGAGGACGTCGACGATGGCGTTGCCGACGGCGAGGACGTCGTATTGAGCGGCTTGGGTCATGGGCGCGCCATAGCGGTCCGGGCGCCGATTGGCGAGACTCCGGCGCGAATCCTGAGCTTTCGTCATCCCCCGGCAAGGCGCGTCAGCGACGCAGACCGGGGGACCCAGCGGCGCCCGAAGGGCGAAAATCCCACGCGCCCGTCGGGCCGGATCGCCTTCGGCGCCGCTGGGTTCCCCGGTCGCTGCGCGCCGGGGAATGACGATAGAAAAAGGGGGCGAACCCTGGCATGAGCGTCGTCATGACCCGTATCGCCGTCCTGACCCCCGACCCCGCCGATCCGTCCTACGCCGGCCAGTGGCCCGGGGTGCTGGAGCGCCTGTCCGACGCGCTCAAGGCGGCGGACGTGACGGTCGAGCCGACGCCGTGGACCGACCACATCGGGGACGCCTCGGCCCTGACCGGCTATCCGCTGGTCCTGCCGTTGATCGTCTGGGGCTATCACCGCGATCACGACCGCTGGATGCAGGCCTGCGCCACCTGGGCCGCCGCGGGCGTGCGTATGCTGAACCCCGCCGACGTCATCGCCTGGAACTCGGACAAGTCCTATCTCGGCCGCCTGGCTGACAAGGGCGTCGCCGTGCCGGACACCATGTGGGTCGAGGGCGTGGACCAGGCCGACGTCGACGCCGCCTTCGACCGCTTCGGCGTCGATACGGTCGTGGTCAAGCCGCGCGTCTCCGGCGGCGCGTGGAAGACCCTGCGCCTGTCGCGCGGCGAGACCATGGTCGACGCCCCCCAGGGCCCGGCGATGATCCAGCCCTATCTGCCGTCGATCGAGACGGAAGGCGAAACCAGCCTGCTGTTCTTCGGCGGCGCGCTCAGCCACGTGGTCAACAAGCGCCCGGTCGGCGGCGACTTCCGTATCCAGGTGCAGTTCGGCGGCCAGTACGTCGCCCTTCCCGAACCGCCCGCGGCCGCGCTGGCGCTGGCGCAACAGACCCTGGCCGCGATCGACGAGGACCTCCTCTACGCCCGCATCGACATGGCCCAGGCCCCCGAGGGCGGCTGGCGTCTGATGGAGGCCGAACTTATCGAACCGGACTTCTATCTCGGCTCGGCGCCCGACGGCGGCGCGAAGTTCGCGGCAGCGGTGAAGGTCAGGCTTGAGGCCAGCGCCTGAGGTTTCCCAGCGCCAATAGCAGGACGCAGGAAAACAGCCCGAACGCAGCCTGTAGCAGCGCATCCAGGTAGTTGACCGAAAGGAAGTAGGCGCGCGCATCGGCGAGCGTCCAGTCGGAGGTGTTCGACCAGGCCCTGGCGAAAGCGAGCTCTGAACTCGCGATCTCCCAAATGCCCGAGACCACACCTACCGCTGCGCAGCATACAGCCACCGTCCGGAGCCTGCGGCGTGAAGCTGGCCGGAGAAGCAGGCAACCACCCCACAGCAGCAGCGCCGCCATAACCAAACGCGGGCCCGCTGAAGAGAGAAAGGGCGGGAGCAGGAGATAGATGACGATTCGGCCGATACTCTCGTCCTGGCTGGAGACCACGATCGGAGAGAGGCCGACGATCGCCACCAGAACTATCGCCAGCGCGACGGCCGATAGCGTCAACAGGGGCAGGGAGCGGTTTGTCACCGACCTATGCCGCCTCGCCCAGGGCCTGCAGTCCCGCGCGGCTCGGGCACAGGTCGCTGATCACGCAGCTGGAGCATTTCGGCTTGCGCGCCGTGCAGGTGTAGCGGCCGTGCAGGATCAGCCAGTGGTGGGCCTTGGGCAGCCACTCCTCGGGCACCACGCGGTGCAGCTGCGCCTCGACCTTGTCGGGGGTGCCGGCGTTGGCGAGGCCGAGGCGATGCGAGACGCGGAAGACGTGGGTGTCGACGGCGATGGCCGGTTCGATGCCCAGTTCGTTCAGCACCACGCTGGCGGTCTTGCGGCCGACGCCGGGCAGGGCTTGCAGCGCCTCGCGGTTCAGCGGGATCTCGCCGCCGTGCTGCTCCAGCACGATGCGGCTCAGGGCGATGACGTTGCGCGCCTTGCCGCGATAGAGGCCGATGGAGCTGATGTACGAAACCAGCCCCTCCTCGCCGAGCGCGAGCATTTTCGCCGGGGTGTCGGCGACCTTGAACAGCTTGTCGGTGGCCTTGTTGACCCCGACGTCGGTGGCCTGGGCCGACAGGGCGACGGCGACGACCAGGGTGTAGGGGCTGGACCAGTTCAGCTCGGTCTTCGGGTCGGGCATGATCGCCGACAGCCGTTCGAAGATGGTCTCGACCCGATCCTCGTCCGGCGGCCAGCGCAGCACGGGGACCATGGCGCCGGTCATGACGGCCGGGCGTTTCGGGGCGACCGCCTTCGCACGGGATCGGGGTTTGGCGCCGGCGGGTTTGACCATGGCTGACCGATAGCGCGTTTCCCGGCCGATCCAAGACCCTTGCCCCCGGCACATTACACAAGCTTAAGCTGATCGGCCGCATCCGCCAGCGCAGGTTGTGGTCTCTACCAGCGGCGTGAAGGTCACGCCTGAGAGGGGCTAACGATGTCAAAGACCATTCTGTCCAGCGGTGCGCGCATCGCCTTCGTCGCCGCCGCGCTTGTCCTTTGCGCCGCGCCTGCCCTGGCCCAGGACGTCGACCGGATGGACCAGATCGTCCGCGCCGCCGCCGACCGGGACGAGTTCTCGGGCTCGGTGCTGGTGGCCCGCGACGGCGAGATCCTGCTGGACCGCGGCTACGGCATGGCCAACCGCGAATGGGGCGTGCCCAACGCCGGCGACACCCGCTTCCGCCTCGCCTCGGTCAGCAAACAGTTCACCGCCGTCGCCGTCGTGCTGCTGGCCGAGCGCGGCCTGGTCGATCTCGATGCGCCGGTGAAGACGTATCTGCCCGACGCCCCGGCCGCCTGGGACGCGGTGACCGTGCGCCACCTGCTGAACCACACCTCGGGCGTACCCAATTTCACCGCCTTCGACGACTATGCGGCGTCGAAGACCTTGCCGACGACGCCCGCCGAACTGATCGGCCGCTTCCGCGACCGGCCGCTCGACTTCCAGCCGGGCGAGCGCTGGCTGTATTCGAACTCCGGCTACGTCCTGCTGACCGCGATCATCGAAAAGGTCAGCGGCCAGTCCTACGCCGACTTCGTCACCGCCAACCTGTTCCAGCCGCTGGGCATGAGCGACAGCGGTTACGATCGCCACGACCTCGTGCTGCCCCGCCGCGCCTCGGGCTATTCCCCGTCGTCGGCTGGCGTCGTCAACGCCGACTACATCGACATGAGCGTTCCCCAGGGCGCCGGCGGCCTCTATTCGACGACGCGCGACCTGCTGAAGTGGGAGCAGGGCCTGTTCGGCGGCCGGTTGCTGAACGCCGACTCCATGCGCGCCCTGACCACCCCCGGCCGCAACGACTACGCCCTCGGGCTTCGCGTCACCGAGACGGACGGCGACACCGTCATCAGCCACAACGGCGGCATCGAGGGCTTCAACACCTACCTCGGCTACGAGACCGGCGACCGGCTGACGGTCGTGGTGCTGGGCAACCTCAACGGCCTCGCGCCTGACACGCTCGGCACGGATCTGATGACCCTCGCCCGCGGTGGAACCGTCACCCTGCACGGCGAGCGCCAGGCCATCGCCGTCGCGCCCGAAGCCCTGCATGCCTACGAGGGCGTCTACGAAGCCACCCCGACCTTCGCCTTCACCATGTCGGTGGTCGACGGCAAGCTGATGACCCAGGCCACCGGCCAGGACCAGTTCGAACTGTTCGCCGAAGGCCCCGACGCCTTCTTCCTGACCGTGGTCGACGCCCGCGTGGTCTTCACCCGCGATGCCTCGGGCGCGGTCGACGGCATGGTCCTGCACCAGAACGGCCGGCAGCTGCAGGTGAAAAAGAAGTAGGGAGCGACGAGCCGGGACCGGTCAGATCTCCGGGGCGGGTACGGGGTCCGGTCTTGGCCACCGCCTGCCGTCGGAATCGGTGTAGGGCCTGCCCAGCTCGCCGCGGTCGGGACCCTGTCTGCCGTTCGACCATCCGGTCAGGTCGAACATCATGTTGCCGAGGTCATAGACCGGCCCGTCCGACACGCCCCACCGGTTGATGAAGCGATAGCCTCCGGGTCCGTTCGCCTCGATCAGGAAGACGACGCCGTCGATCCCGCTGAGGCATGAGTCCGGCGGGAGGTTCAGAACGCGGGAGGAGGCGAGAAAGGCGATGATCGGCTCCACCTCGGCCTTCGCCAGGTCGCGAGTGATGTGATCGGGGCCTTCGCGGACGATGACCTGGTCCACGACCCGCGTTGCCGTCAGGCGTGGCTGCTCGCCGTACAGATCGTCGATCCGGACGACGACGGGTTCGACGAAGGCCGGCAGGAAGGTGAAGCGAAGGGTCGTCGTCCCGGCCGGAGGCTTGCTGAAATAGAGCGAAGGCTCGCTGACCCGGCGGAGCGGTTTGGCGAACCAGTCTTCAACGCTCGTATCGATGGCTCCCCGCGTCCCATCGTAGTCGAGCGTGCACGGGTAGGACCCCTTGTAGAGGGCGGGATCGAAATACGGACTCCGGCTCTCGCTGGTCCAGGCGGCGAAGAGCGCGGCGATGATCATGCCCAGGACCAGGACGATCCCCATTCCCCGATGCATGCCCGTCTCCCGACCGTCAAAGCTCCACGGCAGTTGTGACCCCTCCCGGCGGCTCCGTCCAATCCCTGCGCCGGCCTGACGGATCAGGTTCGAATGCTCAGCGCCGCCAGCGCTTCGCGCGCCGCGCGTTCGCCCTCCATCCACGCCCCGTGCGCCGTGCCGTAGAAGGCCTCCGCCGTCGCCTCGCCGGCGATGAAGATGCGGTTCTCCAGCGGTGTCTTGAGCACGGCGCGGTCCCCGGCGTGGCCGGGCAGGGCGTGGGAGTAGGCGCCCAGGGACCAGGGATCGGCGCCCCACGTTGAGGCGGCGACGGGGGCGAGGCGTTTGCGCATGTCCGAGCCCAGCAGGTGGACCAGCTCGTCGGTGGCGAAGGCGAAGAAGGCGGGCTCGCCCTCGGCCTCCAGCTGGCGGGCGATGTCGCCGCCGAACCAGGCCTCGATCATCGGGCGACCGAAGGGGCGCAGATGATAGCCGGCGGTGTCTGAGGTGTCGGATCGGCCCCACAGCTGGCTGTCGGGCGGGAAGTCGTCGGCGCCCGTGACCGTCATGTGCAGCTTCGAGGCCAGGCCGAGCGGCAGGTGGGCGGCGGCCTCGACCAGGTCCGGCAGGGGCGGGTCGAGGCGGAGGGTTTCGCGGGCGATCAGGTCGGTGGGGACGGTGACGATGACGGCGCGCGCTTCGACCACGCCCTTCGCCGTGGTCAGCTTCAGGGTCGGGCCCGCGCGGTCGACGCGGCTGACCGCGCAGTCGGTGACGACCGGGATGCCCGCGCCCAGATGCGCGACCAGCCGGCCATAGCCCTCGACGACCCGCCAGTTCACCCCGGTGTCGCGATAGGCGTCGTAGTCGAGGATCGAGACCTCGGCGAAACGGGCCCCGTTCAGCGCGCCCGAGATGGCGTCGATGCGGGCGTTCCAGCGGCTGCCGGGATCGAACAGGGTCGAGGCGGGGCCTTCCCGGTTCGCCGCAGCGGCCTCGGCCACCCGCTCCTCGAAGGCGGTGAAGGCCTCGTGGAAATCGGCCTGCTCCGCCGGCGACATCTCGTGATTGAAGGCCTGCCTGCGCCACGGCGGCGGGGTGCGATCGACGGTGAAGCCCTCGGCCTCGGCCCGTTCGGCCAGCACGTTCTCGTCGGCCGAGTGCAGCCAGCCGCAGCCCATGTCCAGGCCGTGGCCGTCAAAGGCGAGGGTGTGGGCCCGGCCGCCGATACGCTCTCGCGCCTCCAGAACGGCGACGGACAGCGGCTGTCCGGACAGGGCGCGCGCGGCCGCGATGCCGGCGGCGCCGGCGCCGATGACGGCGATGTCGAGGGAGGCGGGGAGGGGGTTTGTCATCACAGACCTTAACGGGGCGAAACATGACGTGTTGCGGCGCCGAAACAAGCGGAGTTGATTTTTGGACGGTTCTGTCCATTTATGCGGCCAATCCTCCCCCGATCTCCTCCCCGAGTTCCGTTCATGACCCTCACCCCGGTCCAGAAAAAGCGTCTGCCGTTGATCGTCGCCGCCGTCGTGGGCCTCGCCCTGATCGTCGGCGGGGTCGTCTGGTGGCAGGGCAAGCAGCGGTGGGAAGCCACCGACAACGCCTTCGTCCAGGCTGACACCACTGAGGTCAGCCCGCAGATCGACGGCTATGTCGTCGAGGTGCTGGTGGCCGACAACCAGCGCGTCGAGGCCGGCCAGGTGCTGATCCGTCTCGATGATGCGGACGCCAAGGCCAACCTCGCCCAGGCGGAGGCCCAGCTGTCCGCCCTGCAGGCCGGGGTGCAGAACGTCGACGCCCGCGCCGAGCAGGAGCAGGCGATGATCGCCTCGCGCGCTGCCGCCGTGACCCAGGCCCAGGCCCAGGCCGAACTGGCCAGCCAGCAGGTCGCCCGCTACGGCCAACTGGCCGAGAAGGGCTGGGTCTCGCAGCAGCGCATCGAAACCGAACGCGCCGGCGTCCGCACCGCCCAGGCCTCGGTCGCCGAGGCGCAGGCCGCCCTGGTCGCCGAACAGCGCGCCGCCGGCGTGCTGGGCTCGACCCGCAATCAGTCGGTCGCCTCGGTCGAACAGGCCCGCGCCGCCGTCGACAAGGCCCGCATCGCGCTCGACCGCACCGTCATCCGCGCGCCGGTGTCCGGCGTCGTCGGCGCCCGCGGCGTCCGCGTGGGCCAGTACGTGCGTCCGGGCGGGACCATCCTGTCGATCGTGCCGCTGGGCGACACCTATGTGGTGGCCAACTTCAAGGAGACGCAGATGGACCGTCTGCGCCTCGGCCAGACGGTCGAGATCAAGGCCGACGCCTTCAAGGGCGAGCCGCTGGTCGGCCACATCGACAGCTTCGCACCGGCGACGGGTTCGGAGTTCGCCCTGATCCCGATCGAGAACGCCACCGGCAACTTCACCAAGATCACCCAACGCGTCCCGGTGCGCATCCGCGTCGACCGCCGCGAAGGCGCCGCCCTGCGTCCCGGCCTGTCGGTCGAGGTCAAGGTCGACCTGAAGAGCGACGGCACCCTCAGCTTCGCCGAGGCCGCGACGGGCTCCATGCAGACCGCCGAGGCGACGACGGAGGTGGCGAGCCGGTGATCCCGGCTCCCGGACCCTCCGCGGAACTCATGTCATGACCGCTGCAAATCCCGCCATGACCGCGGCGCCCGCCGCCCCGGCGCCGGAGGTCAACTGGACGATCCTGCTGCTCGGCTTCGCCGGCATGGTGATCGGCCAGTTCATGGCCATCCTCGACATCCAGATCGTCGCCTCGTCCCTGCCGCAGATCCAGGCCGGCGTGGGCGCCTCGGCCGACGAGATCAGCTGGATCCAGACCGCCTATCTGATCCCCGAGGTCGTGATGATCCCGCTTTCGGGATACCTGTCGCGGCTATGGGGGACGCGGAACGTCTTCCTCGTGTCCTGCGCAGGCTTCATGGCCATGAGCGTGGCCACCGGCCTGTCGACCTCGATCGACATGATGATCTTCTTCCGGGCGCTGCAGGGCTTCGTCGGCGGGGCCATGATCCCGACCGTCTTCGCCGTCGCCTTCACCGCCTTCCCGCCCAAGCATCGCATCACCGCCAGCGTCATCATGGGCCTGATCGTGACCCTGGCGCCGACGGTCGGCCCGACCCTGGGCGGTCACCTGACCGAGCAGCTCAGCTGGCGCTGGCTGTTCTTCATCAATGTGCCTCCAGGCCTGCTGGTGCTGTTCCTGGTCGGCCGCTACGCCAATTTCGACAAGGGCGACCCCAGCCTGGCCAAGGGCTTCGACTGGTGGGGACTGGCGCTGATGGCGTCCTTCCTCATGAGCCTGCAGTTCGTGCTGGAGGAGGGGTCGAAGAACGACTGGTTCTCCGACGACCACATCCTGCTGCTGGCGGTCGTCGCGGCCATCACCGGCCCGGCCTTCATCTGGCGGGCGCTGAGCTACTACAACCCCATCGTCGAGCTGCGCGCCTTCAAAAACCGCAACTTCATGGTCGGGGTGGTGATGACCTTCACCGTCGGCGCGGCCCTGTTCGGCGGCACCTTCCTGATGCCCCTGTTCCTCGGCCGGGTGCGCGGCTACTCGGCCGCCGAGGTCGGGACGACGATGGTGGTGTCCGGCCTCGCCATGTTCGCCACCGGTCCGTTCGCGGGCCGGCTGGTGCGGGCGGTCGATCCGCGCGTCCTGATGTTCACCGGCTTCATGATGTGCGCCTGGGGCATGTGGGACGCCCACGCCGTGACCACGGAATGGGGTTTCTGGCAGTTCGCCGGGGTCCAGGCCCTGCGCGGCGTCGGCGTCATGATGGCCATGATCGCCTCGCAGCAGGTGACCATGTCGACCCTGCCGCCGCACATGGTGAAGAACGCCTCGGGCCTGGTGAACCTGTTCCGCAACGTCGGCGGCGCCTTCGGCCTGGCCCTGCTGAACACCTCGCTGACCACCAATACGGCGCGGCACATGAGCGATCTGACACAGGCCATCCCGAACACCGACGGCGGCATGACGGCGATGCTGGCCGGTATGCAGGAGCGGTTCGCCGACTCCCTCGATCCTGCCGGCGCGGCGATGAAGGCGATCCACGGCATGCTGTACCAGCAGGCCACGACCCTGGCCTTCGGCGACGCCTTCGCGATGCTGGCCATCGGCTGCGCCTTCGCCGCCTTCGTCACCCTGCTGGCCAAGCCGGTGAAGATCCCGACCGGCGCCCCGCCGGTGGAGGCGCACTGATGCCCCGCGTCGCCGGACAGATCGACGAGACCAAGACCGAGGCCATCCTCGACGCCGCGCTTGAGCTGTTCACCGAGAAGGGCGCGGCGGCGTCGATGGAGTCCATCGCGCGCCGGGCCGGGGTGTCGCGCCAGACGCTGTACAACCGCTTCCCGTCCAAGGCCGAGATCGGCCGGGCGTTGGCGGCGCGGCGCTCCGACGCCATCAGCGCGCCCCTGCGCACGGGCGGCGATCCCGAGACCGTGCTGACGGCGCTGGCCGCCGGCATGCTGGACAAGCTCTGCGGCAAGGACGGTCGCGGCTCGATGCGCGGCGTGGCGCTGATGTCGCCGCATGCGCCCGACGTCGCCGCCGCCATCTATGACGCCGGTCCCGCAGAGGGCCTGCGCCGCCTCTCGGCCTGGCTGACGGAACAGGACGCCGCCGGCCGCCTGACCGTGCCCGATCCCGACGCGGCGGCCGAGATGTTCTCCGGCATGGTGCTGGGCCACGGTCACCTGCGCGGCGTGCTGAACGTGCCCCATCCGCCCTTCGACCGGGACGCCCGCGCGCGGGAGACGGCGCGGCGGTTCATCCGGGCTTTCGCGCCCTGATCCTGATGACGGCCGGACGGGATCGGCGTAGAGCCCTTTCGTCCCTGTTTTGAGAGTGCGCCCATGCTGATCCACCTGTCGTCCTGGCCTGAAATCGATGCGGCCCTGAAGACCACGAAGACGGTGGTCGTGCCGATCGGCTCGAACGAGCAGCACGGCCCGACCGGCCTGCTGGGCACCGACTGGCTGTGCCCGGAGATCATCTCCCACGCGGCGGAGAAGCAGGACGCCTCGCTGGTGGTGGCCCCGACCTTCAACATCGGCATGGCCCAGCACCACCTGGCCTTCGCCGGCACCATCAGCCTCCGGCCCTCCACCTTCATGGCCGCGATCACCGACTGGGTGTCGTCGCTCAGCCGTCACGGCTTCGAGCGGATCTATTTCCTCAACGGCCACGGCGGCAATGTCGCCACCATCGAGGCTACCTTCGCCGAGATCTACGCCGAGTGGAGCTTCGTCGAGGAGCAACCGCCGTACGTGCTGAAGCTGCGCAACTGGTGGGACCTGCCGGGCGTCAACAGCCTGTGCAACCGCATCTTCCCGACCGGCCACGGCATGCACGCCACGCCGTCCGAGATCGCGGTGACCCAGGCCGCCTATCCGGACCGCATCAAGATCGCCGACTACAGCCCGCAGATCGCGCCGGTCGGCCCGATCCGCGACGCCCTGGACTACCGCGCCCGCTTCCCCGACGGCCGCATCGGCTCGGACCCGGCCCAGGCCAGCCCGGAGAAGGGCCAGCAGATCATCGACGCCTCGGTGGCCGCCCTGCTGAAGGACGTGGCCGACTTCTCCAACGAGGTCTTGCCGGGGGCCTGATTGGGGCCCAAGGCTGGCGCATGACCCAATTCGATCAAGCCGTGAAGACCGGCCGCCGCCTGACCCGCAATGCGAGTTCGGCCGCCGCGACCGCCCTGTCCGGCGGCGAGATGATGAAGGCCGCCGGCGACGTGATCGCCGCGCGGATGGAGATCATGGCGGCCGGCCTGGCCGATCCGCGCAAGGCCGACCTGAAGGAGCTGTCGCTGATGGGCTCCGAAAAGGTCGAGGCCCTGTCGGAGTCCGCGTCCTCGATGGCGAAGACCATGGGGACGATCGGCGGCCGCCTCGGCGCCAGCGCCATGAGCGAACTCAGCCATGCCTCGCAAGCCGCCTCGGCCATGACGACGGCGTCCAGCCCCGCGGCCCTGGCCCAGGCCCAGTACGCCTGGGCGATCGGCTGGTGGGGCCGGGCGGCGAACCAGACCCTCGGCCTGACCAGCGAACTGCTGAAGGGTCAGGCCGATGCGCTGAAGCCGATCCACGCCACCGCCGTCGCCAATGCGAAGCGGTTGAGGAAGTAGCTGTCTACCGGAACGGCGGCTCGTCGAAGGCGCGGAGCTTTCGGCTGTGCAGGCGGTTGCCTTCGGCGCGCAGCAGATCCACGGCCTGGATGCCGATCTGCAGGTGTTCCGAGATCGACCCCTCGTAGAACCGGTTGGCCTGACCCGGCAGCTTGATCTCGCCGTGCAGGGGCTTGTCCGACACGCACAGCAGCGTCCCGTAGGGCACCCGGAAGCGATAGCCCTGGGCGGCGATGGTGGCGCTTTCCATGTCGATGGCGACGGCGCGGCTCTGGTTGAAGCGCAGCGCCGATTTCGAATAGCGCAGCTCCCAGTTCCGGTCGTCGGTAGTGACCACGGTCCCGGTGCGGAGGCGACGCTTGATCTCCTCGCCCGGCGAACCGGAGACGATCTTGGCGGCGTCGTACAGGGCGCGTTGAACCTCGGCGATCGAGGGGATCGGGATGTCCGGCGGCAGCACCGCGTCCAGCACGTGGTCGTCGCGCAGATAGGCGTGGGCCAGCACATAGTCGCCGATGGTCTGGCTGGGGCGCAGGCCGCCGCAGTGGCCGATCATCATCCAGGCGTGCGGACGGGTCACGGCCAGGTGGTCGCAGATGGTTTTGGCGTTGGACGGACCGACCCCGATGTTGACCATGGTGATGCCGTTCCAGCCCGGCGCCGTCAGGTGATAGGCCGGCATCTGGTGCTTCTTCCAGGCGGCGTCGGCGACGACGGCCTCCGGGTTCGGCGTGTCGCGAGTGACCACCACCCCGCCCGAGGTCGAGAAGGTCTCATAGATGCTGTTCGGGTCCTGCAGCTGGGCCAGGGCCCAGCGCACGAACTCGTCGACGTAGCGGTTGTAGTTGGTGAACAGGATGTAGTTCTGCACGTCCTCGACCGGCGTGCCGGTGTAGTGGCGCAGGCGCGCCAGCGAGAAGTCGGTGCGCAGGCCGTCGAACTGCGACAGCGGGAAATCCTCGGCCGGATCGAACATGCCGTCGGAGATTTCGTCGCCGATGTGGGCCAGGTCGGTGGTCGGGAAATGCCGCGCGATGGCCGCCGTCATCGACGGGTCCAGGACCACGTCCGAGCCGTCCAGAACGTAGGGGAAGGGGATTTCCTGCTGCGACGGTCCGACGTCGAAGGTCGCACCGTAGTCCTGCTCCAGCAGGGCCAGCTGCTCGTTCAGATAGGAACGGAACAGGTCCGGCCGGGTGATGGTGGTGGCGTAGATGCCCGGCCGCGAGAGGCGGGCGTAGGCGCGGATGGCGAGGTTGGTCGGACGATCGCCGAACCAGCTGACGCGCAGCTCGGGATAGGCGAACAGGCCCTCGGCCCGGGCCACGGGGTCAGGCCGCTGTCCTGTGTCCAGGAAGGTCCTGACGGCGTCGCGCAGATTGGCGACGGATTGATTGTAGAGGGTTTCGAGGCGGTCCAGAGCCGCCTGTGCTGTCATCGTTTCTGTCATGACCTCCCTTAACGGAAGATCGTGACCAAGGCGAGACGGTGGAGCTTGGGCGTCAATCCAGCTCCCGATGCAGGAAGGCGGTCACGTCGGCCAGCACGGGCGCCTTCTTGCGGAACAGGGGCGAGAAGGTCGCCAGAGTGTCCTGGTGCGAGAGCCCCGGATAAAGCTTCGCCTCGCAGCGGCCGCCGGCGGCGCGCATGCGGTCGCACAGGATGGTGGTGTCGACCGGCTCGACCACGACGTCTTCTGTACCGTGTCCCAGCCAAAGCGGCGGGGCGTCGGCGCGGACGAAGGACACCGGCTGGGTCAGGGTCGGATCGGGCGCGCGGCCGAAGGCGTTGATCGAGGCCGGAACATCGAAGGGATAGAAGTCGTAGGGGCCGGACAGACCTGCCGCCGCACGGATCAGGTCCGGCGCATCCAGTCCCGCCATGTAGCGCCGGTCCAGGGCGATCATCATGGCCAGATAGGCCCCGGCCGAGTGGCCGATGACGCCCAGCCGCGCCGGGTCGCCGCCGTAACGCGCCGCCACCGTGGCGGAGAAGGCCGTGGCGGCCGCCGCGTCCTGGACGAAGGCGGGGAAGTGGACGTCCGGAACCAGGCGATAGTCGGCGATGGCGACCACGAAGCCCTTCGCGGCCAGCGCCTGGGCGGCCCAGCCGTACAGGTCCTTGTCGCCGGAATCCCAGCCGCCGCCGTAAAAGAAGACCAGCACCGGGCGAGGCCGTTCGGCGGCGGCCTCCGGGGCCCAGATGTCCAGCTTCTGGCGGGGATCGCTACCGTACGCCAGATCCTTCGCCATGCGACGGACGCCAGGATCGCGCGGGCCGACGCCGTTCAGCAGCCCCAGCGGGGAACAGGCTGCGACGAGCGCGCCGAGGGCGGTGGCGAACAGGCCGCGTCGGGTCATGGCCCATATGGCGCGAAGCATGTGCGCGGCTCAACACCTTGACCTTAGCGCGCGCCGGAAATCAGCGCGCCGCAGTTGGCGTCCTCGGCCAGGCCCGGATCGACGAAGGGCAGCAGGGCGACCAGCGGGCTGACCAGGGCGGCGAGCGCGGCGCCGAGGCCGACCTGGGCGACGGCCGGACCGGCCTCGACGCCGACCTTCGGCGCCGTCAGCAGGCCCGACACGGTGATCGGCGACCACAGACGGATCAGCCGAGCCTCCTTGGTCTCGCCGTCGATCTTCAGATTCATCGTCTCGGTGTTGAGGTCGATCGTGCCGGACCCTTGAGCCAGCACCGGCGTGGTGTCGATGACGAAGGTGCGCGTACGGGCCACGCCGCCGCTGACCGCGAAATCGGCGACCGCGCAGCGGATTTCGGACGTCGAGGTGTCGCCGCCCAGCAGCCTGAACAGGCCGGCGGAGGCGTTGATGCCCAGCAGTTCGGCGAAGGCGGCGCGCATGCGGCCGTGCGGAACGATGACGCTGATCGAACCCTTCGAATTGGCGGCGAAGTCGTGCACCGACTTGCCCGGCCCTTCCAGCTTGGCCCGGCCCAGGGTGCTGCCGGTGACCGTCGGGGCGCCGTTGCGGGCGGGGATGATCGACTCCAGCGGATAACCGCGCAGGCGGAAATCGATGGCGCTGTACGGCACGTCGCGGGTGGCGTTGATCTTCGCCGTGCCGTTCAGTTCGCCGCGGTTGAAGGTGAAGGCGACGGGGTTCAGATCCAGAACGCCGTCCTTCAGCACGGCGTCGGCCGAGACCTTGCGGACATCCAGGTTGTTGCGCTTCACCCGCTCGGCCCGGAACTTCAGCGAGCCGTCCATGACCCGCAGGCGCTCGACGTTCAGAGGGGCGTCCGGCAACAGGCGGCCCGGCCGGCCAGAGGTCAGCACCGTATTGCCGCCGGAGGTGACCTGCGGCTTGCCGCCCAGCACCGTCATCAGATCGTCGATATCCAGCAGGCGCGAATTGATCACTGCGTCGACCCGGCGGCGGTCGCCGACCTTGTCGACCGTCAGGTCTCCGGACACGTCCGACGAGCCGATCCGGCCGGTGAAGTCGTTGAGGGTGAATTTCGCATTGCTGCGCGTGAGGGCTCCCTCGATCCGATAGGGCGGGGTGTTCGGCGTGGTGATGCCGGTCAGCAGATAGATGTCCGCCAGGTCGCGCCCCTGCAGGCTCAGGGTCGCATTGAAATGGCCCAGGTCGAACGGGCGGGTGATCGATCCATTCGCCACCAGCTTCGAGCCCACGCCGGTGACCTCGCCGCGGAAGGCGTAGGGCCGGTCGCGCCGGATGTTGATGAAGGGCCCGCCACGCACCATCAGGGTCATCGGCGTGCCGTTGATCGTGCCCTGGCCGTCCAGGTGGAAGCCGGCGTCGCCGTCCGACCCCTCGCGGGCGTTGACCGTGGCCTCCAGCTTGATGTCGCGGTTCTGCTCGTCCAGCGAGACGCGGCCGTCGCGGATGATCAGGCGGTTGATCGGCGGCAGCTTCAGGCCCTCGCCGGTGTCGAGCTTGTCGGGGTCCAGCACCCAGCTCTTCCGGCCGTCCTCCGTGGAGATCAGCACCACCTCCGGCCGGGCGATGGCGACCAGGGGCATTTCCACCCGGCCGGCGAACAGCGACCGCAGGCGGACCGAGGCCTGGATGTCGTCGATCTTCAGCGTGTCCTTCTCGCGGGCCCAGTCCGGTCCCCCGATACGAAGGTCGCGGATCTGCGCCCGCGGCTCCCAGCTGAACAGATTGACGTCGAGGTCGCCGTTCAGCTCGATCTGGCGGTCGTATTTCGCCGATGCCCAGCGGCCGATCGGTCCGCGCAGCATGTTCCAGTCGAAGAAAATCAGGAACAGGACGACCGCCGTGATCACGATCAGGGCTATGGCGGCGGCGATCTTCTCGGGCGGTCCTGGCTTGCGCACGGCGGCGTAGATGGGATCGTTCTCGACCACCCAATCGCGCCATGCGCGCACGCGCGTCCCCGCCTGGCCCATCGCTCGCTCGCGGAAGGCCGACCAGTTCGGGTTTTCATTCAAGGCGTTAAACACGCGTACGGCTCCGTCGGAGCTCTCACAACGCGCGACAACGCAAAAGGGCGCCCCCGCGGGAGCGCCCTTTCGTCAGCCATGAAGGCCGATCAGCTCGCCGGCTTCAGATAGTGATCCAGCCAGCCGAACACCTCGTTGTGCCATTGCAGGCTGTTCGCCGGCTTCAGCACCCAGTGGTTCTCGTTGGGGAAGACGATCAGCTTGCTCTCGATGCCGCGGCGCTGCAGGGCCGTGAAGGTCGACAGGCCCTGGGCGGTCGGGATGCGGAAGTCCAGGTCGCCCTGGACGACCAACATCGGGGTCTTCCAGTTCTGCACGTGGTGGACCGGGTTGAAGCGCTCGTAGCCTTCGGGGTTCTCATAGGGGGTGCCGCCGTACTCCCACTCGGTGAACCACAGCTCCTCGGTGCCGTAGCCCATGCCGCGGATGTCGAAAACGCCGTCGTGGTTGACCAGACATTTGAACTCGTCCGACCACTGGCCGGCGATCCAGTTGATCATGTACCCGCCGTACGACGCGCCGAGGGCGCAGGCGTTGTCGCCGTCGAGGAAGGCGTATTTCTCCTGGGCGGCGGCCCAGCCCTTCTGCAGGTCTTCCAGCGGGCGGTCGCCCCAGTGCTGGCTGATCGCGTCGGTGAAGCCCTGGCCGTAGCCGGTCGAGCCGTGGAAATCGATCATCACCACCGCATAGCCGGCGCCGGCGTAGGTCGACGGGTTCCAGCGGTAGGACCAGCTGTTTCCGAACGAACCCTGCGGCCCGCCGTGGATCAGGAAGGCGACCGGATATTTCTGGCCCTCGACGTAGTTGGCCGGCTTGATGACGTAGCCGTGCACCGTCTCGCCGTTCCAGCCCGGGAAGTTGAACTGCTCGGCCTCGCCGAAGACCTTGTCGTCCAGCTGCGGGTTCACATTGGTGATCTGGCGCGGCATCTCGCGGCCGCGGAAGGTCTTCACGAACAGCTCGCTGGGACGGCGCAGGGTGTCCTGGGCGAAGACGAAGCCCGACGGCGTCTGCTGGAAGGCCGAGACGTGGCCCTCGCCGGTGATCGGCACGACCGAGCCGTTGCGGGCGTCGATCGAGAACAGGCGGGTCTGGCCGACGTCGCCGGCGGTGACATACAGGGTCCGGCCGTCCTTCGACCATTGCAGGCTGTCAGCCGAACGGTCCCAGTTCGCGGCCACCTGGCGCACGTCGCCGGAGGCCACGTCGCGCAGGAAGATCGAATATTTGTCGGCCTCGAAGCCCGGGCGGGCCATGGCGCGATAGGCCATGGTCTTGCCGTCCGGCGAGAACACCGGGCCGGTGTCCCAGGCGTCGTTGTTGTCGGTCAGGTTGGTGAACTGGCCGGGAGCCGAGACGGCGACCTGGTAGAGGTCGAAATTGGTGCTCCAGGGCTCGCTCGAGCCGGCTTCGCGGGCCGAGAAGATGATCGACTGGCCATCGGGGGTGAAGGTGAACTCGCTCTCGTCGCCGAACGGCTTGGAGGGGGTGTCGCCGTCGAAGCCCTTGGTCACGTGCACCGGCTGGCCCGAGCCGTCGGCGTTGACCACGAACAGGTGGTTCTGGGTGCCGTCCGCCCAGGTGTCCCAGTGGCGCACGAACATGCGGTCATAGACCTGGCCGGTCGCCGGATCGTCGGCCACGGCCTTGTTGCGATCGACCGTGCAGGCCAGATCGGCGCAGTTCGGGAAAACGGCCAGGGAGACCGCCACTTTCGAACCGTCGCCGCTCAGGCGGTAGGCGTTGACGTCCAGCGGCAGGTTCGTGACCTGCACCGGGTTGGTCCCGTCGGCGTCGGCGCGCCAGACCTGGCTGGTCCCCGACCGGCCCGAGAGGAAATACAGCTTGCCGTCCGAGCCCCAACGCGCGGTGTTGGCGCCGCCCTCGTTGATGGCCAGGCGCACCGGCTCGCCGGCGTTCTGCAGGTCCTGCATGAACAGGGCGCCCGCGCGGCGGTTGGCGGCCACGTCCGTGGTTGTCACCGAATAGACGACCCAGCGGCCGTCCGGCGACACCTGCGGATCGCCCAGCCGGTTGGCCGAGATCATGTCGTTGTAGTTGAAGGCCGTGGAGCCTTGCGTGCTCGCGACCGCGCCGGAAGTCGGGGCGGCCGGGGCCTCGGCGAGGGCGGGCACGGCTGCGGCCAGCGCCAGGGCGGCGCAGGCGGACGCGAGCAGGGAGCGGTGACGCATGGACGGTTTCCTCATGTCTTGCGGACGCTGGCGTAGCACCGCGCGACGGACTGAGGAAGCGGCTCCGCTTGCGGCTCACTCAGCCGTGTAACGGTCCGTCCAGTCGAGAATCTCGCGCTGCCACTCAACCCAGTTGCGCGGCTTCAGCACCCAGTGGTTCTCGTCCGGCACATGCACGAACCGGCTCTCGATGCCGCGCCGCTGCAACGCCGAGAAGGTGCCCAGCCCCTGTTCCACCGGCACCCGGAAGTCGCGCGAGCCGTGCAGCACCAGCATCGGCTTGGACCAGTCGCCCACGTAGGTATTGGGGCTGAACTCCCGGTACAGGTCCGCCCGGTCCCATGACGATCCGCCGAACTCGGCGATGAAGGTCGCGATATCCATCGCGTTCATCAGCTGGCCGACGTCGAACACGCCCGCGTGGTTGACCAGGCAGTCGAACGGCCCGTTCCACTTGCCGGCGATCATATTGACCATATAGCCGCCGTAGGACGCCCCCAGCGCGCAGGCTCGGTCGCCGTCCATCCAGCTGTTGGCCGACAGCGCCGCGGCCCAGCCCTTCTGCAGATCCTCCAGCGGCCGGTCGCCCCAGTGGTCGTTGATCGAGTCCGTGAACGCCTGGCCGAAGCCCGGCGAGCCGTGG
The DNA here is from genome assembly GCF_014196335.1 of Brevundimonas lenta. GTDB lineage: Bacteria > Pseudomonadota > Alphaproteobacteria > Caulobacterales > Caulobacteraceae > Brevundimonas > Brevundimonas lenta. The sequence goes on from NZ_JACIDM010000001.1 coordinate 452,115, forward strand.
AAATTGATCATCACCACGCCATAGCCGGCGCCGGTGTAGACCTGCGGGTTCCAGCGATAGCTCCAGCCGTCCGTGAACGGCGACTTGGGCCCGCCGTGGATCAGATAGACCACCGGATAGGTTCGTCCCTCGACATAATCCGCCGGCTTGAAGGTCCAGCCCTGCACCCGCTCGCCGTTCCAGCCGGCGAAGGTGAACAGCTCGCCGTCGGTCAGGGTGGTGTTCGCCAGGGTCTCCGCATTGTGCCGGGTCAGGGTGCTGACGCCGCCGCTGACGACCTCGACCACCTGCGACGGGCCTTCGAAGGTTTCGTGCGCCAGCACCACCCGGCCGCCCGCCTCGTCGAAGCCGGATACTGTGCCGCCGTCGTTGATCGCTCGCACCGCGCCCGAGCGCGCGTCGATCTCGAACAGCTTCTGCTGGCCGTTGTCCGAGGCAAGGACGTAGAGCGCCTTGCCGTCCGAGCGCCAGCGCAGATTGCCGGGACCGCGGTCCCAGTCGGGCGTCAGGGCTCGCGCATTGCCGCCGTCCAGATCGCCGACCATGACCACGGCCTGGTCGCCGAACACGTTCTCGCGGCGATTGGCCAGCCAGGCCAGACGGCGGCCGTCCGGCGAGACCACGGCGTTGGTGTCCGGCGCGGTGTTGGCCTCGGTCAGATTGACCGCCGTTCCGCCCGCCAGCGGCACGCTGAAGACGTCGACGTTGTTGGTGAAGGCCTCCGTCCGGCCCTGCGTCTGGGTCTGGAAGATCACGCTGCGGCCATCGGGCGTCAGCGCGAACTCGCCGTCGTCGCCCTGCGGCCGCGAGGGGGTGTCGGCGTCCATCCCGGCCATCAGGTCGCGCGGCTCGCCGGCGGCCAGGCCCGAGGCGTTGAGCTGCAGCGCGAACAGATGGCTGCGCCGTCCGTCATTCCAGCTGTCCCACGGCCGCAACGGCAGGCGATCATACCCGCGCACTGACGACACCGCAGTCGCCTGCGCCTTCAACCGGTCGCGGGTGCAGTTCAGGTTGGCGCAGTCGACGAAGACCGGCAGGGCCAGCACCAGGGTCCGGCCGTCATTGCTCAGGCGGAAGGCGGTGACGTCGACGGGCAGGGTGGTCACCTGCACCGCCGCATTGCCGTCGCGGTCCATGCGCCAGACCTGGCTGGAGCCGCCGCGGGCCGACAGGAAATAGATGCTCTGGCCGTCCGGCGCCCAGCGCGCCGACGACACGCCGCCGTCCGAGGCCGCCAGCCGCCGCGTCGCGCCATCGGCCTCGACGATCCAGGCCGCGCCCGACGCCTTGTTGCCGGCCCAGTCGGTGGTGCGGACGTTGTAGAGAACGCGTCGGCCGTCGGGCGACAGGCGCGGATCCGACACCCGCTCCATCATCGCCAGCTGGTCCAGGCTCAGGCCGCCGTGCGCGGTCGGCTGCAGCACAGGCGCATCGGCCGGGGTCTGCGCCAGAGCCGGAGCGCCCGCCGACAGCATCGCCAGCGCCGCCGCGCCCGCCAGAAGTCCGGTCCTGATCGCCATTCCACACCCTCCCGTTGTCTATCCAGACTTAACACGCCACAGCCCCCCGCCAAGCCGCTTGCCGAGCGCCCCGCGAGCGGCGACAACCGGTGCGAATGACCGCCGCCGCCCTCCCGTCCGCGACCCGCGAGCCGCACATCTGCGATGTGCTGATCGCCGAGCGCGCGCCCCGTCTCACCGGCTCCGCCTTTTGGCCGGTGGTCCGTCCGTTTCTCTACCGGCTGCTGAACTACCGTCAGGCCGTGCGCATGGCCGACGCGGTCAAGCCGCTCTCGGGCTCCGGAGCGCTGGAGTATATGAGCGACCTGCTGGACCTGAAGGTGTCGGTGATGAACCCCGACCGCATTCCGGAGACCGGCCGCTGCATCATCGTGGCCAACCATCCGACCGGCATCGCCGACGGCATCGCCGTGTTCGACGCTGTCCGGGCCCGGCGCAAGGACGCCGTCTTCTTCGCCAACGCCGATGCGCTCAGGGTCTCTCCGCGCCTGGGCGAGGCGGTGATCCCGGTCGAGTGGGTGGTCACCAAGCGCACCCGCGAAAAGACCCGCGCTACGCTGCAGGCGGCGAAGGAGGCGTTCGAGGCCGAGCGTTGTGTCGTCATGTTCCCCGCCGGTCGCCTGGCGCGGATCGGCAAGGACGGCTCGGTCACCGATCCCGAATGGGCTCCTACGGCGGCGTCTCTCGCCCGCAAACACAATGCGCCGGTGGTGCCGATCCATGTGTCGGGCCCCTATTCGCGCCTGTTCCACTGGTTCGACCGGGTGTCGCAGGAACTGCGCGACGTCACCCTGTTCCACGAGCTGCTCAACAAGCGCCGCAAGGCCTTCCACCTCAAGGTCGGCAAGCCCGTCCCGTCGTCGCGCCTCGATATCGACGCGGGCAAGGCGACCTATGCCCTGAAGGCCTTCACCGAACGGGTTCTGCCCAGCCAGCCGGACGCTGACTTTGCCTGACCACGACGGACTGACGATCCCGCTGGCCGACGCCGAGGCCACCGCACGCCTCGGCGCGGCCATCGCCCCGCTGCTCCAGCCGGGCGAGTCCGTGCTGCTGTACGGCCCGCTGGGCATGGGCAAGTCGACCCTGGCGCGGGGCCTGATCCGCGCCCTGACCCGGCCGGACGAGGACGTGCCGTCGCCGACCTTCACCCTCGTGCAATTCTACGAGAGCGACCCGCCCGTCGCCCATTTCGACCTCTATCGCCTCACCCGCGCCGCCGAGGCGTCCGAGATCGGCCTGGACGAGGCGCTGGACGAGGGCTGCGCCGTCATCGAATGGCCCGAGCGCCTGGGCGACGATCCCGGCCACTGGCTGGGGCCCGACCGGCTGGCGGTGACGATCGAAAGCGACGGCGACGGCCGCGTTGCGACCGTTTCTGGCGTAGGCGGCTGGGAGAAGAAGTTGAAGGACCTGCATGTCTGATCGCGAAGCCCTCCGTATCGAGTTCCTGAAAGCCGCCGGCCTGGCTGACGCGGCGCGCGATCCGCTGCCCGGCGACGCCTCCACCCGCCGCTATGAACGCCTGACCACCACCGACGGCCGTCGCTTCATGCTGATGGACCAGGCCGCCTCCGCCGAAAGCCCGCCCGCCGATCCGGCCTGGACGCCCGAGCGGCGCAAGGCCGAAGGCTGGAACGCCACGGCCCGCCTGTCGGCCGGACGGATCGAGGCCTTCGCCGCCGTAGCCGCCCATCTGAAGTCGCTGGGCCTGTCGGCGCCGGAGATCGTGGCCGTCGACGCCGTCGCCGGCCTGGCCGTGCTGGAGGATTTCGGCGACGACCTGTTCGCCCGGGTGATCGAGGACGGCGTGGCCGAGGAGCCTCTGTATCTCGCCGCCGTCGAGGCGCTGGCGACCCTTCATTCCGTTCCGGCCCCCGAGGTGCTGACCGGAGCCGCCGGCGACTGGCCGCTGCTGGCCTATGATGAGACCGCTCTGCAGGGCGGGGCCGACCTGTTCGTGGAATGGATGCCGAAGTTCGACCCGGCCCTGTCGTTCGACGAGGCCGCGGTGGTGGCCTGGATCGCGGCCTGGGCCCCGGTGGTCGCGCGCGGCGCGGCCGGGGCCACGGTCATGGCCCACCGCGATTATCACGCCGAAAACCTGATCCGCCTCGGCGGCGAGGGCGCGACCATGGTCGGCATGATCGACTTCCAGGACGCGGTCCGCGCCCACCCCTCGTGGGACCTGCACTCTCTGCTGCAGGACGCCCGGCGCGATGTGCCGCCCGAACTCGAGGCGAAGGCGCTGGACCACTATTTCAGCCTGCGCCCGCACGTCGACCGGGCCGAGTTCATGCAGGACTACGCCGGCCTGGCGGCGCTGAATGAGGCGCGCATCCTCGGTATCTTCGCCCGCCTGATCGTCCGTGACGGCAAGCCGCGCTACCGCAACTTCATGCCGCGCATGTGGGCGCATCTGAACGCCAACCTGCAGAAGCCGGGGCTGGAGACGGTCCGCGCCTGGTTCGAAACCCACGTGCCGGAGGGCAGCCGCAAATGACCGCGCCGAAGACAGCGATGGTGCTCGCCGCCGGCCTCGGCACCCGCATGCGGCCCCTCACCAACGACCGTCCGAAGGCCCTGGTGGAGGTCGGTGGACGGGCCCTGATCGACCATGTGCTCGACCGGCTGGCCGATGCGGGTGTCGAAAAGGCCGTCGTCAACGTCCACTGGTTCGCCGATCGGCTCCAGAATCACCTCGCCGAACGGGCTCCGCGTGGCCCCGAAATCGTCATCTCCGATGAGCGGGAAACCCTGCTGGAGACGGGCGGAGGGCTAAAGAAGGCCAGGCCGCTGCTGGGTTCTGACCCGGTGTGGGTGGCGAACATCGACAGTGTCTGGATCGACCGGGGGGACGCCCTGAATCAACTCGCGCAGCTGTGGAATCCGTCAATCATGGATGTCGCGCTTCTTCTCGCGAGACGCGAAGGATCCATCGGTTTCGAGGGCGCCGGCGACTTCTTTATGGACGACGATGGACGCCTGACATTCCGCGGCGACGCCCCCTCGGCGCCGGTCGCCTACATGGGCGTGCACATCGTGAAGCCCGACTACGTCGCCGACGGCCCGGACGGACCCTTCTCGCTCGCCGACCTGTGGCGCAACTCGGCCAGGGCCGGCCGCCTGTATGGCGTCGTCCTCGACGGCGACTGGATGCACGTCGGCGATCCGCAGTCGCGCGACGAGTCCGAAGCCCGGCTGGCCGGAGCCTGATGGCTGGTTCCTTCGATCCCTTCGCCGTCCCGGGACCGCGCTGGTACGCCATCGAGGCGCACCGGCCGTTCCTTGAGGACCTGGCCGTCGGGGTCCTCGACTGGCTGGGCGACAACCCGCCCGAGGCGTTGTCGGACGCCGTCATCCTGTTGCCGAACCGTCGCGCCGCGCGGGCCTTCACCGACGCCCTGTCGAAACAGGCGGGCGGGCGCAGCCTGCTCCTGCCCCAGGTCCGCCCGCTGGGCGACCTGGAAGAGGATGAGCCGCCGTTCTCGCCCGGCGACATCGGGCTCGACCTGCTGCCCGCCATCAGCCCGATGGCGCGCCGCTTCGAGATGGCGCGGATGATCGCCGTCCACGACGCCGTCGCGGCGAACGCGCCCCTCCACGCACTGGAGATGGCGGATGCGCTGGGCGCCTTCCTCGACTCCTGCCAGATCGAGGAAGTCACGGACCCGGGACAGGTCGCAAGCCTCGTCCACGCCGACATGGCGGGTCACTGGCAGCAGTCGGCGGACTTCCTCGCCATCGCCGTCGAGGCCTGGCCCGCGCGCCTCGCCGAACTGGGCCTGATGGACCCGGCCGCGCGCCGGACCGCCCTGCTGCGCCGTCTGGCCGAAAGCTGGGACGAGAACCCGCCGCACCAGCCGCTGATCGTCGCCGGCTCGACCGGCACCGTGCCGGCCGCCGCCGCCGTCATGGGCGCCGCGGCCCGCGCGCCGAACGGCTGCGTTGTCCTGCCCGGTCTCGATATCGCCCCGGAAAGCCGCGCCTGGGACGAGATCGACGAACAGCATCCCCAGGGCGCGCTGAAGCGGCTGCTGGACCGGCACGGGATCGCGCGCGAGGCCGTGCGCGCCTGGCGGCCCGTAGGCACGCCGCGCGACGCCGCCCGCCGCCGCCTGATCGGCGAGGCCCTAACCCCGCCCAAGGCCACCGCCGACTGGCGCCGCATCATCGACGGCATGGAGGAAGAGCCGGGCGATCCGGTCGCTGAGGGCCTCGACGGCCTGACCCTCGTCACGGCCCGCGCCGAGGAGGAGGCCGCCGCCATCGCCGCCGTGCTGATGCGGGAGGCGCTGGAGACCCCGGACAAGACGACCGCCCTGGTCACGCCCGACCCCCTGTTCGCGCGTCGTGTGCAGGCCCGCCTGTCGCGCTGGGGCCTGGAGGCTGACTCCTCGGCCGGCGCGCCGCTGGCCGAGACCCCGGTCGGAACCCTGATCGCGCTGCTGCTGTCGCTGGCGTCCGAGCCCTTTAGCGCCGCGACCGTGCTGGCAGTGCTCAAGCATCCGCTGGTTCATCTGGGCCTCGACGCCCGCGAGCTGTCCGACCGCGCCCGCGAACTGGAGCGCTACGGTCTGCGCGGCCCGCGCCCGGGCGGTTGGGCGGCCGTGGAGGCCCATCTGGCCAAGGAGCGGCTCCCGCGCTTCGAGCGTCCGGTGGCGGACTTCGTGCTTGGCCGGATCGACCGGGGCGAGACCCTGCTGGCGCCCCTGCAGGCCGCGCTGGATCCGTGGCTGACCCTGTTCGATGACGGCCCCGTCGCCATCGACGCCGCCGCCCGTGCCCTGACCGCGACGCTGGAGCGGCTGGCGCGCGACGAGGCGGGCGCCACCGATGGCGTCTGGCGCGGTGCGGAAGGGGAGGCGGCATCCCGCCTGCTGTCCGGCCTGATCACCGACGGCGCGGCCTTCCAGCCGCTGTCGGGGCACGATTTCGCACGCATGACCTCCGGCCTGCTGACCGCCGAGGTGGTCCGCACCGGCGGCGCGACCCATCCCCGCCTGCGCATCCTCGGCGCCATCGAGGCGCGGCTGGCTCGGGCCGACCGCATGATTCTCGCCGGCATCGAGGAGGGCGTCTGGCCGCGCGGCGCGCCGGTCGATCCCTTCCTGTCCCGTCCGATGCGCAAGGCCATGGGCCTGCCGCCGCCCGAGCGCCGCATCGGCCTGTCGGCCCACGACTTCGCCCAGTCCGCCTGCGCGCCCGAGGTCATCCTGCTGCACACCGAGCGGCGCGGCGGCCAGCCGTCGGTCAAGTCGCGCTGGCTGTGGCGGCTGGAGACCCTCGTCGGCGGCGCCGGCCTCAGCCTGCCGGGCCGCCCGGAAGTCCTCGCCATGGCCCGGGCCCTGGACGCCGCCGACGCAACCCCGCCCGAAAGCCTGCAGCCTGCCCAGCGTCCGGCTCCGACGCCGCCGGTGCATCTGCGTCCACGCCGGCTGTCGGTCACCCGCGTCGAGGAGTGGGTGCGCGATCCCTACGCCACTTACGCCCGCTTCATCCTGCGGCTCGACGCCCAGGCCCGGCCGGATGAACAGGTCGACGCCCGTCTTCGCGGCACGGCCATCCACGCCGCGCTGGAAGCCTTCGCCAAACAGTGGCCCGAGCTGAACCCGACGACCGCCTCGACCGTCTTCGCGGAGTTGTATCTGAAGGAACTGCGTGACGGGGGCATGCCCGAGACGGCCCTGGCCCGCGAGGCGGTGCTGGCGCGCAACGCCGGCGACTGGGTGGTCGGTTTCGAGGCCGCCCACCGCGCCGGCGGGACTCGCGTGCTGATCGAGCAGCGCGGCGTCATGGAGATCGACGCCCCGCGCGAGCCCTTCCGCCTCAGCGCCCGCGCCGACCGGCTGGAGGCCCGCGACGGCCGTCTCAGCGTCATCGATTTCAAGACCGGCGGCGCGCCGACGTGGAGACAGGTCCGCACCGGCTTCTCGCCCCAGCTATCGCTGACTGCCGCGATCGCACAAGCGGGAGGCTTCCCCGGCCTGGACGCACCAGAGCCGGAGAGATTGCTTTATGTCACGGTAACGGGACGAAGGCCTCCTGCAAAGGAAGTGGACCTCAGCGGTGACAAGCAACAGACGGTCGCGATGACGGTCGAGGAGGCGCTGGACGGCCTGAAGCGGCTGATCGGCGACTATGAACGGCCCACCCAGGCCTATCTGTCCCGCGCCGCCCCGCAGTTCGCCCAGCGCGCCTTCTCCGACTACGACCACCTGGCGCGGGTGCGCGAATGGTCGGTCGTCGACGACGACGCGGGAGGCGAGGAATGAACCCGCAGTCGATCGCCGCCGATCCCGCCATCAACGCCTTCGTCATGGCCAACGCCGGCTCGGGCAAGACCACCACCCTGGTCGATCGGGTGGCGCGGCTGCTGCTGGCCGGCTCGCGCCCGGACGCCATCCTGTGCCTGACCTTCACCAAGGCCGCCGCCGCCGAGATGCAACGCCGCCTGTACCAGCGCCTCGGCGCCTGGGCGGTGGCGGGCGACGCCGCCCTGCAGGCCGATCTGGGCAAGCTGGAGGGCCGGCCGGCCGCAACCTACGGCGCCGACGACCTGTCCCGCGCCCGCGCCCTGTTCGCCCGTGCGCTGGAGACCCCCGGCGGGCTGAAGATCCAGACCATCCACGCCTTCTGCGAACAGCTGCTGCGCCGTTTCCCGGTCGAGGCCGGCGTGTCGCCGTCCTTCCGCGTCATCGACGACGTCGAGGCCGGCGCCATCGCCGCCGTGGCCCGCCAGGCCCTTGCCCGGCTGTCGCTGGACGGCGCGTATCCGGGCCTGTCCGACGCCTATGCGGCGATGAGCGAGAGCCTGCACCACGACGCCTTCGAGGCCATGTTCGGCGTGTTCGAGGCCCGGCGCGCGGCGCTGGCCGATTATGTCGAGCGGTCCCACGGCCTGGAGGGCCTGCCCGACGCGGTGGCCCGGTCCGTCGGCTTGTCCGGCGCCGCCGATCTGGATGCGGAGGTCTTCGAGGCTGCGGCCGCCGACCCTGCCCGCATCGACACGGAAAGCTGGATGTGGGTGGCCAACGTCCTCGGCCGCGCCAAGGCGGCCGGCGACAAGTCCCGCGCCGGAGACATTCACGCCTTCGTCGAGGCGACCCGCAGCGGCGGGGCCGGTTTCGACGCCCTCGCGGCCCTGGTGCTGACGAAGGACGGATCGCCCGCGACCTGGGTCACCCGCAGCGCCGCGGTGAAGGCCGAACCCGGTCTCGGCGACTGGCTGCTGCGCGAACAGGCTCGCATCGTCGCCGCCGCCGACCAGGCTCGCGCCGCGCGTGTGGCGACCGAAACCCTGCACGCCCTGACCCTGGCCGGCGTCTATGCCCAGGCCTATGAGGCGGCCAAGACGGCCAGCGGCTCGCTCGATTTCGCCGATCTGATCGTGCGCGCCCGCAACCTGCTGACCGACGGGCCGGGCGCGGCCTGGGTACTCTACAAGCTGGACGGCGGCGTCGACCACCTGCTGATCGACGAGGCCCAGGACACCTCGCCGGAGCAGTGGGACATCGCCCGCGCCCTGACCGAGGAGTTCTTCGCCGGCTCCGGCGCCCGCGCCGACGGCCGCGAGCGCACCGTCTTCGTCGTCGGCGACGAGAAGCAGTCGATCTTCTCCTTCCAGGGCGCCGCGCCCGAGCGGCTGCTGGCCGAGAGCCAGACCTACCGCCGCCTCGCCGAGGGGGCCGGGCGGCGGTTCGAGACGGTCGAACTGCTGCAGTCGTGGCGCTCGACGGCCGAGGTGCTGGAGCTGGTCGACGGCGTGTTCGCCTCGGCAGAGAACGCGCAGGCGCTCAGCCCAGGCCGCGGTCTCATCGGCGACCGCGCCGACGTCATCATCCGCCACGCCGCCGGCCGCGACGACGGTCCGGGCACGATCGACATCTGGCCGGTCGAGCGCGACGACGACTCCGACGAACGCCGGGCCTGGGACGAGCCGCTGGACGTCGCCCAGCGGCGCGGCGCCCGCCGTCGCGTGGCCGAGCGGATCGTCACCGAGGTGCGCGCCATCGTCGAGGGCGGCGAGGGCGTCCACGACAAGGCCTCGCCCGACCGCAAGGGATGGCGGCCCGCCGACTGGGGCGATGTGCTGATCCTGGTCAAGAAGCGCGGCGCCATGTTCGAGGAGGTGCTGCGTGCCCTCAAACGCTCCGGCGTGCCCGTGGCCGGCGCCGACCGCCTGAAGCTGGCCGAGCATCCCGTGTTCGAGGACCTGCTGGCGCTCGGTCGCGCCGCCATGTTCCCGGAGGACGACCTGACCCTGGCCGGCGTCCTGCGCAGTCCGCTGTGCGACGTCGACGAGCAGGGCCTGTTCGATCTCGCCCAGAGCCGCTCCGGCAGTCTGTGGCAGGCGTTGAAGACCCGCGCCGACGAGCGCCCGGAATGGACCGAGGCCCGCATCCTCGTGCGCTGGATGCGCAAGGAAGCGGCGGCCCGCACCCCCTTCGACCTGTTCGCCCGGCTGCTGAACCGGCGCGCCGCGCGCGGCCTGACGGTGCGCCAGCGCTTTATGACCCGGCTCGGCGGCGAGGCGGCCGACGCGCTCGACGCCTTCCTCGATCAGGCGCGCGCCGCAGAGGGGCGGGGCGTCACCGATCTGGAGCGGTTCTGCGCCGTCCTGGCCGCCATCGACCAGACCGTGAAGCGCGAGATGGACGAGCCGCGCGGCGAGGTGCGGGTCATGACCGCCCACTCGTCCAAGGGGCTGGAGGCGCCGATCGTCATCCTGCCCGACACCATCTTCTCCGAGCCGAAGGGCGACGCGCTGCTGGAGACCGAGGATGGCGGCTTCCTGTGGTGCGGCTCGTCGAAGCGGGATTGCGAGGCCTCGGCCGCCGCGCGCGAGCTGCGCAAGCGGCGCAACGAAGAGGAATCCCTGCGCCTGCTCTATGTCGGCCTGACCCGCGCCCGCGACCGGCTGATCGTCGGCGGGCGGGTCAACGCCAGGGCGAAGATGGAGAGCGTCAGGGCCTGGTGGAGTCCGATCGATACGGCCCTGGCCGCGCTGAAGGGCGTGCGTGAGGTCGCGACCGCGTCGGGTCCGGCGCGACGCTTCGGCGGCGAGCCGCGCCGGCTGGAGCGCGCTGCGGCGACCGTCTCCCCGCCCGCCGCCCCGCCCGCCTGGCTGACGTCGGAGCCGGCGCGCGAACTGGCCGAGGGCGCCCTGTCGCCGTCGCGCATGGACGGGGCCGCGCGCGCGGCCGCGCCCTCGCCGCTGGCGACCGGCGGGACGCCCGGCGCAGTGCTGGGCCGGTTCCGTCGCGGCGACCTGATCCACCGGCTGCTGGAGCGGTTGCCCGACATCGCCCCGGCCGACCGGCCGGATGCGGCGCGGCGTCTTCTGGCGCGCGAGCGAGATCTGGACGAGGTCCAGCGCGAGGAGATGATCGCCGCCGCCTTCGCCGTGCTGGAGGACGCCCGCTTCGCGCCGGTGTTCGGTCCCGGCTCACGGCCCGAGGTGGCCATCACCGGCGTGTTCGGCGGCGTCCCGGTGTCGGGACGGATGGACCGGCTCGTAGTCACGCCCGACCGGGTGCTGGTCGCCGACTACAAGACCAACCGTCCCGCCCCTGATCGCGCCGAGGACGCCGACCCGGCCTATATCCGACAGATGGCGGTCTACGTCTCGGTGTTGGGACAGTTGTATCCGGACCGGCCGGTCGAGGCTGCCCTGGTCTGGACTGACGGGCCGCGCCTGACGCCGGTGTCACAGGCCCTGATGGACGCCGCCATCGCTGCGCGTTGATTTGCGCGACGGTTCATCCCACATCCGCTTCAACACGCCGGAATCACCTCAGGATGCCGGCTCCTGGTCAAGCGCGCGGACGGCTCCGGCCGCCGTCGTAACGGAGAACATACATGGCCACCGTCAAGGTCACCGACGACAGCTTCGAATCCGACGTCCTGAAGGCGTCCCAGCCTGTGCTGGTCGATTTCTGGGCCGAATGGTGCGGCCCCTGCAAACAGATCGGCCCGGCGCTGGAGCAGATCGCCGAAGAGCTGGCCGGCCAGGTGACGATCGCCAAGGTCAACATTGACGACAGCCCCATGGTCCCCTCGCGCCTCGGCGTGAAGGGCATTCCGACCCTGATGCTGTTCAAGGATGGCCAGATGGCGTCGATGAAGGTCGGCGCCATGCCCAAGGGCAAGATCGTCGAGTGGCTGGCCGAGGCAGGCATCAGCCAGAACGTCGCCTGAGACAACCGTGATTTGCGTGACAGGGCGATCGGTGTTCTTCTGAGCCTTCACCAAGGCCCAGGAGGCTCCGATGCTGACCATCGCCCTGTTCGCCGCCGCCCTCTCGTTTGACGGCGGTCAGGCGGTTTCCGTCATCACCACGGCGCCCGCGCCGGATGCACGCCGCGACGCCGCGGCCGAAGGCGCCGTGCCGACGCGCCGCGTTTGCCGCCTCCAGCGCGCCACCGGCTCCAACATGCAGCAGCGCGTCTGCCGCGACGTGCCGGCGGCCGGGACCGAGTTCCAGGATCAGCAGACCCGGGACTTCATGCGCTCCAACCAGCGCGTACGCACCCCCGACGTCGGCTGAACGGGCTCCGCTTGCCATTTTCGGTGATCAACGGTTAGGCTGCGGGCCTCCCGCTTATTCTCTCGTTTGGTCAGACCCGAAATGCTGTTGATTTCGCTTGCCGCGCTCGCCATGGGCTCGGCCCCCGTACAAGCTGCGCCGCAACAGGCGCCGGTCGAGGCCGCTCCGGCCGCTCCGGCGACCGAAACCCGTCAGGTTTGCCGCTTCGAAACCGTGGTCGGCTCGAACCGCCGCACCCGCGTCTGCCGCAACGTGCCGCGTCAGGGCGTGCAGGACCAGGCGACCCGCGACTTCATGCGCGACAGCCAGCGCGTCCGGACCCCGGACGTCGGCTGACGATCAGTCCGGCCAGGTCTCGCGGCTCGCGCCCAGGACCTCGCCGGCCAGATACAGCGACCCGCAAATGACGACACGCCCCGCGCCCAGCCGCAGGGCGTGCGTCAGTGCGTTTGCGACCCCGGTGGAGGCCTGCGCCCCCAGCCCGTGACCGCGCGCCACCGCCGCCAGGGCTTCCGGCTCGGCCGCCGCGCCCTCGAAGCCGACGGTGAAGACCGCGGCGTCGGAGTCCTTCAACGCCTCGAAGAAGCCGCCGGCGTCCTTGTTGGCCAGCATGCCGACGATCAGGGCGGTCGGCCGCGGGGCCTTCGCCTGTCGCTCCGCCAGGGTCTGCGCCAGCGCCCGCGCGGCGTGCGGATTATGACCCCCGTCCAGCCATAGCTCGGCATCCGCCGCCTTCGCCGTTTCGGCGTACGGCCCTGCGGTCAGGCGCTGCATGCGAGCCGGCCAGCGCGCGGCCCTGATCCCGGTCGCGATGGCGCTTTCCGACAGGTCCAGCTCAAGCGCCGCGGCGACCGCCAGCCCGGCGTTGGCGATCTGGTGCGGCCCCGACAGGGCGGGGGCGGGGAGGTCGAGGAAGCGTTCCTGATCCTGGAAGGCCAGGCCGCCGCGCTCGGCCCAGGCGTCGAAATCCACGCCCATGACCGTCAGCGGCGCCCCCACGGCGAGGGCGGCGACGTCGATCGCATCCATGGCCTCGACGGACTGGCGCGCGATCAGGCCGCGCGCGCCGGGCTTGAGAATACCTGCTTTCTCGACGGCGACCCCGCGCAGGGACGTGCCGAGGAACTCCGCGTGGTCCAGGTCGACCGGCGTGATGACGCTCAGCAGCGGCCGCTCGATGACGTTGGTCGCGTCCAGCACGCCGCCCAGGCCGACCTCGATGATGGCCAGGTCGGCGGGCGTCTCGCTCATCGCGAGGAAGGCGGCGGCCGTGGTGCTCTCGAACACCGTGGCCTCGGTCCCGACCGTCTCGATCCGGTCGAGGATGGCGTTCAGCTGGTCGTCCGTGATCAGTTCGCCCGCCAGCCGGATGCGCTCGTTGAAGCGGACCAGGTGCGGCGAGGTGTAGGCGTGGACGCGCAGACCCGCCGCCTCGGCGATGGCGCGCAGGAAGGCGACGGTCGAGCCCTTGCCGTTGGTGCCGGCGACATGGATCACCGGCGGCAGGCGGTGTTGCGGATCGCCCAGGGCGGCGCACAGCACGCGCATGCGGTCCAGCGACAGGTCGATGCGCTGCGGATGCCGCGCCCGCAGACGTTCCTGGATCGGATCCAAAACAAAACTCCGCTCATCCCGGCGAATGCCGGGACCCAGATGCGAGGACTCCCTGGAGCGCATTGCCCACGGGTGTTCAAGCAGTCGAATGCGAGTTCTTCAATCTGGGTCCCGGCATTCGCCGGGATGAGCGGTTGAAGATCAGGCGGCCCGGCGCTTCCCACCCATCAACATTGACAGGACCTGGCCGAGGACGCGCGGCAGGTCGGGACGGCTGACGACCTTGTCGACCATGCCCTTCTCCTGCAGGTACTCGGCGCGCTGGAAGCCCGGCGGCAGTTTTTCGCGGATCGTCGCCTCGATGACGCGGGGGCCGGCGAAGCCGATCAGGGCGCCCGGTTCGGCCAGGTGGACGTCGCCCAGCATGGCGTAGCTGGCGGTGACGCCGCCGGTGGTCGGGTCGGTCAGGACCACGACGAAGGGCAACTGGGTGGCTTTCAGTTCCTGGATAGCCAGCGTCGTGCGGGCCATCTGCATCAGGCTCAGCGCGCCTTCCTGCATGCGGGCGCCGCCGGCGGCGGTGTAGCAGACCAGCGGGACCTTGCGCGCGATGGCGGCGTGGGCGGCGGCGATGAAGGCCTCGCCCGCGGCCATGCCCAGCGAGCCGCCCATGAAGGTGAAGTCCTGGACGATGACCACGGCCTCGACGCCGCCGATCTCGCCGAAGCCGATGGCCATGGTGTCCTTGCGGCCGGCGGCCTTGCGGGCGGCGTTCAGGCGATCCTTGTACGGCTTGCCGTCAGAGAACTTCAGCGGGTCCTCGGGGACCTCGGGCGTGTCGATGGGTTCGAACGCGCCGCCGTCGAAGGTGACGCGCAGGCGCGTCGGCGCGTCGATGCGCATGTGCCGGCCGGTCGGGGTGACCCACAGGGCCGCCTCTAGGTCCGAGCGGTACAGCATCTCGCCCGTATCGGGGTCCTTGACCCACAGATTGTCCGGGGTGTCGCGCCGGCTGACGATCTTGCGCACGCCGGGGGCGAAGCGGGACAGCCAGCCGCCGCGCTTCTCAGCCTGAGGTTTGTTCTTGTCGACCATGGGCGGTCCTTAGAACATTTTCGGACGCGATGCGAAGCTTCGCAAGTGTGGAAGTTTACGTCAGGACAGGGCCGCTGCGCCGACGCGCGCGCCGCGGACGGCGTCGGCCAGGCTGCGGACCTTCGCCAGAACGCGGGCGGGGGCCGGTTCGTTCGCCTCAAGGGCGGCGGCGACCTCGTCGACCAGCACGGAGCCCGCGACCACCGCATCGGCGACGCGGGCGATCTCTGCGGCGCGTTCGGGCGTCTTGACCCCGAAACCGACCGCGACTGGCAGGCCCGACGCGTTGCGCACGCGCTCGACCGCAGGCGCGACCGATCCGGCCTGGGCTTCCTTCACGCCGGTCACCCCGGCCACGGACACGTAGTAGACGAAGCCCGAGGTGCGTTCGGCGATGATCTGCAGCCGGTCGTCGTCCGAGGTCGGCGTGGCCAGACGGATCAGCGACACCTGCGCGGCGTCCAGCGCGTCCGTCAGCGGCCCGGCCTCTTCCGGCGGGCAGTCGACCACGATCACTCCGTCCACGCCGCTGGCGGCCGCCTCGCGGGCGAAGGCCTCATGGCCGTAGCTCTCGATGGGGTTGAGATAGCCCATCAGGATCACCGGCGTGTCGGCGTCGCCCTCGCGGAAGGCGGCGGCCAGCGCCAGCGTGCCCTTCAGCGTCAGCCCCGCCTTCAGCCCGCGCAGCGCCGCGCGCTGGATCGGCGGGCCCTCGGCCATCGGGTCCGAGAACGGGAAGCCCAGTTCGATGATGTCCGCCCCCGCCGCCGGCAGGCCGCGCAGGATCTCCAGCGCCTGGTCGCGCGTAGGGTCGCCGGCCATGACGTAAGCGACGAAGCCGGCCCGTCCCTCCGCCTTCAGGGCGGCGAAACGGGCGTCGATGCGGGTGGTGGTCATTGCTGGGGCGCGGGCGCCGCCGGCTGGGCTTCCGGGGCGGCGCAGACGTCGCCGCGAATGGCGCCGAAGCCGAGATAGCCGAGGGCGGCCGGATCGTCGGTCGGCTTGGTGGTGTCGTAGAAGGCCATCATCTGCAGGCCGTCGCAGCCGCCCGCGTCACGGCGGCGCACGAAGATGACGATGTTGTCGTCGCCGTCGGCCGGGATCCAGCCCTTGCCCTGCAGGTCGGCCACATAAGCGTCGGCCAGGGCCCCGATCGAGGTCAGCGGGGCGCTGACGCAGAAGGCGCGTCCAGCCATGCCGTACAGACCGCCGCAATCCGGCGCCGCCGTCGCGCCCGGCAGGATCAGGGCGTCGGCCGAGACCGTGTCGGTCGTCGAGGCCTGGGTCTGGGCCATGGCCGGGGCCGCGAAAAGAACCGCCGCGGCGGCCAGAAGGAGGGTCTTCATAGGACTTGGGAGCTCCAGGCTCGATGATGATGTGCGCCGCCCGGGAAACGCCTGGCCGCCGCGTCGACCGCATTCAGCACAAGCAAGTGGCCGGGATAAAGGCGCCTTTGCGGAAACCGCCTCTAGAGCTCGACGCCCAGATGCGTCGCCACGGCGAAGATGTCCTTGTCGCCGCGCCCGCACATGTTCAGCACCACGTCGCCACCCTTGCCGACCTCGCGGGCGATCTCGCCCACGCGGGCCAGTGCATGGCTGGGCTCCAGCGCCGGGATGATGCCCTCCAGCTTCGAGCACAGCTGGAACGCCTCCAGCGCCTCGACGTCGGTGGCGGCGCGGTATTCGGCGCGGCCGATGTCCTTCAGCCAGGCGTGCTCCGGCCCGATGCCGGGATAGTCCAGCCCGGCCGAGATCGAATGCCCCTCGAGGATCTGCCCGTCCTCGTCCTGCAGCAGATAGGTCCGGTTGCCGTGCAGCACCCCCGGCCGTCCGCCCTGGATCGAGGCCGCATGATCCGGCCCGTCCAGCCCGCGGCCCGCGGCCTCGACGCCGATCAGGCGCACGCCCGCGTCCTCGATGAAGGGATGGAACAGGCCGATGGCGTTCGACCCGCCGCCGATCGCCGCCACGCAGGCGTCCGGCAGCTTCTCCCGCCGCGCCAGCATCGAGGCCCGCACCTCGCGCCCGATCACGCTCTGGAAGTCGCGCACCATGGCCGGATAGGGGTGCGGCCCGGCCGCCGTGCCGATCAGATAGTAGGTGTCCGCGACATTGGTCACCCAGTCGCGCATCGCCTCGTTCATAGCGTCCTTGAGCGTGCCGCGGCCCGAGGTGACGGGGATCACCTCCGCGCCCAACAGCTTCATGCGGAACACGTTGGGCGACTGCCGCTCCACATCCGCGGCGCCCATGTAGACGACGCAGGGCAGGCCGAAGCGCGCGCACACCGTCGCCGTCGCCACGCCGTGCTGGCCGGCGCCGGTCTCAGCGATGATCCGCGTCTTGCCCATGCGCATGGCCAGCAGGATCTGGCCCATGCAGTTGTTCACCTTGTGGGCGCCGGTGTGGTTCAGCTCGTCGCGCTTGAACCAGATGTCCGCCCCGCCGTGGTGCTCGGTTAGCCGCTCGGCGAAATACATCGGGCTGGGCCGGCCGACATAGTCGGTCAGGAAGCCGTCCAGCTCGGCCTGGAACGACGGATCCGCCTTCGCCGCCTCATAGGCCGCATTCAGCTCGTGGATCAGCGGCATCAACGTTTCGGCGACGAACCGTCCGCCGTAGGGGCCGAAGCGACCCTCTTCGTCGGGGTAGGCGTAGGTGTTCGGAAGGATGGCGGTCACGGGCAATCTCGCGCGGGGGAAGCGGCGGAATCAGGTTGACCGGACGCTCTCCAGAAACGCCGCGATCAGGGCCGGGTCCTTAACACCCGGCGCGCTTTCCACGCCAGAGGACACGTCGACCAGCGGCGCGCCCGTCACCCGCACCGCCTCGCCGACATTGGCCGGGTCCAGCCCCCCGGCGAGGAACCAAAGCTTCGCGAACGACCGCCCCGCCAGCAGCGTCCAGTCGAACGAGGCGCCGACCCCGCCGGGCAGGGCCGAGCCCTCGGGCGGTTTCGCGTCGAACATCAGATGATCGACCACGGGCTCCCACACGCCCGCCGCATCGATATCGGCGGCCGTGCACACCGACAGCGCGCGGATCACGCCCGCGCCGGTCAGGGTCCTCACCTGCGCCGCCCGCTCCGGCGTCTCCGACCCGTGCAGCTGGATCAGGTCCGGCTTCAGGATCAGGGCGATTTCGGTCAGCAGGGCGTCGTCGGCGTCGACCGTCACCGCGACGATCTTCGCCTTGCCAGGTCCTTGGCCCCGTACCCGCTCGAACAGGGTCGCCGCGTGCAGCGGTTCGATGTGGCGCGGGCTCTTCGGGAACACCACCGCGCCGACGAAGGCCGCGCCGCCGGCGAGCGCCGCGTCGAGCGTTTCGGGCGTGGTCAGTCCGCAGATCTTCGCCAGGGCCATGGCCGCAGGTGCCCCCGCCGCACCGTCGCGGTCAAGGCCGGTACAGGTCGGCGTCCGCATCGGGCCGCCCACGCAGCGCCGCCGACACCACCTGGCTGGCGATGACCGAATAGGTGATGCCGTTGCCGCCGAACCCCATCACCGCCCAGGCATGATCCATCCCGGGCACCGGACCGATCGACGGCAACCCTGTGGCGCTCTCCCCGAAGGCGCCGGCCCAGCTGTAGTCGATGTCGAACTCGACTCCGGGCAGCAGGACCTTCAGCTTGCGGGCGATGGCCGCGCATTTGCGCTTCAGCTTCGCCTTGTCGGCGTGGGCCGTGGGCGACGGCTCGTCCTCGCCGCCGACGATCAGCCGCCCGTCGCCGCTCATGCGCAGATACAGGTAGGGATTCGACGCCTCCCAGACCAGGGTGTCGCGCAGCCAGGCGGGGCAGG
The DNA here is from genome assembly GCF_014196335.1 of Brevundimonas lenta. Taxonomy (GTDB): domain Bacteria; phylum Pseudomonadota; class Alphaproteobacteria; order Caulobacterales; family Caulobacteraceae; genus Brevundimonas; species Brevundimonas lenta. Next base: position 470,635 of record NZ_JACIDM010000001.1, read on the forward strand.
GTTGCCGCGGCTTTGACGCCATCGCCCAGGTCGAGATCACCGTCGCCCCCGGCGTCGGCACGCCCTTCGGAAACTCATAGCCGCAGCAGAACACCACGCTCTTCGCCCGCACGGCATGCCCGGCGTCGGTCAGCAGGGTGACGCCTTCCGGGTCGCTCACCGCCTCCATCACCTCGACCGGCGAATACACCCTGGCTCCGGCCGCATCCGCCCGGCGCAACAGTCCGGCCGCCAGCCGCGCCGGATCGCCGCTGGCCGAGCCCTGGCTGAGGATCGCCCCGGTGCGGTCGATGCCGAACCGCTCGCGCAGCGCCGCCGGACCGACGTATTCGCTCTCCAGTCCGATCGCCGCCCGCGCCTCGGCCTCGGCTTCCAGCGCGCGATGGCCGTAGGCGTCTCCGGCCAGATACAGGGTCGCCTTGTCGTGGCAGCCGCAGCGGATGGCCTCTTCCGCCACCACCCGCTTCAGATCGTCCACCGCCCGGCGCGAGCGCAGATACGCCCGCCGTGCCTTCGCCGTGCCGATCCGCTCCGCCAGCGCCGTCAGCGGCAGGTCCACCTCCCACTGCAGCAGGGCGGTCGAGGCGATGGTCGAGCCCATCAGCGGCGGCCGTCGATCCAGCACCGCCACCGAATGATCACGCGACAACTCATGGGCCATGAAGGCCCCGCTGATCCCGGCCCCGACCACGGCCACGTCGACCGCGATCGCCTCCCGCAGCGGCCGCACAGGCACGCCGAGGCCCGGACTGTCCGCCCACGGCGAACGTCCCGTTCTCAAATCCCGCTTGATGGTGGCGCCGCTCATGTCCGCTCCGTTGAAGCGGAGCCTTAGCGGTCGGGAGCTGGGGCGGTTCCGCCCCACACGACGTCAGGTGAAGATGGAGTCGATCTCGGCCTGGTCCAGCAACCGCCATTCGCCCGCTGGCAGGTCGTCCGGCAGCATGAGGCCCCCCAGCCGCTCGCGATGCAGCGACTCGACGTGGTTGCCCACCGCCGCGAACATGCGGCGCACCATGTGATAGCGGCCCTCGGTCACGGACACCCGCGCCTCGGTCGGCGACAGCACCTCCAGCAGCGCCGGTTTCAGCGGCCGGTCATCGTTCTCCAGCAGCAGCTCGCCCGAGGCGAACAGGGCGGCTTCCGTACCGTTCAGCGGTCGCGCCAGCTGCGCGCGATACACCTTGGCCACCAGCTTCTTCGGACTGATCACGCGGTGCAGCAGGTCGCCGTCGTCGGTCATCAGCAGCAGGCCGGACGTTTCCTTGTCCAGCCGCCCGATGGTCGAGATGGCCGGATCGCGACGGCGCCAGCGGCCAGGCAGGACGTCATAGACCAGCGCCCCGTCCTCCTTGTGCGAACAGGTCATGCCCAGCGGCTTGTGCAGCAGGATGACGACGCCGTGCGGCGGGTCCAGCGGCTCGCCGTCGATCTCCATGCGCGCGGGCAGGTCGGGCGTCACCGGGATGCGTTTCGACACGTCGGTGATGTCGACGCCGTCCAGGACGATGCCGCCGGCCTTGCCCATCCGCGCCATCTCGGCGCGCGAGCCGTAGCCCAGCGAGCCCAGCAGTTTGTCGACACGGCTGGTCGGAACCTTCGCCACCTACTTCACCGCCTCGAACAGCTTGTAGCCGCCGGCGTCGGCGACCATGCGCATGCGTTTGAAGGCCTCGTTCAGCTCGGCCTCGTAGGGCAGGTGCCGGTTGGCGACCAGCCACATGACCCCGCCCTTCTTCAGCATGCCGGCGGCCTGGCGGATGAAGTTCTGGCCCAGCCGTTTGTCCTCGGCGCCGCCGTCGTGGAAGGGCGGATTGGTGACGATGAAATCGAGGTCGCCTTCGGTCGGCGCCGTGCGCACGTCGGCCCATTCGAAGGTGACGCGCGGATCGACGACGTTCTTCTTCGCCGCCTCGATCGCCCGGCGGTCCAGGTCGATCAGACGCAGGGCGGTGACGGCGGGCGAGCGCAGCGCCACCGTGGCCAGCGCCCCGTAGCCGCAACCCAGATCAGCCCCCTTGCCCTTCATCGGCGGCAGGTTCTTCGCCAGCAGGGCCGAACCGGCGTCGACCCGGTCCCAGGCGAACACACCCGGCTGCGACCAGGCCTCCAGCCCCGGCACGACGCGCGGCGCGCCGCCGGCAACGGCTTCGTCCAGGCCGTCAATCTGTTCAGGCTTTAGAACCACGCAGCGGCGGTGGTGCGCCTTGGCGCTCTCGCCGACCTCCAGGCCGAAGGCTTCCAGCTCCTTCTTCAGCCGCGACCCGCCCTTGTCCTTGGGCGCCATGACGTCCAGCCGTCCGCCGGTCTTCAGCGCCCGCAGCGACAGAGCGAGGGTATAGCGACGCTCCAGCACGCCCGGCGGGGCGTAGATCATGACGTCGTCGACCGATCCTTCGGCCACGTCCTCAAGCTGCGTCGAGCCCGGAATCAGCGGCGAGGTCTGGACGGCGGCGCCGGGCGGATCGAACACCGCCGGCGGGCGGCCATAGAGAAGTGTGGTCATCCGCGCGCGTATAGCCGGAACGGGCGTGAAGCGGAAACCGGGACCGCCTCCCGGCAGGAGCGGGTTTACCGCGGTCCTGTCAGCCTGATCTCGAACAGGGTCGGCCAGTTCTTGCCGGTGACGAACAGGCGGCGGCCTTCGGGGTCCCAGGCGATGCCGTTGAGGACGTCGTCATCAGGATCCATGCCGGAGCGGTCGGGCAGCAGGCCGGCGAGGTCGATGATGCCGGTGATGACGCCCGTCTCCGGGTTGATGCGGATGATGTAGTCGGTGTGCCAGACGTTGGCGAAGACCTCGCCATCGACCCACTCCAGCTCGTTGATCTGGTTCACCGGGCGGCCGTTGAGGGTCACCGGAACGCGGCCGGTCTCGACCAGGGTGGTCGGGTCGAAGAAGCGCAGCATGGCCGAGCCGTCCGACAGGATCAGGCGGCGGCCGTCGTCGGTCAGGCCCCAGCCCTCACCCTCGTAGTCGAACTCGCCCTGGGGGGAGAGGTCGTCGGCGTTCCAGATGAAGGCCTTGCCCTGTTTCCAGGTGAGGGTGATGGCCCGGCCGCCGATCTCGGTCAGGCCCTCGCCGAAGGTGTCGCTGTCGAGCACGCGACGCTGGAGCACGGCGCCGTCCTCCAGCCGCACCTTGCGGACAGTCGAGGGATAGCGGCCGGTGCTCTCCAGCAGGACGCCGTCGCGCCACGCCAGCCCCTGGGTGAAGGCGGCGGAGTCGTGCGGGTATTCGCGCACGACCTCGTAGCCGTAGACCGGTGTCTGAACCGCGCCCGGAAGCCGCTGGACGGACTGCGCCGCCGCTGGAAGCGGCGCCATGAGCAGCGCGACCAGGACGGCCAGGACGCGCATGGTCAGACTCCCGGCTCGGCGGTCTCGGCCTTGTTCAGCTGCGCCTGACGAGCCTCCTCGAGGGCGGCTTTTTTGATCGAGGCGTTGCGGCCCATCATGTTCAGTCCCTCGACCAGGGCCGAGAAGGCCATGGCGGCGTAGATATAGCCCTTGGGCACGTGGACGCCGAAGCCGTCGGCGATCAGCACCATGCCGATCATCAGCAGGAAGCCGAGGGCCAGCATGACCACGGTCGGGTTCTTGTCGATGAAGTTGCCCAGCGGATCGGCGGCGAAGAGCATGCAGGCCACGGCGATGATGACGGCGACCATCATGATCGGCACGTGATCGGTCATGCCGACGGCGGTCAGGATGGAGTCGATCGAGAACACCAGGTCCAGCATGATGATCTGGATGATCGCCGCGCCGACGTTGTTGATGATGACGTCCTTCTTGTCCTTCTCGAGCAGGGCGTGGGACGGGGTGACGTCGACGGCGTGGTGGATTTCCTTCGTCGCCTTCCAGACCAGGAACAGGCCGCCGGCGATCAGGATCAGGTCACGCCAGCTGAAGGCCGTGTCCCAGCCCGCGCCGGCGATGCCGAGGTCGAAGACCGGCTTCGTCAGGCCCACGATCCAGCCGATCGTGGCCAGCAGGCCCAGGCGCATGATCAGGGCCAGGGCGATGCCGATGCGACGCGTGCGCTGACGGTGTTCCGGGGCCAGCTTGTTCGACAGGATCGAGATGAAGATCAGATTGTCGATGCCGAGCACGACCTCCATCACCACGAGAGTGATCAACGCCGCCCACGCGGCGGGGTCGGTGAGAAGCGGAGTTATGCTGTCGAGCATCGTTTTGTGGTCCTGAAGCCTTAGGCCTGAACCCGCTTTCTACCGTTGCGGTTGCGGGCGCGGCAATCCGCCCGGGGCGGCGCGATGGTCGCAGGGGGTGTCGCGCGGAATTCAGGGGCGGACGGGCACGATGTCGACAACGAGCGGGAAATGGTCCGAGATGACCCGTCCGCCGAAGGAGTCGGTCAGGACGCCGAACCGCTCGACCGCCAGCCCGTCGCCGATGAAGACGTGGTCGATCGCCACGCCGCCGTTGTCGCTGGCCAGGTTGAAATTGTTGAAGGTGCCGTCCGGGCCGAAGACCACGGGGCTGACCGTGCGGGCGTCGCGCAGGCCTGTGGCGAGGATGCGCTGGTACGGCGGCGTGCCCTGGCCGGTGTTGAAGTCGCCCATCAGGATGACCTGGGCCGGGGCGCCGTCGATCTCCACCGCCGGCATGGCGGCGACCAGGGCGGCGCACTGTTCGCGGGCGACGACCCCGACGTGGTCGAAATGGGTGTTGCGGACGTCCAGCAGCCGCCCGTCGCGGCGATCGCGCAGGACGACGCGGGTCACCGTGCGGGGATACGCCGCATCCCAGCCCTTCGACGGAACCTCCGGCGTCGGCGAGCACCAGAAGGTCTCGCTGCGCAGATGGTCGAAGCGGTCGCGGCGCCAGAAGAGGGTAGTGGTCTCGCCGACCGGACCGCCGTCGTCGCGACCGACGCCATAGCGGTCCCAGCCCGGCAACTGGTCCGCCAGATACTGGACCATGGCCGAGTGGGCCTCCTGGACGCCCAGCAGGTCGGGGTCGGTGAAGGCGATCTGGCGAGCCATGTGGGGCCTGCGCTCGGTCCAGGTCGGGTTGTCGGTCGGAACGTCGACGCGGATGTTGTAGCTCATCACCCGAATGGCGGCCGGGTCGCCGGCGAGGGCGGGGAGGGCGGTCGCCAGGACGACGAGGGCGGCGAGGGCGGAGAGGCTGCGCGCAAGGGTCATGTCGATCTTCCAACGCGTGGGGCACGTTTTCTCGCTCCACCGCCCAGGAACGGCACGTCAAATCTCGTTACGCCGGAGTCGTGGTGCGTCCTGCTGCCTCGGTTGCGGTGAAGGGGCATGAGTGCTATCAGGCGCCCGGCTGAGCCGAGGGGCGCGTCGCAAGGCGCGTCCCCGGCGTGCTTTCTTCAAGCATTTCAGGCCTTTGATCGGTGCGGGGACGCGACCGGTCGATCAACCCGAACGCTAACCCGCGCGGACCTTATAAGTGGCTGACGAATTCAGAACGACGGAAGTCGGCGAACGCTATGCACAGGCGTTGTTCGACCTCGCTGACGAGACCGGTGCGCTGGAGGCCGTGCGCGCCGACCTGAAGTCGCTGCGCGCCGCCTGGAACGAGAGCGCCGACCTGCGCCGGCTGGCGACCTCGCCGGTCATCGCGGGCGACGATCAGCGCAAGGGCCTGGTGGCCATCGCCGACAAGGCGAAGTTCAACGGCGTGACCAAGAATTTCCTCGGCCTGCTGGCCCAGAACGGCCGCTCGCGCGATCTGCCGGCCGTGATCGCCGGCTTCGACGCCCTGTATGCGAAGAAGACGGGCGTGGTCGCCGCCGAGGTGACGTCGGCGCAGGAACTGACCGCCGCGCAACTGAAGACCATTCTTTCCGCGCTCCGCACCTCGCTGGGCAAGGATCCGGAACTGACCACCCGCGTGGATCCCGCGATCCTCGGCGGCCTGAAGGTCAAGGTGGGCTCGAAACTGTTCGACGCCTCGCTGAAGACCAAGCTCGACCAGATGAAATTCGCGCTCAAGCGCGCCTGACAACGACGGCGCCCTGAACAAGCGCACCAAAAGACGAAGACAGAGAGATCCAAATGGACATCCGCGCCGCCGAAATCTCGGCCATCCTCAAGTCGCAGATCGCCAACTTCGGCGTTGAAGCCGACGTTTCGGACGTCGGCCAGGTGCTGTCGGTCGGCGACGGCATCGCGCGCATCCACGGTCTGGACAACGTCCAGGCCGGCGAGATGATCGAATTCCCGAAGGCCGGCGTGAAGGGCATGGCCCTGAACCTCGAGCGCGACAACGTCGGCGCCGTGATCTTCGGCGCGGACACCGCCATCTCCGAAGGCGATGAAGTCCGCCGACTCGGCGAGATCGTGGACGTGCCGGTCGGCAAGGGCCTGCTGGGCCGCGTCGTGAACCCGCTGGGCGAGCCGATCGACGGCAAGGGCCCGATCCAGTTCACCGAGCGTCGCCGCGTGGACGTGAAGGCTCCGGGCATCATCCCCCGCAAGTCGGTTCACGAGCCGATGCAGACCGGCCTGAAGGCCATCGACACCCTGATCCCGATCGGCCGCGGCCAGCGCGAGCTGATCATCGGCGACCGTCAGGTCGGCAAGACCGCCGTCGCCATCGACACCATCCTGAACCAGAAGTCGGTCAACGCCACGACCGACGAGTCGGCCAAGCTGTACTGCATCTACGTGGCCATCGGTCAGAAGCGTTCGACCGTCGCCCAGATCGTGAAGACGCTCGAGGAGTCGGGCGCCCTCGAGTACACCATCGTCGTCGCCGCCACCGCCTCGGAGCCGGCCCCGCTGCAGTTCCTGGCCCCGTTCGCCGGCACCGCCATGGGCGAGTTCTTCCGCGACAACGGCATGCACGGCCTGATCGTCTATGACGACCTTTCGAAGCAGGCCGTGGCCTACCGCCAGATGTCCCTGCTGCTGCGCCGTCCGCCGGGCCGCGAAGCCTACCCGGGCGACGTCTTCTACCTGCACAGCCGCCTGCTGGAGCGCTCGGCCAAGCTGAACGCCGACAACGGCTCGGGCTCGCTGACCGCCCTGCCGCTGATCGAGACCCAGGCCAACGACGTGTCGGCCTACATCCCGACCAACGTGATCTCGATCACCGACGGCCAGATCTTCCTCGAGTCCGACCTGTTCTACCAGGGCATCCGCCCGGCCGTGAACGTCGGCATCTCGGTGTCGCGCGTGGGCTCCTCGGCCCAGACCAAGGCGATGAAGAAGGTCGCCGGCACCATCAAGGGCGAGCTGGCCCAGTATCGTGAAATGGCCGCCTTCGCGAAGTTCGGCTCGGACCTGGACGCCTCGACCCAGCGCCTGCTGGCCCGCGGCGCCCGCCTGACCGAGCTGCTGAAGCAGCCCCAGTACTCGCCGCTGACCATGGAAGAGCAGGTCGTCTCGGTTTACGCCGGCACCCGCGGCTACCTGGACGGCATCGCCGTCGGCGACATCGGCCGCTTCGAGAGCGAGCTGCTGGCCCGCATCAAGTCGGCGAACCCCGGCCTGCTGGAAGGCATCCGCACGAAGAAGGACCTCACCGCCGAGCTCGAAGCCGAGCTGAAGTCGGTGCTGGAAGCCTTCACCAAGACCTTCGCCTGAGCCTGAACTGACCGAGAAGCGAGAGTAGCGCCGGATGGCCAGCCTCAAGGAAATGCGCAATCGGATCGACAGCGTGAAGTCCACGCAGAAGATCACGAAAGCCCTGAACATGGTCGCCGCGGCCAAGCTGAAGCGCGCCCAGGAGCAGGCTGAAAGCGCTCGCCCCTACGCGAAGAAGATGGCCGCCGTAATCGCCAACCTGGCGGCGGGCGTCTCCGGCGACGGCGCGCCCAAGCTGCTGGCCGGCACCGGTCGCGACCAGAAGCACCTGATCATCGTCGCCACCGGCGACAAGGGTCTGGCGGGCGGCTTCAACACCAACGTCATCCGGGCTGCGCGCGAGCGCATCAAGGAACTGACGGCGGCCGGCAAGGACGTCCGCATCATCGCCGTGGGCCGCAAGGTCCGCGACGGCCTGTCGCGTCTGTACGGCGACAAGCTGGTGAAGACGTTCGAGATGTCGGACCACAAGGTCATCGGCCTGCCCGCCGCGGAGCCGATCGCCCAGCTGATCTCGGACGAGTTCGAGGCCGGCAACGCCGACGTCGTGACCCTGTTCTACAGCCGCTTCCAGTCGGTGATCTCGCAGGTGCCGACCCCGCGCCAGCTGATCCCGGCCGTGGTCGACGGCGACGCCGCCCCGATCAATCTGAACGGCGCCGTGTACGACTACGAACCGTCGGAAGAGGAAATCCTCGAGACGCTTCTGCCGCGTAACATCACGACCCAGGTGCTGGCCGCCCTGTACGAGAACCAGGCCAGCTTCTTCGGGGCCCAGATGGGCGCCATGGACAACGCCACGCGCAATGCGGGCGACCTGATCAACAGCCTGACCCTGCAATACAACCGGAAGCGCCAGGCCCAGATCACCACCGAACTGATCGAGATCATCGCCGGCGCTGAAGCGCTCTGATCCGACCCCTGCACAGACAAGACTTTCCGAACGGAACGAACCGATGACCGACACCGCCGCCCCGAAGAAACCCGCCGCCAAGAAGCCCGCCGCTCCGAAGGCCCCCAAGGTCGCCGCCGCCACGACCACGACGAAGGCTTCGGCCGCCGTGGCCACCGGCCGCATCGCCCAGGTCATCGGCGCCGTCGTTGACGTTGAGTTCGACGGTCACCTGCCGGCCATCCTCTCGGCCCTGGAGACGCAGAACGTCGACCAGAAGACCGGCCAGCCCTTCACCCTGGTTCTGGAAGTCGCCCAGCACCTCGGCGAGAACGTGGTCCGCACCATCGCCATGGACACCTCGGAAGGCCTGACGCGCGGCCAGCCGGTGACCGACACGGGCAGCTCGATCATGGCTCCGGTCGGCCCGGGCACGCTCGGCCGCATCATGAACGTCGTCGGCGCGCCAATCGACGAGCAGGGCCCGATCAAGACCACGATGTACCGCCCGATCCACCGGGAGGCGCCTTCGTTCGAAGAGCAGTCGACCTCGTCGGAAATCCTGGTCACGGGCATCAAGGTCATCGACCTGATGTGCCCCTACACCAAGGGCGGCAAGACCGGCCTGTTCGGCGGCGCCGGCGTCGGCAAGACCGTGACCATGCAGGAACTGATCAACAACATCGCCAAGGCGTACGGCGGTTATTCGGTTCTGGCCGGCGTGGGTGAGCGCACCCGCGAAGGCAACGACCTGTACCACGAGATGATCGAGTCCAACGTGAACGTGGACCCGGCCAAGAACAACGGCTCGACCGAAGGCTCCAAGTGCGCCCTCGTGTACGGCCAGATGAACGAGCCCCCCGGCGCCCGCGCCCGCGTCGCCCTGACCGGTCTGGCCCAGGCCGAGTACTTCCGCGACGAGGAAGGCAAGGACGTGCTGCTGTTCGTCGACAACATCTTCCGCTTCACGCAGGCCGGTTCGGAAATGTCCGCCCTGCTGGGCCGCATCCCGTCGGCGGTGGGCTATCAGCCGACCCTGGCCACCGAGATGGGCAACCTTCAGGAGCGCATCACCTCGACCAAGAAGGGCTCGATCACCTCGATCCAGGCCATCTACGTTCCCGCCGACGACCTGACCGACCCGGCCCCGGCCGCCTCGTTCGCCCACCTGGACGCCAAGACCGTTCTGAGCCGCGACATCGCCGCCCAGGCCATCTTCCCGGCCGTGGACCCGCTGGACTCGACCTCGCGGATCATGGACCCGCTGGTCATCGGCGAGGAGCACTACCGCGTCGCCCGTTCGGTCCAGGAAGTGCTGCAGCAGTACAAGGCCCTGAAGGACATCATCGCCATCCTGGGCATGGACGAGCTGTCGGAAGAGGACAAGCTGGTCGTCTCGCGCGCCCGCAAGATCTCGCGCTTCCTGTCGCAGCCGTTCTTCGTGGCCGAGCAGTTCACCAACTCGCCGGGCAAGTTCGTCTCGCTGGAAGACACGATCCGCTCGTTCAAGGGCATCGTGGCCGGTGAATACGACCACCTGCCGGAAGCCGCCTTCTACATGGTCGGCGCGATCGAAGAGGCCGTCGCCAAGGCCGAGAAGCTCGCTTCGGAAGCCGCTTAAGTCATGGCCGGCAAGCTCAGCTTCTCGCTGGTGTCGCCGGAACGCGAGGTCTTCGCGGGCCTCGTGGACCAGGTCGACGCCCCCGGCGTCGAGGGCGACTTCGGCGTCCTGGCCGACCACGCGCCGTTCATGACCGCCCTGCGCGAAGGCGTGGTGACGGTCATCGACGGCGGCTCGCGCCGCCAGTTCGAGGTCCACGGCGGCTTCGCCGACGTAACCCCGGCCGGCCTGACCATCCTGGCCGAGAAAGCCTCGGAAGTGGCGCAGGCCTGATCACGGCATGACGGGACCGGACAGCGTTCTGGTCCTGGTATGGATTGGCGTAATCGCCGGTCCCCTGATCTGCTTTCTTCTGATCCGGCGGTTGCTTCGCAGCCGCCGGATTTTTCTTGCCGCCGTCCTGGGGGCCGTCGCCGGGGCGGCCTGGCTGCTCGGGGTCTGGGCCTTCCTGGTCGAGCCCGCCACGCTGACGGTCCGCCATGTGACAGTGGAGAGCGCCGAATGGCGGGGACCGCCCCTGCGCATCGGCGTGATCTCGGACACCCATGTGGCGGCGCCGCACGTCGATGTGGCGAGGGTCGAGCGCATCGTCGCCCGGATGAACGCCGAGAGGCCCGACGTCGTCGTCCTGCTGGGCGACTACACCGGAGGCCACGCGGCCGCAGGCGCGCGTCCGACCGCCGAACAGGCGGAGATCCTTAAGGGCGTCGAGGCGTTCCGGGGTTTGCGCAGTCCGCTCGGGACGTTCGGCGTGCTGGGCAATCACGACTCCTGGTTCGACGACGCCGCGATAGCCGGGGCCATGACTCGCGCCGGCGTTCCAGTCCTTGAGAACCGGGCGGTCCGGGTTGATCGCCCTGGCGCGCCCTTCTGGATCGCGGGCCTGGCGGATATGCATTCACCCCGACAGCCCCCGTTGGTCTCCGGCACGCTCGGGGAGGTCACTGACGGCGCGCCGATGATCGTGCTGACGCATTGGCCCGACCCGTTCGTGGACGTGCCGGACAGCGTGGCCCTGACCCTGGCGGGCCATACCCATTGCGGGCAGGTGAACCTCCCGATCCTTGGACGGCTGGTGCACGCGTCGCGGATGTCGGAGCGATGGGCCTGCGGGCTCTACGACGAGGGCGGCCGCAAGCTGTTCGTGACCGGAGGGGTCGGGGTTTCGATCCTCCCGGTGCGGTTCCGGGCGCCGCCGGAGATCGTGATCGTGACCCTTGCCGGGCCGTCCGGGACTTGACCCCCGGGCCCCAGGCGCTAGATAGCCCCCCGCAAGACGAGGCCACGTCCTCGCCCCGGCGGCCGCAAGGCCGAGGGCCAAGTCCGGGACGGCCCGGCCCTTTGCAAGGAGGGCCGCGACCAATGGCCTGGGTCTATCTTCTCATCGCCGGACTGCTGGAAATCGTCTGGGCGTATTTCATGAAACAGTCCGACGGCTTCACCCGGCTGTGGCCGAGCGTGGCCACGATCGGCTTCATGATCGTCAGCTTCGCCCTGCTGTCGCTGGCCATGAAGAACCTGCCGATGGGCACCGCCTATGTGGTGTGGACCGGCATCGGCGCGGTCGGCGCCTTCGCGGTCGGCGTGATGTTCCTGGGCGAGCATCTGAGCCCGATGCGGGTGTTCGCGGCGCTGCTGGTGCTGGCCGGGCTGGTCATCTTCAAACTGGCTCCGGGCGGGGCCGCGCACTAATCTCGGGCCATGCTCGAGCTTCGGCCCAACTGCGAATGCTGTGATCGCGACCTGCCGTTCGACAGTCCGGACGCGCGCATCTGCACCTTCGAATGCACCTTCTGCGCGGATTGCGTGGAGGGGGTTCTGAAGGGCGCGTGCCCGAACTGCGGCGGCGGGTTTGCACCGCGGCCGATCCGGCCGGCGCGGCTGCTGGCGAAGTACCCGGCGTCGACGAAGCGGGTGCTGAAGACGGGGTGCGGGCAGTAAGTTGTTCCGCTCATCCCGGCGAAAGCCGGGACCCAGACCTTTTGCAGGGCCGGTGAATGGGGATTTGCGCCGAAAGAACCGCACACACCAATCGCCCAAAGAACTGGGTCCCGGCTTTCGCCGGGATGAGCGGATCTGATTGTCAGACCACCAGCGTTGCGAAACAGGCCACGACGGCCTCATAGGCCTTGCGCTTGAACGGGACGATGAGTTTCGGGGCCTCGTCGAGGCGGCCCCAGCGCCAGGCGTCGAACTCGATCTCGTCATGCTGTTCGAGGTCGATCTCGGACTCGTCGCCGGTGAAGCGGAAGGCGAACCACATCTGCTTCTGGCCCAGCCAGCCGCGCGCCTGTTTCGTGCCGCCGTAGTCGGCGGGGAAGGCGTAGGCGATCCATTCCTGGGTCTGCGCCAGCAGCTCGGCGGAGACGACGCCCGTCTCCTCGGCCAGTTCGCGGCGGGCGGCGGCCTCATAGTCCTCGCCGTCATCGACGCCGCCCTGCGGGAACTGCCAGTTGTGCGGCTCGGGGGTGTTGGCGCGGCGGCCGTACCAGACGCGCCCGTCCGGGTGGAACAGCACCACGCCGACGTTGGGGCGGTAGCGGGAGAGGTCGGTCATGGGGAGGGCCGAGGGTCCAGGGGCGGGGGTCGAGGTGAGTGACACCCGGGACGTGCCGATGTCCAGAGGGTGCCCTCGCCCCTCGATCCTCAGCCCTCGACCCTGATCCCTAGCGCCCCGGTCGCTGGGTCATCGCGCTGGCCGGGGCCAGCTGCAGGCCGCGGGCGTCGAGGCCGGCGGTCCAGCGGGCCACCGCTTCGACGGTGACCGGATAGCTGAAGCCCGTACCCATGGCCTGGCCGCGCGACTTGGCGAGAGCCTCGAGCGCGTTCAGCTGGCCGACGATGGCGGCGGGCGACTGCTGCTCATCGATGATACGGTTGGCGCTGGCGCGGGCCCAGGCGCCCGGCTTGCGGCTCATGGAGCCGTCGTCGAGGAAGGCGACGCCGCGGGCGCGCAGCACGCCGAGGAAGGCGGTCATGCCCGTGTCGGAGGTGGCGAAGCGGTCGCCGAGGTAGTTGGTGACCGCGAAATAGCCGGTGGCGCGGCCCAGCAGCCAGTTCATCTTGGCGGTGATGTCGGGCGCGTCGGCCGAGGCCAGCAGGGTGTAGGGGCCGGGATCGTTGGCCGGATAGCCGGTCGGCTCCATCGGAATCTCGATCATCACCTCATGGCCCTGGGCGCGGGCGAGGTCGATCCAGCCCTGCAGGCCTTCGGCGTAGGGCACGAAGCTGAGGGTGACTTCCGGGGGCAGGCGTTCGATGGCGGCGCGGGTGGTGACGGCGTTGAGGCCGAGGCCGCCGACGACCACGGCGACGCGCGGCTTGCCGTTGGAGCGGAACGGGCGGGCGTAGGCCTGGGCCGGGACGCGGCCGTCCGGGGCGATGCGCGGCAGGACGCCGTCCGGGCCCGGCTGCTGCAGGCCGGCGATCGGCGCGGCGACGAGGGGCTGTGCGGCGATGCGCGGGGCGGTGACGGCCGCGCCGTTGCCGGACATGACCGCGCCGTCGGGCAGGGTGATGACGGCCTCGCCAGTCTGGGTCGGGTCGAGCGCGCCGTCGGCGGTCAGGTCGGCGTAGACGCCGCCTGCGCCCATGGAGAAGGCTTCAAGGCCGGTCGGAACCGGGGCCGAGGCCGGGGCCTCGCGCTTCAGCTCGACGCGGGCCGATGGCGCGCCGGCGCGGGGATCGCCCAGCACGGTGATGAACAGACCGGCCGCGGCCATCAGCAGAAGGCCTGCGCCGGCCACGGCGACCGGGGGCTTCTTCAGGATGCGGCCAAGCGGAGCCATCCGGTCGCGAAGGGGAACCTTCACCGGAGGCGCGCCCGCAGTGGCGGCGAGGACGGACTGGCGCTTGGCGAACATGGGCTGGACTGGACGCTCGAACGGGTTCCGCGCAAGCGGCCCCCCTGTGGGTAACATTGCCCTGCGGTCGGTTAAGAAAGCCTAACGGGACGTTAGGCATGGAGCGGAGCCGTCGCCGCCCTCGTGCGTTGGTTGGCCATCCCCGATTCAGGAGCGCCCGCCATGGCCCCCTCGCAACGCCTGATCGTCCTCGCCGCTGCGGCGACCCTCGCCGCCTGTCAGCCCGCCGCCGCGCCGGCGGAGCCCGCCCCCGTCGAGGCGCCGGTCGCCACGACCAGCCCTCCAGCGCCAGCGCCAACGCCCGCGCCGACGCCGGCCGGCCCGGTCACCTACACCTGCGACAACGGCAAGACGCTGGTGGCGACCTATACGGGCGAGAACGCCTCGGTCGTCTATGACGGCAAGACCCACGCCATGACGACGGTGATCTCGGCCGACGGCGCGCGCTACCAGGGCGACGGCCTGCAATGGTGGACGAAGGGCATGACCGAAGGAATGGTCGCGCCGCTGCCGCCCGGCGAGACCGACCCGGCCCCGGGCACGGAGGTGGCGTGCCGCGCCCCCGCGGCTCCGGCCTCGACGGCCTGAGTTATTCCGCGGGCGTTTCCGCCGGAGCGACCTCGGCGCGTTGCTGATCGCGCGGGGTGACGACGATGCCTTCCGGCGCGGCGCCCAGTTGGGCCAATTGACCGCCGGCGCGCAGCACGTCGAAGGCGCGCTCCAGCTGGTAGTCCTTCTCCTTGTCGTAGCCTTCGCCCGGGGCCTCGTTGGGCGTATGGGCGCCCTTGCGCTCGGCGCCGATGGAGGCGTCGAGAGCCGTGGCGTAGGCGGCTTCGGAGTAGATGAAGCTGGACCGCGAGACGATGCGCGCCTCGGCCTCGCTGCGGGCGACCTCAAGATCCGGCTCGATGCCGATCTTCTGGATCGAGGCGCCGGACGGCGTGTAGTAGCGCGCCGTGGTGATCGACAGGGCGCCGTCGGCGCCGCCGCGCAGCGGGATGACCGTCTGCACCGAACCCTTGCCGAAGCTGGTCAGGCCGACGACGGTCGCGCGCTGGTGGTCCTTCAGGGCGCCGGCGACGATCTCGGACGCCGAGGCGGAGCCATAGTTGATCAGCACGACCAGCGGCAGGCCGTTGGTCTGGTCGCCCGGACGGGCGGCGTAGCGCATGATCTGATCAGGCTTGCGGCCGCGCTGGCTGACGATCTCGCCGCGCTCGAGGAAGGCGTCCGACACGGCGATGGCCGCATCCAGCAGACCGCCGCCGTTGTTGCGCAGGTCGAGGACGTAGCCCTTGAGGTTGGGGTTCTCGCGCTTGAGCCTGGTGATGGTCTCGGTCAGCTCGCGGCCGGTGTTCTCATTGAAGGTCGAGATGCGCAGATAGCCGAAGTCGCCCTCGACGCGGCCGGTGACGGACTCGATGCGGATGACCTCGCGGGTCAGGGTGACGTCGCGCGGCTCCTCGCCGTCACGCAGGAAGGTGACGTGGATCGAGGTGCCGACGGCGCCGCGCAGCTTTTCGGAGACCTGGCTGACGGTCAGACCCGAGGCGCTCTGGCCCTCGATGGCCGAGATGACGTCGCCGGCCTGGACGCCGGCGCGGGCGGCCGGGCCGCCGTCCATCGGCGAGATGATCTTCACCAGACCGCCTTCGGAGGTGATGGTCAGGCCGACGCCCGAATACTGGCCCTCGGTGCGCTCGCGCAGTTCGCCATAGCCGTCCGGCGGCAGATAGTTCGAGTGCGGGTCGAGCGCGCCCATCATGCCCTGCAGCGCGGCCTCGATCAGCTTCTTGTCGTCGACCGGGACGACATAGGCCTGTTCGACGATGCCCAGCACGTCGCCGAACAGCCCGATCATGCGGAAGGCTTCGTTGCGCGGCGTCTGGCCCGCGGCGGTCGCGGCTCCGAGACCGACCACGGTGGCGGCGGCGGCGCCGATCATCAGCAACTTGCGCATTCGAGTTCTTCTTCAGCGGGCCGGAAAGGCGGCCGTGTCGGTGGCAGTTAGCATACCCCGCGAAGACCAAATCGTGGCCGACGCCCGGTGGCCGAATAAAATCAGCGTCATCGAGCGATGGAAAGCGGATTCGCCCCTGTCGGGTGACGACCTGAGGATCAGCGCAGCCAGGGCGCGGGGTCGACGGCGCGCTCGTCGCGGCGCAGTTCGAAGATGACCTCGCCGTCCGCCCCGCTGCGGCCCAGGACCTGGCCGTCCGAGACCCGGGCGCCGGTCTCGACCGAGGTCTCCTCCAGGCCCGCCACGATGGCGCGCCAGCCGGGCCCGAGGTCGACGATGACGACCTCGCCCCAGCCTTCCAGCGGACCGACATAGGCGACCCGCCCGGCGGCGGGCGAGCGGGCCTCGGCCCCGTCTGCGCGCCAGCGCCAGCCGTTAGAGCCGCGGCCGAAGCGGACCGAGGGCGCGCCGGCGACCGGCGGGGTCAGGCTGCTGCGCCCGGCGGGCAGGCGCGCGACGGAGGTCGTGGTCTCGGTCTCCGGTCCGGGCACGGCGGCGCCCAGCGAGCGCAGGCGGGCCTCCAGCACGCGGCCGGCCCGTTCGGCCTGCTGGGCCTCGGCGCGAAGCACGGCCTGAAGCGCGGTCTTGCGGGCGGACAGGGCCTCGATCCCGGCACGGCGGTCGCCCTGGGCGCTTTCCGAGGTGAACAGCTGCTCGCTGTTCAGGGCGGCGAGGCGACGGATGCGGATGATCTCGGCCTGGCGGTCGGACAGGGCTTTCGCCCGGGCCTGAAGCTCGGGCGTGACGGCGCGCATCAGGATGCTGGCGCGGACGGTGTCGATGGCCTTGTCGGCGGGCACCAGCAGGGGCGGCGGCGGCTTGCGGCTCATCATCTGCAGGGCGGACAGCAGACGGGCCTGGCGGCCGCGGGCGACGGAAAGTTGGGCCACCAGGGCGGCCTCCCGCGTCCCCAGTTCGCGCAGACGGGCGCGCTGGGCGGCGATCAGATCGTCGTCGGCGGAGACGGCGCTGCGCAGGGACGTCAGTTCGCGCTCCAGCCCGGCGATCTCGGCGGCGGCGTCGTCGGCTTCGGCGCGCAGGCGGCGGGCGCGGGCCTGCTCGTCCCGGAACTCGGCCTGCAGGCGCGCGATGTCGCCCGTCTGCGGCGCGCTGGCGGCGACGGGCAGGGCCACGAGGGCGAAGGCGGCGATGAGGATCAGCGGGCGACGCATCAGTCGCGGTGATACGGCGATCCGGCCAGGATAGTCACGGCGCGATACAGCTGTTCCGCCAGCATGGCGCGGGCGAGGGCATGGGGCCAGGTCTGGGGCCCGAAGGCGAGGGTCGAGCCGGCGGCGGCGCGAACGCTTTCGTCCAGCCCGTCAGCCCCGCCGATGGCGAACACCAGGCGGCGCTCGCCTCGGTCCCTGAGCATGGCGATGTGGTCGGCGAAGGCGCGGCTGGAGAAGGTCCGGCCGCGCTCGTCGCAGGCGATCAGATGCGCGCCCTCGGCGGCCTTGAGGATCAGCTCGGCCTCGGGGGACTTGCCGGCCTTGCGCGGTTCGAGGTCGATGAGCTCGAGCGGACCGAGCCCAAGGGCGCGACCGGCGAGGGTCGCGCGCTCGGCGTAGTCGGCCGCCAGCGTCGCTTCGGGCCCCCGCCCCGGCTTGCCGATGGCGATGACGCCGAGCTTCATACGGTCAGTGGATCAGGCGCGGGTGTCGACGCGGTGGCCGCTGTCGACCGACCAGATCTTCTCGATGTTGTAGAAGGTGCGCACTTCCGGACGGAACAGGTGGACGATCACGTCGCCCGCGTCCAGCAGCACCCAGTCGCAGTGCGGCAGACCCGAGACCTTCACCTTGCCGAGGCCCTGTTCCTTCATCAGCCGCTGCAGGTGATCGGCCAGGGCGCCGACGTGGCGGTGCGACCGGCCGGAAGCCACGATCATGGCGTCGGCCATGGGGCTTTTGCCGCGCAGGTCGATCAGGACGATGTCCTGCGCCTTGTCGTCGTCCAGCCTGGAAAGGATCGCCTGTTCGAGCTCTGTCGAGCCGACGGGGAGAGGAGCCTGCTGACCGTCTTCGGGGCGGATGGGATCGATGGCGTCCATCTCATGCGCCGTATTGGAGACGGCGGCGTCGTGCGCATCGTGCGCGGTCGAGGGGGTCAGCGGAGGGCTCCGGGGGTGGTTACTAAAGGGGCAACCTAGCATGAACCCGGCGTGGCGTCACCCGCCCCCCGCCGGGCGGCCTGACGCAGGGCGGTCGATGACCGGAAATTGAGCGGCGCGGAGAGCCAGGTCCAGGCCGGCGCGGGCATCCGGGCGAGGCCGCGG
Organism: Brevundimonas lenta; assembly: GCF_014196335.1. GTDB lineage: Bacteria > Pseudomonadota > Alphaproteobacteria > Caulobacterales > Caulobacteraceae > Brevundimonas > Brevundimonas lenta. The sequence goes on from NZ_JACIDM010000001.1 coordinate 488,883, forward strand.
GCGTGCTCCGCCGGCACCCGCGCGGAGGCGAAACGGGCGGCGGCCGGAGCGGTCCGGCTGTCCTGCAGCGAGCCTGGGCGGGCGATCACCGCGACGGGCATCAGCCGCATGATGTCGGTCCAGCCGCGCCAGCGGTGGAAGGTCGCCAGGTTGTCCGATCCCATCAGCCAGACGAAGCGGACGCCGGGGTGGCGGGCGGTCAGGGCGCGCAGGGTGTCGATCGTCCACTGCGTGCCGACCCGGGTCTCGAAGTCCGAGACGATCATGGACGGGCCCGACGCCGCGAGGGCCGCCGCCTTGCGCGCCGAGGCCATGCGCTCGGCCAGGGGGGCGCTGTCGCGGGGGTCCTTCAGCGGGTTCTGCGGCGACACCAGCCAGACGATGCGGTCCAGACCCAGCCGCTTGAGCGCGGTTTCGGCGAGGTGGGCGTGGCCGTCGTGGGCGGGATTGAAGGAGCCGCCGAAGACGCCGACGGTCATGCCGGGCTGCAGGTCCAGTCCGTCACGCAGGGCCCCGCGCCGGGGACCGGAGGCGTTGGCTGCAGGACCGGCGTGGAAGAAGGACAAGGCGGGCTCGCGCGGACTTATGCTCACCTGTGCCCTAACACGCGGCGGCGAAGCTGTCGCGACCCGTCCCGCCGGCCAATTTGCGCGGCGTCCGGAATACCTGACGCCCGATGTCAGGGAACCGGAGCGAGGATGCCTTCCGACCACAGGAGGGACGTCATGACCGATGCATCGAAACCGGGCCGCAGGGCCGTGTTGAAATCGGCCGCCGGCCTGGCCGTCGCGCCCGCCCTGCTCGCCGCCGCGCCAATGCAGGCCCCGCCGGCGCGGGCCGGGGAGTTCGACTTCCTGTCCGGCGAGTGGAGGATCAGCCACCGCCGCCTGAAGGCGCCCGGCGAGTGGGATGCGTTCGAGGGCGAGGCGACCTGCTGGAGCATCCTCGGCGGAACCGCCAGCGTCGAGGAGCTGCGCATCCCGGCCCGCGACTTCAGCGGCATGGGTCTGCGGACCCTGGACGCCGCCAACGGCGTCTGGCTGGACTTCTGGATGAACGCCAAGGTCGGCGTGCCGGGCTCGACAGGGACGCCGGGCCGGTTCGTCGACGGCGTCGGCGATTTCGACACCAACGAGACCGAGGACGGCAAGCCGGTGACCTATCGCGGCAGCTGGGACCGGATCACCCCGACCTCATGCCGCTGGCGCCAGGGCGTCTCGCGCGATGGCGGTCAGACCTGGGACTGGAACTGGGTGATGGAATGGACGCGGGTGGCCTGACCGTCAGGGGGTCCAGCCGCCCGGCGTCTCGATGACACCCTCGTCCTCTTCGTCGACGCGGATCAGTTCGCCGCGGGTCTTGCGGACCTCGTTCCAGGCGGCGCGGAGCAGTTCGGTGACGCCCTCGCCGGAGACGCCTGAGACGAGGTAGGGGCGACGGCCGGCGACGGCTTCCAGCTGGGCGGCCTTTTCCTCGCGCAGTTCCGGGGTCAGGGCGTCGATCTTGTTCAGCGCCAGCAGTTCGGTCTTGTCGGCCAGGCCTTCGCCATAGGCGTCCAGTTCGTGGCGGATGATTTCGTAGGCGGCGACGACGTCGTCCTGGGTTCCGTCGATCAGGTGGATCAGCGAGGCCGAGCGTTCGACGTGGCCGAGGAAGCGGGTGCCCAGGCCGGCGCCTTCCGACGCGCCCTCGATCAGGCCGGGAATGTCGGCGATGACGAAGCGCTCGGACGGCGACAGGTCGACCATGCCCAGGTTGGGGGTCAGGGTCGTGAAGGGATAGTCGGCGATCTTGGGCTTGGCCGCCGACGCCGCCGCCAGGAAGGTCGACTTGCCCGCGTTGGGCAGGCCGGCCAGGCCGATGTCGGCGATCAGCTTCAGGCGCAGCCAGACCCAGCGCTCCTGGCCTTCCTGGCCCGGGTTGGCGTAGGTCGGCGCCTGGTTCTGCGGGCCCTTGAAGCGGACGTTGCCCCAGCCGCCGTTGCCGCCCTTGAGCAGCAGTTCGGTCATGCCGGGCCGGTCCATGTCGAGCAGGACCGTCTCCTTGTCCTCGTCCAGCACCTGGGTGCCGACCGGAACCTTCAGCAGCACGTCCTCGCCCTTGCCGCCGTGCATCTGGCGGCCCTGGCCGTGATGGCCGGTCTGGGCCTTGAAATGCTGCTGGTAGCGGTAGTCGATCAGGGTGTTCAGGCCGTCGACGGCCGTGATCCAGACGTCGCCGCCCTTGCCGCCGTCGCCGCCGTCCGGACCGCCGTTCGGAATGAACTTTTCACGGCGGAAGGAAACGGAGCCTGCGCCGCCGTTGCCGGAGCGGAGATAGATCTTGGCCTGGTCGAGAAACTTCATCGCGGGCTTATGCCGCAAGAGAGCGGCGATTTACAGGCAGGCAAGCGTCACAGGTTTACAGCCCGACAGGATCAGCGGACGCTCCGGCGCGTGAACATCAGCCCGGCCAGCCTGTTTAACATGCTGACGACGCCCACAGCGTCGGAGAAGACGCGCGAGGAACGCCAGGCCGCCGCGGCCGAGGCGAAGCTGCGCGAGGCGAAGGCGGCGGTCGAAAGTCTGAAGCAGCGCAACAGCCAGGCGTCCGAAGAGCGCAAGGCGATCGCGCGCCAGAAGATCGAGCAGCTGAAGGCGCGGCTGCAGATGCTGCGCGGCATGGCGTCGGTCGACCCGAAGGGCACGGCGCGGCTGGCGGCGCAGCTGGCGCGGGAGCTGGGCGCGGCGGTGAAGGCCTATGCCGCGGCCGGGGGCGTGACGTCGGGCATGGACGCGGGCGGCGCTCCGGCTGCGGCGGCGCCGACGTCTGCTCCGGCAGGCACGCCGACGGAAGGCAAGGGCGGGGACGTGGCCAACGCCGATGGCGCGCCAGCCGGGACGGATGGCCAGGAAGCGGCCGCCGAAATGAAGGCGGACGGCAAGGATGAGGCCGCCGGCAAGTCGGCCAACCCCTATCAGCAGGCCATCGACGAGGCGAACGCGCGCGCCGCGGAGATGTCGCGCCGTAGCGGCGAGGCCCAGGCGAACAACGACTTCATGAGCGAGGTCCGGCGCATGGCGGCGGAGCTCAAGGCGCTGGTCCGGCAGGCGGCGGACAAGGCGCCGACCGACGATGACGCCCTGTCGCCGGACGAGGCCCGCGAGCTGAAGGGCGTCGTCGCCGCCATGGATCGCGGGATCGCGGACGCGAGCGCCGATCTGTCCGGCGGCGGGGTGTCGCTACTGGTTTGAGTGGCGGCGGCGATCGCTATGCGTTGTGGCTGTCCAGATCGCTTGAGGACATCGCAGCGCTTCCCACGCCCCTGGCGGAAGGCGACAGGGTCCAGCTCTATGAGCCTGGCCTCGAAATTGAAGCGACCGTGGCGTTCAGCGAACGCCACGGCCACTGGATGGCTCACCCTGACTTCTCGACAGTCCGGCACACGGACGCCGACAAGCTAGAAATGTAGATCAGCCCTTGGCCCACACGCCGAACGGATCGCTCCACGGCATGTCCATCGCCTCGGCGACGGCGGGGTAGGTGATCTCGCCCTTGAGGACGTTCAGGCCGCGCGCGAGGTGCGGGTCCTTCTTCAGCGCTTCCAGACCGTGGTCGGCCAGGGCCAGACCGAAGGGCAGGGTGGCGTTGTTCAGGGCTTCCGACGACGTGCGCGGGGCGGCGCCCGGCATGTTGGCGACGCAGTAGTGGACGACGTTGTCGACGACGTAGGTCGGGTCTTCGTGGGTCGTGGCGTGGCTGGTTTCGAAGCAGCCGCCCTGGTCGATGGCGACGTCCACCAGGACCGAGCCCGGCTTCATCTGCTTCAACTGGTCCTTCTTGATCAGCTTGGGCGCCTCGGCGCCCGGGACCAGCACGGCGCCGACGATGACGTCGGCCTTGACCATCTCTTCCTCGATCGCGCCGATCGAGGAGTAGCGGGTGATGACGCGGCCCTGGGTGACTTCGTCGATGTAGGCCATGCGCGGAATCGAGCGTTCGAGAACGACCACTTCAGCGCCCAGGCCCATGGCCATGCGGGCCGCGTTCAGGCCGACGACGCCGCCGCCCAGCACCAGCACGCGGGCCGGGGCCACGCCCGGGACGCCGCAGAACAGCAGGCCCATGCCGCCGTTGTGCTTCAGCAGCGTCTCGGCGGCCGAGAAGACGGCGATGCGGCCGGCGACTTCGGACATCGGGGCCAGCAGCGGCAGGCCGCCCTTGGCGTCGGTGACGGTCTCATAGGCGACGGCGGCGCATTTCGACGCCAGCAGGCCCTTGGTCTGCTCGGGGTCGGGCGCCAGGTGCAGGTAGGTGAACAGGATCTGGTCTTCGCGGAGCATCTCCCACTCGACCTTCTGCGGCTCCTTCACCTTCACGATCATGTCGTTGTCGGCGAAGATCGTCTTCGCGTCGGCGACGATCTGGGCGCCCGCCTTCTTGTAGTCGGCGTCGGTGAAGCCCGCGCCGAGGCCGGCGCCGGTCTCGATCGAGACGGTGTGGCCGTGGGCCACGTACTCGCGCACGGCGGTCGGCGTCAGGCCGATGCGGTGCTCGTTCTTCTTGATTTCCTTGGGGACGCCGACGCGCATGGGGCTTTTCCTCTGCCTGACCGATGACGGGCCGCTCTGCGGCGACCGCGTTTCGCGCGCAATCTAGCGGCGGTCCTCGCGCAGGTTCCTGTTCTTTTCGCCGACTGAACGGCGTACATTCGCAGAATCTGCGAACGAGGCCGACGTTGAAGACGATTTCCGCCATCACCCTCGACGACACCGACCGGCGCATGATCCGCGCCCTGCAGGGCGACGGGCGGATGACCAACGCCGATCTGGCCCGCACCGTGAACCTGTCCGAAAGCGCCTGCCTGCGCCGCCTGCGGGCGCTGGAGACCGAGGGGGTGATCAGCCGCTACGCCGCCATCATCAACGAGCGGGCGGTCGGTTTGCCGATCAGCGTCTTCGTCACCGTCACCCTGTCGTCCCAGGCCGAGGCCTCGCTGACGGCGTTCGAGACGGCCATCTCGACCGTGCCGGAGGTGGTCGAATGCTATCTGATGACCGGCGGCTCGGACTATCTGCTGCGGCTGGTGGTGCGCGACGTCGACGACCTGGAGCGGGTCCACTCGCGCGAGCTGACGCGGATCCCGGGCGTGACCCGTGTCTCCTCCAGCGTGGCCATGCGGACGGTGGTCAAGCGGGGCGCGCTGCCGGTTTGACAGCGGCTGATACCCCACAGGTGACCAGGGCCGGATGACGCAATACCGGGCCGGAATTTCAGAATTTCCGCCGGCTCTGACTATCTGGGATAGGCGGCCGGGGTTTGACTTCGCTTTGGGGGAGCGCCCTTATCCACGGCATGGCCGTGCACGAGAACATCGCTGTCTGGACGGATCGCGAGCCGACCCTCGACGAGGAGTTGCGCGCGCTGGGCGAGGAGGATGTTTTCGAAATGGCCAATCTCCCGCCCGACTGGACCGGGGTGCTCGCCACCATCTTCATTTCGACCGCGCTGGGCCAGCACGGACCGCGCATCAAACTGTACCTGAAGGCGGGCCGGCATCAGCCGAGCGCCTCCATCTCGATCGGCCCCAACCCGCGCGTCCTCGCGAGCAGTCTTGACCCGCGAGATCTGGCTCGTGTCGCGCCCAAGGCGCTTGAGTGGGTGGCCCTTAATCATGAGGCCCTTACGACCTTCTGGTTTGAGGGTGAAAGCTGGAACCTGTCGGATGTCGCCGATTTCGGTCGGGGCCTGAAGAAGGTCTGATCCCTACTTCAGCGCCAGGGTCAGGGCCTTGATGTCCACGTATTCGTCGATGCCGTGGGTCGAGCCTTCGCGGCCGTAGCCGGAGGACTTCACGCCGCCGAACGGGGCGACGGCGGTCGACATCAGGCCGGTGTTGATCCCGCACATGCCCGCCTCGATGCGGCGGCCGATGCGGAAGGCGCGGTCGAGGTCCCGGGTGAACAGATAGGAGGCGAGGCCGAACTCGCTGTCGTTGGCCTTGGCCAGAACCTCGTCCTCGTTGTCGAACGGGAAGACCGGGATCAGCGGGCCGAAGGTCTCCTCGTCGCGGAACAGCTTGTCGTCGCCGCCGAGCGTGACGGTCGGCTGGAAGAAGCGGCCGCCCAGCGCGTGGCGTCCGCCGCCGGTCAGCACCTTGCCGCCCGAGGCCTGCACCTTCTTCAGATGATCCTCGACCTTTGCCAGCGCCTTGTCCTCGATCAGCGGACCGACCTTCACGCCGGGCTCGAAGGCGGCGCCGACGGGGATCTGCGCCACGGCCTCGGCCAGCTTGTTCGCATAGGCTTCCGCGACCGACGCCTCGACATAGACGCGGTTCGGACAGACGCAGGTCTGGCCCGAGTTGCGGAACTTGCCCTTGATGGTTTCGGCCACCGCGAGGTCCAGATCGGCGTCGGCGAAAACGATCAGCGGCGCGGCGCCGCCCAGCTCCATCGACACCCGCTTCAGGGTCGGGGCGCACTGCGCGGCCAGCTTGCGGCCGACCGGGGTGGAGCCGGTGAAGCTGAGCTTGCGGATGGCGGGCGAGGCGGTCAGGGCGCCGCCGATGGTCGCCGCGTCGCCGGTGACGACGCTGAGCACGCCCTTGGGCAGGCCGGCGCGGTCGGCCAGCTCGGCCAGGGCGATGGCGGTGAAGGGGGTCTGGCTGGCCGGCTTGACCACGGCGGTGCAGCCGGCGGCGAAGGCGGGGCCCAGCTTGCGCGCCAGCATGGCGGCCGGGAAATTCCACGGGGTGATCAGGGCGCAGGGGCCGACCGCCTCGCGGAAGGTGACGATGACGTGCCCCAGCGGGCTGTCGTGGGTCTCGCCCAGCAGACGCTCGGCCTCGCCGGCGAACCATTTGATGAAGCCATTGGAATAGGCGACCTCGCCCTTCGCCTCCTCGAACGGCTTGCCGTTCTCCAGCGACATCAGGGCGGCCAGGCCGTCGACGTTCTCGTCGATCAGCCGGGCCCATTCGCGCAGGAAGGCGGCGCGTTTGTGCGGGTCCGAACGTGACCAGGCCGGGAAGGCGTCGACGGCGGCGGCGATCGCGCGCTCCGTCTCGGCGACGCCCAGATCGGGCACGTGGCCGATGGTCTCGCCGGTGGCGGGATCATCGACGGCGATGCGCGAGGCGCCGGTGACGGCCTCGCCGGCGATCAGGGCGTGTTCGCGCAGCAGCTTGAGGCCGGCGTCGCGGGCTTGGGTCGTCATTGGCCGGTATCCAGTTCGGGGAGGAACGGAAAGAACGCGTCAGTCGCCGATCGTGTTCAGGTCCCGGCCCCGGGTCTCCGGCAGCCACAGCAGGCTGACGATGACTGCGACCAGGGTGAAGGCGATCGAGTACCAGAGGCCGAAATAGATATTCCCGGACCACGCCACCAGAGCGAAGCTGGCCGCGGGCAGCAACCCCCCGACCCAGCCGGTGCCGATGTTGTAGGGCAGGCTCATCGCCGTGTAGCGCACCCGCGTCGGGAACAGCTCGACCAGGGCCGCGGCCTGCGGGCCGTACAGGGCCGTGGCGGCGACCATGAAGATCATCAGGATGGCGAACACCAACGGCATGTTGATCCGCGCCGGATCGGCCTTCGCCGGATAGCCGGCCTCGGCGAGCGCCGCCTTGATGCGCGTCTCGACATCGGTGCGGGCGGCCTTCAGCTCGGCGGGCGGCAGGCCCGTTCCCTCGACCGAGGCGACCTCGGTCGAACCGACGCGGACCACGGCCAGCGATCCGGCCGGGGCTGCGACGTTGCTGTAGGAGACGCCGGCGTTGGACAGCACGCTCTTGGCCAGGTCGCACGAGCTGGCGAAGGTGGCCTTGCCGACGGGGTCGAACTGCAGGGCGCAGGTGGCGGGGTCGGCGACGACCGTGACCGGGGCGGCGGCCTGGGCCTCGGCCAGGGCCGGGTTGGCGGCGCGGGTCAGCGCCTCGAAACCGGGGAAGAAGGCGATCAGGGCCAGGATCATGCCGAACAGCATCACCGGCTTGCGCCCGACCTTGTCCGACAGCCAGCCGAAGAAGACGTAGAGGAAGGCCGAGGCGACGGTGACGGCCAGCACCAGCTGGTCGACGGTGTTGGTGTCGACCCTCAGCACCCGCTCCATGAAGAAGCGGGTGTAGAAATAGCCGCAGTACCAGACGGCGCCCTGGGCGATCATGATGCCGAACAGGGCGATCAGGACGAAGCGGCCGTTCTTCCAGGTCAGGAAGGCCTCGCGATAGGGCGCGCGGTGGTCGCTGTCGGAGGCTTCGGCCTCCATCTGCTGATAGGCCGGGCTTTCGTTCAGCTTCAGCCGGATCCACAGCGACACCGCCAGCAGCAGGGCCGACAGCAGGAAGGGGATGCGCCAGCCCCATGCGTCGAACGCCTCGGTTCCCAGCGCGGCGCGCGTGATCAGGATGACGGAAAGGGCGCCGATCAGGCCGGCGGCGGCGGTGGTCTGGATCCAGCCGGTCAGGAAGCCGCGCTTTTTGATCGGGGAATGCTCGGCGACATAGATGGCCGCCCCGCCGTATTCGCCGCCCAGGGCGAAGCCCTGCAGCATGCGCATGATCAGCAGCAGGATCGGCGCGGCCAGCCCGATCTGCGAGTAGTCGGGCAGCAGGCCGATGGCCACGGTGGCCAGACCCATCAGGGTGATGGTGACCAGGAAGGTGGTCTTGCGGCCGGTGCGGTCGCCGAACCAGCCGAACACCAGCGCGCCCAGCGGCCGGACCACGAAGCCCAGGCCGAAGGTCAGCAGGGCCATGATGTAGGCGACGGTCTCGCCGGCATCGGCGAAGAAGTGGCGGGCGATGATGGTGGTCAGCGAGCCGAAGACGAAGAAGTCATACCATTCGAACGCCGTGCCCGCGGCCGAGGCCGTGACCACGGTCTTGAGGCCGGGCCCCTCTTTGGCTTGCGCCGCTTCGGTCGTCATGGATCGCTTCCCCTCAGGGCGTCTCTGACGGACGCCTTTCGAGGGCGGATGCTAGAGGGCGGGACGGCCCGCGCAAGAGGGCTTCAGACAAGCAAAGGCCCGCCGGTGGGGGGAACCGGCGGGCCTTCTTCATCCGGACGGCGAGTCGGGGGGGAAACCGCTGCCCGGGAACCGTATTCGTCGTTAGTGCTTGGCGTCTTCGGCCGCGGTGGTGACCGCGTTGCCGGCGGCGGCGGCGTCCTGGCCGACACCCGAGACGGTGTTGCAAGCCGCGACCGTAAGAGCCGCGGCGGTGGCTACGAGAATGAAGATCTTGCGCATCGTTTCAGTGCTCCGTGAGGCCGGGGAGGCTACGGACAATCAACGTCCTGGTGCTGGCGGGGTTCCCAGATCGGCGGGGTCGACCGGGACCACGGCCTCGGGCGTGGCGAAGGTCATGCGCGCGATCGTGCCCCCGCCCTCGACAGGCAGGAAGTCGACCTCGCCGCGCAGTTGCTTGGCGAAGGCGCCCATCAGGGTACGGCCGACGCCGGCGCGAACGCTCTCGCTGACGCCCGGTCCGTCGTCCTGGACCTCCAGCACGCTGGTGTCGCCGTTGACCTTGAAGCGGACCTTCAGATCGCCCCCACGTCCGGCGAAGGCGTGCTTCTGCGCATTGGTCACCGCCTCGACCAGCCACAGGGCCAGCGGGGCCAGCTTGTCCGGGTCGACGACGAGGGAGTCGGCCTCGACCGACGAGGTGACGAGGTAGCCCTTGCCGCTTTCGCTGGCGATCAGCTGGCCGACCAGTTCGGTCAGGAAGATGCGGGCGTCGGCGTAGCGCAGGTCGGCGCTCTGGTAGAGGGTGCGATAGATCAGGGCCAGGGCGGCGATGCGCTGGCGCGTGTCGCCGACGGCGGCCTTGGCCGGGGCGTCCTTCAGCGCGCGCTGCTGCATCGACAGCAGGGACGAAATGATCTGCAGGTTGTTCTTCACCCGGTGATGGATCTCGCGCATCAGCGCGTCCTTCTCCGCCAGCGAGGACAGCAGGGCGGCGTCGCGGGTGGTGATGGTCTCGGCCAGTTCGTCCAGCGTCTTGGCCAGCACGCGGATTTCCGACGGCGCGTTCACCGCCTGGATGGGGCGGACGGAGAAACGGCCGCGGGCGTAGATGGCGGCGATGCGCTCCAGGTAGTCGAGCCAGCGCACGATGATGCGTTCGGACACCCACATGACCATGCCGAAGGCGAGGCCCCAGGCCAGCAGGGGGGCCAGCACCAGGCTGAACGGATTCAGTCGCGCCCATGACAGCAGCCCCGGCGCGGGCGCGGACAGCAGGGCGTAGACGTCGCGACCGGCCACGGCCGCGCCGGCGAAGATGCGGTGGCGGCCGTCCGACCGGCCCTCGAAGATGGCCGATCCGCTGGCCCGGGCGCGCTGCACCCAGCCGGTCAGGCCGCGCGACCCCGACAGGGTGAAGGCCTCCATGTTCGTGGCCGTCAGGATCTTGCCGTCGGCGTCGGTCAGGGCGGCTTCGGAGTCCGGCGGCAGGGCCGGGTCGGCGACGTTCGGTTGCAGCGCCGACAGCGGGATGAGGGCGATCATCGCCCCGTCGAAGGCGCCCAGCGGACGCTCCAGCCGGAGCGCCACCACCAGATGCGGCGGCTGGCCCGGTTGCCCGGGCGCGCGCGCCAGCACCGTGCTTTCGCCCGCGCGAAGCCGCTGGAACCAGATGCTGCTGCGGGCCTCGGCCAGCCACGCGGGCGGAGCCCTGGCCAGGCCCTGTGAGGCGCAGGCGGTCTGACCGGTCGGCGTCAGTCGGGCGAGGCCGTCGAGGCCCTCGAGCTGGGTGACCAGGGCCGACAGCCGCGCCTCGCAGAAGATCTCCAGCGCCTCGGGCCGCAGGGCCTGAAGCAGGACGCCGGTGCTGTCGAGGCGCGCCTTGGCGCTGGCGGCCGTGCGTTCGGCCGCCAGCTGAAGGTCGGATCTGCGTTCTATGTCCTGGGCGCGAAACTGCGCCTGGGCCTGGAAGGCGCCCAGCAGCAGGATTGGCAACAGGGCGAGGGCGAGCGCGACGCCAAGGCGAAAACGAATGCCCTGGAATCTGGGCGGGGCCAGGCCCCGTCCGAGCGCTCGTCCAATCAGGACCACCCGATCAGTCCCGGACGCTGCTCAGGCGATCCGCATCTGCCAGAATGGAACGCATGGCGTCGCCGGCGGCGCGCCCGTCGCGGGCGTAGCCGCCCTTTTCAAGCGTGGCCTGCAGCGCCTTGCGGGCGCGGGAGACCCGGCTCTTCACGGTGCCGACGGCGCACTGACAGATCTCGGCGGCCTCCTCGTAGGCGAAGCCGCCCGCGCCGACGAGGATCAGCGCTTCGCGCTGTTCTTCCGGCAGGGTGGCCAGGGCCAGGCGAAGTTCGTCCAGCGCCACCGGCGATTCCGGATCGTCGACGGCCACCAGGGTGCGTTCGGCCGCCTCCTGGTCCAGCTGCGACTGACGCCACGAGCGACGCTTTTCGGAATAGAACTGGTTGCGCAGGATCATGAAGGTCCAGGCCTTCATGTTCGTGCCCATCTGATAGCTGGCGCGCGCGTCCCAGGCCTTCATCATGGCGTCCTGCGCCAGATCGTCGGCAGCCGTCGGATCGCCCGTCAGGGTGCGCGCGAACGCCCGCAGATGCGGGATCAGCGCGACAAGCTCCTTCTTGAAAGCGTTATCGTCGGCGGAAGGAGGCTTGGGCGGCGGGGGGGACACGCCACTCATGCGCCGCCCTCGCCTGAAGCGCGCTTGTCCGCGCGACGAAGGATGTCCAGGAACTCGTCCGGGACAGGCTCATTCACGACCTCGTCGAACATATGCCGCAGCTTGACGCCGATGGCCTGCTGACGAAGGCGAGCCTCCTCCAGGCCGGCGCCCTTGGGCGGCTTGCCCGGGGGGGTTGGATTTTCTGTCATTGATAAAACGGTCGCCACCCTGACGCTGTTGTAGACTGGCAGAAACGCCAGCCCGTCCCGAGGGTTCCTCATATGGAACCGAAATATGCTCAAGCTTGCGGCACTATGGGGGAACCGTGGCGTATTTGATACGTTGAGCGGAACTGTAAGGGTCCCGTTGCCAGGGGCCGATAAGAAATCTCAGTCGGGGACTACGAAGTATGAGCCTGTTGGCCCGCCTTGCGCCGCACCTTCCCTATGTCCGTCGGTACGCGCGTGCGTTGACCGGGGATCAGACCACGGGCGACAACTACGTCCGGGTCGCCCTTGAGGCCCTCGCCGCCGGCGAACGCCAGCTTCCCGCCGAGATGACTCCGCGGGTCGCTCTCTATCATGTGTTCCACGCCATCTGGGCCTCGACCGGCGCCCAGTTGGAGGACAAGAGCGGCATCGAAGGTCGCGACGACGCTTCGGGCCGCCTGATGCGCATCGCGCCCCGTTCGCGCCAGGCCTTCCTGCTGACCGCCCTTGAAGGCTTCACGCCTTCGGAAGCGGCCCAGATCCTGGACGCCGACGCCACCGACGTCGAACGCCTGATCTCGGAAGCCCAGTCGGACATCGACGCCGAACTGGCCACCGACGTTCTGATCATCGAGGACGAGGCCATCATCTCGGCCGACATCGAAAGCCTGGTGAAGGAGCTGGGTCACCGCGTGACCGGCACCGCCACCACTCACGACGAGGCCGTCGACGCCGTCGCACGCCACCGCCCGGGTCTGGTGCTGGCCGACATCCAGCTGGCCGACGGCTCGTCGGGCATCGACGCCGTGAAGGACATCCTGAAGCGGATCGACGTGCCGGTGATCTTCATCACCGCCTTCCCGGAACGCCTGCTGACCGGCGAACGTCCGGAACCGACCTTCCTGATCACAAAGCCGTTCCAGCCGGAGACGGTGAAGGCGGCGATCAGCCAGGCGCTGTTCTTCCATCCGTCGCGCCAGAGGGAAGCCGCGTAGGTTTCCAGGCGTCGGACGACAAAAAGCCCCGGCCGAGCGATCGGCCGGGGCTTTCGTTTGGGCGGCGCCGGTTCAGTAGGGCGAGGCGGGCGCCGGCTTGTTCGGCGGCGTCGAGCTGGTGGGCGGAACCACCGGCCCGGCGGTGACGGGTGGCGCATCCGACTTCGTCGACGGGGCTGCGTCGCTCGACTTGTCGAAGGCCTGGGCGTCGACCGCCTGGTCGCCGATATTGGCGTTGGTGCGCGCGAAACCGCCCTGGCTGACGAACCACATGCCCAGCAGCAGGATCGCCGTCAGACCGGCCGAAATGACCAGCAGGGTCAGGACGCGAACACCGCCGCGTCCGCCGCGGACGTACTGGGCTTCGACGGGCCGGCCTTCGTGGACGGCGTCGGCGGATTTGTCGTGGGGGGATTGATGGGTCATGGCGCGCCTCCCGCATGGAAATGGGTCTGGCCGTCAAACGCCGGCGCGAGCGGAGCCGTTCCGAATTCGTCGGCCGGGCGAAAAAAAATCGCCCTGGGGCGGAACCCTGTTCGGGGCATGCCGTTATCGGTCTGCGGAGGCGGCGACGCCCCCCCGACTTGAGACTGGCCACAGCCAGTCTGTCGCCTCCGCGCCTCATTCTCGATGATGCCACTTAAGGCGGACCCTCTGCGGTCCGCCTTTTTCTTTGCCCCGTCTGGACAGGCGCACGCGGGTGATGACTAGAGCGAAATCGGCCTTGCTGGCGCAGGCCACCAAGGCTCAGATTTCGCTCCAGCATAATGCTGGACCATTTTTTGGCTTCAGGTCGTTTCGACCTGAAGCAAAAATGGTCTATGCGCGTCCACAAAGAAAACCCGGAGGATCGTCATGGCTCGCGTCAACCGTCAGTGGGTGCTTCGTCAACGGCCGCAGGGCCTGATCAAGCCGGGCGATCTGGAGCTGGTCGAGGCGCCCATCCCGGCGCTGAACGACGGCGAGGTGCTGATCCGCACCATCTACCTGTCGCTGGACCCGACCAACCGCACCTGGATGAACGAGGCCGAGGGCTATCTGCCCGCCGTGCCGCTGGGCGGCGTCATGCGCGGCCTGACCCTGGGCGTGGTCGAGGAGAGCAAATCCGAGCGGCACAAGGCGGGCGATATCGTCTCCACCGCGGCCGGCGGCTGGTCGAACTATGCGGCGGTGGCCGACAACGTCGTGTCGCGGGTTCATCGCGCGCCGGGCCTGCCGCTGACCGCCAACATGTCGGTCATGGGGATGACCGGCATGACCGCCTATTTCGGCGTCACCGATGTGCTGAAGGCGAAGGAGGGCGAGACCCTGGTGATCTCGGCCGCCGCCGGGGCCGTGGGCTCGATCGCCGGCCAGGTGGCCAAGGCGCGCGGGGCGCGGGTCATCGGCATCGCCGGCGGGCCGGAGAAATGCCGCTGGCTGACCGAGGAGCTCGGGTTCGACGCCGCCATCGACTACAAGAACGAGGACGTCGGCGACGCCCTGGACCGCCTGGCGCCGGGCGGCATCGACCTGAATTTCGAGAACGTCGGCGGGGACATCATGATCGCCGTCTGGAACCGGCTGAAGGTGCATGGCCGCATGGCCGTGTGCGGTCTGATCTCGGCCTACAACGCCACGCGCATGCCGCCGTCGCCGAACTTCAGCCGGATCATCACCCACCGGCTGCAGGTGCAGGGCTTCCTGGTGCTGGACTATCAGCACCGGGCGAAGGAGATGGTCGCCGAAATGGGCCCGTGGCTGGCGAACGGCCAGATCAAGTGGAAGGTCCACGTCGACGACGGCCTGGAAGGCGCGCTCGACTCGCTGAACCGCTTGTTCACCGGCGACCACGACGGCAAGCTGCTGGTTCGTGTGTCCGAAGAACCGGCCGCCTGAGGGAAGCCAGAATGACCGAGCCCCTGCACGTCCATTTCGAGGATCTGGGCGTGGGCGAGGTGGTGCCGCTGGGGGCCTGCGCCGTCGACGACGTGGCGCTGGAGATGTTCGTCGAACGCTTCCTGCCAGGGTGGGACCCCGCCTACGGGGCGCCGGACGCCATGGTCTATGCGTTGTGGAGCCGGCTGTTCGCCGACAAGGCTTCGGGCTGGGCCCAGTCCAAGGTGCTGGCCGTCGACGGCCTGCGCTACATGCGCAATCCGCCCGCGGGCGAGCTGATGCGCGGCCGGATGACGGTGATGGGCAAGGACCCGGTTGGCGACGAAAAGGGCATCCTCATCGCCCAGCACGACCTGCTGGACGAGGCGGGGCGGCTGGTCTTCTCCTGCCTGACCCGCTCGCTGCTGGCGCGGCGCTAGGCGGACTGACGCGTCCGCAGTGGCTGGTGGCTAGTGGCTAGCGGGGGACGGCCTTCCAGATCGAGTACGAAAAAGCCCCGCCCGGCGAACCGGACGGGGCTTCCTTTTTGGATCGATCAGCGGAGCGGCTTCACTAGCCACTAGCCACTAGCCACTAGCCACTAGCCACTAGCCACTAGCCACTAGCCACCAGCCACGCCTCAGGCGTTGGCGGCCGTCGGCTGGGCGGCGGCGCGGACGAAGGCCAGCGCGATCAGACGGTCCCAACCCAGCAGCGACACCAGGTGGGCGTAGATCTGGCCCAGGGCGCCGTTGTCGCGCAGCTCGGCCAGCTTCTCGGCCGGCAGGGCCTTCAGCTTGTCTTCCGAGACGGCGAAATACTCGGCCAGCTTTTGCGGCGTGGCGGCCGAGCCGTCCGGGTTGCGCGGGGTGAAGACGGCTTCCTTGACGTCGAACAGGTCAAGGTCGGTCAGCAGCTTCACGAAGGCTTCGGTGCGCTGACGCTCCTGTTCGAAATTGTTGCAGAACTCCATGGCCTGCTGGGTGTAGGCTGACGGCTGGCCGTCGGTGAACAGCGGGGTCGAGCCGCCTTCCTTGATGAAGGACGCGGCTCGGTCGACGCACAGGATCAGGCGCTTCTGGGTGTCGTCATTGGCGAACACGAACGGATAGCGGCGGACGTAGGCCGGGATGTAGGCCTCGGCGCGGAAGTCGCCGTCCTCGTTGACGAACAGGTTCTCGCCGGCGCGGAGACCCATGACGGCCACCGGCTGCTTGTTCTCGCCGACGAAGATCACCGGGTAGGACAGGGCGGCCGGGGCGAATTCGGTCACCGTCAGCGGCACCATGTTGGTCTGGCCGACGAAGGCGTACGGCTTGTCGACCGGCTCGACGCCCAGATTGGCGTGGGCCTCGAGCGACAGCGGTTCCGGCTGGCCGTAGAACAGGACGTTGCCCGTCAGGGCGGCGTTTGCGTTGGCGGTGGTGTCGGTCATGGACGCGATTCAGGCCCTGATGAAAGAAGGAAGGGGCGCGTTCTAGCCCGGATGTCCCGGACCGGCAAACAGGCTCGCCCCTGAGGCGCGGCGCATACCCTAGAACCGGTAGCTGACCCCGACCCGGAAATTGCGGCCGGGCAGGGGGGCGACGTCCTTCAGGAAGCTGACGTGCTCGCGGGCCTCCTCGTCGGTCAGGTTATGGCCCTCGGCGAAGACGCTGACGTTGCGGTCGCTGAACGGGCGCCAGGCGCCGGACAGGTTCAGCATCGTGTAGCTGTCGGTGCCCAGCTCGTTGTCGGCCAGTCGGTCCTGCTCGCCGACGTGGCGCAGCTCCAGCTTCGCGTCGAAGGGCGTGGAGGTCCACACCAGGCGGCCGGTGATGCTGTACGGCGGGATGCGCGCGGCGGGGCCGAGGTCGGTCTGGGCCCGCACATAGTCGGCGGCGCCTTCGATGCTCAGGCTGCGGTCGCCCGAGCTCCACAGGTCGTACTCGGCCTCGGCCTCGAAACCGTGGAAGTCGGCATTGGTCTGGACGAACTGGAAGACCGGGAAGGCCTCGCCGTCGTCGATGAACTCGGTCCCCGTGTCGCGCTCGTCGATGAAGCCGTCGTAGCGCGATGCGTAGACGTGCAGGTCGCCGCGGAAACGGCCGGAGTCGTAGTGGACGGAGCCCTCGATCGTGTTGACCGTCTCGTTGTCGAGCGTCGGGTCGCCGGTCTCATAGACGCCGGTGGCGATGTGCAGGCCGTCGGCGAACAGCTCGACCTCGGACGGCGCGCGCTCGTTGTGGGCGAGGCCGAGGCCCAGGAACAGCTCGTGCGTCGGGCGCAGGAAGACGGCGGCGGAGGCCGAGACGTTGTCGAAGGTCAGGTCCAGACGCGATCCGCCCGACAGTGGCGTGGCGGCGACCGAGCGGCGGTCGTAGCGCAGGCCGCCTTCCAGTCCCCAGTGTTCGCGATCCAGACGCTGGACGGTGTAGGCGCCGATCTCCTCGACATCGCTGGACGGCACGAAGGCCTCGTCGCCGATGGCCTCGAACGTGCGCGACAGGGCCTGGAATCCGACCGCGCCGTTCCAGCCGTCACGGGCGCGCTGGACCAGGTCGATGCGGCCTTCCTGGCCGTCGGAGTTGAAGATGGTGCCCGGTTCGCCCGGGCCCTCGAACTCGGTGTGCTCGTACTGGGCGTGGCCGAACGCGCCGCGGATCGCCTGCAGCGGGCCGTTGTCCAGCCGCCATTCGCCGCGCACGTCCTCGCGGGTCTGTTTCAGCTCGATATAGACCTCCGGCTCGGCGACCACGCCGTAGCTGCTGGACAGGTCCTTGTAGGCGGCGCCGATGTAGCCGTCGGAGCCGATCCACGAGGCGCCGACGCCCCAGCTCTCCAGTTGCGAGAAGCTGTTGGGCTGGGTCCCGCCCGGGCCGCGATCGATGCCTTCGGCGTCGGCCAGCCGCTGCGAGATGGCGGGCGACGGGATGTCGTAGTCAGAGGCGTCCTTCTTCACGCCCTCGATATTGATGGCCACCGGGCCGAGCGCGACTGTGGCGCGGCCCGAGGCCGACCAGCCGTCATCGACGCTGGAGGCCTGGGTCGAGACCAGGCCGTCGACGCCGCCGTCCGGCAGGGCGTCGGGAATGCGGTCGTCCAGCACATTGACCACGCCGCCGATAGCGGTGCCGCCATAGGCGAGCGTGGCCGGGCCGCGCACGATCTCGATGCGGTTGGCCTCGGCCGGGTCGGTGGCGACCTGGTGGTCGGGCGAGACGGAGCTGGCGTCGATCAGGCCGATGCCGTTGGTCAGCACCTGCACGCGCGGGCCGGACAGGCCGCGGATGACCGGGCGGCTGGCGCCGGGGGCGAAGTCGGTCGAGCGCACGCCGGGCAGGCCGTTGACCAGATCGCCCAGCGAGGCGGCGGGCGCCTGGGCCAGGGTTTCCGCGTCCACGACGGTGGTGGCGATGGTCGTGGCCCGGCGGGTGACGCCGTAGGGCACGCCGGTGACGACCACTTCCTGCAGTTCGGTCGCGTCCTGGGCGGGCGCCTCCTGGGCCATGGCGACGCCGGCGAGGGCGGTCCATCCAAGGGCGGCGGTCAGGGCGGCGCGGGACACGGCGGAAACGGTCATGGGCAAGCTCGTCTGCAGAAACTTCAGTGGTGTTATGAGATAACATCACATGCAGTCAAGCGGCATCGGTTGCGGCGCGTCCGGCGAAGCATTAGCTCTGGCCCATGGGTGAAGCCTGCCACCACCATCATCATGACGGCCCGCCGACCGCGGCCGACGTCGAACGCGCCCTCGGCGACGCCGACGCCCGCCTGACCGCGGAGGGCGAGCGCATGACCGCCGCCCGCCTGCGCGTGCTGGAGTTGCTGCTGGCCGCCGGCGAGCCGGTGAAGGCCTATGATCTGATCGCCCGCTTCGGGACCGACGGCCAGCCGGCCAAGCCGCCGACGGTCTATCGCGCGCTGGAGTTCCTCGAGCGCAAGGGTCTGGCCCACCGCATCGCCTCGATCAGCGCCTATGTGGCGTGCAGTTCGGGGACGATCGATCATTCGGCGGCCTTCCTGATCTGCGACTGCTGCGGGGCCACGGAAGAGGTCGCCGCGCCGGTGGCCGAGGGGCTGGACCGCGCCGCGCGGGCGGCCGGCTACGCCATCGTGCGCACCACGGTCGAGGCCCACGGCCGCTGCCCGGCCTGTCTGGCGGCCTGATCCGCCGACCGTCGTTCCGCCGACACAACTGGCGGCGGCATCCCGGATCACCTATCTGCCGTTCATGGACGCGATCCGGCTCTCCCCGCCCCGTCGCCTGACCCTGCCTGTCGATAATCGATGGGGCGCCGGGGAAATGGCCGTGCTCGACTTCGGCGATCCGAAGCGTCCGGTGGACGTGATCTTCGTCCACGCCAACGGCTTCAACGCCATGACCTACCGCACCCTCCTGGCGCCCCTGTCGGGCAGTCTCAGGTTGTGGGCCCCCGACCTGCGCGGCCACGGCCATACGACCTTGCCGACTTCGCTGTCCGGACGGCGCGGCTGGCGTGATCACGCCGACGACCTGATCGCCCTGCTGGATTCCCTCGACGGCCCGCCGGTGGTGATGGCCGGGCATTCGATGGGCGGCACCTCCGCCCTGCTGGCCGCCGCCGAGCGGCCGGATCGGGTGTCGCAACTGGTGCTGATGGATCCGGTCATCTGGGGCCGTCTGAGCGTGGCCCTGTTCAAGCTGCCGCTATCCAGCCGCCTGGCCGCGCGCATCCCGCTGGTGAAGAACGCCCTGAAGCGGCGCGCGGTGTTCGAAAGCCGCGAACAGGCCCTGGCCGCCTATTCCGGTCGCGGCGCCTTCCGCGGCTGGCCCGAGATGATGCTGGCCGACTACCTCGCCGACGGCCTGGTCGAGACGGCCGAAGGCTTCGAACTGGTCTGCAAGCCGGAGTGGGAGGCGTCGAACTATGCGTCCCAGGCCCACGACCCGTGGCGTGCCCTGAAGCGCGTGGATCGGCCGGTGCGCATCCTGAAGGCCGAGGCCGGCTCGACCTGTTTCCCGACCTCCAGCCCGCACGGCATGCCGCATGTGACGGTCGAGACGGTGGAGGGCGGCACCCACTTCTTCCCCATGCTGAAGGCCGACGTCGCCCGCGACGCCCTGTTCGACGCGGCGGTCTAGGGTTCCGCCCGCGACGCCGGGTGGCTCTCGCCCCGGAAGTCGAGGACGTAGCCGGTCGCCCGGCCCGTTTCGTCGCGGGTGAAGGTCACCGTCCCCTCGAACAGTGGCGCGTAGTAGACGTCCGGCCCCTCGGGCAGCAGGCCGGCGCGGAAGCGTCCTTCCGAGGTCAGGAACAGCCGCCCGTCCTCGAACACGACCCGGGTATCCACCCCGCCCATGCGCCAAGCGCCGGTCAGGCCCTCGGCCCAGGACGGGTCCAGCGGCACGATGACGTGGCTGCGCGGCGCTTCGTACGGACGGCCGCGCGCGATGAGGATCAGGTCCCGGCTGATGGCGTCGAACCGGGCCGCGTCCAGGTTGGCGAGGACGACGACGACCAGGCCGGTGGCGGGGTCGGCGACGATGCGCGAGACATAGCCGGGCAGGATGCCGTTATGGGCGAGCTCGCCATCGGCCGTCAGGGACCAGCCGAGGCCGTGGTCGGCGCCCAGCTCGTCCTGGCGGATCAGGTCCAGATCGGCGGCGAACCGCTTCAGGAACCAGGTCGCGAACCGGCCCATGTCTCCCGCCGTGGTGACCAGGGCGGCGTCGCCGTGATCGACGCCGGGCACGACAGGCTCCACGGCGGCCAGCCACGACGCATCCAACGTACGGCCGAGAGCGAGCTCTTCGCTGGAGGCCTCGCCGCGTCCGGTCATGCCGGCGGCCGAGGGCCTGCGATCGGGAGCGGCTCCGCCCAGCCAGGAGTCGCTCATCCCGGCGGCGTTGAGCACTTTGGACCGGACGTAGCTTTCATAGCTCTGGCCGGACGCGGCGCCGATGATGCGGGCGAGCAGGACGTAGCCGGTGTTGGAATAGGCGAAGGAAGTCCCCGGGGCGAAGTCGAGCGGGCGCTCCATGGCCTCGGCGACGATCAACGCCGCGCTGTCCGGGCTCCGCATGCGTTCGGTCCAGGCCGGGGAGCCCAGCTCCAGCGCCGTCTCGTAGTCGGGGACGCCGGAGGTGTGACGCAGAAGGTGTTCGATCGTCACCGGAGCCCAGGCGTCGGGGCAGGGCCGGACGAAACGGCAGACGGAATCCGACAGGGCCAGGCGTCCTTCGTCCCGCAGCAACAGGACGGCCGCCGCGGTGACGGGCTTGGTCAGGGAGGCGGCCAGCCAGGTCGTCGAGGCGTCCGGCCGTTCGCCGTTGAGCGCGGTCAGGCCCCATCCGCTGTTCACCAGGACCTCGTCGCTCCGGGCGACCAGCACCGAGCCGGAGAACTGGCCCAGGTCCGTACGGGCGGCCATGTAGGCGTCGGCCTGTTGCGCGATGTCCTGGGCCTGGGCTGGCGCCGCCGCCACGAGCAACGCGGCCGCCATCAGTCCTCTGAGCATCGTATTCGGCTCCCTCATCCCGCCCCGGACGCTGGGCAGGCATTGTGGCGAACTTCGGTCCGGAGACATTGATGCGCCGGGTCGCTGGCGGTCGGGGGCGTCACGGGCTAAACCGCCGCCCACAAGAACAAGCCTTCAGTTCAGGGAAACGCCTCGCCATGCGCGACATCAACCACTTCATCGGCGGTTCGGCCTTCACCGGCGCCTCGGGCCGCTTCTCGGACGTGTTCAATCCGAACACCGGCGAGGTCCAGGCCAGGGTCCAGCTGGCCACGACCGGCGAGGTCGACCGTGCGGTGCAGGCCGCCCAGGCCGCGTTCGACGGCTGGTCGTCGACCAACCCGCAGCGCCGCGCCCGGGTGATGTTTGAGTTCAAGCGCCTGGTCGAGGCGAACATGGGCGAACTGGCCGAGATGCTGTCGTCCGAGCACGGCAAGGTCATCGCCGACTCGAAGGGCGACATCCAGCGCGGTCTGGAAGTCATCGAGTTCGCCTGCGGCATCCCGCATGCGCTGAAGGGCGAATACACCTGGGGCGCCGGTCCGGGTATCGACGTCTATTCGATGCGCCAGCCGCTGGGCGTGGTCTCGGGCATCACCCCGTTCAACTTCCCGGGCATGATCCCGATGTGGATGTTCGGCGTGGCCATCGCCGTCGGCAACACCTTCGTCCTCAAGCCGTCGGAGCGTGATCCGTCGGTGCCGGTGCGTCTGGCCGAACTGATGATGGAGGCGGGCGCTCCCGCCGGCGTTCTGAACGTCGTGCACGGCGACAAGACCGCCGTCGACGCCATCCTGACCCATCCGCAGGTTCACGCCGTCAGCTTCGTCGGCTCGTCCGACATCGCCCACTACGTCTATCAGCTGGGCGCGGCCCACGGGAAACGCGTTCAGGCCATGGGCGGCGCCAAGAACCACGGCATCGTCCTGCCCGACGCCGACATGGACCAGGTGATCAAGGACCTGTCGGGGGCCGCCTTCGGCAGCGCGGGCGAGCGCTGCATGGCCCTGCCGGTCGTCGTGCCGGTCGGCAAGAAGACCGCCGACGAACTGCGCGAGCGCATGGTCGCCGAGATCGACACCCTGCGGGTCGGCGTCTCGACCGACGCCGGCGCCCACTACGGCCCGGTCGTCACCGCCGCCCACAAGGCGCGCGTCGAGGGCTGGATCGACCAGGGCGTCAAGGACGGCGCCGAACTGGTCGTCGACGGCCGCGGCTTCAAGCTGCAGGGCCACGAGAACGGCTATTTCGTCGGCCCGTCGCTGTTCGACCACGTCACGCCCGAGATGGAGTCCTACAAGGAGGAGATCTTCGGCCCCGTGCTGCAGATCATGCGCGCCGCCAGCTTCGAGGAGGCTCTGAGCCTGCCGTCGAAGCACCAGTACGGCAACGGCGTCGCCATCTTCACCCAGAACGGCCGCGCGGCCCGCGACTTCGCCGCCCGCGTCAACGTCGGCATGGTCGGCATCAATGTGCCGATCCCGGTGCCGGTCGCCTATCACACCTTCGGCGGCTGGAAGCGCTCGGCCTTCGGCGACACCAACCAGCACGGCATGGAAGGTCTGAAATTCTGGACCAAGGTGAAGACCGTCACGGCCCGCTGGCCCGACAGCGAGCTGGAGCACGCGGATTCGAGCTTCGTCATTCCGACGATGGCCTGACGACGCATCGGGCGCGCTCTCCGGGGCGCGCCCAAATCGCGCCTCCGGCGTTCGCAGCAGCGCAATTCGATGATAGGCGTTAACCTCCGCGAACAGTGAAGCTGGAGCGCCCCCCGAATGCGTCGCTTTTTCGTCTGGTCGGCCCTGGCGGCCGTGATCGGCCTCGTCATCGCCGGCGGAGGCTACTGGGCGTACTGGAATTTCCACGCCCGGTTCCAGCCGGTGACGGTGACCCGCAACCAGGCGGAGATCCAGCGGCTGTTGGACGAGAGCTCGTGGATCTCGGCCGGCGGCGGGGGCGAGCCGCTTTACGTCATCGGCTATCGCGACTCCCAGGCGATGCAGAACTACGAGCGCGAGGAAGCGCCCAAGCTGCGCGCCGCGGGCGTCGAGGTGCGGATCATCGTCTTCGCCCGTCCGGATCGCGAGGGCCTGGCCCAGTCGACCGCCGCCGAACGGGCCACCGTCGCCGACCTGTGGCTGACGCGCGACTGGACCCTTTACCAGCGCTGGACCGCCACCCCGGTGCGCAACTGGACGGCGGCGGGCATTCCGGCGGCGGACGGCAATCTGGCGCGCGCGGCGGTGGTCGATGCGGGGCGCGAGTTCGTCGCCGCCCTGTCCCGGAACCTCGGCGACGCCGGCCTGCAGATCCAGTATCCGCTGATCATCTGGCGCGATCGCGAGGGCTTCATGAAGGCCTGCGCCTGTTCGGACAAACGGTCGTGGACCTTCATCCGCGACGACCTGGACGCGCCGGACCAGATCGCACCGGCTGCGGTGAATCCCGAACAGGGCTTCCCGGCCGATGCGGCGGAGGCGGCGCTGCCCTATCCGGTGCTGGGCCCGCCCGCGGCCGCCACCCCGCCGGAAGGCGTGGTCGATACGGCCGCCCCGGCGACGGAGCCCGGGACCGAAGCGCCCCGACC
This sequence comes from Brevundimonas lenta, assembly GCF_014196335.1. Classification (GTDB taxonomy): domain Bacteria; phylum Pseudomonadota; class Alphaproteobacteria; order Caulobacterales; family Caulobacteraceae; genus Brevundimonas; species Brevundimonas lenta. The sequence goes on from NZ_JACIDM010000001.1 coordinate 512,643, forward strand.
GACCTCGACCCGCCCCGCTGCGCCGCGCAAGGCGCCCGAGGCGACGCAGAGCGCCGAGACCACCTTCTTCTAGATCACAGGATCCGGTCGCAGATCTCGATCAGGCGATCGAGGTCGGCGTCGTCCTGGTACAGACCGAAGCCGAAGCGGATGGTGTCGTCGCGCACGTCGGTGACCACGTTGGCGTCGATCAGCCGCTTGCGCCAGGCCTGGGCGTCCTTGTGCCGGAAGGCGAGGTAGCGGGCGCGGTTCGGCTCGTTGGTGACCGGGTTCAGCAGTTCGGCCTCGCCCAGCTTGCCGGCCTCGCCCGCGGCGACGGCGTCCTGGAAGCGGCGCATCAGGCCGCGCGCGTGGTCGGCGATGTCGGCGGTGGAGATCCCCGCCTCGTCCAGCATCCGGCGCACGCCGTTGAAGCGGTAGACCGGCGTGGCCTCGAAGGTGGCGCCCCAGAAGCGGCCGGCGTCGGCGCGGTACTGCACGCCGTTGGGCGGCCCGGTCAGATTGCCGAACTCGGCGAACCAGCCGGTCGAGACGGGGCGGGGGCAGAAACCGTCCGGCGCATGCAGGATGCCGCAGCCCTCGCCGCTCATGGCGTATTTGTAGCCGCCGGTGACGTAGAAGATGCGGTCCGCCACCGCCGACAGGTCGGTCGGGACGGCCATGAAGCTGTGGTAGCCGTCGACCACCACCCACGGGCCCTGCGGGTCGGCCAGGGCGGCCAGATCCTCGACGCGGTCGAACACCTGGCCGGTCTTGAAGAAGATCTGGCTGATGACGATCAGATCGAAGTCGCCCGCGCGGGCGGCCTCGACGAAGCGCTCGTTGAAGGTCTCGAACGGATGCAGCGGGATGCGCGTGACGACCGCCTCTCCGGCCTCTTCCCAGCGCTCGCCCTGGCGGCGGAACGAGTGAAACTCGCCGTCGGTGGACAGGATGCGGACGGGCTTCTTCTCGAAGCCGGAGAAGATGCGCAGCAGGAAGTCGTGGGTGTTGGGGGCGAACACCACCGTGTCGGGCGACGGCAGGTTCAGTTCCTTCGCGACGTGCTTCTGCGCCTCGGGCACGGCGTCGCCGAAGATCAGATCCCATTTGCGGTCGGCGAACTGGTTCGCCTCGACCCAGGCCCGCACCTGGCCGTCGAACGAGGCGTCCGGCCACAGGTGATGGCTATGCGCCGCGAAATGCAGCCGTTCGGGATCCAGCGACAGGGCGCGGGAGAACAGATCCTTGCGAGCGGCCATCGGAAACTCCCGGCGGTGATACGACACCGCCGGTCCTAGCCGTCAGCCAACCCACGCTCAAGCAAAGAGCTTGGAGGTTCAGCGCGGTCGCGCTCAAGCAGCGAGCAACCGCGTCGTGAGCGTTAGCGCCCTTAGACCAGGCTTCCGTGGCAGTGCTTGAACTTGCGGCCGGAACCGCAAGGGCAGTCCGAGTTGCGCGGCGTGCGCTCCCAGCCGACCGGCAGGGCCTCGACCGGCAGGCGGGCGCGATCCTCGCCCTGCAGCATGCCTTCCGGCAGCTGGGCCGAGGGGTTGGCCATCTCGTTCTCGCCGGTGCCGGGGTTCAGGTGGATTTCCTGGAACTCGGGCATCTCCATCGGCGGCGGGGCCGCGTCCTGGAAGCGGAACTCGACGGTCATCAGCCAGCGGGTGACGTTGTGGCGCAGCTCATAGAGCAGCGTCTCGAACAGGTTGAAGGCCTCGGTCTTGTACTCGTTCAGCGGATCGCGCTGGCCGTAGCCGCGCAGGCCGATGACGCCGCGCAGGTGGTCGAGGTGCACCAGGTGCTCGCGCCACTGCATGTCGATCATCTGCAGCATGAACTGCTTTTCGAGGTTCCGGATCTGCTCGGGGCCGACCATCTCCAGACGCTCGGCGACGCGGGCGTCGGCGGCGAGGTTGATGCGCTCCTCGATCTCCTCGTTCGACACGCCTTCCTCGGCGGCCCAGTCCGCCAGCGGCAGTTCGAGGCCGAGGGTCGAGCGGACCTTCTCGTCCAGACCCTCGATGTCCCACTGCTCGGCGTAGGCCTTGGGCGGCATGTGCTTTTCGACGAGGTCGGAGATCACGTCGGCGCGGAACTCGTTGACCAGCTCCGACAGGTCCGTGGCGTCCATGAACTCCTGGCGCTGCTCGAACACGGCCTTGCGCTGGTCGTTCACGACGTCGTCGTACTTCAGCAGGTTCTTGCGGATGTCGTAGTTGCGGGTCTCGACGCGCTTCTGGGCGGTCTCGACGGCGCGGTTCAGCCAGGGGTGCGAGATCGCCTCGCCCTCGGCCACGCCGAAGCTGCGCATGATGGCGTCCAGACGGTCGCCGGCGAAGATGCGCAGGAGGTCGTCCTCGCACGACAGGAAGAATTTCGACACGCCCGGGTCGCCCTGACGGCCGGTACGGCCGCGCAGCTGGTTGTCGATACGGCGGCTTTCGTGGCGCTCGGTGCCGAGCACGAACAGACCGCCGGCGGTCAGCGAGATGTCCTTCTGGACGGCGATGTCGGCCTTCAGACGGGCTTCCTCGGCGGCCTCCATCTCGGGGGTCACTTCCTGCGCCATGTTGCGCAATTCCTGACGCCACTTCTGCAGGCGCATTTCCAGGTTGCCGCCCAGCTGGATGTCGGTGCCGCGGCCGGCCATGTTGGTGGCGATGGTCACCGCGCCCGGCAGGCCTGCGTCGGCGACGATATAGGCTTCCTGCTCGTGCTGGCGGGCGTTCAGCACGCTGTGCGGGATGCCCTTGCCGCTGCGGATGTCGATGTCGAAGTCTTCGTCCTTGAGCGCCTGATAGGCCTTCTTCGCCGCGGCGCGGGCCTTCGGGTCCTCGCTCTTCACCTGGTCCAGCAGATGGGCGTGCTGGGGCTTCAGGGTCTTCAGCTTGACCTCATAGGGGTGAACCTTGAGCAGCTCGGACAGGGTCTCGGACTTTTCGATCGAGACGGTGCCGACGAGGATCGGCTGACCCTTCACGTGGCACTCGGCGATCAGGTCGGCGATGGCGACGTTCTTCTCGGCCTCGGTGCGGAAGATCTCGTCATCGTGGTCGATGCGCTGGATCGGACGGTTGGTCGGCACCTCGAGGACATCCATCTTGTAGATGTCGAGGAATTCCTGGGCCTCGGTCGCGGCCGTGCCGGTCATGCCGGACAGCTTCTCGTAGAGGCGGAAATAGTTCTGGATGGTCACCGAGGCCAGGGTCTGGTTCTCGGGCTGGATCTTGACGCCTTCCTTGGCCTCGATGGCCTGGTGGAGGCCTTCCGACAGGCGGCGGCCCTGCATCATGCGGCCGGTGAACTCATCGATGAGCATCACCTCGCCGGCCTTGATGATGTAGTCCTTGTCCTTGAGGTACAGGGTGTTGGCGCGCAGAGCCTGGTTGATGTGGTGCACCAGGGTGATGTTGGCCGCGTCGTACAGGCCGGTGGTGTCGGCGGCGAACAGGCCGCGCTCTTCCATGATCTGTTCGATCTTCTCCGAGCCTTCCTCGGTCAGCAGGGCCTGGCGCTGCTTCTCGTCGAGGTCGAAGGTCGACTTGTCCTGGACCAGTTCCTTGATGATCGCATCGACCGTCACATACAGGTCCGAACGGTCCTCGGTCGGGCCCGAGATGATCAGCGGGGTGCGGGCTTCGTCGACCAGGATGGAGTCGACCTCGTCGACGATGGCGAAGTGGTGCGGACGCTGCACCATCTCGCGCCGGTCGTAGACCAGGTTGTCGCGCAGATAGTCGAAGCCGAACTCGTTGTTGGTGCCGTAGGTGATGTCGGCGGCGTAGGCGGCCTGACGCTGGCCCTGCGACAGGCCGTTGACGATCACGCCGACGTCCAGGCCGAGGAAGCGATAGACGCGGCCCATCCATTCGGCGTCGCGGCGGGCGAGGTAGTCGTTGACGGTGATGACGTGCACGCCCTTGCCGAGCAGGGCGTTCAGATACACCGGGGCCACGGCGACCAGGGTCTTGCCTTCGCCGGTCCGCATCTCGGCGATGCCGCCGTCATGCAGGATCATGCCGCCGGTCAGCTGCACGTCGTACTGGCGCTGGCCCAGAACGCGCTTCGAGGCCTCGCGGGCGACGGCGAAGGCCTCGTTCATGATCTTGTCGAGCGTTTCGCCGCCGGCGAGCCGGTCGCGGAACGCCTCGGTCATCATCCGCAGTTCGTCGTCGGACAGGGCGGAGTATTTCGCCTCCAGCGCGTTGATCTTCTGAACGCGGCCCATGAAGTCCTTGACCTTGCGGTCATTGGAAGAGCCGAAAATCTTCTTGGCGATGCCGAGCATGGAAAATCCGAAGGCGGGCGAGCGACAAATGGCTCTGGTACGAGGTCCCGGAGGGGCGGCGGTCTGACGCCGCAGAGGGGCCTCGGCGACGGCGGCCCGAAGCGCCTTTTACAGGCACGTTGCGTGGGGCCGCGCGAACGTTCGAAAACCCCTCGACTTGGGCGCAGCCGGGACTTAAGCACCGGCCTTATCCCTGTCAACGCGAGGGCTATTGCCGCCCGCAGACGGAGCGCGCCTGCATGAGGCCTTCCCGCGTCCTGTTTCCCGTCGTGATGGCGCTTGCGCTGACCGTCGCCGCCTGCGGCCGCGGCGGGGGCGACGACCGTCCGCCCGAGGCCGGCGATCGCGCCGTGGCCCGGGTCCAGGACGACACCATCTGGGCCTCCGACGTGAAGCGCGAGGCGGTGGCGCAGGGCCTGGTCGGCGAGGGCGAGCCGCTGGACGTCTCGTCCGACCTGTTCCGCCGCGTGCTGGAAGAGGTCATCGACCAGAAGCTGCTGGCCGCCGAGGCCGAGCGCCGTGGTCTGGACAACTCGCCGCTGGCCCAGCGCCGGCTTGAGGCGACCCGCGAACGCATCCTCGGCGACATGCTGGTCGAGGCCCAGGTCAACAACACCATCAACGACCGCGCGGTCGAGACCCTGTACCAGGAGCAACTGCGCCTCGCCCGGACGTCCGAGGAAATCCGCACCCGCCTGATCCTGTCGCGCACCAAGGCCGAGGCCGACGCCGTGGTCGGCATTCTGAACCAGGGCGCCGCCTTCGAGGCCGTGGCCATGGAGCGGTCGATCGACGAGGCGACCCGCTTCTCCGGCGGCGACCTCGGCTATTCGACGCTGGACGTCATGCCGCAGGCCTACAGCAACGCCCTTCGCGACCGTCCCGCCGGTTCGACCGTCGGTCCGTTCCAGACCGAAGGCGGCTGGGCCGTGCTGCGTGTCGAGGACCGACGCCGCGAAACCCCGCCGACGCTGGAGCAGGCGCGGCCGCAGATCGTCCGTTACCTGACCTATGAAGGCGTGCGGGAGTTGCTTGAGAACCTGCGCGGCAAGGCGAAGGTCGAGGTGCTTCTGGGTTCGGAGGGCGCGAACTCGCCCGAACCGGCGTCCGCGCCGCGCCCGGCCGCCCCCGCGGCGCCGGCTCCCGCGCCGTCCGCCACCGCCGCCCCCGCGCCCAAGAAAGCCCCATGAGCAAGACGCCCGCCCCCGGCCGGGGATCGACCGGCCAGAAGATCGAACAGGCTATCGAAAAGGCGCTGGACCCGCTGGCGACCGCGCTGAAGCGCGCCACCACGCCGCCGAAGACGCCCGCGCCCGCCGCGCCCGGAAAGCCGGGCCTGCAGGTGTCGCCGCTGGCCGTGCCCTTCCCGACCATTCCGCCCATCGGCGGAGTCGAGATCGCGACCGGCCGCGCCGGCTTCTACAAGCACGAGCGCGAGGACCTTGTGGTGTTCAGCTTCGCGCGCGGCACCAGCTGCGCCGGGGTGTTCACGCGCCACAAGGTCGGCTCGGCGCCGGTCGACTGGTGCAAGCGCCATCTGGGCGCCGAGGACGGCGGCCGGGACGTCCGCGCCCTGGTGGTCAACGCCGGCTGCGCCAACGCCTTCACCGGCAAGGCCGGGGCCGACGCGGCCCGCCGCACGGCTTCCGAGGTCGCCAAACGCTTCGGCTGCCGCCAGCGCGACGTCATGCTGGCCTCGACCGGGGTGATCGGCGTGGTGCTGGACGACCGCAAGATCGCCGCCCGCCTGCCGGACATCGAGGCCCGTCTGGACGCCGACAACTGGGCCGCGGCCGGGTCGGCGATCATGACCACCGACACCTTCCCCAAGGGCTCGTACGCCGAGTGCGAGATCGACGGGCACAAGGTGCGCATCGCCGGCATCGCCAAGGGCTCGGGCATGATCGCGCCCGACATGGCGACCATGCTGGCCTTCATCGTCACCGACGCGAACATCCATCCGAACGTGCTGCAGGCCCTGTTGGGTCTGCATGTGCGCACGACCTTCAACAGCGTGACGGTCGACGGCGACACCTCGACCAACGACACCTGCCTGCTGTTCGCCACTGGCACGTCCGGCGCGCCGCGCATCGGCCGGGTCGGCGACCGTCGCCTGAAGGCCTTCGGCGAGGCGCTGGACAGGGTCATGCTGGACCTCGCCCACCAGCTGGTCCGCGACGGCGAGGGGGCGACCAAATTCGTCCGTGTCACCGTCGACGGCGCGGCCTCGCCCGCCTCGGCCCGCAAACTGGCCAAGTCGATCGCCGACAGTCCGCTGGTGAAGACCGCCCTCGCCGGCGAGGACGCCAACTGGGGCCGCGTGGTCATGGCCGTCGGCAAGACCGAGGAAGCCGTCGACCGCGATCGTCTGATGATCAAATTCGGCCCGCACGTCGCCGCCATCGACGGCGCCCCGTCGCCGGCCTACGACGAGGCGAAGATGAGCGCCTACATGAAGCGGCCCGAGATCGACATCACCGTCGACGTCGGCTCCGGCCGGGCCTCGGCCACCGTGTGGACCTGCGACCTGACCAAGCGCTACGTCGAGATCAACGGCGACTATCGCTCGTGAGCGAGCCGCTGAAGACCGTCCTCGTCGTCGCCGTCGCCCTCATCGACACCGACGGCCGCGTGCTCATCGCGCAGCGGCCCGAGGGCAAGCAGCTGGCCGGGCTGTGGGAGTTTCCGGGCGGCAAGGTCGATCCCGGCGAACGTCCGGAACAGGCCCTGATCCGTGAGCTGAAGGAAGAGCTGGGCATCGATGTGAACGAGGCCTGCCTGGCCCCGTTCGTGTTTACCAGTCACGCTTACGAGTCCTTTCACCTGTTGATGCCACTGTACCTGTGCCGCCGTTGGTCAGGGGTGGTTCAGGCGCACGAGCATTCGGCGCTGAAGTGGGTGCGGCCGAACCAGTTGTCGGACTATCCCATGCCCCCGGCCGACGAACCCCTGGTCGCCTGGCTGCGCGACCTGCTCTAGCCGAAGGCCGCGCCGATGGGACGTTTCCTGACCCGCTTCCGGGACGACGAGGACGGCGCGACCGCGATCGAATACGGCCTGATCATCGCCCTGATATTCCTGGCCATCCTCGGCTCGCTGACCGCCTTCGGCGACGCGACGAACGGCCTGTTCCAGAAGGCGATGACCGCGATCAACAGCGCGATGGGCGGCTAGGGCTCACTCCTCCCCCGTCTGCTCCTTCACGCCGAGCGCATCCGCCAGCCGCATCTTCGCAGAGCCGCGGGGCAGGGGCTTCTGCTGGCTTTCGTGCGGGGCCCAGCCGGCCAGATGCACGATCTCGAAGGTCGCCGGGATGCGGCCGTCCGGCTCGCCGAACTTTTCCGCATAGAGCTGCGCCGCGCGGGCGACGATGCCGCGCGTCAGGGGGCGGCCGGCGCCGGTCAGCACATTGGTCTCGCCCATGGCGCGCAGGTCGCGGATCAGGGCGAACAGGTCCGGATAGCGCACCGTCAGCCGGTCCACGTCCGACACCGGCAGGGCGAAGCCCGCGCGCTGCAGCAGGGCGGCGCCGTCGAAGCCGTCGGCGAAGGGCGACACCCGCGCCTGGGCCCCGCCGCGCTGCTCCAGCTCGGCCTCGGTCAGGACGGCGCGCAGCTCCTTCAGCGTGCCGGCGCCCAGCAGGGTGCCGACGAACAGGCCGTCCGGCTTCAGGGCGCGGCGGATCTGGGTCAGGGCGCCGGGCAGGTCGTTGGCCCAGTGCAGGCTCATCAGGCTGACGATCAGGTCCTGGGACTGGTCGGGCAGGGCCAGCGGCGCGTTGCCGGGCCCCGCGCGCTCGCCGCGACCGCCGACGGTCTTCACCGGACCGACGCGCGCGGCGGCGTCGCTGTCGGCCAGGGCGGTTGCGAACGGGCCCGGATGGGCGGACAGGTCCGCGACCTCCGGCCACTCGCGGACCAGGGCGTCCAAGCTGTCGACGGCGTTCTGCGCCGCCCGCGCGTGCAGGAAGTCGGCGCCGGCGAAACGTTTTTCGCTGCGCTCAAGCCTTGCCGTACGGCGCTGGCTGTCGAAGATGACGGGGGGACCGGAGGAGGGGGACATGAGCCTTCAGGATGGGGTCTGGCGCGAGCGATGGGAAGCCGCGACCGGCGTTGGACGTTCGCTGGGATGGACTCTGGCGCGCGGCGTGGTCGATCTGCTGCTGCCGCCGCTGGCCCACGACAGTCCGGAGGCGACCGCCGCCGCCGGCCTGACGGCGGACGCCTGGAGCCGCGTCGTCTTTCTCGAGGATCCGGTCTGCGACGGCTGCGGGGCGGGGTTCGAGATGGACGGCGGGGCCTTCGCCTCCGACCGCTGCGCCGCCTGCATGGCCCAGCCCTACGCCTTCGCCCGGGCGAGGGCCGCCTGTGTCTACGACGAGGCGTCGCGCGGCCTGATCCTGAAGTTCAAACACGGCGACCACCAGCCGTTCGCGCCCCTGTTCGCCCGCTGGGTCAGTCGCTCGGCCGCGCCGCTGCTGGCGGAGGCGGACGCCATCGTGCCCGTACCGCTGCACCGCTTCCGCCTGCTGTCGCGCCGCTTCAACCAGGCCGCCGAGATCGCCCGGCCGCTGGCCCGCGACGCCGACCTCGACTATCTGCCTGACGCCCTGGTCCGACAGACCCACACCACCTCCCAGGGCGGCAAGTCGGCGCGGGGGCGTCGGCTGAACGTGAAGAAGGCCTTCGCCGTCACCGAGGCGGGCCGTCGGCGGATCAAGGGCCGCCGCATCCTTCTGGTCGACGACGTGTTGACCACGGGCGCCACCGCCGAGGCCTGCGCCCGCGCGTTGATCGAGGCCGGCGCCCGCGCCGTGGACCTGGCGATCGTCGCCCGGGTGCGCACGGCGCGCGAAATCACTAAATGAGTTGAGGGCCGCCGTTTCTGGCCCGTGTACGGAGATTATGTGTTGGCCGAAGTCGTCATCTACACCAAGCCGGGCTGCGGCTACTGCTACGCCGCCAAGGACCTGCTGGAGCGCAAGGGCGTGGAATTCGTCGAGATCGTCGCCTCGGCCGATCCGGCGAAGAAGCAGGAGATGATCCAGCGTTCCAACGGCCGCATGACCTTCCCGCAGATCTTCATCGACGGAAAACACGTCGGCGGTTCCGACGACCTGCATGCGCTTGACCGCAAGGGCGAGCTGGACCCATTGCTCGAGGCCTGATGACCACCCTGCCGATCGCCCTGATCCAGACCCGCACCCCGGCCTCGCCGGCGGCGGCGTTCGCCCATGTCGAGCCGCTGATCCGCGAGGCTGCGGCGGGCGGGGCGAAGCTGATCCTGACGCCCGAGGCCACCAATTTCCTCATCCAGGACCGGGCGAAGCGCGACGCCGTGTTGACCACGGCCGACGCCGACGAGGTCGTGCAGAAGCTGCGCGGCCTGGCCAGGGAGCTGGGCGTCTGGCTGCTGATCGGCTCGGCCATCGTGAAGTCGGGCCACGACGGCGACGACCGCGCCGCCAACCGCTCGATCCTGATCGACGACGCGGGCGAGGTCGCTGCGACCTACGACAAGCTGCACGTCTATGACGTCGACCTGCCGACGGGTGAGCGCTGGCGCGAGAGCGCCTCGATCCGGCCGGGCGATGGCGCCGTGATCGCCGACACGCCGTGGGGCAAGCTCGGCCTGACCATCTGCTACGACATCCGCTTCCCGCAGCTGCATCGGGCGCTGGCGAAGGCCGGAGCGGTGATGATCTCCGTCCCCGCCGCCTTCACCGTGCCGACCGGCGAGGCGCACTGGGAGACCCTGCTGCGCGCCCGGGCCATCGAGACCGGCGCCTATGTTCTGGCTCCGGCGCAGGCCGGTACGCACGAGGACGGCCGCCGCACCTGGGGCCGTTCGACCGTGGTCGCGCCCTGGGGCGAGGTGATCGCCAACCTCGACAATGACGAACCCGGCGTCCTGTTCGCCACCCTGGATTTCGACGCGGTCGCCCGCGCCCGCAATGCGGTGCCGCAGCTGACCCACGACCGCGAATTCGTGCTGCCGTCATGATCCGCTACGCCCTGACCTGCGAGCACGACCACGGCTTCGAGGCGTGGTTCGGATCGTCGTCCGACTATGACGACCAGGCCGGCCGCGGTCTGGTGGAATGCCCGATGTGCGGCTCGACCGCCGTCCGCAAGCAGATCATGGCCCCCGCCGTGGCCGGGACGAAGAAGTCCGCCGCGCCGGACATGGCGGCGAAGATGCAGACGATGATGACGCAGATGGCCCGCGAGGTTCGGTCCCACGTCGAGCAGAATTTCGACTACGTCGGCGACGCCTTCGCCCGCGAGGCCCGCGACATCCACGAGGGCCGCTCCGAGAAGCGCGAGATCTACGGCGAGGCCACGCCCGCCGATGTGAAGAAGCTGAAGGACGACGGCGTCCCCTGCTCGCCGCTGCCGTCGCTGCCGCCCGATCCGGCCAAGATGAACTAGGCGCCGGGCGTGTCGGGGGAGGATCGCTACGAGGAGATCGAGCCGCCGGAGGCGCTCAAGCCCTTCGTCCGGGTGATCTGGACCTATGTCGCGCCGGCCCCCTCGGGCGCGGTGCAGCGCATCGCTCCGGACGGCTGTCCCGAACTGGTGTTCGAATCCGGCGAACCCTACGAGGAGCTGTGCCCCGACGGTGCCTGGCGGACCCAGCCGAACATCGTCTTCGCCGGCCAGCTGACCCGGCCGCTGGCGCTGCGACCCACCGGTCCGGTCGATCTGATCGCGGTGCGCTTCCAGCCCGACGGCGCGCGCGGTTTCCTCGGGCGTCCCCTGGCCGAAGCGACCGACCGGGCGCTCGACGCGTCGGACCTGATCCCGGCCGGCCTGACCTGGGACGTCCCCTCCATCCTCGACTGGCTGCAGACGGCCGCCCGCGCCTGGACCCTCGATCCCGTCGTCCGCGCCGAAGTCGAAGCCGCCGCGGCCGCCGAACCGGGTGCGGCCCGCAACTCCGCCGAACGGCGCGCCCTGCAGCGGGCCTTCCACGACCGCGTCGGCGTGCCGCCCCAGACCCTCCGCTCGGTCTTCCGCTTCCGCCGCGTGTTCAACAACGCCGCCCAGGTCGCCGATCCGGAGGCCGGGGCCTGGCTGCGCGCCGGTCTGGACGCCGGCTATTTCGACCAGCCGCAGATGGCGCGCGATTTCCGCCGCTTCCTCGGCTGCACCGCCACCGAATGGGCGCGCGAGCAGGTGGAGCTGGCCCGGCTGATGGCGTCGCAATCCTACAAGCCGGGCGACACCGTCCCGGCCTAGACATGCGGGGTCACCGAGGGGATCCGACATGCCGATCATCGCCGCACTCGCCGCCGCCGCGGCCCTGGCCGAACCGACCGCCGCCGACCTGTCCTGGTTCAGCGGCTACTGGCTGACCTGCGAGGACGGCCAGGAGGTGTCCGAGACCTGGAGCGATCCGCGCGGCGGCCTGTTGGCCGGCCACGGCATGACCCTGGCCGGCGGCCGCGCCAGCTTCGAGATGTTCCGCATCGCCCCGCACGAGGGCGGCGTCGCCTATTTCGCCCAGCCGGGCGGCCAGCCGCCGGTGATCTTCCCGGCGACCGAGGTGACCGCCACGCGCGCCGTCTTCGTCAATCCGGAGAACGACTTCCCGCAGCGGATCACGTACACCCTCGACGGAGACCGCCTGACCGCCCGTATCGACGGCCAGATGAACGGCCAGCCGCAGGATATGGAATGGCGCTACCGGAAGGCCGAACTGAACGCCCGCTGCCCGACCTGACCTGGCGGGCGATGACGCCGGCCGATCTGGACGCCGTCGCTGACATCGCCGTCATCGGGTTCCCCGAGCATTTCGAGGGTCGCGACTGTTTCGAGAACCGTCTGGCCCTGAACGCCCCCGGCTGTTTCGTCCTGGCCGGCGCCGACGACCGGCCGCTGGGCTATCTGGTGGCCTATCCGTGGAGCGCGGGTTCCGCTCCGGCGCTGAACACCCTGATCGAGGCGATCCCGGACGACGCGGCGGTCATGTATCTGCACGACCTCGCCATCCATCCCGATGCGCGGGGCTCGGGCGCGTCGAAGCCGATCGTGGAGGCCCTGGCCGATCAGGCGCGGGCCGCCGGCTGGCCCGCCCTGGCCCTGGTCGCGGTCAATGACGCCGTGCGCTTCTGGGAAGGGCACGGCTTCACGGTGTCGGACGCGCCGGGGATGTCGGCGAAGCTCGCCAGCTACGGCCCCGACGCGCGTTACATGATCAGGCCGCTGGCGTAGTCGCAGCGGGGGCCGGGGCCCAGGCGCGGTCGCGCAGGTGCGAACAGTCGGGCAGGGGCTCGTTCGGGCTTTGCGCGCCGCCGAGCGCCATCCAGATGCCGACCCATTCGCCGCGATAGTTGTCGACGCCCACCGGCCAGTCCCACGACGGGATGGTGCGGGTGATCATGGAGTCGAAATCGGCGTTGCCGGACGATTTGGCGATCACCGCCTCGGCGACGCGCGACTGGCGGTTGCGGGACCAGCGGATGCAGACGCCGGCGGCGCCGCGCGTGGCGGTGGCCGGTTCGGCCGCGGCCTGCGGCGCGGGGGCGGAAGCGGGCGTGGTGGCCAGCAGGCCGGCGAAAAGCATGGCGAACATGGAAGCAGGAATTCTCCGTCGCCCGGTCCGGGATCAGTCCCGCGTGGCGATCATCATGTAGTTGATATCGGCGTCAGAGCCTTCCGACCAGCGGTCAGACAGCGGATCGTAGGCCAGGCCGTAGGGGCCGGTGACCGCCACGGGCTCGTGCGACAGCATCAGGCGCAGTTCGTCGGGCTTGATGAACTGGCGCCAGTCGTGGGTGCCGGCCGGGACCCAGCGCAGCACGTACTCGGCGGCGAACTTGCCCAGCGCCAGCGCCTTCAGGGTGCGGTTCAGGGTGGCGACGATCATCATGCCGCCGGGCTTCACCAGCCGCGAACAGGCGCGCACGAAGGCCTCCGGATCGGCGACGTGCTCGATCACTTCCATCGTCAGCACGACGTCGTACGGCCCGGCCCCTTCGGCCTCCAGCTGTTCGACGGTGGCGGCGCGGTAGGCGATGTCCAGGCCCTGCTGCTGCGCATGGGCGCGGGCGGTGCCGATGTTCTCGCTGGAGGCGTCGACGGCGGTGACGGCGAAGCCCAGGCGCCGCATCGGCTCGGCGATCAGCCCGCCGCCGCAGCCGACATCCAATAGTGTCAGGCCCTCGAAGGCGGCGCGGGTCTTCGGGTCGCGCCCGAAGCGTTCGGCGGCGCGGTCCCGCACGAAGGTCAGGCGCGCCGGATTGAAGCGATGCAGGGGGGCGAACGGACCCTTCGCGTCCCACCATTCGGCCGCCTGGGCCGAGAAGCGGGCCACGTCCGCGGGGTCGATCGACGGTCCCGCCGCCTGATCGTTGAATTCCCCGGCGCTTTGGGGTTCCCGCGCCGATACCGTGCCGTTAGAAGCGACCATGGGCGCAAGCGATGAACCGCTGCGCCCTTTCACGCAAGACGGAGCCTTCTGCCAGGATGACGCGGCCAGAGTCAGATCGACTGGTGATGAAGTTCGGAGGCACCTCTATGGGGGACCTCGAACGCATCCGGCGCGCAGCCCGCATCGTCGCCGCCGAAGCGCAGGCCGGCAGGAAGGTCGCCGTCGTCGTCTCGGCCATGGCCGGCAAGACCAATGAGCTGGTCGCCTGGACCGACGGCGCCGGTCGACCCGCCCAGGGCATCGAGATGTCGGACGACGAATACGACGTCGTCGTCGCCTCGGGCGAACAGGTCACCGCCGGCCTGCTGGCGCTGACGCTCCGCAACATGGGTCTGAACGCGCGCAGCTGGATGGGTTGGCAGATTCCGATCCTGACCGACGACGCCCACGGCCGCGCCCGCATCGAGGACGTGCCGGGCGAGGTGCTGGGCGCCGCGCTGGACAAGGGCGAGATCGCCGTGGTCCCCGGCTTCCAGGGCGTCACCCGCGACGGCCGCATCACCACCCTGGGCCGCGGCGGCTCCGACACCTCGGCGGTAGCCGTGGCGGCGGCGCTGGAGTGCCCCTGCGATATCTATACGGACGTCGACGGCGTCTACACGACCGACCCGCGCATCGAATCCCGCGCCCGCCGCCTCGAAAAGGTCTCCTACGAGGAGATGCTGGAGATGGCGTCGCTGGGCGCCAAGGTGCTGCAGACGCGCTCGGTCGAACTGGCCATGGCGAAACAGGTCCCGGTCCGGGTCCTGTCCAGCTTTATCGAACCCGACGAGAACGGCGTGCTGCCCGTCAAGTCCGGCACCCTGATCTGCGACGAGGAGGAAATCGTGGAAAAACGCATCGTGTCCGGCGTGACCATGAGCCGCGACGAAGCCCGCATCACCCTGCTGGGCCTGTCCGACCGGGTCGAGGCGCCCGCCGACGTCTTCACCCGGCTGGCCGACGCCAACGTCAACGTGGACATGATCGTCCAGTCGCAGGCGCGCACCGAGGGGGCGGTCAACCTGACCTTCACCACCGGCCGTCGCGACGCCGCCCGCGCCGCCGAGTTGATGCGCGGCGCGCAAGCCGAGATCGGTTTCGAGGAGCTGCGCGTCGACGAGGACGTGGCCAAGGTCTCGGTCGTCGGGGTCGGCATGCGCAGTCATGCGGGCGTCGCACAGACCATGTTCAAGGCCCTGGCGGACAAGGGCGTGAAGTTCCAGGCCATCTCGACATCCGAGATCAAGATCAGCGTGCTGATCGATGCGGCCTATGCGGAACTGGCCGTTCGTGCGCTTCATTCGGCTTACGGATTGGAAGCGGTCTAGATTGTAAGCTTGGCAGCACCCACATTGGGCGCTCGAAACGGGAGGGGGCATGCCGGTTGGCGGATTGACGACGAGGGGGCCGCGTAACCTCCTTCGCCAGATCCGCGAGGCTATGGCGGGAGCGTCGCCGGCCCAGGATCGGCTGGACACCGTTGTCAGGATCATCGCCCAGTCGATGGTCGCCGAAGTGTGCTCCATCTACCTGCGCCGGGCGTCCGGCGACCTCGAACTGTTCGCCACCCAGGGCCTGAAGCCCGAGGCCGTGCACAAGACCCGCCTGCGTCCGGGCGAGGGCCTGGTCGGCGAGGTGGCCCGCTCGGCCGCCCCGATCAGCCTGTCGGACGCGCCGTCGCACCCCAGCTTCTCGTACCGCCCGGAAACCGGTGAAGACCCGTACCACGCCTTCCTCGGCGCCCCCCTGCTGCGCGGCGGCCGCGCCATCGGCGTGCTGGTCGTCCAGAACCGCTCCGAGCGGCGCTACGACGAGGAAGAGGTCGAGGACATCCAGACCATCGCCATGGTGCTGGCCGAGACCGTGGCCTCCGGCGAACTGCTGGGTCAGGAAGAGCTGCGCGACATCGAGGTCGCGCCCCACCGACCGGAACGTCTCAAGGGCCAAGCCTTCGCCGAAGGGCTGGCGTATGGCCACGTCGTCCTGCACGAGGCCCCCGTCCCGCCGGAAAACCTGCTGGCCGAGAACCAGCAGGTCGAGGAGATCCGTCTGCGCGAGGCCCTGATCGGGCTGAAGGCCAACATCGACGCCATGCTGGAAGGCGGGCAGGGCAAGCTGGCGGGCCAGTCGTTCGAGGTGCTGGAAACCTACCGCATGTTCGCCGACGACCGGGGCTGGAACCGGTCGCTGGAGGAGGCCGTGCGCACCGGCCTGACGGCCGAAGCCGCCGTCGACCGCGTCCGCAACGAACACCGCGCCCGCTTCGCCAAGGCGCGCGACCCCTACATCAAGGAGCGGCTGCACGACTTCGAGGACCTGGCCAACCGCCTGTTGCGGGTTCTGGCCGGCGACAGCCCGGGCGAGCGCGACCTGCCGCCCGACTCCATCCTGGTCGCCCGTAACCTGGGCCCCGCCGACCTGCTGGAGTATCCGCGCCACAAGATCCGCGGCCTGCTGCTGGAAGAAGGCTCGGCCGCCAGCCACGCCGCCATCGTCGCCCGCGCCCTGCAGATCCCCTGCGTCGGCCGCCTTATGGGGCTGCGCGACCGCCTGTCCGAGGGCGACCTGGTCATCGTCGACGGCGAGACTGGCGAGGCCTATCTGCGCCCGCGCCCCGACATGCTGTCGGCGGTGCAGTCGCGGATGGAGGTGCGCAGCCACCGCCAGGCCGAGTTCGCCAAGCTGCGCGACACGCCCGCCATCACCGCCGACGGCCAGCGCATCACCCTGCACACCAACGCCGGCCTCGCCGTCGATCTCGAGAACCTGGACGCGACGGGGGCCGAGGGCATCGGCCTGTTCCGCACCGAGTTCCAGTTCATGGTCTCGGAGGAGCTGCCGCGTCTCGACAGCCAGACCGCCCTCTACAAGCTGGTGCTGGACACCGCCGGGACCCGGCCGGTCACCTTCCGCACCCTGGATATCGGCGGCGACAAGGTGCTGCCCTATCTCGAGACGACCGAGCGGGAGGAGAACCCGGCCCTGGGGCGCCGCGCCATCCGTCTGGGCCTCGACCGGCCGGGCCTGCTGCGGCTTCAGCTGCGCGCCCTGCTGACCGCCGCCGCCGGGCGCGAGCTGCGCGTCATGTTCCCGATGATCGCCACGGTCGACGAGTTCCGCGCCGCCCGCGAACTGGTCGACGTCGAATGCGCCTGGGCCAAGCGGCGCGGCCGCGAGCTTCCCGCCCTGCTGCGCGTCGGGGCGATGATCGAATGCCCCAGCCTGCTGTGGCACCTCGACGCCCTGCTGCCGCTGACGGACTTCGTCTCGATCGGCACCAATGACCTGTTCCAGTACATGTTCGCCGCCGACCGCACGAACCCGCTGGTCTCGGATCGCTACGACCCGATGTCGCCGCCGGCGCTGCGGGCCCTGGCCGAGATCCAGCGCAAATGCGCCGACACCGGCACGCCGGTCTCGGTCTGCGGCGAGCTGGCGGGCCGGCCGCTGGAGGCCTTCGCCCTGCTGACGCTGGGCTTCACCCGCCTGTCGGCCCCGGCCGGGGGCGTCGGGCCGGTCAAGCGCATGATCCTGTCCGCCGATCTGGCCGCGGCCCGGCGGGGCATGGCGAACCTGCTGGGATCCTCCTCCGCCTCCATCCGGGGCGAGCTCGAGACCCTGGCCCGAAAGTTGAACGTCGCGATCTGATCTGTGCCGGGCCGGAACGGCCGAGGTGCTTAACAAATCATTGATCGGTCGACCCTTATGAGTTATCCACAGGGTGAATTCGATGGGGCCCCAGGGGCGGGCCCTGACTGTCATCCCGATATGATACAGGGGCCGGGTTCGAGTACGGCGGGCGGGAGTTCCGTGTCGCCGAGCGTGGGGTCGGGCGTTATGGCGCTGCATACGGGCAAGGGCCCGGGAGAGTTTGGATCGCAAGCCGACTGGAGGGACGTCGTCCCGTCCATCACGGAAGCATCGACTCTGGGCGACGGACTGCGGGAAGCCCGCGAACTGTCCGGCCGCTCGCTGGCCGAGCTGTCCAGCGTGACCCGCGTGCCCTCGCGCTATCTGGTCGCCCTCGAACAGAACGATTTCTCGGTCCTGCCCAACCGCGTCTTCTCGATCGGCTATGTCCGCGCCTACGCCTCGGCCCTGGGCCTGGACGAGCAGCTGGCGGTCGAGCGGTTCAAGCGCGAAAGCCCGGATCCCTCCGTGCCGCTGCAGCCGCCGGTCGGCGTCGCCTTCGAGGAGGTGAAGCGCTATTCGCCCCGCCTGATCGCCGCCTGCCTGGCGCTGGTCGTGGCCGTGGTCGGCTGGAACGTCTTCCAGCGCGTCAGCCTGATGCGCGCGCCGCAACCGTCCGACATCGCCGAGGTGCCGGAGAGCTGGCGTCTGGGCACCGTGCCCGGCCAGCAGGCTTCGATGCGTCTGACCGCGCCCCGTCCGGCCCCGCCGGACCAGACCGTGCCTGCCCTCTACGTCACCCCGGGCCTCGAAACCGAACTGACCGGCGTCGACCCGACCTCGCCCGAGGCGATGGCCGCCGCAGCGGCTGCGGCGACGCCGGTGGCCAAGGCCTTCAACCCGCGCGGCGCCATCTACGGCGAGTCGGCCAACGCCTCGCAGGTCGTGCTGCAGGCGAAGAAGTCGGCCTATCTGATCGTGCGCATGGCCGACGGCCGCGTGCTGTTCGCCCGCCAGCTGGCGGCCGGCGACGCCTGGCGCGCCCCTCTGGGCGTGGCGGCCGTGGTCGACGTTCAGGACGTCACCGCCTTCGACGTCTATCTGAACGGCGAGCACGGCGGTCCGCTGCTGGCGGCCCAGACCTCGCTGGTCCAGCTGAACCAGCGCGCTCAGGCCCTGGCCCGTCAGGCCGCGGCCGAGGTCACGGCCCGCACCGAAGCCGCCGCACGCCAGGCCGCCGCCCAGGCGCAGGCCCAGGTTCAGGCCCAGGCGGCCAACGCCCAGGCCCAGCTCCAGCCGGTTTCGCTTCAGACCCCGCAATAGCGACGCCGCGACGACGCGTGTCGTGGCCATGCCGCAATCCTGAGCCTATGTTCCGCCTCGCATGAGCATGGATCACACCCACGTCCGCCCGTGGCGCCACATCGAGCGCCGCAAGAGCCGCCAGATCATGGTCGGAAACGTCGCCGTGGGCGGCGATGCGCCGATCAGCGTCCAGTCGATGACCAATACGCCGACCAGCGACGCGGCCGCGACCATCGACCAGATCCGCCAGCTGGAAGAGGCCGGCGCCGACATCGTGCGGGTGTCGTGCCCCGACGAGGACTCCACCGCCGCCTTCCGCACCATAGCCCGCGAGGCCAAGGTGCCGCTCGTTGCGGACATTCACTTCCACTACAAGCGCGGCATCGAGGCCGCCCAGGCCGGCGCCGCCTGTCTGCGCATCAATCCGGGCAATATCGGCTCGCCGGACCGCGTCCGCGAAGTCATCCAGGCCGCCCGCGACCACGGCTGCTCCATGCGCATCGGCGTCAATGCCGGCAGCCTCGAGAAGGAGCTGCTGGAGAAATACGGCGAGCCCTGTCCCGACGCCATGGTCGAGAGCGCGCTGAACCACGCCCGCATCCTCCAGGACAACGACTTCCACGAGTTCAAGATCTCGGTGAAGGCGTCCGACCCCTTCCTGACCGTGGCCGCCTACCAGCAGCTGGCCGAGGCCATCGACTGCCCGCTGCACCTGGGCGTCACCGAGGCGGGGCCGCTGCGCACCGGCACGATCAAGTCGGCCATCGGCATGGGCTCGATGCTGTGGGCCGGCATCGGCGACACCATCCGCGTGTCGCTGGCCGCCGATCCGGTCGAGGAGATCAAGGTCGGCTTCGACATTCTCAAGTCGCTGGGCCTGCGCCATCGCGGCGTGAACATCATCGCCTGTCCGTCGTGCGCGCGGCAGGGCTTCAACGTCATCGAGACGGTCGGCATCCTCGAGGAGAAGCTGGCCCACGTGACCACGCCGATGTCGCTGTCGATCATCGGCTGCGTCGTCAACGGCCCGGGCGAGGCGCTCTACACCGACGTCGGTTTCACCGGTGGCGGCAAGGGCGCCGGCATGGTCTATCTGAACGGCAAGATCGCCCACAAACAGGCCAATGAGGGGATGATCGACGAGATCGTCCAACAGGTCGAACGCAAGGCCGCCGAGCTGGAAGCGGCGCGGGCGGCGCAAGAGGCGGTGCGCACCGCCGCGGAATAGGGGGAAGGCCGATGGCCCGGGTTCGAAACGCTTGCCTGCCAGTGCTGCTTTTCGTGTTGGCCGCCTGCGCGGCGCCGGCGACAGAGCCCGAAACCCGACCCAACCTCGGCATGGCCAACCCGGCCTCGGTCAACTGCGTGAACCAGGGCGGATCGCACCAGGTCCGCCGCAGCGCCAGCGGCGACGAATACGGCGTTTGCGTCTTCACGGACGGCCGCCAATGCGATGAATGGACCCTGTTGCGCGACAAGCGCTGCGTCGCCCCGGGTCCGACCGCTCCATGAAGCTCTACATCACCACGCCTTCGCCCTACGCCCGCAAATGCCGGATCGTCGCCCGCGAGAAGGGGCTGGCCGGACGGATCGAGGAGATCGCGGTCGATCCCTACGCTAATGCGCCCGAGCTGCTGTCGTCCAACCCGGTGGTCCAGGTGCCGACTCTGATCGCCGAGGACGGCCGGCCCATCAACGACAGCCCGGTGATCTGCGAATACCTCGACACCCTCGGCGCCGGCGCGCGCCTGCTCCCGGCGGACGGCGCGGAGCGGCTGCGGGTGCGCCGCATCGAGACCATGGCCAACGGCGCGCTGGAGATGGGCGTGAAACTGCTGCTGGAGAAGCGCCGGCCCGAGACCGAGCGCTCGCCCTCATGGATGGCCCGCTGGACCGAAAACATGGGTCGTGCGCTGGATGCGCTGGAGGCCGAAGGGCTCAGCGCCGACGATCTGAATGTGGGGACGATCACCGCCGGCGTGGCCGTGACCTGGATCGGCTTCCGTCATCCCGATTACGACTGGGCGACGGGTCGTCCGGGGCTGGTCGCCCTGCGCGACGGGCTGGAGGCTCGCGCCAGCTTCGCGGATACGCGTCCGGCCTGAGCATAGCGACCGGCGAGCCGTCGCATTTTTCAGGGTCCAGAACGCCGTAGGGCGACGGCCTCTCGACCGTCGCCCCTTGGATCTAGCTAGTCAGTCGCCGCTTAGGAGGCGGTGCGAGCTTCGAAGCCGCAACGCTTTTCCGTCGCGTTGGCGTGCAGGGCGTCATATTCGCCCTTCAGTTGGCCGAGCTCGGTCGCGCCGCCATTGCCCTTCAGGAAGAACAGGGCGGGCCAGAACAGGACCAGGCCGACGCCCATCACCATGGCGTCGTTCTGCGCCTGGCTGCGCTGGCGGCCGGTGACCACGTTCACGCGGTTGCCGACGCGGATCAGTTCCTGCTCCAGTTGGGCGCAGTCCAGCGAGCCGTAGGTCGCCGGCGAGATGTAGGTGGCTTCAATGCTTTCCGGGCTCGAGGCGCACGCAGCAAGGGCGAGCGACGCGCAAAGCGCGGCCGCGATGGACTTCTTCATAATGGTTCCCCCCAAAAGGAATGGTCCGAAACACCCGGACACGATTTCGTGACTACTCCAATAGCGGGGCCAATGTCCAGTGGAGGCATGCCTGGGGTTGCGTTCCCCGACCGACATTTTTGGCCGTGATGCCCGAAGGTTACGGTCTCCGGAAAGCGGCCCGCGGCCCCGCTCATCGACAGGGATGCGCGCGGCGGGGTAAGGACCGCTCCCGCAATTGAAAGCTGTTCGACGTGAGACTTCCGCAGGCCCGGCTCGATCAGGTGCTCGACCGCTTCCACCAGGTGGAGGCGCGCATGGGCGCGGCCAGCGACGGCGCCGAGATCGTGCGCCTGTCGAAAGAGCACGCCGAGATGAAGCCGGTCGCCGACGCCGTCATGGCGCTGGCCCGCACCCGCGCCGAGATGGTCGATCTGGAGGCCATGGCCGCCGATCCCGAGATGGCCGAGATGGCCGCCGACGAGCTGCAGGACCTCAAGGAGCGCCTGCCGGACATGGAGCGCGAGGTCGCCCTGCTGCTGGCCCCCCGCGACGCCGACGAGAACGCCTCCGCCGTGCTCGAAGTGCGCGCCGGCACCGGCGGCGACGAGGCCGCCCTGTTCGCCGGCGACCTGTTCCGCATGTACTCGCGCTACGCCTCCACGCGCGGCTGGCGGGTCGAGGTCGACAGCGCCACCGAGGGCGACGCCGGCGGCTACAAGGAAATCATCGCCACCGTCACCGGCGACGGCGTCTTCGGCCGCCTGAAGTTCGAATCCGGCGTCCACCGCGTCCAGCGCGTGCCGACCACCGAGGCCGGCGGACGCATCCACACCTCGGCCGCCACGGTCGCCGTCCTGCCCGAGGTCGAGGACGTCGAGATCGACATCCAGGACAAGGACATCCGCATCGACACCTTCCGCGCCTCCGGCTCGGGCGGCCAGCACGTCAACAAGACGGACTCCGCGGTGCGCATCACTCACTTCCCGTCGGGGATCGTGGTGACCTCGTCCGAGAAGTCGCAGCACGTGAACCGCGACAAGGCGATGAAGAACCTGCGCGTCCGCCTGTACGACATGCAGCGCCAGGCCAAGGATCTCGCGCGTTCGGACGCCCGCAAGTCGCAGGTCGGCTCGGGCGACCGGTCGGAGCGTATCCGCACCTACAACTTCCCGCAGGGCCGGGTGACCGACCACCGCATCGGCCTGACCCTGCACAGCCTGCCGCAGATCCTCGAAGGCGACATCGACCCGCTGCTGAACGCCCTGATCGCCGAGGATCAGGCCGCCCGCCTGGCCGATCTGGAAGCCGAGTTCGGCTAGGCCCCGAACCGTCCCCGCATTGCAGGGACGGGCTGATCGTCTGATTTCGATCTAGAGCGGCTTGTCGCGCTCGTCCGTCGACGGCGGCGTCTCGTCCTGGACGATCGGGGCCAGGCCGGGGTCCGGCTCGGCGTCGACCGTGGCCGGAGCGACGCGCGCCGAGGCGGTGCGGAACTCGCCGCCCTTCTTGCCCGCGAACATGTTGCGCAGCCAGGCGAAGGCCGCGCCGGCGCCGGCGATCAGGAAGACGCCGCCCTTCTTCAGGATCAGGAACAGGATGCCGAGGATGCCGGCCTTCTTGGCCACGGCCAGCACGGCGCCGCCGGCGATCAGCCCGGCCACGCCATAGGCCGCCTTCTTGTCGACGCCCTCCTTGAAGTCGGTGTAGCGCGCGCCTTCGTTGAAGGTGGCGGTGGCCATCAGGCGGTTGGCGTCGGCGCGGGTCGCCTCCAGGTGCTCCATGCCGGTCACCAGGTTCATGCTGAACACGCCGCGACGGCCCAGCACGCGGACGTCGTAGTTCAGGGTGTTCGGGGCGCCGCCGGCGTCGCTGAACGACAGCTCCTTGGCCCAGATCAGATTGTGCTTCTGCGCGTCATAGGCGGGCGGCTGCGCCCAGCCGACCAGATGGATGGTCGAAAAACCGGCCTCGCGGCGCGCGGCGTTGTCCTGGTCCTCGCCCTGACGCAGCTGGGTCAGCAGTTCGTCCGGCTTGATCTTGTTGGCGTCGGCGTCCGAGACGTAGCCGTCGGCCGAATAGGTCAGCACCGCGCCCCAGGTGTCGTCGACGAACAGCTTGTCGGCCGGGAAGATCATCCCGATCACGTCCGTGACGCTGTCGGCGGGGTTGCCCCAGCCCTCGGTCAGGACGCGCTTCGCCTCTTCCGCGTTCAGGAAATAGTACGCCTTGCCCAGGTTCAGCGTGACGTCGGCCTGACGCACGACGACCGTGTCGTATTGCGGGTGCAGGCTGTCGACGATGGCCTGCAGCTGCTGAAGGCGCTCGGCCTGTTCCGGCGTGGGCGCCTCGGCGGCGGGCGACGCCAGCGCAGGCGTGACGGCGAACAGCGAAAGCGCCGCGGCGAGCGCGGCGAAAAGACGAACGAACATGGACTGGTGTCTCCCCCTGTCGCGGTACATGCCAAAATGTCGCAGGGGAGGCGAGGGGAAATTCGCGTCAGCTCTCCGGCGGCCTGATCTTCCGCCTCAGCAGCCGGTCCGACAGGGCTTCGGCGTGCTTCAGGGTGAAGGCCAGGGCCGCGGGGTTGCCGCGTCTCGGACCCACGGTGTCGGCCACCACGGCGCCGCGCTCGCCGATCGGCAAGGGTTCGCCGGTGGTGGTGTCGATGGCCGTCTGGTGCTCGATCTCGGCGTTCAGCTCGGCGCCCATCAGGATGATCTGCACGCTCAGCCAGGTCCACAGCAGGAAGCCCATCATCGCCGCCAGCGGGCCGTAGGAGGCGGTGCGGACGAAGGTCTGCAGGTACCAGCTGAAGAACAGCGACAGCCCCAGGCTCATCAGCGATGCGGCGATCGCGCCCGGCGTCAGCCACCGCCAGCGCGCCTTCTGACGGCAGGGCCCGATGCGATAGACCAGCGTGAGCGTCGCGCCATAAACCACCAGCAGCAGGGGCCAGCGCAGCGGCGCCAGGTGGGCGAACTCGGCGCCGACGCCCAGCACGCCCAGAACCAGAGGCACGCCGACCACCAGCACGCCCGACATCCCGACCGCCACCAGGCCCGCCAGGGTGATGGCCAGGCACATCAGGTTGTACTTCACGATGTGGCGCTTCTCGACCTCGTGGTAGGCGATGTTCAGCCCGTAGAAGAGCACCTTCACCGCCCCGCTGGCGGTCCACAGCGACAGCAGCACGGTCCAGAACAGGGTGAAGGTCAGCTGCGAGTTCGAGTTCTCGGCCAGGCGCTGCATTTCGCCCGACAGGAACTCGGCCACCCCCTGGGGCATGACCGAATAGAGGAAATACAGCCGCTCCACCGCCTGGTTCGGATCGGCGAACAGCCCATAGACGGTGACGAAGGCGGCCAGGGTCGGAAACAGGGACAGCAGGACGAAGAAGGTCACCCCGCCGGAAATGAAGCCCACCCGGTCGCCGAAATAGGACGCGCCCCAGCGCCAGAAGATGTCGGTCCAGCCCTTGTGCGGAATCTGCTCGGGGCGTTGGGCGGTGCGGCCGCGGCCGGGCTCCTTCGCCTCGAAATCCGCGGGCGTGGGGATGTGCGGCGGCGAAGGCTCAGGGCGCGGGCGGCGCAGCTCCAGCCCGTATTTGTGGCCGTGGCGATAGACCAGGTGGGCCCCGGCCGCGCCCGCGGCCAGACCCGCCGCGACGGCGCCCATCACCCCGCGCAGGCCGATACCGCCCCGATGTCCCGACTGTCGTTGCATCCGCGCCAGAACGGCTGCGCTGGCGGGACGTTCCGGCGCCGCGGCGCTTGAAATCCTCGGCCGGGCGCGCCAATCGGGGGCCATGACCGAAGCCGCCCCCGCCGCCCCGACCCTGCTCACCGCCTGGAAGGCCGCGCAGGCCCGGCTCAAGGACGGTCGCATCGACAGCCCGTCGATCGACGCCCGCCTGCTGCTGGAGGTCGCCGCCGGCTGTTCGCGCACCGACATCCTGGCCGACCCATACCGCGTCGTGACCCCCGACCAGCAGGCCCTGCTGGACGGCTATATCGACCGCCGCCTGAAGCGCGAGCCGGTGTCGCGCATCCTCGGCCGCAAGGGCTTCTGGAAGATCATGCTGAACGTCACCCCCGACGTGCTCAGCCCCCGCCCGGACACCGAGACCATCCTCGACGTCGTCATGCTGGCCTTCCAGCCGCACCAGGCCTTCACCCTGATCGACCTCGGCACCGGTTCGGGCGCCATCCTGCTGGCCACCTTGGCCGAGCGGGCCGGCGCCCGCGGCGTCGGCACCGACGTCTCGACCGAGGCCCTGGCCGTGGCGCGCGAGAACGCCGCCAACCTCGACCTCGACAACCGCTGCGACTTCATCCGCACCGAATGGGCCGCCGGCTTCGGCGAGCACAGCTTCGACCTGGTCGTCTCCAACCCGCCCTACATCCCGTCCGGCGACATCCCCGGCCTGGATCCCGAGGTCCGCGACCACGACCCGCACCTGGCCCTCGACGGCGGCCCGGACGGGCTGGAGGCCTATCGCGAACTGGCCCCCGAGATCATGCGCATCCTCAAGCCCGGCGGCACCTTCGCGGTCGAGATCGGCTGGGACCAGGGCCCGCAGGTCAAGGCGCTGTTCGAGGCGGCGGGCTTCGAAAACGTCATCGTGGTCAAGGACCTGTCCGACCGTGACCGCGTCGTCACCAACGGCCCCGACCCGCGCACCAATCCGATCCCCAAGATGTAGACCTCAGGGCCGGGGCGCCGCCTCGGCCTTCAGCACGCCCGCGGGCGGCGGGGCCAGCAGCTCCTCCGCCGGGCGTCGGTCGAACAGCCAGTCGGCCCACAGATCGGGCGCCAGCGGCAGCACCCCGCGATCGTGATACGGCGCCACGTCCGGCCCCGGCTCGGCCGTCAGCAGGGAAAAGGCGTCCGGCGCCCCGTCCGCCCCCGCCCGCCAGATCGCCGCCAGCGCCAGGAAGGGCTGGTCCACGCCTGACAGCAGCCAGCGCGTCTTGGGATATTTGTCGCCGGTGAACTCGTAGAAGCCGGACACCGGCACCAGGCAGCGCCCGCCGTTCGGCCCGTTCGAGAAGCGCCGCCCCTCGCTGCGGAAATTGATCACCGGCGGACGTTTCGGCGCCGGCGGCGGAAACCCGAACCGCATCTGCGCCAGCTCCGCCTGATCGCCGGCGAGCGCGCGCACCGCCCGCGCCGGATCGGTCGGCCGCACCTCGTCCACCGGCTCGATGTTCGGCAGCCCGCCCTCGAACAGCAACGGCGCCCGCGCATCGGCGAACACCTTCACCAGCTGGGTGACGTTGAACCGGGCCTGGAAGGAGGCGCACATGGGCGCAGGTTAGCGGCTTCTCCATGCTTTCGTCATCCCGGGGGCGCGCAGCGAACCCCGGGACCCAGCGGCGCGCGCGCGAGCGCGAAGCTGTCGGAAGCGCCGGCGTGTGGGGTTTCGCCTCCGCTGCGCTTCGGCGCCGCTGGGTCCCGGCCTTCGCCGGGATGACGAAAGGAAGGGCGCCTGGACGCGCTCTCCCGGCCGGGCCTATCCTCCGCCTGCACCCGGGAGAACCGCATGAGCACCGACGGCCACTACCTGGCGGTCTTCACCAGCGACAAGACCGGCCCGCAATGGCAGGCCTGGTACGCGCTGACCGAGGCGGAGAAGGCGGCGAAACAGGCGATCGGCATCCCGGCGGTCCTCGCCTGGGACGAGGCCCACCGCGACGTCATCGTCCACCAGGGCGGCCCGCTGGGCTTCACGAAGCGCATCTCGGCGGCGGGCGAGGTGACCGACGTCGTCAACCTGCTGACCGTCTTCATGGTCGTCCGCGCGGAGTCCCACGAGGCGGCCGTGAAGCTGTTCGAAGGCCACCCGCACATGACGATCTTCCCCTGCGACGGGGTGGAGGTGATGCCGGTGTTGGGGGCGGACTGAACTATCGCCATGAGCGCGATGCGCGACGCCGTGCTGGCATTTGTCGAAGACTTCCGGGGGGCGACGCCGCCTCTGGCGGACGACGTCGACCTGTTCGATGTGCTTGGCATCACTGGCGATGACGCCTCCGAGTTCATGGACGCGTTCGTCGACCGGTTCGGCGTCGATGCCGCGAACTACCTCTGGTACTTCCACCACGAAGAGGAAGGACAGAACTTCGGCGGCGTGTTCTTCAAGCCGCCGAACCAGCGGGTCACGCGCATTCCGGTGACCCTGGCCATGCTCACTGAGGCCGCGCGGACCCGGTGGTGGCCGGTGGACTACCCGGAACACACCCTGCCCCGGGCCCGGTGGGACATCCGTATCAACCTGGCCTTCTTCGCGCTGTCGATAGGCGCGCTGCTGGCATGGGCCGGGTGGCGGTTCTTCAACTAGTCCACCTCGGGCGGCGGGGTCCAGTCGGGGTCGTTGACCGGGTACCAGTCCGCGGCGAGATCGAGCCAGTCGGGGTTAGCGTCCTCGATCAGCTTCAACTTCCAGTCGCGCAGCCATTTCTTGATCTGCTTCTCGCGCCGGATCGCCTCGGTGACCCAGGCGAAGCGCTGGAACCAGACGAGGCGGGTGCAGCCCTTGGCCTTCGAGTGGCCTTCAAAAGCCCCTGTCTTGTGCTTCCACACGCGCGCAGTCAGGTTCGACGTCATCCCCAGATACGTCGCGCCGTTCCGGCCATTGGCCATGATGTAGGTGGCGATGAAGGTGCGATGGGTCTCCATCCGCACAACCTATGCGCTTTTTTCGCTTTCGTCATTCCGGGCGCAGCGCAGCGGAGACCCGGAACATGGCGGCGCGCGGGAGCGCGAAGCTGTCACGGGCGCAGGTGGGGATCCATGTCGCCTCCGCTACGCTACGGCGCCGCCCTGTTCCGGGTCTCCGGCGCGCGGACGCGCGCCTTCGCCCGGAATGACGATAGCAGGGAGAGGCTAGTGAACCTGGGCTTTGCCTATGCTGAGCCCGTCCGCCCCCGCTGACACGGCGATCACGCTCCCGTCCTCGATCTCGCCCGCCAGAAGCTTCCGCGCGATCGGGTCGACCAGCTCCTTCTGGATCACCCGCTTCAGCGGCCGCGCCCCGTAGACCGGGTCGTAGCCCTTGTCGGCCAGCCAGGCGGCGGCGCTGTCGTCGAGCGAGAGGGTGAGGCGGCGGTCGGCCAGCAGCTTCTCGAACCGCGACAGCTGGATGCGGACGATGCCCGACATCTGGTCGCGGCCGAGGCGGCGGAACAGGATGATCTCGTCGATGCGGTTCAGGAACTCGGGGCGGAAGTGCGCGCGGACCGACTCCATGACCATGGGGCGCACAGTCTCGACGTCGTCGCCCTCGCCCTGGCTGGCGAGATACTCCGAACCCAGATTGCTGGTCATGATGATCAGGGTGTTGCGGAAGTCGATGGTGCGGCCCTGGCCGTCGGTCAGGCGGCCGTCGTCCAGCACCTGGAGCAGGACGTTGAAGACGTCCGGGTGGGCCTTCTCGACCTCGTCAAACAGCACGACCTGGTAGGGCCGCCGGCGGACGGCCTCGGTCAGGGCGCCGCCCTCGTCATAACCGACGTAGCCCGGAGGGGCGCCGATGAGGCGGCTGACCGAGTGCTTCTCCATATACTCGCTCATGTCGAGGCGGGTGATGGCGTGCTCGTCGTCGAACAGGAACTCGGCCAGGGCCTTGGTCAGCTCGGTCTTGCCGACGCCCGTGGGCCCGAGGAACAGGAAGGAGCCGAGCGGGCGGTTGGGGTCGTTCAGGCCGGCGCGGGCGCGGCGCACCGCATCGGCGACGGCGGTCAGGGCCTCGTCCTGGCCGACCACGCGACCGCGCAGGGCGTCCTCCATCTTGAGCAGCTTCTCGCGCTCGCCCTCCAGCATCTTGTCGACCGGCACGCCGGTCCAGCGGCTGACGACCTGGGCGATCTGTTCGGCGTCGACGACTTCGGGCGTCAGCGGACCCGCCTTGGCGGGGTCCTTTTCGGCCGCCTCGGCCTCGGCCAGCTGGCGCTCGATCTGCGGGATCTGGCCGTAGGCGATCTCGGACGCGCGGCCCAGGTCTCCGGCGCGCTGGGCGGCGGCCAGTTCGGCGCGCAGGCGGTCCAGCGTCTCGCGCAGTTGCGCGCCCTGGCCGACCTTCTCCTTCTCCGACTTCCAGCGGGCGGTCAGGTCGTCCGACTGGCCCTCCAGGTCGGCGATCTCGTCCTCGAGCTTGTCGAGACGCAGCTGCGAGGCGTTGTCCGTCTCCTTCTTCAGCGCCTCGCGCTCGATCTTCAGCTGCACCAGGCGGCGGTCGATCTCGTCCAGCGCCTCGGGCTTGCTGTCGACGGCCATGCGCACGCGGCTGGCGGCCTCGTCGATCAGGTCGATGGCCTTGTCGGGCAGGAAGCGGTCGGTGATGTAGCGGTTGGACAGGGTGGCGGCGGCGACGATGGCCGAGTCCGAGATGCGCACCCCATGGTGGACCTCGTACTTCTCCTTCAGTCCACGGAGGATCGACACCGTGTCCTCCACCGACGGCTCCTCGACGAAGACCGGCTGGAAGCGGCGGGCCAGGGCCGCGTCCTTCTCGACGTGCTTGCGGTACTCGTCCAGCGTGGTGGCGCCGACGCAGTGCAGCTCGCCGCGGGCCAGGGCGGGCTTGAGCAGGTTGGAGGCGTCCATGGCCCCGTCGCCTTTGCCGGCGCCGACCAGGGTGTGCATCTCGTCGATGAACAGGATGATGCCGCCCTCGGCCGCCGAGACCTCGTTCAGCACGGCCTTGAGCCGCTCCTCGAACTCGCCGCGGTATTTCGCGCCGGCGATCAGGCTGCCCATGTCCAGCGCCATGACCTTCTTCTCGCGCAGGCTTTCCGGCACGTCGCCGTTGACGATGCGCAGGGCCAGGCCCTCGACGATGGCGGTCTTGCCGACGCCGGGCTCGCCGATCAGGACGGGGTTGTTCTTGGTGCGGCGGGCCAGCACCTGGATGGTGCGGCGGATCTCCTCGTCGCGGCCGATGACCGGATCGATCTTGCCGTCGGCGGCGGCCTGGGTCAGGTCGCGGGCGTAGCGTTTCAGGGCGTCATAGGCGTCTTCCGCCGCGGCGCTGTCGGCGGTCTTGCCCTTGCGGACCTCGTTGATGGCGGCGTCCAGCTTGTCGGCGGTCACGCCGACCGACTTCAGCACCTCGGCCGCGACCCCGCCCTCGCGGGCGATCGCCGACAGCAGTCGCTCGGTCGTGACGAAGGCGTCGCCGGCCTTCTTCGAGGCCTCCTCGGCGGCGGCGAAGACGCGGGCGGTGTCGCCGTCCAGGTAGAGCTGGCCGGAGCCGCCCGAGACCTGGGCGCGCTTCTTCAGCGCGGTCTCGACCGCGGTCTCCGCCTTCGCGGCGTCGCCCCCGGCGGCGGTGATCAGATTGCGCGCCAGGCCGTCGCGCTCCTCCAGCAGCACCTTCAGAAGATGCTCGGGCGCGAACTGCTGATGACGGCGGGCGAGCGCCAGCGACTGGGCGGACTGCACCGCCTGTTTGGCGCGGTCGGAATAGAGATCGAGGTTCATGCTTTCCCCTGATGAGGCGGAATGCGGACGGTTGCATCCTCACAAGCAAGCAACGCGCCGTCCGGTTGCGAGGGAGGTGGGCGCACAGGGCCGGGGCCGCAAGACGTACTGCATGTGAACGATGTTCATCGACGCCGGAGCATGGCAGTTTCCCGCCGGGACTGCGGGGGACAGCATGCTCGAAGAGGCGCAAACGCGCGCGGGATCGGCCGGCGACGAGCCGACGACGCCGGACGCGGTGGAGATCGCGATGGAGGCCGAGGCCACGGGCGCGCCGCCAGAAGGCGCGGCCCGGCGGCTGCTGGAAAGTCATATCCGCCTGGCCGAGGAGCAGATCGGCCTCGCCCGCAACGAACGCTTCAGGAACCGCATCAAGGCGGTGCGCGACATGACCCTGGCGGCGGCGGTGATGCTGCTGGTGCTGGGCGCGGGCGCGGTGCTGCTGGCGGCGCGCAATGCGCAGGGGCTGGTGGTCGAGCCGCTGGGCGTGCCGCCGGAGATGGCGGCGCAGGGGATGGACGGATCGGTGCTGGCGGCGCGGCTGCTGGACCGGCTCAGCGCCATGCAGGCGGCGACCGACAGCTCGCGCGCGCCCAGCAGCTACAGCAACAACTGGGGCGACGACCTGGCCGTCGAGGTGCCCCAGACCGGCATGTCGGCGGGCGAGCTCTGGGGCGCCCTGCGCGCCGGCCTGGGCCGTGAGACGCGACTGACCGGCGATGTCGTGCGCACCGCCGACGGGCTGGCGATCACCGTGCGGGTCGGATCTCAGCCAGGGGTCACCGTCAGCGGCCCGGAGTCCGATCTGAACCGGCTGCTGGACCAGTCGGCCGAGGCCGCCTACCGGCAGTCCCAACCCTACCGTTACGCCGTCTGGGTGAGCCGAAGGGGCAACGGGATGGACGCACCGGTTCTCGCCGAACTGGCGGCGTCCACGGACAGGACCGAGCGGCTGTGGGCGCTGGTGGGGCAGGCCGTGAACGCGCTGGACGCCAACGATCCGGCTCTGGGCGAGACCCTCGCCCGGCAGGCGCTGGAGTTGGATCCCACCTTCCACAAGGCGCGCTGGAACGTGAGCGACTCCCTCCTCGCAATGGGCCGCGACGAGGACTTGCTGGCGGAAAACCGGCTGACCGAGCGGGCGATGCGCCGGCGCGATCCCAGGGTGACGGAGGCGTCGCAGGGACAGGTGCTGCACAATGTGCGCTCCTCCATCGCGGAGGCCACAGGCGACTTCGCCACCGCCGCCGCGGAGGCGACGATCATGACCGGCCTGCCGGACTACGCGAACAACGGCGTCAACGCCCACTACTACGCGGCGGAGGCCCGGCTCAGGCTGCATGACGTGAGCGGCGCGCGCCGGGCGCGGGCGCCGATCGACGGGACCTCTCGGGCGATTCCGCAGGCCGCCCTGCTCATCGATTTCGTCGAGGCCTCTGAGCGGGGCGACGCCGCGGCGGTCCAGCGTCTCGGCGCCGAGGTGATCGCCATGCTTGGCACGCCGTAGGCGCCGGCAGCGTGGCCTATTGGTCCATCGACCTGGCGCCGGTGCTGGCGCGAATGGATGGGGCGGCGGTGGAGCAGTTGCTCTCGACGCCCGGGGCGGACTGCTACCGCTGCGCCATTGCGCGGGGGAAGATCGCGGAACTGCGCGGCGACCGCGCGGGGGCGGATCGCTGGTTCGCCCGCGCCGTGCGGATGGGGCCGTCGCTGCCGCGCGCCGAACAGGCCTGGGGCGAGGCGAAGCTGCGGCGCGGCGACCGGGCCGGCGCGATCGCCCTGTTCCGTCAGGCGGCGAAAAGGGCCCCGCGCTGGGCCGATCCGCTGAAGTTCGAGGGCGACGCCCTGGCCGCCGGCGGCGACCCTCGCGGGGCGATCCGCAAATATCGCGCCGCGGCCGAACGCGCGCCGCGCTGGGGCGGGTTGCAACTGGCCTGGGGCCGGGCGCTGGAGGCGACCGGAAAGCAGCGCGAGGCGCTGGAGAAATACCGCGCCGCCGCCGTCCTGGACCTGACGCCGGCCGAGCGGGCCGAGGTCAGCCGGCGGCTGGGCTGATCAGCCGCCCGTCTGGGGCGCCGAGAAGTCGAACTGCGGATCCTGCTGACGGCGCGGGCCGCCGCCGAAGCTGTACGTCAGGCCGACGTACCAGGCGCGGCCGCCGAAGGTGCGCTCGGTGCGGTCCGTGAAGGTCGGGGTGTCGTAGGTGGTGACGTCGCCGAAGTCGTCCAGCAGGTCGCGCACGGTCAGCTGGAAGGCCAGGGTCTCGCTGAGCTTGCGGCGATAGCCGAGGTTCAGCATGCCGCCGGCCTCGCGCTCGCCCTGGGCCAGCAGCTGGTCGCCCTGGTACAGGCCGGACAGCTGGACGAAGTCCTCGGGCGTCGGCTGCCAGTTCAGGGTGGCGCGGCCGGTGATCACCGTGCCCGAGCGATCCTGGCCGCCCGGAATGCCGGCGGCGTCGATCTCCTGGCGGAACAGGTTGAGGCTGGCGTTGTAGCGCAGGGTCTCGTGCAGCTTGCCGTTGGCCACCACTTCGACGCCGTAGTCGCGGCGCGAGCCGAGGTTCTCGGGCCGGGTCAGCAGCACGCCGCCGCCGATGTCGGTGGCGACTTCGGTGAAGGCCTTCTGCGTGTCGCGGTAGTAGGCGGTGGCCTGGTAGAAGGTCTGGCCGGCGCGCTTTTGCCACATCAGCTCGAAGGCGTCGGTCTCCTGCGGCTCCAGGTCCGGGTTGCCCGAGCGCAGGTTCAGCGGGTCCTGGTAGCTGGTGAACGGGTTCAGCAGGAAGGGCACCGGGCGCTGGATGCGCCGGCTGTAGCTGCCGCGGACCAGCTCGGCCTCGGTCAGCTGGTAGCTGACGTGCAGGGTCGGATAGGCGCGGAAATAGTGCTGGCTGGTCAGGATGTCGGTGGTGACCTGGTTCATCTCGACATCGGCGTATTCGAGACGCAGGCCGAACTGGGCCGACAGGTCGCCCCACGGCCGCTCATACGTGATGTAGCCGGCGTGGACCTGCTGGAAGACCTCGAACCGGTTGGTCACGAAGGGGTCCGGCACCAGGGCGTCGGGGGAGGGGCCGCGGCTGGCGGCGTTGTCGAAGGCCGAGTCGCGGATTTCCAGCTCATAGCCGGTGCGCAGCTTGCCGGCGTCGGGCATCGGCCGGACGTAGGCGCTGGAGAAGCCGGTCAGGATCAGCCGGTTGCGGTTGTCGATCGTCTCGAACGCCGCCGGCGCGACAGGCAGATCGTAGTCGTAGGCGGAATCCATCGAGAAATGGCCGCGATTGCGGTCGACCCGCAGCTCGGTGGTCCAGTCGTGGCCCTGCTCGCCGCCGAAGCGGCGCAGGATGCGGGCGGTGGCGCCGAGATTGTCGCCCTCGAAGCCGAAGCCGCCGTCGCGGGTGTAGAGGCTGACGGGCGCGCCCGCCGCGTCGGTGGTGTCGTAGACCTCCAGCCCGCGGCCGCCGGTGTCGATCAGATTGCCGCGGATTTCGCCGGTCAGCTGGACCTGTTCGGTCAGGCGGTATTCGGCGTTCAGTCGGCCGAAATGGACGTCGGAGTCGCCGTCGACGTCCTGGGTCTGGTGCGTGGTGCTGATGAGGTCGCCGGTGACGGGGTTCAGCTGTTCGCGCACCCGGTCGAAGGTCTGCCGGGCCAGGTCGTGACGCGTGCCGACGTCGCCGGACAGGGTCAGGTCGCCCCGCGTCGTCGAGCCGTTGAGGCCCAGGTTCCAGCGGCCCCCGCCGCCGACGTTGGCGCGCACCGAGCCGGTGGAGACGGCGCCGGCCTTGGCGGCGTTGGGTTTGGAGATCAGGTTGATGACGCCGCCCGAGCCTTCGGGGCTGTAGGCCGCCGACGGGTTCGTCATCACCTCGATGCGGCTGTACTGGTCGGCGGGCAGGGACAGCACCGCCTGGGCCCGGCTCTCGCCGGAGAAGACGCCGGACGGACGGCCGTCGACCAGGATGGTGACGTTGCCGTCGCCGCGCAGCGAGACATTGCCCTGGGGGTCGACGTCCACCGAGGGCACGTTGCGCAGGGCGTCGGCAAGGGTGCCGGTCTGGGCCTGCAGGTCATCCTTCAGGCTGTAGCTGGTCGAGTCGATCGAGGTGCGGATGTCCGTCGCGCGGCTCTGCACCACCACCTCTTCCAGGGCGGCGGGCGCTTCCTCCGTCCCGGCCGGCCGTGCGGGCTGGGCCGGAGGCTGCGTGGGGGCGGGCTGCGTCTGGGCGGCCGCGGCGCCGGCGGGCAGCGTCAGGGCGACGCCTGCGAGCAGGATGAGTTTCAGGTTCGGCATGGCCCCCACCGGTCAGCATGAGGGAAGCGCTGCCGTTCCCCCGAACCGTCCAGCTAACAGGCCGTACGGCGCGGGCCGAGTTACATCTTCTTCATTTCATTACAGTTTCTACAGTGACGGTCACTTTTTGGTCGCCTTCTCTGGACATCGCCCAAACATCCGTCTGCGTCCCCCGCCCAGGGGATGACGACGGGCGCGCTCCGGGCTAGCGTCCGCCCCGCAAGTTCGTCGGGAGCGTCTCCATGTCCATCCGCCTCACGCGCCGCAGCGCGCTGGTTTCGTCTGTCGCCGGCGCCGCCGCCCTGCCGTCGATCGCCCGGGCGCAGACCCCTGCGAACGACAGCGGCTCCCTGGCCGACCAGGTCGACGCCTTCGTGAAGCGCGCCATGGCCGCCTTCCCGGATCAGCCGGCCGTTTCGGTGGCCCTGGTCAAGGACGGCCAGGCCGTGCTGACCCGCGGCTACGGCGTGCGGAAGAAGGGCGACAAGGCGCTGATCGACGAGCACACCCGCTTCGCCATCGCCTCGAACACCAAGGCCGTCACCTGCGCCGCCCTGGCCATCCTCATCGACGAGGGCAAGGTGAAGTGGGACGAGCCGGTGCGCACGTACTTGCCCGGCTTCAGCCTGTCGAAGCCCGAGCTGAACGACATGGTCACAGTGCGCGACCTGGTCAGCCACCGCATCGGCTTCGGCCTCGGCGCCGGCGACCTTCTGTTCTGGCCCAACAGCGACCGCACGCGCGCGCAGATCATGGAGGCGGTGCCGCATGTGCCGATCGCGGGTCAGTTCCGCACCACCTACAACTACTGCAACCTGATGTTCGTGGTCGCCGGCGAGGTCGTCGCCGCCGCCTCGGGCATGCCGTGGGAGCAGTTCGTCCAGACCCGCATCCTCGACAAGCTGGGCATGACCGAGACCCTGCCGCTGATGACCGCCGCCGACCCGGCGACCTCGGCCCTGCCGCACGGCCGCATCGGGCCGCCGCTGCGCTACCAGGGCGAGATGCAGACCATCGGCCAGTCGATCCAGGAGGTCTGGGACTGGGCCGCGGCCGGCGCCGCGGGCGGCTTCGTCACCAACCCCGTCGACTGGTCGAAATGGATCGCCGTCCAGCTGGCCAAGGGACAACTGCCCGACGGCACCCGCCTGTGGTCCGAGGCGCGCGCCAACGAGATGTGGAAGCCCAACATCATCATCTCCAACTCGGCCGGGCCGACGGCGGAGCTGCCGGGCCGCGCCATCGCCGCCACCTACGCCACCGGCTGGCAGGTGCAGGACTATCGCGGCGAGCGCTTCATCACCCACGGCGGCGGGGCCCCGGGCTTCCTCTCGGGCACGGTGCTGCTGCCCGGACGCAACGCCGGCTTCAGCTATTTCACCAATGCCGAGGAAAGCCAGCTGACCCGCGCCCTGCGCAGCGGCATCGCCGACATCGTCATGGGCAAGGACGGCTTCGACTGGGTCGCCGACGCCGTTCGTCTGACCACGGAAGGAAATGCGGACTCGCTGAAGGCCGCTGCCGAGATCGACGCCAAACAGGCCGCCGGCGCCCCGCCGTCCCTGCCGCTCGAGGCCTACGCCGGCGCCTGGCGCGATCCCTGGTACGGCGACATCGTCATCGAGACCCGCGCGACGGGCCGCGGCCGCAACCGCAAGACCGGCCTGTGGCTGGCCTTCTCCCGCACCCCGTCGCTGAGCGGCCCGCTGGAAGCCTTCGACGGCGAAACCATGCGGACGCGCTTCACCGACCGGCGGGAAGAGGACACGTTCATCACCTTCGTGCTGGAGAACGGCGCGCCGGTTTCGGCGACCATGAAGGCGGTCAGCCCGGACGCGGACTTCAGCTACGACTTCCACGACCTGCGCCTGACGAAGGTCTGAGGCCGGAAGGAGAGGCTTTCCTCCCCTTCTGACCAGCCTCACTTCACCAGTTCGAGGATCTCCAGCTTCGACTCCACCTTCGGCCAGGGGATGGCCAGGCGCCAGCGTTCCGGGCCGATGCGTTCGAAGACGCCGACCTGGTCGCGGACCGGCTGGGCGCCGTACGCGGGATAGCTCGTCTCATCCGCGCCGAGGGCCTGGGCGCCGATGAAGACCAGGCGACGATCCGTGTCCGGATAAAGCAGGCCGCGCGTACGTTGCGAGCCCGTCGTCTTGGTCAGGATCAGGTCGCCGCCCGGCGTCAGCTCGATGGTGCAGCGGAACCAGGGGTATTCCACATAGGCGAGGCCGGCATTGTCGTGCGAGCCCAGCTTGATGCTGCGGCAGCGATAGGTCCCCGGCGCGGGCTGCAGGCGTCCGGCCTGACCGGCGTTCGGATCGACCAGCGGCCCGAGGGCCTCGACCTTCTCGGCGAAGCCCTTGTCCTCGGCCTCTGCCCGGCCGAGACGCCACGCCTGATCCAGTCGCCCGAGCCGGGAGGCGTCGTCGGCATTGGCCACCGTGCGCCAGTCGCTGGAACCGCCCTGCTCGCCGGCGGCGGGCGGCGCGGTCGGCGTCGGCATTCCGGACGGAGGCGTGCCCGCCGCTTCGGGCGTCGGAGTGGTCGTCGTCGGGTCGACGGCGCCGCCGGACTCTTCGGGCGACGGCGTCGGCGCGCCACAGGCGGACAGAAGGGCCGCGAGGGCGGCGACGGCGGTCAGGGTCCGCATCGGCAAGGCTCCACAAGACTGAGCCCATCCCAACGGTCGGAACCCGTTCGGGTTCACCGCGGGGCGGCGGGAACCAGTTCGATCAGGTCCAGATTGGACTCGTTCTGCGGCCACGGGATCACCAGCCGCCAGCGCCGCTCGCCGATCCGCTCCAGCACGGCGACCAGATCGCGGTCCGGGCGCTGGCCGTAGGAGTTGGCGGCCGGTTCGGACGCCAGGGCCATGGAGCCCAGCATCACCATCTGACGCTCGTTCTCGGGGAACAGCAGGCCCGACGGCCGCTGGCTGCCGGTCAGCTTGGTGAATTTCAGTCCGTTCGGCGTCTGCTCGATGCGGCACGCGAACCAGCCGTAAACGACATAGCCCAGTCCTTCCTCGCCCCCCTGGGAGCCGAGTTTGACGGTGCGGCAGCGGTAGTCGCCGGGCGGCGGCGTCACCAGCGGGCGCTGGGCGCCGGGCACGATCAGGTCGCCGAGCGGGCGCAGGTCGCCCGAGCCTGGCTGACGCCGGGCCTGTTGCAGGGCCAGCGTCCAGGCGGCGTCGCGGCGATTGTAACGGTCGCGGTCGAAGCGGGTGATGATGCTGCGCCAGTCGCGCAGCACGCCCTCGGTCGAGCCGCCCGGCGTGGCGATCGGCGGCGGCGGAGGCGGGGGCGGCGGGGGCGTCGATGCGCACGCCGCCAGCACGGCGGCGGCGACGGAGACGATCACCGAAAGACGGAACAGACGAAGCATGGACGTCCTCGATACCCGGACCGCCTTTAAGGGCCAGTATGCGTCGCCGACGTCAAGCTTCCTCGCCTGACGCCGGGGTTCGGCGAGCCGCCGTTCCCCTGCGGGGCGCAGTCGTCCGAAGGGCTCAGCCCTCGTCGGCGGGGGCCTCGGCCTTGCGACGCGGCGCGCGGGGGCGCTTCGGGGCCGGGGCCTCGTCGCCGGCGGCCTCGACAGGCTCCGACGGCGCGGCGGCGGCGACGGGCGCGGCCGAACGGGTCAGGAAGCCGGGCAGGGCGGACGGAGCCTCGTCCTCGGTCTCCTCGCGGCGCGGACGACGGGCCGGACGCTCGCGGGTGCGTTCCGGGGCGGCGGCCTCGG
The DNA here is from genome assembly GCF_014196335.1 of Brevundimonas lenta. Classification (GTDB taxonomy): domain Bacteria; phylum Pseudomonadota; class Alphaproteobacteria; order Caulobacterales; family Caulobacteraceae; genus Brevundimonas; species Brevundimonas lenta. The sequence continues at coordinate 551,339 of NZ_JACIDM010000001.1, forward strand.
GCTCGCGTTCGAAAGCGGGCTGTTCCTCGCGGACCTCGGCGGCGGCTTCGGCGTTCGCGGCGCCTTCGCCCTCTTCGCCCTCGAAGCGGCGGTTGCGTTCCTCGCGGCGGCGCTCCCAGCGCTCGCGGCGGGTTTCACGGCGGCCGCCTTCGCGGATTTCGCCCTCGGCGGCCGGAGCGGCGCCCTCGGCGCGCGGTTCGCGGGGTTCACGCGGCTCGCGATCGTCGCGGTCGCGCCATTCGCGGCGCGGCTGGTCGCCCTGGCGGTCGTTCTGGCGTTCCTCGGCCTCGCGCTGGCGGGCCTCCTGCTGGGCGATCCGGTCGGTCTCGGCCTGCTGGGCGGCCATGATGGCGGCGGCCTGGGCGCCGGATTCGTCCTCGAAATCGATGTCGAAGCCTTGGCCGGCCAGTTCGCGCTGCGCGATCTCGGAGACCGAGCGCTGTGGCTGCAGGGCGCGCAGGACGCGGAAATAGTGTTCGGCGTGCTGGGTGTAGTTCTCGGCCAGAACGCGGTCGCCGCCGGCCGAGGCGTCGCGCGCCAGCTGCATATAGCGCTCGTAGACGGTCTGGGCGTTGCCGCGGACCTTGATGTTCTCGGGACCTTGCGAGTCCCAGGAACGGTTCGGGTTTGTGGCGTTGGCGTTGTTATTGCCGCCGCCGGGCTTCCTGTTGCGTCCGCGCTGACGCTTCATGCCCTTGAAATCTCTCATCGGACGCTACCGTGCCTTGATGGTGGGGGCGGACCGGGCGTCTGGCTCGGTATCCGTCCTGGGGTTTCGTCTTCCGCTCGTTCGGGGCCCTTCCCCGCTGACGATGTGTCGGAAATCCGGTGTCGCCCCCGTGGTCCGACGGGCGACCGGCCCGACCGTCACTGCCCTGAGCGCGCGCGAAGCAGGAACCGGATCGGTTCGAGGCGTGCGTTTTGGGTGGGAGACACGAGAGACTTAGCGCGGGATCGTGGCGTTTCCAAGGGGGAATGCGCGCGGCCGGTTATTCCGCCCGGACGGGTCGGGCGCCTGCGCAACCGGCGCGCCGCCGGTGCGGGCAGGAAAAAGGGCCCCGGCGTTTCCACCGGGGCCCTCGTTCATTCCGTCACTGACGCCGGGTCTTACCGGCGGCTGCGGCCGCGATCGCGGTCGCCGCCGCCTTCACGCTTCGGACGGCCGCCGGTGTCTTCCGACAGCGGGGCTTCGCCGCGCTCGGCGCGTTCGGCGTTGATCTTGTCGGTCAGGTCCTCACCGGTGGCCTGATCGACGATCTTCATCGACAGCTTGGTCTTGCCGCGGTCGTCCAGGCCCAGGAATTTGACCTTGACCTCCTGGCCTTCCGAAACGACGTCAGCCGGGTTGGCGACGCGTTCCAGAGCCAGTTGCGACACGTGGACCAGACCGTCCTTGGCGCCGAAGAAGTTCACGAAGGCGCCGAAGTCGACGACCTTCACGACCTTGCCGGTGTAGATGGTGCCGACTTCCGGCTCGGACACGATCGACTTGATCCAGTCCTTGGCCGCGTCGATCTTCTCCTGCTCGGAAGCAGCGATCTTCACGGTGCCGTCGTCCTCGATGTTGATCTTGGCGCCGGTCTTTTCGACGATCTCGCGGATGATCTTGCCGCCGGTGCCGATGATGTCGCGGATCTTGTCGGTCGGAACCTTGATCTGCTCGATCTTCGGAGCGTACTCGCCCAGCTCGGTGCGGGCGCCGTCGATGGCCTTGTCCATCTCGTCGAGGATGTGCAGGCGGCCGGCCGAAGCCTGGGCGATCGCCTTGCGCATGATCTCTTCGGTGATGCCGGCGACCTTGATGTCCATCTGCAGCGAGGTGATGCCTTCGCGCGTGCCGGCCACCTTGAAGTCCATGTCGCCGAGGTGATCTTCGTCACCCAGGATGTCGGACAGGATGGCGAACTCGCCCGAGGGCTCCAGGATCAGGCCCATGGCGATGCCCGAGACCGGACGCTTCAGCGGCACGCCGGCGTCCATCAGGGCCAGCGACGAACCGCAGACCGTGGCCATCGACGAGGAGCCGTTGGACTCGGTGATCTCCGACACCAGACGGATGGTGTAGGGGAACTCTTCCGAGGTCGGCAGCATCGGACGGATCGCCCGCCAGGCCAGCTTGCCGTGACCGATTTCCCGACGGCCCGCGCCGCCCATACGACCGGTCTCGCCGACCGAGTAGGGAGGGAAGTTGTAGTGCAGCAGGAACTTCTCTTTGTAGGTGCCGCTCAGCGCGTCCACGTACTGTTCGTCCTCGCCGGTGCCGAGCGTGGCGACGACGATGGCCTGGGTCTCACCGCGGGTGAACAGGGCCGAACCGTGGGTGCGCGGGAAGACGCCGACTTCCGAGACGATCGAGCGGACCTTGTCGAGGGCGCGGCCGTCGACGCGGTGACCGTTGTCGATGATGTCGCGACGCAGGACGTGGGCTTCGCATTCCTTGAAGGCGGTGGCGAATTTGGCGGAGTCGACGCCGTCCGGCTTCTCTTCCGTCTTCACCAGGGCTTCGGCGGCCTTCTTCTTGGCCACGTCGACGCCCGTGCGGCGCTCGTACTTGCCGGCGTGGGTGTAAGCGGCCTTGATGTCTTCACCGACCAGCGACTGGATCGAGGCGACGATGTCCGAGACGTCGTCGGCCTGGAAGTCGAAGGGCTCCTTGGCGGCGTGCTCGGCCAGGTCGATGATCGCGTCGATCACCGGCTGCATGCCGCGATGCGCGAACATCAGGGCGTTGAGCATGATCTCTTCCGACAGCTCCTTGGCTTCGGATTCGACCATCATCAGGGCGTCCTGGGTGCCGGCGACGACGAGGTCGAGCTGGCTGTCCGGGAGCTGGTCGAGGGTCGGGTTCAGAACGAACTCGCCGTCGATGTAGCCGACGCGGGCGGCGCCGATCGGGCCCATGAACGGAACGCCCGAGATGGTCAGGGCGGCCGAGGCGGCGACCATGCCGACCACGTCCGGATCGTTCTCGAGGTCGTGCTGCAGCACGGTGATGACGACCTGGGTCTCGTTCTTGAAGCCCTTGACGAACAGCGGGCGGATCGGACGGTCGATCAGGCGGGAGACCAGGGTCTCCTTCTCGGTCGGACGGCCTTCACGCTTGAAGTAGCCGCCCGGGATCTTGCCGGCGGCGAAGGTCTTTTCCTGGTAGTTCACGGTCAGCGGGAAGAAATCCAGGCCCGGCTTGGGCGCGCGGCCGTAGACGACGGTGGCCAGAACCACGGTCTCGCCGTAGGTCGCCAGCACGGCGCCGTCGGCTTGACGGGCGATACGGCCGGTTTCCAGCGTCAGGGGGCGGCCGGCCCAGTCGATCGTCTTGCGTTTGATATCGAACATGTCTCGTCTTTCGTATCCCGCGGGCGGATTCCGCGCGGGGTCCCATCAATGGGTGGAGCGTCGGGCGTTCAGTCCTTCGGTCCATGGGCCGCCGCGCCATCGCGGAGAACCCGGGAGTATCTGAGGACCGGTATTCAGCCCTCGCGTCATGCGCCGGTACATACCGCGGCGCGCGGCTGGTCTCTGAATGCGGAAAGAGGCGCGGACATGGCCCGCGCCTCGAATCTGTTCCGCGTGTCTGCGCTTAGCGGCGCAGGTTCAGCTTGGTGATCAGGGCGGTGTAGCGCTCGCGATCGACCTTGCTGAGGTGGTCAAGAAGACGACGACGCTGCGAGACCATCTTGAGCAGGCCGCGACGCGAGTGGTTGTCTTTCTTGTGGGTCTTGAAGTGCTCGGTCAGGTTGGCGATGCGTTCCGAGAGGATCGCGACCTGGACCTCGGCCGAGCCGGTGTCGCCCGAAGCGCGGGCGTTGTCGTTGATGACTTCCTGCTTGCGTTGAGCAGTGATCGACATCGTGTTCTCCTTATTGGAGGTTGAATACGCGGTCGGGTTCAAAGCGACCGGCCCGCAACTGACCGAGAGCGACGAGGGTCTGTCCCAGAAACGCCGAAACAGTTCTTGAGTCCGCGCGAAGCTGACCCTTGAGCGTTTCGACCTGTCTGGGGAGCAGAACGATCGGCCGTCCCTGCCGAAGCGAGAAGGCGTCCTGATCCGTCACGGCCAGCTCCGGGATGTCGTCCAGGGCGGTCGCAACGGGAAGCAAGCCTTCCGAGGCGGCGCCCCTATGCACCATTTCCTCCAGGGAATCCAGAGTGACGGCGTTTTCCGTCGAGAACGGCCCCACCCGCTCGCGCCGCAGGGCCGACACGTGGCACTCCGCGCCCAGCGCGATCGCGAGGTCCCGGGCCAGGGAGCGGACGTAGACGCCCTTGCCCGTGCGCATGGTGATCTCGACGTGGTCGGTGTCCGGCGCGTCGGTGACGGCGGCCTCGTAAATCGTGACGCGGCGCGACTTCAGCTCGACCTCGACGCCCTCGCGGGCCAGGTCATAGGCGCGCTGGCCGTCGACCTTGATGGCCGAGAAGGCGGGCGGCACCTGGTCGATCTCGCCGACGAAGGCGGGCAGGGCGGCCTTCACCTGGTCCACGGTGGGACGCACGTCCGAGCGCGCGACGATCTCGCCCTCGCGATCCAGCGTATCGGTCGAGGCGCCCCAATGGATGGTGAAGCGATAGACCTTCTGCGCCTCCATCATGAACGGCACGGTCTTGGTCGCCTCGCCCAGGGCGATCGGCAGGATGCCGCTGGCCAGCGGATCCAGCGTCCCGGCGTGACCGGCCTTCTGGGCGTCGAACAGGCGCCGGATGCGGGTCACAGCCTCGGTCGAGCCCATCTCGTACGGCTTGTCCAGGCAGACCCAGCCGTCGATGACCTGGCCGCGTTTGCGCCGACCCATCAGTCTTCGTCCTCGTCCGCCTGTTCGATGTCGGCGCGGACCCGGGGGTCGTCCAGCAGACGGTTCAGCCGCTCGGCGGCCTCGAAGCTCTCGTCGTGGCGGAATTTCAGGTCCGGCGTGAACTTCATGTCGATGTGCTTGCCCAGCACGCCGCGCAGGAATTTGGCGTGGGCGTTCAGCGCCTTGATGATCTCGTTGACGTGACCCGCGGTCGGCGCGTCGGCGACGCCGGCGCCCAGCGGTTCGACGAAGCAGATGGCGTGCTTGAGGTCCGGCGACAGCCGCACCTCGGTCACGGTCACCGACACGTTCTTCAGCGCCTCGTCGTGAATCTCTTCCTCGCGCAGCACCTCGACGAGGGCGTGGCGGATCAGTTCTCCGGCGCGAAGCTGGCGTTGCGACGGACCCTGCGGACCGGAGGCGTTTCGGGTGTGCTGCTTGCGGCCCATGGCGCGCTCCTTCCGTGTCGCCCGCCGGGGCTCGGACCCGGCTCGAAAAGCGAAGCCGCGTCGGATCGGAAAGGCTGAGCCTTTCGAACGCGGCCGATAAATGAGCGCGGGGTCTAGGCGTCTTGCAGCTCAGTGTCCAGCGGAGGCGGATGCGCCCTGCGCCCGGTCGATCGTGGCGATCAGTTCGGATGAGACGATCGAACGGAACGGGCGCACCGCCAGGCCGGCGGCGTTCAGGACCCCCGCCGTCCAGTGATTGCACAGCCGTGCGATCGAGAAATGCTCATGACTGGCGAAGAAGCGGGCGTCGTCTCCCTCGCGGGCGGCGGCCACCCGCGCCGCGCCGGTCGACAGGTCCAGAGACGCCTCGATATGCGCCGCCATGCGGTCGAAGCCGGCGTCGGACAGGCGGACGCTCCGGCGGCCGTCCTCGGCGAACAGCCGGCGCGGATCCTTCTGCGCCGGGTCGAGCATGATCACCGAAGGATTGCCGGGCCGGAAGAAGGCCCGGGCGCCGTCGGGCAGACGGTCGGAGATCGGGCTTTGATCGACATAGAATTTCGCATCGCCCCAGCCGATCAGGATCCAGTCGCCGGGCGGCAGGCTGCGCACCGCGTCGGCCAGCGGACCCGGCCGGGCCTCAAGCGCGGCGCGGGGCACGGCCAGGTCGGTGTGGAAGCCGTTGTCCAGCAGATGCACCTCCACCCCGGAGCCGTCCGCGGGCGCCGGCCACAGGTTCGGGTCGCCCGGCGCGGTCCAGGTCCACAGGGCGCAGAAGGCGCCGAGCAGGGCGCACAGGATGAGGGAGGGAAGCCCGGTATGCGGTCGCTTCATCGCTTCCGGAAACTCCAGATCCCGCAGACGGCGGACGGGCGCGCCTCCGGTCCTGGGGCGGAGCGGAACAGGATCAGATCGACCTTTCGTCCGCGATGCAACAGGGCGACCACGGCGGGCCGGCGTCCGTCGCACAGGGGCGAGGGCGCCGCCGCATCGACCCGGCGCAGTTCGATCTGGGCGTCGGCGGGGGCGTCGAAACGGTCGCTCCACGTCAGGCCCTGCATGAAGGTCTCGCGACCGGCGGCGATGCGCAGCGGGCTGGTGTGCAGGGCCTCGCCGGCGTCGAAGCCGATCGTGGCTGCGACGAAGGTCACGCCGCCGACCTCGCTGCGGGTCACCTCGTCCCCGGCCGCGAATTCTCCGGACAGGATCTGGTCGTCCGCAGCGGTCGCGACCGGCCCGACGTCCGCGGCCGCGGCCTTCAACCCGGACGCCCCGTCCTTCGCGCCGCCGGCGACCCAGCCGACCACCCGGCTGATCGCGGGCCCGGCTTCGTCACGCAGCATGTGCCAGGCGGCGACCGTGTGCCGTTGCTCCAGCGCCATCAGGGCCAGCACCAGGCAGACGAAGGCCAGCGCTCCGGCGAGGCGTTTGAGTCCGGTCTGTCGGCTGGCGGTGGCGGAGGGCATCGCCTGCAACCTTAGCGGGCCCGCCGTCAGGAAAAAGCCTTATCGCCCGACAGGGGCGCTGGAGTCGTCGCCGCTCGACGAGGCGGGCGGCGTCGCCCATTCGCCGCGCCAATTGTACGACAGGGTCACACAGTGCCGGAAGGCGCCGTCCGGCCAGCGGCCGACGGCCTGGGCGACCAGCGGACGCCCCAGCTGGACCCGGCCCAGCACCAGCCAGGCTTCCTCCGAACCCGGACAAAGGGCGCGGGTCAGGCCGCGGCCGTCGCCCTCGGAGGCGATGGCGTAGACGCTGGTCTGGGTCGCGCCCGCGGGCAGGGCCCGGCGCACCGCGTCGGGGCCGCCGCGGCGAATGTCGGCGGCGCCGCGGTTCGAGGTCGAGATGATGCGGCGGACGCTGATGGCGCCCAGCAGACTGCGGTCGGCCTCCAGGGTGACGCCGCGCGTCAGGGCCTGGGTGACGCGGTCGGACGCGTCATAGGCGAGATAGCGTGTCTCGGCCGCCGCGGGACCGGCGACGGCGGAGAGGATGAGGGAGGCGATCAGAAGGCGACGCATGGAACTGTGATCCTCAACCCGTAAGGCAAAAAGGCGGCGCCCGAAGACGCCGCCCTTCTGTTTCGTGTGATCCGACGAACCCTAGTCCAGGGTGCGCTTGATCTCTTCGACCGTGAAGCACTCGATGTAGTCGCCGGCCTTGATGTCCTGGAAGCCCTGGAAGTGCATGCCGCACTCCTGACCCGACTGGACCTCGTTGACCTCGTCCTTGAAGCGCTTGAGCGTCTGCAGCGTGCCCAGCTCCAGCACCACCACGTCGTCGCGGATGATGCGGACCTTGGCGCCCTTGCGGACCACGCCTTCGGTGACCCGGCAACCGGCGATCTTGCCGGTCTTGGAGATGTCGAAGACCTGCAGCACCTGGGCGTTGCCCAGGAAGGTTTCGCGTTGCAGCGGGGCCAGCATGCCCGACATCACGCCCTTCATGTCGTCCAGAAGGTCGTAGATGATCGAGTAGTAGCGGATCTCCACGCCCTCGCGGTCGGCGAGGTCGCGGGCCTGCTTCGAGGCGCGGACGTTGAAGCCGAGGATCGGCGCGCCGGCCGACTTGGCCAGTTGCACGTCGCTCTCGGTGATGCCGCCGGCGCCCTGCATGACGATGCGCGCGCGCACTTCGTCGGTGCCCATCTTGTCCAGCGATCCGGCGATGGCTTCGCCCGACCCCTGCACGTCCGATTTGATGATCACCGGCATTTCCGAGATCTTCTTGGTTCCCAGCTTGGCCATCATGTCGGCCAGCGAGACCTGGTTGATGCCGCCGGTCGCCTTCTCGCGTTTCACGCGGGCGCGGTATTCGGTCAGCTCGCGGGCGCGGGCTTCGGATTCCACCACGGCCAGCGGCTCGCCCGGGCTCGGCGCCTCGTCCAGGCCGAGGATCTCGACGGGGACGGACGGACCGGCTTCGGTCAGCTGCTCGTTGCGCTCGTTCAGCAGGGCGCGAACCTTGCCCCAGGCGGAGCCGGCCACGATGATGTCGCCGCGCTTCAGCGTGCCGCGCTTGACCAGGACGGTCGCGACAGGGCCGCGGCCCTTGTCCAGCTTGGCTTCGATGACCACGCCTTCGGCCGAGCGTTCCGGGTCGGCCTTCAGGTCCATGACCTCGGCCTGCACCAGGATGGCGTCGATCAGACCCTTGAGGTTGATCTTCTCCTTGGCGGAGACCTCGATGATCTGGGTGTCGCCGCCCAGCGCTTCCGAGATGACCTCGTACTGCAGCAGTTCGTTGACGACCTTCTGCGAGTTGGCGTCCGGCTTGTCGATCTTGTTGACCGCCACGATCAGGGGAGCCCCGGCTGCCTTGGCGTGCTGGATGGCCTCGATCGTCTGGGGCATGACGCCGTCGTCGGCGGCCACGACCAGAACCACGATGTCCGTCACATTGGCGCCGCGCGCACGCATCGCCGAGAAGGCGGCGTGGCCCGGGGTGTCCAGGAAGGTGACCCGCTGGCCGTCTTCCAGGCGCACCTGATAGGCGCCGATGTGCTGGGTGATGCCGCCGGCTTCGCCGCCCGCCACATCGGTGGTGCGCAGCGCGTCCAGCAGCGAGGTCTTGCCGTGGTCGACGTGGCCCATGATGGCCACGACCGGGGCGCGGGGCGTGGTCGCCTCGTCGTCGACGGCGTCGGACAGGAAGCCGGTTTCGACGTCGGATTCCGACACGCGGCGCACGGCCATGCCGAATTCGTCGGCGACCAGCTCGGCCGTGTCGGTGTCGATCACGTCGTTGATCTTCATCATCAGGCCCTGCTTCATCAGGAACTTGATGATGTCGACGCCGCGCACGGCCATCCGGTTGGACAGCTCCTGAACGGTGATGACGTCGGGAATGACCACCTCGCGCGGACGGTTCGGCGCGTCGGTCGAGCCGCCTTTACGCTTTTCCTTCTCGCGTTCGCGGGCGCGGCGAACCGAGGCCAGCGAGCGCATGCGCTCGGCGGCGTCCTCGTCCCCACCGGCCACAGCCTGGATCGTCAGACGGCCTTCGCGGCGCTTGGGCTCGCCGCGGGTGCGCGACACGGCCTTGCCGGGTCCGGCTTCGCTGAAACGCTTGTCGCGATCTTCCTCGCGACCCGTGCCGGCGGGACGGCCGAAACCGGCGCGCGCCGGGCGGGCGACTTCAGGCGTCGCGGGCGGGGCGTTCGGGGCCGGACGGCCGCCGGGACCCGTGCGCGGTCCGCCCGGACGGGCGGCGCCCGGCGCCGGACGCGGGTTCAGCGCGGAATAGCGGACGGTCTGGCCGGCGGCCGGACGGGCGCCCTGCGGACGATCGCCCTGGGGCCGGTCGCCCTGCGGACGGCCTGCGGTCGATGCGCTGGCGGCGCGGTCGGTGAAGCTGCGTTCGCCGCCGCCCATCGCCTGTTCGCGGGCCGAACGGCCGCCGAAGCTGGGCGCGGGTGCGCGGGCCGGATTGCCCGGCTTGGGCGCGCGCTGACCGAAGTTGACGGTCGGGCGAGCCGGAGCGGCCGGACGCGGCGGAGCGGCCGGCGTCGGAGCGGCGGGAGCCGGGGTCGGAGCCGGGGTCGGCGCGGGCTGGGCGGCCTCGACCGGAGCCGGGGCTGCCGGAGCGACCGGAGCAGCGGGCTTGGCGGCCGGCTTGGCCGGTGCGGGCGCGGCGGCGGCCAGTTTGGCGGCCTCGGTGCGAGCGGCCTCGGCGGCGGCGCGGGCGGCTGCAGCCTCGGCCTGGGCGGCGCTGGCGGCGCGCTCGGCGGCGGCGGCCTGCTCGCGGGCGGCGGCGTCCTTCGCGGCGCGCTCAGCGGCGGCGGCGGCTTCGCGCTCAGCGTTCTGGCGGGTGGCCAGTTCAATGGCGCGGCGGCGCGCTTCCTGCTCGGACTGCGACAGGTTGCCGGAGTCGACCGGGCCGCCGGCGGGGCGCGGGGCCTGCGGCGCGGCGGGGGCGTCGGTCCGCGGACGAGCGACGTCGAAGCCCTGCGGACGCTGGTGCGAAGCGCCCGGCACGGCGCCGACGCGGCGCTTGGTTTCGACCACCACGGTCTTGGAGCGGCCGTGGCTGAAGCTCTGCTTGACGGTGCCGGTCGAAACCGATCCCGCCGTCCGCGGCTTCAGGCTCAGCGGCGCGCGCGGCCCCGTCGAAGGAGGGGTCGTTTTGCCGTCGTTGGTCTTGTCGTTCTCGTCAGTCATCCGGTCGCTTTACTTTGACGGCGGACAGCCCACCATCGTCGTCCAAACACAAATAGCCGTGCGGCGCCTCGCCCCCCGTCAGGGAGCGGAGCCCCGCCCGTCTGAATTTCCATCCGGGTCCTCAGCCGCGTTCCCGCCCCACGTCATGGGCGACAGCAGTCGAAATCCCGCCAGTCGTTCGACCTCGAAGGTCCAGCGATCGGCCCGCCCGCCCTCTAGCAGGACGGCGTGTATCGCATTTTCCAGCCCGAGGGCCAAACTCAAATCGTCCGCGCTGAAAGCGCCACAGACTTTCGGTTGCGGAACCTGATGTCTGGCCAGCGCCAGCAGCTTGCCCCGCCCGTCGGCGGACCCGTCCGCCGCCTCGATAAGCCACGCGGCTCTGCCCGAACGGATCGCGGCGGCCGACTTTTCGAAGCCTGAGATAAGAACGCCTTCGCGCCGGGCAAGGCCCAACTGGTCCAGACAGCGCCGGACAAGCAGGGTCTCGACCAGCTCCGCCAGATCGGCGGCCGGTTTCAGCGGGGCCTTCGCCGCGCGGCTGAACAGATTCTTTTTCACCGCGGTCTCGATCGAGGCGCGGTCCGCCGCGACCCACAGGCCGCGACCCGGCAGCTTGCGCGCCAGGTCGGGGGCGACCGTGCCGTCCGGAGCGGCGACGAAGCGGATCAGTCGAGATTCATCCATGAGCTGGTGAGTGACCAGGTCGCGGCGTTCCCTATCGATCGTCGCTTCGCGCAGACTCATGGACGGCCGGGCTTCCCATCACGCGTCTTGGGACTGATCGGGGTCCTCGACGAGGACCTCCGCATCGTCGGTTTCGGACGCGGCTTCCTCGCCTTCCGGCGCGGCGCCCGAGAAGACGGCGTCGGCGTCGTATTCGCCTTCGACGAACTCTTCCTCGTATTCCGGCTCGGGTTCCGGCTGCGGCAGTTCCGAGGCGTCGATCCAGCCGGCCGCGACACGGGCCTGCAAGATCAGCATTTCGGCGTCTTCCTGGGCCAGGTTGAAGCTTTCCAGAACGCCCGGAACCTTCACGCGCTCGCCGCCGCGGACTTCATAGCCGCCGCGGATTTCGTCGGTGGCCAGGTCGGCCAGGTCCTCGACGGTCTTCACGCCGCCGACGCCCAGGGCCACGGCGATCGGCAGGGTGACGCCCGGCACGTCCAGCACGCCGTCCTCGACGCCCAGTTCCTTGCGCTTGGCGTCCTGCTCGGCCGACTTGCGGTCGAGGAAGTCGCGGGCGCGGGCCTGCAGCTCTTCGGCGGTGTCCTCGTCGAAGCCTTCGATGTCCGAGATTTCGTAGGGCTCGACGAAGGCCAGGTCTTCCACCGTGGCGAAGCCTTCGGTGACCAGCAGCTGGGCGATGACCTCGTCCACGTCCAGGGCTTCCTGGAACAGGCTGGTGCGCTCGGAGAACTCGCGCTGGCGACGCTCGGAGTCCTGGGACTCGGTGATGATGTCGATCTGCCAGCCGGTCAGCTGCGACGCGAGGCGGACGTTCTGGCCGCGACGGCCGATGGCAAGCGACAGCTGCTCGTCCGGCACCACGACTTCAACGCGGTCGGCTTCTTCGTCCAGCACGACCTTGGACACCTCGGCCGGGGCCAGGGCGTTCACGATGAAGGTCGGCTCGTCGTTGTTCCACTGGATGATGTCGATCTTCTCGCCCTGCAGTTCGGCGACGACCGCCTGAACGCGCGAGCCGCGCATGCCGACGCAGGCGCCGACCGGGTCGATCGAGGAGTCGTTGGACAGCACGGCCATCTTGGCGCGCGAGCCGGCGTCGCGGGCGGCGGCGCGGATCTCGATCACGCCGTCGTAGACTTCCGGCACTTCCTGGGCGAACAGCTTGGCCATGAAGCCGGGGTGCGAGCGCGACAGCATGACCTGCGGGCCCTTCGCTTCCGGGCGCACGTCGTAGATGTAGGTGCGGATCCGGTCGCCGATGTTGAACACCTCGCGCGGGATCGAGTCGTTGCGGCGCATGATGCCTTCGCCGCGGCCCAGGTCGACGATGGTGTTGCCGTATTCGACGCGCTTGACGGTGCCGTTGACGATCTCGCCGACGCGGTCCTTGAACTCTTCGTACTGGTTGGCGCGCTCGGCCTCGCGGACCTTGCCGGTCACCACCTGGCGGGCCATCTGGGTCTGCACGCGGCCGAACTCGAACGGCGGCAGCTCCTCGATGTATTCCTTGCCGACGACGGCTTCCGGATCGCGCTTCGAGGCGTCCTTCAGGCGCACCATGGCGCTGTCGTTGAACTCTTCCAGCTCGTCTTCCGGCTGCCAGTCGTCCTCGACGATGGTGACGTGACGGGTCAGGGCCAGTTCGCCGGTCTTGTGATCGATCTTGGCGCGGATGTCGTGGTGCGCGCCATAGCGGGCCTTGGCGCCCTTCTGGATCGCTTCCTCGATCGCCTCGATGACGATCTCCTTGTCGATGTTCTTTTCACGCGCGACCGCATCGGCGATCTGCAGCAGTTCAAGACGGTTCGCGGAAACGCCAACGGCCATGGTCAGTCCTCGGTCTCGGTAGAGTTGTCATTACGGGCGGCGCGCTTTTCGGCGCCCGCCTTCATCAGGTCGTCGGTCAGCACCAGTTTGGCGTCGACCAGCCATTCGAACGGGATCAGCGCGGTGTCTTCCTCGCCTTCCAGATCGATGGCGATATTGTCGCCGTCGACGCCCGCGATCACGCCCTTGAAGCGCTTGCGGCCCTCGATCATGCGGTCCGTCTCCAGACGCGCCTCATAGCCCTCGAACAGGTCGAAGTCCGACTGGCGGGTCAGGGGACGGTCGATGCCGGGGGACGAAACCTCCAGCAGATATTCGCCGGCGATCGGGTCGGCGGCGTCGAACACTTCCGACACCGCGCGGCTCAGGCGGGCGCATTCCTCGACCGAGATGTCGTGGTCGGACCCGCGCTCGGCCATGATCTGCAGGCGGCGGCGCTGGGTCCCGCCCATCAGACGCACGCGCACGATGTCGAGGCCGAGGCTCTCGGCGATCGGCTCGATCAGCTCCAGGAGCTGGCGGTCTTCTGCGGTCTTGGCCTTCAAGGCTGGGTCCCGGGCAAAACAAAAGCGGCTGGCCGTCCGGGCCGCCGCTTCAAACGGCGCCGTCGGACGCCGGTCTAACGATGTGGAGCGGCATATAGTCCAATGTCATGGTCGAGGAAAGGCCTGTCGGCGCAGACCGTTGCCTTCCATACGATCCGCCGCCTAAGACGGCCGCATGAAGGTGCACTGGATCGCTCTCGACACCCCCGGCCGGCTCGGCGTCTCGCGCCGGCCCGAAGGCGGCGAGGCGCTTGAGGCCAAGCTCGAGCACCTGCACCGCGGCATGGTCGACCAGGTCGTCAGCCTGCTGCAGCCCGAGGAAGCCGCCGCCTTCGGCCTGGCGGAGGAGGGCACGACCGCCGAAAAGCTCGGCATCGGCTTCTACAACTTCCCGGTCGTGGATCACGGCCTGCCGGTCGACGTCGCCCACTACCGCCGCGCCGCCGGCGCCATCCATGGTCGTCTGCAGGCCGGTCAGGCCATCGTCATCCACTGCAACGCCGGCCTGGGCCGCGCCCCGTCGCTGGCCATCTGCGCCCTCGTCGCGGGCGGGATGAACGTCGACGAGGCCATCCTGCGCGTCGGCCGCGCCCGCGGCCGCCCGGTGCCCGAGACCGACGCGCAGTACGAATTCCTGAAGGCCTTCGCCGCCGGCGAGGTCTGACCTCAGATCAGCTCCAACTGGCCCAGGAAGTCGCGCTTGCCCAGCTCCACGCCGCGGTTGCGCAGGATCGCGTAGGCCGTGGTCAGGTGGAAATAGAAGTTCGGGATGGCGAAGCTGGTCAGATAGCCCGCGCCCTCGAAGTCCAGCGCCACGCCGGGGAAGCGCAGCTCGACGCGGCGGGTTTCGGCGCCCTCGAAGGCGGTGGCGTCGACACCCTCGATGAAGGCGATAGACAGGGCGATGGTCGCCTTCAGCTCGGCCAGCGACGCCTCGCTGTCGTCGGTCTTCGGCCACGGCTGATCGGTCAGGCGGGCGATGCAGCTGCGGGCCGAGAAGGCCGCCATGCGGATCTGGTCGGGGAAGGGCTTCATGTCCGGCGCCAGGCGCGCGTCCATCAGTTCCGCCTCGTCCTGACCCGAGGCGATGGCCTTGTCGACCAGCCCGTTCAGGGCGTTCAGGCCGCGCAGGAAGACGGGGGCGGACACGGTCTTGAGCGAGAAGGTCATAGTCGGTCCTTTTTGAGAACGGTCTTATAGCCGCGCTTCGATCGCGGAATCCAGCGGCGACTTGCATACGCTCATCCGCCGTGGTTGCCAGCGTCATGCGCCTGCTCCGCTCCGCCCTTCTCATCCTCGCCTTCGCCGCCCTCATGGTGCTCGCCGCCCGGCTCACCGTGCCCATGGTGCCGGTGCCCATGACGATGCAGACCTTCGCCGTCCTGCTCGCCGGCGCGGTCCTCGGCGCGCGCCGCGGCATCCTCGCGGTCCTGCTCTATCTCGCCCTGGCCGCCGTCGGCCTGCCGGTTCTGTCGGACGGCGCCTCAGGCCTCGCGCGCTTCGCCGGACCGACGGCGGGCTATCTGTTCGCCTTCCCCGTCGCGGCCGGTCTTGTGGGCGCCCTGTTCGAGCGGGTCGGCGGCCTCGTCGCAAAGCTGGCCCTGCTGATCGGCGCGCATCTGCTGATCCTCACCGCCGGCGCGGCCTGGCTGGCGGTCGGCATCGGCCTCCGGCCCGCCCTCGACGCGGGCTTCACGCCCTTCCTGATCGGGGCCGTGGTGAAATCGGTGCTGGTGGTTGCGTGCGCCGAGGGGATACGTCGGGCTCCGCTTAAGCTCTGATCCGACCCCACCAACCGCTCATCCCCGCGAAAGCGGGGACCCAGTCCTTTGGGTGATCGGCGCGGGCCGGCCTCGCTCAGCCAGTTGTCCTGAAACGCCGGCGTTCATTCGACAGAACTGGGTCCCCGCTTTCGCGGGGATGAGCGGAGGAAATTCTAGCCGCGACCTGCGCGAACGCCCTGACCGGGAAGGTCCCGAACCCCTTCACCTTCGGCGGCGCGGCGAAGAAGCGGAACGGCCCGTCCGGCAGCCGCTCCAGCGCGCACATATGCTCGACGATCAGCACCCCGGCGCCCAGCAGCCGTGAATGCACCGGCCGCGTCCGACCCGCCGTGTCGTCGATATTGTGGGAGTCGATCCCGACCAGTTTCGCCCCGCCCTCGACCAGCCGGTCGGCCGCCGCCGCCGTCAGGAACGGGTGCCCCTCGTAATAGTCAGCCGTGCGCCAGTGCCGGCTCCAGCCCGTGTGCACCAGCACCGCCTTCCCGGCCACGTCCAGCCCCTCGAAGGCGTCCGCATCGACCGCGTTTCGACCCTCGGCCCGCACCACGATCCCGGGCAGATCGACCAGCCGTTCCAGCCCGACATCCGCCAGGTCCTCGCCGTCGGCGTAGCGGTGGAAGGGCGTGTCCAGATAGGTCCCGGTGTTCCCCACCATCTCGATCCGGCCGATCTGGAACTCGGTCCCCGGCTCGTAATGCGCCCGCGAGTCCTCGCGGCTCAGAAAGTCGCAGACATGCGGCGCGGGCAGGCCCTTGTAGGTGACCATCCCGTCCTCAATCACATGGCTGAGATCTATCAGGGTCATGGGCGCCTCCATGTTTGGCGATCAGCGCGAGCAGATCGTCCGATAGACGATGACCGCAGGATCTTCCTCCGGGGGCAAGCCTTCATCTCCCACCGGCCACCATAGAGCGGAATCGGCCTGTTGGACCCCGGTGAGACCCTCCTCGCCGCCCCGGGCGACCATGAAGGCCCGTCGCCGGTTCCCGGTGCAATCGTATTCCATCAGCCGATAGTCGTGGCTTGTCTCCCGGCTGCCTTCGATGACATGCACTGACCAGACCAGCGTCATGTCGCCTGATCGGGAGATCGTCTTCACGTAGGTGTCGCCGTACTCTCCCAGCTCCGCTCGGGTCCATTGTTCGAAGACCTCGCTGGGCCGTGCCGGCAGATCTCGGGGCTCGTCCACCTGTGTTCCTGAACTCGTCAGCATGGGCGCGAAATAAACCAGCTTCCCGCCGAGCAAACCCCTGCGAACCCTGCGGCCGTCCTGCCAGCAAAGCCGGATTTGCGCGGACGGCGTGATGACGCATGTCAGCCCACCCCAGGCCTGTCCCTCGAATCCTGCGGGAACTGCAGGGACCGTCGCCGGGCTGTCATCGTCACGCGGGCCAGGCATCCGCACCACCAACGGGGGCGGAGGCGTAGCCATCATCTGCTCGTATTCGGCTTCCGACGTGAAACGCACCGGAAAATGAATGCGGCCGGTCGGCGTACCCTGCGACGGCGACATCCGGGAATACCCGGCCGCCTGAAGAGCGACCTGATCAAGCCAGGGCGCGTCGCCGACGCGGGACAGGGGGGCGCAGTTCGACAACCTCCCCTCGTCAGTCACCTCGCAGGCGACTCGCACCTCGCCCAACTCGGCGTCCAGAGCACTCGCAGCGCCTGGGGCGAGCGCCACGCCGAGAGCGGCGACAATCCCCAATCTGCAAATACCCGACATCCATTCCCCCAAAGCTTGAGCGAAGTCTGTGCCGGGGTTCGGATCGGAAGACCACCCCCGGGGTTCAGGTCCGCACGAACTCCAGGAAGATCGGCGGCGTGTCGCCCAGCTTCTTCTCTTCGTAGCGGGTCACCACGTGGTCGGCCGGCGCCTCGCGCCAGTCGTCGGCGCGCTCGGCGATCCATGCCAGGCCGGGCGTACGCTCCAGCCGCTCCAGCGCCCAGTCGGCGTAGTCCTTCCAGTCGGTCACGAAACGCAGCCGGCCGCCCGGCTTCAGCAGGCGCACGATCTCGGCCGCGGTCTCGTCCTGCAACAGGCGGCGCTTGTTGTGGCGGGCCTTCTGCCAGGGATCGGGGAACAGGATCATCACCCGATCCAGCGAGGCGTCGGGCAGGGCGGCCATGACGTCGCGGCCGTCGTCGGCGTGCAGGCGCACGTTCTTCAGGCCGCGCTCCTCGATATGACGCAGGGCCGAGCCGACGCCGTTCAGGAAGGGCTCGCAGCCGATCATCAGGGCGTCGGGATGGCGCGACGCCTGTTCCGCCAGATGCTCGCCGCCGCCGAAGCCGATTTCCAGCCAGACCTGGGCCGCGCCGGGCATCAACGCCTGCGGGTCGATCGGTCCCGCCGCCGGATCGGGCACGGCGATGGTCGGCAGCAGGGTGTCGAACAGCGCCGCCTGACGCGGCTTCAGCGCGCGCGACTTGATGCGGCCGAAGGAGCGCAGCGGACCATGGGCGGGGGCGTCGGAAGAGGACATGGGCGGGCGTATAGCGCGCTCCGCCGCCGTGGGGGAGGGCGGTGGTCGGGGGCGCAAGTGATTAGTGGCGAGTGATCAGTGACTGCTGGATCACCGGCGGCGATCAGCCGGCGCTATCGCAACCGCATCAACCACTAACCACTAACCACTAATCACTAACCACTCAGCCGGCGGCCAGCGCCTTCAGCTTCTCGACCAGATCCGTCTTCTCCCAGCCGAAGCCGCCGTCGGCGTCGGGCTCGCGGCCGAAGTGGCCGTAGGACGAGGTCCGCGCATAGATCGGCGCGTTCAGGCCCAGGTGCTTGCGGATCGCGCGCGGGCTGGCCCCGCCGATCAGCTTGGGCAGTTCGGCTTCCAGCAGGTCTTCGTCGATCTTGCCCGTGCGGTGCAGGTCGACGTGCACGCTCAGCGGCTCGGCCACGCCGATGGCGTAGCTCAGCTGGATGGTGCAGCGGTCGGCCAGGCCGGCGGCGACCACGTTCTTGGCCAGGTAGCGGGCGGCGTAGGCGGCCGACCGATCGACCTTGGTCGGGTCCTTGCCCGAGAAGGCGCCGCCGCCGTGCGGGGCCGCGCCGCCGTAGGTGTCGACGATGATCTTGCGACCGGTCAGGCCGGCGTCGCCGTCCGGCCCGCCGATGATGAAGACGCCCGTCGGATTGATGTGCCAGACGGTCTCGTCGGTGATCAGCCCGGCGGGGATCACCGACTTGACGATCGGCTTCACGATGGCGGCGACGGCGGCCTGATCCAGGCCTTCCTTGTGCTGGGTCGAAACCACGATGGCGGTGGCGGCGGCCGGCTTGCCGTTCTCGTAGCGCAGGGTGACCTGGCTCTTGGCGTCCGGCTCCAGGCCCGGCTCGCGACCCGAGTGACGGGCTTCCGACAGGGCGCGCAGGATGTTGTGGCTGTATTGCAGGGTGGCCGGCATCAGCTCCGGCGTCTCGTTCGAGGCGTAGCCGAACATGATGCCCTGGTCGCCCGCGCCCTCGTCCTTGTTGCCGGAGGCGTCGACGCCGACGGCGATGTCGGCCGACTGCGGATGCAGGTGGTTCTCGAACTCGAAGGTGTTCCAGTGGAAGCCGGCCTGTTCGTAGCCGATCTCACGCACCGCGTTGCGCACGGCGGCCTCGATCTCTTCCTTCACGCCCGGCGCCCATTCGCCATTGGTGTCCATGATGCCCTTGCCGCGGATCTCGCCGGCCAGGACGACCAGGTTGGTCGTGGTCAGGGTTTCACAGGCGACCCGCGCCTCCGGGTCCTTCTTCAGGAACAGGTCGACGACGGTGTCGGAGATGCGGTCGGCGACCTTGTCCGGATGGCCTTCGGAAACGCTTTCGGAGGTGAACAGGAAGGAAGATCGGGACAAGGCGGGCTCCTCAGGGATCGGCCGCCAGACATATAAAGATATGTTTATATGTTCAAGACGCGGGGCGCATCGTGCGACCCCAACGCGCCGACTCCGTGGCCGGCGCCTCGCCCGCCATCCAGCGCTCCAGCACCCCCGCGGCCAGGCACAGGATCATCAGCACGCCGATGCCCCAGCGCGCAGCGACGTCCACGCGGATATGCATCGGCGTCAGGTCGGGCGTCAGGAAGATCACCGCATGGGCCATCAGGGTCAGGGCGCCGAAGGCCGCGCAGGCCAGGGTCCACCAGCGGTCGCGCCGCAGCGCCAGCCAGACCAGGGCGAGGAAGAAGGCGCCGTCGACGAAGGCTTCGCCGAGGCGGAAATGGTTCAGGGTGATCGGCTGCACCGCGAAGCTGAAAATGAAGGCGAGGATGAACAGCGCCACGCCGGTGCGCTCGGTATGGCCGCCGCGCATCCATGCGAAGGCGAACACAGCCAGGCTGAGCAGCAGGTAGAAGGTCTGGAACGGCGTCATTCTGCTCCGGTCCCGGCGCGCGGCCGGGCAGTTACGGGCGGGCGCTCATCGCGGCCCGGGCGGATGCGGCCTTCATCGTGTTGACGTCGATGACCCGCACCTGCTGCTGGTAGGCGACGATGGTGTCGGCGATGGTCCGCATCATGACTGCCGCCAGCACCACCATCACCAGGATGATCAGGACGCGGACGCCCCAGCTACGCGGCGGGGGTCGGTAGCCGAGTCGGGGTTCTGCGCGCCCACCTGGGCCATCACCCAGCCCGCGCTCAGCACCTGCTGCAGGAACTCCCGCGGGCTCGACTGCTCCGCGTCGTCCGCCAGACCCCGCAGCAGATGCTGCCGCACCGGATCGTTCGCGCCCGACGGGCTGAAGCCGTCCAGCGCCGCTTCCAGATCCTCCCAGGTCCACTGGGGGAGAAGATTGCCGCGGGGGGTGCTCATGGGGGGTAGCCTCCTTGCCTATGTCGGAAGGAAAGGGGGCCCCGGCTGATCCGCCAATGGGGTGTTTCGTATCCTCTGGTACGTTTCGTTCCAGAGCGGCCAGGGCCGCCTTGCGCCGGTTCACGCCCAGGCGGCGGCAGGCCTCATGCACGTGCTTCTTTACGGTCGCCTCGGAGAGCCCCAGTCGGGCGGCGATTTCCTTGTCGGTCAGGAAGGCTGTCAGCCTCAGGCATTGTTCCTGACGCGCGCTGAGAGCTTGCGGCATCAAACGCTCCGGTAACCCGACCTGACTAGGACGAACCGGCGAGTCGGTCCAGATCGCATGACGGGTTTCGGCGAACGCAGGGCGTTGCGGCCAGGGGCCGGACCGGCCGGGCGAACCCGGCCGGCGGCCGCCGGATCAGTTCCGGCTCGGGAAGGCGCCTTGCAGGCAGATGCTGTAGTTGATCACCAGGCGGGGCCCGAGGATCGGGAACGGCTGGGTGCCGCCGGTCATGCCGATGGACGCCGGGTTCAGCGCCGCCATGGTGGCGGGCGGGCCGTAGATGTTGACGGTGACCGCGTCGCCGTTCGCGGGATCGCTGCCGTTGGCGCTGGCCAGAACGTCGGCGGCGGCCGGCGCCGAGACCGTCGCCCCACCCGTCGTGCCCATCAGCGAGTGGGTGTGGGCGGGCAGGTTGTTGGTGGTCAGGACCGTGTTCTCGGTCCCCAGCACGCCGCCCATCGAATACTGGGACAGACCCGGGCCCTGGCCCTGGCCGATCGGGGCGCGTCCTTGCAGGTCCGGCAGGCCGAACGTCGTCTGGCCGTTGCCGCCGTAGGTGGTGCCGAGCAGCGAGAAGATGGCGGAGTTCTGGGCGATCGACATGATCTGGCCCTGGCAGGTGCTCCATCCCCGGGGCGCGTACGGAAATCCGAACGCCTGGATGGTCCCCATATAGCTATCCATGACTGCAACCCCCGATATTCCGGTCTGCGTGTATCGCTCCGGCGGACGCAACCTATATGCGGTCCTCTAGCTGTCAATAACGTCGTTTTCCCAGTGCGCCTGAACCTGGGCCGACCCGTCCTCATGACGCAGCTCGAACCCCGCGGCCGCGAACAGGGCGAGCGACGCGTGGTTCTCCGGAAAGATGTTGGCGGTCAGCGGCGCCGGCCCGGCCTCCGCCTTCAGCGCGTCCAGCAGCGCCGCCCCGATCCCCCGCCGCCGGGCCGACGGCGTCACCGCCACATCGACGATGTGCAGCCGGTCCGCCTCGCGCGCGGTGATCAGCCGGGCCACCGTCTGTCCCTCCAGCTCCGCCACCCGGTTCAGCGCCTCCGGAAAGGCGCTGGTCAGGCTCGCCGCCCGCGCCCGCGCCTGGATCGCCAGCAGCGGCGCCAGCGCCGGATCGACCCGCAGGGCCTCCGGCAAGCCCGCCGTCTCCAGCTCGGCTATGGCCGGCGCGTCGTCCGGCCGCGGCGGCCGCAGGGTCAGTCGGATATGAGAGGCGGGACGCTCGGTCATGGCGTCACCATTGCAGAGCTTGCCGTCCCGTGCACCATGCCGGCGCCATTGTTCGCGGAGCGCCGATGTCCGATTCCCTCGTCTTCCTGACGCTCGAGGATTTCATGCCCTTCGTGGGCCGCGAGGTGCTGGTCGACGCCACGCCGCAGCCGCTGGCCATCCGTCTCGACAGCGCCGTGCCCGTCATCGACACCGGCCTGGGCCAGCGCACGCCCTTCACCCTGACCTTCTCGACGCCGTGGACGACCCTGCTGACCGAGGCCCACTACCCGATCCAGGTCGGCAAGCAGGTGGCCGTGATCCACCTCATCCCCACCCAGACCGCCCCGGGCCCGAGGCGGTTCTACCATGCGGTCTTCAACTGATCGGAGGGGTGGTGCCGCTTGCGTGACTCGAACACGCGACCCCCGCATTACGAAGGCTACTCCACCCGCGGCCGGAAAGACTTGCAGGCTATGGATCTGAGCCAAATTTTATCGAGGTCCGACACCCCAACCCAGCCTCTTCCCAGATTGGCTTGAGGGGCCGGTACGGTCGCTTCCTAAGTTGCGCGACTTAACGTGGGAACCGCCGAAAACTTGACCTGCGCCATACCTGCAAAAGCCCGTCCGAGCGGCGGGTCTGGACGTGGACGTTGGTGGGGGTGAGACGTCCGCTTTCGGCGCGGGCAGCAATGTCGGCTCCCGACCCTTAGCGACCTCTGACGGGGTCCGTTCCGGGGCCTGCGGAGCCGCCTAGGACCGGTGCATTCGGGTCGATACGGGCTCTCCCCCGCGAGCCGTCCGGGTTTCTGCCGATAGGCGGTCCGGCCTCCCCCGTTCAGTGTGCGCCACATGTTGGACGCCTTGGGAGAATTGCTGCCGTTTGCTGTTGCCGTAGCGGTCAGCCCGCTGCCGATCATGGCCGTGGCCGTGCTGCTGATGTCTCCACGCGCGCGCAGCACGACACCGCCCTTTCTCCTGGGATGGATGGCGGCAATCGCCACGGCATTGATTGGGGTCGCCGCTGTTTCCAGAATGAACTCTGGAAATGAGGGGGCCGGACATGTCGCCGCCGTGGTGAAGCTCCTGCTCGGCGGCGGCTTGGTTTTTCTCGCCTGGAAAGAATGGCGCGCGCGACCGCGCCGAGGGGAGCCGGCGTTGGCCCCCCGGTGGCTCCAGAAGATCGAACAGATGGGCCCGCTCGCCGCGTGCGCCGCTGGATTTGGGATCTTTCTGGTCAATCCGAAGAACCTTACCGTCGGCATCGCTTCCGGCGTGCTGCTGGGAACGATGGACTTGTCCGTGGCGTCGGCCGTGCCGGTCATTGGGACGTACGTGCTGATCGCCGCCAGCACGGTGCTTGTTCCGGTCGCGGCATACTTCGCAATGCAGGATCGTATCCGGCCGTGGCTTGCAGAGGTGCGCGACTGGCTGACTCAGAACAATGCGGTCGTGATGGCCGTCGTGTTGCTTCT
Source organism: Brevundimonas lenta (assembly GCF_014196335.1). Taxonomy (GTDB): domain Bacteria; phylum Pseudomonadota; class Alphaproteobacteria; order Caulobacterales; family Caulobacteraceae; genus Brevundimonas; species Brevundimonas lenta. The sequence continues at coordinate 574,359 of NZ_JACIDM010000001.1, forward strand.
GGTCGGCGCCGTTATGGTCGGAAAGGGCCTTTCCGGCTTCGCAGCGCTCTGAGCCCCGGCGGGTGTCTGTAGACCACCCATGACGGACCTTCGCAGAGTCCGTTTCGTGGAATGTCCATTAGGCGCGCTGATGCGCACGACGGACCAAAGCAAAAAATAAAGAGGGTCCCGCCCCGCGCACCAGCCGAAGCCAGCGCGCGAGGCGGGGGAGGGTTAGGCCGCAACCTGCTTGGCCGCACCCGCTTCGACGGCCGCGAGCAGGGTGTCGTTGGCGAGGTGGCTGTATCGTTGCGTGCTCTGGTAGCTGGCGTGCCCCAGCACCTTACCGACAGCGAATAGGTCTACGCCGCTGTTGACCATGAACGATGCCGCTGAGTGCCTCAGATCGTGGATCCTCAATCCCGGCAGCTTCGCCACTTTAATTGCCTGCTGCCAGCCGTGCTTGATCGACACGAACGGCTTGAGGGTGTCCGGGTTCGGCACCAGCCACGGGCAGTCCTTGAAGCGAGGTAGGGCCTCAATGATCGCCAGAGCCGCAGTCGACAGGGGAACCCGACGCGGCTTCCCTGTCTTGCTGGTCGGGATCAACCACGTCCGCTTTCCAACATCGACATGCTCCCACCGGGCGTCCAGGAGCTCGCGCACCCGAGCACCGGTCAGGAGCAACAATCCCACGATATGCTGCAGCTGCGTGTTCTGGGACGCCGCCGCCGCCTCACGAAGCCGGGCTGCCTCCTCCGCCGTCAGGAACCGCTCGCAGGCGTTGTTGAACGGTGTCCTCCGCACGCCATGGGTCGGGTTCTTGTCACAACCCGGGATGCCCCACTCGAGGCCGAGCTGGAAGGATCTTCCGAAGATTACCCTGATCTTCTCAACCGTAGCGGGGGCCAGCCCCTCGGCCCTCTTGTCGCCGAGCCACTGAGAAACATTCCGGCTGTGGATGTCGGTCAGCCGCACCTTCCCCCACTTCGGGATGATGTGCCGTCGGACGTACATCTCAGTCGTGGAGTAGGATCGCTGATGGATCTTGGCGTCTGCGAGGTGCATGGCCGACAGCTCCCCGTACAGAGGAATGGCCTTTGCCTCCGCCCTCTTCGCGGCGGGATCGCCACCGACGATGGCCTCCGATCGCAGTTGCACCGCTCGCTTCTTGGCAGCGGCGAAGGTGATGTCTTCATATCGGCCGATCTTGAACTGTCTCTGCCGGCCGGCCGGATCGGGGTAGCGCAGGTAATAAGTCTTGCCGCCAGTGCAGCGGCATTCCAGGACAAAACCTGTCACGGTATCATCATACCAATCGCTGCGTTTCTTGCCGACTTCGCAGCCGGCATTCGCGACGAAGGCGGGGGTCAGGTGAGCCTTAGGCATAAGTGGTTTCCTTGCGTGTTTGATGATCGACGGGCGAGCGCCGTCAGTCCGCCCGAAGGCGGTCGGTTGGGGTGGGTGGTCTGGAGCGGGTCGGCCCCGCGTTGCCCCAGAGTGGGCCGCAGGGGCCTCGCGTCGGGGGCGGGAATGGTCGGCTGATCGGCGGGCCGAAACGGCCGCCCAAGGGCCGCTTTTTGGCCCCCTTAGAGATCGCCGAGCGGGAAGGATTCGGCCGATTGGATAGGGGTAAACAGGCACCCCTTTACCCGTTTCCGTTCGGGCTCCGATCGGACCTCACTCAGTCGGTCACAACCATCCAGGAGTTGCGTTCTGAGGAGTCGCCCCGCTCAAACTTAAGGCCGCCGGCCCAGCGACCCTTGCGCTTGCTGATGTACCAGCCGAGCTTGCCCGGGCTGACGTGACGGCCGTCCATCACTGGAAGTTCTTCCAGGATTTCCATCAGGTCGTCGTGCTGATTGGCCTTCGCCAGCAGCCTTCGGACGGTGATCGGCCTCGACCCGAAGATTCTGAACCAGACGGCCAGAAATTCCGCCAAGAGGTCCTTCTCTGGATCCTTGGAGACCTGATCGATCAGGCTTTGGGCCGGGTCGGACAGACCGAGCCAGACCAACGGATGGCGACACATGCGAGACCATGCATCGTAGTTGTTGACCGCTCGAACATCGGCCATGGGCTCTCCCGCCGCCTGGAACGCCCTGATGATGTTCAGGGCGCATGAGACTGCGAAGGAGCGATGCTGCCTCAAGTCATCGACGGGATTTGACTTGAAGCTGCGCAGAGCGGGATTCTCACTTCTCGGCGCGAGGCTGATGGTGATGAGGCGTCGCCGCATATCACGCTCCGCTTCCACCTGATTGCCAGTGCCCAGGAATAGAACCCGCGTGGACACGGTCGCTGAAGTGTTCTTGCCCAACATCCGCTCGGTAGTGGTCGAGCTGGATAGCGCGCGGTTCAGTGGTCCGAGCGACTTCCAGTTGCCCTGCATGTCATCGAACAGGACAGCTGTCGGTTTCTCGCGAAGAACGGTGAGGACCAGCTTGCCGGCCTCATCGTGTCGCTCGGGGAAGCTCACCCGGTGGGGGTCCTCAGGCCCGGCGAAGGGCGTGATGACCTCGGCGAGATAGCTCTTGCCGCTGCCGGGCCCGGTGCCAGTGATGTTGATCGCCGGGGCCGTCGGAAGGCACGGACGAACCGCCGCCGTGAGGATGGCGGCGAGGGCGGCGGACCGGTCAGCCTCAGTCTCAAACTCGAACTCGGCGATGAGGCTTTCTAGGTACTCCAAGGACCGCTCGGCCAGCTCCCTTGTCGGTTCGGCCATCGGGTAATCAGCCGCATCGAACGCAGCAAATATCCCCGAGGCTGCGTCATATCCGGGCGTGGAGACCAGCTTCCCTTCGGCCCCGAAGAAGGGCTGCCGGGCCAGTCCGTTGAGGATCGGCAAACTACGATCCTGTCCGTGCAAGAGAGCCTGCACGACGCCATGAGGGGGGTTGATCCGGATGGGTATCCCATCCCGGCCCTTCACCTCCCAGATGGCTCGCCGGGCCAGTTCGAGCTTGAGCGTCTGCTCGTGAACTTGCTCGATTGAAACGCCCTGTCCGTCACGGTCTTTGACACGGACGAGGGCGTCACCGCTGCCGTAAAACTCGCCCGTTGCGGCAAGCAATTCCTCCGTCGCCCTTACGGCCAGCGGGGTTTCTCCGGGCGCGTCCTGGATGCGGGGTTTATGTTGAAGGATGTTCGGCTTTGAGGACGCGCAGGCGTCATCGTCCAAACGATCGGAGTCGTTTGTCATGATTGGTATTCACGATGAGAGGGGAGGACCGGGGTAGGCGTCCGCACTTGCGGGAAGAACGGAACCCTCCGCGAAGGAGCGGGGGGCGGGCCTAGTCCAGTGAGCCCTTCTCAGCGTGACGTTCGCACAGTGGCGGCGCTGGAATCCCCGTCAACCGAGTTTGAGGCCGCCTGTCAAATGGAAAGCTGTCTTCGGCGGAATAAATGTCCGCCGATGATAAGTCTTTTGGACTTATCGGACGATGGCTAGGAGGTGTGTCTACTTGAACCGTAAGGGCCGCTTCATAGCAGCAAGAGGTTTGTCCTATTAAACCCAGCTTCCGATAGGCAAGTGAAAGGCGACCTGCTGAAGGATCGCCCAGCCGGTCGCCCCGAACTATTCGGATTTTAGTTGCTCTCACGGGGACCGGTCAGCAGCAGCTGAGCACGGCGCTTTCGCTTGATACCGGCCACAAGCACCGCGAGCCCGAGGACGCCCAGCGTCACGATGAAGAGGGAAGGCCGAGCTGCCGCCAGACCCGTGACAACGAGGACGCCCATAAACAGGAGCGTCTCGCGCGGTCTGGCGGCAAAGTAGAATAGCAGCGCCAGAACGGTGGCAATGGCGATCGTTATCAGCACAGCCCGGATGACGGCTAGGACGATGCACAGGGTGAGGAAACCGAACGTCCACTTCATCCTTGGTGCTCCTCTCCCTCGGGCCAGAAGTGGGCCAGACACAGGGAGTGGACGCCCAGTTCGGTGCAGGGGCCATTCTCGACGAAGACCCGGGTTAGCGCCTCGCCATCGGCCCCATAGCTAATCTCGAACCAGAGTCCGCCGTCCTCGATCCAGTCGTAGCTGTGCCCTTCGGCTCTATCCCCGGTAATGGCGAAACCGAGGGCGGTGTTGATGACGTCGGGGCTGTCTCCACCCTGCACGACGATGAGCCTGAACCCTGCCCCAAGGAGCCGGCCTTGCTCGACATGAAGCTGCCAAGCGCGAAGGCCGATCAAGGCGCGGAGGTCGGGGTCCAGATTGGTGTCGGAAAGTACGCGCGACACCGAAGCGTGGTCGGTCAGCGTAAGCATAGGCAGGGATCCTTTCGGGCATGAAAAAAGCCCTCGTGGCGGTGCCGGGAGAGCTCGGGTCGGATGGGTTGTCGGTCGTGGTGGTTCAGTCAGTCGTCGGGCGATCCGCGAAGCCGAGGCAGTTGAAGCGCAGGGTGTGGTTGGTGTCGGGATGGTCCGGCACGAAGACCAGCATCCCGAAGTCGTCGGTCAGAACGTATGCCAGCTCGAACCATGAGCCGTGGTCGTGGAACCACTCCCATCCCGGCTGCTCCGCCTGATCCCAACAGATCGGGAAGCCGACGGCGTCGTGAACGACCTTCGGAGGGTCGCCGGGTTGAACGACGACCAGCTGCAGGATGTCACCGAGGGGGCGTCGGCGGTCGGTGTCCACCTGCCAGACCCGGAGGCCAATGAGGGCGCGTAATTCGGCGTCCAAGGCCGGGTCAGCTAGGGCGGCGGTGACCGCATCGCGGTCGGTCAGTGAAAGCATGGAGGATCCTCTCAGGGCATGAAAAAGCCCCCGCGACGGTGGTCACGAGGGCTTGGATTGAGGGCGGCCAGTGATCGCGCCTAAGCGGATGGCCACCTTGGGGTTTTTCACGGCCGCGATGGCCGCTGGAGCTCGTCGTGAAGGTGCGCCCGTTATTCCGCTTTAGGAGCGGCTGGCAGACCTTTCCCGTTTCGCCGGGTCAGGAAAAGGACGCCGCCTCCTACGCCGAGGCCGACCGTGCCCCAGAGCAGAAGCGACCCGAGGAGGGCGAGCTTGTTTTCGGTGTCCACGATGCTGGGATGCGTTAACGCGTAGGTCTGCTGGTAAGCGTACGCGTCGTCGTACTCCTTGGTGTCGAAGGCTGCCGGATACCCCACCTTCTCGGCAATGGCATCTTTGACTTCTGCTTGGGCATAGAACTTCTGCAACGGGAAATAGTCCGCTGCCCATAGGCCCCCCGTGACCACGTAAAAGGCCGCGATCGCCGCTAATCCAAGTCGGGCTGCATTTTTATTCATCTTGATCTCTCACATGACTAGTTTGATGCGCCATGATTTGCACATCATATAAGGTACTGGTTTCTGCGCGCTGCGAGCCGCCCCGCTAGGCTCTACTTCGCGGCCCGCCTTCCCCCAAGCACTCGATAACCGATTCTGGGATATCCCGGATTGGGATTTAGCGAAAGCGCCTCACCTGTCAGGGGGCGCGCGTTGCCGTCATCGATCTTCACGCAGCGGCATCAGGAGCTTATCGGCTTCATCGCCTCAGCGCGGAAGGCCGCCGGCGTCACTCAGGTCGAGCTGGCGGCGCGACTGGGAAGGCCTCAAAGCTTCGTGTCAAAGGTGGAGCGCGGCGAGCGCCGGCTTGACGTGATCGAGTTTTGCCAGGTCGCCGAGGCACTCGGCCACGATCCGGCGAAGCTGCTCCAGGACTTTGTCAGACTTCAGTACGGCTGAGGAAAATCTCGCGATCGAATGGGTTGGCAAATACGTCGCGATGCGATGAATGGACCCTGAGTTGAGGGGAGAACGCATGTCGCGGCTGACGGACCTGATCGCGCGAGCGAAGGCTAAGGACGCCCAGTTGGGGAGTGACCTAGAGAAAGAGTTCCGGGCGCTCTCTTCTCGCCGGGCATTTGGGCTGAATTTCGAGCGCCACAGGCCCGAAGCGGTTGAGCTGCCGGGGCGACCTGTCCGGAAGGGTGACAAAGTCCGCATTCTGGCTCCGCGTGGAGAGACGAAGCGGGGTGATCAGCGCCTTTGGATCGTGACCGGTTTGACTCGCCGCGACGGCGGTACAATTGCGCGGTTAGAAGGCCATGAGGAGGTCGAGGCGGGCCATGCCCTGGAGACGGCCGAGGCGGCAGTCGATGACCTCGTGGTGATTGCCGCGTTTGGCGACCGAATCTATCCAGGGCTTGTGTCGACCGGCAAGATCGAGCGCGGTGACCGCGCGCCATTCCACACGGTTATTAACGCCGAGAACTACCACGCCCTCAAGGCGCTGACCTACACCCATCGTGGCCGGATCGACGCGATTTACATCGATCCGCCTTATAACTCCGGCGCTTCAGACTGGAAGTATAACAACGATTACGTCGGCGAAGACGATCAATACCGTCATTCGAAATGGCTAGCTTTCATAGAGCGCAGGCTGTTGGTGGCTCGGGAGCTTCTTAACCTCAAGAATAGCGTCCTTATCGTCGCGATCGATGACAAGGAATATAGCAGGCTTGCGCTTCTTTTGGAGCAGGTTTTTCCTGACGCTCGAATGGAGATGGTTACGACTGTAATTAACCCTCGCGGAAAGTACCGAAAGGGAAATTTCGGTCGATGTGAGGACTATCTCTTCTTTCTTATGTTTGGAGAAGCGGTAGTCCTTGGGGAGGCAGATCAAGACTATGGCGAAGGCGCGTCGGTTCCTTGGCGCACGCTGAGGAGAAGTGATCTTTCTTCTGCAAGGGGAACCAAGAAAGGGGGGACATCCCAGTTTTACCCGATCTATGTCTCCGAGGCAGGCACGATCCTGCAAATCGGTCCGCCGCTGCCTCATTCAGTCGACCGCAACTCAGCACCGCAAATCGAGGGCGCTACTGCCGTATTCCCCATTCGGGACGACGGAACTGAAATGAACTGGGGACTGACGGGGGGGAGTCTGGAAGACCTTCGGCGCAAAGGCTACGTCAGAGTGGGTCGGCATACGCCGGATAAGCCTCAAGCTTTCGAGATCTCCTACCTCACGTCTGGGCGGATCGCGGATATCGAAACCAAGAAGGCGACTGTTGTAGGGCGAAATCCGGACAACAGTGTCATTGCGATTTATGATGAGAGCAAAATTAAAATGCCAATTACCAGTTGGCACAAACCATCCCACAACGCTGAGATACATGGCACAGATCTGGTGAAGTCGCTGGTGGGGGAGCGAGGATTTCCGTTCCCTAAAAGTCTCTATGCCGTCGAAGACAGTCTTCGCTTGTTCTTGGCCAACAAGCCGGATGCGGTGGTCCTAGACTTTTTCGCAGGGTCGGGAACAACGGCTCATGCGGTTATGCGCATGAATCATCTCGACGGTGGCAGACGACAAGCGATTCTAACTACGAACAATGAAGTCGGGGCGGACGAGCAAATCAAACTTCGGAAGAAGGGGCTTCGTCCTGGCGATGCAGATTGGGAGTGCTGGGGAATCTGCGATTACATAACGAAGCCGAGGGTGGCCTCCGCGCTTACCGGATTGACCCCAGACGGGCGGCCCGTAGAGGGCGAATACAAGTTCGTTGACGAGTTCCCGATCGCCGATGGATTTGCCGCTAACGCTGAGTTTTTCACTCTGACCTATGAGACGCCGCGTGCGGTGGATCACAACAAAGCGTTCGCGCGGATTGCGCCTCTGTTGTGGATGCGCGCGGGGAGCACGGGACGCCGCATCGAAGCCCTGCCCGAGAGAGGGTGGGAGCTCGCCGAGGCCTATGGTTTGCTGACCGACATGGACCACGCGGAGGTGTTCGGCGAGGCTTGCGCAGCGGCCGAGGGCCTGCGGATGGCCTTTATCGTCACCAATGACGACCGACGGTTCGAGGCTGTGTGCCGACTGATGCCCGAGGGAGTCGAGCCGGTGCGCCTATACGAGAGCTACCTGACCAATTTCGCCTTCGAGAGCGGCGGAGGCGAAGAATGAAGTTCACCCTGATCAACTATCAGGAAGAGGCGGTCGCCGATGTCCTGAAACGGCTAAAGAAGGCGAGGAAGGACTGGTGCGAGGACGGCGACCGATCGGCCTTCTCCCTGACCGCCGCGACCGGTGCGGGCAAGACAGTGATGGCGGCCGCCGCACTGGAGGCCCTGTTCCAGGGCGACGACAAGTTCGATTTCGACCCCGACAAGGGGGCGGTAGTGATCTGGTTCAGCGACGATCCGTCCCTGAATGAGCAGACCCGATACCGCCTGACGCAGGCGGCCGACCGCATCCACATGGCCGACATGGTGGTGGTGGACAACAGCTTCCAGCGCGAGAAGTTGCAGCCGGGCAAAATCTACTTCCTCAACACTCAGAAGCTCGGGAAGAACAGCCTGCTGACGCGCGGTCACGACGCCGACGGGACGTTCCCTGAGATGCGGCCCGACCTGCGCAGCTATACGATCTGGGACACCATCAAGAACACCATCGAGGACCCGGACCTGACGCTATATCTGGTTCTGGACGAAGCGCACCGGGGCATGGGGACGCCTGTGGCGGCGGCGCAGAACGAGCGGTCCACCATCGTTAAGCGGCTTATCAACGGTCACGGTCCGGTGCCCCCGATGCCGGTAGTGTGGGGCATCTCGGCGACGGTCGAGCGGTTCAACGCGGCCATGGATGCGGCGGCGGCAGATGGGCGTAATCGCTTGGCCAACGTCACGGTAAACCCCGAGTTGGTGCAGGAGTCTGGTCTGCTGAAAGACGTGATCGTGCTAGACACACCAGACGAGGTAGGTGCGTTCGACACGGTATTGCTGAAGCGGGCGACGACTAAGCTGAAGGAGATCAGTGCGGCTTGGGATGCCTATTCCAAAGCCGAAGGTGGCGAGATCGTGACGCCCCTGATGGTGCTTCAAGCGCCCGACAAGCCAGACGAAACGATGGTCGCTGAATGGATTACGACGATCCTGGAGACATGGCCGGATCTGACTATCGATGCTTTCGCCAACGTATTCGGCGAGCACCGGACCGAGACCTTCAAGGGCTACCACGTCCCATATATCGAGCCGCAGGATGTCCAGGAGCGCAAGCATATCCGGGTTCTAGTCGCCAAGAACGCCATCTCGACTGGATGGGACTGTCCGCGCGCGGAGGTGATGGTGTCGTTTCGGGCGGCGACAGATCGCACGCACATCACCCAGTTGCTGGGGCGGATGGTGCGCTCTCCGCTGGCGCGGCGAATCCCCGGCCATGAAAGGCTGAATTCGGTCGACTGCCTCTTGCCGAAGTTCAACAAGGGCGCGGTGGTTGAGATCGCCAATGCTCTGACGCAGGGTGGCGCTGCGGGGGAAGGCGCAATGCCGTTGCGCCGGGTGGTCATCAACGCCGTTGAGATGACGCCTAATCCGGCGATCCCGGAAACGGTGTGGGAGCGGTTCGAGGCCCTGCCTTCACAGAGCCTCCCGCAACGGAGCAGCAAGCCCCTGCAGCGCCTGACCGCGCTGGCGCATGAGTTGTCACGCGACAAGATCTTGGGGGGAGCGGGGAAAAAAGCCCACGCCGCCATGCACGAAGTGCTGGACGCGGAAGCGGCGCGATTCGCAGAAGCAATCAGGGCAAGACGCCGTGACGTTATGGAAGTGGAGGGTGCGGCCCTGAAGGTCGACGTCAAGGGCGGCGAGATGAGTTTCGATGCCTTCGTCGAACGAGCCGACTTCAGGGTGATCGAAGACGCCTACCGCCGTGCGGCCCGGCAGTTCAGTCCCGATGTGACCAAGACCTATGCCGATGTCGTTTGCGGCCGGCTTATGGAAGAGCGAGGCATCGAGGACTTCGAGGAGGGCCTGATCGACGCCCATACCGAAGTAGCGGCGCTAGGCCTGATCCCCGAGGTGAAGACCGCGCTGGAAAGGGCGGCGACGGCGCTGACGGACGAGTGGTTTGAGGCGTACCGGGAGCAAATTCGGGGCCTGTCAGACGAGCGTCGTGAGGACTATCGCGTCATCCAGGGCATGAGCGATGCGCCCCAAGACGTCGGAGTGGCTCGGCCGATGTCACGGATGGAGGCGACGAAGGTTCGCGAGGAGAGCGGGGCGGAGCGTACAATTCCGACGTTCGAGCATCATCTGCTGTGCGACAATAAGGGGCGCTATCCAGCAGAGCTGAAGGAACCCGAGAAGAAGGTTCTGGCGGCGGAAATTGAGAAGCAAGGGTTCATTGGCTGGTACCGGAACCCTGCTCGGGCGAGCCAAGATTCGCTGGGCGTGGCCTATCGAATGGATGGAGCGTGGAGTGTCGTGCGTCCTGACTTCCTGTTCTTTGCGCAGACTGCGGACGGATCAATCGTCGTGGACATCGTAGATCCTCATGGCACTTGGCTTGGTGACGCCCTGCCAAAGCTGAAGGGGCTGGCGGACTTTGCCGAAACGCATGGAGAGGTATTTCGGCGGATCGAAGCGGTGGATGAGATCGACGGCGTGCTGAAAATGCTGGACCTCAAGGATCCCGCTGCGCGCGAGGCGATCAGAACGGCAGAAAGTGCAAAGGTCGCCTATCTGGGGTCAGCGGCGAAACCGTATCCCGGTTAAGGATGATCGACTGATCCAGTGGCGAGGCGGCCCAGCCTACAAAGCGGGCCGTCAAGCCTAACGCGCCCCCACTGGATACCCACGCAACTCCCACGCGGAAGCACCTCTCCGCCCAGAGGGCGAACTCTTCCTAGCTAGTGGTGCTCTGGAAAGGTGGTGCCGCTTGCGTGACTCGAACACGCGACCCCCGCATTACGAATGCGGTGCTCTACCGGCTGAGCTAAAGCGGCCCGGTTCGCGGAGGGCAGGCCCGCCGCGCGAGGGGGCTCTTTATACGCGGGCCGCCGGATTGCCAAGCGCCTCCAGCACGGCGGCGTCGGTCGGTTCGCCGGCGATGCGGATTTGCACGAATCCGGCGGTCGCCAGCGGCGTCGCGGCGGCCGGCGAAATGGCCACGGCCAGCCGGTCGCGGCCGCCCTCGCGCCCCAGCGTCCGGGCCACCGCATGCGCCGCCCGGGGCGAGTGCAGCAGCACGGCGTCGAAGCCTTCCGGCGGCCGCGCCTTGGTCGCCACCGCCTCATAGACCGGCAGCCGCACCGTCTCGACCGCCCCGTCCAGCAGTTCGTCCAGATCGCCCGCCGGCTGTTTCGCGCCCGGCACCAGCACCCGGCCCGAGGCCGAGGCCGCCAGCCGCCACGCCAGGTCCGACAGGTCGCCCGACGCCGAAATCACGGAATCATAGCCAGCCTGCCGCGCCCGCTCGGCGGTGGCGTCGCCGACGGCGAACACCGGCTGCGATCGGTCGGGCGTCAGGGCGGTGAAGGCCGCCACCCCGTTCGGGCTGGTGAAGGCCAGGGCCGCATAGGGCGAAAGGTCGGGCGCGTCCTGGGCGATGGGCCGCACCTCCAGCACCGGCGCGATCAGCGGGGTGAAGCCGAGCGCGGTCAGGCGGGCCGCGGTCCGGGAGGCGCCCGGCTCGGTGCGGGTCACCCAGACGCGGCCCGCGCCGGTCACGGGATCACTTCCTGGTCGCCGGCCTCGGCGTGCACCTCGGCGCCGATCCTCAGGCCCAGCGCCCGCGCCTGCTCCATCGCGTCGGCGGCATGGACGTCGCCGATCTCGCCCGAACGCCGCCAGCGGGCGCTGCCGTTCGGGGCCAGCATCTCGGTGGTCAGCCGCAGGTGGCCCTGGCCGATCTCGGCATGGGCTCCGATCGCCGTGCGGCACGAGCCCTCCAGCGCCGTCATCGCCCCGCGCTCCGCCGCCACGGCCAGCGCCGTCAGCGGATGGTTCAGCGCCGCCACCCACGGCGCGTTCACGTCTTCGACCCGCGTCTGCAGCGCCAGCGCGCCCTGGCCCGGCGCCGGCAGGAATTTGTCCAGCGACAGCCGCTCGCGGATCACGCTCTCGAAGCCCAGCCGGTTCAGCCCCGACACGGCCAGCAGGATGGCGTCGAACTCGCCGTCGGCCAGCTTGCGCAGCCGCGTGTCGACATTGCCCCGCAGCATCTCGATCTTCAGGTCCGGCCGCAGCGCCAGCGCCTGCGCCTGCCGCCGCAGCGACGCCGTGCCCAGCCGCGCGCCCATCGGCAGCTCGTCGAACGATTTGAAGAATTCGCTGACGAAGGCGTCGCGCGGATCCTCGCGTTCGGGCACCGCGGCGATGGCCAGGCCGTACGGCTGCTCCGCCGGCACGTCCTTCATGGAGTGCACCGCCACGTCGACGCGGCCGGCCAGCAGCGCTTCCTCGATCTCTTTCGTGAACAGCGCCTTGCCGCCGATCTCAAGCAGGCGGCGGTCCTGCACCTGGTCGCCGGTGGTGACGATTTCGACCAGCCGGACGACGTCCTGGATGTCCTTTTCGTCGACGCCCATGGCCCGCCCGATGGCCCGCTGCATCATGCCCGACTGGGTCAGCGCCAGCTTCGAACGTCGCGTGCCGATGAGGATGGATTGAGTCATGAGGCGTTGCACGGGTCCGGCGGGGTCGCTACCTCGACCCGATGACGATGGGCGCGGACTATAGCAGCGAAAAGGGCCGGGCAACCGAACCTCTGACCGTGCTCGGTCTCGAAACCAGTTGCGACGAGACCGCGGCCTCGGTCGTGCGCCTGACGCCGGACGGCGTCGCCACGGTGCTTTCGTCGGTGGTGCACAGCCAGATCGACGACCACGCGGCCTACGGCGGCGTCGTCCCCGAGATCGCGGCGCGCAGCCATGTCGAGATGATCGACGGCGTCACCCGTCGCGCCATGGAGCAGGCCGGCATCGGCTATGACGCCCTCGACGGCGTCGCCGCCACCGCCGGTCCCGGCCTCGTCGGCGGCGTCATGGTCGGCCTTAGCTTCGGCAAGGCCGTGGCCCTGGCCCGCGACCTGCCGCTGATCGCGGTGAACCATCTGGAAGGCCACGCCGTCTCCGCCCGCCTCGGCGCGCCGGTGCAGTATCCCTTCCTGCTGCTGCTGGTCTCCGGCGGCCATTGCCAGCTGCTGGAGGTGCGCGGCGTCGGCGACATGACCCGGCTCGGCACCACCATCGACGATGCGGCGGGCGAGGCCTTCGACAAGATCGCCAAGGCGCTCGGCCTCGGCTACCCGGGCGGTCCGGCGCTGGAGAAGCTGGCCGAAAGCGGCGACGGCTCGCGCTTCGACCTGCCGCGCGCCCTGCTGGGCCGCAAGGACTGCGACTTCTCCTTCTCCGGCCTCAAGACCGCCGCCTCGCGCCTCGCCGTCGCCTGCGAAACCGACCAGCAGCGCGCCGACCTCGCCGACGCGGTTCAGTCCGCCATCGCCCGCCAGCTCAGCGAACGCTCGGACCGCGCGCTCAAGGATTATGCCGAACGCCACGACGCCGCCCTCAAGCAGCCTCGCCCCGCGGGCGAGGCGATAGGGCAAGAAAGACTGTTTGTGGTGGCCGGCGGCGTGGCGGCCAACAAGACCATTCGATCCACGCTGGAAGCGGTCGCGGCGAAGAACGGCTTTGCCTTCCTCGCCCCGCCCATGGCCTACTGCACCGACAATGCAGCGATGATCGCGCTCGCGGGGGCTGAGCGGCTGCAAAAGGGAATGACATCCGACATCGACGCGGCCGCCCGGCCGCGCTGGCCGCTGGATGAAGAAAAGGCGCTCGCCGACCCGGCTCACAAGCCGGGTCGCAAGGGCGCGAAGGCTTAGGAAACGCGTATGGAATTCAAGCGGGCAGGGGTGATCGGCGGCGGCGCATGGGGCACGGCCCTGGCGCAGGTCGCGGGCTGGGCCGGGCTGGACGTGCTGCTGCAGGCGCGCGAGCCGGATGTGGTCGAAAGCATCCGCGAGCGCCGGGTCAATGAGGCCTTCCTGCCCGGCGTGACCCTGGACGACCACGTCTCGGTCACCACCGAACTGTCCGATCTGGCCGACTGCGACGTCATCCTCGCCGTGCCGCCGGCGCAGCATATGCGCTCGACCCTGACCGCCTTCGCCCCCTTCCACCGCGCCGGCGTGCCGGTGGTGCTGTGCTCCAAGGGCATCGAGCGCGGCTCGCTCAAGCTGATGACCGAGGTGCTGGCCGAAACCCTTCCGGCCGCCCCCGCCGCCGTCCTCTCCGGCCCCAGCTTCGCCGGCGAGGTCGCCCGCGGCCTGCCGTCCGCCGTCACCCTGGCCTGCGCCGACGAGGCGCTCGGCGAAGAGCTGATGTGGACCTTGTCGGCCCCCGGCTTCCGTCCCTACCTGGCCACCGACCTGATCGGCGCCGAGGTCGGCGGGGCGATCAAGAACGTTCTCGCCATCGCCTGCGGCATGAGCGAGGGCAAGGGTCTGGGCCGCAGCGCCCACGCCGCCCTGATCACCCGCGGCTTCGCTGAAATGACCCGTCTGGGCGTCGCCCTCGGCGGCCAGGCCGAGACCGTCGCCGGCCTCTGCGGCCTCGGCGACCTGGTCCTCACCTGCTCAAGCCCCCAGTCGCGCAACATGAGCCTCGGTCTCGCCCTCGGCCAGGGCCAGACGGTGGCCGAGGCCCTGGCCGGCAAACGCTCCGTGGCGGAAGGCTACGAAAGCGCCCCCGCCGTTCGCGAACTGGCGCTGAAGACCGGCGTCGACATGCCCATCTCGCTCGCCGTCGCCGCCCTGCTGTGCGGCGAGACCACGGTGGACGCGGTGATCGACAACCTCCTGTCCCGCCCGCTCAAGGTCGAGCGGGACTAGGTCGGGTTTCATGGCCGAACAGCCCGAACCCGCCGAGCGCAAGCGGGTGTGGACCACCCCGCCGAACGTCCCGCTCTGCGCCGAGACCGACATCGCCGACCCCGGCTCGCGCTCCTTCGTGCTCCAGATCGGCGAGGCCTTCTTCCACGGCTTCGTGGTCCACAAGGACGGCCAGTTCGCCGGCTACGTCGACCGCTGCCCGCACCAGGGCTACCCCCTGGCCATCGAGCTGGACCGCTACCTGACCCCGGACGGCTCCCTGATCCTGTGCGGCTGGCACGGCGCCGTCTTCGAACCCCTCACCGGCGACTGCACCGGCGGCCCCTGCGCCGGCGCCCGCCTGACGCCCTGGCCGGTGGCGGCTGTGGGCGGGATCATCCGCACCGCCTGATCGGGCGCTTCGCTCTCGCTCACCTCCCCATCTGCGATGGGGAGGGGGACCATCCGAAGCCCGCAGGGCGAAGGATGGTGGAGGGGGCGTCGCCGGAGGATGTGATTTGAGCTCAACCGGCCCAGCTGACCGCTCTCCATTGCTATCGTCATCCTCCGGCGAGCCTCCGCGAAGGCGGGGGCGAGACCGGGGGACCCAGCGGCGCGCGGGAGCGCGACCCTGTCACACGCACCGGCGGCTGAGGTTTCGCCTTCGCTGCGCTCCGGCGCCGCTGGGTCCCCCGGTCGCCCTTCGGGCGCCGGAGGATGACGATAGCGATTGGAAAAGCGTCGGCTATTCCCGGATTCTTTTCGCCAACCCCCTGACTTCCCCCACCAAAATTCCCTCTACGCAGCGAGGTATCCGCCTCCCGCATAATCTCCGCATCCCGTCGATGGGGAAGGCGTCGGATCCAACGCCTCGACGACGACGGGCTGTGGTCGAGCGATGAAGCCCGGGCGAAGGGTAGTCCGGGGGGCCTCGTCGGACAGCGATGGATGCTGTCCGCTTGCTCGCCGCGCATCGAAGGTGCGGACCGCTGGCTCAGCCGATGTCCCACCCACGTCGCTTCCAGCAATGGCGGCGGCGGAGATCCGTCAAGGCTCTAACAGGGCCGCCAGCCGGAGGGCGCGCGAAACCAACGACCACGCGGGGCGGCCTGTCTCGTCGAAACGGTAAAACTATCAAAGCTCCGGGCGAGGCCCGGACGCCCCGCGCCTTCCCCTCCCTTCGCCGGAGTCCTCTCTCGACGGAGTCTTCTGGCCTGTCTCCACGAAGTACTTTACAATGCAAAGTACATGGCGCATAAGAGCGGCAAGGGAGATCACCATGACCACCGCGACCCTGACCTTCGACGCCCCCGTCCGCCGCGCGGCCACTGTGCCCGTCTGCGCCGGCCGCGTCCTGACGCTCGCCGGCGCCGTCTTCGGTTCCGCCAACCTGGTGCAGTGGGGCGTCGTCAGCGGCGCGCTCGGCTGGCATCCGGCCGCGCTCGCCGTCACCTGGCCGGTCGCCGTGGCCCTGTTCTTCACCGTCCTGTTCCGCCTGCGCCGCTCGGGCGGGGAGGCGGCCCGGCGGGTCGCCGGCTGGTCGCGCCTCGCCATCCTGTCGGCGGTGACCATCGCCCTGGCGTTCGCCGGCCTCTCGGCCGCGACCGGCGACTGGAGCCTGATGCGCTGGGCCGCCGGCTCCAGCCTGGCCCTCTACGCCGTGGCCTGGAGCGTCGCCGGCATCCAGACCGCGCGCCCCAACATGGGCATCCTCGCGATGCTCGCCCTCGCCGGTCTGGCGGCCATGGCCCTGCGCCTCGGCACGCCCGACCAGTATCTGATCCAGGCCGCCACGCTCGGCCTTGTGGCCCTGTTGCCGGGCCTGTGGCTGGCCTTTGGCCGCCGACTCTGAGGAGGATGAACTGATGACCGAGAAAACCGAAAACACCGCCGCCGACATCGCCTGGATGCGCCGCCTCGCGGAGGAAGGCAGTCAGACCCCGATGCAGGGCGCCTCCATCCTGTTCATGGCCGGCCTGCTCTATGGCTCGGCCAGCCTGTTCCACTGGGCCGTCATGACCGGCCTGCTGCCGTTCACCGGGAACGCGCTGTCGATCGGCTGGATCGTGGCCACCCTGCTGTTCTTCGTCACCCTCGCGGTGGTCATCAACCGTCTGAAGCGCCAGCCCGGCGTCGTCACCACCGCCAACCGCGCCTCGGACATCACCTGGAGCGCTCTCGGCTGGGGCATCTTCGCCCTGTTCTCCTCCTTCGCCGTCGTCGGCTTCCGGATGGGCGAGGCGGCGTCCCTGGCCATGTTCGCCCTGGTCCCGTCGATCATCATGGCCTTCTACGGCATCGGTTGGACGGTCAGCGCCGTCATGCAGAAGTCGCGTCCGCTCTGGGCGCTCGCGATCGGCTCCTACATCGCGGCCCCGCTTCTCGCCGCCTTCGCCGGCGAATCCGTCCAGTACCTGGCCTACGCCGTCGCCCTGTTCCTGCTGATGGCCCTGCCGGGCTTCCTGCTGATGCGCGCCGCGAAACGGGCCTGATCATGGCCGACGACTTCGACATCAACCGGATCGACGACGTGATCCACGGCCGCGTGCGGCTCGGCATCATGGCCGTCCTGTCGGGAGTCGAGAGCGCCGACTTCAACACCCTGAAGTCCCGCCTCCAGACCACCGACGGCAATCTGTCGGTCCATCTGCGCAAGCTGGAGGACGCCGGTTTCGTCGCCGTCAACAAGCGGTTCGAGGGACGAAAGCCCCTGACCGAGGCGGCGATGACCCCGGCCGGACGCAAGGCCTTCGTCGCCTACCTCGACGCCATGCAGGGCCTCGTCGGCAGGACGTGACGGGGCCTTGCGGACGGTCTAGACCGGCCCTCATGATGGACCGCATTCACCGCTTCGACGCGCTCGACAATTTCCGCGACTACGGCGACTACGCCACCGCCGCGGGCCGCCATCTGACGCGTGGCCGGCTGTTCCGCTCGGCGCACCAGGCGCGGGTCAGCGAGGCCGATCTGGACCGCCTCGGCGGCCTCGGCATCGGCACGATCGTCGACCTGCGTCGCCGCGGCGAACGCCGTGACCAGCCGTCGAAACGCCCCGTCGGCTGGACCGGCCAGGTCCTCGAAAGCGACCTCGGCTCCGATGGCGAGGCGCCGCACATCACCTTCCTCAGGACCTCGGACCTGACCGTCGACGCCGGTCGCCGCTTCATGACCGACACCTACGGCCAGCTGCCCTTCGACCCCGCCCACCTCGATCTCTTCGCCCGCTATTTCCGCGCTCTGGGCGACGGCGAGGGGGCGGTGCTGATCCACTGCGCGGCGGGCAAGGACCGCACCGGCATGCTCGCCGCCCTGACCCATCACCTGCTCGGCGTGCACCACGACGACATGATCGCCGACTATCTGCTGACCAACACCGCCGTCGATCTCGAGGGCCGCGCCCCGGCCATCGCCCGCCAGCTCGAGGCCATGACCGGCCGGGTCGCCTCCCACGACGCCGTCGTCGCCTTCCTCGGCGTGGAGCCGGTCTATCTCGAGACCGCCTTCGCTGAAATCCAGGCCCGTCACGGCTCGCTCGACGCCTATCTGGAAAAGGCCCTCGGCGTCGACGCCGCCCTGCGCGACCGTATCGGCGAGCGGCTGGCGGCGTGACCCTCGCGTCGGTCGAGCGCCGCGCCCATCCGTGGCGCGACCCGCTGGCCGTCGCCGCCGGCCTCCGCCATCGCGACGGCGCCCTGGCCCTGCTCTCCGACGGCGGGCCTCTCGGCCGTTGGTCCTTCGTCGCCGCCGATCCCGACCTGGTCCGCATCGAGCCGGTCGGCGAGCGCCTCGACATCCTGCGCGATCCGGCCTTCGCCTCCGGCGTCGTCGGCCTCCTCGCCTATGACGCCGGCGCCCGTCCCGCCACCGGCCTGCGCGAGCCACTCTGGCCCGACCTCATGCTGGCCCGCTACCCGGCCATGCTCGCCTTCGACCACGAGACCCGGACGGCCTTCGCCATCGGCCGGGGAGTGGACGACGCCTCAGCCCGCGCCGCCGCGGAGCGGGCCGGGGCCTGGCTCGGCGAAGCCGTCGAGCCCGCCGCCCCGCCGCCGCCCGCAACCCGCTTCCAGCCCGAGGCGCCCGAGTCCGCCTACACCGACGCCGTCGCCGACGTCGTCGCCCGCATCGCCGCCGGCGAACTCTTCCAGGCCAACATCGCCCGGGCCTGGACCGGAGAACTCCGCCCCGACGCCGACCCCTTCGACGTCATGCTGCGTCTGGCGGACCGGGCCTCGGCCTACGGCGCCTTCTGGCGGCTGGGCGACCGGGCCCTGGTGTCCAACTCGCCCGAACTTTTCCTGACCTTCGATCCGGAAACCCGCCGCATCGAGACCCGTCCGATCAAGGGCACCCGGCCGCGCGATCCCGACCCCGCCCGCGACGCCGCCCTCGCCGCCGAGCTCCAGGCCAGCGCCAAGGACCGCGCCGAAAACCTCATGATCGTCGACCTGATGCGCAACGACCTGGCCCGCGCCGCTGCGCCCGGCTCCGTCCGCGTCGAACGCCTGTTCGAGGTCGAGCCGCTGGCCACCGTCCACCACCTCGTCTCCACCGTCGCCGCCGAGGCGCGGGCCGACGTCGCCGCCGCCGACCTGCTGGAAGCGACCTTCCCGCCCGGCTCGATCACCGGCGCGCCCAAGCATCAGGCCATGAAGGTGATCGCCGGCCACGAACCGCCGCGCGGTCCCTGGTGCGGCAGCCTGTTCCACATCGAGGAAGGCGGCCTGACCGCGTCAGTGCTGATCCGCACCGCGTCGTTCGAGCTGGAAGAGGGCGTCTGGCGCTACCGCACCCTGGCCGGCGCCGGCATCGTCGCCGACAGCGATCCCGCCGCCGAGCTGGCTGAAACCGACGCCAAGATACGCGCCCTGCGCGAGGCCCTGATCGGCCCCTAGCAGTTGGTGCAGGGGATCTGCGTCACCGTCCGCGGCCGCAGGAAATAGCGGTGCGAGAAATGCGTCACCTTCGGCATCAGATAGTCCGCCGGCGAGTCGTAGTCGTAGGTCGCCTCGGACATGATGACGCTCTCGCCGGCCGTGATCACATCGGCCGGGATCGTCACCGGATCGCCGGGCTTGAGCGCGGTCATCCCGCTGCCCCGGCTCCAGTTGACGGTCACCACGCCCTTGTTGTCCATCGACACGCTGCTCACCCGCTGCTTGAGCGACGCCGTCGTGAACGGCTTCATGATCAGGCCGCCGATGCTGAAGATCTCGTCGACATCCGTCTTGGTCACGGTCTGCTGCTGTGACACCAGATCGGCCACCATGGACGCCACATGGCCCATCCGCTTCTGGGCCATATAGCCCTGACAGAACTCGGACATGCCCAGGTAGAAGGCGATCAGGATCGGGGCCAGCAGGGCGAACTCGACGGCCGACATGCCGCGCTCGTCGCTCGCCAGACGGCGGATCAGGGAACGTCTCATGGCGTCGCCGGCGGGGTTGCGGGAAGGGTCGGGTTGAACGGCTCGTTGCGGAACGCCGTGGTCGAGGTCAGGCGAACCGTCCCGTCCTTCAGACGCGACAGGCCCTGGGCCATGAAGGTCGTCAGCAGCGGCTGCTTGTACCAGACCCGCACCAGCATCAGCTGACGCGGCGCGCCGTTGGTGTAGGTCAGGCCGCCTTCGTCGAACGTGCCGCCGGCCATGGGATCGGGCGGCGGGGTGCTGAAGTTGGCGATCACCCGCACGTCGACCGTCGCGCGGGTGGCGCAGTCGGCCGAGAAGATGCTCATCCGGCTGCACACCCCGTTCTTGAACTGGGTGGCGGTCATGTTCTGCGCCTGGGCCTGACCGGTGCGGATCAGGCGGCCCGTCTCGATGGTGGCGTTCTCCAGCACGGAGTCGGTGACGAACACCAGGCTCAGCTCGAGGATGGCGAACATCATCAGGCAGAAGGGCAGGGCGACCATGCCGAACTCGATGGCCACCGAGCCGTCCTCGGCGCGGACCAGTCCGCGACGGCGACGGCTTAACTTCTGGGCAAGACGCCGGAACGCCATGGCCGGACTACTGCGCGGAAGGATCGGCTGCGGCGGGGCCCGAGGTGCCGCGCAGCGACGGGGAGCACGAGCTGGCGCAGGCCATTTCGGTCGCCTGCGGGCCGCGCCACACGCGGACGCGTCCGCCGCCGTCGCCGGCGGTGACCACGACCTGGCTCTGGAAGACCGTGCGGCCGATGGTGTCCACGGCGACGACCTCGGTCACGCCATAGCCCTTGCCGGTGATGTAGAGCGTGTTCGCATCCACGACGGTGACGTCGGCGATCGCCGGATTGCCGACGATGACCGAGCCGGCCGGGCCGCGCAGCTGGACGCGCGTGGCCTGGTCGATCTCGACGTTCAGACGGCTGGACTGGGCGAGCACCGCGGCGGGCGCCGCCAGCAGGGCGGTCGCGGCGAGGGCGGCGGCGAGGCGAAGCGGGTGGATCATGGCGACGTCTTCCATTGAACGGGCGCGCGCGTGAGCGTGATCCGGACGTTTGCGCCGCAATCCTCAAGAAAGTCTGAAATCCGATTCGTCGTTGGTTCGCTGCACCAAGTCTAGAAGGCGTCAGAAGAAGTTTTCACAGTAAACAAGTGAGTAACCACGACCAGCGACCGGCCCTTAACCCATATGCGCGATAACCATCCTGCGTTCTGGGGGTCAAGCGGGCTGCCGGCTCCCCCCGAGTCCAGATTAGCTCGCTTTGATCCTCTCACTTCTTTCCAGGGAACAGACACAATGACCAAGTTCGTTTCGAAGTTCATGTCCGACGAGTCGGGCGCCACCGCCATCGAGTACGGCCTGATCGCCGCCCTGATCGCCGTCGTGATCATTTCGGCCGTGACCGCTCTGGGCACGACCATCAAGAGCAAGTTCAACGAAGTCGTGACCGGCATGGGCGGCACCGCCGGCACCTAAGCCGACCGTCGCGAATGAAACCGGCGAAGGGCCGGGGCGGAAACGCCCCGGCCCTTCTGTCATGCGGTCCAGGCGCCTCGATCGAAAGATCGGGGTAAACGGCGAAGTAAACACGTTCGTATGCTTGGATTTAACCTGAGCCGTACAGAGTTCAGGTGTTCAGGGGGCGCCGGGTCACCGACCACCCCGCAAGCTGCACCCCCGATCGGGAGAGGGAATCCAATGACCAAGTTCGTTTCGAAGTTCATGTCCGACGAGTCGGGCGCCACGGCCATCGAGTACGGCCTGATCGCCGCCCTCATCGCCGTTGTCATCATTTCGGCCGTGACCGCGCTCGGCACGACCATCAAGGGCAAGTTCAACGAAGTCGTGACGGGCATGGGCGGCACCGCCGGCACCTAAGCCACTTCGTCGAAGTAAGCGTATCGGGGGCCGGAGCGGAAACGCTCCGGCCCTTTCGCTTTGCGCTCAACCCGGCCTTAACGCGTCCATGTCAGATCAAGGGTCATGGATATCGTCAGCCTGGTCCTCCTCGCCGTCATGCCGGCCCTCGTCATCGTCGCGGGGCTGAAGGACCTGACGTCCATGAAGATCCCGAACTGGATCTCGGGCCTGCTGATCCTGTTCTTCTTCCCGACCGCCCTGGCCGTCGGCCTGCCGCCTCTCGATATCGCCATTCACCTGGGCGTGGCCGTCGCGGCGCTGCTGGTCGGCATGGGCATGTTCGCCCTGCGCTGGATCGGCGGCGGCGACGCCAAGCTGATGGCCGCCGCCTGCCTGTGGCTGGGCCTGTCCGGGTCGGGAATGTTCCTGCTGTGGACCGGCGTGATGGGCGGCCTCTTCTGCCTGATCCTGCTGTTCGCCCGCATGCACTCGCGGCCCTACCTGGCGGGCGCCCCGGGCTGGGTCGTTCAGCTGATGGAGCCGAAGGGGGACATTCCCTACGGCGTGGCGATCGCAGCCGGCGCATTGATGGCCTACGAGGCCTCGCCGCTGATGGAACGATTCATCGCCGGCTAGGCGTTCGGGGAACGCCGACTTAGGCCCGCGTTAACCCGGCCCCGGCATGGTTCTTAACGGTAGGGGGCCAGTAGACCGGTAAGCGGTCGGTCCGGCCCTGCCGGAGATCGCCGATGAAGCCCGCCCGTATCATCGTAATCTGCGTCGCCGCCGTGGCCGCTATCGGTCTGGCGCTGGTCGTGCGCGCCATGGGGTCGCCTTCGGGGGAACCCGCCGCCGCGGCCGCCGCCGCCGAGCCGGCCAAACCCATGGCCAAGGTGCTGATCGCCGCCAAGGACCTGCAGCCCGGTCAGCGTCTGACGGAGAGCGACATGGACTGGAAGGACTGGCCGGTCGACGAGGTCAATCCGGCCTTCATCACCGACGGCACTGTTCCGATCCCGACCGCCGCCGCCCCGGCCGCTGCCGAAAAGGGAGACAAGCCCGAGGGCGCCGTCGCTTCGGTGACCCGTGCCGCGACCGATCTCGCCACCGGCGGAGCCAAGGCGGACTACGTCGGCTCGGTGGTGCGCGAACCCATTCTGGCCGGCGAGCCCATCGTCATGCGCAAGATCGTGCGCGCCGGGGACAGCGGCTATATGGCCGCCTATCTCGAGCCCGGCATGCGGGCCATGGCCATCCGCGTCACGGTCGAGACCGCCGCAGGCGGCTTCATCCTGCCCGGCGACCGCGTCGATGTGGTCCTGACGCGCGAGACGACGCTGTCGAACCTGGGCGCGTCAGAGAACGACCGGTCGAAATTCAGCTCGGCGACGGTCATGCAGAACATCAAGGTGCTGGCCATCGACCAGTCGACCCGGGCCGGCGACGACGAGCAGGCCGTGATTGGCGCGACGGCGACCCTCGAGGTCGGCCCGCGTGACGCGGAATCGCTCGCCCTCGCCAAGTCCGAAGGCGAACTGAGCCTGGTCCTGCGCTCCTACGCTGACACCGCCGGGCCGTCCGGAAGCGTCTCGCCCGCGCGTCGTCAGCAGTCGTCCGCTGTCCGGGTCTACCGCGGCGGCGCTCCTGAAGTTGTGGTGGTCCAATGAACCGTATGATCGCCGTCGCCATGGCGGCCCTGACCGTCGTCGCGACCTCGCCGGTGACCCCGGTCCAGGCGCAAAGCCGCGCCGCCGTTTCGATGGGGTCGCAGTCGCAGCTCATCAGCCTGCCGCGTGGGTCGTCGATGGCCGTGGATCTGCCGGCCGACGCCCGTGACGTGATCGTCCCGAACCCGGGCGTGGCCGAGGCCATGCTGCATTCGCCGCGCCGCATCACCATCATCGGTCTCGCGCCAGGTGAAACGGACGCCGTCGTTCTCGACAACGCCGGCCGCACTATCCTGTCGCTGCGCGTCCGCGTGGACGCCGGCGTGTCGGCCCTGCAGGACACGCTCGACCGGATCATGCCCGGCTCGAACGTTCACGCCGAGGCGGTGAACGACAGCGTCGTCCTGACCGGCACCGTCTACAGCCCCGGCGAGGCGGACCGCGCCAGCCAGGTCGCCCGCGCCTTCGTCGCCGCGCCCGAGAAGGTCATCAACATGATGACCATCGCCGGCTCGGACCAGGTGATGGTCAAGGCCCGCATCGTCGAGGTGCAGCGCAGCGCTGTGAAGCAGCTGGGCCTGTCGACCGACGTCGTCGTCAACCAGGGCACCACGTCGTGGGGCATGGGCCGCGCCAACAGCTTCGCCGTCAACGGCGCCCTGCTGGGCGGAGGCGGCGTCTGCTTCGGCGAACAGGACGCGCGCACGACCAACATCAGCAACTCGGTTGGAAGCACCGTCCAGACGGGTTCCGGCACCGAAGCCATCACCACGGTCAACGACATCGATCGTGTGTTCAACATCGGCGGCGTTGATTTCATCGACGGCACCATCACGAACAGCACCACCAGCAACAGCACCAGCAACGTCCTCTCGAACCTCGCATCCACGGTCTTCAAGACGGTCACGGGCACAAACGCCTCGGCCTGTCTCGCGGCGTTCGAGCGCGTCGGCCTGGTCCGCACCCTGGCGGAGCCCAATCTGACCTCGGTCAACGGCGAGAACGCCGAGTTCCTGGCCGGCGGCGAGTTCCCGGTGCCGGTCGGTCGCGACGACGACGGCAACATCACCATCGCCTTCAAGCCCTACGGCGTGCGTCTGGCCTTCCGCCCGATCGTGCTGTCGGAAGGCCGTATCTCGCTGCAGCTCTCGACCGAGGTGTCGGAGCTGACGACCAACGGCGCCTTCACGCTCGGCGCCACCGGCGAGAACGCCCTGGTCATCCCGGCCCTGAACGTGCGGCGCACGTCGAACACGGTCGAACTGCCCTCGGGCGGCTCGCTGATGATCGCCGGCATGCTGCGCGAAGACACCCGTCAGAACATCGACACCCTGCCGGGCATCGGCGAACTGCCGGTTCTCGGGGCCCTGTTCCGGTCGCGCGACTATCTGTCGGGCGAGACCGAGCTCGTGATCATCGTCGAGGCCTACATCGTGTCGCCGACCTCGGCGGGCTCGCTGCAGACGCCGGCTGACGGCCTGATCATCGCCAATGACGCCCAGACCATCCTGTTCGGCCAACTGAACCAGCACTACGCGCCCCGCGAAACGGCCCAGGCCGCGCCGGCCGCCGGCTGGAGCGGGCCGGTCGGCTATGTGATCGAGTGAGGACCCCCGTGATGCGCATTCTGCTGCTCACCCTTTCCGCCGCCGCCGTGACCCTGGGCGCCTGCGCCTCGTCGCTCTCGAACGACGACGCGCCGATGACGCCGCTCTCGCGGTACTCGCTCCAGGTCGAGCCTGGCCTCGACCGGATCGCCCTCGCGGTTCACGATGGAGGTCTGTCCGCCAACCAGCAGGCCGCCCTGCGCGATCTGGCGCGGCGCTACGCCAACGACGGCTCGGGTCCGCTCAAGGTCGAGGTGCCGGCCGGCGATGATCCGGTTTCGGGCCAGCAGGGCTGGGCCATTCGCACTGCCCTGGCCGCCGCCGGCGTGCCGGAACAGAACATCCAGATGGCCAGCTACTACGGCCCCGACGCCAAGGCGCCGGTCCTGGCCGGCTTCGAAACCGTGCGCGCGGTGGTCACCAACTGCTCGCTGGAGCGTCGTACGCCGGGCGCGCACTTCTCGAACCAGAGCTCGCTGGGCCTGGGCTGCGCGATCACCGCCAACATGGCCGCCCAGATCGCCAATCCCCGCGACATCCAGGGCGCCCGCGCCTTCGCCCCGCTGGATTCGGGACGCTCGGCCGTCGTCTTCGCCAACTACCGCGCCGGTTCGATGACCTCCGCCGCCCCTGAACCTCTGGTCGAGGGCCAGGTCGCCCAGGCCGTGGAATAGTCATGAGCAACGCCTTCGCCCCCCACAACTACGAGGACGAGTTCGAGGACGAGTTCGACCTCGACATGGGCTACACCGCCCACGGCGCCCCGGCTGGTGGCGGCGAGGCCGAAGCCTTCCCGGTCGATCCGCTCGACGCCGCAGAAGAGCCTGGTCACCGGCCGCTCCAGTTCACGGCGCCCGCCGTCCAGGCGCCGCCGCCTGTCCAGCCGCAGCATTCCGTCGCCGACGCGGCGCTGGTTCCGCCTGCGTCGGACTTCAATCCGGTCGGCGAACTGGTCGCGGGCGCCGCCGCGGCCTTCTCGGCTCCGGTCTCGAGCGGACACGCCGCCGAGGTGTCGGTGCCGCGCATCGCCATCCACGTCTTCGCCGAGCGCCAGGACACCCTCGCCGCCGCCGAACGCGCCGGCCAGGACCGCCGCCTGTCGCGCGCCACGACCCAGATCCGCGTCGGCGGCGTCGCCGCTGCGGTCGAGACCTATCATCACGAGCCGACCCCGCCGCTGATCGTCGTCGAATGCCTGAAGGATCCGCAGACCCTGCTGTGGGAAGTGGATCAGCTGGCCGAGGTCTGCGACGCCGGCACCAAGGTCGTGGTCATCGGGGCCACCAACGACATCCTCCTGTTCCGCGAGCTGATGCGTCGCGGGGTCAGCGAATACCTCGTCGCGCCGCTGCAGCCGCTGCAGCTGATCGCGGCCATCGGCGGCCTGTTCGCCGATCCTGCCCAGCCGTTCGTCGGTCGTTCGATCGCCTTCGTCGGCGCCCGCGGCGGCACCGGCTCCAGCTCGGTCGCGCACAACACCGCCTACGCCATGTCCGAGCGGATCGGCGCCAACACGGTCATCGTCGACTACGACCTGCCCTTCGGCACCGCTGGCCTGGACTTCAACCAGGACCCGCTGAACGGCGTGGCCGATGCGCTGAGCCAGCCCGATCGTCTGGACCCGGTTTTGCTCGACCGGATGATGGTCCGATGCACCGACAAGCTCAGCCTGTTCGCGGCCCCCGCCACCCTCGACACCGACTGGGACATCACCCCGGACGCCTTCGAGGAAGTGACGACCCAGATCCGTTCGACCGCGCCGTTCGTCGTGCTGGACCTGCCGCACCTGTGGTCGGGCTGGATGCGCCGCACCCTGATCGCCGCCGACGAGGTCGTGATTGTGGCGACCCCGGACCTGGCCTCGCTGCGCAACGCCAAGAACATGATCGACCTGATCAAACAGGGCCGTCCCAACGACGCGCCGCCGCGACTGGTGCTGAACCAGGTCGGCGTCCCGGGGCGTCCGGAGATTCCGGCCAAGGAGTTCGGCAATGCGCTGGGCGTCCACCCCAGCCTGATCATTCCGTTCGACGCCAAGGTGTTCGGGGCGGCCGCCAACAACGGCCAGATGATCCTCGACGCCGCCAACAAGTCCAAGGCCGCCGAGGCCTTCCAGACGCTGGCGCAGATCGTCTCCCGCCGCGAGATTCCGCTGCTGGCCGCGCCCAAGGCGACCAGGGCGGGCGGCAAGTCGGTCTTCTCCGGCCTGTTCAAGAAGAAGTCGTAAGGCGTGTTCGGGAAGCGCACAGGGCAACCGGGACTGACAGGCGGCGCGCCGGCGTCGCGGCCCGCGCCTGCGCCGCAACCCGCGCCCCAACCGCAACAGGGCACACAGACCCAGGCCTTCTCCTACGGGGTCGAGCCCGAGGTCGCCGAGATGGAGCGGCCGGCCCAGCCCCAGCCCCAGGCCGCCCCGCAGTCGTATGCGGCCAAGCCCGCGTCTGAAGCCGCCGATCGCCTCGACGCCCTGGCCTCGCGGCCCAAGCCGCAGCCCGCCCAGCCCAAGCCCGCCGGTCCCGGACCGAAGGCCACGCCGGGCTTCGAGCAGCTGAAGAAGGCCCAGGCTGTCGCGGAGATCGTCCGCGAGCAGTCCGACTACTATCACGCCACGAAGACCACGATCTTCAACGCGCTGATGAACACCATCGACCTGGCCCAGCTGGCCCAGCTCGATCCCAAGGCGGCGGCGGAAGAGATCCGCGACATCGTCGCCGAACTGGTGGCGATCAAGAACGTCTCCATGTCGGTGGCGGAGCAGGAGCACCTGGTCCAGGACATCGTCAACGACGTCCTCGGCTATGGCCCGCTCGAGCCTCTGCTGGCCCGCGACGACATCGCCGACATCATGGTCAACGGCGCCGGCCGGGTGTTCATCGAAGTCAGCGGCAAGGTCCAGCTGACCAACGTCCGCTTCCGCGACAACGCCCAGCTGATGAACATCTGTCAGCGGATCGTGTCGCAGGTCGGCCGCCGCGTCGACGAAAGCTCCCCGATCTGCGACGCCCGTCTGCCGGACGGCTCGCGCGTCAACGTCATCGCCCCGCCGCTGGCGATCGACGGGCCGACGCTGACGATCCGGAAGTTCAAAAAAGACAAGCTGACGATGAAGAACCTGGTGGAGTACGCCTCCATCAGTCCCGAGGGCGCGCGCGTCCTCGGCGTCATCGGCGCCTCGCGATGCAACCTGGTCATCTCGGGCGGTACGGGTTCGGGCAAGACCACCCTGCTGAACACCCTGACCGCCTTCATCGACCCGACCGAACGCGTCATCACCTGCGAGGACGCGGCCGAACTGCAGCTGCAGCAGCCGCACGTCGTGCGTCTGGAGACCCGGCCGCCGAACCTCGAGGGCCAGGGCATGATCACCATGCGCGACCTGGTGAAGAACTGTCTGCGGATGCGTCCCGAGCGGATCATCGTCGGCGAGGTCCGCGGCCCGGAAGCGTTCGACCTGCTGCAGGCCATGAACACCGGCCACGACGGCTCCATGGGCACGCTCCACGCCAACAGCCCGCGCGAAGCCATCAGCCGTATGGAATCGATGATCACCATGGGCGGCTACGGCCTGCCCTCGAAGACGATCCGCGAGATGATCGTCGGCTCGGTCGACGTCATCGTCCAGGCCGCCCGTCTGCGCGACGGTTCGCGCCGCATCACCCACATCACCGAGGTGGTCGGGCTAGAAGGCGACGTCATCGTCACCCAGGACCTGTTCGTCTACGAGATCACGGGCGAGGACGAGAACGGCAAGATCGTCGGCCGTCACCGCTCCACCGGCATCGCGCGCCCGCGTTTCTGGGATCGCGCCCGCTACTACGGCCTCGAGCGCGAGCTCGCCGAAGCCCTCGACGCGGCGGAGTAGTCGCCATGCTTCCCATCCTCGCGGCGGTTCTGGCCTTCATCACCATCGGCGGACTGGGCTGGGCCTTCGTCGGCGGCGGCGATTCAAGCGAGGCCGCGGTCAAACGCGCGCAAGGCTTCGGCGTCCCCAAACAGTCGGCCTCGGCCGCCAAGAAGGCTGCGGCCAACACGCCCGAGGCGCGTCGCAAGCAGATCGTCGACCAGCTTCAGGAGGCCGAGCGCCTCGAACGCAAGGCTCGCCTCAGCATGGCGGCCAAGCTGAAGCAGGCCGGCCTGACCACCAGCGTGAAGACCTTCTGGATCATCAGCGCCGTGCTGGGCGTCATCGTCCTGCCGCTGCCGTTGCTCTTCGGCCTGAACCCGCTGATCGGCTTGGGCGCCGCCGTGGTGTTCGGTCTTGGCCTGCCGCGCTGGGTCGTCGGCTTCCTCGGCAAGGGCCGGCGCAAGAAATTCTCCAGCCATTTCGCCGACGCCGTCGACGTCATCGTGCGCGGCATCAAGTCCGGCCTGCCGGTCCACGACTGCTTCAAGATCATCGCCCGCGAGAGCCCCGCGCCGCTGGGCCCCGAGTTCCAGACCCTGGTCGAGGGCATGGGCGTCGGTCTGACCCTGCCGCAGGCGCTGGACAAGATGTACGAGCGCATGCCGACGCCGGAGCTGAAATTCTTCGCCATCGTCATCGGCATCCAGCAGAAGACCGGCGGCAACCTGGCCGAGGCCCTGTCCAACCTGTCGACCGTGCTCCGCGCCCGGAAGATGATGGGCGAGAAGATCAAGGCGCTGTCGTCCGAAGCCACCGCCTCGGCGGGCATCATCGGCTCGCTGCCGCCCGCCGTGATGATCCTGGTCAGCATGACCACCCCGGCCTACATGGCCAAGCTGTTCACCGACCCGCGCGGACAATTCATGCTGCTGGTCGCCGTCGCGATGATGAGCTTCGGCATCTTCGTGATGAAGAAAATGATCTCGTTCAAGTTCTGAGGACCAGACATGCCGGGCCTCATTCCCTTCTTCACCGACCCCGCCAACCTCCTCAGCATGCTGGTCGGCTTCCTCGTGTTCGCGACCATCGTGACCCTCGCCAGCTCCATGGGCGGCGGGGTCAAGCTGGAAGGCCGGATGAAGGCCGTCGCCGTGCGCCGCGAGGAGCTGAAGCGCCGCTCGCGCCAGGCCATCGCCTCGCAGGGCTCCGGCCCGGCCGGCCTGCGCCACACCGATGAAGGCTTCAAGAAGCGCGTCGTCGAGCAGCTGAACCTGACCAAGCTGCTGGAGGATCCCAAGGTCGCCGAGAAGATGGCCCAGGCCGGCTTCCGCGGTCCGAAGCCGCTGACCACCTTCTACTTCTTCCGCTTCTCGATGCCGTTCGTGTTCCTGGCGATCGCGGCCTTCTACCTGTTCGTCTTCAACGATTTCGGCCTGCCGATCATGACGCGTCTGACCGCGGTCATGGCCGCCGCGGTGGCCGGCTTCTACGCGCCCAACCTCTACCTCGCGAACCGCATCTCGAAGCGCCGCGTCTCCATCATGCAGGCCTTCCCGGACGCGCTCGACCTGCTGCTGATCTGCGTCGAGGCCGGCATGTCCATCGAGGCGGCGATCCAGAAGGTCAGCCAGGAGATCGGCGGCTCGTCCATCGACCTGGCCGAGGAGCTGACCCTGCTGTCGGCCGAGCTCAGCTATCTGCCAGACCGCCGCATGGCCTATGACGGCCTCGCCAAGCGCACCAACCATCCGGGCGTGAAGTCGGTCGCTACGGCCATGACCCAGGCCGAGACCTACGGCACCCCGCTGGGCACGGCGCTGCGCACCATGGCCAAGGAAAACCGCGAGATGCGTTTGTCGGCGGCCGAGAAGAAGGCTGCTGCCCTGCCGGCCAAGCTGACAGTGCCGATGATCCTGTTCTTCCTGCCGGTGCTGTTCATCGTCATCCTGACGCCGGCGATCATCAGCATCCAGGACACGATGGCCAAGGGCGGCTGACCAGGGTCAACCGCCGGGCGGCCAAGGTCGGCTGATCTAGCCTTCGACGACGGCCTTCCAGGCTTCGGCGACTGCGTCCACCGAATGGCGCAGATGCTTGCGCTGCTTGTCGAAATACATCTCGCCGCGCAGGCCGGTGAAGTAGAAGCCGTTCGACGCGATGCAGCTGCCGGGCTCCAGCTCCTCGATCTCGAAATAGCGCATCGACTGGAACCACAGGCCGCGCTTTTCCATCCAGACCAGCTGGGCGTAGGGCTGCCATTCGCCGACGCGGGCCACGACCCGGCGCTCGGGCAGACCCTCGATGGTTTCTGTCAGGGCGATCTCGCCGCCGAAGGCGATCGCGCCTTCGACGCTCTTCTCGATCGGGTTCCAGCTATCCCAGAACGACAGGTCGGCGATGACCTCCCAGATCCGGTCGGTGGGGGCGCGAATGCCGATGCGCTTCTCGATGCGAGCGATGTCCATGCCGCCGATCTGGCACGGCTTTTGGTCCGAGAAAAGGCGTCAGACGTCAGCGATTGCCTTCCGGCCCCGGTTGCGAGGCGGGCGGCGTTTCGGGGGAGGGGGTTTCCTCGCGTTCCGGCAGGTCCGGCGGCCCGGCGAGCAGCCGCTTGCTGAAGAAGCAGAGCGCCGTCGCCGCCGCCAGCAGCAGGGCGTTGGCGACGAACGGCGCGGGCTCGCTGAGTTCGTACAGCGCCACGCCGATCACCGGCGGGCCGAGGAAGCTCAGACCCGCCAGCGACATCATCAGACCGGCGACGGAGCCCTGCTCGGTCGGCCCGACGGACAGGGACGACCCGGCGGTGAATCCCGGCCGGGCGAAGCCGACGCCCATCGACACCACGGCGTAGCCGATCACCACGCCGTAGTAGCCGGGCGAGGCGATGCTCATCAGATTGCCGACCAGGGCCAGGCCCGCGCCCCAGCGCATCAGGTCACGCGACTCCAGTTTCAGCAGCGGGATCAGACCCCACTGGGCCATCAGGGTGGCGGCGGCGCCGGCCAGCATGGCGATGCCGATGAAGGGCTGGGCGTCGCGCGCCGCGATCCCGTTCACCGCCATTTCGTCGATGATGTGGAAGCCCAGCACCGAGATGTTCACCGCCTGGGCCCCGGTGACCAGCAGACCGTACAGCAGGTAGTCGCGGACGCGGGGGTCATGCCAATGAACCTTGCCGGCGGCTCCGCGGTGGCCGCTCTCCGACGGTTTGCGCACGACCTCGCCGCTGGGCAGCTTGCGCCACACGACGAACAGCACGACCGCACCGAACAGGGCGAAGGCGTACATCGGTCCCGCCAGACCGATGAACGGCAGGACGAAGAAGGGCGCCAGCGCCGGGCCGACGACCGTACCCAGACCCTGTGCCGACGCCAGCAAGGACATCGCCTGGGTGCGCTGCTCCGGTGACGTGCGGTCGGCGACATAGGCCTGGGAGGCGATCGGCGCGGCCGAGCCGAAAACGCCGTAGATGGTCCGCGCCACGGCCATCAGGACGAAGGCGAACGCCGGCCCCAGCCAGTGCTCCAGACCCGACGTCGCGGCCAGGCCGAAGCCCCCCATCGAAAGGACGAAGCCGCCGAGACCGATCTGGATCACCCGCTTGCGGCCCATGGTGTCAGACAGCCGCGCCCAGAACGGGGATGCAATGGTCCACATAAGGGCCGAGATGGCGAAGGCCGCCGACACCAGGGTGTCGATCAGGCCGAACTCGCGGCCGATCGCCGGCAGCACCGACTGCAGCGCCATATTGCCGGCCGCCGCGATCAGGCTGACCGCGAACAGGATGGCGAAGGCGGGCGAGCGCAGGTTCACGCGGCCAAGCCTAGACCGCTCAACCTCCGGCGTCATCCCGCAGCTTGATCACCCTGACCGCTTGCGCCCCGGCGGTTCGTCCGCGACGGTGGCGCCTCAAGATATCGGGGACACCGTCATGACCATCCGCAGCCTGTTCGCCGCGTCCACGCTCGCGCTCGCCCTGTCCGCCGGCCTGGCCCATGCACAGACGCCGATCGCGCTGGACCGGATCGAGGCGGCGGTGACGGCGGAGACCCCCCGCGTCGTCGAATGGCGCCGCGACCTGCACCAGCATCCTGAACTGGGCTTCTCCGAGACGCGCACCGCGGCGGTGGTGGCCGAGCACCTTCGTTCACTCGGCATGGAGGTCCGTACCGAGGTCGGCAAGACCGGCGTCGTCGGCATCCTGCGCGGCGGCAAGCCGGGCCGCACGGTCGCCTTGCGCGCCGACATGGACGCCCTGCCGGTGCTGGAGGCGACCGGCCTGCCCTTCGCCTCGACCGCGACCGGAACCTACATGGGCAATACCGTGCCGGTGGCCCACGCCTGCGGCCACGACGCCCACGTCGCCATGCTGATGGGCGCCGCCGAGGTGCTGGCCGGCATGAAGGACGAGATCCCCGGCACTATAGTCTTCATCTTCCAGCCGGCCGAGGAGGGCGCCCCTCCGGGAGAGCCCAAGGGCGGCGCCGCCCTGATGATCGAGGACGGCGCGCTGAGCAATCCGCGTCCCGACGCCATCTTCGGCCTGCACGTGGTGCCGGGCCGGGCGGGGACAATCTTCTACCGCCCGCGCGGCTTCATGGCCGCCTCGGACCGCATCGACATCACCCTCAGCGGCCGCCAGACGCACGGCGCCTGGCCGTGGAAGGGCGTCGACGTGATCACGGCCTCGGCCGACATCGTGCAGACGATCAATTCGCTGACCGCGCGCACCATCGACCCCACGACCACGCCGACGGTCTTCACCATCGCCACCCTCGACGCCGGCGTGCGCTACAACATCATCCCGGAAACGGCCACGCTGTCCGGTACGCTGCGCACCTTCGACATTCCCCAGCGCGACGACCTGATCCGCCGCGCGGAGATCGCCATCGACAACGTGGCCGAGACCTACGGGGCCACGGCCGAGTTCAGCGTCCGTCAGAACGCCGCCCTGGTGTTCAACAATGAGGAGCTGTCCGCCTGGCTGGCCCCCGTGCTGACCGAGGCGGCGGGCGAGGGGAACGTCAATCCGGCGACCCCGCCGACCACCGTGGCCGAGGACTTCAGCTTCCTGTCGCAGGTCGTGCCCGGCGTCTTCTATCACCTCGGCGGCACGCCGGATGGGCAGGATCCGGCCACGGCCGCGCCGAACCACTCGCCCGGTTTCGACGTCAACGAGAAGGTGTTGCCGCTGGGTGTCAGGGCGCATGTGTTGAGCGCCATCCGGTTCCTCGAGCGACCCTGACCGGGTCGCGGCAACCATATTTTTCAACGGCTGATCAACGAAGCGGGCGCAGCCTCCTGACAGTAACAGGAGTGCATCATGCCAAGCCTGCCCGTCCAACTGCCTCCAGTGAAGCTTAAGCGTAGCCATAACCCGCTACGCGAAGTCTTCTTCTTCCTTGTAGCCTTCGTCGCGATGTTCAGCGGTGCGATGCTTGGACTCGACGTGTTACTCTAGGTTCGGTCGAAGAAGGTCTCGATCACCCTGCGGTAGGCGCCGGCCAGGGCCTCCAGCTCCCACACCGGAACGCGCTCGTCGATCTGGTGCATGGTCTGGCCGACGAGGCCCAGCTCCAGCACCGGGCACATGGCGCGGATGAAGCGCGCATCCGACGTGCCGCCCGTCGTCGACGCCTCCGGACGCCGGCCGGTCGCGGCCTCGACCGCATCCTGCACGGCGGTAACGAATGGTCCCGGCTCGGTCAGGAAGGCGTTGCCCGAGCACAGGTGCTCCAGCTCGATCCGCAGTCCGGACGCTGCTTGGGCCTCACCGGCCATGGCGTTCAGCCAGGTCATCAGCTCGTCGCCCGTATGGGTCGGATTGAAGCGGATGTTCAGCCGCGCCTTCGCCTCGGCCGGAATGATGTTGGTGGCCGGGTTGCCGATGTCGATGGTGGTGATCTCGAGGTTCGACGGGGGGAACTCGGGGTAGCCTTCGTCCAGCACTTGATCGTTCAGGCGGGTCAGCAGCTTCGCCATCACCGGCGCCGGATTGGCGGCGCGGTCGGGGTAGGCGACGTGGCCCTGCTTACCATGGACCGTGATCCAGGTGTTCAGCGAGCCGCGGCGGCCGACCTTGATCATGTCGCCCAGGTGCTGCGACGACGACGGCTCGCCGACCACGCAGGCGTCGATGGCTTCACCCTCGGCCATCAGGGTCTCGACGACGCGCTTGGTGCCGTGCAGGGCCGGGCCTTCCTCGTCGCCGGTGATCAGGAAGGACAGGGAGCCGGGCACGTCGCCCTCGGCGAGGATCTGCGACACGGCCGCGACCCAGGCCGCGATGCCGCCCTTCATGTCCACCGCGCCGCGCCCGTACAGGACCCCGTCTTTCACCTCGGCCTCGAACGGCGCCGAGGACCAGGCCTCCGTCGATCCGGTCGGCACCACGTCCGTATGGCCGGCGAAGCAGAGGTTGGGCGAGGCCGTCCCGCGACGGGCGTACAGGTTCTCGATGTTCTCGAACTTCATTCGGCGGCAGTGGAAGCCGAGCCCGGTCAAGGCGCGCTCCAGCACATCCATCGCCCCTTCGTCCGCGGGCGTGACCGACGGGATGCGGATCAGGTCGCGGGTCAGTTCGACAGGATCGATAACGGGATGTGATGCGGCGCTCATGGACCTGTGCTTTACGGGGTTCGGACGATTGCGAGAAGGCTTCTCCCCATGCCGAAGATCGACATCGCTGCCGCACCCACCGCTCACGGCA
The DNA here is from genome assembly GCF_014196335.1 of Brevundimonas lenta. GTDB lineage: Bacteria > Pseudomonadota > Alphaproteobacteria > Caulobacterales > Caulobacteraceae > Brevundimonas > Brevundimonas lenta. The sequence continues at coordinate 610,057 of NZ_JACIDM010000001.1, forward strand.
CCGGTTATCCGGACGAGTTCGCCGACCCCTGTAGGCCGCGCCGCCGTTGGCGCCTCGGCGACGCCGTCGGCCTGAGCCAGTTCGGGGTCAACCTTCTGCACCTGCCCGCCGGCGCCTGGTCCAGCCAGCGGCACTGGCATGCGGCCGAGGACGAGTTCGTCCAGGTCCTGTCCGGCGAGGTCGTACTGGTCGAGGAAGACGGCGAGACCATCCTGCGCGCGGGCGACTGCGCCGGGTTCAAGGCCGGCGTGCCGAACGGCCACAAGATCGAGAACCGGTCCGACGCCGAGGCCGTTCTGCTCGAGGTCGGCACGCGCTCGCCGACGACGGACGCCTGCGACTACCCCGACATCGACATGGTCCTGCCTGTTGGCGCGGACCGCTATTTCCACCGCGATGGAACGCCGTATCCGAAGATTGATCGCCGCACGTGACCGTTGAGAGCCTCGACACCGGGTCGCCGACCCCGCCGACACCGCCCCCTTCGGATGACGGCGGGCCCGCCAGCCCGTGGGGCCTGCGCGACTTCCGCCTGCTGTGGTTCGGACGGGTCGTGGCCGTGCTCGGCATCCAGATCCAGTCGTCGGCCCTGCTATGGCAGGTCTATGAGATCGCCCGCCGCGACCATCCTGTCGAGCAGGCCAGCCTTTATCTCGGCCTCGTCGGCCTGTGCCAATTCCTGCCGCTGCTGGCCTTCACCCTGCCGGCGGGGGCGATGGCCGACCGCCGCGACCGCAAGCGCACGGTGGCCCTGTCGATCGTCGTCGAGGCGATGTGCGCCGGGGGTTTCCTGCTGATGGCGCTGCACGGCGCGCCGCCGCTGTGGGGGCTGCTGGCTGTCGCCGCGGTGTTCGGCGCCGCGCGGGCCTTCCTCGCCCCGGCCAGCCAGGCCTTCCTGCCCATGGTGGTCGGGCGCAAGGCGCTGCCGCCCGCCATCGCGGCTCAGTCCATCGCCTTCCAGACGGGCGCCATCGCGGGTCCGGCACTGGGCGGACTGATCGTCGGGGTCAATGTGCCGCTGGCCTACGCCGTGGCCATGGGACTGTTCCTCGTGGGCGTGTCCGCCTTCCTGATGATCCGCACCAGCGGCAAGCCCCGCAATCCCGACAACAAACTGCCCCCGCTCGAGTCCGTGAAGGAGGGGTTGGCCTACGTCTGGAAGACGAAGATCGTGCTCGGCGCCATCTCACTGGACCTGGTGGTCGTCCTGCTGGCCGGCGTGGCCCTGCTGACCCCGATCTTCGCGCGCGACATCCTGCATGTCGGGCCGCAAGGCTTCGGTCTGCTGCGCGCCTCGTTCGGCGTCGGGGCCTTCCTGATGGCCCTGTATCTCAGCCGCTATCCCATCGTCCGCCACGGCGGCCGCTGGATGTTCGCGGCGGTGGCCGTGTTCGGCGTCTGCACCCTGGTCTTCGGTCTGTCGAAGGCGGTCTGGCTGTCCGGTCTGATGCTCTTCGTCGGCGGGGCCGCCGACATGATCAGCGTCAACATCCGTCAGACCCTCATCCAGCTGGCCACCCCCGACCACATGCGCGGCCGGGTCAGCTCGGTGTCGATGCTGTTCATCGGCGCATCGAACGAGCTCGGCGAGGCCTATTCCGGTCTGATGGTCCGCCTGCTGGGCGCGGTCGGCGCCGCCGTCTTCGGCGGCATGGGCGCGCTGGCGGCGACCGGGATATGGGCGGCCATGTTCCCCGGCCTCCGCAAGGCGGACAAGCTCAGCTGACGATCAGCCCCAGGGGCGGAAGTGTTTCGACAGCTTCAGCCCCTGCTTCTGGTAGTGGCTGCCGCCCTCGCCGTAGAGGCGCGACGGCCGCTCGGTCAGCGGCTCATAGACCAGCCGCGCGACGATCTGGCCGTGCTCCAGCAGGAACGGCGTGTCGTGCGTGCGCACCTCCAGCACGCCTTTCGAGCCCGCGCCGTGCGCCTCGTCCGTGCCGAAGCCAGGATCGAAGAAGCCCGCGTAGTGCACCCGGAACTCACCCACCGACGGATCGATCGGCGTCATTTCCGCCGCCTGGTCCACCGGGATCTCGACGTCGTCCGACGACGCCAGGATGTAGAACTCGCCCGGATCCAGCAGCAGCTCCCCGCGCCGCAGGATCTGCGGCTCCCAGAAATCACGCGGATCGTGGCCGTCGATGTTGTCCAGGTCGACCACCCCGGCGTGGCGACGCCCGCGGAAGCCGACGATGCCGCCGTCCGAGCCGGTCAGATCGACGCCGACCGAGCGGGTCTCCAGCTTCGGCGGCTCGCCGGCCTTGAGGCGCAGCTGGTTCAGGCGCGTGCCCGGACGCACGAGGATGGAGAAGGTCTGCGGCGCGATCTCGAGATACAGCGGGCCGTCATAGCCTTCATCGACATCGTCGAAGCTGCCGCCGCGATCGGTCAGCAGGCGCACGAAGACGTCCACGCGGCCGGTCGAGCTCTTGGGATTGGCGCGGGCGATCAGCCCCTTGGGCAGGGACAGGCGCTCCTGCAGGCGGGCGATGTAGACGCAGCCCTTCTCGAGCACGAAGCCCGGCGACAGGTCGACCGTATGCATGGCCACGTCGGCGATGCGGTCCTCGACCTTGCGCTTGCCGGGCAGGAAGGAGGCGCGCACGCGCCAGGCCTGGTCGGACAGGCGCAGGTCAAGGCTGGCGGGCTGGACCTGATCGAAATCGAAGGGGGTGTCGGAGGTGATGGCGCCGGCGGCGATCAGGACCTCGATGGACTGGCAGGGCAGGATGCCGGGGGTGGTGTGTTCGAAAGACGTCATAGGTCCCGCTTACACGATTTTTCGGCCTGTCTCGCCTGTCCCGATCAGGCGAGTGCGCTTGACGTGTGCGGGCGTTCAGCGACCATGCGCGCATGTATGAAAGCCGCGCGTACGAAGCCGAAACCGACGGGATCGTGGTGCGCGTCAGGCCCAGCTATCTGGCCGGTCAGTCAGATCCGGACGCGGGTCGCTGGGTGTGGGCCTACCAGGTCGAGATCCTGAACCTGACGCCGTCGCCGGTGCAACTGGTGGCGCGCCGCTGGACGATCACCGACGCCCGCGGACACGTCGAGGAAGTGCGCGGCCCGGGCGTGGTCGGCGAGCAGCCGACGATCCAGCCGGGCGACAGCTATTCCTACGCCTCGGGCACCTCGCTGGGCACGGGCTCGGGCTCGATGGTCGGGGTCTATTCGATGGTCGACGACTTCGGCCGGACCTTCGAGGCGAACATTCCCGCCTTCAGCCTCGACGTGCCGGGCGGGCGACGGGTGCTGAACTAGAGCTTCAGCCAACAAAAAAGCCCGCCTTGCGGCGGGCCGGTGAGGGGGCTGCGTCAACCCGGATAACCGCAGCCCCGCCCCGGACTCCGAAACCGCGGCGGGCGGATCCGGAGGCGGACGGCCGCCCCTCTAGGGGGCGTCTGTGTCGGTCATGCGACCAAAAGGCGACGGGCGCGCGAAGTGATCGCGCGCCCGTCTGATTTTCGAACGGTTAGATGTAGCGGCGCAGCGAGCGGGCCAGTTCAGAGGCGCCGTCCTTGCCGCCCTTGCGGACCTGCGGCTGGTAGGCGACGCGGGCGTGCTCGACGCAGTAGACGCCTTCCGAGGAGCGGCGGCCGCAGAAGCTGAACTCGTTCGACGACGGGTCGCCGATCGGCCATTTGCACATGTGGGCGCCCAGGGTCATGACCGTGGCGGTGCCCGGCAGGTCCGGGATCTGCGCCGGCGTCGGGGCGACGGGCGTGACGGGGCGCGGTTGGGCGGCCTCGATGCGGCGCGGAGCCGACGGCGCCTGGGTCGGTTGCGCGGCGGGGCGCGGGCGCGACGGGCGGAAGGTTGCCCGGGCCGGCTGCGACGGCGCGGCGCGGCCCGACAGGCCCAAGCGGTGCACCTTGCCGATCACGGCGTTGCGGGTGACGCCGCCGCCCAGCTGTTTGGCGATCTGGCTCGCCGACTGGCCTTCCAGCCAGAGCTTCTTCAGCGCGCCGACGCGATCTTCTGTCCAGCCTGCGGTCATGGTGGGCCCTCCGGGTGGCGATTCAACATCCAGGGTCTCAGCTCCCTCCCGGGGCCTCTGACCTACCACTAATCGTAAACCAGCCCTTAAAACGCGCAATATGTGCGAATCACTCCGTCCACAGGAACTACATCTAGTATGGTTAAGGCGGTGACGGAGCGGCCGGCCTGCGTAGGCCCCTTGCGCAAACGTGGCCTGGACCGCATCTGGCCGGCATGACCGATCTCGCCTCGACCCGCCCCTCGGGCCTGCCGCAGCCGCGCCGCTACCACGGCGTCAACTGGGAAGGCGTGAAGACCCTGTACCTCAAGGAGGTCCGGCGCTTCTGGAAGGTCGGCGCGCAGACGGTGGCGGCGCCGGTGGTCACCACCCTGCTGTACATGCTGGTCTTCGTGGTGGCCCTGAAGGGCGCCCGGCCGCCGATCCACAACACGCCCTTCGCCGAGTTCGTGGCGCCGGGCCTGATCATGATGGCGATCCTCAACAACGCCTTCGCCAACGCCTCGTCCAGCCTGATCCAGGCCAAGATCATGGGCACCTCGACGGACTTCCTGACGCCGCCGCTGAGCCCGCTGGAGCTGACCATCGGCTTCTCGCTGGGGGCCGCCACGCGCGGCATCGTGGTCGGGCTGGTGACGGCGATCTGTGTCCTGCCGTTCGCCAAGCTGGGCGTCGCCAATGTGGCGGCCATCCTGTGGTTCAGCCTGACCGCCTCGCTGATGATGGGCATGATCGGCGTCTTCGCCGGCCTGTGGGCCGAGAAATTCGATCAGCTGGCGGCGGTGCAGAACTTCCTGATCATGCCGATGACCTTCCTCAGCGGCACCTTCTATCTGGTCGACAACCTGCCCGAGCCGTTCGCGACCATCAGCCACTTCAACCCGATCTTCTACATGATCGACGGCTTCCGGTACGGCTTCATCGGCCATGCGGAGTCCAACATCGCCGTCGGCGTGGCGATGAGCGGCCTGCTCACCCTGATCATGGCCTGGGCCTGCTGGCGGGTGTTCAAGTCGGGCTGGCGCCTGAAGTCCTGACAGCGTTTTAAGGTGCGCGGCCGCTACGGCCGCGCTAGCCATGGCGTCTGTATTTCAGGGGGATGTCATGCTGTTTCGTTCGCTCGCCGCCGCCGCGGCCGTGCTCGCCGTATCGTCGCCGGTCGCCGCGCAGGACGTGGACCTGCGCGCGCAGGTCGCGGCCTTCATCCAGCCGACCAACGCCGCCCGCACCGACGTCGTCGTGTCGCAGCTGCGCGCCGCCGGGTTCGATCCGGTCGTCGAGACCTTCGTCGGCGGCGAGACGGACGCCCCGATGGAGGGCCGTAACGTCGTCATCACCATCGGCGACGGCCCGCGCGAAATCCTGCTGACCGCCCACTATGACGCCGTCGTCCTGCGCGACGGATCGATGTCGCAGGGCGTGGTCGACAACGCGGCCTCGGTCGTCGGCGTCATCGAGGCGGCGAAGATCCTGCGCACCAGGAACCTGAACCACCGGGTGCGGATCATCCTGTTCGACCAGGAGGAGCTGGGCCTGATCGGCGCGCGCAAATGGGTCGAGGCGCACGGCCTGACCAACGTCGCCGTCGTGGTGAACTCGGACGTCGCAGCCTATGGCGACACCATGATGTACGGCCTCAACAACGGCGCGCAGTCGACGGGCGTGGTCCGCGCCGTGCGTGAAGTCTGCGCCGAGCGCGCGATGAACTGTGTCGGCTTCCCGGTCTATCCGCCGTCGGACGATCGCGTCTTCTCCGGCGCCGGCCTCGGCCGCCAGTCGGCGCCGGGCCCCGTGGTCCCGACCATCTCGCTGGGCTTCCAGGATCATGTCGGCGCCCACCAGATGTGGCTGGCCTTCAACGGCGGCCAGAACACCGGCCTGGCCGAAGGCTTCGTGCCGCAGGTGTTCCAGCTGATCCACTCCCATGGCGACACCATGGAACACGTCGATCCGGCGACCCTGAAGCTGTCGGGCGAGACCTATGCGGCAGTAGTGGAGCGGTTGGATCGGCAGCTGTCGCAATGATCGAGGTCAAGGGCGTCGTGCCTGTGCCGGCAGGGTTCAGGCCGGTTCGGGCGCTCGGTCCGCTACGCTGGCTGATCAAGCTCCCTGACCTGGTCGTGCTCGGCCTTCCACTGGTGATGGTCGCCGTTGCTGTCCGCGTAGCTGACGGCGTCGGCTTCCTGCTCTTCATGACCGTGCTGATTGGCATCGTGGTCTGGATAGTCGCGAATTCCATCGTCCGGCGTGTGGCCGCTGGGCAGTGGCGCAAGTCGCCCACCTGGCCGCTGGCCAATGATTGGCATCTGGACGACGGCGGAGTCACGATCACCGACGGCGCATTCAAGCTGACCATGAAGTGGGAGGCGATCATCGCAGTTCGCGAGGAACGGGACCGCTTCCTGTTTCACGGTACTCCCGTATCGGCCAACGCCCTGCCGATTCAGTTCCTGGATGCTGGCCGCAACCAGATCGGCGACATTCGGGCCCTGGTCGCCAAGGTGACCGCGGAAGGCCGTCTCGGCCGCGGTGTTGACTAACCCCAGTCGTCGTCCGACAAGGCCTGACCCTTTTTCCGGCTCCGTCGCGCCCGCGGCGGGGCCGTCTCTCTTCTGGAGGCCAGTCCCGTGTCCCAAGAACATCTGATGGGTGTCTACAACCGCGCGCCGCTCGAGGTTGAACGTGGTCTGGGCGCGCGTCTGTGGGCGACGGACGGCACGGAATACCTCGACTGCGTCGCCGGCATCTCGACCAACGGCCTGGGTCATGCCCATCCGAAGCTGGTCCAGGCGGTCAAGGACCAGGCGGAGAAGCTCTGGCACGTCTCCAACATCTTCCGCATCCCCGGCCAGGAAGCCCTCGCCGACCTGCTGTGCGAGAAGTCGTTCGCCGACGTGGTCTTCTTCACCAACTCGGGCACCGAGGCGGTCGAGTGCGCCCTGAAGACGGCGCGCAAGCATCACGTCGCCAACGGCCAGCCCGAGCGCATCGACATCTACGGCTTCGACGGCTCGTTCCACGGCCGCACCTATGGCGCCATCAACGCCGCGGCCAACCCGTCCTACACCGAAGGCTTCGGGCCCAAGATGGAGGGCTTCCACCAGCTCATCTGGGGCGACAAGGCCGCGCTGGAAGCCGCCTTCCGCAACCCGACCACGGCCGCCATCATCCTCGAGCCCGTGCAGGGCGAGGGCGGTTGCCGCGCCACGCCGGACGAAGAGCTGCGCTGGATGCGCCAGATGGCCGACGAGACCGGCGTGCTGATCATCTTCGACGAGGTCCAGTGCGGCATGGGCCGGACCGGCAAGCTGTGGGCCCACGAATGGGCCGGCATGACCCCGGACATCATGGCCATCGCCAAGGCGCTCGGCGGCGGCTTCCCGATAGGCGCCTGCCTGGCCACGACCGATGCGGCCAAGGGCATGACCGTCGGCGTGCACGGCTCGACCTTCGGCGGCAATCCGCTGGCCATGGCCGTCGGCAAGGCCGCCTTCTCGGAACTGTCCAGCCCGGACACCCTGGCCCACGTGAACGAGGTCGCCGGCTATCTGAAGCAGCAGCTGCACGGCCTGCAGCAGCGCTTCCCGGACGTCATCGTCGATGTCCGCGGCAAGGGCCTGCTGATCGGCGTCAAACTGGTCCCCAACAACCGCGAATTCATGGGCTGGGCTCGCGATACGCAGCAGCTGCTGGTCGCCGGCGGCGGCGACAACTGCGTGCGCATCCTGCCGCCGCTGATCCTGACGCTGGACGAGGCCCGTGAGGCCGTCGAACGCTTCGAGCGCACCTGCGAGGTGGCGCGCGAGAAGATGGCGGCGGCCTCGTAACATCTTGTCCGCTCATCCCCGCGAAAGCGGGGACCCAGTTCTGTCGCTCTAGCGCCGGAGGTTGGGATGAGCAGTTGAATTCCAACCGGTGACAGCCGTCGCCCAAAGCCCTGGGTCCCCGCTTTCGCGGGGATGAGCGGAGATCAAAAATGGTCCGCCACTTCCTCGACATCTACCGGCTCGAAGCCGAAGAACTTCGCGCCATCCTGGACGACGCCCACGCCCGCAAACAGGCGCGCAAGGGCTGGCCGCAGGGCCGCGCGGACGCCGACGCACCGGCGAAAGACCGCGTGCTGGCCATGGTGTTCGAGAAGAACTCCACCCGCACCCGCTTCTCGTTCGACGCCGCCATCCGCCAGCTCGGCGGGGCGTCGATCATCGCCAACGCCGGCGACATGCAACTGGGTCGCGGCGAGCCGGTCGAGGACACCGCCCGCGTCCTGTCGCGCATGGTCGACGCCGTGATGATCCGCGCCAACAGCCATGAGGACGTCGAGCGCTTCGCCCGCGTCTCGACTGTCCCGGTCGTCAACGGCCTGACCGACCGCTCGCACCCGTGCCAGATCCTGGCCGACCTGCTGACCATCGAGGAGCATCTCGGGCCGATCGCCGGCAAGACGGTCGCCTGGGTCGGCGACGGCAACAACGTCTGCCACAGCTTCATGCACGCGGCGCCCAAGTTCGGCTTCCGCCTGCAGGTCGCCTGCCCGGCCGAGTACCATCCGGACCTGCACGACCTCGCCCGCGGCGGCGACTTCGTCAGCCTGACCAGCGACCCGCAGGAAGCTGTCCGCGGCGCTGACGTCGTCGTCACCGACACCTGGGTCTCGATGGGCGATCAGGACTACGAGGCCCGTCTGGAAGCCTTCGACGGCTATGGCGTCGACGACGCCCTGATGGACGCCGCCAACCCGAACGCGGTCTTCCTGCACTGCCTCCCCGCCCACCGCGGCGAGGAGGTCACGGACGCCGTCATCGACGGCCCACGCTCGCTGGTCTGGGACGAGGCGGAGAACCGCATCCACGCCCAGAAGGCCGTGCTGGCCTGGTGCTTCGCGGGCTAGGGCCTAGTTCAGCTTTACGTCCACGACGCCGCCGACGTCCGGAAGCGTCTTCGTGAGGTTGGCCTTGGCCACCTCGTAGAAGAAGCGGATCGGTCCCTGCTTCGACACCCAGATGCGACCGTCGTCCGCCACGAAGCGCAGCAACGTCAGATGCGGGTCGTCCTTGCCGTTCGGGTACCAGGCGGCGAGGATCGGGTTCCAGTAGCGGTCGATGCGCTCCTGATCATGGACGGCCGACAGGCTGCCGTGGATGCAGGCCCAGACCTCCTGGTCCTTCGATCCATAGGTGAACATCGCCGTCTGGCCCGGGATGCGGGCGTCGCGGGCAAGGTCGGTTTCGTCGCGGGTGAAGAACCAGATGACGCCCGTTTCCTCCTCGCGGAAGGCTGTCATGGGCTGGCTGTGATAGCCGGGCTGGTCGAGGCCCAGCATGCCGGTGTTGGACTTCTTGAGGTGGTCCCAGAACTCTTCCTCGGCCTCCGCGGCGGTCAGGATCTTGTCGCCCATCTCGTGTCTCCGGCTTGTTTCGGTGAACACGGGAAATCGTCTGCGACGCGAGAGGGTTCCGGGTCTTGTTCTCCGGAGGGCCTAGTAGGTCCGCTGCGGCACGCCCAGCAGGGTCCCCAGGTGGACCAGCAGGATGAACAGAACCGCGCCCGCCATCACCATGATGAACCGCCACGGCGCCATGCGGACGCCCTTCGACGGATCCCACGGCCGCGCGCCCCTCCAGCCCGCGAATACGGCGACCGTCAGGGCGATGGCGATCAGAATGAGGGTCACGGTCAGGGTCATCGGCGCCACGTGGCCCGCGAAGCAGCTCCGCGCAAGGTCCGAGTCCTTGCCGGGAGGTTAATCTTCACCGTCCGTTAACTACGTTGGGGCGACATATACGGGGAGTGTTCGGGCTTTCCACAGGAAGATGGCGAGACCCCTACATCTTGGGGTTAACCGCGAGTTTACACCCCTGATCTGGACGCTTAGCGTCTGGCTTGTAGGTCGGGAGGCGAATCAGTGAGCGCAGCCGCGCCGTGGAGCGTGAAGGGGATAGACCCCAAGGCTCGCGAGATCGCCAAGGACCTTGCGCGCCGTTCGGGCATGACGCTCGGCGAGTGGCTGAATTCCATGATCATCGAGGACGCCGAGCAGGACGAGGGCTACACGCCCATGCCCCGCCGCGCCCACGCCGCCGAATCGTTTGAACGCCGCGGGCGCACGCGCCGCCTTGATGACGCCTACGGCTCCGCCGGCGAGGATGTCTGGCAACGCCTGAGCGCCTCGGTCGACGCCATCGCCGCCCGGCTGGAAGCCGCGGAGCGCCGCTCGACCATCGCCATCCAGGGCGTCGATCAGGCCGTCACCGGTCTGGTTCGCCGGCTCGAGACCCAGGATCAGGACGGCCGCTCGTCCGGCCGCCGCATTGACGACATGGCCGAGGAACTGCGCGAGGGCCATCGCCGCCTGCGCAAATTCGAGCAGGAAGTCGGGCCGAAGACGACCGAGACCTTCGGCAAGGTCGAGGCCGGCCTCGGCGCGCTCGCCGGCCGTCTCTACGACATCGAGGAGCGCCAGCGCTCGGGCGTCAACGAACTCCGCCAGCGCATGGACACGGTCGAGAAGCTGGCCGGCCCCGGCGCAGGCGCCGATCTGCTGGCCCAGGTCGGCTCGCGGCTGGACCAGGCCCAGGCCCGCACTACCGACGCCCTGCGCGGTCTGGAGCGCTCGTTCGCCGGTCTGGATCAACGCCTCCGCGCCGCGGAAACCCGTGTCGAGCCTGAAGGCGCGCGCGAGGCCGCCCGCTTCGAAAAGTTGGCCGAAACCCTGAGCCGTCAGGTCGACGCCAACCGCACCGAGATGATGCGCCGGCTCGACACCGCCGAGTCCGAGAACCGGATGGACCGGATCGAGCGCGCGGTGCTGGCCCTGGGCGAACAGGTCAAGACCTCCGAGACCCGCTCGGCCAAGGCCGTCGAGGCCATGGGCCGCGAGGTCCTGCGCATCGCCGAGAACCTGAACGGCCGCGTCGGCCGGATCGAGACGGACACCCCCGCGCAGCTGGAGAAGCTGGGCGAGGCGCTGTCGCGTCGGGTCGAGTCCGACATGGGCCGTTTCGCCCAGGGGCTGGAACAGCGCCTCACCGCCGCCGACGACCGCCACGCACTGGCGCTCGAGAAGCTGGGCGGCGAGATCACCCGCATCTCCGACCGTCTCAGCGAGCGCATCGCCCAGTCCGAGCGGCGCTCCGCCCAGGCGCTGGAAGACATCGGCCGCCGCCTGACCGACAGCTCCAGCCGCATCGAGCAGCGCTACGACCGCGCCTCCGGCGAGCTGGCCGAGCGCATGCGCCTGTCGGAAGAGCGCACCGCCTCCCTGATCGCCGAGGCGCGCGAGAATATCGAGCGCCGCGCCGAAGCGGCGAAGCCGGCGCCGTCGCCGGTCGCGGACATCCAGCCCGACTGGCGCGCCGCCGCCTTCCCGGACGCGGCCTTCCCCGACGCTCCCTTCAGCGGCGCGACTTTCGAGGATCCGGAGTACGCCGAGCAGCAGGCATGGTCGGCCGAACTGGCCCCGCCCGATCCGGAACCCGCTCCGGCGCCCGCGCCGAAGGCCGCCCAGCCTGAAGTTCTCACCGCGGACGCCGTGTTCGACGCCGTCATGCGCGGCCCGCGCACCCTGGCCGAGCCGGTTCCGTCCGTGCCGTTCGGCAGCCGCGAGGCGGTCATGCCCTCGCCGGCCGAGGACCTGGCTCCGTTGCAACCCGCGCCGGCCCCGCCGTCGTTCGGACAAGGCTTCGGCGGCGCCGACGTGTCCGACGCCCTGGCCGCCACGGCGCCGGAGGCCTTCGACGCCGGCCCGGACGATTTCGCCGGCGAGACCGACTTCGTCGATCCGCGCGCGCTCCGCGCCGCCGCCGCCCAGGGCCGGGCCTCGCAGTCGACCCGCCACGCCATCGACGCCGCCCGCGCCGCCATGAACGAACCCGAGGCGGAGGCTCCGCGCACGGGCTTCGGCCTCAAGCGCGGCGGCAAGTCCCGCCTGCAGGAGCGGCTCGACAAGGCCCGCGACGGCGGCACGGTGCGCAAGGCGCTCGGCGCTTCGGCTGTCGCCGTGGTCCTGACCGCCGGCGGCGCTTTGGCCTTCAGCGAACTGACCGGATCGGGCGTGGACTTCACCGCCCTGGCCACGGGCGAGGCGAAGGCCGAGCCGATCGCGGCCCTGGCCACCACGGCGATCGATGCGACGCCCGTCGACACCGCGCGCGCCGCCGAACTGTACCAGCAGGCGGTGATCCAGCTGGACACCAACGATGCGGCGGGGGTCTCCACCCTGAAGCAGGCGGCTGACCTCGGCTATCCCGCGGCCCAGCTGCAACTGGCCGGCGCCTATCAGCAGGGCCTGTACGGCGTTCCGGTCGATCTCACCGAGACCCGCGCCTGGACGCGCCGGGCCGCCGAGCTGGGCGATCCGAAAGGCATGCACGCCTACGGCATGACCCTGTTCGACGGCATCGGCGGCGAGAAGAGCCCGGCTGACGCCCTGATGTGGCTGACGCGCGCGGCCGAGCGCGGCTACGGCGACAGCCAGTACAACCTGGCCTTCCTGTATGAGAAGGGCGAGGATGGCGTCACCGCCGACCTGGTCCAGGCCTACAAATGGTATCTGATCGCCGCGCGCGGCGGAGACGCCGACGCCCAGGCCGCGGTCGCTCGCCTGCGGGACGGGATGTCCGCCGCCGACCGGGTCAAGGGCCGCGCCCAGGCCGAACGCTTCACGGTCGCGCCGCTCGCCTGATAGGCGCGCCGCGCGCCTGACCGGCGCATCCGGTGGCGGGCCCCGCCGGTTGCGTGCAGGATACGATTCACCGTCGCCTTTCCGGCGCCTGACCTCAGTTCCAGCCGAAGGCGCGTCCTTTGGATATCTATCTGCCGATCGCCGAGGTTTCGGTGAACTGGCCGCTCCTGGTTCTGCTGGGAGCGACGGTCGGATTCGTGTCCGGATTGTTCGGGATCGGCGGCGGCTTCCTGATGGCGCCGATCCTGATCTTCCTCGGCATCCCGCCGTCCGTGGCCGTCGCCAGCCAGGCCAGCCACGTCGTCGCCTCCTCGACCTCGGGCGTCATCGCCTACACCAACCAGAAGGCGGTCGACTGGCGCATGGGCGGGGTCATGGCCGCCGGCGGCGTCATCGGCGCCTTCGCGGGCGTGGAGCTGTTCCGCTACCTGCGCCTGCTCGGTCAGGCCGACCTGGCGGTGGCCCTGGCCTATCTGCTGTTCCTCGGCGCTATCGGCACCCTGATGCTTTACGAGAGTCTCGGCGAAATCCTGAGGCGGGTGCGCGGGGACGTCGTTCCGCACAAGGAGCGTCGCCGGCCGCTGTGGCTGTACGGCCTGCCGCTGAAGATGCGCTTCCCGCGGTCGGGCCTGTACATCAGCGCCATTCCGCCCTTCGGCCTCGGCGTCTTCGCCGGGGTGCTGTCGGCGATCATGGGCGTCGGCGGCGGCTTCATCCTCGTGCCCGCCATGCTCTACGTCCTGCGCATGCGGGCCGGCGTAGTGGTCGGCACCAGCCTGTTCCAGATCATCATCACCACCGCCGTCACCACCATCCTGCAGGCCGGTCGGAACCAGACGGTCGACATCGTCCTTTCGACCATCCTGCTGCTGGGCGGCGTCGTCGGGGCCCAGTACGGCGCCCGCTGGTCCGGCCGCTTCCGCGCCGAGGAGCTCCGCGCCGTGCTGGGGCTGATCGTCCTTCTGGTCGGCATCCAGATGGGGCTTGAGCTGTTCGTCCGGCCCAGCGACCTGTTCGCCTTCGCGCCGGGGGTGCAGTGATGATGCAGGCGCTTCCGCCCCCGCCGCCCGCTGTTGAGGCCCTCGCGCCCGAGCGCTCCGTCGCCACGACGGAGGAGGTCCGCGTCGCCGCCGCCCTGACCGACGCCCGGGTTATGGTCGATTCCAGCTTCCGCGGCGCCTCGATCGTGCTGTTCGGCGCCGTCTTCAATCCGACGGACGATCCGGCCGATGTCGTGGTCGTGGTGCGCGGGCCGGACGCTCCGGTGCGTCTGGTCAAGAAGACCCGCAACACCGGCGTCTGGCTCAACAGCCGGCCCGTCCTCTTCGAAGGCGCTCCGGGCTTCTACATGACCGCCTCGACCCGGCCGCTCAGCGATATCGCCGACTTCGGCCAGTTGCGGCGGCTGGGCGTCGGCCTCGACCACCTGCGCATCAACGCCCCGCAAGAGAGCCGCACCGTCACCCGCTACGGCGTGCGCGACGTGGTCGTAAGTCGGCTGGAGGACGACTACCTCGACTGGCGCCGCGCGGTGATCCGCCTGCGCGAGGGCGCGGCGCTCTACAACAGCGATCCGGAAGGCGTCGAGTTCGTCGACCGCGGCCTGTTCCGCGCCGAGGTCGAGCTACCGGCCGTCGCCCCGACCGGCGAGTATTTCGCCGAGGTCTGGCTGTTCCAGCAGGGCGAGCCGGTGTCGGTCAGCAACCTGACCCTGACGGTCGAGAAGGTCGGCATCGAGCGCGACATCTTCGAATTCGCCCACCGCCGTCCGTGGACCTACGGCCTGCTGTGCGTCCTGCTGGCCATGTTCACCGGCTGGGCGGCGAGCCGCGTGTTCAGGCGGCACTAGTACCGGGAGCCGCGGTTAGCGCCGCTTTCAGCTTCATCAGGCGCGGACGCAGCAGCCAGGCTCCGATTATCCAGTAGAGGAGCAGGACAAAGGTCCCCGCTACCTTGCCGTCAGACTGACCGGTGCGTCCCTCGAAGCGAACAAGTGTGGTGGCGGCAGTCCAGAAAGACGCCACATACGCAGCCGCTACGCCCATCCCCACCAGGTTGGGCCAGTATCCGATCGCCTCCAGCGTCGCCTCGTCCGACATCATGATGGCGGGACTCGCCAAGACGGCCAAAGCGCATCCGGCGCCGGCGAGCCAGAATGTCCAGTCGGACAGCCGGGATGTCCCTTCCTCACGCATCGCGAGGTGAGCGGCGCGGAAAACGCCGTGAACCCACGCGAGGGGCAGCAGAAAGGCCGACGCGAAGGACAAGGCTACAGCGAACGCGATTGGCCACGGAGCAGGGAAGATTGACCCAGCCGTATCGAAGGCGCCTCCCGCTTCGACGGAGCACAGGAGAGCCACAGCTGAAACGATCCATGCCGCCGTCAGCCAAAGGGGATGCAGGAACGCGAGTTCGACCTGTCGCCCCATCTAGCTTGCCGCGAACTCGCTCAGCGCATCCAGCACCGCCCGGTTCTGGTCCTCGGTGCCGACCGTGATGCGCAGGCAGTCGTGCAGGCCGTAGCCGCCGACCGGGCGCACGATGATGCCCCTGGTGTGCAGGTATTCGTTGGCGGCGGCGGCGTTGCGCTTCTCGTCCGGGAAGCGGACCAGGACGAAGTTCCCGGCCGAGGGGAAGACCTCGAAACCGAAGCCCTTGATGGCCTGGGTCAGGCGCGGACGCCAGGTCTGGACCAGGTCGCGCGACGCCTTCTGGTGCGCCTCGTCGCCCAGGGCGGCGACGGCGGCCTCGAGGCCCGGCACCGAGACGTTGAACGGCAGGCGGATGCGGTCGACGGCTTCCGCCACCTTCAGCGGCGCATAGCCGAAGCCGATGCGCAGACCGCCGAGGCCGTGGATCTTGGAGAAGGTGCGGGTGACGACGATGTTCTCCGCGTCGCGCGCCAGCGGCAGGCTGGTCTCCCAGTCCGGCTCGGCGACGAACTCGGCATAGGCCTCGTCAATGACCAGCAGCACATGGGCGGGCAGGGCCTCGTGCAGGCGGCGGGTCTCTTCGGCGGTGTTGTAGCTGCCGGTCGGGTTCGACGGGCTGGAGATGTAGACCAGCTTCGTCCGCTCATCGACCAGCGCGAGCAGGGCGTCGACCTCGGTGCGGAAGTTGGGCTCGGGAGCGAGGCGGACCTCGGCCTGGTTGGCCAGGGCCGAGATGCGGTAGGCGAGGAAGCCGTACTGGCCGGTGACGATGTTGTCGCCCGGGGTCAGATAGGTCTGGTTCAGCAGGGCGAAGACCTCGTCCGAGCCGTTGCCGAAGATCAGGCGCTCGGGCTCCAGCCCGTGATGGTCGGCGACCGCGTCACGCAGCTTCGTCGCCCGGCCGTCCGGATAGATATGGATGTTGCTCACGGCCGCCTGGAAGGCCTCGCGCGCCTTCTGGCCGGCGCCCAGCGCGTTCTCGTTCGACGACAGCTTCATCGGCTCGGCCACGCCGTCGATCTTCGACTTGCCGCCGACATAGGGGGCGATGTCGAGGATGCCGGGCTTGGGCGTGGGCAGATCGGTCATGGAGGCTCTCAGAATACGGGGGCGGCGCCGATGACGCCGGAAAGGCTGCCGGGCGCGGATGCGAGCCGCCCGTCCTCGGCCTGCACATAGCCCGCCAGAACGAACAGCTTCAACCCGCCTGCGGCGATCAGCGGCGACGCCGCCAGGCCGGCCGCGCCCAGGGCTTCGACTATGCGCGCGTCGGGCAGGGCGCTGTCGGTGGCCCAGAAGGTGCGGTCGTCGCCGGTCGGGCCGGGCGGCGCCTTGCGGACCATCAGCGCGCGCGGCAGGCCGGCGCCGTGATCGGGCAGGGCGCCGACGACGCGCAGCGCCGGTTCGGCCAGCAGCCGACCCCACCACGGCGACGATGTCGTCAGGTCCATCAGGGCTCGGGCGCCTTCCCGCACCGACGCCAGGGCGTTCTCGGGCTTCGACGCCATCCGCGCGCTGAGACCGAAGCGGTCGGCGGCCAGAACCTGGCTGGCGGGGCCCCAAACGATCAACGGCCCGCCCTGGGCGGCGTCGATACGCCCCAGCACCGATCGGGCGGCGGCGATCTCGGGCGGCGACAGACCCGCCAGGGCCTCGCGCAGTGCGACCGCGTCGGCGTCGGGCGTGGCGCGCGGCCCGGCGGCCAGACGGGCGCGGACGGCATGGGCGATGGCGCGGTCCAGCGCGAGACGCGCTGCGTCCTCAGGCGGCTCTTTCAGCATCAGAACAGCTTCGGCGCGGGAGCCAGGGCGAACGGACCAAGCCAGGTGCGGCCGTCGCGGAAGCGGATGACCAGATCCATTTCCCGGTCGCCGCGGACGGCCGTTGCGGCCGCCGCGCTGGCGGCCCCGACGCGATTGACCGCCCCGGTGCGCGAGCCGGCCAGCCCCTGAATGGCGGCCAGCGGCTGTTCCGCGGTCAGGGCGACCGCGCCCACCAGGCGGCCGTCTGGACCGGCGGACAGGGCGCTGCTGGTCATCCGGGCGCGGCTTTCGCCGGCGGTCAGGGTGCCCTGGATGTTGGTGACCCGGCCGCCCTGACGCGACCAGTTCGCCAGAATGCCGTCCTCGCCGCCCTCGGACAGCTGGCTGGCCCGGTCGACCACGCCCTCTACGTCGACGCTCAACCGGCCCTGCCGGGTCGCGCCCTCGACGGGGCCGCCCGGACGGCCGCGCGCGTCCACCAGGCGGAACAGGACGTCCATCTGGTCGGTCGACTGCTGTCCGTTGGTCAGGTGCGGGCGGGTGTAGAGCTCGATCCGTTCGGCCGACGAGATCGGGAACGGCTCGGCGTCGCGGTGCGAGGTGAAGACGGGCCGCACCATCTGCACCCGGAAATCGGGGAAGCGATCGCGCAGATGGCTGATGCTCAGCCGCATGGCGTCGCCGCGGATGCCGACCTTGCCCTTGTCCGGGCGGGTGAAGGTCACGCCCTGGGGCGCGAGGACGACCCAGCGGCCTGGGTTCCAGGCGTTGGCCTCGGCCACGAACTCGGGCGCGGCGATGCCGTGACCGGACGGGGCGACGACGTCGGCGTGCGGCACCGACACCCGCGCCCGGAAGGGCCAGCCGGTGGTGACGACGTCGGCGTGGGTGATCTGCCAGCCGTCGCGGCGCATCGCGGCGACCTGCAGGTCCAGCTGTTTCTCGATCTGACCGGCGAGGAAGAACCACCACCCGGTCCAGACGGCCAGCACCAGACCGACGATCACGAAGGGGGTGAACAGGCCGCGACGACGATGACGATACGCTGGTTCGGACATGGTCATCCCTTACCAGATCATGGCGACCTGCGCAGTGTCAGCGCAGGAAATCTCCGACCAGTTCCACCGCTTCGGCGAGTCCCATGCGCTGCACCTCGGTCCCCGGCGGCAGGCTGGCGAACAATCGGGTCGGACAGGCGGCGTCCAGCATGACGAAGACGCCCTTGTCGTCGGCCCGCCGGATCAGCCTTCCGAAGGCCTGGGACATGCGGGCGCGGGCCAGGGCGTCGTCGTAGGCGCGTGCCTGCGGGCCGCCGCCGAAACGCTCGCGCCGCGCCTTGTGCAGCAGGTCGGGGCGCGGCCACGGCACGCGGTCGAAGGCGAGGATGCGCAAGGACCGGCCCGGCACATCCACCCCGTCGCGCACCGCGTCCGTGCCCAGCAGGCAGCTGTCCTGCTCGGCCCGGAACACATCGACCAGGGCGCCGACCTCCAGCGGATCGACGTGCTGGGCGTAGAGCGGGAACCCCTGTTTCGCCAGGTCGGGGCCCAGCCGCTCATAGACCGCCTTCAGCCGGCGGATGGCGGTGAACAGGCCCAGGCCCCCGCCGCCGGCGGCGAGGAACAGTTCGCGCATCGCCGCCGCCGTCTGGCGCGTGTCGTCTTTCATCAGGTCGTTGACGACGATGACCCGGCTGTTGGCCGCATAGTCGAACGGACTTTCGACTTTCAGCGTCCGCGCCGGTTCGATCAGCCGCGCCGCGCCGCTGCGCAGCCGGGCAAGATCGAACGGATCGTCCGACATCGGATCGGACAGGGTGGCGGAGGTGATCAGCACCCCGTGCGACGGCATGACCACGGCGGCCTCCAGCGGCACGGTCGGGTCGATCCAGTGCCGGCGCAGGGCCACGTCATGGATGCGGCCGAAGGCGGCTTCGGCGCTCAGCCAGTCGACGAAGTCCGGATCCGGCTCGTCGCCCCCGACCTCCAGCGCCGCCAGCATCGAGCGCCAGCCGGGCAGGGTCATCCGGGCGCGGCGATCCAGGCCACGCAGCGCCCCCTCGATCCGGGCGCGCGACGAACCATCCAGCTCGGCCGCCTCGTCGTCGAGAATGTCTTCCAGATGCCGCGACAGGGCCAGCAGGGGCGCCTCCACAGCGGCCAGCGCCTTTGCCGCCTCCCGCGCCGCCTCCAGCACAGGCTCGGTGACCGGGCGCAGGCTGCATTCCATGCCGAACTCGCCGCCGCCGGCCGTCGCGTTCTCACTCGTCCGTGCACGGAGTTGTTCCAGCGCGGCGACCAGGAAGCGCTCGATCGGCCCGACCGGATTGACCTCGCCCGACGCCGGGGCGACCCGGCCGGACACGCCTTCGCCAGGCAGTTGGGCCGCGGCGCGGATGGCGTCCTGCAGAGCGCTGGTCGCGGCCTCGTTGTCGGCGCACAGGTCGCCCAGGCGCTGTTCCAGACCGCGCCCGCGACGGCCGCGCCCCTCCGGCCCCCGCAGCCAGCGTCGCAGCTCGGCCGCCTCCTGGCCCGACAGACAGGCGGAGAAGGCGCTGTCGGCTGCGTCGAACAGGTGGTGGCCCTCGTCGAAGACGACCCGCTTCAGCGCCGCCGTCTCGCCGTCCTGCTTCAGGCCCCGCGCCGACCGCGCCCCGTCGAAGGCGGCCTGGGTCATGACCAGCGCGTGGTTGGCGACGACCAGATCGGCGCGGCGGCTGGCGCGGATGGTCTTCTCGACGAAACAGGTGCGGTAGTGCGGACAGGCCGCGTGCACGCACTCGCCGCGCCGGTCGACCAGGTTCGCCGCGCTCGCCTGATGCGCCGCGCCCACCGCGAACAGCCCCGGCAGCCAGCCCGGATAGTCGCCGCCGGTCATGTCGCCGTCGCGCGAATGCAGCGCCCAGCGGCTGGCCAGCGCCATGCCGATCAGATCGCCGTTCCCCAGCTGCGCCGCCTGCACCATGTCCTGCAGGTTCAGCAGGCACAGGTAGTTCTCGCGCCCCTTGCGGACGACGGCCTTCTTCTTGCGCTCGGCCGGGTCGGGCCACAGCGCCGCGCTCTCGCGGTCGATCTGGCGTTGCAGGGCGCGGGTGTAGGTCGACACCCAGGCGGCCCCCTGGTTCCGCTCGGCCCACAGGCTGGCGGGGGCCAGATAGCCGAGCGTCTTGCCGGTGCCCGTCCCCGCCTCGGCCAGGAGCACGCGCGGCCGGCCCTCCTCGTTGCGCGGCGAGAAGGCGTAGGCGGCCTCGGCCGCATAATCGGATTGCGTGGGCCGGGTCTCGTCCAGCCCCGACGCCTGCAGCAGCTTCTCCAGCCGGATGCGGGCGCTCTCGCTGTCGACCGGCGCGGAGCCCGCCTCGCCCCGCGGCGCTTCGTCCTCCCACTCGGCCAGGCGCGACCAGACGTCGAGGCCAGAGCCGCGATGCTGGCGTTCGCGCAGCGGCTGGTGCTGCAGCGCCCCGCTGACGCGCCACGCCCAGCTCCAGCCCGCCCGGGCCAGGGTCTCGTTGAGCGTGAAAGCGTCCTCGCGGTTCGGATAAGCCGGATCGGCCAGTTCCTTCAGCAGGGCCGTCGCCGCAACCCGCAGCGCCGTCGCCTGGGCCTCCGCCCCCTTTGGCTCGGCCTGACCCATGGCCAGCGCCAGACCGCTGGGCGAGGGCGCGCAGAACCGCGCCGGCCGCACGAAGGCGAACAGCTCCAGCACGTCCAGCATCTCCGCCGACCGCGGCGGCGGCGCGATGCCCAGCCGCCGCGCGGTCAGGCTGGCGTGCGCCACCATCACCGGTCCGGTCGTGAACGCGCCCTCGGCCGCGCCGCGCCCGATCTTCCGCGCCCCCTCGTCGTCGCAGATCGCCCCCGCGCCCGGCGGCACGGCCAGGGCGGCGGGCAAATCCAGCCACGGCTCGGCGCCGGTCAGGCTTGCGGAGGATGTCAGGGAGTCGACGGACACGGTCCGTAGATAGCCGCTCCTGATGCGAAACGGAACGGGAACGTTCAGCCCGTCGCGCCCGCTCTTATGTTCGCCCTCAACGCCGGCTCCAGCAGCTTCGGTGGCGGCAGCGTCGCGTCTCTCGCGCTGCGCATGGCGACGAAGTCCGCCTCGCCCTTGCCGCCGCCGACGTGGATGTTGCCGTCGCGCTCGGCGCCGACCGTGGTCTCCCAGGCGAAGTGGGTGCGGCCGTCTTTCGGCAGGTAGTCGTGGCCGACGAAGACGCGCGTCTCGTCCGGCAGCGCCAGGATGCGCTGGATCGAGCCGTACAGCGTCGTTGCGTCGCCGCCGGGGAAGTCGGCCCGGGCGGTGCCGAAGTCGGGCATGAACAGGGTGTCGCCGACGAACACCGCGTCGCCGATCCGGTAGCTGATGCAGGCGGGGGTATGCCCCGGCGTGTGGATGACCTCGACCTCCAGCTCGCCCAGGGTGAAGCGGTCGCCGTCGGCGAACAGGCGGTCGAACACCTCCGAACCCGGATGCTCGACGCCGAAACGATCGGCGAAGGTTTCCTGCACCTCGGTGATCCGCGCGCCGACCCCGATCGGCGCGCCGGTCCGCTTGCGCAGGTGGTCGCCGGCCGACAGGTGGTCGGCGTGGGCATGGGTCTCCAGCAGCCACACCGGCTTCAGCCCGCGACCCTCGGCCTCGGCCAGCACGGCGTCGGCCGAGGCCGTAGTGCTTCGCCCGCTCTCCGCATCGTGGTCGAGCACCGGGTCGATGATCGCCGCGTGCCCCGTCGCCGGGTCGGAGACCAGGTAGGTCACCGTGTTGGTGGCGGGATCGAAGAAGGCCTGGACGGTCGGCGTGGGCATCGGGCGGCTCCTTCCCCCGCGCCAGAATACGACCACGGTTCGGTCGCCGGAAGAGAGTGAAACGGAACGGGAACATGCTATAGGTCGCCGGTGACGCCCGCCGCCGCTCCTGCAACGCTTCCGCCCCCGGCGACCGGGCTGCCGCCGCTGTTCGCGGACTGGTTCGAGCGGCGCGGCTGGGCGCCCCGGCGCCATCAGCTGGAGATGGTCGCGGCGGCCGAGGCCGGATCGCACGCCCTGCTGGTCGCCCCGACCGGCGGCGGCAAGACGCTGGCGGGCTTCCTGCCCTCCCTGATCGAATTGGCCGGGCGCGGGCCGAAGCCGGCGTTCGGGCCGGGCTCCGGCGTTCACACCCTGTACCTGTCGCCGCTCAAGGCGCTGACCACCGACGTCGAGCGCAACCTGATGACCCCGATCCGCGAGATCGGGCTGAACGTCCATGTCGAGAGCCGAACCGGCGACACCAAACAGTCCAAACGTCAGCGCCAGCGCGACTTCCCGCCCGACATCCTGCTGACCACGCCCGAGCAGTTGGCCCTGTTCTGCGCCTGGGACGGCGCGCGATCGTATTTCGCCGACCTGAAATGCGTGGTGCTGGACGAGGTCCATGCCATCTGGAGCGGCAAGCGGGGCGATCTGCTGTCCCTGGGCCTGGGCCGGCTGCAGCAGTTCGCGCCGGACATGCGCCGCGTGGCGCTGAGCGCGACGGTCGACGACCCGGAGATGATCGCGGACTGGCTGAGGCCCCTGCCTGCGCCGACGGGGGCGGGCGTGCGCATCGTCCGCGGCGACCCCGGCGCGCCGCCGGTGGTCGATGTGCTGGTGTCCCAGGGCCACGTCCCCTGGGCCGGCCATACCGGCCTGCACGCCATCCCCGAGGTCTACGACATCCTCAAGGGCGCGGGGATGACGCTGATCTTCGTCAACACCCGCTGGCAGGCCGAGTTCGTCTTCCAGCAGCTCTGGGCCATGAATGATGAAAGTCTGCCCATCGGCCTGCACCACGGCTCGCTGGCGGCGGAGCAGAGGCGCAAGGTCGAGGCGGCCATGGCGCGGGGCGACCTGCGCGCCGTGGTCTGCACCTCGACGCTCGATCTCGGCATCGACTGGGGCGACGTCGACCTGGTCATCCAGCTGGCCGCGCCGCGCGGCGCCAGCCGTCTGGTGCAGCGCATCGGCCGCGCCAATCACCGGCTGGACGAGCCATCCCGCGCCCTGATGGTCCCGGCCAGCCGCTTCGAGATGCTGGAATGCCAGGCGGCGCGCGAGGCGGTGGCCGCCAACGCTTTCGACTGGGAGCCGCACCATACCGGCACCCTGGACACCCTCGCCCAGCACGTCATGGGTTGCGCCTGTTCCGAACCGTTCGCGATGGATGATCTGTATACGGAGGTTACCGCCTGCGGACCCTATCGCGACCTCGCGTACGAGACCTTCGAGGAGGTGGTCGATCTGGTCGCCACCGGCGGCTATGCGCTCCGGACCTACGAACGTTTCGCCCGCATCGTCCGCGACCGGCAGGGCCGCTGGAAGGTTCGCAACCAGCAGACGGCCCAGCGGCATCGCATGAATGTCGGAGCCATCGTCGCCGCCGCGACGCTGAATGTGCGGGTCGCCTCGCGACGCGGCGGCTCGGGCAAGCATCTCATCGGCGGCCGCAAGGTCGGGGAGGCGGAGGAGAGCTATTTCGAGGCCATGAGCCCGGGCGACACCTTCATCTTCGCGGGCCAGGTCTGGGCCTTCCAGGGCATCTCCGGCATGGACGCCCTGGTCACCCATGCGACCCACAAGGATCCGAAGATTCCCTCCTGGGGCGGCTCCAAATTCCCCATGTCGACCTCGCTGGCCAGCCGCGTCCGGGCCATGGTCCAGGACCGTGACCACTGGCGGGTGCTGCCGCCGGACGTGCAGGAGTGGCTGGAGCTTCAGGAGGTCCGTTCGGCCATCCCGCGCGCGGACACCATGCTGGTCGAGACCTTCCCGCGCGGCTCGCGCCACTTCCTCGTCGCCTATCCATTCGAGGGATCGCTGGCCCACACCACCCTGGCCATGCTGCTGACGCGGCGTCTGGATCGGCTCGGCGTCGGGCCGCTCGGCTTCGTCTGCACGGACTATTCTCTGGCCGTCTGGTCGATCCATCCGATGGACGGGCTCGACCTCGATGCCCTGTTCGAACCCGACATGCTGGGCGACGATCTTGAGAACTGGCTGGAGGAGAGCTTCATCATGAAGCGGACCTTCCGCAACTGCGCCCTCATCTCCGGCCTGATCGAGCGACGCCAGCCGGGGGCCGAGAAGACCGGCCGGCAGGTCACCTTCTCGACAGACCTGATCTACGACGTCCTCCGCCGTCACCAGCCCGACCACCTGTTGCTCCGCACCGCCCGCGCCGACGCCGCGGCGGGGATGCTGGACGTCGCCCGCCTGGGTCAGCTGCTGACGCGCATCCAGGGCCATATCCGGCATATGCCGCTGGACCGGCCGTCGCCGTTCTGCGTGCCGGTTCTGGTCCAGATCGGTCGCGAGCGGGTCGGCGGGGACGCCGCCGAAATGATCCTTGAAGCCTCGGCCAGCGACTTCGACCAGTCCGCCCTGATCGACGAGATCATGGCGGACGCCCCGGCGGACCTGGAGGGCGCCCGATGAACGCACAGCTCCGCGCGGCCCTGTCGCCCGCCCGCCACCCGTGCGGCGGCCTGAGGGTCCTGATTGAAGGCGAGCCCTGCGTGCTGCGCTGCTCCGGCGCCCTGTGGGCCATCAATCACCGCACCCTGATCGTCGCCGACCTGCACCTGGAGAAGGGGTCGGCCTTCGCCGCCCGCGGCCAGATGCTGCCGCCCTACGACAGCGCCGCGACCCTGACGAAGCTGGAGGCTGAGATCGACGCCCTGCGGCCGGATGCCGTCGTGCTGCTGGGCGACAGCTTCCACGATTCGAAATCCGTCGGCCGGATGGCGGCGACCGATCGTATCCGTCTGGACCGGATGGCCGAGGGGCGCGAGTGGATCTGGCTCGAGGGAAACCACGACATCCAGGCGCTCGCCGGGGCGCTGGACGACCTCACTGGCCAGATCGTCGAGACGCTTGAGCTGGGCAGCCTGCGCCTGATCCACGAACCGCAACAGGGCGTGCGGCCCGGTGAGATCGCGGGCCACCTGCACCCGGCCGCGCGCGTCGCCGCCTATGGCCGCGGCGTGCGCCGTCCCTGTTTCGTCACCGACGGGCGGCGCGCCCTCCTGCCCGCCTTCGGCGCCTTCACCGGCGGACTGGACGTGCGCGATCCGGCCATCGCCGGCCTGTTCGAGGACCCGCCGCTGGCCGCGGCGCTGGGGCGCGACAAGGTGCATGCCCTGGCGTGGGAAACGCTGCGCTAGGCGCCCGGCTCGACCTCGAAACCGGCGGCGCTGGCGTCCTTGAAGCCGCCGAGATTGCGCACCTCTCCATAGCCCATGGCCTGCAGCGTCTGGCCGGCCAGGGCCGATCGGCCGCCCGAGGCGCAGTACACGACGACCGGCCGGTCGGTACGGAGTTCGGGCAGATGGTAGGGCGTCGCCGCGTCGGCGCGGAACTCCAGCATACCGCGCGGCACGTTCACCGCCCCGGCCAGCTTGCCGGACGCGGCGATCTCGGCCGGGTCGCGGACGTCGAGCAGCAGGGCGTCGCGCTCGGCGACCAGAGTTCGAGCCTCGTCGGCCGAGATGCGCGGCACGGCGGCGTTGGCGGATTCAAGCAGGGACTTTACGGACTCGGGCATGGCGCGGTCTCCGATGAAGGGCCGCACGCTACGCTCCGGAACGCGTCCGGTGAAGCATCAGTGGCCCAGCAGCTTCGTCGACGCCGTCTCGATCCGCTCTTCCAGCTGGGCCATGAATTCCGCCCGCTTCAAACCGGCGGGGATGGGCGGCAGGAACTCGAACACCACCGTGCCCGGGTATCGATGGAAGCCGTGCGCCGGCCAGTGCTCGCCGGAATTGGTGGCCATCAACGCACAGGGGACGTCGAGGTCGCGATACAGGGCGGCGACGCCGGGTTTGTAATCGGGCGCCGCGCCGGGGACGGTGCGGGTGCCCTCGGGGAAGATGACGATCTGACGGCCGTCGGCCAGCCGGGCGCGGGCGTTGCGGACCAGCTCCTTCAGCGCCTTCGAATGGGCCTCGCGATCGACCGGGATCATTCGCGTCTTGCCGGCGAACCAGCCGATGAAGGGCAGGGGCATCAGCTCCTTCTTCATCACCATGGCGGGGTCGTCGAACAGGATGAACGGCACGACGATGTCGAGCATGCCCTGGTGTTTCGAGGCGATCAGGGCGGGCCCGGACGGGCGGTGCTCCAGGCCCCGGAACTCGACCTTCACGCCCGCGATCCAGCGCAGGCCGAACAGCACGAACCGCGCCCAAAGCTTGATCACGCCCATGGCGATGTGGTGGGGCATCAGCAGCGTCGGCGACAGGCCGACGGTGAACAGCGGCATCGACAGATACAGCCACGCTGTAAACAGCAGCGAACGCAGGGTGTTCACGTCAGGCAGCCTTCTTTTCCGGCGTCGTCTCTCCGGCCGGCGCATCGGCGGAGTCCGGGCGTCCTTCGCCGCTCAGCTTGCCGATCCCGGCACGGCCGAGGGCGGCGAGGTACTTCATATATTCCAACGTCATACGACGCGCGGTCACCGCGGCCCGCCACCAGCGCGAATTGTCCAGCGACGGCGTCTCGACGGCGTAGGCGGTCAGCTCGATCCCCGGCGCAGCTGCGCGGATCTCGGTCAGGGCGCGCGGCATATGGTAGTCCGAGGTCACCACGATCAGGCTGTCATAGCCCTTGGAGTTGGCCCAGGCGGCGATTTCCGTGGCGTTGCCGATGGTGTCCTCGGCCTCGAAGCCCAGGTCGACGCAGCAGTTGAACAGGCGGTTGGAGCCCGGGGTCAGGGCGCGCAGCTCCTGACGGCGGACCTCGCGATTGACGCCCGAGATCAGCACCCGCTCGCCCTTGTCCTGCTCCAGCAGGCGGATGGCGGCGTTGACCCGCTCGGCCGACGGGCCGGTCAGGGCGACGATGGCGTCGGCGCGGGCCGGCTCGGCTGCAGGCGTGTAGCCGCGGACCCGGTCCGCGAAGGCGAACAGGCCGATCAGCCAGATCAGCGCCAGGATGGCGATGAAGGTCAGAAACTTCATGGCCTTGAACCTAACCACGCCCCTTCAGTCGCGCCAGCGCGGCGAAGCGCGCCGCAACAAGCGCCACAGTAGCCGCCAGCAGCGGGCATGGCGAGAGGATCAAGGCGTCGCTCCACGTCACGGGTAGCGCGGGGGTTACACCTTCGGCTCCCCCGAGGAAGCGGACGAAGGCCGTGACCAGCATGGCCGCGAGCGCCCCGGCGGCTCCGGCCCCCGCCGCCAGCAGGCCGTAGCGCATCTGGAACAGGCCTGCGATGCGGCCGTCGGAGGCGCCGTTCAGGCTCAGGGTCTCGATCAGCGCGCCCTGCGCCGCCATCCCGGCCCGGGTCGCATAGGCGACCGCCGCCCCGGCCGCGCCGGCTGTCAGCAGGAAGGCGGCCGCGGCCAGCACGGTGATAAGCCCGGCCGACCGCTCGACCTCGCGCCGCCACAGGCTGTGGTCGTCGACGGTGGCGTCGACCCCGGCGCTGGCCAGGGCCCGGCTCAGGGACACGGGGCTGGCGGGCGCGTCGCGATCCAGCCGCACGGTGACGAGGAAGGGCAGGGGCAGATCCGGCAGCACGGCGTCGCCGATCCAGGGACGCAGCAGGGCCTCGGCGGTCTTGCGATCCATCGCCTGAGCTTCCTCGACGCCGTCCACACCGGCGAGGGTTTCAGCGGCGCGCGCGGCGGCCTCGGCCCCCGTCTCTCCCACACGCGGACGAACCTGAACGGTCGCCTCGGCGCGCAGCTGGCGGGCCCAGCCATGCGCGGCGCGATCGGCCGCCAGCGCGCCAACGGCCGACAGGCAGGCGAGGAAGCACAGCACGGCGATGACGGCCGCCAGCCAGGGTTCGCCCCCGGCGTCGCGCGGCAGGATGGGGGCGCGGCGCCCCGTCAGCCCCGGGATCACGCAGCGCCTCCGGTGACGCGCCCGTTCTCGAGCCGCAGCAGGGTGGCGCCGGATCGTTCGGCGAGGCTTTCGTCGTGGCTGGCGATCAGGATGGTGGTGCCCAGTTTGTTGAGGGTCTGGAAGAGCTTCAGCAGCCGTTCGCCCATGACGGCGTCAACGCTGCCGGTAGGCTCGTCGGCCACGATCAGTTCGGGACCGGTGACCACCGCGCGGGCGATGGCCAGCCGCTGCTTCTCGCCGCCTGACAGCGCCGGGGGGCGCGCATCCAGCTTCGAACCCAGCCCGACCCAGTCCAGCATCTCCTCGACGTCGGCCGAATAGCTGTCCAGCTTCGCGCCAGAAAGTCTCAGCGGCAGGGCGGCGTTGTCGAAGGCGGTCAGGTGATCCAGCAGGCGGAAATCCTGGAACACCACCCCCATCCGGCGACGGAAGGCGGGCAGGGCCGAACGGGGCGCGGAGCCCGCGTCTTCACCGAATAGTTCCAGCGACCCGGCGACCGGTCGCTCGGCAAGGGTCAGGAGTTTGAGTAGAGTGGACTTTCCGGCTCCGGACGGGCCGGTAAGGAAGTGGAAAGAGCCCGCTGGCAGGATGAGGTTAACGTCCCTCAGCACGTCGGGCGTCTCTGCATAGCCGAAACCCACGCCCCCAAGGCGGACGGTGTCGGGCGCAGGGGCGGTTTCGGCGGCGCGGCGGGGCTGAACGGACATCGATTTCGGGTCAGGACGCGGCGAGGGCCGCGACAGGAGGGGGCGAAGAGCCTCGCAGTCAGCGCACATGATACTGACCTGCCCGTCCTGCGCCACCAGCTATTTCGCCCCCGATGACGCAATCGGGCCCGGCGGACGCATGGTTCGCTGCAAGACCTGCCGTCACACCTGGCGTGCGACGCTGGAAGAGCCCCTTGAACTGACCGTCTCCCCGCCGGCCGTCGAGGCTCCGAGCTTCGGCCGTCGTGACGAACCGGCGGCGGAATCGCTGGCCGAAACGCCTGCGCCTGAACTGCCGAGGGCCTTCCGCGCCCGCGCCGAGCAGCAGCGTCGCCTGCGCCGCGCCGCGACCCATGGCGCGGTCTGGGCCGGCGTCGCCTCCAGCTTCGCTGTGCTGCTGGCCGCCGCATGGCTGTTCCGCGTCGACATCGTCGAAATGGCCCCGCGCACCGCCGCCGCCTACGCCGCCGTCGGCCTGACCGTGAACCCGACCGGTCTCGATTTCGAGGCGATCACCGCCCGTCCGCTGCCCAACGATCCCGGCAAGGTGCTGGTCTCCGGTGCGCTCAGGAACGTGCGCGAGGACGAACGCATCGCCCCGCCGGTTCGCGTCGCTCTGCTGGACGCCCATGGCGCCGAGATCGGTCACGCCATCGTCCGTATCGACGCCGCCCCGGTCCTGCCCGGCAAGGTGCAGGGTTTCGCCGCCATCATTCCCGACCCCGGCGCCCGCGGCGAGGGCATCGGCGTCGACTTCGCCCTGGATGAGGTCGTGCCCGCGGCGCCGGCCCGCGCTCCGGCCGCACCCGCGCACAAGGCTCCCGCCATGCATGCGCCGGCCGGGGGCGCTATCACCGCTTCGGAAGAGGGCGGCCTGCGTCCGGCCCTGTCGCCGGACACGACCACGCTTCGCATGCAGCCCATCGACGCCGTGCCGGTGATGGATCAGCACGCCCCCGCTCTCGACTCCGCCCCCTCCGCGGCGGTATCGGCGGGGCATGGCTGACACACCGACGCCCACCGTCCTGCTGCCCGAAGCCGAGGTCCAGCGCATCGTCGCCGACCTCGCCGCCAGGATCGCGCCCGTCATCGACGATGAGACCGTCGCCGCCGTCCTGCTGACGGGCGGTCTGTGGTTCGCCGCCGACCTGACCCGGGCCCTGTCGCGCATCGGCCGCAACGTGCGCTTCGACGCCCTGTGGCTGGCCTCCTATGGCGATGAGCAGAGCAGCCGGGGACGGATCGACGTCTACGCCGACTTCCAGCGCTCCATCGAGGGCCGGCGGGTCCTGATCGTCGACGACGTCTTCGACACCGGCCTGTCGCTGGCCGAGGCGGTGCGGATCGCGAAGGCGAAGGGCGCGTCGGAGGTCCTGACCGTGGTCTTCGCGAAGAAGCCCTGGCCTCTGCCCCGTGCACCTGAACCTGACTTCGTCGGCTGGGACGCCCCGAACCGCTTCCTGGTCGGCTACGGCCTGGATCACGCCGGGGCCCTGAGGGGTCTGCCGGACGTGTGCGCGCTGGACTGACCGTCAGCGCAGGCCGAGCAGGCCGCGCCAGCCTTTGGCGGCGAGGCCCTTCAGCCATTCGATCATCTTCTTGAACTCGATCAGGGCGGCGCCTGCGCCACCCAGTGCCGACGAGAGGCTTTCGAGGATGATGTCCGAGGCGGCCAGATACTGTTCCGCGGCGGCCGCCGCAGGCTCGATTTCACCCTGCCGGTAGATGCGCCGCATCTCCTCCTGGGCGCCCAGTTTGAAGTCCGCCTGGAGGCCCGTCAGGCCGTGGCGGATGACCTCCGGGGCCACGGTGTCCCAGTCGGACTCCAGCAGGGTGATCATGGCCTCGATCTCGCCGGCGGGCCCGGACTCGTAGGCGGCGAGGGCGCCTG
Organism: Brevundimonas lenta; assembly: GCF_014196335.1. Lineage (GTDB taxonomy): Bacteria > Pseudomonadota > Alphaproteobacteria > Caulobacterales > Caulobacteraceae > Brevundimonas > Brevundimonas lenta. Next base: position 640,395 of record NZ_JACIDM010000001.1, read on the forward strand.
CGCGACGATCGTCCTCCAGGAAGGCGTCGTCCGCGAGCATGGCCCGGAGATCCTCGTCGAGCGCCCTGAGGAAGGCGATCAGGCGCGCGCCCGAGCCCGTTCCCTCGTCCTCGTCGAGAGGAAAATCGAGGCCGCCGCCGCCGAAACCGCCCTCGACCTCGCCCAGACCCGTATCCGTCATCGCTCCGCCCTCCATCCGGTAGGCGGAATATCGTCACGAACCGACGTTACGGCAATGTCTGGAGCCAGTGCGCCTTCGGTTCGCGGGCCCACATGTCCTCGTAGGTCGGGCGTGGGCGGACGACGGCCCAGCGGTCGCCGTCGACCAGCACCTCGGGGACCAGGGGGCGGGAATTGTACTCGCTGGACAGCACCGCCCCGTAGGCGCCTGCGCTCATGAAGGCGACGAGATCGCCGGCCTGCATCGGCGGCAGCATGCGGTCGCGGGCGAAGATGTCGGTGGACTCGCAGATGGGGCCGACCAGGTCGTAGGCCTGAAGCTCGCCCTCGCGGGGACGGACCGGAACCAGGTCATGGAAGGCGTCGTAGAGCGCCGGGCGCATCAGGTCGTTCATGCCGGCGTCGAGGACCAGGAAGCGGCGGCCGTCGGCGCGCTGGTTGACCTGGATGACGCGGCTGATCAGGACGCCGGCGTTGGCGGCCAGCAGGCGGCCGGGCTCGAAGGCGGCTTCCACCTCCAGGCCGTCAAGCACGCGGGCGCACATGGCGACATAGTCGGCGATCGAGGGCAGGTCGGTCTGGCCGTGGTAGGGCACGCCGAGGCCGCCGCCGAGATCGAGGCGGGCGACGGAATGGCCCTGCGCCCGCAGGGTTTCGGCGACCCCGCGCAGGGTGTGGAAGGCGGCCTCCATCGGCGCCAGCGTCGTGATCTGGCTGCCGATGTGACAGGCGAGACCGACGGGCGTCAGGTGCGGCGAGGCGCTGGCGCGGGCGTAGAGGGGGATCGCCTCCTCGATAGGCACGCCGAACTTGTCCGTGGCGCCGCCCGTGGTGATCTTGGCGTGGCCGCCGGCGCCGATGTTCGGATTGACGCGGATGGCGATGGCCGGGGCCGCGCCCTTCGAGGCGGCGACGGCGATCAGGCGGTCCAGCTCGGCGCCGCTTTCGATGTTGATCTGGCGGACGCCGGCGTCGATGGCGAAGGCCAGTTCGGCGTCGGTCTTGCCCACGCCCGAGAAGATGATGCGGTCGGCGGGGATGCCGGCCGCCAGGGCGCGACGGATTTCGCCTTCGGAGACCGTGTCCGCGCCGCAGCCCAGGCGGGCCAGGGTGGCCAGCACCGACAGGTTGGAGTTGGCCTTCACCGCGAAGGCGATCAGAGCGTCGCCCAGGGCCGCCTTATGGTCATCCAGCGCCTCGCGCAGCAGGCCGTAGTGGCGCTTCAGCGTGGCGGACGAATAGACGTAGGCGGGCGTGCCGACAGCGTCGGCGACGGCTTCGAGCGGCGCGGCCTCGGCATGAAGCGCGCCGTCGATACGACTGAAGTGATGCAACTGTTTTCCGTCAGGCCTTGCCGGGGCTGTTGCCCGGACCGTCGTAGGGGTTCGAGCTGGGACCGCCGTCGATCGGCAGCTCGCGGTTCGGGGCGTTGACCGCGCCGGGCTCCGGCAGGCTCTTGGCGCCTTCGTCGCGCATGCCGCGCTCGGTGGCGCGGGCGGGCGGCGCGTCGAGGTCGGCCATGCGGCCGCAGGCGGCGGTGGAGACGGCAAGCAGGGCGGCGCCCACGATAAGCAGCTTTTTCATCACAGACGCGCCTTCCAATCAGCGATGCGCGCGCGGACCTGTTCCGGCGCGGTGCCCCCGAAGCTCTGGCGGCTGGCGCAGGAAGCCTCAGGGGTGAGGACCTTGTACACCCCTTCCGTCACGCCGGGGTGAAGAGCCTGCAATTCTTCCAGCGGCAGTTGCGCCAGATCAACGCCCAGGGCCTCGGCCTTCTTCACCGCCGCGCCGGTCACATGGTGCGCCTTGCGGAACGGCAGGTTCAGCTCGCGCACCAGCCAGTCGGCCAGGTCGGTGGCGGTCGAGAAGCCGGCGCCGGCGGCGGCGCGCATACGCTCCGTGTTCGGCTGCAGGGCCGCGACCATCGCCGTCATGGCGCCCAGCGCCAGATCGAGGGCGTCGAAGGCCTCGAACACCGGTGGCTTGTCCTCCTGCATGTCCTTCGAATAGGCGAGCGGCAGGCCCTTCATGACCGTCGACAGGGCCACCAGCGAGCCCATGATGCGGCCCGTCTTGGCGCGCACCAGCTCGGCGGCGTCAGGGTTGCGTTTCTGCGGCATGATCGACGAACCGGTGGTCAGGTCGTCGGGCAGGGCCACAAACCCGAACATCGGCGTCATCCAGATCACGATCTCTTCGGCCAGGCGCGACAGGTGGCCGGCGCAGATCGAGGCGGCGGCCAGGCTTTCGAGGGCGAAGTCGCGGTCCGAGACGGCGTCCAGCGAATTGGCCATCGGCCGGTCGAAGCCGAGCGTCGCCGCCGTCATGTGGCGATCGATGGGGAAGGGCGACCCGGCCAGGGCCGCGGCGCCGAGCGGGTTCTCGTTCATGCGGGCGCGGGCGTCGGCGAAGCGGCCGGCGTCGCGGCCGAACATCTCGACATAGGCCATCAGGTGGTGGCCCAGGGTCACCGGCTGGGCGGTCTGCAGATGGGTGAAGCCGGGCATCAGGTCGGCGGCGTGCTGTTCTGCGCGGGCCAGAAGGGCCTTTTGCAGGCCCTTCAGCTGCACCACCTGGCGGTCGCAGGCGTCGCGGACCCACAGGCGGAAGTCGGTCGCCACCTGGTCGTTGCGGCTGCGCGCGGTGTGCAGGCGGCCCGACGGTTCGCCGATCAGTTCGGCCAGCCGGGCCTCCACGTTCATGTGGATGTCCTCGAACTGGTCGCGGAACGGGAAGGCGCCGGCGCGGATCTCGGCCTCGATGGCGTCCAGCCCGCCGAGGATGGCGTCGGCGTCCGCCTGTTCGATGATCTTCTGCGCCGCCAGCATGCGGCAATGCGCGCGCGAGCCGGCCAGGTCCTGGGCCCACAGGCGCTGGTCGACGCCGATGGAGACGTTGATCGCCTGCATGATTTCGGCGGGCTTCGCCGAGAAGCGGCCGCCCCACATGTCTTGACCTTTCACCATACCAGGGGCTTTGGTCGCGGGATCGGAAGGCGTCTGGTCGGGCATGAAGGTATCCAGGGCGGTAATCGGCGCGGTTGCGGGCGTGCTGCTGATCGGAGCGATCGGCGGCGCGGCGCTGCTATACGCCAACACCGGCCTGAACGACAAAGGCGCAGAGCCCGCCGTTGAGGCGAAAAGCGAACTGGCCCGTTTCGCCACGGGATCGATCGCCCGGCTGGAGACGCCCGCCGCGCTGACGCCCGCCCCCGCCTATGTGTTCAAGACCCGCGACGGAGCCGACGCGCGCCTGTCCGACTTCCGCGGCAAGGTGGTGGTGGTCAATCTGTGGGCCATGTGGTGCGCGCCCTGCCGCACCGAGATGCCGACGCTGCAACACCTGGCCGAGGCGTACGAGGGCAAGGACCTGGTCGTCCTGCCGATCAACGTCGACGCCACGCCCGACGCCATCGCCGACGCGAAGAGCTTCATCGACGTCCACGACCCGCTGCCGATGTACAGCGACCCCAAATTCCAGCTGCCGTTCGAACTGCCGGGCAAGGGCAAGATGCCCCAGACCGTGCTGCTGGACCGCCAGGGCCGCATCCGCGCCCACTTCTCGGGCGAGGCCGACTGGGCCAGCCCCGAAGCCCGCGCCCTGATCGATGCGCTGCTGGCCGAGCCGGCGTGAGACTCTGACGGCCGAAAACCGGTCTCACGAGTCTCACGAGTCTCACGGGCGGCGGGGGACCGGAGTCTGATCCGGATGGCCGAAAAAGTCTGTGTTTTCAGTGGTTACGCGTCCGGGCGCACCGAAAAAACAGTCTGATCAGTCTGAAGCGTCTGAACTGCAGCGAGCATGGACGGCACGATAGCGTCCGCCTGCGTCAGAATCGGACGTGCCGGTAAGTCAGATGCTGTGCGTCCCGGATCACCGCTTCGCGGTGTCCGGGATGACAAGGCCTAGTTGCCTCTGGTGTCGGTCTTCGTTTCGGCCTTCTGCTCGCTGGCCTCGGCGGCGAGCTTGTCGGTGCCCTCGTCGATCTCCTGGGCCACTTCGCCCGCGCCGGCGGCGACGGCCGAGCCGACCTGGGCGGCCTCTTCCTTCAGCGCCGAGCCGGCGTTTTCGGCGGCCTCGCCGGTCTTTTCAGCGGCGGCATTGGCGTCGGCCTGGGCGTTGTCCTGTTCGGCCTGGGTGCAGGCGGCCGTGCCCAGCGACAGGGCGGCGACGGCGGCGAGGGTGATGGTCTGGATGCGCATGGGCGTGCCCCTTCAGCGTTGAACCTTGGCGGTAAACGCCACCGCAGTTGCGAGGTTGCGTACAGCTTGAACTGTTGCAGTCCTACGCCAACGGTTGCCAGCGCGGCCCAGTTAGGGCTCGCGACCCTTGAGCTGTGGATCATCAAACTCCAGTACAAGCGCCTTGGCGAAAGCGAGATCCGGACCCCAGAAGGTTCTCGAGAACGTGTACTGGTAACGTCCCCCCAGTGCGTCCTCAAATATCGCGCAGTAGCCAACCTGCAGTACGTGGGTGCCCAATTTCAGTTGAAGGGTACTTTGCTCACTCAATGAGACGCCAAAACCGCAGTCCGTGCCTCGTGTGAGGCTCCTTGCGGGGGCAGTGATGCGCAGTTTTTTTGGATCGAGTTCACTCTTCTCCGTCGTGCGAGGAACAATTCTCCAAGCCCAAGCGTGTCGATAATTTAGCGCGGTGGATGCTCCTACGTTCTCGAAATCAATATCGACCCGGACTCGGGTCGTAGATAACTCGAGTACCGCCGCCCCATTCGGTTTGATGGACGGGCGCAACTGAAGGCGCATGGTTGTCTGTTGATGTTGCAACGTCTCTTGGGTGAGGCGCATCGACCGAAGCGCAACAAGGACCGTCCAGAGAACGGTGGCCGCCCCGCCGACTGCGACAAATATCTGGAGCCAGCTGAGCCACACGAGGCGTCGCGTAGAGAGCGCCATGCTTTCTTGGGCAGTAAGGTCGCGGCAAGTGATTGCTCGATCAAGCGGCGCGCCGATGAACGGACCCTTGCTCGCTGGGTCACAGGAATCCATTACGGATCGAGCCAATGTTTCAGTCGAAAATTCTGATGCTTGTGGATCAAGCGGTGTCGCCTCGACCCAAGCCACAGCGCTGAACGCCGTGACCATAACTGCGCAAGTCAGCGCAAACTTCCAACGATTCTTCATGCGATCCCCCCAGGTTGCGCATAGCTCGCTCTGGTAGGCGTCGCAAGAAGGGGCTCGTCCACGCGGTCAGTCGCCGCGTACCGTGCTCTAGCGGAGTTCTTGGCGAAGGTGATGGTGGCTGGAGGCGGGCTCGAACCGCCGACCTGTGGGTTATGAATCCACCGCTCTAACCAGCTGAGCTACCCAGCCCCAATCGACGAACCTGTCGCTCGAGTCCCGGCGGGAACTGGTCTGTCCGCCGGAAGAGGCGTGCCTATATAGGCGACGCAGGGCGGTTTCAAGTCGCCTCGGACGCGCGCGACGCATCGCGTTCTGTCGCACCCCCCGTGACGGACCAAACGGGGAACTGTAACGGTTGCAGGACAGTTTCCCCGACATTCCTGCCAGTGAGCTTCAGTCATGCGTCTGATCGCCCTCGCCGCCACCGTTTCCGCCCTCGTCATGGCCGCCGCATGCGGCGCCAACGGACAGGACGGCGCCCCCGCCGGAGAACCCGGCGCGCCGCTGGAGACCCGCGCCGCCAACGCCCCGGACCAGCGCCCGGCCTTCGCCGGCCAGACGCGCGCGCCGGGCGTGCGCACCGACCGGGCGATGAGCCATGCGGTGGTCGCCTCGGGCCTGGAGCATCCGTGGGGCCTGGCGCTGCTGCCGGACGGCCGCTGGCTGGTGACCGAGAAGCCGGGCCGGATGCGCATCGTTTCGGCGCAAGGCCAGGTGGGCGAGCCGATTGAGGGGCTGCCGGCGGTGTCGGCGCGCGGGCAGGGCGGTCTGCTGGACGTGGTCGTGGGCCCGACCTTCGGTCAGGACCGGCTGATCTACTGGAGCTATGCCGAGCCGCGCGAGGGCGGCAACGCCACGGCCGTGGCGCGCGGCCGCCTGTCGGACGACGGGACGCGGGTCGAGAACGTGCAGGTCATCTTCCACGCCCTGCCGACCTATGACGGCGACAAGCATTTCGGATCGTCGCTGGCCTTCGACCGCCAGGGCCATCTGTTCGTCACCCTGGGCGAGCGCTCGGACCGGCCGATGCGGCCGCAGGCGCAGGATCCGGCCTCGCACATGGGCAAGCTGATCCGCATCAACGCCGACGGCTCGATCCCGCAGGACAATCCCTTCGCCAACCGTCAGGGCGGCGCCCTGCCGGAGATCTGGTCGTCGGGTCACCGCAACGTGCAGGGCGTGGCCATCGCCGCGGACGGGTCGGTCTGGACGATGGAGCACGGCACCCGCGGCGGCGACGAGTTGAACCGCCCGGAGGCCGGCAAGAACTACGGCTGGCCGGTGATCGCCTATGGCGTGGAATACGCCGGCGGGCCGATCAACGAGGGGATCACGGCCCGCGAGGGACTGGAGCAGCCGGTCTACTACTGGGATCCGGTGATCGCGCCGGGCGGCATGACCTTCTACGACGGGGCGATGTTCCCCGAGTGGCGCGGCAACCTGCTGGTCGCGGCGCTGAAGGAGAAGCACATCGCCCGCCTGATCCTGGACGGGAACAGGGTGGTCGGCGAGGAGCGGCTGATGAGCGACATCGGCGAACGCGTGCGCGATGTGGCCGTCGGTCCGGACGGCGCGATCTGGGCCATCACCGACGAGCAGGACGGCAAGCTGGTGCGTCTGGCGGCGAACTAGTCCCAGGGATCGCCCTGATACCGGGAGCGCGGTCCATCTGATTGGATCGCGCCTTGATGGCAGAGTCGAGCGAGCCCCCGTCACCCGAGAACGCGCGTCCCCATCGGCTGGAGACGTGGACCGAGCTGGCCGGCGCGGTGATCCTGTCGATCGCGGCCCTGCTGACCTCCTGGGCCAGTTTCCAGGCCGAGCTGTGGGACGGCGATCAGGCGGCGGCCTACAGCCAGGCCGAGTCGGTGCGGACCGAGGCGTCGAGGCTGGCGACGCGCGCGGGCCAGATCCAGGGCGGGGACATGCTGATGTTCACCAACTGGCTGAGCGCCTTCGCGGCCGAGGACGAGGCGCTGCAGGATTTCTACGAGCAGAATTTCCGCGCCGGCTTCCGGACGACCCACGCCGAGTGGCTGGCGCTGCAGCCGATGAAGAACCCGTCGGCGCCGCGGACGCCCTTCTCCATGCCCAGCTACCAGATCACGCACGAAGAGCAGGCGCGGGTGCTGGAGGAACGGGCCAACGCATTTTTCCTCGAGGGCCAGGAGGCGAACCGGAACAGCGACGGCTTCGTCCGGGTGACGGTGATCCTGGCCGGGGCCCTGTTCTTCGGCGGCATCGGGCAGGTGTTCCGGATTCCACGGGTGCGCGTCGCCCTGGTGGTGGTGGCGGCGATCAGCTGCGTCTGGGGCGTGGTGCAGTTGCTCGGACTGCCGGTGAACTGAGCGGCGGCTGGTCATCGCGGGCGGGTCGGCGTAGGCCGGAGGTCTGCAGCACGGGAAACGACCATGGCCGGCCTCAAGGACAAGCGCGGCTTCATCGACAAGGATCGGCTGGACCTGTCGGAGCGTCAGGCGGTCGAATACTGGATGAAGCGCTGGGGCGTGACACGCGACCAGATCACCACGGCCCACCGCAAGGCCGGGCGGATGGTCAAGGACATCGCCGCCGAGCTGGGCAAGAAGCGCTAGGCCGTCGGCATCCCGAAGGTGAAGCGGGTCTCGGCCGCGTCGGACGAGACCTCCAGCGTCCCGGCGTGCGCCTCGGCGATGCGCGACGAGATGTAGAGACCCAGGCCCAGACCCTCGCGGGGATTGCTTGCGTCGGCCCGGGTGAAGGGGCGGAACAGGCGGGCGCGGGCGCTTTCCGGGATCGGCTGGCCGCCGTTGGCCACGGACAGCTCGAAATGGCCGTCGGCGGCGGAGACGTGGATGCGCACGGGCTGCGTCGGATCGCCATGCGTCAGGGCGTTGGCCAGCAGGTTGGACAGCAGCTGGGCGATCCGGTCGGGGTCGCAGGCGACGGGACCGGACAGGCGGGACTCGAAATGGATGGCGCGGCCGCTGTTGGCGGCGCGCAGTTCACCGACGACGTGGGCGAGCGAGGCGTCCAGCTGGACCGCAGGCTGGCGTTCCAGGGTCAGTCCGCCGCCGAGACGGCCGCGCGCGAAGTCGAGGACGTCGCTGATCAGGCGGGTCATGCGCTCGCCGCTGATCTGCATCTGGCGGGCGATGGCGTGGGCGCGCTCGCCCAGATCGGCCTTTAGCAGCAGGGCGGAGCCGGCCTGGATCGAGGCCAGAGGATTGCGCAGGTCGTGGCCGAGGACGGCGATGAACTGGTCGCGCAGCTCGGCGGTCTCGCGCTCGCCCAGCAGGGCGGCCTCCGACCGGGCGAAACGCTCCTCGTTGTCCATCTGCACGGCGATCAGCTGGGCGAAGAGGCGGAAGGTCTCGACCGTCTCGGGCTTCGAGACGTGGTGCGGGTCGGGGTCGATGGCGCACAGGGTGCCGAAGAAGCTGCCGTCCGCCCGGACTATCGGCATCGAGATGTAGCTCTGCAGCCCGTAGGTCAGCGGCGTGTGGTGGGTCGCGAAACGCGGATGCTCGGCGGCGTGGTCGAAGACGATGACCTCGCGGGTGTCGCGGACCTCGTCGCACAGGGTGGTGCGGACCGGCAGTTCGCCGCCCACGCCGAGGCCGAAGCTGATCTCGTCGCGCACGGCGCAGGCGATCCAGCGATCCTCGGTGACGCGCGCTACGGCGGCGAAGCCCATGCCGGTGATGCGGCAGCAGACCTCAAGTATCGACGGGACAGCGTCGATCCGCCCCACCACCGAGATGTCGGCGGCCGGGTCGTTCTGTACGCCACCGGTCACTGAATCCCCCGACATTCCCGGACTATAGCCAGCAGTCGGGCGGAATGGGAACTGCGTCAGTCGCGCAGCAGCTCGTTGACGCCGGTCTTGGCGCGGGTCTGGGCGTCGACGCGCTTGACGATAACGGCGCAGTAGAGCGACGGGCCGCCGTTCGGATCGGGCAGGGAGCCGGGGACGACGACGCTGTAGGCCGGGACCTCGCCGCGGAAGACTTCGCCGGTGGCGCGGTCGACGATCTTCGTCGAGCCGGACAGGTAGACGCCCATGGCCAGCACGGCGCCCTCGCGGACGATGACGCCCTCGGCGACCTCGGCGCGGGCGCCGATGAAGCAGCCGTCCTCGATGATGGTCGGGTTGGCCTGCAGCGGCTCAAGCACGCCGCCGATGCCCGCGCCGCCCGACAGGTGCACGTTCTTGCCGATCTGGGCGCACGAGCCGACCGTGGCCCAGGCGTCGACCATCGAGCCCTCGTCGACATAGGCGCCGATGTTCACGAACGACGGCATCAGGATGACGTTCTTCGCGATGTAGGCGCCCTGGCGGACGATCGAGCCGGGCACCGAGCGGAAGCCGGCTTCCTGGTAGTGGTTGGCGGTCCAGTCGCCGAACTTGTTCGAGACCTTGTCCCACCACGGGCCGACGCCCGGGGCGTGGCTGGCGGGGCCGCGATCGCCGGCGCGCATGATCTGGTTGTCGTTCAGGCGGAACGACAGCAGCACGGCCTTCTTCAGCCACTGGTGCGTGGTCCAGACGCCGTCGTCGCCGCGCGAGGCGACGCGGGCCTGGCCGGAGTCGAGCAGGGCGAGCGCCTGTTCGACGGCGTGGCGGACCTCGCCGTGCGTGGCGGCCGAGATGGCGGTGCGATCTTCCCAGGCGGCCTCGATGACGGATTCCAGATGAGCGCGGTCCGTGGTCATGCGGGGTCTCCGGCGAGGTGGGCGGTGGCGAGGAAGGGCGGCAGGCTGGCGGCGCGGAAGTCGACGAACGGCGCGGTTGAGTTCAGGGCGGTCGGGCCGACCAGGATGGTGGTCATGCCCAGCGACTTCGCCAGTTCGAGGTTCCGTTCGGTGTCCTCGAAGAAGGCGGTGCAGCGGGGGTTCAGGCCGAAGCGGGCTAGCATCCGATCGAAGGTCAGCGGGTGCGGCTTGGGCCGCAACTCGGCGTCCTCGATGCCGAACAGGCCGTCGAACAGGTCGGCGATGCCCAGCTTCTCCAGCACGCGCTCGCCGTGGCGGCGCGAACCGTTGGTGAAGACGTAGCGCGGCCCCTGCAGACGGCTCAGCCCGGCGCGCAGGCCTTCGCTGGGCTCCAGCGCGTCCAGGGGCACGTCGTGCACCTCGGCGAGGAAGGCGACCGGGTCGATGGTGTAGTCCTGCATCAACCCGCCCAGGGCGGCGCCGTGATCCATCAGGTAGCGGCGTTGCAGCGCCCGGGCCTCCTCGGGCGGCAGGCCGGTGGCGCGCGCCATGAACTCGCCAATGCGGGCGGCGACCAGCTTTAGCACCTGGCGCTCGGGCGGATAGAGGGTGTCGTCCAGATCGAACACCCAGGCGCGGACGTGACGCAGGTCCGCGCCGAGCTCGGTGGTCTCGACAGGCTGGGCCGTCATCCGGCCTTCACCAGGGTGCCGGCGCCGTGCTCGGTGAACAGCTCGACCAGCATGGCGTGCGGGCGGCGTCCGTCGAGGATGACGACGGCCTCGACGCCCTCGCGGACGGCCGCCATGGCGGTCTCCAGTTTGGGGATCATGCCGCCGGTGGCGACGCCGGTGTCGATCAGGTCCTGCGCCTGCTCCAGCGTCATCTGGCGGATGATCTGGCCGTCCGCGCCCTTCACGCCGGGCACGTCGGTCAGCAGCAGCATGCGCTTGGCGTCCAGCGAGCCGGCGATGGCGCCGGCCACGGTGTCGGCGTTGACGTTGAAGGTCTGGCCGTCGGCGGCGACGCCGATCGGGGCGATGACCGGCACCCAGTCGGCGTCGGACTCGATCAGGCGGGTGATCAGCTTGGGATCGACCTTCGTCGGTTCGCCGACGAAGCCGAGGTCGACCTCGTGCTCGATCATGCTGTCGGGGTCGCGTTTGGTCCGGCGGGTCTTTTCGACGGTGAGGAGGCCCGCGTCCTTGCCGGACAGGCCGATGCCGCGCACGTCGGCTTCCTTGCCCGCCATGGTGATCCAGTGGGCGATTTCCTTGTTCACCGCGCCGGACAGGACCATTTCGGCGATCTGCATGGTGTCAGGGTCGGTGACGCGCAGGCCGTCGACGAAGGCGGATTTGACCCCGGCCTTGCCCAGCATGGCGCTGATCTGCGGGCCGCCGCCGTGGACGACCACGGGGTTCACGCCCATCAGCTTGAGCAACACCACGTCGGCGGCGAACTGTTTCGCCACCGCGCTCTCGCCCATGGCGTGGCCGCCGTATTTGATCACGACCGTCTTGCGATCATAGATCTGGATGTACGGAAGGGCCTCGGCGAGGGTCTTCGCCGTGTCCCAGCCGCGCTCTTCGGATTGGCGTTCGATCTCGTCCATTATGAGCGGGTCCCTAAAGCCAAGCCCGCGGCCTGTCATCATGAAACCGGAGGGCCATGCCGGCCGTTCCGCATGGATGAACGAGCACGAGATAGATGATCGGGACCTGACGCCGTCCAGTCCGGTCGATCCCGCCTCGCTGCAGCACCCGGACGCCACCCTGTGTCCGGAATGCCAGGGGACCGGAACGACCGCCTCCGGCGAGACCTGTCCGGTGTGCGAAGGCACGGGAAAGGCGACGGGCCGAACGGGCGGTGGTTAGGGCTCGACAACCATCGCGGGATGACTGAACGGCGGTCGCCGACAGTCAAGAAAACGCGCGCCCGCCTACGCTTGTTGTTTCGCCGCGCGGCGTTACGTTGACCGGCTGAAATACCTCGTCGGTGGTGGGCGGTACTATGTTCGACAGCTACTCTGGCACGCGCGCGACCAGCACTTCAGGGCGTTTCGCCGAAACCTTTGACGATGCTTCGGGTACGGGCGGGTCGTCGTTCGGCGGCGTCGCCAGCTATCAGGTGTGCGGGTGCTGCGCCCGGTTCCACAGCGTCGCCTCGTCGGTGGACGGCGGCGGTCTGGGCGTCATCCTGAACAGCGACGACCGGGGCGTATCCGGGACGAACGGCAAGGATTCCCTGCTGCCCGGCGACGCCGGCGCCCGCATCTCCCGCAACGACATGAGCTGGTCCGGAGCCCTCGGGCAGGCCGCCACGGTCTCGTTCGCCTTCCGCGTTTCCGCCGCGGTCATGCCGTCCGATACGACCGGCTTCACACAGTTCACCACGGCCCAGATCGCGGCGACGCTGCAGGCGCTCGCCGCCTGGTCCGATGTGGCGCAGATCACCTTCAACCGGGTGACGGATCCGGGCAGCCAGTATTCCGACAACGCGACCATCCTGTTCGGCAACTACGCCACCGGCCAGAGCGGCGCCGCAGCCTTCGCCTACCTGCCGGGCAGCATGCCGGGGCAGACGGACGTCAACGCCCAGCCGGGCGATGTCTGGATCAACAGCAGCCAGGGCTCGAACACCAACCTCACCGCCCTGGGATACGGCCGCCAGACGCTGCTGCACGAGATCGGCCACGCGATCGGCCTCAGCCACCCCGCCGACTACAACGCCGGCGCGGGCCAGAGCATCACCTACGGCGCCCACGCGACCTATTTCGAGGACTCTCGCCAGTACACGGTGATGAGCTACTTCAGCGAGCAGGAGACGGGCGCTGACTTCCAGATCAACGGCGTCGGCACGCAATACTACGCCTCCGCCCCGCTGATGGACGACATCGCCGCCGCCCAGCGCCTGTACGGCGCGAACATGACGACGCGCACCGGCAATACCACCTACGGCTTCAACTCGAACGCCGGCCAGTCGTGGTTCTCGGCCACCTCGTCCACCAGCCCGCTGGTGTTCTGCGTCTGGGACGCCGGCGGCACGGACACCCTGGACTTCTCCGGCTATTCCGCCATCTCGACCATCGACCTTCGCCAAGGCGCCTTCTCCAGCGTCGGCGGCATGGTCGGCAACGTGTCGATCGCCATCGGCGCGGTCATCGAAAACGTGATCGGCGGGACCGGCGCGGACACGATCCGCGGCAACTCCGGCGCCAACCGGATCACCGGCAACGGCGGCAACGACAGCATCGACGGCGGCCTGGGGTCGGACACCGTCGTCTTCAGCGGCGCCCGCGCGTCCTACACGATCACCTGGGCCGGCCAGGTCGGCACGGTCACGGGACCGGGCGGCACGGTCACCGTCACCAACGTCGAGTTCCTGCAGTTCACCGACCAGACCGTCGCCGCGGCGCCGACCGGCGGTCTGCTGGTCGGCGGGGACATGACCAACGAAACCATCACCGGTACGGCTCTGGCCGACACCCTCGGTGGTCTGGGCGGCATCGACACCGTCAACGGCCTGGCGGGGAATGACACCCTGAGCGGGGGATCGGGCGCCGACACCCTGTCGGGCGGCGACGGCGACGACTTCCTGTCCGGCGGCGTCGGCGCCGATACGATCAACGGCGGAAGCGGCCTGGACACCGCCGATTATTCGGACGCGGTCGACGGCGTGGTGGTCAACCTGGCCACGGGGACGGCCTCCGGCGGGGCGGGCGTCGATACGCTGACCGAGGTCGAGAACCTGAACGGCAGCGTTCACAGCGATGTGCTGACCGGCGACGGCCTGGGCAACATCCTGCGCGGCAACGGCGGCATCGACACGCTGAACGGCGGCGGCGGAGCCGACCAGCTGTTCTCCGGCGCTCCGGGCGAGGCGGGTGGCGCGCCTGACTTCCTCAAGCCGCAGGGCACGGCGAACGCGTCGATCGCCACGGCCTTCTCGCTGGCAGGCGGCTTCGACCTCGGGGCGCACGACGGCGTGGCCAACGCCGGCACGATTCCGCACGCGACGGTTCAGGCGACCGCGCACGGCGGGCTTGAGTATTACGCCATCACCGTCGTGGCGGGAGACACGGTCTTCGTCGACATCGACAACGCCAGCTTCGACAGCGTCCTGCGCATCTTCGACGGCACGGGCCTCGAACTGGCCCGGAACGATGACGCCGCCGCGGACAGCGACGGCTCGCGGACCGACTCCAGCATCAGCCACACCTTTGCGGCGTCGGGCACCTACTACATCCAGGTGTCGCGCTGGCTGTCGGGCTCCGAGGCGGAAGCCACGTTGCAGACCACCACGCCGGGGGCCGCCAGCACCTATACGCTCAACGTCTCGGTGCCGAGCGCGCCGGTGGTGCCCCTGACCTATATCGGCTCGACCATGAACGGCGAGGCCGGGGCTGACGTCCTGACCGGCGGCGTCGCCCGTGACCTGCTGAACGGCGGAACCGAGGACGACAGCCTGAACGGCGGCGGCGGCAACGACGACATCGACGGCGGCGCCGGCACGGACACGGCCGTGTTCAGCGGAACGCGCGCCTCCTACACGATCAGCACCGCCAGCGGCGTTACGACGGTGACCGGCGCGGACGGGACCGACAGTCTGACGAACGTCGAACGCCTGCAGTTCTCCGACGGCCTGTTCACGATCGCCGGTGCGGCGATCGGTGACGCCATCAACGGCACGGCCGCGGGCGATACGCTCAACGGCACCGCCTCGGACGACACGATCAACGGCCTGGCCGGGGATGACGTGATCACGGGCGGCAACGGCAACGACACCATCAACGGCGGCGACGGGCTGGATACGGCAGTGTTCGCCGGAACCATGGCCAGCTCGACCGTGGTCACTGCGGCCGGAACGACGACCGTGACCGGCCCCGCGGGCGAGGACAGCCTGACCAATGTCGAGCGCCTGCGCTTCTCGGACGGCACCCTGATCGTCGGCGCCGGCGGCGGGCAATATTTCGCGGGCGGAGCCGCCGCCGAGACCATCAGCGGCACGGCCTTCAACGACCAGATCGACGCCGGCGGCGGAGACGACACCATCGTCGGCGCGGCAGGCAACGACGCCATCGACGGCGCGGCCGGCTCGGATACGGCGGTCTATTCCGGCGCCCGTTCCGCCTACACCATCAGCACCGCGGCCGGGGTCACGACCGTGACCGGTCCAGATGGGACCGACGCCCTGACCAATGTCGAGCGGCTTCAGTTCTCGGACGGTCTGCACGACATCACCGGCGCGCCGATCATCAATACGATCAACGGCACCCCCGCCGCCGACAGCCTCGCCGGCACCGCCGCGGTCGATACGATCAACGGCGCCGGCGGCGACGACACGATCAACGGCCTGGCCGGGAACGACACCATCGACGGCGGAGCGGGCACGGACACCGCGGTGTTCGCCGGTCTGGCGTCCGCCTATGCGATCTCCACCGTCGCCGGCACGACGACGGTGACCGGGCCGGACGGAACCGACACCCTGACCACGGTCGAGCGGCTGCGCTTCGACGACCGCGTGCTGATCGTCGGCGCCGGCGGCGGCCAGTATTTCGCAGGCGGTCCCCACCCCGAGAGCATCATCGGCACGGACTTCGCCGACCAGATCGAAGGCGCCGGGGGCGCCGACGTCATCAACGGCCAGGCCGGCGCCGACAGCATCGATGCGGGCGACGGCGACGACACTATCACCGGCGGTGCGGGATCCGACGCCATCGACGGCGGGGCGGGAACCGATACGGCGGTCTTCGCCGCGGGCGCGGTCGTCTACACCGTCGCTCCGGCCGGTGAGTTCACGACGGTGTCGAGCACCGACGGCAACGACAGCCTGATCCGGGTCGAGCGCCTGCGTTTCGGCTCGATCGAGCTGGCGATCGGCGCGCTCGGCGGACAGGCCCAGATCGGCCTGAACACGGGCGGTACGCTGAACGGCACGGCCGGCATCGACAATCTGTACGGGCTGGGCGGCGCCGACATCCTGAACGGCGCGGGCGGCGACGACATCCTGTCGGGCGGCGCGGGCGTGGATACGCTGAACGGCGGCGCCGGCTTCGACACGGCCGACTACACCTTCGCCGTCGGCGCGGTGACGGCCCGTCTGGACACCAATGCGGCGACCAACGACGGCGACGGCGGGACCGACAGCTTCACCAGCGTCGAGAACATCACCGGCTCGGACTTCAACGATCTGTTGATCGGCAACGCCGGCGGCAACGTTCTGACCGGCGGCCTGGGACGCGACACCCTGCTGGGCTTCGGCGGCAATGACGTGCTGATCGGCGGCTCGGGCCTGGCCAACCAGATGCAGGGCGGCCTCGGCGACGACAACTATGTGGTCACCGAGCGCACGGACTCGATCGTCGAACTGGCGGGCGAGGGGACCGATACGGTCCTGACCAACGCGGCCCAGATCAACCTGTCGGCCAACGTCGAGAACCTGACCTATTTCGGAACCGGGACCTTCACCGGCGCCGGCAACGCCATCGCCAACGTCATCACCGGCGGCGCGATGCGCGACACCCTGGTCGGGGCCGGGGGTGACGACACCCTGATCGGCGGAGCGGGCGAGGCCAACAACCTGATCGGCGGAATCGGCAACGACACCTACATCATCTCCGCCCCGGACAGCGTGATCGAGAACGCGGGCGAGGGGATCGACACCGTCCGCACCGCGGTGCTGGCGGCCTATAATCTCGGCGCCAATGTCGAGAACCTGACCAACACCGGCTCGCAGGCCTTCCTCGCCGGCGGCAACGCCCTGGCCAATGTGCTGACCGGCGGGACCGGCGCCGACACCCTGCGCGGGCGGGGCGGCAATGACACCCTGATCGGCGGGGCGGGCGTCGACACCGCCGACTACAATCTCGCGGCGGCGGGCGTGTTCGCCCGGCTGGACAACGGCATCGTCTCCAATGACGGCGACGGCGGAACCGACACCCTGTCGGGGATCGAGAACCTGACGGGCTCGGCCTTCGACGACACCCTGTTCGGCAACGGCGGAAACAACGAGATTTCGGGCGGGCTCGGCCGGGACATCCTGCTGGGCTTCGCCGGCAACGACGTGCTGCGCGGCGGCCCGGGCGCGGCCAACCAGCTGCAGGGAGGGCAGGGCGACGACACCTACATCGTCGACGAGCGCACCGACTCGATCGTCGAACTGGCCAATGAGGGCATCGACACGGTCCAGACCTGGGCGACCCAGCTGAACCTGTCGGCCAACGTCGAGAACCTGACCTACCTCGGGACCGGAGCCTTTACGGGTAGCGGCAACGCCCTGGACAACATCATCCGCGGCGGCGTCGGCCGCGACACCCTGATCGGCGCGGCGGGCGACGACATCCTTCAGGGCGGAACCGGCCAGGCCAACACCCTGATCGGCGGCGACGGCTCGGACTATTACATCGTTCAGGCTGCAGACACGGTGGTCGAGACGGCGGGCGCGGGCGTCGACACCATCGAGGCGCGCGTGGCCAGCCTCACCCTCGCCGCCAATATCGAGAACCTGATCTTCGGCGGCACGGGGAATTTCGCCGGCACGGGCAACGCCCTGAACAACCTCATCGTCGGCGGCGTGGGCAACGACACCCTGCGCGGCGGCGGCGGTTCGGACACGATTCGCGGCGGGGCCGGAAACGATCTGGTGCTGCTGGCGGGCGTGGCGGCGGACTACACCATCATGGCGGAGGCCGGCGGCTGGCGGATCGTCGACGGCACGGCCGGACGCGACGGCTCGATCCTGGTGACCGAGGTCGAAACCCTGCGCTTCGGCGACGGCTCGACCCAGGCGCTGGGCGGCGCGATGCCGATCCTGTCGGAGAAAGCCATCGCGGCGGACGTCTTCGTCCTCGCCGCCGGGTTCGACGCCGGACCGCAGGTTCTGCCGACGGTCGACCACCTGACGCTTCCGGATCTCGCCCCGCAGGCGGGCGGGTTCGCGGACATTCTGGGCGCGTTCGACGACGGGGGGCTGGCGATCGGCGGTTCGCACCTGCACCGGCCGACCCCGGACAGCGACCTGTTCCACCATCTTCGGGCCGACGACCTGTGGGCCTGACGTCAGTCGCGGCCGCGCGGAAGCGGCGACCATGATCGGCGACCGCAAGGTTCTCGCCATCGTACCGGCCCGGGGCGGGTCCCAGCGTCTGATCGCCAAGAACGCGCGGTCGCTGGCCGGCCGTCCGATGGTGGCCTGGACGCTGGAGGCCGCGCGCGGCTCGGCGTTCATCGATCATCTGGTCGTCTCGACGGACGATCCGGCCGTGGCCGCGACGGCGACGGAGATGGGCTGGCCGCCGCCGTTCGTTCGTCCCGATCACCTTTCGGGCGCGACCGCCTCGGTGATCGACGCCATCGAACACGCCATGGAGCAGATCGGCGGCGACTGGGACTATGTCGTGCTGCTGCAGCCCACCTCTCCCCTGCGCACGGCGGCCGATATCGATAACGCCATCCGCCTGTGCGACGAGGCGGACGCACCCGCCGTGTTCGGCGTTTCGCCCCTGCCCAAGCCGGCCAATTTCTACGGACGGATCGAGCCCGACGGCCGGTATCAGCCGGGCGGCGTGGACCTGGACCGGACCGTCGTGATCAACGGGGCCGTGTATGTCGGTCGTCCGGAAATTCTGCTGCGCGACCGCACTTTCCAGTCGGAAGGCGCCCTGGCGTACGTCATGCCGTTCGAGCGTAGCTGGGACGTCGACACCCCTGCGGAGTTCGCCGTCTGCGAGGCGCTTTTCCCCTTCCAGGCGTCGGAAAAGCCCTGAACTTCCGCAACCTGTAGCCCGATGGACACGATCGTGACGTTATGGTCGCGGTCCGGCTCGACCTCTGGTAGCGGGACTGTTATGACAGCTTAGCGGCGGCACGTGCGCCGTCGAAAAATCATTCCTGGGCTTCGGAGGGCATCCACCAATGCGCGTTAAGAGCTTCATTCTGGCGTCTACCGCCGTCGGGGCGCTCGCCCTGTCGGCTGGCGTCGCTGCGGCAGAGCCGAACGGCTGGTACGGCGCCGTCGACGCCGGCTACCACACGATCGGTGAAATCGGCGTCGTCTCGCAGACGACGGGTCCCAAGTGGGACTTCGAGGTTGACGATTCCTGGGCCGGCTTCGCCCGTCTCGGCTATCGCTTCAACGACAACTGGCGCATCGAGCTGGAAGGCGGCTATCGCGACGGTGGCGACATCGCTTCGGTGACCAACCCGGCCGGCACCCAGCCGGGCGGCCTGTGCGTCACCTCGCCGAGCACCGCTCCCTGCGGCGCTCCGGTGGGCGACATCTCGGCCACCACCCTGATGGCCAACGTCATTTATGACTTCGGCGACTCGTCGTGGGGCTTCCGTCCCTTCGTCGGCATCGGCGCGGGCATCAACAACGTCAGCACCGACTTCACGGGCTCGCTGCAAAGCTTCCGCACCGTCGGCGTCTCCTCCAGCGACAGCTCGACCGAAATGGCAGCGCAGTTCCTCGCCGGCGCTTCGTGGGCGATCAGCGACCGGGCCCTGCTGGACCTGACCTATCGCTATCTGATGTCCGACATGGACTTCAACACCACCACGTCGATCATCGCTCTCGAGCCCGCCGTGGGCCCGATGGCCGGCCGCTACGACGACAGCCACACCCTCTCGCTGGGTCTGCGCTACTCGTTCGGCGCCGAGGAAGTGGCCTATGTGCCGCCGCCCCCGCCGCCCCCGCCGCCGCCCCCGCCCCCGCCGCCGCCGCCGCCGCCTCCTCCGCCGCCGCCGCCTCCGGCAGCGCGCGAGTTCGTGGTGTACTTCGACTGGGATCGTTACGACCTCACCGCCGAAGCCTCGGCCGTGGTCACCCAGGCGGTCAACTACGCCAAGTCGGGTCGCCCGACGCGCATCCTGATCGTCGGCCACACCGACACCTCGGGTTCGGCTGAGTACAACCTCGGCCTCTCCAACCGCCGCGCCCGCACTGTGGGTGATGCGATGGTGGCCCAGGGCGTCAACGGCGGCGTTATCTCGCTGGACGGCCGTGGTGAAACCGAGCTGGCCAAGACGACCGCCGACGGCGTTCGTGAGCCGCTCAACCGTCGCGCCCACATCGGCATCAACTTCCGCTAAGCGGAAGCGCCGATACGGCTGAACTACAGAGCCGCCGGTCCCGAAAGGGGCCGGCGGTTTTGCTTTGCGGAAACCAATCGGGCGCGTGGGCCGTATCAGATGCAGGCGTTGCGCCTGCGAGGTCCGCCATGTTGCGCCGTACCGTCACCCTCATCGCCATTCTGGCGTTCTCCGCCTGCGCCGAGAGCGCGCCGCCCGCGGCCGCCGGGCCGGACAGCGGCCGACGCGAGACGGCGGTCTTCGCCGGCGGCTGCTTCTGGTCGGTCGAGGCGAATTTCGAGCGCATCCCCGGTGTCGTCTCGGCCGTCTCCGGTTTCTCCGGCGGCACGACGCGGGCCCCGACCTACGATCAGGTGGTGCGAGGCGGGACCGGCCATCTGGAATCGGTCCAGGTCACTTTCGATCCCGCGCGGGTGTCGTACCGGAGCCTGGTCGATCGCTTCTGGCGCACCATCGATCCCACCGATTCCGGCGGCCAATTCTGCGACCGCGGCGCCTCCTACGGAACCGCTGTTTTTGTGACAGCCGCCCAGCGGCCGGCGGCGGAAGCGTCACGGCGTGCGGCTATGCTGCAACTGCGAGGGGGCCAATTCGCCACACCTATCCTCGCCGTCGCACGGTTCTGGCCGGCGGAGGCGTATCATCAGGATTTCGCCCGCCGGAATCCCGTAAGATACGCCGGGTACAGCCGGTTTTGCGGACGCGCCGCCCGCCTTGACGCCGTGTGGGGCGACGCCGGAACCTGACCTGTCCACAGAAGCTTAGCTAATTCGGGTGTGTCTCCGCCGCCACCCTGGCCGGGTGTCATATCACTGTCACACGAATGTCGTCCCACTTTCCGACGCTGCGCCTAGAGGGGGCGTGATTTTCGACCGGCCGCTGCCGGCCGGCGGGCGTTCCTGCCCAACTCATCGGGGATAGATGACAATGACGAACCGCAAACGCGCGTTCTGGGCGACGACCGCCCTTTTCAGCGGCCTGCTTCTCGCCGGCGCCGCCTCGGCCCAATCGACTGGCTCGCAAACGGTTGAAGCAACCGAACTGGGCGAAGTCGTGGTCACCGGCACGCGCGGCCCGCGCAACATCGGCGGCGCCATAGTCGCCGAGCAGGTCGGCAAGTCGCGCTCGACCATCACCCAGGACTTCATCTCGACGCAGGCCGCCGGCCAGACCGTGCTGCAGTCGCTGAACCTGATGCCGGGCGTGAACTTCACCAATCAGGACGCCTACGGCAACTCGGGCGGCGACATCACGATCCGCGGCTTCGACGCCCAGCGCATCTCGCTGAACCTCGACGGCATTCAGCTGAACGACACCGGCAACTACCAGATCTATTCGAACCAGCAGCTGGATCCGGAACTGCTGGAGCGCGCCTCGGTCAACCAGGGCACGACCGACGTCGACAGCCCGACCGCGTCGGCCACCGGCGGCACGATCAACCTGATCACCCGTCGCCCGGCCCGTGAGTTCGGCGGCATCATCCAGCCGTCGTTCGGCGACGACAACTACAAGCGCATCTTCGCCCTGGTCGACACCGGCGAGATCGGCCCGTGGGGCACCACCGCGTGGTTCTCGACCTCGGCCACGACCTACGACCAGTTCGGCAACCCGGGCGACCTGTCGAAGCAGACCTACAACGGCCGCATCTATCAGCCGCTGGGCGACAACGGCGACTTCCTGTCGCTGGCCGCGCACTACAACCGCAACCGTAACAACACCTACGGCGGCAAGAACGTCGACCGCTTCAACGCCGGCACCATCGACGCCGGCAACGGCGCCATGTGCCTGTTCGATCCGGCCGGTCCGGGCCGCCAGAACCAGGCCACGTCGTCGGCCACGGTCAACCCGGGCTGCGGCACCTACTACGGCTGGTTCATCAACCCGTCGGACACCTTCAACGTCCGCGGTCAGGCCCGCATCTCGCTGACCGACCAACTGACCCTGACGGTCGACCCGACCTACCAGTACGTCATGGCCAACGGCGGCGGCGTCACCAACATCGACGAGTGGGACCAGCGTCTGCAGGGCTCGCAGTTCGACGCCACTTCGGCCGCCACGCGCGCCTCGCGCGGCGTCGACCTGAACGGCGACGGCGACATCCTCGACACGATCAAGCTGTACTCGCCGTCGAACACCAACACGAACCGCTACTCGGTCAACTCGTCGCTGATCTATGACATCAACGACGATCACCGCGTCCGCCTGTCGTACACCTTCGACTCGGGCAACCACCGCCAGACCGGCGAGTACGGTTTCCTGAGCCGCTCGGGCAACCCGCTGGATCCGTGGGCCGGCCACAAGAACGGCGGCCAGGAGCCCATCCTGACGCTGGACGGCGACATCTTCCAGAAGCGTGACCGTCGCTCGAAGGCCGTGCTGAACCAGGTTTCGTTCCAGTACGTCGGCAACTTCCTCGACGACGCCCTGACCCTGGACATCGGCGTTCGCGCACCGTTCTTCCACCGCGAACTGACCAACTACTGCTACCAGCAGGACACCTTCAACGCGTACTGCTCGGCCCAGACGCCGTTCTCGGCGCCGACGGCCGGCGCTCCGGTCAGCTTTGAGCGTGACTACGACGCCGTCCTGCCGAACGTGGGCGCCACCTGGCGCTTCGCCGAGAACATGCAGCTGTTCGGTTCGTACTCGGAGAACCTCTCGGCTCCGCGTACCGACGACCTGTACGACCGGATCCCGGCCAGCCCGGAACCGGAAACCAGCAAGAACTACGACCTGGGCTACCGCTACCAGTCGGGCCGCGTGCTCGCCTCGGTCTCGGGCTACGTCTCGAAGTTCGACAACTACATCGCTCGCGGCCTGACCGACGTCCTCGACGTCAACGGCGACCCGACCGGTGAAACCATCGCCACCAACGTCAACGTCGGCGCTGTGGACCGTTGGGGCGCGGACGGCCAGATCGGCTTCTACGTCATGGATGACCTGATGATCTCGGGCTCGGTCTCGTACCTGGGCAGCGAAATCAAGAACAACATCCCGGGCCAGAACCCGTCGATCGCCGGCAAGGAACTGTTCGAGGTTCCGGAATGGCAGTACGGCGCCCGCGCCGAGTACACGATCGGCGACTTCACCTTCGGCCTGCAAGGCAAGTTCGTCGGCGAGCGTTGGACCAACCTGGTCAACGACGAAAAGACCCCGGAATATGCCGTGTTCGACCTCGACGCCCGTTGGGACCTCGAGCAGATCAACGAAGGCATGTGGCTGCAGGTCAACGTCCTGAACCTGTTCGACGAGGTCTACCTCGGCAACATCTCGACGGAAGTCTCGGGCAACCGCACCGCCAACCTCGGTGCTCCGCGGACCGCGATGGCCACCCTGCGGATGACCTTCTAAGGTTTTTCGCAAATCGATACGGGAAGGGGCGGTCCGGAAACGGGCCGCCCTTTCTTTTTGCCGTCCGTCCCGGCGGGACCCGGAAAGCCCCAGGGCGTTGAAGTCGGGGCCGCGGGTGTCTATCTGGCGCGGCTGCTTCCGCGCAGTCCGAAGGATCGATCCGAACGATGACCACGCCCGTCCCCGCCGAATGGTCGCCGCACCGCGCGATGTGGGTCGGCTGGCCCAGCCATAGCGAGCTGTGGGAGGACAACCTCGAACCGGCCCAGGCCGAGGTCGAGGCGTTGGTCCGCGCCCTGGCGGGTCCGGGGCGCGAGCAGGTGAAACTGCTGGTCGGCAAGCCTGAGGCGCTGGACGACGCGCGGGCGCGCTTCGCCGGCGTGGACGGGGTCGAGGTCGTGGATGGTCGCTTCGGCGACATCTGGCTGCGCGACACCGGCCCGATCTTCGGCGCGGGCTCGGCCAGCGCGGCCGCCTTCCGCTTCAACGGCTGGGGCGGCAAGTACGAGCTGGAGTACGACGACACCGTCGCGACCCAGATCGGCGAGGCCTCGGGCGTCCCGTTGACCCGCAACGACTTCATCCTCGAAGGCGGCGCCCTGGACCATGACGGCAAAGGCACGATCCTGACGACGCGCCAGTGTCTGCTGAACCCCAACCGCAACGCCGGCTGGACCGAGGCGAAGGCCGAGGCTGCGCTGACGGACTCCCTGGCCGCCCGCAAGGTGCTGTGGCTGGGCGACGGCCTGCTGAACGACCACACCGACGGTCACGTCGACAACCTGGCCCGTTTCGTCGCGCCGGGCGTCGTGGCCTGTCCGATCGCCTGGGGCCGGGGCGACCCGAACGACGACGTCTATGACGCCGTGGCCAAGGCCCTGTCGGAGATGACTGACGCCGAGGGGCAGCCGATCCAGGTGTTGCGCCTGCCGTCGCCGGGCTTCGTCGGCGACGAGGATGAGAAGCCGGTCCCGGCCAGCCATATGAATTTCCTCATCGCCAACGGCGCCGTCATCGTCCCGACCTACGGCGACGACCGCGCCGCCGACCTGGCCTGTCAGGGCCTGAAGACGGTGTATCCGGACCGGGAGATCATCCCGCTGCCGTCCATCGCCATCCTGTCGGGCGGCGGTTCCTTCCACTGCATCTCCCAGCAGGAGCCGGCGTGAGCACGGTCACCCTGTTCCGGCCCGTCGGAGACACGGAACTCGCGCTGATCGCGGATAGCGACTGGCGGGCTTTCCCTCCGCGCCTGCCGGAGCAGCCGATCTTCTATCCGGTGATGAACGCCGACTACGCCGAGCAAATCGCCCGCGACTGGAACTCGAAGCACGAGCCTTCTGGCGTCGGCTATGTGCTGGCCTTCGATCTGTCGGAGGACGTGACGAACCGCTGGCCCGTCCAGATCGCCGGCGGGCGCGTGCATGAGGAACTGTGGGTGCCCGCCGAGGAGCTGGGCGCTTTCAATGAGATGATCGTCGGTCCCATCCGGCGCATAGCAACCTATCGCGACGGCGTTCGCGTCGAGGAGGCCCAATGACCCGCACCATCACCGTCGCCGCGCTTCAGACCTCGTACGGCGAGGACATGCAGGCGAATATCGACAAGACGATCGCCCTGATCCGCGAGGCGGCGTCGAAGGGCGCGCAGGTCATCCTGCCCAGCGAACTGTTCCAGGGGCCGTATTTCTGCGTCTCGCAGGAGGAGAAGTGGTTCGGCACGGCCTATCCGTGGCGCGAGCATCCGGCCGTGGTCCAGCTCCAGCCGATTGCAAAGGAATTGGGCGTCGCCATCCCCGTCTCGATCTTCGAGCGCGAGGGGCCGCACTATTTCAATTCGATGGTCATGCTGGACGCCGACGGCTCGGCCATGGGCGTCTATCGCAAGAGCCACATCCCTGACGGCCCCGGCTATCAGGAGAAATACTATTTCCGGCCCGGCGACACCGGCTTCAAGGTCTGGAACACCCGCCACGGCCGGATCGGCGTCGGCATCTGCTGGGACCAGTGGTACCCCGAGACGGCGCGCGCGATGATGCTGCAGGGCGCCGAGGTGCTGTTCTATCCCACGGCTATCGGCTCGGAGCCGCACGACAAGGAACTGGACACCGCCGAGCCGTGGCGTCGCGCCATGCAGGGTCACGCCGTCTCGAACGTCGTGCCGGTCGTCGGCGCCAACCGGATCGGCCATGAGCAGGTGACCGAGGCGGGCCAGACCTTCTACGGCCACTCCTTCATCGCCAATCATCGCGGCGATCTGGTCGAGAGCCTGGAGCGGGAGGAGGGCGTGCTGGTGCACACCTTCGACCTCGACTACGTCGACCGCCACCGCGCGGCGTGGGGCTTCTTCCGCGATCGTCGGACGGACCTGTACGGCTCGCTGGTCAGTCCGCGACCGGCCTAATAGCCCGTCCGCCTGAGCGCCCGGCGCTCGGCGGCGCAGGCGGGGTTGGTCAGGCCTTCGGCGCGGGCCGCCGTCAGTTCGGCGCGCGCGGCCTCCAGATCCGCCGCGAAGGCCGGCGTCTGCGCCGCCTGGGCGTAGACGGCCTTGCCGATCTCCGCGCCATCGAAAGAGTCCGCCATCCAGTTCATCCGGCACACCGCCCGGCTGAAGCCGATCTCCGCACCGCGGGCGCGAAGGGCCTCAGCCTGGTCCGGGGCCAGCTGCGCGAACATCTCGCCATAGGCAGCGCCCGCGACAGCGCCGCCCGCCGGCCACGACGGACTGTCGCGCATGGCGTCAGTGATCCGCTGGCAGGGCTGAAGGTTGCGATCAACGGCCACGGGGCGGGCGCGGGGATGGGCTTCCGCCAGCTGCCGGGTGAGCCGGTCGGTATCGATGAGCAGCCGCGTCATAAGCCGCGTCAGGGCCGGGCGCGGCTTTTCGGCCAACCGTGTGCCCAGGATGCAGTCGAAATGCTGCGCGGCTTCGGGCGGGCGCAGTTCGGCATGGGCAATGGCCAGCCACCAGCGATCCGTCCCCGGGCCGAAATTGGCGTGGTCGGACGGCTCATTGCCGGGAACGAAGGGCGAGGGGACCGAGGCGGCGGCGAGCTGGTCGAGGGCCGCGCCGTCGAGGTATCCCTCAGCGAGCACGGCCGCCGGCGGGCCGGAGCCGTCGGATGTGGCGCATGCGCCGAGGATCAGGCAGGCCGCCAGGGCGGCCGCGGACCTCACCGGCCGTTGGACCACGACAGCATGACGTCGGTCGGGCCGCCGTCGACCGGGGTGGCGATGACGTTCAGCAGCTTGCCCGTGCCGTCGGCGCCGTCGCCGGCCGCATAGGCGCGGGCGTCGTCGCGGTTCATGGTGTTGATCGACTTCAGGCCCGCCGCTTCGGCGCGCTGGCGATAGAAGGCGATGACCTGGTCCGGCGTCGCGTCGGTCTTGAACGACAGGATGCCGCCGGGGCCTTCGGCGCTCTGGGCCGTGGTGGCGGGGCCGTCGGGCGTGCCGCCGGGATAGATGACGGCGAACACGGGGGCGCCGGGGGCCGCGGGCGCGGCCCGGGCGGCGGGCGCGGCGGCGGCGGCCGGAGCGACGTCGGCGGCGTCGGTCGCGACCTCCGCGGCGGCGGCGGCGTCAGGCGCCGTCTTCTCCGCAGGCTGGCTGCACCCGACCATGGCCATGGTCGCCATCACTGCGGCGGCCGTAAGCGTACGCTTCATCCCGTGTTCGTCCTTTAAGAAGACTTTGATCGTTGGCTTCACCGTGGCGCAAGCCTGAGGCGGCGGCAAGGCGGGTTCGAGCCTCTTCGAAGACCGAACGCGACTATCCGTCAGCCTGTGGCCGCGTCGACGTCGTCGCCCTTGCCCCTGGCCGCGCCGCCGGCCGGGCCGGCTTGATCCTCGCCGGTGTTCTTGACGGGGTTCGGCTCCACGCCCGCAGGCGTCTTCGGCGCGGCGGAGGCCATGCCTTCGCTGGCGAGCACCTCGTTGATCGTATCCTGATCAGGATCGCGGTCGGATCCGGTCGCTGCGCCGCCTTCGAGGGACCCGGCGCGGGTGTCCGAGCCCATGTCCGTGCCCGATAGCGCCTCGGTCAGGGCGTCGGGCGTGCGGCCCAGATCGGGCTTTTCACCCATGTCGTCGGCCTCGCGGGCGTCCTCGGTTTGCGGCGGATGCTGCTGGTTCATGGGGAGGCTCCTTTGCGAGTCAAAGCCGTCGCGGCCTCCGCCGGTTCCACGGCCAAGCTGTCGCAGTCCCAAAAATATATCTTAAGAGGCTTGCGTTGCGCGAGTTGAGATATATCTTTCGCTGATGAAAACGAGACAAGGAATGAAGATGTTCGGATTTTTCGAAGAACGCGGCGAACGCGGCGAGCGTCGCCACCACAGCCACTGCGGGCCTTCGCACGGCGACGGCGAAGGTCGTCACGGCCGAGGCGGCTTCGGTCGCGGCGGGCCGGGCGGCCGTATGGGGCGCGGACCGGGCCGGGGACGGCGCATGTTCGGCCCGGGCGATCTGAGGCTGGTGCTGCTGGCCCTGATCGAGCAGGAGGAGCCGCGCCACGGCTACGACCTGATCAAGGCTATCGAGACCCTGTTCGGCGGCGGCTACGCGCCCTCGCCCGGCGTGGTCTATCCGACCCTGTCGCTTCTGGCGGACGAAGGTCTGCTGGCGGGGGTCGAGGACGGCGGCGGCAAGCGGCTGTTCTCCCTGACCGACGCGGGCCGGGCCTGGCTGGACGAGAACCGCGCCGCGGTCGATGGCGTCATGCAGCGCATGGCCCTGGCGGCCCGCATGGTGTCCGGCGAGCAGATGCCCGAGGTGGTGCGCGAGTCGATGCACACCCTGCGCCACGCCGTGATGACCCGCTCCGGCGGCTGGAACGACGCCGAGACCGCACGTGTGGTCGAGGTGTTGATGAAGGCCGTCCGCGACGTCAGCGGCGAGTAGTCCGCCACTGAAATGAAGAAGGGGCCGCGATCGCTCGCGGCCCCTTCAGCATGTCTGGAGTTTGGTCGGCTTACTTGCCGAACAGCTTGGCCCAGCGGCGCTTCTCGCGGTTCTTCCAGGTCCCGCGGTGATAGGCGTCCGAACCGATCAGCGGCACGACCGTGGTGGCTTCGGCGAAGACCATCTGTTCGTAGGTGGTCGAGACCTTGCCCCACGAGGCGGCTTCCTTGAGCGTCGACGACGAGCAGGCGCCGTCGCGCACGTCGGCGACCGTGATCTGGACCGCGTATTTGTGCATGTCGGCCTCGACGCCGAGGATCTCGGCGCAGACTACGGTGTCCTGGGCGAAATTCTTGGGCACGCCGCCGCCGACCATGAACAGGCCGGTGACGCCGGCGGCGATCTTGATGTCGGTCAGTTCGCGGAAATCGGCGACCGCGTCGATCATCAGATAGGGTTCGCCGGCGGCGATGCGCTCCTTCTGGTGCTTGACCAGGCCGAAGCCGGCCGAGCTGTCGACGAAGGCCGGGCAGAAAATCGGCACGCCCTCTTCATAGGCGGTCTGGATCAGAGAGCCGGGCTTCTTCGCGTTGCCTTCCGACAGCCACTTGCCCATTTCCCAGATGAACTCGCGCGAGGAATAGCCGCGCGGCTCCAGACGGTTGCAGATCTCCAGGATGGTGTGGTCGCAGGCCTGGAGCTCTTCCTCGTCGATGTAGGTGTCGTAGATCCGGTCGATGTAGTTGTCGCGCAGGACGTTGTCGTCCACCTGGCCGGCGGCCTGGTAGTGTTTGAACCCCAGGGCCTCGAAGAAATCCATGTCGACGATCGAGGCGCCGGTGGCGACCACGGCGTCGATCATGCCGAACTTCACCATGTCGCGGTACACATGCATGCAACCGCCGGCCGAGGTCGAACCGGCCAGGATCAGCCACGGCGAGCAGGCGGTGTCCTCGATCGCCATGTTGAAGATGTCGGCGGCGCGGGCGGTGTCGCGCGACGAGAACGACATCTTGCGCATGCTGTCGATGATCGGGCGCGCGTCGAACGAGGTGATGTCGACGTGCTCGACGATGTTCTGGAGCAGCTCGGCCTTCTGGTTCGTCTGAACGGGAGCGTTCATTGCAAGGGTTTCCCTTTGGTTTGAGCGCCCGTCGTCAATAGGAACAGCGGCCCGGACGGAGCGACGGGCCGCTGCTGAATAGAACGCGTTAGTGACGGTTTAGCGCCGTTGCTTCTTCCGCTGGCCTGCCTTGCCCTTCGGGCGCGACAGACGGACGACCTTGCGGGCCTGCTCTTCGGCCGAGGTGCGCACGGTCGGGATGGACCGCGGCGCCAGGCCGTAGAGCGAAGCCATCGGGGCGTCCTCGACCGCGGCGATGTCGTGCTCGCCGTAGCCGTTGAAGCCGGTCGACATGGCCACGCCATAGGCGCCGAGCATGCCGATCTCGATGAAGTCGCCTTCCTGCACATCGGCCGGCAGCCAGAACGGGCCTGGCATGTGGTCGATGGAGTCGCAGGTCGGGCCGTAGAAGCGGAACGGTTTCAGATCGTTCGAGGCGTCGCCGTCCCGGACCAGCTTGGTCGGGAAGGGCCAGCGCGAGTGGGTCGCGTCGAACAGCGAGCCGTACGAGCCGTCGTTGAGATACAGGGCATCGCCCTTGCGCAGATCGACGCGGCACAGGACCGACGAGGATTCGGCGACCAGGGCGCGGCCGGGCTCGCACCACAGTTCAGTGGTGTGGGTGACCGGCATCTCGCGGAAGCCGCGATGGATGGCGTCGGCGTATTCGCTCATGTCCGGCGGGACCATGCCCGGGTAGACCGAGGGGAAGCCGCCGCCGACATCGACGATGTCGACGATCACGCCGGCGCGGCTGATGGCGCGGCCGACCTGGGCCATGGCGGCCTCATAGGCGGACGGGCGCATGCACTGCGAACCGACGTGGAACGAGACGCCCATCAGGCCGTCCTTCACGGCCTGGCGGGTGGCCAGCAGCAGGGACGGGGCCTGGTCCGGCGAGACGCCGAACTTGCCCGACAGCGAATAGGCCGCGCCGTCGGCCGAGACGGCCATGCGCACGACCAGGTTCAGGTCGTTCGCGTCGCCGGTGGCGTCGACGATCTTCTTCAGCTCGTCATGGCTGTCGAGCGAGAAGGTGCGGACGCCGTGGTCGAAATAAGCGCGGGTGATGGCCCCGCGGCTCTTCACCGGATGCATGAAGGCCAGGCGCGCGTCGGCGCTGACCGAGCGCACCAGCTCGATTTCGGCGAGGGAGGCGACGTCGAAGGCGGTGACGCCCGACTCGATCAGGGTCTCGATGACCCAGCGCGAGGGGTTCGCCTTCACCGCATAGAAGACGTCAGCGTTCAGATTGTCCTGGAACCAGCGCGCCGCTACGGAAACCGAACGCGGCCGCACGAGTGCGACGGGGCGTTCAGGGGACCGCTCGCGGACCAGGTCCAGGGGAAATGGATACGTGCGCAATTCACGTAAACCCCTGTAATTGTTAAACCCAGACCGGCGTTAGCAGCGCAACGTTAGACCTACGGGGTCCGCCGGAAGGCGCGATATGGGGTCATGCGCCTGTCATGTAAAGCGGTTTTTTTCAGGCAGGTCCTGAGGTTGCCGGTCGTTTGTCCGGGAACGGACAGTCATTTCGCCGACAGGTCGGGAGCGCCGCCGCGTCCAGCGTCGCTGTTCGTGACTCAGCCGTAACTTGTCGCCCCGGGCGCGGCTGATACGGTTTCGGCCGGTTGCAGGGACAGGGGAATATCCATCATGCGCAGCAGGACCGTCGTCGCCGCTCTGGCGTTCGCCCTGGTGGCGGGCGTCTCGCCCGTCATGGCCCAGGTTCCGGCCTCGGAGCTGGCGCGCAGCGTCGACATCCCGTTCGAGGAGTTCACCCTCGACAACGGCCTGCGGGTCGTCGTTCACACCGACCGCAAGGCGCCGGTCGTGGCGGTGGCCGCCTGGTATAATGTCGGCTCCAAGGACGAGCGGGCAGGGCGTACGGGCTTCGCCCACCTGTTCGAACACATCGGCCTGTTCAATCCGACCGAGAACGTCCCCGGCGGCCTGATGGAGCCGCTGCGCGCCATGGGCGCCACGGACTGGAACGGCACGACCTGGTTCGACCGCACCAATTTCTTCCAGACGGTGCCGACCTCGGCCCTGGACCAGGCTCTCTATATGGAGAGCGACCGGATGGGCCACCTGCTGGGCGCGCTCAACCAGGAGCGGCTCGATAACCAGCGCGGCGTGGTCCAGAACGAAAAGCGTCAGGGCGACAACCAGCCGTACGGTCTGGTCGAGTACGCCCAGCTGGACGCGCTCTTCCCTGAAGGCCACCCGTACCGCCACTCGACCATCGGCTCGATGGCCGACCTCGACGCCGCCAGCCTCGAGGACCTGCGCCAGTGGCACCGCGACAACTACGGTCCCAACAACGCCGTGCTGGTGCTGGCTGGCGACATCGACGCCGCGGAGGCGCGGCGGCTGGTCGACAAATACTTCGGCCACATCCCCCGCGGCGCGGTGAACGAGCCGGCGGAAGCCGACATCCCGACACTGGCCGCGCGGATTGACGAGACGCTGCACGACCGGGTGCCGAACACCCGCCTGTACCGCACCTGGATCGTGCCCGGCCTGCTGGACGCCTCTGCCGCCGATCTCGACGTCGCCGCCACCGTCTTCGGCGGCCTGGCCAGCTCGCGCCTCGACAATGAACTCGTGCGCGGCGACCAGACGGCCACCGCCGTCACCGCCAGCTACCAGCCCTTCCACCGCATCGGCATGTTCGAGGTCAGTGTGGACGTGAAGCCGGACGAGGACGTCGCCGCCGTCTCGGCCCGCCTCGACCAGCTGATGGCCGACTTCATCGCCTCGGGCCCGAACGCCGACGAGGTCACCCGCGTGGTCAACACCCGCATGGCCCAGCGCATCGGCTCGCTCGAGCCGGTCGGCGGCTTCACCGGCAAGGCGGTCGTGCTGGCGGAAGGCGAACTCTACGCCGGCGATCCGGGCCACTATCGTCAGGAGCTGGCCGCCTACGGCCAGGTGACCCCGGCCTCGGTCCAGACCGCCATGAACCGCTGGCTGACCCGCCCCGTGCTGGCCATCCGCGTGGATCCGGGCGAGCGCGAGCCCTATGCCGAGGCCGCATCCGACCGTCCCGCGCCGCTGCCGCCGGCGCCGCTGGAGATCGCGCCGCGCGAGCCCATGCCCGCCGTCGGGCAGATGAAGCCGCTGGACTTCCCGACCGTCGAGCGCGCCCGCCTGTCGAACGGCATCGAGATCGTCTACGCCCGCTCGACCACCGTCCCGACCACCCAGATGACGGTCGAGTTCAACGCCGGCGTCGCCGCCGACCCGGCCGATGCGCTGGGCACCCAGCGCCTGATGCTGAACCTGCTGACCCAGGGCGCGGGCGATATGAACGCCGTCCAGATCGCCGAGACGACGGAACGGCTGGGCGCCAGCCTGACCGCAAATGCCGGCATCGACCGCACCGCCGTCAGCCTCGGCGTCGTCAGCCCCAATCTGGAGCCCGGGCTCGATCTGCTGGCCACCGTCATCCAGCACCCGACCTTCGCGCCCGCCGATCTGGAGCGCATGCGCGCGCAACAGCTGTCGGCGATCGCCCAGGAGCAGAGCTCGCCCAACGGCATGGGCGCGCGCGCCTGGCCGGGTCTGCTGTACGGGCCGGACCACCCCTACGGCCGTCCCTTCTCGGGCCTGGGAAATCCGGCCGCCGTGGAAGCGCTGGACCGCGACGACCTGACCGCCTTCCACCAGCGCTGGATCCGTCCGGACAACGCCCGCATCTTCGTGGTGTCGGACAAGCCGCTGGGCGAACTGGTCGCCCTGCTGGAGCCGCGCTTCGGCTCCTGGGCCGCGCCGTCGGTGGCGAAGGGGGCGAAGAATTTCGACGCCGCCATCCCGGCGCCGACGCCGCGCATTGTCCTGATCGACCGGCCGCAGTCGCCGCAGTCGCTGATCATCGGCGCCGAGGTGCTGCCGGTGTCGGGCCGCGACGACCTGGTCACCTTCCAGGCCGCCAACGAGGTCATCGGCAACGGCTTCCTGTCGCGCATCAACCAGGACATCCGCGAAACGCGCGGCTGGTCGTACGGCCTCAGCGGCCGCGTGACCCTGACGGAGCAGCGCTCGCCCTATCTGATCAGCGCCCCGGTGCAGTCGAACCGCACCGGCGAGTCGATCGCCGTCCTGATGGATCAGTACAAGGCGTTCCTGTCGGATCGCGGCGTCAGCGCCGCCGAGCGCGAGCGCACCGTCAACGGCAACGTCCGTCAGCTGCCGGGCAGCTTCGAAACCTCGGCGGCCGTCCTCAACGCCATGCGCACCAACGCCCTGTACGGCCGTCCGGACAACTATTGGGAGACGCTGGCTCCGCGCTATGAGGCCATGTCAGGCGAAGCGATGGACGAGGCCGCCCGCCGCATCATCGACAGCCCTGACTTCGTCTGGGTCGTCGTCGGCGACGCCGCCACCGTGCGCCCGCAGCTGGAAGGCCTCGGCCTTCCGGTCGAGGTGCGCGCGGCCCAGTGACGCACATGTGGCGGCGACTCCGTTCTGCTGGACGAAATCGCCGCCGCCGTGTCATTAAGACTTGCCTCGCGGCCCCGTTGGGGGCATGCGGCGCGCCCTTGCAACCGCTTCCAGCGTGTCCATGACCACAGCCACAGCCGCCGTCGCGTCCGTGAAGGACGTGTCCAAGACATTCGGCTCCCGAAAGGCCCTGAACGGCGTTTCCGTCGAGGTCGCAGCAGGTGAGATGGTCGCCCTGATCGGACCTTCGGGCTCGGGCAAGTCGACCCTTCTGCGCTCCATCACCGGCCTGCAGTCGATCGACGCGGGCAAGGGCACGATCTCCGTCTTCGGCGAAGTCGTGCAGAAGAACGGCCGCGTGACCGGTCAGGTCCGCGCCGCGCGCCAGAAGCTGGGCATGATCTTCCAGCAGTTCAATCTGGTCGGTCGCCTGTCGCTGTTCTCGAACGTCATGCTCGGCGCGCTCGGCCGTCTGCCGGGCTGGCAGGGCTTCTTCGGCGCCTGGCCGATGGCGGACAAGCAGAAGGCCATGGCCGCCCTGCACCGCGTCGGCGTGTCCGAATACGCCGCCCAGCGCGCCAACACCCTGTCGGGCGGCCAGCAGCAGCGCGGCGCCATCGCCCGCGCCCTGGTGCAGGGCGCGAAAGCCATTCTGGCCGACGAACCCGTCGCCTCGCTGGACCCGGTGTCCGCGCGCAAGGTGATGGAACTGCTGGTGGAGCTGAACCAGCGCGACGGGCTCGGCGTCATCGTGACGCTGCACCAGGTCGACTACGCTATTCGCTACTGCGAGCGCGTCATCGCGCTGCAGGCCGGCAAGATCGTCTACGACGGTCCCTCCACGGGCCTGGACACCAAGCGCCTGATCGAAATCTACGGTCCCGAATTCGAGGACGCGTTCTGGGAAACCAAGGCATGACCTTCCCCCGTTTCACCCGCCGGCTGGCGCTCGCCGCCGTGCTCGCGCTCGGTGTCGCCTCGTGCGGCGCTGGCGGCGACGCGAAGAAGGCCGGCGGCGCGCCGACCGAGATCACCTTCTCGATCCTCTCGGCCGAGGGCCAGGCCTCGTCGGGCCCGCTGTGGCAGCCGCTGCTGGACGACATGTCCAAGGCCATCGGCGTGCCGGTGAAGCCCTATTTCGGCTCGAACTACACCGTGCTGGTCGAGGCCATGCGCGGCAACCAGACCCAAGTGGCCTGGTTCTCGGCCAAGCCGGCGATCGAGGCGATCGATCGCGCCGACGCCGAGGTCATCGCCCGCACGGTCAACAAGGAAGGGATGGACAGCTATCGTTCGACCCTGATCGTCCGCGCCGGGTCGGGCATCACGCTTGAGCAGGTTCTGGCCTGCGGCCAGCGCTACAATTTCGGCATCGGCGACGCCCAGTCGACCTCGGGCACGCTGGCTCCGATGACCTTCCTGTTCAATCCGCGCCAGATCGTCCCGGCCCAGTGCTTCAAGACCGTGCGCTCGGCCAACCACCAGTCGAACGCCTTCTCGGTCGCCTCGGGCGTGCTGGACGTGGCCACGTCGAACACCACCAACACCGTCTTCATGCGCAAGCAGAACCCGCAGGTTCTGAGTCAGATCCAGGAGATCTGGCAGTCCCCGCCGATCCCGGAGTCGGGCATCGTCGTGCGTGAGGACCTGCCCCCCGAGCTGAAGGAGAAGATCCGCAGCTTCTTCCTGACCTATGGCCAGGGCGAAGGCGCCGAGGCCGAGCGTCAGCGCCAGGTGCTGGCGGGTCTCGAGTACTCGCGCTTCAACGCCGCGGACGACGACTACCTGAACCCGGTCCGCGAAATGGTCGCCGACCAGAAGCTGACCGAGGCCCGCGCCAAGGGCGACGCCGCGGCCGTCACCGCCGCCGAGCGCGAACTGCAACGTCTGCGCAGCCTGCGTGAGGTCCAGCCTTGACCGCCGCTGCTCCCGCCGTCGCGCCGACGGCGATCCCGAAGCCTCCCTCGAAGTCGATGGGCGCGTGGGCGCTCGACGTCCTGATCTGGGGCGGCGTCGCCGTGCTGCTGATCTACAGCTTCGGCCCGGTCGAGCTGGGCAACGTCACCCGCCTGTTCAGCAACAACGAGAACACCCAGAATTTCGCCCGCGAGCTTCTGCGGCCCGACTTCACCGACTGGCGCCTGTTCGTCGAGAAGATGTGGGAGACGGTCCAGATCGCGCTGTGGGGCACGTTCATCGCCGTCTTCCTGGCCATCCCGATGGGTCTGGCCGCCGCGCGCAACATTGCGCCGGTGTGGGTCGTGACGCCGGTGCGCTGGGTCATGAACCTGCTGCGCTCGATCCCCGATCTGGTCATCGGCCTGCTGTTCGTCGTCGCCGTCGGCCTCGGCCCGCTGCCCGGCGTTCTCGCCATCGCCCTGAACACCGCCGGGGTGCTGGCCAAGCTGTTCTCGGAAGCCGCCGAGTCGATCGACAAGGGCCCGGTCGAGGGCGTGCGCGCCACCGGCGCCTCCAAGCTGCACGAGATCAACTGGGGGGTCATCCCGCAGGTCGCGCCGCTGTGGACCTCGTTCGCCCTGTACCGCTTCGAGTCGAACAGCCGCTCCGCCACCGTGCTGGGTCTGATCGGCGCCGGCGGCATCGGCCAGGTGCTGTTCGACCGCATGAACGCCTTCGACTTCCAGGCCGTCTCCGCCATCGTGATCATCATCGTCATCGCCGTGACCCTGATCGACATGCTGTCCCAGGCCATGCGTAAGCGGCTGCTCTGAAAAAGCTCGTAGTCACCCTTCTCGCTGTGCTGGCGGCGGCTGTCCTGGCCGCTGTCTTCACCTTTGACTCGTGGCAGCGGCCGCTGGAGCATTTCCTCTGGCCTCCAAAGGTCGGCGAGCATGGTGAACTGGCCTATGAGCTGGTGTCCGAAACACCTGTCCGTCCCTACCCCGATGCGGTTTCGGCGCGGCTGTTCGTCGAGAACGACGGGCCCGAGGGTAGTCCCGAAGTCGGGGTGATGATCGAACCGCAGGGGCGCCTGCTGACTGCCGCCCAGCGCAGGGAGTTCGAAGACTCCCTGTCGAAGGTGTCAAGTCGGGGTGGCAGCGCCGCGGCCTGCTTCATCCCGCATCACTTCCTTCGCTACTACGACGCGGCCGGGCAAAAGGTCGGCGAGATCGCCGTCTGTTTCTGCTGCAGCGGCGCGGTCTCGACGCCAGCGTTGTTCCCTTACCAAGGGGGCGGGCCGCTGCATCCCTACTGGAATGAACTCGCCTACGACCGCGAGCGGCTCAAATCCCTCATCGAGAGCCTCGGCCTGCCCGCGGATGTGTGGTGCCGGGAGCGCGACGAGCCGCGCTGACCCCCGACGGCCTGACGCCCAATGAAAAGCCCGCCCCCGTGATCGCGAGGGCGGGCTTTCTGTTTTCAGCGCGTCCGGATCAGGCCTGACGCAAATCCGGCGGCGTGGCCTCTTCCGTCAGGATGCGGATGGCTTCTTCGACGGTGACGACTTCCTGGGCCTGGGAGCCGAGGCGACGGATGGCGACCTTGCCTTCCTCGGCCTCCTTCTTGCCGACGACGGCGATGACCGGGACCTTGCCGACCGAGTGCTCGCGCACCTTGTAGCCGACCTTCTCGTTGCGCAGGTCGATCTCGGTCCGCAGGCCGGCGGCCTTGAACTTCGCCACGACTTCGCGGGCGTAGTCGTCGGCTTCCGAGACGATGGTCGCCACCACGGCCTGGGTCGGCGCCAGCCACAGCGGGAAGGCCCCGGCGTAGTTCTCGATCATGATGCCGATGAAGCGCTCGAACGAGCCCAGGATCGCCCGGTGCAGCATGACCGGCCGGTGCTTCTGGCCGTCCTCGCCGATGTAGGTCGCATCCAGCCGCTCGGGCAGGACGTAGTCCAGCTGCAGCGTGCCGCAGGTCCATTCGCGGCCGATGGCGTCCTTGACCACGAAGTCGAGCTTGGGCGCGTAGAAGGCGCCGTCGCCCTCGGCGATCACCGGGTCGACGCCGGCGGCGGCGGCGGCCTCGGCCAGCATGCCCTCGGCCTTGTCCCAGAACTCGTCCGAGCCGGCGCGGATTTCCGGGCGCGTGGCCAGGTTGATGTAGGCCGTCTCCATGCCGAGGTCGGCGTGGATCATCCGCGTCAGACGGATGAAGCGCTCCGTCTCCTCGACGATCTGGTCCTCGCGGCAGAAGATGTGGGCGTCGTCCTGGGTGAAGCCGCGCACGCGCATGAGGCCGTGCAGGGCGCCCGACGGCTCATAGCGGTGGCAGGCCCCGAACTCGGCCATGCGCAGCGGCAGCTCGCGGTACGAGCGCTGGCCGATCCCGAAGATCTGCACGTGGCCCGGGCAGTTCATCGGCTTGAGGGACAGGGTTTCTCCCTCGACCGTCTCGCAGACGAACATGTTGGGGCGATACTTCTCCCAGTGGCCCGACTTCTCCCAGAAGGTGCGGTCCAGCACCTGGGGCGTCTTGACCTCGACATAGCCGGCGGCGTCCAGGCGACGGCGCATATAGGCCTCGATGACCTGCCACAGGACCCAGCCTTTCGGGTGCCAGAAGACCATGCCCCGGCCCTCTTCCTGCATGTGGAAGAGCTCCATGGCGCGGCCCAGCTTGCGGTGGTCGCGCTTCTCGGCCTCCTCGACGCGCAGCAGATAGGCGTCCAGGTCGGCCTGGTTGGCCCAGGCCGTGGCGTAGATGCGCTGCAGCTGCGGATTGCGGTGGTCGCCGCGCCAGTAGGCGCCCGCCAGCTTGGTCAGCTTGAAGGCCTTGCCAACGAACTTGGTCGACGGGAAGTGCGGCCCGCGGCACAGGTCGACCCAGTCGCCCGTCCGGTAGGTGGTGATCGTCTCGCCGGCCGGCAGGTCGCGGATCAGCTCGGCCTTGAAGGCCTCGCCCTTGCCCTCGAACAGCTTGATCGCCTCGTCGCGGTCCCAGACCTCGCGCACCAGCTTCTCGTCGCGGTCGACGATCTCGGCCATGCGCTTCTCGATGGCGGTGAAGTCGTCCGTCGAGAACGGCTCCTCGCGGAAGAAGTCGTAATAGAAGCCGTCGTCGATGGCCGGGCCGATGGTGACCTGGGTGCCGGGGAACAGCTCCTGCACCGCCTGCGCCAGGATGTGCGCGGCGTCGTGGCGGATGGTCTCCAGCGCGTCCGGGTCGTCGCGCATGATCAGTTTGAAGTCGCCGCCGACTTCCAGCGGGCGGTCCACGTCCCACTGCTTGCCGTTGATCTCGACCAGCGCCGCGCGCTTGGCCAGCGACGGCGAGATGGAGGCGGCGACATCGCGGCCGGTGGCCGAGGGCTCGAAGCTTCGAACCGCGCCGTCAGGGAATTTAAGATCGATCATCGTCAGTCTGCTTTGGCTTTTTGGCCCCTGGGCGGAACCGGGTCGTAGCCCGATGCGCCGAAGGGGTGGCATTTACAGAGGCGCCGCACCGTGAGCCATCCCCCCTTGAGCGGTCCGTGCTGGATCAGCGCGTCCCGTCCGTAGTCGGAGCAGGTCGGCATGAACCGGCACTGCTGCCCGATCAGGGGCGACAGCGTCACCTTGTACCCGCGATGGGCCAGTCGGACGCCGCGTTCGTAGAGAGATCCGCCGGATGCCATGTTGGTCGCGCTTATCGACCGCGAGGGCGGTCAGGACAAGCGACCATCAGGCCGCGCCGGCGAGGCTAGTTCGGGTGTCGGGCGTTTTCCGCGCCAGGGCTTCGCGCACGGCGTCCAGCGTCGCCTCGATGGCGACCATGGTCGAGGCGTGGCGCGCCGGATAGTCGGCGACCTGTTTCAGGGCGCGCAGGCCCTCGAAACGGCCTTCCGGACCTTCGCCGCCGGTCTTCAGCATGGCCAGCATGGCGTCGCGGGCGGCGTCCAGCTCATCGGCCGTCGCGCCTATGACGGACTCGCCCAGCACGCCCGCCGCGGCCTGGCCCAGCGCGCAGGCCTTCACGTCCTGGGCGAAGGCGGCGATACGGCCCGCGTCGTCCAGAACCACGTCCACGACGGCCTTCGAACCGCACAGCTTGGCGACCCGCTCGCCGGTGCCTTCAGGCGCAGGCAGACGGCCGCTGTGCGGCAGGTTGGCCGCCAGCTTGAGGATGCGCGCGCTGTAGAGCTCGTCGATCATGGAGCCCTATGTAAGGGATCAGCTGCCCTGAAGCGAGGTCCAGGTCCGGGTGCTGGCCTGCTGCTCCACGGTCCCGCCCGCCATGCGGACGCGCAGCCATTCCAGGTTCTGGTCGGCCAGTTCGGGCGGCAGGTCGCGGCGCAGAATCTGTTCCGCCTCGCCCAGCTTGCCGTTCAGGCCCAGCGCCATGGCCAGGTTCAGCCGCACCTTCAGCGAGGCGCCCGGCTGGGCGGCGGCGCGGCGCAGCAGGGGTTCGGCCGAGGCGTTGTCGCCCCGCGCCATCGACGAAATGGCCATATTGGTCAGCACGTCGGGGTTCTCGGGCGACAGGGCCAGGGCCTGGGCCCAGGCGGCGCGCGCGTCATCGGCGCGACGGACCTGTTCGTAGGCCGCGCCCAGCAGCGACCACGCACGCCAGTCGTTCGGTTGAAGGTTGCGGGCGTACTCCAGCGCATGGATGCCGTAGAAGGCCTGGCCGCGCATGATGTGGCCGCGGCCGACCTCCAGCATCGCCTCGACGTTGGCGGGCTGAACCATCAGAACCCGCTGGGCGATGTCGACCGACTGGTCGTAGCGACCCATCTGACGCAGCGCCTCGGCGGCCTTCACCCCGGCGACGGGGTCGGCCGGATTGATCTCGGCCTGCTCGGCCCAGAACATCGAGCGGCTCAGCGGATCGGCGCGATCGTAGGCGGCGCGGACCTCGGCCGTGGCCGGCACGCGCGGGGCAGGGGCGGCGGGCGCCGCGGCCGCCGGCGCAGGGGCCTGCTGGCGTTGCTGTTGCTGCGTCTGCCGTTGCTGCGCCGCCGCCGGCCCGGCGAGGGCGGCGATGAGGGCGACGGTTGCGATGACGGCGGTCGTGCGCGACATGGGGGGCGCTCCGGAAATTTCGGCTCCAAAGTCGGTCTTCGGCGTCAACTGCTGGTTAACATCGGCCCTCGCCGGGTCGGAAAGGCCGTCACTATGTCCATTCTGCACCCCGACCTGCTGACCGCCGACGCGGAAGGCGCGCTGCCCGTCCGGGTCGTCGCGAAGGACGCGGCGCTGGAAGGGACCGAGGCGGCGTGGGCCAGGGCCAACGACTTCACCGGCAAGGCGGGCCAGTTGCTGCTTCTGCCGGGCCCTGACGGGGCCGTGGCGGGCGCCCTGTTCGGCGCGGGAGACGCCTTCGATCCCATGAGCGCGCGCGGGCTTACGGCGCGGCTTCCGGAGGGGCTGTGGCGGCTGGAAGGCGTCAGCGCCGACGACGCGGGCAGGGCGGCGCTCGCCTTCGCTCTCGGGGCCTATCGCTTTGACCGCTACAAGGCCCGCCCGGCGGCGGCCGCCCGCATGGCCGTTCCCGGAGGCGAGGTCGCGCCACTGCTGAACATCGCCGCCGCCTGCGCCCTGACGCGGGAGATGGTCGACACCCCGGCCGCGGACATGGGGCCGCTGCAGATCGAGACGATCGCGCGGGAAATCGCCAGCGCCTCGTCGGCCTCGATCGCTGTCACCACCGGCGACGCCCTGCTGGAGGACAACTATCCCTCGGTCCACGCCGTCGGTCGCGCCGCCGCCCCGCACCGGGCCCCGCGCGTCATCGAGATCGGCTGGAAGCTGGATCGTACCGACCTCCCGCTGGTGGCGCTGGTCGGCAAGGGCGTGGTCTTCGACACCGGCGGCCTGGACCTCAAGCCCGCGGCCGGCATGCGCAACATGAAGAAGGACATGGGCGGCGCCGCCCACGCCCTGGGGCTGGGCCGGCTGGTGATGCAGGCCGATCTGCCGGTTCGGCTGGTGGTGCTGGTCGCGGCGGTCGAGAACGCCGTCTCGGGCGACGCCTTCCGGCCGGGCGATATCCTGTCGACCCGCAAGGGCCTGACCATCGAGGTCGGCAATACCGACGCCGAGGGCCGCCTGGTCCTGGCCGACGTCCTGACCCGGGCTGAGGAGCATGCCCCGGACCTGACGCTGGATTTCGCCACCCTGACCGGCGCGGCGCGCATGGCCCTGGGGCCCGAACTGCCGCCGCTCTACACGGATGACGAGGGGCTGGCGGCGGATATGCTCGACGCGGCCCGCGCCGTCGGCGACCCGCTGTGGCGCATGCCGCTGTGGCCCGGATATCGCCCGGCGCTGGAGGCCGAGATCGCCGACCTGCGCAACGACCCGGCGGCCTGGGCCCAGGCGGGCTCCGTCACCGCCGCCCTGTTCCTGCAAAGGTTCGCGCCGGCGACCGGGGCGTGGGCTCACATGGACATCTTCGCCTGGAATCCCCGCGGCCGGCCCGGCTGGCCGGAAGGCGGCGAAGCCCAGGGGCTGAGGGCCAGTTTCGAGATGCTGACCCGCCGCTTCGCGAAAAAGTGACCGGTTCGGAGCCCGGAACGCGTCCACGGTCTGCGAAACCGTCCGTCCGTTAACGGCCCTTTCGGCATATGGCGCTACGAAGACGGCTCAACCGGACGAGCCTCGCTTGACCACAGCCGCCGACAGTTTCGACCCCCGCACCACCCTGGCCCGGCCCGATCTGGCCGATCAGGGGCTGGAGGGCGTCGTGCGTGCGCGGGTCTATCGCGCGCCGCGGCCGATGCATTGCGCGGTCGCCGTGGCCGACATCCGGGCCGATATCGCGGGCGACTCCACCCTCGTTGACCAACTGATTTTCGGCGAGGCGTTCGACGTCCTCGATATGCAGGGCGATCGCCTGTGGGGCCGCGCCCGTCGCGACGGCGTCGTCGGCTGGGTCGACCGCGCCTCGCTCGCGGGCGGCGCGCCGCTGGCCACCCACCGGGTGGGCTCGACCGACGCTCCGCTGCCGCTGAACGCCCTCGTGGTCGAAGCCGGAGAGCCGGAAGGGCTCGCCCTCATCGGCGCCTTCGCCTCCGATCCTGTCGAGGTCGCCGAGCGGCTGCTCGGCGTGCCGCATCGTCCGGGCGCGCGCTCCTCCCAGGCCACCGACTGCGCCGGACTGGTCCAGCAGGCCCTCTACGCCTGCGGCCGCGCCGCCCCCCGCTATCCCGACCAGCAGGTCGAACTGGGCGAGGCCGTCGACCGCGCCGACGCCCGCCGGGGCGACCTGGTGATCTGGCTGCACGGCGATCTCGGCCCGTGGAACGGTCACTCGGCCTTCCTGCTGGCCGACGGCCAGGTGCTGCACGCCACCGGCCACCACGGTGCGGTGGCCGTCGAGCCGCTGGCCGAGGCCGAGGCCCGCTACGCCGCCGGGGGCTTCAGCGCTCCGCGCTTCCGCCGCCTCTGATTTCCGTCACTGGAACGAAAAAGGCCCCGCCGTCGCCGGCGGGGCCTTTCCGTATGGATCGTCGTGACCTTAGCGCGGGCTGGTGCCGCTGCTGGTCGAGGCCGACGGAGCCGCAGGCGTCGCCTGGGTCGTCGACTGGGCGGCCGGCGAAGCGCCGTCGATCGGGGCCTCGCCGGTAGCGGCCTCAGCGCCCGCCTCGGCGGCGCCTTCATCCGGAGTCGCGGCGGCGCCGGGCTGACGCGAGGGATCCGGCGCCGGAATGGCCGTACCCGTCGAACCCTGGGTGCGCAGCCAGGCGATCAGGTTCACGCGGGTCTGCTGGTCGCGGATGCCGGCGAACGACATCTTGGTGCCGGGGACATAGCGGCCCGGGTTGGTCAGGAACTGGTCAAGCTGGTCGTAGCCCCAGGTCGGCGCTTCGGCCTTGTGGGTCGCCATGGCGTCCGAATAGGCGAAGCCGGCGCGGTGCATGACCGGTCCGCCGAGGACGCCATACAGATTCGGGCCGATCTTGTCGGCGCCGCCCTGGTGAGCGTCGTGGCAGGCCATGCATTTGGCGAAGGCGGCTTCACCGGCGGCCAGATCGGCGGTCGGCAGAACCGTACCCCAATCCGGCGGCAGGACCGGCGCGGGGGTCCCCGCCTCAGCCTCTTCCGGCGCGTCTACGAAGAAGCCCATCTTTGCGGGGGGCTCGGTGTGAAAGACCATCGCCGTGCCTTCGCGCACCAGCAGGATTACGAAGGCGGTCGCCAGACCGGCGCCCAGAATCTTGTTCCACTTCAGATCGCCGCTCATCGCGTCGTCGCATCCCGTACGTTAGGGCCCGGCCGGAAAGACGGCGGGCGAATTCTTGCGTGGGCGTCTCTTACACGCTAGCGCCGCCTTCGCAACCGGCCCGGAACTGTCCGGGCGTCGCAGGCGCGGATGAAACGATGAATCCCCTGATCCTGATCCCCGCGCGCATGGCCGCGACCCGCCTGCCGAACAAGCCGCTCGCGGATATCGGCGGCAAGCCGATGATCGTGCGCGCCTACGAACAGGCCGCCCTGTCCGGCCTGCCTGTCGCCGTGGCCGCCGGCGACCGCGAGATCGTCGACGTCATCGAGGCCATTGGCGGCGTCGCCGTGTTGACCGATCCGGACCTGCCGTCGGGCTCCGACCGCATCCGCGCGGCGCTGGAGGCCATCGATCCGGACGGGGCGCACGACGCCGTGATCAATCTGCAGGGCGACATGCCTTTCGCCGATCCGGGCCTGGCCACGGCCTGCGCCGCCCTGCTGCACGGCGAACCGTCCTGCGACATCGCGACCCTCGTCGCCCGCGAGGCCGACGTCTCCGACCGCTCCAACCCGGACGTGGTCAAGGCGGTGCT
Source organism: Brevundimonas lenta (assembly GCF_014196335.1). GTDB lineage: Bacteria > Pseudomonadota > Alphaproteobacteria > Caulobacterales > Caulobacteraceae > Brevundimonas > Brevundimonas lenta. Next base: position 685,030 of record NZ_JACIDM010000001.1, read on the forward strand.
GGCCCTGCCCGAGGGCGAGCGTCAGGGCCGCGCCCTCTATTTCACCCGCTCGACCCTGTACGGCGACGCCCCCGTCTGGCGGCACATCGGCCTGTACGGCTACCGCCGCGAGGCGCTGCTGAAGTTCTGCGCCGCCCCGCCGTCGCCGCTGGAGCGCCGTGAGAAACTGGAACAGCTCCGCGCGCTTGAGATGGGCCTGCAGATCTGGGCCGCCGTCATCGACGAGGCGCCCCTGTCCGTCGACAACCCCGTCGACCTGGAAGCGGCTCGGGCGCTGGCGGGCTGAGATCGGCCGGCGAAGCCGGCGTTCATCCGGGGCCAGTCACCGGCCTGAGTTCATCACGAAGGCCACGAAGGGTGCACGAAGGACACGAAGAGGGTCGCGCCTCGCACCAATACCTTTGTGATCTTCGTGCACCCTTCGTGTCCTTTGTGATGAAATTCGGCTTCGCCGATTGATCACACCTCGAACCCGTCCACCCATGCCTGCAGCAGCGTCCGGGCGATGGCGATCTTCGGCGGGGCCTTGATCGTAGGGTGGGTTCCCGCCAGCACGGCGGCGGCTTCCGACTTCGTCAGCCAGGCCACCGCCTCCAGCTCCGTCTGGTCCGGCCGCGCGTCCTCCGAATCGACCTCGCAGAACAGGCCGATCATCAGCTGCGACGGGAAGGGCCACGGCTGGCTGGAATGATAGCGCACCGCCGTCACCGTCAGCCCCGCCTCCTCGGCGATCTCGCGAGCGCAGGCCTCCTCGATGGTCTCGCCCGGCTCCTGGAACCCCGCCAGCGCCGACATCCGCCCCTCCGGCCAGGCCGCCTGCCGCCCCAGCAGGCAGCGCGGTTCCGCTCCGCCCTTGTAGATCGCCAGCATGATCGTCACCGGGTCGGTGCGCGGGAAATGTTCGGTGCCGCAGGCCGGACAGACGCGCTTCCAGCCGCCCGAGGCATCCTCGCTCTTGGTGCCGCAGGCGGCGCAGAAGCCGTGCCGTGCGCGCCAGTCGAACAGGCTCTTGGCAGTCCCCGCCATGGCCGCGTCCGGCCCCGCCAGCATCGCCGCCGCCTCGCGCATCTCATGGAACACGCCCAGCCCCTGCAGCGGCCCGGCCGTCGGATCGACCGGCCCCTCGACCTCGACCGCGAACACCGGCGCGTCCTTCCAGAGGCCCAGGAACAGCTCCCGGTCCGGCACCACGGCCCGCGCATGCTCCAGCCCCAGCCATTGCAGGCGCGGCCCATCGCGGTGGTCCTCGATCAGCGGCTTGCCCTGCCACAGCACCATGGCCAGCGCCTCGGGGTTCGCCCCCTGCTCGGCCAGCCATTCGGGATCGTTGCGGCGGTCTCCGGCCCGGTCGAGCGGATTGCCGGCGAAGGTGTTCAGCGCGGGAAGGGGCATGGCCCTCACTTAAACCTCCACCGCACGGAACGGGAGGGGCGTCGGCGAGAGCCTTGATTCAACCGTCCTGAACCGTCATATCCCGTCTCGGAGATCGCGGGCGAAGGCTTCGCCAATCTGGTCAGGGCCGGAAGGCAGCAGCCACAACGAATTCACCTTCGGGTCGCGGTCTCCACCTCTTCTCCTGAAATCGCCAGGTCGAGGCCCCGTCTGACGTCGTCAGTCGGCAGGTCGGATCGCGCCGATCAGCAGCATCTCGGTCCCGTCCGATTCCACCACCGTGGCCAGGAAGACCTTCTCCTCCCGCACGACGCGGAGGAACTCCGCCTCACTATCGTCGTCGAGCAGGTCCGGGCGGGAGATGAAGCCTGCGCCCTGCGGCGAGAACACCCAGGCCGTGTGCTCCTGAACCTGCATCGGTTCGATGGCCAGGAACGCGCCGAGTTGCGCGATGAAGTCGCCCTTTTCGCCGATCACCGGGGCGATCGCGCAGAAATCCAGTTTCACGCCGCCGAGGCCGAAGACGTCCTCGCCGCTGCCCCAGCCCGTCATCAGCAGGTCCAGCTCGGTCGGCGGCTTGTCCGTGAATCCTGCGGGATCCTGGCTGAGGAAGATCCGCGGATCCTCGAACATCGGCTCTTCGCCCAGCGTCTCCGGCGGCAGAGGCACCCAGCCGTCGGCCTTGGCGAGTGCGGCCGATGTGGCGCCATCGACCTTCGTATTGATGCAAAGCTTGACGAAATTCTCGAACGGCTCGGCGGCCGCCGGACTGGCGAAGAGGCAAACGGCGAGGACGCCGCCCACGGCTGCTGCACGAAACATACTGGTATCCCCCCGGCCTTCGCGGCCCCGGCAGCCTTAACACGCGGCGGTTCGCCGACAAGGTCACCGCACTGATCCACGGTCGCGTGGCGCTCGGGGGATGGCACTCTTCGTCCGTCGCGCTAAGGATCGGACATGAGCGACGTCGATCCGAGTCTCGAAGGTCCCCCGTGGGACGAGGACGCCCCCGCCGGCGAGGCGGAGGAGCGCGACCCCAATACAGAGGACATGTTCGGCGCCCCGGCTCCCGCGCCTGAGTCGGCCGCCGCCGCGCCCGTCGAAACGCCGGTCGCCGCGCCGAAGGCCGTGAAGCCCATCGCCGTCTCCGAACCCGCGCCGGTCGAGGGCGACGGCGAGGCCTACACCGTGCTGGCGCGGAAATACCGCCCGCGCACCTTTGAGGACCTGATCGGCCAGGAGGCGATGGTCCGCACCCTGACCAACGCCTTCGCCACCGGCCGCATCGCCCACGCCTTCATGCTCACGGGCGTCCGCGGGGTTGGCAAGACGACCACCGCCCGCCTGCTGGCCCGCGCCCTGAACAACGAGACCGACGTCATCGACCGGCCCTCGCTGGAGCTGACCGCGCTGGGCCGGCACGACGCCGCCATCATGGCCGGCCAGCACATGGACGTCATGGAGATGGACGCGGCGTCGCACACCGGCGTCAACGACATCCGCGACATCCTGGAAAGCGTCCGCTACGCGCCGGTCGAGGCCCGCTACAAGGTCTATGTCCTCGACGAGGTCCACATGCTGTCGACGCAGGCGTTCAACGCCCTGCTGAAGACGCTGGAGGAGCCGCCGCCGCACGCCAAATTCATCTTCGCCACCACCGAGATCCGCAAGGTGCCGGTGACCATCCTCAGCCGCTGCCAGCGCTTCGACCTGCGCCGCGTCGAGCCCGAGATCCTGGTCGAGCACCTGGCCCGCATCGCCGACCGCGAGGGCATGAAGATCGAACAGGAGGCCCTTGCGCTGATCGCCCGCGCCGCCGAGGGCTCGGTCCGCGACGGCCTGTCCCTGCTGGACCAGGCCCTGGTCCAGGCCGAGAGCGGCGAGACGGTGAAGACCGAGACCGTCCGCGACATGCTGGGCCTCGCCGACCGCACCCAGACCATCGCCCTGTTCGAGGCGGTCATGGCCGGCCGCACGCCCGAGGCGCTGGAGCTGTTCCGCGCCCTCTACGGCTACGGCGCCGACCCGGTGCAGGTGACCAACGACCTGCTGGAGCACTGCCACGCCGCCTCGGTGGCCAAGATGCTGGGCCCGAACGCCACCCGCCTGCCCAACGACCAGGCGCAGAAGCTGGCGGCGCTCGGCGCGGTGATTTCGGCGGGCACCCTGGCTCGCGTCTGGCAGATGCTGCTCAAGGCCCTGGATGAGGTGCGCCGCGCCCCCAATCCGGCCGATGCGGTCGAGATGGCCATCGTGCGTCTGGCCTATGCGGCCGACCTGCCGGGACCGGAAGAGGCGCTCAAGGCCCTGCGCGACGCCGAACCGGTCGGCGGCGGCTCCGGCGGGGCGGCCCCGCGCGGCGGCGGGGGCGGCGGCGGCGCCTCGGCCCAGCTGGCGGCGCGGCCTGTCGCGGCGCCCGTCATCCCCGATCCGCAGACCTTCGAACAGGTCGTCGCCCTGATCGGCGAAAAGCGCGAGGTCGGCCTGCAGATGGACGTGCAGCGCTTCGTCCGCCCGGTCGCCTTCAAGCCCGGCGCCATCACCTATGAGAGCGTCGACGGCGCGCCGCTCGATCTGGCCCGGCGGCTGTCGTCGCGGCTGAAGGAGTGGACCGGCCGCACCTGGCTGATCGCCGCCAACGGCCAGGGCGGCGGCGAGACCATGATCGAGGTCGACCGCCGCAAGCGCGCCGAGGAGCGCGCCGAGGTCGAGGCCGACCCCTTCATCGTGGCCGTGATGGAGGCCTTCCCCGGCGCGAAGATCAGCGAGATCCGCAAGCTCGCGCCCGCGGTCGAACTGCCGGCGATTCCGGACGAGGCGGACGAGGACTGAGTAGGATCCGGGCGCTGCTTCCGATCCATCGCGGAAGCTAGGCCATCCGCTTCATCAATCCGTTTGAGAAGTAGCCGATGCTCAGATCAGGCCGCTCAGCGCCTGCTCTGACAGCAAGCACCATTCCTTCTGTGTCCAGCTCTGAGACAAGCTCGGCGGGAAAGCCTTCAAAATGGCACCCCTCATATCTCTGCTGCCACGCGGATATGTCTCTTACCAATGACGGCGAAATGCCGATCAAACCGGGTTCGACGTAGCCGCCGCTAATACCGTCCCGCACTCCGGTGCCGGATAGCATGCCGTCTATCAGGAAGTGCGTCGCCATTGGCTGGTAGTAGCGTGCTCCTTCAGGTGGGCCAACGGCAGCCTTCCACCCAGTGCGGTCATTGGAGGCGGCTGCTTTCGAGCTCAATCGGTCCCCTGGACGCCTTGTCATCCCGGACGCCGCGCAGCGGCGATCCGGGACGCGAATGCTTATAACCACGCCCTCCCGGAAGCTGCGCCAGCAGCTATCCGGGAGACAGGTCGGGACGTCGTCGGCTGGCTCCCGGACAATCGCTTCGCGATTTCCGGGAGGAGGGGATGGGGGGACAGGTCCGTCCCGGCTCTCCGCTGCGCGTCGGCCGGGATGACAAGCTAGACCCTCGAACTCCAAGGCTGCGCGATAGACCTGCCGGCGACGTAGAACAGCGCCGCCGCGGTGAGCCAGAGCAGCACGAACACGCCTGCGAATATCAGAACCTGCACGGGTCCGCCGTCCAGGTTCGCGGTCGAGGGCGCAGTCGCTGTCAGAAGTCCGAGCGCGGCCTGCATGCCGGCGACCCCCGCCATGGTTCGCGCCATGCCGGCTGGCTGGAACCGGGTCGCGAAACTTCCGACGCCGGCGGCCAGGATCAGCATGAAATATCCGGCGGCGGATCCGTCGTCGCGCACGATGGTGGTCCAGACGATCAGAAGCGAGATCACGGCGACCAGGGCGATTCCGCCTCCGAAGGCCCATCCGTTCCGGTTCGTTTCACTCATGCTTCCCGCTCCCTGATAGCAAACGTCCGGACACGCTAGCGGGCATGTCCGGACGAGGTCATGAGGGAAGTATGAGCAAGTCGTGAGCGGCGGGGGCTCCGCCTGGGCCTTCAGAGAATCTGGGCCGCCTCGTCGAAGCTCAGGCGCGGCGACCGGGGGAACAGGTTCTCGTCCGAGCCGTAGCCGAGGTTGACGATGAAGTTCGGCTCGATGGTCGTGCCGGGGAAGAATTCGTTCCGGACGCCCTCGGCGTCGAAGCCGGACATCGGGCCGACGTCCAGACCCAGGGCGCGGGCGGCCAGCAGGAAATAGCCGCCCTGCAGCGAGCCGTTGCGGAACGCGGTCTCGCGGCGACCGCCTTCCTCGCCGAACCAGTCCTTCGCGCCGGGTGCATGGGGGAACAGTACGGGCAGGTGCTCGTGGAACTCGATGTCGTGGCCGATGATCACGTTCACCGGCGCCTGCAGGGTCTTCTCGCGGTTGGCGTCGGCCATCAGCGGGGCGAGCCGGGCCTTGGCCTCGGGCGAGGTGACGAAGACGAAGCGCGCCGGGGTGGCGTTCACCGCCGTCGGCCCGAATTTGGTCAGGTCGTACAGCTTGCGCAGGAGGTCCTCGTCCACCGGACGGTCCGTCCAGGCGTTGCGGGTGCGGGCTTCGGTGAACAGTTGGGCGAGCGCGGGCTCCGAGAGCGGACGGTCGCGGGTGGTGAGAGCGTCAAAGGCCATGAACTGGTCCCTCCTGATTAGAAACTGCAACAGCAGCGAATACCAAATAGGAGAGCGCGGGGACGGCGCCAAGGGTTCTGGCACAAATTCTGTTACAGATCGACCGCCGCCCCGCGCGCAGCGCAACTTCCCGAGCCCGGGGGTTCATCACGACGAACACAACGGTCCACTACGGGCACAGCGGGGCCGGAGCCTCGCACGGGACCCGCCGTGTTCGTCGTGCTTTCGTCGTGCCCGTTGTGAAGCCCCTTCGCCTGTCGCCAGCAACCCGCCGGTCGCGCTTGGCGCCGCCCCGCCGGAAGGCCTATCTAGGGGGCATGAAAGACCTCAACGCCCTGATGCAACAGGCCCAGGTGATGCAGCAGCGACTGCAGGACGCCCAGGCCAAAATGGCTGAAACCTCCGCTTCCGGCACGTCCGGCGGCGGCCTCGTCACCGTCTCCCTCAAGGGACCGGGCGAGGTCACGGCCGTCGTCATCGACGACAGCCTGATGGTCTCCGGAGAGGCTGAAATCCTCGCTGACCTGATCGTGGCCGCCCACGCCGACGCCAAGCGCAAGCTGGACGAGGTCAACGCCGCCCTGATGCGCGAGGCCGCCGGACCGATGGCCGGGATGAACATCCCCGGCATGCCCAAACTGTTCTGACTTGGCCGCCTCCGCCGGACCTGAAATCGAACGCCTGATCTCGCTGCTGGCCAAGCTGCCGGGCATGGGCCCGCGCTCGGCCCGGCGCGCGGCCCTGGCCCTGCTGAAGAAGCGCGAGCAGCTTCTGGTCCCGCTCGCCGCTTCCCTTGCGGAGACGGCCGAGAAGGTGTCGTCGTGCAGCGTCTGCGGCGCGCCCGACACCCGCAATCCCTGCTCCATCTGCTCCGACGGCTCCCGCGACAACGGCCTGATCTGCGTCGTTGAGGAGGCCGGGGCCCTCTGGGCCATGGAGCGTTCGGGCGCCTTCCGCGGCAAATACCATGTGCTGGGCGGCCTGCTGTCCGCCCTGGACGGCGTCGGCCCGGACGCCCTGCGCATCGCCGAACTGGTCGGACGCGTCCGCGGCGGTGAGGCGAAAGAGGTCGTGCTGGCCTTGCCTGCCACGGTCGATGGCCAGACCACGGCCCACTACATCGCCGAACGCGTCGCCGGCTCGGGGGTGGAGATCACCTCTCTTGCCCGCGGCGTCCCCGTCGGCGGCGAACTGGACTGGCTGGACGACGGCACCATCATCCAGGCCCTGAGGGCGCGCCGCCCGGCCTAGCCGCGCGCAGCGCAATCCCTGGCTTGAGGTCCGGTCCCGCAGGTTCATCACGAAGAACACCAAGGACCACAAAGGACACAAAGGGAGCGGGGCGTGGCGCGAACGCCTTCGTGTCCTTTGTGCCGCCTTCGTGCCCTTCGTGATGAACCACCGGCGCCCCGGCCCAGACAATCTGGGGCCCGGCTTCGCCGGGATGATTGAGGTTTCCGCCTACGACCGATTTTGACGTAGGCCCGGTGCAGCATGGAGCCATGACCCGCCCCCGCGCCGCTCCGGCCCTTCAGACGAATCAGACTCTTCAGACTGTTTTTTCGCGGTCGGAGTCTGATGGCTCCGCCTCGCGACTCCCGCTAAGGAACGGAGCATGAACGCTTCCCTCGTCGCCTTTTTCGCCGCCTCGCTCCTCGCCCTGGTCGCCCTTGGCTGGGCCCTGATGGAGCGCCGCCGCGCCGCCGCCGCCGAGACGCGGAACTGGGAGCTGCGCGAACGGCATGCCGAGACCGAGGCCCGCATGCGCCTCGTCGAGGACCAGGCCGCCACCCAGACCGAACTGCTGCGCGCCCAGGCCGCCCACTCGGCCAATGCGGTCGCGGAGGAGCTGCTGAAGCGCAACGACGAGACCTTCCGCAATCGCGAGCTGCTGGCCCAGCAGCGCATGGACGCCCAGCTGAAGCCCGTCGCCGAGACCCTCGCCAAATTCCAGGAACAGGTCGCCGCGCTGGAGAAGAGCCGCGCCGAAGAGACCGGCGGCCTGAAGGAGCAGCTCGCCCAGCTGATGTCCGCCTCCAGCGCCACCCGCGACGAGGCACGCAAGCTGACCGAGGCCCTGCGCGGCAACACCGGCCGTCGCGGTCGCTGGGGCGAGCAGACCTGCCGCAACGTGCTCGAGGCCGCCGGCATGGCCGGGCGCTTCGACTTCGAGGAGCAGACCTCCAACGCCGACGACGCCGGCCGCCAGCAGCGCCCGGACTTCATCGTCCGCCTGCCGGGCGGCGGCATGTTCGTGATCGACGCCAAGGTCTCGCTGGCCTTTGGCGACGAGACCGACGGCGATCAGGACGCGCAGAACCGCGCCGCCTCGCTGCGCACCGCCGCCAGCATGAAGACCCACGTGCGCCAGCTGGCGTCCAAGGCCTATCAGGACCAGTTCAAGCCCAGCCCCGACTTCGTGGCCATGTTCGTGCCCGGCGACGCCTTCCTCGCCGCCGCTCTGGACCACGAGCCCGACCTGATGACCACGGCCATGGCCTCGCGCGTCGTCATCGTCACCCCGACCACCCTGTTCGCCCTCTGCAAAGCTGTTGCGTACGGCTGGCGCGCCGAGGAGCAGGCCAGGAACGCCGAGGACGTCGCGAAGCTTGGCAAGGAGCTCTACAAGCGCCTGTCCGTCATGGGCGGCCACGCCGCCTCGGTCGGCAAGGCGCTGGAAGCCGCCGTCGGCCGCTACAACCAGTTCGTCGGCTCGCTCGAGAGCCAGGTCATGGTCTCCGCCCGCCGCTTCGAGGATCTGCAGGTCGATCACGAGGGCAAGGAACTGCCTGAACTGGCGCCGGTCGACAACACCCCCCGCACCCTCAGCCGTCCCGAGCTCACCGAGGCGCCGAAGCTGCGGATCGCCGAGGGCGGCTGACAAGCGTCCTTGACATCGATGATGTCGGGTGTGTAAAACGTCCTTGTCATTCTCAAGGGACGTCGCCGCCATGGCCAGGGGCCTGAAATCCGTTCTCCTCTGGTCCGCCGCGGGCCTGGGCGGGCTGTTCGTCCTGATGTTCCTCGCCGGCGTCGGAGCCGGCTACGTCTCGGCCCGCGGAACCGACCTCGGGCCGGCCACAGTCTGGGGCCTGGCCGTCTTCGCCATCGTGATGATGGCCGGCTCCCTGGCCGCCGGCGCGGGCTGGATGCGCTCCATCGACGAGGCCGCGCAGGAGGCCCACAAGTCGGCCTGGTACTGGGGCGGCACCGTCGGCATGACCGTGGGCATGGTCTTCATGATCATGACGATCCTGCCGCAAACCGCCGATCTGGACATCCCGGCCTGGATCAACGGCCGCACCGATCCCGCCGCCTATATGGCCGCGGGGGCCTTCGGCATCCTCTTCCTCATGCTCGCCGGCTACCTCATCGCCTGGGCCTGGTGGTGGTGGAGACGCCGGTGAGGATCGCCTCGTGAACAACCACCTCAAGGCGCTGCGGGCCGAGCGAAGCTGGAGCCAGTCAGATCTGGCCGAGGCGCTCGGCGTCTCCCGCCAGACCGTCAATGCGCTGGAAACCGGCCGCTACGATCCCTCGCTGCCCCTGGCCTTCAAGATCGCCCGGGTCTTCGGCCAGCCCATCGAATCCATCTTCTCCGAAGAGGAAACCGCCTGATGACCTCCAGCCCGATCCGCGCCGCCGTCAGCGTCGCCCGCTCCGCGCTCGGCGTCGCCCTCGGCCTCGGTCTGGCGGCGGCGATCGCCTTCCAGCCGGCGCAGGCCTTCGCCCGCACCCTGGCCCCGGCCTCTGCGCCGGTCGTCCAGCCCGCGCCGGTCGGCGGCTCCGGCCCGGCCCTGTGGGTCATCCGCGACGAGGACTCGACCATCTACCTGTTCGGCACGGTCCACGTGCTGCGCCCCACCACCCTGTGGCGCTGGGCCCGGGTCGAGCAGGCCTTCGACAGCGCCGACCAGGTCTGGCTCGAGATCTCGAACCCCGAGGATCAGGCGGCGATCATTCCCCTGGTCCAGCAATACGGCCTGTCGCCGGACCGCCCCCTGTCCAGCCTGCTGACCGAGGCCGAGAACGCCGAACTGGGCGAGGCCGCGGCCGCGATCGGCATGCCGTCCGCCCAGATGGACGTCTTCCGCCCTGGCTGGCGGGTCTGACCCTGTCGATCTCGCCCCTGGTCAAGGCCGGCTATGATCCGAAGTCGGGCGTGGAGCTGACCCTGAAGGCCCAGGCCGAGGCGGCCGGCAAGCCGATCCATGGCTTCGAGACCCTCGACGAACAGGTCCGCGTCCTCGCCGGCCTGCCGGAGGACCAGCAGCTGGCCTTCCTGCGCGGCACCCTTGCGAGCTGGGACAACGCGACCACCGAGCTGGACCAGCTGGTTGACGCCTGGGCCCGCGGCGACGTGGCGGCGATCGAGCGCTACGGCGTGGACGGCATGCGTGACGAGAGCGAGGTCATCTATCGAGCCCTGCTGGTCGACCGGAACAGCAACTGGGCGGGGCAGATCCAGGAGCAGCTGGAAGGCTCGGGCACCATCTTTATCGCCGTCGGCGCGGCCCATCTGGCGGGCGACCACAGCGTTCAGCGCATCCTGCGGTCGCGGGGCGTACGGGCCGAGCGGCTGCAGTAGAGGCTGGAGCGGGCAGCGGGAATCGAACCCGCACGAAAAGCTTGGGAAGCTTTCAGGCTACCACTACATCATGCCCGCGGAGCCGACGGCAGACTTAGGGCCATCGGCTGACGACCTCAAGCCTCAGTCGGCCTGGTGGACCACGACGCCGTCGACGACCGTCAGGGTCGCGTGGCCCTTGGGAATATCGGCGAACGGCGCGGTCATCAGATCGACGTTGAAGGCCGTCAGGTCGGCGCGCTTGCCGACCTCGATGGTGCCCAGCTCGTTCTCGCGGAACGAGGCGTAGGCCGGCCAGAGGGTGAACATCTTGAGGGCGGTGGCGCGATCGACGGCCTCGTCCGGGCGCCAGTCGGGACCCTGGAAGCCCTGCAGGTCGCGGCGGGCGACGGCGGCGTAGAACTCGATCAGCGGATCGCCGCGCTCGACCGGGGCGTCCGAGCCGCCGACCACGATCACGCCGCGATCGACCAGGCTGTGCCAGGCGTAGGCGCCGTCCAGACGGGCGTCGCCGAGGCGGGCGGCGGCGAAATGGAAGTCGCCGATGGCGTGGCTGGGCTGCATCGAGGCGATGATCGGCAGGCGCTGGAAGTCTGCGTAGTCGACAGGGCGCAGGATCTGGGCGTGCTCGATGCGCCAGCGCACGTCCTCGCCGGTGGGGCGCTGGTCGGCGGGCACGGCGGCCAGGGCCGTCTCGTACCATTCGGCGACGGAGGCGTTGCCGCGATCGCCGATGGCGTGGGTGGCGATCTGGATGCCGGAGCGCAGGGCCTGTTCGTACAGGGGCACGGCCTCGCTGCTGGAGGTCTGCATCAGGCCGGTGGTGCCGGGCTGGTCGGAGTAGGGGGCGAACAGGGCGGCGCCGCGCGAGCCCAGGGCGCCGTCGGCGTAGTATTTCACGGCCCGGGTGATGATCCGGCCGTCGGCGACGCTGCGCGGACCCGAGGCGAACAGGGCCTGCGCCCCATCCGGGGTGACGCTGTTGTAGATGCGCAGCGGGGCCTCGCCGTCGGCGGCCATGTCTTCCAGAAGCGGGATGTCGCGCCACGGGGCGCTCATGAAGTGGACGCCGGTCCAGCCGTAGGCGGCCTCGACCCGGAAGCCGGCGCGATAGGCCTCGCGGGTGGCGGCGGGATCGGCCTGGGGCATCAGGCCGGAGACGAGCTGTTCGGCGGCGTCGACCAGCATGCCGGTCGGCTTGCCGTCAGGGCCCTTGAGGATTTCACCGCCGGACGGCGCGTCGGTCGAGGCGTCGATACCGGCGGCGGCGAGGGCGGCGGAAGAGGCGACCACGGCGTGACCGTCGGCGCGGCCCAGCAGCACGACCCGGCCAGGCGCGGCGGCGTCGAGGTCGGCGGCGGTCAGGAAGCGGCCTTCAGGCCAGTGGGTCTCGATCCAGCCGCGGCCGACGATGGGACCTTCGGGATGGGTTTCGGCCCAGGCCGACAGCTTCGACATGGCCTCGGCGACCGACGCCGAGCCTTCGAGGTTCAGCGTCAGTTCGCGCCAGCCCACACCGTCGAGGTGGGCGTGGCCATCGGTGAAGCCGGGGAAGAGGGCGGCGCCCTTCAGGTCGATGACCTTTACGGTCGAGACGTCGACGGCGGGCTGGTCCGCGGCGCGGCCGACCCAGGCGATGCGGCCGTCGCGAACCAGAACGGCCTCGGCGGTCGGGGCGGCGTCGACGCCGGTGTAGATCGGGCCGCCGCTGATCAGCAGGTCCTGGGCCTGGGCCGAGGCGGCGGCGCTGGCCAGCAGGAGGGCGAGGGCGAGGCGGCGGATCATCGGTCAGCTCCGGAGTTTGGCCTGCGAGCGGTGACGCCGGGAACGGTGAAGGTCAAGGGCGCAGGGCGGGGCCGATCCGAAGCGACGTGAGACCCCTGTGGCGAAAAAACCGGTCTCACGAGTCTCACGAGTCTCGCCCGGAAGGGCGCGAGCCGGCAACGGAGGCATGTTGGCGGACGGGTACGTCAGAAGCGGTCGCAGGGGACTCGCCATGGAGCGGATTGTCCGTCACGCTCGTGGCGAACGGAGACGCCTGTGATCGCACTCGCCCTGACCCTGCTCGCCGCCGAGCCCGAGCCCGCTCGGGCCGAGCTCTGCCTGGCCCACGTCAACGCCATGATCGCCGAGGCGTCGCGGGAGACCGGGATGGTCGCCGGGCCCAGCTGGTTCATCCGCGACTGGTGGACCGATCGACTGCCGGAGGACGCGTCGTCAGGGGCGCTCTCAGCGGAACAGAGGATGGCGCTGGAGGCTTCCATCGTCGCGCGGAAAGCCGTCGATCCCGACAAATACCGGGCCGAGCTGCAGAGCTGTGCCGACGAGGCGATCGACGGTGGGGCCCTGCCCTGAGGGAGGCGAGGATGAAGCTGTTCACCGTCGGCTACGAAGGCGAACCGCAGGCGGCGGTCATCGACAAGCTGAAGGCGGCCGGGGTCGAGGTGGTTGCTGACGTGCGGGCGGTGGCGGCGTCGCGGCGGGCGGGGTTCTCCAAGACCGTGCTGGGCAACAGCCTGAAGGACGCGGGCATCGACTACGTCCACCTGCGGCCGCTGGGCACGCCCAAGGCGGGGCGGGAGGCGGCGCGGAAGGGGCGGATCGGCGAGATGCGCGAGATCTTCGCCGAACATATGCAGGAGCCGCCGTCGCAGTTGGCGTTCGAGGAATTGCGCGAACTGGCGGGGAAGAGGAAGACCGCCCTGCTGTGCTTCGAGGCGGACCACGCGGGGTGCCACCGGTCGGCGCTGGCGGAGCGGTTGCAGGCCGAGGACGGGTTCGAGGTGGTGAACCTCTGACCCGTCCCCGTCTGTATCAGGCGGCGGCCTTCTGCTTGCCGGCGAAGTCGCCGTAGAAGGTGCGGCCCTGGTCGGCCATGTCGCGGAGCAGCTGCGGGACCTTGAAGCGGTAGCCGTAGCGGGCGGCGTAGTCGTCGGCCTTGGCCACGAAGGCCTTCAGCCCGGTCTGGTCGATGAGGGTGATCGGGCCGCCGGTCCAGGGCGCGAAGCCCCAGGCCAGGATGGCGCCGACGTCGGCCTCGCGCGGGTCGTCGATGACGCCCTCTTCCCAGCAACGTGCGACCTCGACCGCCTGGCGGTACAGCAGGCGCTGCTTCTGGTCCTCGATCAGCTCAGGCGTCGAGTCGTTGATCTTGACCGGGGCCAGCTCCGACAGGCCCGACCACAGCTTCTTGGGCTTGGTGTCGTAGTCGTAGAAGCCCTTGCCGTTCTTGCGGCCGTAGCGGCCCAGGTCCTCGACCATGGTCTGGACGATCTGCCAGCCGGCCATCGGCACATAGGCGTCGCCGAGGTCTTCCCTGGTCTGTTTGGCGATCTTCACCGAGAGGTCGAGGGCGACGTCGTCGTGCATTTCCAGCGGGCCGCGCGGCATGCCGGTCATGCGGCCGATGTTGTCGATCAGGGCCGGGGCGTAGCCCTCCTCGAGCATGGCCAGGCCCTCGGCGACATAGGTGCCGAAGCAGCGCGAGGTGTAGAAGCCGCGGCCGTCGTTGACGACGATCGGGGTCTTCTTGATCTTCATGATGTAGTCCAGCGACTTGGCGATCGCCGCCTCGCCGGTCTTCTCGCCGAGGATCACCTCGACCAGCATCATCTTGTCGACGGGCGAGAAGAAGTGGATGCCGATGAAGTCCTCGGGGCGCACCGAAGCCTCGGCCAGGCCTGTGATCGGCAGGGTCGAGGTGTTGGAGCCGAAGATGGCGCCCGGCTCGAGCTGGGCCTCGGCGCGCCTGGTGACCTCAGCCTTGATCTCGCGGTTCTCGAACACCGCCTCGATGACCAGGTCCGAGCCCTTGATCAGGCCGTAGTCGGTGGTCGCGGTGACCGAGCCGAGCAGGGCGTCGAATTTGGCCTGGTCGATCTGGCCGCGCGAGAGGCGTTTCTTGAGCAGCTCCTCGACGTGGGCCTTGCCCTTGTCGGCGGCTTCCTGGTCGCGGTCGATCAGGATGGTTTCGATGCCGGCCAGGGCCTGCACATAGGCGATGCCCGCGCCCATCATGCCGGCGCCGAGGACGGTGACCTTCTTGGGGTCCGACTTGGGCTGGCCGGCCGGACGCACGGCGCCCTTGTCGAGCTCCTGCTTGCTCAGGAACAGCGAGCGGATCATGGCCTGGGCCTGCGGCGTCATCAGGGTCTTGATGAAGTAGCGGGTCTCGATGCGCAGGGCCGCGTCCATGGGCACCTGAACGCCCTCATAGACGGCCTTCATCAGGTTCAGGACGGCGGGGTAGTTGCCGTAGGACTGCTTGCGCAGCATGGCGTTGCCGACGAGGAAATTCTGGATGCCGGCCGGGTGGTAGGGGCCGCCGCCGGGCAGTTTGAAGGACTTGTCGTCCCACGGCTGGACGGCCTTGCCGCCGCCCTTGATCCACGCCTTGGCGGCATCGACTTCGCCGCCGACCGGCACGACCTCATGGACGATGCCGGCGCCTTTGGCGTCGTTGGGGCGGAAGGACTTGCCCTCGCTCATGGCCATCATGGCGGCCTGGACGCCGACCAGACGGGTCAGGCGCTGGGTGCCGCCGCCGCCGGGGAAGAGGCCGACCTTGATCTCGGGCAGGCCGAGCTGGATCTTCGGGCTGTCGCCGACCACGCGGTAGTGGCAGGCCAGGGTCAGCTCGAGGCCGCCGCCCAGGGCCAGGCCGTTGATGGCCGCGGCGACCGGCTTGCCGCAGGTCTCCAGGGCGCGCAGGGCGCCGTTCAGCTTCCAGCCTGCGTCATAGGCGTCCTGCAGCGAACCGCCGGCCAGCATGCCGCCGGCCATGTCGCCGAGGTCGGCGCCGGCGCAGAAGCCGCTGGTCTTGCCCGAGGTGAGGACCGCGCCCTTGATGGCGTCGTCGGTCTTGATGCGCTCGACCCACTCGGGGATCTCCTTCATCACGCCCGAGGTCAGGGTGTTCATCGACCGTCCCGGGACGTCGAAGGTGATCAGGGCGATGCCGTCGGCGTCGACGTCGATCTTGAAGTTTTCCATCGGCCTAAGGCCCTTATTCTGAAACGTCGGCGCCTGGAGCCGACTGTTGATGGTTCGTCACGAAGACCACGGAGGAGGCACGAAGGACACGAAGGGACCGGTGGGAGCGCCGCAGGCGACTGTTCCGGATTTTGGGAGGCGCTGCGCGCGGCGATGAGGCGCTGCCTCTTCGTGCACTTCGTGCCTGCTTCGTGCCCTAGTGATGAACCTCCGAACTCAGACGCGTTCGATGACGGTGGCGGTGCCCATGCCGCCGCCGATGCACAGGGTGATGAGGGCGGTCTCCTTGTTGGAGCGCTCCAGCTCGTCGAGGACCACGCCGGTGATCATGGCGCCGGTGGCGCCGAGCGGGTGGCCCATGGCGATGGCGCCGCCGCAGACGTTGATCTTGTCATGCGGGATGTCGAGCGCCTGCATGAAGCGCAGGACGACGGCGGCGAAGGCCTCGTTCAGCTCCCACAGGTCGATGTCGTTCTTCGACATGCCCAGCTTGCCGAGCAGCTTGTTGGCCACGAACTCGGGGCCGGTCAGCATGATCGACGGCTCCGAGCCGATCGAGGCGGCGCCGCGGATCTTGGCGCGCGGCTTGAGGCCCAGCGCCTTGCCGGCTTCCAGCGAGCCGATCAGCACGCCGGCGGAACCGTCGACGATGCCCGAGGAGTTGCCCGGAGTGTGGACGTGGTTGACCCGCTCGACCTCGGGGTAGCGCTGGTTGATCACACTGTCGAAGGCCATCTCGCCCATCATGGCGAAGGACGGGTTCAGGGCGCCCAGGGTCTGCATGTCGGTGTTGGGGCGGATGGTCTCGTCATGGTCGAGGCGGACCAGGCCGAGCTGGTCGAGCACCGGGATGACCGAGCCCTTGAAGCGGCCCTCGGCCCACGAACGGGCGGCGCGCTTATGGCTTTCCACCGAGTAGGCGTCGACGTCGTCGCGGCTGAAGCCCCATTTCGAGGCGATCATGTCGGCCGAGACGCCCTGCGGCACGAAATAGGTCGGGAAGGCCGAGGACGGGTCGACCGGCCAGGCGCCGCCATCGGAACCCATCGGCACGCGGCTCATCGCCTCGACGCCGCCGCCGACGGCGAAGTCGGCCTCACCGGACTTCACCTTGGCGGCCGCCATGTTCACGGCTTCGAGGCCCGAGGCGCAGAAGCGGTTCACCTGGACGCCGGCGGTGGTCTGGGCCCAGCCCGAGTTCAGCACGGCCGTACGGGCGATGTCGGCGCCCTGCTCGCCCACCGGCGAGACGCAGCCGAGGATGACGTCGTCGACCTTCGAGGTGTCGAGATCGTTGCGATCGCGCAGCGCCTGGAGGACCTGGGTGGCCAGCGACAGGGCGGTGATTTCGTGGAGCGAACCGTCCTTCTTGCCCTTGCCGCGCGGGGTGCGCACGGCGTCGTAGATGTAGGCGTCGGCCATGAGGTGGGTCTCTCTCTTGGGTCCCTGGCGCTCGGCCCGCGGGGCCTCGCTGCTTGAGGGACAGGGTGCGGAATCGAAACTCGGTCGTCAGAAAGCGTACGTTTACGTCAACGTCAAGTAACAACGACGGCGGCGGCGCGGGAGGGGCGCCGGACCCTCTCATTCAAAAAATGCTCAAAACCTCTCAAACCCTCTCAAGTCCTCTATTTGCGGAAGACGCAGCGATCGGCCGAAACGGGCGCCAGAGCAGGGGAAACGAACTGCCGCGGCCCGTCAGAACGCCCGCCTGGCGGACATTGAGGCATTAAAGCACACGGCTGCGTCAGAAGGGGTCGTGGGTCAGGTTCGGCCCTGCGGAAGGCGTGATCGAAATGGCGGACTTGAGAGGGATTGAGAGGGTTTCCGGACACCCTCTCAAGTCCTCTATTCCGCCGCATGGCAGACCGCCTCGACGTTGAAACCGTCCGGGTCATGGACGAAGGCGGCGTAGTAGGTCGGGCCGTAGTTTGGGCGCAGGCCCGGGCCGCCGTTGTCGCGGCCGCCGGCGGCGAGGGCCGCGGCGTGAAAGGCGTCGACCTGGGCGCGGGTTTCGGTGCGGAAGGCGATGTGGTTCGCCTCGCCCGGCCGATCCTTGTCGGCGATGATGAACTCGGGGCTCTCGATCCCGTACATGACGACGGTGGCGTCGCCGTCGGGAAACTCCTGGATCAGGCGGTAGCCGAGCGGTTCCAGCGCGGCGTTGTAGAAGGCGCGCGAGCGGGCGATGTCGCTGACATCGAGGCCGAGGTGGTCGATCATCCGAGGGCTCCCTGTCGTCGTCTGAAAACGCGCGAAAGGGCGAGTTGTGTCGGCTGCCGGACGCCCGGAGGGCGGAAATCGCGCGAACGACTCTCAGCTAGCGGAGCCGTGGGAACAGGCGCGCGCCCGGTGTCTTTCTGAGCCCTAAGCCGTTCGATCAGGAGGATAATCTTATGGCGCAGACCTACGAAGACATGGACGCCATCGCCATGCTGAAGGCCGATCACCGCAAGGTCGAGGAGATCTTCGCGGACTTCGAAAAGGCGCGCAGCCGCGACCGCAAACAGGCCCTGGCCGAACAGGCCTGCCTGGAGCTGAAGGTTCATACGGTGCTGGAGGAGGAGGTCTTCTATCCGGCCTGCAAGGGACACATCGAAGAGGACCTGCTGAAGGAAGCCTATGTCGAGCACGACGGGGCCAAGCAGCTGATCAACGAAATCGAGGCGGGCGGGCCTGAGGACGATTTCTATGACGCCAAGGTCAAGGTGCTGTCCGAGATGATCGAGCACCATGTCGAGGAGGAGGAGAAGCGCTCCGAGGGCATGTTCGCCCAGGCGCGCGCCGCCGGTCTGGACATGGACGAGCTGGCCGACCTGATGCGGGCCCGCAAGCGCACGGCGACGGAGGAGTTCCAGGCCGGCAAGCCGGCGGAGCCGCTGACCCTGCGCGAGGAGAACGGCGGCGAGGAGCCGACGCTGGACGAGCTGACCGGGAATCCGGCGCGCTAGCTGACGTAACCCGCCTGCATCAGCTCGGCGATGTGGACAATGGCCAGCGGGTGGTCGTCCTCGATCACCAGCAGGGTGGCGATCTTGTTCTGGGTCATCAGGTCGATGGCGTCGCTCATGCGGGCGTCCGGCCCGATGACCTTGGGACGCGGGCTCATGACGTCGGCGGCGGTGAGGCCGGACAGGTCGCCGCGAGCAAACGCGCGGCGGATGTCGCCGTCGGTGACGATGCCGGCCAGGGTCCCGTCGGCGTTGATGACGGCGGCGGCGCCCTTGCGGCCCTCGGTGATGCCCGAGACGACCTCGGCGAAGGTGGCGGTCAGCGGCAGGGTCGCCGGCGCCGGCGGACGGTCGCCCATCCAGTCGCGCACGCTCTGCAGGCTCATGCCCAGCTTGCCGCCCGGGTGGTGCAGGCCGAAGTCCTCGGCGGTGAAGCCGCGACGGTCCATCAGCACCATGGCGAGCGCGTCGCCCATGGCCAGGGTCATCAGGGTCGAGGTGGTCGGGGCCAGGCCGTTCGGGCAGGCCTCGGGCGCGTTGGGCAGGGTCAGGCAGACGGCGGACGAACGGCCGAGGAAGCTGTTGGGGCGCTGGGTGATGCCGATGACCGGAATGCCCTCGCGCTGGCAGTAGATCAGCGGATCGCGCAGCTCGCGACTTTCGCCCGAGTTGGAGATGGCCAGGACGGTGACGTCCTTGCGCAGCATGCCGAGGTCGCCGTGGCTCATCTCGGCCGGGTGGACGAAGAAGGCGTTGGTGCCGGTCGAGGCCAGGGTGGCGGCGATCTTGCCGCCGATGTGGCCCGACTTGCCCATGCCGGTGACGACGACATAGCCGGGGCGGGACAGGATGGTGTCGACCGCGCGGGCGAGGCTGTCGTCGATGGCGCCTTCCAGCTGCTGAAGCGCCTGGATGTTGAGGCTGATGACCTCGCGGGCGCGGGCGATCATGGCGGCCGGATCGGCGGAGAGCTTGTCGGTCATGGTCGGGAATTGGCCCATCCGGGGCGGTTTCACAATCTCCCGGCGATGTTGCGCTGCGAAAGAAACGGCGCAGTCGGACAACCAAACCTGTCGGCGGCGCGTTAGGGCCCGCATGGGGACGTCCAATCCGACTATCGACGCCGCGAATGCGGCCGCCGACGCCACGCCGCGTTTGCCCGCGCCTCCACTCCAGCTGAAACGGCCGGCGCTGTTCCTCGATCTGGACGGGGTGCTGGCGCCGCTGGCCGAGACCCCGGATGCGGTGGTGCCTGACAGCCGGAGGACGGCTGTGCTGAAGGCGGTGGCCGAACGGCTGGACGGCCGGGTGGCGATCATCAGCGGGCGCACCATCGCCGAGGTCGACCGGATCGCCGAGGCGGCGCTGGCTTCGGCCTCGGGCGTCCACGGGCTGGAGCGGCGTCGGGCCGACGGCTCGGTGGATCACGCCAAGCCGGCGAAGACGGTGCGGCAGGCGGTGGAGGCCTTTCACGACTTCGCCCGCGATCGGCCCGGGATGATCGTCGAGGACAAGACGGTGTCGGCGGGCCTGCATTTCCGCGGCGCGCCGGCGGAGGCGGAAGCCGCGAAGGCTCTCGCCCGGCGATTGGCGGACGACACGGGTCTGGTGCTGCAGCCCGGCAATCTGGTGGTCGAGGTGAAGACGCCGGGGACCGACAAGGGCACCGCCCTGACCGCCTTCATGGCCGAGGCGCCGTTCGCCGGCGGGGTGCCGGTGATGCTGGGCGACGATCTGACGGACGAGGACGGCTTCGTCGCCGCGGAGGCGGCGGGCGGTTTCGGCGTGCTGGTGGGGCCGCCGAGGGAGACGGCGGCGCGATACGGACTGCCGGATGTGGACGGGGTGCTGGACTGGCTGGAACGCCTGAAGGAGAGCGCATGACCCCCGACCTCGACCTCGCCCCCATCGGCAACTGTTCGATCAGCGCCCTGATCGACCGGCGCGGCCGGTTCGTCTGGGCCTGTGCGCCGCGCGTGGATGGCGACCCGGTGTTCTCGGCGCTGATGGACGGGAACGATCCGCAGCACGGCTTCTGGGACATCGAGCTGGAGGGCCAGACCGAAGTCA
The DNA here is from genome assembly GCF_014196335.1 of Brevundimonas lenta. GTDB lineage: Bacteria > Pseudomonadota > Alphaproteobacteria > Caulobacterales > Caulobacteraceae > Brevundimonas > Brevundimonas lenta. The sequence goes on from NZ_JACIDM010000001.1 coordinate 705,600, forward strand.
CCCAGGCCTATATGCGCAACACGCCGGTGCTGCGGACGGTGATGACGGCCGAGGACGGGTCGGCCATCGAGGTGATCGACTTTTCGCCCCGGCATCCGAAGCACAGCCGGACCTACCGGCCGCTGGCCTTCGGGCGGATCGTGCGGCCGCTGCACGGGGCGCCGCGCATCCGGGTGCGGTTGAGGCCGTCGGCGGACTGGGGCGCGCGGCCGGCGGAGCGGACCAGCGGTTCGAACCACATCCGCTATCTGTGCACCGATGTGACGCTGCGGCTGACCACCGACTGCCCGGTGTCGCATGTGCTGAACGAGCGGGTGTTCCGGCTGGAGCGGGCGCATGCCTTCTTCCTCGGGCCGGACGAGGGCTACGACCAGGACGTGGGGCCGGGCGTGTCGGCGGCGCTGGAGCGGACCGTGGCCTACTGGCAGGAGTGGGTGCGCAAGCTGTACCTGCCGCTGGACTGGCAGGGGGCGGTGATCCGGGCGGCGATCACACTGAAACTGTGCGCCTATGAGGAGACGGGAGCCATCGTCGCGGCCCTGACCACCTCGGTGCCGGAGTTTCCCGAGAGCGGGCGCAACTGGGACTATCGCTACTGCTGGATCCGGGACGCCTACTATGTGGTGCGGGCGCTGAACCGGCTGGGCGCGGTCGACATCCTGGAGAACTACCTCGGCTATCTGAGGAACCTGGTCGACGACGCGGCGGGCGGGCATGTGCAGCCGGTCTATGGCGTGGGGCTGGAGCCGGGCATCGGCGAGCGGATCGTCGACAGCGTCGAGGGCTATCGCGGCATGAAACCGGTGCGTGTCGGCAACCAGGCGCACGAGCATCTGCAGCACGACGTGTACGGCCAGATCGTGCTGCCGCTGGTGCAGGCCTTCTACGATCACCGCCTGCTGCGGCCGGCGACGCTGGACGACTTCCATGCGCTGGAGCGGGTCGGCGAGCGGGCCTTCGCCATGCACGACCAGACCGATGCGGGGCTGTGGGAGTTCCGGACCATCGCGCGGGTGCACACCTATTCGTCGGTGATGTGCTGGGCGGCGTGCGACCGGCTGGCCAAGGCGGCGCATCACCTGGGGCTGGAGGACCGGGCGGCCGTCTGGAACGACCGGGCCAGGATCATCCGAGAGCGGATCGAGAAGGAGGCCTATCTGCCCGACGAGGGCCGGTTCGCCGCCAGCTTCGGCAATCGCGAACTGGACGCCTCGCTGCTGCAGATGACCGACCTGGGCTTCCTCGATCCGCGCGATCCGCGCCAGGTGGGCACGTTCGAGGCCATCGAGCGGGACCTGAAGAAGGGCCCGTACCTGTTCCGCTATATCGAGCCGGACGATTTCGGCGAGCCGGAGACGGCGTTCAACTTCTGCACCTTCTGGTTCATCGAGGCGCTGCACCTCAATGGCCGCACCGAGGAGGCGCGCGAGATCTTCGAGCAGATGCTGAGCCGGCGGACCCATGCGGGGCTGCTGTCGGAGGACATCTCGCTGAACGACGGCGAGCTGTGGGGCAACTACCCGCAGACCTATTCGCTGGTCGGGATCATCAACTGCGCGGTGCTGCTGAGCCGGTCGTGGACGGACGTGCGGTGATCCGTTTCACGACATTGCGTTGCGACCAACGCGCGAAGGCGGCGGTTACGCCCTCATGAGTCGTTTGATCGTCGTCTCCAACCGGGTTTCAGCCCCGAAGGACCCTGCCGCGGGCTCCGTCGGCGGGCTGGCCATGGCGCTGTCGTCGGCGCTGCGGAAATACGACGGCCTGTGGTTCGGCTGGTCGGGCGAGACGGTCGAGAAATTCGTGCCCGAGGCCAAGATCGAGGACCGGTCCGGCGTGACCGTCGCCCTGGTCGACCTGGAGCCGCAGGACGTCGACGAATACTACAACGGCTACGCCAACAAGACGCTGTGGCCGCTGTTCCATCACCGGGTCGATCTGACCGCCTACGAGCGGTCGTACGGCGAGGGCTATGAGCGGACCAATGCGCGGTTCGCCGAGGTGCTGGCGCCGCTGATCCAGCCCGACGACGTGATCTGGATCCACGACTATCACATGATCCCGCTGGCCCGGGACCTGAGGCGGCGCGGGGTCACCAACCGGATCGGCTTCTTCCTGCATACGCCGTGGCCGGCGCGGCAGCTGCTGGTGACCCTGCCGCACCATCGGCGGCTGGTGGAGTCGATGTTCAGCTACGACCTGATCGGCTTCCACACGCGCGAATGGCTGGACCTGTTCAGGGACTACATCGCGTCGGAGCCGGAGGTGCGCGGGCGGCTGTTGCCGAACGACGCGGTTGAGGCGTTCGGGCGGGTGGTGCAGACGGGCGTGTTCCCGATCGGCATCGACGTCGACGGCTTCCTGAAGGCGCGCAACTCGGCGTTCGGCCGGCGGACCTACGACCGGATGGCGGCGTCGGCGGCGTTCCGGACGATGATCGTCGGCGTGGACCGGCTGGATTACTCCAAGGGACTGGAACAGCGGCTGCTGGGCTACGAGCAGTTCCTGAACGACAATCCGGACATGCGCGGCGACGTCTTCCTGCTGCAGGTGACGCCGATCAGCCGGGACGAGGTGAACACCTACCAGGACATCCGCTCGCGGCTGGAAGGTCTGGCCGGGCGGATCAACGGCGAGTTCGCCGATATGGACTGGCAGCCGATCCGCTATCTGAACCGCACCTATCGCCGCGATCAGCTGGCGGGAATCTATCGCGCGGCGAAGGTCGGGCTGGTGACGCCGTTGCGAGACGGGATGAACCTGGTGGCCAAGGAATATGTGGCGGCCCAGGACGCGGAGGATCCCGGCGTGCTGGTGCTGTCGCGGTTCGCGGGCGCCGCCGAGCAGATGGGCGAGGCCCTGCTGGTCAATCCGTTCAGCCGCGAGGAGCTGTCGGACGCCATCAAACGGGCGCTGACCATGCCGCTGGCCGAGCGGAAGCGGAAATGGGAGTGCCTGATGGAGGTGGTGCGGGACACCGACGTGAGTATCTGGCGCGACGACTTCGTCGCCTCGCTGCGGGCGACCAACCGGCCGGCGGACGGCAGCGGCAACGCCGCCGCCCGCGCGGCCTAGATTTCCCCATCCGCTCATCCCCGCGAAAGCGGGGACCCAGTGCTTTGGGTGACAGGTCTTGCCCTGGTCGCTCGGACCGTTGTCCCGAACCGCCGGCGCTTCACCAACAGAACTGGGTCCCCGCTTTCGCGGGGATGAGCGGATGAAGTGAGATCAGGCCACCTCGGTCATCGCGGGCGGCGTGCCGTCCTTGGCGGCGGCGGCCAGATTGGCGGGGCGTTCGCTGACGCGTTTGAGCCAGGCGTCCAGCAGCTCGCTTTCGGGGGCGAACTCGCGGCCCCAGGCCATGGCCGAGCCGATCATGACGTCGACGGCGGTGAAGCGGTGCCCCATCAGATACGGGCCGTGCTTCAGGGCGGTGAGGATGCGGTCGTTGACCGCGTCGTAGCGGGCCTTCGCGACGGGATCGCCTTCGGTCTGGCCGCTGATCCGGCCCCAGTAGGCGGGCTCCATCTCGCCGGCGGTCCAGGCCAGCCAGGTGACATAGGCGGCGCGTTCGGGCGAGCCGACGGCGGCCCCCAGGTCAGCGTCGGGGAAGAGGTCGGTCAGGTACAGGGCGATGGCGGCGGATTCCGTCACCAGGGCGCCGTCATGGAGCAGGGCGGGGACCTTGCCGTCCGGATGCGGATTGGCGGGGTCGCGGCGGCCGTTGCGGGTCTGGGCGCGGACGATCTCGACGTATTCGATGTCGAAGGGCGCGCCGAGTTCTTCCAGCAGCCAGACGATGCGGCCGGAGCGCGACCAGGGGGCGTGGAACAGCGTCAGCATCTGCAATCTCCTTGTTGGCGGCGCTATCGCTCGGGCCACGGGCCCTCGCTGCTTGAGCGCCAGGCGGCCCCTCGCCGCCCGCCCTGTTGATCTACTGCCACCCTGCTGCCAGCATGTTGTCAGCAGCGATCGGGCAGGGTGCAGGAATGAGACGCGCAGACCGCCTGTTCCAGATCATCCAGGTGCTGCGGCGGTCGTCGAAGCCGGTGACGGCGGACGCCATCGCCGCCGAGCTGGAGACGTCGAAACGCTCCATCTATCGCGACATCGCCACCCTGATGGGCCAGCGGGTGCCGATCCGGGGCGAGGCGGGCATCGGCTATGTGCTGGACGGCGGCTTCGACATGCCGCCGCTGATGCTGACGTCCGACGAGGTCGAGGCGGCGGTGCTGGGCGCGCAGTGGGTGGCGGGGCGCGGCGATCCCGCCCTGGCCCGGGCGGCGCGCGACCTGATCGCCAAGATCGCCGCCACCGTGCCGGAGAAGCTGCGGCCCGTCCTGCTGGAGCCGGCGGTGGCGTCGGCGCCGACCTGGAAGCGCGAGATCGAGACGCTGGACATGGCGCGCGTACGGGCGTGGATCCACGCGGGGCGCAAGCTGCGTCTGCACTATGCGGATGAGCAGGGGCGGGAGACATTGCGCGTCATCTGGCCTTGCCTGGTCGGCTATCGCGAGACGACGCGGCTGCTGGTCGGCTGGTGCGAGACGCGCGACGATTTCCGCACCTTCCGCACCGACCGCGTCGTCGAGGCGGACTTCCTCGACGACCGGTATCCGGGCCGCCCCGCCGTCCTGCGGGCGCGGTGGTATGCGAAGATGGAGGCCGAGCGGGCGGCGTGGGAGGCGAAGGGGTCTCCTTCGCCTCACAAGGCTGATGGTCCGCCTCAGTAGATCTCGAACAGACCGGCCGCGCCCATGCCGCCGCCGACGCACATGGTGACGACGCCGTATTTGGCGCCGCGGCGCTTGCCCTCGATGAGGACGTGGCCGGTCATGCGGGCGCCCGACATGCCGTAGGGGTGGCCGATCGAGATGGAGCCGCCCGAGACGTTGAGGCGATCGTCGGGGATGCCCAGCTTGTCGCGGCAGTAGATCACCTGGACGGCGAAGGCCTCGTTCAGCTCCCAGATGCCGATGTCGTCGACGGTCAGGCCGTGGCGCTTGAGCAGTTTGGGCACGGCGAAGACAGGGCCGATGCCCATCTCGTCGGGCTCGCAGCCGGCGACGACCATGCCGCGGTAGGCGCCGAGCGGTTGCAGGCCGTGGCGAACCGCCTCGCCCGCTTCCATGATGACGCTGGCCGAGGCCCCGTCCGACAGCTGGCTGGCGTTGCCCGCGGTGATGAACTCGCCCTGCTGGATTTCCTCGCCCGAGCCGAAGACAGGCTTCAGCGACTTCAGGCCTTCCAGCGTGGTGTCGGCGCGGTTGCCCTCGTCCTTCGAGAGGGTGACCTCCTTCTTCGAGATCTCGCCGGTGGCCTTGTCGACGACCAGCATGGTCGAGGTCATCGGCACGATCTCGGCGTCGAGGCGGCCTTCGGCCTGGGCCTGGGCGGTGCGCTGCTGCGACTGGAGGGCGTATTCGTCCTGGGCGTCGCGGCTGATGCCATAGCGGCGGGACACGACCTCGGCCGTCTCCAGCATCGACATATAGATGTGCGGCGCGAGCTTCAGCAGGTCCTCGTCCTTGCCGCGGTAGAGGTTCATATGCTGGTTCTGGACCAGGGAGATGGACTCCAGGCCGCCGCCGACGACCACCTTCTGCTGGTCGAAGATGACCTGTTTGGCCGCGGTGGCGATGCCCATCAGGCCCGAGGCGCACTGACGGTCCATGCTCATGCCTGCGACGCTGACGGGCAGGCCGGCGGCCAGCGCCGCCTGGCGGCCGATGTTGGTGCCGGTCGAGCCCTGCTGCAGGGCCGCGCCCATGACCACGTCCTCGATCTCGGCCGGGTCGATGCCGGCGCGGGCGACGGCGTGGCGGATGGCGTGGGCGCCCAGTTGCTGGGCCTGGGTGTCGTTGAAGGCGCCGCGATAGGCGCGCCCGATCGGGGTCCGGGCGGTCGAGACGATGACGGCTTCACGCATCAGGGAGGATCCTTGCCTTGGGGCGGTGTGGGTTCGGCCTTGATGTAAGGCGTTATCGCTGCGTCAGCCAAGGCGTCGTCGACGCATCAGTCGCATCTGGCGAGATGCCGCACCTCGCAACGCACATATTCATCCCCGAGCGCCAGGAGGACCGGCGCCGAAAGGGCGACGACGCCGAGCGCGACGATGAGGTTCAGCGCCAGGAAGGGACGGCTGCCGCCCCGGAAGACCGGAAGCAGGCTGACCAGAAGGGCGGCCGGGAGAAGGAGCAGGCTGCCGCCGATCAGCAGGCGACCCGGCAGGTTCAGGCCGCCGTTGCCGTCAGTGGTGGCGCGGCGCAGGAACGACTCCAGCGGCTGGAGTTCCAGCATGGCGATCCCCGACAGGATCGCGAAGGGCATGGCCATCGCCAGCGCCAGGAAGGCGGCGTGGCGGGCGTCCGTGGTCGACATGAGAGCCTCCGGCAGACGCCCGCTTTATATCATGCCTTGGCCTGGGCCGCTTGCGCCTTGGTCAGTTCGATGAAGCCCTGGGCGGCGCCCATCTCGGGGATGATCTCGCCCGTACGGTCCGAGATCTCCGCAAAGCGGGCGGCGATCTGCTCGGGCGCGTCGTCACCGGCGATCCAGGCGCCCTGGGTGAGGGCGACGTAGATGCGTTCGAAGCCGCCGGCGCCGGCGCCGAGGATGCAACGGTTCGGCGCGTCCTCGCTGACGAGATAGAGCAGGCCGGGCGTGACCATCTCCGGCCCGAGCAGCTCGAGCGGCAGACGGGCGCCGAGGTCCTCGGTCATGCGGGTGTGGGCGGTGGGCGACAGGCAGTTGACCCGGATGTCGTGCTTGGCGCCCTCGATGGTCAGGGTCTGCATGAGGCCGACCAGCGCCATCTTGGCGGCGCCGTAGTTGGACTGGCCGAAATTGCCGAACAGGCCCGACGACGAGGTGGTCATGGCGATGCGGCCGTAGTTCTGCCCGCGCATGATGTCCCACACCGCCTTGGTGCAGTTGACCGCGCCCATCAGGTGGACGTCGAGGACGAAGCGGAAGTCCTCCAGTTCCATCTTGGCGAAGGTCTTGTCGCGCAGCACGCCGGCGTTGTTGACCAGGATGTCGACCCGGCCCCATTTCGCCATGGCGGCGTCGACCATGGCCTGAACCGCGGCGTAGTCGGTGACCGAGGCGGCGTTGGCGATGGCCTCGCCGCCGGCGGCCTCGATCTCGGCGACCACGGCCTCGGCGGCGGTGGCGGAGGCGCCGGAGCCGTCACGGGATCCGCCCAGATCGTTGACGACCACCTTTGCGCCACGTCGCGCCAGCGCCAGCGCATGCTGACGGCCCAGACCATTGCCCGCGCCGGTGACGATGGCCACGCGGCCGTCGAAACTAATCGCCATCTGTACTGTTCTCCTTGTTGGACGCCTGTCCTAGCAGCCGTTTGGTCAGGCGAAACCCCGGTATTTGTGTTGAAACGGCGCCACACTCGCCGCATTCGCAACCAGATTGCGGGAACCGGAACCGTACATTGTGGTTAGGCCTCGGGAGCGCCCCGTGATCAAGCGTGGGCATTCGGGCAACCTTGAGTGTGAGGGATATGATGAAGGTCAAACTTCTCGCCGGAGTCGCAATGGCAGGGCTGTTCGCAGCTGGCGCCGCGGCTGCCGAGCCAAACGGCTGGTACGGCGCGATCGACGCCGGCTGGCACACTATCGACGATCTGGAGACGACGTCGCAGACCACGGGTCCCAAATGGGACATCAACGTGGACGATTCCTGGGCGGCTTTCGCCCGACTGGGTTACCGGTTCAACGAAAGCTGGCGTGTTGAAGTCGAGGGTGGCTATCGCGACCCGGGCGACATCGGCGGGATCACCAACCCGAACCCCGAGTTCATCGGTGGTGTGTGCAACGTGACTCCGGCTGTGGGGGCCTGCGAGGCTCCCGAGGGCGAAGTCACGTCGACCACGCTTATGGCGAACGTCATCTATGACTTCGGCAATGCGTCGTGGGGCTTCCGGCCCTTCGTCGGCCTCGGCGCCGGTGTGAACCGCGTCGACACCGAGTTCACGGGCACCTTCGAACGTCAGCGCACGATCGGCGTCGGCGCCGACGACAGCTCGACCGAGCTGGCGGCGCAGGTCATCGCCGGCTTCGCCTGGCGGATCGGCAGCCGTGCGAACCTCGACTTCACCTATCGCTATCTGATGTCCGACATGGACTACGATACGGTGACGTCGCTGCCGGCCGCGGCTCCGCTGGCCGGTCCGTTCGAGGGCCGTTACGACGACAGCCACACCTTCACCCTGGGTCTGCGTATGGCCTTCGGTGCAGATGAGCCGGTCTACGTGCCGCCGCCGCCGCCCCCGCCGCCCCCGCCGCCCCCGCCGCCGCCTCCGCCGCCTCCGCCGCCGCCGCCTCGTCCGGCAGCCCGTGAGTTCGTGGTGTACTTCGACTGGGATCGCTACGATCTCACCACCGAAGCCGCAGCGGTCGTCACGCAAGCCGTCAACTACGCGAAGACGGGTCGTCCGACGCGCATCCTGATCGTCGGTCACACCGACACCTCGGGTTCCGCGGAGTACAACCTGGGTCTGTCCCAACGCCGCGCCCGCACTGTGGGTGATGCAATGGTCGCCCAGGGCGTCAACGGCGGCGTCATCTCGCTGGATGGCCGTGGTGAAACCGAGCTGGCCAAGCCGACCGCCGATGGTGTTCGCGAGCCGCTCAACCGTCGCGCCCACATCAACATCACCTTCTGAGGTTGATGTCGGGACGTCCCCCGGCCTTCGGGCCGGGGAACGGACGGCAAGTCAGAACTACCGGAGCCGCCGGTCCCTTACGGGGCCGGCGGTTTCGCATTTCCGCCAGGCGGCGAGCCGGGCCGGGGTGGTAAAAACGGGGCCCGACCGCTATCTCCGGGCCCACAGTCGAAAGGGGCGCCCGCATGCGCGTAGCGATGATCGGAACCGGCTATGTGGGCCTGGTGTCAGGGGCCTGTTTCGCCGACTTCGGCCATGAGGTGACCTGCGTCGACAAGGATCCGTCCAAGATCGAGCGGCTGGAGCGGGGCGAGATCCCGATCTTCGAGCCCGGTCTGGAGGATCTGGTGGCGTCCAACGTCCGCGGCGGCCGGTTGAGCTTCGCCCTGGACGGCGCCGAGGCGATCCGCACCGCTGACGCCGTATTCATCGCCGTGGGTACGCCGTCGCGCCGCGGCGACGGCCACGCCGACCTGTCCTACGTCCATGCCGCCGCCGAGGAAATCGCCGGGCTGATCGAGGGCTTCACCGTCGTGGTGACCAAGTCGACCGTGCCCGTGGGCACCGGCGACGAGATCGAACGGATCATCCGCGAACGCCGCCCGGACGCCGATTTCGCGGTCGTGTCCAACCCCGAGTTCCTGCGCGAGGGCGCGGCGATCGAGGACTTCAAACGACCGGACCGCGTCGTGGTCGGCACCGAGGACGCGCGCGCCCAGGAGGTGATGCGCGAGCTGTACCGCCCGCTGAATCTGAACGAGACGCCGATCCTGTTCACGGGGCGCCGGACGTCCGAGCTGATCAAATATGCGGCCAACGCCTTCCTGGCGATGAAGATCACCTTCATCAACGAGATGGCGGACCTGTGCGAGAACGTCGGCGCCGACGTGCAGCAGGTCGCGCGGGGCATCGGCCTGGACAAGCGGATCGGCTCGAAATTCCTGCATGCGGGTCCCGGCTACGGCGGGTCCTGCTTCCCGAAGGACACCCTGGCCCTGGTGCGGACGGCGACCGACGCCGGCGCGCCGGTGCGGCTGATCGAGACCACGGTGCAGATCAACGACGATCGCAAGAAGGCGATGGCGGCGCGGGTCGCCAAGGCGCTGGGCGGTGATCTGAAGGGCAAGACGGTCGCCCTGCTGGGCCTGACCTTCAAGCCGAACACCGACGACATGCGCGATGCGCCGTCGCTGGACGTGGCCCCGGCCCTGATGGCCATGGGCGCGACGGTGCAGGCGTTCGATCCGGAAGGTATGCACGAAGCCGCCCGGATGCTGGACGGCGTGGTGTTCCGTGACGGCCCCTATGACGCGGTCGAGGGCGCGGATGCGGTGGTGATCCTGACGGAGTGGGATCAGTTCCGGGCGCTGGATCTGGACCGGGTGAAGCTGCTGCTGAAGCAGCCGGTGATGGTCGATCTGCGCAACGTCTACCGCCCGGACGACATGCGGGCCCGCGGCTTCCGCTACAGCTCGATCGGGCGCGCCTGACCTAGCGGGAGACGGCCTGGATCAGTTCAGGCGTCGCGGCGCGGGCGGTGTTGCGGTCCGGCAGCAGGGACCGGCCGGCGCCGATGACCAGCGTCGCCGTGACGATCGCCGAAACTGCGGCGATGGCGGCGAGACGCAGCCCGTCGGTGAATTCCTGATGGTCCGGACGCACGCAAATCCCCCGAGTCGAACGGCAGCCTTTCCAGCATCTGGTTAACAGGACTTCAAGTCACGGAACGGTGTGCAGCCAGGAAAAAGGGCGGAGCCGCGCGGCCCCGCCCTTTCTTGTCAGTGCGCTAACGCTCGCGACGCGGTCGCTTGCTGCTTGAGCGCGGTTGGCGCGCGGGCGCCTTACGCTTGCGCGCGTCAGCCGCGGAAGGGGCGGATGACGATCTCGACGCGGCGGTTCTGGGCCTTGCCGGCGGCGGTGTCGTTCGAGGCGATGGGCGCGGATTCGCCCTTGCCGTCGACGTACAGGCGATCCGGCAGGACGTTGTGGCCGACCAGATACTGGGCGACGGACGAGGCGCGCTGGCGCGAGAGGTTGAGGTTGTAGGCGTCCGCGCCGTCGGCGTCGGCGTGACCGATGATGTCGACGGTCGACTGGTCATAGCGGGCCAGGATGGCGGAGACGTCGTCCAGCGTCGCATAGAAGCGCGAGTTGATGCTCGACTGGTTGGTCGCGAAGGTCACGTCCGACGGCATGCGCAGGACGAGGTTGTCGCCCTGGCGCGCGACGCCGACGCCCGAGCCCGACAGCTCCGCTTCGAGTTCGCGCTGTTGACGGTCCATGTACTGGCCGACGGCCGCGCCGCCCAGGGCGCCGATGCCGGCGCCGATCAGGGCGTTCTTGCGACCCTGTTCGGAGTCAGAGGTGTTGGTCAGATAGCCGAGCAGGGCGCCGCCGACAGCGCCGGCGAGGGCGCCGGTGCCGGTGTTGTTGCGCTGCGGCGTCGAGCTGTAGGGGTCGGTGGTGGTGCAGGCGGCCGTGCCCAGGAGGGCGGTGATGCTGGCGGCGGTGACGAGCAGTTTGAGATTCATTGGGGGGAACGATCCTTCCACGGTGCGGACAGGCGCTGAAAACGCCGGCTTACTGTGACGGTTCCCGATGTACCCTGCATGAACGGCAAAGCCTGTTTCCGGTCAGGGCCGCCTCCGCTTTGCCAAGGTCGGGGTGCAGGGCGTATGGACATCGCCAGAACGACTACAAAAGGTTCCGTCCGTGAGCTCGACCCAGACTGCTGACACCCCTGCCCGCCGCGCCATCGAGCCGGTGTCGATGAAACTGTATGACGCCGACTTCCAGGCGTTCGCCGACAAGCTGGGCGCCTCGTTCAAGCGCTACGGGTTCGCCGTCATCGCCGACCACGGGCTGGATGAGACGGTGATCGAGGCCGCCATCGACGACTCCAAGGCCTTCTTCGCCCTGCCGGAGGACGTGAAGCGCCAGTATCACCAGCCGGGCACGGGCGGCGCGCGCGGCCTGACCCCGTTCGGCGTCGAGGCGGCCAAGGGCGCGGCCACCGTCGATCTGAAGGAGTTCTGGCACGTCGGCCGCGAGCTGCCGGAAGGCCACCCGTACCGCAAATACATGCGCGACAACGTCTGGCCGACCGAGGTCGAGGGCTTCCAGGAGCACCTGTACGGCATGTTCAGCGCGATGGACGCGCTGGGCGCCAAGGTGCTGCGCGCGATCGCCCGCTATCTGGAGCTGGGCGACGATTTCTTCGAGGACAAGGTTCAGCTGGGCAACAGCATCCTGCGGATGCTGCACTATCCGCCGGTGGCGGCTGGCGCGTCGGGCGTGCGCGCCGGGGCCCACGAGGACATCAATGTGATCACCCTGCTGCTGGGGGCCGAAGAGGCCGGGCTGCAGCTGAAGGACGCGGACGGCGAGTGGCTGGACATCGCCCCGCCGCCGGGCGCGCTGGTGGTCAACATCGGCGACATGCTGCAGCGCCTGACCAACCACGTGCTGCCGTCGACCAGCCACCGGGTGATCAATCCGACGCCGGAACGCGCCAGCTTCGCGCGTTACTCGACGCCCTTCTTTCTGCACTTCAACCCGGACTTCGTGATCGAGAGCCTGCCGTCGACGGTGACCCCGGAGAACCCGGACCGCTACGTCGGCAAGTCGATCATGGCCGAGGACTTCCTGACCGAACGTCTGAAGGAAATCCGGCTCATCTGAGTGGCGCTATCGCACCCCGCGGGGCGGGGTGCTGCTTGAGCGCGGTTGCGTACGCTATCGCAGGCGCCGCGGGCGCCTGCTGCTTGAGCGCCAGGAACGAAAGGGCGGGACGTCGATGACGTCCCGCCCTTCTTCTATTTCGAGATGCGCAGCTGGACGATGTCGCGGCCGATGGCGGCGAAGGCGTCCGAGAGGTCGGCGCCGCTGGCCGGCATGAAGAAATTGTCCCGCGAGCTGGCGCAGTCCTCGAGCAGGTCGGCGGCGTCGCCGTTGGCGTCGATCTGCAGGCCGACCGTGTAGATGATGACGCCTTTCAGCTTCATCGCCTCGCACATCTTGCGGCTCTGGGCGAAGGGATCCTCGTAGCGCGAGACGCCGTCCTCGGTGCAGTCGATCCTCTGCGCGGCGCTGGTGCCGGCGCCCCAGTTGTCCGGGATCACGCCCGAACAGTACGGAGTGTTGAACTCACCGTCGGTCATGATGACGACGGCCTTGAGCAACTTGGCCGGGTTGTAGTCGCCTGCCGAGCCCGACGGCCAGATAGAGTTGAACTCCGGCGACAGCATGTACCAGCCCCAGCCGATGCCGATCTGGCCCGCGGTCGAGCCTGACGAGACGAAATTGCCGATCCGGGTCTTGATAGTGGCGGCATCGCTGGACAGCGGCATGATCGTCGGGCCGAGGCCGCAGGCGCCGCCGCTCGTATTCGGATAATGGCGTCCCAGCCAGCGTCCGCCTGCGGGAGTTTTCTCGGTATAGGCGTCGGCGCCCGTGCGTTCGGTGATGCAGCCGCTGATCCGGTGGGCGACCAGGTCGCCCTCCATGTTCTCGAACGCCAGATACTCGCAGCCTACCTGAGCGCACCAGGCCCTGCCTCCGGAGGCGTAGGGCGTGATCGTCGAGCTCTCGGGCGGTTCGATCGTGAAGGTGGTGCTGGTGACGTTGCCGACCAGGAAGGGCTTGCCGTTGACGACGCTGGTCCCGCTGGAGTCGTTCAGGCCGCTGACGTTGGTGAAGTAGACGTAGTCGTTATTGGTCAGGGTGTGGCCAGCGGCCGTGACAATGACCGAGCAGTCGTTGTCCTGGCATCGCTGAACCTTGCCGGCCGAGCCCGAGTAGGAGCTGTAGCCGGTGCCGTCGACGCGCGTGCCGTCCAGCTTGTAGAGCTCGAAGGTGTTGGTCGTCCGGTTCTTGACGATGTAGGCTTTGTTGTTGATCTGGGTCATGCCGGTCGCGCCGCTGATCCAGACGACTTCGTTGTTGGCGAAGCCGTGGTTGTTCGAGGTGATCACCACGGGCCGGGCCCTGGTCGCGGCGGTGATCGTCTTCTGGGCCCCGACGACGTTCATGACCGCGCCGGTGACGTTCACGTAGGTGGCCGGATTGCCGCGGGTGGCGGTGAGGTAACTGCCCGGATTGATCACGAAGGAATACGGGACCAGCGCGACCTTGGAATAGTAGGGAGTCTGATTGGTCTGGATGACCTTGTCGACGAGGTCCTTCGCCGCCTTCTGCATGTCCTCCAGCCGGGTGCCGGTATCCATCGAGCCGGTGATGTCGAGCACCAGCGCCACCTCGACGTTCCGCGACGCGCGGTTCACCTCGGAATGCGAGCCGACCACGATGTAGTCGTCCATGAACTTGCCGTAGGGCGGCAGGAAGATGTTGGCGACGATGGCCTTCACATCGACCTTGGCGTTGGCGATGACGATGTCGTTGGGCGTGAGGACGAAGGTCGGCGGTTTGGACGTGCTGAGCTTGATGTTGGGATAGGCCGCGAGGTTGGCCTTCAGCGAAGCTTCGCCGACGCGCTGGATGTCGGCGGCCTTGGTGTAGGGCGAGCGGGCGGCGGCGAGGGCGGCGGCGTCGAGGGCGTCCTGCAGGTTCACGCGGACGGTCGAGGCGCGGTGGATGTCCACACCGCCGACGGCCATCAGGATGAGAACCGGCATGGTCAGGCCGAACAGCATGGCCACGTTGCCGCGCGTTTCCGACGCCAGCCGTCGCGAGAGGCGGGCGAACCCGCCGATGACGCCGCCGATCCAGTTTCCGGTATTCATCGCCCGCCCCGAATTGCCGCGCCGCGGACGCAGCTCGCCCACGGTCATTCCAGAAGAATGACGGAGTTCGGTTAAGGGAAGCTCCAACGGCGACGGTTAACCCGGCGGCAACCATCGCCGCCGGGCGCCGTCATTTCGAAGGGCTCAGGCGCCCCAGCCGCAGTCCTTGCCGCGGTTCTGTTCGGTCAGCCAGACGTTCAGCGGGGCGAAATAGTCGGCGACGGCGGAAGCGTCGTTGCCGTTCTCGCCGGTGAAGGCGGCCATCGCCTCGGGCCACGGGCGGGATTGGCCCATCTCCATCATGACGTTGAAGCGCTCGCCGACTTCCTTGTTGCCGTAGATCGAGCACCGGTGCAGCGGCCCGGTCCAGCCGGCCTGCTTGCAGGCCGCCCGGTGGAACTGGAACTGGTAGATGTGGGCCAGGAAGTAGCGGGTGTACGGGGTGTTGCCCGGGATGTGGTATTTGGCGCCCGGATCGAAGGCGTTCGCCGGCCGCGGTCCCGGCGGCACAAGGCCCTGATACTTCAGCATGTTGGCCGACCAGGCGTCGTTGTATTCGGCCGGCGCGGTTTCGCCGCTGAAGACGTCCCAGCGCCAGCGGTCGACCATCAGGCCGAACGGCAGGAAGGCGATCTTGTCGAGCGCCATCTTGAGCAGGAACGGAATGTCCTCCTCGTCGCCCGGCACGGTCTGCAGCAGGCCGATCTGGTTGAGGTAGGTGGGCGTCAGGGCCGACAGGCCGACGAAGTCGCCGATGGCCTCGTGGAAGCCGTCGTTCGCCCCGTTCTTGAACAGGAACGGCTGATCCTTGTAGGCGCGCTGGTAGTAGTTGTGACCCAGCTCGTGGTGGACGGTGTAGAAGTCGTCGCCGTTCACCTGGGTGCACATCTTGATGCGGATGTCCTCGAGGTTGTCGAGGTTCCAGGCCGAGGCGTGGCAGACGACCTCGCGGTCCTGCGGGCGGGTGATCATCGACCGTTCCCAGAAGGTCTGGGGCAGGGGATCGAGGCCCATCGAGACGTAGAAATTCTCGCCGGTCTTCACCATGCGGTTGGCGTCGTAGTTCTGCGACGTCAGCAGTTCGGTCAGGTCGTAGCTGCTCTCGCCGCCCGTGGTCGGGGCGACGACGTCGTAGATGTTGCCCCACTGCTGCGACCACATGTTGCCCAGCAGGTCGGCGCGGATCGGGCCGTGGTCGGGCTGGACCGCGTCGCCGTATTTGGCGTTCAGGCGGTTGCGCACATAGCAGTGCAGGTTCTCGTAGAAGGGCTTCACCTGCTCCCACAGGCGGTCGGTCTCGGCGGCGAAGGCGTCGGGATCCATGTCGTAGCCGGCGCGCCACATCGCGCCGGTGTCGGCGAAGCCGAGCTCGCGCGAGCCCTCGTTGGCGATCTCGACCATGCGGGCGTAGTCGGGGGCCATGACCGGCGAGATGGTGCGCCAGCCCTCGTACAGGGCCTTGGTCTCTTCCGGATTGCGGCTCTCGGCGATCAGGATGTTGGCGTCGTCGAGGGTGATCTGGCGGCCCTGGAAGTCGAACTTGCCGACGGAATAGGTCGAATCCAGACGGGTGGTGATCTCGGCCAGCTCCGCGGCGGCGCCGGGGCGGTTCGGGGCCGGCAGGACGATGCCGAGGCGCAGCAGGTTCAGCTTGCGGCGGACGTCGTCGGGCACCTGGACGTCATTGAAGCGCGCGGCGCCGTTGGCCAGCTCGACCTGGGTCTCGGTGTATTTGGCGTTGATCCGGCTCTCGAGCCACATGGTGTCGAAAGTGATGTTGGTCGCGCGCGTCCACTGGATGCGCGCCGCCTCTTCGTTGAGGGCGGCGAGGCGCGCTTCGGCGTCGGCGACAAAGGCGGTCGCGCCCTCTGCGGTGGCGGGGAAGGCGGGCGCGGCGGCGGCCTGTTCCGGCGCGGCGGCCTGGGCCTCGCTGTTCATGGCCATGCCGGCGCAGGCGGCCAGGCCGAGGCCGAGGGCGCAGACGGCGGCGGCCGTCATCAGGGAACGCTTCATGGGATCCTCCTCCTCGCGGCTTGCCGCCGCTTTTCTCCGGGCAAGGGACCGGAGCGGAGCCGTTCGGTCAAGCGGCGCCGCTTATCCCAGAACGCAGGTCGCTAGACCTTCGTTGCGCACCGTGCCCATGGCCGCCTGGATGCGCGAGGCGCGGCGGCGGACGTACGGACCGGGCGAGCCCGCCTTGTAGCGGCGCGGGGAGGGCAGGATGGCGATCAGGCGGGCAGCCTCGCGCGGGGTCAGCTCGTCGGCGCTCTTGCCGAACCAGTGCCGTGACGCGGCCTCGACGCCGTACACGCCGGGGCCCATCTCGGCGACGTTGAGATAGACCTCCATGATCCGCCGCTTGCTCCAGACCGTCTCGATCAGGACCGTGTAGCCGGCCTCCAGACCCTTGCGGATCCAGTCGCGGCCGGGCCAGAGGAAGACGTTCTTGGCGGTCTGCTGGCTGATGGTCGAGCCGCCGCGGACACGGCCGTTGCCGCGCTTTTCGTTGCGGGCGTTGGCCTCGAGCGCGCGCTCGATGGCCTTCATGTCGAAGCCGGCGTGGCGGCAGAAGGTGGAATCCTCGGCGGCGATGGCGGCCTCGACCAGGCGCGGCGACATGTCGTCCAGCGAGCGCCACTTGTAGGACAGACCCTCGCCGGCGAGGGCGCGGCTGGCCATCAGGAAGGTGATCGGCGGCGGGAAGATCGCATAGGCGGCGACGCCGCTCATGACCAGCAGGACAAGCGCCAGGAAGACGGTCAGCAGCGGCCGTCCGCGTTTCTTGATGGTCGCCCCCCCGCTCATGCGGTGATCCTGGCCCGGCGCGGGCCGCGTACGCAAGCCGTCACAGGTCGAAGACGCCGGCGTGACCGTCCTCGTCGGCCCAGGCGACGCGTTTCGCATCCTCGCTCATGGCCAGGACGGTGATGGCGGCGCCCTTTTCGGCCTTGAGGAAATTCAGCCCCTGACCCGCCGGATCGGCCAGCCAGACGCGGCCGTCGTTAAGGCCGGCGGCGAGCAGACCGTGCTTCGGACGCGAGGCGACGACGGAGACGAGGCTGCCCTCATCGAAGCCGATCTCGGTGGCTTCGCGGCCCATCGGGCCGTTGGAGCCGACGAAGGGCCACAGCACGGCGCCCTGGGCGCCCGAGGTGGCCATCAGCTGGCCGCCGGACAGGAAGCTGATGGCCTTCACCTTGGACGGATAGCCGCCCATGCGCAGGTTCTTCTGATCCTTGATCCGCCAGCCGTGCAGCTGGTTGTCCTGCATCGAGGTGACGACGAAGGCGCCGTCGGGCGAGAAGGCGACGCCGGTGTGCGAACCGGCCCACTTCAGCAGCGTCGGCTTCTGCTCCGCGATGCGGGCGAACCACAGGGCCGCGCCGCCGTAGGTCGAGGTCGCGATGCGGCGGCCCTTCGGCTCGAAGGCGACGCCGGAGACGGTGCGCTCGTGCTGGAAGTCGCGGCGGAAGGCGGCGTCCTTCGCGTCGATGACCGACAGGGTCTTGCCGGCCGAGAAGGCGATCAGGCCGCTGTCGGCCGAGGCGTCGATGGCGTCGATCCAGGCGCCCTTGGCGGTGGCCAGCAGACCGGCCTCGCCGCGGCGGTGCCAGATGACCCGGCCGTCGTCGCCGCCGGTGACCACGCCGTCGCCGGAGGGATGGACGGCGGCGCACAGCACGGCGCCGTCATGGGCGATGCTGAACTCGCCGCCCTCGAAACGCACCGCGCCGTCGCCGAGCGCGAAGACGGCGCCGGTCTTGTCGAACAGGGCGGCGGTGGGCTGGGCGTCGAAGTCGAAACGGATCATTCCGCGGCCTTGTGGGTCTCGACCCAGCGGCGGGTCATGAGTTCAGGCGAGGCGTATGCCTCCTGAAGCTCGACACTCCAATAGGTGAGACGGTCCAGCGGAATGGCCTTGTCGGAGACGGCGCAGCGGACGAAGTCGCCGGGGCTCAGAATGTCGACCTCGGGCGTGGCGTAGCGAACCACGGCCTCGCGCGGGGGTTGGGCCGGGGCGATCATGCTGCGCAGGCCTCGAACCCGGCCTTCAGGGCCGCCTCGTCGAGGTCGCGGCCGATGAAGACCGCGCGCGACCAGCGGCGCTCCTTGTCGCCCCACGGCTTCTGCAGGTCGCCCTCGAGGATCATGTGCACGGCCTGGAAGACCAGGCGGCGATCCTCGCCCTGGACATCGATGATGCCCTTGGCGCGCAGGATGTTCTGACCCTGCTCGCCGAGCAGCTTGTCCAGCCAGTGGGTGAATTTCTGGCCGTCCATCGGGCGGTCCAGCGACAGGGCGATGCCCTTGATGTCGTCCTCGTGCGCATGGCCGCGGGCGCCGTGGTGATGGTGCTCGTGATCATGGGCGTGATCGTGCCCGTGGTCGTGATCGTGGTGATCGTGGCCGCAGTGGTCGTCGTGGACGTGACCGTCGGCGCCGTGCGGCGGATTGACGAAGTCGGGGCGGACCTCGGTGATCCGCTCCAGATCGAAACCGTGCACGCCGAGGATCTGGTCCAGCGGCACGTCGGCCCGCTGGGCCCGGGTGATGGGGGCCAGCGGGTTAAGGCCGCGCAGGCGCGTCTCGACCGCGACCAGTTCGTCCTCGGTGACGAGGTCGGTCTTGTTGAGGATGATCTGGTCGGCGAAGGCGACCTGCTCGCGGGCCTCTTTCGAGTCGTCGAGGCGGGCCATGACGTGCTTGGCGTCGACCAGGGCGGTGACGCTGTCCAGCACGGTCTTCGCCTTGACCTCGTCGTCGACGAAGAAGGTCTGGGCCACCGGGCCGGGGTCGGCCAGGCCGGTGGTCTCGACGATAATGGCGTCGAAGGCGGGCTTGCCCGGGCGCTGGCGCTTCATCAGGCCGTTGACGACGCGGATCAGGTCGCCGCGTACGGTGCAGCAGACGCAGCCGTTGTTCATCTCGAACACGTCCTCGTCGGCGCCGACCACCAGGTCGTTGTCGATGCCGATCTCGCCGAACTCGTTGACGATGACGGCGTAACGCTTGCCGTGATCCTCGGTGAGGATGCGGTTCAGGAGGGTGGTCTTGCCCGCGCCGAGATAGCCGGTGAGGACGGTGACGGGGGTCTTGCCAGAGGCGGTGTCGGTCATGGCGCTCATCTAGGGGCGGCGGGCGCCGGGCGCCAGTGAGAACGGGTTTCGCGCCGTCAGGCGCCTTCGACCGTTGAGGTCGGCTGGTTCGTCACAAAGGACACGAAGAAGGCCACGAAGGACACGACGGGACCGGGGAGGTGGCAAGCGGTGCGCCTCGCTTCCGTCAAAGGAATGACGCGTGCCGCGTCGTGATCGTGCTCCGACCCCTTTGTGTTCTTCGTGCCCCCTTCGTGCTCTTCGTGATGAACCCTTCAGCGGCTCAGCACGCCGGGCAGTCAGGGAGGGCGCCGGTTTCCAGCTGCAGGGTGGTGTGGCCGATACGGAAGCGGGTGCGGGCGAGGCCCTGCGCCTCGGCCAGCAGGGCTTGGCCGTCGGCGCGGTCGTGCACCAGGTGGGCGGTGAGGGCGGTCTCGGTGGTCGACAGGCCCCAGATGTGCAGGTCGTGCACGGCCGTGACACCCGGCAGGTCGAGGAAGGCGGCGCGGACGGCGTCGACGTCCACCCCCCGCGGAGCGGCGTCCAGCGCCAGGTTCACCGAGTCCTTCAACAGCCCCCAGGTGCCGATCATGATGACGGCGACGATGACCAGGCTGACCAGCGGGTCGATGATCGCCCAGCCGCTGAACAGGATCACGCCGCCGGCGATGACGACGCCCAGCGAAACGGCCGCGTCGGCCATCATGTGCAGATAGGCCCCGCGGACGTTCAGGTCCTTGTGCTGGTCCTTCATGAACAGCAGGGCAGTGGCCAGGTTGATGACGAAGCCGATGCCGGCGACGACCATGATGGTGACGCTGCCGACCGGAGCCGGATCGTTCAGACGGCGGAACGCCTCGAAGGCGATGGCGCCGCAGGCGAAGATCAGAAGCAGGGCGTTGAACAGGGCGGCGAGGACGGTGGCCTTGCCGTAGCCGTAGGTCTTCTGCGAACCGCCGGCGCGACGGGCCAGCCAGGCGGCGCCGCCGGCCATGGCGAGGCCGAGGACGTCAGACAGGTTGTGGCCCGCGTCGGCCATCAGGGCGGTGGAGTCGCTGAGCACCCCGGCGGTGAATTCGACGCCGACGAAGGCCAGGTTGATGATCAGGCCCAGCGCGTAGCGCCAGTCGCCGGTGTCGACCGGGCCGTGATGGTGATGGCCGTGCGCGTGGCTGTGCCCATGACCATGATCGTGGTCATGGTGCGCGTGGTCGTGATGCGAATGGTCGTGCCCGTGGCCCATGTCAGCCTTCGTAGGAGCCGTGGCGGCGACGGTCAACGGCGGCGTGAGCTAACTGATTGATTGTAAATGTATAACCTATCGTCAGTGCTGATGCATGACGACCAGGAGTCCGATACAGATCAAGGCGATACCGAGGACGGCGCCTTCGTAGCGGGCCCAGCGCTCGAGGCGGAGGACCGACCAGCCGGCGCGGGCCAGCAGGGTGAAGACGGCCATGCCCGCGATGGTGCCGGCGGCGAAGGCGAGGGTGAGGACCCCGAGCACCATGGCGCCTTCGGCGGCCTGGGACAGATAGATCGGCAGCAGGACCTCGCCCGGGGAGATCGCCATCATGGCGACCAGACCCCAGAAGGCCGCGGCGTGGGATACGGCCGGCTCTGGCAATTCGATCTGCGGGCCGCCGGCCAGCTGGGGCCCGCGCAGGGTGGCGCGGGCGAGGTAGAAGGCGCCGAAGAGGAAGAGCAGGACCGCCGAGAGATGCGGCAGCAGGCCAGAGATCCACTGGTCCAGCGCCAGGCCGGCCATGACGATCAGGCCGCCGACCGCCGCGGTGGTGACGATGTGGGCCAGACCCGCTGCCGTCACGGCCCCGAGTACGCGCGGCAGGCTCCAGCGCTGGGCCCGTCCGACGAGGACGAAGGGCAGCCAGTGGGTCGGCAGGGCGGCGTGCAGGAAGGCTGTCACAAAGCCGGTGCCCAGCAGGGACAGCAGGAGGGGTTGCGCGAGATCGGACGGCGACATCGCCCGTTCTGTAGCGTGTTACTTTGTAACAGTCGAGCCCCCGTCGAGCGGGATGCGTCGAACTGTCAGGGGCGGACCTCGAAGATCAGGTTGAACGGCGTCTCGGCGGCCCGACGGAAACGGGTGAAGCCGGCCTCCTCGCAGACCGCGCGCAGCCGGGCTTCCCCGGCCTGGGCGCCGAGGCCCAGCCCGACCTCCTGACTGAGCGAGGCCGGGGTGCAAATCATGGTCGAGGCCGAATAGAAGATGCGGCCGACCGGGTTGTGATTGTCCTCGGCCTTGTCGTTGGCGAACGGTTCGACCAGCAGCCAGGTCCCGTCGGGCTTGAGCGCCTGGCGGATGTGGGCGGCGGCGCCGACGGGATCGCCCATGTCGTGCAGGGCGTCGAAGATGCAGGCGAGATCGAAGTCGTTACCCTCAAACCCCTTGGCCGAGGCGACGGCGAAGGTGGTGTTCCCGCTGACGCCCTCGTCGACGGCCAACTTCTCGGCCCGCTCGATCGAGGGGCCGTGATAGTCGAAGCCGAAGAACTGCGACTTCGGGAAGGCCCTGGCCATGATGGCGGTCGAGGCGCCGTGGCCGCAGCCGATGTCGGCCACCTTCGCCCCGCGCTCCAGCTTTTCGACGACGCCGTCCAGGGCCGGCAGCCAGCTGGCCACGAGGTGCGCGTTGTAGCCGGCGCGGAAGAAGCGCTCTGTGCCGCGGAACAGGCATTTGTCGTGTTCATGCCAGCCGACGCCGTCGCCGGATTTGAACGCCTCGGTGATGCGCGGCTCGTCGCGGAACAGGGAGGCGACGATCTCGAACCCGCCGGCCATGAAGGTCGGCTCGCCCTCGCGGGCGAAGACCATGGCCTGTTCCTCGTTCAGCTCGTAGGCGCCGCTCGCCGGATCGTAATCGACATAGCCCGAGGCGGCCTGGGCGTTTAGCCATTCACGGACGTAGCGCTCGCGCGCGCCGACCCGTTCGGCCAGTTGCGCCGGGGTCTGGGGCCCGCCTTCGGCCAGCTGTTTGTAGAGGCCGAGCTTGTCGCCGACGATGACCAGGGCGGCCGAGACGGCGGCCCCGAGGTCGCCGACCATCTTGCCCATGAACTGGTCGAGACGTTGCTGATCCATGACGCTGCACCTTCCGACGGCGCGCGACCGCATGCGGCCGGCGACACCCGGCCAGCGGGCAGCGCGGAAAATGAAGCGGCTCAATTACACCCGGTGACAGCGGCGAGCCACTGTCACCGAATGAGGGTTCAGAACATCCAGTCGTCGTGGGTGTGCCAGCTGTCGATCAGGTGCAGGCTGCCGTCCGGAGCGTGGGCCTCGCGCAGGACCGGGGCGAGGGCCAGGCCGTCGAAGCCGTCGATCGCGAAATCGTCCGCATCGAACACCGCCGGCAGGACCACAGGTTGGTCGTCGAGCGTCCCGAACAGGAAGTCGTCGTCCATCAGCGGCATGACCTGGGCCATATCCGTCTGCTTGGCCGTCAGCGCCGGCGCGCCTGCGCCGCCCAGAGCGGTGGTCGAGTCCGAGAAGCGGGCCTGTTCGACGCCGTTCAGGATATCGACCCCGTCGCGGCCGCCGACGGTGTCGGTGACGCGATACTGGCCGCCGCCCAGATCCTCGATGAGATATTCGGAGGCCAGGCCGGTGAAGCGGGCCGTGTCGTGGCCGAGGCCGCCGTTCAGCGTGTCGTTGCCGCCGCCGCCGATCAGGGTGTCGAGGCCGCCGCCGCCGCTGATGATGTTGTTGGAGGCATTGCCCGTGCCGGCGAAATTGCCCGTGCCGTTGAAGGTCAGGTTCTCGACGTTGGCGGCCAGGGTGAACTGGTTGCGGGCGGTCAGGACGGTGTCGTTGCCCTCGCCCGCCAGCTCGACGATCGTGTCGTTAGCCTCGACCATATAGAAGTCGTCGCCTTCGCCGCCGAACAGGGTGTTGGCCGCCCCGGCGCCGCCGAAGAGGTTGTCGTTCCCGCCACGGCCGATCAGGACGTCGGCGCCGCCTTCGCCCTGCAGGACATTGCCCGCCGCGTCGCCGACGATCAGGTCGGCGTGGGCCGAACCGATGACGTTCTCGAAGGCGACGATGGTGTCCGTGCCGCCCATGCCGTCCTGGGCGCTGTTCATGTCGAGACGGACGGTCGCGCCCGAGGTGGCGGTCGAGTAGCTGACGTAGTCCGTGCCGATGCCGCCGTTCAGGCTGTCGTTGCCGCCGTTGCCGCGGATGATGTCGTTGCCGGCGCCGCCCTGCAGGATGTTGGCGCCGTTGTCGCCGACCAGATTGTCGTTGAAGGCGGAGCCCAGCAGGTTCTCGATGTCGATCAGCGTATCCGAGCCGCCGTCGCCGTCGTTGCCGACCGCGCCGGTCAGCAGGCTGGCGGA
The DNA here is from genome assembly GCF_014196335.1 of Brevundimonas lenta. Taxonomy (GTDB): domain Bacteria; phylum Pseudomonadota; class Alphaproteobacteria; order Caulobacterales; family Caulobacteraceae; genus Brevundimonas; species Brevundimonas lenta. Next base: position 729,478 of record NZ_JACIDM010000001.1, read on the forward strand.
CACGCCCGCCATGGCGCCGGCGTAGGTGACGGTGTCGCTGCCGGAGGACCCGCCATGCAGGGTGTCGCTGCCGCCGCGGCCCGACAGCAGATCGTCGCCGTCTCCGCCGACGATGGTGTTGTCGAGGATGTTGCCCGTGCCGGCGAAGTTTCCGGCGCCGGTGAAGTGCAGTTCCTCGACGTTGGCCACGAGGGTCATGGCGTTGCGCGTGGTGAAGACGCGGTCGTGGCCCTGGTTGAGCAGCTCGATGATCGTGTCGTTGGCCTCGACGAAGTAGTCGTCGTCTCCCAGACCGCCCTGCAGCTGGTTGGCCGCGCCGGAGCCGCCGACGAGGGTGTCGTCGCCGTCCAGGCCGAGCAGAACGTCGCTGCCGCCCCCGCCATTGAGGACGTTGCCGCCGGCCGCGCCGATCAGGATGTCGTTGAAGCCCGAGCCGGTCAGGTTCTCGATGCCCGACAGGGTGTCGGTGTTGCCGTAACCATCGTCGCCGAAGCCGCCGTTGAGGCGGATGTGAACGCCGCCGGGCGAGCCGCTGTAGTCGGCCTCGTCGACGCCGTCGCCGCCGATCAGGGTGTCGTTGCCGCCGCCGCCGACGAGGGTGTCGGAACCGTCGCCGGAGGTCAGGGTGTTGTCGCCGCTGTCGCCCTGGACGACGTCGCCCGGGCTGTCTTCGCCCACGACGGTGATGGTCACCGTGGCCGTGTTTCCGTTGGCGAGGGTGTAGGTGAAGCTGTCGGTCCGGACCAGGTTCGTCCCGCCGGAGCCGGGGCCCGACAGGTCGGTGAAGGCGCCGTTGGGATCGTAGCTGTAGGTGCCGTTCGCGTTGAGCGTCAGCAGGGCGCCCGAGGCCAGGGCGATCTGGTTTCCGACCGCGCCGGCCGCGCCGTTGACCGCGCTGACCACGAAGGCCGGGCCGTCGATGTCGGTGTCGTTGACGACCACCGAGCCGTTGAGGACGGCGCTTTCGAGGGTCGAGTCGCTGTCGTCCACCGCCACGGCGGCGTCGTCGACGTTGGCGATCGCGTTGGTGCCGGCGCTGGTCGCCGATTCCACCGTGCCCAGGCCGTCGGTGTAGTAGGCCACCACGCGGATCACGCCGCCCACGTCGGCGTCGCCGAGGGTGTAGGTCGCCTGGTCGGCGCCGACGTTGACGAAGCCGCCGCCGGTGTCGCGCTGCCACTGATAGTGGATGGTCCCGAGGCCATCGACGTCGGCCAGGGTCGAGACCGCGGTGAGGACCTGGTCCTCGGTCGCCGTGCCGGTGATCGAGACGCCGCCGGTGTGCACGTCGTTGACGTTGGCGATGGCCGCGGTCGAGGCGGAGGTCGTGGACTCGGCGAAGCCCTGGGCGTCGGTGTAGCTGATGACCACGCGGATCACGCCGCCGACGTCTGCGTCGTCGAGCGTATAGGTCGCCTGGTCGGCGGCGCCGGTCGAGACGAAGCCCGAGCCGGTATCGCGCTGCCAGTCGTAGTGCAGGGTTCCGAGACCGTCGGCGTCGGCCAGGGTCGAGACGGCGGTGAGGACCTGGTTCTCGGTCGCCGTGCCCGTGATCGAGGCGCCGCCTGTGTGCGGGTCGTTGACCGCGGCGATGGCCGCCGTGGCGGCGCTGGTCACGGCGTTGGAGAAGCCCTGGCCATCGGTGTAGCTGACCACCACGCGGACCACGCCGCCCGTATCGGCGTCGCCGAGGGTGTAGGTCGCCTGGTCGGCGGCCCCGATCGAAACGAAGCCCGAACCGGTGTCGCGCTGCCAGTCGTAGTGCAGGGTTCCGAGGCCGTCGGAGTCGGCCAGGGTCGAGGTGTCGGCCGTCAGGACCTGGTCCTCGGTCGTCGTGCCGGTGATCGAGACACCGCCGGTGGGCGTGTCGTTGGAGGCGGTGATGGCGGCCGAGGCGGCGCTGGTCGCCGATTCCACCGTGCCGCCGGCGTCGGTGTAATAGATGACCACGCGCACCACGCCGCCGATGTCGCTGTCGCCGAGGGTGTAGGTCGACTGGTCGGCGCCGACGTTGACGTAGCCGCCGCCGATATCGCGCTGCCACTGGTAGTGCAGGACGCCGAGGCCGTCGGCGTCGGCGATGGTCGAGACCGCGGTGAGGACCTGGTCCTCGCTCGCCGTGCCGGTGAGCGACGCGCCGCCGGTGTGGGGGTCATTGACGTTGGCGATGGCGGCGGTGCCGGCGCTGGTCGCGGACTCCGAGAAGCCCTGGCCGTCGGTGTAGCTGATCACCACGCGGACCACGCCACCCACGTCGGCGTCGCCGAGGGTGTAGGTCGCCTGGTCGGCGGCGCCGATCGAGACGAAGCCCGAGCCGGTGTCGCGTTGCCAGTTGTAGTGCAGGGTCCCGAGGCCATCGACGTCGGCGAGGTTCGAGACGGCGGTCAGGACCTGGTCCTCGGTCGCCGTGCCGGTGATGGAGGCGCCGCCGGTGTGCGGGTCGTTGACGGCGGCGATGGCTGCCGTGCCGGCGCTGGTGGCCGATTCCACCGTGCCGCCGGCGTCGGTGTAATAGATCACCACGCGGACCACGCCGCCGACGTCGCTGTCGCCGAGGGTGTAGGTCGACTGGTCGGCGCCGACGTTGACGTAGCCGCCGCCGGTGTCGCGCTGCCATTGATAGTGCAGGGTTCCGAGACCGTCGGGGTCGACGAGGGTCGAGACGGCGGTCAGGACGCCGTTCTCGCTCGTCGTGCCGGAGATCGAGGCGCCGCCGGTGTGCGGGTCGTTCGTTGCGGTGATGCTGAGGGTCGTCGTCTGGGTGGCGCTGGTTCCGCCCGCGCCGTCGGTAAGGACGGTCGTGATGGTTCGCGTCGCCGTGTTCGGCGCGTCCGAGGTGTTGTTGTACTGCAGCGCCCGAACCAGGGCCTGGGTGGCGGCGACCGTAGCGTCGGAGTCGAGGGTGATGACCAGGGCGGCGCCGGCGGTTCCGCCGGTGAAGGTCCCGATCTGGACGCCCTGATAGCTGACAGCGGCGCCGGAGACCGAGATCTGGCCGGCACCCGTGCCGATGTTGGCGATGCTGAGCACGTCCTGGGCGGCGACGCCGTTCGCGGCGATCGTGACGGTCAGGGTGCCGCCGTTGAAATTGGCCTGTTCGGCATCGGCGACGTTGGCGTTGCCGGCCACCTCGATGCGAACCGGCGTGCCTTCGGTGAAGGCCTGGGCGTCGCCGTTGAAGCTGGTGAAAGTCGGGGCGGTGTTCGGGTTCACAGTGGTGAAGTTCAGCGTCGTGGCGTTGCTGATGCCCGCGAACACCGCGCCGTCGGCGTCGGCGAAGGTCTCCTGGTCGATCAGGACATAGTAGTTGGTCAGACCCGCGAGGGTGACTGACGGATCGATCGTCCAGGTCGTGCCCGAGCCGGTCACCTGGGCCGAGCCGACGCTGATCGTTTCGATCAGCGTGCCGTCGCCGCGGTACAGATAGATGTTGCCGGCGCCCTTGGTGACGCTTTCGCTGAACGTCAGGGTGATGTTGGCGCCCACGGCGACGCCCGTGGCGTTGTCGGACGGGGTCGAGCTGGCGATGACGGGCGGCGCGCCGTTCTGGCGATACAGCACCAGGCCGCCGCCGGCCTGGTCGCGGTCGACGATGTCCACATCGCCGTCGCCGTCGATATCGACGGTCGTCCAGGTGGTCAGTTGCTGGTTCGTCAGGTCGAGGCCGGCGAAGGGCGTGCCGGTCAGGCTGGTGAAGTTGGTGAAGGTCCCGCCGTTGTTCTGAAAGTAACCGAAGGCGGTCCCGGCGGTGTTGCCGTTCTGATAGATGACGTCGGTGTCGCCGTCGCTGTCGAAGTCGCCCGTGATCATGCGGGCGTCGAAGCTGCCGATGTCCGTCAGCGGATCCGTGGTCCGCACCATGCTGCCGGCGTCGTTGCGGTACATGACCTGGGTCGAGCCGCGATCAAGGATGTCCATGTCGCCGTCGTCATCGATGTCGATGACGAAGGTGCTGGCGGTGATCTGCAGGCCGGTGAAGCTGACGCCGGTGAAGGGCGTGCCCGCCGCGCTGGCGTTGGTGAAGTTGGTGAAGTTCAGGCCGCCGTCGTTGCGCAGGAAGCCGATGCCCGATCCGGCGGTGTTGCCGTTCTGGTAGAGGGCGTCCACGTCGCCGTCGCCGTCGAAGTCGCCCCAGACCATGCGCTGGTCGAAGCTGCCGGTGTCCGGGATCGGATCGGCGATGCGGGTGAAGCCGGCGTTGGCGTTGTTCTGGAAGAGGGTGGTGGTGCCGGACGTGCGGTCCAGGATGTCGAGGTCGCCGTCGCGGTCGAAGTCGAAGATGAAGAAGTTGGCCGGGGTGAGCTGGCGGCCAGAGAGGTCCACGCCGGCGAAGATCGATCCGGCGGCGGTCGCGTCCGTGTAGTTGACGAACGTTCCGTTGCCGTTGTTCTGCAGGTAGCCGATGCCGGTCCCGGCGGTGTTGCCGTTCTGGTAGAGGATGTCGATGTCGCCATCGCCGTCGAAGTCGCCGAAGATCATGCGGCTGTCGAAAGCGCCCGTATCCCCGATGGGATCGGTCACAGTTGTCCAGGTGACGGGCATCGGCGGTCTCCCCCATACGCGTCGCGCATGAGGCGCACGCGTCGTCACGCCCGAGCCGGGCGCAATACCAACGTTACCTAAATCTTAAAGCCGCGAGACTTTCAACCGACCGTTTCGCGAAAGGCGAATTTCTCGCGGTCGGGTGGCGCCGCGCAGTCAGAACATCCAGTCGTGATGGGTGTGCCAGCTGTCGATCAGGTGCAGGCTTCCGTCCGGCCCATGAGCCTCGCGCAGGGCGGGCGCGAGGGCGAGGCCGTCGAAGCCGTCCGTCGCGAGGTCGTCCGCATCGAACACCGCAGGCAGGACCTCCGGGTGGTCGACCGCGGGCAGCACCTGGGCGCCGTCCACCTGCTTGGTCGTCAGGGCCGGAGCGGCGCCGCCGCCCAGAACGCTGGTGACGTCGAGGAATCGGACCTGTTCGATACCGTTCAGGATGTCGACGCCGTCGCGCCCGCCGACGCTGTCGGTGACGCGAAACTGGCCGCCGCCGAGATCCTCGATCAGGTAGTCCGAGGCCTGGCCGGTGAACCAGGCCGTGTCGTGGCCGTCGCCGCCGTTCAGGGTGTCGTTTCCGCCGCCGCCGACCAGGGAGTCGCGTCCCGCGCCGCCGGTGATGACGTTGGCGGAGGCGTTGCCTGCGCCATGGAAGTCGCCGGTCCCGGTGAAGTTCAGGTTCTCGATATTGGCCGCCAGGACGAGGTAGGCCCGGGAGGTCTGGACCGTATCGGTTCCCTCGCCGGCCAGTTCGATGATCGTGTCATTGGCGGTGACGACGTAGAGGTCGTCGCCCGCGCCACCGTAGAGGGTGTTGGCTGCCCCGGCGCCGCCGATCAGAAGGTCGCCGCCGCCACGCCCGATCAGCACGTCGGCGCCGTCCTCGCCCTGCAGGACGTTGCCGGCCGCGTCGCCGACGATCATGTCGGCCTGGGCCGAACCGATGACGTTCTCGAAGGCGACAATGGTGTCGGTCCCGCCCGTGCCGTCCTGGGCGGTGTTGAGGTCGAGCCGGACCACCACGCCCGAGGTCGCGCCCGAATAGCTGACATAGTCGGATCCGGGCCCGCCCTGCAGCAGGTCGTTGCCGCCGTTGCCGCGGATGATGTCGTTCCCGGTCCCGCCCGAGATGACGTTGACGCCGTTGTCGCCGACCAGGTTGTCGCCGAAGGCCGAGCCGACCAGATTCTCGAAACCGGTCAGGGTGTCCGAGCCGCCGTCGCCGTCATTACCGACCGCGCCGGTGAGCAGGCTGGCCGAGACGCCCGCCGCCGCCGCCGCGTAGGTGACGGTGTCGGTTCCGGCGCCGCCGTTCAGGGTGTCATTGCCCCCTCGGCCGCTGAGCAGGTCGTCGCCCGCGCCGCCGACGATGGTGTTGTCGAGGATGTTGCCGACCCCGGTGAAGTTTCCGGCGCCGGTGAAGTGTAGTTCCTCGACATTGGCCACCAGCGTCATGGCGTTGCGCGTGGTGAAGATGCGGTCGTGGCCCTGGTTGGGCAGCTCGACCACGGTATCGTTGGCCTCGACGAAGTAGTCGTCGTCGCCCAGACCGCCCTGCAACTGGTTTGGGGCGCCCGCGCCGCCGACCAGGGTGTCATTGCCCTCCATGCCGATCAGGGTGTCGGAGCCGGCGCCGCCGCTGAGGACGTTGTCGCCGGCTGCGCCGATCAGGATGTCGTTGAAGGCCGAACCGATCAGGTCTTCGATGGAGACGAGGGTGTCCGTGCCGCCCTGGCCGTCGTCGCCGACGCCGGTGTGAAGCCGGATGTGCACGCCGCCGGGCGCGCCGCCGTAGTCGGCGGTATCGACGCCTGCGCCGCCGTTCAGCGTGTTGTTTCCGGGGCCGCCGACGAGGACGTCGCCCTCGCTGTCCACGCCGGTGATGGTGAGGGTCACCGTCGCGGTGTTCCCGTCCAGCAGGGCATAGGTGAAGGTGTCGGTGTCGCTGGCGCCGGCGGGCAGGTGGGTGAAGACGCCGTTCGGGTCGTAGCTGTAGGTCCCGTTGGCGTTCAGGGTCAGCAGGGCCCCCGAGGCCAGGGTGATCTGGGTCCCGACGTTGGCCGCCGAGCCGTTGACGGCGCTGACGGTCAGGGCCGGGCCGTCCGGGTCGCTGTCGTTGCCGACCACGGTGCCGTTGAGGACCGCGCTTTCGCCGGTCGAGGCCGTGTCGTCGACCGCGACGGCCGGGAGGTTGTCGATCACGACGGTGGCCGTGGCGGCGCTCGCCTGGGATTCGGCCGTGCCGTGCAGGTCCACATAAGAGACCACCACGCGGACTACGCCGCCGATATCGACGGCCCCGAGCGTGTAGGTCGCCTGGTCGAGACCGACATTGACGAAGCCCGAGCCGAGATCGCGCTGCCACTGGTAGTGCAGGGTGCCGAGACCGTCGGCGTCGGCGAGGGTGGAGGTGTTGGCGGTGAGGACTGAATTCTCTTCCGCCGCGCCGGTGATCGAGACGCCGCCGGTGTGCGGGTCGTTGATGCTGGCGATGGCCGCGGTCGACGCGCTGGTCGCGGACTCGGCGAAGCCCTGGCCGTCGGTGTAGCCCATGACCACGCGGATCAGGCCGCCCACATCGGCGTCGCCGAGGGTGTAGGTCGCCTGATCGGCGCCGACGTTGACAAAGCCCGAGCCGGTGTCGCGCTGCCACTGGTAGTGCAGGGTCCCCAGGCCGTCGACGTCGGCCAGGGTCGAGACGGCGGTCAGGACCTGGTCCTCGGTCGCCGTGCCGGTGATCGAGGCGCCGCCGGTGTGCGGATCGTTGACGCCGGCGATGGCGGCGGTCGCGGCGCTGGTCGCCGACTCCACCGTGCCGCCGGCGTCGGTGTAGTAGATGACGGTGCGCAGCACGCCCCCGACGTCGGCGTCGCCGAGGGTGTAGGTCGCCTGGTCGAGACCGACGTTGACGAAGCCTGAGCCGGTGTTGCGCTGCCACAGGTAGTGCAGGGTTCCAACACCGTCGGCATCCGCGATCGTCGAGACGGCGGTGAGGACCTGGTTCTCGGTCGCCGTGCCCGTGATGGAGGCTCCGCCGGTGTGGGGATCGTTGACGTTGGCGATGGCGGAGGTCGAGGCGCTGGTCGCCGATTCAGCCGTGCCGCCGAGGTCGGTGTAGCTGACGACGACCCGCAGGAGACCGCCCACGTCCGCGTCGCCGAGGGTGTAGGTGACGCTGTCGGAGCCGACGTTGACGTAGCCGCCGCCGGTGTCGCGCTGCCACTGGTAGTGCAGCGTCCCGAGGCCGTCGCCGTCGGCCAGCGTCGAGGTACTGGCGGTCAGGACCTGGTCCTCGGTCGCCGTGCCGGTGATCGAGACTCCGCCGGTGTGGGGCTGGTTCACCGCGATCACGGTGATGCTGTAGGCGTCGGTGTCCGACTGCACGCCGCCCGAGCCGGTATTGCCGCCGTCGCTGGTGACCACGGTCAGGGTCGCGGTTCCGGAGAAGCTGGCGCCGAAATAGACGAGGCCGTTCACCGCCGCGAGCGTGGCGTTGATCTCGGTCTGCGTGCCGGTGACGGTCACCGTCGCGGTGCCGTTGCCGCTGAGATCGCCGGCGGTCAGGCCGCCCGCGACATCGGTCCGCAGGGTCAGCACGCCCTGGTCGACCGACAGGGTCACCGAGAGGTTGCTGACGCTGGCATTGGAGTCCGCGTCGCTGACCTGCAGCCCGGAGACCGCGATGTTGGACCCCTCATTGCCCGAGGCCGTGGAGACCACGCCGTTGACGGGAGCGTCGTTCACCGCTGCGATGTTGATCGTGGTCGTGCTGCTGTTGGACGAGCCGGCGGGCACGCCGGGCGTGCCGTCGTTGACCGTCCAGGTGAGGGTGCGGCCGGTGTTGGCGCCATAGTTGGTCGGGTTATCGCCGGTGGACCAGAAGCGGATCTCCGCCAGCGCCGCCTCGTAGTTGGCGATGGTGTCGTAGCCGGTCAGGCTCAGGGTCCCGGTCGAGGCGTTCCAGGCGAGCGTGATGTTGGTGCCGGCGATCAGGCCCGAGATCTGTTGCGCCGCGCCGTAGCCGAGGTGGTCGTCGGTCGGGCTGGACGGGGGGCGGCCGTCCGTGATCTGGACCGTTGCGCCGGTGAGGCGAGCGCCGTCGACGTCGGTGATGTCCGGTGCGCCGGTGAGCAGGATCACGCCGGCGCCCTGTTCGGCGACGGCCGTCGACGTACCCGTGGGCGCGCCCAGGGTCGCCAGGTGGGCGAAGAACATGCCCTGGATATTGGCCGCGGAGCCGGTGAAGGCGGGCGACGGAGAAATGGTGTTGATCAGGGTGGCGCTGGTGCCCGCCGCGTTCAGCTGGAAGACGTAGATCACGTCGTCGGCGCTGCCCGCGCCGCCCTCTTCGGACTCGACGTAGAGCTGGCGAGAATTCTGATCGAAGGTCATGTCGCCGGGGTAGAAGGCTGTCCCGACCGCGCCGACCAGGGTCACCTTCACGGCCGTGCCGTCCGTGGCGTGCTCGTCGATGTACCAGATGGCGTTATGGGCGGCGTTGTAGCCGGCGCCGCCGAACGGGGCGTTCGACTGGGTCGAGAAGTAGACCAGGTCGGTCGTTGGATCGACCTCGACGTCGTGGATGTAGCCGTTCGCGCCGTTGTCCGGGAACTGCGTCTGGCTGACCAGCTGGGTGGTGACGGTCGGGTTGGCGAGGTCCAGCCGGAACAGTCCGACCGAGGCGACGCCGCCGGTCAGCAGCTCGGTGTAGAACAGCCGCCCGAGCGAGGTGTCGAGGGCGAAGTCGCGCGGGTCCAGTAGGGCGACGCCGCTCTCGTTGCCGCGGGTGTCGGTCGCGGCGGTGACCAGGAAGCCCAGGTCAGTGAGGGCGCCGGCCGCGGTGTAGCTGTAGACGCGGATGCCGGTGTTGGCGGGCGCCGCGCCACTGTCGTCCTGGTAGCCGACGTAGATGCGCTGGTTGATCGCATCGACCTGGATGCCGTTGACGATGATGTTGTCGGCGAAATCGATGACGGTGGTCGGGGCCGCCGAACTGCCGATGGCGCCGCGGACCAGGAAGGCGTTGAGCCCGCTCACGCCGCCGTTGGCGAGGGCGAAGTAGAAGCCCGCCGCGGTGTCGAGGCCGACATCAGCCACGAAGGAGCTGATCAGGGGATCCACGGCCGGGGAGTTATCGATGTTGATGGTCTGGCCGGAGCCGTCGCTGTTGACGCGGACGATGCGGGTGTCCGCATCGCCGGCTTCGGTCGTGAACCAGAGTTGGCCTGTGACGGGCATCGTCGCACCCCCCTGTTACCGGCGGAGTCCTGCTCCGCAGGCGACGCGCGGCCGAACGCCCGCGCAGACGCGCCTCTCGTCGGAGGGCGTCGGAACGGCGTTACCTAAGGCGAGTTTTGAGACATTTACAATCGAGTCCAGGAAACGCGCGGTTTTTCCCCGGCAGGGTCAAACCGCGCGTCCGGGTCGAAAGTGGTGTCAGAACATCCAGTCGTCGTGGGTGTGCCAGCTGTCGATCAGGTGCAGGCTTCCGTCCTGGCCGTGGGCTTCGCGGAAGACCGGAGCGAGGGCCAGGCCGTCGAACCCGCCGGACGAGGCGAGCGCCCCGTCATCGTCGAACAGGGTCGGCAGGACCTGCGGCCGGCTGTCGAATGTCGCGAACAGGAAGTCGTCGTCCGGCAGGACCTGGGCGCCGCCGCCCATGTCCTTGGTGGTCAGTTCGGGCGTCGACACGGCGCCGATGACGACCGTGCTGTCGAGGAAGCGGATCTGCTCCACGCTGTTCAGGATATCGACGCCGTCGCGACCGCCGACCGTATCGGTGACGCGGTACTGACCGCCGCCGAGGGCTTCGACCAGGTACTGGGACGCCGAGCCGGTGAACCGGGCCGTGTCGTGGCCCTGGCCGCCGTTCAGCGTGTCGTTGCCGCCGCCGCCGGTCAGGGTGTCACGCCCGGCTCCGCCGGTGATGACGTTGCTGGAGGCGTTGCCCGTGCCGGCGAAGTCGCCCGACCCGGTGAAGGTCAGGTTCTCGACGTTGGCGGCCAGGGTGAACTGGTTGCGGTTGGTCTGGACGCTGTCCGTTCCCTCGCCGGTCAGTTCGATGATCGTGTCGTTGGCGGTGACGATGTAGAGGTCGTCGCCCGCGCCGCCGAACAGGGTGTTGGCCGCGCCGTTGCCGCCTTCGAGGATGTCGGCGCCGCCCATGCCCATCAGGATGTCGCGGCCGTTGGCGCCCTGCAGGTGGTTGGCGACGGCGTTGCCGACGATGAAGTCGTCCTGGGTGGTGCCGACGACGTTCTCGATCGAGACCAGGGTGTCCGTTCCGCCCTCGCCATCCTGGGCCGTGGCGCCGTCGAGGCGAACGGTGACCGCGCCGCTGGAGGCGAAGTAGTTGGCCGTATCGGTTCCGATCCCGCCGTTCATGAGGTCGTTGCCGCCGTGGCCCTCGAACCAGTCGTCGCCGCCGCCGCCCATCAGGACGTTGGCGCCGGCGTCGCCCATCAGGGTGTCGGTGAAGGCCGAACCGATCAGGTTCTCGATGTCGACAAGGTCGTCCGCACCGCCGTCGCCGTCATCGAAGGTCGCGCCGTGGAACAGGCTGGCCACCACGCCGGCCGCGGCCGTCGCATAGGTGACGGTATCCACGCCGCCCGAACCGCCGTGCAGGGTGTCGTCGCCGCCACGGCCCGACAGCAGGTCATTGCCGGCGCCGCCGACGATGGTGTTGTCCAGGGCGTTGCCCGTGCCGCTGAAGTTTCCGGCGCCGGTGAAGTGCAGTTCCTCGACATTGGCGACGAGGGTCATGGCGTTGCGCGAGGTGAAGATGCGGTCGTGGCCCTGGTTCGGCAGTTCGATGATCGTGTCGTTGGCCTCGACCCAGTAGGAGTCGTCGCCCGTCCCGCCCTGCAGCTGGTTCGCCGCGCCGGCGCCGCCGACGAGGACGTCGTTTCCATCCAGACCGATCAGGACGTCCGCGCCGGCGCCGCCCGACAGGGTGTTGCCGCCGTTCGCGCCGATCAGGATGTCGTTGTTGGCCGAGCCGGTCAGGTTTTCGATGTTGGTGAGGGTGTCGGTGCCGCCCTCGCCATCCGTGCCGAAGCCGCCGTTGAGGCGGATGTGCACGCCGCCGGTCGAGCCGGAGTAGTCGGCGGTGTCCTCGCCGTCGCCGCCATCGAGCGTGTCGTCGCCCGCGCCGCCGATGAGGGTGTCCTCGCCGTCGCCGGCGGTCAGGATGTTGTCCCCGCTGTCGCCCTGGACGTCATCGCCCGGGCTGTCCTCGCCGACGATGGTGATGGTGACGGTCGCCGTGTTTCCGTCGAGCAGCGTATAGGTGAAGCTGTCCGTCGCGGTCAGGTTGGTGCCGCCCGAGGCCGGGCCCGACAGGTGGGTAAACGAGCCGTTCGGATTGTAGCTGTAGGTCCCGTCGGCATTCAGGGTCAGCAGGGCTCCCGAGGCCAGGGCGATCTCGGTTCCGACGCCGGCGGCCGAACCATTGACGTGGGTGACCACGAAGGCCGGGCCGTCGATGTCGGTGTCGTTGGCGACCACCGAACCGCTCAGCACGGCGCTTTCCAGCGTCGCGTCGGAATCGTCCACCGCCACGGCGGCGTCGTCGACGTTGACGATGGCGTTGGTGCCGGCGCTGGTCGCCGTCTCGGCCGTGCCCGAGCCGTCGGTGTAGCTGACGACGACGCGGATCGAGCCGCCCACGTCGGCGTCGCCGAGGGTGTAGGTCGCCTGGTCGGCGGCGCCGATCGAGACGAAGCCCGAGCCGGTGTCGCGCTGCCAGTCGTAGTGCAGGGTCCCCAGGCCGTCGGCGTCGGCCAGTGTCGAGGTGTCGGCGGTCAGGACCTGGTCCTCGGTCGCCGTGCCGGTGATCGACACGCCGCCGGTGGGAGCGTCGTTGACGTTGGCGACGGCCGCGGTGCCGGCGCTGGTCGCCGACTCCGAGAAGCCCTGGCCGTCGGTGTAGCTGATGACCACGCGGACCACACCGCCGACGTCGGCGCCGCCGAGGGTGTAGGTCGCCTGGTCAGCGGCGCCGATCGAGACGAAGCCCGAGCCGGTGTCGCGCTGCCAGTCGTAGTGCAGGGTCCCCAGGCCGTCGGCGTCGGCCAGGGTCGAGACGGCGGTCAGGACCTGGTCCTCGGTGGCCGTGCCGCTGATCGAGGCGCCGCCGGTGTGCGGGTCGTTGACGCCGGCGATGGTCGGCGAGGCGCCGCTGGTCGCCGACTCCGAGAAGCCCTGGCCGTCGGTGTAGCTGATCACCACCCGGACCGAGGCGCCCACGTCGGCGTCGCCGAGGGTGTAGGTCGCCTGGTCGGCGGCGCCGATCGAGACGAAGCCCGATCCGGTGTTGCGCTGCCAGTCATAGTGCAGGGTCCCCAGGCCGTCGGGATCAGCCAGGGTTGAGACCGCGGTCAGGACCTGGTTCTCGCTGACCGTGCCGCTGATCACGGCGCCGCCGGTGTGCGGATCGTTGACGGCGGCGACGGCCGCCGTGCCGGCGCTGGTCGCGGACTCAACCGTGCCGCCGGCGTCGGTGTAATAGATCACCACGCGCACGACGCCGCCGACATCGGCGTCGCCGAGGGTGTAGGTCGCCTGGTCGGCGCCGACGTTGACGTAACCGCCGCCGGTGTCGCGCTGCCACTGATAGTGCAGGGTCCCGAGGCCGTCCGGATCGACCAGGGTCGAGACGGCGGTCAGGACCTGGTCCTCGGCCGCCGAGCCGGTGATGGAAGCCCCGCCCGTGTGTACGTCGTTGACTGCGGTGAGGGTGACGCTGTTGGTCTGGGTCGCGCTGGTTCCGCCCGCGCCGTCGGTGAGGACGGTTGTGATGGTGCGCGTCGCCGTGTTCGGCGCATCGGAGGTGTTGTTGTACCGCAGCGCCCGGACCACGGCCTGGGTGGCGGCCGGGGTGGCGTCGGGGTCAAGGGTGACGACCAGGGCGGCGCCGGCGGTCCCGCCGGTGAAGGTCCCGATCTGCACACCGCCATACGAGACGGCGTTGCCGGAAACGCTGATCAGGCCCGGGGCCGTGCCGTTGTTGGCGATGCTGAGCACGTCCTGGGCGGCGACGCCGTTGTTGGTGATCGTGAAGGTCAGGGTTCCGCCGTTGAAATTGGCCTGTTCGGCGTCGGTGATTATGGCGTTGCCGCCCACATCGACTTGAACCGGCGCGCCTTCCGTGAAGGCGGCCATGTCGCCATTCATGTTGATGAAGGTCGGCGCGGTGTTGGCGGCGGCGGTGGTGAAGTTCAGCGTGATCGCGTCGCTGATGCCCGCGAAGATCGAGCCGTCGGCGTCGGCGAAGATGCCGTCGTCGGTGAGGATGTAGTAGTTGGTCAGGCCCGCGAGGGTGACCGAGGGGTCGATGGTCCAGGTCGTGCCCGAGCCGGAGACCTGGGCCGAGCCGACGCTGATGGTTTCGATCAGGGTGCCGTCGCCGCGGTAGATGTAGATGTTGCCCGAGCCCTTGGTGACGGACTCGTCGAACGTCAGGACGATGTTGGCGCCGACGGCGACGCCCGTGGCGTTGTCCGACGGGGTCGAACTGGCGATCTCGGGCGGCTTGCCGTTGGCGAGGTAGAACTCGCCCTGGGTGCCGTTGACCGTTCCCAGGATATCGTCGTCGCCATCGCCATCAATGTCGCCGGCCATGAAGTTCGAGCCGTTGTGGTTGACGAGGCTGACGCCGGCGAAGGGCGAGGCGGCTTGCGACAGGATCGTCATCGTGCCGTCGCCGTTGGAGCGGGCGTACTGCCAGACCGTGCCGTCGGCGCCGGTCTGGTAGAGGATGTCGGCGTCGCCGTCGGAATCGAAGTCGCCGATCACGTGGCGGGTGATCGCCGCCGCCGCGGGGAAGGTGGAGGCCGAACCGGCCGAGAAGGTCCCGTTCCCGTTGTTGACGAAATAGCTGCCCGTGTTGCTGGCCACGGTCGCCCAGATGTCGACGTCGCCGTCGCCGTCGAAGTCGGCGACATAGTGGGTGCCGCCGCCGTTGTCCGGCAGGGTCAAACCGGCGAAGGGCGAGGAGGCAAGAGCCAGGAGGGTGTAGGTGCCGTCGCCATTGGAGCGGGCGTACTGGAAGGGCGTCCCGTTGCCGACCGTCTGGTAGAGCATGTCGGCGTCGCCATCGCCGTCGAAGTCACCCATCGCGACGCGCGACGCGGCGCCCGGCTGCGGGAAGGTGGAGGACGACTGCGCGGTGAACGTCCCGTTGTCGTTGCGGAAGTAGCTGCCTGTGCCGGCGCCCGACGCCTGACCGGCCCACAGGTCCATGTCGCCGTCGCCGTCGATGTCGCCGAAGTGGAAATTGCCCCCGTTGTGGTCCGGGAGGGTCAGGCCGGCGAACGGCGAAGAGCCCAGGGCCAGGATGGTGTAGGTGCCGTCGCCGTTGGAGCGGGCGTACTGGAACGCCGTGCCGTTGGCGCCGGTCTGGAACAGGATGTCCATATCGCCGTCGCCATCGACGTCGACGAAGTTCATGCGGCCGCCCGCGGCGGGCAGCGGGAAGGTCGAGGTGTCTTGTTCGCTGAACGTGACCGGCATGTCTGGCCCCCTGCATCGCGCGGCGCGCAACGGCGCATGCGCGGGCACGCCCCCCATAGGCGCCCTTTTTGATGCGGTTACCTAAACCTTAAAGCGGGGCCGGCAGCAACTGACGGACCGTGACGCGCGAGCGGTCGCCCGCCGCATGTGTCCCGCCCGCATTGGTCAAGCTTGTCGCGTCGTTTCAGGAACCAGTCGTCGGCGCCGAAGGCGGGACCGACGTCCAGCGGTGTGCTGTCCCGTCAGGGTTGAGGTCTAGAACAGCCAGTCATCGGCGTGCGCCTGGAACATCGACCCGTCGTGCCCCCCGAATCCATCCCGGTCGGGGCGCAAGAGGCGCGAGGGGATGGACTCCTCCCTGAAGGAGAAGACGTCGTCCACGCCCGGCAGCACCTGGGGACCCGCGACGGATTTGAAGGACAGGGCGGGAGCCGGAAGTGCGGAGATCTCGGTGATGGTCCCGTCGGAGAAGCGCACCGCCTCTATGTCGTTGAGGATGTCGATGCCGTCGCGACCGGCGACCGTGTCGACGATGCGCAGCCGGCCGTCGCCGAGATCGGCGAAGTAATATTGCGCGGCGGTTCCCGACATGCGGGCTATGTCCCGTCCGCCGCCGCCGTTCAGGGTGTCGTTGCCGCCGCCGCCGGTGAAGGTGTCCAGTCCGGCGCCGCCGGTGAGGACGTTGGCGAGGGCGTTGCCGACGACAGTGAAACCGCCCGTGCCGGTATAGACGACGTTCTCGACGTTGGCGGCGAGGTTCAGCAGGTTGTAGGCGACGCGCGCCGTATCCGTGCCCGCGCCCTCGGCCTCGAAGATGGTGTCGCCTACGGCTTCCAGCACATAGATGTCGTCGCCCAGACCGCCGAATAGCTGGTTGGCGACGCCCTGTCCGCCCGCGAGCGTGTCGGCCCCGTCGAGGCCCAGCAGGGTGTCGCGGCCCGCGCCGCCGGTCAGGATGTTGCCCTGGGCGTGGCCGATCAGCAGGTCGTCGAACGCGGAGCCGATCAGGTTCTCGATGGACTCCAGTATATCGGCGGCGCCGTCGCCATCGTTGGAAGCCGTGGCGGCCGTCAGGGAAGCGGTGACGCCTGCCGCGGCGGCCGCGTAGTCGGCTGTATCGATCCCGCCGCCGCCGGACAGGATGTCGGCGCCCCCGCGACCGACGAGGACGTCGCCGCCGCCCTGGCCTTCCAGCCGGTTGGCTCCGGCGTCGCCGGAAAGTCGGTCATCGAAGCCCGAGCCGCGCAGATCCTCGAGGCCGATCAGGATGTCGTTGGACCCGTCCCCGTCCGTCGAGGCCGCGCCGAGCGCGAGACTGGCGACGACCCCCGCTGCGGCGGTCGAATAGTCGGCGCGGTCGACGCCCGCGCCGCCGGACAGGACGTCCCGCCCGACCCCGCCGCTGAGACTGTCCGCCCCGCCGGCGCCGGCGATGAAATTGTCCAGCCCGTTGCCGCGGCCGGTGAAGGCCGCTGCGCCGGTGTAGACCAGCTCTTCGACATTGGCTCCGAGGGTGAAGGTGGTGCGGTCGGTGAGGACGCGGTCGCGGCCCTGGGCGGCCAGTTCAATGACGCTGTCGTTGGCGGTGACGAAATACTGGTCGTCGCCGTCGCCGCCCTGCAGCTGATTGGCCGCGCCCGCCCCGCCGATGAGAACGTCCGCGCCGCCCAGCCCGATCAGGGTGTCCGCGCCCGCACCGCCGGCCAGGCGATTGGCGGCGCCCGACGCCACCAGCAGGTCGTCAAACGCCGAGCCGGCGATGTTCTCGAAATTCGACACGCTGTCGGCGCCGCCCTGGCCGTCGTTCGTCGCGCGGCCGGCCGCGAGGTTGACGGACACGCCCGAGGTCGAGCCGGCGTAGACGAGAACGTCGATCCCGTCGCCGCCGTCCAGCAGATCGTCTCCGGCGCTGCCGCGGACCTGGTCGTCGCCTGCGCCGCCATCCATATCGTCTGCGCCGGCCGTGCCGAGCAGGATGTCGAGCCCTCCGTCCTCGCCGACGACCGTGACGGTGACGGTCGCCACCTGGCCGGTGACCAGACCGTAGGTGAAGGTCTCGCTGAAGGTGCGGTTGGCGGCCCCGGACAGCGGTCCGGGCAGGGTGTTGAACAGGGTGCCGTGATCGTAGGTGAAGGTCCCGTCGGCGTTGACTGTCAGTACGGCCCCGGAGGCCATCAGGACGGGCTGGCCGACCGCTCCGATCGCGCCGTTGACCTGGCCGACCGCGATCGGCGGTCCGTCGAAATCGCCGTCGGCTCCGGAACCGTTGTCGGCGAAGACGCTGCCGGTCAGGACCCCGACCTCGGCCGCGGAGACGGCGTCGTCGAAGGCCAGCGGCAAGTCCTCCACAGCGGTGAGGGCGACGGTGATCACGCCCGAGACAGACTGGGGCTGAACCGGGTCATTGTCGCTGAAGGTGATCTGGATGGCGGCCGACGCCGGCGGGGTGTGCGAGGCGTTCACATAGGTGATGGACCGCAGGACCTGGTTGGCGCGGACGGTGGTGGCGGCGGCGTTGAAGGTGATGACCAACTCGCCGCCGACGTCGGTGTAGTCGCCGATGGCGACGCCGGACACGAGCACCTGGCCGTTCGCCAGCGACAGGGCGCCGGAGCCGGCGAAGACATCATCGACATTGGCGCCGTCCACCCGCGCGAGCGTCAGGGTCCCGCCGGCGTAGCTGTTGGCGAAGTCGAACTCGGCGTCGGCGATGGCGACGTCACCGTCCAGCAGGACGCCGGGGTCGTGCTCGGTGAAGGCCGGAGCGTTGTCGAGCAGGTTGGTCTGCTGCGACAGGAAGGTGCGGGCGCTGCCCGAGACGAGGCCGTTGGTCTCATCGTCGTCGGCGCCGACGATCAGATCATCGAAGCCGTCGCCGTTCAGATCGTCGGCCGAGGAAACGGAGAAGCCGAAATTGTCATCTCCGTCATCGCCGACGAAGGTGGCGATCGTGCCGCCTGTGGCGCCTGAGATGATGCGCGCGCTGCCGGCCGTGGCGCGGTCCTCGGGCGCGCCGACGATCAGGTCGTCGCAACCGTCGCCGTCGAGATCGCCCGCCGCGGCCACCGACCGGCCGAATTGGGCCCCGACCCCGGCGCCATTGACGGCGTACAGCGTGGCGCCCGTCGCGCCCGAGATCACCCGGGCGCTGCCGGAGTTCACGCCGGTGTTGTCGTCGAGATTGGCCCCGACGATCAGGTCGGCGCGACCATCGCCGTTCACATCCCCGGCCCCGGCGACGGAGACTCCGAAATTGTCGCCGGAACTGGCGCCGTTGAACGTGTAGAGCAGCGCCCCCGTCGCGCCTGAATAGACATAGGCGGCGCCAGCGTTGGTGGCCGTCACGTCATCCCCGGGCGCTCCCACGATGAGGTCGGCCTGGCCATCTCCATCGACGTCGCCGGCGGAGGCCACGGACGTGCCGAACATCTCGGCCGGAACCGATCCGTTGAAGGTGTGCAGCAATGCGCCGTCTACGCCGGAATAGACGAGTGCGCTGCCGGAATTCTGACCGTTGTTGTCTTCCTGATAGACGCCGACGATCAGGTCCGGCCGTCCGTCGCCGTTGACGTCTCCGGCGGACGCAACAGACACGCCGAGACGATCGCCAGCGCTGTTGCCCGTGAATGTGTGCAGGATCGCGCCGGTCGCGCCGGAATAGACGCGGGCCAGGCCGGACTCCTGTCCATTGGGATCGGCGACCCATGCCCCGATGATCACGTCATCGAACCCGTCGTTGTCCACATCACCTGCGCCGGCGACCGAATGGCCGAAGAAGTCCTCCGCCGCTCCGCCCGTCAGAAAGTGAAGAGTGGCGCCGTTCGCGCCGGAGATCACACGGGCGCTGCCGTAGTTCGGGCCGCCGACGTCATCCAGATCGGCGCCGACGATGAGATCCGGGACGCCGTCATTGTTCACATCGCCCGCAGAGGCGACGGAGACGCCGAAATTCTCGTTGAGGTCTACACCGTTGAATGTCGTACCAACGGTATATGACACGGTGCCGAAGCGGGGCGCACCAGGCATGCGAAGGCCCTCCACTGCCTCCCCGACCAAACCCGCCAAGTTCAGGATGCGCTGCGCCGCCCTCCAGGCAAAGTGCGCTATCGAGTTAGCGAGAGCGGGCTAGCCCGTTCGAACGTGTCCCCGCTGCGGCGCCTGTGCCGCCAATCCGGGTTTTTCGCCCGTCCGCGTTGACTCGGTCGACCCCTTCCGTATATGTCGCCGCTCTTCGCCCGAGGGGGGTCCCCGTCGGGCTTATTCTTTTTGCGTTTACGCTGAGGCTTCAACATGTACGCGGTGATCAAGACCGGCGGCAAGCAGTACCGGGTCCAACCGGGCGATGTGATCGTGGTCGAGAAACTCGATGGCGACGCCGGCGCTGCCGTCAACTTCGGCGAAGTGCTGATGCTCGGCGGCGACAAGGGCGTTACGGTCGGCGCTCCGCTGATCGACGGCGCGACCGTCGCAGCGACGCTGGTCGAAACCCGCAAGGGTGAGAAGATCAAGATCTTCAAGAAGATCCGTCGTCAAGGCTACCGCCGCACGAACGGCCATCGCCAGATGGAAACCGTCCTGCGCATCACCGGCATCGAAGGCGCCGGCGAGAAGGCCAAGTGGGACGGCGAAACCTCGCTGATGACCAAGGCTGAAATGAACGCCCGCGCCCGTGGCCTCGCCCCGCGCGTTGAAGCGACCGAAGAAGCCAAGCCGGCCAAGAAGGCCGCGGCTCCGAAGGCCGCCAAGGTCGAGACCGAAGCCAAGGCTCCGGCCGCCAAGAAGGCCCCGGCCAAGAAGGCCAAGGCCGCGTCGACCGACGAAGCGTAATCCACCCCGCGCCCTTCCGGCGCGACTGTGCTAAGAATGACAACGTCAGGCGCCTGAGGGCCCCCGACGTAAAGCGAAGAGAGTTCCGATGGCTCACAAGAAATCCGGCGGTTCGTCGCGCAACGGTCGCGACTCCGAGTCGAAGCGCCTTGGCGTGAAGAAGTTTGGCGGCGAGCGCGTGCTGGCCGGCAACATCATCGTGCGTCAGCGCGGCACCACGTTCCACCCGGGTGAGAACATGGGTCTCGGACGTGACCACACCCTGTTCGCGCTCGTAAACGGCGCCGTGAAATTCACCACCAAGCGTGGTGGCCGTTGTTACGTGTCGATTCTTGCCGCCAACGACACCCAGCCGCAGGCCATGGCCGCCGAATAGCGCGAACCGCCCTCAAACCGGATCGCGCAGGCTGGAAAGCCCCGATCCGGACCAAGGGAAAATTTTCCGCGGGGAGTCCGGATCACCGGGCTCCCCGTTTTCGTTTCCCCGCCTCGAACACCGCCCGAGCCCTCCAAGGAGGCGGTGAGAATCGAACGAGGCGTGTCATGTGCGTGATCGAACCCTCTCCCGTCGTCGAGACGCGGCGTCTGGCTCTGCGTAGCCCGCAGGCCCAGGATATTTGCCGTCTGGCCACGCTCGCCAACGACCCGGATATCGCGCGCATGACCCTTCGGATGCCGCATCCGTTCTCGATGGACGACGCCGAGGAGTTCGTTCTGCGCGTCGCGGGGCAGGATCCGGCGAAAGCGCAGACCTTCCTGATCGAGCATGAGGACCACGGGCCCGTCGGCGTGCTGGGTCTGTTCGAGGATGGGGATCTGGGGCCGGAGGTCGGCTACTGGATCGGCCGCCCGTTCTGGGGTCGCGGCTATGCGACCGAGGCGCTGGAGGCCGGCGTGGTCTGGGCCAGCCGCAACTGGCGTCGGCGCGCGCTGGTGGCGGGCCATTTCGACGACAATCCCGCCTCCGGCCGCGTGCTGGAGAAGGCCGGCTTCCTGTACACGGGCGAGGTCCGCAAGGGTTTCAGCCGCGCTCGCGGGGAAGAGGCGCGGACGCGCCGGATGGTCTGGCTGGCCTGAAGAACGGCGACGGCCAGAAGGGTTCGCCTTCTGGCCGTTTCGCACCGTTCAGGTCGGCGGCTTAGCCGAACAGGGTGGGGCCGAAGACCGCGGCCATGGCGACAGCGCCGCCGGTGACGGCGACGATCGCGCCGGCGACGAAGGCCACCCAGGTGCGGGCGGTGCGCTGGCGGCGCAGGCCGCTGGATTTAACGCCACGCAGGATGACGAACGGCTTGGGTCCGAAGACTTCCGAGCCAGAGATATTGTGCTGGGACACGTACGCTCCCCCTCGACTAAACGCCCTGGTGGGCGGATGTGACCGAGCGGGCCGGGCGGGGCGAAAAAAGGGCGAACGGCGCTCACCCACACGTCTGTGATCAGATGAACGCCGTTAGCGCGTCAATTGCCGCGGAAGTGGCGGTTTAGCCGCAGAAAATCAGCTCGCCGCTGTAGCCGCGGTAATAGCCGCTGGCCGGATCGTACGAGCGATAGTTGGCGCGGCACCAGTCCATACGGCGGACGTCGCGGCCGCCGGCGTATGCCCGACCGCCGCCGGGGAAGACCACGTCCGGCCGCCCGTAGGCGCCTTCGTAGGTCGTGCCGCCGGAGCCGTGCCCGTAGCCGTAGGCCGAACCGTATCCGCGCTGATGGGATCGATAGCCGTAGCGCCCCTGGCTGTAGCCGTAGCCGTAGTCGCCATGGCCGTAGCGGCTGTACTCGTCGCGGGAGTAGCCGGCGAGCTCGCGATAGTCGCGGCGCGCCTGCGGGCTGACGCGGCGGCGCTGGTCGCGCCAGCGATCGCCGCAGTCGTCCCGGTTCGCATCCCAATAGGCGTCGCAGCGATAATCGCCCGGCCGGTCCAGCTGGCTGCGCCAGTCGAAGTTCGACGGGACGGCGTTGGTGTCACGGCGGTCGTAGTCGTATCGCCCGTCGTACCGGTCCTGGCCGCTGTAGCTGTACGGATTCCAGGACTGGGCGGCGGCGGGCGCGGCGAGCAGGGCGAGGCCGGCGGCGGCGGTCAGGGCGAGGCGCATGGTTAACTCTCCAGAGCGGCCCGATACGCGGCCTTTCGAACGGGTGGCGTGAACTTTCAGAGGGTGACGGCGATCCTTCCGCCGCGGGTCTGCACGCGGCGCATCAGCACCACGCGGTCTCCGCCGGCGCTGACCGGGGCGATGATGAACCAGCCGCCGTCGGGCAGGCCAGTGAACTCGAAGCGGCCGTCGGCGCAGGTCGTCGACCGGACGAACGAGCGATAGTCGGCATTGGGATCCGGAACGGTGCGGGCGCGCACGACGGCTTCCGGCAGGGCGGCGCGGTCGACCGAACCGTACAGGGTCTGGAAGCGGGCGCGGGTGTAGGGGGTGTCCGGCGTCAGGGCGACGTTGCCGGTGCAGGCGAAGGCGACGCCGTTCTGGCGGTATTCGACGCGACCGTCGATGGAGCCGCGGCCGGCGGGTGTCGACCAGCTGAAATCGTCAGTGCGGAAGGTTGCGGGGCCCGACGGAGCGCCGCCGACAGGCGTGGTCGCGCAACCGGCCAGGACGGCGCCGGCGGCGGCGAGGACGATCAGGGGCAGGGCGAACCTGGGCTTGGACATGGCTCTCTCCGTCAACTGCGGTTCGAACATCTGATCAGACGCTCAACGCCGCCATAAGGTCAAGGTTGCGACGCATGGGGCCGTGGTCCAAAAGCGCGCATCAGCCCGGCGCAGAACCGGGTATAGGGGACGCCCATGACAGTCACGTTTGACGACATTCTGGCGGCGCGGGACCGTATCGCCGGTCAGGTCGACCGTACGCCCGTACGCTATTCGCGCCGCATCTCGCAGCTCACCGGAGCCGAGGTCTGGATCAAGTTCGACAACCTGCATTTCACCGGCTCGTTCAAGGAACGCGGCGCGCTGAATCGCCTGCTGCAACTGACGCCGGACGAACGGCGACGCGGCGTGGTCGCCGCCAGCGCGGGCAATCACGCACAGGCGCTGGCCTATCACGGCGGCCGTCTGGGCGTGCCGGTGACGATCGTCATGCCGGAGGGCACGCCCTTCGTGAAGGCGGACGGCACGCGGGCCCACGGCGCGACCGTCGTGATCAAGGGCGCCGATTTTTCCGGCTCGACCGAGGAGGCGCACCGGCTGCGCGACGAGGAAGGCTTCGTCTTCATCTCGGCCTTCGACGACGCGGGCATTGTGGCTGGCCAGGGCGTGTGCGGCCTGGAGTTCCTGGAGGACGCGCCTGACCTCGACGTTCTGATCATTCCGATCGGCGGCGGCGGGCTGATCGCCGGTTCGGCCATCGCGGCGAAAGCCCTGAAGCCTTCTATCCGCATCGTCGGCGTCGAGGCGGCCATGTATCCCTCGTTCTCGGCCAAACGGGCCGGCCAGCCGCCGAAATGCGGCGGCCAGACGATCGCCGAGGGCATCGCCATCAAGGCGGTCGGCGACATTCCGTTCGCGCTGGCGGACCCGCTGATCGACGAGGTCCTGGTCTGCCAGGAGGCCGATTTCGAGAAGGGCGTCGCCTTCCTCGCCACGCTGGAGAAGACGGTCGCCGAGGGCGCCGGGGCCGGCGGCCTGGCGGCCATGCTGGCCTACCCCGACAAATTCAGGGGCCTGAAGGTCGGCATCGAGCTGACCGGCGGCAATATCGACGCCCGCATGCTGGCCGTGGTCCTGAACCGCGAGCTGGTCCGCGAGAAGAAGCTGGTGGTCTATCGCATCCTGGGCGACGACCGCCCGGGCATGCTGTCCAAGATGAGCGCGGTGATCGGCGGTCTTGGCGGCAACATCATCGACGTGGTGCACAACCGGCTGGCGCTGGATGTGCCGGCCAAGGGCGCGGAGTTCGACATCATGGTCGAGACCCGCGGCGAAGCGCACGCTCAGGAAATCAGACAGGGACTGGAAGAGGCTGGATATGACCTTCGCATGGGCTAGGACCGCAGCGGCCGCAGCCGTCATGGCGACGCTGGCGCTGGCCGCCTGCAACAAGGGCCCGGCGACGGTGGACGAGACCGCCGACGTGAACGCACGCGCGGCCCAGTTCTTCCTGACCAACAACGCCAAGGCGGAGGGGGTGAAAACCCTGCCGTCGGGCGTGCAGTACAAGATCCTGCAGTCGGGCCCCGCAGGCGGCGAGAGCCCGGACCGGAACGATCTGGTTCGCGTGGAGTACGAAGGCAGCCTGACGGACGGTACGGTGTTCGACAGCTCGTTCGAACGCGGCCAGCCGGCGGTCTTCACCCTGGGCACGGTCGTCGACGGCTGGACCGAGGCGCTGCAGCACATGAAGGTCGGCGACGAATGGGTCGTCTATCTGCCGCCCGAGAAGGGCTACGGCGAACAGGGCCAGGGCCCGATCCCGCCGAACAGCGTGCTGGTGTTCCGGCTTAAGCTGCTGGATATCGCCCGCGCGCCGGGCGGCGAGACAGGTGTCGGCTCGGCCAACGGGTAAGGGGCCATGGGGACGCTCGAATCCTCGGCGGCATCCATCGGCTTCTATGGTGACGACCTCGATCCGGCCGAGATCACGCGCAGTCTCGGGGGCGAACCAACCGTCGGCGTCGCCAGGGGCGAAACGTGGACTAACGATTACGGCAGGGAGATCACCGCCAAAACCGGTTCGTGGCGGCTGGTGGCGGATCGACAGGAGCCTGCGGATCTCGATTGGAAGATCAGGCAGCTGTTTTCGGGCCTGAACGATGACCTCCAAGCGTGGCGGTCGTTGGCTGGTCGGTACAGGGGGCGCGTCTTCTGTGGGCTGTTCCTTGCAACGTCGAACGATGGCCTGACGCTGCAACCTGAAACACTCCGCATGATCGGGGAGCGTGGCCTCGTCGTCGATCTCGACATCTACGGGCCGATCAAACCGGATTGAGTTGGGCTCGCCGGCCGCCAGACGGATGACAAGGCGCGCGGGACTCTACGTGGTCAGACGCGCCAGCGCCCATTCGGCGGCGTCGCGGACGACCGGGTTCGGGTCGTCCAGCAGGGCCTCGGCGGACGGGATCTGTTCCGCGTCCCCGCTGTTGCCGATGGCGTAGAGGACGTTGCGGACGAAGCGGTCGCGACCGATGCGTTTGACCGGGCTTTTCGTGAACAGGGCGCGGAAGGCGGCGTCGTCCAGGGCGGCGAGATCCGCCAGGCGGGGCGAGACCAGGGCGTCCCGGGCCTGCACGCGCCCTTCCCGGGCGGCGGCGGCGAACTTGTTCCACGGACAGACGGCCAGACAGTCGTCGCAGCCGTAGATGCGGCTGCCGGCCGCCGTGCGGAACTCGACCGGCCAGGGCCCCGCGAACTCGATGGTCAGATAGGAAAGGCAGCGGCGGGCGTCGAGCTGGAACGGGGCCGGGAAGGCCGCCGTCGGACAGGCGTCGAGGCAGGCGGTGCAGGTGCCGCAGTGCTCCCCCTCCGGCGCGTCCGGCTCGAACTCCGTCGCGGTGAGGATGACGCCGAGAAACAGCCAGTTGCCGTGACTGCGCGACAGCAGGTTGGTGTGCTTGCCCTGCCAGCCGAGGCCGGCCCGCTGGGCCAGCGGCTTCTCCATCAGGGGAGCGGTGTCGACGAAGACCTTGACCTCCTCGCCGGTGCGGGCGGCGATCTGGCCGGCGAGGGTCTTGAGCCGACCCTTGATGACCTCGTGATAGTCGTCGCCGCGCGCATAGACTGAGATGTAGCCGGCCGAGGCGTCCTGCATCTCCGGCAGGGGATCATGCTCCGGTCCGTAGTTGAGACCCAGGACGATGGCGCTGCGGGCGCCCTCCCACATGGCGGTGGGGTGGGCGCGGCGCTCAAGCGTCGTCTCCATCCAGCCCATGTCGCCGTGTCGCCCGGCCTCGACAAAATGGGCCAGCCGCTCACCCGCGCTCCACGACGCGGAGGCCGAGGCGAAGCGGCAGACGTCGAAGCCGAGCATGCCCGCGCGCTTGCGTACCTCGGCGCGCAGGTCGTCCGCCATCAGTCGGAAACAGCGGCCACCATAGCCGCCCGGTCCTGTTGCAGGGTCATGCGACGCGTGCCGAGACCTTCCATGGCCTGGCTGAGTGCGAGCTGACCCTCGAGGTCGCCTGCCGCTGTCTTGTCCGCCAGTTTGGTCAGCAAGGCTGCAATCTCCCGCTCGACGTTTGCGCTCTCAATGTAGGAGTCCATGGCGGCGCCGAACACCTGAGCCATACCGGCCTGCTGCATGGCGGCGTTCATCTCCGTGCGGCTCTGTCGTGCGGCGGCGGCGAGGTCGTCTGCCTGTTGCGAGGCGGCGGCGGCCCGCTGCCGCATTTCCGTTGCGACGAGGTCCCGATCGACCTCCTTGCCCAGCAGCGTCGCCGCGAACTGCTTCATCCAGGCCGACATCGCATAGTCGGACTCCAGCATCGCGGAGACGAGGTGGTGCTGCGGTTCGCCCGGCTTGCTGCGCATCGTCCGTAGCAGGATGATCTCGCTGTCGATGGCCGCTGCGCTGAGCATCATCACGCCGTTGATCAGGGCGAGCCGGTCCTGATCCCGACCGGACGTCGCCGTGATCATCAGGTTCGAATAGTCCGCGAACGCCGCATCCGTCTGGCGCAGGAAGGTGGCTAGGCCGTCGCGGAATTCGATGTAGCCGAGGCGGACCGCGCGGGCTTCCGGGTATTCAACAAGGAAGCCCGGCAGGGCCGGCGGGTCGGTCGGCAGGGTATCGAACGTCGCCCGCTCGCCGGCCATTCCGGACCTTTCCGCAGCAATCCAGGCTTCCGCCCAGGCGCGTGCGCCGGCCCGGTCGCCCGCGTCGACGCGGTCGATGAACTGCGCGGTGGCGTCGCTGAAGCGGCCGATGCGATCGGTCCTGGCGCTCAGGATTTCGGAATAGGCGGTGGACCACCGCGCCGAATCCGCCAGCCATTGGCGGGCCAGCTCGTCTTCATTGGCGCCGGGTTGTTCGAGAGCGGGTGCGCCCGACCCGGGTGGAGGAGCGGCCGCCGCCGGCGTCCACCCAAGCACCATCGCAGCGCCAAGCGCCGCCGCCCAAAGATTCGTATTCATGCCCGCCCCCTAGAAATCGAGGTCGGCATACTGCCCCGAAGCGGGCACGCCAGGGAAGCGGTCGGCCAGCAGGGGCCGGAAGCACGGCCGCGATTTCAGCTTCATGTACCAGGTCTTCAACGCGGGCCAGTTGGCCCAGGCGACCTCGCCGAAATAGTCGAGGATCGACAGGTGGGCCGCGGCGACGAGGTCGGCCTGGCTGAGCCGGCGCCCGGAGAGCCAGTCGCGCTCGGCCACCAGGCTTTCGAACTGCGACAGGTGGGCGCGCAGGGCCTCGCGGCCGGCGCGCAGGGCGCGGGCTTCGGGCGGCCCGAGGCGAAGCAGGGGCTTCTCCATGCGCTCGTGCAGAAGCACGGCGTCGACCTCGTCGGTGAAGCGGCGGTCGAACCAGGTGACCAGGCGGCGGGTCTCGGCGCGCTCGGCCGCATCGGCGGGCAGCAGGAAGGGCGCGGCGGAACGGTCTTCGAGCCAGCCGAGAATGGCCGCCGGTTCGCACAGGGTCAGGGTCCGGCCGGTCTCGGTTACCTGCAGGACCGGCGGCATGCCCGACGGATTCAGCCCCGCGATCGGGCAGCTGTCCTCCCACGGGCGGACGGGCGTTTCCTCGAAGGCGACCTTCGCTTCGCCCAGCGCCAGGCGCGCGGCGCGCGAACCGGGATCGAAAGCGAAGTGATACAGGACGGAAGACATGCGCTGTCCATGCGCCCAAGGCCGTTAAGCGGGCGTTAGCCATCCCGCGAAGGCGTCAGGCCCAGGGTCCTTTTGCGGTCGTGGGAGAAACGTCGTCGGCATGAGGGCGGACGGGACCGCGCGGGTCCGGATGCATGAGGATGTCCGCGTGCGGCCACTGGGCCAGCAGACGTTCCTCGGCCTCCTGCATGATGGCGTGGGCCTGATCCAGGGTCAGGGCGGGGTCCATGTCGATGTGCATCTGGATCATCATGACCGGGCCGGCCTGACGGGTGCGCAGTCGATGCACGCCGCCGATGCGGGGATCGGACAGGACGGCCGTGGTGATGGCGACGCGGTCGGCGTCGGAGGCGGTGCGATCCAGCAGCTGGTCGGCGGCGCCACGCAGGATGCCCGTGGCGCCCCAGAACAGCCAGACGGCGACGACGAGGCCGGCCGCTGCGTCCAGTCCCGGCGCGGACAGGAAGGCGCCCGAGATCACGCCGATCAGGACCACGGCGTTGGCGGCGAGGTCGGCGACGTAGTG
Source organism: Brevundimonas lenta (assembly GCF_014196335.1). Taxonomy (GTDB): domain Bacteria; phylum Pseudomonadota; class Alphaproteobacteria; order Caulobacterales; family Caulobacteraceae; genus Brevundimonas; species Brevundimonas lenta. Next base: position 757,650 of record NZ_JACIDM010000001.1, read on the forward strand.
GGCGCGGTCGGCCTCGATGGCGACGGAGCCGGTCGCCTTGACGGCCCGCGTCTGGCGCCAGACCAGCCAGCCGGTCAGGGCGATGGAGATCAGGACGACCAGCACGCTCCAGTAGCCGGCGCTGACCGGACGCGGGTCGAAGATGCGCTGGATGGCCTCCCAGCCGATGAAGACGCTGGACGCGAAGACAAGGCCGGCCTGGACCAGGGCGGCGAGCGCCTCGCCCTTGCCGTGGCCGAATCGATGCTCGTCGTCGGGCGGGGCGGCGGCCCAGCGCACGGCGAAGAAGGTCGCCAGTGAAGCGACGAGGTCGAGGGTCGAATCCGCAAGCGACGCCAGCATTGAGACCGAACCGGATGCGCCGAGGGCGAAGGCCTTGAGCACGATCAGGGTCACGGCCACGCCGACCGACAGTCGGGTGACGTTGCGCGTGGCGGCGTGGATGTCGTCCAGAGAGGAGGCGGTCATCGCCGTCCTTGTCGCGGAAAGCCATGGCCGTGCCAAGGCCGACACAAGCTTCACCGTGAAGGCGTTTACCATTACAACGGTTTCCGGTCGCCGCCGGAACGCTGTTCCAGGGGGTGGCGCACCGGGGGAATGGGCATGCAACCGGCGTCGGACGACCGCTGGATCGGGCGCGGAGAGGCGCTGGACCGCCTGGGCGTGAAAGCCCAGACGCTGTACGCCTATGTCAGCCGGGGGCGGATCACTGCGCGGCCCGATCCGCTGGATCCGCGCCGCAGCCTTTACGCCGTGCGCGACATCGCCCGTTTGACCGGCGAGCCGATCACCGACGAGGACTCGCCGCGGGCGCCGCCGGGCGGGCCGCCGACGCGGGGCGAGGCCGATCTGGCCTCCTCGATCAGTTTCATCGCCGACGGACGCCTGTTCTTCCGCGGGCTGGACGCCGTTCAGTTGTCGGAGACGGCGACGCTGGAGGATGTTTCGCGGCGCCTGTGGGGCGTGCGTACGATCAATCCGTTCGCCGAAGTCCGGCCGCGGGTCGGCCTGACGCCCGGCGGATCGGCGCGGGCGCGCCTGTTCGCCGCCCTGGCGCGACGGGCCGAAGAGGACGCCGAGGCCAAGCCGCGGTCGCCCGAGACCCTGGCCATCGAATGCGCGCGGGTTCTGGACGAGGCCGTGGACGCCGTGGCCGGGCCGGGACCGCGACTGTTCCTGCACCAGAGACTGGCGCGGTCGTGGAAGGCGCCCGAGCGCGACGCCCAGTTGATCCGGCGCGCCCTCGTGCTGTCGGCCGACGCCGGCCTGGACGCGGCCGTGCTGGCCGTGCGCGCGGCGGCCGCAGGCGGAGCCTCGCCCGCGGCCTGCGCGCTGGCCGGGCTGGCGGTGGTGGCCGCATCGGATGTGATGAGCGAGATGACCAGGGCCTCGTCCTGGATCATCGCGGTGCGACGTCAGGCCGCTGACGCCGCCCGGCGCGCGCATGAGGCCGGCGTGCTGGCCGGCTTCGGCGACCGGATGTGGCCAGGCGGGGATCCGCGCGCAGCGGCCCTGCTGCAGGCGGCGGACCTGCCGCTCGATCTGGCGCGCGCGGTGGCCGAAGGCGAGGCGGCGGCGGGACGTCCCCCCGCGTTCTCGCTGGCGCTGGCGGCTGTATCGCGTCGACTGGAGCTCCCGCGCGAGGGTGCGCAGGACCTGATGCTGGTCGGCCGCCTGGCCGGATTGCTGGGCCACGCGCTGGACCAGATGACCGACGGCTCGCCTATCCGGGCGCGCCTGCGCTATGTGGGTCCTGAACCGGGCGCGAACTGAATCGCGCCCCAGCTTTGTAAGGGGCGCGTATGCCGGATTGGTTGGCGGCGATCATCCTTGGCCTGGTGGAAGGCCTGACCGAGTTCATTCCGGTTTCGTCCACGGGCCACCTGCTGCTGACCAAGGAGGCGCTGGGACTGCCTCCGGAGCCGTGGGACACCTTCATCGTCATGATCCAGCTGGGCGCGATCCTGGCGGTGGTGGCGATCTATTTCCAGCGCCTGTGGAAGGTCGTGCTCGACCTGCCGGGCAAGGATCCGGCGGCGCGAATGTTCGCCCTGTCGGTGCTGCTGGCCTTCATCCCCTCGGCGATCGTGGGTCTGCTGTTCCACGATTTCATCAAGGAGGTGCTGTTCAATCCGACGATCGTCTGCGTGACCCTGATCCTCGGCGGGTTCGGCCTGATCGCGCTGGAGCGCTGGGCGCCGCCGGCGCGGATCGACGACGCCATGGCCTTCAACTGGAAGACCGCGCTGGGCGTGGGTTTGTTCCAGTGCATCTCGATCGTGCCGGGCGTGTCCCGTTCAGGCGCGACGATCGTGGGCGGCCTGCTGCTGGGCGTCGACAAGCGGGCGGCGGCGGAGTTCTCGTTCTTCCTCGCCATCCCGACGATGGTCGCGGCCTTCGGGCTCGACTTCTGGGAGAGCCGGGACCTGATCACGCAGGACGTGGCCGGGCTGATCGCCATCGGCTTCGTCGTGTCGTTCTTCAGCGGTCTGTTCGTGGTGAAGACGCTGGTCGACTTCGTCGGCCGCTACGGTTTCGCCCCGTTCGCCGCCTGGCGCATCCTGGTCGGCACCGTCGGTCTGTTGGCGATGTGGCTGATCGCCTGAAGACGGAAGGGCGGCCTCAGGCCGCCGCTTCCGCGAACTGACCGCCGCGGCGGTAGCGCCACAGGTAGGACGAGGCCACAGCCTCCAGGCCGGTGGGCTCGATGCCCAGTTCAGCGAGGCCGGGTGTCGAGCCCGATACCACGTTATCGCTTTCCAGCAGCAGGACCTGGTCTTCCGTCAGCATAGGCTTGATGCCGAACAGGGCGGTCAGCTGGGCCAGGCCGCCGACCAGTTTCGCCACGAAGAACGGCATGGGCAGCAGGCCGCGGGTGCGGTGCGTCTCCCGCAGGACCAGCTTCATCACGTCCTCGAACGTCATGACCGCAGGACCGCCCAGTTCGTAGGTCTGCTCGCCGGCGTCGGCGCGGGCCGTCAGCGCAGCGATCGCTGCGGCGACGTCGCCGACGTAGACGGGCTGGAATTTCGTCTGGCCGCCGCCGATGAGCGGCAGGGCCGGCGCCATCTGGGCCATGGCGGCGAACTTGTTCAGGAAGTCGTCGCCCGAGCCGAACACGACAGACGGGCGCACGATGACGGCGTCGGGCTTGACCTCGCGGACGGCCATTTCGCCTTCGGCCTTGGTGCGGGCGTACTCCGACGCGCTTTCCGGATTGGCGCCGAGGGCCGACACGTGGACCAGGCGGTCGACGCCGACGGCGGCTGCAGCGGCGGCGATATTCCGGGCGGCGGCGACATGCAGGTCGTGGAATTTGCGCGACGGCGTCTCATGCAGGATGCCGATCAGATTGATCACCGCGTCCGCGCCGGCGACCGCGGCCTCGACCTGGGCCGGGTCCGTGGCGTCGCAGCGAACGGCGAGGATCTGGCCGACGTGACCGGAGGTTTGCAGCTTCCATGCGCGGTCAGGGCGGCGGCAGGCGACGCGAATCCGCCAGCCGCGACGGGCCAGCGCCTGAACGACCTGGCCGCCGACGAAGCCCGAGCCCCCGAAAACAGTGATCAGACCGGGCGCAGCATCGACCATGACAGACTCCGCGAAAAGACATCGTGCCGGCTCCGGACCGGCGTTGCGGCGGGATTAGACGATGCCTGCGAGGCCCGCAACGCACAGGCGGATTTGTTCGCTTCGGAATGCGATCGGCGTGACCCGAAATAAACGTGACAAAAGGCTGTTGACCGGATCGGGCACCTGCCTTAGAGGTCCGCGCCTTCCGGACGGAAACGCCCCCGAACAACGACGGGGCGGCGATGTCTGGGCCCAGATGGCGGAATTGGTAGACGCGCTGGCTTCAGGTGCCAGTGGCTTAACGGCCGTGGAGGTTCGAGTCCTCTTCTGGGCACCATCTTTTGAGCGGCGCCGCATCTCCTGATGCGGCGCCGTTTCTGTTTTGGCCCCTATCGCCTCGCGCGCAACGCTCGGCTACTTGATGGGCTGACAAGTTTTACGAGACTGGCTGGATGACCGTTTACCTGCACGAAGGCGACCTGCCCGACGGCCTCGACCTGGGCCCGGTGGTGGCGGTCGACTCCGAAACGATGGGCCTGCGCTTCCGTCGCGACCCCCTGTGCGTGGTGCAGCTGTCGTCAGGCGACGGCGACGCCCATGTCGTGCGCCTGAACCGTCCGCTCTACGATTGCCCGAACCTGAAGCGGCTGCTGGTCGATCCGGCGGTGCTGAAGCTGTTCCACTTCGGCCGGTTCGACATCGGCATGTTCCAGCTGCACCTGGGCGTGGAGACGCGCCCGGTCTACTGCACCAAGATCGCCTCCAAGCTGGCCCGCACCTACACGGACCGCCACGGCCTGAAGGACGTGGTGCGCGAGTGCGCCGGCGTCGAGCTGAGCAAGGCCCAGCAGTCCAGCGACTGGGGCGCCGCCGAACTGACCCAGGCGCAACTGGATTACGCCGCGTCGGACGTCCTTTACCTGCACGCCGTGAAGGCCAAGCTGGACGAGATGCTGGAGCGCGAAGGTCGAACCGAACTGGCCGCCCGGTGTTTTGAATTCCTGCCCAGCCGATCCGCGCTCGACCTGGCCGGCTGGGATGAGATGGACATCTTCGCCCATGCCTGATTCCGGGGCCTGATGACCGAGCCGACAAACACCCGGGAAGCCGAGGACGAGGCCCGCGTGCACGCGACGGCCGTGGCCTTCCGCACGCGTTCGCGGCGGGTTCAGCTGCTGCGCCGGCTGCTGCCGGTGCTGATCGTCGTGCTGGCGGGCGGCACGCTCAGCTGGATCGTGCTCCGCACGGTGATGTCGGACGTGGAGCGGTCGGCCGAAACGCCACGCGAGGTGACGCTGGAGAACTCGCGCTTCCTCGGCCAGGACGCTCAGGGACGCGGTTTCGTGGTGGGCTTCAAGCGCGCCGTGCGGGATCCGCAGACCGGGCATTTCAAGCTGGTCGCCCCGGCGCTGCGGCTGAATCTCGGCGGCCGCAAGGTGACGACGCTGACGGCGGACGGCGGCCTGTACAACGAGGCGGCGCGGACCGTGACCCTCGGCCCGAACGTAAAGGTCTCGGACGGCGGCTCCGGTTTTACGCTGGTGACGCCGGAGGCGGTCGTCGACACGCGCACGGGCGTCGTGACAGGGTCGAAGGGCGTTCAGGGCTCCGGCCCCCTTGGAACGGTGTCCGCTTCGTCCTATGCGATTTATGAACAGGGCGAACGGGTCGTGTTCAGCGGGTCGGGCGATAACAAGGTGCGCGGGACGATAAACCCGGCGAGGTCCAACGGATGAGCATGATCAGAACACTGGCGGCCGCGAGCCTCGGTCTGGCCCTTCTGGCCGCGCCGACGATCGGCGACGCCCAGAGCTTCCAGGGCGGGCAGCCGATCATGTGGGGGGCCGACGAGGTGTCGCGCACGCCCACCAGCCTGTCCCTGCGTGGACGCGCCGAGCTGACGCAGGGCGACAGCCGCATCCGCGCCGACCGGGTCGAGGGCACGATCAACAACGGCGACCTGAGCCGGGTCGAGGCGACGGGCAACGTCTATTTCGTCACTCCCGAGCAGACGATCCGCGGCGATCGCGCCGTCTACACCCCGGCCAACGACACCATCGTGCTGACCGGCGACGTGATCCTGACCCAGGGCGAGAACGTCATGACTGGCGGTCGGCTGACCTACAACACCCGTACCGAGGCCGCGCAGATGGAAGGCGGCTCCGGCAGCCGCGTCCAGGGCGTCTTCGTTCCCGAACGCAGCGGGACCTGAGCCGCGGCTCGGAATGACGCGTGGCCCGCAAGGAACTCTCAGCTCTCAACGTCCATGACCCCGTCGCCCCCGAGGCGGCGGTCGAGGCGCCGCGCCCGACGGGTCTGCGGGCCGAACACCTGGCCCGCTCGTTCGGGCAGCGGCAGGTGGTGCGCGACGTCTCGCTGACGGTCCAGCGCGGCGAGGTAGCGGGCCTGCTCGGCCCCAACGGCGCGGGCAAGACGACCTGCTTCTACATGATCACCGGCCTGATCCCGCCGGACTCCGGCTCGATCTGGCTGGACGGCGAGGACATCACCGGCCAGCCGATGTACCAGCGCGCCCGGATGGGGCTGGGCTATCTGGCGCAGGAAGCCTCGATCTTCCGCGGCATGACCGTCGAGCAGAACGTCAAGGCGGTGGTGGAGCTGCATCACTCCGGCCAGGCGGCGATCAATGAGGAGGTCGCCCGGCTGCTTGAAGAGCTGCGCATCGACCATTTGCGCCATGCGCCGGCCTCGGGCCTGTCGGGCGGCGAGCGGCGGCGGTGCGAGATCGCCCGTGCGCTGGCCGGCAAACCCAGCTTCATGCTGCTGGACGAACCCTTCGCCGGCATCGACCCGCTGGCCATCGCCGACATCCGCCAGGTGATCCGTTATCTGGCCGGGCAGGGGATCGGCGTACTGATCACCGACCACAATGTCCGCGAGACGCTGGAGATCATCGACCACGCCTCGATCATCTCGGGCGGCTCGGTGCTGTTCGAAGGCAAGGCCGAGGACGTGATCCGCGATCCGGAAGTCCGCCGGGTCTATCTGGGCGATATGTACGGTTGACGGTCTGCGTCAGGGCTGCCCCAGGCTCAGTCGGCTGATCAGGACCGCAGCCCTTTGGGACTGCCTCACCAGACTGTCGAGATCGACCCATTCGCCGTCGGCGTGGGCATTGCCGCCCGCGACGCCCAGCCCGCCGAGCGTATCGACGTCGGCTGCCACGAAACCGCTGTCGGCGGCTCCGCGACGGGCGGGATCGTATTCGGCCATCTCGGGCAGGCCGAGGTCGCGATTGACGGCGTTGAGGCGGGCCAGGAGGGCGCGGTTGCCTTCGGTCGGGGCCATGGGCGGATAGCCGCTTTCACCGAAGACCAGTTCCGCGTCGGTGCGGGGAAGGTGGGCGTCCACGATGGCCTGCATGCCGGCGCGGATGCGGGCGTCCTGCTCGGCGGTGAGGGTGCGCAGGTCGCCGCGTGCGACGGCCGTGGAGGCGACGATATTGGTCTTGCCCGACGCCGTGACGCTGAAGCCTTCGGCGTCGATGGCGGCAGGCGTGCCGCCGCCGATGACGCCGACGTTGTAGGTCAGGTTGGGCTCGGGCAGTTCGCGGCGGAAGCCGTCGAGGATGCGCGCCATCTCGTAGATGGCTCCGTAGCCGAGGTTGTCGTTGAACACGCCGCTGGAATGGCCGGTGCGGCCGGTGGTGGTCAGGGTCCAGTTGGCCGAGCTGCGACGCGCGATGGTGCCGAAGTCGTTCTCGTCCTCGACGGCCAGGTTCTCGAACTCCAGGGCGAAGGCGGCTTCGCGCCCGGCCGCGATCAGGTCCTGCCGCGCGATGGCGACCGGGGCGCCGATCCGTTCCTCGTCGCCGGTCAGGACGATGGTGATGTTGGCGTCCTGGAGGGTTCCGGCGGCCTGCATGGCGCGCAGGGCGGCGATGATCACCACCACCCCGCCCTTGTCGTCGCCGACGCCTGGGCCTGTGGCGCGCGAGCCGGTCCGTTCGAACCGCTGGAACGGGTTGTCGGCCTCGAACACCGTATCGAGGTGGCCGATGAGGAGGACGTTTCTGCCCGATCCCGGGTGCCTGGCGATCAAATGACCGGCGCGGCCGGTCTCCGCCATATCGACCCACGAGACCTCGAAGCCGAGAGGCTCCAGTTCGGTGCGGACCATGTCGCCGACCGCGCGGACGCCGGGCAGGTTCAGCGAGCCGCTGTTCTGGTTCACCATACGCTCAAGCAGGGCGATGTGGCGGTCGTGCTCGCTCTGCACCGTCTGCATCATCGTCTGTTCGGCCGGGTTGCTCTGGGCCGCGGCAGCCGTGGGCAGGGCGAACAGAAGCAAGGCGGCGAGGACAAGGCGCATGGGGACTTCTCTCTGTGCAGGACCCCAGCGTTTGCCGATCCGGGGCGCCGAGTAAAGGTCGGGTCAGCCCTCTGCGCGCTTAGAACGTCGTTAACCGGTTCGGCGACAGGGTCGCCGTAGCAAGTTTCGGGCCAGACGGTCCGACGGGGGGCGACAAGCGGTGCTCGGACAGAGGCTGGAGATACGGCAGGGCCAGGGGCTGGTCATCACGCCCCAGCTGCAGCAAGCGATCAAGCTGCTGCAACTGTCGAACCTTGAGCTGGAAGCCTTCGTTGAGGCCGAGCTGGAACGCAATCCGCTGCTGCAGCGCGAGGACATCGAGCCCGCGGCCGAGCGCGGCGAGGCGCCCGCCGAGGCGGTCGAGAGCCGCGAAGGGGCGGAGCTGACCTTCGACGAAGGGCGGATGCAGGATGCGGATCGCACCCTCGACGCCCGATCGGACGACGTCTACGGCGACGCCAGCCCGGGCGAGCGCACTTCGGACCGGATGGAGGACGTGGGCGTCGGCGAGGCCCAGGTCGGCCTGAACGACTGGTCGCGCGCCGGATCCGGCGGCGGGTTGCCCGACGGGGAGGGGCGCGAGCAGCCTGACACCCGCGATGCGACGCTGTGGGAGCATCTGCAGGCCCAGGCCTCGCAGGCCGGCTTCACCGCGGCCGATCACGCGATCGCCCTGACCCTGATCGATGCGGTCGACGAGGGCGGCTATCTGCGGGCGGACCTCGGCGAGATCGCGGAGCGCCTGGGTGTGGACCTGGAACGTATCGAGGCGGTGCTGACGACCTGCCACGGCTTCGAGCCGACGGGCGTCATGGCCCGGTCGGTGCCGGAGTGCCTGAAGCTGCAACTGGTCGAGCGCAATCGTTTCGATCCGGCGATGAACTGCCTGCTCGAGAACCTGGACCTGCTGGCGAAGCGGGATCTGACGGCGCTGAAGAAAGTCTGCGGCGTGGACGCCGAGGACATGGCCGAGATGATCTCCGAGCTGAAGGCGCTGACGCCGCGGCCCGGCGCGGGCTTTGGCGGCGAGCCGGCCCAGACGGTGATCCCGGACGTGCATGTGCGCGCCGATCCGGCCGGCGGCTGGAAGGTCGAGCTCAACGCCGACACCCTGCCGCGCCTGATCATGGACAAGCGCTATCACGGCGTGGTCTCGGCGGGTGCGCGGTCCGATACGGAAAAGACCTTCGTGGCCGATTGCGCCGCCCAGGCCAGCTGGCTGGTCAAGTCGCTGGACCAGCGGGCGAAGACGATCCTGAAGGTGTCGTCGGAGATCGTGCGCCAGCAGGACGCCTTCCTCGCGTTCGGCGTGGAGTTCCTGCGGCCGCTGAACCTGAAGACGGTGGCGGACGCGATCGGCATGCACGAGTCGACCGTCAGCCGGGTGACCTCGAACAAATACGTCTCGACGCCCCGTGGCGTGTTCGAGCTGAAATTCTTCTTCACGGCGGCGATCCAGTCGTCGGACGGCGGGGCGCTGCATTCAGCCGAGGCCGTGCGCCACCGGATCAAGTCGATGATCGACGGCGAGGGCCGGGATGGCGACGTCCTGTCCGACGACCGGATCGTCGAACTGCTGAAGGAGGCGGGCATCGACATCGCTCGCCGCACTGTGGCGAAATACCGCGAGGCTCTCCGGATACCCTCCTCGGTCGAGCGCAAACGCCTGCTGAAGGCGGGCTAGGGCGCTTCGGGGACCGACGGCGGAACGGGCGAAATCCGGACCGTCACCACAAATCGGTGATCGGCGTTGACACCAACCCAAGCCGGGCGCGTTCTAATCCACATGCAAGTCCAAATCAGCGGCAAGCATGTAGATGTCGGCGAAGCGTTAGGCTCGCGCATCTCCCAGGAACTCCAGGACGGGATCGGTAAATACTTCGAACGCGGCGCCCAGGACGCCGAGGTCGTGGTGTCGAAAGACGGACACGGCTTCAAGGTGGACTGTTGGGTGCGGCTGGCGTCGGGGCAGGCCATCGTCACCACCGGACTCGGTGGCGACGCACATGGCGCCTTCTCTGACTCACTCGACAAGCTCGAGAAGCGGGTCCGCCGCTACAAGCGGCGGCTCAAGGATCACCACATCGGTCCGAAGCGGCTATCGCCGGAGAAGACGGAGGATGCGGCCCGCGAGGTTGCGCGCAGCATCGTCCTTCGCAATCCGGACGAGGTCGAGGACGACACCTTCGGTGACGTCTCCAACGACGAGCCGCCCCCGACGGGGATGGTCATCGCCGAGACCGAGGCGGAAATCCGCACGGTCACCGTCGGCCGCGCTGTGCTCGAACTCGACATGACCGGCTATCCGGTCGTGGTGTTCCGCAACGCCGGGCACGGCGGCATCTCGGTGGTCTACCGCCGGCCCGACGGAAACGTCGGCTGGATCGACCCGGAGCGAACGTCAAAAACGTTCAACGGACACGGTTCTGTAAACGGTCAAGAGTCATAGTGCTTCCCACAACGGGGCGGGTCGTCTAAATGGCGCCCGCCCGAACGGGTGCAGTCGGGGCGTAATCGTCATGGACATCGGTGATTTGCTGGCGGACGGCGGTGTCGTTCTGCGCAGCGGCGCATCGTCTAAGCGTCAGGCTCTCCACGTGGTGGCGGACGCCGCGGCGGAAGCGCTGGGCATGCCTGCCAATCGCGTGCTGGAGGCCCTGCTCGAGCGCGAGGCTCTGGGGTCGACCGGCCTCGGCGCCGGCGTGGCTGTGCCTCACGCGCGCCTGGAGGGCATCGCCCGGGTGACGGCCGTGTTCGTTCGTCTGGATACGCCGGTGGCCTATGGCGCCGTCGACGACCGTCCGGTGGACCTGCTGTTCGCCCTGTTCGCGCCGCCGCGTGACGGAGCGGACCACCTGCGGGCCCTGGCCGCCGTTTCGCGCGCCCTGCGCTCGTCCGAAATGCGCGAGCAACTGCGTCAGGCGCATACGCCGGACGCTATCCACGCGCTGTTCGTCCGCGACAACGCGCCGGCGACCGCGGCCTGATTTTCAGGGTTGGCGTCGGTGGACGCCTTCAGTGAACCGAAACCGGCTCCAGCTCGTGGGCCACAGCGGTGGCGAAGGCCGTCTCGCGGTCCATCATGATCGCCAGTCGTTCGCCGTCGGCGCCGTGGACCGCGTACAGGGTGGCCGCTGGATCGATCGAAAGGCCGGCGGTAGCGGCCACAGGGGCGTCCGCGATCACGTCGGCGGCGCGGATCGCGCGCACATAGACCAGGTCTGGGGCCCCGAGATCGGCGAAGTCCTGTCGGTTCATTTTCATCGGCGTCATAACGACCGCCTCCTTACGCTGCACTAACGCGCCGGAGCGCGCACTGGTTCGGTCCCGAAAGCGGCGACCGCGATTTAAAGAGCGATGATCGCCCGTCCGCCACGACGGACGACCCAATCGATATAGTCTTAAAAGCCAGACCCTTAGCCGGTGGTGATAGGGATCCGTCGGATGGCGGGGACATCGTCGGGTCGGCTCATGTCGACATGCAGGAGGCCGTGCTCCAGTCGGGCTCCGTCGATCTCCAGGCCGTCCGCAAGAACGAAGCTGCGGACGAAGCCCCGGCCGGCGATTCCGCGATGCAGGAAGGCCTGATCGGCCTTGTCCGAGGGCTCGCGCTTGCCGGCGATGGTCAGCTGCCGGCCTTCGAGCGTGACGGCCAGATCGTCTGGACCGAAGCCGGCGACGGCCAGGGTGATCCGCACCGACTGCTCGCCGAGCTGTTCGACATTGTAGGGCGGGTAGCTGTCCGCGGCGGCGCGGGCGGCCCGGTCGATCAGGGCCCGGGTGTGGTCGAAGCCCAGCAGGAAGGGGCTGTCGAACAGGATGGTTCGCGTATTCACGTCTCGCAGCCCCCGAAGCAGGCGTTAAGGCCGTCCACGCCCCCCGCAATCGGCGAGGCGCCAGCCAGCGCTCTAGATGGGGCTGTCCTGCGTCGGGTTCAACGCCCTTTTCGGAGCAGGCCGTCGAGGGACAGCTTGCCGGCGCCGTGGGTCGCGAGGAGGAAGCCGGCGAGCACGCACATCATCGGGCCGAACTGTTCCCGGGCCACCGCCTCGGCCGGGGCTTCGAGCCGGCCGAGCAGCCAGACGGCGACCGTGAAATTGATGGTCAGCAGCAAGCCTGCCCAGCGCGTGAGAAAACCGGGGATCAGAAGCGCGCCGATCAGCAACTGGGCCCAGACCGACGCCGGGGCCGCCAGGGCCGGCCAGGGGCAATCCAGGGCCCTCAGGAAGGCCTCGAACTCGGCCATGCGCGCCGCCGACGTGATGTTGTCCCAGACGCCCCAGACGAGGAAGCCGCCGAGGTAGAGGCGGAACAGGCCGAGCGCGGCGTCCTGGCCGCGCGCAAGACCGTCGAGTCGAAGCAAGGTGTTCACGATCGCCTCCCGTGCCGCCCGAAGGTAGCGCGAGCGCGGGCGATGGAGAAGCGGAGGCCAGATATGGCGAAGGCCCCGCGGTTTCCCGCGGGGCCTTCATGGTGGAGCTTAGCGGAGTCGAACCGCTGACCTCTTGCATGCCATGCAAGCGCTCTACCAACTGAGCTAAAGCCCCGAACCTTTCGGTCGGTCCGCCGAGGCCTTCGAGAAGGTGGCCCCCGGCGAGGCGGCGGAACCTATGTCAGGGCTTTGGATCGATCAAGCCCGGTTCCACATTTATTTTCATCAATCAGCGTAATTGATGAAAAGGGGTGCGATTTCAACGTTCAAGCATGCCTGAAGCGCAGCTTTCACACCCCCGTTTCGATCAGTCTTCGTCCTTCTCGGGAGTGCCGATCTCGTCCTCGAACGAGTCGTCGTCCTCGTCCTCGATGAACGGCACGGAGTCGTCATCGTCGTCAGCCAGGACGTCGTCATCCTCGACCGCTTCGCCCATGCCGGGCTCTTCGGTCGGATCGACGGCGGTGTCGTCGTCGTCGTCCGGCGTGAGGATGGGCTCGTGGCCTTCCTCGTCGATCTCCGGCGTTGCGACCGCTTCTTCTTCTTCCTCGTCCTCGTCGCCGTCGACCTTCTTGTCCTTGACCTGATCCTCGGCCTCGTCGTCAGCCGGGTAGCCGGCCGGACGGCCGCGACGGTTGCGCAACTTCAGCGCTTCCTCAGGGTCGAAGTCGGTCGCACATTTGGGGCAGTGAGCCGGGCGACGGCCCAGATCATAGAATTTGGCCTGGCAGTTCGGGCAGACCTGCTTTTGGCCCAGTTCGGGATTAGCCACGGAGGCGCCTCTCACGGTAGGGGGAATTCGGGCGGCTCCCTTGCCACCCCTGAGGGCCGCTGTCAAAAGCCATCTCCGCGCGCCCGCGCCGCCCTGACCTTTTCGGAGACCGCCGGGTGCCGACCACCACTCATCTGACCGCCCGCCGCAGCCCCGCGCTGATCGGTGTGACGCGCGCGCCGGGCGACAAGAGCATGTCCCACCGGGCGATGATCTTCGGCGCGATGGCGACCGGCGTGACCGAAATCGAAGGGCTGCTGGAAGGCGACGACGTTCTGGCCACAGCCCGCGCGGTCGAGGCCTTCGGTGCGACGGTCGAACGGTTGGGCGAGGGGCGCTGGCGCGTGACCGGACAGGGCGGCTTCCGCACGCCTGGGGGCGTTATCGACTGCGGCAACGCCGGCACCGGAGTGCGCCTGCTGATGGGCGCGGCGGCCGGCTATCCGATCACGGTGACCTTCGACGGGGACGCGAGCCTGCGGAAGCGGCCGATGAAGCGGGTGACCGGACCCCTGGCCGATATGGGAGCGCGGTTCGAGTGGCAGGCAGACGACGACCGGCTGCCGGTGGCCGTCAGCGGCGGCGGCCTGACGGTGATCGACTATGTGCAGACGGTAGCCTCGGCCCAGATCAAATCCGCAATCCTGCTGGCCGGGCTGAATGCAGACGGCGTAACGACGGTGACGGAGCCGGAGAAGAGCCGGGACCACACCGAGCGCATGCTGCGCGCCTTCGGAGTCGAGGTCGGCGTCTTGCCGATGGGCGAGGGCTGGAAGGTGTCGCTGCAGGGCGGGCAAAGCCTGACCGGAACCGCCGTAGCCGTGCCCGGGGATCCTTCGTCGGCGGCCTTCCCGCTGGCGGCCGGCCTGGTCGTTCCGGGTTCGGTGGTGACGGTCGAAGGCGTGATGCTCAACGCGCTGCGGACCGGTCTGTTCGAGACCTGGCGTGAGATGGGTGCGGATCTGACCATCGCGAACCGGCGGATGGCCGGGGGCGAAGAGGTCGGCGACATCACGGCGCGACACTCTGCGCTGAAGGGCGTGGTCGTGCCGGAAGAGCGCGCCGCCTCGATGATCGACGAATATCCGATCCTGGCCGCCACGGCCGCCTTCGCCGAGGGCGCGACGGTGATGCGCGGGATCGGCGAGATGCGGGTCAAGGAGAGCGACCGGATCGCCCTAATGGCGGCGGGCCTCCAGGCGTGCGGCGTGAAGGTGGAGGAGGAGCCTGAGGGATTCACCGTCACCGGCGGTCCGGTGCGCGGCGGAGCGACGGTGACGACGCACGGCGATCACCGCATCGCCATGAGCCATCTGGTGCTGGGCCTTGCGGCCGATGAGGCGGTGACGGTGGACGAGCCTGGGATGATCGCAACCAGCTTCCCGGGCTTCGTGGAGCTGATGCAGGGCCTGGGCGCGATCGTGGAGACGGGTGATGCGTGAGGAAACCGGATTGACCGGCCGGCCGAAGTCGAAGGGCCGTCACGCGTTTGACGCCGTGCTGTTCGCCGGGGTGGCTCTGGCCATCGCCTGGGCGGGCTTTGGGCGGCTGGACGTGGGCGAGATCAACCTGCGGCGGGGAGGCGTCGTGCGCCTGGCGGAGGATCCGGTGATGTTCTGGCTCTGGCTAGCCGGGCATCTGGTTGTCGCTCTGGCCTGCGGATGGCTGGCGTATCGCGCGGCCCGTGGCTTCCTTCGCCTTCAGGGGAGCGCGCGCCCATGAGTCTGGTGATCGCTGTTGACGGTCCGGCCGCCTCGGGCAAGGGCACGATCGCCGCGCGGCTGGCGGCCGAATATGGTCTGCCGCACCTCGACACCGGTCTGCTGTACCGCGCCGTGGGCGTCGGCGTGCTCGACGCCGGCGGTTCTCTGGACGACGAGGCCGTCGCCGAGAGCGTGGCCCGGGCGCTGGACGCGAGCCATCTGAGCGACACCGAGCGGTTGACCAGCGGCGACGCCGGCGAGGCCGCCAGCCGCGTGGCGGGCCACACCGGGGTTCGCGCCGCCTTGCTGGAGTTCCAGCGGGCGTTCGCCGCCCAGCCTGGTGGAGCGGTGCTGGACGGGCGCGATATCGGCACCGTCATCGCGCCGGATGCGCCGGCGAAGCTGTTCGTGACCGCCACCCCGGAAGTGCGCGCCATGCGCCGCTGGAAGCAGCTGACCGGGCGCGGCGCGACCATCGCCTTCGAGGAGATGCTGGCCGATATCGTCAAACGCGACGAGCGTGACGCCGGACGCGGCGCGGCTCCGATGGTGCAGGCCGCCGACGCCGTCTTGCTGGACACGACCGACATGGGTATAGAGGCCGCCTTCGATGCGGCCCGCCGTATCGTCGAGGCGGCGCGCGCGAAACACGGTCTCTAGACCGCTTCGCAAATCCAACGCTCCCATCCTCGGCTTCCGCGGGCGTCCTGGCTGATTTCGTTGCCTCGCGTCCCGACGACCTGACTTCCCTTTTTCCACCACCCGCGCGGGGCCGTCCGGCCACGCGCCTCAACCCATTCGGAAACTCCAGAGTTACATGACCGACACCCTCACCCCCTCGCGCGACGATTTCGCCGCCCTCCTCGACCAGCAACTGCAAGGCCGTGACCTTGGCGAAGGCCAGGTCGTCCACGGCCGCGTCGTCGGCATCGAAAAAGACATCCTGATCATCGACGTCGGTCTGAAGACCGAAGGCCGCATCCCGGCCCGCGAGTTCGGCATCGGCGAAGGCGCCGTCATTCCGAAGCTCGGCGACAACGTCGAAGTCTACCTGGAGCGCGTCGAGAACGCCCTGGGTGAAGCGGTCATCAGCCGCGACAAGGCTCGCCGCGAAGAAGCCTGGACCCGCCTGGAAGTCGTCTTCGCCGACGGCCAGCCGGTCAACGGCACCATCGTCGGCCGCGTCAAGGGCGGCTTCACCGTCGACCTCGGCGGCGCCTCGGCCTTCCTGCCGGGCTCGCAGGTCGACATCCGTCCGGTGCGCGACGTCGCCCCGCTGATGGGCAAGGAACAGCCCTTCGCCATCCTGAAAATGGACCGTCCGCGCGGCAACATCGTCGTCTCGCGCCGCGCCATTCTGGAAGAAGCCCGCGCCGAACAGCGCACGGAGCTGGTCGGACAGCTGCAAGAGGGTGAAGTCCGCGAAGGCGTCGTCAAGAACATCACCGACTACGGTGCGTTCGTCGACCTGGGCGGCATCGACGGCCTGCTGCACGTCACCGACATGTCGTGGAAGCGCGTCTCGCACCCGTCGCAGGTTCTCGCCGTCGGCGACACCGTCAAGGTCCAGATCGTCAAGATCAACCCGGACACGCAGCGCATCTCGCTGGGCATGAAGCAACTGCAAGCCGACCCGTGGGACGGCGTGGAAGCCAAGTATCCGGTCGGCGCCAAGATGTCGGGCCGCATCACCAACATCACCGACTACGGCGCGTTTGTTGAGCTGGAAGCCGGCGTTGAAGGCCTGGTCCACGTCTCGGAAATGTCCTGGACCAAGAAGAACGTCCACCCCGGCAAGATCGTCTCGACCTCGCAGGAAGTCGACGTGGTCGTGCTGGACGTCGACGCCTCCAAGCGCCGCATCTCGCTGGGCCTGAAGCAAGCCCAGGACAACCCGTGGGATGCCTTCGTGGCCGCTCACCCGATCGGCTCGACCGTCGAGGGTGAAGTCAAGAACGCCACCGAGTTCGGCCTGTTCATCGGCCTGGACAACGACATCGACGGCATGGTGCACCTGTCGGACCTGGACTGGAACGTCTCGGGCGAGGAAGCCATCCAGCGCTACCGCAAGGGCGAAACCGTCAAGGCCAAGGTTCTGGACGTCGACGTCGAGAAGGAACGCGTCTCGCTGGGCATCAAGCAGCTCGGCGGCGATCCGATGGAAGGCGATGTCTACAAGAAGGGTCAGCAGATCACCGTCACCGTGACGGCGATCGAGACCGGCGGCATCGAGGTCAAGTTCGGTGAAGACGACGCTCCGGCGACCGCCTTCGTCCGCAAGTCCGACCTGTCGCGTGACCGCGCCGAACAGCGCACCGAGCGCTTCTCGGTCGGCGATCGCGTCGACGCCATGATCACCGGCATCGACAAGGCCTCGCGCCGCGTCTCGGTGTCGATCAAGGCGCTGGAAATGAAGGACGAGGCCGAGGCCATCGAACAGTTCGGTTCGTCCGATTCGGGCGCATCGCTGGGCGACATCCTGGGCGCCGCCCTGCGCGAGAAGGCCGGCTCCAAGGAGTAAGGTCCTCGCCACTGGCGAATGAAGAAGGCGGCCGGAGCGATGCGGCCGCCTTTTTTCATGTCTCATGCCGGGACAGTCGATCACGATTTATGTACGGTTTCGGACAGTTAACCCACAATTCGAGACCTCAAGGGGGGTTTGGGTCTTTTTCCCCAACGGGACGAAGGATAGTGTGGGCTTGCATCCATCGCCCGGATGCACCCGTATGTGCCCCGGAAGGGCTGAACAGGGCGGGGGCCTGCATGATCAAATCCGAGCTCATCGAGAGGCTCGCGGCCGAAAATACGCACCTGACCCACGCTGAAGTGGAGCGTGTGGTGAACGTCGTGCTCGGGCGCATGGTTGAAGCGCTGGGGGACGGCGGCCGGGTGGAGCTTCGCGGCTTCGGCGCCTTTTCCGTCCGGGGACGACCCGCGCGCGCCGGTCGCAACCCGCGCACCGGCGAATCCGTTGAGGTTCCTGCGAAGGCCGTGCCGTTCTTCAAGAGCGGCAAGGAACTGCGCGAGCGGCTGAACGCGTCCGAGGACGCCTGATCGAGGAATCGCAGATGGGCCTGGTCACCGAGTTCCGGGAGTTCATCGCGAAAGGCAACGTCATCGACCTGGCCGTCGGCGTCATCATCGGCGCCTCGTTCGGCAAGATCGTCACCAGCCTCGTCGACAACATCGTCATGCCGCCGATCGGCCTGCTGCTGGGCGGCATGGACTTCTCCAAGCTGGAATGGGTGCTCAAGCGCGAGAACCCGGCCACGGCTGAGGTCGAGAAGGTCGCGATCCAGTACGGCGCCTTCATCAACGTCGTGATCCAGTTCCTGATCGTCGCCTTCGTCATCTTCCTGCTGGTGAAGGTGGTGAACCAGCTGCGGCGTGCGGAAGCGGCCGCGCCTGAACCGACCGCGACCGAAGCCCTGCTGGCGGAAATCCGCGACGAGCTGAAGGCCCGGCCGAAGGGCTGAAGCGGCTTTTCCCACCCTTGGCGGCGATTCAAATTTGACTCTCTGACGGTCAGAACAAATAGTGAACATTCAGCGTTTGAATGGTCATGACCGCCGCACCCGCCCCTTTTCAGGATCGCTTTCCCGAGGCCGCCGCGCCTCTGGAGGAAGCCTGCGCGCCGGGTCCGCGGGACATGGCGGCGACGATGCTGTTCGCCCTGTCGCGGCGGCGTGGGGATGACGCCCGGCCGGTGCTGATGACGGCCCCAAGAGCCTGGCTGGGGGAATATGGACGCCCCTACGGTCCCGGGCTGCCCGGGACCGCCTTTATCCTCGCGCCGACCGCCACCCTGGCCGAAGCGCTTTGGGTGCTGGAGCAGGCGCTGCGATCGGGAGCGGTGTCGGTGGCGTTGGGCGCCGTCGACGGGGCCACCCTGACCCAGACCAGGCGCCTGGAGTTCGCGGCCAAACAGGGGAAGGCGGTCGGCCTGATCCTGTCGCGCGATCTGGACGGGCTGAGCGCGGCGCGACGTCGCTGGCGCGTCTCGACCCAGGCCAGCGCCAGGGATTTCGAGGACGGGAAGGCTCCGGGGGCGGCCCGGCTTCTGGCCGAATTGACGCGCAGCCGGAGCGAACGCCCAGGCGCGTGGTTGCTGGAGCAGGATGATGAGACGCATCGTCTCCGTCTGGCTGATCGACTGGCCGATCTCGGTCCGGCGTCGATCGCTGGAGCGGGCGCGCCGTCCGGCCTCGCCGCCTGATCCCGCGCTCGATCCGCACAATCCGTTCGCCCTGATCCTGAAGAACAGCCGGGGCGCGGTGATCCTGCACGCCCTGAACCCGGCGGCGCGGGCGACAGGCCTGAGGCGGGGGCAGACCCAGGCCGACGCCCTGGCCATGATCCCGCACCTGATCAGCCAGCCCGCCGACAGGGAGGCTGATGCGCGGGCGCTGGAGGCTCTGGCGGTCTGGGCCGAGCGGTGGTCGCCGTCGGTCAGCCTGGATCCTTCGGGAGACGGGCTGGAGGGGCTGTTCCTCGACGTCACCGGAGCGGCGCATCTGTTCGGCGGCGAAGCGGCGCTGCTGGCGCAAATCCGGGAACGGCTGGCGGAAGCCGGCGTGCGGGCCCGCGTGGCCATGGCCCCGACGCCGGGGGCGGCATGGGCGCTGGCGCGCTGGGGCGAAGGAGAGCCGGTCGCGACCGACGAGACGCTGTCCGATGATCTGGCGGACCTGCCTGTCGAGGCGCTGCGGATCGACGAACCCACCCTGGCGACGGCCCGGCAGTTCGGCCTGAAGACCATCGGGAGCCTGTACGCCATGCCGCGCGCCGGGCTGGCGCGGCGGTTCCGCGATGGCGACGGCGTGGGACTGGTGCGGCGGCTGGATCAGGCCCGGGGCTATACGGCCGAGGCGCTGACGCCGGTGCGCCCTCCCGCCCGCTATCGCGCCTGGCAGGCGTTCGCCGAGCCTATCGGCGATCTGGCGGGCGTGGAGATGCGCCTGCCGGAGCTGGCCGCCGATCTGGCGGCGGCGTTGGAGCGCGACGGGCAGGGCGGCCGGGCGCTGACGGTGACCGGCTTCCGCACCGACGGGCAGACCACCAGCCTGTCGGTGCGGCTGGGGCGGCCGGGGCGCGAGGCGGGCGTCTGGATGCGCCTGTTCCGGGAGGCGGGACTGGGACGGCTGGAGCTGGGGTTCGGCCTCGACGCCCTGATGCTGACCGCGGATGCGGTCGAGCCGATGACCGCGCGGCAGGGCGCGCTGGAGAGCGAGGCGGAGGCGAAGCAGGCGGAGAGCCTGGCGGCGCTGATCGACCGGCTGACCGCCCGGCTGGGCGAGGACCGGGTGCTGGCGCCCGAGCCGGTCGACAGCTGGATTCCCGAGCGTGCCGAACGGCTGCGCGCCGCGCTGGGCCGGCCGTTGGTCGCCGGTGCGGCCGACATGGGGCGGCGACCCCTTCTGCTGCTGGATCCGCCCGAACCGGTGGTGGACCCGGTGTTCGATCTGCCTGAGGGCGCGCCGGCGCGGTTCGTGTGGCGCCGGGTCAGCCGCCGGATCGTCCGCGCCGAGGGACCGGAACGTCTGTCGCCGGAATGGTGGCGGCCCCGGCCGGACGGGCGTGAGGTGCGCACCCGGGACTACTATCGCGTCGAGGACGGCGACGGCGGCCGCTACTGGCTGTTCCGCGAGGGGCTGTACGGCAAGGACTACGCCGGCGCGGGGGATGAGCGGGCGGCGCCGTCGTGGTGGATGCACGGGGTTCTGGCATGACCGGCTGGAACGGCGAGTACGCCGAGCTGGGCGCGGTGACCAACTTCAGTTTTCTGGAGGGGGCGTCGCATCCGGCTGAGCTGATGCTTCAGGCGAAGGCGCTGGGGCTGGCCGCCGTGGGCGTGGCGGATCGCAACACCTTGGCCGGGATGGTGCGCGCCCTGATGGGGGCGGAGAAGGTCGACCTGCAACTGGTGATTGGCTCGCGGCTGGGGTTCATCGACGGGACGCAGCTGATCGTCTTTCCGCGCGACCGCGCCGCCTATGGACGGCTGTGCCGTCTGCTGTCGCTGGGCAAGAGCGAGGCGGTGCCGCAGCCGGGGGCCGATCCGGAGGCGGCGCGGATCGTCAAGGCCGAGACGCGGCTGACGTTCGAACAGGCGGTCGCCTTGGGCGAGGGGATGATCGCCCTGGCTCCGGCGCCGGAACGGCCGGATGCGGCGTTCGAGACGCGGCTGGCGGCGTGGCGGGCGGCCTGGCCGGACGATCTGTATCTGGCCGCGTCGCCCCTGTGGCGCGGTGACGACCGGCGGCGGCTGAACCGGCTGGCGGCCATGGCCGACCGGACCGGCGCGCCGATGATCGCGACCAACGCCGTGCTGTACCACCACCCGGACCGCAGGATGCTGCAGGACGTGCTGACCTGCATTCGCGAGGGGACGACCATCGACAAGGCCGGGCGGCGGCTGCAGGCCAACGCCGAGCGTCATCTGAAGCCTCCGGCGCAGATGGCGCGATTGTTCCGCGGACATGAGGCGGCGCTGGCGCGGACGATGGACGTCATTCGGGCATGCCGGTTCTCGCTGAGGGAGCTGGAATACCGGTATCCGGAGGAACCGGTGCCGGATGGCTGGACGGCACAGCGACGTTTGATCCGCCTGGCCTTCAGAGGCGCGCGTGAGCGATGGCCGGACGGCGTGCCTGAGAAGGTGCGCGAGACCATCGTCAAGGAACTGGGTCTCATCAAACTGCTGAAGTATCCGAACTACTTTCTGACGGTGCACGACATCGTCGCCTGGGCGCGGAAGCAGCCGGATCCGATCCTGTGTCAGGGGCGCGGGTCGGCGGCCAATTCGGTGGTCTGCTACTGCCTGGGCGTCACCAATGTGAACCCGGCCGAGCAGGACGTGCTGATCGAGCGGTTCATGTCGGCCGACCGGGACGAGCCGCCGGATATCGACGTCGATTTCGAGCACGAGCGGCGCGAGGAGGTGATGCAGTACGTCTATCGCCGCTACGGGCGGGACCGGGCGGCGATCGTGGCGACGATCATCCACTACCGTCCCCGCTCGGCGATCCGGGACGTGGGCAAGGCGCTGGGCCTGACCGAGGACGTGACCGCGCGGATGGCGGACACGGTCTGGGGCTCGTGGGGCGACGAGGTGAAGGAGGAGCACGTCGACCGCACCGGCCTGAGCCGCGACGACGCGCGGATGAAGCTGGCGCTGGCGCTGACGGCGGAGCTGATCAAATTTCCCCGGCATCTGAGCCAGCACGTCGGCGGCTATGTGCTGAGCCAGACGCCACTGATCGAGATCGTGCCGGTGGGCAACGCCGCCATGGCCGACCGGACCTTCATCGAATGGGACAAGGACGACATCGACTTCCTCAAGCTGATGAAGGTCGATGTGCTGGCGCTGGGGATGCTGACGGCGCTGAGGCGCGGGTTCGACATGATCGCCGGGAGCTATGGCCAGAGGTTTGAGCTGCACACCGTCCCGCAGGGTGACGCGGCGGTTTACGGGATGCTGCAGCGGGCGGACTCGCTGGGCGTCTTCCAGGTGGAGAGCCGGGCGCAGATGGCGATGTTGCCGCGGCTGAGGCCCGCGACCTTCTACGACCTGGTGGTGGAGGTGGCGATCGTGCGGCCGGGGCCGATCCAGGGCGGGATGGTGCATCCCTATCTGAAGCGCCGGAAGGAGCGGCGGGAGGCCGAGGCGCGGGGCCGGCCCTATGTCATCGACTATCCGCATCCGCATCCGGATCACGGAGACCGGGACGAGCTGAAGCGGGTGCTGCACAAGACCCTGGGCGTGCCCCTGTTCCAGGAGCAGGCGATGCGGATCGCCATGGAGGCGGCGCGCTATTCGCCGGCGGAGGCGAACAGTCTGCGGCGGGCCATGGCGACCTTCCGGCACATGGGGACGATCCATGAGCACGAGGATAAGTTCGTCGGGCGGATGATCGAGCGGGGCTACGACCCCGACTTCGCCCGCAGCTGTTTCGACCAGATCAAGGGTTTCGGCGAGTACGGCTTTCCGGAGAGCCACGCCTGCTCCTTCGCCCACCTGGTCTACATCTCGGCATGGATGAAGCATCACTATCCGGAGGTGTTCACGGCCTCGCTGCTGAACAGTCAGCCGATGGGTTTCTACGCCCCGGCGCAGCTGGTCCGGGATGCGCGGGAGCATGGGGTGGAGGTGCGGCATCCCGATGTGAATGTGAGCGACTGGGACGCCTCGATGGAGCCGCGGAGAGATGGCGAGCGGTGCGCCCTGAGGCTGGGGATGCGGTCGATCGACGGGTTCCGGAGGGATTGGGCGGAGCGGATCGTGGCGGCGCGGGGCGGGCGGGCGTTCGCGGACGTGGACGATCTGAGGCTGAGGTCGGGACTGCCGCCGTCGGCGCTGGACCGGCTGGCGGAGGCGGATGCGTTCGGGTCGCTGAAGCTGTCGCGGCGGCAGGGGCTGTGGGCGGCGAAGGGGGCGCCGAAGGCGTCGTCGGCGCCGCTGTTCGAGGCGGTGGGGCTGCGCGAGGCCGACGGGCGGCCGCCGGAGGCGCTGCCGGAGCTGGCGCCGTCCGAGGAGGTGGTCAGCGACTACCGGACGATCCGGCTGTCGCTGAAGGGGCATCCGGTCAGCTTCCTGCGGGAGCGGCTGACGCAGATCGGGGCGCTGTCGGCGGACGAGTATGCGAAGCGGCCGAACGGGCGGACGGTGACGGTCGGCGGCGTGGTGCTGGTGCGGCAGCGCCCGGGGACGGCGAAGGGCGTGTGCTTCATCACCCTGGAGGACGAAACCGGGGTGGTGAACCTGGTGCTGTGGCCGGACGTGTTCGAGCGGTTCCGGCCGGTGGCGATGGGCGCGCGGATGGTGCTGGTGAAGGGCAAGGTCCAGACGGCGGAGGAGGTGACCCATCTGGTCGTCGACCACATGGAGGACTGGACGCCGATGCTGGGCCATCTGACGCCGGACGCCGCGCCGGGATCGGGGCATTCGCCGGCCCGCGGACGGCACCCGCGCGATGTGCGGGTGCTGCCGGGGTCACGCGACTTTCACTAGTCGGGGCGCTAGCCCGGACGCTGATCCCGCCGGTGGTGCCGCCATTTCCAGACGCGGTAGCCGACGATGGGGGCGAAGCCGCAGGTCAGGGCGGCGAACAGCACCGTCCAGAAGCCGCCGCCCAGCCAGAACTCGCCGGCCAGCGCCCCGACCACGGCCGCGAGGAGCGGACCGAGCCAGGGCAGCCAGGACGGCGGCCCGAAACGGAACTCAGGCATCAACCTTGATGACGCCGCGCCGGATCTGATCCAGCTCGATGGAGTCGAAGAGGGCCTGGAAATTGCCCTCGCCGAACGCCTGGTTGCCCTTGCGCTGGATGATCTCGAAGAAGATCGGACCGAAGGTGTCCTGGGTGAAGATCTGCAGCAGCAGGCCGTCCTCGTCCGAACCGTCGATCAGGATGCGGTTCAGGCGCATGCGGGCGACGTCGTGGCCGTGGCCCGGCAGGCGTTTGTCGATCAGGTCGAAATAGGTGTCGATCGTATCCTGGAAGGGAATGCCGCGACGCTTCATCTCCTCGACGGTCTCGAAGATGTCGTCGGTGGCGAGCGCGATGTGCTGGATGCCCTCGCCGTTGTAGCGACGCAGGAACTCCTCGATCTGCGAGTTCTCGTCCTGGCTCTCGTTCAGCGGAATGCGGATGGCGCGGTCGGGGGCGATCATCGCCTGGGACAGCAGGCCGGTCGCCTTGCCCTTGATGTTGAAGTATTTTTGCTCTTCGAAATTGAAGACGTCGCCGTAGAAGCCCGACCAGGTGCGCATCTCGCCGCGGCGGACGTTGTGGGTCAGGTGGTCGAGCGAGAACAGGCCGACGGCGTTCTTGCGCTCGGCCTCTTCCCAGCCCTCGATCTCGTTCCAGCCGTCGTAGAGCGAGGTCTCGCCGTACTGGTCGATGATGTAGAGCAGCGAACCGCCGATACCCTGCAGGACGTAGGGATAACCATTGGCCAGCGCGCCGCCGTCGTGGCCTTCGGCGGGTTTGGCGCCGCGGGCGACCGCGCCCTCGAAGGCGGCCTTGGCGTCACTGACGCGGAAGGCCATGCCGTTGGCCGAGGGGCCGTGATCGGTGGAGAAGGCGGCGGCCTGACCGGTCGGGGTGCGATGCACCAGCATGGTGATGTCGCCCTGCTTGAGGCGGACCACGTCATTGGCCGGGTTCACGTGCGTCTGGGTGAAGCCCATCAGCTCGAGGCGGGCGACCATGGCGGCCGGATCCGGGCCGGTGAATTCAACGAACTCGAAGCCGTCGACGCCGAGCGGGTTTTCCTTGTCGAGCGCCGCGGCGGTTTCGGATTGGGGGGCGTCGTGCATGGCGCGTCTCCTGGAGCGTGGCGGCCTTGGCCGTTCTTGTGCGGCGGAACCTAGGGGCGAGGGGACCGGAATGGAAGGCCGGGCGCGCTCACATGGCCGTCAGGCCCGACCGGCCCAGGCGGCGAGGGCCGCGTCGAGGATGACTTCCTCCCAGGGCGAGGCGGCCGAGCGGGCGCCGGACAGGCCCTCGGCGTCACGCGGCGTGCCGGAGATCATGTACGCGAAGGTGCGACCGTCGAGGATATTCCAGAACAGGCCGGACTGGAGGCCGTAGGCCTGGCCGAAATGGCCGCGCCAGTTTGCGGAGCCGGGGCCGAAGAAGTCGTCGCCGGCCCGGCCGGTGGGGATGTGGACCGACAGGCCGTAGCTCTGCAGCAGGCCGCGGTCGGTATGGCCGTTGGGGCTGACCGGGTCATACGTCCACAGCGGCGCGCTCATCTGTTCGACAGTCCGGCGCGAGACGATCTGCGGGGCGTCGGCGTGGCCGGCGTAGCTGCGGGCGAGGCGGTCGAGGTCGGCGACGGAGGCGCGCAGGCCGCCCTGGGGCGAGAAGACGAAGCCGTTGTCGCCGGGGACGTAGTCGTCCGCGGTGAGGCCGGGCGCCTCGGACGGGGTGGTGACGCGGATGGCCGGGGCGGGCGCGACCTCGCCGTCGACCTGGGGCTCCCAGCGGCCGTCGACCGGGCGGCAGGCGGCGGAGGCGCGGGCGCGGACGGGGTCGGAGACGCCGCTCCAGTTGAGGCCGGCGTCGAGGCCCGCCGGGTCGAGCACGGTGCGCTTGAGGAAGCGGTCGAACCGCTCGCCGGAGACGCGTTCGGCGATCTGGGCGAGGACGGCGAAATTGACGTCGGCGTAGGCGAAGAAGCCGGGCGGCTCGGCGGCGGGTGAGAACCAGGCGCCGTCGTCGTAATGGCGTCCGCCGGGGACGAAGGCCCCGGACAGGGGGCGGCCCAGCGGGACGGGATAGCTGGGGCCGTTGCGCAGGCCGGACGTATGGCTGGCCAGCATGGCCGGGGTGACGCGGACGTCCGGATGGGCGGGATGGCGCAGCGGGAAGCCGGCCAGCGCGCCGGCGTCGTCGTCCAGCGACAGACGGCCCTGTTCGACCAAGGTCATCAGGCCGGTCATGGCGACGAGTTTGGTGATCGAGGCGATGCGCATGGGCGTGTCGAGGGCGAAGGGGCGGGCCTGAAGCGCGCCGTCGATGGTCAGCCGGCCGGAGCCGTGGGCCTGTTCCAGCACCGGGCGGCCGGCGCCGTCCCGGGCGATGACGCCGAAGCCCATGACGGTGTCGGGACGGGCGGGGTCGGCCAGCTGCCTCAGCGAATCCGCCGTGGGGGCGGAGACGCGTCCGGCCAGCGGCAGGGCGGCGGCGGCGGCGAGCAGGCTGCGGCGGTCGAGGGACATGGCGGCTCCGTGTGCGGATGGAGGCTACGACGGCGAAGCTCAAATGCGAATTCCTTCCCCCATTTCGGGGGAAGGTGGCAGGCGGAGCCTGACGGATGGGGGCTGTCGAAGGCGGCCATCCGGCAAACAGTTGAGGCGCGGACAGAGCCCCTATCCGAGCTGCTCCGCAGCCCGTCGTCGGATCGGCTTCGCCACCGCTCCTCCATCCCCCGAAATGGGGGAAGGACATGCGGGTGCATCTTCCGGCGGGAGCCGCCGGAAGGGAGGGGAAGGCGCGGGGCGTCCGGGCCTCGCCCGGTGCTTTGATAGTTTTACCGTTTCGACGAGGTGGACGCCCCGCGTGGTCGTTGGTTTCGCGCGCCCTCCGGCTGGCGGCCCTGTTAGAGCCTTGACGGATCTCCGCCGCCGCCATTGCTGGAGGCGACGTGGGTGGGACATCGGCTGAGCCAGCGGTCCGCACCTTCGATGCGCGGCGAGCAAGCGGACAGCATCCATCGCTGTCCGACGAGGACCCCCGGACTACCCTTCGCCCGGGCTTCATCGCTCGACCACACCCCGCCGTCGTCGAGGCGCTGGATCCGACGCCTTCCCCATCGACGGGATGCGGGCATTATCGCCGCGGCGGATACCTCGCTGCGTAGAGGGAATTTAGGTGGGGGAAGTCAGCGGGTTGGCGAAAAGAATCCGGGAATAGCCGACAGATTCACCTCCCCATCGCCCCCGAGGCGATGGGGAGGACAGACCGCGTAAGCGGTCAGGAGGGGGCGACGCCGGCGGGTGTTGTTGGAGCTCTGATCGCATGCGCTGGCGACGCCCCCTCCACCATTCCGGCTGAGCCGCCGGAATGGTCCCCCTCCCCATCTGCGATGGGGAGGTGAGTGGCGGCGTCAGCCCTTCCCCGCAAAGGAGGAAGGGGCTGGCGTGATTACGGCCGCCCGACCAGCGCATCCACCGAGTTGCTGGTCACCGCGTGGTAGCCGGGGCGGGCGGTGGCGTAGATGCGGCGGGCGATGGGTTGGCCCCAGTCGCCTTCGGCCCAGAGGCTCTGGAACAGGGGCAGGACGAATTTGCGCCGGCCCTGGGTGGTGAGGAAATGCTCGAGCGTCGGGACGGCGGGCTCGTAGCGGTGCTGGACCGCGATCTGGAGCCAGGCGAACAGGACCTCGGCGTTGCCTTCGTTACGCAGGTTCAGGGTCGACTCCAGGTCGGCGAGCCTGGCGGTGGTGGTGAAGCCGCCATCGCTGCCGTCGGCGATGGCCGGACGCCACGCCAGGAAGCGCTGACGTTCCTGGGTGGACCATCCAGCCCAGGGAATGGCGGAGGCCGGAATGCGTCCCGAGTAGAAATCGCTCGCGGCGGCGTCGACGGGGACGAAGGCGGTGGAGACCGGGGGCTGCCAGTTGGACGGCATGCCCGGCTGGTAGATCCAGGCGTCCATCATCAGGGCGCTTTCCAGCGCCGCGTCGCCCTTGATCAGGTGGGTGCGGATGTCCTGCAGGAACAGCTCGGTGGTCATCGGGCGGAAGGCGTTGCGCTCGAAATAGCCGTTCAGCCAGGCGTCGAAACGCTCGCGGCCGACGATGCGCTCGATGGTGAAGAGGAAGGCGGCGCCCTTCTCATAGGCGACGTCGGTGAGGCCCTCGTCGGGGTCGCGGCCGGTCAGGTCGAGGTGCAGGCGGGTGTCGGCGGGCGGCAGGCCGGCCATCTCGTCCTGCAGGTCGCCCCAGCCCAGAGAGGCCAGCATCAGGGCGCGGTCGCGG
The DNA here is from genome assembly GCF_014196335.1 of Brevundimonas lenta. GTDB lineage: Bacteria > Pseudomonadota > Alphaproteobacteria > Caulobacterales > Caulobacteraceae > Brevundimonas > Brevundimonas lenta. The sequence goes on from NZ_JACIDM010000001.1 coordinate 785,950, forward strand.
CCGTACAGGGCCTCCATGATGCGGTTCTCGAAATAGACGGTGAACCCCTCGTTCAGCCACATGTCGTTCCAGGTGGCGTTGGTGACGAGGTTGCCCGACCAGGAGTGCGCCAGTTCGTGCGCGACCAGCGAGACCAGCGACTGGTCGCCGGCGATGATGGTCGGGGTGGCGAAGGTCAGGCGCGGGTTCTCCATGCCGCCGAAGGGGAAGGACGGCGGCAGGACGAGCAGGTCGTAGCGGCCCCAGCGGTAGGGGCCGTAGAGGCCCTCGGCGACGTCGACCATCTGCGCGGTCGGGGCCAGTTCGTCATGGGCGGCCTGGAGGCGCGAGGGCTCGGTGAAGACGCCGGTGCGCTCGTCGATCGGGGCGAAGGCGATATCGCCGGCGCCGATGGCGATCAGATAGGGCGGGACCGGGTTGGTCATGTTGAAGCGCCAGGCCTTGAGGCCGTCGCCGGCGGGCTCGCCCTCGGGCGTCAGGTCCTGGGCGCTCATGACCACGCGCAGGTCGGCGGGGGCGACGATGCGGGCGTCCCAGGTCTGGCGGATGCCGGGGCTGTCCTGGGTCGGCACCCAGGTGCGGGTCAGGATGGCCTGGCCCTGGCTGAACATGTAGGGGCGCTTTCCGCCGGCGGTCTGGGACGGGGCCAGCCATTGCAGGGCGGCGGCGTCGGGGCGGGTCGAATAGGCGACGACGACGCGCTGGGTCCCGCCGGCGGCGAGGGCCGGGAAGCGGACGGTCAGGGGCTGGCCCTTGATGGCGTCGACCGGGCCGAGGTTGAACTGCAGCGGGGCGCCCGAGGCGTCGGTGACGCCGCGGATGTCGAGGTTCTTGGTGTCGAGGACGACCTCGGTCGCGCCGGGCGCGCCCTGGATGTCGAGGGCGGCCGTGCCGGACAGGGTCTTGCTGTCGAAATCGGTCGTCAGGTCCAGCGAGACGTGGCGGACGTGGGCGACCGCGGGCTGTGCGAAGGAGTGGGTGTCCAGGGCGTACTGGACCGGGGCCGTGGCCGAGGCCGGCAGCGGCGGCATGTCGGAGATGGACCCCGAACCGGAAGCGGGCATGGCGGCGCATCCTCCCATGGCGAGCGTGAGCGCGAGCGCGGAGACCAGTCCTGCGGTGCGGATCATCGGGGGTGTCCTCTCTTTTCGTTGGCCTGGTGCGCTTCGCGCTGATTGAGGCCGAGCTTTTCGCTGGCGGGACAACGCCCCGTCAGACGGAAAAGATCAAGAGGGGGTTCACCTCCCCATTCGCCTTGAAGCGAATGGGGAGGACAGACCGCGAAGCGGTCAGGAGGGGGCGACGCCGGCCTGGGCCGGTTGAGCTCTGATATTCATCCGCCGGCGACGCCCCCTCCACCATCCTTCGCCCTGCGGGCTTCGGATGGTCCCCCTCCCCATCTGCGATGGGGAGGTGAGTTATTGGGCTGCCACCGGGGCGAGGTGCTTGGCCTGGAACAGGCGGCCGCGCTCGGCGATGAGGACGAAGACCAGGGCGGCGGTTCCCATGACCGTGAACCCGAGCGCCATGGGGGTGGCCGAGCCGTTGAAGGACTGGCCGATGGCGAAGCCCAGCAGGGAGCCGACGATGGTCGAGATGAAGCCCTGGGCCGAGGAGGCGGTGCCGGCGATGTGGCCCATGGGCTCCATGGCCATGGAGCCGAAATTGCCGGCGATGAAGCCGAAGCAGAACATGGTCAGGGCCTGGAGCACGGCGAAGGTCCAGATCGACTCGTGGCCGCTGAGATTGATGACGCTGTGGATGGCGCCCATGGCGATGAAGCCGAGCAGGGCGGTGTGCGAGATCAGGCGCGAGCCCAGCCGCTCGACGAGGCGGGCGTTGAGCAGCGAAGCGACGGCGATGCCGCCGGCGATGGCGGCGAAGACGGTGGTGAACAGCTGCGGCGCGTGGAAGACGTCGTAGAAGATCTGCTGGCTGGAGTTGATGAAGCCGAACAGGGCTCCGGTGATGCAGGTCATGGCCAGGGTGTAGCCGATGGACTGGCGGTTGGTGACGGCCTCGCGGAAGGCGCCGAGGATGCGGCCGGCGCTGATGGGCAGGCGGTCTTCCGCGTGCAGGGTCTCGGGGAGGCGGATGGTCGCCCACAGCAGGACGCTGCTGCCGAAGACGGCGAGGACGCCGAAGATCCAGCGCCACGGGGCGACGTTGAGGATCAGTTGGCCGACCGTGGGAGCGAGGATGGGCACGCCGAGGAAGACGAGGAAGCTCAGCGACATGACGCGCGCCATGGTGCGGCCGGAGTAGCGGTCGCGGACGATGGAGACGGCCAGCACGCGGGTGGCTGCGGCGCCGACGCCGGTGGCGACGCGGGCGGCGATGAGCAACTCGAAGGTCGGGGCGAAGGCGCAGGCGACGGCGAAGACGACGTAGATCAGCAGGCCGGCGACCAGCACCGGCTTGCGGCCGTAGCGGTCGGCGAGCGGGCCGTAGACGATCTGGGCCGCGCCGAAGCCGAGCAGATAGGCGGTGATGACCCACTGGCGGCTGTTGTCCGAGACGACGCCGAGCGCCGCGCCGATGTCGGGCAGGGCGGGCAGCATGGAGTCGATGGCGAGGGCGTTGAGCGCCATGAACATGGCGATCAGGCAGACGAACTCGGGGAAGCCCGGGCCCCTGGCGGAAGCGGGGGCGGCGGGGGCGGCGTCAGTCGTCATCGTGGCCAGATGGGGCCGCGAAGCCTGAGCGCAACCGGCTCGGGTGCAGAAAGCGGTGCTGATTGCGCCTTTCGAGTCGAGCAGGCTACGGTCGCCGCGAGTGAGGAAGGACAAGCGATGCTCAGGATCATTCTTGGAATTCTGGCGGGCGTGGCGGTCGCGATGGTCCTGGTGATCTGCCTGGAGCTGGCGGGTCACGCGGTGTTCCCACCGCCGGCGGGACTGGATCCGTTGGACAAGGCGGACCAGGCCCGACTGATCGCCATGATGCCGCTGGGCGCGGCCCTGACAGTCGTGAACGCGTGGCTTCTGGGATCATGGGGCGGTGCCGCCGTGGCGGGACTTATCTCGCGCCGCATGTGGCCGGGCTGGGTCATCGCGGCGCTGATCGCCTGCGGAGGTCTGTACACGGTTCTGACCATCCCGCACCCGCTGTGGATGCAGGTCGCGGCGGTTGCGGCGCCATTGATCGGCGGGTGGCTGGCGATGTTTTTCGGGCGGCGTATAACGGCGCGATGACCTTTCCCGTCACCATCTTCCACAATCCGAACTGCGGCACGTCGCGCAATGTGCTGGAGATGATCCGCGCGGCCGGCCACGAGCCGGAGGTGGTGGAGTATCTGAAGGCCGGGTGGACGCCGGGGGCGCTGAAGGCGCTGCTGGACGAGGCCGGGCTGACGCCGCGCGAGGCGCTGCGGACGAAGGGCGAGCTGGTGGCCGAGCTGGGCCTGCTGAAGGACGGTGTCGGCGAGGCGGCGATCCTGGAGGCGATGATCGAGCATCCGGCGCTGGTCGAACGGCCGCTGGTGAAGACGCCCAGGGGCGCGGTGTTGGCCCGCCCGAAGGAGCGGGTGCTGCACATCCTTTAGGGGACGGTGACCGCTGCAAAGCCGGGCGGGGCCTTGTCCCAGACGTAGCCGGCGGTGGCCATCTGCCGGGCGCGGTCGAACAGCTGGCTCATGTAGACCGGGTCGAACTCGGACGTTTTGGGGACCGTGAAGTCCGCCGGGATGTAGGCGAGATTGTAGTCGAGGCCGTCGCGGGTGGCGGTCAGATAGATGCGCGTCAGGTCGCCGACGCCCTGGGTCTGGATGAGGGACGAGACGGCGCGGTTGGCGATCGAGAGGGTGCGGCGGTCGACGCTGGCCCAGTCGGGATCGAGGCGCGAATTGCGGATGATGTAGAGGTGGCGGGTGCGCACGGCGTCCTCCCGGGCGGCGAGTTCGCCGAGGTGGATGCTGGGCGGGTACATGAAGACCTGCCGCGTCGCGCCGCCGTCGACGTGCATCTCCTGGTACGACTGCCCGCCGGCGGTGACGTCGAACATCTGCGGCGGGAAGGCGCCGGGGATGGAGGCGGAGGCGAGGATGATCTTGCGGAACAGCGGCAGGGCGGCCGGGTCCCGGCTGCTCGCGATGGCGCCCATGTTCCAGTAGACCGGCTCGCGGGCGTCGAGGTTGGTCGTGCCGATGACCAGCAGGCGGCCGTGGGCGTATTCCACCGCGATGGCGTCCAGCAGCTCGCGGGTGACGTAGCGCTCGACCAGATGCGCCATCGGCGCGGTGTCGGCCATGGCGTCGTCGAACAGGGCGGCGGTGAAATCGCGCGGGTGGAAGATGTCGCTGTCGGAGACCCCGGTGTAGGTCTCCTTCAGGATGGGATCGTACCGGGAGCCGAGGAAGGCGAAGGGGGCGATCAGGGCGCCGGTGCTGATGCCGGTGACCAGTTTGAACTCGGGCCGGGTTCCGGATTCGGTCCAGCCGGTGAGCAGCCCGGCGCCGAAGGCGCCGTCGCCGCCGCCGCCGGAGATCGTCAGGAAGCTGACGGGCGGCAGGGGGCCGGTCTGACCGCTTTCGCGGCGCCACGCCATCTCGCGCCGGAGGGACTGGAGCCCTTCCTCGGCCAGGGGACCGGGGTCGCGGTCCGGGAAGAAGCGGGCGTTGGGGATCGCGACCTCGGCCTGGGCCGTCAGTTCGCTGGGCACCGCAGGCATGCGCACCGGGGTGGCGCAGGCGGCGAGCTGGAGCTGCAGGACCGCGGCGGCGCCGAGGAGGAGGCGTCCCATGGTTTTCCGGAGCGATGGGAGGGGCATGGGAGCCTCACGCATTACGGGTACTGGCCCGGACGGTGTCGCCGGAAGCGGCGCGATCCCATCCGGTGCAACCCGGAGGCATGGGGGAAATACCCCAGGGTCAGGCGCCGCTGAGGACGTCGCGGACCTGACCGGCGAGGGTCATGGGATCGAAGGGTTTGGTGATGACGCCGACCGCGCCGAGCCGGACCCATTGCTGGACCTCGCTGCCCTGGGTGCGGGCGGTCATGAAGATGACGGGGGTGTCCTCCAGCCCCGCGATACGCCGCAGGCCCTCCAGCGTGCCGGGTCCGTCGAGGCGGGGCATCATGACGTCGAGCAGGATGACGTCGGGGCGCAGGCCGGCGCTGAGGAGATCGAGCGCCTCCTCGCCCGAGGCGGCGCTGGTCAGGTCGATGGTGGGGTCCAGCTCCAGCGACATGGCGGCGACGTCGCGGATGTCGTCGTCATCATCGACGTGGAGCAGCGACAGGGGCTTCATGGCGTGGGGACCTCCTTGCGCGTCAGGCGGCGTACGGTGCGGGCCAGGGTCGACAGCGAGGTGCGGGATTTGACCAGAACGGCCTGGACGCCGCTGAGCATGGCGGCGTCGGTCTCCTGGGCCGAATAGACGACGACCGGGATGGATGAGCCGTCAGCGTCTTGCAGGTCGCCGAGGAGTTCGATGCCCGAACCGTCCGGAAGGCCGAGGTCGAGCACGACGAGATCGGGCAAGGGGGCCGCCAGCACCTCGCGCGCCTCGCCCAGCGAGCCGGCGATGACGACCTCCGCCGACTCGCCCAGGGCGGAGGCGGTGAGGCGCTGGATGTCGGGGTCGTCCTCGACCAGCAGGACCAGCGGACGCCGCTCGTTGAGCCGGACCAGGATGGCGCCGACGGCCTCGCGCAGGCGGTCGGTCTCGAACGGCTTTTCCAGCCAGTCCAGCACCTCGAGCGAATAGCCGCGCGCACGGCCGCGGGCGACATCGGCGGAGACGACGACGACCGGCAGATCGCGCGTGGCCCGCTGGCTGCGGAGGGCGCGGATGAGGCCGATGCCGTCGGCGTCGGGGAGCTGAAGGTCGACGAGGGCGGCGGAGTAGGAGCCGGTGCGGGCGGCGGCGAGACCCTCGCGCGCGGTCGGGGTCACGTCTGCGCCGAAGCCGTCCTCGGCCAGCATGGTGCGCAGGACTTCGGCCGCGTCGGCGTCGTCCTCGACGATGAGCAGGCGGGGGCCGTCGCCCTGGATCACATCCTCGGCCCCGGCCGCCAGCGGCAGGTCGAGGTGGAAGGTGGCGCCTTCGCCGACGCTGGACTCGAACCACAGGCGGCCGCCGTGGCGTTCGGCGATCTCGCGGGCGATGGCGAGACCCAGGCCGGTGCCGCCCTTGGCGCGGGTGTCCGAGGCGTCGGCCTGGGCGAATTTGGAGAAGATGCGGGCGCGGAATTCCTCCGGCACGCCGGGACCGTTGTCGCGGACGCTGAGGCGGACGATGCGGTTGGCGGCTTCGACGACGAGGAGGACCTCGCCGCCGGCGGGCGAGAATTTGATCGCATTGGACAGAAGGTTGACGACCACCTGGATCAGCCGGTCGGCGTCGCCGCGCACCGGGCAGGGCGTGCCGTCGCGCATGGTCACCGTCACTTCGAGACCGTCGGCCATGCCCCGGACGCTTTCGATCGAGCGCTCGGCGACGTCGCGCAGATCGAGGGGCTGGAGGTCGAGCGTCATCTGGCCCGACTGGATCTTCTCGATGTCGAGGATGTCATTGATCAGCCGGACGAGGCGTTGGGTATTGGCGTGGGCGATGCCGATCAGCCGCGATGCTTTCTCGGGCAACTGCCCCGCCGCGCCACCGGCCAACAGGCCCAGCGAGCCGGCGATGGAGGTCAGGGGGGTGCGCAGTTCGTGACTGACGGTGGAGACGAACTGGGTCTTCATCTCCTCGATCCGCCGGCGTTCGGAGATGTCGCGCACGGCGGCGAACATGCAGTGGCCCTCGGTCAGCTCGACCGGGCTGAGGGAGACGTTGGCGGGGAAGGTGGAGCCGTCCTTGCGGATGCCGGTGAGGTCGCCGACGAGGGTCAGGTCCAGCATACCGCGCCGGTTCTTGAGCCGGTCGACCATGTGGGCGTCGGCGGGACCGGTGACGTCGATCAGGAAGGTGACGTCCTTGTCCTCCATCTCGGCAGCGGACCAGCCGAACAGACGTTCGGTCGCCGGGTTGACGGTCTGGATCGCCGCCTTCGAGTTCAGGACCATCAGGCCGTCCTGGCTGCTGTCGAACAGGGCCTCCTGGCGGCGGACGGAGGAGGTCAGGCTGGCGAGCAGGTCGTTGCGGGTGCGCAGGGAGCGCCAGATGACGAAGGCCGAGACGGCCAGCAGGACGGCGAACAGCATCATCAGCCCGGCCAGGAAGCGGCCGGTCTGGGTGGAGCGATCGATGGAGGCGTCGCGCAGGTCGCGGAACGAGATGGCTTCGTAGGCGGCCATCTCGCCGACCAGGATTCGGATGCGGTCCATGGTCGTCTTGCCGGTGCCCGTCAGGGGGTTTCCGGTGACGCCCCGCCGCTTCATGTCCTCGTACCGGTTCAGACTGCCCTGGAGGGCGGTCCGCTTGAGGGCGATCAGGGCGCTGAGCTCGCGGAGCTGGGCGGCCTGGCGCGGCTGGTCGGCGAGCAGGCGGGACAGCAGCACCAGCTGGGGATCGAGCTGTTCGAGCGCATTGCTGTAGACGTCGAGGTATTCGGGATTGCCAGTGACGATGTAGCCGCGCTGGCCGATCTCGGCGTCCTGCATCAGCGAGAAGACGCGCAGGATCTGGGTCTGCTCGTAGTGAGACTGTTCCAGCGCCGCCTCGAGCCGCCGTTCGCGGGCCAGATCGCGGACGAGTTCGTAGCTGAGCATGGCCACGAGCAGCGCCGTCAGTACGGTCGCGAGGCCGACGACCACCAGCGATTTGCTGACGATCGCTCGCCGCAGCATGCGCCGGAAGAACGACGGGGAAGGCTCCTGGCCCGGGCTCGCCGGCGAACTATGCGAGACGCTCATGGATGGCGAACGCCACCGCGCGTGCAGGGTTCACCGGCGAGCCCGGCCGGACGTGGTTACCGTCAGTCGCAGCCCGGGGCGGCGGCCGGCAGGACGGGCGAGGCGAGGCCCGCATTCCAGTTCCACGCCATGGTCCCGTCGGCCTTGCGGCGGCACATGGCGCGTTCGTGCAGGGCGTACATGCCCGGCATCAGACCGGTCTCCATGACCGGACCGTCGCGGAACGCGATGTAGGCGCCCGAGGCGTCGTACGGGGTCCACGCCGGAGCATCGGCGGCCTGGGGCCGGCCGGTGCGGGCGAAGCTGGTCCAGTAGTCGACCATGGCGGCGGACAGGGCGGCCTCTTCCGCGGTCTGCGGGATCTTCGGCCAGAGCGGCGGCGTGCGGTCCAGAAGGCCGAACATGTAGGGCAGTTCGGCGGCATGGAAGGCGTGCAGGCCGGCGCTGTCGGAGGCCGGATAGCCGTGGTCGAACAGGTAGAGGAAGGAGGCCTGGCCGCGGGCGGTCTGGCTGCGGGCGAGGCGTTCGGCGGTCCAGCCGTAGAGGGCGTCGCGGCTGGCGGCGATGACGCTCTCCTCCATGTCGGTGGAGGGATAGAGCCGCAGGAAGTCGTCGGCGAGGTCGCCGTAGCGCTCGCGGATGACGCGTTCGTATTCCGCGGCGCCGGCGGGCGGACGCGGGGCCAGCATGCGGAGCGAGCGGATCTCGCCGCTGTTGAAGCCGGCGAGGATGGGCACGGGCGCCTGTTCGCCGCGATCGAAGATGTCGACGAGCTGGCCGGGCAGGAGCTTGCCGTCGACGGCGCCGAAGGGCGCGAAGCCGGACATGGCGGCGGTGTTGGTGATCTCCTGGGCGTCCATGGCGCGCAGGACGCGGGTGGACGGCGCCTGGAGGGTGCGGGCCAGGCGAGCGCCGGCGTCCTCGGCGGACGGGGCGCCGAAGCGGGCCTCCTTCAGCTCGGGCGTGGAGATCATGTAGGCGCTCTGGGCGATGGCCTTGTGGAACAGGCCCCGGGCGTAGGGCGAGGCCATCAGATACATGACGCTGAGGCCGCCGGCGGACTCGCCCGCGATGGTGACGTTGTCAGGATCGCCGCCGAAGGCCGCGATGTTCTGACGGACCCAGTGCAGGGCCTGAATCTGGTCCATCAGGCCGTAGTTGCCCGATATACCCTGGGGCGATTCCGCGCTGAGGTCGGGATGGGCCAGCCAGCCGAGGACGCCGAGGCGGTAGTTGATCGAGACGACGACGGCGCCGTCTGCGGCCAGGGTGGAGCCGTCGTACAGCGGCTCCTTGCTGGAGCCGGCGACCAGGGCGCCGCCGTGGATCCAGACGATGACGGGCGCCTTGCCGGCGACGTCGGGGGTCCAGACGTTCAGCGACAGGCAGTCCTCGCTGGTGGGGCCCAAGTCCGACGAATAGATGGTGCGGACCGGCGAGACGGGCTGGACGCAGGCGGGACCGAAGCGGGTCGCGTCGCGGACGCCCTGCCACTGCGGGGCCGGCGCGGGCGGGCGCCAGCGGAGCGGACCGACCGGGGCGGCGGCGTAGGGAATGCCCTTGAACGCGGAGACGCTGCCGTCGGCGACGCCGCGCACGGCGCCCGCAGGTGCGGTGACGACCGGGGCGGTCTGGGCCGAGGCCGCGGCCGGGGCGAGGAGGGCCCCGACGAGGCAGGCGGCGGCGAGGGCTTTCAGCGACGGGGTCATGCGGCGCCTCCGGCCTGACGGTCGTTGCGTCCCAGGACTTTGGCCAGCCACAGGAAGAGGCCGATGGCGGCGAAATAGACCGGGATCAGGGTGTAGAGGGCGATCTGCAGCGAGTTCTCCGGGTGCGTGGCGCGGAAGAAGTCGCTGGCCATGCCGACGTAGGTCGGGCCGACGCCCATGCCGATGAAGTTCATCACCAGCAGCAGCAGGGCGCCGGACATGACGCGCTGGTTGGGCCGGACCTCGCCCTGGACCAGGGCCACCGAGGACGACAGGTAGAAATAGTTAAGGAAGGTCGGGCCGATCAGGAAGGCCAGGGCCAGCGGCCACGACGGGGCCCAGACGAAGGCGATGTAGAAGGGCACGGCCAGGGCCAGCGAGATGGCGGGCAGCATGGCGTAGGCGCGCTTCGACCGGCGGGTGAAGCGGTCGATCAGCCAGCCCGAGACGAAGATGCCGCCGCTCATGCCGATGGCGACGACGAGGGCGTACCAGAGGGCGACGTTCTCAAGCGTCATGCCCTTTTCGCGCATCAGGAACAGGACGGCGAAATTGCCCAGACCGTAGGTGACGATCTGGGTGACGCCGCTGCCGAGCGAGGCGAGGACCAGGGTCGGGCGCGAGAAGAACATGCGCACCGTCTCCCAGAAGCCGGCGCGGGCCGGGCCGTCGGTGGCGGAGACGGGATCCAGGCCGCCGCGCTTCGGTTCCTTGACGATCAGGATCAGGGCCAGGGCGGCGACCAGGCCGACCAGACCGATGACGATGAAGGCCGCGCGCCAGCTGAAGGCCGCGGCGACCGAGGCGCCGAAGGCGATGCCGATGGCGGCGCCGACGGGCGGGCCGAGGTTATAGATGCCCAGCGCCATGCCGCGACGGCCGGGCGGGAAGGAGTCGGTGATGATGGCGTAGGACGGGGGCACGCCGCCGGCCTCGCCGAAGCCGACGGTCATGCGCGCGACGGCCAGTTCGCCGTAGTTGCGGGCCATGCCGCAGGCCATGGTCGCGGCGCTCCAGATGCCGCAGGCGACGGCGACGACGGCGACCCGGTTGGTGCGGTCCGCCAGCCAGCCGACCGGGATGGCGATGAAGCAGTAGAAGAATGCGAAATAGAGGCCGCCCAGAAGGCCCAACTGACTGTCGCTGATGTTCAGCGTGTCCTGGATGGGCTTGGCCAGGATCGACAGCAACTGCCGGTCGAGGAAGTTCAGCACATAGATGAACCACAGGGCCCCGAGGGTGATCCAGGCGCCCCTGCCGACGCCTTGCGGTTTCGTCGTCGGCGGCGCGTCGAGGCCGATGGCGGCGTCTTTCTGGCTCATGGTCGTTTCCTCGGTGATGCGGGCGTCGAGGCCCGTCTATTTTTCGGAGTGACGGAGGGGCGTCATGGCTCCCCCGCCTTGCGCCGTTCAGCGGCGCGGCTGTTGCAGATGCCGACGAAGCCGTGGGCCATGAAGGCGGCCATGCGGGCCTTGATGGCCTCGAAGTCGTCGGACTTGCACAGGCCGCCGGACAGCTGGTCGATCCGGCCGGTGCGGGCGAGCGTCAGGGTCAGGGCGCCGGTGACGAAGTGATAGCCCCAGAAGACGTCCTCCTCGGCGCAGTCGGGCATGGCCTTCTTCAGCAGGCCGATGAGGCGCAGGACGACCGGGTCGTAGAGGCGGTCCATGACCTCGGCGCCCCAGGCCGGGGTGTTGTTGATCTGGGCGCTGAGGGCGCCGAAATGGCGCCAGCCCTCGCCGCCGGTGGAATAGGTGTCGAGGTCGGTGTCGAGGAAGGCGCGCAGGGCGCCCTCGACCGTCGGCTTGCCGTCGACGGAGGCCTCGTAGGCGTCGAGTGCGTCCATGCGGCGGCCGCTGGTGACGGGCGCGCGGCGCGCCATCACCTTGTCGAACACCTCCTGCTTGTCGGTGAAGTAGTAGTGGATCAGCGACTTGTGGACGCCGACCTTGTCGGCGATGTCCTTGATGGTGACCCCGTGCAGGCCGTGCCGGGAGAACAGCTCCTCGGCGGCGTCCAGCAGCTGTTCCAGACTCTCGGCGCGCTGTTCCGCCTTGCGGCGCCGGGGACGGGGCGGGGTGGTCATGACCTGAACCTCGAGGCGGTCCGGCGTCACCGTGAAAAGGCCCGCCGACTCAATGGAGACGGCGGTCATCCTATGCAGCTCCGTAGGTTGCGCGAAGCTGCTGCTTGTTGATCTTGCCGGTTGCGGCGAGAGGCATGGTTTCGACGCGGACGATCCGCTCGGGAATCCACCAGTCCGCGACCCGGCCCTTGAGGCTGGCCTTGAGGGCGCTGTCGTCGATCTGCTGGCCCTGGGCGGGCTCGACGACCATCAGCGGACGCTCGCCCCATTTGGCATCCGCCGTGCCGATGACGGCGACGAGGCCGATGGAGGGGAGGGCGCCGATGATCTCCTCGATCTCGACCGGATTGATCCATTCGCCGCCCGACTTGATCAGGTCCTTGGCGCGGCCGGCGATGGTCAGGTTGCCGGCGTCGTCGATGATCGCCAGGTCGCCGGTGTCGAACCAGCCGTCGGCGTCCAGCGCGGTTTCCGGGGCGTTGAAGTAGCGCTGGACGACGCTGTGGCCGCGCACCTTGAGGTGGCCGACGACGTTGCGCTGTTCGGGCAGGGGCGTTCCGGACGCGTCGGTGAGGAGAAGGTCGAGGCCCATGGGCGGGCGGCCGGCGCCGCGGGCCGCGCCCGGCGTGGTGCTGCGCGGTGAGAGGGTGCCCTGGGGCGACAGCTCGGTCATGCCCCAGCTGGTCTGGACCGTGGCGCCGAGACGGGTCTCCATGCGCTTCATCAGGGTGTCGGGGCAGCTGGAGCCGCCGATGACGACGCGCTGGAGGGTGGGGGTGTCGCCGCCCGCGGCGTCGAGATGATCCAGCAGGCCGAGCCAGACGGTGGGGACGCCGACGGCGACGGTGACGCCGTGGGTCTGGATCAGACGGGCGAGGCTGGCGCCGTCGGTGACGCGGCCGGGCAGGACGAGGCTGGCGCCGACCGCCGGCCCCGCGAACGGCAGGCCCCAGGCGTTGGCGTGGAACATGGGCACGGCGACCAGCACCACGTCCTCGGCGGTCAGGGCGAGGGCGTCGGCCTGCAGCGAGCGGATGGTGTGCAGGTAGTTGGAGCGGTGGGTGTAGGCGACGCCCTTGGGCGCGCCGGTGGTGCCCGAGGTGAAGCAGAGGCCGGCCAGGGCGGTCTCGTCGAACTGACCCCAGGGCGCGGGGCGGCCGGCGGCGATGAGGGCTTCCAGGGGCGTGCCGGCGCCGCGGGTCGAGACGACGCGGTCGTCGGCCTCGTCGAGCACGATGAGATGTTCGAGGCAGGGGCAGGCGGCCATCAGCGCTTCGGCGACGGCGCGCAGGCCTGCGCCGATGGCGAGGACGCGGTCGCCGGCCTCGATGACCATGGCAGTCAGGTGGGCGAGCGTCAGGCGGGGATTGAGCGTGTGGCAGACGAGGCCGGCGCCCATGGAGGCGTACCAGAGCTCGACATGGTGCTGGGTGTTCCAGGCGAGGGTGGCGATGCGATCGCCGGGTGCGAGGCCGAGATCGAGCAGGGCGCCGGACAGGCGGTTGGCGCGATCGCGAAGGTCCGCATAGCCGACGGCGGCGTCGTCATGGTCGCCGGCGGTGATGACCCGGGCTGAGCCGTGCCACTTGGCGCCGTGATCCAGGAAGCGATCCACGGTCAGGGCGTAGTCCTGCATCGGGCTGGGGGTCGGCGCGATCATCCGTGGGGGGCAGTCCAAACAGTTACAGGGGCGCCGGGAAGCCGGCGGCGGTTGCGGGGGCGGCTGTGGGCCGCCCCCGCGCCGGGATCAGAAGGTCCGCATCAGGTTCAGGCCGATCTGCCGCGGCGGTCCGGCGTAACGCAGGCCCGCATTGACGGCGGCGATGTAGGTCTGGTCCGTGGCGTTCAGCGCGTAGGCGGCGAGCGTCCATTCGTCGAGCTGATAGGTCAGCTTCAGATTGACGATGTTGCGCGCCTCCAGCTTGTCGCCCAGGGCCTCGTTGTTGAAGATCGAGGTCCAGGACTCGCCGATGTGCGAGTAGTCGATGCGCGGCGTCAGGATGGCTCCGCCTTCGAGGGCGAACTCGTACTGAAGCCCCGCGTTGAAGGTGAGCTCCGGCGCGTAGCTCTGGCTGTTGCCTTCCAGGTTCTGGCAGTTGCCGGCGGCAGGCCCCGTCTGGGGGTTGCAGGGCAGGCGCGCCAGGCGCGGATCGACGGCGTAGAACTGGCCCAGCTCGGAGCTGGAGAGGGAGCCGCCGACGTCGACGGACCACTGGCCGAAGCGCGCCTGGGCGGAGGCCTCGATGCCCTTCAGCACGGTTTCGCCGTTCACGTTCACGATCGAGTTGAACAGCGGCACCGTCGGGTCGCCGACGATGACCTGGAAGCCCTCGTAGACCATGTAGTAGGCGCCCAGCTGGGTGCGGACGCGACCATCGAACATGGTCGATTTCCAGCCCAGTTCGTAGTCGATGACGTCTTCCGGCCCGAAGGAGCTGGCGGGCACGTAGAAGTTCGGCGCGTTCAGGCCGCCCATCTTGAAGCCCGTGGCGACGAAGCCGTAGACGAAATTGTTGTCGTCGAGCTTGTAGTTGACGCTCAGCTTGCCGGTGGTCTTTTCGGCGGTGACCTCGTCGTTCTGCAGCAGGGTCAGGCCGAAGGCCGGGTAGGTCGTGTAGACGTTGTCGTTGGTCGAGGTGCTTTCCGACCAGCGGGCGCCCAGCTGGATCTGCAGGTTCTCAGACACGTCGTAGCTGATCTGGCCGAAGACGGCCTGGGTCTCCTTCGGCGTCTCGCCGAAGATGTAGTAGTCGACCACGCCTTCGGGGAAGCCGACGTGGTAGGCGCCCTGCGGGAAGGTGGTGACGGGGAAGACCACGTCGTCGTACTGCCAGAAGGCGCCCAGGATCCAGGTCAGGCGCTGGTCGTCCGGCGAGACGATGTTGAACTCCTGCGACCACACCTCTTCCTCGACGCGGTCGTAGAAGGTGTTGTTCAGCGCGCTGGTGCCGTCCAGATCGGTCGAGAATTCGCTGATCCCGTCCTGGTAGCCGGTGATCGAGCGCAGGGTGATGCCGTTGTCGAGCACGTAGCTGACGTTCAGCGACACGCGCGCGGTCTCGTCGTGACCCGAGTGCGGGCCGTTGGCGGTGATCTTGAACGGATCGTTGGTGGCCAGCGCCGGATCGGCCGGATAGCCGCCGAAATCGAGGTTGTTGTAGTCGCCCTTCAGCAGGACGCGGAGGGCCGGCGTCGGGGTCCACAGGACGCTGGCGCGGTAGCTCTTGGAGTCGATTTCGCCCGGGTGGCCCGAATAGGTGCCGGTGATCTCGTGGAAGCTGTCGCGGATTTCGCTGTTCAGGGCGAAGCGCGCCGCCAGGGTGTCGCTGATCGGCACGTTGATCGCGCCCTGCAGCTTGAGGTTCCCGTAGGTTCCGGCCTGGCCCATGACGTAGCCGTTCACGCCGGTGAAGTCGGGGTTGCGGGCGTTGATGAAGACCGCGCCGCCCGTGGCGTTGGTGCCGGCGAAGGTGCCCTGCGGGCCGCGCAGCAGTTCAACGCTGCCGATGTCGTAGTAGGGCTCGGTCTGGAAGTAGCCGGGGAAGACGGCCACGCCGTCACGGTAGGTGGTGACGCCGACGCCGATGGCCGTGGTCGGCTCCGACTTGCCGATGCCGCGCACGTTGAAGAAATTGCCCTGACCGAAATTCTGGACCGTGGTCGAGGGAGCCACGAACTGGAGCTGCTCCAGCGAGGTCACCCCACGGTTCTCCAGGTCCTCGCCGCTCAGGACCGTGGCGGCCACCGCGGTTTCCTGCAGATTGGTGGTGCGGCGTTCGGCGGTGACGACGACGTCGTCAAGCGTGTCGGCCTGTTCGTCCTGGGTGTTCTGGTTCGCAGGACGTGCGTCCTGGGCGTTGGCGGCGCCTGCGGCGAACAGGAGCGCAGCGGCAGACGCGGTTATCCAGAGCTTCCGGCTCATCGGTCATCCTCCTCGATGTTTCCTCGGCGCTCTTCCGGCACCATGGAGGCGACCGTCCCACCGTCACGGTTGGTTGTCAACATTCACTAGGCGGCGGGTGAATATTGACCTTTTGACGAAGATCGCTTCAGTCTGCGCCGCGCACCGCGAAGTATGCGGGCGTCGCCGGTCGTCGTGCGCGGCCGTCGGAATTTCGGGGAAATACGCCATGACGATCGATCTGAGCCATCGCACCGCAATCGTAACGGGGGCCGGCGGCGGCCTGGGCCGCAGCCACGCCATCGCCCTGGCGAAGCGCGGCGCGCGCGTCGTCGTCAACGACCTGAGCCCCGGCGCGGCCGATGCGGTGGCGGCGGAAATCCAGGCCCTGGGCGGCAAGGCCATGCCGTGGACCTGCAGCGTCACCGACCGCACGGGCGTCGAGGACATGGTGCGCGAAACGATCGCCCGCTGGGGCTCGATCGACATCGTCGTCAACAACGCGGGCATCCTGCGCGACCGCACCTTCGCCAACCTGGACCTCGACGATTTCGCCATGGTCATCGACGTGCACGTGATGGGCTCGGTGAACCTGACCAAGGCGGTGTGGCCGCACATGCGCGAGCAGGGTTATGGCCGGATCGTCTTCACGACCTCGTCGTCGGGGCTGTACGGAAACTTCGGCCAGTCGAACTATTCGGCGGCGAAGATGGCGCTGGTCGGCCTGATGCAGACCCTGGCCCTGGAAGGCCAGAAGTACGGCATCCACGTGAACTGCCTGGCGCCCAGCGCGGCCACCCAGATGACCGAGAAGCTGTATTCGCCCGAGGACCTGCGCGGCCTGTCGACGGACCTGGTCAGTCCGGGCGTCGTGGCCCTGGTGAGCGAGAATGCGCCGACGCGGACGATCCTGCTGGCCGGCGCGGGCGCCTTCGAACAGGCCCACATCACGATGACGAACGGCATCCATGTCGGCGATGCGGACGACGCGGCCGAGCAGATCGAGGCGCAGTGGGCGCGGATCGCGGACCGTTCGGGCGAGCAGGTCCCGGAGTCCGGCGCGGCCCAGTACCATCACGAGGTGAACCACCCCGGAAAGCCGGTCCCGGCGCGGGCGCCTGAACGGGTCGACGCCTGATCAGAAGGTGATGCGCGAGCGGACGCTGAGGACGGTGATCGAGTCCCGCGTCGGATAGAGGCTGGGGTTGAGGACCAGCTGCAGCACCGGGGTCAGGGCGAAGTTTTCGGTCAGGTGGTACCGGTAGAAGAGCTCCGCCGTGTACTGGGTTTCGAGGAAGTCGTTCGACGGACTGGTCCAGCCGCCTGCGAATCCGAGCAGGTCGGAAGGCGCGGTCGGCGGGCGCCAGCCGAGGCCGGCGCTGAGGTTCGCGTCGGCCAGCCAGCCGTTCGACCAGCCGCCGCGCACGAACCACATGAAGTCCTCGCCGGCCATGAAGTTGGCGTTGAAGGCGACGCCGTAAGCGCGGGGACTGCCGTCGTTGAGGGCGTCGCGGTACCAGGTGGTGACGTGGAAATTGTTGCGGTCCATCGGGCCGCGGGCGTGGATCGGCATGCCCGCGCCGGACAGGCCGCTCCAGCCGGTTTCGAAGAAATAGAATTTGGCGCTCTCGCCGAAGAAGTCGTCGACGGTCCAGCCGGTGTCGTCGCTGTACGGCGTGAAGATGCCGCCCTTCAGATACAGGCCGCCCTCGGTCGGGAAGCCCGCCGCGACCGCGCCGAAGCCGCGCAGGGGAACGGCGATGGTGGGGCTGGTCGAGAACTGCAGGCTGAGGAACTGACGGTTGTCGTCGAAGAAGGGATAGGCGTTGACGAAGTTCGGCGCGAAGATCTTGCCGACGGCGTACTGGAAGCGGTTGCCGGCGAGATTCTGCCGGATGTAGGCCTGGGTCACGCCGAGGCTGAAGTCGCCCCAGGTGGCCGCGGTGGGCACCCCCGAACCCGCGCCGATGCCGGCCTGGAGCGGGGGCAGGTCGGTGCCGACCGGGCGCCGGTCCTCGATGGCCATGTCGAACATCAGGGCGTCGGGTTCGCCGCGGTTATCGACGGCCCACGACAGGTTGAGGGTGAATTTGCTGCCGACGGCGTCCTGCTGGTCGATGCGGCTGTTGGAGTAGTTCTGCCACAGCAGGCCCCATGAGCCGCCGATGGTCAGGCCGGTGCGTTCGGTCAGGCCCTGCTTCCAGGCGAACCAGGGGGCGAGCGCCGTCTCGCGGCGCGGGCCGGGCGGGCCGTCGGGCTCGAGGTCGCCCTCGACGGACAGGGTGGTCTCCAGCAGCGTGGGGTAGAGCGGTTCGTCATCGTCCGTCGACGGAGCGTCCTGGGGCGCGGCGTCGGGAGCGACGGCTGTCGGATCGGGCGGCGCTTCGGGATCGGGGTGGGTGATCACCGGCAGACCGGCCGCTTCGTCGGCGGGCGCTATGGCGTCCTGGGCGATGGCCGGGAAGGCGGGGAGGAGCAGCAGGGCGAAGGCGAGCGAGGCCCTGCCGACGCCCGTGCGTGGATCGCAGGAACGCATGGGATCAACTCTCCCACACGGGCCGATCGCCGCCGCGCACGCGCAGCAGGGGGGCTGGCCAGCGGCCGGGCGTCCGGGACAGTTTGACCAGTGGCGCCAGGCGGTGGACCTCGCCGTAGCAGGTCGTGCCGGTGATCGTTTCCGGCGGGACCATGCGATGTTCGGGACGGCTGACGTCGACCTCGCGGTTCGGGAAGACGCCGAGGCTCTGGTACCACATGGCGGCGCGCGAGAGGCTGATGCGGACGTGGTAGCTGCCGCCCTCGGTCGCCCGCCGGCGCAGGGCCTCGATGACCCCGGCCGCGCCCAGATAGCCGGCGACATAGTCGTTGAGGACCAGGGTGGGCGGGAAGGCCGGAGCCGTCGTCGAGGTGCCGGCGGCGGGATAGTTCTCGCCGAGCGACGGCTGGCCGCCGCCCTCCAGCAGGGTGAAGCCGGTGACGGTCAGGGCCTCCATGTCGAAGCCGCCGCGGTCCTGCCAGGGCCCGTCCCAGCTGTAGCAGCGCATGGACATGTAGATGACGCCGGGCTTCCGCCGGACCACCTCGTCGACGCCGAAGCCGAGTCGTTCGATGCCGCGGCCGCTGAAGCCCTCGATGAACACGTCGGTCTGTGGAAGCAGGGCCTGGAGCGCCTGTTTGTGCGGGTCCTGGGTCAGGTTCAGCAGGGTCGACCGCATGCCGACGTTGACGTCGGTCCAGATGGCCTCGTGCTCGAACGACTGGTCGCGGACGACGTGCAGCACCTCGGCGCCGTATTCGGACAGGGTGCGGGCGGTGGTGGAGCCGGCGATGACATGGGTCAGGGACAGGGCGCGGATACCCGACAAAGGCTGTTGCGGGTTCGGCGTCCACGGCACCGGCGGCGAGTCGGCCACCTTGACGATGTCGATCAGCGGCCGCGCGCCGAGGTGGCGTCCTTCGGGGTGGGCGGCCCATTCCTCCGTCGAGCGGTGGATGGCGCCGACGGCGCGGTTTTCGGCGAGGGCATCCTCCAGCGCTTCGGCGTCCCAGGTGCGGACCGCGGCGGCGATGGACTCGCGGTTCGGCGTGGCCTTCAGCACGTTGAGCGCGCGGTCGTAGAGGTGCGGATAGGCCCCGGTGATGTTGGCGAAGCGGCCGTCCTTCGTCTCGAACGGCACGAACGACATCGGATTGCCGAGGCCGACGGGCGCCTGCAGCCAGCGGTCGTTGATCAGCGGCACGAAGGAGAAGTTGGCGACCACCGGATCGTCGGCCGGCAGGGCGCCGACCATCACGCGGTGCTGCATGATCAGGGTGATGAGCGGGTTCACCCCGTAGAGGGCCTCGCGCAGATCGATGGCCACGTCCTGGGTCTGGCCGGTGCGGTCCTTCCAGATCGCCGCCGCGCCCAGCGCCGCAGCCGTGGCGGGCAGGGCCATGGAGGTGGCGATGCGGAAGCGGCTGTGGATCAGGGGGTCGGCGCCGGTGAAGCTGACGCCGCCGCCGGCGTCCCCGGGACTGCGCCCGATGTCGGCGAGGAAGGCGGTGAAGGCGCGATCTATATTGAAATCAGCGGCTTGTGCTGCCGCCATGGGTGAGAATTCGGAAGAGATCATGGCCCCGGCGACAGCATATCCGGTCGCCTTGACCACGCTTCTGCGGCTGATATCCAAAATACGCCCTCCGGCCCCCGGCGAGCTGAAATGAAATGCGCCGTCGTCTCTTGCGCGCAGCCGACGCTACGGCCGATATCGCATCGAAATCCTGCAGCGAATAGTATTGCAGGGGTCGAATACAGGGTTCTTTATGGCGCAGTTCAGGGAAAACCCTGACGGTATGCACGTCCTGGTGGTCGTCGCGGCGGCCGGACAGGCCGTGGCCTACGCCCTGTCGGTGATGCTGGCGCGGAGTCTCGGGGCGGCGGGGTTCGAGGCCTATGTGGTGGCGTCGGCGGCCTTCATCGTCATGGCGTCGTTCGCGCCGCTCGGTTCCGACAAACACGTGCTCAGCCGGTTGCCCGGATTGTTGCAGCGCGGCGACTGGAGTCAGGCGTCGGGGCTGCTGCGGTTCGGCGCGCGACGGACGCTGGCGACGGCCCTGGTCACCGGTGCGGTGGTCGGGGGACTGAGCTGGTCGATGCGCGATCCGGGCGACGCGGTGTGGCCGGCGATGGTCGTGACCTGTCTGTCGCTGCCGGCGGGCGCCCTGGCCCACTACGGCGTCGAGGCGTTGAGCGCGGCCGGGCGTCCGCTGCGGGCGCTGGCGTTGTTCAAGCTGCTGACTCCGGTTCTGGCGCTGGTGCTGGCGGGGATGCTGATGCTGAGGTCGGTTCCGCTGACTGGCGCGGCCGCGGTGGGGTGCTGGGGCGTGGCGTGGGTCGTGACCCTGGGCGCCATGATCGCAGCCCTGCGACGGGCGGCGCCGCAAGCGCTGTCCGCGCCCGCCGACGTCGGGGAGGCCGCCGTCTGGCGCGTCGAGAGCCGGCCGTTCTTCGTCTATCGCGTGTCGCTGGCGATTCTGGCCCAGGCCGGGGTGATCGGGCTGGAGCTGATGCAGGCGTCGGCGGCGGCGATCGGCGCTTATGCCGCGGCGAGCGCGACGGTGGGCGTGGCGGCGGTGCTGGCGACCTCCACCAACCGGGCCTACGGCCGCAAGCTGTCGCTGCTGATGGAGCAGGGGGATTTCGAGGCCGTGATGACGGCCCGGCGTGAGCGGCTGCGCCGGCTGGGGCCGGCGGTGATCGTGTTCCTGCTGGCGATCTTCGTGTTTTCGCGTCCGCTGCTGGCGATGTTCCGGCCCGAGTTCGCGGCGGAGGGCGTCGCGGCGCTGAGGATCCTGGCGGTCGCGACCGGGGTGACGGTGCTGTTCTCGCTGGCGCCGACCTGGCTGAAGATCCGGCAGCGGCGCGGGGTCATCTATGCCGCCGTGGCTGTGGCGGCGGCGGTGCAGGTGGTCCTGCTGATCGTGCTGATCCCGCCGTTCGGGGCGACCGGCGCGGCGCTGGCCTACGCCCTGTGCGTGGGCGGGATGTACGGCGTCCTGGCCGTGGTGGCTCACCGTGAGGCGATGCGCCTGGGCGGCGTCCGATGATTGAGCCGGGGGAGGACGCAGGAGGACGTCCTCCCCCGACCCTGCCTCAGACCGAAGGCGACCAGGGGTTCCAGCCCAGGCCGGGACCGGTCTGGGCGGTCGAGTAGAGGGTCTGGTTGCCGTCCAGCGCCCAGATGCGGCACGTGCCGTCGTTCTGCTGGCACACGGCGACCGAGCCGATGTGGGACGGCGATGCGCCGTTCCACACGCCGGACCACGACGACCACGGACCGCCCGGCGACTCCTGGAAGCTGCAACGCAACTGACCGCTGGTGTCGACGCCCCAGAGCGCGACGCTGCGGCTGCCGCCCTGCTGCGAGGCGGCGACCGTCTGCAGCGGCGGGGCGTTGTTCCAGCCGGCGGCGGACCAGCCGGACCAGCCGCCGCCCGGCGAGGTCTGGGCGTTCGAATAGACGGCGTTGTGCAGATCCACGACCCAGATGCGGACCGTGCCGTCGTTCTGTTGCGCCGCGGTCACCGAGATCAGGCCCGCGGGCGAGGCGTCGTTCCAGACGCCCGACCAGCCGGACCAGGGCCCGCCCGGCGTCTCCTGGAAGGTCGAGCGGAGCTGGCCGTCCATGTCGATGCCCCAGAGCTGGGCCCCGCGGGAGCCGCCCTGCTGGGAGGCTGCGATGGAGCGCAGCGTCGGGGCGCCGTTCCAGCCGGCAGGAGACCAGCCGGACCAGCCGCCGCCCGGCGAGGTCTGGGCGTTGGAGTACAGGGCGTTGTTCGCATCCAGCAGCCACAGGCGGACCGTGCCGTCGTTCTGCTGGGCCGCGGCGAGCGAGATGGCGTTGGAGGGCGAGGCGCCGTTCCAGACGCCGGACCAGGGCGACCAGGCGCCGCCGGGAGTCTCCTGGAAGGTCGAACGCAGCTGGCCCGACGGATCCACGCCCCACAGCTGGGCGCCGCGCGAGCCGCCCTGCTGCGACGCCGCGATCATGGTCAGGGGCGGGGCGCCGTTCCACGGATTGTGGCCGACGCGCGCCTCGGCCGGCACGATGGTCCAGTAGTCGCCGCCGGCCCCGGTGGTGATCCAGCCCGCGGGCGTGAACCAGCCCTGGTCGCGGGTCAGCCGCTGGCCGGAGTAGGACATGTTGGTGAGATAGACCTGGTCGCCGTACTGGAGCGGCTGGCCCTGGTTGGCCAGCTTCTGGATCGCCCACCGCTGCTTGGCCACGTTCGCCGCGTCGAGATATTCGTTGGCGTAGTAGCAGTCGCTGGAGTCCGCCCAGGCGCCGAGCACGTTGAGCGCGCCGAGCCCTTCCTCGCGCGAGACCAGCATGACCTGGGCGCCGTCCGCGATCTGCGGCGTGGGGTCGGCGTCGGTGGTGATGAAGGCCAGGGTGGCGGGCGTGTCGCCCCCGATGCGGGGAAAGTGGGCCGCGATCCCCAGATCCACGCATATGCCCATGAGCGAGTCAGGGATCACGGACCCGCCGCCGACGGCCAGCATGGTCGTGTAGAAGCTGGTGAGATACTGGCCGTTCTGGTTCTTGAGGACGAAGCTGTCGCCGTAACCGACCGGGTCGCCGATCGCCTTCGGCGTGTCCAGGAAGCGCATATCGGCTTCGTCGGTCCGGAGCGTGCCGAGGGTGACCGCGTTCTCGAACGTCGGCGCCGCCGCCGTGCGCTGTCCGAACTGGGGCATGAGGTCGGTGCGGTTCAGCCATTTCAGCGTCGTGGCGATGACCGAGGTGTGGTCGTAGGGGACGTTCGTCGCCGAGCGGAAGACCGTGCCCTTCTGGACGTGCGGCGAGATCAGGATGGTCGGGACGCGGGCGCCGAGGCGGTCGAATTTGAAGTCGCTCGTGCTCTTGAACGGCGGCTGGCCGTTCGGCCCCCAGGGCGGGGTGACGACGCCTTCGACCAGCTCGTCCTTGCGGTGATCGAAGACGCCGACGAACTCGTCGAAGGTGATCAGCAGCAGGGTCTTTTCCCAGGCCGCGCGGTTGGAGATCAGGCTGGTGTAGACCTCCTTCACGAACTCCTCGCCGACGAGGAGATTGCTGGGCGGGTGGTAGTCATTGCCCAGGACGGTGACCAGCTTCTCGAGCCCCGAGTTGTCGGTGGCGGTGTGCGAGATCGACCAGAACGGTTCGATGTAGCTGAAGGCCGGTAGTTGGCCGGCGCGGGCGCGGCGGTGGAAGTCCTCCAGCTTCTGGAAATGCTGGGCCGCGTTGGGGATCTTGTCCTTGATCTGCGGGTACAGACGCCACGTGTAGCAGGAGCCCAGCTCGCCCGAGGTGAGGTCCTCCAGATAGCTGGTGTAGGGGCTGAGGGCTGCGAGAGCCACGCTCGCCGCGGCCGCCGCCACCGGATGACCGGAGGCCGCGAGGATCGGGATGAGGACCGGCAAGCCGTTGAGCAGGGTCGATATCTTCTGCGGCAGGTAGCTGGTCTGCCAGAAGACGGTCCAGTCGACGCCGGCGGTGTCGAGGGCATTGAAGATGGTCGGCGCGTCGACGCGATCGTCGCCGATGGCCATGCCCAGCAACTTGTGGATCTCCTTGGCCTGGGGATTGGTTTCGAGGTCGCCGTTGTTCACCATCCCGTTCGAGGTGCCGCACATCAGGAACGAGCGGTTCGGATTGGTCTGGGACGGCACCGAAGCGTACCAGGCGTCGCTGACGGCGTAGTGTTTCGCGAGCTGGTTCAGCACCGGCAGCTGGCCGGGCGTGAAGCACTGCAGGATGGTCGGGGCCAGGCGCTGGACGTCCGCGGGGCTGACATTCTGGCCGTTCAGGATGCCGACGAAGTCCGCAAGCAGGCCTGTCATGGAGGGCTTGCCGGACGGCGTCGTGTCGGGGCCGTAGAACTGCGTGTTGACGTGCTCGAACTCTTCGCCGGGATCGAAGTCCGGGATGGTGAACCCCGTCACCCCGCGAGTCGGCTTCGCCGTGAGGGTGCTTTTCGGCACGGTGTTGATGAAGTCGTCCGGATTGACGTTCTGCATGCCCCGATAGGGCGCGCCGGGACTGGCGGGAATGAACTGGCTGGGGGCGTCATGCTCGTAGAGCCAGCCCAGCATGCTGTCGAACGAGCGGTTCTCCAGCATAAGCACAACGACGTGTTCGACATCCTGGATCGGCACGAGAACCCCCGTTGCGGTTTCTGCTAAAAGGCGAGATCGCAGAGGAGGCTACTTGAACGCGAGTTCTGTCAACCGGCGTTATATATATGGGGACGGGATAGCAATTACTCCCCGCCTTCCATGATGGCGACGAGGCGACGGATCGTCCGCTCCATCTGATCGGCGAGCTCCTGGACGGCGTCGTCGGGAAGGCCGAGGGCGCCCGCGGTCGCCAGATGCTCGGTCTTCATCCCGGCGTAGCGGTCCTCCCGTTCCTCGACGGGCAAGGCCATGATCTCATGTGCCCGTCGGGTCGCCGCCGTCACAAGCTGGTCGTGAGCGCTCATCGTCCACCTCCAAAAGGCGCCATTTCTGGGATGTGCCCTTAGCCTCCGCGTCGCCGCGCGGGCTATGAGGTGAAACCCGCAGCGGGGATCGCCGGTCGCCGGACGAGCTAGAACGGCGCCACCAGAGCGGTGCGGAAGAACCAGCCGTCGGGGCCGTCGTCGCGCCGCTCGATGACGTGCTGGTAGCTCAGGATCAGATTGGTCCTGGAGATGAAGGGAAAGGCGAGACTGCCGCCCGCCGACCAGCCGTGCATGCCCGCGTCCTCGACGCCGTCGAGCGTCGCCTTGCCGCCGTTGCGATAGAGCAGGTCAGCCGAGACCCAGGTGCGGGCGCCGAGGTTGCGGGTCAGATGCGCCTCGACGCTGAACAGCGGGTCCTTCGAGCTGCGCTCGCCGCCGAAGGGGTCGTCGTTGTCCTGGTAGAAGGTCAGCGTCGGCAGCACCTCCAGCGAGGTCAGCGACGGATCGCGGAACGAGCGGCCGGAGGCGAAATACGTCGGGAAGCCGAGCTGGAAGGATGGCCGGTTCGAGCCGAGGTTGACCGGCGTCGCCGCATCATAGGCGCCGGTCGGGAAATAGACCCGGGCAAGCACGCTCGTGCCGAAGCGGGGTTCGAAGCTCGCGAACGCTTCCGGGGACAGGGCCGGGGCGCCGATGAGGCCCAGGGTCGCGCCGATCTGCGCGTCGCCGAGGCCGGAGCTTTCGGCGGCGCCGGTCGCGTTCACTCGACCCATGGGCAGGATGGCGAAGGGCGTGAAGGCGCGGCCCGCCAGATCGAAGGTCTGGGCGTAGCGGAGCACCAGAAGGTCGGTGTCGATCTCCGACCCCGGTACGATCGTGCCCGGCTCGGGCGTCTCATTGCCGCGCTTGGCGACGGCGAAGGCGGTGAAGGTGCGGGCGCCGTTCGGGACCAGTTGGTAGACGCGGGGGCCGTCGTCCTGGGCGCGGGCCGGGGCGGCGGTAAACGGGGCGAGCGCGACGAGCGTCGCGACGGCGGCGACGGCATTCCGCCGGGCGCTCATCGAAGCCCGAGGGCCGCAGCCGCGGCGGCGCGTCCGAGAATTCCGGCGTAGGTCGGGAAGGAGATGGGGAGCTGCGCCAGCGTCTCGACCGTCATGCCCGCGTCGATGACCACCGCGGCGATCTGCGCCAGTTCCACGGCCCGCTCGCCGACGATGTGACAGCCGAGCACGCGATGGTCGGCGTGGTCGACGACCAGTTTGCAGAAGCCCGTGGTGCGGTCGTCGATGATGGCCCGGATGGTCACGTCGAAGCCGACGGTGAAGACCTCCACCTCGTGTGCCCTGCGCGCGGCGGCTTCGCCGAGGCCGACCTGGGCGTACTCGGGGTCCGTGAAGCTGCCGAGCGGATTGACCGCCCTTGCGGCGCTTTCGCCTGAACCGGTGACGGCGTTGGTGGCGGCGGTAAAGCCGCCGTGCTGCGCCTGGGGCGCGAGCATGAGGCGGCCGGTGACGTCGCCGGCGGCGAAGATGTGCGGGGCGGTGGTGCGCTGGGCGTCGTCGACGCGGATGAAGCCGCGCTCGTTGATCTCGACGCCGGCGGTGGCGAGGTTCATCGCCGCGGTGTCGGCGGCCCAGCCGATCGCCACGACCACCACGGCGGCGTCGGCGTGATGGCGTTCGCCGTCCTTGCTCCAGGTCATGCGCACGCCGCCGGGCGCCGGTTCGAAGGACTCGATGGCCCCGAAGCCCTCATGGATGGTGATGCCGGATGCGCGGAAGGCTTCGGCGACGCAGGTCGAGACCTCGGGCTCCTCGGTGTGCAGGATGCGGGCGCCGGCCTCGAAGAGCTGAACCTTCGAGCCGAAGGCGTTGAAGACCGAGGCGACCTGGGCGCCGGTCGCGCCGGAGCCGACGACGATGAGGGTCTCGGGGACGGAGGTCAGGGACCAGGCGTCGCTGTGGGTCGCCGTCAGCTCGAACCCCGGGATGGGCAGGCGGCGGCTGACGCCGCCGACGCAGAGGATGATCTTGTCGGCCTCGAAGCGTCGGCCGTCGGGCGCCTCGACGGTGTGCGGATCGAGGAAGCGGACCGGGCCGACGTCGGTGTGGATGGCGACCCCGGCGTCCTCGATCTGTTTGCGGAGCAGGGAGGTGCGGGCGACCTCTTCGACCACGGCGTCCACCCGGGCCAGCAGGCGTGGGTAGTCGAGGACGGGCGGGCTGACGGTGACGCCGAAGCGTTCGAGCTGGCGGGCCTCGCGCATCAGCCGCGCCGCGTGGGCCAGGGTGCGCACCGGCACCGGGCCGTCGGTGGCCGCCATGCCGCCGAACGATCCGGCGGTGACCAGGGTGGTGCGCGCGCCGAGGTCGCCCGCACGGGCCGCGGCGATGACACCGGCCGGTCCGCCGCCGATGACCAGGACGTCGCTGGAGACGGCGCTCACCCGTCGGCCTCGTCGGTCAGTTCGGAGAGCCAGCGCAGGGCGCTGAGGCCTGGCATGAAGGCGTATTCGCCGCCGCGGGTGACGACGAAGCTGGCGAGGTTGCGGAGCTTGCGTGGCAGGGGGCGGCGGGGAAAGGAGAAGGAGGCGTCGCCGTCTTCGTTGCTGCCGGTGACCGGATCCCGGGCGTCGCCGAGGCCGAGGAATTCGCCGCCGTTGATCCATTCGGACTGCACGAACTCGAACTGCCGCTTCAGGTGGGCGCCGACGAAGGCGAACATCAGGCCGCGGTCCTCGCCGTCGTCCTCCAGCACGCCCTCGGGCAGCAAGGGACCGTAGGCGGTGCCGCGGCGGACCATGCGGTGCAGGCGGACGACACCGGCGACATCGGCGTCGCGGGGATTGCTGCGACGGATGTGCGAGCCGGGCGGGGTGCTATAGCCAGTCGCGTCGTCGGCGCGGAACATGAAGGCGTTGTGTCGCGTCGGGTCGGCTCCGAGCTCCGGATCGTCGTGCAGGGGGCACAGGGCGAGGGGGGCGCCGCTCCGCCAGCGGCCCATCATCTTGGCGGCGACCAGCTCTTCGTCCGCGGCGTCGGCGGCGTTGGCGCGAACGTAGCGACGGAACTCGGCCACCTTCTGGCGCAGTTTGCGGAAGGCGACGTAGGTCCCGTTGCGACCCAGTATTTCAGGGACAGGCGCGGGCGGCAGGGCGCCGATCTCGTCGCGATAACCGAGGACCAGTTCGCCGGCCTTGAGCGGCGGGTCGAACGGGTTGTCGCCGGGAATGCCGCTGCCCTCGATGGCCGGGTGGCTGATGCCGTCGCGGAAGCCGAACGGCTCCTTGTGATCGGGCGGGGCGTGGCAGTCCTGACGCCAGACCGGGACCACGCCCGGCAGGTCCTCGAAGGCCGCGCGGCCGGAGGCGAGCGCCGCCTCCAGTTTCGCAACGTCGGGGGCGAGGCCGATCAGGACCACGTGAATGTCGTTCGTGCCGAAAGGGGTTTCCCAGTGCTCGGGTGCGCTCTCGCCGACGTCGCCGAGGGCCGTGGCCCGCGCCCGCATGCCCTGGCGGAATTCCCAGGTGAAGCTGTCCAGCGAGGTCTGTGGAACGCCCAGCGCCTTGAGCCCCTCGTAAGTCAGGGCGACGCTGACCGAGGTGTCGCGTTCGACCGGCTTCGGCGGCCGGACGGCCGTGATCACGCCGCCGAGCCGACGCAGGAATTCCCGCCCGTCCCGGCGATCGTCGATGCGCAGCAGGATGTAGGTGGCGGCGTAGGGCGAGGGACGCGGGCGCAGGACCCCGCTCTGGATGTCGTCGAGCTCGAGCGCGGGCGCGGCGTCGCTCATGGCGTCACGCGGCCGTGGCGATGTTCCGCCAGAACCGCTCCAGGCTTTCGTCGCCGCCGAACAGGGTGCTGAAGACGGTCGAGTCGCAGACCAGGACGTCGCCCCTGCGGTCGCCCTTCGGCGGGGCCCAGATCAGGGTGTTGAACTCGGTCTCGCCCGAGGCCGTGAACGGGTGCGGCCGGCCGAGGTCGACCGGCTGGCGCGCCAGCACCACCGCCGTGCCGTCGTCGCGCGTCAGGGCGTAGTGCGGCAGGTGCATGTGGAAGTTGAAGCGGGTCACCCCCTCCAGCCAGCCCTTCGTATCCACGGTCCTGTCGACGGTCAGGGGCGCGATCAGGCCGGCGGCGTCGACGGCGGGACGCAGGCCGTGGCGGTTCTCGACCGGGATATCGAGAGCCTTGAGCAGGGCCAGGGCGAACTGGCCGAAGCGCTGCTCGCGCGGCACCAGGCCGTCGCCGTGGTGAGCGAATTCCTGTGCGCGGCGGTCGCGGTCGGGTTCGCCGCCGACGTCGTGATGGGGACCGATGACCAGACAGCTGCCCTCACGGGCCAGGAAGGCCTTGAGCGCCGCTATCTCCTCAGCGGACGGGACCTGTCCTGTGACGTTATGGTCGAGGCCGAAGATGAGCAGGGTGTCGCAATCGCCCAGCACCCGCTCGTCAAGCGGCAGGCGAAAGCCGGCCTGGTCGATGCGCTGGAACATCGGCACCGGGTGGCCGGTCGCCTCGGCCATCGCCCGCTGGAACGGGACCCAGGCCCAGAAGAACAGCTCCAGAGACCCGCCGATGCCCTGCTGGAACTGCAGCGGATCGGCGAAGCGCGGCTCCTCATAGGCCGGCCAGAAGACGCGGCGGACCTCGGTCATGGTCGAGAAGCGGTTGTCCATCTCGGCGACGTTGCGGTTCGCCTCGCCGGGATAGGTCCAGGAGACGTAGGCGCTGACCCGGCGGCGTCCCGGCGTGGCCGGGCGCGGGACGTGATCCTGATTGTAGGTGCGGCCGGGTTCCGTCATCGGACCCTCCTGGGGTCAGATCTACTGGAGTTGGTCCAGAGCCGTGGTCAGGGACGCCTTGAGGCGCAGCGCCTTCTTGATTTCGTCGGCGCTGACCCAGGGGTATTCCGCGTACTCGAGGAAGCTCGGGACCTGGTGCTCGCGGAAGAACCGGATGACGGCGGGAAGGTTGTCCTTCCAGTCCTCGGGCCAGCCTTCCAGATTGACGAAGACGGTGGTGATGCCGGTCGCCAGGAACAGGGAGACGGCGTCGTCCAGGTATTTGTCGAAGTCGGTGTCGAAGATGCCCTGGTACATGAAGTAGAGGTCGTCCCCGATCGGGAACAGGATCCAGCGCAGGTAGTGCAGCTTCAGCGGCGCGAGCACGCCGGGCGTCTCCTTCACCGCGGCCTCGATGGTCGTCGCATAGTCGCGGATCGCCTGCTCCCGACCCGGCAGAACCTTGCCCATGACGGAGAAGCCGTAGTTGGCCGGCGTCTTCGGATAGATGGGGCCGTGGGCGCCTTCGATCCGTTCGAAATAGCCTTCCTTCGGAATGGCCATCGCCGCCGGCGTCAGGAAGTCTTCGGTGGTCGCCATGACAGCCTCCGGTCCGTGACGCCGAGCGTCGCGGCAAGACATAGAGGCTCAGCGAGGGCCGACGTCACCCAGGTGAAACCCTTCCATAGCGCTCCCGCCGCGCCTGGTCGGCGTCAGCCGCCCAGGCGGTAGCCGACGGCCGGTTCGGTCTGGATCAGGTGCGGCTGGGCCGGGTCGGGCTCCAGCTTCTGGCGCAACTGGCCGACGACGACGCGGAGGTACTGTGTGTCCTCGGCATGGGCGGCGCCCCAGACGGCGGTGAGCAGGTCGCGGTGGCCGATGACCTTGCCGACGTGGCGGGCGAGGTGGGCGAGGACGTCGTATTCCTTGGGCGTCAGCCGGACCGGCTGGCCGGCGCGGGCGACGAGGCGGCGGTCGAGGTCGATGGTGACGTCGCCGACGACGACGGGGCCCGTCGGGGCGTCGCGGTCGGCGGTCTGACGCAGGCTGGCGCGCAGGCGGGCCAGCAGTTCGCCGACGCCGAACGGCTTCTCGACATAGTCGTTGGCCCCGAGATCGAGGGCGGCGATTTTCTCGGCCTCACGGTCGCGGGCGGACAGGACGATGATCGGCCCGGCGTAGAATTCCCGGGCGCGAACCAGCACGTCTTTGCCGTCCATGTCGGGCAGGCCGAGGTCGAGCACCACGGCGTCGGGCGACCACAGGGCGATGCCGCGCAGGCCTTCCTGACCGCTGTCGGCGCGCTTCGGCTCATAGCCGGCGGCGTCGAGCGCAGGCGACAGGAAGCGGTGGATCTGCGGTTCGTCGTCGATGACGAGGATCTGCGGGCGGACGGCGGACATGGGGCGAGGCTAGAGCAGGGACGGGTGGGTGGCGATGGCCTTGGGCAGGCTGATCAGAACGCGGGTGCCCTTGCCGTCGTGGATCGGGCTGGCGGCGGCGATGCGGCCGTTGAGCGCTTCGACGAAACCCCTGGCGATGGCGAGGCCGAGACCGGCGCCCTTCGAGCGGTCCGTGGATTCCTCCATGCGGCGGAATTTATCGAACACGCGCTCCAGCTCGGCGGTGGGGATGCCCTTGCCCTCGTCCTCGATCGAGATGACGACCGAGCCGCGATCCTCGTAGGCCGCCAGTTCGATGGTCGAGCCGTCGGGGCTGTATTCGATGGCGTTCTCCAGGATGTTGACCAGCGCCTGCTCCAGCAGGCCGGGATCGGCCTGGACGACCGACAGGCTGGCGGGGAAGTCGCGGGTCATGCGGCGGGTCTGGAGGCGGCGCGAGACGCGTTCGGCGGCGGCGTTGAGGACGTCGCGGACGTCGGTCCAGTCGCTTTTGATATTCAGTCCGCCGCCCTCGAGCCGGGTCATGTCGAGCAGGTCGCCGACGTAGCGGCCGAGGCGTTCGGCCTCCTCGCGTATGGACAGCAACAGATCGTCGCGCACGGCGGGCGTCAGCGACTTGCCGTAGTCGATCAGGGTCGTCGCCGAGCCGAGCACGGTCGACAGCGGCGTGCGCAGGTCGTGGCTGACCGAGTTCATCAGGGCCGAGCGGAAGCGGTCGGCGCGGCGCAGGGTTTCGGTCTCGACCGCTTCGGTGGCCAGTTCGGCGCGCTCCAGCGAGACCGCGCCCTGGTCGAGCAGGGCGAGAGCCAAACGCTCTTCATCGGAGCCGGGTGACAGGGCGGCGGCCTCGATGCCGGCGACGCCCGCGCGGCCGCGCACGCCTTCGAGCGGACGGAAGGTCCAGCGGCCCTGGGGCAGGGTGCCGGTGCCGTGACCGGCGGGCTCGCCCTTCTCCCAGGTCCAGCGGGCGGCGGCCATGACCTCGGCGGAGAGGGCGGCGTCGACGCCGTCCGGGGCCGAGGCGACCAGGGCCAGCTCGCCGTCGACCGGCAGCAGCACCAGGGCCTTCGCTCCGGCGGCGGCGGCGGTCTGTTCGGCGAGGATGCGGGCGGCGGCGGCGCGATCGCCGGCGGCGGACAAGGCCTGGCTGGCGGCGAGCAGGGCGGAGACGCCCGAGGCGCGGCGCTGGGCGGCCCTGGCCTGTTCGCGGACCCGGCCGGCGAGCGCGCCGGTCACCAGGGCCACGGCCCAGAAGACGACGAGGGTGAGCAGGTCCGTCGGCGAGCCGATGCCGAGGCTGTAGCGCGGGGCGAGGAAGAGGAAATTGTAGACGAGGAAGGCGGTGGTCGCAGCCGCCAGCGCCGGGCGCAGGCCGTATAGGACGCCCGCGGCGAGCACGGCCGACAGGTAGACGACGCCGAGATCGACGCGCTCGAACGTGCGGTCGAGGAACAGGGCGGCGAGGGTCGCCAGGCCGACGAAGCCGACGCCGATGACGTAGCCGCGCCAGCTGCCGAAGGCCGGCTTCCATTCGCGCCGGACGGGCTCCGGCTCGCTGTCGTCGGTGACGACATGGATGGCGGCGCCGCGCGCGTGGCGCAGCAGCTCCGCCGCCAGGGAACGGCCGAGCCATTCGGACAGGCGGCTGTCGCGGCCCTTGCCGATGACGATCTGGGTGACGTTGGAGCGCCGGGCGTGGTCCATCACCGTGCGGACGACGTCGTCGCCCGTCAGCAGCAGGGTGCGGCCGCCGAGCTGTTCCGCCAGTTTGAAGGCGTCGGAGATGCGGCCCGCAGAGGCGGCGGCCTGACCCGCGCCCGACGGCCGGTCGACGTGGGCCACGGTCCAGGGCGCGTCCATCATCACGTCCGACATGCGCCGGCCGGTCCGGACCAGAGAGGCGGCCATGGCGTCGCCGCCGACCAGCACGAGGATGCGTTCGCCGGCCGCCCACGGTCCCTCCATGCCCCGCTCGCGCAGGGTGGCGACCAGTTGATCGTCGACGGTCTGGGCGGCGCGGCGCAGGGCCAGTTCGCGCAGCGCGGTGAGGTTCTCGACCTTGAAGAAATTGTCGGCAGCCAGGCGCGCCGTCTCGGGGACGTAGACCTTGCCCTCGGACATGCGCTTGCGCAGTTCGTCGGGGGTGATGTCGACGACCTCGATGTCGTCGGCGCGGGACAGGGCGCTGTCGGGAACGGACTCGCGCTGGCGCACGCCGGTGATGCGCAGGACGACGTCGGACAGGCTTTCGAGGTGCTGGACGTTCAGGGTGGTCCAGACGTCAATGCCGGCGTTGAGGATCTCCTCGACGTCCTGCCAGCGCTTCGGATGGCGGGAGCCCGGCGCGTTGGAATGGGCGTATTCGTCGACCAGCAGCAGTTCGGGGCGGCGGGCGAGAGCGCCGTCGATGTCGAACTCCAACAGGGTGCGGTCGCGGTGGGCCAGCGGCGCACGGGCCAGGACCTCAAGCCCGCGCAACAGGCTTTCGGTCTCCTTGCGGCCGTGGGTCTCGGCCACCCCGACCACGACGTCGCCGCCCTCGGCCTTCCGGCGGCGGGCGGCGCGCAGCATTTCCCAGGTCTTGCCCACCCCCGGCGACATGCCGAGGAAAACCTTCAGCCGCCCGCGCTTGCGGCGGGCGGCCGGGGTCGCGACGGGCGGGTCGGCGTCGGGGGTCATCGCGCGGGTAAGTGGGCGTCCAGGTCGCGGTTCGCCATCAGGACATTGACGCGCGGCTGGCCGATGAAGCCGAGCAGGGGTTCTTCCGTGTTGCGGTCGAGAATGCGCTGGACCTGTTCCACGGCGACGCCCCGGGCCTGTGCGACGCGCGCGGCCTGGAGCCGAGCGTAGGCCGGAGAGATATCCGGGTCG
This sequence comes from Brevundimonas lenta, assembly GCF_014196335.1. Taxonomy (GTDB): domain Bacteria; phylum Pseudomonadota; class Alphaproteobacteria; order Caulobacterales; family Caulobacteraceae; genus Brevundimonas; species Brevundimonas lenta. The sequence goes on from NZ_JACIDM010000001.1 coordinate 819,470, forward strand.
AGGCCAGAGGCCGAGGTCGTCACGGCGTCGGCCGGGATGACGCCCGGACCGTCCTCGGCGCGGACGGCGGCGACGCCCTCCGCGACCCGGGTCTTCAGGTCCTCGTTCATCGGGCCGAGGTTGGAGCCCGACGAGGCCGAGGCGTCGTAGCCGTCGCCGGCGGCAGAGGGGCGCGGGTGCAGGTAGCGCGCCTCGGCGAAGGGCTGGCCGACCAGGGCCGAGCCGCGGACCGTGCCGTCGCGGTCCTGGATCAGGCTGCCGTCAGCCTGCCAGGGGAAGGCGAGCTGGGCCACGCCGGTCACCGCCAACGGATAGGCGACCCCGAGCAGGAGGGTGAAGAGGGCCGTCATGACGAGGGCCGGGCGGATCTGGCTGAGCATGGTCGTGCGCCTCAGAAGGTCGCCTTCAGCGAGGCCACGGCGCGCGCGCCGTAGATGTCGCCGAAGTCGTGCTGGTCGGTGTCGTAGTAGCGGGCGTCGAGCGCGAGGTTGTCGGTCAGCTGGTATGCGGCGCCGAGATTCCAGGTCGTGTAGTCGAAGTCGGACGAGACGAACTGGCGACCGACCGCGCCGGAGACGATCCATTTGTCGGCCGGCGCCCAGGCGGCGTTCGCTTCCACATAGGTGGCTTCCTCCTCGGCCGCGCCGAAGAAGTCGGGCGACCAGTAGGCGGCGCCGCCGACGGTGACCGGGCCGAAGGCGCGCGAGGCGGCGGCTTTCAGCTCGACGTAGTCATAGTCGGCGCCATCCGGCTGGGCGGTGTAGAAATAGCCGACAGCGCCGGCGTCCAGGGTCCAGCCGGAGGCCTCGGTGCGCCAGCCGCCGTAGAGGTCGATCTCGGCGTTGGCGCCATCGGCGAAGTCGACGTTGGAGGCCCAGGCGCCGGCGTAGAAGCCGCCGTTGGTCAGGTCGACGCCGGCCGAGATGGCGGGCTCTTCCTGGGTCTGGCTGACGCCGCGGAAGATGTAGTCGCTGGTGATGGCGACGTTGCCCGAGATCTGGGGGCCGGCGACCTGCGGGCCGGACGTTTCCTGGGCTTCGACGTTCGAGGCGATGCCCCAGATGGCGAGGGCGGCGATGCAGGCGCCGGCGAACAGGGCGTCGTTGCGGCCGGACGATTTGAGACGGGATTTGCGGATCATTGAAGGCTGTTCTTGATGGTTCGCGGCTCAGGCCAGGCCGAGCGCGGAAATGACGATGTCGATGAGTTTGATGCCGACGAACGGGGCGACGAGGCCGCCGAGGCCGTAGATCAGCAGGTTGCGGCTGAGCAGCTTGCCGGCCCCGATGGCGCGGTATTTCACGCCCCGAAGCGCCAGCGGGATCAGGGCGATGATGACCAGGGCGTTGAAGATCACCGCCGACAGGATCGCGCTCTGCGGGCTGTGCAGGCCCATGATGTTGAGCGCGCCCAGCGCCGGCAGGCCGACCACGAACATCGCCGGGATGATGGCGAAATACTTGGCCACGTCGTTGGCGATCGAGAAGGTGGTCAGCGCGCCGCGGGTGATGAGCAGCTGCTTGCCGACCTCGACGATCTCGATGACCTTGGTCGGGTCGCTGTCGAGGTCGACCATGTTGCCGGCCTCGCGGGCGGCCTGGGCGCCGGTCTGCATGGCCACGCCGACGTCGGCCTGGGCGAGGGCGGGGGCGTCGTTGGCCCCGTCGCCGCACATGGCCACCAGCCGCCCCCTGGCCTGTTCGGCCTTGATGAGGCGCATCTTGTCCTCGGGGGTGGCCTCGGCGAGGAAGTCGTCGACCCCCGCCTCGGAGGCGATGGCGGCGGCGGTCACCGGGTTGTCGCCGGTGATCATCACCGTGCGCAGGCCCATGCGGCGCAGGTCGGCGAAGCGCTCCTTCACGCCCGGCTTGACCACGTCCTTCAGGTGGATGACGCCGACCAGGACGCCGTCCTCGGCCACGGCCAGGGGCGTGCCGCCCGAACGGGCGATGCGGTCGACGGCCTGACGGAACTCGGCCGGGGCCTGACCTTCGTCGAGGCCGACGGTCTTGAGCACGGCGTCGACCGCGCCCTTGCGCCAGGTCTTGCCCCCGGCGTCGACGCCTGACTGGCGGGTGACGGCGGAGAAGGGGATGGCCCTGGCGCCGACGGGGAGGCTGAGCGACAGGCCGGCGTTGCGGCCCAGTTCGATGATCGAGCGGCCTTCCGGCGTTTCGTCGGCGAGCGAGCCCATGATGGCCGCGCGCAGGGCCGCCTCAGGACGGACGCCCGGGACCGGGATCACCTCGACCGCCATGCGGTTGCCGAAGGTGATGGTGCCGGTCTTGTCGAGCAGCAGGGTGTCGACGTCGCCGGCCGCCTCGACGGCGCGGCCCGAGGTGGCCAGGACGTTGACCTTCAGCAGGCGGTCCATGCCGGCGATGCCGACGGCCGAAAGCAGGCCGCCGATGGTGGTCGGGATCAGGGTGATGAACAGGGCCCCGAGCACGATCGGATCCAGCTTGACGCCGGAGTAGGCGCCGAGGCCGAGCAGGGTGACGACCGCGATCAGGAAGACCAGGGTCAGGCCCGCCAGCAGCACGCCCAGCGCCAGCTCGTTCGGCGTCTTGCGACGGTCCGCGCCCTCGACCATGGCGATCATGCGGTCGAGGAAGGTGGCGCCCGGTTTGGCCGTGATGCGCACCTTGATCCAGTCGGAGACGACGGTGGTGCCGCCGGTGACGGCGGACCGGTCGCCGCCGCTTTCGCGGATCACCGGGGCGGATTCACCGGTGATGGCGGCCTCGTTGACCGAGGCGACGCCCTCGATGATCTCGCCGTCGGAGGCGATGACGTCGCCCGCCTCCACAAGGATGATCGCGCCGACGTCCAGCTCATGCGCCGGGGTGGGGACGATGGCGCCGGTGATCGGGTCGACGATCAGCTTGGCTTTTGTCGTGACGCGGGTGGCGCGCAGGCTGTCGGCCGCCGCCTTGCCGCGCCCTTCGGCGACGCTTTCGGCGACGTTGGCGAACAGGACCGTGGCCCACAGCCACAGGGCCAGCTGCAGGGCGAAGCCGAAGCCTTGCCCCGAGCCGATCCCGGCGGCGGCCGAGACCGTGGCCAGCAGGGCGACGATCCAGGTGGTGAAGATGACCGGGTTCCGGACCAGCTTCACCGGGTTCAGTTTGACGAAGGCGTCGCGGAGGGCGCGCCCGAGGATGGCTCCGCTGAGCCCCCCGGCGAGCGCCGTGCGATGCGACGCGTGGTCGATTGCGACTTGTGTCATTTGCGATGTCCGCAGGGGCTCAGACGCCGGCGCCGGCGGCGAGCATCTGGAAATGCTCGACGATCGGACCCAGCGAGAGGGCGGGGAAGAACTGCAGCCCGCCGAGGATCAGGATCACCCCGATCAGCAGGCCGATGAACAGCGGGCCATGGGTGGGCAGGGTGCCCGTCGAGGGCGCCAGCCGGGGCTTGGCGACGAGGGTTCCGGCGATGGCCAGCACCGCCACGGCGGGAACGAACCGGCCCGCAAGCATCGAGATTCCGAGGGTGGTGTTCCACCAGGGCGCGTTGGCGGTCAGACCCGCGAAGGCCGAGCCGTTGTTCGCGGACGCCGAGATGTAGGCGTACAGCATCTCCGACAGGCCGTGCGGCCCGTGGTTCAGCAACCCTTCCATGGCCGTCGGCAGGACCGCCGCGATGGCGGTGAAGCCGAGGATGGCCAGCGGCAGGACCAGCACCGCGATCATGGCGAACTGGATCTCGCGCGCCTCGATCTTCTTGCCGAGATACTCCGGCGTGCGGCCGACCATCAGGCCGGCCACGAAGACCGACAGCATGGCCATCACCACCATGATGGCGATGCCCGAGCCGATGCCGCCCGGCAGGATCTCGCCCAGCGCCATGAGGAACATGGTCAGACCGCCGGACAGCGGCATCAGGCTGCCGTGCATGGCGTTGACCGAGCCGTTGGATGCGCCGGTGGTCTGTCCGGCCCAGGCGGACGAGGCGGCCAGGCCGAAGCGGGTCTCCTTGCCTTCCATATTGACCGGCTGCTCGATCCCGGCGGCCACGAGGGCCGGGGCGGGCTGGCTTTCGGCGACGTAGATGCCGGCGGTGCAGGCGAACAGGATCAGGAAGGCGGCGGTCGCCAGGGCGCGCGCCTCCTTCTTCGCCAGGACGCTGCGGCCGAAGGCGAAGAAGGCGGCCCAGCCCATGACGTTGATCGACACGGCGGTGATCAGGTTGGTCAGCGGGGTCGGGTTCTCGAACGGGTGCGCCGAGTTGGCGTTGAAGACGCCGCCGCCGTTGATGCCGAGCTGCTTGATGGCCAGCTGGCTGGCGGTCTGGAACAGGCTCAGCGTCTGCTGGCCGCCTTCAAGGGTGGTCGCCGTGGCGTTGGCCGCCAGCGTCTGGGTCACGCCCAGGCCGACGAGAACGATGGCGAGCACGAAGGACAGGGGCAGCAGCAGCCACAGGGTGGTCCGCACCAGGTCGGCCCAGAAGTTTCCGACGCCCGATCCCCGGTTGGCGATGAACGCGCGGGCGAGGGCCGCGGCGATGGTCGCGCCGGTGGCCGCCGAGACGAAATTCTGGACGGTCAGGCCGGCCATCTGGGTCAGGGACGACATGGTCGTCTCACCGCCGTAGCTTTGCCAGTTGGTGTTGGTGACGAAGCTGACCGCGGTGTTGAACGCCAGATGCGGGCTGACGCCGTCGAAGCCCTGCGGGTTCAGCGGCAGCACGCCCTGCAGGCGTAGCATGGCGTAGAGGAACAGGAAGCCGGCGAGGTTGAACGCCAGCAGGGCGCCGGCGTAGCCGAGCCAGCCCTGGCTGCGCGCCGGGTCGACGCCGCCCAGTTTGTAGAAGACGCCCTCCACCGGTTTCATCACCGGGTCGAGCCAGGTCCGCTCGCCGTTCCAGACGCGCGACATGTAGACGCCGATGGGCCGGCCCAGCAGGCAGGCGAGCCCCAGCGTAAGGGCGATCTCGCCCCAACCTTGAATGTTCATGACGCGGCTCTCCTAGAACCGCTCGGGGCGCAGCAGCGCCGCGACCATGTAGACGGCGACGACGACAGCGCCGACGCCCCAGAGGATGCCGATCATCGTCACACCCTCTTCAATGCAGCGGCGAGAGCGGCGAAGAGCACGAAGGCCCCGCCGCCCAACGCCAGAAAAATCACATCGGCCATGCCGATCGCCTCCGACTTGATGGAGACGGGACAAGGCTCCCGATCCGCGTAAGCGCGCCATTCGGGTTCGGGGCGGCCGCATAAGGAAAGCGTAAGGGCGGCTGACCGGCTTTATGCGCGCCTTAGGTCGCCGCCGCTCTTTCAGCATGGCCCGCTTACGGCCGTCGGGTGTCGACTCCGCTTCCCCGAAACGGAGGTCGTCATGACCCGGAATCACCTGCTGAAACTGACTCTCCAGCCGCGCCGCGCCGAGCGCAGCGTCTGGCGCATGACGCTGGACGTCATCGGTCAGGCGTTCGGCGCCCGTTCGCCGGAAGGTGGGGAGCGCGGCCGATGATGTCCGGCTATGTCGATGACCGACCGGCGTCCTGCCCGACGTCCGGCGCCTGCCGGTACCAGGTCTTGCCGAGAGACGGCGGCTGGTGCGTCGCCGTCAACGGCTGCCGGACCGAGGCGCTTCCGCGCCGCAAGGCCGAGCGGCTGGCGCGTGCGCTTCAGGTGCAGGCGGATCGCCTGAACCACAGACCGGCGGCGCGGCGATGATCCCGCCTCCGGAACCTGCGCCTGTGCCGATCGAGATATCCCATGACCACGGCCTGTGGCGGTTCAGATCGCTGGACGGCCGCCTGTCGGGGAGCTTCCTTGAGCATCGCGCCGCCCTGCGCGCTGCGGAGGACGAGGCGAACAGCCACGGCTGCTACGTCGTGGTCAGGGCGCCCGGCTGATCACGCGGGCGTCGTCGCGTCCCGGTGCGGCCAGTCGATGCGGACGCTGAGGCCGCCCAGCGCGGACTGCGTCAGCTGGAGCTGTCCGCCCGAGGCCTCGGCCAGGGTGGCGGCGATCGACAGACCCAGGCCGTGGCCCTTCGACGCCTGATCCAGACGGACGCCTCGCACGGTGGGATCAGACGGGTTCTGGGCCGGGAGGCCGGGGCCGTCGTCCTCGATCCGGATCGACAGGCCGGCCGGTCCGGTTTCACCGTGAACGGCGACCTGACGCCGGGCGAAGCGGACCGCGTTCTCCAGCAGGGGGCCGAGAAGCTCGGTCAGGTCGTCCCGGTGCAGCGGCGGTTCGACATCCTCCGGCACGGCGTTGGTGAAGGCGACCATTTCGCCCTCGTCGGTCTGCTCCAGCACGCTGATCAGCTGATCGACGACATCGCGCGCGGGGCTGCCCCCGCCGGGACCGGCCGCGGCGATGCGGCTTCTGGCCAGCTCGGCCTCGGTGGTGGAGGCGAGGGAGGCGATGGCGCGGTCGAGGCCGTCGGCGATCTCGATCTGTCCGGCGTCGCGTACGCGGCGGCTTTGCGCCTTGAGGGCCGCAAGCGGGGTCTTGAGGCCGTGGGCGAGGTCGGCGGCGCGGGCGCGGGCCTTGAGCAGATCGGCCTCGCGGGCATCAGCCAGTTCGTTGATGGCGTCGGTGAGCGGGCGCACGTCGCTGAGGCCCGGGTCGTCGAGGCGGGCGGAGGAGTTGGAGCGCAACGCCGCGAGCCTGGCGCGGATGCCCGCCAGAGGCTGCAGGCCCAGGTGCACCTGCACCCAGGCCGCGGCGATGAGGAACAGCCAGAGGATGGCGAGGAAGCCGGCCAGCTCGCGGCCGAACTCGGCCTGGGCGGTGGCGATGCCCGAGGCGTCGCGGGCCAGCTGGATGACGGCCGCGGGATGTTCGGCGTCCGGCCGGATGCTGCGCTCAAGCAGATAGACGTCGCCGTCGAACGGTCCGGCGGTGCGGCGGAGCGCCCATGCGTCGGCCGGGGCGGTGGGCGGTGCGGGGAGTGTCTGGTCCCACAGCGACCGGGAGCGCAGCACCTGTCCCGGCGCAGAGACCTGCCAGTAGAAGCCGCTCGCGGGGGTGATCAGGCGCGGGTCCGGCAGGTCTTCGGTGAGGGCGAGACCGCCGGCCGGGTTGATGGTCAGGGCGGCCGCCAGCCGGGTCGCATCGCCGGTCATCTCGACGGTCATGCGGCGTTCGAGGTGGCGCTCGAACAGCAGGCTCATGACCAGCCAGGCGACGACGAGGGCGGTCATGATCGCCAGGGCCGCGCCGGCCAGCAGACGCGTGCGCAGGGAGGTGATCACGCGCCGGCTTCCAGCAGATAGCCGAAGCCGCGGCGGGTGGTGATCAGCTCGGCGCCGAATTTGCGCCGGAGCCGGGCGACGATAGCCTCGATGGCGTTGGCGTCGCCGGACTCCGAGGCGCCGTACAGGTGGTCAGCGAGTTCGCCGGACGAGACGGCCCGGCCGGGCTGGTGGGCGAGGTAGTCGAGCAGGCGGAATTCGAGCGGCGACAGGCGGGCGGGCGAGCCGTCGAAGGAGGCGGCCATGCGCGTGGTGTCCAGGCGCAGCTTGCCGATGGTGACGACGTTGGACAGCCGGCCGGCGCCCCGCCGCAGCAGGCCGCGCAGGCGGGCGACCAGTTCGCCCATCTCGAAGGGCTTGGCGAGGTAGTCGTCGGCGCCGGCCTCAATGCCCTCGACCTTTTCGGTCCAGTCGGAACGGGCCGAGACGATCAGCACCGGGAAGGCGCGACCCGCCGCCCGCCAGCGACGCAGGACGGACAGGCCGTCCAGCCGCGGCAGGCCGAGATCCAGCACGGCGATGGCGTAGTCCTCGACGTCGCCCGCATACCAGGCGGCGTCGCCGTCGGAGGCGACGTCGACGGTGAAGCCGGCGGCCTCGATGGCGCGTTTCAGATCAGTCTGGATATCCGGATCGTCCTCGACGACGAGACACCGCATTCACTCGTCCTCGATCTCCAGCACCGCACCGTCGCGGGCGTTGAGCTTGACCTCCCGCACGCGGCCCGTCGAGGTCAGAACCTTCACTTCGTAGCGCCACTGGCCGTCCTCGCGGTCCAGTTCGACGTCGATGACGTCGCCGGGCACGTGCCGGGCGGTGATGGCGAGGATGCGGGCCAGGGGCAGGATTTCGCCGCGTCGCAGCGCCTCGCGGGCGGCGACGTGATCCTCCTCGCTCGTGCCGGCGAAGGCCGGGGCGGCAGGAGCAACGGCGGCCAGGAGCACGACGGCGGCTACGGGGGCGATGCGACGGAGCAGGGATGTGCGGGTCATGGCGGGAAGGTGTGCCCTGTCCGCTGACATTTCGCTGACAGGCGGACGCGGGGCGGTGTCAGGAAGCCTGGTCCAGAACGGTTCCCGAATGGGGGAGACCGGTATGGGCGTGTCGCGTTCGGTGCGTGGAAAGATCATGGCGACGAGCCTGCTGCTGGCGATGGCCGGGGCGGGCGGCGCGCTGGCCCAGACCGCGCCCGGCGGGGTCACCGTGTTCGCGCCGGAAGCCTTCGCGGACAGCGCGCCGCGGACGGCGGGCGACATGCTGGACCGGGTGCCGGGCTTCAGCGTCATCGAGGCCGACGCCGACGTGCGCGGCTATTCCGGCGCGCTCGGCAATGTGCTGATCGACGGCGCCCGACCCGCCAGCAAGCGGCAGGACATCGGCGACATGCTGGACCGGATTCCGGCGGCCTCGGTCGAGCGGATCGAGCTGATCCGCGGCGGGGCGGCGGGCGTCGACATGGGCGGCTATGCGGTCGTGGCCAACATCGTCCGTCGACGGATCGCGACGTCGGAAGGCGCGGCGGAAGGCGGCCTGGTCGCCTGGACCGACGGCTCGACGGGGTTTCAGGGCGAGGCGGAATATGCGCGCACCTGGGATGGTCAGTCGCTGGAGCTGACGCTGAAGTTCGAGCCGGAACTGGACGACGAGACCGGCGACGGCGTGATCGACGAGTTCGGGCCGGACGGCGCCCTGGAGGAGACCAGCCGGCTCGACATGCATACCCGTCTTGAAACCGCCGAGGCGGGCGCGGCCTGGCAGCGGGCGATCGGCGGCGGCCAGTTCACCGCGACCGGCGCGCTGCGGCGTGAGGACATGGAGGCGCGGACCCGGATCGAGGAGAGCGGCGGCGATGCCGAAGCTGTCGATGAGAGCGAGACCTTCGACGAGGTCGAGTTCGGCGTCCGCTACCAGCGCCCCGTCGCCGAGCGCCTGACCGCGGAGGTCATGGCCAGCCAGCGGCTGGGCTGGGTGGATGCGCAGGAATCCTCGCTGGAGAACGGCGACGCCGAACGTTTCGCCGAAACCTCCGAGGCCGGAGAGTCGATCGTGCGCGTCGAACTGGTCAACGAACGGTCGGATACGCTGACGGTCACGGCGGGTCTGGAGGGCGCGTTCAACTTCCTCGAAAGCGAGGCGCGGCTGGAGGAGAACGGCGTCCCCGTCGACCTGCCGGGATCGGACGTGCGGATCGAGGAACGGCGGGCCGAGGCGTCGGTCGGCGGCTCGTGGAAGCCGTCGGACCGCTGGCTGGTCGAAGCGGGGGTCCGGCTGGAGACCTCGCAGATCTCGCAGACCGGCGACACGCCGCTGGATCGGTCGTTCTTCTATCCGAAGCCGCGGGCGGCGGTGACCTGGAACGCCGGCGACAGCGACCGGCTGCGGCTGTCGGTGTCGCGCGAAATCGGGCAGCTGGATTTCGGGGACTTCGTCGCTTCCGCCTCGCTGGATCAGGACGTGGTGTCGGCGGGCAATGCGGAGCTGGAGCCGGACAAGACCTGGCGGGCGGCGTTGAGCTGGGAGCACCGGTTCGGCTCCGACGCCGCGCTGACCCTGACCTGGACCCACGACGAGATCGAGGATGTCGTCGACCGCATCCTGATCGTGACGCCGACGGACGTGTTCGACGCGCCGGGCAATATCGGCGACGGACGGCGCGACACGCTGACGGCCGAGCTGTCGGCGCCGCTGGATCGTCTGGGCCTGGCGGGCGGACATCTGCGGACGTGGATGGAGTGGCGCGACAGCGAGGTGGTCGATCCGGTCACCGGCGAGCGCCGCCGCATCTCGGACGAGGAGCCGTTCGAGGGCTGGATCGAGCTGACCCAGGACATTCCGTCGATGGGCCTGAACTGGGGCGTGTCGTTCGATCCGCTGGCCGAGCACTCGACCGAATACCGGTTCGACGAGGTGACCCGCGCATCGGAGGCCACGAGCTGGTCGATCCATGTCGAGCAGCGGATCGGCGAGCACTGGCGGCTGCGCGCCGAGGTCGCGGACCTGTTCGGCCGCGAGTTCATCGAGACGCGCGAGAAATACGACGGGCCCCGCTCGACGACGCCGCTGGACGAGATCGAGCGGCGCCGCTGGGAGCAGCCCGGCTACGTCAGCCTGACTCTCCGTCGTAGTGTGGGTGGCTAGGCCAGCCCGGCGCGGGATCGTAGCCGTAGTAGCCGCCGCCGCGCTTGAAGCGTTCGAGCCGCTTCAGCTCATCGGGGTCGGCCTTCACATCCCAGGTGCGCACGCCGTTGGTCAGATCGGCGGGGGTCAGCACCAGCGGGTCCCAGACGGCTTCGCCCATCACGTCGTGCAGGGTGTAGGTCATGGTCGGCGTCGGGCCGGTCATGTCGAAGCGCAGGTGGCCGACGTTGACGCTGCGGGTCCAGGTGTCGCGGATGCGCACCTCCGGCGTCTGGCGGATGTTCTTGGCTGCGGGCATCTGGGCCAGGGGCGAGGAGCAGAAGTCGTAGATGTCGTAGCCGCCGACGTCCGAGCGCGGGATGCAGTTCAGCTCGCCCATGTGGCTGTCGCCGGTGATGCAGAAGACGCCGCCGATGTTCCGATCACGGATGAAGTCGAAGATCTCGTTGCGCTCGGTCAGGAAGACGCCCCAGCTGTCGCCGCCTTCCTCGTTCTCGGCCGAGGAGAAGCCGCCGCCGGCGACCAGCACCTTGAACGGCGCGGTCGAGGCCGCCAGCTCGCGCTTGAGCCAGGCCTTCTGCCTGGCGCCCAGCATGGTCTTGCGGGCGTTGTCGGTGGTTTCGATCGGGTCGCGGTGGTAGCGGCCGTCGAGGAAGAAGAAGTCGACCCCGCCGTACGACTGTTTGAAATAGACGCCGGGGTTGTCGGCCTCGCCGTACGACGGGTTGGCCCAGAAGTTCTTGAACACCTTCAGCGAGGCGGCCTTGTAGGGGCTGAGCCCGTCGCCGTTGTTGTAGCCGAAGTCGTGGTCGTCCCAGATGGCCAGCTGGGGCTTGGAGCGGAGCAGGGGGACCAGCCGCTCGACCAGACGGCCGCGGCCGTAGAGATCGGCCAGCACCGAGGGCTGGTCGCTGTCGCCGTAGATGTTGTCCCCCAGCCAGAACATCAGGTCCGGGTCGATCTCGCGCACGGCGTTCCAGATCGGCTGGTCGGCGTCGAACTGGATGCGGCAGCAGGAGCCGAAGGCGACGCTGAACTCCGCCGCGCCGGCCGGGGCGGTGCGGGTGCGATAGGGGAAGTGCTGATAGCGGTCGGCGTCGCCGTTGTACTTCAGCCGGTACCAGTAGTCGGCGCCGGGCTGGAGCCCGTCGACGCGCAGGGTGACGCAGCAGTCGTCCTCGACGCGGGCGGTCGCGGTCGGTCCCTGGATCACCGTCTCGAAGTCGCGGTCGGTGGAGTACTCCAGGGTCACCGGGAAGGCGCCGCTGGCGCGGACCCAGACGGTGAAATGGCTCGGGCCGGGCGATCCGACCATGGGACCCTGCAGGGCCCGGGGGTAGCCCAGCACCTCGGCCAGGGCGCGCGGGGCGGCGGCGAGCAGGGCGCTGAGCGACGCGCCGGCCAGGAAGGCGCGGCGGCCGAAAGTCAGTTTCCGGATCATGCGATTACTCCGAAAGGGCGGCGTTCAGGCGTTCGATCAGCGGGTCGTGGACGCCGCCGTTGGAGACGCAGACGTGACCGGCGTGGATGTCCAGCGGACCGCCGTCGACGCCCGTGGCGCGGCCGCCGGCCTCCTGCACCAGGATGATCCCCGGCCCCATGTCCCAGGCGTTGAGGCAGCGCTCCCAGTAGGCGTCCCAGCGGCCCGCGGCGACCCAGGCCATGTCGACGGCGCAGGCCCCGGTGCGGCGGATGCCGGCGACGTCGGAGGTCAGCAGCTCCATCTCGCGGGCGAACAGCGGATGGTCCGGCTTGCCGGCGAAGGGGATCCCGCAGGCGAGGACGGACTCGATCAGGGCGTGACGGGGGGAGACGCGGACCTGCTTGCCGTTCAGCCAGCAGCCCTTGCCCTCTTCGGCGACGTAGAGCTCGTTCAGCATCGGGATGTAGGTGACGCCGGCGACGACCCGGTCCTCGCGGGCGAGGGCGACGTTCACGCCCCACAGCGGGCAGGCGAAAAGGAAGTTGGTGGTGCCGTCCAGCGGATCGACGATCCAGGTCTGGGCGTCATCCCCGCCGCTGACCGAGCCGCCTTCCTCGCCGAGGAAGCCGTAGGAGGGCCGGGCCCGGGCGAGGATGCCGCGGGTGGTGTGCTCGGCCTCCTCGTCGGCGATGGAGACCATGTCGGCGGGGCCGTTCTTGGAGCGGATCTCCAGATCGGCGAGGCGGCCGAAATGGCGTTCCAGACCGTCACCGGCCGCTTTCGCGGCCTCGATCATGGCCTTCAGGTCGTCGGATGCGTCGATCAAGATCAGTCCCTCAGGCGGGTGCGCCACAGGCTGGCGGCCAGCAGCATGGACAGGACGGAGGCGCCGACCCAGACCCAGATCACCGGGCCGAAGTCGTAGATCTTGTCGTCGCCGATGGTGGTCATGTGCTTCTCGATCAGGAAGCCGGAGACGTTCTCCTGCACGGCGGCGCCGATGTAGCTGAACACCCCGATCACCCCCATGGCCGCGCCCGCCACCCGCTTGGGCGCGACGTCGACGGCGAACAGGCCGCCCAGCGCCGTGACCAGGCCGGTCAGGCCGACGCCGAACAGGATCATGGCGATGGTCAGCGACAACATCGTGTTGGGCCCGAAGAAGAACAGCAGCAGGCCGGCCAGCTCGAGGATGGCGAAGATCAGGTTCACCGGCGGGCGGCGCGCGCCGAACACCTTGTCGGAGATGAAGCCGTAGCTGATGGCGCCGACGATGCCCGCGATGGTCGAGATGAACAGCAGGCCGGCGGCGGACTGCAGGTCCATGCCGCGGTCCTCCTGGAGATACAGGATGCCCCACGAGTTGATGGCGTAGCGGGTGACGTAGATCAGGGCGCTGGACACCGCGAGGATCCAGATCGCGGGCAGCTTCAGGATCGACAGCTGGGTGCGCAGGACGGTCGACTGCTCGACGCGGGCCGGGCCCGTGTAGTGGTCGTTGCGCCACTCGGCGACGGCCGGAAGACCCATGGTCCGGGGCCGGTCGCGCAGCAGCATCCAGGTGAACAGGGCGACCGCGATGCCGATCAGGCCGGGCACCCACAAGCCGGCGCGCCAGCCCATGGCGACGACGACGGCGCCGACCAGCAGGAAGGTCAGGCCTTCGCCGATCGAGTGGGCGGTGCTCCAGATGCCGTACATGCGGCCGCGCTCGTTGTTGGAATACCAGGCGGTCATGGCGACGACGCCGCCCGGGGCGCCGAAGCTCTGGAACCAGCCGTTCAGGCCCCAGATGGCGACGGCGGCCCACAGGTAGTTCACCGAACCCATGGCGATGCAGCACAGGCCGGACAGCAGGAAGGAGGCGGTGAGGAATTTCCGCATGTTGGCGTGGTCGGCGAAGAAGCCGTTGGTCAGCTTGCCGATCGCATAGGTCCAGAACAGCGCCGAACCGATCATGCCCAGCTCGGCGGGGCTGAAGACGCCCTGGTCGATCAGCGGCTTCTTCACCACCCCGATGGCCAGGCGGCAGATGTAGATCAGGCCGTAGCCGAGGGTGATGGCCACCATCACGCGGAAGCGGTGACGCCGGAACAGGGTGTCGATCGTGCCCTTGTCGGTGATCCGGGGGAGGTCAGGCCCCGTGGCGAAAAAGCCCAAAAGTCCGCGCGCCATGACAGTGCCCCTCCCAGGAACCGGGCGGACGTCGGGCGTCCGCCTCGTTGGCGAGGAGCCTATTTCACGGATTCAGAAAACGGAAGAAGAATTCCATTTTATCGCATGGTTGGAATTACGAAGCTCTGATCCGCCACCGGACCCTTGCGCGGCCAGCGCTGGGTGACGGTCTTGGTGCGGGTGTAGAAGCGCACGCCGTCGAGACCGTACTGGTTCAGATCGCCGAAGCCCGAGCGCTTCCAGCCGCCGAAGGAATGGTAGGCGACCGGCACGGGGATGGGGACGTTGATGCCGACCATGCCGACCTCGACCTGGTCGGCGAACTCGCGCGCGGCGTCGCCGTCGCGGGTGAAGATGCAGACGCCGTTGCCGTACTGGTGCTTCGACGGCAGGGCGAGGGCCTCTTCGAAGGTCGCGGCGCGGACGATCTGCAGCACCGGGCCGAAGATCTCCTCGCGGTAGCTGGCCATGTTCGGGGTCACGTGATCGAACAGGGTGGGGGCGAGGAAGAAGCCGTTCTCGTGGCCCTGCAGGCTGAAGCCGCGGCCGTCGACGACCAGTTCGGCGCCCTCGTTGACGCCCATCTGGATGTAGCTCTCGATGCGCTGCTTGTGCGCCGCCGAGACGACCGGGCCGTAGTGGGCCTCGGCGTCGGTGGAGACGCCGACGCGCAGGGCCTCGATGGCCGGGAGCAGTTTGGCGCGCAGGCGCTCGGCCGTGTCGTCACCGACCGGGACGACGACCGGCAGGGCCATGCAACGCTCGCCCGCCGAACCGTAGGCCGCGCCCATCAGATCGGCGACGGTCTGGTCGAGGTCGGCGTCCGGCATGACGATGCCGTGGTTCTTGGCCCCGCCCATGGCCTGGACCCGCTTCCCGTTCGCGGCGCCGAGCGCATAGACGGACTGGGCGATGTCGGACGAGCCGACGAAGCTGACCGCCTTGATCAGCGGGTGGGTCAGGATGGCCTCGACGATATCCTTGTCGCCCTGGACGACGTTCAGCACGCCTTCGGGCAGGCCCGCCTCGATCATCAGTTCGGCGAGGCGGACCGGCACGGACGGATCGCGCTCGGACGGCTTGAGGATGAAGGCGTTGCCGCAGGCGATGGCCGGGCCGAACATCCACATCGGGATCATGGCCGGGAAGTTGAACGGGGTGACGCCGGCGACGACGCCGAGCGGCTGACGCGCGGAATACACGTCGATGCCGGGCCCGGCGCCCTGGGTGTATTCGCCCTTCAGCAGGTGGGGGATGCCGCAGGCGAACTCGATCACCTCAAGCCCGCGCTGGATGTCGCCCTTCGAGTCGGCGATGACCTTGCCGTGCTCGGACGACAGCAGGTGGGCCAGCTCGTCCATGTGGACCTCGAGCAGGCGCTTGAACTCGAACATCACCCGCGCGCGGCGCTGCGGGTTGGTGGCGGCCCAGCCCTTCTGCGCCGCGACCGCGTTGGCCACGGCCCGGTCCAGCTCGTCGATCGTGCCCAGCTGGACGCGCGCCTGCACCTCGCCGGTGTTGGGGTCGAAGACGTCGCCGAAACGGCCGGAGGAGCCGGCGACCGACTGGCCGCCGATGAAATGGCTGATGTTGCGCATGGGATGTTCCGTGGGGAGGAAGGCGTCAGGTCTTGCGGACGATCCAGTCGTGGGCCGGGTCGTTGCGGAAGATCCAGTTCCGTTTCGGGCCCGCCATGACGTTCAGATAATAGACGTCGTACCCGTGCGGGGCGCCGACGGGATGGTAGCCGCGCGGCACCATGACGACGTCGCCGTCCTCGACGCTGACCGTCTCATCGAGGCTGCGGTCGTCGGTGTAGACGCGCTGGATAGCGAAGCCCTGGGGCGGGTCGATGCGGTGGTAGTAGGTTTCCTCCAGCGCCGTCTCTTCGGTCGGCGTGGCGGTGTCGTGCTTGTGCGGCGGATAGCTGGACCAGTGGCCGCCGGGGGTGATGACCTCGACCACCAGCAGGCCCTCGGCGGGCTGGGTCTCGGGCAGGATGTTGCGGACGTAGCGGGTGTTGGTCCCGGTCCCGCGGGTCTCGCGCGACATGTCGGCGGCGTCGATCATACGGGGTTCGCCCTGGCCCTTGCCAGGCGCGGTGCAGACGGCGAGTTCGACGGGTCCCTGTGCTGTGACAGTCCATGTCACGCCGGCGGGCGCGTAGACGGCGCCCGGGGCCTTGTCCTCGAACGGGGTGGCGCGGCCGCCGACGCCGTCGAAGCGGTGGTCGCCGGCCTTGATGTCGGCGGTCCCGGCGACGACCACGAGGCAGACCTCGCGGCCGGCCTGGCCGCCGGCGTGAACCTGGCCGTCGGTCAGGTGGACGACCTTGAAGCCGACGTGGTCCCAGCCGGCGCTTTCGGGCGTGACCTCCAGCACCGCGCCGTCGGCGTCGGGAGCGTGGGGGCGGACGCGCAGGCCGGACATCAGACCAGTCCCGCCTCGGCCGCGCGAGCCTTGAGCGTGCCGAGGCCCAGCTCGGCGTAGGCGCGCGGATCGGCCTTGGCCGGATCCTGCTCGGCCTCGATGACGATCCAGCCCGAGTAGTCCATGCGCTTCAGCGCGGCCATGACCTCGGCATAGTCGATGCCGCCGTCACCGGGGACTGTGAACATGCCGGCCAGGACGCCGTCGAGGAAGCTGGAGCCGCCCGCGCGCTCGGCCTTGAACACGTCCCAGCGCACGTCCTTGCAGTGGACGTGGGCGACGCGTTCCGGATGGTCGCGGATGATGGCCAGGGAGTTCACGCCGCCGAGGGCCGCGTGGCCGGTGTCGAGCGTCAGGCCGACCGAGGCGCCGGTGTTGGCGAGGAAGGCGTCCACGTCGTCGGCGGTCTCGACCACGGTGCCGAGATGGTGGTGGTAGGCGAACTTCAGGCCCTCGCCCTGGATGTAGTCGGCGACGACGGTCATGCGCGCGCCGAAGGTGGCCCAGTCGCCGGCGCTCATGCGCGGCGCGCCGGTCAGTGGCGTGCCCCGGTCGCCGTGCACGGCGTTGGAGGTCTCGGCGAAGACGAAGACGGTCGAGCCCATGGCCTTGAGCAGGGCGAGGTGCTCCTGCAGCGCCTCGATCTCGGCTTCGGCGTCCTGGACCAGCAGCGAGCCGGAGTACCAGCCCCCGATCAGGTCGATGCCGTACTGCGCCAGCAGCGGCTTCAGGGTCGCCGGGTCGCGCGGGAATTTGCCGCCGAGTTCGACGCCCTCGAAGCCGACGTCGCGGATGTCGGCGAGGATCGACTCCAGCGGCGTGTCGCCACCCAGTTCGGGCATGTCGTCGTTGGCCCAGGCGATCGGGCTGACGCCCCAACGGATACTCATGACAGGTCTCTCTTCAGGCGGATGCGGTCTTCGTAGTCGCGGCGGGCGGCGTTCACCTGCGGGCGGTCAGAGACCTCGGGCACGGCCACGTCCCACCACCAGCCGCCGGCTTCGGTGGTCTTCAGCGGGTCGGTGTCGATGACGATGACGCTGGTGCGGTCGGCGGCGCGGGCGCGCGCCATGGCGGCCTCGAACTCTCCGAGGTTCGCCACGTGCTCGGCCAGGGCGCCCAGACTGCGGGCGTGGGCGGCGAAGTCGATCTCGGGCAGGGTCTCGTGCGCGCTGTCGGCCAGCAGGTTGTTGAAGCCGGGGCTGCCGGTGGCCTGCTGCAGACGGTTGATGCAGCCGAAGCCGCGGTTGTCGAGGACGGTGACGATCAGCTTCCTGCCCATCATCACCGAGGTGGCGAGCTCGGAGTTGAGCATCAGGTAGGACCCGTCGCCGACCATGACGACGACGTCGCGATCCGGCTCGGCCATCTTCACGCCGAGCCCGCCGGCGATCTCGTAGCCCATGCAGGAGAAGCCGTATTCGAGGTGGTAGCCGCCGGGGCGCGCGGTGCGCCACAGCTTGTGCAGTTCGCCAGGCAGGCCGCCGGCGGCGCATACGACGATGGCGTCCTCGCCGGTGGCGCGCTGCACGGCGCCGATGACCTGGGCGTCGCTGGGCAGGGCGGTGTCGGGCGCGCCGGCGACGGCGGCGGACACGGCGTCGTTCCAGTCGGCCGTGGCGGCGGCGTACGCGCCGGCCTCGGGCGTGCGCCAGCCCTTGAGGGTGTCGGACAGGGCGGCGATCACCACGCGGGCGTCGCCGACGACGGGCTCGGCCCCGTGCTTGTGCGCGTCGAAGGCCTGAACGTTGACCTGGAACAGGCGGCGGTTCGGGAACAGGCTGCGCGAGCCGGTGGTGAAGTCCTGCAGGCGGGTGCCGATGCCGATGATCAGGTCGGCGTCGTCGGCGGCGGCGTTGGCCGAGGCGGACCCGGTGACGCCGATGGATCCGAGCGCGGCCGGGTGGAACCAGGGCAGGGCGCCCTTGCCGGCCTGGGTCTCGGCCACGGGCAGACCGGTCGCCTCGGCGAAGGCGGCGAGTTCAGTCTCGGCCTGGCTGTAGAGGACGCCGCCGCCGGAAACGATGAGCGGGCGTTTGGCGGTCTTCAGGGCCTCGACCAGCCGGGCCAGTTCACCGGCGTCGGCGGGCTGGCGGCGTTCGCGCCAGACGCGGCGTTCGAGGAACTCCGCGGGGCAGTCGAAGGCCTCGGCCTGGACGTCCTGGCAGAAGGCGAGGGTCGCCGGGCCGCAGGTGGCCGGGTCCAGCATGGTCGCCAGGGCGCGGGGCAGGGCGTCGAGAACCTGCTCGGGGCGGGTGATGCGGTCGAAATAGCGCGACACCGGGCGGAAGCAGTCGTTGGCGCTGACCGTGCCGTCGCCCCAGTCCTCGACCTGCTGCAACACCGGATCGGGGCGGCGGCTGGCGTAGACGTCGCCGGGCAGGAACAGCACCGGCAGGCGGTTCACATGGGCGAGCGCGGCGGCCGTGACCATATTGGTCGCGCCCGGCCCAATCGAGGTGGTGCAGACCATGGCGCGGCGGCGGCGCATCTGTTTGGCGTAGGCGATGGCGGCGTGGGCCATGCCCTGTTCGTTATGGGCGCGCCAGGTCGGCAGCTCGGCGCGGGAGGCGTGCAGGGCCTCGCCCAGGCCGGCGACGTTGCCGTGGCCGAAGATGGCCCAGCAGCCGGCGAAATAGGGAACCTCCACGCCATCGACGACGACGTGCTGGGCGGCCAGCCAGCGCACGGCGGCCTGGGCGGCGGTCAGGCGGATGGTGGACACGTCAGACCGCCTCGCGAATGACGGGGGCGTTGCCGGCGGTGGCGCGAGCCGCGTTCCAGGCGTCGACCAGAACCGAGAAGCGCGACGACAGGTCGGCGATGGCGGTCTCGTCGTCGATACGACCGGACAGCCACTCCTCAGCGGCCTCGGCGAAGATGGTGCGACCGACGGCGAAGCCCTTGACGATCGGGGCCGAGGCGGCGGCCGCGAAGGAGGCGATCAGCTCGTCCTGCGGCGCGGAGAGGCCGAGCAGCAGCACGCCGCGGCAGTGCGGATCGTTGTCCAGAATCGCCTTCTCGACGTTGGCCCAGGCGGCGGGATCGTCGATCGGCTCCAGCTTCCACCAGTCAGGTTTCATGCCGAGATCGTAGAGCCGCTGGATGGCGCGGGAAACCGTGTGCGAGTCCACCGGTCCGTTGCGGGAGGCGATGATCTCGACCAGCAGTTCGTGGCCGGTCTTCAGGCAGGCGTCCTGCAGGCGCAGCAGCTGGCGCTCCTGACGCTCGCGCAGGTCCTGGGCGTCGTCCGGATGGTAGAAGGCGAGGCATTTGACGACGTGGTTGGCGGGCCAGGTGGCCAGCTCGGTCGCGACGTCGGCCGAGCTCTCGAATTCGAGCGGGCAGGAGCCGGGCAGTTCGATGGGGCGACCGATCCAGTAGGGGCTGTCGGCGGCGGCCTCCAGGCCTCGCATGCCGAAGCGGCCGTCCAGCAGGACGCCGTAGCGCGGATCGCCGTGGGCCAGCCGGTCCACCGCCTTGAGGGCCAAGGTCTTGAACACCGGAATGAGCGCGGGATCGGCGCCGATGCGCTGGCAGATTTCCTCGAACTGGCTGCGATGGTCCATCGCGAGGACGGTCAGTTCCTCGTAGTCGCCGGTGCGGGTGGTGACGCGGTGCAGGTGTTCCAGCGCGGCGTCCTCGCGCAGGCGGAACGGGCGGGCTCCGCCGGTCAGGAAGCTCTGCAGCTCCTCCCAGGTGGCCATGGCCGGGGCGCAGCCGTGTCGCGACACGACGATGGCGCCGCAGGCGTTGGCGAACTCGCAGCAGACATTCAGCGGCTCGCCGCGCAGCCAGCCGCGCAGGAAGCCGGCCATGAAGGCGTCGCCGGCGCCCAGCACGTTGAACACCTCGACCCGGAAGCCGCGGCCGACGACGCCGTCGTCCAGATGGTCGGGAATGGCTGCCGGGAAGGCCGAGCACCCGTCGGGGCCGCGCTTGCACACCAGCAGGGCGTCGGTGCGCTGGCGGATGGCTTTCAGGGCGGCGATGGTGTCGGTCGTGCCGCCGAGGATGTGGACCTCTTCCTCGGTGCCGACGATCAGGTCGCACAGCGGCAGCACCTGCTGCAGGCGGGCGGTGACGCCCTCGTGGGAGACGAAGCGGTCCTCGCCGCGGTCCTTGCCGGTCAGGCCCCAGAGGACCGGCCGGTAGTCGATGTCGAACACCACCTTGCCGCCCGCGGCCTTCGCCAGTTCGCAGGCGCGGATGGAGGCGTCGAACACGCCGGGCTGCGACAGGTGGGTGCCGTTGATCAGCACGGCCGAGGCCGACTGGATGAATTCCGGATCTATGTCCGCGACCGTCAGCGCCATGTCGGCGCAGTTCTCGCGGTAGAAGATCAGCGGGAAGGTGTCCGGATCGCGGATGCCGAGGAAGACCAGGGCGGTCAGGCGTTCCGCGTCGGTCAGGACGCCGTCGACGGCCACGCCCTCGCGGGTCAGCTGCTCACGAATGAAGCGTCCGAAATGGTCCGCGCCGACGCGGGTGAGGAGGCCTGTGTTCAGGCCCAGGCGCGATGCGCCGACCGCCGTATTGGTCGGGCTGCCGCCGACGTATTTGGCGAAGGAGGCCATGTCCTCGAGCCGGCCGCCGACCTGCTGGCCGTACAGATCGATGCACGAACGGCCGATGGTGATCAGATCGAGTCGACCTTTTGACCTCGCCATCCAGACCTATTCCACCCCACGTCCCGCGACCCTTCGCCGCGAGAGAATGTAACGTGTATTCTAAGTATGGAACGTTCGCAACGCTTGTTTCAACCCGCTTCGCGCTTTCCGCCGGAGCCAAGCGCAGAGCGGTTCTGGGTGGTCTGGGCCGTTGAGAAGGCGAAGGAAATCACCAGCGCCTGGGCGAGGCACATGGAGGCCGACAGGGAGCGGAATTTGCGGATCTCGGCTTCACGCACCTGCAGCACCAGGGTCGCCGGCTTGGCCACCGGGCTGACGAGGCTGTCGCTGATCGAGAGGACGCGGCAGTTCCGTTCGACGGCCGCGTCGATGATCTGGACCGCTTCCTCGGCGTAGGGGTGGTAGCTGACGACGATGAGCAGATCGTTGGCGGTGATGCCGTGGACCTGCTGACGCGTCATGCCGCCGATGCTGTCGATGAAGACCGTCTTCTTGTCGACCTGGTGGAGCGAGTAGGCGATGTAGGCGGCGACCGGGAACGACCGCCGGAAGCCCGCGACATAGATGGTGTCCGCCTCGGCCATCAGCCGGACCGCCGCCGCCATATCCGGCGAGCCGACGATCTCGCCGAGGTTCTGCAGGGCCAGGGTGTTGCCCTCGATGAACTCGGCCAGCACCTGGCCGGGATCGCCGACCGCCTTGCCGTCCACCGTCTCGCTGAACTGGCGGACGCGTTCGCCGTAGGCGAGGGCGGCGTTGCCCGACAGCAGGCCGTCGCGGAACAGGCGCTGCATCTGGGTGGCGCCGTCGAAGCCGAAGGATTTGGCGAAGCGGACGATGGCCGACGGCTGCACGCCGCTGCGCTCGGCGAGGACGGCCAGGGTCTCCAGCGCCACGGCGTTGGGCTCGTCCAGCACATAGCGGGCGATCTGCTGCAGGCGCTTGCTGAGCGACTCGTATCGCTCGAGGATCGCGGCGCGCAGTTCCTCGGCGGTGGTCGGGACGGTGTCAGCCATGAAGTCTCGCAGTCAGTTGTCGGCTGCAACCTAGCGGGGTCGCGGCGGCCGCTCAATGGAATGCGAGCCTGATCGATAGAAATTCTATTTCATAGATAGACAGAATAACGGTTCCATGCTGTCTCGCGAGACAAATCCACTCCGGAGAATCGCGTGAGTAAAATCGACGTTGCGCTGATCGGCGCCGGCCGGATGGGCTCCATCCACGGACCGAACGCGGGGCGGCATCCCGGTATGCGCCTCAAGTATGTGATCGACCCGCGGCCCGAGGCTGCGGCCGCGGTCGGTGGTCCGTTCGGGGCGGCCCATGTCAGCCTGGACGAGGCGCTGGCCGACCCCGCGATCGGCGGCGTGCTGGTCTGCAGTTCGACGGACCTGCATCTGGAGCACACCCTTGCCGCGGTCGAAGCGGGCAAGGCGGTCTTCTGCGAGAAGCCGCTGGACCTCGACCTGGGCAAGGTCGTCGCCGCGGCGCCGAAGCTGGCGAAGGCGCGGCTGGTGCTGGCCTTCAACCGCCGCTTCGATCCGCATTTCGTGGCGCTGAAGGCGAAGGTCGACGCGGGCGCGGTCGGGCGCATCGAAAGCCTGCACCTGATCAATCACGACCCGGCCTCGCCGCCGCCCGGCTTCATTCCGACGAGCGGGGGTTTGTTCAAGGACTTCACCATCCACGATCTGGACCTGGCGCGCTGGCTGCTGGGCGAGGAGATCGCCGAGGTCTACGCCGCGGCCAGCTGTCTGGTGGACCCGGAGATCGGCCGCCTGGGCGATGTCGACACCGCGCGCACCGTGCTGAAGACCCACTCAGGCCGGCTGTGCGTGATCTCCAACACCCGCCGCAGCGGCTACGGCTACGACCAGCGCATCGAGGCCTTCGGCTCGTCGGGCATGGTCAGCGCCGGCAACGTCGCCGTCGATATGGTGCACGCGCAGACCGAGGCCGGTTCTTCGGGCGCGCCGATCAAGTACGGCTTCCTGCAGCGCTATGTGGAGGCCTACCGCGCCGAGATGGACCATTTCGCCGACGTCCTGCACGGCAGGGCTGAACCTCTGGTCGGCTATGCGGACGGCCTCGCCGCCCTGGCCCTTGCCGAAGCCTGTGACGAGTCCGTGCGAACCGGCGATGTCGTGAAACCGGGAGACTACACCCATGCATAAGGTCGCCCTGATCGGCGCGGGCCGGATCGGCCGCATTCACGCGCGCAACGCAGCCCTGAGCGACCGCATCTCCCTGGCCGGGGTCGTCGATCCCGTCGCGACCGCCGCCGACGCCCTGGCGGGCGAATGGGGCGTGCCGGTGATGTCGCTGGACGAAGCCATGGACGATCCGTCCATCGCCGGCGTCATCATCGCCAGCTCGACCGACACCCACCTGGACTACAGCGTCCGGGCCGCCCGGGCGGGCAAGGCGATCTTCTGCGAGAAGCCGATCGACCAGGATCTGGAACGGGCCCGGTCGGGCGCCGCGGACCTGGCCGATGCGCGCATGCTGCTGGCCTTCAACCGGCGCTTCGACCCGAACTTCCAGGCGCTGAAGGCGCGGCTGGACAGCGGCGAGGTGGGCGTTCTGGAGTCGGTGCAGATCACCTCCAACGACCCGTCGCCACCGCCGCCGTCCTACGTCGCGGTCTCGGGCGGCCTGTTCAAGGACATGGCCATCCACGACTTCGACATGGCCCGCTGGCTGCTGGGAGAGGAGCCGGTCGAGGTCTATGCGGCGGGTAGCTGCCTGGTGGATCCGGAGATCGGCAAGCTGGGCGACGTCGATACGGCGCGCACGGTGCTGAAGACCGCGTCGGGCCGTCTGTGCGTCATCTCCAACAGCCGGCGGTCGGGCTTCGGCTACGACCAGCGCATCGAGGCCTATGCCTCGGGCGGGATGCTGCGGGCGGACAATGTCCTCGAAAGCACCGTCCAGGTGTGGAACGAGGCCGGCGCCTCGGCCGACCGTTTCCAGAACTTCTTCCTCGATCGCTACGCCGAGGCCTACCGCCGCGAGATGGCGCATTTCGCCGACATCCTCGACGGCGCGAAGCCGTCGGTGGGTTATGCGGACGGCGTTGCGGCGCTGGCCCTGGCCGAGGCCGCCGCGGAATCCGTTCAGCGGGGCTCGGCGGTCAAACTCTGAGACACGCGGCTTCGGGCGGAAGCGCCCGGAGCCGGTGATCCATCCGGACACGAACAGGGGCGGCTTCCCATCGGAGGCCGCCCCTCTTTCTTGCGCTGCCCAGGCGTGAGGCGCGGGCCGCGCGATGCATTCCGGACAAGAAGAAGGGCGGCTTCCTGTCAGAAGCCGCCCCAGGTGTTCAGGTCTCTCAGGAGTGAGGCCTAGAAGACTGCCCGCAGCGTCAGCGTGACCTTGGGCGACGAGCCTTCGCGTTCGACCTCGTAGGCGTCGACGTTGAAGGCGGCCTGGTTGGCGAGGATCTCCGCGCCGTTGTCGCCGTCGAAGTTGGCTTCGGCCTGGTTGCTGTCGGCGTCGAGGAGGTTCGTCCCGGTCAGACGCAGCACCATGTTGCTGCCGAGGCGCTTCTCGAGGAAGATTTCGAGGTTGCCATCGTACAGCTGGCTTTCGATTTCGCCGTAGGTGACGAAGCGCGATTCACCCTGCTTCTGGTAGCTGAAGCCGAGGCTGGCGTCCCAGCTGGGAATGTTGTGGGTGACGCCGAAGTTGTAGACGTACTCAGGCTGGAAATCGATCATGACGTCCGGGCCGCCGGCCGGGTCCGCACGGTTCGACCACATGCGGGTGAAGTTGGCGAAGACGCCGGTTTCGTCGAGGCCGATGAAGCTGAGCGGCGCGGACAGGTCCAGCTCGATGCCGTAGACGTCGGCGTCGCCGATGTTGCGGAACGAGTAGAGATTGCCCGGATAGTCGGCGGGATCGAGGCCGACGACGTCGACGTCCTCACCCGTGTTGACCAGGCCGATCAGGTCCGAGATCTGGCGTGAGAAGACGTTCACGCCGACGATGCCGCGGCCCGAGAAGCGGTGCTCGTAGCCGACGTCGAAGCCGATCGCGGTTTCGAAGGCGAGGTCCGGGTTGCCGATGGTCACGTCCTCGTCGCCCGGCGATTCCAGCGCCAGGGCCGGGATCATCTGGTCGATCGAGGGACGGCGGACCGTCTTGGCGGCGCTGAAGCGCAGCTGATCGTTTTCGCCCAGCTTCCAGACCAGGTGGGCCGACGGGTTGAGCATGAACTCGTCGTTGTCGGCGGCGCCCGAGACTTCGTCCTCAAGCACGCCGCCTTCGAGGAAGCGGTTCAGGAAGGTGATCTCGGTCTTCGTGCTTTCGGCGCGCAGGCCGGTCTGCAGGGTGACGGCGTCGTTGATCTCCCATTCGACGCGGAGGTAGGCGTCGAGGCGGGTTTCCTCATAGGTGAACCGGCCGTCGGTGGTGCCGTAGTCCGGATCGCCGAGGTCCTCGTCGACGACCTGGTTGAACTCGCGGTCCTTGATCTTGCCGGAGATGCCGTACTTCATCTCCACGTTCTGGATGCCCATCGCCTCGGCGAGGCCGGGGAGCTCCTGGGTGATGGCGGCGTCGGCCGTCCACTCGGTGTCGTCCGCGTCGATGGACTCGCGCTCGACGAGGTTCGTCGGCGTTTCCTCGAAGGACTCTTCGGTGCTGTCGTCCTGGAAATTGTTGACCCGGACCTGGGCCTCGAAATCCATGGTCTCGGACAGTTCGGTTTCGTACAGGGCCGAGGCGCCCATGCTGTCCTGGTTGAAGTCGGCGTCCTGGAACTCGAGTTCCGGATTGGCCAGGTCCAGACCGCCGACGCTTCCGTCGCCTTCGTAGATGACGGTGTCCTGGTGCTCGTCACGCGCCGTGCTGAGCACGAAGGCGTCGACGCGCAGGCTGGTGTGGTCGTTGATCATCCACGTCAGGTCGCCGTTGAACGACAGGTCGGTGGAGTCGCGGCTGTCCTGCTCTTCGGTGCGTTCGACCGCCACGGACTGCGAAGGATCGTCGAAGCGGGCGAGGCTGCGGCCCATGCCGCGGGCGGCGACCTCGGCGGCGAAGCCTTCGGAGTCTTCCTCGAAGACCTCCTGGACGACGTCCTTGTTGTTATAGCGTTGTTGCGCATCGAGGGTGACCGAGAACAGCAGGGTCTCGGCGTCGTTGCGGCCCGACCAGGACACCGAGGCGTTGGGCCGGGTCTTGGACATGTCGACGTCGTAGGTGGCGCCGACGCGGGCGATCACGCCCGGCGGCAGGCTCTCGCCGTCCTTGAGGATGATGTTGATGGTGCCGCCGACGCCCTGACTGTCGATGTCGGCGCTCGGCGACCGGACGATCTCGATGCGGTCGATGATTTCGGCGGGGATGCGGTCGACGAAGACGGTGCGGTCATTGCCGGCGCCCGGGATCGGGCGACCGTTGACGAGCACCTGGGTGAAGCCCTGGCCCAGACCGCGCAGCTGCGGCGCATCGGCCTCGCCGACGTCGCTGGTGAAGGCCACCCCCGGTACGCGGCGCAGCTGGTCGCCGACCGAGGTGGGTTCGAATTTGGCGAAGAACTCCTGGTCGTAGACCAGCTCGGGAGCCACCGTGTCGGTGCGGTCCCGGTACAGAATCTGACCGGTGACGACGATTTCGTCGAGCGTGGTCTCCCCCTGCTGCGGGGCTTCCTGCGCGAACGCCGCGAACGGCGTCATCAGGCAAGTACCAAGCAACGCGGCCTTGAAGGCCGTCCTACGATAGGCGCGCATCTTCTTCCTCCCCGATGCCCCCTCCTTGGACCGTGATTGGACCCAGGGGCGGCTTGTTGTCGCAGACGCTACGAACAAACGTTCCATCTTGCAATAGGGTTGGAATATACCTTGCAGAATGGAGGCCGTGGGCTATCGTTTGCGGCAGGGATGCGCCCGCCATCGCAGCGGCCGCACGGGGCATAGGGAGATGATCATGGGACGCAGCTCGGTGAGACTGCTGCTTGCAGCCACGGCCCTGGCGGGTTCGTTCGGCCTTGTTTCCTGTGCGACGGCGCAGACGCCCGCAGAGGCGGCGGCCCCGGCGACCGTCCAGGTCACGGCCTCGGTCGACACCATGCCGACGGCGCGCGGCGAGGCGGGCAAGGCGGTCATCGTCGTGAACCCGGCCAATCCCGCCGCCAGCCGTATCGTGGCGACGGCCGGTCTGGGCGGGCTTGAGGTCTATGATCTGGAAGGCCGCCGACAGGGCGCTGTGCCGGCCGGGGAGGCGGGCAGCCTGGATGTGCGTCACGGCTTTATATTGAATGGGCGTCCCACGGCGCTTCTGGCCGCCAGCGACACCACGGACAACTCCCTGCGCTTCTTCGCCATGTCCGACGGCGTGCTGAGCGAGGTCGGCGCGCGCGCCGCGCCGCTGGGCTTCGCGGTCGAGGGCGTCTGCTTCTTCCGCAACGCCGCGGACGGCGGCCTCTATGTCGTCGCCGTGGGCGACGGCGGCGAGTTCGACCAGCGGATGGTGTTCGTCGACGCCGACGGTCGCGTGGACAGCCGCCAGTCGCGGCGGCTGGGCCTGCCGTCGCCGGCCGAGCACTGCGTCGGCGACGACGTCACGGGCCAGATCTTCGTGTCGGAGCAGGCGGTCGGTCTGTGGCGCTTCAACGGGGACCCGGAAACCGATGCGACGCCGGTTCTGATCGACGCGCCGCGTCTGGGCCGCGTGACCGAGGAGCTGGGCGGGGTCGCCCTGTTCGATGGCGGCGAGGGCGCGCGGTATCTGATCGTTTCGGACGCCTCCAGCGGACGGCTGTTCGCCTACGACCGCGGTAATGACGACGCCTGGATCGGCGCGGTCTCGCTGGCGGGCAAGGACGGGGTCGCCGTCGGCGAGCCGGGCGGACTGTTCGCCCTGAACGCCGCATTGGGATCGGGTCTTCCGGGCGGGGCGCTGATCGCGACCGATGAGGATGCGGAAGGCGGCGCCAACTATAAGGTCGTGTCGGGCGCGGCCCTGACCACGGGCTTTGGCGTGCCGGTCGGTACGGCCCAGGACCCGGCGCGCGTCGTCGCCTCTCCTGTGGTGGCGGTCACGCCGTTGTATGAAACCACGCCGGTGCTCAGCGCCGGGGACGCCGCGGACGATCCCGCCATCTGGGCCAATCCGAACGATCCGGCCGCCAGCCTGATTGTGGCGACCGACAAGAAGTCGGGCCTGTATCTCTACGACATGCAGGGCCGGGTTCTGCAGCATCTGCCCGACGGCAAGATGAACAACGTCGACCTGCGCACCGGCTTCATGCTGGGCGGTCAGCCGATCGTTCTGGTCACCGCCAGCGACCGGACGCACAAGGCGGTCGCCATCTACCGGCTGGATACGGAAGCGCGTCAGCTGGTGAACATCAGCGACGGCGTCCAGGCCGCCGAACAGGCCGATCCGTACGGCCAGTGCATGTACCGCAGCGCGACGACCGGGAAGACCTATGTCTTCATCAACGACAGCAACGGCGAGATGCGCCAGTGGGAGTTGATCGACGCCGGCAACGGCCGTGTGCGGGCCCAGCGGGTTCGGGACTTCGCCTTCAACTCCCAGGCCGAGGGCTGCGTCGCCGATGACGCCGCCGGCATCCTGTTCGCGGATGAGGAAGACATCGGCATCTGGCGCATCGGCGCGGAGCCCGACGCCGGTTCCGTGATGACGTCGGTCGACACGGTCGAGGCCAATCCGGCGATCAAGGACGATCTGGAAGGCATCGGCCTGTACGACCTGGCCGGCGGCCGCGGCTATCTGATCGTGTCGAGCCAGGGCAACAACACCTATGCCGTCTACCGGCGCGAGGGGACGCAGGAATATCTGGGCTCCTTCGCCGTGGTCGCCGATCCGCAGCGCGGCATCGACGGCATCTCGGAGACGGACGGTCTGGAGGTCTCCAGCGCCAATCTGGGGCCGGGCTTCGAGCACGGGGCCCTGATCGCCCAGGACGGTCGCAACGTCCTGCCGGGCGAGCTGCAGAACTACAAATACGTGCCGTGGCAGCGGATCGCGGAGGCCCTCAACCTCGAAATGCGATGAGCGGCCGAGAGCTCTCGCGCGGTTCCGCGCGGCGCCGTAGGCTCGCCTGGGGTTAGGGGAAGCATGATGGTTCGTCTGTCACGTCGCAGTCTTGTGCTGGCCGCCGCAGTCCTGCCCGTCGCGGGGCTGGCGGCGTGCAATCGCGGGGGCGGGCGCGACCGGATCGCGGTCAGCTTCCACAACATGGCCGAGCCCTTCTTCGTGGTCATGCGGCGCGAGCTGATGGACGAGGCGGAGACGCTGGGCGTGGAGGTCTCGGTCCTCGACGGTCAGGCGAACTCGGCCAAGCAGTCGGCCGATATCGAGGCGGCGCTGGTGCAGGGCGTGAAGGGGGTCATCCTGGCTCCCACCGACGTCAATGCGCTCGCGCCCGCCGTGAACTCGGTGCTGAAAGAGTCGCTGCCGATCATCACGGTCGACCGGCGCATCGAGGGCGCGTCGGCGCCGGTCGCCCATGTCGGCGCCGACAATGTCGCCGGCGGCCGGCTGATGGTGGAATGGATCGTCCGCACCCGGCCGCAGGGCGCGCGCATCGTCCTGCTGACCGGGCAGCCGGGCAGCAGCTCGGCGATCGACCGGACGCGTGGCGTCAAGGAAGCGCTGGCGAAGGCGGGGCCGTCGTATGCGCTGGTCGCCGAGCAGTCGGCGAACTGGTCGCGGGACCAGGGGCTGACCGTGACCCAGAACATCCTGACCTCGCTGGGCGGGTCCCGCCCGGATGTGATCCTGGCCGAGAACGACGACATGGCCTTCGGTGCGATCGAGGCGCTGCGGACCGCGGGCGTGACCGGCGTCTCCGTGCTGGGCTTCGACGCCACGCCGGAAGCGCTGGGCATGATCCGCTCGGGCGCCATGGCCCTGACCGTCGAACAGAGCCCGAGCCGCCAGATCAGAACCGCCCTGCGCCAGATCGTCGGATCGATCCGCGACGGCGGCGCGCTGACCTCGGTCAGCATCGAGCCGGTGGTGATCACCCGCGAAACCCTGTCCAGCGCCGAACGGCTCAACGAGGTCGCGTGAGCGTCACGCTGCTTCAGGTTCGCAACCTCTCCAGACGGTTTCCCGGCGTCCAGGCCCTGGCCGGCGTCCAGCTCGACGTCGCGGCGGGCGAAGTCCACGCCCTGCTGGGTGAGAACGGGGCCGGCAAGTCGACGCTGCTGCGCATCCTGTCGGGCGCCATCGATCCGGACGAGGGCGAGATGCTGCTCGACGGCGAGCGGCTGGCCCCCGGCGATCCACCGGCGCGCCGCCAGGCCCTGGGCGTCGTGACCATCTATCAGGAGTTCAACCTGGTGCCGGGTCTGACTGTCGCGGAGAACCTGTACCTGGGGCGCGAACCGCGGCGGCACGGCCTGGTCGACTGGAAGCGTCTGAACGCGGACGCGGCGGCTGTGCTCAAACGGCTCGGGGTCGATCTGGCGCCCGCGGCGCGCGTCGCGGATCTGAGCGTCGCGCTGCAGCAGATGGTCGAGATCGCCCGTGCGCTGACGCTGGCGGCGCGCCTGATCATCATGGACGAGCCGACGGCGGCGCTGAGCGACCGCGAGGTGCGCGTCCTCCACGACATCGTGCGCGGGCTGAAGGCGTCGGGCGTCGGCGTCATCTATGTCACCCACCGGCTGGCCGAGGTGAAGGCGGTTTGCGACCGCTACACCGTCTTCCGCGACGGGCGCTTCGTGGCCACGGGCGCGGTGGCCGATGTCGGCGTCGACGATCTGGTCGCCGCCATGGTCGGTCGGGATGTCCAGCCGGCCCGTCGCGCTCCGGCGTCGCCGGGTGACTGGGCGTTGAAGTTCGAAGGGGCGGCGAACGGACCGCTCGCCGGCGCCGCCATCGGCGTGCGGGCGGGCGAGGTGCTGGGTCTGGCGGGTCTGGTCGGCGCGGGGCGCACCGAACTGGCGCGGGCGATCTTCGGCGTCGACGGCCGGGCGCCGGGCGTTCTCTGGATGGGCGACGGCAGGATCGAGCCGTTCGGCTCTCCTGCCGAGGCGATGGCCGCGGGCCTGACGCTGGCGCCCGAGGACCGCAAGGCGCACGGCTGTTTCATGACGCATCCGGTGCGCTGGAACCTGAGCCTGCCGGGACTCGCCGGCCTTTGCGGCCCAGGCGGCTTCATCAACGACCGGGCCGAGGCGGCCATGGTCGACGACTATGTGAAGCGGCTGCGCATCCGTACGCCCAACGACGCGACCCCGATCGGCTCGCTGTCCGGCGGCAACCAGCAGAAGGTTCTGCTGGCGCGCTGCATGGCGCTGAAGCCGAAGGTGCTGATCGTCGACGAGCCGACGCGGGGCGTCGATGTCGGGGCCAAGGCCGAGGTGCACCAGATCCTGTTCGACCTCGCCGCCGCCGGCATGGGGCTGATCGTCATCTCCTCCGACATGCCCGAATTGCTGGAGCTCAGCGACCGCATCGCGGTGCTTCACGAGGGCAGGGTGGCCGGCGAACTCGAACGGTCCGAAGCGAACGAACATCGCCTGATGGTCATGATGATGGGCCACTCCTCCAACCCCCAACCAGCGGCCATGACATGACCACTGACACGCCCGCCGCCGGCTTCCGCTTCGACTGGCTGAGGTTCCTCGAGCGCTACGGCTCGGCGATCGTGCTGGTCGCCCTGGCCCTGTTCTTCGCCAGCCAGAACGAGCGGTTCCTGTCGGCGCGGAACCTGTCGAACATCCTCGCCGAGGTTTCGATCTATGGCGTGATCGCCGTGGGCATGACCTTCGTCATCCTGACGCGCGGCGTCGATCTGGCGGTCGGGTCGCTGGTCGGCTTCAGCGGCATCGTCGCCGCCGTCGCTGCGACCTCGCTGGGCGCGGGGTATCAGGCCGGCTGGATCATCGCCCTGGTCTCCGCACTCGTGACCGGCGCGGCGGTCGGCCTGATCCACGGCAAGGCGGTGACCTGGTTCGCGGTGCCGCCGTTCATCGTCACCCTGGGCGGACTGACGGTCTGGCGCGGGGCGACGCTGATGGTCAACGACGGCGCCCCCGTCAGCGGGCTGGACGAGGCGTTCCGCTGGTGGGGCTCAGGCCAGGTGTTCGGCGTGCCCGTGCCGGCCATTGTCTTCGCTGTGGTCGCCCTGGCCGGCTATGTCGTGCTGCGCCACACCCGCTACGGCCGCCATGTCTATGCGGTCGGCGGCAATCCGGCGGCGGCGCGTCTGGCCGGGCTGGATGTGAAGGGCATCGTCTCGAGCGTCTATGTGCTGGTCGGTCTGCTGTCCGGCCTCGCCGGCTTCCTGCTGTCGGCGCGGCTCGGCTCGGCGGAGGCTGTGGCCGGTACCGGCTACGAGCTGCGCGTCATCGCCTCGGTGGTCATCGGCGGCGCCAGCCTGTTCGGCGGCATGGGCGGGGTGGGCGGCACCGTCATCGGCGCGCTGCTGATCGGCGTCCTGACCAACGGCCTGGTGGTGATGAACGTCTCGGCCTACCTGCAGCAGATCATCATCGGCGTGATCATCGTCGCCGCCGTGGCCTTCGACACCTATGCGAAATCACACCGGGGCGCGGGCCTGGGCTGAAGGCTCAATCGCCGGCGGGCTTTTGCAGCGCTGCGTTCATCGCGGCGACGGCCACGGGTCTCATGGCATCGTAGCCGCGGCCGACGGGGTGGACTCCGTCGCGGGTGTAGTCGGCGCGAAGGCCGCCCTGCGCGTCGGCGAGGACGGGACCGTAGTCCGCGTGGATCAGGCCGCGTTCGGCGGCCAGGGCGGCCAGCCAGGCGTTGAGTTCCGCGGCGCGGCCCTTCGGATCCTGGACGCCCGGCGTCCACGGCAGGCCGCTGATGGGCGTCAGGCCGGCCAGGATCACCGTCACGCCGTTGGCCCGGGCGAGTTCGAGCATGGCGAGGATATTGGCCTTGTAGTCCGCCGGCGTCGTCGGACCGGTGTTGCCGGCGACGTCATTGATCCCGCACATCAGATGCACCGCCCGGGGCTTCAGGGCGATCACGTCGGGCATGAACCGCAGCAGGATTTGCGGGCTGGTCTGGCCGCTGATGCCGCGGTTGACGACGCCATCTCGGAACAGGTCCGGCTGGGCGATGCGCCACATCTCGGTGATGGAATCGCCGATGAAGACGACGTCCGTCCGCTGTCCGGCCAGGGCCGCGTTGGCCGCGCGGTAGTGGCTGAGCGCCGGCCAGTCGCGGGCCTTCTTCGCGGCGTCGGCGACCGCCCGTTCGGCGAGCCGTTCCGGGTCGCGAAGCAGCGCCAGGAGGGCCGGGTCCATCTCGCCATCGGCGACATAGGCGCGGGCGAAGGCGAGCGCTTCCTCCGTCGGACCGCCGGACAGGTCTGCAAGGCTGTCGACCATGCCGATCGGGGCGGCGGCGCTCTCTGTCATCCGGCGGGTGGTCCTTCGGCCAGGGTCTCGTTCCAGCACCGTACGGCGATATCTGCGGCGCTCAACGGGGTCGCCGCGGTGACGACGACCGTCCGTTCCTCGCCGGCGGCCAGGTCGAAATAGTTGTCGCTGAAGCGCAGGTCCGGCCGGTCGGAGATGATGTGGACGAAGGCGAGCCAGGTCCCGGCCGCGAGGTCGATGCGGAGTTCGGTCTCCGAAGGCTGGGTGATGGCGACCCGGGGCCGTGCGTCGGGTCGCAGCGCCAGGTCGGCGATCGGGCGGAACAGATGCCGGGCGGTCTCGAAGGCGTGATCCGGCGAGCGCACGCGTAGCACCTGATCGGCCGAACCGGAGAGCGGCTCCCGCCAGGGGAGGGCGTGACCGCCGCCGGCCGCGGAAAACATGGCCGTCCAGCGTTGAATGATCCGGCCGTCGAAATCCTCCAGGGTGACGACAGCCTCGCCTTCGACGGGTTCGAGCGTGTCGTTGGTGATCCAGAGCTCGACGGTTCCGTCGTGGGCCGCCCTGAACGAGGCCAGCACCGGGGCGAAGGCGCGGCGGACGGCGTGGAAGGACGCCTTCTCGACGCCGTCGTAGTCGACCAGGCTCCAGCTGACGCAGGGCCAGCAGTCGTTGAACTGCCAGAGCAGGGCGCCGGAGCAGTGCGGACGCCGGCGGCGGAAATGCTCGATGCCGAACTTCAGCCCCTCGGCCTGAGTCCACTGGGTGAAGTCGACGTACTGCTCCAGCGTCGTCGGCAGGCCGGTGACCGGGGTCATCAGGGCGTCGGCCTTGCGGGCCTCGTCCTTGATCCGCGCCAGGAAGCCGGGGCTGTCCAGTGTCAGGTCGGCGGGGTCCATCCACCGTTTCAGGGTGGCGAGGGCGGGAGCGGCCTGGATGCCGAACTCGCTGACGAAGCGGGCCGTGTCCTCGGCGTAGCGGGTGTAGGCGACGCCTTCGGGCGAGGACTGGAAGGGCTCGATCATCTCCGCGTCGGGGATGGGCGGGACGCCATGCCAGACGGTCCAGTCGTGGACGTCGCCGGCGCGCATGCTGTTCGGGTTGGGCCCACCCCAGGGGCTGCCCGGCCAGTACGGCGTCTCCGGGTCGAGGCGCTTGAGCCACGCAGGCATCAGTTCGTCGTAGAGGCGCGTGCCGGACAGCAGGCCGTCCTCGCCGGACTTGTCGTTGTTGATCCGGTGCATGGCCTGGGATTCGTTGTTGCCGCACCACAGGGCGAGGGACGGGTGATGGCGCAGGCGGCGCACCTGGTCCTCGATCTCGGCCCCGACCGAGGCGGCGAAGGCGTCGTCCTCGGGATAGTGGGCGCAGGCGAACATGAAGTCCTGCCAGACCAGCAGGCCGCGCCGGTCGCACAGGTCGTAGAACAGGTCGGGCTCGTAGATGCCCCCGCCCCAGACCCGGATCATGTTCATGTTGGCGCGAACCGCCTGGTCCAGCAGGCGCTCATAGGCTTCGGCGTCGGGCTCGGCGACGAAGGAGGTCGAGGGCACCCAGCAGGCGCCCTTCGCGAAGATCGGCACGCCGTTCAGGACGAAGCGGAAGAAGGTCGCGCCGGGCTCGTCGGGATCGGGCGACTGGTCCAGATGGACGGTGCGCAGGCCGATGGCGCGCCGGGTTTCGTCGACGGTCCGGCCGTTCGCGATGAGGCGCACGGCGAGGGCGTAGAGCGGCTGGTCGCCGAGGTCCGCAGTCCACCAGAGTTGCGGGTCGTGGATGTCGACGGGGGTGAGGATGCGGTCGGCGGCCGGGGCCTCGCGCCGGAACACGACGGCGCCGTGCGGATCGGTCAGGGTGATTTCGATCGAGGCGTCGGCGGCGGGGTTTTCGAGTTCGACCTCGATCTGGCCGCCGGCGTGCTCGGCGGAAACCACGAGGTTGATGTAGTGGGCGCCGGCGATGCGGGCGCGGGGGCGGACGTTCAGGCGCACGGGCTGCCAGACGCCGACGGTGGGCAGGTCGGGACCCCAGTCCCAACCCCAGCCGAACTGGGCCTTGCGCATCAGGTTGCGCTGCGAGCGGCTGACCCGATCAGTGAAGGCGCTCCACACGGGGAGGGGGCGGGCCTCGACGGCCCGGGCGGGCGGATCGAAACGCACGGCGAGGGCGTGCCGGGCGCCCGGCTTCAGGCGATCGCGGACATCGAAGGCGTAGCGGCGGAACATGTTGTCCGTCCGGCCGATGAGCTCGCCGTCGAGATAAATCGTGGCGAAGGTGTCGAGGCCTTCGAAGACCAGTTCGACCGTTTCCGTCGCCGCATGGGCCGGAGCCTCGAAGGTGGTGCGCCACCACCACTCCCGATCGCGCACCCAGGCGGCTTCGTCCTCGCCGCGGCCGTCGAACGGGTGCTGCAGCCGGCCGGCGGCGATGAGGGCGACGTAGGTGTCACCGGGAGCCGAGACGGGAAGCCAGGCTTCCCCCTCATCGTGCGCAGACCCTTCTCCGGGCGCGAAGTCCCGGAGCTCCCAACGGTCGAGTTCGATCATGATCAGGCCCCCGCCCGGGCGGCCTCGACCTCGCCGATGAAGCGTTCGACCTCGGCGTTGGCGCGTTCGCCCGCGCCGATGAAATAGTTGTGGCCGATGTCCTGGAAGGTCACGAGCCGGGCGTCGGGGATCATTTCCGCCATCGCCTTTCCGGCCTCATAGGGCACGGCCAGATCCTGGGTGCCGTGCAGCACCAGGGTCGGCAGTTTCACGGCGCGGACGTCGGCGGGATCGACGCTGTAGTGGGAGATGGCGATGGCCTGGGCGATGACGCCGTTCAGGTCGTAGGGGTCCTTCGCCAGGACCTTCATGTCGCGGGCGATGACGTCGTCCGGCGCGGCGTCGCCATAGCCGTTCTTGTGTTTCGGCTTCGCCAGCAGTTTGAGCAGCGGCAGGGCGTTGTAGAGCAGTTTGATCAGCCAGTCGGGCCGGGGCTTGATGTCCGGCGTCTTGGCCATGGTGCAGCCGAGGATCAGCGAGCGGGCCCGTTCCGGGTACCGGATGCCGAACTCCAGCGCGATGCCGCCGCCCATCGAGACGCCGTAGACATGGGCCGACTGGACTCCGGCCGCATCGAGCACCGCGAGCGCGTCGGCGGTCATCTCCTCGACGCTGGTCCGGCGCGGGGCGCCGCTCTGGCCCGTGCCGCGATTGTCGAAGGAAAGCAGATGGTAGCGATCGCCCAGGGCTTCCTTCAGCGGGTA
Source organism: Brevundimonas lenta (assembly GCF_014196335.1). GTDB lineage: Bacteria > Pseudomonadota > Alphaproteobacteria > Caulobacterales > Caulobacteraceae > Brevundimonas > Brevundimonas lenta. The sequence goes on from NZ_JACIDM010000001.1 coordinate 856,067, forward strand.
CCACATGCCGGAGCTGTAGCGGTGCCCCATGATCAGCAGGATGGGCACGCCCGAGCCGCTTTCGTCCCACGCCAGACGCACGCCGCCACGATCCAGAAACCGCATAATCGCCTCCCTTACACGCGGCTTGTTCGCCCTCGATGGAGCGCCGCTTTCCTACACATTTCACCCGACGCGCTTCGGATGCAAGATATTCATTCGCGATAGAATGAGTGTTGACGATCCCCTGCTTCGGTGGAACACCTTTGCGCCATGGCGACGGAGATCGCCGAGGAAACGCAACGGATAAGGGGGACCCTCATGGGCCGTAGCATCTGGATTACGACGTCCGCCGTCGCGCTGCTCTGGTGCGGCGCAGCTCAAGCACAACAGGCCGCTCCGGCCCCGCAGGACAACGAGGCGACCACGCTGGGCGAGGTCGTCGTCACGGCTGAGCGCCGCACGACGAACCTGCAGGAAACGCCGATCGCGGCCTCGGTCTTCAGCGGCGAGCAGCTGCAGAACAAGGGCGTCACCAACATCGAGACCCTGCAGTTCGCCATGCCGTCGGTGACGGTGCAGAACTCCGGCCAGGGCAACAGCTTCAACATCCGCGGCATCGGCAAGACGGAGAATTCGTCCAGCATCGGCGTGGGCGTCATCACCTACCGCGACGGCGTCGCTGTCTTCCCCGCCTATTTCCAGAACGAACCCTTCTACGACATCGCCAGCCTTGAACTGCTGCGCGGTCCGCAAGGCACCTTCGCCGGCCAGAACGCCACCGGCGGCGCCGTGTTCATCACCGAGCGCAATCCGGACCTGACGGGCGTCAACGGCTACGTCACAGGCCAGTACGGCAGCTATGATCACCTGCGTCTGCAAGGCGCGGTGAACGTGCCGCTGGGCGACACCGTGGCGCTGCGCCTGGCCGGCAATATCGAGCAGCGCGACAGCTTCTACGAGGTCATCCAGGGCGCGCCGACCGTGGGCGACCCCGGCGTCGTGAACATTGAAAGCTACCGCGCCAGCCTGCTGTGGCAGCCGACCGACGCCCTGCGCATCCTGTGGAAGAACGACTACAGCCACATCGACCTCGGTGGCTATCCGACCACGCCGGTGGGCTCGCCCGACAGCCTGTTCGACATCCGCACCAACGGGCCGTTCCGCGGCATCGACGAGACCGTGCGCTCGGTGCTGAACATCAACTACGAGTTCGACAACGGCATGGTGCTGCGGTCGATCACCGGCTACCAGGACGGCACCACCTCGGTGCGCGCCGACACCGACGGCACGGCGACCCTGCCGTTCACCTCGAACATCAAGGTCGATCAGCGCCTGTGGTCGCAGGAGTTCAACCTGATCTCGCCGGACGAGGGTCCGCTGCGGTGGGTCGTGGGCGCCTACTACCAGGACGACCTGATCACCTTCCCGCCGGGTCAGTTCACAACCACCCAATATCTGTCGCCGACCCTGCCGCTGCTGGTCGCCCTCACGCTCCAGGGCGAGAACCCGAAAACCACGGCGGCGGCCTTCGGTCAGGTCAGCTACGACTTCACCGACTCGCTGGAGCTGCAGGTCGGCGCCCGCTTCTCGCGCTCAACGGTCGAGAACCACGCCGTCAGCGCCATTCCGGCCCTGGGTCTGTCGATCAGCCAGAACGACAAGGTCGAGGAGGACAAGCTCACCGGCAAGGTCGCCCTGAACTACACCCTCGACGACAACAACTTCCTCTATGGCTTCGTGGCCACCGGCTACAAGGCGGGCGGTCTGAACGGGCCGAACATCCTCGGCGTGCCGCCCGGCCCGTTCGACGGTGAAGAGGTCCTGGACTTCGAAGCGGGCTGGAAGGCCACCGCCTTCGACGGCCGGCTGCGCACCCAGATCGGCGGCTACTACAACATCTACGAAAACTTCCAGGTCATCATCGGCGATCCGACGACGCCGACGATCACCACGATCTCGAACGTGCCGGGCGAGACGAAGATCTACGGTCTGGAAGCGACGGCTCAGGGTCGTTTCGACGCCCTGGGCTTCGATATCGGCCTGTCCCTGGCGCATTCGGAACTGGGTGATTTCTACGCCATCGATCCGCGCGGCACGCTGACCGGCGGCTGCAATGCGGCGACGGGGCCGGCCTCGGCCACCTGCACCAATGTGGGCGGCAACGCCCAGACCTATGCGCCGGAACTGACCTTCAACTTCGGCGTCGAGTACGACTTCGCGGTGGGCGGCGGCCGACTGACGCCGCGGGTGGACTACAGCCACATCTCGGAAACCTGGACCACGATCTTCGCCAACGAAGCTCGCGGCGACCGGCTGGAGGCGCGCGACATCGTCAACGCCCTGCTGACCTACGAGCCGGGTAACGGCGACTGGGTCCTGCAGGCCTACGGCACCAACGTGTTCGACGAGGAGTACGTCGGTTCGGTGAAGAGCGGCCAGCGCTACGCCGGTCCGCCGCGCCAGTACGGCATCCGGATCACGCGCAACTTCTAGCGCCGTCCCGGGGCGGGCCTTCGGGTCCGCCCCACCGCTTTCCCCTGTTTCAAGTTCCCTGATGACCTTTCACCAGACCATCGATCAGCCGGCCGAGGCCGTCACAGAGCGCGCCCGTCCCTTGGACGCGATGCTGGACGCCATGCAGCCGTATGAGCTGACGGTCGATAAATTCCTGAGCCATGCGGCGCGGTGGCATGCCGATGTCGAGGTCGTCTCCTGCGATATCGACGGCGACGTCAGCCGCATGGGCTACGGGCAGGTGCTGGCGCGCAGCCAGCGCCTGTCCGGCGCCTTGCTGGACCTCGGTCTGGGCAAGGGCGACGTCGTGGCGACCCTGGCCTGGAACACCCGTCCGCACATGGAGCTGTGGTACGCGGCGATGGGCGTGGGCATCGTCTGCCACACGCTGAATCCGCGACTGACCGCCGTCCAGCTGATCGCGATGCTGGAGCAGTCCGGCGCGACCGTTCTGGCCTATGGGGCGGGTCTTGAGCCGCTGGCAGCCGGGATCGCCGCAGGACGTCCGGGCCTGCGCCTCATCTCCCTCGACGAGCGCGTCTCAGGCGCGACCCTCGACGTCGAGGCCTTGATCGAATCCGGCCGCCCGGCGCCGTGGGGCGGGTTCGACGAACGGACGCCGGCGGGGCTGTGCTTCACCTCCGGTACGACGGGCGCGCCCAAGGGCGTGGTCTACACCCACCGTTCCAACTACCTCATCACCCTGCGCTCGGTGCAGGCGGACTCGCTCGGCCTGACCCGCCGGGACGTGGTTCTTGTCGCCGTGCCGATGTTCCACGCCAACGCCTGGGGCTTCCCGTTCTCGGCGCCGGCCGTGGGAGCGAAGCTGGTTCTGCCGGGACGGGTCACCGACGGCGAACGGCTGGCGCGGCTGATCCGCGAGGAGGGCGTCACCGTCACCGCGGGCGTGCCGACCGTCTGGCTCGGCCTGGTCGATCACGTCGATGCGGGCGCGGAGGGCGTGCCGTCGCTCGAGCGCATCGTGCTGGGCGGCGCCGGCTGCCCGGAAAGCCTGATGAAACGCCTCGAACAGACCCTGGGCGTTCGCGTCCAGACCAGCTGGGGCATGACCGAGCTGTCGCCGACCGGCACCCTGTCGTCGCCGGGCGAGACGGCGGTCGCGTCGGGTTGGACCTCGATCGGTCTGGACATGCTGCTGACCGACGCCGAAGGCGCGGCGCTGCCGCAGCAGCGCGGCGTCGTCGGCCATCTGAAGGTCAAGGGCGCCAGCGTGGTGCATCGCTACCTCGGCGCCGACCGGCCGGCGGTCGACGCCGACGGCTGGTTCGACACCGGCGACCTGGCTGTGATCGACGAGACCGGCGCCCTGACCATCGCCGGACGCTCCAAGGACCTGATCAAGTCGGGCGGCGAGTGGATCAATCCGGTCGAGATCGAGGAGATCATCGGCGCGCTGGACGCCGTCGTGCTGGCGGCCGTCGTCGGGCGGCCGGACGCGAAGTGGGGCGAACGGCCGGTGCTGGTCGTCGAACTGCGCGAGCCGGTGTCTGACGAGACCTTCCGTGCGGCCCTGAAGGGGCGGGTGGCGGACTGGTGGATCCCGGACCGGATGCAGCGTGTGGAGCGCATGCCGCTGGCTGCGACCGGCAAGATCGACAAGGCCCGGCTGCGCGCCGAGTTCGGGCAGGCGTGATGGCGGCTTCCAACTCGCGTGCCGCCGTTCGATCCTCTGCGGAACTGATTCCGCCGGAGGCCGCCATGACCGCCAAGCCCGCTTCGACCCGCCGCAAGACCACGACCGCCGACGCCCGGCCGAAGGGCCGCTCGAAGGCCGAGCAGCGCGCCGAGACGCAGGAACAGATCCTCAACGAGGCGGAGTTCCTGTTCTCGAAGCACGGCCTGCACGGCGTGACGCTGAAGGACGTGGCCAAGCGGGTCGGCGTGCACACCACGCTGATGCACTACTATTTCGCGGACAAGAAAGCCCTGTTCGACGCCGTCATGGAGCGTCGGGCGCCCGTCACCTCCGGACGGCGGATGGCGGCGATGGACGCCTATGAGGCATCGGTCGGCGGCAAGGTGACGGTCGAGGGCGCGCTGCACGCCTATCTGGATACCGACCTGGATTCCTACATCGCCGGCGGCGAGCCGTGGCGGAACTATGCGGCGCTGGGCGCCCAGGTCGCCAACACCCCTGAATGGGGTTCGGAGATCATGAACCGGCTGATGGACCCGGTCGTGAAGCGGCTGATCGACCTGCTGCGCAAGGCCATGCCCGACACGCCGGACGAGGACATCTTCTGGGGTTACCACTTCGTCTCGGGCGCCCTGATGATGACGCTGGCGCGGACCGGACGGATCGACAAGCTGTCGGACGGCCTGTGCCGATCCGAGGATTTCGAGGCCGTGAAGGCGCGGATGGCCAAATTCATGGCCGGCGGCTTCCACGCCATTTGCGCCGAGCGCGCCCAGGAACGACGAGAGACGGATCATGGCTGACGGCCCGGGCGGCTTCCCCTTCACCCGCTCGCCCGAAGCCTCGGGCTTCGCCGCCGCCGGTCTGGACCGGCTGCGGGACTATATGGCGGGGATGGTCGAGGCCGAACGGATCGCCGGGGGCGCCATCCTGCTGATGCGCCACGGCCAGATGGTCACCTTCGACACCTTCGGCGCGGCGCGGCTCGACACCGGCCAGCCGGTGTCGCCGGACACGATCTACCGCATCTATTCGATGACCAAGCCGATCGTCTCGGTCGCCCTGATGACCCTGTACGAGCAGGGGCTGTGGTCGCTGGACGATCCGGTGACGCGGTTCATCCCCGAGTTCGAGCGGCTGCGCGTCTTCGTCGGCGAAGGTCCCGACGGCGAGATGATCACCGAGCCGGCCCACCGCGCGCCGACGATGCGGGAGGTGATGAGCCACACCGCCGGCTTCGGCTACGGCCTGTTCGACCTGCATCCGGTGGACCGGCTGGTGGCCAGGCGAGGGGTGCTGCAGTCGAAGGGTCTGGTCGATCTGATCGACCGCATCGCCGACATCCCGCTGATGTTCCAGCCGGGGACGGAGTGGTCCTATTCCGTCGCCTCGGACATCCAGGGGCGGCTGGTGGAGATCATCTCCGGCGAGCGGCTGGGCGACTATCTGGGACGCGTCATCTTCGAGCCTCTGGGCATGAAGGATACTGCGTTCCACGTGCCCGCCGGGAACGTGGATCGGCTGGCGGCCATGTACGCGGCCCAGCCGGACGGCCGCCTCGCCGAGGCGACGCATATGCTCGGCCTGCCGATCAACGACTTCACCCGCGCCCCGGCGATGGAGATGGGCGGCGGGGGCCTGGTCTCGACGGCCGGCGACTACGCCCGCTTCTGCCAGATGGTGCTGAACCGGGGCGAGCTGGACGGCGTCCGCATCCTGGCGCCGGAGAGCATCGACCTGATGGCGACCAACATGGTCGCGGAAGAGGTGCTGGCGGTGGAGAACCCGGCGCGCCTGCTGCCGTTCAGTCCAGCCTTCGCTTTCGGCCTGGGCTTCTCCATCGTCCGCGATCCGGCGGCGCTGGGCGCCTTCGAGGGGCGCGGCACCCTGGCCTGGGGCGGGGCGGGCGGCACCTGGTTCTGGATCGATCCCGAACACGACATCGTCTTCATCGGCCTGATCCAGCGTCTCGCGGATCCGGTGAGCGCCGAGTTCCGGGCCGTGGCCCGCAAGCTGACATACGAGGCCCTGACCCATCGCGGCGCGGCCCACCCCGGGGAAACAAAATGACCGACACCGTCGTCACGGCGGCCGCTCCGGCGCCGCTGCAGTCCGCGTTCCGCAAGACCAAATGGAGCGTCATCTGGCTGCTGACGCTGACCATCTTCTCCGCGCTCACGGTGGGCGGGCTGATGGCGCCGATCCAGGAGGCGGTGAAGATCGACCTCGGCCTCAGCGACTTTCAGCTGGCCATGATCGTCGGCAGCGCCACGGCGATTCCCGCGGCCATCCTGTCCCTGCCCATCGCGTGGCTGGTGGACCACCACACGCGCACGCGGCTGTTGATCATTCTCGCCTCGTTCTGGGCGATCGGCACGATCGGAACGGCTTTCGCGCAGGACTTCTATGGGCTGTTCGCGGCGAAGCTGGTCTCCGGCATCGGCGCCGCGACGGCCTTCCCCGTGCTCGTCTCCATCCTGGCGGACGTGTGCATGCCCGAGCGGCGCGGTCGTTCGATGCTGCTCATCTCCATTGGCGCCTGGGCCGGCGTGGCCGCGGCCTTCGCGATCGGCGGCACCCTGTTCGGCTGGCTGGAAGCCAACCCGACGGCGTTCATTGCGAACATGCCGCCGTGGCGTGAGGCGCATCTGCTGGTCGGCATCGCCGCCGCCATTCTGGTCCTTCCGCTGTTCCTGATCCGGGAGCCCGCGCGTCACGAGGTCGAACAGGCCAACCCGCCCCTGCGGGAGGCGCTGAAAGCCTTCTGGCGCCGCCGGGCATTTCTGGGCTGGCTCTATGTCGGGAATTTCGCGGGCGGTTTCGCCGAGGGCGCCGCGGCCCTGTGGCTGGGATCCGTGCTGGTCCGGCAATACGGTCAGTCGCCCGGCGAGTTCGGCGGCTGGGTCGGTCTGGTGATCCTGGGGTCGGGGATTCTCGGCTCGATCATCGGCGGCTTCACCGCGGACATCAGCCAGAAGCTGAAGATCCGTGGCGCCATCCTGCTGCCGGCGCTGATCGCCACGGCCCTGAGCATTCCGGCCAGCGCCTATCCGATCATGCCGAACGTCACGCTCTTCGCATGGGTCCTGTTCGCCCTTCTGCTGGGCGGGGTGATCATCAATCTGGTGAACTCGGCGGCGATCGCCGTCCTGCTGCCGAACGAGGAGCGCGCGACCAGCCTGGCGGCCCTGGCCATCATCGGCAAGATCGTCGGCGGACCGGTGACGGCGGCGGTCATCGCCGGGATGACGATGCTGTTCAAGGGACCGATGGGGCTCGGCGTGACCCTGACCTGGCTGGGCGTCGTCACCGGCTTCATCTCCCTGGCCGGATACTGGCTGGCGATGCGCTATGCGCCCCGGCCGGTCGCCGCGACCGCGCCGGAAACCGCTCCGGCCGAGGCGGTCTGAGCCGTGGCGTCGTGCGGCCCCGTCCACGCCGTGGTCAGCATCTCCCGTCTCGCGGAGATCACCGGCGTCACGCCCCGGGCCCTGCGGCACTACGAGGACGTCGGCCTGATCCGGCCGCTCAGGTCAGCCGCCGGCGTCCGCCTGTTCACGCCGGACCAGTGCGAACTGGCCTCGCGCATCGTGCTGCTGCGCCGCTGCGACCTGTCGCTGGACGAGATCCGCGATGTGCTGGCGGGCGCGCCGTCGGAGGACGACCGAGCGACCCGCCTGCGAGACGTCCTGGAGCGAAAGGCCGCCGACCTCAGCCGCACGCTCGAGGTCGTGAACGCCGCCCTCGCCGGGAACAGCCCTGTCGAGACGCAGGACCGCCGACAGGCGGCCTGAGCTTTCGCTCCTTCCAAACCCAATTCCGAGGCCTGCCATGACCAAAGCCCTGATCGCCGGCGTGGGCATGATCCCCTTCGCCAAGCCCGGCCAGAGCGCCGACTGGGACGTGATGGCGGAGGAAGCCATTCGCCTGGCCCTGACGGACGCGGGTGTCGGCTATGAGCAGATCCAGCAGGCCTACGCAGGCTACGTCTACGCCGACTCCACCGCCGGCCAGTCGGCGCTGTACCGGGTCGGCTGCACGGGCATCCCGATCGTCAACGTCAACAACAACTGCTCGACCGGATCGACGGCGCTGTACCTCGCCCGCCAGATGATCGAGGCGGGCGCCGCCGATTGCGTCCTGGCCTTCGGCTTCGAGCAGATGTTGCCCGGCGCCCTCGGGGCGGTCTTCAACGATCGCAAGCGGACGCTGGATCACCACCTGACGAAGCAGGAGGAAATCCTCGGCAAGGACGATGCGTCGCCGCTGGTGGCGCAGCAGTTCGGCGGCGCCGGTCTGGACTATCAGGCCCGCTACGGCGCGGCCGACGAGGTGTTCGGCATGGTGGCGGTCAAGGCGCGTCGCCACGCCGCCAACAATCCGCTGGCCCTGTTTCGCGACCCGATCAGCCTGGAGCAGGTGATGGAGTCGAAGCATCTGTACGGCCCGCTGACGCGCTTCCAGGCCTGCCCGCCGACCTGCGGAGCCGCCGCCGGCGTCCTGGTGTCCCCGGCGTTCGCCGCGCGGCACGGGCTGGATGCGCGCGTGGCCATTCTCGGCCAGGCCATGACCACCGACTACGCCGAGACCTTCCAGGGCCGTTCGATGATGAGCGTCGTCGGCTATGAGATGAGCCGCGAGGCCGCGCGGTCGGTCTATGAACAGGCGGGCGTCGGACCGGATGAAATCCAGGCCGTCGAGCTGCACGACTGCTTCACGGCCAACGAACTGATCACCTACGAAGCCATCGGCCTGTGCCCGGAAGGCGGGGCCGAGGCCTACATCCGCGACCAGCAGAACACCTATGGCGGCCGGCATGTGGTGAACCCGTCCGGCGGCCTCCTGTCCAAGGGGCATCCGCTCGGCGCGACCGGCCTCGCCCAGTGTTTCGAGCTCACGCAGCAGCTGCGCGGTCAGGCGGGCGCGCGACAGGTCGACGGCATGCGGTTCGGCCTGCAGCACAACCTCGGCCTCGGCGGCGCCTGCGTGGTCACGCTCTATGGAGCGGCGGGCTGAGGTCTGCGGACAAGCCCGGCGGAACAGCCTCGGGGGCCTGATCCCGAAAGAGATGGTGCGGGCGGTCGGGCTCGAACCGACACTCCTTTCGGAACCGGATTTTGAGTCCGGCGCGTCTACCAATTCCACCACGCCCGCGTGGGTGTGCGCCTACAGGGACGAGGCCGGGATTGCAACTCGGCAGGATGGCCGGATCAGCCGCCGTCGGCTTCCCGGGCGTTGCGGCTCTCCTCGCGGGTGCGGCGATCCTGGTCGCGCGACGCGTCGCGTTCGCTGCGGGTCTCGTAGCCCTCGGTGACGAAGTTGGCGCGGAAGGTGACCATGACCTGGGGGATCGGGCCGGTGGAGCCGTCGCCGCGGCGGACACGGGAGCCGACGACGGCGCGGCGCGCGGCCTCGCCGAAGCCGCCCTTCACCGGATGCTCCGACTCCACCGCGCAGTCGCGCAGGCGGCCGTCCGGATTGGTCAGGCAGGAGACCACGGCGAAGCCGCGGGCGTAGCGGGTGGACGGGTATTCCACGACGGGCGTCCGGACCCAGGTCAGTCCTGCGGGCAGGCCGCCATCGGGGAGGGCCGCCAGCTGGGCGTCGCGCGGATCGGTCAACGGTCGACGACAGGCGAACAGCGTGTCGTCGATGGCGGTCGTGGAGGCGGGCAGGGTCACGTCGTATCGCAGATTGCGGCCCGGTCCTGCGCCGTTGGGCACCAGCACCTGCAGACGGCCGCCCTGGCGCATCTGGCGTGCGAGGGGCGCGGGGCGTTCGCTGACCGCCATCGCCCGGTTGATGGCGACGTTCCAGTTCTGCATGGACATGGGCGCGTCGCCGAAGGCGAGGCCGATCGTGCGCGTGGGTGCGTCCGCGTCGGTCGGTTCCGGCAGGCCGCCGACGATGGCCTCGAAGCCGCCGTCGACGCAGCGGGTCGTCAGGCTGAGGCCGTTGTCGAAGAGCGTGTAGGCCATCACCAGCTTTTCGCGGTGGTTGCGGTACAGGCTCCAGTCGCCCGTGTCCTGGGCGAGGGCGGGCAGGGCGACGGCGCTGATGCACAGCGCAACAATGATCTTCTTCATGTTGAGGTCCCCCGTAAGATCAGGCTTCGACAGCCAGGTGTTCATCGGTTCCGCCCGCCAGGATGCGGCGGGCGCGGATCCACATTTCGATGCGCTGCACGACGACCAGCCCCATCGCGAACAGCATGAAGGCGTCCTGGATGGCCAGCGGGTTCACGTGCCAGTCGGCCGCGTGTTGTTCCATCCACGGGCGCAGGGCCTGGCGGCTGAGCAGGAGGGCGACGATCAGGATCAGACCCAGGGGCGAGGCCTGGGCGGTTAACGATCCGTCCGCCAGGCGATGGATCACCACCATGCGGCCCCGCTGCCAGCCGAGCGCGGCGCCGAGCGCGAGCCCGACGGCGAGGATAAGCCACGACAAGGGGCCGAACGGCGCGGCCGCCGGTTGGCCGTAGGTCATGCTGGCCCACAGACCCAGGCTGATCAGGGCGACGATCACCAGGGGCATGATCCACATGCGGTTCGGATGCAGCGGACGCGGGCGTCGGTTCCGCAGCAGCATCAACGGCACGGCGACCGCCACCGCGATGAGCGGAATCATCTGTTCGTTGGTCATGCGTGCGACGCCCCCCCCCGCGCCCTTGAACGGGCGTGGACCTTGCCAAAGCTTAATACGGTCCGCGCATCCGTAAAGCGCGCTCGTCGCCTCTTCCTGTCGCAAGGAGAAGACGATGCGGATCCGACGACTGATGGCGGCCGCCCTGGGCGGCGTTCTGCTGTCCTGCCAGGGGCCGGCGGCGGTATTGGCCCAGGAGGCTGCGATCGAGGCGGTCGCAGGCTCTCACGCGGATCGCGCGTGGACGCTGGGCAAAGCGAACAGGCCGGCGGCCTAGACCTTCTCGACCGTCTGCTCGATGGCGCCGAAGATCGAGTGGTGCTTGTCGTCCAGCATTTCGATGCGGACGGTGTCGCCGGCTTTCAGGAAGCCGGTCTCGGCCTTGCCGCGCAGGATCGTCTCGACGGTGCGGACCTCGGCGATGCAGGAGTAGCCGAGGCCGCCTTCGGCGACCGGCTTGCCGGGGCCGCCGTCGGCGTCGCGGTTCGAGACCGTGCCCGACCCGATGATAGTGCCCGCGCACAGGCTGCGGGTCTTCGCCAGGTGGGCGATCAGGGTGCCGAAGTCGAAGGTCATGTCGACGCCGGCGTCGGCCTTGCCGAAGTCCTCGCCGTTCAGCTGCACCGACAGGGTCCCGTGTAGCTTGCCGTCCTTCCAGCGGTCGCCGAGCGCGTCCGGCGTGACGAACACCGGGGACAGGGCCGACGCGGGCTTGGACTGGACGAAGCCGAAGCCCTTGGCCAGTTCGGCCGGGATCAGATTGCGCAGGGAGACGTCGTTGACCAGACCGACGAGGCGGATGCTGGCGAGAGCCTCTTCGCGCGTCACGCCCTGCGGCACGTCGCCGACGACCACGACGATCTCGGCTTCCAGATCGCAGCCCCAGGCCTCGTCGGCCAGCGGGATCGCGTCGCGGGGGGCGAGGAAGGAATCGGAGCCGCCCTGGTACATCAGGGGGTCGGTCCAGAAGCTGTCGGGCATCTCGGCGTTGCGGGCCTGACGCACGAGGGCGACGTGGTTCACATAGGCCGAGCCGTCGGCCCACTGGTAGGCGCGGGGCAGGGGCGAGGCGGCTTCGCGTTCGTGGAAGCGGCCCTGCGGCACGCCGCCGTGCTCGAGGCTCTCGGCCAGGGCGCGCAGATCGGGTTCGACCCGATCCCAATTATCCAGCGCCGCCTGCAGGGTCGGGGCGATCAGGAAGGCGTCGGTGAACCAGGCGAGGTCGCTGGAGACGAGAACGAGACGGCCGTCGCGGCCGTGCTTGAGCGAGGCGAGTTTCATGCCTCAAGGCTTAGGCGGTTTCGGCGGAGGGGGAAACCGTCAGTCGCGTTATCGAGGCGCTAACCGCGCGCGGCGCGGCCCGACAGCTCCGCCAGGGCCGCGCGCATCTCGCCGACCCGGGCGCGTTCATCGCGCCAGTGCTGGTTGAAGGCGGCGACGGCCAGGCGCAGGGCGTCGGTCTGTTCGCGCGCGGTCATGTCGCGCGGTTGGGCACCGGGCTTTTCCGGCTTGTCCGCCTTTGCGGGCGCGGCGGGGGCCACGTTGACGATGGTGATGTTGCCGGCCGCCGCGGCCGAGGCGGCGGAAGCGCTGTCGTGATGCGCGTCGTCGTGATCGCCGTGACCGTGGTCGTCTCCGTGATCGTGGTGCTCATCGTGGCCATGATCGTGGTCGTGGCCATGGCCATGGGGGGCGTGGCGACGGCCGGCGACGGCGGCGCGCAGGGCGCTGACGCTGTCCGCCAGGCCTGAATCGGAGACGAACGCGATCGTGTGACCCAGACGGCGCTTGATGACGCCGAGCAGGTCCTCGGCCCGCGCCTTCAGGGCGTTGTCGTCGGCCTTCATCGCGTCCTTGGCGGCCTTGTCGATGACCTTCCAGATGGCGGGGGTGGCGTCGCCCTCGTCCCGGCGCGAGCGGGCGCCGTACCAGTAGCCCGCCATCAGGGCGGCCAGCAGGATCAGGAGGCCGGCGACCCATAGCACCGGGTCGGCGCCGAGCAGGATCGGGGCGTCGAGCGGGGCGTTGGCAGGATCGGCCGTGGCGAAGTCTGCGCCGTAGGACATGGGACTCCCCGCTGATGCGACCGCAGCGTGCGGCGAACGCATTCTGATCCGACGGCCCCGCTTGGCAATGGAAAAGGTTAACGACGACGCGAATTCGCGCGCCGGGCGAGCGGTCAGCCGTGGGGCGTGATCAGCGCGCGCGCTTCCGCGCTTCGGGTCCCGCCGACATCGCGGACCTCGATCTCGACCGAGACGGAGCCCTCGGGATCGTGAGCCCACAGGTAGCGGCGCTCGATCTCGACCTCGCGGCCAGAGGGTGCGACGCCGGTGAAGGTGTCGCCCCAGGGGGTGATCTTCTTGATGTCCGGCCACGGCAGGGCGCAGGCGGCGTCCAGCTCCTCAAGGGCCACGACCGAGAGTTCGTCATCATTCACAGCCAACGGCGCACCTTTGAGCGGTAGGCGTCGTAGTCGGCGCCGAATTTCCCCGACAGATAGCGCTCCTCGGGCAGGATGACGAACCGGTCGACGACCACCAGGCAGGGCAGCACCAGGGCCAGGGCGATCAGACTATCCATGGCGGTGGCGAAGCCGGCGTACATCAGGGCGAAGCCGATGTAGATCGGGTTGCGGCTGAACCGGTACAGGCCGTTTGTCACGAGCGCCGTCGTCGGCTTCCACGGCTCCGGACGGGTGCCGATGCTGCGGAACTGGCCGACGGCTACGCCCTCCAGAACCAGGCCGCCGATGATCAGGGCGAAGGCGGCGTAGCGGCGGACCTGCGGCTCCAGGCCGAGGCCGGGGTCGGCGACGACGTGCGTCAGCAGCCAGCCGACCAGCAGGAAGCTGAGATAGATGAGGGGCGGCGGCGCGAGGACGCCGGGGCGGTCGGGCGCGGTCATACCGTCTGGCCCTGCGGCGCAGTGAAGTCCGAGACGGGGGCGTCGCCGGTGTTGATCACCTCGGACGGTTCGAAGATCAGCACCTCGGCCTCTTCGTCGGCGGCGGTGCGATGCTCTACGCCGCGCGGCACGACGATGAATTGGCCCGGCTCAAGCGCGACGACGCGGTCGCGGAACTCGACCCGGAAGCGGCCCTTCCAGACCAGGAACATTTCGTCGGCGTCGGCGTGACTGTGCCACGGGAAGACGCCCTGGACCTTCACCAGCCGCACGTCCTGACCGTTCAGCTGCGCCGCCACGCGCGGCCGCCAGTGATCGGAGAAGGCCGCGAACTTCTCCGTCAGGTCGACGGCCTGGGTCACGGCCGCAGGTCCTCGTCGGCGTAGATGGCGACCTCGGCCGGCTCCGTGCTGGACACCGCGCCGCGGTACATGCCGGAGGTGTTCATGGCGAAGGCGGGCGTACCGTTCAGGCCCATGACGATGACCCCGCCGTCGCCGCGGATCGAGCCGACGTCGGCGATCTCGGCGTCGGCCGCGGCCTGCACGGTCGCGCCCTCGCGGGTGCGGTAGCAGATGTCCCGCGCCACGGTGGAGCGGATGAAGTACTCGCCCGAGCCGGTCGCCGAGACGGCGCAGCCGTCGGCGTTGGAGGCGTAGGTGCCGGCGCCGATGACCGGCACGTCGCCGACGCGGCCCCAACGCTTTGCGGTCATGCCTCCGGTGGAGGTGCCGGCGGCCAGACGGCCCTGGCTGTCCAGCGCCACAGCCCCGACGGTGCCGAATTTGCGCTCGTTCAGCGGCGGGGCGGTCCTCGGGTCAAGCCCGAGGATGACGGCGTCGTTGGCGGCCTGGGCGCCCGGAGCCCCCGCAGGGCGCGGCGGGATCGGCAGGTTCTGGCGGCGCAGTTCGGTCTCAAGGCCCTGCCAGCGGCGCTCGGTGAAGAACCAGGATGGATCGACCTGCTCCAGGCCGACGGAGGCGGCGAAGCTGTCGGCGCCCGGACCGATCAGCATGACGTGGGGCGACTTCTCCATCACGGCGCGCGCGGCGGCGATCGGGTGGCGCGTCGTGGTCAGGCCGGCGACCGAGCCGGCGGTCAGGTCGGTTCCGTTCATGACCGCGGCGTCCAGTTCGTTGCGGCCTTCGGCGGTGAAGACGGCGCCGCGTCCGGCGTTGAACAGGGGATCGTCCTCCATCACCTCGATGGCGGCCTGGACCGCGTCCATGGCCGAGCCGCCGCCGGCCAGCACCTGCTGTCCGGCCTGGAGCGCGCGGTGCAGGGCGGCGCGATAGGCGGCGTCCTGTTCCGGCGTCAGACTGCTGCGTTCGATCACCCCGGCGCCGCCGTGGATGGCGAACGACCACTGCGGCGCCTCCTGGGCGAGCGCCGGCGCGGCGAACAGGGACAGGGTGGCGGCGAGGACGATGCGGGTGCGGGTCATGGGCCGCAACCTCGGCCAGACTCGGCCCCGACTCAAGGCCGGAGCGGCGCCTATCCCACGGCCTGGCCGCAGCACGGACAGGCCGGCGCCTCGATGCCGAACAGGGCCCGGATGCGATCGGGGCCCAGCGCGCGCGCCGGGGCGGAGATGTCGATCCAGTCCGGGCCGATCGCCACCACCCGGTCCGCCTGGGCCGCGAACGGAAGGTGGTGGGTCGAGGCGATGACCATGCGCCCCTCCGCGGCCAGCGCCCGCACGGCCGCCTCGACCGCCTGGCCGTGGGCGGGGTCCAGCAGGGCGAGGGGTTCGTCGAGCAGACAGATGGGGGCGTCCTGAACGAACAGGCGGGCGATCAGAACCAGCTGCTGCTGACCGCTGGACAGCCGGTCGAACGGGCGGTCGGCGAGGTGGCCGACGTCCAGGCGATCCAGCGCGGCCCGGGCGGCTTCGAAATCCGCGAGCGCCAGACCCGGGGACCAGCGGCGCAGGGCCGCCCGACCCAGCGCGGTCAGGTGGAGGGCGGAAAATCCGGCGGCGACCGAGCCCGGCGGCGACAGATACGCCGCCTTGCCAGGGCGGGCGACCTGGCCTTGCAGCGGGGGCAACAGGCCGGCGAGGGTCTTCAGCAGGGTCGTCTTGCCCGCGCCATTGGGGCCGATCAGGGCCACGACCTCGCCCGGTCGGACCAGCAGATCCAGCGGCGGCAGGCGGAAGCCCTTCCGGCCGGCGACGAGCCGCTCCAGCAGCAGGCCGCTCACGATCGCCTCGATGAGACGACGAACAGGAACAGGAAGGCGGGGGCGCCGACCGCGGCCGACAGCAACCCGACAGGCAGCTCCGCCGGTCCGAAGGCGGTCGCCAGCCGGTCGATCAGCAGGGCGAACAGCGCGCCCGTGGCCATGGCGGCGGGCAGCAGACGTCCGGCCTGCTCGCCCACGACCAGACGCGCGGCGTGGGGCGCCAGCAGACCGATCCAGCCGACCAGACCCGCTACGGCCACGGCGGCCGAGGTCATCAGGGCGGCGGCGCACAGGGCGAGGATGCGCAAGGGGCGGGCGGGCAGGCCGAGCGACTGCGCCTGCTCGTCGCCCAGCGACAGGATATCGAGCCGGAAGCCGAGCCAGATCAGAATGGCCGCGCCGATCCCGGCCGGGATCACCGCCATCAGGGCCTCGGCCATCGTCGCGCGGGTAAATGAACCCAGCAGCCACCAGGTGATCGACGGCAGCTGCGAATAGGGTTCGGCGACCACGACCACCAGGCCCAGGCCGGCGGCGGCCAGGGCGCCCGCCACGACGCCGCACAGGATCAGGGCCAGCCGTCCGTCGCCGCTGCGGGTCATGGCGGCGCAGGCGAGGGCGATCGCCCCGGTCGCCAGCCCGCCCGCGAAGGCTGCGCCCTGGACCAGGGCCGCGCCGGCGCCCAGCAGCAGGGCCAGCGCAGCGCCGAGGCCGGCGCCGGACGAGACGCCCAGCAAGTCGGGCGCGGCCAGCGGATTGCGAAACAGGATCTGGAACCCGGCTCCGGCGCCGGCCAGGGCTGCGCCGCAGGTCATCGCCGCCAGCAGGCGGGGGCCGCGCAGGGTCAGGGCCAGTTCGGCGTCGGGCGATCCGTGACCGAACAGCGCCGCCGCCAACTGGTCGGGCGCGACACCCAGAGGGCCGGTCGCCATGACCGCGACGGCCGCAGCGAGGGCGAAGAGGGCGATCGCGAACGTCGCCGCCGTCGTCCGCGCCGCGCTCAGCCGAGCCACCGCGGGCCGACGATCTCGGCCGGCGCCATGCCGTACAGCCGTCGGCTCAGCACCGCCAGGGCCACCGATCCGCCCTGCGGCTCGGCCAGCCAGGCGCAACCCAGCAGCCGGTTGACCGACGGCGGCCGGTCGATCCATCCGAACGGCAGATCGGGAACCAGCAGGATGCGGCGGAACGATCCGTCCCGCCGCTTGCGCCAGGCGTAGCTTTCATAGGCCGCGCGCGCGAAGCCGGGATCGAGGGTGACGATGACGCCCGGATCCCAGGCGTTGACCTGTTCCAGCGTCACGCGGCCGATGTCTTTCGAGCCCTCGGCGACATTGCGCCACCCGGCGCCTTCGAGAACCTCGGTCGCCAGGGCGCCGCGGAAGCCGGTCTCCAGCCCGTCCCCGCCCCGGGCGTAGTAGAAGGCCGGGCCGGGGGGTGATCGCCGCCAGCTGTCGAGGATGGCGTCGGCGCGGCCCGCGAGGGCATCGCCGGTTTCGACGGCGTCCAGCAGTCGTCCGGCCTCGCGCAGCGCCTCGGGAATCTTCTCAAGCGCGCCGTCGATGAGTCGCCACTCGCCGCCCAGGCGGGCCTGCATACGTTCGCCGACGGCGCGGTTCTCCGGGTCGGTGTCGCCGTAGTCGATGATCAGCGACGGCCGCAGCGCCGCCACCGCCTCCAGATTGGCCTGCCGTCCGATGCCGCTGAGACCGCCCAGTTCGGGCAGGGCGGCGGCGCGGGCGGGGAGGGCGGTCAGCATGTCCGGCGCCGGCTTGCGCGGCCAGCCGGCGAGGCGGTCGCGGGCCACCGCCCAGATGAGCAGGGCGGCGGGCTGTCCGGCCGCCACCACGTCGGCGGCGGGGGCCGGGCCGGGGACGCGGTCAGGTCCGCAGGCCGCTACGCCGAGCGCGCCGCCAAGGCCGACCAGGGCTGTCCGCCGCGTCGTGGTCATTAACTCTTCCATACACCGTTGCGGCACTGTGCCGCGCTGTGGCGCCACAAGCCACCAAGGAACCAATTTACCCTTAACTCTTGTCCGGTCTTGCTCCGCGTGCTGCTTATGCCGCACGCGCGTCAGGTGGGGCGCAAAACAATATGGGAGTGAGCCGTTGAGTAAGACGGACGCAGGGAGCGCTGTCGCCGCTCGTGGCCGGGGGACTGCCGGCCGGATCGGTGGAGACCAGGCATGAATATCGTAATTATCGCGGGGCTGATCATCACCCTGCTCACGGGCATCCCCGTGCTGCTTCAGATTCTGAAGAACCATCCGCGGGGACTGATCATCCTGTTCTTCGCCGAAATGTGGGAGCGCTTCTCCTACTACGGCATGCGCGGGATCCTGATCTTCTTCCTGACCCAGCATTTCCTGTTCGACGACGCCATGGCGGGGTCGACCTACGGTTCCTACACCTCGCTGGTGTACCTGTTGCCGCTGATCGGCGGCATCATGGCCGACCGCTTCATCGGCACCCGCAAGGCCATCGCCTTCGGCGCCCTGTTGCTGGTGGCCGGCCACGGCCTGATGGCTTTCGAGGGCCGTCCCGCGACCGAAACCCTGACCTACGCCGGTCAGACCTACGAGATCTCGGCTGAAGGCCGCGGCGCCGAGCGCGACGTGGGCATCGTCGTCAACGGCCAGAAGTTCGCCTTCGGTCCGGCCGAGGGCGGCGGCATCGCCATCGCCGATCTGCCGGCCGGTTCGCCCCTGCCCGCCACCCTGGCGGAAGGGTCGTACGAGATGAAGCAGACCCGCGACCTGATGGGCGTGAACGTCTTCTATCTGGCGGTTTCGCTGATCATCATGGGGGTCGGCTTCCTGAAGCCGAACATCTCCACGATCGTCGGACAGCTCTATCCGCAGGGCGACCCGCGGCGGGATTCCGGCTTCACCCTCTACTACTACGGCATCAACCTCGGCGCCTTCTGGGCCGCCGTGCTCTGCGGCTATCTGGGACAGACCGTCGGCTGGTGGGCGGGCTTCGGCCTCGCCGGCGTCGGCATGGCGCTGGGCTGGGTGGTCTTCATGCTCGGCAAGCCCCTGCTTGAGGGCAAGGGCGAGCCGCCTAACCCGGAGATGCTCAAGCGTCCCCTGCTGGGTCCGCTGAACCGCGAATGGTCGATCTATCTGCTGGCCACTCTGGGCGTCGGCCTGGTGTGGTTCCTGGTGCAGCGCAACGCGCTGGTCGGCACCGTGCTGACCGCCGCGACCCTCGCCTCGCTGGCCTTCATCGGCTACGTCATCGTCGCGGTCTGCAAGACCCGGGCGCAGCGCGAGCGGATGATGCTCGCCGTCGTGCTGATCTTCGGCTCGGTGGTGTTCTTCACCCTGTTCGAACAGGCCGGCACCTCGCTCAACCTGTTCGCCGACCGTAACGTCGACCTCAGCCTGACGCCGGCCGCGTTCCAGATCTTCGGCATCACCGTCGGCACGCCGGCGCAGCTTGCAGCGGCCGGCATCGCGACGCCGACCGGCTTCTGGATCGACGCCACCATCACGGCGGCGCAGACCCAGTCGTTCAACGCCGGCTTCATCCTGCTGTTCGCGCCGATCATGGCCGCGCTGTGGGCCTTCCTGGCCAAGCGCAACCTCGATCCGAACCCGACCCTGAAGTTCGGCCTCGGCCTGCTGCAGGTCGGTCTCGGCTTCATGATCGTGGTGTGGGGCGCAGGCATGGCCAACTCGGCCTTCCAGCTGCCGATCGTGCTGCTGGGCCTGCTCTACATGTTCCACACGACCGGCGAGCTGTTCCTGTCGCCGGTGGGTCTGTCGGAAATCACCAAGCTGTCGATGCCGGCCGTGGTCAGCTTCATGATGGCCGTGTGGTTCCTGGCCAGCTCCATCGCCCAGTTCGTGGGCGGCTGGATCGCCGGTCTGGCCGGCACCGAGACCGTCGGTGGTCAGGTGCTGGATCCGGGTCTGGCGCTGCGCACCTCGCTCGAGATCTTCGAGAAGCTCGGCTGGGGCGGCATGGCGATCGGCGCCTTCTTCATCCTGATCAGCTTCTTCATCAAGGGCTGGTCGCATGGGGCCAATGACGCCGCCAACCACCCCGGACCGTCGCTGACGGACCGCGGTTCGGAAGACGGCAACGTCGCCAAGCCGGGCGCCACGACGCTCGGCTAACCAGGCGGATCACCGCAAAAAAGAAGGGCGGGGCCTCGCGGCTCCGCCCTTTTTTCATGCGCCCGGGGGAGAGCGCATCCAGTCTGGAAACACTCAAGACGCCTTCTTCAGAAGGTCTTCCTTATCTGGACGAAGAGCCACTGGCTCATGCGCGTGCGGCGGACCTCCCGGAACGACAGCGGGGCCACGTCACGGGGACCGGAATAGATGTCCCGGTCGTAGCCGATGGCCCGGTTCGTGGCGTTGCCGAGGTCCAGCCGCACGGTCAGGTCCGGACGCGGCTTCCACTGGCCGTAGATGTTCACGAACGGCTCGGACACGAAGGTGCGGATCTCGCGCACCCGGTAGTTCGGATTGCGGTCGGTGTTGCAGCCATGGTCGAAGCCGTACGACCACTTCCCGCCCTGCAGGTCCTGGTTGAAGGCGATGCCGCAGCCGAACGGCTGCTGCCCCTGCAGACGGCGCTCCTCGCCGGTGACCGGGTCGATGACGCTGGAGTCCGCCCAGCTGCCGCGGGCCTGGAAGCGCGCGTTGGGCATGCCCAGCTTGTCCATCGGCAGGGTCAGGCGGACCTGGAAGAAGTCGGACGTGCCGTCGCCGATATTGCCCACGCCGTCGAAGCCGCCGCTCAGCGGAATGACGTCGACGACGTCCTCGATCTCGGCGTGCTGCAGGGTGAAGTCGAGGACGCCTTCGCCCCAGAACCTGCGCTCGTAGAAGGCCTCGAACAGCGTCGACTGCGACGGCACCAGGTCGGGGTTGCCGCCCTCGACCTCGCCGATGTCGATGTCGGCCGAGGCGACGAAATCGCCGAAGTCCAGCTGGCTGACCTCCCGCTCGACGCGGAAGCGGAACTGCTGGCCCGACCACGGGGTCCACGTCGCCTGCACCCGGGGCTTGGGATAGACGAACGACTTGCTGAGATCGCTGTCGCCCGACTGGCTGATTTCGGAGACCTCGACCCGCAGGCCGAACTCGAGCGTGAATTCCGGATTGGGCCGCCAGGTCGTCTGGCCGAACACCTCGCCGCGCAGCTCCTCGACCTTGACCGCCGACGACGGCAGCGGAATGACCACGCCGTTCTCCTCAAACGCCGTGGCGCTGTCGAGGAAGTTGTAGGCGACCTCGCCGCCGCTCTCGACGGCCCACTCGTCGGCGGGCCGGTAGCGCAGTTCGGCGCGAAGGACGGACTCGCCCGCGGTGGAGTCCTCGGTGAAGGTCGAGCTGTCGCCCGCCGCTTCGGAAATGCCGGTGTAGTCTTCAGTCTGGACGCGCTGCAGGCCGGTGATCTCCAGCGCCGTGCGCGGGCTGAAGTCGCGAACCCAGTTGACCCCGAGTTCGCCGCTGTACTGATCGGACGTCTCGTCGTTGAAACTGTCGATCCCGGCGCCGGAGCGGACGCGCAGGTCCTGGGTGTTCTCGCTGCCGAACCAGCCGAGCAGGCCGTTTACGCGGAGCAGGCCGTCGGCGACGCGGCGCTGGACCGCGCCGGTGGCGCGCACGTTGCGGAACCGGTCCCACAGCTCCAGATCGGCGTCCTGGATCAGGTCGCCCGCCGGATCGTAGCGGCGGCGATAGCCGTCGCCGGTGCCGTCGGTGCGGTCGGTGGTGGCGCTGATCGAGCCCTCGATCTGGTTGTCGCCCTCGCGCCGGGAATAGCGGCCGGACACCACCGGACCGACATAGCCGTCGGGGTAGGTGTAGGCGTTGAATTCCAGCACCCGTTCGGTGATCGCGGTCCGCACCAGAACGACGTTGGCGACAACCGGATGGCCCTGCATGTCGATGCCCGGAGCGCCGCCGCGGATCAGCTCGATCCGCGCCACGCCGGCGGCGGAGATGCGGCGCAGGACCTGTTCGACGCTGTCGCTCTTTGTCGAGGGCGGCTGGCCGTCGATCAGGACGTTGCCGGCCGTGCCGGCCAGGCCGCGCGTGCCGCTGTCGCCCGGATTGAAGGCGAACCCGGGCAGGCGGAAGATCATGTCCAGCGCCGTATCGGGGCGGCTGTCGGCGAAGAAGGCGGGTTCGAAGACCAGCACGCCCTGCTGGACCGTATCGACCTCGGGCGCTGACGTCACGGGACCGGTCGGGACCGGCGCTTCGGCGGCGGTTTCCGGATCGGCCGTGGTAGGAGGCGTTTGCGGCGGGGGCGTCTGGGCCATCGCGGGCGCGGCCAGAACCGCGGCGGCGACGCTCGCCAGCCAGAACGCCTTGCGCATGAAACCCTCTCCCTGTTGCGGGAACGGTGCCCGCACGGCGTCGGCGGCTCCAGTTACAAGCCCGACAGGTGTGTTAATCGAGGACGCTTACTGGCGACGGATGGGCCCGTTGGGGTGGAGGCGAACGATCCGACTGCATTCGGATCGCCGCCTCCACCACCGGGCGCCCTCGCACGGGGGGTGAGCGAGGACGTTTCTCAGAAGGTCTTGCGCAGGCGCAGCGACCAGAAGGTGCGCGGATCGATCAGGCGATCCTCGACGAACAGGATGTTCCGCGGCACGTCGCGGTCGGCGTAGACCGTCCGCTCGATGTCGAAGTCGTTCCAGATGTTGACCTGGGCGCGCAGCGACAGGCCGGGCTGCGGCTTGTACTCGCCCCACAGCTCGAAATAGTCGGTGCCCTGCCAGCCGACGCGCTGGTCGGGGTCGAAGCTGGTCTGGCTGAGTTTGGGGATCCAGGCGGTGCCCCACTGGAACTTCCAGGACGTGATGTCCTGCTCGAAGCTGACCACGGCCTGGCTCGGGCGCACGCCGGAGATCGGGCGGATCTCGCCGGTGGTCGGATCGGTGACCTCGGTGTGGTTCCAGGTGTTGCGGAAGCCGAAGCGGCCGCCCGAGATGCCCAGTTTGGTGGTCGGGATGGTGATGTTCAGCGCCAGCTGGTCCAGCGTGCCGTCGCCGATGTTGCCGACCGCCGACAGGCCGTCGTCCAGCGGGATGACGTCGATGGCGTCGGTGATCTCGTCGTGGCGCAGACCGATGCTGATGATGCCGTCGGACCAGAAGCGGCGCTCGTAAATCGCTTCCATGATCCAGCGCTGCTCGGGCACCAGGTTGACGTTGCCGCCGAGGACGTTTTCGTCCTCCAGATCGGCGGAGGCGGCGAAGTCGCCGAAGTCCAGCTGGCCGACTTCACGCTCGAAGCGAACGCGCAGCTGGTTGTTCTCCATCGGCGTCCAGGTGGCCAGGAAGCGCGGCTTCGGGAAGAAGAAGCTCTCCTCCTGGGCGGCGTCGCCCGACTGGCTGATGGTCGAGGCCTCAAGACGCAGGCCGCCTTCCAGGGTCAGCTGGTCGCTATAGCGCCACAGGGCTTTGCCGAAGGCTTCGCCGCGAATCTCCTCGACCTTCACCGAGGCCGACGGCAGCGGCACCGGCACGCCGCCGACGGTGAAGGCCTGGGTCGTGTCGAGCATGTTGTAGGCGACTTCGCCGCCCATCTCGAAGGTCCAGGTCGCCGAGCGCTCCCAGCGTACCAGGCTGCGCAGGATTGATTCCGAGCTCGTGCCTTCCGAGCCGAACAGCTGTTCGGGTCCGGGCACGCCGACGAGGGTGGTCTGGGCGCTCGACAGGCCGTCGAACTCGTCCCACTCGTGGATCAGGCGGGTCTCGAGGCTCATCTTGGAGTTCAGCGGGCGGGTGTAGACCACCCCGAACTCGCCGCCCGTGACGTCCTCGTTGTACCGGCTGTCACGGATCACGTCCGGGCCGGTCTGAAGCTGGAATTCGTTCCAGTCGTTGATGCCGTAGCGCGCGGTCAGGTCGATCTTGCCGCCCATCAGCGGGCCGGCGTAGTTGCCCCGGATCGAGGTGCCGCCGCCGTAGCCGTCGTTGTAGTAGTCCTCGTCGCGCGTGATGTTGCCGTTGGCGTCCGTGCGGATGACGCGGCCCCGGCCGTTGGAGTCGCTGGACGAAATGCCGTCGCTCAGCGTCACGCCCCAGGTGCGCTCACCCTCGCGGGCGGTGAACTGGTAGGAGGCACCGTAGAGGTCCTGACCGCCCTCGAACAGGGTGCCGTACAGGTTGACCACGTGCTCGCGGCTGGACGTGGACTTCAGGATCACGTTCACGACGACCGAATAGCCCTGCATGTCGATGCCGGGGGCCCCGCCGCGGATCAGCTCGATCCGCTCGACGTTGGCGGCGATGGTGCGGGCCAGAACGTTGGAACCGGTGTCATTCTTCGACGCCGGACGGGAGCCGTTGATCAGGATATTGCCGACCGCGCCTTCGAAGCCGCGGGCGCCGGAGCCGTCGTTGACGGAGAAGCCGGGGACCCGCTCGACCATGTCCAGCGCGGTGTTGGGGCGGGCTTCGGCGAAGAAGGCGGGTTCGAAGACCAGTACGCCGGTTTGTCCGGCTTCGGCCTGTGGCGGCGCCTCTTCGGGCGTTTGCGCGGCCGCTGCGCCGGCGGTCAGCAGCAGGGCTGTCGTCGCCAGCAGGATGGTCTTCGTCATTGCAGGATTCCCCTCGTCGTGTGACGCAAGGTGTGACCGCGTGACGCAACCGTCTCCAGTTACAAGACGGACAGGTGGATTAAATCGCAGACAGCATTACAGCGCCGTCATCTTTGTGTTCTCATCTGGGTTGATCAATACTGCCTCTCTCAAGTTGAACGGGTGAGTTCGTGAAAGCCGTCGCTGTCTTACTGTCCGCCGCTCTCGCCCTGTCCCTGCCTGCATCCGGCGTGCAGGCGCAGACCGGTCCCGGGCCGACCGCCCAGGCCACGGAGCTGGATGAGATCGTCGTCCTCGCCCGCCGTTCGGGCGCGCCGATGTGGACGGTCACCCGGGGCGACAGCACCCTGATCCTCGTCGGCGCCATTCGCGGCGTGCCGCGGGACCTGTCCTGGCGTCCGGACGATCTGGAGGCGGCGGCCGCCCGGTCGGACATGATCCTGTTCCCGACGGAGGGACGCGCCTCGGTCACCGACCTGCTGCGGGTGCTCTGGCGGATCCGGACGATCTCCCAGATGCCTCAGGGCCAGACCAGCGCCGACTATCTGTCGCCGGACTTTCAGGCGCGGCTGGATGCGGTGATGGCGAGCGAGCGGAATCAGGACTGGCGCCGGTCCAGCCTGCTGATCCTCGGCTTCGACCTGATGAAGGACAAGGCCGGCTACAACGCGAGTGACGGCGTCAACGCCGCCGACGTCATCAAGCGCGCCGCCAACCGCGCGCGGGTGCCCGTGCGTCCGGTGGGAACCGTGCGCGGCGACGACATGGTCGAAAGTCTGATCTCGGCGCCGCAATCCACCCATGTGCCCTGCGTCGAGGCGGCCATCGCCGCCGCCGAGCTGGGCCCGGACGCCAGCCGCGAGCGGGCGGAGGCCTGGCGTGCGCTCCAGGTGCCGGAGGTGCTGGCCTCGCCGGTCGATCTGGCCGTGAACCGGTGCTGGCCGTGGGCCGATCCCGATATCGGACCGCAGCTGCGCCAGCAGTGGGCGGCGGCGATCGAGACCTCCCTGATCCAGCCCGGCGTCACTATGGGCGTGGCGCCCATCCGTCTGCTGGCCGAGGAGGGCGGCGTGCTGGACGGGCTGAAGGCCCGCGGCTTCGAGGTTGTGGGCCCCGATTGGCGAGACGCGCCGGCCGAGGCCGCGCCCTAGACGGCGGTGCCGCCGACGGTCAGGCCGCCGATCTTCAGGCTGGGCTGCCCGATGCCGACCGGGACCCCCTGGCCGCCCTTGCCGCAGACGCCGACGCCCGGATCGAACTCGAAATCGTCGCCGATGGCCTCGATACGGGTCAAGGCCGTGGCCCCGTCGCCGATCAGGGTGGCGCCGCGGACGGGCGCGGTGATCCGGCCGTCCTCGATGAGGTAGGCCTCGGTGCACTGGAAGACGAATTTGCCGTTGGTGATGTCCACCTGGCCACCGCCGAAGTTCGCGGCGTAGAGGCCGCGCTTCGTCGAGGCGATCATGTCGGCCTTCGAATCCTTGCCGCCTTCCATGAAGGTGTTGGTCATGCGCGGCATGGGCATGTGGGCGAACGACTGACGCCGGCCGTTGCCGGTCGCTTTCGCGCCCAGCTGACGCGCCGACAGGCGGTCGTGCATCAGCCCGACCATGATGCCGTCCTCGATCAGCACGGTGCGCGAGGTCGGCGTGCCTTCGTCGTCGATGGTCAGGGAGCCGCGGCGGCCGGCGATGGAGCCGTCGTCGACGACGGTCACGCCCGGCGCCGCCACGCGCTTGCCCATCAGGCCGGTGAAGGCCGACGAGCCCTTGCGGTGGAAGTCGCCCTCGAAGCCGTGGCCGATCGCTTCATGAAGCAGCACGCCCGGCCAGCCGGCGCCCAGAACCACGTCCATTTCGCCTGCGGGACAGTCGACGGCTTCCAGATTGACCAGGGCCTGACGCAGGGCTTCGTCGACCTGCCATTGCCAGCGATCGGGTGCGATCCAGGTCTCGAACCCGGCGCGGCCGCCGGCGCCCGAAGAGGCGCCCTCGCGCTTGCCGTCCTTCTCGACGGTGACCGAGACGTTCAGGCGCACCAGCGGGCGCATGTCGCGCACCAACCGGCCGTCGCCGCGCAGGATTTCGATCTGGCGATGCTCGCCGACCAGCGAGGCCGAGACCTGCACCACCCGCGGATCGCGGGCGCGGGCCCAGGCGTCGATCTCGGCCAGCAGGGCGATCTTGTCGGAGAAGGCGGGCGAGGCGAGGGGATCGACCTCGTCATAGAGCTTGCGGTTGGTCGCCTGCGGGGCCTCGGCGGCGACGCCGGAATGTCCCGAGCGGGCCAGTGCCGCGCTGTCGGCGGCGCGGCGCAGGGCGGGGCCGCTGATTTCATTGGCGTGGGCGAAGCCGGCCGTCTCGCCGGCCACGACGCGCAGGCCGAAGCCTTCGGTCGCGTCATAGGCCGCGGACTTCAGGCGGCCGTCGTCGAAGACGAGCGATTCGGATTCAGAGCGTTCGAGGAACAGTTCGCCGTCATCGGCTCCGGTCAGGGCGTCCTGCAGGATCGAGAGGGCTTCGTCGGCGCCGACCTCGGCGCTGTCGAGGATGGCGGGCGTGGAAACGGGGACAGTCATCTCGCCTAAGTAGGCGCTGACCGTCCCCGCGTCACGGGTCAGAACTGCTCGACTTCGCCCGAGCCGTCGATCGTCTGCTGCAGGCGGCTGGGACGACGCGTCAGGACGGCGTCGCCCGAGCCGGAGATCTGCACGTCGGCGCGACCGGTCGGACCGACCACGACATCGCCGCTGCCGGAGATGTCGACGGTGGCGTCGGTCACCTCCAGATCGTCCAGATCGACCCGGCCGGAACCGTTGACGGTCACATCCGCCCGGTCCGCCCGGCCCTCGGCTACAACCTTGCCCGAACCGTTGGCGGTCACTGTCAGGGTCGGCTGGTCGTAGTCCCGGATGTTCAGCTGGCCCGGCTCGGCCATCTGGAAGGTTTTCACCGCCGGTGCCGTAACGGTGATGCGCAGCGCTTCGGTGTCGCTCCACACATTCACGCCGTTGCGGTTCAGACGCACATAGCTGCGTTCCGGCTCGTCGGAGTAGGCCACGGACAGGCGGCCGTCCTCGAAGCGGACGCGGTCCACCAGCGATTTGGGACCGGTGATCCTGATGCCCGCCTCGGAACCCTGGACGTAGGTGACGCGGCCGGGCACGTCGACCGACAGGCTGTCGCCGCCGTTCCAGTTGATGGTGCGGACGGTGTCGGCGGCGGCCGGGCCCCGTTCGACGCGGAAGTGGGAGTTGCCGCCCGCCTCGTCGTCGGTGACGACCCAGGTCCAGTCGTTGTGGCTGACGTCATTGCCCGCCAGGGCGAAGGCGCCGGTGATGCCGGCCAGGGCGATCACGCCGCCGACGCCGGTGATGACCAGTAGATTGCGGATCATGTCAGGTCCTCCCTCAGGCCTGGACTTGCGGTTCGAGCGCGGGCTTCAGCACGCGGTAGTGCAGGCGGGCGAACCAGACGACGGCGTCGACCAGCCATTTGCCGAGGATCGCGGTGATCCCGATCAGGAAGACGCTGAGGCCGATCAGGCCGATGCCCAGCAGGATGGCTGCGAGCGCGCCGCCCGGAGGTCCGAAGAACGGGCCGCTGACCAGCACGAAGCCGCCGGCGACGAAGACGGCGATGCCGCTCATCAGGATGGCCAGCAGAACGCCCAGGACCGATGACAGGAAGGGCAGCAGGACAAGGATGTCGAGCGCGCCCAGGCCTATGGTGCCCAGCACGGCGCCGGCGGCCGAAGAGGCGCTTTGTTCCTGGCTCCAGCGGCGGGCGCCGGCCTCGGCGCGGAGTTCGCGGGCCAGGCGGCCCGGATCGCCGAGCGCGGCGGCCACTTCGGCCTCCGAACGCCCCGCGGCCACGCCGTCCTCGAAATGCGACTCATAGTCCGAGGCGATTTCCGCGGCGGTGGTCATGGGCAGGCCCACAAGGCCTTGCTTCAACCGGGCCATGAATTCGGCACGGGTCATTGGGCAGCTCCCTCTTCAGCAGGCGCGGCGACCGGTTCAGCCGGAGCGTCCACGATGGATTCGACCGCGCGGGCGAAGGCCCGCCATTCGCTGGTCTGGGCGTCGAGCGCTCCACGGCCGGCATCGGTCAGTCGGTAATATTTACGGGAAGGCCCGGCGGCCGATTCGACGAGATAGGTCTCGACGAGGCGATCGGACTGCATCCGCCGCATGAGCGGGTAGATCGTCCCTTCGCCCATATCGATCGCATCCGACAGGGTCGAGGCGATCTCGTAGGCGTAGCTGTCGCGCCGGTTCAGCAAGGCCAGGACGCATAGCGTCAGCACCCCCTTCTTCAGCTGGATCTCTATGGTTTCGGGCACATCAAGGTCTCCTCTGATGGCTCAAGGGGTATCGCAAGGTATCTTGCGGCGCAAGGTAGCTGGCGAAACATGAATGCGATTTAATCCGCCGCCCGAATGTCGCGGCTGCGCTCAATCGCTTGGCAAGCGAGGGAGGGGGCGATATGGACCCCGCGAAGTACCGCCGCGGGCCGAGAGTCCCGGCGCTTGTTTGCGATTCACTCGCAAGCGATTGCGACGAAACGGATTTAATGAGGATGTCTCGCATGGGGATGGGCACGCGGGCCCGGGCGATTATCGGTAGCGGCGTGGCCGCACTGAGCCTGGCTCTACTCGCCGCCGGGTGCAGCCCGACGGAGCCGGAACGGATGGGCCAGCCGACGCCGGGCGGCATCGGCCTTCAACCGGCCGCGTCGCCGTTGAAGGTGGAAGCACACCATTTCCACGACTGGATCCTGTTGCCGCTCATCGTCGGCATCTCGGTGTTCGTGCTCGGTCTGCTGATCTGGATCGCGATCCGCTACAACAAGAAGGCCAACCCGGTTCCGGCCAAGTGGAGCCACAACACCCTGATCGAGATCATCTGGACGGTCGTCCCGGTGCTGATCCTGGTGTTCATCTCGCTGTTCTCGTTCCGGCTCCTGTTCAACTACCACGACATGCCGACCCCGGACCTGACGGTTAAGGCCACCGGCAACCAGTGGAACTGGGCCTACGAATATCCGGACCAGGGCATCGCCGAGTACACCTCGAACATGCTGCCGGAAGACGAAGCCCGCGCGCAGAACGTCCCGTACCGTCTGGCCGCTGATCAGCCGATCGTGGTGCCGGTCGGCAAGACCGTCCGCGTTCTGGTCACCGCCGCCGACGTCATTCACGCCTTCGCCCTGCCGGCCTTCGGTCTGAAGACCGACGCCGTCCCGGGCCGGGTCAACGAAACCTGGTTCCGGGCCGACCGCACCGGCGTCTTCTACGGCCAGTGCTCGGAACTGTGCGGCGTCGACCACGCCTTCATGCCGATCGAGATCCGCGTCGTCACCCAGGCCGAGTTTGAAGCCTGGGTCGTCTCCAAGGGCGGCTCGATGACCCCGAAGACCCCGGAGCAGGTTCCGGGCGGCTCGTCCGCCCAGGCCGTCGCCGGCACCACCGGCGCCCCGACCGTCGCCCAGGGCGCCGTCGCCGCCCCGGTCTCGGTCCCGTCCGTCAATCCCGCGGCGCCCGCCGCCGCCACGCCGGCTCCGGCCGCGGCCCCCGCCGCGCCCGCCGCCGCCCAGTAACGATCCGCGAGAGCCCCAAGAACATGGCCACCGCAGCCGAAAACCTCGCCTTCGACCACGATGGGCACCACGACCATAAGCCGGGTTTCTTCACCCGCTGGTTCCTGTCGACCAACCACAAGGACATCGGCACGCTGTACCTGCTGTTCGCCATCATGGCGGGCCTGGTCGGCGGCATCCTGTCCGGCCTGATCCGCTGGGAACTGGCCGAGCCGGGCATCCAGATCTTCAAGGAAGGCTCCGTGATCCAGCAGCTGGGTCTCGTTGAAGCCTCCAAGCACGGCTACAACGTCACCGTCACGGCGCACGCCCTGATCATGATCTTCTTCATGGTCATGCCCGCCATGATCGGCGGCTTCGGCAACTGGTTCGTTCCGATCATGATCGGCGCGCCGGACATGGCCTTCCCGCGCATGAACAACATCTCCTTCTGGCTGCTGGTCGCGGCCTGGGTGCTGCTGTGCCTGTCGATGTTCGTCGACGGCGGCCCGGGCAAGGGCTTCGGCGGGGGCTGGACGATCTATCCGCCGCTCTCGACGACAGGCCACACCGGACCGGCGATGGATCTGGCGATCTTCTCGCTGCACGTCGCGGGCGCCTCGTCGATCCTCGGCGCCATCAACTTCATCACCACCATCTTCAACATGCGCGCGCCGGGCATGACCCTGCACCGGATGCCGCTGTTCGCCTGGTCGGTGCTGATCACCGCCTTCCTGCTGCTGCTGTCGCTGCCCGTTCTGGCCGGCGCCATCACCATGCTGCTGGCCGACCGCAACTTCGGCACCAGCTTCTTCAATCCGGCCGGCGGCGGCGACCCCGTCATGTTCCAGCACCTGTTCTGGTTCTTCGGCCACCCCGAGGTGTACATCCTGATCCTGCCGGGCTTCGGCATCATCTCGCACATCGTCTCGACCTTCTCGAAGAAGCCTGTCTTCGGCTACCTCGCCATGGCCTACGCCATGGTCGCCATCGGCTTCATCGGCTTCATCGTGTGGGCGCACCACATGTACACCGTCGGCATGTCGGTGAACCTGCGCGCCTACTTCGTGGCCGCGACCATGATCATCGCGGTTCCCACCGGCGTTAAGATCTTCTCGTGGATCGCGACGATGTGGGGCGGTTCGATCAGCTTCAAGACGCCCATGCTGTGGGCGATGGGCTTCATCTTCCTGTTCACCGTCGGCGGCGTGACCGGCGTGGTCCTGTCGAACGCCGGCATCGATTACAGCCTGCACGACACCTACTACGTCGTGGCGCACTTCCACTACGTGCTGTCGCTGGGCGCCGTCTTCGCCATCTTCGCGGGCTTCTACTACTGGTTCGAGAAGATGTTCGGCGTGAAGTACAACGAGTTCCTCGGCGCCGCGCACTTCTGGATCATGTTCGTGGGCGTGAACCTCGTGTTCTTCCCGCAGCACTTCCTGGGCCTGCAGGGCATGCCGCGCCGCTACGTCGACTATCCGGAGGCCTTCACCCTCTGGAACCACGTGTCGTCGGTCGGCTACCTCATCACCATGGCCGGCGTCGTCGTCTTCCTGGTCATGCTGGCTGAAGCCGCCATCCGTCGCCGCAAGGGTGTCGACAACCCGTGGGGCGAAGGCGCCACGACGCTGGAATGGACCCTGTCCTCGCCGCCGCCGCACCACCAGTTCAACGAACTGCCGGTGGTCAAGAACGACGAGCACTAAGGGGCCCGGCCTGGCCGGACCTGCCAAAATCGGGGGCCGCTCCTGCACAGGGAGCGGCCCTCAAGCGTTAGAAGAGCCATGACCGAACCCGCCGCACCCGCGATCTCCACGGCCCAGCCGGAAGACTTCTTCCAGCTGCTGAAGCCGCGCGTGATGTCGCTGGTGATCTTCACCGCCGTGACCGGCCTGGTCGTGGCCAAGGGCGATCTGGACTGGATCTCGTCGGCGATCGCCATCCTGTGCATCGCCGTCGGCGCCGGCGCGGCCGGGGCGCTGAACATGGCCCTGGAAGGCGAGACCGACGCCCTGATGCGCCGCACGCGCGGACGCCCCGTCGCGGCCGGACGCGTCCGCAAGAACGACGCCATGACCTTCGGCGTCATCCTGTCGATCTTCTCGGTCATGCTGCTGGGCATGGCCACCAACTGGCTGGCCGGCGGCCTGCTGCTGCTGACCATCCTGTACTACGCCGTCTTCTACACCCTGCTGCTGAAGCGCCGGACGCCCCAGAACATCGTCATCGGCGGCGCCGCGGGCGCCTTCCCGCCGGTGATCGGCTGGGCCGCGGCGACCGGCCAGGCGCCGTGGCAGGCGTGGCTGCTGTTCCTGATCATCTTCCTGTGGACCCCGCCGCACAGCTGGGCGCTCGCGCTCTATTCGGCCGGCGACTACGCCAAGGCCGGCATCCCGATGATGCCGGTGGCGCGTGGCGCAAAAAGCACCCGCCTGCAGATCCTGCTCTACACGCTCGTGTTCGTGCCGGTGGCCATCGCGCCCGGCCTGACCGGCATGGGCGGCTACGTCTATCTCGGCGTTTCGATCGTCGGCGGCCTGGGCTTCCTGCTGCTGGCCTTCCGCCTGTGGCGCTCGCGCGCCGGCGATCAGCCGGACAAGGCCGAGGCCGTGGGGCGAGAGGCCGCATTGTATGACGTGCGCGCTGAGGCCAAACCGGCCCGCAACCTGTTCGCTTTCTCGATCCTGTACCTGATGGCCCTGTTCGCCGCGCTGCTGGTCGAGAGCTTCACCGCCGTCCCCGGACTGTAACCGCCATGCGCCGCCTGACTCCCGAAGAACTCTCCGCCCGCAAGAAGCGCAATCTCGCCATCGCCGGCGCCCTGGTCGTCTTCATCGTGCTGGTGTTCGGCGTGACCGTGCTGAACCTGAAGCGCAACCTCGACGCCCGCGCCGAAGCCATCGCGGCGGGCGAGCCGGTGGGATACGCCCAGTGAAGCTGTCGCGGAACGCCGTCGCCATCGCCTGCGTGCTGGGCGTGATGTTCATGACCGGTGCGGCGTTCGCCGCCGTGCCGCTGTACCGCATGTTCTGTCAGGTCACCGGCTTCGACGGCACGGTGAAGAAGGCCGACAAGGCGCCGGACGTCCAGCTGGACCAGACGGTGCTGATCCGCTTCGACACCAACGTCCGCGATCTGCCGATGACCTTCCACGCCGAACAGGTAACCCAGCGGGTCCGCATCGGCGAAACCGGCATGGCCTTCTTCGACGTGACCAACACCTCGGACAAGCCGATCAGCGCCAAGGCCGCCTACAACGTCGTGCCCGAGCGCGCCGGACCGTATTTCCAGAAGCTGCAGTGCTTCTGCTTCGACGAGCAGATCATCCAGCCCGGCGAAACGATGAAATTCCCCGTCCAGTATTTCGTGGCGCCCGAGATGGCGACCGATCGCGAGAGCAAGGGCGTGCAGGAAATCACCCTCAGCTACACCTTCTATCCCACGGATCGCTTCCAGCAGGCCGTTAACGGCGAGACTGCCTCTGGCGCGGCCGGATAGCGGACGCTATAGCCCCCCTAACGACTCTCGACCGTTTAAGAGACCCCGATGGCCGACGCCCACGCGACACCGCATCACGACTACCACCTGGTGAACCCCAGCCCCTGGCCGCTGGTCGCCTCGATCGCGACTACGATCATGATGATCGGCGCCGTGGTCTGGATGAAGGGCCTGGTCAGCGGCGACGCCGGCCCGGTGGCCGCCATGTTCGCCAAGGGTCATCCGGCGGTCTTCTTCGCCGGTCTGGCCGGCGTGCTGGTGTCGATGTTCGGCTGGTGGGCCGACGTCATCAAGGAAAGCCGCGCGGGTGATCACACCCCGGTCGTCTCGATCGGCCTGCGCTACGGCATGATGCTCTTCATCGCCTCGGAAGTGATGTTCTTCGTCGCCTTCTTCTGGGTGTTCTTCGAGATGAGCATCTTCAACGAAGCGCGCGCTCACATTCCGGAAGTCGGCGCCTGGGCCGACACGGCCAAGGCCTGGACCAATGCTGACGGCTCGTCGCTGTGGCCGCCGCGCGGCATTGAGACCCTGGACGCCTGGCAGCTGCCGCTGCTGAACACCGTCATCCTGCTGCTCTCGGGCACGACCGTCACCTGGGCGCACCACGCCCTGGCCCACGGCGACCGCAACGCGACCAAGATCGGCCTGATCATCACCGTCGCCCTCGGCGTCCTGTTCACCTCGGTGCAGGCCTACGAGTACCACCACATCATCCACGAGCACCTGTTCTTCAACGAGGCGGCCGCCAACTCGGGCCTGTACGGTTCGATCTTCTTCATGGCGACCGGCTTCCACGGCTTCCACGTCCTCGTCGGCACCATCTTCCTGACCGTCTGCCTGCTGCGTCTGCTGGCCGGCCAGTTCACCCCGGAGAAGCATTTCGGCTTCGAGGCGGCGGCCTGGTACTGGCACTTCGTGGACGTGGTCTGGCTGTTCCTGTTCGCCTTCGTCTACGTCACCTTCGGGTGATCGAAGGCCCCACAGGTCAAGACAATCAACCGGCGCGGATCGACCCGATCCGCGCCGGTCTGCGTTGTCGCTGTCCTCATTGCGGGCAGGGACCGCTGTTCGAAGGCTTCCTGAAGGTGGTCGAGCGCTGCCCGGCCTGCGGTTTCGACTTCACCCGCCTGAACACGGGCGATGGAGCGGCCATCTTCATCATGCAGATCGCCGGCGGCATCGTGGTGTTCGGAGCCCTGTTCGTGATGATCGCCTACAACCCGCCCATCTGGTTGCTGCTGCTGGTCACCCTGCCGCTGGTCGCGGGGTTGTCGCTGGGCCTGATGCGGCCCGGCAAGGGCGTCATGATCGCGCTCCAGATGCGCAACCGCGCCGGACAGGCCGGCCATGACTGAGTCGCGCGTTCGGTTCCCCTGGGGGCTGACCATCGTGTCCGCCCTGGCTCTCGCCCTGCTGATCTCGCTCGGCGTCTGGCAGGTGCAGCGGCTGCACTGGAAGACCGGGCTGATCGCGGAGGCGGAGGCCGCCGCAGCCCATCCGCCGGTCGCCCTCGCCGCCCTGCGCGCCGAACGCGGCGTTCCCGAGTTCCGCAAGGTCGCGCTGGTTTGTCCCGGCCTGGCCACCGCGCCCTTCGTCGAGCTGCAGTCTATCCATGACGGTCAGGCCGGCGTC
This sequence comes from Brevundimonas lenta, assembly GCF_014196335.1. GTDB lineage: Bacteria > Pseudomonadota > Alphaproteobacteria > Caulobacterales > Caulobacteraceae > Brevundimonas > Brevundimonas lenta. Next base: position 891,244 of record NZ_JACIDM010000001.1, read on the forward strand.
CGCCTGATTTCCGCCTGTCGCCCGGCGGGTAGCGGAGAGACCCTGCTGCTCGACCGCGGCTTCGTCGCCGACATCATTTCGGCCCGGCCGCCGGCGGCCGCGTCGGAAGCGCCCGTCCGGATCGTCGCCGAGGTCCGCCAGACGCCGGCCGCAGGCCCTATGGCAGCAGCGCCGAACGGCTCGCACTTCTACGCTCGCGACAACAACGCGATGGCCAAGGTCCTCGGTGTCGCCGGTTCCGTCGCCCCCGAAACCTTCTTCGCCGTCACCTCGTCCAACCCGGAATGGCAGGCGCTGACGCCGTCCGCACCGCCCGCCGCCTTCTCGAACAACCACCTCGGCTATGCGCTGACCTGGTTCGGGCTGGCGCTGGCGCTGGCCGGCTTCTACATCGCCCTGCTTCGCAGAAAGCTGTCCCTTAAGCAGCCTCGCTCCGCGAGCGAGGCGTCAGGGAAGGAAAAGTCCTGACCGCCACCCTCCACACCCTGTCGAACGGCGTCCGCGTGGTCTGCGATCCCATGCCGGGCCTGCGCACCCTCGCCCTGACCGTCGCCGTGCGCGGCGGGGCCAAGTGGGAGGACGAGGGCCAGTCCGGGTGGTCGCATTGTCTCGAGCATCTGGTGTTCAAGGGCGCCGGCGACATGGGCGCGCGCGAGATCGTCGAGCGCATCGAGGCCGAGGGCGGATCCCTGAACGCCGCCACCGGCTATGAGCGCACCAGCTTCGAGGTCCGCGCCCTGCAGGGTTCCCTGCCGCTGGCCATGCAGGTGGTGTCGGACCTGGTCTTCCGCCCGACCCTCGATCCCGACGAGATCGTGCGCGAGAAGGACGTCGTCGCCCAGGAGATCGCCGAGGCCTTCGACACGCCCGACGACCACGTGTTCGAAATGGCCCAGACGCGCGCCTTCACCGGCCAGCCGCTGGGCCGCCCGATCCTCGGCTCCGTCGCCAGCCTGAAACCCATCACCCGCGCCACGATCGGCGACTGGCGCGCCCGTCTGTATTCGCCCGACCGCATGGTGGTCGCGGCGTCGGGCGCCGTCGATGAGGCCGAGCTTCTGGCCCTGGCCGAGCGCTGGTTCGGCGCCGAATCCGCGACGCCGGCCGCCGTGCCCGACGTGCCGCACTTCACCGGCGGCGATGCGGCCCTGACTCGCCGCATCGAGCAGGCCAACATCGTCTTCCAGCTGCCGGCCCCGTCGGCGGTCGACCCGCTGTATCCGGCCGCCCGGCTGATGACCGAAATCCTCGGCGGCGGCATGGCCTCGCGCCTGTTCCAGAGCGCCCGCGAGGAGCGCGGCCTCGCCTACGCCATCGACGCCTATCACGAACCCTATGAGGACGCGGGCATCCTCGGCATTTACGCCGGAGCCGCGGCCGAGCGTTCGGTCGAACTGGCCCAGGTGTGCGCCGCCGAGCTGAAGGCCCTGGCCGAAACGGGCCCGACCGCCGTCGAGCTGTCGCGCGCCAAGGCGGTGATGAACGCCGGCCTGTGGATGTCGGACGAAAGCCCGGCCTCGCGCGCGGGGCGTGCAGCGGCGCAGGTGCTGATCTTCGGCCGCCTGATCCCCTCTGACGTCATGGCCGAACGCAACCTGGCCCAGACCGCCAACGACGTGCGCGCCGCCGCGGCGGCCTCTCTGGCGGCAGGCAAGGCGGCGACCGCCGTTCTGGGTCCGAAGGCGGCGGCTCCGGCCGGTCGCGCCTTCCGCGACGCCCTGTTCGGCTGATCGTCGCCCGGTTATTCTGCGCCCATGGCTCTACTGGACTGGATCAGCGAGGCGACGGGTCCCGTCATCAATGGCGAGGGCGTGCTGCTGCGCTCGCCGCGTCCCGGCGACCATGAAGCCTGGGCCACACTGCGTCAGGATTCCTACCGCTATCTCCAGCCGTGGGAGCCGACCTGGCCCGAGGACGATCTGACCAAGGCCGCCTTCAAACGCCGCCTGTCGATCTATGCGCGCGAGCAGGACGCCGGGAACGCCTGGCCGTTCTTCATCTTCGCGGGATCCGGCCACACCCTGGTCGGCGCCATCACCCTGTCCAACGTCCGTCGCGGCGTCGCCGAGACGGGCACCCTGGGCTACTGGATCGGAGAGCCGTTCGCGGGGCACGGCTACGCTACGGCGGCCGTGCGGGCGATGAAGGCCTTCGCCTTCGACGAGCTGAATCTGCATCGGGTCGAGGCCGCCTGCGTGCCCGACAACGCCCCCTCGCGACGCGTGCTCGAAAAAGCGGGCTTCGAGCTCGAAGGTCGGGCGCGGGCTTATCTCAAAATTAACGGCGGATGGGCAGACCATCTGTTGTTCGGCTGCGTGAATGACGGGGCCGGGCGAGACGGCTGACGCTGTCCACCGGAGAACCGCAGGCGCTTGAATACTCGCTCCAGAAGTCTGGCCTGGGACGCGACGACCGCCATTGAGGCGCTTGCCGCCGCGGATACGGCCCTGTGGATCTGGACCCCCGCCGAGGACCAGATGCGCTTCACCGGCGCGACCCGCGCGCTGGGCCTGGGTCCGCTTGCGCCGGAATGCTCGGGCGCCGCCTTCACCGCCGTGGCGATCCCGCAGGACCGCGCCCTGGCCGAAAAGATTCTGAAGCCGCAGGAGGAGGGGACCGAAGTCGCCGTCCGTCTGCGCATGCGCGACGCCGAGACCTGCATCTGGCGCGGCGTCTGGCTGGAGGACGGCCTGCGCGCCGCCGGCGTCGTGGCGCTGGAGACCAAATTCGCCGCGTCGCACCGCGACCACCTGACCGGTCTGCTGGATCGCCGCACCTTCCTGACCCGTGCCGGCGAGACCCTGACCCAGCCGGGCGCCTATGAGCTGGTCGTCGCCGACGTCGACCGTCTGCGCCGTCTGAACGAGGCCCTGGGCCACGAGCGCGCCGATCTGGTGCTGGCCGCCCTCGGCTCGCGCCTGAACGCCGCCTTCGCGCAGGAGGCCTCGGCCGCCCGCATTGGCGAGGATGAGTTCGCCCTGCTGGTGCCGCGCGGCGCCGTGGCCGCCTCTGAACGCATGCGTGAGGCGCTGGAGCAGCCGCTGCGCGTCGCCGGCTTCGATATCTATCCGACCGTCTCCATCGGCGCTGTGGCGGTCGATGGCGGGCCGGACGCCGCCGATCCGGCCGAACTTCTGCGCCGGGTCGAGCTGGCTGTCGAACAGGCCAAGACCGCCGGTCGCGGCGGGGTCGCCGCCTATGGCCGCGCGCTGGAGAGCGACAGCCTGTCGCGCCTGGCGCTGGAGGCCGACCTGCGCAACGCCTTCTTGCGCGGCGAGATCGAGCCCTTCTACCAGCCCATCGTGAACCTCAACACCGGCGCGGTGGCCGGCTTCGAGGCCCTGGCCCGCTGGCGTCACCCCAAGCGTGGCCTGGTGCCGCCGGACGAGTTCCTGGGCCTGACCGCCGAAATGGGCCTGATGAACGATCTCGGCCTGCTGATGATGCGTCAGTCGGCGCGTCAGCTGTCCGAATGGCTTCAGCGCCATCCCTCGGCCGGCAAGCTGTTCTGCAGCGTCAACCTGTCGGTCGGCGAGATCGAGCGAGCGAATCTGGTCGAGGACGTCGCCCGGATCATTTCGGACGCCGGCCTGCCCAAGGGCGCGCTGAAGCTCGAGGTCACCGAAGGCGACATCATGCGCGACACCACGCGCGCCGCCGAAACGCTCAAGCAGCTGCGCGACGCCGGGGCCTCGCTGGCGCTGGACGACTTCGGCACCGGCTTCTCGTCGCTCAGCTATCTGGCGCGTCTGCCCTTCGACACCCTGAAGATCGACCGCTACTTCGTTCTGACCATGGACAAGGACGAGGGCTCGGCGAAGATCGTCAAATCGGTCGTCAATCTCGGCCGTGACCTGTCGCTGGAAGTCGTCGCCGAGGGCGTCGAGAACGCCGGTCTGGCCAAACTCCTGCTTGAGGCCCAATGTCACTACGGACAGGGCTTCGGCTACGCCCAGGCCCTGCCTGCGCAGGAGGCCGAGGTGTATCTGAACGAGTCGCTCGCCGACGGCACAGCCCCGATCAAACAACGCTCTGCGTAATGCAGCTGTATCCGAAGCTCTCGCTTCTCGAGTGGCTTCTCGCAGCGCTTGGCGTCGTCGTGGTGGCCGGCATTGTCTGGTTCGGCGTCCTCCACCCTGGGGACCCGCTGTACGTGTCGGCCCTCCGCGATCGCGCCCGCCTTTCTGCCGAGGATCGACTCGTGCTCACCAACACCGGGATGTTGCTGGGCGAAGATGGGTCGACTCGAAGCGGCACGACGCTCTGGTGCGGTCGCATCAACGAGGAAGTTGATCGGAGCGTCGCTGCTGTGACGCGCCACACTAGGCGCGGAAGGCCAATGCTACTGGGTTCCGCCCTGGCCTGGGCGCCGCGCTCGGACGCCGAGCGGCGGATGATCGCCCAGTGTTCGGAGCGCCTAGGCCCGCCCGCTCTGCCCTGACAGCAGGGCCGGATCCACGCCCAGGGTCGCCAGCGCACGGCTCCACTTGTCGGGGTAGTCGGTATCGAAGATCAGGCCGGTGTCGGCCTCGGCCGTCAGCCAGACGTTTTCGCCCAGCTCGTCCTCCAGCTGGCCGTCGCCCCAGCCCGCGTAGCCCAGCAGCAGCACCGACCGGCGCGGACCCGAGACCGGGTCCACCATCGCCGCCAGCGCCTCGCGCGTGCCGGTCATCGCCAGGCCTTCGCCGAAGGGCATCGACGCCTCCGCGGCCATCCAGTCGTCGGTGTGCAGGACGAAGCCGCGCTCGCGCTCCACCGGCCCGCCGACCAGCACCGCGCGCGTGGCGGCGGACTCCGGCGCCGGGGTCGCCAGCTTCGACAACACGGCCTTCAGATCCACGCCGGGGGCGGGGCGATCCAGCCTCAGGCCCATCGCATGGTCCGGCCCGTGGGCGCAGACCAGGATCACCGCATGTTCGAAACGCGGATCGTTGATCCCGGGCATGGCCACCAGCAGCCGCCCGACGAGGGATTGGAAGTCGTCCATAATCCTATGATCGGGATCGTCTCGCCCGGACGCAAGTCAGGCCCACGCCTGATCAGCGGTTGGCGAGCGTCGCCGCAACGCCTATCTGGACCGGGCGTTTGAACCCAATCCTCCACCGGAGCCTGCCATGACCGTCCAGATCGGCGACCGCATCCCCTCGGCCACCCTGACCCGCGCCACCGACGATGGTCCCAAGCCGGTGTCCACCGACGACATCTTCGCGGGCAAGACCGTGGCCCTGTTCGCCGTTCCGGGCGCCTTCACCCCGACCTGCTCGGTTCGCCACCTGCCGGGCTTCAAGGACCACCGCGCCGACCTGGCCGCCAAGGGCGTCGACACCGTCGCCTGCGTCTCGGTCAACGACGCCTTCGTCATGGGCGCGTGGGCGGACAGCCAGGGCATCGGCAAGGACGACATCGTCATGCTGGGCGACGGCAACGGCGACTTCACCCGCCAGCTCGGCCTGACGCTGGACGCCAAGGGCTTCGGCATGGGCGAGCGCTCGCAGCGCTATTCGATGATCGTCACCGACGGCGTCGTCACCCAGCTGAACATCGAGCAGCCCGGTGAGTTCAAGGTCTCCTCCGCCGAGCATCTGCTGGCGCAGCTCTAGGCGTTGGCCGCGAGGCCCTATCGCCTCCTGGCTACTTGAGGGCCTCGCGACCGATGGCTGTTTCGAGCGACGTCTTCTCCCCGGAACAGCGCAGCGCGGTCATGAGCCGCGTGAAGGGCCGCGACACCAAACCTGAACTGGCCGCGCGCCGAATCCTGCGCGCGGCCGGTATTGGCTACCGGCTGGGCGGCTCCGGTCTGCCCGGTCGACCTGATGTCGTGATGAAGGGCCGTCGCGCCGTCGTCTTCGTGCACGGCTGCTTCTGGCACGGACACGACTGCCCCCGCGGCGCGCGTCAGCCGAAAGCCAACGCCGCCTACTGGACCGCCAAGATCGATCGCAACCGGGCGCGCGACGCGGCTTCGGCGGACGCTCTCGCGTCCGCGGGCTGGCGGGTGATCACCGTCTGGGAGTGCGCGATGAAGGCGGCGGACTTCCCCGACCGCCTGATCGACGCGGTGCGCGGTCAGGCCGCGGCGGTCTCGATTTCCTCGACCCCGTCCTGAGCCATGGTCATCACGTGGGTGATGGCCCCCAGCAGCATCGGCGGAGTGATCGGCTTGGGCACGAAATAGGTCATGCCTGCCGCGGTGCAGGCCGCGATGTCTTCCGGCGAGGTGTCGGCGGTCACGGCGATGACCGGCACATGCATGTTCGGGCCGCCCCCGGCGCGGATGCGGCGGGTCGTCTCGCGACCGTCCAGCTCGGGCATCCGCACGTCCATGAAGATGAGGTCGAAGTCGGCCGTCTCGCAGATCTTGAGCGCCGCCATGCCGTCGGCGGCCGTGGCGATGTCGCAGCCCAGCGGCTGCAGGATCAGCTGAATGGCGCGACGGTTGATGTCGTGGTCGTCGACCACCAGCACACGCATCGGACGGCCTTCGTCCTCGTCTGGAGCCTCTTCCACCTCGGTGGCGACAGGCGTCGGGGCAGGCGCGGGGGCGGGCGTGGCGGCGACAGCGGCCTCGAGCGCCTGGGGCGTCGGCAGCGGGGCGGCGCCGGCCGGCCGGGCGGCCAGCACGCGGGCCACCGCGTCGCGGCTTTCCTGATCCAGACCGGGCGTCGTCGCCTCGACCATCTCGCCCGGCTGCAGACGCAGGGCCAGGGTGAAGCGGGCGCCTTCGCCGGGGCGGCTGCGCGCGGTCAGGCGACCGCCCATCAGCTCGGCCAGCTGGCGACTGATCGACAGGCCCAGGCCGGTGCCGCCGTGGCGGGCGCTGACGCCGTCCGCGGTCTGGTCGAAGGGGGTGAACAGGCGCGCGACCTGGGCGGCCGTCATGCCCGGACCGGTGTCCGAAACCTCGATCAGCAGCGCATGGCCGCCGGGCTCTTCCATCCAGCCGTTCAGGCGCAGGGTGATCGAACCCCGCGGCGTGAACTTCATGGCGTTGGACAGCAGGTTGTTCAGCACCTGACGCAGGCGCATCGGGTCGCCGCAGACCGAGGCGGGCATGGTCGCCGCACCCTCGACGCGGAACTTCAGTCCCTTGGCGCGGGCCGGGCCGCGCCACAGGCGCACCGTCTGGTTCAGCAGCTCGCGCAGGTCGAAATCGACCGTATCGACCGTCATGTGACCGGCTTCGAGCTTGGCGTGGTCGAGCAGGTCGTCCAGCAGCGCCTTCATCATGAAGCCGGCGTCGCTGATAAGTCGGGCCTGGGCGCGGGCCGCGCCGTCGCCGGCGCCGCGTTCCAGCTCGGCCGCGCCGGTCAGGATGGCGCTGATCGGGGTGCGCAGGTCGTGGCCGACGGTGGCCAGGAAGGCGCTGCGGCCTTCCATGATGCGTTCAGCGTCAATGCGCTTCTGCTCGGCCTCGACGCGGGCGGCGCTTTCGGCCGTGCGCGCGTCATTCATGCGCTGCCACGTCGACAGGCAGTAGGTGATGAAGACGCCGACGGCGATCGCCGCGGCCGTCACGAAGCCGGTCGAGGCTCCGAACATCGCCATGAAGAAGGGGATCGAGGTCAGATAGAGGAACTGCGGCGCGACCGTCAGCACCAGCACGGACATCGACCGCGGGGCGTTGATCATCGAATAGATGGCGCCGGCCGACAGCAGCATGGCCGCGCAGATGCCGCCCATCGGACCGCCGACCAGCCACAGCGGGACCGACAGGCTGCCGAAATAGCTCGCGTTCAGGACCAGCAGGAAATTGCCCGCGGCCGCGCGGAATCCCGTCAGACGCGTCGTCTTGCCGCTGACGACCGGGGCGAAGGTCCAAAGGTCCAGAGCCTGGACGATGAAATAGCCCAGCACCCAGGCGACGCTGAGGTCCCAGCCGATCAGGGGGCTGAACACCAGGGCGCTGGCCGCGCCCATGCCCAACCGCTGCAGCAACGCCTTGCGTCGCTGGCGGATAGCGCCGGCCCATGCTTCAGGCGCGGCGTCTGGCATGTGGTCTTTGGCGGCCGCCATGCGTCTCCCCGGGGCTGGGCGTTTTCGCCCTTCGGGACACTATGGCGTGCTTGCCCTAACGCTCCGTCAACGGCCGGTTGAAGCCGCTTCCGCCACGGTGGAGAAGCCCTCGGCGTGCAGTCGGGCGGCCAGATCGCGCTTGATGCGGCCGATCAGGCCGGGGCCTTCGTAGATCAGCGAGGAGTACAACTGGACGGCGCAGGCGCCGGCGCGAATGCGGGCCCAGGCCTCGGCGCCGGAATCGATCCCGCCCACGGCGACCAGGGGCAGGCGACCCTGCGAAGCCTCGGCCGCTGCCTGTAGCGCCGCGGTCGCGCGGGCTTTCAGAGGCGCGCCCGACAGGCCGCCGGCTTCGCCCTTGGCCGAGGCGCGCAGGCTGTCCGGCCGATCGAGGGTGGTGTTGGACACGATCAGGGCGTCGAGGCCGTGATCCAGGCTGGCCTCGACGATCATGGCGATCTCGTCCGACGTCAGGTCCGGAGCGATCTTCAGGAATACGGGCGTCGGGTCGGCCCCGCGCGCCTCGGCCAGACGGCCCAGAAGATCGTCCAGCGCGGCGCGGCCCTGCAGCGCCCGCAGGCCGGGCGTGTTCGGCGACGAGACGTTGACCGTCACATAGTCGGCCAGCCCCTTCAGGCGCAGCAGGCCGGCGACATAGTCCGCCGCCTTGTCCTCGGTGTCCTTGTTGGCCCCCAGGTTGGCGCCGATGGCGACCGAGGTGGGCCGCAGCGTCAGCCGCTCCGCGAAGGCCTCAAGCCCGGCGTTGTTGAAGCCCATGCGGTTGATCACCGCCCGGTCCTCGGTCAGGCGGAACAGACGCGGCTTCGGATTGCCCGGCTGCGCCACCGGCGTGACCGAGCCGCATTCCACGAAGCCGAAGCCCAGGCGCGCCAGCCCGTGCAGGGCCTCGCCGTTCTTGTCCAGGCCGGCGGCCAGGCCGACCGGATTGGGCAGCTCCAGCGCGCCGATGCGGGTGCGCAGCACCGGATCGTCGGCGGCCGGGGCGGGCAGGGGGACCATCTGCAGCGCGCGGATCGCCAAGCCGTGGGCGGTCTCGGGGTCGATGTTGCGCAGCAGGCTCGCGCCGATATCGGTCAGCCCCATCCGACGGCTCCATCCTCGAAACGCATCACCCCGTCCGCATCCACCGACAGCCCGCGCTCCTCGACGGCGGCGCTGACGGGCAGGGGGGCGAACAGGTGCGGGAACAGGTCGCCGCCGCGCGACGCCTCCCATTTCAACGCCTCGCCCAGCCCGGAAAGATCGACGCTGACCAGCACCAGGTCGCTCCGCCCGGCGTAGTGGCGCCGCGCCGTCTCGGCCAGTTGCCCGTCCGCCGACATGTGGATGTAGCCGTCCGCCAGATCGACGGCCGATCCGGCATAGGCGCCCGCGGCCTTCGCCGCGTCCCATTCGACCCGGTCGACCAGTTTGTAGGCGATGTCGCTCATGCGCCGGCCACGTCGCGCGGCTGCAGGAAGCCTTCGAAGGTGCAGCGCCCGGCGACATCCACCTGGAACAGCGCCGCGGCGCCGGGCGGGAAGCCGCCGCTCATCCGGTCCAGCACCGACGGCGAGGCCGCGCTCTCGATCAGATATTCCACCGCCAGCAGATGGACCCCCGGATTGTGGGCGACGACCAGCAGGGAGCCCGCCTCGTCCTCGGCGGCCTGGATATGGCGGCGCAGGGTGTCGGCCGAGCCGTTGTAGAGGGGCTCGTCCTCGCGCACCTGCACGTCGCCGAGGGCGTCGTGGACCAGTTCCCAGGTCTGGCGCGTGCGGTTGGCGGGCGACACCAGCGCCAGGTCGGGGCGGACCCCGCGCGCGGCGAGCGCACGGCCCATCAGGGCGGCGTCGGCCCGGCCCCGCGCCGAAAGATTGCGGTCACGGTCACGGCCGGAGCCGCTCGCCCGTTCCGCCTCGGCGTGGCGCATCAGGATCAGTCGCTGCATGCGCGCCCTTTAGGGGTGTTTTGCGGGTCCCGCCAGACCGCGTCGGCTGCTTCTGGATGCGGGCTGGGGCTGCAGCGCGGGCGCCAGCGCCGGGGCGGTGGCCGCCGCCGTTCCGGGATGCAGCCGCGCATAGGCCTGACGCGTCGCCTCCAGCAGGATGACGCCCGCCGCGCCCGGCGCGATACGCTTGCCGACCTGCTCCAGACCATCCGCCAGCGGCAGCAGCGGCGTCCACGGCGGCACGTACAGGGTCTGGGTCCAGGCGGTCGGCTCAAGGCCCGCCTCGCGCACCAGCCGCTCCAGCTGGCGGCGGGTGAACGGGCGGCCATGCCCGAACGGCGTCGCCTCGGACCGGGACCACAGGCCGCCGCGCGCGGCCGCGATCAGGATGATCCGTCCCGCCGGCGCCAGCGCCCGCACGGCCTCCAGCATCAGCGCCTGGGCGTCGTCCGCCTCTTCCAGGGCGTGCACCAGCAGGATGCGGTCGAATGAGCCCGCGGCGAACGGCAGGCGGCGGTCGTCGACCAGCACCGTGCGGTTGCGGCCGACCGGCGGCCACATCTCGACGCCCTGACCGCCCGGCATGGCGGCGACCACCCGTCGCGCGCCGACGAAGGTGTCCAGCCACGGCGTGGCGTAGCCCAGTCCCAGCACGTCGCAGTCGGAGGCTTCGCCCCAGGCGTCCTCCAGCCGTCGCGCCAGCAGACGACGCGCCAGCGCCCCGGCCGGTTCGCCGTAGAAGATCCTCAGTTCCTCGATGCTGCGCCGCATGGGGTCAGCATAGACCCGCAACGGGGCCGCTGCCACAATGGGGCATGTCCCTGGATGTCCGCCTTTTTCCCTGCCTGTCCGACAACTACGGCATCCTCGTCCGCGACGCGGCTGCCGGGACGGTCGCGACCATCGACACCCCGGACGCCGACGCCATCCTGGCCGAGCTGGAGCGATCCGGCTGGGGTCGGCTGGACCTGATCCTGAACACCCACTGGCATCCCGACCACACCCAGGGAAATGCCCGCCTGCAGGCCGAGACCGGCTGCGAGATCGTCGGGCCGGAAGAGGTGCGCAAGGCCGCGCCGCTGGACCGCGTCGTTCGCGGCGGCGACGAGGTCATGCTGGGTGAGACCCGGCTCGAGGTCACGGACGCGCCGGGCCATACCCTCGGCCATATCGTCTACCGCTCCCCGACGGACGCCCAGGCCTTCGTCGGCGACGTGCTGTTCGTCATGGGCTGCGGCCGCCTGTTCGAGGGCACGCCCGACCAGATGTGGTCCAGCCTTCAGAAACTGGCCGCCTGGCCGGACGAGACGGTCGTCTGGTGCGCGCATGAATACACCGCCTCGAACGCCCGCTTTGCGCTGAGCATCGATGATCGGCCGGAGATGGAAGCACGGGCCGCCGGGGTCTTCGCCATGCGCGAGCGCGGCGAGCCGACGGTGCCGACGACGATCGGGGCGGAGAAGGCCTTCAATCCGTTCCTGCGCGCCGCCGACGCCGGCGACTTCGCCACCCGCCGCGCCGCCAAGGACAGCTTCTAGCGGCTGGCGTTTTCGGCCGGCAGGAAGGCGCGGATCACGCGGGCCGAGGACGGACGTCCGGCCACGCCCTGCGAGGGGGCCACCACGATCCGCAGTTCGCCGCGGTTGTAGGTCACCCCGGCGGTAGCTCCCTGGGTGATGACGATGCGGCGCAGCTGGTTCAGCGAAGAACGCCCGCTCGGGGAGCGGGCGATGCGCATGACGGCGTCGGTCGACAGGATCAGCGCCTCGACCGTCAGACCTTCGGCGGCCTGGTTGGTGTCGACGTTGATCTCGATCAGCCGGCCCATGGTCTGGCTGATCATGGCGCTGCGGCGGGTCATCAGCTGGAACAGCTGGGTCGGCCCGAGGCGGGGCAGGGACAGGGTTTCGCCCGGACCAGAGAACGAGGCCGGCGAACCGCCCGGCGCGCGGGCGGTGTAGACGGTGATGCCGCCGCCCTGGGTCACCCGCAGGATCTGCTGGCCGGCGTCGTTGCGATAGATGACGTCGCCGCGCGGCGCGGCCGTCGGACGCAGCACCCAGGTCTCGTCCCGGCGATCGAAGCGCAGCAGCGGACGCTGGCCCGAGCGGTCCAGCGTGAACGCATCGCCCGAATCGGCGACGTAGCGGCCGGGCGCCGGAAGGCTGGTCGTGGGGGCCGTGCGGTTGCGCAGCGAGCGGCTCTGCTCCGCCTGCACATTGCCCCGCTCCTGGGCGGCGGCCTCGGCGAACAGCGGAGCCAACGACAGCGTGACGGCCGCGAGGGCAATCGCCATCGCAGTCGGAATCGGCGTCCGCGCCGTTCTGACCCTCGCCGTCAACTCCATGGCGGCCTAGGTGGAATCGTCACACGGCGGATTTTGGGCGGGGCCCCGTCAACCGACCAGATACTGACCGCCGTTCAGCGACAGGGTACAGCCTGTGACATATCCGGCACGCTCGCCGGCCAGCCAGGACACCATGTCGGCGATTTCCTCGCCTTTTCCGAGCCTTCCGACCGGGATCTGGGAGATGATTCCGGCCAGAACCTTCTCGTCCATCGCCCCCACCATTTCGGTGTCGATGTAGCCCGGCGCGATGCAGTTCACGGTGACGCCCTTGCGCGCGTTTTCCAGCGCCAGCGCCTTGGTGAAGCCGATCATACCGGCCTTTGCGGCCGAATAGTTGGTTTGACCGATCTGGCCCTTCTGGCCGTTGATCGAGCTGATGTTGACGATCCGGCCGAAGCTGCGGTCGCGCATGCCGTTGATGACCTGGCGCGTCATATTGAACACGCTGTCCATGTTCACCCGGATCACGTCGGACCACTGATCCGAGCTCATCTTGTGGAAGAAGCCGTCGCGGGTGATGCCGGCGTTGTTCACCAGCACGTCGATCGGACCGAACTGCGCCTCCACCTCGGCCACGGCGCGGGCGCAGTCGTCGAACGAGCCGACATTGCCCTTCACCACCATCACGCCCAGCTCGGCCGCGGTCGCCTCGGCCGCCTCGGTGTTGCCCGAGTAGCCGGCGGCGACGGCCATGCCGTCTTCCTTCAGCCGCTGAACGATAGCCTTGCCGATACCGCGGGTTCCGCCGGTCACGAATGCGACGCGAGCCATGAGCGCTTCCTTGTCCCAGGTGCTGCGGCCTCTGGGGGCGGGCCGCATGCCTTACGGATACGCTTTAGCTCGCGCGCCGTTGCGCGGAAAGACGGCGTTACGCAGCTTTATCGAACCGGCCCATGTCGATGACGAAGCGGTAGCGGACGTCGGACTTCTCCATCCGCTGGTAGGCCTCGTTGATCTGGTCGGGGGCGATGACCTCGATCTCGCAGGCGACGCCGTGCTCGGCGCAGAAGTCCAGCATCTCCTGGGTCTCGCGGATGCCGCCGATCAGGCTGCCCGCCACGCGGCGCCGGCGCCACAGCAGCGGCACCGCGAACACCGGCATGCCCTCGGTCGACAGGCCCAGCATCACCATCGTGCCGTCGCGGGCCAGCAGGTTGATGTGGCTGGAGATCTCATGCGTGGCCGAGACGGTGTTGATGATCAGATTGAACTTCTCGGCCGCCGCCTGCATGGCCGCCTTGTCCGAGTTGATCAGGAAATGCTTCGCGCCCATGCGTTCGGCGTCGGCCTTCTTGCGGTCCGAGGTCGACAGGACGGTGACTTCCGCCCCCATCGCCGCGGCCAGCTTGACCGCCATATGACCCAGGCCGCCGAGGCCGATCACCGCCACCTTCGAGCCGGGACCGACGCCCCAGGTCTTCAGCGGGCTGTAGGTGGTGATGCCGGCGCACAGCAGGGGCGCAGCGGCGTCCAGCGGAATGCTGTCGGGGATCGACAGGACATAGTTCTGATCGACCGTGATGCGGTCGGAATAGCCGCCCTGGGTGATGGCCTGGCCGACCTCCTTGCCCTTCGGATCGGGCGAGCCATAGGTCTGGGTCATGCCGGGGACGCAGTACTGCTCCAGCCCCTCGCGGCAGGCCTCGCAGGTGCGACAGCTATCGACCATGCAGCCGACGCCGACCCGGTCGCCTTCCTTGAAGCGGCTGACGTTGGCGCCCACGGCCGTGACCACGCCGGCGATCTCGTGGCCGACCACGATGGGATAGCGGCTGTTGCCCAGATCGTTCTTCGCCACGTGCAGGTCCGAGTGGCAGACGCCGCAGTATTTGATCTCGATCGCCACATCGTCGGGGCCGGGATCGCGTCGATCGAAGCTATACGGGCTCAGCGGCGCGTCGGCGGCGGTGGCGGCGAAGGCGCGTGTGGCGATGGGCATGGGGAGGCTCCTCGGGCTCTGCGACAAACTCCAGTTGCGCCCTCATGCGCGTCGCCGCAAGCGGTCAGCCCGCTTGACCCTTTCCAGGCGCGCGCTAGAGCGTTCCGCACCTCAGGGGGAAATACACATGATGACGACGACTCGCGTTCAACGGCGCTGGATGACGGCTGCCGGACTCGCACTGGGCCTCGCCCTGACCGGCGCGCCTGCGCAGGCCCAGACGTTCATCCCCAGCGTGATCGGGGCGACGGTCGGCAACATCACCGCCAACAGCGGCAACGGCTGCGGCGCCGGCCCCGAAGCCATGGTGGACTGGAAAGCGTCCAGCAGCCCGCTCATTGACGGCGTGCTGAACACCTATGCCGGGGCGATGGCGACGGGCGACCGGCGCAAGGCCCGCAGCGTCTTCAAGAGCCGGCAATGGATCGACGCCTCGGGCGCCGTCCAGAACCCCTTCGAACTGTCGCCCTTCAGCATCCCCGGTCAGGAGGGGACGCCGGTGCTGCGCCAGACCGAGCTGATCATGGGCGGCGACTATCAGTCGGCCCAGGGGCGTTGGGCGTTCGGCCCCGACGGCGCGTCGACTCGCTACGCCACCGTGGACCTGGAGCGCGACTTCTTCGGCGCCTGGAAGATCAAGCGGCTCGAGGTCGCCGAAGTCGCCCCGGAACCCCTGCCGGATCGCTTCTGCTCGTACCGCGATCTCGTGGCCCGGACCGCCGGCTGACGCTCAGCCCAGCTTGGCGATCAGCGCCTGGGCGGCGGCCGGGTTGCGGACCTTCGCACCCGAGATGAAGTACGCGAACACCTCGCCCCGCTTCGCCCAGTCGCGGGTCTGCCCGGCGATGGCGTCAAGTTCCTGCGACGTCATCCCGGTCGGCTCGTCCTCGCGGCTCGACATCAATCGGGCATAGGTGAAGTCGGCGGTCGGCTGGTCGATCTTCGGCCAGTTCGGCTCCTCGTCGTCGACCGCATAGACGATGGCCACGCCGTACTTCGCAGCCAGATCGTAGAACTGTTGCGTGTCGAAGCTCGGGTTCCGCACCTCCAGCGCATGGCGCAGCCGCAGGCCGTCCTTCTCGTGCGGCAGCAGCTTCAGGAAGCCCTCGAAGTCCTCGGCGTCGAACTTCTTGGTCCCCATGAACTGCCAGTTGATGGGCCCCAGCTTGTCGCCCAGCGCCGTCAGTCCCTGATCCAGGAACCGGCCCATGGATTCGCCCATGTCGGACAGGACCTTGCGGTTGGTGCAGTAGCGGCTGGCCTTGACCGAGAAGACGAACCCCTCGGGCGTCTCGTCGCGCCACTTCATCCAGCTGTCAGGCTTGAAGGTCGAATAGTAGGTGCCGTTGATCTCGATGGAGGTCAGAGCCCGTGAGGCGAACTCCAGCTCCTTCTTCTGGCTCAGCTTCTCCGGATAGAAGACGCCGCGCCACGGCTCAAAGGTCCAGCCGCCGACGCCGATATGGATGTTGCCTGACATGGTCACCTCCGTACCGGGGGTTGTCGCAGGAAGTCCCGCCCGCCGCTACGGGCGACGCCGCTGTCGCATCCGGAATCCGCCTGATAGTCCGCGACGCCTAGAAGACCAGCGACGCCGCATAGGCCGGATCGGCCAGCCGGGCGTTGACGAACTCCGCCTGCCGCGCGCGCGGCACCGCGAACCGGATGTACGGCGCCAGCGCGGGCAGGATTTTCGGCGGCGCGTCCATGCCCTCGGGCATCTCGCACTCCGCCATCGCGAAGTAGATTTCGCCGTCGTCGTTCATCAGCAGGTCGACGTCCCACTGCAGGCCGTGTCGGTCCGTCACCGTCCGCCGCAGCTTGTGGATGCGCCGCGTCGTCTTCGGCCACAGGTCGTCGAAGTCGCGGGCGTCCTCGATGGCCGTTTCGATCTCGATCAGGCGTCCGGCCGCGGTGATCTTGTAGGTGAAGCTGTCCTCGTGGACCCCGCTGTCGACGCGCCTCCGGATGCGCGCGTCGCCGGGCAGATAGCCCTGGCGGATCTCGCTCCATGTCTCGCGATCCCACAGGGCCAGGACGGCCTCCGGATCGGACAGGACGTATTTGCGCTCGTTCTCGGTCGGCATCGAAGTCTTCTAGCCGGAAACCGTCTGGCCGAAGGTGATCCAGAATCCGTTCGGGTCGCGGATGATGAACTCGCGCATGCCGTAGAAGGTGTCGTGCAGGTCCTCGACCAGGTCCAGGTCGGCGCGTCCGTCGAACCGGCGTCGGAACGCCTCGACGTCGTCGGTCTCGACATAGAGGTCCACGTCCCGACGGTCATGCGTGGCGGGTCGGCCGCCGCAGTTCAGCATCACCCGGGTCGCGCCCAGGGCCAGCTGCGCCCACGTCGTCTCAACACCGTCCTCGGCCGTGGCCAGCACCTCGAAGCCGATGCCCTCGTACCACCGGGCCGTCGCCGCGACGTCCGGCACATGGATCATCGGCGTGACGGTGGTCATCAGGCGACCAGCATCCGGTAGGCCGCCATGGCCTGGTTGCGCGCCGTCTCGTCGTCCAGCAGCCGGCGGGAGTGGCTGTAGGCCAGCACCAGGCCCTTGAACTGGAACACCAGGGTGTCCAGCGCCGCCTCGTCACGGTCGGGATGGATCGTCCGGAACTCGCGCTTCAGCACCCTGGCCCAGCGGATCTGGCTGGCCTTCAGCGCATCCCGCAGCGGCCCCGGCTGGTCGTCCAGTTCGGCGGCGGCGGCCATCAGCGGACAGCCCCCGGGGCGATCCTCGCCGTCGATCCAGTCCAGCTCTCCCTGAATGATCCGGTCCAGCCGTTCGCGGCCCGGCTCCAGCGGCTCGGCCGGGTCCCAGACGGCGACCTTGAAGCGATCGATCATGGCGTCGACCAGCTCGATCTGCAGCGATTCCTTGGACTGGAAATGCTTCAGCACCGCGCTCTTCGACACGCCCGAGGCGCCGGCGACGTCCTGCAGGCTGACGGCGGCCAGACCGCGCACGGTGACCTGTCTCATCGCCTCGTCGACCAGTCGGGCCCGGGTGGCGGCGCCTTTGGGCGGCATCTGCGTCTCCAATAAAAGTGACCGAACGGCGAATTTTTCGATTGACTCAAAGTGACCGGTCGGTCACTCATATGTGCACGGTCGGTCACTTTTGCACGGATCGGCCGTTTTGAACAGCCCCAGGAGGCGACGATGCTTCTCATGACCCTGATGACCGCGGCCCTTGCGGTCGCCCAGCCCGTCCAGGGCGCCGGCGCGACCGCCACCCTGGTTCAGCCCCGCGAAATCCGCCTGAACCTCGACGGCCGCAACTGGAACTGCAACGGCGGCGGCGAGTGTGTCGGCCGCGGCGGCGGCACCACCCAGCCGCTGATGCGCGAATGCCGGCGCTTCGTGACCCGCTTCGGTCCGGTCTCGGCCTTCAGCCGCGAAGGCCTGGCCCTGACCGAGGCCGAGATCGGCCAATGCAACACCGACAGCCTGGCCCGCTCACCCCGCGCCCCCGCCGCCTGACCGGGCGTCGCTCCCACCGCCGCGCGCCACGCGGCGGTGGGGCGTCGGCACGATCCGCGCCATCACGGTGACGAAGAAGGCGACCGACCAGCCCAGCAGGATCACCCCGTTGATCCCCTCGATCGCCCCCAGCAGCTTCCATTGTTCGGCGATCTCGGCGTCGCCGTAGCCGATGGCCCCGTAACTGATGGTCGAGAAATAGATGGCGTCGCGGAAGTTCGCGACCGCCCCCAGGCCGTGGAACAGCACGGCGTAGAGCCAGATCTGGGCGCCGTGCAGGACGAACAGTCCCAGGATGATCAGCACGGTCAGCAAGGCCGCCTCGATCGACACCGCATTCAGCCGCACCCGGCCGGTCCGGTGGTCATGATGCTTGATGCCGCGCGCCATCAGCAGCAATCCGGACGCGTGCATCGCGACCGTGATCAGCACCATGATCGTCGCGATGACCAGTTCGAGGATCATGACCCCGTCATAACAGACGGAGCGGCGGCGGACGACCCGGGGTTGCGGCCTTGTCAGCCCTTCCGGGCGCAGGCGGCCAGCAGTTCCGCCTGTTCCGGCGTCGGCGAGCGAACCTCAGGCAGTGCGAGGCGCTGGACCCGGTCGCCGGAGCCGATCAGCGACAGCGGGCTCTGATCCTCGCTCTCGCGGACCAGCGCGGCGAACGGACGGTTCGGGTCGTCGGCCACACGGCCGCAAACCAGCCGTTGGCGGTAGCCTGACGTATACTCGAGCCGGGTTCCGCTGATCCTGACGTCAGGATCGTCGAGAGCCTCCCGCACGGCTGCTTCCGTTGCGCGGATCGGCGACGAGCTGTCCGAGCCGAACAGCCACAGGGCGGCGATCAGGGCGACGATCCCTGCCCCGGCGAACACCAGCATGTCCCGGGTCGGACTGTTCCAGTCGAGGAATTTGTCGAGGATGGACGGGCTCATGGGACCGATCCTGCCGGACCGGCCCTAACAATCAGTAGGCGAAATCGCGGTACAGGCGGCTCAGGTCGCCCTTCCACTCGCCGTGATAAAGCGACAGCAGCCGGTCGGCGGGGGTGATGCCGCTGTCGGCGATGTCCTCAAGCTCGGACAGGTAGCCGCGCTCGTCGACCATGCCGCCCGAGAAGCGGGCCCGATTCTTCAGGCCTTCGCGGGCGATGTGGACCATGTCCTTCGCCACGTCCTGCACCGTGCGGCCGGCGACCTCGGCCTTCAGGCCCAGGCGCGTCACGTCGCGGCGCAGACGCTCGTGGTCCTCGACGTCCCAGTCCTTGACCAGGTCCCAGGCGGCCGCCAGCGACGGCGCGTCGTACAGCACCCCGGCCCACAGGGCGGGCAGGCCGCAGATGCGGCTCCACGGCCCGCCGTCGGCGCCGCGCATCTCCAGATAGGATTTCAGCCGCACCTCGGGGAACAGGGTGGTCAGGTGATCCAGCCAGTCCTTCCTGTTCGGCAGTTCGCCGGGCAGGGCAGGCAGTTTTCCGTCCAGGAAGTCACGGAACGATTGGCCCGAAGCATCGACGTACTTGCCGTCGCGCTTCACGAAATACATCGGCGTATCCAGCGCATAGTCGGCGTAGCGCTCGTAGCCGAAGCCGTCCTGGAAGACGAAGTCCAGCATGCCGGTGCGGTCCGGATCGGTATCGGTCCAGACGTTGGCGCGGGCGGTCAGGAAGCCGTTCGGCTTGCCCTCGGTGAAGGGCGAACAGGCGAACAGCGCCGTCGCGATCGGCTGCAGCGCCAGCGAGGTGCGGAATTTGGCCACCATGTCCGCCTCGCTTTCGAAGTCGAGGTTCGCCTGGATGGTGCAGGTGCGCAGCATCATATCGAGGCCGAGCTTGCCCCGCTTCGGCATGTAGGCGCGCATGATGTCGTAGCGGCCCTTGGGCATGACCGGCACGTCCTCGCGCCGCCACTCAGGATCGAACCCGACGCCGAGGAAGCCGAGGTGCAGCTGGTCGGCCACCTGTTTGACCTCCATCAGGTGCTGGCCCGTCTCGGTGCAGATGTCGTGGATGTCCTTCAGCGGCGCGCCCGACAGCTCGAACTGGCCGCCCGGCTCCAGGCTGATCGAGGCGGTGAAGCCTTCGGCGTTCTCGCGCTCCAGGGCGATGACGTGATCGCCCTCCAGCACCGGTCGCCAGCCGAAACGGGTCAGGCCATCCAGCATCGCCTTGATGCCGTTCGGGCCCTCATAGGCCGGGCGGCGCAGGGTCGACTTGTCGAAACCGAACTTCTCGTGCTCGGCGCCGATACGCCATTGGTCCTTGGGCTTCTCGCCCTTGGACATGGCGCCGATCAGGTCTTCCCGGGAAAGCGGTGCGGCGTCGGCCATCTTGTTCTTTCAGCCCCTCTTGTCGCGGCTAGATGGGCGACGAGACGGCAACGCTCAAGGGGCCGGAATATTTCCGTGCGTGTGGGGGTTACCGATCCCAGTCGCCGATCGCCGCCTGCCACAGGGTCAGGGCGGTCGTGGCGGCGGTGTCGGCGCGCAGGATCCGCGGGCCCAGGGACACGGAGGTGGCGAAGGGGAGGGACCGCAGACGCTCGCCTTCCTCGGGCGAGAATCCGCCCTCCGGCCCGATCAGGATGGCCCAGGACGACCCGCCCGCCGCCTGCAGCGCCGGGATCGCCGGCGCGCCGCCGGTCTCGTCGCAGAACATCAGCCGTCGCGACGCGTCCCAGCCGTCCAGGATCGCATCCAGCTTCCTCGGCGCATCGACCAGCGGCACGTCCAGCCGCCCGGTCTGTTCGGCGCTTTCCTCGGCGATGGCGTCCAGCCGGTCGAGGCGCAGGTGCTGCGCCTGGGTCCGCTGCGTCGTCACAAGGCTGATCCGCGCCGCGCCCAGTTCGGTGGCTTTCTCGACCGCGAACTCCAGCGCAGATTTCTTCACCGTGGCGATCAGCAGATGCACGTCCGGTGGATTGATCTGCGCCCGCACCTGCGCCTCGGCGCGCAGGATCACGCCCTTCTTCAGCACCTCGGCGATCGTCGCCCGCCACTCCCCGTCGCGCCCGTTGAACACCAGCAGCTCGTCGCCCGCCTTCAGCCGCATCACCTGCGTCAGATAGCGCGACTGATCGAGCGTCGGCGCAGCCGCGGCGCCGGGGGACAGGTCGGTGGTGACGTGGAGGCGGATCATGGGCCTACGTCATAGCCTCCCCGTCGGCCTTGTCATCCCGGACGAGCGAAGCGAGATCCGGGACGGGATGGGCCACAACCTTGACTGCTCCCGGACAACCCGTGAGGGTTGCGCCGGGAGGCGGTCATGACCCAGCGCTTCTATGTCTATCTGCTCGCCAGCGGGCCGTGCGGCTGGCTGTATGTTGGCGTCACCAACGACCTCGTGCGGCGCGTCGCCGAGCACAAGGAAGGCCTGGTCCCAGGCTACACGGCCGAGCGAGGGATCGATCGCCTGGTCTGGTACGAAACCCACCGGTACATCGATCAGGCGATCCTGCGCGAAAAGCGGATCAAGCGCTGGCTGCGCGAATGGAAGTTCGCGCTGGTCGAGGAGAATAATCCGCGTTGGGCCGATCTCTATGGAGAGTTACGAGCCACCCCTGGGCCCGGTTCGGCAAGCCGACCGGGCCAGGAGTGATGGCTTGTCAGCCCGTCCCGGATCTCGCTGCGCTCGTCCGGGATGACAAGAGTGCAGTGCTAACCCCTACAGCGTCCGCGCGATCAAGAGCTTCATGATCTCGTTCGTACCGCCGTAGATGCGCTGGACGCGGGCGTCCTTGTACAGCTGGGCGATCGGGTACTCGTTCATGTAGCCGTAGCCGCCGTGCAGTTGCAGCATCTCGTCGATGACCTCGCCCTGGATGTCGGTGACCCAGTATTTGGCCATCGAGGCGGTGGCGGCGTCCAGCTTGCCCTGCAGGTGCAGGCCCAGGCAGTGGTCGACGAAGACCTTGGCGACGGTCAATTTCGTCTTCACCTCGGCCAGCTTGAACTGGGTGTTCTGGAAGTCGATCACCCGCTTGCCGAAGGCCTTGCGCTCCTTGACGTAGGCCAGCGTCTCCTTGAGCCCGCGCTCGGCCGCGGCCACGCCCTGAACGGCGATGTTCAGCCGCTCCTGCGGCAGCTGCTGCATCAGCTGGATGAAGCCCTGGCCTTCGCCGCCGCCGATGACGTTCTCCAGCGGGACCTTCACGTCGTTGAAGAACAGCTCGGAGGTGTCGTTCGCCTCCATGCCGATCTTGTGCAGGTTCCGGCCGCGCTCGAAGCCCTCGGCGCCGTCGGTCTCGACCACGATCAGGCTGGTGCCCTTGGCGCCTTCGGCCGGATCGGTCTTGGCCACCACGATGACGAAATTGGCCAGCTGGCCGTTGGTGATGAAGGTCTTGGAGCCGTTCACGACGTAGTGGTCGCCGCGCTTGATGGCGGTGGTTTTCACGCCCTGCAGGTCGCTGCCCGCCCCCGGTTCGGTCATAGCGATGGCGCCGACCAGTTCGCCGGACTGCAGGCGGGGCAGCCAACGCTGCTTCTGCTCCTCGGTGCCGTAATGCCAGATGTACGGCATGACGATCGCGTTGTGCAGCGAGATGCCGAAATGGTCCGCGCCCTTCCAGCCCAGCTGGCGCATCAGCACCACCTCATGGCGGTAGTCGCCGCCCATGCCGCCGTCGGCCTCGGGCATCGACAGGCCCAGCAGACCGGCGTCCCCGGCGTCGTTCCACAGCTGCCGCGGCACCGACGAGTCGGCGATCCACTGCTGGAACTTCTCCGGCGGCGCATGCTCGTCGATCCATTTGGCGACGCTGTCGGAGAAGAGGGTGATCTCTTCTTCCTGCATGAAGGCGGGTTCGGGGACGTTGAGGACGTTCATCGGGGCTACTCGTCATCTCCCTCCCCGTCCCGGGGAGGGTGGTCGCGAAGCGACCGGGTGGGGACGGCTCGATGAAGCGGGCGCCGCGTCCTGATGGATCGGCCCGCCCCACCCGGTCGTCGCTGACGCGCCGACCACCCTCCCCGGGACGGGGAGGGAGAACTCAGATCAGAACGCGTCCGCCGGCATGGCCATCAGCACGTCGGCGCCGGTCTTCAGCTTGGTCAGGTGCGCGCCGGCGTCCGGCAGGATGCGCTCCACGAAGTAACGGCCGGTCTGCAGCTTGGCGGCGTAGAACGGGTCGGTCGAACCGGCGTCGATCTGCTTCTGCGCCGCGATGGCCATCTGCGACCAGACATAGGCCAGGGCGGTCAGGCCGAAGATGTTCAGATAGTCGGTCGAGGCGGCGCCGGCGTTGTCCGGATTGGCCATGCCGTTCTGCATCAGCCACATCGTGCCTTCCTGCAGCTTCTTCTTGGCGTCGGCCAGGCCGTCGATGAAGGGCTTCACGGCTTCGTTCGAGCCGTTTTCGGCCACGAAGGCGTCGATGTCTCCGAACCAGCTCATGATGGCGCGGCCGCCCTGCGCGGGCAGCTTGCGGCCCACGAGATCCAGCGCCTGGATGCCGTTTGTGCCCTCGTAGATCATGGTGATCCGCGCATCGCGCAGATACTGCGAGGCCGGGAAATGCTCGGTGTAGCCCGAGCCGCCGTGGAC
Organism: Brevundimonas lenta; assembly: GCF_014196335.1. Lineage (GTDB taxonomy): Bacteria > Pseudomonadota > Alphaproteobacteria > Caulobacterales > Caulobacteraceae > Brevundimonas > Brevundimonas lenta. Next base: position 914,529 of record NZ_JACIDM010000001.1, read on the forward strand.
CTGCATGGCCAGCGAGGCGGCGTGGAAGCCCTTGTCGGTCAGATAGGCTTTCAGCACGGGCGTCAGCAGACCCATGTAGTCCTTGGCCTTGGTCGCCACGGCCTCGTCCTCGGACTTCTCGAGGTCGGCCTGCAGCGCGGTCCACAGGATGAAGGCCTGGCCGCCTTCGACGAAGGCGCGGGCCTCCAGCAGCATGCGGCGCACGTCGGGGTGGACGATGATCGGATCGGCCGGGCCGTCCGGGTTCTTCGGACCGGTCAGGCTGCGGCCCTGCAGGCGATCCTTGGCGAACTCGGCGGCGGCCTGGTAGGCGGCGGTGCCGATGGCCAGGCCCTGCAGGCCGGTGCCGAGGCGGGCCTCGTTCATGACCACGAACATGTTGTTCATGCCCCGGCCTTCCTCGCCGATCAGCCAGCCCCTGGCGCCGTCGTACTGCATGACGGCCGTGGCGTTGCCGTGGATGCCCATCTTGTGCTCGAGGCCGGCGCATTCCAGCGTGTTGCGCTCACCGAGCGAGCCGTCCTCGTTGACGAGGAATTTCGGCACCACGAACAGCGACAGGCCCTTGATGCCCGGGACCGCGCCTTCGACGCGGGCCAGCACGGTGTGGATGATGTTGTCGGCGAAGTCGTGCTCGCCGGCCGAGATCCAGATCTTCTGGCCGGTGATCGAATAGGAGCCGTCGCCGTTCGGCACGGCCTTGGTCCGCACCATGCCCAGATCGGTGCCGCATTGCGGCTCGGTCAGGTTCATCGTGCCGGTCCATTCGCCCGACGTCATCTTGGGCAGGTATTTCTGCTTGATCTCTTCCGAGGCGTTGGCGTGGATGCCCGCCCAGGCGCCTGCCGTCAGGCCCGGATACATCGAGAAGGCCGCCGAGGCGCCCGCCGTGAACTGGCCCACGGCCGAGCCGATCACCGACGGCATGCCCTGGCCGCCGTAGGCCGGGTCCATCATCAGGGCGGGCCAGCCGGCCTCGACCATCTGGTGATAAGCCTCTTTCCAGCCCTTGGGCGTCGTGACCACGCCGCCTTCGGCCCAGTGGCAGCCTTCCTTGTCGCCGGGGTTGTTGATCGGCGCGATGACCTCGTCCGAGAAGCGCGCGGCTTCCTCGAGGATCTGTTGCGCCAGTTCGGACGACACGTCCTGGAAGCCGGGCTGGTTCGTATAGCGGTCGATCTCCAGCACCTCGTTCAGGATGAACGTCAGGTCGCGGACGGGGGCTTTGTACGCCATGCGCTCAGGCTCTCGCTTTGAAGGGCTGGTGGTTGTGGTCGGTGTTCAGGCGAGCCTTCATCAGGTTCGCGTATTCTTCGGCGCCGGGAAGCAGGTCGGGGCGGTACTCGCCCAGCTTCTCCTCCATCCACTGACAGGCGTCCTCGGCTGTCTGGATAGCGCCTTCGATGTCTTCGAGTTGCTGCTTCAGCGCCGCGATCTGGGCCCGGTGGCGACGCAGCGCCACGGCCATCTGATGGGCGTTGTGATCCTTGCGATCGTACAGATCCAGCATGTCCTGGATCTCCTGAAGGCTGAAGCCGATGCGTCGGCCCCGCAGGATCAGCTTCAGGCGGGCCCGGTCGCGGGCGTCATAGACCCGCGTCTGGCCTTTGCGCGCCGGGGTCAACAGGCCCTTGTCCTCATAGAAGCGCAGGGCCCGCGCCGTGGCGCTGAACTCGCGGCACAGCTGGCGGATCGAATAGGTGCGGTGATCGTCGGCGGTCGCCATGGGCGATACCTAGCCCGAACTTGACGCGCACGTAAAGGGAAGCTTTCGAGGGTCCTGACGCCGAAGTAACTTGGCAATCAGGCCTTGACGCGCAGAACCTCGCCCCAGGCGGGGAGCGGTGGGTGCGCATGGCGGTTTCGAGAAGATGGGTTGTCAGCCTTGCGGCCGCGCTTGCGCTGGGCCTCGCGCCGACCGTCGTCGTGGCCGACGTCCAGGATCCGGCTCCCGTGCTGTCCGCGGAGGATGCGCGGGCGGACCTCGACGCCCTCTACGCCGGGCTTGAACAGGCCCACTACGACCTGTTCGCCCACCGGTCGCGCGCCGACTACGACCGACTGCACGCCGACATGCGGGCGGGGATCACCGGTCCCATCACCCGTGACGAGGCGGCGGAGTTGTTCCAGCAGTTCACGGCCTATGGCCGGATCGGGCACGCGCGCATCGACGCCCCCACCACGGCCTTCGTCACCCGTCTGCGCGGCGGCGGACGCCTGCTGCCGCTGTTCGTCCGCATCGACGGCGGGCGCGTCCTCCTGACCGCGGCCGCCGATGTCGAAGGGCGGTTTCCCGCCGGCACGGAGATCGTGTCCCTGAATGGCGAGGACGCGTCGGTCTGGCTGGAGCGCCTGGGCGCATGGGTTTCGGCCGAGCGGCCGTACATGACCCATGCCCTGATGGAGCAGTCCTTCCCGGTCCTGCTCGGCTTCGCGCTTCCCGACGCCGACGGGATCGACGTCGTCGGACGTCGCCCCGACGGCGCCATCGTCGAAGGGCGGATTCCGGCCGTCACCCTCGCAGGGCGTCAGGCCCTCAGAACCGCCTGGCCGACGCCTGCGCTCGACCTGTCCGGTCGCGAGTTTCGTCTGCTCGGCGACGGGGTGGCCTACCTGCGTCCCGGTCCGTTCGAGGAGCATCCGGATGCGGCTTCAGGCGGCCCGGGCTTCACCGCCTTCGTCGACGACGCCTTCGGCCGCGCCATCCAGGCCGGTTCGACGGACATGATCATCGACCTGCGCAACAACGCCGGCGGCGACAACAGCTTCAGCGATCCGATGGTGGCGTGGTTCGCGGACCGGCCCTTCCGGTTCGCCTCCAGCTTCACCCTCCGCGCCAGCCCGCAGGCGAAGGCCTGGTACGCGCGTCTGGAGGGAGAGGGGGCGCCCGACGACATCCTGGCCCGGCTGGCCGCCGCCGAAGCCGCGCAGCCGGACGGCGTCCGCTATCCGTTCGAACTGGGCATGAACGCGCCTCGACCGGAGCCGCGCTTCCACGGCCGGGTCCATGTGCTGGTCAACCGGCACTCGTATTCGAACGCGACGTCGGTCGCCGCCCTGATTCAGGACTACGGGTTTGGCGAGGTCGTCGGCGAGGAGACGGCGGACGTGCCCACCACCTACGCCTCGATCATCTCGTTCGATCTGCCGCGCACCGGCTTCACCGTCACCTTCCCCAAGAGCCGCATCGTGCGGCCGAACGGGAGTGAAGCGGTGGCGGGGGTGGTGCCGGACCGGGTTCTGCCGCGCGAACCCATCGGAACAGGCGAGGATGTGGTCCTCGCGCAGACGATCGCCGCGATCCGGGCGGACCGCGGCGAATAGAGGTCAGATCAGCGAGCCTCGGCCCACCGCTTCCACAGCACGCCGGCCGTCATCGCCATCAGGATGACGTTGGTCACAGCCAGGCCGACGTCCGCGCCGGTGACGTGGATGGCCAGCATCGCGGTCTCAAGCAGCAGCAGTCCTGCGGCGGCGACGAGCAGCAGCGGGCGGCCGAACTTCCACGACACCAGCGGCGCCAGAACCAGCACGGCCAGGGTGATTTCGGCCACGCCCAGCCCGCGCACGAAGCTGTCGGAGACGAGCGCCGGCCATCGCATCAGCTCGACGAGATTGGTCATGGGCTCGGTCAGCTTGGCGTAACCGGCGGCGATGAAGAACATCGCGAGCCAGCCCTGCAGCGTCCACAGGGTCAGGTTGCGATAGCTGGCGCTGAGGCGCGAGCGGGGGGAGGTGAGGACCTGAGAAGTCATTGTTTCCGACGTTCGGGGAGGAACGCTCTTATTTGTAACAGTCGCGATATCGGAATGGACTTCCGGCTCCGCAAGAGGAAGCCGGCCGGCCGAAACGATCCGTGATTGCTTCGTGCCCGGACGACCCGGCCGAAGCATGGCGATATTCATAAATCTCCGTAATGCGAGCGCCTCACGGCTGACACGGAGAGAATGCGCCGGGCCTGCTGCCAGCCTGCTGTCAGCAGTAGGCGTCGCCCGCCGCCCGCAGTCCCGCGATCTTGGCCTCGAACGGCCCCCAGTCGTCGCCGGCGTCGATGGCCGCCCAGATCGCCTCGACCTCGTCGATCAGCATCTCCTCGGGCTCCGGCTTTGCGAACACCGCATTCTCCAGCCGCTCGGGCCGGTCGGGCTCGTGCTCGAACAGGGCGAAGCGGAAGGCGTCGAAGGCCTCGCCCTGGTACAGCCTGCCCCGTGTTCCGCCGAGCGCCCGCGCCGAGGAGGCGAAGCCGCCGAACCAGTCGAAGAACAGCGGCTCCCACCGCATCGCCTCGCCACCCTCGCGCAGCAGCGCCAGCGTCGTGTCCAGCAGTCGCTGGTCCGCAGCCTCGCCCACGCTCTTCACGCCCAGCCGGTTCAGGAAGGCGGTGCGCAGTTCGCGGATATAGGCCGGGCCGAATCCGTTCAGCGCCTCGGTCAGCGGCTCGACGTCCGCGACCAGCTTCAGCGCGCCGCCCAACTGCGTCAGCGCCCAGAACACCGCCTCCGGCTGGCGGGCGTAGGCGTACAGCCCCGTCTGATCGAAATAGGCGGCCGTGAAGCCCGGCTCGTAATATGGCAGGAACCGCCACGGGCCGTAGTCGAAGCTCTCGCCGGTGACGTTCAGATTGTCGGTGTTCAGCACCCCGTGCACGAAGCCGGCGGCGATCCAGCGGGCCATCAGCCGCGCCGACGCCTCGACCACGGCGCGCAGGAAGCCGGGGACGTCCCCCGCGGCGACCGTCGGGTGATAGAGCGCGCGGGCGTGCTCCACCATCGCCTCGACCATGTCGGCGCGGCCGAAGAAGGCCGGGCGCTGGAAGGTGCCGAAACGGATGTGGCTGTGTGACAGGCGCACAAGCACCGCCGACCGCGTCGGCGACGGCTCGTCGCCCCGCTCCAGCGCCTCGCCGGTCTCGATCAGGCTGAAGGCGCGGCTGGTCGGAACGCCCAGGGTCTCCAGCATCTCGGCCGCCAGCACCTCGCGCAGCCCGCCCTTCAGTGTCAGCCGCCCGTCGGCGGTGCGCGACCACGGCGTCTGGCCCGACCCCTTGGTGCCCAGGTCCAGCAGCCGGCCCTGATCGTCGCGCAATTGGGCGGCCAGGAAGCCGCGGCCGTCGCCCAGGTCCGGGTTGTAGGTGCGGAATTGATGCCCGTGATAGCGCATGGCGATCGGCCCCGGCTGGCCGGGCAGGGGCTCGAAGCGGGCGAAATGGGCGGTCCATTCGGCGTCGCTCAGCGTCTCCAGCCCGACCGTGGCCGCCGCCCTGTCGTTGCGGAAGCGCAGGATCGACTGCGGAAACGCCGCCGCCTGGACGGCGTCGCCATACTCCTCGCCCAGATCGAAGAAATGCGGTTCGGGGCGATAGGCGGGGGAGGGAGGCATCGCCGCCAGATGCGGCCTCGCGGGCCCGGACGCAACCGCGCGGCTTGAATGACGCGGCCGGCCCCGTATTCTGTCGGCAGCTATCAGGCCGGGTTCGCCCGGCCAGGCCGGCGCCTCTGGCGAATCCGGTCCGGCGTCCGTCGATAACCTGACGCCACGACCGTTCTTCCAGCCTGGAGGCCGCCGTGGCGCGCAAATTCACTCTCGACTTCCTCAAGACCGAAGCCGGCTCGGGCGCTGTCCTCGGCCTCGCCGCGCTGACGGCGTTGATCGTCGCCAACTCGCCCTGGTCGGCGGACTATTTCGGCTGGCTGAAAAGCGAGCACGTCGTCCAGCTCGGCCCCCTGATGCTGGAGCTGACGGTGTCCGAGTGGATCAAGGAAGGCCTGATGGCGGTCTTCTTCCTGGTCGTCGGGCTGGAGATCAAATACGAGATCCTGCGCGGAGAACTCAGCGATCCCCGCAAGCTGGCCACGCCGGTGCTGGCCGCCGCGGGCGGGATGATCGTTCCGGCGCTGGTCTACACGGCGTTCGCCGGCGCGTTGCACGGTCCGGCCCAGGGCTGGCCGATCCCCCTGGCCACGGACATCGCCTTCGCCCTGGCCGTCTTCGCCATGGTGGCGCGAGGTCTGCCGTCGTCACTGCGCGTCTTCCTCCTGACTCTCGCCATCGTCGACGACCTCGGGGCCATCGCCCTGATCGCCATCCTGTTCTCCAGCGGCGTCGACTGGCTGCCCCTGCTGTGGGCCATCGGTCTGCTGGCTGTCGGCGCGGTGGTCGGGCGCTGGCGCAAGATCCCGGCCCCCTTCTGGGCGATCGGTTTCGGCGCCGTCTGGTACCTGACTGTCCTGTCCGGCCTGTCCACCTCGCTGACTGCCGTGGCCTTCGCCGCCATCGTGCCGGTGCAGCCGCGCCGCACCGATGGCCAGAGTCCGCTTCGCGAGGCGATGCACGACCTTCACCCGTGGGTCGCCTTCCTGATCCTGCCCCTGTTCGCCTTCGCCAAGGCGGGCGTCAGCTTCGCCGGTCTGTCGCTGCAGCAGGCGTTCGCGCCGCTGGTCATCGAGATCGCGCTGGGCCTGTTCATCGGCAAGCAACTGGGCGTCTTCGGCGCGGCCGCCCTCGCTTCAGGCCTTGGAATAGGGCGGCGCCCCTCTGGCGCCACATGGCTGGAGCTTTACGGCATCGCCCTGCTGTGCGGCGTCGGCTTCACCATGAGTCTGTTCATCGGCGTGCTCGCCTTCCCCGGTGCAATCGATTCGCCGCAACAGGTAGAAGTGAAGCTGGGCGTCCTGGGCGGGTCTTTCCTGTCGGCGATCACCGGCGCCGTCGTTCTTGGAGTTGCGGCGGCCCGGCGCAAGAAATTCGCCTCACAGGTGCCGGATACTGGGTCAGCTTGACTGAATATTGACGTAAGGTCATCGATATCTGTCGCTTTTGCGTCACAGTATGGCTTCGGCCACGGCTGAAATGAGGCGTGATCGACCGGCGCTCCTTGTCGGTGAGTCCGGCCTGCGTTACCCCGAATGGTGGAGTTCCGCGCTCCACGATAAGGGCGCGGACCAGGGATCAGGAAACGCCGCGGTGCCCCGTCGAGAACGGTCCCGCGCCAACGTCGGGGAGCCGTGCATGCGCTTTACCAATATTCTTCGCACTACCGTGTCGGCCGCTGTGGTCGGCGCCTGTGCGTTCGGCTTCGCCGGCGCCGCCGCCGCCCAGGACCAGGAAGGTCCGGCGACGATCGACGACATCATCGTCACCGCCCAGAAGCGTGAACAGAACCTGCAGGACGTGCCGATCGTGGTCACCAGCCTGCCGGCTGAGATCCTGAACGACGCGGGCGTCCGCGACATCAAGGATCTGCAGATCCTGACCCCCGGCATGACCGTCACCTCGACGGCGTCGGAAGCCTCGACCACCGCCCGTATCCGCGGCGTCGGCACCGTCGGCGACAACCCTGGCCTGGAAAGCTCGGTCGGCGTCGTGATCGACGGCGTCTACCGCTCGCGCAACTCGGTCGGCTTCGGCGACCTGGGCGAACTGAGCCGCATCGAAGTGCTGAAGGGCCCGCAAGGCACCCTGTTCGGCAAGAACACCTCGGCCGGCGTCATCAACATCATCACCGAGGCCCCGTCGTTCACGCCGGGCTTCAACGCCGAGATCACGGGCGGCAACTACGGCGCCGTCGGCGTCTCGGGTTCGCTCACCGGCCCGATCACCGATCAGCTGGCCTACCGCGTGTACGCCGGCCGCCGCGTCCGCGACGGCTTCTATGACGTGGACACCGGTGACGGCCCGCGCACCGAAACGGACGACGCCAACCAGGACTTCGAGACCTTCCGCGGCCAGCTGCTGTGGCTGCCGAACGACGCGACCTCGATCCGCCTGATCGCCGACTACACGCACCGCGACGAATACTGCTGCGCCGCCGTCCAGCTGCGCACCGGCCCGACCTTCCCGTTCGTCGACGGTCTGTCGAACGGCACCGGCCAGATGCCTCCGGCTCCGGGCTTCGGTCGCCTGCCCTTCTCGCGCCAGGCCTTCGCCAACCGCGCGACCGGCCAGGAAATCGAGGACATGGGCGTGTCCGTCGAGGCCAACATCGACATCCCGTCGCTCGACGCGACCCTGACCTCCGTCACCTCGTGGCGTAACTGGGAAGGCGTCCTGGGCACCGACATCGACTACACCGGCGCCGACATCGCCTACCGAGTCCAGGACGGCGACTTCGGCTACACCGTCGAGAACCTGACCCAGGAATTCCGCCTCGCCGGTCAGACCGACAAGCTCGACTGGCTGGTCGGCTTCTTCGCCACCAAGGAAGACATCGGCCGTAACGACAGCTGGTATTTCGGCGCCGACTACACGCCGTTCCTGTCGTTCCTGCTCAGCGCCCGACTGAACGCGGCCGTCCCGGCCTTCCCGATCAGCCCGTCGACCATCGGCTGCTACACGGTCGCCGGTCAGACCGCTGCGGGCTTCCAGGGCTGCCTCGGCACCGGCGGCGCTGTCGGCGGCGGTGGCCCCGGCTTCACGGTCGGCCAGGGCTATGAGGACGTCTACGATCAGGAGTCGACCTCGGTCGCCCTGTTCACCAACAACACCTGGCACGTCACCGACCAGTTCGATATCACCCTCGGCCTTCGCTATACGATGGACGAGAAGAGCGTCGACGGCCGTCAGCGCAACGTGAACGGCAACGGCGGCACCTGCGCCGCGGCCCTCGCCAACCAGGGCGCCATCTTCACGGCCTTCGGCGGCGCGGCCAACCCGGCCAACCCGACCGCGACCCTGCTTGGCAACTTCTGCCTGCCCTGGTCGAACGCCTTCTACAACGGCCCGGGCGGCTTCCGCGCCGTCAACGAAAGCTTCGACGACGGCGAGCTGAGCGGCACCATCAAGGGCGCGTACCGGATCAACGACTCGGTCATGACCTATGTGTCGTACGCCCGCGGCTACAAGAGCTTCGGCTACAACCTCGACCGCGTGCAGACCGGCATCACGCCGAACGCCTCGCTGCTGTTCCCGTCGGAAACCGTGGACAGCTGGGAAGCCGGCGTGAAGATGACGCTGCTGGACCGCACCCTGCTGCTGAACGCCACCTACTTCGACCAGACGTTCGAGGACTTCCAGCTCAACACCTTCCTCGGCACCGCCTTCGTGGTGGAATCGATCCCCGAGCTGAAGTCGCGCGGCGTTGACGCCGACATGCTGTGGTTCACGCCGGTCGACGGCCTGAGCCTGCAGGGCGGCGTGACCTGGACCGACGCCGAGTACGGCAACTTCATCGCCGCCGACCTGGTCAGCCCCGGCAACTTCCCGCAGCTGTCGCTGCTGCCGGGCGCCCGCGCCTCGTTCGCTCCGGAATGGTCGGTCTCGGGCTCGGTCAACTTCGACCGCAGCATCGGCAACGGCATGCGCGCCGGCTTCAGCCTCGCGGCCAAGTACATGTCGGACTACAACACCGGCTCGGACCTGCTGCCGTACAAGGAGCAGAGCGCCTACACGACGGTGAACGGCCGCATCATGATCGGCGCCGAGGATGAAGCCTGGACCTTCGAGGTCTGGGGCCAGAACATCACGGACGAAGAGTACACCCAGGTCGCCTTCAACGCCCCGCTGCAAGGCTCGGCGTTCCAGACGACCCAGCAGCCGAACGGCACCTTCTACAACCCGGCGCTGGACACCCAGACCTACAACGCCTTCCTGGGCAACCCGCGCACCTACGGCGCGACCCTGCGCTTCAAATACTGATCGCTTCGCCTCACGGCGGATCGAACGAGCCGGCCGGGGGAAACCCCGGCCGGTTTTGTTTTGGGGGAGACATCATGAGCGCGAACATTCTGGCCGTAGTCGCGGTCGCTATCCTTTCGACGCAGGCTTCGGGCGGGGCGTGGCGGGTCGTGTCCCTGGGGGAGACGTCCGCGTTTGCAGTCGATGCGGCGTCGATCACGACGGAGGGCGACTGGCGGGCCGGAGAGGTTCTCCTGGCCGGCGCTTCCTCATCGCCGATTGCCGACGATTTCGTTCTGCACTTTCAGGCCGACTGCCCCGGAAATCGCATTCGTCAGACGCGAATGGCGGCCTGGTCCCGGGAAGGCGTCTTGCGCGGCGAGGCGCCGGCTCCGGACAATCCGTGGGCGCCGATCTCGCCGGGTACGGCGGTGGAAAGTATCGCCCTCGCCCTCTGCGAAGGCGTCTTCATGGACGACGCGCCGTTCGCCCGTAACCATGTCGAGGCCGCTGCACGCATGCGCCGCGGCCTCGATTCGATGAACGCCGGAGCCGACTAGGCCCTATTCCGCCAGCGACGGTTCCGGACGCGGCTCCACGGTGCGGTTCGGTTCGCTGCGGCGGGCGATGAAGCCGCCGCCGAACTTGCGCACGATCCAGCCCGCGATGTCGTCCACGATCGTGAAGATCGGCGGGATGAACAGCAGCGACAGGAAGGTGGAAGAGATCAGACCGCCGACGACCGCGATGGCCATCGGTTGCCGGAACTCGACGTCCGCGCCCCAGCCCATGGCCACGGGCAGCATGCCGGCGCCCATGGCGAAGGTGGTCATCAGGATCGGCCGCGCCCGCTTGTGGGCGGCGTCCATGATGGCGCTGTGCCGCTTCATCCCGTCCTTCTCGGCCATGACGATATAGTCGACCAGCAGGATCGAGTTCTTGGCCGCGATGCCCATCAGCATCAGCACCCCGATCAGCGAGGAGATCGAGAAGCTGGAGCCGCCGATCTTCAGCGCGATGAACGCGCCCCCGATGGCCAGCGGCAGCGAGGCCATGATGGTGACCGGATAGGCGAAGCTGCGGAACAGCAGCACCAGCACGGCGTACATCAGCAGGATGCCGGTCAGGAAGGCGACCGCGAAGCCGGTGATCATCTCCTGGATGAACTCCTGGTCCCCGGCCGGCGTCTGACGCACGCCCGTCGGCAGGTTCTTCACCGACGGCAGCTTCTTCACCGCCGCATCGGCCTCGCCCGAGCGGACGCCGTCCAGTTCGGCCGTGATCGTGGCGATGCGGGCGCGATCCTGGCGCTGCACCTGTGACGGGCCGGCGCCGAACTGGATGTCGGCGACCGAGCTCAACGGCACCGCTCCGCCGGTGGCGGTCGGCACGCGCAGATTCTCCAGCACCGCCAGATCCTCCCGCGCCGCCGACGTCAGTTGCAGCCGGATCGGCACCTGCCGGTCGCCCAGATTGAACTTCGGCAGGTTCTGATCGATGTCGCCGATGGTGGCCACGCGGATCGTCTGCGAGATGTCGCTGGTCGACACGCCCATCAGGGCGGCCTGGTCGGGCCGCGGCGTGACGAGGATTTCAGGCCGCGCGATCGAGGCCGTGTTGACCACATTGGCCAGACCCGGAACCGTGCGCATCTCGGCCTCGATCTTCCGGGCCGCCGCTTCCAGCTGATCCGGGCTGTCGCTCAGGATCGAGAAGGCGTAGCTGGTGCCGTCCGACGGTCCGCCGCCCGAGTTGCCGGTACCGGAGCCGATACGGGCCCCCGGAATGGACTTCCAGCGATCGACCATCAGGCGCTGGAACTCCTGCTGGCTCAGCGCCCGGTCGCCCTTGTCGACCATGTCGGCGTAGATGTTGGCGGCGTTCACTTCCGATCCGCCGATCGAGGCGTAGACCGAGGTCACCTCGGGTCGTTCCTGCAGATCGCGGATCATCCGCTGCGCGATGGCGTCCGTCTGGCGCAGCGTCGCGCCCGGCGGCAGCTCGATCGAGAAGGCGGCGCGCGACTGGTCGCCCGACGGCGAGAATTCGAACGGCACCTTGGTGGCCAGGAAGCCGCAGCCGACGAACAGGACGGTCCCGATGGCGAACACTTTCCAGCGGTTCGACAGCGACCAGCGCAGGGCGCTGAGGTAGCCGCTCATCCAGAACGGATCGGAGTCCTCGTGCTTGCTGTGCTTCAGCATGTAGGCCGCCATCAGCGGCGTCAGGGTCCGCGCCACGACCAGCGAGAAGGCCACCGAGACGCACGCCGCCAGGGCGAAGGCCTTGAAGAACTGGCCGATGATGCCGGGCATGAAGCCCACCGGCGCGAACACGGCCAGGATGGTCGCGGTCGTCGCCACGACGGCCAGGCCGATCTCGTCGGCGGCCTCCATCGAAGCGGCGTAGGGCGATTTGCCGTCCCGCATGTGCCGGACGATGTTCTCGATCTCCACGATCGCGTCGTCGACCAGGATGCCCACGGTCAGCGACAGGGCCAGCAGCGTCACCACGTTCAGCGACTGGTCCAATGGCCCCAGGATGGCGAAGGTCGGTATCAGCGACAGGGGCATGGCCATGGCGGTGATGATCGTCGCCCGCCAGTCGCGCAGGAAGATGAACACCACGATCACCGCCAGCAGGGCGCCCAGGCCCAGCGCTTCCAGCGAGGCGATGTAGCTTTCCTCGATGTATTCGACGCTGGCCGTGACCTGCTCGATGGTCAGCTCGGGATGTTCCTCGTCCAGCAGCGCGACGCGTTCACGCACCTTGTCGGCGACCTTGACCTCGCTCGCCGTGCGCGAACGCAGGAAGTTGAAGGTCACCGCTTCCTGGCCGTTGAAGCGGGCCAGACGGCGCGGCTCGGTCCACTTGTCCTCGACCGTGCCCAGATCGCCCAGGCGCACGGTGCGGCCGCCGCCCAGCGGGATCATCGTCTCGCGCAACTGCTCGACCGAGCCGGCCGCGCCGAGGGTGCGGATCGAGCGTTCGGAGCCCGACACCGTCACCCGCCCGCCCGGCAGGTCGTTGTTCACGGAGCGCAGCGCCTGGCTGACTTCGGCCGCCGTCAGGCCGACCGAGTTCAGGCGGTCGGGATCCAGCTCGACGCGGATCTCGCGATCCACGCCGCCCGAGCGGTTGACCTCGCCGACGCCGCCGATCGACAGCAGCGACCGGCTGACCTCGTTGTCGATGAACCAGCTGATCTGCTCCGGCGTCATCGTGCCCGAGCGGACCACCCAGGTGATCAGGGCGTCGCCGGTGATGTCGATGCGCTGGACGCTGGGTTCCTGCATGTCCTGCGGCAGGTCGGCGCGCAGGTTGCTCATCGCATTGCGCACGTCATTGGTCGCGCGCTCGGTGTCGGTGCCCAGTTCGAACTCGATCTGGGTGTTCGAGACCCCGTCGGAGATCTGCGAATTGATGTGGCGGACGCCCGACAGGCCGGCCAGCGAGTCCTCGACCAGCCGGGTGACCTGCACCTCCATCTCGCTCGGCGCCGCGCCCGGCCGCACGGCCGTGACGTTGACCAGCGGGAAGTCGATGTCCGGATTGTTGTTGATCCGCATCCCCAGGAAGCCGTTGATCCCGGCCAGGGTCAGCAGAATGAACATCAGGATGATCGGAATGGGATTCCGGATCGACCAGGATGAAATATTGCGCATGACGCTACCTTACTTCCGGGCCGGAGCGGCCGCCGCGCGGGCGGGGGCCGGACGCGCCGCGGCGGGCCCGGCGACGGTCACCCGGTCGCCTTCGCCGAGGAAGCCGGCGCCGTCGACCACGACGCGGACGCCCGCCTCGATGCCGGCGACTGCGGTGCGGTCAGCGTTGCGCGAGAGCACGGTGACGACCCGGAAGTGGGCGCGGTTCTGGGCGTCCAGCACGAACACGCCGGCCCGGTTCTCACGATACAGGACGGCGGCGGTCGGCACGGTCACGGACGGCTGGGCGCCGACCTCGATGCGGGCGCGGGCGAACATGCCCGGCCGGAACGAACCGCCGTTCAGGGCGATGCGGGCGATGCCCAGGCGGGTCTCGGTGTTGACCTCGGGCGTCACGATCCGGACCCGGCCGGGCGCCTCGCCGACCTGATCGGAGGACACCGTCGCCGTCTGCCCGGCGCGCACCAGCGCCAGTTCGGTCTCCGGCACCTGGGCGTCCAGCTCCAGGCGGCCGTCGCGGACGATGCGGAACAGCTCCGTCCCGGCCGAAATGATCTGGCCGCGGGTCACGCTGCGGCTGATGACCAGGCCCGAGACGGGCGCGCGCACGGTCGCCTGCGCCAGCCGGGTCTGGGTCTCGGACAGCGAAGCTCGGGCCGACGCCAGGTTGGCGCGCGAGGCGCGCTGGTTGGCCAGGGCGGTATCCAGGCCCGCCTGGCTCAGGAAGCCGCGTCCCTTCAGTTCCTCCGCCCGGCTCAGCGCGGCGTCGTCGCGCGCGGCGTTGGCCTCGGCGGTCTGCACCGCGGCCTGTTGCTGGCGCAGCTGGGCGCGCAGCAGGGCGTCGTTCATCTGCACAAGGGGCTGGCCCTGACGGACATAGGAGCCTTCGTCGACGTGCACCGCCGTGGCCGTCAGGCCGCCGGTCTCGGCGCCCACCGGCACCTCTTCCCATGCCGTCACGGTGCCCGAGGCGGTGACGGTGCGGGCCAGGTTCATGGTCGTCGCGGTCTGCACGCTCACGGTCTGGGTGCTGGCGCCGCCGCCGGTCTTCTCGGCCGCCTTGGCGTCGTCCTTCTTTTCGCCGCCGCCGCAGGCGGACAGCGCCACCGAGGCGGTCATCAGGGCGACGGCCAAGCCGGTCCAGGTGCTGCGGGTGTTGATCGCCACGTCTTATCCCCTTGGCGGCCGGTGGGGGAGGGGACCGGCCGAAAACGGCGCTGCGGTTCGCGCGCCCATTGTCATCCGTCGTTGAATACCGTTTCCGGCTGTTTTCCGAAACCTTCAAAGCATCGCGTTACGGCGAAGTAATCGGTAACGAAATCAGTGACGGACAGTTCGATCGCCGCTGTCGCGTTGGCGCTTTTCCGCCTGCCGTGCTAGGCGCGCCGGACAATGACGACCCCTCCCACAGACCGCATCCGCAACTTCTCCGTTGTCGCGCACATCGACCACGGCAAGTCCACGCTTTCCGACCGGCTGATTCAGTTCACCGGCGGCCTGACCGCGCGCGAAATGTCCGCTCAAGTCCTTGATAACATGGACATCGAAAAGGAGCGCGGGATCACCATCAAGGCGCAGACCGTGCGCCTGAACTACAAGGCGAAGGACGGGCTCGACTACGTCCTCAACCTGATGGACACCCCGGGGCACGTCGACTTCGCCTATGAGGTCTCCCGCTCGCTGGCCGCCTGCGAAGGGTCGCTGCTGGTCGTCGACGCCTCCCAGGGCGTCGAGGCCCAGACCCTGGCCAACGTCTACCAGGCCATCGACAACAATCACGAGATCGTCCCGGTCCTCAACAAGATCGACCTGCCGGCCGCCGAGCCCGAGCGCGTGCGCCAGCAGATCGAGGACGTCATCGGCATCGACGCTTCCGAAGCCGTCATGTGCTCGGCCAAGTCCGGCATCGGCATCGAGGACGTGCTGGAAGCCATCGTCACCCGCCTGCCGGCCCCGAAGGGCGACCGCGACGCGCCGCTGAAGGCCATGCTGGTCGACGCCTGGTACGACCCCTACCTCGGCGTCGTGCTGCTGGTCCGCGTCTTCGACGGCGTGCTCAAGACCGGCCAGCGCATCAAGATGATGCAGCACGGCTCGACCCACCTGGTCGACCGCGTCGGCGTCTTCCTGCCCAAGAACACCCCGGTCGAGGAGCTCGGCCCGGGTGAGGTCGGCTTCATCACCGCCCAGATCAAGGAAGTCGCCCACGCCGCCGTCGGCGACACCATCACCGACGAGAAGAAGCCGACGTCCGAACCGCTGAAGGGCTTCAAGGAAGTCCAGTCGGTGGTCTTCTGCGGCCTGTTCCCCGTCGACGCCGCCGACTTCGAGGATCTGCGCGCCGCCATCGGCCGCCTGCGCCTGAACGACGCCAGCTTCACCTATGAGATGGAGTCCTCGGCGGCGCTGGGCTTCGGCTTCCGCTGCGGCTTCCTCGGCCTGCTGCACCTGGAGATCATCCAGGAGCGCCTGAGCCGCGAGTTCAACCTCGACCTGATCGCGACGGCCCCCTCGGTCGTCTACAAGATCGACCTGCGCGACGGCTCCCAGATCGATCTGCACAACCCTGCCGACCTGCCGGACGTGATGCAGATCATGGAAATCAGCGAGCCGTGGATCAAGGCGACCATCCTGACCCCCGACGAATACCTCGGCGGCGTCATCAAGCTGTGTCAGGACCGTCGCGGCTCGCAGGTCGAGTTGTCCTACGTCGGCTCGCGCGCCCTGGTCGTTTATGAACTGCCGCTCAACGAGGTCGTCTTCGACTTCTACGACCGCCTGAAGTCGATCTCGAAGGGCTACGCCTCGTTCGACTACGAGCTGACCGACTACAAGGCCGGCGACCTCGTGAAGATGAGCATCCTCGTCAACGCCGAGCCCGTCGACGCCTTGTCGATGCTGGTCCACCGCGGCCGGGCCGAGACCCGCGGCCGCGGCATGGTCGAGAAGATGAAGGAGCTGATCCCTCCGCACCTCTTCCAGATCCCGATCCAGGCCGCCATCGGCGGCAAGATCATCGCCCGCGAAACCGTCCGCGCCCTGCGCAAGGACGTGACCAGCAAATGCTACGGCGGCGACGCGACCCGGAAGAAGAAGCTCCTTGAGAAGCAGAAGGCCGGCAAGAAGCGCATGCGCCAGTTCGGCAAGGTCGAAATCCCGCAGGAAGCCTTCATCGCCGCCCTGAAGATGGATGAGGACTGAGGTCGCCCGGAGTCAGCCCGCCGGATCGGCCCTGACCCCTCTCAGGAACACCTGAACCGCCGAAGCCACGGCCACTTTCGTCTCATCCTCCGACGGGGGCGGCCGCAGGCCCAGCACGACCTGCAGATGCAGGTTGTCGCGCACCATGCCGACGAAATGCCCCGCCACGCGGGCGCAGTCGTCCGTCTGGATTTCGCCCCGGTCGCGGGCTTCCTCCAGCACCTCGGCGAGGCGCGCCGTCGCCCGGCCCGGACCTTGTTCGTAGAATGAGCGGACCAGACCGGGGAAGCGGTCGGCCTCGGTGACCACGGTCCGGTAGGCGCCGATCAGGGCCGGGGACATGTAGCCGTCCATCAGCCGCGTCCCGAACACCATCAGGGTCTCGCGCAGGTCGCGCCCCTCGATCTCGTCGATGCGCAGGGCCGACAGGATGCGTTCGGCGTTCTCGCTGACGATCGAGGCGAACAGCCCCTCCTTGTTGCCGAACTCGTTGTAGATGTTCCGCTTGGAGCCGCCCGCCCGGGCGATGATCGCGTCGATGCTCGTCGCTGCGTAGCCCTGCTCGAAAAACATCTCCGCGGCGGCCTTCACAAGCGCCTCCCGGCGGCCGCCCGGCCGGGCCGGATTCACTGCGTCCAAAATCACTTCTCCGGGTACACGCCACTCATCGCTTGACTGGTAACGTCCATTACCATATCTGTCAACGGTAACGGCAATTACCGGAGCAAGGCCATGGCTCGTCCAGGCAAGAAACTCATCGGCGGCGGCCTCGTCGTCCTCTCCGTCATGATTATCGGCGCCGCCTGGTTCTGGGCGCGATCCGGCGGTCCGATCGAGACCGACAACGCCTATGTGCGGGGCGACGTGACCTCCATGGCCCCCAAGGTCGCGGGCTACGTCACCGTGGTCGAGGTGCGCGACAACCAGTCCGTCCGGGCGGGCGACGTGCTGTTCCGCATCGACGACGCCGACTACCGCGCGCGGCTGGCCCAGGCCGAGGCCAACGTCGAGGCGGCGACCGCCCGTCTGCGCAACATCGACGCCGAGGAGGCGCTGCAGCTCTCCCTGATCCGCCAGGCCGAGGCCCAGGGTCGTTCGAACTCGGCCGATCTCGTGCTCGCCGCCAGGGTTCATGATCGCCGGCGCGCCCTGGTCGAGGGCGGGGCCATCAGTCAGGCCGCCCTGGACGAAAGCCAGGCCGCCCGGTCCCGCGCCGAAGCCGGCGTCTCGGCGGCCGGCGCCAGCGTCGAGGCCCAGCGCCAGAGGATCGGCGTCCTCGCCGCCCAGCGCGAGGCCGCCATCGCCGCCATCGCCCAGGCGGAGGCCGCGCGCGATCTGGCCCGCATCGATCTGGAGAGCACCGTGGTCAAGGCGCCGGTCGCCGGCGTGGTCGGCAACCGCCAGGTCCGCGTCGGCCGTCTGGTCGCGCCGGGCACGCCGCTGCTCGACATCGTCCCCGCCCGCGGCGTCTGGGTCGTCGCCAACTTCAAGGAGACCCAGCTCGATCGCATCCGTCCGGGACAGCGCGTCCGCATCCGCGTCGACGGCTATCGCGACGAGGTCTTCGAGGGCGTGGTCGACAGCTTCGCCCCAGGCAGCGGCGCCTCCTTCAGCCTGCTGCCGCCCGACAACGCCACGGGCAACTACGTCCGCGTCGTCCAGCGAGTGCCCGTGAAGATCCGCTTCACCGGCGCCCTGCCTCCGGCGCGCCTCGTCCCCGGCCTCTCCGCCCGCGTGGAGGTCGAGCCGGGACGCGCGTCATGACCGCGACGACGGCGGAGTCCTCCACGGCGGCGGCGCGGGGCGGCGGCCTGCTGGTCGCCGGCATCATCCTCGCCGCCCTGACCGAGGCGATCGCCGGCACCGTCCTGTCGCTGGGCCGCATCGACATCATCGGCGATGTCCATGCGACGCCGGACGAGTTCGCCTGGCTGGACATCGGCTACACGGCGATGAAGTTCACCGGCTTCCTGCTCGCGCCCTGGCTCCTCGGCCGTTTCAATCCGCGCGGCCTGATGATCGCCGCCCCACTGATCATGGCCGCCGCCTGCGCCCTGTCCGCCTTCACCGCCAGCCTCGACCTGCTCGTCGCCCTGCGGGTCGTGCAGGGCCTCTCCGGCGGCCTGCTTCTGATCGCCGGCCAGGTCATGCTGTTCCAGGCGTATCCGCGCGAACGCCAGCCCTTCATTCAGGCCCTGTTCGCCATGGGGTCGGTCGTCGCCCCCGCGACCCTCGCGCCCGCCCTCCAGGGCTGGCTGATCGACAGCCAGGACTGGACCTGGATCTTCCTCGCCGTCGTGCCCCTGGGCCTGGCCGCGGCCGGCCTGCTGTTGCTCGCCGACGGAAACGAACCGCTGGCGACCGATACCCGGCCCTTCGACCCGCTGGGCCTCTCTCTGATCAGCATCTCGCTCTTCTGCCTGACCTATGTCCTCGGCCAGGGCGCGCGGTGGGACTGGTTCGAGGCCCCGCGGATCGTGTGGCTGACCACTGTCGGCGTGGGCGCGTTGATCGCCTTCGTCGTTCAGCAGGTCCGGGCCGGTCGCAACGGTCTTCTCGATTACACGGCCTTCCGCACCGACGATTTCGCCTTCGCCTTCGTGGTCAGCTTCGTCGCCGGCGCCGCCCTGTTCGGCAGCGCTTTCCTGATCCCGTCCTTCGCGGTCAGCGTGCTGCAGATGACGCCCACGGAGGCCGGTCGTCTGCTGTTGCCGGGCGGCGGGGTCTTCATCCTCGCCCTGCTGCTGGCCGCCTTCCTGATGCAGACGCGCCGCCTGCCCCCGATCGCCACCGCCCCCTTCGGCATCCTGATGGTCATGATCGCCATGTGGATGCTTTCGCACTCGACCCATGAGAGCGGTCCCGCCGACATGATGTGGGCTCTCCTGCTGCGAGGTTGCGGGCTCGGCTTCCTGTTCCTCTCCATCACCCTGGTGGCCTTCGGGGCCCTGACCCGGCCCACGCTTCCCTCGGGCATCGCCCTGTTCAACACCGGCCGCCAGCTGGGCGGGCTGATGGGCGTCGCCGCGCTTCAGACCCTGATCAACCACCACATCGCCGCCAACCAGGCCGTGCTGGGCGCCCACCTGACGCCCGGCGTCCCCGCGGTCGCCGACCGGCTCGCGGCCACCACCCGCTTCCTCGTCGCCGGCGGCATGGACGCCGCCGCCGCCGGCCGGGCGGCCGCCGGTCTCCTCGGTCGGGCCGTGCTCGGCCAGTCCACCGTCATCGCCTTCGAAACCGCCTTCAACGCCGTCGCCCTGCTCTTCGTCTTCGCCGCCCCGGTCGTCGTCGCGATCAAGATCGTCCTGGCGAAGACGGCGAAGCGCCGCGCCCGTCGCCAACAGCATCAGGAAACCCCTGCATGACCTTTTCCCTGCGGACTGCTCCGGTCTCCCTGGCCGCATTGGCTCTCGTTCTGGGCGGCTGCGCCGTCGGACCCGACTACGCCCGACCCGCGCCGACGCCCGCCGTCAGCGGCCCCTGGATCGCCGACGTCAGCGTCGCCGGGGTCGGCGGCCTCTGGTGGCGCAAGCTGAATGATCCCGTGCTGACGGACCTGGTCGACGCGGCCATCGCCGGCAACATGGACATTCAGGAGGCCGGGGCGCGCCTGCGCGAAGTCCGCGCCAATCGCGACGCCGTCGAGGGAAGAGGCCGTCCCCAGGCCGCCCTGTCGGCCGGTGCGACGGAGAACCGGCTCAGCGCCAACGGCGCACTGCCGGTCGCCAACATCCCCGGCTTCGACGCGGAGTTTCCGATTCACGACATCGGCTTCGACGCTTCGTGGGAGATCGACCTCTGGGGAGCCACCCGGCGAGCGGTGGAGAGCGCCGACGCGCGGGCGGCCGCGGCCGAGGAGGCCCGGCGCGGCGTCATCCTGCAGATCACGGCCGAGGTGGTACGCGCCTATGTCGACCTGCGTGCGGCCCAGAGCCTGCGGCGAAGCGCGTTCGACGACGCGACCGCCCAGCTCGAAATCGCCGGCATCGTGGAGCAGCGCCACCAGGCCGGGATCGCCTCCCGCTTCGACGTCACGCGGGCGCGCGCCCAGGCCCGGACGACCGCGGCGGCAATTCCCGGTTTCGAAGCCGATGCAACGGCGGCGGTCTACCGTCTCGCGCTCCTGACCGGCCAGCCGCCGGAAGCGCTCATGGCGCGACTGCGCGAGTTCCGGCCGCTGCCCGCCGCGAACCTGGAGGTCTCCGTCGGCCTCCGGTCCGACCTGCTTCTCCGCCGCCCGGATATCCGGCAGGCGGAGCGCGACCTGGCGGCGGCGACGGCGGATGTCGGCGTGGCGACAGCCGACCTGTTCCCGCGCATCAGCCTTCTCGGCGGGGTCGGCCAGCAGGCCCGCGACACGGGCGACCTGTTCTCGAGCGACAGTCTGCGTTTCCAGGTCGGGCCGTCGCTGCGCTGGCCGATCTTCTCGGGCGGCCGCATCCGCGCGCAGATCCGGGCGGCGGACGCCCGGGCCGACGCCGCCGCCATCCGCTACGAACGGGCCGTGCTGACGGCATTGTCCGACAGCGAGACCGCGATCAATCGCTTCGCCTCGTCCACGCGCACCCGCAGCCAGCGCGACGGCGCCCGCGACGAGGCCGGCGACGCCGTTCGTCTCGCGCGTCAAAGGTACCTCGCCGGGGAAGACGACCTGACCGTCCTGCTGCAGGCCGAGTCCGCCTACAGCCTGGCGGAGCGCGGCAGCATCCAGGCGAGGACCGCGGAGCTCCAGCAACTGGCCGCGCTCTACAAGGCCCTCGGCGGCGGTTGGGAAGCGGCGGAGACGGCGAGCGGCCAGCCGTGACCCGCAGAGCGGGGGTTTGACATCCCCACCCGCCGCGCGCCTCATTCCTTCGCCGATCCGGCATGGGAGGGCGTGCAATGACCGACCCCGTCTCCGCCGCAGCCGCCGCTGCCGCGTTCAGGCCCGTCAACGCGCTGGAGGAGCGGCTGGTGGCCGCCGCGCAGGGCGATCGGGCGCAGCAGTTCGCCTTCGAGCGCGAGCTGCCCAATGAGACTCTCTATGTCGCCACGCCCGACGCCATGCCCGAGGGGCGGCGCGAGCTGGATACCGATACGCCGGTCCGGTTGCTGTCGATCTCGCTGAAGGACGGGCGCCGCGCCACGGCGGTGTTCACCTCGCCCGGGCGCGTCATGGCGGCCTTCGGCGAGGGCACCGGCTGCCTCAGCATGCCGGCCCGCACCCTGTTCGGCATGATCCGCGCCGATCCGGCGGTGCTCAATCCCGGCCAGATGTACGGCGTCGTGTGGGAGCCGGACGTCCTTCACGCCCTGGCCGGCATGCCGGTCGAGCGGGTGGTCGAGAAGGAGACCCAGGTCATGCTGGGCACGCCCAAGGAGATTCCGACCGAACTGCTCGCCGCCCTGAAGGCCGCGTTGGAGCCGGTGCCGGAGGTCCGCGCCGCGTGGCTGGGCCTGGCGTACTGGCCCGGCGCGACCAGCACCGTCTGGCATCTCGATGTCCGCGCCGGCGAGGGGCAGGACGCCATTCGCCGGGCGCTCGGAAGCCTGATGGACGGCCAGCTTAACGGCGACCGCAAGCTCGACATGGTCATCAACGCCCCGGGCGGCGACGAGGGGGTCGGCCTGGTGGTCGTCGCGCCGCGCGCCCGCGCCGTCCCTGCCGGAATGGTCAACGGCAAGCCGAAAAAGACGAACGGCAAGGGGCTGCTGGGTCGCCTGTTCGGCGGCTGAACCCGTCTAGAACAGCGAGCGGGCGCAGAGCACGTCCGCCACGAACGAGCGTCCGCCCGTGGATTCGATCCCCTGGCTGCGCGCCATGATCCAGCCCATCGAGCGGCAGAACGAGTTCGCTTCCGACCGTGCGCAGCTCGATGACCCGCCGCGGCACTCGATCCTCTGGCCGTTGCGCAGCGGGGAGGGGAAGAACTCCGACGCCGCGCCGCGCAGCGACTGGCCCACGCCGGTGTCCCAGCCGCCCGTCGGACGCATCGAGGCGATAGAGCGGAACTGGCTGCTCAGCGACGGCTGATCGCGGTCGATCGTGGTGCAGCGTCCGGTGTAGTTGCGGCCTGTGCAGATCTGCCATTCGCCGCTGCGCACCCGGATCGAGCGCGCGTCCCAGCCCAGGTTGAGGTCGGGACGGGCGTTGGTCACCGAGATGAACGGCCCGGCGAAGAAGGCGTCGCGGTGCACGATCGCCTCAAGATTTCCCGCTCCGGGCGGCGGACGGAAGCGCTCTTCCTGCTGCTGCGACATCGCCGCGGGCTCTTCCTGCGCCATGCCGGGCAGGGGCAGCGCGATCAGCGCGGCGACCAGAACTGCAGAAATCGAGCGCATGCGACCCTCCGTCAGTTGACCCCCGGATCAGGCGGCGCTCGTACGCCGGCGGCCGTCGAAACGGCTCACGGACGCGAAACGGCACAGGCGCGCGCCGGTTCCGGTCGCGCTAGCGGGTCAGCAGATCGGTCCAGCGCCACTGGCTGGAGCCGAGCACCAGCCGGGGCGCGCCGGGCGCGTCGCTGAAGGTGATCAGAACCAGACCGCGCATGGTCTGGGCGCGGCACGCCTGGGGCGCGAAGGCGACTTCCAGGGCGATGGCCTGGCGCACGCCGGCCAGACCCTTGCCGGACTGGCCGGGGGTCAGCACCCAGTCGCCGTCCCACACCAGAATCGCCCGTCCCGGCGCGACCGTGCGGTGCGCCCGGGCCATCGCCGCCTGCACGTCCGGATCGGTCCGCAGGGCTTCCTGCAGCGACCGCACCATGTCGCAGCCGCCGCCCGAGCCTCCGCCCCCGCCGCCGCCGGCCGATCCTGCGCCGGACCCCGTGCCCGATCCCGAGCCCGCGGTCAGGGCGCCGGCCAGTTGCGCCTCGCCCACCGTCGCCATGACGGGAACCGGGGCCGGCTGGGGCGCACCGCCGGCGACCACGGTCTCGACGTTTGCGGGGGGAGGGCGTCGCGCCGGACGCACCGGTCGCGGCGGAGCCGGCTTCGGCGCCGCCTGGGCTGCAGCGGGCGCTGCAGGCGCGGCCTCGGCGGCCGGTTCCGGCTTCGCCTGCTCAGGCCCGGGGGGAGGGCTGACGTCCGGCGCCCGGAAGGGGTCGACCAGGGTCACCTCGATCGCCGGCGGTTCGGGAAGCATCGGCGGAATCGGCGGGGCGGCGCGCAGGGCCAGCAGCGCCGCGATCGGCACATGCAGCGCCACGCTCAGCACGACCGCCAGCGCCCGCCGTCGGCTCGCTCTCCGCGCCGCGCTCACGCGGCGGATCCTTCCGCTTTCCGTTTCCGACCGCTGTTATTCATGAGGTCCCCGACGCCGGAGCATTCATCCGGCTTGTCCCTGAAGAACATCATACAGAGTCAGGATCGTGGCGCCGATATCGGATCAATTCTCAAGATTACCGGGGGTTACGGCGCCGCTGAAGCTTGGCGGTTGTTATGGTTAAGGCTGTAAAGCCCAACGGTATGTGAAAACAGACGCAGCCTTTCCTCTCCGGGCACGTTCTTGCCGCGCGAATACCGGGAGCAGCGCCCCGGAAATAAGGAGACGCAACTTGACCAGATCGACTTTCAAAAAGGCTGCCCTGACAGGCGTTGCGCTTGCTGCGGGGCTGGCCATGAGCGGCTGCGCCACCGAGAGCTACGTCAATGAGCAGGTGGCGATGGTCGACTCGCGGGTGAGTGCGGTCGACGCACGCGTCACTCAGGTGGAAGGCACCGCCGGACAGGCGTTGCAGCGGGCCAATGACGCCCACAAGCTGGCCGAAGGCAAATTCCTCTACGAGGTGGTTCTCTCGGACGACTCGGTGAAGTTCCCGAACGACGTCCACGCCCTCTCGCCGGAAGCCGAGGCCCGGCTCGCGGAGCTGGCCCAGCGCCTGCGCACCGAGAACCGGAACGTGTATCTCGAAATTCAGGGACACACGGACTCGGTCGGTTCGGCCGCCCACAACGAACAGTTGGGCGAGTCGCGCGCCGAAGCGGTGCGCCGCTCGCTCAGCCGTCAGGGCGTCGCCCTGAATCGGATGGCGACCATCTCCTACGGCGAGGATGCTCCGATCGCCCCGAACGAGACCGCTGAAGGCCGCGCGCAGAACCGTCGCGTCGCCATCATCGTGCTCACCTGATCCCCCGCGCGGCCGTCCCTGACCGGGCGGCCGCCGGCCCCGGCGCCACGAAGGCGCCTTGCGAAGCGTGCGGGCGATTGACGCCGCGCCGCCGGTCCCCTCTTGTGTCGGCCCGTTTGTTTCGAGCCTGACCAATGACCGACGCCAGCCCGCCGCCCGTCTTCACCGACAATCCGATGAACCCGCTGGAGGTCTCGCTCTACGAGGGCATGGCCGACCACACGAAGATGGGCCTGTTCGAGCGTCTGATGCTCGAGAACGATCTCTTCGCCGTTCCGGAGCCCGGCAGCCCCGGCGCCACCCCCGGCGACGACGGCGCCAAGGTGCTGAATCCGGGCGAGCAGATGATCCTGCGCGGCCTGCTGCTGGAAGACGGCCGCAAGACCATCGCCGTGTTCACCGATCCCCGCCGCGCCGTCATGATGTTCGGCGACGACACCCGCGTCATCGCCATGAAGGGCCGCGCCCTGCTGGGCATGTTCAAGGGCGCCACCGTCCTGCTGAACCCGGCCGACGGTCGCGCCCTGATCATGGGCCCCGACCAGATCGCCGCGGTTCTCAGCCACGAGGCCGCGCCCGTGACCTACGCCCCCCGCCCGACCGGCTCGGTCGAGCTGACCGAACTGCCCGTCGCCCAGCACCCGATCGTCCTGATCAAGCGCCTGCTGGACGGACTCGCCGACGTCGACATCAAGGCCGCATGGCTGGCCAAGGCCCAATGGATGGAGGCTGCCCAGATCGGCTGGTACCTCGACATCCGCACCGACGCCGCCTCCGACGAGGTCCACGCCCTCGTGACCCGCGCGATCAGCGGCCTGTCGTTCGGCGGCGAGGTCTTCGACCTCTCGGTGACCAAACCGGGCGGTGAAGACGGCATCGGCATCAAGATCGTCTGAGGCAACGTGTCGGGGACAGTTTCTTCGTTCTCGACTTGTTCTCCTGGCTCAACCCTGGCAAGCTAGGGCACGCTTGAGAAGCGGAGGAATCACGCGTGTCGGAGTATGCGGGGATGATGGAGCAGGCAGGCCACGCGATGGCGGACGAGGCGGTGAGCCTTGGCTACATCGACGGCCCAACCGAGCCTGCGGCCAATTCCGCGCTCAAGCTGGTGGTTGGCGATAGGGAAGAACAGGGGGGGGAGTTCACCTTCATCGACCTGTTCGCCGGCATCGGCGGCCTGCGCCGCGGCTTCGAGTCGATCGGCGGCCGCTGTGTCTTCACGTCCGAATGGGACAAGTACAGTCAGAAGACCTACCGGGCGAACTTCCCGGACGATGATCACGAGATCAACGGCGACATCCGATTGGTCGAAGCCGGAGATGTCCCGACGCATGACGTATTGCTGGCAGGCTTCCCTTGCCAGCCATTTTCGATCGCCGGCGTGTCCAAGAAGAATGCGCTCGGCCGTGCTCACGGCTTTGCCGACGAAACCCAAGGTACCCTGTTCTATGACGTGGCGCGCATCATCGCGCACCATCGCCCAACCGCCTTCCTGCTGGAGAACGTCCGCAACTTGGTTGGCCACGACAAGGGCGAAACATTCAAGACAATCAGGAAGGTCCTCGAGAAAGACCTTGGCTACGTCGTCAAGTTCAAGGTGGTCGATGGCCGACACTGGACGCCACAGCATCGGGAGCGGATATTCATTGTCGGATTCCGAGAGGATCACGGGTTCAGTTTTGAGGACTTTAAGGTGCCGGACGCGAAGCCGAAACTGGCTGAGATCCTCCATCCCGGCGACGGCTCCGAGGCGCCCGACCAGCGCTTCACCGTCGGCAACTCGGGCCGCGTATCGGACAAGTACACGCTGACCGACCACCTCTGGAACTACCTCCAGCGCTACAAGGAAAAGCACCAGGCCGCCGGCAACGGCTTCGGCTTCGGCCTGGTCGGTCCCGACGACGTCGCCCGCACCCTGTCGGCCCGCTACTACAAGGACGGCTCGGAAATCCTCGTGAAGCGGGAGGAGGGCAAGGCCCCCCGCCGACTGACCCCGCGCGAATGCGCCCGCCTGATGGGCTTCGACGAACCGCAGGGTAACGAGTTCATCATCCCGGTGTCCGACACCCAGGCTTATCGCCAGTTCGGCAACTCGGTCGTCGTCCCCGCCGTGAAGGCCGTCGCCGAACACATGAAGCCCCACTTGTTCGCGGCCCTGGCCAAGGCCCGCAGGATCGCCGTTGGCTGACGTCGTCGACCCGGCGACGCGCAGCCGGATGATGTCGGGCATTCGCGGCAAGAACACCAAGCCCGAACTTCTGATCCGCAGGGCGTTGCACGCCCGCGGCTTCCGGTACCGACTTCACTGCGACCTGCCCGGCAAGCCGGACATCTGTCTGCCGAAGCACGGGGCGGTAATCTTCGTGCACGGCTGCTTCTGGCACGGCCACGACTGCCATCTATTTAAATGGCCGTCGACGCGATCGGAGTTCTGGCGGACGAAGATCGAGCGGAACCGGGTTGTTGATGGAGAAGCGAGATCGCGGCTTGATGCTCAAGGGTGGCGACAGGCGGTTGTTTGGGAGTGTGCCATCAAAGGGCGACATCGCTTGTCTCTGCCGGTGGTTGTCGACAAGCTTTCTGTATGGCTGCGCTCGGACAGCCGAGAACTGAATATCAGGGGGGATGATGCCGGTGATCAGCTTGCCGGATTGGATCGGGGAATTCGCCCGGCCTGACCATCTTTGGTATCTCAAGCGCCTGTCTGCCAACGACACTTTGGCGAACCAATCCCATCAGGCGGGACCGTACTTTCCTAAGGACCTGCTCTTCCAAGCCTTGCCGGCGTTGCACGATCCCGGCGTCTCCAATCCTAGGGTCAAACTAGACGCGTTCGTGGATTCGCACCCCGAAGTGCGCCAAGTCACGGCCATTTGGTACAACAATCGCTTTCAAGGCGGGACGCGCGATGAGACGCGACTTACCGGTTGGGGAGGCGGCGCTTCGGCGCTTCTGGACCCCGATAGCACCGGTGCCTTGGCGGCCTTTGTGTTTGAGAATGGTGCGCTTGCGACCGGTGCAAGCACCCTGCATGTCTGGGTGTGTGAAGGCTACCAGGACGAGGCTCTCGAAGACCTGGTTGGTCCCGTGGATCCTGGAAAGTCTGTGGTGTGGCGGCCTGGACAAGCAACCGGCCTATTTGCCCGAAAACTTCCCACGGCCAGTTGCCAGTTCAGTTTAGGTGAGATGCCTTCGGACTGGCTGGTGAGGTTTCCCGGAGCGAAGGAGATCGTCCGTAAGGCTGTCGAGTTGCGCCCCCTCCAAAGTCAGTCGCCTGATGATCGTTTGATGCGTCGCCGCACTTGTGAGTTCGAGATTTTTCGGTCGGTCGAACAGGCCTTGGAGGGGCCTAAGGTGTCGGCAGGCTTTGCGTCGCTCGACGACTTTCTTGTCTTAGCTCAGACCGTCCTGCAGCGGCGCAAGTCCCGCTCGGGAAGATCGCTGGAACTGCATGCTCGAGAGATATTCCTGGAGGAGGGTCTTGTTGAAGATCGAGACTTCGCTCACGGCGCAACGTCTGAGGGAGACAAGAAGCCTGATTTTCTTTTTCCCTCATCAGCAGCCTATCGCGACTCAGCGTTCCCGACTTCGCGGCTAAGAATGTTGGCTGCCAAGACTACGGCTCGTGATCGTTGGCGGCAGGTGTTGAATGAAGCTGACCGGCTCTCGACAAAGCACCTGCTGACTCTTCAAGAAGGTGTATCTGAAAATCAGTTCGCGGAGATGGCTGCTGCCAATCTTCAGTTGGTCGTGCCTGCCAATCTGATTGAGGCCTATCCGGCGGCGGTTCGCCCGAACCTCATGACCCTCGATCAGTTTATCGCAGAGGTTCGCACCATTCTCTGACGGCCAGGGCCGCTACCGCTTCCTGAACCGCGTCGCTTCCGCCGCCAGGCTCGAGCCCCAGTTCGTCGTCGGAGCGTCCGGCTCGGCGTGGAAGGGCAGGGCGCCGGCGACGCCGCGCATGGCCAGGGCCAGCGGCAGGGCCCAGTGCGTCAGCATCCGAAGCGGCTTGCGCCGCGCGTCCCGCACGTCCCAGCCCTCGGCCTCGAAGGCGTCGACCTGTTCGTCGGCCGACAGGCGCTCGATCCCGTCCCAGTCGTCGGGCAGGGCGACGGCCTCCGCCTCGTCCAGGCCCAGGCCGAAGGCGGCGCGCGCCGTGGCGTCGATCTCCGGGAATTCGTCGCGCATGTCGGGGTCGGCGTGGCGCGGCTTCATCAGCGCCTTCATCTCCAGATCGTCGATGCCGGGCAGGTCGATGAGGCGGCGCAGGGGAGCTTGGGTCATGGCGACGATCTAGACCATCGCACGCAACGGCGCACGCGGGCCGTTGACCCGACCGTCCCGGCGGCCGACCCTGCAACTCCCTCCGCGCCTGAAAGGCCGAGCTCCATGCCTCCCATCTCCAGGCCGCCCCGTCTCGCCGTGCTCATCGACGCGGAGAACGCCTCGGCGCGTATCGCCGAGGCCCTGTTCACCGAAATCGCCACCCTGGGCGAGGCCTCGGCCCGGCGCATCTATGGCGACTTCTCCAGTCCGCAGCTGGCCGGCTGGACCCGGGTGCTGGCCCATTTCGCCATCCAGCCGCAGCAGAATTTCGCCAACACCAAGGGCAAGAACTCGGGCGACATCGCCTTGGTCATCGACGGCATGGATCTGCTGCATTCGGGCCGGTTCGACGGCTTCTGCCTGGTCTCTTCCGACGCCGACTTCACGCGCCTGGCCTCGCGCTTCCGCGAGGAGGGGGTCGACGTCTACGGCTTCGGCGAGCGCAAGACGCCCGAAAGCTTCCGCCAGGCCTGCACCCGCTTCATCTACACCGAGAACCTGACCGCCCCGGACGAGCGCGCCGAGCCGCGCAAGAGCGACGGCAAGGCGGTGGCCGCCTCGGCCCCGGCCGCGGGCAAGTCCAAACCGTCGGAGGCCGCGCGCCTCATCGCCTCGGTGCTGGCCGACATGGACGAGGACGGCGACGGCTGGGTCCCCGCGGGCGGCATCGCCAACCGGCTGCGCAACGCCTATCCCGACTTCGATCAGCGCACCTACGGCTACGCCAAGCTGTCGGACCTGATCCGGGCGACCGGCCGGTTCGATGTGGAGACCGGCACGGGCGGGGCCATGCGCATCCGCGACAAGGCCTAGCCCGGGAAGCGGATCACCGTCCGCACCGCCTTGCCGTCGGCCAGCTGGTCGAAGGCGGCGTTGATCTCGTCCAGCCCGATCGTACCGGTCAGCAGCCGGTCCACCGGCAGCCGCCCCTCGCGGAACAGGGCGATGTAGCGGGGGATGTCCCGCGCGGGCACGCAGGTGCCGATATAGCTGCCCTTCAGGGTCCGCTCCTCGGCCACCAGTGAGACGATGTTCACCGCCAGCACGGCCTCGGGCGGCGGCAGGCCGGCGGTCACGGTGGTTCCGCCGCGCCGGGTCATCTTCCACGCCGCCTCCAGCGCCCGGGCCGAGCCCGCCATCTCGAACACGAAGTCGGCCCCGCCGCCGGTCAGCGCCCGCACCTGCTCCACGGCGTCCGCATCCGCCGCGTTGACGGTCAGCACGGGCCCCAGGCTGCGCGCCAGCGCCAGCTTGTCTTCACTCAGGTCCACCGCCACCACCGGACTGGCCCCCGACGCCAGCGCGCCCAGCACCGAGGCCAGACCGACCCCGCCCAGGCCGACCACGACCGCCGACTGTCCGGCCCGCACACCGGCCGTGTTCACCACCGCCCCCACGCCGGTCAGCACCGCACAGCCGAACAGGGCCGCATGTTCGAACGGCAGGTCGGCCGGGACCTTCACCAGCGACCGCCGCGACACCACGGCCCGCTCGGCGAAGGCCGAGCAGCCCAGGTGATGGTGCAGCTCGCCTGCCTCGGCGCGGATGCGCCGCCCGCCGGTCAGCAGTTCGCCCTTGCCGTTGGCGGCCGCGCCCGGCTCGCACAGGGCGGGGCGTCCGCCCGCGCACGGATTGCAGTGGCCGCAGCTCGGCATGAAGACCATCACCACGTGATCGCCGGCCTGCAGGTCGTCCACGCCCGGTCCGACCGCCTCGACCACGCCCGCCGCCTCATGCCCCAGCGCCATCGGCATGGGCCGCGGCCGGTCGCCGTTGATCACGCTCAGGTCCGAGTGGCACAGCCCCGCCGCGCGGATGGCGACCAGCACCTCGCCCGGCCCCGGCGCATCCAGGGTCACCGTCTCCACCGCCAGCGGACGGCTGTCGGCATAGGGGCGGGCGGCGCCCATGGCGTGAAGGACGGCGGCGCGTGTCTGGATCGTGCTCATGGACCCGACGCTAGGCGCTTGACGCCGCGTCCGCCAAGCCCGAGCGTCGGTATCGGAAGTTCGCACAGACGGGCTCCGAGGGAAGAATCGACCACACCAGACACGCTCAGGCAGCGAGCGACCGCGTCGCGAGCGTTAGCGTACTCAAAATGGAGGGATGATGACCGGCACCATCGAGCGGACGAAGCGCAGCGACTACCGCCGCTTCCAGGCCATTTCCACGCGCTGGATGGACAACGACGTCTACGGCCACGTGAACAACGTGGTCTATTATTCGTGGTTCGACACGGCGGTGAACCGGCTGCTGGTCGTCAACGGGGTGCTGGACATCCACGAGGGCAAGACCATCGGTCTGGTCGCCGAAACCGGCTGCCGCTACTTCTCGCCGACCGCCTTCCCGGACGAGATCCAGGCCGGCGTCCGCGTCGCCCACGTCGGCACCAGCTCGGTCCGCTACGAGATCGGCCTGTTCCGCAACAACGAGGATGAAGCCGCCGCCGTCGGCTATTTCGTCCACGTCTACGTCGACCGCGACACCAAGCGGCCGATCTCCGTCGACGACAAGATGCGCGGCTTCCTGGAGAGCCTCAAAACCTGAGGGCCGTATTGCCAAAGCTTAACTGGAGCCCGGCCCGCCCCCGACCTAGCGTGCGTTTTCGGTAGCAGTCGGAGGCGGTGATGCGGGCTTTGGTTTTCCTCGGCTTGCTGATGCTCCCGACCCCCGCCCTGGCCTCGGATCCCGAGACCTGGCTGATCGCCGTCGATCGCTGGGGCAACGCCGAGTACAGCGAGATGGTCATCGAGGATGACGGCGGCGTCCTCACCGGCCATCTGGGCGACGTCCCGCTGGCCGGGCGCCGCCAGGGCGATCTGATCACGGTGTCGGCGACGGACTCCGACCACAACGTCTGGCGGTTCACCGCGACCCTGGACGGTGATCGTCTCAACGGTTCGGCGGACTATCCCGATCCCAACGACGACGATGTCCGCGCGACCCATGCCGTCACCGGACGCCGCCTCGAGCTTCCGGCCGGGCCCGCGCCGGCTCACCTGACCTTCGAGCCGCAAACCTTCTCCAACGAGTTCACCGCGCACCGCGAGCCGGTCCTGGTCATCCGCCCGGGCGACGTCGTCTCCACCACCACCCTCGATTCCGGCGGTGTGGACGAGCACGGCCGGACGCGGGCCCTGTACGGCAATCCGCAGACCGGCCCCTTCTATGTGGCGGGGGCGGGGCCCGGCGATGTGCTGGCCGTCCGCATTCATCGGCTGAAGCTGACCCGGGACTGGGCCGACAGTCTGGACGGCGTGGTCGGCAAGGCCATGACCACCGGCCTCGCTGCGCAGGCGACGGGACTGGGCAACCGGGTGCGCTGGCGCCTCGACCGCGAGGCCGGCACGGCCCGGCTGGAGAACCCGCCCGAACGGCTCCGGGACTACGTCGTGCCGGTCAGGCCCATGCTGGGCGGCCTCGGCGTCGCCCCCGACTTCGGCTTCGCGCCATTCTCGACGGGCGACACCGGCCGGTTCGGCGGCAACATGGATTTCAACGGTCTGGTCGAGGGGGCGACGGTCTATCTCCCCGTGTTCCAGCCCGGCGCCCTGCTGTTCCTCGGCGACGGCCACGCCCTCCAGGGCGACGGCGAAACCACCCAGTGGGCGCTGGAGACCTCGCTCGCCGTCGAGTTCAGCGTCGAGGTCCTGCCCGGACGACCCATGTCGAGCCCGCGCATCGAGACCGCGGACCGCATCACCGTCATCGGTCAGGCCGGCTCGCTGGACGATGCGCTCAGGGCGGCGACGGCCGGCATGATCCAGTGGCTCGCCCAGGACTACGGGATGAGCGTCTCGGAAAGCTCGCTGGTGCTCGGAACCGCGGCCCAGTACCGGGTCGTCACCCTGGCGGGCCGAAACGCGGGAATGGCGCTGAGCCTCGACAAGTCGGTGCTGGCGGCCCTGCCTCGCAAATAAGGTCTAGTCTTCCAGCCGGCCCATCAGCGCCAGCGCGCCGACGGCGGTCAGCACGCCCAGGGCGAAGGCGCCGATGACGGCGCCGGTGGCGACATAGGTCGAGACCGTCATGGGGCGGGCTTCGTACCACTCCACGATATCCGCCTCGTGCAGGTCCTCGTCCGCAAACCCTTCGGCGGCGTAGATGGCGTCTTCAGCGGTCATTTGCGGCGCTCCCGTTGCTGATTTCGAAATGCCCGCGAAGCTACGCCGGTTCCGGGGTTTCTTTGAGACAGATTCGCCGCCCGGTGACACTGTGCCCCGCATCGGCTAGATGCGCGGCTCGACCACTCCGCCCCGTGGCGCTCAACCAGCGAGCCGCCGCGCGGCGAGCGACAGCGCCCAGACAAGAGACTTTCATGGCCGGCCATTCCAAGTTCAAGAACATCATGCACCGCAAGGGACGCGCCGATGCGCAGCGTTCCAAGCTGTTCTCCAAGCTCTCGCGCGACATCACCGTCGCCGCCAAGTCGGGGATGCCCGACCCGGCGATGAACCCGCGCCTGCGCCTCGCGGTGAACAACGCCAAGGCCGAAAGCCTGCCCAAGGACGTCATCCAGCGCGCCATCAACAAGGCCTCGTCGGGCGACGTCGATACGATGGAAGAGATCCGCTACGAGGGCCGCGGCCCCGGCGGCGTCGGCATCATCGTCGAGGCCCTGACCGACAACCGCAACCGCGCCGGCTCCAACATCCGCGCCGCCTTCTCCAAGAACGGCGGGGCCCTGGGCGAGATCAACTCGGTCGCCTTCATGTGGGATCGCGTCGGCCAGATCATCTACAAGGCCGAGGCGGGCACCGAGGACGCCGTCATGGAAGCCGCCATCGAGGCCGGCGCCCAGGACGTCGAGAGCGATCTGGTGAAGCCGGACATCTACGAGGATGCGCCCGGCCACACCATCTGGACCAGCTTCGAGGACCTCAACGAGGTGGCCGAGGCCATGTCGAAGGTGCTGGGCGATCCCAAGTCCACCGCCCTGGTCTGGCGTCCGCAGTCGGACGTGGCCGTCACCGGCGAAACCGTCGGCACCCTGATGAAGCTGCTCGACGCCCTCGACGCCGAGGACGACGTCCAGAACGTCTATTCGAACGAGGACATCTCGGACGAAGACATGGCGAAATTCGCCGGCTGATGGATCTGGGCGGAGATCAGCGCCGGCCTGTTCTGGTCGAGACGCCGCGCCGCTGGGTGTGGCCGCTGATCTTCGCGATCCTCATTGCAGGCGTGGCGGCGGGCTGGATCCTGCTCGCCATGCTCGGCCGCTGGGCGGACAGCCTGCCTGAACCGACGATGCAGCCGGTCAAGGCGACGCCGGCCCAGGTCGCCGCGGCGGCCGAGGCTGCTGCGCGCAATCCCGGCGGTCCCCGGTGGGGGACCGTGCCTGTGCCGACCTACCCCGTCGGGGTCGATCAATCTGTTGAAGCCCGGGTGATGATCAACTGCGTCATCCAGGGCGACCGCACCCTCGGCGACTGCCGGATCGTCGAAGAGGCGCCGCTCGACCGCGGCTTCGGCCAGAGCGCCCTCGACGCCGCGCGCAAGGCCCGCGTCATCGGCGACGACGCCGTCGGCGAACGGGTCCAGTTCACCATCCGCTACCTGCCCCCCAGGGACTGAGGCGCCGGTCGGCCTACTCCGCGTAGGCCTTCACCAGCTCGAACAGGAAGTCCCGGCCCTCGTACAGCGAGCGTACGCGGATGCGTTCGTTCAGCCCGTGCACGCCGCCGCCGTCCGGATCGGCGAACATGCCGGTCACGCCATAGGTCGGCACGCCCGCCGCATTGGTGAAGCGCCCATCCGTGGCGCCCGTGCTCATGGACGGCACCACGGGCACGCCCGGCCACTGCTGTGCAGCCGCGGCCACGATCGGATCGAGGATCGCGGGCGTCAGCGGCGGCGGCGGCGAGGTCGGATCGATATTGCCGGGAATGGTCACCGCGATGCCCGGATCGGCCAGCACCCGGTCCAGCTCGGCCCGGACCTCCTGCGGATCGTGCCCGGGCAGAATGCGGCAGTTCACATTGGCCACCGCGCTCTGGGGCAGGGCGTTCGGGGCGTGACCGGCATCGACCATGGTCGCCACGCAGGTCGTCCGCAGCACCGAGTTCCACGCCGCATCGGCCGCCGACAGCCGCCCGGCCGCCGCCTCGCGCGTCTCAGAGGGCGGCCCGGCGATCGCGCGCATGTCGTCCGCATGGACCGGCGTCACTCCGGCCAGCGCCGTGAAATAGGCCTGCACCGCTGCATTCGGCTCGGTCGGGAAGGCGTAGGCCCCCAGCCGCGAAAGCGCGTTCGACAGGCGATAGATGGCGTTGTCCGGCACCGGCCGCGACGAGTGCCCGCCCGGGTTGGTGATCTCCAGCCGGTAGTCCTGATACACCTTCTCGCCGGCCTGGATCTCCAGCGCCACGCGGTTCCCCTGGGCGTCCAGCCGCCCGCGCGCGCCTTCGTTCAGCGCGAACGCCGCCGCCAGCGCGTCGCGGTGGTTCTCCAGCAGCCACGACACGCCGTTGAAGGTGTCCGAGGTCTCCTCGCCGCAGGTCAGGGCGATCTTGATGTCCCGGCGGGGCGTGAAGCCCTGCTGCTTCAGCCGCACCAGCGTATCGACCCACACCGCCGCCTGGGCTTTGTCGTCCGCCGCGCCGCGGGCGTAGAAGTAGCCGTCCTCCTCGACGAGGGTGAACGGGTCGCGATCCCAGTCCTCCCGTTTCGCCTCGACCACGTCGATGTGAGCCAGCAGCAGGATCGGCTCGGCGGCCGGATCGGAGCCGCGCAGCACCGCCGCCAGATTGCCGTCCTTCGGCCGATCGTCAGGAACCAGCACGCGCACGTCGGCGGCGGGCAGGCCGGCCGCGATCAGGCGCGCGGCCATCCGCTCTGACGCCAGGGTGCAGCTGCCTTCCGACAGGGTCGTATTGGTCTCGACCAGCTCCTCGTACAGCGCCCGGAAGGCGGTCTGATCGGGACGCGGCGCCTGCGCCAGCGCCGCGCCGGCGCCGACAAGGCTAGCGCCCACGAGGGTCAGGGCGGCCAGGGCCCCGGCTGAATTCGACATGAAAGGATCTCCCGTCCGGCGCGGACGCTAGCGCGCCCTGCAGCCGGTGTCTCGCCTCCCGCGCCGGAACCGCCACGCTTGGCCGCCGTTGCTCCGCTTATGGACATGAACGACCTGCCCGGCTTCACCCTGCCGTTGCTCGCCGCCGTGCTGGCCGGCGGTCTCATCGGCTTCGAGCGCGAATGGCGCGGCCGCGCCGCGGGCTTCCGCACCCATATCCTCGTCTGCCTCGCCTCCGCCCTGCTGATGGAGGCGGCGGTGTCCCAGGCCGCCTGGCGCTTCGCCGGCGTCGAGGGGGCGAACATCGTCAGCGATCCGGCCCGCCTGGCTCACGGCGTCCTGACGGGCATCGGCTTCCTCTGCGCCGGCGTCATCTTCCGCTCCGGCTTCTCTATCCACGGCCTGACCACGGCGGCCTCATTGTGGATCACCGCGGCCATCGGCCTGCTGTTCGGCGCCGGCCTCTACGGCCTGGCCGGCGTCGGCACGATCCTGACCATGCTCATCCTCGTCGCCCTGCGGCTGGTCAGTCTGCAGTTGCCGCAGAAGGCGGTGGTCGATGTCGAGGTGAACTGGCGGCGCGACGCCGTCGGCGCCGAGGACCGTATCGAGGCCGCGCTGGGCGGTCTGGACCGCGCCCGCCGCGCGGATCGCTTCGAACTGGTCGACGGCGGGGAATCCCTCCGCCGCACCTTCCGGCTGAAGGTCGACGGCGAACCGGCCCTGAAGGCTCTGGCCGCCCGTTTCCGCAGCATCGACGGCGTCACCGGCTACACCCTCGACCCGCGCGACGACTGACGGCGGCTTGATCGTTTCGCCCGGAGCGGCCTAGGCTCCTCTTTTCGTCAGTCGGCGGAGCGAATTGGGTTGATGAACTGGGATCTGATCTGGCCGGTCGTCGCGGCCATGACGGCCGGGGGGCTGATCGGGATCGAGCGCACCTACCACGGGCATCCGGCGGGCTTCCGGACCCACATCCTCGTCTGCCTGACCAGTTGCGTTCTGATGCTCGCCGCCATGCACCAGGCGACCTGGGCCTTCACCGCCCTGCCGGGACAGAATGTGGTCATCGACCCCACCCGCATGTCGCACGGCCTGCTGACCGGGATCGGCTTCCTCTGCGCCGGCGTCATCTTCCGCGAAGGCTTCTCGGTCCACGGCCTGACCACGGCGGCGTCGCTCTGGGTGACCTCGGCCATCGGCGTCCTGTTCGGCGTCGGCATGCTGAACCTCGCCCTGCTCGCCGCCGGGTCGACCCTGGCCGTGCTCGCCGTCCTGCGCCTGCTGGACGCCAAGCTTCCCCACATCGGGGTCATCGACGTCGTGCTGCGCTGGAAGCGCGGCGCCGCCCCCGGTGAGCCGAAGGTGCGCGAGCTGCTGAACGGCTCCGGCATGAAGGCTGTCCGCCTCGGCCACGTCATCTGTCAGGACGGCGCGCTGCACGAGCACCACATGAAGGTGAAGGGCCCCATGCCGATGGATATCGACGGCCTGGTGACCCGCCTTTCGGCCGAAGCCGGCCTCGCCGGATTCTCGGTTCTGCCCCGCGACGAATGAGGCGTTTCGCGCCCTCAAAACCACAGAACATCGTTCGTCCGTAGCCCGATAAAGTAGTGCCAAAACGGCACACTCCACACGCCTGTCGCGATTCTTAACCTTGACCGTTTACGGTTCGCCGACCAATGGTTGCAGCCGCGTGGGCAGAGGCGGGTGGCGTGAATTCTGCTCTGGGGTGAAACGGCTGGCCGAAAGGGGACACTGATCCCCTCCATCGCGCGCGAGCCATTGGGGGCGATGAGATGTCGAACACTACGCGCGAAGCGTCGAGGTTTGTGCGGGCTGCGGCCCTGGTTCATCAACTCGCGGCATCGACGGAGGCCTCTCGTCTCCCGAAGGCCCAGGCCGACGCGGTCTGCGAACAGATCGACGAACTGGTCACCCTGCTGGACCGCCGACGCGACAGCGACGCGCGCACCCTCGCCGACGCCCTGCTGACGCTGCGGGTCGCCCTGACC
Organism: Brevundimonas lenta; assembly: GCF_014196335.1. Taxonomy (GTDB): domain Bacteria; phylum Pseudomonadota; class Alphaproteobacteria; order Caulobacterales; family Caulobacteraceae; genus Brevundimonas; species Brevundimonas lenta. The sequence continues at coordinate 952,480 of NZ_JACIDM010000001.1, forward strand.
TCGGTCGGCAAGCGCGCGCGCGAACGCCGCGCCGACGTCGCCAACAACCGCAAGCTCGGTCGCACCCTGCGCCGCATCGCCATGATCATCGCCGCCGTCGGCGCGGTCGCCAGCCCCATGGCCGCCGCAGCCGCCGATCGCAGCGACGACTCCTCGTTCAACGACGCGCCCGTCACTTCGGCCTTCAAGTCGTCCCTTCTGTCGGGCACCGCCCTCAGCCCGCTGGCCTCGCCCACGGCCGGTCTGCCGGACGGCCCGCAGGCGATGCTCCCGGTGCCCGCCGTCGGCGGCACCATCTTCAACCCGGTCACCAACGCCAACGAGACCGTGGTCGAGATCCTGAATCCGACCGCCGTCCGCACCAACCTGAACAACGTCATCCTGCTGGCCAACACCGTGGGCGACGTCATCCCCAATCCGGCCGGGGGCAATTTCACCGTCACCGCCGTGAACCTCGACGGCGACGGCCATGTCGTCAGCCTGAACGTCATCAATGCGGCCAGCGTCGCCTCGACCCTCGCGCGCGTCTCGGCCATCACCACGGCCCCGGGCGCGCCTGCGGGCGGCCCGCTGACCCTGCCGGCGGGAGCCGGTGATCTCGGCTATGTGCATGACATCCGTCGCGGCAACGGCGGCGGCGGCGGTCGTGACGGCGCGCTGTTCGTGTCCGCCAACTCCGGCGGCGACGGCCAGGCCGGGCCGACCTTCAACGTCAACGCGGGCTCCTCGGGCTCCGGCGTCACCACCGTCTCCAACGGCGTGGCCGGCGTCATGGGCGCCAGCATCGGCGGCAACGGCGGCAACGGCGGCGACGGCTATCTGGGCGCCTCGGGCGCCTCGGGCGGCAACGGCGGCGCCGGCGGCAATGTCACCGTCACCTCCAATTTCAGCACCATCTCGACCACCGGCGTCGCCTCGCACGGCGTCGTGGCCCAGAGCCGCGCCGGCATCGGCGGCGAAGGCGGCTCGGGCTTCGTCTTCTCCAGCGGCGGTTCGGGCGGCTCGGGCAGCACCGGCGGCACGGCCACGGCGATCAACTACAGCACCATCTCCACCACGGGCGCGGGCTCCCACGGCGTGTTCGCCCAAAGCCTGGGCGGCGGCGCCGGATCGGGCGGCGGCAGCTACGGCCTGTTCGGCGATGGCGGCGCGGGCAACCGCGGCGGCCAGGGCGGCCATGCCGAGGCGATCAACTACGCGCGTGTGACCACGACCGGCGACGCCTCGTTCGGCGTCACGGCCCAGAGCGTGGGCGGCATCGGCGGCGACGCCGGCAACGCCGTCGGCCTCGTCACCTTCTCCGACGACGGCGCCCCGGGCGGCGACGGCGGCACGGCCATTGTCCGGGCCCGCACCGGATCCGAGGTCTACACCAGCGGCAATGCGGCCCACGCCCTGTTCGCCCAGTCGATCGGCGGCGGCGGCGGAAACGGCGGCCTCAGCCTCGGTCTCGCCTCGCTCGGCTCGGGCGGCGGCACCGGCGGCGCCGGCGGCTCGGCGCAGATCGACGCCTGGGATTCGACCATCGTCTCGACGACCGGCGTCTCGTCCCACGGCCTGTTCGCCCAGTCGATCGGCGGCGGCGGCGGCAACGGCGGCATCAGCGGCGGCCTGGTCGTCGCCATCGGCTCCGAAGGCGCCAGCGGCGGTCTCGGCGGCGCGGTGACGGTCAGTTCCGGGGCGACGATCACGACCACCGGTCTCGGCTCGCGCGGCCTGTTCGCCCAGTCCATCGGCGGCGGCGGCGGCAACGCCCTCGGCTCCGGCGGCCTGGTGTCGCTCGGCGGATCGGGCGGCGGCGCGGGCGGCGCGGGGACGGTCAACGTCACCACCAGCGGGGCGAGCGTGATCTCGACCCAGGGCGTCGGCGCGGACGGCATCTTCGCCCAGTCGGTCGGCGGCGGCGGCGGCTCCGGCTCGGCCAGCGGCGGCGTCGTCGCCCTCGGCGGCACGGGCGGCGTGGGCGGCAACGGCAATACGGTCACCGTCGACAACGGCGGCTCGGTCTCGACCACCGGCGACTTCGCGCGCGGCGTCTTCGCCCAGTCGGTCGGCGGCGGCGGCGGCGCCGGCGGCGACAGCGGCGGCCTGGTCACCCTCGGCGGCAACGGCTCGGGCCTGAGCACCGGCGGCGACGTCACCGTCACCAACCGCGGCGCGGTCAGCACCGCCGGCGACATCGCCAGCGCCCTGCAGGTCCAGTCGATCGGCGGCGGCGGCGGCGACGGCGGCTCCTCCGGCGGCGTCTTCCTGACCATCGGCGGCGCCGGCGGCGGCGGCGGCCGCTCCGGACTGGTGACGGTCAACAACCACCACGACCTTTCGACCGGCGGCAACGACTCGCACGGCATCTTCGCCCAGTCGGTCGGCGGCGGCGGCGGCAACGGCGGCTCGACCGTCTCGATCAGCGCCTTCGCGGGCGCCGCGGTCGGCGGCTCCGGCGGCGCTGGCGGCGACGGCGGCCTGGTCGACGTCAACCTGTTCGATCGCACCCTGGCCGTCGGCGGCGGCAGCCAGACCTTCTCGCCCCTGATCATGACGACCGGCGACCGGTCGCGCGGCATCTTCGCCCAGAGCGTGGGCGGCGGCGGCGGCAACGGCGGCTTCGCGGCCCAGGTCTCGGCCGGCTACGGCATCAGCGCCAGCGTCGCCGTCGGCGGCTCGGGCGGCGGCGGCGGCATCGGCAACACCGTCACCCTGGACGGCGACGCCACGATTCTGACGTCCGGCGACTATTCCGAAGGCATCTTCGCCCAGTCGGTGGGCGGCGGCGGCGGCAACGGCGGCTTCGCCATGTCCTTCTCGTTCGCGGCCGGCGAGACCGCCGCGGCGGCCTTCGGCGTGGCCGTCGGCGGTTCGGGCGGCACAGGCGGCGCCGGGGGCGCGGTCACCGTCAACTCGGGCGGCTCGATCCAGACCACCGGCGACTTCTCGACCGGCTTCCTGACCCAGTCGGTCGGCGGCGGCGGCGGCAACGGCGGCTTCGCCGTGGCCTTCAGCGGCTCCGGCGCGGGCGTGGCCTCGGCCGCGGCCTCGGTCGGCGTCGGCGGTTCGGGTGGTGACGGCGGCATCGGCGGCACAGTCATCTCCCACTTCGACGGGACGATTCTGACCGGCGGCGACGACTCCCGGGCGGCCCTGATCCAGTCGGTCGGCGGCGGCGGCGGCAACGGCGGCTTCAGCGTCGCGGGCGCGGTCTCGGTCTCCGGCACGGCCGGCGTGGCCGGCGCGGTCGGCGTCGGCGGCTACGGCGGCGGCGGCGGCGCGGGCGGAAACGTCACCGGCAGCGTCGGCGGGGCGGTCCAGACCACGGGCGACCGGTCGGCGGGCGTCACCATCCAGAGCGTGGGCGGCGGCGGCGGCTCGGGCGGCTTCAACATCTCCGGCAGCATCGGCGGCGGCGGCACCTTCGGCGGCGGCGTGTCCGTCGGCGTGGGCGGCTCCGGCGGCGGCGGCGGCGCGTCGGGCGTCGTCAACGGCACGGCCGGCGGAACCATCCTGACCACGGGCGACCAGTCCGGCGGCCTGATCGTCCAGAGCGTGGGCGGCGGCGGCGGTTCGGGCGGCTTCAACATTTCCGGCAGCATCGGCGGCGGCGGCACGGTCGGCGGCGCGCTGTCCGTCGGCGTCGGCGGCGCGGGCGGCGGCGGCGGTTCGGCCGGCGCTGTCACGGGCGCGGCCCTCGGCGCGGTCGAGACGCGCGGGGCCCAGTCGGCGGGCGTCACCATCCAGTCGATCGGCGGCGGCGGCGGCTCGGGCGCCTTCAACGTCTCGGGCGGCATCGGCGGCGGCGGCACGGTCGGCGGCGCGATCTCGGTCGGCGTCGGCGGCTCCGGCGGCGGCGGCGGGACCGGCGGAGACGTCACCGCCTCCTCGGTCGGGATCCTGACCTCCGGCGACCAGTCGGCCGGCTTCCTGGCGCAGAGCGTCGGCGGCGGCGGCGGCAACGGCGGCTTCAACGTCGCCGGCAGCATCGGCGGCGGCCAGACCGCGGGCCTCGGCCTCACGGTCGGCGTCGGCGGCTCGGGCGGCACGGGCGGAAGCAGCGGCACGGTCACCGCCACGGTCACCGGCAACGTCTCCACCACGGGCGCCCAGTCCGACGCCATCACCGCCCAGAGCGTGGGCGGCGGCGGCGGCAACGGCGGCTTCAACGTCGCCGGCAGCATCACCGGCGCCCAGACCGGCGCGGCCTCGATGTCGGCCGGCGTCGGCGGCTCGGGCGGCGGCGGCGGCTCGGCCGGCGCGGTCAGTCTGACCCACACCGGCGCGACCTCGACCACCGGCGCGGACAGCGACGGCGTCATCGCCCAGTCGGTCGGCGGCGGCGGCGGCAACGGCGGCTTCAACGTCACCGGCAACATCGCCTTCGCCCAGAGCGGCGCGGGCACGCTGGGCATCGGCGTCGGCGGCATGGGCGGCGACGGCGGCGACGGCGGCGCGGTCACCCTGAACCTCAACACGGGCGTCGCGGACCCCTCCAACACCCTGATCGCGGCCTGGACCACCGGCGCCAATGCGCGCGGCGTGCTGGCCCAGTCGGTCGGCGGCGGCGGCGGCAACGGCGGCTTCACCGTCACCGGCGGCCTGTCCGGCGCCCAGACGGCCGCGGGCAACGTCGGCTTCGGCATCGGCGGCGGCGGCGGCGACGGCGGCGACTCGGCCGCGGTGATCGGCAACATCAACGGCGACGTCCGCACCGACGGCCTGGAGTCGGCCGCCATCCTCGTCCAGAGCGTGGGCGGCGGCGGCGGCAACGGCGGCTTCAACATCTCGGGCGGCATCGCCGGCTCGCAGACGACCGCCGGCAATCTGATGGTCGGCGTCGGCGGCTTCGGCGGCGCGGGCGGCGACTCCGGCGCGGTCAGCGGGACCGTCACCAGCCACATCGCCACCCTCAGCGACCGCTCGTCCGGCCTGACCTACCAGAGCCTCGGCGGCGGCGGCGGCAACGGCGCCTTCAACGTCACCGGCGGTATCGCCCTGGCCGGCAGCGGCGGCGGCACCGGCAATATCGGCGTCGGCATCGGCGGCTTCGGCGGCGACGGCGGCGACGCCTCGACGGTCACTCTCACCTACACCGGCGGCATCTCGACCCGCGGCGACGATTCCTGGGGCGCGCTCGCCCAGTCGGTCGGCGGCGGCGGCGGCAACGGCGGCTTCAACATCACCGGCGGCCTCAGCGCCTCCAGCAGCATGAGCGGCACGCTCGGCTTCGGCCTCGGCGGCTTCGGCGGCGGCGGCGGCAATGCCGGCGCGGTCACCGCCTCGCTGACCGGCGACGTCGGCACGCTCGGCAACGGCTCCTACGGCGCCATGCTGCAGAGCCTCGGCGGCGCGGGCGGCAACGGCGGCTTCAACGTCACCGGCTCGGTGGCCCTGTCGGTCACCAGCAGCCCGGCGGTCACCGTCGGCATCGGCATCGGCGGCTTCGGCGGCGGCGGCGGCGACGCCGGCGCGGTCACCGGCACCGTCATCGGCGACTACGTCACCCGCGGCGACAACGCCGACGGCGTCACGGCCCAGTCGGTCGGCGGCGGCGGCGGCAACGGCGGCCTCAACGTCACCGGCAACATCTCGCTCAGCTCGGGCACGGCCGGCACGGTCGGCATCGGCATCGGCGGCTTCGGCGGGGCCGGCGGCGACTCCGGCGTGGTCACCTTCAGCTACACCGGCGACATCGACACCGACGGCGCGAACTCGGACGGCCTGATCGTCCAGAGCCTGGCGGGCGGCGGCGGCAACGGCGCCATCAACGTCACGGGCGGCATCGCGGCCAGCACCAGCGGCACGGCCGGCGGCCTCGCCTTCGGTCTGGGCGGCTTCGGCGGCGACGGCGGCAACGCCTCCGATGTGACCGCCTCGATCACCGGCAACGTCTGGGCCCGCGGCCTGTCGAACGACGAGCTGATCCCGGCCGAGACCACCATCGGCATCCTGCCGGGCTCATGGGACGACACCTATATCCCGCCGCACCGCATCCGCGAGAACGGCTCCAACGGCATCGTCGTGCAGAGCATCGGCGGCGGCGGCGGCAACGGCGGCCTGAACGTCTCCGGCCAGATCTCCCTGACGCCTCCGGGCGGCAGCCAGGCGGCCCGCTCGGTCACCCTCGGCGTCGGCGGCTTCGGCGGCGGCGGCGGCGACGCCGGCAACGTCACCATGACCTTCGGCTCGCCGGACGCGACCCGCGTCCAGGCCAGCGCCATCGGCGACAACCGCTCGGCGGTCATCGTCCAGTCGGTCGGCGGCGGCGGCGGCGCGGGCGGCATAAACATCTCCGGCGGCATCGCCATGGACGGCGTCCTGACCGCCGGCATCGGCGGCTTCGGCGGCTCGGGCGGCATCGGCCGCGACGTGCTGGCGAACATCGACGCCGACATCTTCGCCTCGGGCAACCTGTCGCGCGGCCTGATGATCCAGTCGATCGGCGGCGGCGGCGGCGCGGGCGCCATCAACATCTCGGGCGGGCTCAGCGCCGATCCGAACGGCACCGAGCCCTCGCTGACCTTCGGCCTCGGCGGCTTCGGCGGCGCGGGCAACATCAGCGGCGACGTCACCGCCACCCAGCACGGCCAGGTCGTGGTCGAGGGCGCGGGCGCCATCGGCGTGCTGGTCCAGAGCGTCGCCGGCGGCGGCGGCTCGGGCGGCCTCAACGTCACGGCCGACATCCACCTCGGCGAGGGCGGCTCCAACGCCCGCACCGAGGGCGTGGCCATCGGCGTCGGCGTCGGCGGCACGGGCGGCGACGGCGCGGACGCGGGCGACGTCTCGCTGCACAGCGTCGGCAACATCTTCATGAACGCGCGTCCGGTGGTCAGCCCGCCGGTGGGCGGCCAGCCCTTCGAAGGCATTGATTTCGCAGCCGATGCGCCCGGCGTCCTGGTCCAGTCGATCGGCGGCGGCGGCGGCGTGGGCGGCGTCAACGTCACCGGCGTGGTCGCGCCCTTCGGCCAGCCGGCCGCCATCGGCGTCGGCGGTTCGGGCGGCTCCGGCGGCAACGCCGGCACGGTCGACGTGGTCCGCGGCTATGTCGGCTCCGGCCCGGCCGAGACCGAACAGCGCCGGCTGATCCGCACCTTCGGCGATCACTCGGACGGCCTCGTCGCCCAGTCGATCGGCGGCGGCGGCGGCCGCGCGGGCGTCAATGCGGTCTTCGCCCTGACCACGCACTCGCCGGGCAACAACCCGATGGCGGCCCTGATCGCCGTCGGCGGCTCGGGCGCGGGCGCCGGCAGCGGCGAGGACGTCACCGTCCGCCACGCCGGCGACATCATGACCTCCGGCGTCGATTCCGACGGCATCTTCGCCCAGTCGGTCGGCGGCGGCGGCGGCGACGCCAACTACAACATCGGCTTCGGCGTGCTGCGCAACGCCACCGCCCTGAACCTCGCCGTCGGCGGGGCCACCGGCGCGGGCGGCACCGGCGCCGACGTCTCTGTCGAGCACCACGGCGTCATCGTCACCGAGGGCCGCTCCTCGGCCGGCATCCACGCCCAGTCGCTGGGCGGCGGCGGCGGCGACACCGTGCTGGATCTGGCGCTGGGCATCCTCGCCAACCATTCGGTCGGCATCACCGTCGGCCGCCACGGCGGCACCGGCGGATCGTCGGGCGATGTCTCGGTCGTCGCCGACGGCACCATCCAGACCTCGGGCGAGACCGCGGACGGCATTCTGGCCCAGTCCATCGGCGGCGGCGGCGGCGACAGCAGCGCCACCACCGTTTCGGCCTCGACCACCAGCGGCGCCAACACGCCCCAGGCCGAGTCCTACAGCGCGGGCGTGTCCGTCGGCCTCGACGGCGGTGTCGGCGCCTTCTCCGGCGACGTCAGCGTCGATGTCGCGGGTCACATCACCACCTCGGGCTATGAGGCGCGCGGCGTCTTCGCCCAGTCCATCGGCGGCGGCGGCGGTCGCGGCGGTTCGGCCGCCAACGCCATCGTCCGTGCGGCGGGCGCAGCCACGGTCACCGTCGGCGGCACCGGCGGCACGGGAGCCATCTCCGGCGACGTCACCGTCGACAGCGACGCGACCATCGTCACCACCGGCCACCGGTCGGACGGCATCCTCGCCCAGGCCATCGGCGGCGGCGGCGGCACCGGCGGCGTGGCCCGCACCCTGGCCTTCCAGGTCGGCGGTCCGCCGCCCACGACTACGACCCGCACCCTGTCGGTCAACGTCGGCGGCTCCGGCGGCACCGGCGCGGTCGGCGGCGGCGTCGACGTCACCAACACCGGCGTCATCGCCACCGAAGGCGAATACTCGCACGGCATCCGCGCCCAGTCGGTCGGCGGCGGCGGCGGCATCGGCGGCATGGTCCTGAACGCGGCCCTGCAGTACCGCGGCAGCGACGACATCGACTTCAACCTCGGCGGCTCGGGCGGAACCGGCGGCGCCGGCGGCGCGGTCAGCGTCCTGAACGAAGGCCTGATCTTCACCGAAGGCCGCTTCGCCACCGGCATCAGCGCCAACAGCATCGGCGGCGGGGGCGGCGACGCCGGCCTCGTGCTCGACGTCCAGCTCGGCTACGCCGGCATGGACAACCAGACCCATCGCCTCGTCGTCAACATCGGCGGCTCGGGCGGCGACGGCGGCGTCGGCGGCGCGGTTTCGGTCATCAACCGTCCGGTCACGGGCGAAGACCACACGGGCGAGATCGTCACCCGGGGCGAGGGCGCCTACGGCATCTTCGCCCAGAGCCTGGGCGGCGGCGGCGGCAACGGCTCCAGCGTCCTGTCGCTGACCGGCATGATCACCGGCCGCGACAGCGCCCTGGTCGGCCTCAACGTCGGCGGCGTCGGCGGCACCGGCAACACCGGCGGCACGGTCACCGTCCTCAATGAGGGCCTGATCGACACCACCGGCGCGGGCGCCCACGGCATCCTCGCCCAGTCGATCGGCGGCGGCGGCGGCAACGGCGGCATCGCCTTCGCGGCCAACCTGCTGATTTCGCCCACGACCCAGATCCTCAACCACGCGCCCCTCGTCACCCTCGGCGGCTTCGGCGGCGACGGCGGCGACGGCGGCTCGGTCACGGTCACCAACTCGGGCGACATCGTCACCCGCGGCGCGGGCGCCCACGGCATCCTCGCCCAGTCGATCGGCGGCGGCGGCGGCAACGCCCAGATGGGCTTCGGCCTGACCTCCGACATCGGCAGCATGGTCCTGTCGCACGCCGTCTCGGCCCTGATCGGCAACCTCGGCGGCGGAACCGGCGGAACCGGCGGCTCGGTCACCGTCAACCACTCCGGCGACATCACCGTCCTCGGCGAAGGCTCGCAGGCCATCATCGCCCAGAGCGTGAACGGCGGCGGCGGTCACCTGACCTTCGACTTCAGCGGCATCACCGGCCTGACCGGCTCGCCCTTCATCGACCTGCACGGCGCAACCGTGACTCCGGACCCCATGGTCCTGGGCCGCGCGGGCGCCGCGGGCGCGGTGAACATGAGCTCGGGCCTGGTCCACACCAACACCACCGGCACCTTCCAGGTCGGCGGAAACAACGGCGTCGCCAGCCTGACCCAGGCCATCGGCGGCGGCGGCGGCTCGCTGATCATGCGCGCTGTCATTGCGCCGCTGACGGTTTCGCCGTCCCCGGCGCCCCTGGTCTCGCCGCTTGAGGCCGCTGACAAGGACACCGGCCCCGAGGTCTCGCCGCTGGCGGTTCCGATGGCCGATCCGTTCGCGGCGCCGGGTGATCCGGTCGCCATTCCGTTCGAGCTCGTTCTCGGCGGCGTCAACGGCGTCAACAACAACGGCGGCGGCATCAACAGCGTCCACTCCGGCGCCATGCTCACCACCGGCCTTAACTCGCCGGCGGTGCTGGTGCAGTCGGTCGGCGGCGGCGGCGGCATCGGCCTGCTCGACCTCACGGTCACGGCCGGCGGCCTCGTCGGTCCGCTCGACGTCACCCTCGGCGGTTCGGGCGGCCTCAACGAATCCGGCGGCGCGGTCTCGCGCACCAACGCCGGCGGCATCGTCACCACCGGCGACCTGTCGCCCGCGGCCGTGATCCAGAGCATCGGCGGCGGCGGCGGCTCGGCCAGCGTGGTCCTGCAGGGCCCCGGGGCGACCAACGTCGCGCTCACCGGCGTGCTCGGCGCCGACGGCGGATCCAACCTCAACGGCGGCGCGGTCACCGGCCTCTTCACCGGCGGCGTCCAGACCTTCGGCGACTACGCCCTGGGCCTCTTCGCCCAGTCGGTCGGCGGCGGCGGCGGCGAGCTCCGCCTGTCCGGCGTCTCGACCCTGGCGGCGACGCTGGGCGGCTCGGCGGGCGCGCAAGGCGACGGCGGCTCGGTCTCGCTGACCAACACCGGCCAGATCGGCACCGTCGGCGACCACGCCCACGCGGTCATGCTGCAGTCCATCGGCGGCGGCGGCGGCGCGGTGTTCGGCGCCTTCGCCCCGACCGTCGCGCTCAGCAGCGACAACACCGGCGACGGCGGGGCGATCAGCTTCACCCAGGTCGGCAACGTCATCACCGAGGGCGACAACGCCTACGGCGTCATCGCCCAGAGCCTGGGCGGCGGCGGCGGCTGGATCGAGGGCGGCTTCCGCGGCACGGCCGGCGGCGCCGGCGCGGGCGGCGCAATCGACCTCGACCTCTCGGGCGCGGTCTTCTCGGCCGGGACCAACTCGGTGGCGATCTTCGCCCAGAGCCTCGGCGGCCTCGGCGGCGGCGACATCTCCATCGCCTCGAACGGCTTCGTCCGCGGCGGCACGGGAACCGGCGCCGGCGTGCGGATCGACGGCGGGGCGAACAACGTCGTCACGACCTCCGGTTCGATCTCGGCCGTCTCCGGCCTGGCGATCGACGCCACCACCGGCCAGGACACCGTCAACAACGACGGTCTGGTCGTCGGCAACATCGACCTCGGCCTCGGCGACAACGCCTTCAACAACCGCCTCGGCTCGACCTTCGTCGCCTTCAACACCATCGACCTGCGCGATGCGGCCGGCGACAGCGGCGTCTACACCAACTCGGGCGACTTCCTGATGGGGCTCAGCGCCTCGCGGGTGCCGATCGACCTGTCGGCGGGCGAGACCTTCGCCAACCTCGACCTCGAGGGCGATCCGTCGGTCAACATCATGTACGGCTCGCGCGTCATCAACACGGTCGCCCTCGACGGCGACTATGTGCAGACCAACAGCGGCCACCTGGCCTTCGACATCGCCTTCGGTCCCTATGCTTCGGATCGGGTGAACGTCACCGGCGACGCCACCGTCGACGGGACCGGCGAGGTCATCCTGACCTGGCTGGAGAACGACGACCGCCGCACCCTGTTCGCCACGGGCGGCAACGGCTTCGACAACGGTCTGGAGATCGCCGACACCCTGGCGATGGACTACAGCGTCAGCGCCGACACCGACGGGGTCCACCTGTCGTTCGTCAGCAACTTCGGCCAGCCGTTCCTGAACCGGAACGAGCGCAACCTCGGCCGCCACATGGACTTCGCCATCCAGGCCGGCGGTTCGTCGGGCATCGGCCAGCTGATGGCCCTGCTCGGCAACATGCAGGCCGGCGACGAAGACGCCTACGCGGCCGTATTCCACGAACTGAACCCCGAACCCCTGATGGCGCCGCTGGTCACCCAGCTGAACGCCGCCGAAGGCTTCGCCGGCCAGCTGTTCAGCTGCGTCTCGCCGGTCTTCGAGGTCACGGAACAGTGCGTCTGGGCCCGCGTCGAAGGCTCGAACTTCGAGCGTCAGGGCGATTTCGAGCACTTCGGGATCCGCAGCCAGGAAATGCGCCTGCGCACGGGCTTCGAAACCCCGCTGTCCGACGGCTGGTCGTTCGCGGCCGCCCTCGGCTACGACAAGCTCGACCCGATCACCATCGAGGACCGCGCCCGCACCGACGGCAAGGGCTTCCACGGCAGCTTCGGCGTCCAGCATCGCGACTATGAAGGCCTGCAGGCCGGAACGTCGCTGTCGGGCGGCTACCAGTGGGCGGACGCGGTTCGCGGCGTGAACGTGTTCGAACCGCTGGTCGGCACGTCGCGGTCGGAGAGCGGCTACCTCCAGGCCAACGCCTATGCGGCCTGGCTGATGCGCAGCGGAAACGTCTTCCTGCGCCCGGCCATCAACCTCTCGGCCACGGCCCTGCGCCAGAACAGCTTCTCGGAAGAGGGGTTGGAGGGGCTCGGCGTCCAGGCGCTGTCCAACACCCAGGTGTTCGGCACGGCGGCCCCGGAGGTCTCGCTCGGCTTCGTCCTGCGCGACGACACCGCGGCCCAGTCGACGCTGGTCTTCACCGCCGGCGGCGTGTTCCGCTCCGAGGACGAGGTGCGCATGCCGTACCGCCTGCTCGGTTCCAACCCCGACGCCTTCCCGGCCATGATCGGCAGCGCCCTGGAACAGGAGGCCTGGCGCGTCGGCGCTGACCTCCGTCTCGCCACCGGCAACGGCGTCGAGCTCAGCGCCACCGCCAGCGCCGAGTTCGGCGATCGCAGCGACAGCCAGCAGGCCGGCGTGAACCTGCGGATCCGCTTCTAGAACCGGCCCCGGCCGTCGTCCCTCGCGGGCGGCGGCCGGGCGCTGGTTTCAGGGCTCTCGACGCCGGTCATTGTCCGTTAGGCCTCTATCGGCAATAACGGAACGGATGGCGAACGAACCGACTCGCATTCTGGGACTGGATCCCGGCCTCAGGCGCACCGGATGGGGCGTCGTCGTGGCCGAAGGCTCGCGCCTGCGCTGGATCGCGCACGGCGTCGTCACCCCGCCCGAGACCGCCCCGCTCAGCGAACGCCTGCTGCATCTGCTCGACGCGCTCGGCGCCGTCTGCGCCGACTACGCTTGCGACGAGGCGGCGGTCGAGGAGGTGTTCGTCAACGTCAATCCGTCCTCGACGCTCAAGCTGGGCCACGCCCGCGCCGCCGTCATGCTGGCCCCGGCCCGCTGCGGCCTCAGCGTCGCCGAATACTCGCCCAACCTCATCAAGAAGGCCGTCGTCGGCGCCGGCCATGCCGACAAGAGCCAGATCGCCTTCATGGTCAAACGCCTGCTGCCCGCCGCCGGAGACGTGAAGGCCGACGCCGCCGACGCCCTCGCCGTCGCCATCACCCACGCCCAGCTGCGCAGGATGAACCACCTCGCGATCCGGGGCACCGCATGATCGGCCGTCTTCGCGGCGTCCTCGCCGAGGTCGAGCAGGACCACTGCCTGATCGACTGCGCCGGCGTCGGCTATGTCGTCGCCTGCGGGGCGCGCACCCTCCAGCGCCTGCCTGCGCCCGGCGACGAGGCGACCCTGCATATCGAACACCTCTGGAACGCCGAGAACGGCCCGCGCCTGTACGGCTTCCTGACCCGCGACGACCGCCGCGCCTTCACCACCCTGACCGGCATCCAGGGCGTCGGCCCCAAGGCGGCGCTCAGCGTGCTGGACGTCCTGCCGCCGGCCGAGTTGACCGCCGCCGTGGCGCGGGAGGACAAGGCCGCCGTCGCCCGCGCCAACGGCGTCGGCCCCAAACTGGCCCTCCGCATCGTCACCGAGCTGAAGGGCAAGTCGCTGGGCGACACCTCCTTCACCCCCTCAGCGCCCGGCGTCCACGCCGAGCTCGCCCCGCCGCCGCCCAGCATCACGGGCGAGGCCGTCTCGGCCCTGCTGGGTCTCGGTGTGGCCGAGGTCAACGCCCGCCGCGCCGTCGATCAGGCCCTGATCCGCCTCGGCGAGGACGCCGACCTCTCCGCCGTCATCCGCGCCGCCCTGCAGGAGCTGGGCCGGTGAGGGTCGAGGGTCGAGGGTCGAGGGTCGAGGGGGTAGCGTCCTGCCGCACGGACGGCGCTCGCCTTGTCGCGCCTGATCAGCACCCGGCGCTCGCCCGCTTCGCCCCTCGACCCTCGCCTCTCGACCCTCGCCCGGGGAGGGCGGCATGACCGACGACCGCATCGTCTCCGGCCACCCCGCGCCCGGCGAGCCCTACGACCGCGCCCTGCGGCCCCAGACCCTGTCCGAGTTCGTCGGCCAGGAGCAGGCCAAGGGCAATCTGAAGATCTTCATCGACGCCGCCCGCGCCCGTCAGGAGGCGCTGGATCACGTCCTGCTGTTCGGTCCGCCCGGCCTCGGCAAGACCACCCTGGCCCAGATCGTCGCCCGCGAGCTGGGCGTCGGCTTCCGCGCCACCTCCGGCCCCATCCTCGCCAAGGCCGGCGACCTGGCCGCCATCCTGACCAATCTCGAACCGCGCGACGTGCTGTTCATCGACGAGATCCACCGCCTCGCCCCGGCGGTCGAGGAGATCCTGTACCCGGCCATGGAAGACCATGTGCTGGACCTGATCATCGGGGAGGGGCCCTCCGCCCGCTCGGTCCGCATCGACCTCGCCCCCTTCACCCTCGTCGGCGCCACCACCCGCGCCGGCCTGCTGGCCACGCCGCTGCGCGACCGCTTCGGCATTCCGCTGCGGCTGGAGTTCTACACCCCGGCCGAACTCACCCGCGTGGTCATGGGCGCGGCCCGCAAGATGGGCGCGGTCCTGACCGAGGATGGGGCCATGGAGATCGCCTCGCGCGCCCGCGGCACGCCGCGTGTCGCCGGCCGTCTGCTGCGCCGCGTCCGGGATTTCGCCACCGCCGAGGGCGCGGCCTCCATCGACAAACTGGTCGCCGCCCGCGCGCTGGCCCGGCTCGAGATCGACGAGGTCGGCCTCGACGCCAACGACCGCCGCTTCCTCAAGGCCCTGATCGAGAACTACGGCGGCGGCCCCGTCGGCATGGACACCCTCGCCGCCGCCATCGCCGAGGCCCGCGACGCCGTCGAGGACGTCATCGAGCCCTATCTGCTGCAGCAGGGCTTCATCCAGCGCACCCCCCGCGGCCGCATGGCCTGCGCCCGCGCCTACAGCCACCTCGGCCTGACCGAGCCGCCCAAGGCTCCCCAGGCCGGCGACCTGTTCGGCGGCAAGTAGACCTTCACCTCGCCGCCGAACCCCGGCATGGTCCCGCTTGAGGAGGCCGCATGGCGCAACGCTCGATCCGCACTGACCGTCTGATCCCCATCCTCGGGGTGGCCGTCATCGTGCTCGGCGCCCTGATCCTGTGGCTGGTCACCCGCGGCGGCTTCGGCACGGACGAGCCCTCGCCCGAAGCCCGCGCCCGCGTGCAGGTCCGCGAACATCTCGGCCGGCAGGCCCGCATCAGCTACACCGAGGAGGGCCGTCGCCTCGCCGTCTGCGGCTACATCACCGACGGCGACGAGGTCATCGCCTTCATCTCGCGGCCCAACCGTCTGATGCTCGAGACCGATCCGCTGAAGCAGGAGTTCCGCCAGATCCAGCGCGACCTCTGCCCCGGCTTCCTGACCCGTCCGCCGGCTATCCCATGACTGACCGTCCCACCCCCGGCCGCTTCGAGGGCCGCGAGCATCGCCTGCCGGTCCGCGTCTATTACGAGGACACCGACTTCACCGGCCTGGTCTACCACGCCAACTACGTCCGCTATTTCGAGCGCGGCCGCTCCGACTGCCTGCGCCTGATGGGGATCGGCCACGCCGAACTGCTGGACGGCGACCAGCCCATGGCCTTCGTCGTCTCGAAGATGGATCTGCGCTTCCTCAAGCCCGCCCGCATCGACGACGAACTGGTGGTCCGCACCCATTACGACGCCGCCAAAGGGCCGCGCCTGCTGATCTCCCAGACCATCTCCCGCGGCGAAGACGACCTCTGCCAGGCGGATGTCGAGGTCGTCTGCATCCACATGGACGGCCGTCCGCGCCGTCCGACGAAGGCGCTGCTTGAAAAGATCGGGCCCTGGCTGGCCCCCGGGACGACCGGTTGAACGGCCGCCTGCACATTCATCGAGGGGATTTCCAATGCATAGCAACGGCATGAGCGTCGGCGCGCTCGTCACCATCGTCCTGCTGCTGATCATCCTGGGCGGCGGCGCCCTGGTCGGCTGCCCGCACTACCGCGTGTGGGAGCGCAAGATGGCCGGTCAGGCCGAGCTCCAGTACCAGCAGGGCGCGCGTCAGGCCCTGGTCGCCCAGGCCGCGGCCGAGGACGAGGCCGCCATCAAGCGCGCCGAGGCCGCCACCCGCCGCGTCCGCGGCTGGGCCGACGCCGCCCGTCGCGGTTGCGCCGATCTGGGCCGCGCCAACGACCGCGCCTGCGAGGATCAGCTGCTGCGCGACGCCGCCACCTATTCCATCGCCAAGGAAGGGCACGAGGGCGTCATCATCAGCGTCGGCGCCCCTGTCTCCGTCGCGGTTCAGCCCCGCACGGATCGCGCTTCCGAATAGTCGATCGGGCGAAACCGGCCGGACATTGCGAACCTGTCACGTGCAGACAGGTGACCGTCCCGCTACACCCCGATAATCCTCGCCAGAATCGCCACACAACCGCCACGCCCGTCCGATGGACAAGGACGGACAGACGGAAGGACGCCTGAATGACCGAAGCCTCGATTCTCAACCCCGTGCTCCTGTTCATGCAGGCGGACATCGTCGTGAAGGCGATCATGATCGGCCTGGCGGTCGCCTCGGTCTGGTCGTGGGCGGTGATCATCGACAAGGCCGTCCGCTTCTCGTCCCTGAACAGCCAGGCCAAGGCGTTCGAGGACGCCGTCGGCTCGGGCCGTTCGCTGGAAGAGATCGCCAATCAGGCCGGTCCGAACCCGTCGCACCCGCTGCCGCGCATGCTGGTGATCGCCCTGACCGACTGGCGCGAGGCCCGCACCCGGGGCCAGATGACCGAAAGCCAGGGCGCCATGCTGATGGCCCGCATCGACCGCGCCCTTGACAGCCTGATCGCCCGTGAAGGCCAGCGCGTCGAGAACGGCCTCGGCGTCCTCTCGGTCGTCGCCACCTCGTCGCCCTTCATCGGCCTGTTCGGCACCGTCTGGGGCATCATGAACGCCTTCGGCGCCATCGCGGCTTCCGGCAACACCAACCTGACCACCGTGGCTCCCGCCATCGCCGAGGCCCTGTTCGCCACCGCCATCGGCCTGGCCGCCGCCATCCCGGCCTATATCGCCTACAACAAGTTCTCGATCGACGCGGGCAAGTTCACCGGCCGCCTCGAATCCTTCGCCGACGACCTGCAGGCCGCCGTGGCGCGCCGCCTCGGCGCCTCGTCCGGCCGGGAGGCCTGAGCCATGGCCCTCGGAGGAGCAGCCGGCGGGGGCGGACACGTCCGCGGCCGCCGCCGGGCGCGCAAGCGTCCGCTGAGCGAGATCAACGTCACCCCGCTGGTCGACGTCATGCTGGTGCTGCTGATCATCTTCATGATCTCGGCTCCGCTGCTGACGACCGGCGTCGAGGTCGAACTGCCCAAGACCGAAGCCAGCGCCGTCGAAACCAACGCCCAGCCCGTGTCGGTCTCCATCGACCGCAACGGCGCCATGTACGTCGGCGAGAGCGAGGTCCGTTGGGAGCAGCTGGTCGTCCGCGTCGCCCAGGAAGCCGGCGAGAACTCGCGTGAGACGCCGATCTTCGTCCGCGCCGACGGCCGCGCGCCCTATCAGGCCGTGGCTCGTGTCATGGCGCGTCTGTCAGGCGCCGGCTTCACCAAGCTGAACCTGATCACCGACACCGCCCCGACCGGAGAGTAGCGGTTTGGAACGTCCCGGCGCAGCACTGGTCGGATCCGTCGTCGTTCACGGCGTGGTCATCGGCGTCGCCTGCCTGGCGATGCTGATCACCGGCGCGCGTCCTCCGCTGCCGACCGTCACCTCGGTGCCGGTCCAGATCGTCTCCGACCAGCTCGAACTGGGCGGGGCCGAGGAAGTCGTCGTCGAAACCCCGACCGAGGATGAAGCCGCCGGCGCCGAGGTCGAGAACATCCCTGAGCCGACCCCGCCCGAACCGACGCCGCCGAAGCCCACGCCGACGCCGCCACCGCCGCGTCCTGAACCGCCGCGACCGGCGCCGCGACCCACGCCCCGTCCGCCGGAGCCGGCGCGTCCCGCGCCGCGCCCCCAGCCGCCCCGTCCGCAGCCGCCGCGCCCCTCGCCGGGCCTGAATCTGGATGAACTCGCGGGTCCGACGCGCCCGAACACGCGTCCCAATCCCGGCCGCCCCAACCCTCCGGGGACCCCGGGACCGGCCGAGCAAACCCGTGGACCGGTGGTCACGGCCATGTTCGAGCAGGTCTATCAAAACTGGAGCATCCGGGCGACGTGCGACATGCCCGGCGGCGACGCCCTGCGCATCCAGATGGACGTGACCCTCTCGCCCACCGGCCGCATCACTTCCGGCCCGACGCTGATCGGGGCCCAGAACTCGGACGTCTATCGGGCGGCCGCGGCCGAAGCGATGCGCGCCATCCGCGCCACCGCCCCCTTCGACGTTCCGGCGGGCTTCACCGGCGGGAGCTACCGCCCGACCTTCTTCACAGATCGGGCCTGCAACCGCTAGGAACCGGCGCCGTTCAGGCTGATCAAGCCTGACAGTGCCTGAAAGTCGCCCCATTCGCCGCCATGCTGGCCTTATGCGACTGGTTCGGCGACAAGAACCGGCGGACGTCTGAACTCGCGGGAGCCCCTGATGCGACTGAACCGACTACTGGCGAGCGCCGCCATCCTTGCGATGACGGCCGGCGCGGTCACCGCCCAGACGCCGCCCGCCGGTCAGCCCCAGTCGCAGGAGCCGGTCGAGGTCGTCATCGACCAGGGCGTGCTGCGGCCGTTCCAGATCGCCGTGGCCAATTTCGACGGCCAGAACGGCTCCGATCTCGGCAACGTCATCCGCGCCGACCTGCGCCGCTCGGGCTATTTCGAGCCGCTGGACCCCAACAGCTTCGTCGAGACCGGCCTCAGCCTGTCGAACGCGCCGAACTTCCCGCAGTGGACCTCCATCGGCGCCCAGGCCGTGCTGTACGGCTCGGTGACGGCGCGCCCGGACGGTCGCAACGACTTCGGCTTCCGCCTGTACGACCCCTACCGCCAGTGCCAGCTGGTCGCCTACCAGTTCACCGCCACGCCCGAGCAATGGCGCCGCATCGGCCACAAGATCGCCGACCTGGTCTATCAGCGCATGACCGGTGAAAGCGGCCTGTTCGACAGCCGCGTCGTCTTCGTCTCGGAAAGCGGCACCCAGCTGAACCGCCTGTCGCGCCTGGCGATCTCGGACCAGGACGGCTACAACCCCGTCTACCTGACCCAGGGCGACGAGATCATCATGTCGCCGCGCTTCTCGCTCAGCGACCCCAACGAGATCACCTACGTCGCGCTGGGCAAGGATTACAGCCGCATCTACCTGTTCAACCTGTCGACCGGCCGCCGCGAAAGCATCGGCGAGTTCGACGGTCAGGTGCTGGCCCCGCGCTTCTCCAACGACGGCACCAAACTGGCCTTCTCGATCATCCGCGGCGGCAACACCGACGTCTACGTCATGGAGCTGTCCAGCCGGCAGCTGCGCCGCCTGACCACCGATCCCGGCATCGACACCTCGCCGTCGTTCAGCCCCGACAACAGCCAGCTGGTCTTCACCTCGGACCGCTCGGGCTCGCCGCGCCTCTACACCATGCGCGCCGACGGCTCGGGCCAGCGCCCGATCTCGCGTGGCGGCGGCCTGTACACCGCCCCCAGCTGGAGCCCGCGCGGCGACCTGATCGCCTTCACCAAACAGGGCGGCGGCCGCTTCTCGACCGGCGTCATGGCCACCGACGGCTCGGGCGAGCGCATCCTGTCGTCCAGCTATTTCGAGGAAGGCCCGACCTGGGCCCCCAACGGCCGCTACATCATGTTCGCGCGTCAGAGCCCCGGCGGCGACACCCGCCTCTGGACCGTCGACCTGTCCGGCCGCGTCGTCAGCCAGGCCGGATACGGCGGCCGCGGCTCCGATCCGGCCTGGTCGCCGCTGCTGGACGCCCAGCCGTCACGTTTGGGCGGTAGCGGCCCGGACGCCTGTCCGGCCTGATCACAAGCGGAGCCTTTGCGCTCACTCCCGCGTTATCGTGACTGGTGAAAGTGCTGGCGCGACAGTATCGACCTTTTATAGCAAAGCTTGAGGCCCCGGACGGGGCGACCACAGGAGACCTTTCATGCTGAAGCCCGCTACCATCGCCCGTCTGGCCGCCGTGAGCGTCGCCGTCGCCGCGATCGCCGCCTGCACCCCGCGCCCGGCCGCCGACACCGGCGCCGGCAACACCGTGCCGCCCCCGAGCGGCCCGCAGTATCCGACCGCGCCCTCGGGTCCGGTGGACGGCGGCAACCTCGGCGCCGCGACGCCGGGTTCGGAGCAGGACTTCGTCGTCAACGTCGGCGACCGCGTCTATTTCGACCTCGACAGCTATTCGATCCGCTCGGAAGCCTTCCCGCGCCTGGACGCCCAGGTCGCCTGGCTGCAGCGCTATCCGAACGTGACCATCCGCATCGAAGGCAACGCCGACGAACGCGGCACGCGCGAGTACAACCTGGCCCTGGGCGCCCGCCGCGCCGAGTCGGTCCGCACCTATCTGGTCGAGCGCGGCGTCAACGCCGGCCGCATCGACACGATCAGCTTCGGCAAGGAGCGTCCGATCGCCGCCGGCTCGAACGAGGAAGCCTGGGCCCGCAACCGCAACGCCCACACCGCCATCGTCTCGGGCGCCACGCGCTAATCCCCGACGTGAGTTAGCGAAGGGGGCCGGCGCATGTCGGCCCCCACGACCATTTTCGCTTCAGCTCGGCTCGAGCTGAATCCAGAAAATGGTCCAGCATCAAACGGAGCGAAATCTGGATCTTGATAGACTTCGTCCATCAAGAGCGATTTCGCTCTGTCTTGAACCGGCCTCAAATCGGTGGGACCACAACGACATGCTCAAGCTCCCTTCCGCCATGCGCTCCCGCAACGCCCTCGTCACGGTGCTGGGCGTCGTCCTGATCGCCGGCACGACCACCGTGGTGGCCCAGACCACGCCTATGGAGCCGGTGCAGTGGGACAAGAAGCGTCTCGACCAGCTTGATCGCAACGTCCGTCGCCTCGAACGCGCCCTGACCCAGCGCAACGCCGCCGGTCAGCCGGTCATCGTCGAGCCCGATCCCGAGGTCATCGCCCTGCAAGGCCGCGTCGCCGGCATGGACCGCCGCCTGCAGGACATGGAGGCCACCCTCCAGCGCGTGAACGGCGACCTCGAGCGCCTGACCTTCGCCCTGGACGAGTCCGCCCGCGACAACGAAAGCCTCGCCACCCGCGTCCGCGACGCCGAAGGCCGCGTCCGCACCATCGAACAGGCCGCCGCCCGCGAGGCCGAGCTGAACTCGCCCATTTCCGAGACCTCGCCGACCGGCGACGCCGGCCGCGACCTCGCCGCCGCCGTCCGCCTGGCCGCCACCGATCCGCAGCGCGGCGATCGCGCCCTGCAGACCGTCATCCTCGCCTGGCCCGACACCCCCCAGGCCCGCGAAGCCAACGCGCGCCTCGGTGACCTGCGCGTCTCCGGCCGCGACTACGACAACGCCGTCCGCGCCTACGCCTCGGCCCTGCGCGGCTGGCCGACGGCCACCTGGGCTCCGTCCACCACCCTCGCCCTCGCCGAGGCCCTGTTCGCCCAGGACAAGAAGACCGAGGCCTGTGGCGCCCTGACCGAGTTCACCAACCGCTACGCCCAGGCGGCCACCGCTCCCTTGCGCACCCGTGCGACCGAGATGCGCACCCGCTTCGCCTGTCCCGCCCCGGCCGCGCCGGCGCCGGCCCGTCCGCCGCGGAGAGCGGGCTGATCCAGGCCCCGCCCGGCTGGCTCCGGGCGGTCGACGACCGCCTGACCGCCCGGCTGGAGACCGCCGTCGACCGACCCCTGGCCGTCGCCCTGTCCGGCGGCGGCGACTCCGTCGCCCTGCTGCATCTCGCCGCCGACTGGGCCAGCC
Source organism: Brevundimonas lenta (assembly GCF_014196335.1). Taxonomy (GTDB): domain Bacteria; phylum Pseudomonadota; class Alphaproteobacteria; order Caulobacterales; family Caulobacteraceae; genus Brevundimonas; species Brevundimonas lenta. Next base: position 974,265 of record NZ_JACIDM010000001.1, read on the forward strand.
GTAACGGCCGCCGCCTGCTGGCCCTGACCGTCGACCACGGCCTCAACCCCGACAGCCCGCGCTGGAACGACCTCGCCGCCCGCGCCGCCGCCGGCGCCGGGGCCGACTGGCGCCTTCTCCACTGGACCGGCCCGCATCCCGCCACAGGCCTGCCCGCCGCCGCCCGCGCCGCCCGCCACCGCCTGATCGCCGACGCCGCCCGCGCCGCCGGGGCCCGCGTCGTCCTGTTCGCCCACACCGCCGACGACGTGGCCGAGGGTGAGCTCATGCGTGCCGACGGCTCCTCCCTCGGCCGCCTGCGCGCCTGGTCGCCGTCGCCGGTCTGGCCGGAGGGGAGGGGGCTGATGCTCCTGCGCCCCCTGCTGGACGTTCGCCGTCAGGACCTGCGAGACTGGCTCCGCGCCCGCGACGCCGCCTGGATCGACGATCCCGCCAACGACGACCCCCGCTTCGCCCGCAGCCGCGCCCGCCGGGCCCTCGCCGGAACAAGCCCCCCGCCGACCGCCCTCGCGGCCCCCGCAACCGCCCGCGGCCTCCTCGCCGTCGAGGACGACGTCATCCGCCTGTCCCGCCACGCCGACGCCCGCACCCTCGCCGCCGCCCTGGTCTGCGCCGGCGGCGGCGAGCGGCCCCCGCGCGGCGACCGTCTGGCCCACGCCCTGACCCGCCTCCGCTCCGGCGAGGATTTCACCGCCGCCCTCTCTGGCGCCCGGCTGGAGGCCGCCGGCGACCGCGTCCTCGTCCTGCGCGAGCCCGGCGAGTACCGCCGCCACGCCACCCCGCCCGTCCCGCTCCCGCAAGGCCTCGAAACCGTCTGGGACGGCCGCTGGGCCCTGACCGCGCCGCAGTCCGGCTGGGTCGCCGTCCCCGCCGCCGGCCGCCTCAACCAGCTGTCCGACGCCGACCGCGCCGTCCTCTCCGCCCTGCCGCCCGCCGCCCGCGCCGCCCGCCCTGTGCTGATCCGGAACGACGCGACTGCCCCGGTTCTTGCAGGGGACGCGCACAAGGCGCAGGCGCTGGTCGCACAGAGACTGGCTTCGGCGCTGGACGGAATGACGCACGAAACCGACCTAGGCGCGTTCACGCATGGCGCGACGCCTTGGAAGCACCTATTTTCGAGCGCTGACATCAGAGAGTGACGGGGCGTCCGGCGTCCCGAAGGATCGAACCAGAATGAATCTTCGCAATCTCGCCATCGCAGGCCTGCTCATCGCACTGGTCCTCGGCGGTTGGGCCTATTTCAGCCGGAGCGGCACGACGCTCGGCGCGCCCGCCACCGGCAAGGCCGCGGCCGAGCGACCGGTGGAGCTGAGCTTCTCCGACCTGCTCAAGGCCCGGGACGACGGCAAGATCGTCTCCATCGAGGCCCGCAACGCCAAGATCACCGGCAAGCTGCAGGACGGCACCAACTTCACCGCCGTCGCCCCGCTGCCGAACACCGACCTGGTCACCAGCATCGCCGAGAAGGGCGCGGCGGTTAAGATGAACGACCCGGCCCAGCCCATGTGGCTGACCGCCGTCATCGGCCTGCTGCCCTTCCTGCTGATCATCGGCCTGTGGATCCTGATCATGCGTCAGATGCAGGGCGGCGCCCGCGGCGCCATGGGCTTCGGCAAGTCCAAGGCCAAGCTCCTGACCGAGCACAAGGGCCGCAAGACCTTCGACGACGTCGCCGGCGTGGACGAGGCCAAGGAAGAGCTTCAGGAGGTCGTCGACTTCCTCAAGGACCCGGCCAAATTCCAGCGCCTCGGCGGCAAGATTCCCAAGGGCGCCCTGCTGGTCGGCCCTCCCGGCACCGGCAAGACGCTGCTGGCCCGCGCCGTCGCAGGCGAGGCCGGCGTGCCCTTCTTCTCGATCTCCGGCTCGGACTTCGTCGAGATGTTCGTCGGCGTCGGCGCCAGCCGCGTCCGCGACATGTTCGAACAGGCCAAGAAGAACGCTCCCTGCATCATCTTCATCGATGAAATCGACGCCGTCGGCCGTCACCGCGGCGCCGGCCTGGGCGGCGGCAACGACGAGCGCGAACAGACCCTCAACCAGCTGCTGGTCGAGATGGACGGCTTCGAGTCCAACGAAGGCATCATCCTGATCGCCGCCACCAACCGCCCCGACGTGCTGGATCCGGCCCTGCTGCGTCCCGGCCGCTTCGACCGTCAGGTCGTGGTGCCGAACCCCGACGTGGGCGGCCGCGAGAAGATCCTCCGCGTCCACATGAAGGACGTGCCCCTGGCGGCCGACGTCAACGTCAAGACCATCGCCCGCGGCACCCCCGGTTTCTCGGGCGCCGACCTGGCCAACCTCGTCAACGAGGCGGCCCTGATGGCGGCCCGCAAGGACCGTCGCATGGTCACCCACCGCGACTTCGAGGACGCCAAGGACAAGGTCATGATGGGCGCCGAGCGCAAGTCGATGATCATGAACGAGGAAGAGAAGCGCCTGACCGCCTATCACGAGGCCGGCCACGCCATCGTCGCCATGAACGTCAAGATGGCCGACCCGGTGCACAAGGCGACCATCGTCCCGCGCGGCCGCGCCCTGGGCATGGTCATGCAGCTGCCGGAAGGCGACCGCTATTCGATGAAGTACCAGCAGATGGTCGATCGCATCGCCATCATGGCCGGCGGCCGCGTCGCCGAGGAGCTGATCTTCGGCAAGGAGAACGTCACCTCGGGCGCCAGCTCCGACATCGAACAGGCCACCAAACTGGCCCGCGCCATGGTCACTCGCTGGGGCTTCTCGGAAAAGCTGGGCACCGTCGCCTACGGCGAGAACCAGGAAGAGGTCTTCCTCGGCCACTCGGTCTCGCGCACCCAGAACATCTCGGAAGAGACCGCCCGCACCATCGACGCGGAGGTCAAGGCCCTGGTCACCAGCGGCTGGGACGAGGCCCGCAAGATCCTCACCGAAAAGGCCGAGGACCACGAGAAGCTGTCCCAGGCCCTGCTCGAGTTCGAAACCCTCTCGGGCGAGGAGATCAAGGACCTGCTGGAGAAGGGCCTCGCCCCGAACCGCGACGAGAACAACTTCCCCAACTCCGGCCCCTCGGTCTCGGTGCCGATCACCCCGGTGTCGGACGGCGTCGAGGTGGAGCAACCGACGGTCCACTAGGGTCACAGGTCAAAATGGATCAGGGCGGCGCTTCCGGGCGCCGCCCTTTTTCCTGCGCGCCTTCTCTTCCTTCCCCTATTTCGGGGGAAGGTGGCCCGAAGGGCCGGATGGGGGCTGTCGCCGGCGACAAGATTCCAGCCGGCTTGATCGCGGAACCAGCCCCCATCCGTCTCGCTCCGCGAGCCACCTTCCCCCGAAATGGGGGAAGGGCGAACGCCGCCGCTCACCTCCCCATCGCCTCGGGGGCGATGGCGAGGTGAATCTCGACCGCTCCACTTCCTTTCGTCGTACCGGCGGCGCCCACTCCCTCCTGCTATCGTCATCCTCCGGCGAGCCTCGCGCATGCGAGGGGAGACCGGGGGACCCAGCGGCGCGCGTGAGCGCGAACCGGTCGGGAGCGCTGGCGGCCAGGTTTCGCCTTCGCTGGCGCTTCGGCGCCGCTGGGTCCCCCGGTCGCCCTGCGGGCGCCGGAGGATGACGATAGCGGGAAAAGGTGTCGGCTATTTTCCGATTGTTTTCGCCAACCCGCTGACTTCCCCCGACTAAATTCCCTCTACGCAGCGAGGTATCCGCCGCGCCCATAATCCCCTCATCCCGTCGATGGGGAAGGCGTCGGATCCAGCGCCTCGACGACGGCGGGGTGTGGTCGAGCGATGAAGCCCGGGCGAAGGGTAGTCCGGGGGGCCTCGTCGGGCAGCGATGGATGCTGCCTGCTTGCTCGCCGCGCATCGAAGGTGCGGACCGCTGGCTCAGCCGATGTCCCACCCACGTCGCTTCCGGCAACGGCGGCGGCGGAGATCCGTCAAGGCTCTAACAGGGCCGCCAGCCGGAGGGCGCGCGAAACCAACGACCACGCGGGGCGGCCTGTCTCGTCGAAACGGTAAAACACAAAGCATTCCGGGCGAGGCCCGGACGCCCCGCGCCTTCCCCGTTCCCTTCGACAATCTCCTTCATGCAAACAAGTTTGCAATTCAAACAAGTCTGGCGTACACGCGTTCCATCAAGAGGGAGGACTGTCATGTCGTCATCCGATTTCCACCAACCCGACCGCCTGCACGGGCTCGATGCCCTGCGCGGCGGCGCCCTGCTGCTCGGCGTCGTGCTGCACGCGTCTCTCAGCTATCTGCCGACCCAAATCTGGCTGTTCCCGGACGAGCAGACCTCGCCCGCGGCCTCGATCATCTTCTTCGTCATCCACCTGTTCCGGATGACGGCCTTCTTCCTCATCGCCGGCCTGTTCGCCCACATGATGCTGGCGCGGAAGGGTACGTGGGGCTTCATCCGCAACCGTCTCGGCCGCATCGCCAACCCGCTGTTCGGCATGTGGTGGGTGGTCTTCCCCGCCGTCATCGGCGTCATCGTCTGGAAGGCCGCCATGGACAACGGCGGCGCCATCCCCACCGACGGTCCCCCGCCGCCGCCCCTGACGCTCGAGACCTTCCCCCTGCTGCACCTCTGGTTCCTGTGGGTGCTGCTGCTCTTCTACGCCGCCTGGCTGATCCTGCGCGCGCCCTTCGCCGCCCTCGACCGCAACGGCGCCTTCGGTCGCCTCGTCGATCGCCTGACCGGCGCCCTGATCGGTCCCTGGACGCCCCTCCTCATGGCCGCGCCGTTGGCGGTCGCCCTGTGGCTGACGCCCGACTGGATCGCCTTCTTCGGCATCCCCACCCCGGACAAGGGCTTCGTGCCCAATCCCGCGGCCGTCACCGCCTTCGGCATGGCTTTCGGCCTCGGCGTCCTGTTGGACCGCCGCCGTGACCTGCTGGATCGCATCGAGCGCCTGTGGCCGATGTTCACCATCGTCGCCCTCGGCACCGGCGCCGGCGCCTTCGTCCTGTCGGGCGGCGCGGACTTCTCGCTCGAACCGGTGACCGACCCCTCGCTCAAGGCGTTCACGGCCGCCGTCTACGCCTTCGCCGTCTTCACCTCCTCCTTCGCCGTCACGGCGCTCTCGCTCCGCTTCATGTCGGGCTACAGCGCCGTGCGCCGCTACCTCGCCGACGCCTCCTACTGGATCTACATCGTCCACCTGCCGCTGGTCATGGCCGGCCAGGTGCTGATGCTGGACGCGCCCCTGCCGTGGTGGGGCAAGATGGCCGCGGTCGTCGCCGGCGTCATGGCGGTCTCGCTGCTCAGCTATGAACTGCTCGTCCGCCACACCTTCGTGGGCAAGGCCCTGAACGGCCGCCGCATCCCCTGGCGGCGCTCGCGGAACCCTCTGGCGGTCCCCGCCGAATAGCTTGCCAATACCAGCCGGCTCGTCCACCCCAAGCGGACGAGCCGGTTCCGGAGAATCGCATATGCCTGCCAATCCCCGCGTCCAGTCCGCCGAGGCCGACCTGGCCTTCATGCGCTCTATCGTCGAGGGCGGAGGCAGGCCGCCGCTGACCCTGGCGATCTGCTATCTGGCCGGCGGTCTGTTGTACGGCCTGCAGTGCCTGTTCCACGTCGGTCAGGTCATCGGCCTGATCCGCTGGCCGGACCTGGCCAACCTGATCTTCGTCGTCATGATCACCGTCACCTTCCTGGCGATCCTGACCTGGGCCATCCTGCGCGATCGGAAGGACGGCGTCGCCAACCGCGGCGCGCTCGCCACCCGCACCCTCAGCGCGGCCTTCAGCGCCACCGGCATGGCCAACGGCGCCGTCATCATCATCTTCGGCGTCGGCGCCATCCGCGACCAGGACTTCGCGATCTGGCTTTACTACGCCTCCATCGTCTTCGCCCTCCAGGCCGCCGCCTGGTACATGGCCTGGACGCTCAAGCGGAAGGGCTGGATGCTGGCCACGGCGCTCGGCGGCTGGGCCACGGCCGTGGCGCTCGGCGTACTCGTGCGCGAACCCGTGCTGTACCTCGGCGTCTGCACGGTCGCCCTGTTCCTGCTGTTCGCCCTGCCGGGCTGGGTCATGTTCCGCGAAGCCCGGGCCCCGGCGAAGGCGGGCTGACCCATGGGGCTGGCCGATCTCGGCAAGATCGACGACGTCATCCACGGCCGCATGCGGCTGGGGATCATGGTCTATCTCGCCGACGTCGACGCCGCCGAATTCACCGAGCTGAAGACCGTCCTCGAGGCCACCCAGGGCAACCTCTCCGTCCACCTCAAGAAGCTGGAGGAGGCGGGTTACGTCGCCATCGACAAGAGCTTCCGGGACAACAAGCCGCTGACCCGCGTCTCGATCACCAACGAGGGCCGCCGCGCCTTCGCCGGCTACCTCGAGGCCATCAGCCGCCTGATCGGGAGCAAGGACTGATGGCCCCCGTGGTCATCGACCCGGCCCGCGTCCATCCGTTCGAGGACGCCGACGCCTTCCACGCCTGGCTGGCCCGCAATCACGACCGCGAGCCGGAAGTCTGGATCAAGGTCCACAAGAAGGCCTCCGGCCTGACGTCGATCACCCCGACCGAAGCCATCGACGTCGTCCTGTGCTGGGGCTGGATCGACGGCATCCGCAAATCCCTGGACGAAAAGAGCTTCCTCCAGCGCTACTCGCCCCGCGGCCGCAAGAGCGTCTGGAGCCAGATCAACGTCGACAACGTCGCCCGCCTGATCGCCGAAGGCCGCATGACCGCACACGGCCTGGCTCAGGTCGAGGCCGCAAAGGCCGACGGCCGCTGGGACGCCGCCTACCGCGTCAAGGGGGCGACCGTGCCCGATGACCTCCAGGCGGCCATCGACGCCGACCCGGCCGCGAAGGCCATGTTCGCGACCCTGTCGGCCCAGAACCGCTTCGCCCTCATCTTCCGCACCGAAGCGATGAAAACCGACGCCGGTCGCGCCAGAAAGGTCGCCGGTTTCGTCGACATGCTCCGCCGCGGCGAGACCATCCATCCGCAGGGGAAGGCCTCGTGACCCCCCGCGTCATGGGCATCGTCAACGTCACGCCGGACAGCTTCTCCGACGGCGGCCGCCTGGCCTCGGTCGAGGCCGCCGTGGCCCACGGCCTGGCGCTGGCGGGGCAGGGGGCCGACATCCTCGACATCGGCGGCGAAAGCACCCGCCCCGGCGCCGATCCCGTCGACGCGGCGGAAGAGATCGCCCGCACCGCCCCCGTGATCGCCGGCCTCCGCGCCGCCTGGGACGGCCCCATCAGCATCGACACCATGAAGCCCGCTGTCGCCCGCGCCGCCGTCGCCGCCGGCGCGACCATGTGGAACGACGTCGCCGCCCTGACCTGGTCCCCGGACGCGCTGGAGACCGCCGCCGACCTCGGTTGCGACGTCGTCCTCATGCACATGAAGGGCGAGCCCCGCACCATGCAGGACGCCCCCCACTACGACGACGTGTTGTCCGAAGTGTCCGACTGGCTGGCCGCCCGCGCCGACGCCGCCATGGCCGCCGGCGTGTCGCGCGACCGCATCTGGCTCGACCCCGGCATCGGCTTCGGCAAGACCGTCGACCACAACCTGGTCCTGACCGCCCGCCTCGACGCCCTGCTCGGCGCCGGCTTCCCGGTGCTCTACGGCGCCAGCCGCAAGCGCATGATCCAGTCCATCGATCCAGCCGCGACCGACCCCGCCGACCGCCTCGGCGGCTCGCTGGCCCTGGCGCTGCAGGCTGCCCGAAACGGTGCCGCCATCATCCGCGTCCACGATGTCCGCGAAACCGTCCAGGCCCTCGCCGTCCAGGCCGCGCTTACGGAAGCCGGGCCAGCAGCCGCGCGCCCCGGCCCTGGGTGAACCACGCCCACGTCCAGTTGACGTACACCGTCAGCCGGCTCCGGAAATCAATCAGCAGCATCAGGTGGACCATCGACCAGGCCAGCCAGGCCAGCAGCCCCGTCATCCTCAGTCCGCCCAGCATGGCCACCGCCCGCGACCGCCCGATCACCGCCATCGTGCCCCAGTCGCGATACCGGAACGGCGCCGGCTCCGGCCGCCCCTCCAGCCGCGCCCGGATCAGCTTGCCCAGCCACATGCCCTGCTGCTTCGCCACCGGCGCCAGCCCCGGCAACGGCTTCCCGTCCATCGCGTAACTGGCCACGTCGCCGATGGCGAACACCCCCTCGAACCCATCCACGGAGCAGTCCGGCCGAACCACCACCGCCCCGTTCCGCGCCGCCGCAGCGCCCAGCCACTGCGCCGCCGGCCGCGCCGCCACACCGGCGCTCCACAGCACCACCCCAGCCTCGATGTCCTCGCCGTTCGCCCGCACCACGCCGTCCGAGATCGCCTCGACCATCGTGTCGGTCCGCACCTCGACGCCCAGCTCCTCCAGCGCCCGCTCGGCATAGGCCGACAGCGGCTCCGTGAACGCCGTCAGCACCCGCGGCCCGGCCTCGAACAGGATCACCCGCGCCTTCGTCGGATCGATGCGGCGAAAGTCCCGGCGCAACGTCTGGCGCGACATTTCCGCGATCGTGCCGGCCGTCTCCACGCCCGTCGGCCCGGCGCCGACCACCACGAAGGTCGTCAGCCGCCGCACCTCGTCCGGATCGTCACCCGCCAGCTCCGCCCGCTCGAATGCGCCCAGCAGCCGCCGACGGATGTCCAGCGCATCCTCCATCGACTTCAGCACCTGCGCGTCCTCGGCCCACTCCGGATGGCCGAAGAAACTGTAGGCCGCGCCAGTCGCCAGGATCAGCCAGTCCCAGGCGATCGTCGTCCCGTCCGCCAGGCTCACAGTTTTCGCCTCGGCGTCTACGCCCGTCACCTCGCCCATCAGCGTCGTGGCGTTCGGCTGGCGGCGCAGCAAGGTCCGCGTCGCCGTCGCGATGTCGGCTGGCGACAGCGCGGCGGTGGCGACCTGGTAGAGCAGGGGCTGGAAGAGGTGGTGATTGGTCCGGTCGATCAGGATCACATCGACGTCGGCGCCCTTCAGGGCCTTCGCCGCCGCCAGGCCGCCGAAGCCGGCCCCCACGATCACCACGGTCTTTCGCGCCATTCGGAGCTCCTGCCTGCCACGCTCCAATGTAGGCACGATCGGTCACGAACGCCTCCCTTCAGGTCCGATCCAGGATCATCCGGCCGCGCCCTTGCGGCGATAGCGGGTGACCATGAACTCCGTCCACGTCCCGTCGTCGGCCTGCATGGTGCCGCGCAGGTAGCGTTCGTCGGGCGAGACGACCTCGATCAGGTCCTCGTAGTCGGCCTCGCCCGGCTTGCCGTCGAAGCGCGGCCCGCGGGCCTTCAGCCGCAGGATGCGGCCATCCGGGTCCAGCGTCCCCTCATAGGCCCAGAAGCTGGCCATCATGGTGGAGATGAAGGAGCCGACGAACTTCGCCTTGTCGGGATCGTACCCGAGGGTGATGCGCAGACTCGACGCGTCCGTTCCCTCCGGCGTCTGCGCCTTGCCTTCGAACACCGTCCATAGATCGCCGTAGCGGCTGACCGTCTCGGCGCCGCTCCAGCGGCATTTGGGGTCTTCCGGAATGCTCCAGCTTTCCCAGGTCCAGTCACCCTCCAGCGCCTGCAGCCAACGATGCTGTTCGGTCGGTTCCGTCGCTTCGCCCATGTCGCTCTCCTTCCCTCAGGTCCGCTCCACCACGTCTTCCAGACTGGTCAGGATCATCATCCAGCCTGCCGCGCTGCGTTCCGCGAAGTCTGCCCACGCCGGCGCGAGATCGTGGGTGAGGACGACGAGGCAACCCTCGTCCTCGACGGCGAAAGTCACCGTCACCCGCGTCGGTTCCTCCGGCGCTTCATCGACCCAGAAGTCGAACACGATCCGGTCGGGATATTCGACGGCGACGAACCGCCCGAAATGCCGCGCCAGGCCCGTCGCTCGCCGCTCGAAGATGGCGAAGGCTCCGCCGGGGTGGGGCTCGTAGTCGGTCTTCTCCATCACCCCTTCGGGCGTGTGGAACAGCCAGTCGCCGACGTGCGCCGGATCGATGAAAGCGTCGAACACCCGCTCTCGCGGATGCCGGAACCGTTTCTCCACCCGAACCTCGACCGGCTCGCTCATGCATCGTCCTTCCAGCCAGGGGCGTGGTGGTCGGGATGGCGATCGGGCACGAAGCGCGGATTGATCCCGTGTTCCAGCCAGACCTTGGCTCCCGCCAGCACCAGGGCGAAACCGCCCGTGGAATCGAGCGCCTTCGCTGTCTGCTTCTCCAACGTGCCGCTGAAGCCGCGGTTCTCGATCGTCACCCAGGTGTGGTCGCCGCGGGCTTCGAAGCGCCAGTCGACCTCGGTCGGATCCGACCGGTTGTCCCAGACCATCAGGATGCGGCGGCCGGGCTCGACCTCACGAACCGCCACGTCGGTGCCGACGCCGTACATATCCCAGTCCCACCGCACCTCGGCTCCGGGCTTCAGTCGGCCGGAGCCGCGGCTGAACCAGAAGCGAGAGGTCACGGCGGGGTCGGCGAAGGCTTCGAACACCTCGCCGACCGGTCGTCGGATCAACATGCCGGCGGCGGCGACCGGCCCGCTCACCCGCGGTCTTCCTGCTCCGTCCGCGCGGCGTAGGCGTCACGCAGGGCGAACCACTGATCCCAATCCCACGGGTGGCGAACGCCCTGGATCGCGTCTTCCAGGCCCTCCATGTGGTAGTGCCAGCCGCTGAGCACGCTGTTGCGCGACCCGGCCCACGATTCCGGGACGCGATGCCTCAGGGTCAGATGCGTGCCGTCGCCGTCCGGCTCCAGCCGCCACGACACCACTGAGTCCGGATTGCTGCCGAAGGTGTGTTCGAACAGGGTGAAGGGGCGAACCGTCAGCACCTCGTTCGACTGCCGCCGCTTCTCGGGCGTGTCCGGCATGAACTCATGGTCGGGCTGGTGGAAGTTCAGCTCCATCTTCCCGCCGGGCTCCAGCTCGATGTCGGCCTCGGCCAGCCAGCAGGCCAGGCCGTCGCCGGTGGTCAGAGCCTTCCAGACCCGCTCGGGCGAATGGCGCAGGCGGCGCTCGTAGCGCAGCTCCCAGCCGCCCTCGATGCGATTCAGGGTCCCGGCGTCTGATCCCAGACGAACCTGGGGTGCGAGGGTGTCGGTCATTGGGGGAACTCCTTGTCCAGATGCGCCTCCAGCGCGTCCAGCCGGTCCGTCCAGAAGCGACGATAACGGGCCAGCCAGGCGTCCAGTTCGGCGAGCGGTGCGGGATTGAGGCTGTAGAGACGCCGCTGGGCGTCCTTGCGCACCGTCACCAGACCAGCCTCACGCAGCACCGACAGGTGCTTCGACACCGTCGGCTGGGCGATCGGCAGGGCGTCGACGAAGTCGCCCGCGGGGCGTTCGCCATCGGCCAGCATGGAGACGATGGCCATACGGTGCGGGTCGGACAGGGCCTGGAGAGCAGTGTGCATGTAAATCGTATATCAGCAATATAGCCATATGGCAATATCAAGAGAGCGCTTGCGGCCGCGTCCGGGATTCGTCATCCACCGGCGATGACCAGCCCCCTCGGACGCGTCCTGATCATCGCCGGCTCGGACTCGGGCGGCGGCGCGGGCATCCAGGCCGATATCAAGGCCGTGACCATGCTGGGCGGCTATGCGGCCACGGCCATCACCGCCATCACCGTCCAGAACACGCTCGGCGTTCATGGCGTGCATCCGCTGCCGCTGGACCTCATCGAGGCCCAAGCCCGCGCCGTGCTGGATGACATCGGCGCCGACGCCATCAAGACCGGCATGCTGGGCTCCATCGAGGTGGTCGAGCGGGTCGCCGCTATCCTGGACAGCACCTCGGCCCCGGCGGTCGTGGACCCCGTGATGGTGGCCAAGGGCGGTCACCCCCTGCTGCTGGACGAGGCCGTCGCCGCCGTGCGTTCGCTGATGATCCCGCGCGCGGCCCTGCTGACCCCCAACGCGCCGGAGGCCGAGGCGCTGACCGGTCTGCCGGTCGTCGATCTCGACGGCCAGCGCCGCGCCGGAGAGGCCTTGCTGCATCTCGGGGCCGGGGCGGTGTTGATGAAGGGCGGCCACGTCCCGGGCGACACCCTTATCGATCTGCTGCTCACCCCCACCGGCGAGACCGTGCTGGAGAGCGAACGCATCGACACCCGCCACACTCACGGCACCGGCTGCACGCTCGCCAGCGCCTGCGCCGCCGGCATCGCCAAAGGCCTGCCGCTGGAAGTCGCCGTCGCTGAAGCCTGGGCCTATGTCGCCGAGGCGCTGCGTCGCGCGCCGGGCCTGGGGCAGGGGCATGGCCCGCTCGATCACGGCTGGCCGATCAGGAACTGACGAATGAGCGATCTCGAAGCCCGGCTCGCCGACATCGTTCGCGCGGACTCCGGCCTGATGCATGTGATGACGACGATCCGGTCGCTGGACATTCCTGACTGGCGCGTTTTTTCGGGCGCGGTCTACCAGAGCATCTGGAACGCGCAGACCGGACGCCCGGCCGGCTACGGCATCCGCGATTACGACCTCGGTTACTTCGATCCCGACACCAGTTGGGACGCCGAGGATGTCGTGATCAAGCGCGTCGCCGCCGCCTTCGAGCCGCCCTTCCGCGACATGGTCGAGGTCCGCAACCAGGCCCGCGTTCACCTGTGGTTCGAGGGCAAGTTCGGTGAGCCCTACGATGCCTTGCGCAACACCGACGAAGCTCCCGCCCGTTTCGTCGCGCCCGCCTTCGCCGTGGGCGTGCGGCTGGAACACGACGACTCGATCAGCGTCGTCGCCCCGTTCGGCCTGGAAGACGTCTTCAACCTGACCCTCCGCCCCAATCCGGATCGCCCGCTGGCGAGGGGATGGACGAAGGCCGTGACGAACGCGCTGGGACGCTGGCCGGAGCTGACGGTCATCGAACCGGCCTAGGTCGCTACGGACCGCCGGACTCCGGATCAGCCGGAAGACACTGGATATCGACGTAGAGTCCGAATTCAAAAAACAGCGGACTTTCCGGACATAGCGGACTCTGTGGTTCATCTGCTCCCCCAACGGCGGGCATCATGACAGCGCGCTGCGTCAGAAGCGGACGTAGGCCGTCGAGTTCGACTTATTGCGGGGCTGGACGAGGCGGCGCGGGAGCGCCAGGTCTGGAGCGTCAGATCAGTCGGGAGCAGACCCATGCGCCAATGGACCGTCGACGCCTTCGCCGCCGCGCCCCTTCGGGGCAATCCCGCCTGTGTTGTTGAGCCGTTCGAGCAATGGCCCGGCGACGACTGGATGCAGGCGCTCGCGAAGGAGAATAATCAGGCTGAAACCGCCTTCCTGCGTCGCACCGTCGATCCCGCCCGTTTCGACCTGCGCTGGTTCACCCCGGGCATGGAAGTGGACCTGTGTGGCCACGCGACCCTCGCGGCTGCGCATGTCCTGCTCGTCGAACTCGATCTTCGCAGCGAAGCCGTCGTCTTCGACACCCGCTCCGGTCCGTTGATCGTGAAGGCGCATGCCGACTGCTACGAGATGGACTTCCCGGCCGATCCGCCTCGCCGCACACGGGCCGTCGCCGGACTGGCCGAAGCCCTCGGGGGCGAACCGCTCGAAGTCTGGGCCGGCCGCTATCTCGTGGCCGTACTCTCCGACGCGGCGGCGGTGCGCGCCGTTTCGCCGGATCTCCGCGCGCTTGTCGCGATCCAGGGCGAGGCGGGCGAACCGGGACAGGTCATTGTCTGCGCCGCCGCCGATGCCGCCGATGATGTCGATGTCGTCGACCGCTTCTTCGGCCCGGGATGCGGCATTGACGAGGATCCGGCCACGGGCTCGGCGCACTGCATTCTCGGCCCGCTGTATGCGGACAAGCTCAGGCAGTCGGTGGTTCGTTTCCGCCAGATATTCCCCGGCCGGGGCGGCGATATCGTCACCGAAACGCGAGGCGATCGCGTCCTGCTCCGCGGACAGGGGTTCACCGTGATTGAAAGCCGGCTCAGGCTCCGCCCATAAGGAAAGGGGCGCGACCCTTTCGGATCGCGCCCCTCGGACCTTTCGGGGAGGAAGGGTCAGGCCTTAGTAGCGACGGCCGTCACGGTCGCGGCGCTCTTCACGCACCTGGTTCGACAGGCGATCGTAGCGACGGTCCAGCTCCTGACGTTCGCGTATCGTCAGGCCGTTGCGCTGGTAGCTGTACTCGAGACGGACGAGCTGGTTCAGCTCGGCCTTCAGGCGGGTCGCCTCGCGGCGGCTCAGCTGGCCGTTGCGCAGGCCGACGTCGATGCGACGGTCGAGATTGTATTTGCGCTGCGAGATCGGCTGCCAGTTGCGGTAGTTCTGCTCGTAGCGGCCGCCGCGGTTGTCGCGACCATCGCGGTCGTGGCCGCCGTACGATTGGGCTGCTGCCGGGACCGCGACGGAAGCCGCGGCCAGGACGAGGGCGGGGATGAGGGCTTTCTTGAACATCGGGTCTCTCCTTGGCGTTTGGCGCAACCGATCCGGCTGCGTTGACCCCAAAAGACCACCCCACGGCTGAGCCTGATCTGAACAGCGCAAGTCAGTTAACGTTCATCTGCGTGAATTCTGCGTCACGCACCCGCGCCGGTTATCCAGGCTCCGGAACAGCACGCGCGCATATGCGCGAGGGTTCGGGGCGCCGCAGCCGGTGAAATATGTCTAGACTGCTCGTTCAGCCGCTGTTCAGAGCCGCAGGATTACACCGCTCTCCATGATCCGGATGTCCGCCATCATCGCCGCCGCCCTGCTGGCCGTCAGTCCCCTGACGGTGAATGCGCAGGAACGCGGCCCGCGCCCGGTCAATCCCGACCGCGATCAGCCGCGGGAACAGCTCCGCCCCAGCGTCAGCGTGGGCGAGGCTGTGCAACGCGCCTCATCGGGTCGTCCGGGCCGTTTCCTGGGCGCCAGCGAGCGCGGTGGAACCATTGTAGTGCGTTGGGAATATCCCGGCGGCCGCATCGCGGACATCATGGTGGATGGCCGCTCGGGCCGGGTTATCGGAGAACGCTGAATGCGCGTACTGCTTGTCGAGGACGACGCTGACCTTTCGCGTCAGCTGAAGATGGCGCTTGGCGACGCCGGCTATGCGGTGGATCACGCCGCCGACGGCGAGGAAGCCCACTACCTCGGCGATACCGAGCCGTACGACGTCATCGTCCTGGACCTCGGCCTGCCCAAGATCG
This sequence comes from Brevundimonas lenta, assembly GCF_014196335.1. Lineage (GTDB taxonomy): Bacteria > Pseudomonadota > Alphaproteobacteria > Caulobacterales > Caulobacteraceae > Brevundimonas > Brevundimonas lenta. The sequence goes on from NZ_JACIDM010000001.1 coordinate 989,334, forward strand.
ACGGCGTCTCGGTGCTGGAGCGCTGGCGTCGCGAGGGCAAGACGACGCCTGTTCTCATCCTCACCGCGCGCGGCGCCTGGTCCGACAAGGTGTCGGGCTTCGACGCCGGCGCCGACGACTATCTGACCAAGCCTTTCCACACCGAGGAGCTGCTGGCCCGCCTGCGCGCCCTGCTGCGCCGCTCGGCCGGCATCGCCTCTGCGACCCTGTCCTGCGGCGGCCTGCGCCTCGACCCGCGCGCGGCCCGCGCCAGCGTCAACGGCGAACCGCTGCGTCTGACCTCGCTGGAGTACCGCCTGCTGCACTACATGATGATGCACCAGGGCCGGGTCATCAGCCGTACCGAGCTGGTCGAGCACCTGTACGATCAGGACTTCGACCGCGACTCCAACACCATCGAGGTGTTCGTCGGCCGCCTGCGCAAGAAAATCGGGTCTGACCGGATCGAGACCGTGCGCGGCCTCGGCTACCGTCTGACGCCGCTGACCGGGGAGTCCGAGGCGGCGTGACCGAAACGACGGGGGCGGGGTCCGTGAACGAGCCGGCCGCGGCCGAGCCGAAAACCTGGGGGCGCTGGTTCGGCCGCCCGGGCCGCAGCCTGACGCGGCGCCTCATCTGGCTGGCCTCCGCCTGGATCATCGTCGCCCTGGTCGTGACCGGCTGGGCGCTGACCACGCAGTACCAGGAAACCGCCCTGCGCCGGCTCGGCAATGTGCTGGCCGACACCATCGACGAGGTGGTGATCGCCACCGACGCGGGGGCACCTGGCGGCGTGACCGTGGCCGAGATCAAGGACGCCCGCACCCTGCGCCCGCTGTCGGGAAAATACTGGGCGGTGGCCGAGCCGAGCGCCGACGGATCGCTCCGGGTGCTGGTCCGCTCGCCGTCGTTGGCGGGCGAGAGCCTGACCATCCCCCACGACCTGCCCGAACGCCTGAACGAAGCCTTCGGTGAGACCATCAGCTACAACGACCTCGATGGCCTGCGCCCCAACGGCGAGGGGCCGCTGGGCCGTCCGCTCCGTGTCGCCGCCAGCATGAAGCACCTTCCGGGACGGACCGAGCCGCTGGTCTTCCTGGCCGGTCTGGATCGCTCGAACATCGACGCCGACACGCGCCAGTTCGCCACCTTCACCTGGACAGCCCTGCTGGTCCTCGGCGTCGGCCTGGTCATCGCCGTCTTCCTGCAGGTGCAGATTGGCCTGCGCCCGCTGTACAGCCTGCGCAACGAGATCGCCGACGTCCGCAAGGGCCGCGCCGCCCGGATCGCGCACATCTATCCGGTCGAGATCCAGCCCCTGGCCGAGCAGGTGAACCGCCTGCTGGATCACAACCAGGAAACCGTCGAACGCCAGCGCACCCACGTCGGCAACCTCGCCCATGCGCTCAAGACGCCCCTGTCGGTCATGCTGGCCGAGGCGGGGACCCAGAAGGGCGTGCTGCCCGACATGGTGCGCAAGCAGACCGAGGTCATGAAGGCCCAGGTCGATCACCACCTGCGCCGCGCCCGCGCCGCCGCCCGCGCCCAGCTGCTGGGCGAGCGCACCCCCATCGCCGAGGTGCTCGACGAGATGGCGGTCATGCTGGAGCGGGTGTTCGAGACCAAGGGCGTCGAGATCGACTGGCGCGCGCCCGACGAGCTCGGCTTCCGCGGCGAGCGGCAGGACCTGCAGGAGATTCTCGGCAACCTGATGGAGAACGCCTGCAAATGGGCCAAGCGCCGGGTGCGCATCTCCGCCGGCGCCACCGGTCTCGGACAGATGGTCGTGGTCGTCGAGGATGACGGCCCGGGCCTGCCCGAGGAGCAGCGCGAGGCGGCCCTGCAACGCGGCATGCGCATGGATGAGACAACGCCGGGCTCCGGCCTGGGTCTATCCATCGTCGTCGAGCTGGTCCGCGCCTACGGCGGCAAAATCACCTTGGCGGACAGCGACATGGGCGGGCTGCGCGTCCTGCTGGAATTGCCGACCGCCGAAATCTGAGTACGCGTTGTTAACCCTGACTGTTCCATTCTGACCCGTGGTCCGGGCGTCCAGCCCCGGTCTTGAGGTGTCTTCATGGCGGGCCTGTCCGTCGCCCATCGCGCCGCGCTCGCCGCCCTTCTCGGGCGATGCTCCGAGACTGTCGTCAGGACGGTGGCGACGACGATCGCCTCGATGCCGGGCGGACGGGCCGCCGAACTGCGCATGATCCTGGCCGACGAGATGCGCGACCGCGCCCGCCGCGCCATGGTGCTGGCCCCTGTCGTGCCGATGTTCCGGCCCCGGACGGACGGCATTGCGGCCCTGACCTTCCCGGCCCCCGTGCTGGCGCGTCTGTGGAAGGCCGCCATCGAGCGCGAGCCGCATCTGCTGCCCCGTCTCGACAAGGACGGGCCTGACGTGGTGGCCGTCGCCAATCGCATCTGCCACGCCGCCGCCGCGGCCGTCCGGGATCGCCCGGAAGTGGTCTGGCCGCCCGATCTGGCCCCTGGTCAGCGGGAGCAGGGTCTGTCGGATCTCGCCGCCTGTCTGGACCTCGCCCACCTCGCCCGCAGCGGCCTTCCGTCGATCGAGATCTGGCTGAAACGCCCCGACGGCGATCAGCTGGCCGAGCTGCGCCTGCTGGTGAAGGACTGCGCCGCCATCCACTCCGACGGCGCCCGCCGCGTACTTGAGATGTTGTTCGCGCATCTGCAGGACGCCGTCCTGGTGCTGCGCATCATCACCCGCACATCCGGCGTCGCCGAGCGTGAAGGCTTCCTCAGCGCCTCCGAGCTGGCGGACTTCGTCGACCGCCTGCTGGCGGGGGTGGACGAACGCGCCGCCCGTCTGGCCGCCTACAAGCCGGGCGCGGAACCGGGCGGGGTGCAGGCCGTCGTCGCCGATCTCGACTGGTGCTGCAGCGTCCTGGCCGAGCTGGACGTCACCCTGACGCTCGATCCCAACTCCCACTGGGGCAAGTCCGTGCGCGACGCCCGCGTCAGCGTCGCGGCCTGGCTGTCCGGCCTGCTGCGCGCCGCCGACAAGGCGGTCGACAAGGCGCTGCCGCTGACCCGCGTCCAGACCGCCGGCCGCATGAGCCGCAAGGCCCCCCTGATGTCGGCTCCGGCCCGCGGCGAGCTGGCCGAGGCGGCCTTCAGCCTGCTTCAGCTGGTCGGCGCGGCGCGCGGCATGAGCGGCACTTTCGGTTGCGAGGCCGAACGCAAGACCCTGGTCGACGGGCTGACCGAGCGCCTGTCCGAGTACGCCGACCAGGTGCTGGTGATGATCAACGACGGCGAGGTCGACGATGAGGACCACGCCCTGAAGCTGGTTTCGGTCGCGGCGCGCTATCTCGAACTGCTCGACGCCCGCGACGCCGCCCGCACCGTGCGTCGCCGCGCCGCAGTCGCCGGAGGGCCTGCGGCAGCGGACGGGGCCTCGTCGCGGGCGGCCTGATCGGCTACATCGCGCGGCGATGACAATCTTCTGGATCATGACGGCCTTGCTGGCGGCTCTCGCCGGGCTGCTGGTGCTCGCCGGCGCCCGTCGCGGCGCCGACGCCGGCGAGGCTCTCGAGACCGCGACCGCCGCCGCTGAACTGGCCGAGCTGGACCGGCTGAAGGCCCGCGGCCTGCTGGACGAGGCCGGCTGGGCCGCCGCGCGCGCCGAGGCCGGCCGCCGCATCCTGACCTCGGAGCGCCATGCCGCGCCGGTTCGTGCCGGATCGAAGGACCGCTTCTGGGTGCTGGGCGGCCTGGCCGTCGCCGGCTTCGGCGCGCTGGGCCTCTACGCCGCCTTCGGCGCGCCCGGCTTCGAGGATCAGGGCTTCGAACGTCGCGTCGACGCCTGGTCGACCGGCGATGAGCCGCTGCAGCCGATCCAGGCCGCCGCCGTCATCGCCCGTGTGGTTGAAGAACAGCCCGACAACTACCGCGCCCTGACCATGCTGGGCGCCGCCCGCTTCGAGGCCGGGGACGCCATCGGCGCCGCCTCCGCCTTCCGTCGCGCCCTCGTTCTGCAGCCCGACGACGCCCAGAGCTGGGCCCGGCTGGGCGAGAGCCTCGTCCGCGCCTCGAACGGCGCGGTCGGCGCCGACGCCGAAGCCGCCTTCACCGAGGCCCTGCGCCGGGACCCTGATCAACTCGGCGCCCGCTACTTCCTCGGCGAGGCCGCCCTGGCGCGGGGCGACACGGCCCAGGTGCGCGCCATGTGGCTGCCGTTGATCGCAGCGCTCGACCCCGCCGATCCCCGCCGCGCCGATCTCGAGCGCCGCCTGCCCGGAGGCGCGTCGTGAGCTGGCTGCCCAAATCGCCCAAGGCGCGCCGCCGCCTCTGGATCGTCGTCGCCGTCGCCCCGGTGCTGGCGTTGGCCGTCGGCCTGTCCCTGTTCGCCATGCGCGACAGCGTGACCTTCTTCTTCTCGCCGTCCGAAGCGACACCTGAAAAAGCCCCCGCAGGCCGCGTGGTCCGTCTCGGCGGCCTGGTCGAGAACGGCAGCGTGGTCCGAGACCCCACAACCGGCGACGTGGCCTTCTCGGTCACCGACAACGCCGCCAGCACGCGTGTCGTCTACCGCGGCGACCTGCCCGACCTGTTCCGGGAAGGGCAGGGGATCGTCGCACAGGGGAGCTTCCAGCCGGACCGCTCGTTCCGCGCCACCCAGGTGCTGGCCAAGCACGACGAAAACTACATGCCGCGCGAAGTCGCCGAGAGCCTGAAGGCCAAGGGCGAGTGGCGTCCCGTCGAGGGTCCTGCCACGTGATCGTTGAACTGGGCGCCTTCGCCCTCATCCTCGCCCTGACGCTGTCGGCGTTGCAGGCGGCCATGGCGGTCGCCGGCCGCATCCGTCGCAGCCCGGTGCTGGCGGGAGCCGCCAACGGCGCCGCCATCGGCGCCGCCGGGGCGGTCGTGGTCGCCTTCGGGGCCCTGATCTACGCCTTCGCGGTCTCGGACTTCTCGGTCGCCAACGTCGCGGCCAACAGCCACACCGACAAGCCGATGCTCTACAAGGTCGCGGCGGCCTGGGGCAGCCACGAGGGCTCGCTGGTGCTGTGGTGCCTGGTCATGACCGGCTTCGGCGCCGCCCTGGCGCGGGCCCGGGATCTGCCCTTCGGTCTGAAGACCTCGGCGGTGGCGACCCAAGGCATCCTCGGGGCCCTGTTCCTCGCCTTCGCCGTCTTCACCTCGAACCCGTTCGCACGGCTGGACCCGGCTCCCTTCCAGGGCGCGTCGCTGAACCCCCTGCTGCAGGACCCCGCGCTCGCCTTCCATCCGCCTCTGCTCTACCTCGGCTACGTCGGCTTCTCGGTCTGTTTCTCGCTGGCCGTCGCAGCCCTGATCGAGGGACGCGCCAACGCCGCCTTCTGGCCGGCATGGGGCCGCTGGGTCCGCCCGTGGGCGCTCGCCAGCTGGGCCTTCCTGACCGTCGGCATCACCCTCGGCGCCTTCTGGGCCTACTATGAGCTGGGCTGGGGCGGCTGGTGGTTCTGGGACCCGGTCGAGAACGCCAGCTTCCTGCCCTGGCTGGCGGGCGCGGCCCTGCTGCACTCCGCCGTCGTCACCGAACGGCGCGGCGCGCTCGCCGGCTGGACCACCTTCCTGGCCTTGCTGGCCTTCACCTTTTCCATGCTCGGCGCCTTCCTGGTGCGTTCGGGCGTCCTGACCAGCGTCCACGCCTTCGCCGTCGATCCCGAGCGCGGCACGATGCTGCTGGCCATCCTGGGCGTCACCGCGGGCCTGGCCTTCGCCCTGTTCGCCTGGCGTGCGCCGCAGCTGAAGGGCGGCGGCATGTTCGCCCCGGTCAGCCGCGAGGGCGCGCTGGTTCTGAACAACCTGTTCCTGACCGCCGCCGCCGCGACGGTGCTGCTGGGCACCCTCTATCCACTGATCCTCGAGGCGGCGTCGGGGGCGACCATCTCGGTCGGACCGCCTTATTTCGCCCTGACCTTCATCCCGCTGATGGCCGTCGCCTTCATCATCCTGCCCGCCGGACCCCTGCTGGCGTGGAAGCGTGGCGACCTGAAGGGCGTCGGCCAACGTCTGGCCGTCGCCGCCGGCCTCGCCATCGTCCTCGCCCTGATCGGCTGGGGTCTGTTCGAGCCGCGCAAGGCGCTGTCCGCCGCCGGTATAGGTCTCGGGGCCTGGCTGATCCTCGGCGCCCTCGCCGAGACCGCAGATCGCACCCGCCTGTTCCGCGCGCCGTTGGGCGAGACCCTGCGCCGCGCCAAGGGCTTGCCGCTGGGCGCGTGGGGCATGACGCTGGCCCACGCCGGGCTCGGGGTCTTCGTCCTGGGGGCTGTGGTCGAGACAGGCTACCGCGTCGAGGCGGCTCGCCCGATCGCTGTCGGCCAGTCGATCGAGGCCGGGCCCTGGACAGTCCGTCTGGATGACGTCCGTATCGTCGAAGGCCCCAACTACCTGGCCGAACAGGGCCGCGTCACCATCAGCGCATCGGGCGCGCGTCCGCGCGAAGTGACCGCCGAACGTCGTTTCTTCCCCGCCGGCGGTCAGACCACGACGGAGGTCGGCCTCGATTTCCGCGGCCTGGACGACGTCTATGTCGTGCTCGGGGAGCGTACGAGGACCGAGGCCGGCGCGCCCGCCTGGAGCGTCCGCGTCTGGTGGAATCCCTGGGCGCGGCTCATCTTTCTCGGCCCGGCCATCATGGCTCTCGGCGGCGTGCTGTCGCTGATGGACCGTCGCCTCCGTCTGGGCGTCGGCGCGAGGAAGAAGGCATGAAGCGCGTTCTCCTGATCGCCGTCGCAGCCGTCGGCCTGGTCGCCGCCGAACCGGTTCCGCCGCCGGACCGTCCGCTGCCCGACACCGCCCAGGAGGCCCGCGCCCAGCGCCTGTTCGACGACATCCGCTGCGTCGTCTGCCAGCACGAGGCGATCGCCGACAGCCCCGCGGGCGTGGCCCACGACATGCGCCGTCTGGTGCGCGAGGAGATCGTCGCCGGCCGCTCCGACGCCGAGATCCGCGAGGACCTGGTCCGCCGCTACGGCGACTTCGTCCTGTTCAAGCCGCCGCTGCGCCTCGGCACCTGGCTGTTGTGGTTCGGACCTTTGGCGGCCCTGCTCGCCACCGTGGCCGGCTTCGCCTTCCTCGCACGCCGTCGCAAACCCGAAACAGCCCCTCTTTCGGATGAGGAAGAACGCCGGCTCGCCGATATTCTCGCGGCCGACCAGCTTCGCCGCGATCCTGACGCAAAGCCGTCCGACGACTGACGCCGCGACGGACCCATCATCGCTCCATGGGCGTTGGTGAAGACGGCCGCCGCCCTATATCATCGTCGTAACGGGCGCGGCTGACGCCCGACAACAGGATCGCAAGACCGCCTATGATGAAGCGCAAGGAATTCATGCTCGGGGCCGTCGCCGGCCTGGCCTTCGCCGCAGCCGCCACCGCGGGCGGCGTCATCGACTGGCCGTCGGCGAACGCGGGTCCTGTCGCGGGCGTCAGCGGCCGCCTCGCCCCCAATGCGGGCGGGAACGGTCTGGCCTTCGCCCCGCCGCAGGGTGCGCCGCTCAGCTTCGCCGACATCTTCCAGCAGGTCGCGCCGGCTGTCGTCCAGATCGACGTCAAAACCCGCGTGCCCGCGCAGCGCGGCATCCAGATCCCCGGCCTGCCGCCCGGCCTCGTCCCGCCCGAGGAAGAGGCCGCTCCCGATGACGAGGGCGCGACCGCCCTCGGCGCCGGTTCGGGCTTCTTCATCTCGGCCGACGGCTACATCGTCACCAACAACCACGTCGTCGCCGACGCGACGGAGATCACCGTCCGTCTCGCCGACGAGCGCGAACTGACCGCCCGCGTGGTCGGCCGCGACGAGAACACCGACCTGGCCGTGATCAAGGTCGAGGGCGACAACTTCCCGTTCGTCACCTTCGAGGAGACCGCCCAGCCCCGCGTCGGCGACTGGGTCATCGCGGTCGGCAACCCGTTCGGCCTCGGCGGCACCGCCACCGCCGGCATCGTCTCGGCCCAGGGCCGCGGCATCGACAGCGCCTATGTCGACTACCTGCAGATCGACGCCGCCATCAACCGGGGCAACTCGGGCGGCCCGACCTTCGACATCTACGGCCGCGTCATCGGCGTGAACTCGGCGATCTTCTCGCCGACCGGCAACTCCGTCGGCATCGGCTTCGCCATCCCGGCCTCGGTCGCCAAACCGATCACCGACCGCCTGATGCGCGGCGAGGCGATCCAGCGCGGCTACATCGGCGCCGGCCTGCGTTCGCTCAGCCCCGAAGCCTGGGAGGCCCTCGGCCTGCCGCGCGACTTCAAGGGCGCCAATGTCGAGAGCGTGACCCCCGGCGGTCCGGCCGCCCGCGCCGGCCTCCAGGTCGGCGACATGGTCGTCGGCGTCAACGGCCGCCCCGTCTCCGACAGCACCGAGATCACCCGCATGGTCGGCGCGGTCAGCCCGGGCGACACCATCCGCCTCGACATCCTTCGCGACGGCCGCCGCCAGACCCTGAACGTGCGCTCGGGCACGCGTCCTTCGGAAGCCGAACTGCGTGAAGGCGACGATCAGGGCGGGGCGCCTGCCGCTCCGGGAACGCCGCCGGCCGCCCAGGGCGAGCCGGTCGAGGGCGTCAGCGTCGCGCCGCTGACCCCGGCCCTGCGCTCGCGCTTCGACGTGCCGGAAACCGTCGAGGGCGTGATCATCACCAGCGTGACGCCGCGCACTCCGGCCGCCCGCCTGGGCCTGGAGGCCGGTTTCGTCATCACCCGCGCCAACAACCGGCCGGTGGCCTCGGCCGCCGATCTGCGCAATGCCGTCGCCGAAGTGAAGCGGGCCGGTCGTCCGGGCGTCCTGCTGTTCGTCTGGACCAGCCAGGGCGCGGCCCCCGTAGTCCTGCGGTTCGCCGAAGGCGACTGATTCCAGTCTGAACAACGCGTAACTGACTTGATCGCCGCCGATGCGCTAACATCGGCGGCGATTCTCGTTTTAGGAGGGGCCTTCATGCGCATTCTGGTAGTCGAGGACGACGCCGAAGCTGCGACCGCCATGGTCCGGGGCCTCTCCGAGGCCGGGCACGACACCACGCACGCCGTCGACGGCGCCTTCGGCCTGCTCGAAGCCCAGAAGGGTGGTTACGACGTCTATGTCGTCGATCGCATGATGCCCCGTCTGGACGGCATCGGCATGGTCGAGACCCTGCGCAAGGACGGCGACCAGACCCCGGTCCTGTTCCTGTCGGCCCTGGGCGAGGTCGATGACCGCGTCGCGGGCCTCAAGGCCGGCGCCGACGACTATCTGGTCAAGCCGTACGCCTTCTCCGAACTGATCGCCCGCGTCGAGGCCCTGTCGCGCCGCCGCGAGACCGGCTCGGTCGCCACCATGCTCAAGGTCGGTGATCTGGAGATGAACCTCATCGCCCGCACCGTTCACCGCGCCGGCCAGGAGATCGACCTCCAGCCGCGCGAGTTCCAGCTGCTCGAGTTCCTGATGCGCCACGCCGGCCAGTCGGTGACCCGCACCATGCTGCTGGAGAAGGTCTGGGAATATCATTTCGACCCACAGACCAACGTCATCGACGTCCACATCAGCCGCCTGCGCGCCAAGATCGACAAGGGCTTCGACAAGGCCATGCTGCAGACCGTGCGCGGGGCGGGGTACAGGCTGGAGGCATAACGCTTGCCGATGCGCCTGCCCTCGCTTCTCAGGCGCACGCCGTTCCGGCTGACGCTGTTGTTCCTGGCCCTGTTCGCCGCGGCGGCCAGCGCCATCCTCGGCTATGTCTATGTCGCCTCGGCCGCCGAGGCGCGGGCGAAGGCCGAGACCGACGTCCGCAGCGAACTGAAGACCCTCACCGGCATCTACAAGGAGCGGGGCTTCAACGCGCTGAACCGCGCCCTGATCGACCGCTCGCTGGCGGGCGGCTCCTTCGTCTATCTGCTGATGGACCCTGAGGGCAACCGCATCACCGGCAGTCTCAGCATCTCGCCGATCGAGGAGCTGCAGGGCGCCGAGCAGTGGGTCACCTTCCCCTTCACCGACACCGACGCCGAGGGCCGTATCACCCGCCCGCAGGTGCGCGGCGTGCAGGTGCGTCTGGGCGGCGGCGACATGCTGTTCGTCGGCCAGTCCATGGGCGACACCGAGGCCTATCTGGCCCGACTGACCCAGGCGCTGTGGGCCGCCATGGGCATCGTGCTTCTGCTCGGCCTCGCCGGCGGCCTGTTGGTCAGCCGCAACCTCGAACGCTCGATGGGCCGTCTCAACAAGGTCGTCACGGCGGTTCAGGACGGCGACCTCAAGGCCCGCGCCCCGGTCCGCAACTCCGGTGACGAACTGGACGAGCTGGGGCAGGGGCTCAACACCATGCTGGACCGGCTGGAGGGCTCGATGGCCTCGATCCGGCACGCCGGCGACGCCATCGCCCACGACCTGCGCTCGCCGCTGACCCGCATGCGGGCCAAGCTGGAGGTCGCCCTGATCGACGCCGAGGCCGGCAAGATCGACGGCACCGAAGCGCTGGAGCTGGCCCTGTCCGAGGCCGACGACCTGCTCAAGACCTTCAACACCGTGCTGGCCATCGCCCGCCTGCAGGCCGCCGCCGGTTCGGGCCGCACCCCTGACCCCGCCCTGTTCGACGCCGCCGACCTCGCCGCCGACATGGCCGAGCTCTACGAGCCCGCCAGCGAGGACAAGGGACTGGAGTTCTCGGCCGAGATCGAGCGCGGCCTGATGATCGAGGCCAACCAGCCCTTCCTGGCCCAGGCCCTGGCCAACATCATCGACAACGCCATCAAGTATACGCCGGTCGGCGGCGCGGTGATGCTGCGCGCCCGCCGCCGCTCGTCGGGCGAAATCGAGTTCTCGGTCACCGACACCGGCCCCGGCGTGCCCGAGGGCGACCGCGAGCGCGTCATCCAGCGCTTCGTCCGCCTCGACAACAGCCGCACCGAGGCCGGCTCGGGCCTCGGCCTGTCGCTGGTCGGCGCGGTCATGGAGGCGCACGGCGGCCGCATCATTCTGGATGAAGGCCCCGGCGAGTACGGCGGTTTCGGGCCGGGCCTGCGCGTGGCCCTGGTCCTGCCGGCGGCGGGATGACCAGCCCGCTCGCGTCCCGGCTCGCTCCCTGCGGCCCGGTGGTCGACGTCGACGCCGCCGGGCGGGCGCACGAGCGCCTGGCCGAGGCGGCGGCCGAAGGCGGCTGGTCTGCGGCGCTGGACGCAGCCTGGCCCGCCCTGGCCCCGGTCTTCGCCGCCTCGCCCTATCTGTTCGGCCTGGCCAGACGTTGGCCCGACCGGTTGCAGGCGATCCTCGCTGACGCGCCGGAGGCCCGCCTCGCCGACATCCTCGCCCGCACCGAAGGCCTGACCGGCGGCGCCGAGGACCTGCGGTCGCCGCTTCGACGGCTGAAGGGCGAATTGCATCTGCTGACCGCCCTGGCCGATCTCGGCGGCATCTGGGATCTGGACGCCGTCACCGGGGCTCTCAGCCGTTTCGCCGACGCCTCCAGCCGCGCCGCCCTGCGCGCGGTGGCCCATGACCAGCGCACGCGCGGCAAGCTGGTCTCCCCTGAAGACGACCCGCGCGGCCCTGTCCCCGGCCTGTTCGGCCTGGCCATGGGCAAGCACGGCGCGGACGAGCTCAACTACTCGTCCGACATCGACATCAGCCTGTTCTGGGAGCCCGAGGTCCTCGCCTCAGCCCTCGCCGACGGCGTCGAGGCGCAACGCTTCGTCGACCGGCTCGCCCACGCCTTCTCCAGCCTGATGCAGGAGCGGACGGGCGAGGGCTACGTCTTCCGCGTCGACCTGCGTCTGCGGCCCGACCCGTCCTCGACCCCGTCGGTCGTCGCCGTCCCCTTCGCCCTGACCTACTACGAGGGTGTCGGTCAGAACTGGGAGCGCGCCGCCTTCATCAAGGCCCGCGCGATGTTGGGCGACGAGGCCGAGGGCGAGGCCTTCCTGAAGGCGCTCCGGCCCTTCATCTGGCGGCGCACGCTCGACTACCCCGCCATCCTCGACATCCAGTCGATCAAACGGCAGATCCACGTCCACAAGACGGGCGAGGGGCTGGAGGCCGCCGGCGCCAACCTCAAGCTCGGTCGCGGCGGCATCCGCGAGATCGAGTTCTTCGCCCAGACCCAGCAGTTGATCCTCGGCGGGCGCGACCCGGCCCTCCGCGAGCGGCGGACGGTCGACGCCCTCGCCGCCCTGCGAGACGCCGGCCACGTTAGTCCCGAGGTCTGCGCCGAACTGACCGCCGCCTACGCCGAGCTCCGCGGACTGGAGCACCGCGTCCAGATGCTGGACGACGAGCAGACCCACAGCCTGCCGCTCGACCCGGCCCGTCGATTGGCCGTCGCGGCGTTAGCGGGCGAGGGCGCTCTCGCCGTCTTCGACGCCCGCGTCGAGGCCCTGCTGGTGGGGGTCAACACCCGCTACGGCGAGCTGTTCGAGGGCGAGGAGCAGCTGTCGTCGCCCTATGGCTCCCTGGTCTTCACCGGCGTCGAGAACGACCCGGAGACCCTGATCACGCTCGGGCGGATGGGCTTCACCGACCCGTCCATGGTCGCTGACACCATCCGCAGCTGGCACCATGGCCGCATTCCGGCGACCCGCACCGCCCGGGGGCGCGAGTTGTTCACGCGCCTGGCGCCGCGCCTGCTGACCGCCATGGCCGACACCGGCGCGGCCGATGCCGCCTTTCGGCGCTTCGCCGTCTTCTTTTCGGCCCTCAGCGGCGGGGTCCAGGTCCAGTCGCTGTTCCTGGCCCAGCCGAAGCTGTTCGACCTCGTCGTCGGCGTCATGGCTTTCGCGCCCCGTCTTGCGCGCACCCTGGGCCGCTATCCGGCGGCGCTGGACAGCATGCTGGACGCCCGTTTCGCCCGCTACATCGACGAGGACAGCGGCGTCATCGCCCAGATGCAGGCCGACGCCGCCGCTGCGCCGGACTTCGAGACGGCCATGAACGTCGTCCGCCGCGTCCACCGCGAGCAGATGTTCCGCATCGGCGTGCAGGTCATCACGGGCCGCGCCGACGCCGAGGCCGCCGGCCGGGGCTATGCCATGCTGGCCGACGCCTGCCTCGCCGCCCTCGCCCCCGCCGCCATGGCCGAGACGGTCCGCCAGGGCGGTGCCTTCCCGGGCGGCGCGGTCGCCGTCGTGGCGCTCGGCAAGGCCGGTTCGCGCGAGATGACGGCCAGTTCCGATCTGGACCTGATGACCGTCTATGACGCGCCCGCAGACGCTGCGTCGGACATGAAGGGTTGGCCGGCCGGGGTCTTCTATCCCCGCTTCACCCAGCGCCTGATCGCCGCCCTGTCCGCCCATACGGCCGAGGGCGGTCTGTACGAGGTCGACATGCGGCTGCGCCCCACGGGGGCCAAGGGACCCGTCTCCCTGCGGCTCTCAGCGGTCGAGGAGTACTACGCCGAGGAGGCGGACACCTGGGAGTTCATGGCCCTGACCCGCGCCCGCGTGGTCTGGACCGACGATCCCGCCTTCGGCGCGCGCGTCACGACGGCGCTGGACGCCATCCTGCGTCGGCCGCGTCCGAACGCCGAGGTGCTGGAGGACGCCCGGCGCATGCGTGACCTGATGGCCCGCGAACGACCGGGCCGGGGCTATTGGGATCTCAAACTGACCCCGGGCGGTCAGGTCGACGCCGAGTTCGTCGCCCAGATCCGCCAACTGGCCGCCGCCGTGGAGGGCGGCGAACTCACGGTTTCGACCCTCGGCGCCCTGTCCGGCGATCCGGCGCTCGCGGAATCATGGGCGCTTCAGCAGGCGCTGAATCAGGTGCTGGCCGCCGCCTTCGAGGATCGCATCGACCCGGCCGCCGAACCCGAAGGCTTCCGCAAACGCCTCGCCGAGGTGGCCGGAAGCCCCGATTTCGAGGCCTTGCAGGCCCGCCTCGCCGAGGTTCGCAAGGCCGCCCGCGTCGCCTTCGAGACGGCCCTCCCGCCGGTCCGCGACGGAGTATGACGCGCAGGGCGTTTGATCTCCGGACAGGGACGACTGGCCGAACGGCCGTGGAGATCATCGACATGAACAGGACTTTCCTGCTCGGCGGAATAACCGCCCTTGCGCTGACCGTCGCCGCCGGCGCCGCCAACGCCCAGCAACCCGACGCACAGCAGCCGACCCGCGCCATGCGCGCCGACGCGGACGGCGACGGCCGCATCAGCCAGGCCGAGTTCGTCGGCGGCCGTATTGAACGCCTGACCGCCGCCGACGCGAACCGCGACGGCTCGGTCACCCGTGAGGAGCTGCAGGCCGTCGGCCAGGCCCGTCGCGCCCAGCGCGTCGAGGCCCGCTTCGACCGTCTCGACGCCAATGACGACGGCGCCATCAGCCGTGAAGAGTTCGACGCCCCGCGTGAGGCCCGCGCCGATCGCGGTCCGCGTCCGGCGCGCGCGCATCGCGGCTACGCCGGCCGGGGCCATCGCGGCGACCGCATGGAGGCCCGCGGTCCGATCGTGATCGCCGACGTCCAGACCCGCACGGAACAGGCCTTCGCTCGCCTCGACGCCGACAGCGATGGCTACGTCACGACTGAGGAGCGCCGGGCCGGCCGGGAAGCGATGCGTCAGCAACATCGCGAACGCCGCGCGGCGTATCAGGCGGAGCAGGCGTCGCCCAAGGCGCCCGCTTCGGAGTAAGGAAGATGTCGGGGACGACGGTCATGCGCCGCTCAGCCCTTTCGGTAACGAACGGAAGAGGCCGGATTGGCGCTGATCGCCGACCCCGACGAGGATCTGGTGCGCCGTGTGGGTCAGGGAGACTCCGCGGCGATCCAGGCCATGGTCGCGAGGAAGCTGCCGCGCATGCTGGCGCTGGCCCAGCGCATGCTGGGCGATGCGGTCGAGGCCGAGGACGTGGCCCAGGAGGCCCTGCTGCGCGCCTGGAAGCAGGCGCCGCGCTGGCAGCCCGGCAAGGCGAAGTTCGACACCTGGCTGCACCGGGTCGGTCTGAACCTCTGTTACGACCGGCTGCGCCGCCGCCGCGAGATCGCGACGGACATGCCGCCGGAACGTCCGGACGAGGGCGCGGCCCCGGATCGCGGTCTTCTGGCCGCGGACGTCGGACGTCGCGTCGATGCGGCCCTGGCCCGATTGCCCGAGCGTCAGCGCGAGGCCATCGTGCTGTGCCATTATCAGGAACTGACCAATATCGAGGCTGCGGCCCTGATGGAGGTCAGCGTCGAAGCCCTGGAAAGCCTGCTGTCGCGCGGGCGGCGGGCGTTGAGACTGGCTCTGGCCGATATGCGGCCGGATGCTGAAGGAGTGTAGTGAGATGACGGCGGAACGGTTTCTCGCCCTGATCGCAGCGTATGGCGCGGATGCCCGGCGTTGGCCGGTCGACGAACGCGCTGCGGCCGAGGCCTTCATGGCGGCTCAGCCCGAGGCGGCGCGCGCCGCGCTCGCTGAAGCCGACGCGGTCGACGCCCTGCTGCACGCCTCGGCGACGCCGCGCGTGTCGATGGCCCTGCGCGACCGCGTCATCGCCTCGGCGTCCGAGGCCGGCCTCAAGGCCCGTCGCGAAGGTCGACGCTGGCTGGATCGTCTGGCCCTGGCGCTCGGCGCCGGCTGGGCCGTCGCCGCCTGTGCGGGCGTCATCGCCGGCGTCTTCATGACCAGCCATTTCACCGCCGACGCCCAGGCTGACGCGGTCCTCTATCAGGCCTCGCTGCTCGGCGTGGACGACACGGAGGTGCTCGGTTGAGCCCCAAAGCCCTGAAGATCGCGCTCGCCGCCTCGGTCGCGCTGAACCTGTTCGCCGTCGCCGCCGGCGCCACCCTGGTGGTCGGCAAGTCGCGCGTCGAACACCGCATTGAGTCCGAGCGTCGATCGCCCCGCGACCGCTCGCCGATGATGGTCGTCAGCCGTCTCGACCCCGAGGTCCGCGAACGCGTGCGCACGGCCCTCAAGGCTTCCGCCCTCGCCGTCAAACCTGATTTCGAGGAAGCGCGTCAGAAGCGGCGCCAGGCCGTCGCCCTGGCCGGCTCTCCGGAGTTCGATCCCGCCCTCGCCCGCGCCCTGCTGGATCAGTCGCGCGCCGCCGAACTGCGCGGTCGCGCCCGGCTGGAGGGGGACGCCGTCGCCCTGCTGGCGACGCTGGATGCGGACGATCGCGCCGCCTTCTCGGAAATCCTGACCCGTCGTGGCCGGGTCGATCTGCGGGATCGCGGCCGCGACCCGGGCGGCCCGCCGCCGCCGCCGCGCTAGGCGGCCTGCGCCGTCCGCGTCTCGACCGGAGAGGCCGGACGGCGGATCGGCAGGTCGAAGCTGACCGTCGTGCCCTGACCGGGCTCGCTCTGCAGCACCAGCTCGCCGCCGTGCATCTCGATCAGCGACTTGGTCAGGGCCAGGCCCAGGCCGGTGCCTTGCGTCGTCTTGGAATGCTGGCCCTCAACCTGTTCGAACGGCCGCGCCAGCCGCGCCAGATCCTCGGGCGCGATGCCGATGCCGGTGTCGGTCACGGCTACGCGCAGACGGGTCTCGTCCAGCCGTGACAGGGCCACGGTGATGTCGCCGCCCTCGGGCGTGAACTTCACCGCGTTCGAGATCAGGTTCAGCACCACCTGCTTCAGGCCGCGATGGTCGGCCTCGATCTCGGGCAGGTCCGGCGCATCGACCACCAGGTTCAGCCCGGCTTCCTGGATCTTGCCGCGCATCAGCCGCGCCGCATCCTCCACGACCTCCTTCAGCGATACCCGCTCGTAGTGCAGCGTCAGCTTGCCGGCCTCGATCTTGGCCATGTCGAGGATGTCGTTGATCAGGCTCAGCAGGTGCTGACCCGACTTCAGGATGTCGGCCGCATAGCCCTTGTACTTGTTGTCCCCCAACGGCCCGAACAGCTCGCCGGCCATGATCTCCGAGAAGCCGTTGATGGCGTTCAGCGGGGTGCGCAGCTCGTGGCTCATATTGGCCAGGAACTCGGACTTGGCCTGGTTGGCCGCCTCGGCGCGCGTCATCGCCACTTCGTACTTGCGGGCCAGCAGGGACAGCTTCTCCTCGCGGTCCTCCAGTTCGGCGATGGTCACGTGCAGGCGTTCCACCGCGCGCTGACGCTCGGCTTCCTTCTGCTTGATGGCGGTGATGTCGGCGGCCGAGACCACCGAACCGCCGTCCGAGGTGAAGCGCTCGACCAGCTGCAGCCAGCGGCCGTCGTGCAGTTCGACTTCGCGTGCGCCGGCGCGTCCGCCCGTCGCCGGCTGGTCGGACTTGATGGCCAGAGCCGCGATCCGGTTCAGATCCGCCTTCAGCGCCCCGCGCCGCACCACGCCCTCGCCGAAACCGAAGGCGTCCTGGAAGGCCTGGTTCGACAGCAGCAGGCGCCCGTGGCGGTCGAACAGCACGAAAGCGTCCGACACGCTCTCGATCCCGTCGCGCAGACGGCTCTCGGCGGACTGCGCCTGGGCCTTCGCCCGGCGAGCCTCGGTGGTGTCCAGTGCCACGCCGACGATGGAGGTGTAGCCTTCGTCGCCGCGCTCGCCGCGGGCCTGGCCGCGGGCGTCGATCCAGCGCGCGCGGCCGTTCTCGTCCGGCACCGCGAAGGTGACCTCGAAGGCGCCGTAGGTCTGGGCCTGCCGCAGGGCGTGCTCGACGGACTCGCGATAGCGCGGATGGATACGCTCCATCATCGCCTCGACCGACACCGGCCCGCTGTTCTCCAGCCCCATCAGATCGGCCATGTAGTCCGAGACGGTGACCTGACCGGCCTCGACGTCCCAGTCCCAGACGCCGCAGCGCGCGGCCTCGACGGCCCCACGGAAGCGCCGCTCCGACGCCGCCCATTCCCTGCTGATGCCCATCTGACGCCGCTGCATCAGGAAGACGATGATGAGGGTGAACAGGCCGATGCCTATGGGCGGGCCCAGCACCCACAGATCGCTCAGCGTCAGCCCGTTTTCACGGGGGGTGACGTCGCGGGCGACCAGCAGAACGTGGGCGGCGATGGCGAGCGCCAGGGCGAGGATGGCGATACGAAGCCACGCGGGCGGACCTTTCTCGCGGTCAGCGGCCCGTCGTCCCTGTGTTATGCGGCGTTCCTCACCCCGCAAGGCGCTCTCCCGGACGATTCGACAACGATGGCCGAATCTAGGCTGCGTCGCGGATTCGTGTCGAGGATGCTTAACCCCTGATCAACGCTTTCACGCCGCCTGAGTCGCAGGAGTCGCACTTCCTTCGGCGACCGGGGCCGCCAGCACGTCCTTGACCGCCTTCAGGGCGGCGCGCGCCTCGCGGGCCAGGTTGCGCATTTCCGGCGGCGCGTCGTCGGGCGCCTCGTCCACGGCCGCGACCATCTGCTCGGCCAGCGCCATCAGGCGCGGCGCGGCGGCGATCAGCCGGGCCTGGAACTCGATCTGCTCCGGATCGCGGTCGTATTCGGCGCCCGGCACGCGCCAGCCGCCCCAGTCCGCCTTGTCGGTGACGACGACGGGATAGGTGCCCGGGAAGGGGTGGTGCGGGCAGTCCTCGGCGTTCTGCCACTTGTTACGGGCCCGCATCAGACGCCAGGCCTGGCCTTCCGAATTGGCGCCCGGATCCTCGACCGGCAGCAGCAGTTCGTGTCCCAGAAACTCTCGGCCCAGGCCCACGTCATAGGTGACGCGCACCGGCTCCTCGAAGCCCTTGGCCCAGACAGGCTGGACCTTTTCGATCTGGGCCCATGCGCCGACGCATTCGACCCAGACCTTCTGGCCCTTCTGGAATTGCGCGCGCGCCATGGTCTGCTCCCCGATATTTCGGGGACACGTTGAACCGCCGCCGATGAACAGCGGGTTTGGCGACAGGGTGAAGCGGCTGTTAACCGCAGCCCCGCGTCAGGCGCGCGAAATGTCCTCCAGCGCCTCGCCGGCGTATTTCTCCTTCACCCGCGTCGACAGGTCGCCCAGCGACACGACGCCGACCAGGCGGTCGTCCTTGTCCAGCACCGGCAGGCGCCGGATCTGGCGCGAGCCCATGGCGTCCAGCACCGTCTTCAGCTCGTCGTCGGCGCGGGCGGTGTAGGGGTCGCGGGTGATGAACTCGACCACCGGGGCCGAAACGGACACGCCGCCGGCGATCGCGCGCACCACGATGTCGCGGTCGGTGATCGTCCCGATCAGGGTGTCGCCGTCGGCGACGGGCATGAAGCCGAAATCGCCGTCATGCATGCGGCGGGCGACGTCCTGCAGACTGTCGCCGGGACGGGCCACCTGGACGTCCTTGCTCATCAGATCGCGTACTTTCATCGGATACTCTCCTTGTGGCGGGTCGCCGGACAGAACCCCCACATTCCGTCGCGGTTCCGCTTTCGTCGGGAAGTCCGTCGGGCTACACGGCCCCGCTGAATACGGAGCAGGACGATGACGGCGGCGAACGAGACGAAGGCCATTCTGGACCGGCTGGGCGTGGCCCCGGCGGCGTGGGGCGGCGCGATGCCGACCCGTTCGCCCATCGACGGCTCCACCGCCGGCCCCGTCGTCGAGACCCCGAACGTCGACGCCGTGATCGCCCGCTCGGTCGAGGCCTTCCATGCCTGGAAGCGCGTTCCGGCCCCGCGCCGCGGCGAACTGGTCCGTCTGCTGGGCGAGGAGCTGCGCGCCTCGAAGGAAGACCTCGCCCGCGTCGTCACGCTCGAAGCCGGCAAGATCGTCTCCGAAGGCCTCGGCGAGGTTCAGGAGATGATCGATATCTGCGATTTCGCCGTCGGTCTGTCGCGCCAGCTCTACGGCCTGACGCTCGCCTCGGAACGCCCCGGCCACCACATGCGCGAGACCTGGCAGCCGCTGGGCCCGGTGCTGGTCATCTCGGCCTTCAACTTCCCCGTCGCCGTCTGGGCCTGGAACGCCTGCCTGGCCCTGGTCTGTGGCGATCCGGTGATCTGGAAGCCGTCCGAAAAGACCCCGCTCACCGCGCTCGCCACCCAGGCCATCTTCGACCGCGCCCTGGCCCGTTTCGAGGATGCGCCCGAGGGCCTGTCGCAGGTCGTCATCGGCGGCCGCGAGGCCGGCGAGGCGCTGGCGTCGGACCCGCGCGTGCCGCTGGTCTCCGCCACCGGCTCCACCCGCATGGGCCGGGCCGTGGCCCAGACCGTCGCCGCCCGCCTCGGCCGCTCGCTGCTTGAGCTCGGCGGCAACAACGCCATGGTCGTCACCCCTTCGGCGGACCTCGAAATGGCCGTCCGCGCCATCGCCTTCTCGGCCGTCGGCACCGCCGGCCAGCGCTGCACCACCCTGCGCCGCCTGCTGGTCCATGAGTCCGTCGCCGACGCCTTGGTCGCCCGCCTGAAGAAGGCCTACGAGACCCTGCCCATCGGCGATCCGCGCGAGGCCGGCACCCTGATCGGCCCGCTGATCGATGAAGCCAGCGCCCAGGGTTTCGACGCCGCACTCAAACAGGCGGTGGAGCAGGGCGGCGAGATCGTCGTCGGCGGAGCTCGCGTCGAGCGCGACGGCGTCTATGTCACTCCGGCCATCGTCCGCATGCCGGCCCAGACGGCGGTGGTCGAGCACGAGACCTTCGCCCCCATCCTCTACGTCCTGACCTGGTCGGACTTCGACGACGCCGTGGCGATGCAGAACGCCGTGCCCCAGGGCCTGAGCTCCTGCGTCTTCACCGACAGCGTCCGTGAGGCCGAGCAATTCCTGTCGGCCTGGGGCTCGGACTGCGGCATCGCCAACGTCAACATCGGCCCCTCGGGTGCCGAGATCGGCGGGGCCTTCGGCGGCGAAAAGGACACCGGCGGCGGTCGCGAATCCGGCTCCGACGCCTGGAAGGCCTACATGCGGCGCCAGACCCAGACCGTGAACTTCAGCCGCAACCTGCCGCTGGCCCAGGGCGTGAAGTTCGACGTCTAGTCGCCGCGCGTATCCACCCGCGCCGTCACCGACAGACCCGGCCGCAGGCGGTCCAGACCGTCCTGGCCGGGATCCAGCGCGATGCGCACCGGCACGCGCTGCGCCACCTTGGTGAAGTTGCCGGTCGCGTTATCCGGGCGAATGACGCTGAACTCTGACCCGGTCGCCGGGGCGATCTGCTCGACGCGGCCGGTCAGCACCTGACCGCCCAGGGCGTCGACCGCCAGCTCGACCTTCTGGCCGACGCGGATGTCCTTGAGCTGGTTCTCCTTGAAGTTCGCCGTCACCCAGATGCGGTCGGGCACCAGCGCCATCAGCTGCGTGCCGACGGCCACCTGCTGGCCCTGCCGCACGCTGATCTCGCCCAGACGCCCGTCGCGCGGAGCGGTGATGCGGGTGTTGGCCAGATCGATCTCGGCCAGATGCACCTGGGCCTGGGCGTTCTCGACGGCCGCCTCCAGCGTGCCGCGGCTGACCACGGCGGAAGTCACCCCGGTTTCGGCGATGCCTTCGGCGGCGCGGGCGGCGGCCAGCTGGGCCTGGGCGGCCTGCAGGGCGGTGCGCGTCACGTCCACCTGCGCCTGGGCCACCCAGCCGCCCTCGTACAGGGTGCGCGCCCGGTCATGGTCGGCCTGGGCCTTGGCGACCGCTGCGCGTGCGCCGGCGATCGAGGCGTTGGTCTGCGCCACCGAGCCGCGCGCCGAGGTCTGGGTCTGGGTCGAGTTGGCCAGCGCCGCCTGGGCCGAGTGCAGGGCGGCGCGCGCCTGCTCCAGCCGCTGGCGATAGATGCGGTCGTCGATGGTGGCCAGCAGGTCGCCGGCCTTCACCGTCTGGAAGTCCTGCACCTCGACCGAAGTGACGTAGCCGGTCACCTGCGGCGCGATGACTGTCACCTGGCCGCGCACATAGGCGTTGTCGGTGTGCTGAACGCCCGAGGCGAACGGCGGCAGCCGCCAGGCCCACAGCACCAGCACCACGCCTACGATGGCGGCGATCGCCAGCACCACGCTGAACAGCACGCGCTTGCGCGGCGGCGGCGGCGCAGCGGCGGCGGGCGCGGGCGGCCCGGCAGGGGCGGGGTCCGAAGGCGGCGGGGCGGGGGCGACGGTGTCGGTCATGTTTGAAAAGCGGTCACAGGGGGAGGGGGGATTCAGTCGATGGCGGCGGCGGCCGAGGCCGCGGTTTCGTTGGCGGCCAGCCGCTCCGCGCGGCGCGCCTCGATCCGGGGTCTCAGGTGGTTGAACGTCACCCACAGGCAGCCGACGGCGGCGGCAGCCGAGATCAGCAGGAAGACGTCGTTGTAGGCCAGCACATGGGCCTGCTGGGTGATCTGCTGCTGCAGCAGGGCCTGGCCCTCCATGGCGCGCAGGGCCGGGTCGCCGATCACGCGGGCGTAGGCGCCGGACAGCTGCTGCATCCGCAGCACCACGTCCGGGTCGCCCATGTTGATCCCTTCAGTCAGCTGGCTGAAGTGAAAGCGCTCGCGCACCGTCTGGATGGTGCCGATCAGGGCAGAACCCAGCAGGCCGCCGAGGTTCTGGCCGAGGCCGAACACGACGATGAAGCTGACCATGTTCTGGGCCCCCTTCTGCAGGACCTGAACGATGCCCTGCATCATGGCCGGGCCGATGAAGAAGGACGCTGCGAAGGCCATCAGCGCCTGGCTGAAATACAGCTGTGCGGGCCGCGTCAGCACGGTCGCGTGGGCGTCCATGAAGGCCCCGATCGCGATCAGGCCCAGGGCGATGGCGATCGGCTTGTTCAGCTTGGCCATGTTCAGCGTCAGGGCGCTGGTCAGGGTGCCGGCGATGGTCGCCAGCAGGATCAACAGGAACAAGCCGTGCATCTGGTCCGGTCCGACGCCGAGGATGGTCATCAGGCCGACCGCGCCCGCAGTCTGTTCCGACAGCACGATCCGCACGCCCACGATGGCCAGCGCCAGTCGGACGATGTCCGGCCCGGCCATCCATTTCAGATTAATCAGCGGCGTCTTGCGATTGTACTCGACGATCAGGGCGGCGCTCAGCAGCACGATCGAGCCGATCAGGGCCCAGCCGATCCACGCGGCCTCGGTCCACCACACGATCCGTCCCAGGCCCAGCACGGCGCACAGCAGGGCGATGCCCGGCGCGAAGAGGGCGAAGGTGACGAAGTCCAGCTTCTCGAAGACCTTCAGCTTCTCCGACGGCGGCAGGCGCAGCGCGAACACCGCCGCCAGCGACAGCAGCGACAGACCCAGTTCGAACACGTGGAAGCCCTGCCATTCCGACAGTTCGAGCAACTGGTTCGAGAACAGCCGCACCAGCGGGATCGCCACGCTGGACGCGCCGATGCCGATGATCAGCCCCTTCAGCCGGTGCGCCGCCGGGAAGGCCTGGATCAGATACAGGATGCCCAGCGACGACAGCGCCGCCGACACCATGCCGGCGAAGGCGCGCACGATCAGGGTCGACTGATAGCCCTCGAAGAACAGGTTGCCGACGCCGATCAGGGCGTAGGCGATGAGGAATATCTGGGCGAACAACCGCAGCCCGTACTGCTGCCGGAATTTGATCAGCAGCAGGTTCATGCAGGCGTTGGTCATGACGAACACGACCGGCAGCCACGCCGCCTCCACCACGGACGCGCCCAGCGCCCCGGCCAGCAGCTGGGTGTTGGCGCTGATCATCGCCGAGCCGATGGCGCCGGTCATGGTCACCAGCAGGCCGATGGCGGCATAGGCCAGCCGGTAGCGCAGGGTGTGGTCGGGCGTGGCAGGCGAGCCGGGCAGCATCGGCCGCTCGTGCGGCTTCAGCGTCTCGACGTATTCCGCCCACGGCAGATGGAAATTCCGGCGGCTCATCAGCGCGCCCTCACGGCGTCCAGCACAAGCTCCAGCGTGCGGCGGGCCATGGCGTTCCGTTCCGCCGGCGCGGCGTTGTGCAGACCGGCGCCCAGCATCGAGGCCAGCACGCGGATGTCAGCGGCCGTCAGATCGGTCCGCACCGTCCCCGCGGCCTGCGAAACCTTCAGCGACGGCATCGCCGCTTCGATCATGGCTGCGCGCAGCGGGGTCAGGATTTCGTCGGACGGCGCGGCCCGCACCACCCCGCCCAGGGCCGTGTTGCGCACCAGACGGTCGGACAGGCTGATCAGGAAGGTCAGGAAGGCGTCCGGGGCGGTCGGCGCGGCGAAGCGCTCGCCCAGGTCGGCGACGTCGTCCAGCAGCACGGCGAGGGCGATCTCGGTGCGCCCGGGGAAGTTCCGGTACAGCGTCGCCCGCCCGACCCCCGCCCGCTCGGCGATGTGGTCCAGCGGCGCGTCGATGCCTTCCTCGGCGAACACGGCGCGCGCCGCCTGCAGCAGCGCAGTCCGCCGATCGGCAGCGTCTTTCCGGAGGGGACGTTCCATGGTGAGGCGTAAGTGGACACTGGTGTCCACTTGTTCAAGGGCCGACCCCAGACTTTCCGCTCACCTTGTCATCCCGGCCGAGCGAAGCGAGAGCCGGGACGGGTGCGCAACCCATTCGCAGCTCCCGGAAATCGCAATGCGATTATCCGGGAGACAGGATGCCGCCCCTCGTCTCCCGGACAGCTGCTGACGCAGCTTCCGGGAGGGTCGACTCTTCTATCTTCGGCGTCCCGGATCGCCGCTGCGCGGCGTCCGGGATGACAAGGCAAGCTTCAGAGCGCCTGCTCCAGCTCTTCCGCCAGGTCGCCCTTGCCGACGACCTCCGCCCGCTCCAGCCCCAACCATCCGGCCATCAGCGTCAGCTCGCCGGCCAGCCGCGCGGCCGTCTCCGGCGTCGCGTCCGGCTCGCGCCACGCCGCCTGCACCAGCAGCACGCCGGCCTTGCGGTCCGCCTTCAGGTCCACCCGCGCGGTGATCGCCTCGTCCTCGAGGAACGGCAGCACATAGTAGCCGTGCGCCCGCTTGTGCGCCGGAGTGTAGATCTCCAGCCGCACCTTCACGCCGAACAGCCGTTCGGTCCGGTCGCGCATCCAGATCAGGTTGTCGAACGGCGACAGCAGGGCCGCGCCCGCGACCTTCCTCGGTCGCTTCGCGTCCGGCGCCAGATACGCCGTCTGCCGCCAGCCCTTCACAGTCACAGGCGTCAGCTCGCCGGCCTCGACCAGCTCGGCCACGCGCGCCCGCGTATCCGCCAGCGGCAGGCGGAAATAGTCCCGCAGGTCCGCCTCGGTCGCCACGCCCATCGCCCGCGCCGAAATCCGCACCAGCTCCCGCTGCGCATCAGCCTCGTCCGGTGTCGGCAGGTCGATGATCCGGCGGGGCAGGGCGCGTTCGGTCAGGTCGTAGATCCTCTCGAACCCGCGCCGGGTCTTCGTGGTGATCAGCCCGGCCCAGAACAGCCACTCCAGCGCCCGCTTGCCCTCCGACCACGACCACCAGCCCGGCTGTCCCCGCGGTCCCTCGGCGAAGTCCCCGCCGGTCACCGGGCCGCGCCGTTCGATCTCCGCCAGCACGCTGTCGATATAGTCCCGCCGCTCGCGCCCGAACCGCGCCAGCCCGGTCCACATCGCCCCGTCGCGCGCCCGCTCCATCCGCCAGCGCAACAGCGGCTGCAGCTCCAGCGGCATCAGCGACGCCTCATGCCCCCAGTATTCGAACAGGCTGCGCCGCGTCCCCCACGCCTCCGCCTCCAGCGCCTCGCGCGGATAGGCGCCCAGCCGTGAGAAGGCGGGCAGATAGTGGGTTCGCGTCACCACATTGACGCTGTCGATCTGGACCACGCCCAGGCGCCGCACGACGTCCCGGACATGCGAACGGCCGGGCGCCGCAGGGCGGGCCCGGCCGAAGCCTTGCGCGGCGAGCGCGATGCGGCGGGCAGTGTTGGGGGAAAGGGTCTCGGTCACGTCGCATCATGCATCATCCCTCTCCCGATGGGAGAGGGCTTGAGCGCACGACGGCCCCTGCCGTCGTCCTTGCGCGAAAGGGTGAGGGTCGAGCCGTCCAGTCGGCCCAAGCCGTGTCGCGGCATGGGCGGCGGCTTACGCCGACTGCTGCAGCCGACCCTCATCCGACGGGGCTCCGCCCCGCCACCTTCTCCCGTCGGGAGAAGGAAAGCGTCCGCCTACGGAGCCGCCCGACCTGGCATGCCCTCTGCGGCACGCACCATCTGCACGAACTCCGCCCGGTCGCCGTACGGGTCGGCGCCGCGCGCGGCCTGCGCCTGCTCCAGGATGGAGCCCCAGCCGTAGTCGGCCGTCATCCACGGATCGCCGCGCAGCTTCTGGCCGAAGGCCGCCACGGCGATCGCCCAGCGCGTGCTCTCCGGCATCGGCCCGTCGGCGCGGTTGGCCAGCACCTGCTGCATCAGCCGAGAGTCCCGCTCGCCCGGCAGCTTGTAGCGGACCTGCACGAAACCGACCTCGCCGGACGGATCACCGCCGCCCACGCCGACCCGGTTGTCGTCGTAGCGCCGCTCGGGGATCCAGCTCGGACCGCCGACCGGGGTGATCTCGTACAGCGCCGTCACCGACGCGCCCGACCCCACCTCGCCCGCGTCGATGCGGTCGTTGTTGAAGTCCTCCTCGTTCAGCAGCCGGGTCTCGTAGCCGATCAGCCGGTATTCGGAGACGCGCGCCGGATTGAACTCGACCTGGATCTTCACGTCGTCGGCGATGGGGAAGGCGCCGCGTTCGAACTGCGGCCCGAACAGCCGCCGCGCCTCGTTCAGGTCGTCGACGTACGCCGCAGTGCCGTTGCCGGCCTGGGCGATCGTCTGCATCCGGGCGTCCTGGTAGTTGCCGCGCCCGAAGCCGTAGACCGACAGATAGATGCCGCTCTCGCGCTTGCCGGCGACATAGTCCTCCAGCCGCTCATCGTCGGTGACGCCGACGTTGAAGTCGCCGTCCGTGAACATCAGAATCCGGTTGACCTTGTTCCGCCCGAAGGCGGCCTCGGCCTGCTGATAGGCGTTGACCATCCCCTGCGCCCCCGCGGTCGAACCACCGGCGTTCAGGGCCGCCACGGCGCAGCGCAGCTTCAGCTTCTGGTCGCCCGGCGTCGGCCCGACGGCCGTGCCGACGTCGGAGGCGTAGAAGGTCACCGCCACCCGGTCCTCGGGCCGCAGCCGGTCGATGATCAGGTTCATCGCCTTCTGCGCCAACGCCAGCTTGTCCGGCGACTGCATCGAGCCCGACACGTCGACCATGAAGGTCAGGTTCAGCGGCCGCCGCTCGCCCTCGGGCAACTCATAGCCCTGCAGGCCGATGTGTACGATCTGCCGCCCCGGCGACCACGGCGAGGCGGCCACGGCGGTGGTGATGGCGAACGGCTGGCTGGCAGCCGAGGGCCGCTCGTAGCCGTAGTCGAAATAGTTGATCAGCTCCTCGACCCGCACTGCGTCGGCCGGCGGACTGCGCCCGTCCTCGATGAAGCGGCGCACGTTCGAATAGCTGGCCGTGTCGACGTCGATCGAGAAGGTCGACACCGGCTCGTCCGCCACCCGCCGCACCGGATTGGGCGTCGCATCGGGATAGCGCTCGGTGTCGGCCGGCACGACCGTCACCGGCGACGCCGAAGTCACGCGGGATTGGGGGGCGCGGCTTCCCGTGACCGCAATCTCGTCCAGCGATACGGCACCTTCGATGGCCGGTCTTGCCGGGGGAGGTGGGGGCGGAGGCGGAGGTGGCGGGGGTGGAGGCGGCGGCGCGTACCCCGCGGTCGGCGCAGGCTGCACGGCCGCCACCGCCGCCGGCGCGTACTGATAGTTGCGCTCCTCCTGGCGGCGCAGGTTGAACCCCAGGGCCGCGCACGCCGCAGGGGTTGCTTCGCCGTCGTCAGGTTGCTGCGTCGGACCCCGCACGGTCGGCGGCGGCGCAGCGCCCATGGTCATCAGCGCGCTCAGTGCCACCACGGCCGCCGACCTCAACGAATGAATCCTCATCACGCATCTCCCCGTTACGAATACCGGCGTATCAGGCCGACCGTCGTCAGGCGAAACTGTGGCGCTGGCCCTGACGAACCCTGACGCCCTTGCGGGGTGGCGCTTCGGGCCTTCCGTCCCCACTATGGACGGCATAGCTGAGAGGGGATCGTCATGGCCGAACCGACCGCCGGACTGGGGCTGGGCCATATCGCCGCCCTTCTTGCGGCGGGCGTCGTCGCCGTTCCGATCTTCCGTCGCCTGCAGCTGGGCGCCGTGCTCGGCTACCTCGCCGCCGGTCTGGCCATCGGCCCCTTCGGCATCGCCCTGTTCCGGGAGCCGGAGATCATCCTCCACGTCGCAGAGTTCGGCGTGGTCATCTTCCTGTTCATCATCGGACTGGAGATGCGGCCCACCCGATTGTGGAGCCTGCGCAAGGACATCTTCGGCCTCGGCGCCGCCCAGGTCGCGGCCGCCGGCATCCTGCTGACCTTCACCGGCATGGCGGGCGGCCTGTCCGTGCCGGTCGCCTTCATCGTCGCCATGGGCTTCGTGCTCAGCTCCACCGCCGTCATCATGCAGATGCTGGACGAGCGGGGCGAGCTGTCGGCGCCCCAGGGTCAGCGCGCCGTCTCCATCCTGCTGCTCGAGGACCTCGCCATCGTCCCGCTGCTCGCGGTCGTCGCCATCATGGCGTCGGCCATGGGCGTCGGCGGCGAGTCCTCGCCGCCCCTGTGGCGCACCATCGGCCTGGCCGTCGCCGCCATCGCCGTCGTCTTCTTCGCCGGCAAATATCTGATCAACCCGGTCTTCCGGGTTCTCGCCCGCTACGGCGGCCGGGAGGTGATGACCGCCGCCGCCCTGCTGGTCGTGGTCGGCGCGGCCTGGCTGATGAACCTGGGCGGTCTGTCGATGGCCCTGGGCGCCTTCCTGGCCGGCGTCCTGCTGTCGGAGTCCACCTTCCGACATCAGCTGGAGGCCGACGTCGAACCGTTCCGCGCCATCCTGCTGGGCGTGTTCTTCCTCAGCGTCGGCATGTCGCTGGACCTCAGCGTCGTCCTCGCCGACTGGCGCGTCGTCGTCGGCGGCGTCATCGCCTTCATGGCGGTCAAGGCGGTGGCCATCTACGGCGTCGCCCGGCTGTTCAAACACCGCGAGCGCGAGGCCGTCGAGCGGGCCGTCCTGTTCGCCCAGGGCGGCGAGTTCGCCTTCGTCCTCTACGCCGCCGCCCTGTCCGCGGGCGTCTTCGACGCGAACATCTCCGCCACCGCCACGGCCATCGTCATCCTGTCCATGGTCCTCACCCCGCTCACCACCCTGGTGGTCAGCCGCCTGATGCCGGCCGAGACCATCGATCCGGACGCCGCCGACGGCGTCGATCGCGCCCGGAACCTGCGCGAGCGCGTCCTGATCATCGGCTTCGGCCGCTTCGCCCAGGTCGTGTCCCAGCCCCTGCTGGCCCGCGACGTCGACGTCTCGATCATCGACACCGACGTCGAGATGATCCAGGCCGCCGGCAATTTCGGCTTCAAGGTCTACTACGGCGACGGGACCCGCCTCGACGTTCTGCGCGCCTCGGGGGCCGAGAACGCCGAAACCATCCTCGTCTGCGTCGACAAGCAGGAGGTCGCCGACCGCATCGTCGAACTGGTCAAGTCGGAGTTCCCCCTGACCAAGCTGTTCGTCCGCGCCTACGATCGCGGCCACGCCATCCGCCTCGTCCAGGCGGGTGTCGAGTACCAGATCCGCGAGACCTTCGAGAGCGCCCTGGTGTTCGGCTACCAGGTCCTGATCGATCTCGGCTTCACCGCCGAGGAGGCGCGTGACACCATCGACGACGTCCGCCGGCGCGACGAGGAGCGCCTTTCGATCCAGCTGGTCGAGGGCATCACGGCCGGCCGCTCGCTCATGCGCGGCAACATCCGCACCACCCGTCCCGAACCCTACATCAAGCCCCGCCACGAAGGCCGCGCCCTCAACGAGGAAACGGCCGACGTGCTCGAGGACGAGGACGAGCGCGAGAAGACCGGGGCCTGATCAGACCCCGGTCCTTCGATCAGGCGGCGGGCATGGAGGCCTTGATCGCCTCGGCCTCGCGCAGATGGGCCTCGATCTTGGGGATCAGCGAGCGGGCGTGCGCCGCCAGCGGCGAGTCCTGATCCGCGAAGCCGCGATGCAGCGTCAGCGCCTCCTGATGGGCGGCGATCTGCTGGTCCAGCCAGGCGCGGTCGAAATTCTCCGCCGCGGCCGATCGCAGATTGTCGATCAGCCCCTGCCGGCGCTGATCCAGCGTGGTCGGCAGGACGGTCGCGGGCGCGGCCTCATGAACCTCGCTGGCCAACAGGTTGGTGGCGGCGGTGTGATCCGTCCGGATCATGGTCGCCAGCGCCTTCAGCCGCTCGTTGCGTGAGCGTTCCAGGGCGATAGCCGAGGACTGGATCTCATACATGTCGCCCACGGCGGCGGCGGGAATGTAGCCGGCCTGGGTGTTGGCGCCGACCGTCGCGGCTGTGATCTGGCCGACGGGCGCGGAGGCCATGTCCTGGGCCTTGTCGACAGGTTCCGGCGCGCGCTCCTGATTACAGGCGGCCAGCAGAACGGCGCACGCGGCGCCGGCGAGAAGCGGTTTGATCATTACAGACCTCCTTGAAGGCCCTGAAAACTTCCCGGCCGGGGCCGAGGTTCCCTTTCGGGACGCTCAGACGAACCGCGGTATCGGCCCCAGCTGCGGCGTCTGGTCCGGCAGGTCGAGGAACACCTCGTCGACGTAGCACCAGCCCCAGCCTTCCGGCGGGTCGTAGCCTTCGATGACCGGATGGTGCGTCGCATGGAAATGCGCCGTCGCATGCCGGTTCGGGGAGTCGTCGCAGCAGCCCACGTGTCCGCAGCTCCGGCACAGGCGCAGGTGCACCCACCAGCTTCCGGCCTTCAGGCATTCCTCGCAGCCGCGCGAGCCCGGCGTCACGCGGTTGACGGTCATCAGGTGGCCACAGCCGTTCGACATCCTCACGTCCTCCTGTCCCGGCAAGGTCGCCCCTCGGACGGCTCCGGACAAGGGGCGGTCGCCATCGACGGCCTGATCGCGTACAAGCCGCCCGCTTTCCAACCGACCCGGCCCGCTCTTGACCGACCCGCTCGCCACCTCCCGCAGACTGTCCGTCGCGCCGATGATGGACTGGACCGACCGGCATTGCCGGGCGTTCCACCGCGCCCTCACGGGCCGGGCGCTGCTGTACACCGAGATGGTCACAGCCCCGGCGGTCATCCACGGCGACCACCAGCGCCTGCTGGGCTTCGACGCGGTCGAGCATCCCGTCGCGCTCCAGCTCGGCGGCTCCGATCCTGAGCAATTGGCCGAGGCCGCCCGCATCGGCGCCGCCTTCGGCTACGACGAGATCAACCTCAACGTCGGCTGCCCGTCCGACCGGGTTCAGTCCGGACGCTTCGGCGCCTGCCTGATGCAGGAGCCGGCCCTGGTCGCCGACTGTATGGCCGCCATCCAGGAGGCGGTCGCCATTCCCGCCACCGTCAAATGCCGCATCGGCGTCGACGAGCAGGATCCCGAGGTCGCCCTGTTCGCCACGGTCGACGCCTGCGCCGCCGCCGGCGTCGGGGTCTTCATCGTCCACGCTCGCAAGGCCTGGCTGAAAGGCCTGTCGCCGAAAGAGAACCGCGACGTCCCGCCGCTCGACTACGCCCTGGTCCGCCGCCTGAAGCGCGAGCGCCCGCACCTGTCGATCAGCATCAACGGCGGCATCGCCTCGCTGGACGAGGCCGAGGTCCATCTGGACGACGCCGACGGGGTCAAGCTGGACGGCGTCATGCTGGGCCGCGCCGCCTATCACGAGCCGGCCATACTCGGTCAGGTCGACCGCCGGCTGTTCGGCGCCGCGACGTCCGACGTCGACGCTTTCGAGGCCATCGAGCGCTACCGGCCCTACCTCGCCGCGCGCCTTGAGGAAGGCGTCCATCTGCCCGCCATGACCCGCCATATGCTGGGCCTCATGCACGGTCGCGCGGGCGCTCGCGCCTTCCGCCGCATCCTGACTGTCGAGGCGATCCAGGCCGGCGCGGGGCTCGAAGTCGTCGATCGCGCGGTCGACGCCGTCCGCGAAGCCGAGGCGCGCATCGCCGACCGGACCGAAGCCGCCGCCTGAGCGGCCGCACACGCCCAAAACCCGCTGTTATGCAAATCAAAATACGGCCTGAGGGAATCGACCTGAGGCGCGGGAGACACAGTGGCGCTTAACTCGCCGCACGCCGTTCGGAACCGGGAACAACGCCGCTTCGCTCCGCATTGGCTGAGTGGAGGGAGTACCAATGCCCAAACGTACAACTCAGTCGCCGCCCGACCTGCGTCTCGTCGCCGCCGAAGCGGAAATCTATGATCTGATGAAGCTGCCGGAATCCACGGCGGACCGCGTCCGCCGTCTGCAGATGGAAGCGCGCGCCCTCGCCGTCGAACAGGTCGAGGTCCTCGAGAAGGTCCTGCTTCAGGCCTCGGTCGTGGCCCGGGAAATCGCCGAAGGGGGCGACGCCTATCCGGTCGGCGCCCGCGAACTGGCCTCGCGCCTGGTCACCGACCTGCCGATCAAGGCCGAGACGCTGAAGGCTATCGTCAGCCGGACGCTCTGACGCTCGACGTGCCGCGCCCGTCGCGAATGCGGCGGGCCAGCCGGAAGACGACGATCGCCAGCACGATCAGCACGATCGGTATGATGATCGGCGCCAGGAAGGCCACGAGGACGGTCAGGAACGCCAGTAGGTCCTCGACGAAGGACACCACCGGATTGCCCAACCCTCCGGTTGTCGCCGTCGATCCCACGCGCACCCCGGTCTGGGCCGCGTTGAAGGCCAGGGCCGCCGGCGCGCCGACGATGATCCCCGCGACCGCCGCCATGGTCGGATCGACCGCCCAGAACACGCTCCCCGCCGCCACGGCCCCCGCGATCGGTCGCGTGACGTAGCCGACCATGTTCAGCGCATGATCGATGGCCGGCACCTTGTCGCCCAGGAACTCCGCCGTCGTCGCCGTCGCCAGCGCCGCGATCGCCGGCCATGAGCCCAGCCAGTCCATCTGGTCGATCAGCCGCACCCCGAACAGTTCGAACTTCGCCGCCAGCGCCAGCATCAGCAGCGGCAGGAAGGTCCGCAGGCCCGTCGCCGACGCCAGCCCCAGCCCCAGCAGCGCGGGCAGAACCCACATCTGCAGCGGCCCCACGGCCGCGCCCACGGCGTCCATATCCAGCTCCGGCATGACGGCTCCTCACCGGCCTCTCCGGCCGTCGAACACGATAATGCGCGGGAACACCGTGCCGCTCCATCGGCTTTCCCCTCCTCAACACCAGGAGACCGTCATGGACGACCGCTTCAAAGACCGCGCCGACCGCATCGCCGATCAGGAACGGAATATCCAGGCGGAGATCGACGCGAAGGGCTCGAAGGGCGACGGCGGGAAGGAGGAGGGGGCCGTCCAGGCCGGCGCGCGCAAATACCCCGAGCCGCCCTTTCCGGAACAGCATCAGCGCAAACCCGGCGACGAGGACGCCCTGGATCCCGCCCCGATGTACGACGCCCCCTTCTGGAAAGGCTCCGGCAAGCTCGACGGTATGGCCGCGATCATCACGGGCGGGGACAGCGGCATCGGCCGCGCCGTCGCCGTACTGTTCGCCCGCGAGGGCTGCGACGTCGCCATCTGCCATCTCGACGAAGAGGACGACGCCGAAACCACGAAGGCCGCTGTCGAGGCCGAGGGGCGCACGGCCATCGTGCTCAAGGGCGACGTCGCCGATCCCGCTTTTTCGGAAGCCGCGGTGAAGGCGACGCTCAAGGCCTTCGGCCGCCTCGACGTGGTCGTCCCCAACGCCGCATTCCAGGAGCATGTCGAGGCGCTGGAGGACCTGACCCTCGAACATTTCGACCGCACCCTGAAGACCAACCTCTACGGCTACTTCAATCTGGTGAAGGCGGCCGTGCCGTACCTGAAGCCGGGCGGCTCCATCGTCATGACCGGCTCGGTCACCGGCATCCTGGGCAATGAGAACCTGCTCGACTATTCGCTGACCAAGGGCGGCATCCACGCCTTCGCCCGCTCGCTGGGCACGCATCTCGCGCCGAAGGGCATCCGCGTGAACGTGGTCGCGCCGGGCCCGGTCTGGACCCCGCTTAATCCCGCCGACCAGACGCCGGAGAAGGTTGCGAAATTCGGCTCGAAGACGGTGATGAAACGCCCGGCCCAGCCCGAGGAGATCGCCCCGGCCTTCGTCTTCCTCGCCTCGCCCCAGTGCTCCAGCTACATCACCGGCGAGGTCCTGCCGATCATAGGCGGCTACGGGGGAGGGTGACCCTCCGGCCGCGGGAAGTCCCGCAGGGCCGACGATCACTGCCTAGGCGAGGACGTCGTCATGCTCCGGATGCCGCCGGTGCCACAGCACGGCGTAGCTGCAGCGCGGCTGAAGCTTCAGCCCCTCGGCCCGCGCGTGGCTGGCCATCGCCTGCATGAAACGCCCCGCCGCCCCGCCGCCGCGCAGGGCCGGATCGGCCTCCACATGCAGGATCACCCGGGTGTCGCCGTCCAGCGCATAGTCGGCGAAGACGGTCCGCGTCTCGCCGTCGCCATCGACGAATCCCTGCTCGAAACGCTGCTCTCCGCGAACGTCCCTGAATTCAGTCATGCGGTAACTCCAGGTCGTGCAGGCATCCCGATACAAGCACGAACCCGGCGGCCGCGAGGCCGTTCCACGACGAACCGGGAAACGTCAGGTTTCGTAGCTGCGGCGCCTCAGGGCGCGCGGTCGCCCAGCAGGTTCAGCAGGCCGAAGACGCTCTTCACCGTGAACCAGACGCTGATCAGGAACCACAGGATCCCGAAGATGATCAGGAACGGAATGCCGATCAGGACGACCGACAGCACCATGCTGATCACGATGGCGATCCAGCAGGCGATGGTCCACCAGAACACCGACCAGAACAGCTTGATCTGCGCCTCGATATGCTCGCGGGCGATGCCGGTCGCATTGTCCCGCGCGGCGTAGGCGACGATCAGGCCGACCAGCACCAGCACGTTCGCGCTGGGGATCGACAGGATGTACAGCCCCCAGGCGACCATCGCCGGAACCTTGCCCTCGGCTTCAGCGCCTGACTGGAAGCGGGGACCGTCACGCTGTTCGGGGGGGACATGCGCCATCGGGGTTCTCTCCTAGATCCACCAGCTTCGCGGGTCGGGGATGGCCCGGCCCGATTTCAACGCCCAGACGCCCCAGGCGCCGCGCACCACCAGCCACAGCGCCAGTACGAACAGCAGCGGCACGCCCAGCGCGAACGGCGCGGCCAGCAGGATCATCCCCGCCACCGCCGCCACCGCCGCGGCCCACAGGGTCCGCTGCTGATAGATGAAGTGCGAGCGCGACAGCGGGTCTTCGGGGCCTTCACGGCCGGTCACGGCCAGCAGGCCGATCGCGGCCGACACGCCCAGCGTCGGCACGGCGAACAGGATCAGCGCATAGACGGCGTACAGGGTCATGCTGCCCGGCACGTGCGGAGGCGTTTCCTCGCGGCGGCGCGAACGGCCGGTGAATCCGGGCGACGGCTCGAAGATCGAATCGGGTTTCGGCCGGCGGCCCAGCGCGGCGGCGGCGGCCAGCCGCTCGTCGTCGAACAGATCGGGTTCCGGCTCGGGCTCGGGCTCCGGCTCCGGTTCGGGCTCAGGTTCCGGCTCGGCGTCGCGCACACGGCCTTGCAGGGCCGCGGCCGAGGCGAAGCCGACCATGTCGTCATCGTCCTCGGGACGGTCGTTGTGGTTTTCGGGATCGCCGGGTTCGGCCATCTGGGGTCCTTCGAGTCCGTCCTCAGGTATGACGGCCCTGAAACCGGGGCGCAACCGGTTCAGCGCGCCAGCACGACCTCGCAGCCGGCCGCCGCCGCCGCGTCCAGCGCGCCCGGCTTTTCGATGCGCACGGCGCAGCGCCGAACCCGCACGTCTTCCAGCATGGCCGTGGCGAGGCGTTCGGCGAACGTCTCCACCAGCCCCACATGCCCGTCCGCCACGATGGCGCGCGCGGCCTCGGCTACGGTCTCGTAGTTGATCGTATCGGCCAGCCGCTCGACCTTCATCGGCTGCAGGCTCAGCGTCACGTCGATCACCAGTCGCTGAAGGCGGTTCTGCTCATGGTCGTAGACGCCGATGCCGGCCTCGACCTCCAGCCCGCGCACGAACACCGTCAGCCCCTCGTGAACGGGCGCGCCGGCGGCGGGGAAGGGCAGGGGGGATGAAACGGCCACGGCCTACTCCACGATGTCCGGGGTTTTCCAGGCAAGATGCTGGCCCCCGTCGACGGCTATCATCTGGCCCGTCACCAGGTCGGCTTCAACCAGCCAGCGCACGGCGGCGGCCACGGCCTCCGGGCTTCCGGCCCGTTCCAGCAGCACGCCGTCGGCCTCGGCCTGGAAGTCCTCCGGGCTCTGGTGGATCGACGGCAGCGTCGGTCCCGGCCCCACGCCGTTGACCCGGATGCGCGGCGCCAGCGCCTGCGCCATCGTCCGCGTCGCCCACCACAGGCCATTTCGCGACAGGGCGTAGGAGAAGAACCGCGGATCGGGCTTCAGCACCCGCTGGTCCAGCAGGTTGACGATCGCCGACCCGTCCGGCGCCTGGGCCGCGAAGGCCTCCGACAGTACGATCGGGGCCCGCAGATTGGTTTCGATATGCGCGTCCCAGGTCTCGCGCTCCAGCGCGCCGATCCGGTCGTCCTCGAAGACGGAGGCGTTGTTGACCAGCACCGCCAGGGGCCCGATCGCCTCCACGGCGGCGGGGACGATCCCCCGAACCTCGCTCTCGACCGACAGGTCGCCGGTTACGGTCGCCGCCCGGCGGCCCAGCGCGCGCACCTCTTCGGCCACGGCCTCGGCCGCGTCCTTCGATCCGCGATAGTGAATGGCGACGTCGAAGCCGGCCTTCGCCAGCTCCAGACAGATCGCACGTCCGATCCGCTTGCCGCCGCCGGTGACCAGCGCGGCTCCGCGAACGGCAGGCTTAGTCAACCCGGCCGAATTCGATGAAGTTGATGACGCCGAGGACGACGACGAAACCGACGATGATGTAGAGGGCCAGCATTGAAAGCTCCTTGATCCGCCCGCCAATAAAGCGAGCGTCGCGGCTGTTCAAGCGCGCGAGGGGCCGTATCGTTGTCGCATGACCACGTGGCGCGCCCGCATCGAGCCCTTCACCCGCCCCCTGTTCTTCGCCGTCGTGCGCGCCACACGCGGCATGACGCTGGGCGTGCGGGGCGTGGCGGTCGATGCAGAGGGCCGCGTCCTGCTGGTCAAACACACCTATCTGCACGGCTGGTGGCTGCCCGGCGGCGGCGTCGAGCGCGGCCAGACCGCCGAGGACGCCCTGATCGCCGAGATGCGCGAGGAGGCCGGCGTTCTGGTCGAGGGCCGACCGGTCCTGGTCAGCGTCCACTCCAACGAACGCTTCTTCCGCGGCGATCACGTCCTGCTCTACCGCATCGACCGCTTCACCCTCACCGACCGCACCGCCCACGGCGAGATCGCCGACATCGGCTGGTTCGATCCGTCCGCCCTGCCGGACGACACCCACCGGGCCACACGCGATCGCCTTTCGGAAATCTTCGGCGGCGCCGACCGCGCCGTGAGCTGGTAGAGCCCATGAACCCTTCCGTCCTCATGATGATCGCCGTCGTCCTCGCGGGAGGCGCGACCGCCCTGCAGGCGCCGACCAACGCCCGGCTGGCGGCCGCCGTCGCCTCGCCCGTCAACGCCGCCTTCGTCTCGTTCGCGGTCGGGACCGTCGCCCTCGCCATTGCGGTGGCGGCTCTTCACACGCGACCGGACATGACCGCGGTGCGCGCCCTGCCCTGGTGGGCCTGGATCGGCGGCCTCTATGGCGCGACCTTCGTCGTCGCGGCGGCCTGGGGCGTGCCCCGGCTGGGCGTCGCCCTGACCATCACTCTGATGGTCGCCGGCCAGCTGCTCATCGGCCTGATCCTCGACCATTTCGGCGCCCTGGGCGTGCCGCGCGTATCGATGAGCCCCGGCCGCATCGCCGGCGTGGCGCTGGTGATCGCCGGCGTGGTGATGGTTCGGCGGTTCTGAGCTTCCGCCGCCGGCGTCGCCCCCTCCGTCTCGCCGGCTTCGCCGTCGAGCCACCTCCCCATGGAATGGGGAGGTGAGGCCGCGCCCTGATCACCTCTCCATCGCAGATGGGGAGGGGGACCACCCGAAGGGTGGTGGAGGGGGCGTCTCTGGCTGTTGCCGCTTCGCGTTACGGCCCGG
This sequence comes from Brevundimonas lenta, assembly GCF_014196335.1. GTDB lineage: Bacteria > Pseudomonadota > Alphaproteobacteria > Caulobacterales > Caulobacteraceae > Brevundimonas > Brevundimonas lenta. The sequence continues at coordinate 1,027,265 of NZ_JACIDM010000001.1, forward strand.
ACCCCTATATTGCCCCCGATGACCGAGGAGACGCTCGCCCCTGATTCGCTGAAGGCCGCCGACCTGATCCGCGACGAGGCCCGGCGCGCGCCTGACAAGCCGGGTGTCTATCGCATGTACGGCGAGGACGGGACCTGCCTCTATGTCGGCAAGGCGCGCTCCATCAAGAAGCGCATCCTCCAATACGCCCAGGGCCGTTTCCACACCCAGCGCATCGGCCTCATGGTCTCGCTGACCCGCTCGATGGAGCTGGTCGTAACGGCCTCCGAGACCGAGGCCCTGCTGCTCGAATCCAACTTCATCAAGAAGCTCAAGCCGCGCTTCAACGTCGTCCTGCGCGACGACAAGTCGTTCGCCGAGCTGATGATCCGCCGCGACCACCGCGCGCCCCAGGTGCGCAAGCATCGCGGCGCCCACACCGTCGAGGGCGACTATTTCGGTCCCTTCGCCTCGACCTGGGCGGTCAACCGCACGCTGACCACCCTGCAGAAGGCCTTCCTGCTCCGCTCGTGCTCGGACAGCGTCTACGAGACCCGCACCCGGCCCTGCATGCTGCACCAGATCAAGCGCTGCTCGGCCCCCTGCACCGGCCTGATCTCGCTGGAGGACTACGGCGAGCTGGTCACCGAGGCCGAACAGTTCCTGCGCGGCAAATCCCGCGCCGTCATCGGCCGCCTGTCTAAGGAGATGCAGGCCGCCTCCGACGACATGGATTTCGAACAGGCCGCCCGCGTTCGCGACCGCATCCGCGCCCTGTCGGCCATCTCGATGGAGAACTCCGTCAGCGCCGAGGGCGTGCCGGAGGCCGACGTCTTCGCCCTGTTCAGCGAGGGCGGCCAGGCTTGCGTCCAGGTCTTCTTTTATCGCGGCGGCCAGAACTGGGGCGGCCGCGCCTACTTCCCGCGCGTCGACCGCACCGACACCGATCCCGAAATCCTCGCCGCCTTCCTCGGCCAGTTCTACGAGGACAAGCCGGTCCCGCGCCTGATCCTGTCCAACGTCCGCCCGCACGAGCTGGAGCTGCTGGAAGAGGCCTTCTCGATGAAGGCCCGCACGGTTGACGGCCGACGCGTGGTTTCGATCGAATTGCCCCGCCGCGGCGACAAGGCGGCCCTCGTCGACCACGCCCTGACCAACGCCCGCGAGGCGCTGGGCCGCAAGATGGCCGAGAGCTCCGCCCAGGGGAAAATCCTCGACGAGGTCTGCGAGGCCTTCGGCTTGGAGGCGCGGCCCGAACGGATCGAGATCTACGACAACGCCCACATCTCCGGCTCCAACGCCGTCGGCGGCATGGTCGTCGCGGGACCGGAGGGTTTCCGCAAGAACCAGTACCGCAAGTTCAACATCCGCGGCGAAGACCTCACGCCCGGCGACGACTACGGCATGATGCGCGAGGTCATGCGCCGCCGCTTCAGCCGCCTGGTCAAGGACGAGGACGAGGGCGAGGAGGTCGAACGGCCCGACCTGCTGCTCATCGACGGCGGCGCCGGTCAGCTGGCCGAGGTCCAGGCCGTGCTGGCCGATCTGGGTCTCGACGACATCCTCGCCGTCGGCGTCGCCAAGGGCCCCGACCGAGACGCCGGCAAGGAGCATTTCTTCATGCCGGGCAAGCCGCCCTTCATGATGCCGCTCAAGTCGCCGGCCCTCTACTACATCCAGCGCCTGCGCGACGAGGCGCACCGCTTCGCCAACGGGGCGCACGCCAAGCGCCGCTCGATGGACATCAAGAAGAACCCGCTCGACGAGATCGAGGGCGTCGGTCCCGGACGCAAGAAGGCCCTGCTGCACGCCTTCGGCTCGGCCAAGGGCGTCGGTCGCGCCTCGGTCGTGGACCTGGTGAAAATCGACGGCATCAACCAGGCCCTCGCCGAGCGCATCCACGGCTTCTTCCACCCCCCGCGCTAGTGGACGCGAGGGGGAGGGGAAACCGCGCTTACTGAGGCCGGGCGGACGCGCTGACCGCGATGGTCACGGTCACCCGCCGGGCTTCCGCATTGTTCTGCGGAGGGTTGGGGTCCTGGGCCACCGGTGCAGAGCCCAGCGCAGCCGTCGGAATGAATTTGTCGGGCGTGATGCCGGCATAGTGCATCAGGTAGTCCGTCACCGCCGCAGCACGGCGCTCGCTCAGTCGCTGATTGGCTGCAGCATTGCCGGTGGGGTCGGCCCGTCCGACGACGGCGAGCCTGAAGGCCGTATTCAGACCCTTCGCCTGGGCCGCGATCGCGTCCAGGTCGGCCTTGCCCTGATTGGACAGAACGGCGCTCCCGACATCAAAGTAGACCTGCGTCCGCCCGGCCGAGACAAGCTGGCCGAAATTATCGATGCGTTCCGTGTTTTCAGCGACCCGCGCATCGGTGCCGACTAGGCCGGCCGAGATCTGCCGGGCGGTTCTCAGGTCGTCGTTCTTGAAGGTGACTTCTCCGGCCGTCAGGCGGTCGGAGCCCGGGACGATGGTCACTTCCACGATCAGGCCGGGGATCAGGTCGCTGGGTGGGTGGTCCTCTCCCCGGATGCCCAGCATGCCCGAGGTGCCGCGGATCGCTGTTGAGGGGGTGAGAAGTACGGGCATGTCTCCCTCGCCCGTCCTGACGATGATGGTCGTCCCGTCGTTCGACGTGATCGTGCCGTTCAACTTGCCCGCCTGGGCCTGCGCGTCCCCCCCGGCCGCCAATGAGGTCGTCAGAACCATCATCAGCATCGCGATTGCAGCAAGGAGCCTCTTCATTGTCTTGTCCTCTGCCGAGGCCAGGACGCTCGGCCTCGACGCTCGACTACTGCTGCGCCGCACTGGCCGGTATCGGGTCCAGCCCTGAGGGTAGCGACTTCGGGGACCCATGTTCGGTCCAGCCGTCCCCCTTCCCCCGGAGGGGAAGGATTGCCTATACGGACGCCATGTCAGACGAATCCGCAGACGCGCTTCTTTCCGGCTACCGCCGCTTCCGTGAGGGCCATTGGGCCGAGGCGAAGGCGGAATACGAGGCCCTCGCCGCCGGCCAGAAGCCGCACACGCTGATCGTCGCCTGTTCCGACAGCCGCGCCGATCCCGCCCTGATCTTCGACGCCGCGCCCGGCCAGCTGTTCGTGGTCCGCAACGTCGCCAACCTGGTGCCGCCCTACCAGCCCGACGGCCATCTGCACGGCGTCTCCGCGGCGCTGGAGTTCGGGGTCAAGGTGCTGAACGTCTCGCGCATCGTGGTCATGGGCCACGCCCACTGCGGCGGCGTCAGCGCCATGCGCAACGGCGCGCCCGACAATTGCCAGGACTTCGTCGCCCCCTGGGTCGAGCAGGCCGCTCCCATCGTACGCCACGTCTGCGAGGAGGCCGCGCCGGAGGAGGCCGAACAGGCCGCCGAGGAGGCCGTGGTGCGCCTGTCGCTGCGGAACCTGCGCACCTTCCCGTGGATCGCCGAGCGCGAGGCCGCGGGCGAGCTGACCCTCACCGGTCTGCATTTCGGCATTGCCGACGGCGTGCTTCGCGCGTTGTCAGGGCCCGGGCGGTTCGAACCGCTCGGCTGACGGCACGCCTCGCCACCCACGGCGAAGCGTGGCAAACCGTTCGCCAGTTCACGGAAGACCGCGATGACCCCGACGCCTCACGCCAACCCCATCCCCAACATCCTGACGGGCCTGCGCCTCGTCGCCGGGGTGGTGATGTTCCTGATCCTGGCCGGCGCCGCGCCGCAGGGCATCCCGCTGCTGTCGGAATATCTCAGCCCGGACGACCAGTTCCGCTTCGGCCGCACGGCCTTCATCATCTTCGTCGTCGCCGCCTCGACCGACTGGGTCGACGGCTTCCTCGCCCGTCGCTGGCACGCCACGACGCGCTGGGGCGCCATCCTCGACCCCATCGCCGACAAGGTTCTGATCACCGGCGCCATCCTCGGCGTGCTGGCCTGGGGCGCCTTGCCGCAGATCGCCATCCCCTGCGGCCTGATCCTTTTCCGCGAGTTCGCCGTCTCGGCCCTGCGCGAGACCGTGGCCGGCAAGGTCAAACTGCCGGTCACCCTGCTGGCCAAGTGGAAGACGGTGCTGCAGATGATCGCGCTGGGCGCCCTGCAGATCGCCCTGCTGTGGGACGGCTTCGGCCTGCCGCTGGAATGGCAGCCGCACTTCCAGACCTTCGCCTACGTCCTGATCTGGGTCGCCGCCATCGTCACCCTGTGGACCGGCTGGCAGTATTTCTCGAAGGCCCAGCAGAAGATGAGCCAGCTCTAGGCTGGCTCCGGGGCGTCGGTCAGAAGCCGCCGCTCCACTTCTTCAGCTTCTCCAGCGCCGGCGTGATCGTGTCCCAGTAGGGGCGCGCGCACTCGCCGTGCCACAGGCCGGACAGGCCCTTCGAGCCGTCCGGGTCGTGGTCGAAATGCATCTTCGTGGACGGGTCGCCCTTCTTCACGGGCAGGCGACATTTCGGGCACCAGGGCCCGCGGGGATCACCCCCCGGTTCGGCATCGTAAGCCATCGATAAATTTTCCCCGACAGCGCCCGGATTTTTGTGTCGGTGCGCTTCGCGGGGCGAGGTTCTGACGCATCGGCGACGCTGTAAAGGCGGCGTCCCGTCGTTTCACCCGCATGGCGGGAAAGTCCGCAAAATGTGAACAGGGGCGGCCCGGTCTCCCGTCGCCGCCCCCGATTTTATCGTCAGCGAACGCCCAGTTCCGCGACGAGACCGTCCATGCCGTAGACGTCCCGCAGCGCCGTCGTCACCGCGCCCGTGGTCACGATCACCGACCGGTTCACATTGCGGTCGTAGCCGTAGGCGTTGCGCTGGGTCAGGACGGTGGAGTCGAAATTCGCCCCCAGGATCTCGCCCTGCGCATTGACCACTGGCGACCCCGACGACCCGCCGATGGTGTCCGACGACACCGTCATGTTCATCACCGTATCCAGATCGATCCGGTCCTTTGCGGCCAGCAGCTTCGGGGCCACGTCGAACGGCGCGGCGCCCGTGGCGCGGTCATACAGCCCGCCGAAGGTCGTGAACGGACCCCAGCGCTGCCCCGGCACGTCCGAACCCTCGATCAGGCCGTAGGTCAGGCGCAGCGTGCCCGTCGCGTCCGGATAGACGCTGTCGCCATAAGTCTGGAAGCGCAGTGCGGCGAGGCGTTCCGACGCCCTGTCGGTCGGGGCCTGCACCTTCGCCTCCCATTCCGAGCGGATGGCGCGGGTCTCGTCCTGGATCGACAACAGGTACTGGATCAGCGGATCGTTCGAGGCCTCGACAGCCGCCAGACCGCCCTCCCACAGCGCCCGGCGCACGGCCGGATCGGCCAGGGTCGTGCCCTCGATCAGGCGCGCCGACAGCTGCTCGGGCGACTCCTTGCCCAGCAGGCCGCGCACTGCCGGATGATCGACCGTCAGCCACTCGCGCGTCTTGGACAGCCACCATTCCATCCGGACCTGTTCCAGCTCCGGATAGACCGGCCGCTCGGCGAACAGGCCGGCCTGCAGCGCCGACAGACGGCTGTCGGCGAACTCCGGCAGGCGCTCGGCCGACGGCTTCGCCCGCTCCTGCGCCCCGCGCACCAGCGCCCGCGCCCACAGGAACAGCTGCGACCCGCCCGCCACCGGCGTCGTGCCGACGCCCGTGCCGCCTTCCAGCAGGGCCATGGCGGGATAGAGTTCGCGCAGCGTCGGCTGCACGCCCGACAGCGTCGTCCACGGATTGTTCGAACCCGCGCCGGCTTCCGCGCGGCTGCGGAAATCACGCTCCTGCTCGGCCTTCATGGCCAGGAACTGCGGATCGGTCAGCGCCCGCATCCGACCCAGGCCGCGCTTGTAGGTGTTCTCCAGGCCCACGATCGGGTCCATCGCCTCGAACGCCTGGCGCTCGCCCTCTTCGGAGTAGCGGATCAGCCGCCCGCGCAGCTCCGAGGCGATCAGCTGGTCCAGCGGCAGGACCACGTCCCGGACGGCCATCAGCTGGTCCTGCGTCAGCAGCCGCTGCGTCGCGCCCGGGCTGCCCGTCACGAACACCGGCGTCCCCTCGACCGGCTTGTCGGCGTTCCACACGAAGTGGGTCGGCGTCACGGCCGGCGCGCCGTTCTCGTACAGGCGGATGAAGGCTGCATCGATGGCGAAGCGGGGGAAGCTGAAATTGTCCAGGTCGCCGCCGAACGTCGCCGCCCGGTCCTCCGGCGCGAAGGCCAGGCGCACGTCCGAGTATTTCTTGTAGGTGTACAGCTTGAATTGCCCGCCGCGGTACAGGCTCACCACCTGGCAGCGCTTCGCCGCGTCGTCGCCGCAGGCTTCCTGCTCGATCCGGCCCGCCTCGGCGTCACGGGCGCGGGTGAAGGCCTGGCCTTCCAGACCGGCGCCGGCCGCATGCATCCGCTCGGTCACGTCGGTGATGTCGGTCAGGATCTCGGCCGTCCCGCCCGGGCATTTGCGTTCTTCCTCGCGCGTCCGCGGGGTGAAGCCGGTCTCGGCGAAATTGACTTCCTGCGTCGACAGATTGGCTACGCAGGTGGCGACGCAGTGGTTGTTGGTCATCACCAGGCCTTCGCCGGACACCAGGCCCGCCGAGCAGCCGCCGAACTTCACCGAGCTCAGCCGCACCTTGTCCAGCCAGGCCTGGTCGATGTTCGTGCCCAGCGTCTGGTTGGCCCGCGCGATGGGGAAGTTGTCGTACGTCCACATCCCTTCCTCGGCCTTCGCGGCGGAGCCCGCGGCGAGGGTCAGCAGGGCGGCGGCGAGGGCGGGCGTGAGGTGACGCATATCTGAACTCCGGGCAGGCGCGACGCGCCCCGATTTTGCGGCGGACCATGGATGACGAAAGGGCCGCCCGGCAAGTCCGGACGGCCCTTCATCTCTTCAACCTCGCAGGGGGCTTACTTGACCCCCAGCTCCTCGAGGATGCGCGGGTTCGGATAGACGTTGCGCAGCGCTTCCGTGATCGCCGCAGTCGACACCGTCACCGTCCGGTTCAGCTCGCCGTCGTAACCGAACGAGCCGCCCAGCGAGTGGATGTTGCCGTCGAACGCGGCGCCGATGACTTCACCCTGGGCGTTGATCACGGGCGAGCCCGAGTTGCCGCCGATGATGTCGTTGGTCGACGAGAAGTCGTAGACCACGTCCTTGTTCACGCGGCTTTCGTTGTCGGCGAAGGCCTGGGCCAGGTTGAACGGCTCCGAGCCCGTGGCCCGCTCGTACAGGCCGCCCATGTAGGTGAAGGCCGGCACGGTCACGCCGCGGTAGGTCCAGCCGCCGACCTGGCCGTACGACAGGCGCAGGCTGAAGGTGGCGTCCGGGTACAGGTTGGTGCCGTAGACCGCGAAGCGGGCCTGGGCGACCTTTTCGGCCGCACGGGCGGTCGGGGCGTTGACGGCGGCGGCCCAGCGGTCGCCGATCGCCTTGGCGGCGTCGTCATTGGCGATCACGAAGGCCAGCAGCGGATCGGCCTCGGCCAGTTGCGCCGTGGTCATCGTCAGCGCCTGGGCGCGGAACGCCGGATCGGCCAGCTTGGTGCCGGTGATCAGACGGTCGGCCAGGGCCTCCGGGCTTTCGCGGCCCAGCATCGCCTTCACTTCCGGATTGTCGACCGTCAGGTACTCCCGCGTCTTCGACAGCCAGTAGCGCATGCGGATCTCTTCCATGTCCGCATAGATCGGCGTCTCGGTGGTCAGCGCCGTCGTCAGCTGGGCGCGCTGCGCATCGGTCATCGCCGTGTTCTTCGACGCACGCACGATGGCGCGGGCGTAGGCGTACAGCTGCGAGCCGCCGCCGGCCGATTGCTCCAGCTGGCGGTAGGGCAGGTACAGGTCGCGGGCCGTCGCCTGCACGCGCTCCAGGTCGGCCCACGGATCGCCGATCTTCTGCACCAGCGCCGGATCGGCGGCCACGCGGGCGCGCAGCTCGTTCTCTTCCTCACGCTTGCGGGCCATGAAGGCCGGATCGGTCAGGGCGCCCTGCTGGCCGTAATAGACCTTGAAGCTGTTCTCCAGGCCGAACACCGGGTCGAACGACACGCGCTTGGCCTCGTCGCCGGTCAGCGAGTACTCGAGCAGACGACCGCGCAGTTCCGAGTTCTGGATCAGGGTGACCGGCAGCTGCTGGTCGCGCAGGCGCTCCAGCTGGCTCATCGTCAGCAGGCGCTGGGTGGTGCCCGGGTTGCCCGACACGAAGGTCACGTCGCCTTCCGCCGGAGCGTTCGGGTTCCACTTCAGGAAGTTCGGCGACTCGACCGGCTTGCCGTCCTCGTAGGCGCGCAGGAAGCCGGCATCCAGGGCGTAGCGCGGGAAGTTGAAGTTGTCCGGGTCCCCACCGAAGAAGGCCGCCTGGTTCTCGGGGGCGAACACCAGCCGCACGTCGTCGAACTTGCGGAACTTGTACAGCGAGTAGCGGCCGCCGCGGTAGAAGCTGATCACCTGGCAGTTGAACTTCGGATCGCCGGCGCAGGCTTCGGTCTGGATCTTGTTGATCTCGGCGGTGCGGGCCGCGTTGAAGGCGGCGCCCTCAAGGCCTTCGCCGGCCGCCAGCACGCGGTCGGTCACGTCCACGATCTCGGTCAGCACCTCGGCCGTCTGGCCCGGGCAGCGACGCTCTTCCTCGCGGGTCGCGGCCGTGAAGCCGTTCTTCACGAAGTCCTGGTCGGGGGTCGACAGCTCCTGGGCGCAGCCCACGACGCAGTGCCAGTTCGTCAGGATCAGGCCTTCCGGCGACACGAACGAGGCCGAGCAGCCCTGGATGCGCACCGAGGCGTTGCGAACGCGGTCCAGCCACGCCTGGTCGATATGCGTGCCGTACTTCTGGTTCACCGTCTGGATCGGGAAATTGTCGAAGGTCCACATGCCCTCGTCGGCCTTCGCCGCCGTCGGCGCGGCCGTCATGACCAGGGCGCCGAAGACAGCGGCGATTGAGGCGGTCGCCGTAACGGCGGCGCGAAGCGAGCGTAGGCGCATTCTGTTTCCTCTCAGGCGGCCGGTTCTCCGGCCGGAACGGTGGAGCCTGGATTAGCTGGATGAATAATCGGCGTCCACCGATCCCCTTACCCCGATTTAACTTGGCCGGTGTTCCATGGTCCTTCAGATAACCCGGGAACGTCAGGGGCCCGTCCGTTTCGATGTCGCTTGCACTCTCCACGCTGCTCTATGAGTGGCGCCGCTATATGGCCGCCGTGATGGCGCTCGCCCTGTCAGGCCTGCTCGTGCTGGCCATGACCGGCGTGTTCATCGGCATCGGCAAGGGCTTCACCGCCACGATCGAGCGCTCCAGCGCCGACATCATCATCATGCAACCGGGGGCTAAAAGCCTGATCGGCGGCCCCTCGGGCGTGCCGCGTCGATTTATCCCGCTGGCCTATCGCAACCCCGCCGTGGTCGAGGTCCAGCCGCTGGACGGCGCCGGCGGCTCCTTCCAGTCGGTCAAGAACGTCGACCCGACCATGTCCCAGGCGGACCGCGCCAAGATGGGGGCGCCGCGTCAGGAGTTCGTGCAGACCAGCATCATCGACACCACGCCCGGCGCGGTGACGATCCCGACCGACTATTCCCAGGAACTGGTCGACGCCCTGCGCCAGCCCTACACGGTCGCCATCGACGAGACCGCGACCCGCAAGCTGGGCGTCAAACTGGGCGACCGGGCCCTCTACAACGGCCAGACCGTCACCGTCGTCGGCATCACCCGCGGCTATCCGAACATGATGCAGGCGACGATCATCATGTCGCGCGACACCCTGCGCATGGTCGGCCAGGCCGACACCGGTCCGCGCGTCGGCCCCCTGATGGTCAAGCTGAACGATCCGAGCCAGGCCGAACGCGTCGCCGCCGAACTCAATGAGCAGGGCGACGGCCAGTGGAAGGCATGGACCCGTCAGGAGCTGGCCGACGCCAACGCCGGCGCCATGTTCGAGGAAGGCATCCTCGTCATCATCATCGGCGGCTGCGTGGTGCTGGGCACCATCATCGGCGTGGCCATCACCTGGCAGACCCTGCGCGGCGCCATCATGGCCAACATCAAGGAGTTCGCCTCGCTGCGGGCCCTCGGCGTCGGCATGGGCTCGCTGCAGTGGATCGTCATGGAGCTCAGCTTCTGGGTCGGCTGCGTCGGCGTGATCGCCGCCATCCTGCTCACACTGTTGCTGCAGGCGCTGGCCCTGATGGGCGCGGTGATCATCGCCCTGCCGCTGATCCTTCTGATCATCGTCGGCGGCGGCCTGATCGTCATCGCCATGCTGTCCGGCCTGCTGTCGCTCGGCATCCTCAAGAACAGCCAACCCGCGGACCTGCTGCGATGACCGGCCACACCAGGGTTCACGGAAAACACGGCGACTTCGCCATCGAGGCCAAGGGTCTCGTGAAGCGCTTCAAGTCGGGCAAGAGCTTCGTCGAGGTTCTCAAGAACGTCGACTTCGACGCCCGCCACGGCGACCTGACCATGGTCATGGGCCCGTCCGGCTCGGGCAAGTCGACGCTGATCGCCGCGCTCTCGGGCCTGCTGCGTCCGGAGGAAGGCCGCGTCGACACCCTCGACGTCGACGACCTGTGGAAGCTGTCGGGCAGCCGGATCGACAAATTCCGCCTCGATCACTGCGGCTTCATCTTCCAGGGCTTCAACCTGTTCCCGGCGCTGTCGGCGATCCAGCAGGTCGAGGTGGTGCTGAAATTCCAGGGCCTGTCCAAGGCCGACGCCCGCCGTCAAGCCCAGATCACGCTGGAAGAGGTCGGCCTCGGCCACCGCCTGCATCAGAAGCCCTCGGCCCTGTCCGGTGGTGAAAAGCAGCGCGTCGCCATCGCCCGCGCCCTGGCCAAGAACCCGCAAATCCTGTTCGCCGACGAACCGACCTCCGCCCTCGACGGCGAGAACGGTCAGGTCGTCATCCGCCTGCTGCGCCGCGCCGCCACCGAACACGGCGCCGCCGTCATCTGCGTGACCCACGACCCGCGCCTTGAAGCCTGGGCCGACCGGGTCATCCACATCGAGGATGGCGTCATCATCGACGACCAGCGCCGCATCCCCAACCCTGACGCCACTCTGGCGTCGCACTGAACGCCTTTCCCGGGACCAGCAACGACATGCTCCGCATCTTCAAGAACAAGTGGCTCTGGGCAGGCATCGCCCTGATTGTCGTCCTCGGGGTCGGCTTCTCCGTCATGCAAGGCAACGAGAAGAAGAAGGCCGAGGAAGAGAAGAAGGCCGCGAGCGCGAAGGTCGAAAGCCCCTACGCCGCCATCGCCAACGGCAAGGTCGACATCGAGGGCGGCATCATCCAGATCGCGGCCCGCCGCGGCGGCGTGGTCCGTGAGGTTCTGGTGCAGGAAGGCGACCGCGTCGTCGCCGGCCAGATCCTCGCCCGCCAAGAAGACGACGAGCCCCGTCTGGCCCTGCAGCGCGCCCGCGCCGAGGTCGCCCAGGCCGAAAGCCAGCTGCGTCAGATTCAGGTCGACATCACCACCGCCCGCCGCGAGCACGCCCGTCTCCAGCGCCTGGTCGAAAGCAACTATGTCGCCGCCGCCCGCATGGACCAGGCGCGCGACCAGATCTCGATGGCCGAAGCCCGCCTCGGCGCCCAGCAGGCCGCCGTGCAGACCGCCCGCGCCCGCATGTCCGAGGCTGAATACAACGTCGAACTGACCGTCATCCGCGCCCCGGCCAACGGCCGCATCGTGCGCCGCTACGCCAACCCGGGCGCCGGCGCCTCGACCCTGAACGTGTCCAACATGTTCGACCTCGAGCCGGACGCTCCGCGCATCGCCCGCGCCGAAATCGTCGAGTCCGACATCCCCAACGTCGCTGTCGGTCAGTCGGTCGAGATCACCCCCGAGGGCGACCCGTCCAAGGTCTACGTCGGCGCCGTCCTGCGTCGCGCCGCCGTCTTCGGCGCCCGCAAGCTGGCCTCGGACGATCCCTCGCAGCGTTCGGACGAGCGCGTCGTGGAAGTCGTCGTCACCGCCGGTGACGCGCCGCTGCTGATCGGCCAGCGCGTGCTGGTCAAGTTCATGAAGCCCGGCCAGACCGCCGGCGCCGCCCGCGCCACCGCCGCCGGCGTCCCCGCCGACCGCGCCATGCGCGCCCCGGCCCGCGCCGCCAGCTGATGACAAAGACGGCTCCGGTTCAGTCTGAACCGGAGCCTGTCTCCCTCGCCTGATCCCGCAGCCAGCGGATCAGGATCTTCTCGCTGCGAACCGTCTCGCTGTTCATCCGGATGACCGCCAGCGCGCCGCCGTCCGGCACGAACCCGTAGGGCGCGGCCAGTCGTCCGGCGGCCAGGTCGTCCGCGACGATGGCGCGCGGCAACACCGCCACGCCCAGCCCGGCCAGCGCCGCGTCCAGCACGAAATGCAGATGCGTCAGGGTCCGTGTCGGTCCCTTCGGGATCGCTTGCCCCGACGCCGTCGTCCAGTCGGCCCAGGCGCCCTGGCGCGTTCCGGCGGTCAGACGCGCCGCGCCGGACAGGTCGCCCGCGGCCAGCGCCGGGGTGCACACCAGACCGATCCGGTTGGCATCCAGGCTTTCGATCATCGGGTCGGCCAGCGCCCCGGCGTCCACGTAACGCAGCAGCAGGTCGGCGCCGCGCTGCCGTGTGGCTTCAGGCGCCAGTTCGCTCAGATGCAGGGCGATCCCCGGGTGCCGCGCCTCGAAATCCGCCAGTCGCGGGATCAGCCATTTGACCGCCAGGCTGGGATGCACCGCCAGGTGCAGCTCCTCCCGGTCGCGCACCGTCCGCACGGCCACGGCCAGGGCGTCGAAACCGGCCGTCAGCCCGGCCAGAAGCTCGCGGCCCTTGTCGGTCAGCCGCAGACGATGCCGGGGTCCTTCGAACAGCCGCACCCCTAACGCCGCCTCCAGCGCCTTCACCTGCCGGCTGACCGCGCTGTGGGTCACGCCCAGTTCGGCGCCGGCCTGGGTCGCGCTGCCTGTCCGCCCCATCGCCTCGAAGGCGCGCAAGCCGTTCAGCGACGGCAGGGACTCACGGGGTGTGAGAATATCGAACATGCCGTGTTCGATAAGTCGCTTTCCGGCGCGCGGCAATCGCCGCATGGCGCGGCATGTCCCTGCGCAACATCTCCATCGTCGCCGTCCTCGGTCTGGGTCAGATCGTGGCCTTCGCCTCCAGCTACTACCTTCTGGGCGTGCTGGCGGACCCCATGGCCCTCAGCTTCGGCGTCCCGCCTGCCGCCGTCTTCATGGCGCTGTCGGCCGCCTTGCTGATCTCGGCGGTGATGACGCCGCCGACGGGGCGTATGATCGAGCGGTTCGGCGCGCGGGCCGTGCTGATGGTCTCCAACGGCCTCTTCGCCGCCGCCCTCGTCGTCATGGCCGCCGCGCCCGGTCCCTGGGTTCTGTACCTCGGCATCGCGGGCCTGGGCGTCGGCATGGCGACGGGCCTGTACGGCACCGCCTTCGCGGCCCTGGTCGAACTGCACGGCGCCGCCGCGCGCCGCCCCATCACCGCCGTCTCCCTGCTGGGCGCCCTCGGCGGCGGTCTGGGCTGGCCTGTCAGCCGCTGGATTATCCAGCAGGGCGACTGGCGCATGGCCTGCCTGGTCTGGGCGCTGGCCCACCTGCTGCTCTGCCTGCCCCTCGCTATAGCCGTCCTGCCGCGCCGGCGGGCCGCCCCGGCCGCGGCGGACGCGCCCGTCGCGAAGGTGGCGTGGGACGGGCGGATGATCCGCATGGCGGCTTATTTCGCCGGGGCCTGGGCGGTCGCCACGGCCCTGGGCGCCCACCTGCCGCGTCTGCTGGGCGACCTCGGCCTCGGCGCGGAACAGGCCGCCTGGGCGGCCGGCCTGATGGCGGCCAGCGCCGTCGCCGCCCGCGTCATCGACCTGGTCTTCCTGCACCGCTCGCATCCCGTCGCCACGGCCCGGCTGGCGACCCTGTTCCACCCGCTGGGGGCGCTGGTCGCCGGACTGGGCGGGCCACGCCTGGCGGCGGCCGTCGCGGTCGGGCAGGGGGCGGGCAACGGCCTGATGTCCGTCGCCTCCGGCGTTCTCCCGCTCCACGTCTTCGGGCCCGATCGCTATGCGGTCCGGCAATCGATGATCCTGACGCCGGCCCGCTATGTCCAGGCCGCCGCGCCGGCGGTCTATGCGCTCGCGCTCGGCGTCTCGCCCGCGGTCGCCATGACGCTCACCAGCCTGGTGTGCCTGGCGATGTTCGCCTTCACCCTCGGCCTGCAGCCCGCTCAGCGCCCGGTGAAGTCCGCCGGCCGCTTCTCCAGCACCGCCGACACGCCCTCGGCGTGATCGTCGGTCAGGTGCGCCAGCGCCTGCATCGACGCCGTCATTTCCAGGATCTGGTCGAAGGTCGCGTCGCGGCCCTGACGCAGCAGCGCCTTGGTCATCCGCAGCGCGTGCGGGGCCTGGGCGGCGATCTCCGCCGCCGTCTTCAGCGCCTCGTCCATCAACTGCCCGGCCGGGACCACCCGGTTGATCAGGCCCCATTCCAGCGCCGTCTGCGCGTCCAGTGTCCGCGCCGTGAACAGCATCTCGGCCGCCCGCGCATAGCCGACGTTGCGCGGCATCAGCCACGCTCCGCCGTCGCCCGGCAGGATGCCCAGCTTCAGGAACGGCACGCCGAAGCTCGCCGCTTCCGAGGCGATGCGGATGTCGGCCAGCCCGGCGATATCGCAGCCCAGCCCCATCGCCGGCCCGTTCACCGCCGCCACCAGCGGCACCTCCAGCCCGTACAGCGAGCGCACGATCCGGTGCACCACGCGGCGATAGCTGTCGCGGATATCGGCGCCCGTGCCGTGGAACAGGTCCCGCCGCTCGCGCATCGCCTTCAGATCGCCGCCGGCCGAAAACGCCCGCCCGGCCCCCGTCAGCACCACGCAGCGCACCGACCGGTCCGCATTCACGGCCTCGCACGCCGCCGCAAACGCCTCGCCGTCCTCCGGATCGGGCAGGGCGTTCAACCGGTCCGCCCGCTCAAGCGTCCAGAGCTCGACAGGTCCATGGCGGTGTTTGTGGATCAGGGTCATGCGGGACCAGTGCCGCAACCCGCGCCCACGCTCAAGCGCGTGGTCAGTCGTAGAACGTCGCTACCGTGGCGATGCAGCCGCCTTCGGTCCGCACCACGGTCACCATTTCCCGTCCGCCTCCGAGCATCGAGACGATCATCACAGTGCCGCCGGAGGTCGAAACCACAGCCCCCTGTGGCGGAGATCCGGGCCCGCTGACGCCGACGAGCGCCAGGAAGGCCTCGCTCGACAGGACGATATTGTCGTGGCCGTTGAACAGCCTGGCGTCGGGTTTCAGCAGGGCCGCCATCGCCGCCTGCCGGTTGGACGCGGTCATATGCGCGTCAGCCGGGGTTTCCATAAAGCGCCACGCCAGATCGACCGGACGCGTAGCGCTGGAGGGATCGGGCCGACAGATACCGGCGTCCGGCGGCGGGGGCAGGGTCGCGACCGGCGCCGGCAACTCCTGCGTCCCGCCCGAAGCGGCCAGAACCACCACGGCCAACATCACTTCGATCATGTCATCCCCCGGATATGCGCCCTATCCAGCGCAAGGACCGGCGCCGCGCAAGCCCACCGGACCTGACGCGCTCATGCAGCGAGCGACCGCGTCGCGAGCGTTGGCGCCCCAAATCTGCGCTCATGCAGCGAGCGACCGCGTCGCGAGCGTTAGCGCACTCCAGAAACGACAAAGCCCCGGCCCTTGCGGGTCCGGGGCTCTGCCACTGGATCGACGGTCTCGCCCTACCGGCGCGCCTTGTCGATCCTGATCGGTACGAAGTTCGACGGGTGACTGACCACCCTATCGCCGGCTCCGTTGGTGTTCTTCGTGTTCACAAGCATCCCGCCCCAGAGCGCAAAGCTCATCATGGCGTGTTGCAGGTTTCTGTCCTTGTCGTTCATCTGTGATGTCTCCTTTCGTTGAACGATGAAAAGAGACACGTCGTGCTGATCGGGGATCTCACCGTCATAGTCGTTTCGCGTCATGGTGAAGGTACGAACGCCCGCTCCCGAACGCAATAGTTTTTACTCCGATACCGGACCATATTTCGCGCATATGTCATCGACTGTAACTCCACCGCCACAACCACCCCGCGCCATCGCCACCCCGTGCGTGAAGGTCTGCATCGTCGACGGCCCCACCGGCCTGTGCCTGGGCTGCTATCGCTCGCTGCAGGAGATCGGCGGCTGGAGCGGCCTCAGCGACGATCAGCGCGCCGCCATCATGGCCGAACTCCCGTCCCGCCGCAGCCGCATCGACCCCGCGAAACTGGGCCCCGTTTAGCGTCCCCACGGCGCAGCCTGTTCAGACTCCGCCAACCATCTCCCTTCACCGCATCCCAACCGCCCTGTGGAAAAAGAGAGGGGACGCAGAGCCGCGTCCCTGTCCGTGCGAGTACGCCCCATGCGTGTCGATCTCTCATCCGTCGTCGTGATGGCCGCCGCCGTCGCATCGTCGCTGACTGTCCTGTGGTGGATGGATCAGGCCGGCCTGCGCGGCGAAGCCCAGGCCGCCGAAGTCCCCGCCGTTCACGCCGCCGCGGCGTCTCCGGCCCAGGTCCTGAAGGCCGCCGACGGCCACTACTGGGCCGAGGCCATGATCGACGGCCGCGCCGTCCGCGTCATGGTCGACACCGGCGCCAGCGTCGTGGCCCTGACCCGCGACGACGCCGCCCGCCTCGGCATGACTCTCAAGGCCGACGACTTCTCCGCCACCGTGGTCACCGCCTCGGGCCCGGTCCGCGCCGCCCCGGTCGAACTGGCCGCCGTCGCCGTCGCCGGCGCCCGCGTCGAAAAAGTCCAGGCCCTCGTCGTCGAAGAAGGCCTGCCCCACTCGCTGCTGGGCATGAGCTACCTCGGGCGCCTGTCGGCCTTCACCGCGACGCCGGCCGCTCTCACGCTGCGGCCGTGAGAAGTGATTAGTGGCTAGTGGCTAGTGGCTAGTGGCTAGTGGCTAGTGGTTGGCGTCGCAAACGTCGGCCGCCGACGGGATGCCGGTACAAGGGCCAGCAATCACTAATCACTAGCCACTAGCCACTAGCCACTCACAACGCCTTCACCACCACCGACAGCGCCGTCGCCACCAGATAGACGGCGAACGCCTTGCGCAGCAGTCTGCGGTTCAGGCTGTGCGCCAGCTTCGCGCCCCATGGCGCCACCGCGGTCGTCAGCACGCCCATCACGATCGCCGCCGGCACATTGACGTAGCCGACCGAGAACGGCGGCCGTCCCGCCGCGTCCCAGCCGAACGCCACGAAGCCCAGCGCCGCCGCCGCCCCGATCGCCACGCCGAAGCCCGAGGCCGTGGCCACCGCCTGATGGATCGGCCGCCCGCACAGGGTCATCGTCAGCCCGCCGAAGCTGCCGCCGCCGATGCCCATCATCGCCGACAGCCCGCCGATCACCGTCCCGGTCACCCGCCGCCCCCAGCCCGTCGGCATGTCCTGCCGCAGCACGAACCGCTCCGGCATCAGCCCCAGCTGCAGCCCGATCGCCGCCAGACAGACGCCGTAGACGATCGCCAGCCCCTCCATCGACGTCAGCCCCGCGACGGCGGCCCCGACCAGCCCGCCGAACCCCACCCACGGCGTCCAGGTCTTCAGCACCACCTCGTCGACCGCGCCGTGCGACCGGTGCGCCTTCAGCGAGCGCCAGCTGGTCGCCACGATGGTCAGCAGGGAGGTGCCGATGGCGGTGTGCAGATTGCCCTCGCCGCCGACGCCCAGCACTTCGAACGCATAGAACAGCGCCGGCACGATCACCGTGCCGCCACCCACGCCGAACAGCCCGGCCACCAGCCCTCCGGCCAGCCCTGCGGCGATCAGCGCGCCCAGCAGCATCAGCAATTCGTTCAGGGGCAGGGCGGTCATCCCCCTGCCTTAGCCATTCCGCCGCCGCAGGGGGAGAGGCAGGCAGTTCCGGCCCCTTGTCGCCCCTCCGTCCCACATCCTATGGTCGCGGCCGGGGGATACAGTTCCATGTACGTTTCGCTTGCTCTCATCGGTCTGGCCGCGCTTTCGGCCGACCCGTCGTCCACGCCCGCGCCGACGCCCGTCGCCGCCCAGCATTCCGGCGTGACGCCGACCTGGGTGACGCTCGGCCAGAAGCTGTCCCGCGCCCTTGAGCAGGAGCGGTTCGACGAGGCCCTCGCCCTCGCCAAGGCCATGACGGCCGACCCCGGCTTCGAGTCCTTCTCCGAGACCGAGAAGACCGACCTCCAGTACCTGATCGGCGTCCTGAACCTGCAGCTGGGCCGGTCCACCGCCGCCCTCCCGTATCTCGCCGAGGTCGCGGCCAAGCCCGACGCCACGGCCGAACAGTGGCTCATGCTCCTGGACGGCTACGGCGCGGCCGAGCAGTACGACGACGCGGCCCGCACCATGGCGACCGTCGCCCGCCGCTTCCCCGACGCGCGCGAGGCCCTGACCCTCGATTACCGCGCCCAGTTCGCCATCCATCCGGCGCTCGACAAGGATGTCGGCTTCGATCTCCGCCTCGCCCTGTTTCGCGCCGACTGGAAGTTCGAGCACGCCTCCTGGGTCTGGCTGCAACTGATCGACGACTTCATCGACCGCGACCGTCTGGAGGAGGCGCGTCCGCTCTACGCCCGCGTCACCGACTTCGACGCCCGCGTGCAGCTGTTCGCCATGCGCCGCTACGACGCCCTGCGTCCCGCCGGCGTCGAGCCCGACTTCAACGCCATGATCGGCGCCCAGCTCGCCGCCGAGCGCAAGGCCGCCTCCGGCCCCGACGCCACCATGGCCCGGCGCAACGCCTACATGCAGTCGCTCTACGCCCTCGGCCGGTATGAGGAGGCCGTCGCCGTCGCCGACGCCGCCATGGCCGCGCCCGCTCCAGCGGAAGAGGACATCGACGAGGCCGTCGACCTGAACTGGATCGTTGACGGCCGCGCCCGCTCGCTGCTGGCCCTCGGCCGCATCGACGAGGGGCTGGCCCAGGAGCGTCTCGCCGCCGAACGGCCGGAATACGGCGGCCCGAACTTCAACCAGACGATCAGCCTGGCCTGGTCCTACCTCCGCAACGACAAGGCCGCCGAGGCCCAACGCGTCGTCGACACGCTGAAGGATCGCGACCTCGGCAAATACGGCGCGCGGCGCGTGACCCACGTCCAGGCCTGCATCTCCCAGGCCCTGGGCGACACGGCCGCCGCTCGCGCGGGCGTCGCCCAGCTGGGCGAAAACTGGCGTGACGGACCGTCCGACTACTACGACGCGCTCGCCTGCATCGGTGACGAGGACGCCATGGCCGCCGCGATCATCGAGGTTCTCGCCGACCCACTGCACCGCAAACAGGCGGTCTCCTGGATGCACATCTACCAGGACATCGGCCATCAGACCCCGTACGAGCTCGCGATTTCGGCCGTCTATGACCGCGTGAAGGTCCGTCCCGAAGTCGTCGCCGCCCATGACAGCGTCGCCCGCAGCTTCACCCTCCCGACCATCGTGGGGCCCTACTAGGGCGTCGCAGTTCTAGATCAGCAGCGCGCCTTCGTGGCGTAGCAGCCAGGTCTTCCGTTCCAGCCCGCCGCCGAAGCCGACCATGGCGCCGTCGGCGCCGACCACCCGGTGGCAGGCGAGGACCACCGGGATCGGATTGCGGTTCAGGGCCACCCCCGCCGCCTGCGCCGCGCCCGGTTCGCCGGCCCGCTTCGCCATCTCGCCGTAGCTGATGGTCACGCCCGCCGGGATCTCCGCCAGCACCCGCCAGACACGCGCCTGGAAGCCGCCGTCGGCCGTCGCGCCGTCCAGCGACCACGGGATGCGCGCCAATGCGGACGGATCGCCGGCGAAATAGGCCTCAAGGCCCGCGCGCACCGCTTCCGGCGTCTCACCGGCCCTCAGCTCTGCGCCGGGATATTCGCGCCGCATCGCCCGCTCCAGGCCGTCGCCGAACGACACGCCGCGCAGCCGGCCGTCCTCGTCGCACGCCAGTTCCAGCGGGCCGACAGGCGAGGGCAGGGCGGAGCGGATCAGAATCATGAAGCCATTCTAGACCCGCCGACGCGGCCTGCTCGCGGTTTTCGGACGTTCCGGGTGGGGAACCGCTCCCGCTGGCGCGCGCTCTCCCTCGATGGTGGCGCCCGGGGATCTCGATCGGGGAGAACTCATCCGCATCGGCGAGGACGTCATCACCATTGGCGGCGTCGCGACTGGCGTGGTCGTCTTCGTCGTCGCCTGCGTCCTCTCCACCCTGATCGGACGGGTGTTCAAGCGCATCCGCCACCGCGGTCTGCACGACACCTCGTCGGTCTATGTGCTGGAGAAGGTGAGCACCTACGGCCTGGTCATCATCGGCCTTATCGCCGGCCTTTCCACCGCCGGGCTCGACCTGTCATCGTTCAGCGTTTTCGCCGGCGCTCTCGGTCTCGGAGTCGGCCTGGGTCTGCAGGGTGTGGTCAAGGAGTTCGTCTCCGGCCTGTTCCTGATCTTCGACCCCACCGTGTCGGTCGGCGACTATGTCGAGGTCGAGAACGGCGAGCGCGGAATCATCGTCGAGATCGGACCCCGCGCCACGCGGCTGCGCACCAACGACAACATCAACATCCTGATCCCCAACTCGCACCTGATCGAGCGTCCGCTGATCAACACCACGCTCCGCGGCGACACGCGGCGCATTCACATACCCTTCCGCGTCGAGCCGGGGGCGCAACGGACGTTGGTTCGCGATGTGGTCCTGAAGGCGGTCAAGGCCAGCCCCTTCACCCTGCCGGAGACGGAGGCGCGCCGCAGCCAGGTCTGGCTGATCGGCTACGACGAACAGAGCGTCGATTTCGAGCTGGTGGTCTGGCCGACGAAGGAGGCGGTCAAACGCCCCGCCTCGATGCACGCCGCCTACATGTGGACCATCGTCGACGCGCTCGAGGGCGCCGGCGTCCGTCTCCCGTCGCCGCAGATCGACGTGCGGCTCCAGCGAGGCGACGCGGCTCTGGCCGCGCTCGGGGTCGAGCAGGAGCCCGAGCCCCCCCCCCGCAAGGTCCGCCGTGCGCCGGCCGTCAATGACGCCGCCGAGGACGTCATGTCGCCCCCGGACCCCGAAGTGGTCCAGGCGGAGGCGCACTCCAGCCGCCCGGAGGTCCCGCCGGGCGGCGCTCCTCCAGCCCCGCCGCCGGACTAGGGCATCAGCGCATTCATCTCGCCCCACGACAGCGCGCCGTCGCCCATCGGCTCCGAGGCGCCGTCCTGCAGGAAGTCCTTCGCCAGCGCCGCCGTCCGCCCATAGGCCGCGCTCGCCAACCCCGACCCGGCGCTCAGCCGCCGCACGCCCAGCCGTTCCAGCTCCGCGGCGCCCGGCAGGCCGGGGTAGGCCAGCAGGTTCACCGGCATGTCCGTACCGCCCGTCAGTTCGGCGATCCCGGCCGCGTCCGTCAGCCCCGGCGTGAACAGGCCGTCCGCGCCCGCCGCCTGATAGATCGCCCCGCGTCGCAGCGCCTCGGCCACCCGCGTCTCCGCCTCGCCCACGCCCCTCAGCCACACGTCGCAGCGGGCGTTGATGAACAGGGCGCCGCCGACCGCAGCGCGGATCGCCGCGATCTTGGCCGCCAGCAGCTCCGGCGACCCGCCGCCGTCCTCGATATTGATCCCCTGGGCGCCCGCCTCGACCAGCTGTTGCGCCGTCGCCGCCACCTCGGCCGGGTCGTCGGAATAGCCGCCCTCGAAGTCCACGCTGACCGGCACGCCTTGCGCCGCCCGCACCACGTCGGCGCACATCTGCACCGCCCGTTCGGTGGGCAGCACGTCCCCGTCCGGCCAGCCCAGCGACCACGCGCAGCCCGCGCTCGTCGTGGCGATCGCCTTCGCCCCCAGCGAGCGCATCAGCGCCGCGCTCGCGCCGTCCCAGGCGTTCGGCAGGATCAGCAGGCCGGAGCGGTGCAGGTCGTGGAAAGCGGTCATCTCGGATCTCCCTGTGTCGGGGTCATGTAGGCACGGCCCAACCGTCCCGCTGGCGGTTTCCGGACATCGACGGCGCCCTGCTGACAGCGGCTGTCAGCATCCTGTGGCCCGGCGTCATCCGCAACCTTAACCGTCGAGCGCCGTTCTTCCGGCCTCCTGCAACAGACGGACATCCTGCAATGACCCGCACCCGAATGCTCACCGCCGTCGCCAGCGGCGCCCTGGCCCTCTCCATCGCCCCGCTGGCGGCGGCGCAAGTCCCCTACAACTCCACCCAGTCGACCACGACCCAGCAACAGCAGTCGTATCCGCAGCAGGATCCCATCGGCGCGATCCTCGGCGCCCTGTTCGGCGACCGCTACGGCGTCTCGACCTCGCTGGAGAGCGAATGGAGCCGCGGCCGTCGCCCGCTGGCCGCCCAGCGCACCCAGTTCGAAAGCCGCATCGACGCCGACGTCCGCTCGGGCGTCCTGTCCAGCAGCGAGGGCAACCGCCTGCGCGGCGAGTTCGACGACCTCGTCCGCCTGGAAGCCCGCTACACCGCCGACGGCCGCGTCACCACGACCGAGCGCAACGACCTCGCCGCCCAGTACCGCGAGTTCTCGCAGCGCGTCGAAGCCGGCGGCTCGGACTACTCCGAGGGCCGCACCTCGGTCTCAGACGGCCGCACCGAGTTCAACAGCCGCGTGGACGCCTCTCTCCGCGGCCGCCGTATCACCCGCACCGAGGCCAACCGCCTCAAGTCCGACTACCAGGACCTCATCCGCGTCGAGACCAACTACCTGCGCGACGGTCGCCTGACCTCGCAGGAGCGTGACGACCTCGATGCCCGCCTCGACGCCCTCGACGCCCGTGTCGGCGACGGCGCAGGCTCCGGCGGCGGCTATGTCGACAACCGCACCCGCCTGGCCGACATCGAGTCGGCTTTGGCCCGCGGCTCCGTCTCCCGCACCGAGGCCGCCCAGATCCGCGTCGAGGCCGGCGACCTGGCCCGTCTGGAAGCCGCCTACAGCCGCTCCAGCCCGTCCAGCGACGACCGTTCCTATCTGGATCGCCGCATCGGCGAGCTGGAGACCCGCGCCGGCGTCCGTCGCCGCTACTAAGGGACCACACCCGGAGGCGGCTGCCGCCACCTGCTGTCAGCAGCCGCCATCCGGACCCTCGCCTTCACTGGCGAATACGGCCCGTCACCCCTAGATTGCGGTCATGGCCCGTTCCCCCTCGAAGCCCGGCAAGCCGGTGCATACCCCCGGCATGTCGGAGGCCCACGCTCCCTTCGTTCGTGAGCCGGCGGGCAAGGGCAGGGGCATGCCGATGTTCGCCCCGGTCACCGGCCCGCGCCTGACGCCGGAAGAGGCCCCCGGCGCCCCCGCCGACTGGGTCCCGCACCGCCCGGACCGTCCGGACTCGCGCAAGCGCATCCCGTTCCGGCTGGAGACGAAATACACCCCAGCGGGCGACCAGCCCGCCGCCATCGCCGAGCTCGTCGCCACCGCCGAAGCCGGCGAGCGCGATCAGGTCCTGCTGGGCGTCACCGGTTCTGGCAAGACCTTCACCATGGCCAAGGTCATCGAACAGACCCAGCGCCCGGCCCTGATCCTGGCCCCCAACAAGACCCTCGCGGCCCAGCTCTATTCCGAGTTCAAAAGCTTCTTCCCCGACAATGCGGTCGAGTATTTCGTCTCGTACTACGACTACTATCAACCGGAAGCTTATGTACCCAGAACAGACACTTACATCGAAAAAGACTCGTCCATAAACGAGCAGATCGACCGCATGCGCCACTCGGCGACGCGGGCGATCCTCGAGCGGGACGACGTCATCGTCGTCGCCTCGGTCAGCTGCATCTACGGCATCGGCTCGGTCGAGACCTACACCGCCATGACCTTCACCCTGAAGGTCGGCGACCAGATCGACGAGTCAAAGCTCCGCGCCGACCTCATCGCCCTGCAGTACAAGCGCAACGACCTGAATTTCGAGCGCGGCATGTTCCGCAAGCGCGGCGACGTGCTGGAGATCTTCCCGGTCCACATGGAGGACCGCGCCTGGCGCATCCAACTGTTCGGCGACGAGCTGGAATCGATCCAGGAGTTCGACCCCCTGACCGGCAAGAAGACCGCCGACCTGGAAGAGGTCACCGTCTACGCCGCCAGCCACTACGTCACCCCGCGCCCGTCGCTGAACCAGGCCATCAACGGCATCAAGGCCGAGCTGAAGGAGACGCTCGACTGGATGGTCGAGAACGGCAAGCTGCTGGAGGCCCAGCGCCTCGAACAGCGCGTGCGCTTCGATCTGGAGATGATGGAGGCCACCGGCTCCTGCGCCGGCATCGAGAACTACAGCCGCTGGCTCACCGGCCGCGCCCCCGGCGAGCCGCCGCCCACCTTCTTCGAATACATCCCCGACAACGCCCTGCTGTTCGTCGACGAGAGCCACGTCACCGTCGGCCAGATCGGTGGCATGTATCGCGGCGACTACCGCCGCAAATCGACCCTGGCCGAGTACGGCTTCCGCCTGCCCAGCTGCATCGACAACCGCCCGCTGAAGTTCGACGAGTGGGACGCCATGCGCCCCCAGACCGTCCTCGTCTCGGCCACCCCCGGCTCATGGGAGATGGAGCGCACCGGCGGGATCTTCACCGAACAGGTCATCCGCCCCACCGGCCTGATCGATCCGCCGGTCGAGATCCGCCCGGTCAGCGGCGCCACCCGCAACCAGGTCGACGACGTCATCGACGAGGTCAAGGCCGTCGCCCGCCAGGGCTATCGCTCGCTGGTCACCACCCTGACCAAGAAGATGGCCGAGGACCTGACCGAATACATGCACGAGCAGGGCGTCCGCGTCCGCTACATGCACTCCGACGTCGACACGCTGGAACGCATCGAGATCCTGCGCGACCTGCGCCTCGGCGCCTTCGACGTCCTGATCGGCATCAACCTGCTGCGCGAGGGCCTCGACATCCCCGAGTGCGGCCTGGTCGCCATCCTCGACGCCGACAAGGAGGGCTTCCTGCGCTCCGAAACCTCGCTGATCCAGACCATCGGCCGCGCCGCCCGCAACGTCGACGGCCGGGTGATCCTGTACGCCGATCGCATGACCGGCTCGATGGAGCGCGCCATCGCCGAGACCAACCGCCGCCGCGAGAAACAGGTCGAGTACAACACCGCCCACGGCATCACCCCGGAGTCGGTCAAGCGCGACATCAAGGAGATCATGGCCTCCCCCTACGAGAGCCGCGCCCTCGACCAGCTCACCGCCCCCGGCAAGAAGGACGAGGCCAAACCCTTCACCGGCTCCAACTTCCAGGCCGCCCTCAAGGACCTGGAAGGCCGCATGCGCGAGGCCGCCGCCAACCTCGAGTTCGAGGAGGCCGCCCGCATGCGCGACGAGATCAAGCGCATGAAGCTGATGGACCTGGAGTTCGCCAACGACCTCATGACCCCGGAAGGGGAGGCGGTCGACCGTGACGCGCCGAAGCGGGATCGCGCGGCGGCGAAGGCGGCGGCGGATGAGCGGTTCAGGAAGGGGCGGTAAGAAAATTTGGAGTCGAGTTGACTCTGTGTCTGAAGTGTGTCTGATTGATGGTTCCGCGACGCAGCAATGCGGGCGCTCTACCTTCCCATTTCGGGCGGGGCGGCAACGCGGAGCAAACTGTTAAGCCAGTGCGCTCCGTACGTCTTGAGATCGTCCTGTTTAGCTGTCGCCGCCTTCGGTGACGCCGGGGATTTCCCGGTAAGCGGAAGGAGGATGCGCAATGGAGCGATCTCCTCACTCCTTGGCACCTCGGCCCTGCAACCCCTGTTGCGGCCGTTTAGTCGTGCGCTGACGGCCGCCCGCCAAGGAACCGTTATGTCAGCTACTTCTGAGATGAAGAAACTTCGCCGTGCTCTCGCGAGCGACGGCTTTGTGATCACCAAAACACGTGGTGGCCACTGGCGTTTTGAACACCCTGCCATGGCCGGTCCCGTGTTCGGTCCCGACACTCCCTCGGATCACCGGGGACTGCGTAACTTTCTCGCCGAACTCAAGCGCCGGCTCAAGAGCCAGTCCCTCTAGGCCCTCAATCTAGGGCCGTGCGGGCTGTCCATTGCGGCAGCCCGCACAGGTTCTTCGCAGAATGAACATGGCGACAAGGTCGCCGAGGAAAAACCTCATGTCCAACAGCAATGACCACGTACTTCCCCGTCCGGTGGAAGCTCTGCCTGAATATGCGCATTCAAAATCTCGCAACGCTTTGATGGAGCGCTTGATCAACGCATTCGCTCTTAGCGAGGCCTCTGCGCGGGCTATCTCCAACGCCGTAGTCGATCCGTCGGAGGTGCGTAAGGCCATCGGCGAACCAGATGACCCTGACGTCGAGCGCATCTCTGTGCCTGGCGGCACCCTCTTTGGCATCCGCACTGCCGTCTGGTCGCGTCGCTGCATGCCCGATCCGCGCAATCCCCGTACTCTGCCTTGGCGGCGCCATCCGTTTGCCGTTGACCCCGGCAGTGGCGGGGAAGATTCCAAGTTCCGGCCGCTGCCCGAGCCGCGACCGCTGGATGAGGGCGCTCCCCAAGGGGCCGAACTTGCTGTGGATGTCGAGAATCGGGACCACCTGACGTGGGCTTCGCAGCAAGCCGCCTCTTTCGTGCTCGCAGAAAACGACTGGCGCCGTTCTATCGCATCGCAGGGCGTGATGGAGGCAGTGTGGTTGGTGGCAACCACCTATATTCATGCTGACGGCACCTCACCAGTGACCTCGCTGACGACTGCAGAAGGCTCTTCTCGCACGACCGCTGTCCATGACATCCTTCAGGTGCGATCTTCTGATGTGCCGTATGATGAGGAGGACACTAAGTTCCGCGCGCACATCAAACGGCTGAATGAACAGTTCGAACGCGGCGAACATGATGCCAATGCTACGGTTGCCCTGCGGTGCGAGCGCATCCCCGCACTCATCTTGGTTGGCTTCTTGCCTCACACCGGAGGAACAACGGGCTTTCCGACGGCGGTCAAATCCTTCGTTGCTCTTCGCCATGTAGACCCCCCCAAACCGTGGGGAGAAGGTCCCGAGAATGAGTCGCTCGCCGACGAAGTGTTGGACGAGATGTATCGCAGACATCTGATTTCGAAGGCTCAGAAGGAGTATTTTGCGGGATCGTGTACGCGTGATGAGGCACGGGCAGCTCATCTGCCAGATGATCCCGTTCTGCGCGCGGCGCAGATCGTCGATCTTCTGGCGAACGACGATGCCAGGTTCGTCGAAGCTATTCGCGTCGCCGTGACCAGCCAGTCGACTCGGAAACACATTACGACCAAGCTCACCAATGATTTGGCCACCGCATTGATCTTGCGTGCTGTGTCTGACGAGCCCGCGAAGGTTGACCAGATCCGCCGGTATTTGCGTTTCGCGTTCGGCAAACCCGTCCATAAGGCAAACTGGGCGGCGACGGGAAGGACAACCGAGGCGCTGGTGAACGCCGCGGTCAGCGAAGTTCGCGCTGCGATCGGTAGCGGCGATACTGACGAGCCAGGACCGGCTACCGTGGAACTCGCGGTCCGTGCCGCCTATCCCTTGGTGGTGACACAGCGCCTCAGCGCTTCGCGCGGTTCGACGTCGGGGCTTCCCGATCGCCGGACCCCGGGCGAAGTTATCGACGCGATGCGTCGGAGCGTCCACGGTGTCGTCCAGCTCGGCCAAGCATTGCAGGACTATTCCGAGGGACGTGAGAGCCTTCGTGCTGTGGACGACGCTGGGACTATTCGTACTCGGGAAGACGGTTCAGCCATTGCGTTGAATGATGTCTACCTGCGGAACGAGTATCCGCCCCCCGGCAAGGCTAAGGCTGTGGATTCCGGCGACACTCCTACCGACAGGTACAACGCTGCGGTAGCTGCGCTTAGCGGAGCCATCGAAGCTCTGGATGGTGCCTTTCATGCGCTGTGCAATGTGACGGGGCATGACGGCAGTCCTCTGGTGGAAAGCAAGGGGGTTGAACCGCGATTGACCGAAGAATGGCGCAGCATCCTTCGCCGTACCGACGAAGAGTTGGTGGTGTGGGCGCGTTCATATCGCAAGGCATATGGGACGCGGCCGGAACCTGCCCAACCGGACGTTGATGACGAGTACGACGCCAATCCATCGCTCGAAGACGTCTGGGAGGGCGAGGACCCAGAGGCGGCCGGATAACGATGGACTAAGGCGGAGTGGTGAAGTCGTTCGCCGCTCCGCTTTCGTCATCCTCCGCCAGCCGCGCAGCCGCGCAGACCAGACTCAGCGGCGCGCGGCCGCCATCGACGATTTCGCCTGCGGCGCCGCTGGTCCCAGCTTTCGCCGGGATGACGAAAGTTGTGTCCGAGAAACCCGCCCCCTCCCATCCCACCACACCCCGCCCCCAGCCCGTCCCACCCGCCCCCGCCTACGTCCGCAACTGACGTACCGGCGTTCCATAATCCCCGCCTTTCGCCGCGCGAGCGCGGCCGGGGAGGGGAGCGAATGTCGCAAAACTTCAGTCGCAAACGACCGACGACCACCTACCGCACCGTCAGTCCGTAGACCTGGAGCCTGATCCGGGGCGCCTATCTGTCGGGGCTGTCGGCGCCGACGGTGGGGGCGCGGTTCGGGGTGTCGGAGGGGGCGATCCGCAAGCGGGCGCGGCGCGAGGGCTGGACCAAGCGGCTCTACGCCGCCCAGGCCACGCCCTGGCGGGGACCGGCCTCGGTCTGGGCCGGCGGCGCGAGCGGCGTGCCCGCCGCGCGCCCGCCTGAACCGGCGCGGAAGCCCAAGGCCGACCCCGACGCCCTGACCGAGGACAAGGTCATGGAGGCGTGGACCTCGCCCCTGCACATCCGCCCCGCCGACCTCGCCCGCCGGGCGCTGGCCAATGCGGCCCATGCGGTGAAGTCGGGCGAGGGGCTGAACGCCGTGCGGCTGGCCCGCGCCGCCTCCGAGATCGCCCGCCTCGACGGCCTGCTCGACTGGGCCGACAGCGACGTGGCGCAGGAGGAGGAACGGTTCGAGGCGCATCAGGGCATGATGCGCATGTTCCTGCGCGAGAAGGCCCTGTCGCTGGCCGAGACCCTTGTCGCCGGCGGGGACCTGCCGCCCGAGTATCAGGACCTCAAAACCGAACTCGCCCGCCTCGCCGCGGTCCGCGCCGCCGCCGGGGAGGGCGCCGCATGAGGGTCGAATGTCTCCGAAGTGGCGGGTTTGGGGATTTTCCACGGGGCGGGGACTCCCGTCCTTCTTGTCCTTCTCCCCTTGCGGGAGAAGGTGGCCCGGAGGGCCGGATGAGGGGTCTCTCCGACCCGTCCCCATCCGCCCCACCCGACCCCCGCCGGACGCCACCCCTCATCCGTCTCGCTTCGCGAGCCACCTTCTCCCGCAAGGGGAGAAGGAATCCGATATATCTCCCCCATGCCCGCCGCACCCCAGTCCCGCACCCTCGCCCTGATCGTCCTGCTGATCGCCGCCTGCGTGCTGGGCCTGGCGCCCATCCTGGTGCGGCTGACCGAGACCGGGCCCGCCGCGGCGGGGTTCTGGCGCTTCGTCTTCGCCATGCCGCTGCTGCTGTTCCTCA
This sequence comes from Brevundimonas lenta, assembly GCF_014196335.1. Lineage (GTDB taxonomy): Bacteria > Pseudomonadota > Alphaproteobacteria > Caulobacterales > Caulobacteraceae > Brevundimonas > Brevundimonas lenta. The sequence goes on from NZ_JACIDM010000001.1 coordinate 1,056,637, forward strand.
CGGCGCGGCCGGGCGGGGAGGGGATCGGGACGCCGTCGAAATTCATGGCCCTGGCGGGGCTGTTCTTCGTGCTGGACCTGTCGTTCTGGCACTACGGCATCGTCATGACCTCGGTGGCCAACGCCACCGTGCTCTGCAACCTGACGCCGGTCGTGGTGACCCTGTTCGGCTGGTTCGTGTACCGCGAGCGGCCGAAGGCGCTGTTCGTGGCGGCCATCGCCCTGGCCATGATCGGGGCCTTCGCCATGTCGGCGGGGGCGGACGGAAACCAGGGCAGCAATCCGCGGCTGGGCGACCTGTTCTCGCTGTCGGTGGCGCTCTGGTACGCCGGCTACTTCCTGGCGGTGAAGGCGGCGCGGCGGACGGCGGGGGCCATGCGGGTGATGCTGTGGTCGACGGGCCTGGGCCTGCCGTTGCTGCTGGTGGTGTCGCTGGTGCTGCGCGAGGACCTGACGCCCGAGACCTGGCACGGCTGGGCCGCCTGCGTCGCCATGGGCGTCATGCATGTGGTCGGGCAGGGCGGAGTGGCCTGGTCGCTGGGCAAGCTGCCCGCCTCGCTGACCGCCGTGACCATCCTGATCCAGCCGGTCGTCGCCGCCGGCCTCGGCTGGCTGATCTTCCACGAGACCATGACGCCGGTGCAGATGGTCGGCGGCGCCGTGGTGCTGGCCGCGATCGTGCTGGCGCAGTGGGCGAGCGCGCAAAAGAAAGGCGCGGAAGCCGAAGCCGCCGCGCCCGTCTCATAGATTGTGGTGTCGACCTTAGAGGATCTTCAGATCCACCGCCGAGGTCTTGCCGCGCTGGGATTCCAGCTCGTACGAAACCTTGGCGTTTTCATCCAGGCCTTGCAGGCCTGCCTTCTGAACGGCCGTGACGTGAACGAACACGTCCTGACCGCCGCCATCAGGCTGGATGAAACCGAAACCCTTGGTCGGGTTGAACCACTTGACCGTGCCGGTCGCCATGTCTGCGTCTCCTAAACGCTCTTTCCAGGCAGACGCCCCTGTGAGGGACGCCCGTCAGCCCATCTGGACAAGCTCGTTCAGTAAGAAGGAGCAGTGCACGGGTGTGGAGGCCGCGCGAAATCCGGACTGCGGCGAAGTTCTCTCGCGCAATTCCGGGTCGGTCAACAGGCAATGCGATTCCCTCGCGACGGGAACGTCGTTACCGCGGGGTCAACTACACAGGCCCGTGGCGGAGCCGTCCAGGTGCAGGTGGTCGCGGTGAGCGGCGTTGTAGTCGGGGCTCAGAACCGTGGCGTAGGTCCGGCAGGCGCCCTCGCGAACCCGCTGCAGGAAGGTCTTGCCGTCCGCCCCGGCGGGGCCCTGGCCGCTCCAGTCGTCGGCCACGGAGACGGTGCGGCCGTCCTCCAGGACGACGCCCGAGACGTCCAGCGCATTGGCCCGGGCGTGCTCGGACGGGCGGTGGGCGGCGTCCTTGCTGTTGTAGATGCGGCGGCAGGAATAGGTCCCGTAGTTCTCGACCCGGGCGACGCGGGAGCCCAGCGCGGCCTCGGCCGCCGGCTGCAGCACCTGGCGGTCCCAGATGACGTAGCGCACCGCCAGCGGGCACTGCATGACCAGGCCGCCGGGGCTCAGCGGGGTGACGTCGCCGCCGGTGATGCGGACCGCGCCGCGCACGACGCAGAAGCCGCCGTCGTCCCGGTCCTCGGCCCGCTCGACCTGCACCCCGGCGTCGCGCAACAGCTGGATGCAGGCGTCGGTGACGGCGGTGACCTCCTCCGCCGCGGCGGTGCGGGTCAGCTCGAAATCCTCGATCTTGGCCGCCGTCGCCTGGCCGATCGGGTGGCTCAGATCGAGCGGCTTCCACGGCAGGTCCTGGTTCGGCGCGAAGGCGTTCAGCAGGGCGAAGCCGGCGCACAGGCCCAGCGCCAGCTCCCACATCAGGTTCCAGAAATCCGCGAGGTCCCGATCCATCGTCCGACAGGCTTAACCATGCATGGCGGCGGACGGAAGGGCGGGCGGCTTGTCCCTTCGTCCCGCGAGGCTCATGTTCCGCCTATGGGCAAGTCCGACGACTACGACGACGCGCTGGAACGGCTTCAGGTTCTGATGGTCGAAACCCAGGCCTGGACCATCGACAAGGGCCGCCGCACGGTCATCGTCTTCGAGGGCCGCGACTCCGCCGGCAAGGACGGCGCGATCAAGCGGCTGACCGAATACATGTCGCCCCGGCAGACGCGGGTGGTGGCCCTGCCCAAGCCCTCCGACCACGACCTCAGCCAGTGGTATTTCCAGCGCTATACGCCGCTTCTGCCGGCGGCGGGCGAGACGGTGCTGTTCAACCGCTCCTGGTACAACCGGGCGGGCGTCGAGCCGGTGATGGGCTTCTGCACGCCCGAGCAGCACGAGCAATTCCTGAAGGACGCGCCGCGGTTCGAGCACATGCTGGCCGACGACGGCATCGTGCTGATCAAGCTGTGGCTCGACATCTCGAAGAAGGAGCAGGCCGAGCGCCTGGCCGCCCGCGTCGAGGACCCGCTGAAGCGCTTCAAGGTCTCCTCGCTGGACGCCGAGGCCCAGGCCCGCTGGGACGCCTATACCGAAGCCCGCGACCGCATGCTGGCCGAGACGGACCACCGCTATGCGCCATGGACCGTGGTCGCCACCGACCGCAAGAAGCAGGCGCGGCTGAACATCATCCGCCACATCCTGCGCACCATCGGCGGTCCCGGCGCCAAGGCCGAGGCCCCCGACCCCGACGTCGTCTTCCCCGCCGCGGGCAATGGAGGGAAGCTGTTCCGCTAGAAGCCCAGTTCCGCCCTCAGCGTCGCGGCGCTGAGCCCGTCCGCCCGCAGCTGGGCCAGAGTCACCGACCCGTCCCGTTTGGCGAACCGCCGACCGTCCTCGCCGGTGATCAGGCGGTGGTGGCGATACACCGGCGTCGGCCAGCCCATCAGGGTCTGGATCAGCACCTGGATGTGCGTCGCCTCGAACAGGTCCTGGCCGCGGATCACATGGGTCACGGCCTGCAGCGCGTCGTCGTGGGTCACCGCCACATGGTAGGCCGTGCCGGCGTCCTTGCGGGCCACGACCACGTCTCCGGCGGTCTCGGGCCGGGCCGGGATCAGGCCGCGCTCACCATCGCCTTCCTCGACAAAGGCCATCGCCGACCATGCCCGGTCGCCCAGCGCCTCGCGGGCCCGGTCCAGCGACAGCCGCCAGGCGAAGGCGCGGCCCTCCGCCAGCATGGCGGCTTCCTCGTCGGCGAGATGGGGACCCGGCCGAACCGCCTCGGCCGGCCCGTGCGGCGCGTCGCCGATGGCGTCGAGGATCTCCTTGCGGGTCCGGAAGCAGCGATAGAGCAGGCCGCGCCGGTCCAGCACGTCCACCACGGTCGCATAGTCGGGCAGGTGCTCCGACTGCCGCCGCACCGGCCCGTACCAGTCCAGTCCCAGGCAGGTCAGGTCCTCGATGATCCCGGCGTCGAACTCCGGCTTGCAGCGGGTCGGATCGATGTCCTCGATCCGCAGCAGAAAGCGGCCGCCCGCCGCCTGCGCCGCGGTCCACGCGGTCAGGGCCGAGAAGGCATGCCCCTTGTGCAGGCGTCCGGTGGGCGAGGGGGCGAAGCGGGTGATGAAGTTCATCGCGGATCCCGCCCGGCGGTTTCCGGACATCGTAGACCCGACGCGGGGGTGCCCAGGTCCGGAAGATCGTCCAGATTGCCCATGCCGAACGATTAGATCGGCCGCATTCGCCTGTCGACGAGGTTCCATGCCCGCCACCCCCACGCTCTCGGACATCGCCGCCGCCCGCGACGCGCTGACCGCCCTCGATCCGGCCCTGGCGCGCGCGCACGCCCAGACCCCGCCGTTCGAATGGCGGCTGCGCAGGGGTGGCTTCGAGGGCCTGTTCCGCATGATCGTGGAGCAGCAGGTCTCGGTGGCGTCGGCCGCGGCGATCTGGAAGCGCGTGGTCGATGGCCTGGACGGGGTGGTCACGCCCGAGGCGGTGCTGGCGAAGGATTTCGAGACCCTGCGCAGCTTCGGCCTGTCCGGCCAGAAGGCCCGCTACGGCCATGAGATCGCCCGCGCCCACGTCGAGGGCCTGATCGATTTCGACCATCTGGAGCGCCTGTCGGACGAGGAGGCGGTGGCGAAGCTGACGGCCATCAAGGGCGTCGGCAAATGGACGGCCGAGACCTTCCTGATGTTCTGCGAAGGACGGCTGGACGTCTTTCCGGCCGGCGATATCGCCCTGCAGGAGGCGATGCGCTGGGCCGACGGCGCGGCGCTGCGGCCGCGCGAGAAGGAGGCTTATCTGCGGTCCGAAGCGTGGCGTCCGCATCGAAGCGTTGCGGCGCATCTGCTTTGGGGCTGGTATGGCGGGGTGAAGCGTGGCGAGATCGCGCTCGAGGAGACCCCGCCCGCTTGACCCCCATCGTCGATCCCGCCCTCGCCAACCCCGAGACCGTCCTCGGCGTTCTGGATTTCGCCGGCGTCGCCGTCTTCGCGGCCACCGGGGCGCTGGCGGCCGCGCGCCAGAAGCACGACCTGGTCACCTTCGCCTTCTTCGGCGCCATCACCGGCGTCGGCGGCGGCACCCTGCGCGACCTGCTGATCGGCTCGCCGGTCTTCTGGGTGCATGACTGGCGCTACATCGCCGTCTGTCTGGCGGCCTCGGTCGCGGTCTGGCTGGTCGGCGCCCGCCCCTGGCGCTTCCGCGCCCTGCTGTGGCTCGACGCCATCGGCCTGGCCGCCTACGGCGTGCTCGGCGCCGCCAAGGCCGAGGCGGCGGGCATCGCGCCCCTGATCTGCATCGTCATGGGCGCCCTGACGGCCTGCTTCGGCGGCGTCGTGCGCGACCTGCTGGCGGGCGAGCCCTCGATCCTGCTGCGACGCGAGATCACCGTCTCCGCCGCCCTGCTGGCGGCGACCGCCTTCGTCGTCGCCCGCGTGCTCGGCCTCGACGCCTGGCCGGCCGCCTTCCTCGGCGCCGGCCTCGGTTTCGCTCTCCGCGCCGGGGCGCTCGCCTGGGGCTGGAGCCTGCCCGCCTTCCCGGGAACCGTGGTCCGCTGATGTCGCGAAACCATCGCCTTGCGGTCATCGCCAAGCGTTCGAATCAGGACTAGGATTCATCCACAGACTAGGGAAGGAGACGTGTCTTCAGTCCTGTCGCGTCGATAACCCTGCTCCCGGCGGAGAGGGCCTGATGCAGGTCCTGACCCGCCCCCCGTCCGGCTGGCCCGCGCTGGTGCTGAACGCCGACTTTCGCCCGCTATCCTACTATCCGCTGTCGATCTGGCCGTGGGAGGAAGTGGTCAAGGCCGTCTATCAGGACCGGGTCGACGTCGTGTCCGTCTACGACAAGGTCGTGCGCAGTCCTTCGATGGAGCTGCAGCTGCCCAGCGTGATCGCGCTGAAGAGCTACATCGACCAGGATCGCCAGCCCGCCTTCACCCGCTTCAACGTCTTCCTGCGCGACGGCTTCGCCTGCCAGTACTGCGGCGACAGCGCCGAGCTGACGTTCGACCACGTCATCCCGCGGTCGCGGGGCGGTCGCACGACGTGGGAGAACATCGTCGCCGCCTGCAGCCCCTGCAACCTGCGGAAGGGCGGCCGGACCCCCGGTCAGGCGGGCATGCCGATGCGCCGCGAACCTCACCGCCCCAACGCCTGGCAGCTCCAGGAGCTGGGTCGGCGCTTCCCGCCGCACTACCTTCACCAGAGCTGGCTCGACTACCTCTACTGGGACATCGAGCTGGAGCCCTGACCGAAAATTTCCCCCTCCGGTGGAACCTTGCAGCGCTTCCGCGGTTGGTCCTGTCGCGCACCCCGCAAGGAGGGACACATGAAGAAGGTTATCGCAGCCGTCACCGCCGGCCTGTTGCTGGTGGCTGGTCAAGCCGTGGCCGCCAATCAGGCGACCAGCGTCGCCCGTGTCGGTGATCGCGTCGGCCCACGTGCCGAGGCTTCCAGTGAGTTTGGTGGGATTCCGATCGTAGGCATTCTCGCAATCGCCGGCATTATCGCGGCCACGATCGTGGTTGTCGGTGGCGACGATTCCGATAGCGACTAAGGTCGCAGACCGATTGACGCGCGCGCGGGTGTCGGCCAGTCAGCGCCGATGAAAATCCGTGTGCGCGCCAATCTGACCTGGCGCTTCGAACCGCCCACTGACGCGATCTACAAGATCCAGGTCGCCCACTGGCCGGGTCAGCACGTCCTTGAGGAACGGCTGGTCACGGTTCCCCACGTCGACTTCATCGAAAACGAAGACGATGAGTTCGGCGCCAGGACCCTGCGCGCCCACCTGTCCGGCGAGGTCGCCCTGACCTATGAGGCGGTCGTCGATAACGGCTCGCTGAAAGGCCTGCCCGCCGTCACGGTCCAGCACGACTGGAACGACCTTCCGGCCGAGGTCCTGACCTATCTGAACCCCAGCCGCTATTGCCCGTCCGACCAGTTCGGCCGGTTCGTCGACCGCACGTTCGGCGGCACCACCGGCGGCGACCGGGTGCTGAAGATCCTAGAATGGATCCGCGAGAACATCGAATACGAGCCCGGCGTCTCGGACACCGAGACCACGGCCTCGCGCACCTTCATCGATCGCGCCGGCGTATGCCGCGATTTCACCCATCTGGGCATCACCCTTTGCCGCGCCTCGGGTATTCCCGCGCGGGCGGTCAGCGCCTACGCCCATCAGCTGACCCCGCCCGACTTTCACGCCATCTTCGAAATCTGGCTGTCGAACGGCTGGTGGCTGGTCGATCCGACGGGCCTGGCGCCGGTCGAGGGGCTGGTGCGCATCGCCTGCGGCCGTGACGCCGCCGACATCGCCTTCCTGACCACCCAGGGCGACGTCCGCCTGGTGCGCCAGTCGGTGACCGCCGAGGCGGTCTAGGCGCCGGGCTGGGCCTTCCATTCCTCGATGAACACGTCGCGGCGCAGGATCTTGTTCCCGGGGTCGATCAGCACATGGGCGCCGGCCGGCGCCGTGACCCGGCCGCGGCCGCCGGTCATCGGCACGACCGTGCGCCGTCCGTCGATCTCGACCTCGACCGGCATGGGGAAGGCCGCGCCGTCGCCCGTGATCCACTCCAGCGTCAGCGTGTTCCCGTCGCGCGTCTGGCGCAGGTCGGGCAGGACGGCCTGGTACAGATAGCCCTGGAAGAACCAGGTCAGATCGCGGCCTGACTCCTCGTTGACGATGGCCAGGAACTCGTCGGTTGTGGCCGAGCGGGTGGTGAAATTGCCCGGCTGCGGATCGGGCCGCCCGTACACCAGCCGCGTCACCGAGCGGAAGAAGGCCTCGTCCCCGATCAGCATGCGCAGCGAGTGCGCGATCAGCGAGCCCTTGTTGTACAGGTCCAGCCCGGGGCCGGCGTCGTCCTTGTAGACCTCGTCCTCGGTCCGCTCCTCGCCGGACACGACCGGGAACCGGTTCTTCAGCTGGTTGCGCTGCTCCAGCAGTTCGGCCTGCATGTAGCGGTCGCCATGCAGCCAGCGCAGGTACAGCGGCTGCATATAGCTGCCCAGCCCCTCGTGCAGCCACATGTCGTCGGCGTTGCGGTTGGTCATCTGGTTGCCGAACCACTCGTGCGCCAGTTCGTGGTGCAGCAGCCAGTCGTAGCCCTTGCCGTCCAGCTTGTAGGCGTTGCCGTAGGCGTTGATCGTCTGGTGCTCCATGCCCAGGTGGGGCGTCTCGACCACGCCCATCTTCTCGTCGCCGAACGGGAAGGGGCCGACCGTGGCTTCATAGAAGTCCATCATCGGCGTGAACTGGTCGAACAGGGCCTGCGCCTTCACCGGATCGTCCGAGCGCAGATGCCAGAACGACATCGGCACCGTGTTGCCGAACCGGCTGCGGTAGTCGGCCTTCAGCTCGACGTACGGCCCGATGTTCAGCGCGATGGCATAGGTGTTCGGATTGGCCGCCGACCAGTTCCAGGTGGTCCAGCCGTCGCCGTGGTCGACCGTCCCCAGGAAACGGCCGTTCGACGGGGCCGACAGGTTCGACGGCACGGTGATGTGCAGGTCCACCCGCTTCGGCTCGGCCGCCGGATGGTCGATGCAGGGCCAGAAGATGTCGCAGCCCTCGGGCTGGATGGCGGTGGCGATCCATGGCTCGCCCGAGGGGGCGGTCGCCCAGACGAAGCCGCCGTCCCACGGCGCCTGGGGCGCGACGCGCGGCTGGCCGGCATAGGCGATGCGCACCGAGACCTTGCCGTCGGCCTCGACCGGCTGCGGCAGGCGGATGGTCATGCGGCCTTCGGGATTGCTCCAGCCGTCCGGGCCGATCTCCTGGCCGTCGACCTGGACCGAGGACACGGCCAGCAGGGTGTCCAGCTCGACCACCACGGCCTCCAGCCGGCTGGTCGCGGTGAAGTCCAGCACGGCCACGGCGTCGATCGCCTTCTGGTCGGGCAGGACCTTGATCGACAGGTCGGCCTTGTCGAACTGCATGGCCAGCTGTTCGGGCGCGCGCGGCTGGTCTGTGCCGAGGGTGAAGGCGGTCGATTCGCGCACCGGCGTCTGGATCACCGCCGCGGGCTCCGGCCGGCCGGTCGGCACGACGGCCATATAGTCGGGCTCGGCCGAGGCGCAGCCGGCAAGGGTCAGGACGGATGCGCCGATCAGGGCTGCGCTGCGAATGGTGGCGGACACGGACGGCTCCCGACGGACAGGGGCGCAGACTGGCCGTCCGCCGCCGCCCGCGCAACTGTCACGCCTCGAGGCCGCGCGCCTTCCGCTGCGCCCTGGTCGCCCGCCGCGCCCAGGCCTTGTCGATCTGCTCCTTCAGCCGCGCGTCGTCCGCCGCCTCGAAATGCACCAGCACGGCGGGCCAGCCCTCGAAATGCGGGGTCTGGAAATAGGTCTGCGGCTCGGTCGCCATCAGGAAGTCCACCGTCGCCCGGTCCAGCGCCAGGGCGAGGGCGGTCGGGTCGGCGTTGTCGTTGACGATCCAGTGCCCGCGCACCCGCACGCAGCGCCCGCCGTGCAGGGTGGAGTCCTCGGCGCCCGGCTGGGTCAGGGCGTAGGCGAACATCTCGTCGCGGGTCATGGGGCCGAGTGTGACGGCGCGGGCGGCAAAGTCCAAATCCCGCGAAGCGGGCCTCAAAGGTTCATCACCACGGACAGGACGAGGCACAACGTGCACAACGGGGCCTGAGCCATGCACGGAACCCGACGTGCTCGTTGTGCCTCGTCGTGTTCGTTGTGAAGCAACTGACCAGCCGTCGCAGCTATCCGTCGCTTGCCGCTTCGCGGCGGATGCCGCCCAAAGCAAAAGGGCCGGTGTTTCCACCGGCCCTTCAAGTCTTGCTGCAGTCGCTGCCTCAGGCGGCGGCGGCTTGCTCGGCCAGCTTGGCCTTCACCTGGCGCTTGATGCGCTGGGCGGCGATCGACAGCTGCTCGTCGCGAGCCTTGACGATGAAGGCGTCCAGGCCGCCCTTGTAGTCGAGGGTGCGCAGCGCGGCGTTCGAGATACGCAGCGAGAAGGTCTGACCCAGGGAGTCCGAGGTCACCTTGACGGCCTTCAGCGACGGCAGGAACCGGCGCTTGGTCTTGATGTTCGAGTGGCTCACGCTGTGGCCGACCATCGGGCCGATACCGGTGAGTTCGCAACGACGCGACATCTGACTATCCTTCAGGCGGCGTCCGGAAGCGGGGGGACGCGTGAAACAGGTGCGCGCGGGAGGACGTCCCGCGCGAGAGGTGGGGCGTATAGATGAAGAGTCCTCGCCCCGTCAAGGCGTCCGACCGTTCAGGCCCCGTTCAAATCCGGCCATATATCGCTACAAGTCACGAAGCGAGTTTCCGTTGAAGGGGCACGAATGAAGTCCGTCCTGATCCGTACTGCCGCCGTCGCCGCGCCTGTGGTCGCCGCCGCGCTGTTCCTGGGCGCGCCCGCCACGCCGCAGGCGGCCATGAAGGCGCAGGCCAGCGCCGACACCGTCCTGCCCGGCTACTGGGAATATACGACCAGCGCCGTGGGCGTCAGCGACACCGAAACCAAATGCGTGCGCCCGTCCGAGATCAACCGATTCTTCGGCGGCCTGTCGACGCGACGCTGGCGCTGCGAATATCCGGTGCGCCAGGTCGGCAACGGCAATGCGCGCTTCGAGGGCACCTGCACCGACCGCAAGGGCCGCCAGGTCCGGGTGCGTCTGAACGGCACCTACCAGCAGGAAAGCTTCCGCTTCACCGGCGGGGCCCAGCTGGCCCGCGGCACGCCCTATCTGCCCGCCAGCATCACCGCACGCCGCATCGCCGCCCAGTGCCCGGCCGACGCCGAGTATTTCTGATCCGGCCTAGTGCGCGGCCTTGCCGGGCTTGAGCCGGGCGATCTGATGCATGACCAGGGCGATCACGGCGCCGACGATCAGGCCGAGGATGGCCGAGATCACCGCCGTGGTCAGCCAGCCGGCCACGCCGCCGACGGGGCCCAACGCGCCTGCGACGGCGTGGGCCAGATGCTCGACCGGCTCGGCCGGCCAGGCGAGGCCCAGCGTATGGGAGCCGTGCAGCAGGATGCCGCCGCCGACCCACAGCATGGCGGCGGTGCCGATGACGGACAGGGACGACATGACCACCGTCATGCCCTTGACCAGCCCGCGGCCGATCGATTGCGACAGGCGCGACGGCTTCTCGACCATGTGCAGGCCGATGTCGTCCATCTTCACGATCAGCGCCACCGCGCCATAGACCACCACCGTCATGCCGAGGCCGACGACGATCAGCACGCCGGCCTGGGTCGCCAGGTGTTGGTGGGCCACGTCGGCCAGGGCGATGGCCATGATCTCGGCAGACAGGATCAGGTCGGTCCGCACGGCGCCTGCGACGGTAGACTTCTCCAGGTGCGCCGGGTCGTCTGTAACGGGCGTGTCGTCGTGCCCATGCCCTCCGCCGAAGACCTCCATCACCTTCTCGGCCCCCTCGAAACAGAGGTAGGCGCCGCCCAGCATCAGGATCGGGGTGATCGCCCAGGGCGCGAAGGACGTGAGCAGCAGGGCGACCGGCAGGATCAGCAGCAGCTTGTTGCGCAGGGATCCCTTCGCGATCTTCCAGATGATCGGCAGCTCGCGGCTGGGCGACAGGCCGGTGACGTATTTCGGCGTCACCGCCGCGTCGTCGATGACCACGCCCGTGGCTTTGGTGGCCGCCTTGCCCGCGGCCGCGCCGACATCGTCGACCGACGCCGCCGCCATCTTCGCGATCCCCGCCACGTCGTCGAGCAGGGCCATAAGTCCGGAGGGCATCGCGCAATCACAATCAGAGGGGAGAAGGCTGCAGAGGTAGGCCGCCCGCGCCCGCGTGTCGATCCGGGCCCCGCATCCCGGTCCGTGATTTCTCAGCAAAGCCTCACGCTTTGCTCATGCCGCTCACCGGGCGCCCGGGCAGGGTGCCGTCCTCACTTATGCAGAGGCAGGGCAGGCGATGACCAATGTAGAGAGACACGACGGGCGTCAGGGCGCCAACATCCGGCGGATCCTCCGCTGGGGCGTGATCGCGGGCCTGCTTGTCCTGCCGGCCGTCGCCATGCAGTTCACCGGCGAGGTCAACTGGACCACGCTCGACTTCCTGTTCGCCGGCGGCGTCCTGATCGGCGCCGGTCTTCTGTACGAGGTCGCGGCCTCGAGGATCTCCGCGCCGGTCTACCGGACGGTGGTCGGCCTCGCGGTCATCGCCCTCGTCCTGGCCGTCTGGGCCTGGGCGGTCGCCTGAAAGACAAAAGGCCCGGGATCGCTCCCGGGCCTTTCTTTATTCAGCGATGTCGCCGGATCAGGCGGCTTCGGCTTCTTCCGTCTCGGCGACGGCCGGAGCGGCGGCCTTCTTGGCGCTCAGCGACTTGCCGAGCAGCTCGACGGCCGCGTCCTTGTCGATCTTGTTGGCGGCGGCGACTTCGCGGGCCATGCGGTCCAGGGCCGACTCGTACAGTTGACGCTCCGAGTACGACTGTTCCGGCTGGCTTTCGGCGCGGTGCAGGTCGCGAACGACTTCGGCGATCGAGATCAGGTCGCCCGAGTTGATCTTGGCTTCATATTCCTGGGCGCGACGCGACCACATGGTGCGCTTGATGCGAGCGCGGCCCTTCAGGGTCGTCAGCGCCTTGGTCACCACGTCGTCGGCGGCCAGCGAACGCAGGCCGGCGGTCTTCGCCTTCTTGGTGGGGACGCGCAGGGTCATCTTCTCGTGGTCGAAGGTCACGACGTAGACTTCCAGCGACATACCCGCCACTTCCTGCGTCTCGACCGCCGCCACCTTGCCGACGCCATGCGCCGGGTAGACCACAGCGTCGCCTACCTTGAATTCCAGACCGGACTTGCTCGTCATGTCACTTCCTTTCCCGGCTCAGGCGGGGAGGGCGAGGCGAAGGCGCATAGACAATAGAACGAACGCCGCCGGGGTTCCCGTCGGTGAGTTCAATTCAATCGTCACATGCGGAAACGGATCACCAAACCTCTGGCCGATCCCGACTACATGGCCGGGATTCTGTCGCAAACGCGGGCGGCGCGAAGAAATCGCAGACCGCCCGAACCAATGACAGGAACCTATCACAAATCCGCAGAATTTCAAAACGTCCACAGCGTCAGTGTGGGGAAGGCTGGAAATCCTCTCCGGATTCCGACAGCGGGCCGTGAATCGTTCGCGACAGCGCCGCCGTACGCGTCGGAGTTTCAGGAACCCTTGCCGGGTTTCTCGGAGAAGTATTTCTCGAACTTGCCGGTCTCGCGCTCGAACTGCTCCTTGTCGGCCGGGGGCGTGCCCTTGACCGTGATGTTCGGCCAGACCTTGGCGTATTCGGCGTTGACCTGTAGCCACTTGCCGTCGGGCTCGTCCTCGGTGTCCGGCTTGATGGCGTCGACCGGGCACTCGGGCTCGCAGACGCCGCAGTCGATGCATTCGTCCGGGGCGATGACCAGGAAGTTCTCGCCTTCATAGAAGCAGTCGACCGGGCACACCTCGACGCAGTCCATAAACTTGCAGCGGACGCAGGCGTCGGTGACGATGTAGGTCATGGGCGGGGCGGGCGTTCGGTGAGGGCGCGGGACGCGCAGATGACCCTGCGGGCGCAAACTGTCAACCTGACGGCGGTTCGGGGGTTGCGGCGGGGCGATTTGCGGCTATTTGGTATCTGTCACTATTACAGATAGCCGGAGCCCCCATGCGCCTTTCCCGTTTCGCCGCCGTCGGCGTCGCCTCCCTCGTCCTCGTCGCCGCGGGTGGCGTGGTCGCCCAGTCCGCCCTGACCCAGGTCCCGGCCGAAGTCACCGCCGGCGCCTACAAGCTGGATTCCGACCACGGCAAGGTCACCTGGTCCGTCAGCCACCTGGGCTTCTCGACCTACACCGGCCAGTTCGTGAACGTGCAGGCCGAGCTGAAGCTGGATCCGGCCAACCCGTCGGCGTCGTCGCTGACCGCCATCATCCCGCTGACGGACGTGAACTCGGGCAGCGACGGCCTGAACGGCCACCTGCAGACGCCGGACTTCTTCGACACCGCCAACCATCCGACCGCGACCTTCGTCTCGCGTTCGGTGACTGTGGACGCCGATGATCCGACCGAGGCCACCGTCGTCGGCGACCTGACCCTGCGCGGCGTCACCCGTCCGGTGACCATGGAGGTCGACTTCAACCAGGCCGGTCCGTCGATGGGCGGGACCTATCGCGCCGGCTTCGACGGCGAGGCGACCATCAAACGCTCTGACTTCGGCATCACCTACGGCATCCCGATGGGCCTGGGCGACGAGGTCGAACTGCACATCGAAGGCGAGTTCATCCTTCAGCCGTAAGGGCGACGTACAGGGCGCGGGCCTCTTCGGCGGGCCCGCGCCTTTCGCCCAGCGCCAACACCTCCAGCTCGACCAGACGTCCGCCGAGCGCGAACATCAGCCGGTCGCCAACGTGAACGCTGCGGCTGGGCTTGTCGAGCCGGGTCTGGCTGCCGTGATGGGTCAGCCGCACCGCGCCGTTTTCGACCATCGCCGCCGCCAGCGACCGCGTCTTCGCGAACCGCGCGCGCCACAGCCACACGTCTATGCGGCAGCCGGGATCGCTCATCCGGCGGTCCGGCGGCGGGGCCGCTTGCGGCGCGCGGGCGCCGCCTTGGCCTGGGTCAGGACCGACAGCGCCGCGAACGGCGAGTCCTTCACGACCTTCGGCGCGCGATCATCGCGGTCGGGCTGTTGCGCCCGAGTCGTCTTCAGTCCGGCCAGCAGCGCCTTCGCCTCCTCGACGGTCAGACCCAGTTCGCCCAGGTCGGCGTCCGACAGCCGCCCTTCGCCCTTCGCCCGTCGCTCGGTCAGGCTCTCCAGCAGCTCCACCGGCGCCGCGAACCGGCCCACCGTCCGCAGGCCGAAGGCCGACATCAGCTTCACCGACGGGGGCGGGGAGGGCAGCAGGGTCAGCCCTGACGCCTTCGGCCGGAATGGCTCGTCGGCCACGAAGGCCTGGGCCACCGCCTTGCCGCGCTCCTTCAGCAGCGCCGGCAGCCACACCGAATGCGCGCCCAGCCGCACGCCGAACGCCTTCAGCGTCCGCCGCTCCGCCTGGCTCAGCGCCGCCAGGTCGCGTTCCACGTCGCGCCGGTCCAGCACGCCCCCGGCCTCGACCAGCCGGTAGGCCACGCCGCGCGGCAGGCCCTTGATCGTCCCGCCCTCGATCGCGCCCTTCAGCCGACGCAGGGGCCGCAGCGCACGTCCGGCCTCGCCGGCCAGCCAGGCCTCCAGCCGCTTCTGCGCCCGCTCGCGCGCCGCCGGCGGGCCCAGGTCTCCAGGCAGCCGGACCTTCGGCGAGAAGGGCTCGCCGCCGATCACCCGACCGGCGATCACCCCGCGCCACAGCACGGACCCGTCCGGCGTCACCGCGAACGCCTCGTCCGCCTCGGCCGCCAGATGGCCCAGCCGCCGCGCGATCTCGGGCGTCACCGCCTGCCGCGCCGCGTGCCGCAGCGCCTTGTCCTCCAGCGCGGTCGAGCCCTTGTCGATCTGGAAGTCGACGCCCGACAGCCGCCCGACCGCATGGCCCTCGACGATCACCTCGCCGTCGTCCTCGACCTGGGCCACGGCGTCGCCGCGCACGTTCAGCGCCTGCATCAGGGCGGTGGTGCGCCGGTCCACGAACCGCGCCGTCAGCCGCTCGTGCAGCACGTCGGACAGCCGCTCCTCCAGCGCCCTGGTCCGGTCGCGCCAGCCCTGGGCCTGGTCCAGCCAGTCGGGTCGGTTGGCGATATAGCTCAGTGTCCGCACCCCGCTCAGGCGCGCCGACAGTTGGTCGATCTGGCCGTCGTCGCGATCCAGGGCGGCGAAGCGCGGCGCGATCCAGTCGTCGGTCAGCCGTCCCCGCTTGCCCGTCAGCGCCTGGAAGATGTCCTTGGCCAGCCGCCCGTGCTCATCCAGCGTCGTCTTCTGGAAGTCGGGCAGCTGGCAGGCCTCCCACAGCCGCATGATCGCTCCGCGCGAACGGCCCACCCGCGCCACGTCCTCGTCCTTTGACAACCGCCGCAGCAGGGTCTCGTCCAGCGCCGGTTCGGTCAGCCGCAGCCCGAAGGTGTTCGGCGACACCGTCAGCGAGCGCAGCAGGTCGGGCAGGGTGTCGAAGTCCAGCCGGGCGTTGCGCCACTCCGCCGCCTCCAGTGGATCGAAGCGGTGCTCGACCACCTGTTCGACCACGTCGGGATCCAGCTCCAGCGACTCGCCCGTCACCCCGAAGGTCCCGTCGCGCAGATGCCGCCCGGCCCGCCCGGCGATCTGGCCGATCTCATGCGCGTGCAGCCAGCGCGTCCGCCGTCCGTCGAACTTCCGCAGACCGGCGAAGGCCACATGGTCGACGTCCATGTTCAGACCCATGCCGATGGCGTCGGTCGCCACCAGGAAGTCCACCTCGCCCGACTGGAACAGTTCCACCTGGGCGTTGCGGGTGCGCGGGCTCAGCGAGCCCATCACCACCGCCGCCCCGCCGCGCTGGCGCCGGATCAGTTCGGCGATGGCGTAGACCTGCTCTGTGCTGAAGGCGACGATCGCGCTGCGCCGGGGCAGGCGGGTCAGCTTCTTCGATCCGCCGTAGCTCAGGGTCGACAGCCGCTCGCGCGACACGATCTCGACGTCCGGCACCAGCTTGCGGATCAGCGCCGCCGCCGTCCCCGCGCCCAGGAACATCGTCTCGAACCGCCCGCGCGCATGCAGCAGCCGCTGGGTGAAAACGTGCCCGCGCTCCGGGTCGGCGATCAGCTGGATCTCGTCCACGGCCAGGAACTCGACCGTCCGCTCCAGCGGCATCGCCTCGACCGTGCAGACGAAATAGTGCGGCCGTGGCGGGACGATCTTTTCCTCGCCGGTGATCAGCGCCACCGCCGCCGCCCCGCGCCGTTTGACGATCCGGTCGTAAATCTCGCGCGCCAGCAGCCGCAGCGGCAGGCCGATCATGCCCGAGGCGTGACCCAGCATCCGCTCGACCGCCAGGTGGGTCTTGCCGGTGTTGGTGGGCCCCAGGATCGCCGTTACGCGCGACGGGGGCAGGCCTGTGCCGCGATCACTCATCTGTCTGGAAAGGTGGCGTTTCCCGACGCGTTCCTCAAGCCGGAGTCTCGCGGCCGTGACCGCGGTAAACGGCGAAGCCTGTCGGGGCGGAACAGGCACGAAACGAATCAGGACCGAATCAATGACACGGCCCGATTCGGGATTTGTTCCCTACAAGATATTGTATCTTAAGATGGATTAACCACAACAACATTGCGAAGCCTGTCGAGGCCGGGCAACGGTTTTTCGGATCAGGCGGCAAATCGCGGCGTCGGGCCGCTTCCCCAGCGCCCGCGCCTCGGCTAGGTCAGCCCTGCGTTGGCCCCGTAGCTCAGCTGCATAGAGCAAGGCTTTCCTAAAGCCGAGGTCGCAGGTTGGAGTCCTGCCGGGGTCGCCATCGCCCTTTCGTCGCCCGATCACGCAGGGACGGCGCGGGATCACCTTTCGGCGATACGCCTGTTACCTCCTTGCCTGACGTTGAATTTTCAACGTCCCTGAACCTCCGTTGTCATCGCGGAGGCGGGTCATGCTGGGCCGACGAGAGGTTCTCCTGGGATCCGGCGCGCTCGTCCTCGCGGGATGCTCCCCCCAGCAGGAGCCGGAGCCCGGCGCCCGGCTGCTCAACGTCTCCTACGATCCGACCCGCGAGCTCTACCAGGCCTACAACCCCCGCTTCGACGCCGAATGGCGCCGGCAGGGGCATCCGGGCGTCACGGTCGAGCAGTCCCACGGCGGCTCCGGACGACAGGCGCGATCGGTCATCGACGGACTGGCGGCCGACGTCGTCACCCTCGCCCTCGCCGGAGATATCGACCAGATCGCCAAGCGCGGGCTGATCGCCACGGGCTGGGAAAAGCGGCTGCCTTTCAACTCCGCGCCCTACACCTCGACCATCGTCTTCCTTGTCCGCCAGGGTAATCCGAAAGGCATTCGCGACTGGCCCGACCTGATCAAGGAAGGCGTCCAGGTCATCACCCCCAATCCCAAGACCTCCGGCGGCGCGCGCTGGAACTACCTCGCGGCCTGGGGCGACGCCCTGCGCCGGCCGGGCGGGTCTGCGGCGACCGCGCGCGCCTTCGTCACCGAGCTGTTCCGCCACGTCCCTGTGCTGGACACCGGCGCGCGGGGCTCCACCACCACCTTCGTGCAGCGGGGCATCGGCGACGTGCTTCTGGCCTGGGAGAACGAAGCCTTCCTCGCCGTCGAGGAACTGGGCCCCGGCAAGGTCGAGATCGTCGTGCCCCCATACTCGATCCTCGCCGAGCCCTCGGTTGCGGTCGTCGACCGCGTGGTGGACCAGAAGGGCAGCCGGGCGGTGGCGCAGGCCTATCTGGAGTTCCTCTACGCCGAGCCCTCCCAGGTGCTGGTGGGCGAGCACTACTACCGCCCCCGCAACCCGGTCGCGGCGGCGCGGTTCGCCACCCGCTTCCCGACGCTGGAGCTCAGCACCATCGCCGACTTCGGCGGCTGGCAGCAGGTGCAGCAGATCCATTTCGACGACGGCGGCGTGTTCGACGCCATTTATCAGCCGAGCCGTAGGTGACGTCGGCGACGGCGTCCTGGCGCTTTCGCGAGCCGGGCGTCCTGCCGGGCTTCCCGCTCGCCTTCGGGTTCACCGTCTTCTACCTGTCCGTCATCGTGCTGATCCCGCTCGCCGCCCTGGTGGTCCGGCCCTGGGAAGGCGGGTGGGAGCCGGTCTGGCGCGTCCTCTCCGACCCCCGCACCCTCGCCGCCCTGCGTCTCAGTTTCGGCGCCGCGGCCGTCGCCGCCGTGGTCAACGCCGTCATGGGCCTGATCGTGGCCTGGGCCCTGGTGCGCTACGATTTTCCGGGCAAGCGTCTGCTGGATGCGATGGTCGATCTGCCGTTCGCCCTGCCGACGGCCGTGGCCGGCATCGCCCTGACCGCCATCTATGCGCCGAACGGGCCGCTGGGCGCGTGGTTCGCGGATATGGGCCTGCAGATCGCCTACACGCCCCGCGGCGTCCTGATCGCCCTGATCTTCGTCGGCCTGCCGTTCGTGGTCCGGACGGTGCAGCCCGTGCTCGAGGACGTCGACCGCGAGGTCGAGGAGGCCGCCGAAACGCTCGGCGCCGGCGCTTTTCAGCGCGCGCGGCTGGTCATCCTTCCCGCCGTCGCGCCGGCGCTGCTGGCCGGATGCGGCCTGGCCTTCGCCCGCGCGGTCGGGGAGTACGGATCGGTCATCTTCATCGCCGGCAACATGCCCCTGCGCTCCGAGATCGCCCCGCTCCTGATCATCATCCAGCTGGAGCAGTTCAACTACGCGGGCGCGGCGGCGATCGGCCTCGCCATGCTGGTGCTGTCCTTCATCATCCTGCTGATCCTCAACATCATCCAGGGCCGCCTGGTGCGGCGGTCTGCGCCATGAGCCGGGCCGCCCGTCTCTCGCCCGGACGCGGCTGGGCCCCGCTGATCATCGGGCTGGCGACGGCGTGGATGGCGCTGATCGTCCTGCTGCCCCTCGGCACGGTGTTCGTGGAGGCCTTCCGCCGGGGCGGCATGGCGTTTCTGGAGGCCTTCCGTCAGCCGGACACCTGGGCCGCGGTCCGTCTCACCCTCGTCGTGGCCGCCATCGCCGTGCCCCTGAACACCGTCTTCGGCGTGGCCGCCGCCTGGTGCATCGCCCGCTTCGAGTTCAAGGGGAAGAACCTGCTGGTCACCCTGATCGACCTGCCGTTCTCGGTCTCGCCGGTGATCTCGGGCCTGGTCTGGGTCCTGTTGTTCGGGGCCGCCGGCTGGTTCGCCCCCCTGATGCAGGACCTGGGCGTGCAGGTCATCTTCACGACCACCGGCCTGGTGCTGGCGACCGTGCTCGTCACCCTGCCGTTCGTGGCGCGCGAGCTGATCCCCCTGATGCAGGAGCAGGGCGCGGACGAGGAGGCGGCGGCCATCACCCTCGGCGCCGGCGGATGGACCACCTTCTTCACCGTCACCCTGCCCAATATCCGCTGGGCCCTGCTGTACGGCGTCCTGCTGTGCAACGCCCGGGCGATGGGTGAATTCGGGGCCGTCTCGGTGGTCTCGGGCCACATCCGCGGGCGGACCAACACCCTGCCGCTGCATGTCGAGATTCTCTACAACGAGTACAATTTCGTCGGCGCGTTCGCGGTGGCTTCCGGCCTCGCGGGCCTCGCCCTGTTCACCCTGCTGATCAAGAGCGGGCTCGAGTGGCGCTACGCCGGCGAGCTGGCCGCCACGCGTCGTCGGTGACCGGAATGCCGCTGGAAGTCACCGCCATCTCCAAATCCTTCGGTCGCTTTGCGGCGCTGGACGACGTCAGCCTCAAGGCCGCCGACGGCGAGTTCCTGGCCCTGCTGGGTCCGTCCGGTTCCGGCAAGACGACCCTGCTGCGCATCCTCGCCGGACTTGAAACGCCGGACGCGGGATCGGTGCGCTTCGACAACGAGGACTTCCTCAAACAGACGCCACGCGAGCGCCGCATCGGCCTGGTGTTCCAGCACTACGCCCTGTTCCGCCACATGACGGTGGCCCGCAACATCGCCTTCGGCCTCAAGGTCCGCCCCCGCCGCGACCGGCCCACCCCCGCCGTCATCGCCCAACGCGTCGAGGAGCTGCTGGCCCTCGTCCAGCTGAAGGGCCTCGGCGGCCGCTATCCGGCGCAGCTCTCCGGCGGCCAGAGGCAGCGGGTGGCGCTGGCCCGGGCCCTCGCCATCGAGCCGCGCATGCTGCTGCTGGATGAGCCGTTCGGCGCCCTGGACGCCAAGGTGCGCCGCGACCTCCGCCGCTGGCTGCGCCACATCCACAACGAGACCGGCATCACCACCGTCTTCGTCACCCACGACCAGGAAGAGGCCCTCGACCTCGCCGACCGCGTCGCGATCCTCAAGGACGGCGTGGTGCAGCAGCTCGATACGCCCCAGGCCCTGTACGAGCGCCCGGCCAATCCCTTCGTCCACGACTTCCTCGGCGCCGCCCTGCACCGACCGGGCGTGGTCAGCCAGGGCCGACTGCAGGTCGACGGCTGGGAGACTGCGGCTCCGCCCGGCGCGCCCGAAGGCGAGGTCCTGTTCTGCACCCGGCCGGACGACCTGACGCCCGCGGACCAGGGGCTGGAGGCGAGGGTCCTCACCGTCTCCCCGCGCGGCGCCCGGGTGCGCATCGAATGCCGGATCGGCAAGCAGACGGTCGATACGGATCGCGGGCTGGACGATCCGCTGGCGCGGGCCCGGCCGGGCGAGACGATCCGCCTGGCGCCGCAAACCTTCCACCTGTTCCCGCGCTGAGGTTCAGTGTGGCGTCGGCGCCATCCTGCCGCTTCCGACGCCTGTCGGCGCCGGCCAATCCGGGTTTCACCGGATAGCCCGTCCCGGACTCCCCGGCCATCGTCCCGCCCTTGGGCGAATGGAGCGCGGTCATGGGTCAGCGGATCATCAACTCGTTCAATCCTCTGCGCATGCGGGGCTCATTGATCGCCCTCGGCTGCGGGCTCGGCCTGGCGCTCGCAGCCCAGGCGGGCGATGCACGCGCCTCGGAGGGCGGGGCCAGCCTCTATCTGCTCGGATCGGGCGGGCCCGGAACAGCGATCATGCCGCCGGTGCAGGGCGTGTTCTTCGCCAACACCCTCTACCACTACGAGGGCTCGGCCGAGGCCGAGCGGAACTTCCTCGTGGGCGGCAACCTCGTCGCCGGCCTGGACGCCGACATCACCGCCAATTTCGCCAGCGTCCTGTGGGTGCCCAGCACCGACTTCCTCGGCGGCGCGCTGGGCTTCGGCGCGATCATTCCGGCGGGCGAGCCGGACGTCACCGTGTCCGCGGTTATCACCGGTCCGCTGGGCAATTCCGTCGGCGTGTCCCGCAACGACTCCGCCTTCGTCGTCGGCGATCCCGTGCTGATGGCCATGTGGGGTACGAGCGAGGGGAACACCCACTTTCAGGTCAGCGGCCTGCTGAACATCCCGGCGGGCGACTATCGCGAGGGCGAGTTGGCCAACCTGGCCTTCCACCGCTGGGCCGCCGACCTCTCGTTCGCCACCACCTGGCGCGACAAGGGCTGGGACGTCACGGGCAAGGTCGGCGTCACCTTCAACGGCGAGAACGACGTCACCGACTACGACACCGGCACGGAGTTCCACGCCGAGGCCTCGGTCGAGAAGATCTTCTCACCCGCCTGGTCCGCCGGGGTCCAGGCCTACCGCTTCCAGCAGCTGACCGGCGACTCCGGCTCCGGCGCGCGCCTCGGGCCGTTCAAGGGCGAGGTGACCGGCCTGGGCGTCACCGTCGCCCACAATTTCGAGATGGCCGGACGTCCCGCCACCCTGCGCCTGCACGCCGCGACCGAGTTCGACGCCGTCAACCGGCTGGAGGGCGACGCCATCTGGCTCGACTTCAGCATCCCCCTCCACATGGTCCTGCCGCCCGGCGCCGGCGGTCACTGACCAATCTGTCGCGCGCATCGACGGATGACGGGGCAGCCGCCAGGCTGTCCCGCCGTCTGCCATCAGACATAGCCCGATTGGCCTGGTTGTGCCCACGGCCAAGCCGTCATCACTATGCTCAAGCTTTGCGGGTTTGAAACTTCCCCCCGAAGCCGGGCCTTGGTGGGCCCGCCCTCCCGGCCCGGTCTCCGTATTGCCCCCCAGCTGGAGACCGGGCCATCTTTTTCCTGATGGATTTCCGCGGACTGACGTCGATCACCGGCGACGGTGGAGTCGTGCCTGGCCTGCCGTTCCACCGTTCAGGCTGTCGTGGGCGATCGGGGCATACTGATCCGATGGCCTACTACTAGTCGTAGGCTGACAGGCTGGATTGCCGGAGCAGGGCGACGCCCTCCACTGTGGTCTTGCTCGCCGGGCACTCGAACGGTTCGGCGGGTGGCGGGTCGCAAGACCTTTCCAGGGCCCGATCCCCTCACTGCCCCCCGGGGATGGGATCGGGCCTCTTGGCCTTCCGGCGCGCCCGCTTCGGCGCGACGGCGGCGGCCTCCTCCCCGAACACCAGGCACAACTCGCGGCGATCGGGCCGCGTCTCCAGTCGTCCGCCGTGGCTGCCCATGATCTTGGACACGATGGCCAGGCCCAGCCCGGCCCCTGTCTTGCTGGCGTGGTCGGCCCGCGCATGGCGCCGGCTCAGCTGGCTCAATTGTTCCGGGCTCAGGCCCTTGCCGCCGTCGCGCACGCGCAACTGCGCCGACGGGCCTACGAAGACGGTGACCCGCTGCCCCGCCGGCGTCACCCGCAGCGAGTTCTCGATCAGGTTCCGCAAGGCCGCGGCGAGCGCCTCGCGCCGGCCATAGACGGTCACCGGCTCCACCACCTGCAGCTCCAGACGGATGTCGTCGTTGATGGCGCGGGCGGCCAGCCGTCCGATCACATCCTCCGCCACCTCGCGCAGCGCCACCCGGTCCCACGGCGAGCGCGCCGCGACCGAGGCGTCCAGCTGGGCGATCAGCAGCAACTGGTCGATCAGCCGGTTCATCGCCCCGATGTCCGCCTTCACCTTGTCGGCCAGTTCGTCGCCGTAGACGTCCATCTCCAGCTTCAGGATGGCCAGCGGCGTCTTCAGCTCATGGGCGATGTCGGCGGCGAACGCCTCCTGCCGCTCGGCCGCCTCGTCCAGCCGGGTCAGAAGGTTGTTGACGGCGTTGACGAAGGGCACGGCCTCTTCGGGCAGGTCCTCAGTCTCGACGCGGAAGCCGCGGTCCTTGCCGCTGGTCGCATCGACCCGCTCCGCCGCCGTCTCCAGCGGCATCAGCCCCTGCCGCACCAGCCAGGGCGTGGTGATCAGCAGCGGCAGCAGAATGACCAGCACCGGCAGCACGACGTGGTCGCCGATCTCGTAGGCCAGACCGGTCAGGCCGAGGGTCGAATAGTGCTGGTCGAACATCCGGTCGATGTCGAAGGCCACGAACCCCAGCAGGGCCAGCGCCGCCAGTCCGGTGATCCACGCCAGGCGCGCCTGAAGCCTGCGTGAGATCGACTTGCGGCTCATAGCTGCGGCTGGGACCGGATCAGATAGCCGATGCCGCGCACCGTATGCAGGATCGACTGCCCTCCGGCGCCCTCGATCTTGCGGCGGACCCGCGACACCACCGCCTCGACCGCATTGGGCGTGACCGTGTCGTCCATATTGTACAGAGCGTCCTCGATGGTCCGGCGCGTCACCAGCGTCCCCGCATGGCGCATCAGCAGTTCCAGCAGGTCGCTCTCGCGCCGCGACAGGTCCAGCGGCACGCCGCCATAGCTCCCGGCCCGGCTCGCCGCCTCGAACCGCAGCGGCCCCACCTCGATCACCGGCTGGTCGCGCAGGCCCGGCCGGCGCATCAGGGCCCTCAGCCGCGCCAGCAGTTCGTCGATCTCGAACGGCTTGACCAGGTAGTCGTCGGCGCCCGCGTCCAGGCCGGCGACCCGGTCCTCCAGGGCGTTGCGGGCGGTCAGGATCAGGATCGGCGGCAACAGGTTGCGGCTGCGCTGCGTCTGGATCCAGTTCAGCCCGTCGCCGTCCGGCAGGCCGAGGTCCAGAATGATCAGGTCATAGCTGGCGGCGCCGAGGCATTCGCGGGCGGTTTGCAGGTCGTGGGCCTGATCGCAGCTGAACCCGTGCACCGTCAGCCGCTCCGCGATGAGCCGGGCCAGGTGCAGATTGTCCTCGACGATCAACAGGCGCACGGCTCAACCAATGCGGTAAGGTGTTGAAATCGAGGATGGTCGGTTGTGCGCGGAGGCGCAAGCCGTCGTTATCTGACGGCTTTTCAGCTCGCCATGTCCAGCGACATCTCGCGTCGGGTGGCCGCGCCGGGGATCCAGCCGGGCTCTCCGGTCGTCAGGAGATAGCGCGCCAGATCGCCCACCGCCGCACTCCAGTCATCCTGCGCCTTACGGATCGGAGTCCAGCCGGCCCCGGTTTCTATGAGTTGCAGTGAGTGCGCCGCCGCGCGTTCTACGGCCGCTTCAAGTTGCTCGCGTTCGCTCATCGCCAACTCTCCGTGATCCAACTCGTCTGAATACAGAATAGACGTTGAAGCTGACAGGAGCCTGACGTCAAACTGACCGTTTCCTGACGAACCTGACCGTTTACTGACGGCGATGAGTAATAATTCGCCTGAATCCACTAGTCCATTAGGCTTACTAGTCTCTCAAATGATCGCCGGTATACTAATCGATAACGGATAGGTTGAGTGGGCCGGCGGCGACGCCGGGGGTGGAATGGACAAGCTTAAGGCAAGAAAGGCGCGTGTGCTGGTCGCTGACGGCAACACGCTTTGCAGGGCCGGGTTGATCGCCTTGCTCGAACGTGACCTCGGCATCGCCGATGTCGCCGGTGTCGAGGACATCGTCAGTCTGCATGAGTTGTTGCGGAACGGACGATCGGTCGAGTTCGTCGTGCTGGACGCCGAACTGCCTGGTCTCGACGGGGCGGCGGGCCTGCGCCGACTGACGTCGGCCTTCCCGGAACTGGGTGTCGTGGTCATGGCCTCCCATGCCGGTCTTGACTGCGTCGACGCCGCGCCGGCCGCCGGAGTCAGGGGCTGCCTGATGAAGGACCGGCCCGACGACGAGATCTCCGCCGTGCTGCGCGCCATCTTCCAGGGCCAGGCCTTCGTCTCCGCCGCCGTCGACAGCGCGCGATCGGCCGACCCGGTCGACGCCCTCACCAGCCGCCAGCGCACGGTGGTCGAGATGCTGGCGTCCGGCCGTTCCAACAAGGAGATCGGCTATCTGCTCGGCATCTGCGAGGGGACCGTGAAGGTCCACCTGCTCGCGGCCTTCCGACAGATGGGCGTACGCAATCGCGTCCAGGCGGTCACCGCGCTGCACGGTCGATCCGGGCAGCCGCTGCTGCCCGGCGTCTACGGAGGCCGCGCCTAGAGCCGGCCTTTCACAACCCAGGGGTCGCGACGACCTGAATCCCGCGCGCCACGGCGCGCGGGACAATCCTGCGTTCCTGAAGTATAATTACAGAATTCAGAAGTATTATTACTTCGGTAATGCTACCGCCGCGATAGCACTCGTCCTAGTCCATCAGCCTAAATCGACCTAGGTCCAGAAGTAGATAACGTTGTATTGCTGTTCTAACCGGGGCGTTAATAAAGCAATCCGCCGATAGTCGTAGCTACAAGCTTCGGCGCGGTGTCTGACTGTTTTCACCTCGAGCAGAACGTCGCGTCGCACGGAGGGTGCGGCGTGCAACCACGTTATTGCTGGGGTAGATGCAATGGTCACGCTCGTCCGGAACGATCTCGAGTTCATTCTCAGGCAAATCAAGATCGCCGAGGCGCACGCCGCCGGCGGTGATCTGGCGGCCCTGGTGGCCGGCTATGGCGGCAACGACGGCCTGGCGCAGGCGCACCTGCTGCCCTACGGCCTTCGCACCGTCGACGGCAGCTACAACAACCTGCTGCCCGGTCGCGAGCTGTGGGGCGCGGCGGACCAGTCGTTCCCCGGCCTGTTCACGCCGACCTACGTCAACGACGCCGACGGCGACCAGATGGTCTTCGGCATGGTCGACACCAACGGCGACGGCATTCCGGACACGCCGATCGTCTATACCAACAACGACTACGGCAACTCGGGCCCCAACCCCGGCACCATGCCCGGACCGGGCAGCGGCACGGTCATCGACGCCGACCCGCGCCTGATCTCGAACCTCGTCGCCGACCAGTCGCTGAACAACCCCGCCGTCATCATGGCGGCGCTTCAGCATGCGGGCGTCCCCGGGGCCGAGTTGATGGCCGCCCTGGCCGACATCCGCGCCCTGCACGCCGCCGTCGAGGCCGCCGAGGGCGGCGATCCCACCGTCCTGACCGCCGCCCAGCTGGAGCTCAGCGTGGCGCTGGAAGGCTACGGCATCCAGATGGAGGGCGACTCCGTCTTCCTGCCCAACGTCTCGCCGGATGAAGGCCTGTCGTCGCCGTACAACGGCTGGATGACCATCTTCGGCCAGTTCTTCGACCACGGTCTCGACCTGGTCGCCAAGGGCGGCAGCGGCAGCGTCTATGTGCCGCTCCAGCCGGACGATCCGCTGTACGTCCCGGGCAGCCACACCAACTTCATGGTCCTGACCCGCGTCACCGTCGACGCCGGTCCCGACGGTCGCCTCGGCACCGCCGACGACGGTCGCTCGCCGACCAACCTGACCACGCCCTGGGTCGACCAGAACCAGACCTACGGCTCGACCGCGTCGAAGCAGGTCTTCATGCGCGAGTACGTCGCCGGACCCGACGGCGGCCCCATCGCCACCGGTCATCTGCTCGAAGGTTCGGTCGGCGGCGGTCTCGCCACCTGGGCCGACATCAAGCAGCAGGCCCGCGAGGTGCTGGGCATCAATCTGACCGACGCCCACGTCGGCAAGATCCCGCTGATCGCCGCGGACGCCTACGGCAACTTCATCCCCGGCGCCAACGGCCGGCCGCAACTGGTCATCGGCCTCGGTGCGGATGGTCAGCTGGGCACGGCCGACGACGTCCTGCTGGAAGGTGATCCCGCGGCCAACGGCGGCCTCGGCGTCAACATCCCGGCCAGCACCATCCTGACCGGCCACGCCTTCCTCGACGACATCGCCCACGCGGCCGGTCCGGTCGTCGTCGGCGGCGTGCTGCAGGCCGACGGCGACACGGCGGTCGGCTATTCGGGCGGCTACGACGCCCGCGGCAACCAGACCTCGTACGACAACGAACTGCTTGACGCCCACTACATCGCCGGTGACGGCCGGGCGAACGAGAACATCGCCCTGACGGCGGTGCACCACGTCTTCCACTCCGAGCATAACCGCCTGGTCGAACACACCAAGGATCTGGCGCTTCAGTCCGGCGACCTGGCCTTCCTGAACGAGTGGCTGCTGGTCGACGTCACCACCATGCCGACGACCCAGGCCCAGATCGACGCCCTGGTCTGGGACGGCGAGCGCCTGTTCCAGGTCGGTCGCTTCACCAACGAGATGGAATACCAGCACCTCGTCTTCGAGGAGTTCGGCCGCAAGATGCAGCCGGACATCGACGTCTTCGTGTTCGAGCCCTCGGCCGACATCAACCCGGCCATCGCGGCCGAGTTCGCCCACGTCGTCTATCGCTTCGGCCACTCCATGCTGACCGAGGACATCGCCCGCATCAGCTTCGATGCGAACGGCAACCCGGTCCAGAACGACATCAGCCTGATCCAGGGTTTCCTGAATCCCATCGAGTTCGCCAACGCCGGCGACGCCGATGAAGCCGCGGGCGCCATCATCCGCGGCATGTCGCGCCAGACCGGCAACGAGATCGACGAGTTCGTCACCGGCGCCCTGCGCAACAATCTGCTGGGCCTGCCGCTCGACCTCGCCACCATCAACCTGGCCCGCGGTCGCGACGTCGGCACCCCGCCGCTGAACGAGGCGCGCGCGCGCTTCTACGAAGAGACCGGCGACACCCAGCTCAAGCCCTATGAGAGCTGGGCCGACTTCGCCGTGAACCTCAAGAACCCGGCGTCGGTCATCAACTTCATCGCCGCCTACGGCACCCACAGCTCGATCACCGGCGCCTCCACCGTCGATGAGAAGCGCGACGCCGCCACCCTGCTGGTGCTGGGCGGGGCAGGGGCGCCTGCCGATCGTCTCGACTTCCTCAACGCCTCCGGCAGCTACGCCGGCGGATCGTTGGGCGGCCTGAACACGGTCGACTTCTGGATCGGCGGCCTGGCCGAGAAGAAGATGCCCTTCGGCGGCATGCTCGGCTCGTCCTTCGCCTTCGTCTTCGAAATGACGATGGAGAACCTGCAGGAGGCCGACCGCTTCTACTACCTCTCGCGCGTCCAGGGCCTGAACCTGCTCAATGAGCTGGAGAACAACACCTTCGCCGAACTGGCCCGGCGCAACACCGACCTGGACAGCCATGACTCGACCGCCCTGCCGGGCGACCTGTTCTCGGCCTTCCAGATGACCATCCTCGAGATGGACATCAGCAAGCAGCTGGGCGCTGACCCGGTCCACGACGATCCGATGCTGGCCGCCGTCTCACGGCTGGTCGAACGCCGCGACGCCGCCGGCAATCTGATCAACGACACCACCACCGACGCGGCCTACATCCGCATCAACAGCCCCGAGCACTTCGTGGTCGGCGGCACCGAGAACGCCGACACCATCATCGCAGGCGGCGGCGACGACGCCCTGTGGGGCTACGGCGGCGATGACCGGATCGAGGCCGGCTATGGCGTCGACAAAGTCTTCGGCGGCGCGGGCGACGACATCATCACCAACTCCGGCACCGACATCGGCGAGACCGACTTCCTGCACGGCAACGCGGGAAACGACGTCATCCATGGCGGCTCTGGCCTCGCCCTGATCTTCGGCAACGACGGCAATGACTTCATCATCACCGGGCCGGACGGCAAGGAGGCCTTCGGCGGCACCGGCACGGACTTCATTCTCGGCGGCGACGGGGGCGACTCCCTGCTCGGCAACGAGGGTGACGACTGGCTGGAAGGCGGCGCCCGGTTCGACGTCATGACGGGTGAGAATTCGGAGATCTTCTTCAACTCGCGGATCGTCGGCCACGACGTCATGAACGGCGGCGGCAGCGACACTGACTACGACGGTGAATCCGGCGACGACATCATGTTCCAGGCCGAGGGCATCCAGCGCTCCAACGGCATGGCCGGCTTCGACTGGGCCATCCACAAGGGCGACGCCCATGCGGCCAACTCGAACCTGGGCATCCCGATCTTCGAGACCCAGGAAGCCTTCATCCTGCGCGACCGCTTCGACCTGGTCGAAGGTCTGTCGGGCTGGAAGTACAACGACGTTCTGATCGGACGCGTTTCGCCGGTGAACTCTCGCGCCGAACTGACCGGCACGGCCGCTATCGCGACCGACGACTCGCCGCTCGACTCCTATTCCAACGACCTGCTGCAGAAGAATGTCGACCTGATCGACGGCCTCGCCGCCCTTGTCGCCCACAGAATCCGGATCCCGGTGGTGGATGAGGACGGTGATCCCGTCCTCGACGCCGACGGCAATCAGGAGATGATCGTCATCAATACGGCGGACGCCTCCGACATCCTGCTCGGCGGGGGAGGCAGCGATACGATCACCGGCCTCGCCGGTGATGACATCATCGACGGCGACCGTTGGCTGAACGTCCGCATCAGCGTCCGCGCCAACAACGACGGCACCGGGCCGGAGCTGTTCAGCGTCGACAGCATGACCGAGATCGCCGCCCGGATGCTGTCCGGCGAACTCAAGCCCGGCCAACTGGTCATCGTCCGCGAAATCATCGACGGCGACCTGGCCAACACCGACGTGGACGTGGCCGTCTATACGGACGTGGTCGAGAACTACACCTTCACCCGCAACGCGGACGGCAGCATCACCGTCTCCCATACCGGCTTCGATGAAGGCGCCGGACCGGTGGATGATGATGACGCCGGCGAGGGGGCGGTGCCGGGTCCGGTTTCGGACGGCGTCGACCGACTGTTCAACATCGAACGTCTGCGCTTCACCAACGGCGAATTTGATGTCGACCAGCTGGTCAACTCTCCCGCCACCGGGGCGCCGGTGATCAACGACCTGACCCCGACCGAAGGGCAGACGCTGACGCTGAACACGTCGTCGATCCAGGACGTCAACGGCCTGGGCGCCTTCTCCTACCAGTGGCAGGTGTCCACCAACGGCGGCGTGACCTGGACCGACATCCTGGTCGGCGCCAACGGCGCATCCTTCACGCCGACTGACGGCATTCTCGGTATCGGCGGCCAGGTCGGCGGCCTGCTTCGTGCGGAGGTCAGCTTCACTGATGCTCGCGGCAACGCCGAGGTCCTCTACTCCGCCCCGACGGGCGTGGTCGGCGACAACTGGGACGCCGTCCCCGTCCTCGCCAACACCTTCAACGGCACCGCCGGCGACGATATCGCCGACGGCACCAACGGCATCCTGGGCGGTTTGCTGGGCGCCAACGACACCCTGAACGGCAACGCCGGGGACGACATCCTCAGCGGCGCCGGCGGCACGGATACGCTCAACGGCGGCGCCGGCAACGACCGACTCGACGGCGGCGCGGGCGGCTCCGACGTGGCCGTCTGGGCGGGCGCCGTGGGGAACTTCTCCTTCGGCCTGAACGGCGCCGGTCAGCTGACCGTCACAGACCGGGTCGGAGCCGAGGGGATCGACACCCTGACGACGATCGAGCAACTGCGCTTCGCCGGGACGACCTACGCCCTGGTGAACGGCACGAACGCCGGCGCCACCTCGAACGGCGGCACGGGTGCGGACATCGTCCTCGGACATGGTGGTGTGGACACGGTCAACGGCGCGGGCGGCAATGACGTCCTCGTCGGCGGCGCCGGCAACGACACCGCCCTGGGCGGCGCCGGCAACGACCAGATCATCTGGAGCGTCGGCGACGGCCGTGACTTCGTCGATGGCGGGGCCAACACTGACACCGTGCGGATCCAGGGCGACGCTTCGGCGGAGACCTATCGCATCTACTCGCGGACCGAGGCTTTGGCGGCGGGCATCACCGGCCTGAACGCCAACACCGAGATCGTCATCACGCGTAACGGGACGAACAACGCCTCGGTCATCGCCGAACTCGACAACATCGAGGAGATCGTCATCACCGGCTTCGGCGGCGGCGACACCTTCATCCCGATCGGCACCTTCGCCGGCACCAGCCTGCTGACCAGCACCATCACCATCGAGGGATCCGGCGACGACGACGTCGTCGACATCACCGGCCTGACCTCGGCCCACCGCGTCGTGTTCCGCCAGAACGGCGGCAACGACACCGTGGTCGGGACGCTGCGTCCGGACGATGTGGTCGAAGCCTTCGGCCCCGCGGCGGCGGCGTTGCTGGAAACCATCGGTTCCGACGTTCTCATGGATGGAACCAGCGATGCGGAAAGCTACGTCGGCGGCGCGGGGAATGACGGTCTCAGCTTCGAGGCGGCGACCCGGGCCGTGCATGTCTCCCTGAACGGCGGCTATGCCCGCGACGGTGACAGCGCCGGCGATTTCATCGCCTCCCTGACCAGCATCGAGAACGTCGTGGGTTCGGCCTTCGCCGACACCCTCGTCGGCAGCGCGGCGGCGAACGTCCTGTTCGGCGGCGAGGGCGTCGACACCCTGATCGGTCTCGGCGGCGACGACTTCCTGTGGGGCGGGGCCGGCGCGGCCAACACCATGCAGGGCGGTCTCGGCAACGACATCTACTTCGTCGAAGCCAACGACACGGTGCTGGAGCTGGCGGGCGAGGGGACGGACTCGATCCTCACCACCCGCGCAGCGTGGACGCTGAAGGCCAACCTCGAGAACCTCGCCTTCGTCGGAACCGGTGACTTCACCGGCGTCGGCAACGAGCTCGCCAATGCGATGGAGGGCGGCGCCGGCAACGACGTCCTCTCCGGCCGCGGCGGCGTGGATGTTCTCAACGGCGGCGAGGGCGTCGACACCGCCAGCTATGCGGCGGCGGCGGCGGGCGTCACGGTCAACCTGACCGGCTCCATCGCCTCCAACGACGGCGACGGCGCGTCCGACAGCCTGATCGGCTTCGAGAACGTCATCGGCTCGGCGTTCAACGATGTCCTGGCCGGCACGGCGGGCGCCAACGTCCTCTGGGGCGGGACGGGTTACGATGTCCTGCTCGGCTTCGACGGCGACGACACCCTGCACGGCGGCTCCGGCGCCGCCAACCAGCTGCAGGGCGGCGCGGGCAATGACCGCTACGTCCTCACCGCAGCCGGCGACACCATCGTCGAGCTGGCGGGCGGGGGTATCGACAACGTCGAAAGCCTGTCCAGCTATCACGTGCTGGCGGCCAACGTCGAAAACGTCACCTACACCGGCGTCGGCAACTTCAACGGGGTGGGTAACGCGGACGCCAACGTCATCACCGGCGGGATCGGCAACGACACCCTGACCGGCAAGGGCGGCGACGACACCCTCGTCGGCGGCTCCGGCAACGACCTGGCCCAGATGCAGGGCCTCGCCGCCAGCTATTCGGTGGTGGCCATCGACGGCGGCTACCGGATCACCGACAGCGTCGCCGGTCGTGACGGGATCGACACCCTGATCGGGGTGGAGCGGGTTCGCTTCAGCAACGGCCAGACGGCCCTGCTGTCCGACCTCGCCGCCGCCCCGGCCGCGGCGCCGACCCTGTCGGCCAAGTCCGCCTCGGACGCCCTCGTCCTGCCCGCCGCGGCCACGGCCGCTCCGGACGGTCCCGAGGTGCTCCCGTACGGTCTGGACGCGACCGCCAAGGTGGCCGGGCCCGAGGTCCAGCCGTTGATGGAGGACGATCCCTTCGTTCTTCCGGCCCTGTCGGGCGTCAGCGACTGGTCTCCCTCGGTTCGCACTGTCGAGGAGTACGACTTCAGCGGTCTGAACGACGGTCTCTACAGCCGCTTCGAACGGATGCTGTCGCTGGTCGACGACCTGCCTTCGGCCAGCCTCAACGACACCCACGTGAACAGCCATGACGACTGGCTGATCTAGCTACTACGTTCCTCCTCCAGGGAACGGCCGCCCGGTGCACGGAAACGTGTATCGGGCGGCGCTGTATTAGGGGGTCATAGTACTTCCGGCCAGATTGATAGATAGGCAGTTTGAAGCGAATGTTTCCCCTGTAGGGGGAGTGACGATGTCCAGTCATCCAAAGAACGAAAGCAGCAGCCAGCGCGATCTGTGGCAGATTCTCGCGCCGGCCCCGGTCGCCATCCGCCGCCGGCCCAATTACGCGCATCCGCCGGCCGAACGCGCGCCGGGCGTATTTCGCGTCGTGGTCCTGGCCCTGATCGCGGGCGTCGCCTTCACGCTTCAGGTCACGCGCCTCTGGCAACTGGTGCCCTGAGTCCACACAACTGAGGCCACCTTTCGGCGAACGCGCGATTTCTTCGCCCTGACCGGGAACAACCCATCGGTTGCCCGGTTGAGAAGCAAACTAGGCTTCAGGCGGGCTTGACGACATGCGGATACTGGTCACCGGAAGTTCCGGCTTTGTCGGCAAGGCGCTCGTGCGGGAATTGGCGGCCCGCGGCCACCACGTCAGCGGCTTCAGCCGCGCGCAGCACGAACGCTCCTTCATCGGCGACCTGATGGATCCGGTCTCCCTCCGCGCCGCCCTGTCGGCCTTCAAGCCGGACGTGGTCTTCAATCTCGCGGCTGAAACCGATCTGAAGGGCATGGCCCGCAACGGCTATGCGGTGAACACAGAGGGCGTGAAGAACCTCCTCGACGCCGTCGCCGCCTCGCAGTCCGTCCATCGCGTGGTCTGGGCCTCGTCCCAGCTGGTCTGCAAGCCCGGCGTCACCCCCGCCCACGACACCGACTACCACCCCGAAGGCGGCTACGGCGAAAGCAAGGTGCTGGGCGAGAAGATGGTCCGTTCGCGCGACGGGGCCGGCAAGGAGTGGGTGATCTTCCGCTCCACCACCATCTGGGGCCCCGGTATGAGCGAGCACTACGCCGGCATCCTCGGCATGATCCGCAAGGGGCTCTATTTCCACGTCGGCGGCCGCCCGCTGATGAAGTCCTATTCCTACATCGACAACCTGATCGACCAGCTGATCACCCTGGCCATCGCCCCGGCGGAGCAGGTCAACCGCCACACCTTCTACCTCGCCGACAGCGACCCCATCGATCTGCGCGCCTGGGCGGGCGGTTTCGGCAAGTGGTTCCACAAGCCGATCGCCACCCTGCCGACCCCGCTGGCCCGCTCGCTGGCCCGCACCGGCGACGTGCTGACGAAGCGCGGCGTCCGCTTCCCCCTGACCAGCCAGCGCCTCGACAACATGCTGACCGAGTACGTCTACGACGTCGCACCGATCGAGGCGGTCCACGGCCGCACCCTGATCGGCATGGAGGAGGGCATCGAACGCACCGCCCGCTGGTACATCGAGCGCGAGGACGAGCGTCCGGCCCCCAGCACCACCCACTAAGGGCGTCTGCACCGGTCCTGCACATCGCCTGCGCCGAACGTCCTCCCGGCGCCCCCACGCGCCTGAACCGCACGGCGCGACAACGGCCTCCTCACAAGGGGAGGCTTCATGCTCCAGACCCATCCGTTCACGCGATCGTCCTTCTGGCTGAAGGTCGTGGCCGGCGTCGCCCTGGTCGCGGCGGCCGACGCGCTGTTCTTCTTCCATCCGGTCGGCGCCACCGTCGGCGCCTTCGCCCTGACCTGGGCCCTGGTCGTGGCCATTGTCCGGCCCGGCCTGCTCAAGGATCCCCGCGCCCTCTCGGCCATGGCCGGCGCAGCGGGCCTGGCGGTGGTGCTGATCGATCGCCCGGGCGTGCTGGCCTGGCTGCTGTTCGGCCTGATGCTGTCGCTCGCCGTTCTCTCCGCCCGCGTCCGCAAGGGCGAGCCCGCCTGGCGCTGGCTTCAGCGCCTGATCGTCCAGAGCGCCGTGGCCTTCGCCGGCCCCGCGCTGGACATGATCCGCCTGTCCCGCCGCCGTAGCCGCCGCCCGGGCGTATCGCCCGTCGCCGTGCTCAAGGTGCTGATCGTCCCCCTCATCGGCGGCGCGGTCTTCCTCGGCCTGTTCGCCAGCGCCAACCCGCTCATCGCCGGCGCGCTGGACAGTGTCCGCGTGCCCGCCCCGGGCTTCGACGGCGTCCAGCGCGCCCTGTGGTGGTCCGTCGCCCTGGTGACGGTCGGCGCCACCCTGCGTCCCCGCTGGCGCCGCAAGCTGATCGACCTGCCGTCCCTGCGCGGATCGGGCGTGCCCGGCGTCGGCGCCGCCTCCGTCACCCTGTCGCTGATCGTCTTCAACGCCGTCTTCGCCCTGCAGAACGGGCTCGACATCGCCTTCCTCTGGAGCGGCGCGCCCCTGCCCGGCGACATCGGCCTGTCCGACTACGCCCACAAGGGCGCCTGGACCCTGATGGCCACCGCCCTGCTGGCCGGCGTCTTCGTCCTCGTCGCCCTGCGGCCCGGCTCGGAGACCGCCCGCAAGCCCCTGGTCCGCGCCCTCGTCATCGTCTGGGTCGGCCAGACCCTGCTGCTGGTCGCCTCCTCGATCTATCGCACCGCCGATTACATCGAGTCCTACGCCCTGACCCGCTTCCGCATCGCCGCCCTGATCTGGATGGCCATGGTCGCCATCGGCCTGCTGTTGATCTGCTGGCGCCTGATCCGCGACAAGGACGGCCACTGGCTGATCGACGCCAACGTCCGCCTGGTGCTGGTCGTCCTCGTCATCGTCAGCGTCGTCGATCTCGGCGCCGTCGCGGCCTGGTGGAACGTCCGCCACGCCCGCGAGGTCGGGGGCAGGGGCGTCGAGCTCGACCTCGGCTACCTCCGCACCCTCGGCGCGCCTGCGCTGGTCTCCCTTGTCGAGCTGGAGCAGACCGCGCCCGATCCCGGCCTGCGCGACCGCGCCGCCGCCGTCCGCGCCGAAATCCACGCCCAGGTCCGGGCCGAACAGGCCGACTGGCGCAGCTGGACCTGGCGCGACGCCCGCCGCCTGGATCGCGTCGATCGCCTCGCCGCCGGCCGCCCGCTGGCCCGCCCGACGCCGGGTCCGCGCGAATGGGACGGCCGCCTTCGCCCGCCCCCGCCGCCGCCCGCGATCGCGCCCGTCGTCGTATCCGCCCCTGTCGCTTACGAGGTCGCACCGTTGACCTCGCCCCCCGGAGTCTGAACATGGCGATCATGCAGAGTACCGTCCTGGTGGTCGACGACGACCCCCACATCCGTGACCTTCTGACCTTCGCCCTGCGCAAGGCGGGCCTCGCCACGCGCGAGGCGGCGGACGGCGAGGCGGCGCTGGCCGATCTCGCGGAATATCCCTCCGACCTGGTCGTGCTCGACATCAACATGCCGCGCATGGACGGCATCGAGACCTGCCGCCGCATCCGCGCGAAGGGCGACGTCCCGGTCCTGTTCCTGTCCTCGCGCGACGACGAGTTCGACCGCATCCTCGGCATCGAGCTGGGCGCCGACGACTATGTCACCAAGCCCTTCAGCCCGCGTGAGGTCGTGGCCCGCGTCGCCGCCATCCTGCGCCGCGCCGCCCGCACGCCCGCGCCCCTGCCGTCCGGCTCGGTCGCTCACGGCCGCCTGACCCTCGACGCCGAGGGCTGGCGCGCCGCCTGGGCCGGGTCCGACGTGCCGCTGACGGTGACCGAGTTCGCCATCGTCCGCGTCCTCGCCGCCCAGCCGCGCATGGTCTTCACCCGCGACGCCATCATCGACCGCGTCCACGGTCCGGGCTTCGCCATGACCGACCGGACCATCGACAGCCACGTCCGCAACCTGCGCGGCAAGTTCGCGGCCGTCGGCGGCGCGGACGTCATCGAGACCCGCGCCGGTCTCGGCTACCAGCTGGGTCCCTGCATCGGCGAGGCGGCGTGACGGGTCAGCCCGGTCGCTTCCGCCAGTTCGTCCGCTCGCACTGGCCGGCGCTCCGCCTGCGCACCATTCTGCTGTCCGTGCTGCTGTTCGCGGCCATCCTGCCGGTCGCCACGACCGTCTTCCTGCGCGTCTACGAGAACACCCTGGTTCGCCAGACGGAGGCCGAACTGGTCGCCCAGACCGCGGCCCTGTCGGCCACGGCAGAGGCCCTGTGGCCCGGCTCCCGACTGGCCCCGCCCACCGCCGCCCAGCGCGACGCCCCCGACTGGTACCGGCCCGAGACCGCCACCATCGACCTCGGCTCCACGCCGGTCCTGCCCGCACGACCCCCGGCCACCGCCGCCGGTCCGCCTGACCCCGCCGCCCAGGCCGTCGGCGCCCGCCTCGACGCCGTCATGCAGGAGACCAGCCGCACCACCCTGGCCTCGATCATCTTCCTCGACCGCAACGGCGTGGTGGTCAGCGGCTACGGCGAGGGCGGCTCATGGCGCGACCTGCCCGAGGTTTCCGACGCCCTGGCCGGCCGCTCGCGCACCGTCCTGCGCCGCAACGCCGCCTACCATCCGCGCTATTCGTGGGAGTGGCTCAGCCGCGCCTCGGCGCTCCGCATCCACCACGCCCGCCCGGTGGTCGTGAACGGCCGGGTCGAGGGCGTCATCCTGACCTCGCGCTCGCCCCGCGCCCTGTTCCGCGGCATCTACCAGGACCGCATCAAGATCGCGCTCGGCCTGTTCGGCGCCCTGGCCGTCATCGCCTTCCTCGCCGTGCTGGTCTCGCGCGGCATCGCCAAGCCCATCGAGGCCCTCAGCCGCACCGCGCGCGAGGTCGCCGCCGGCGGCGGCGTCATGCCCCCTCCGCCCCAGACCGCCGCCGTCGAGATCCGCACCCTGTACGAGGATTTCGGCAGCATGGCCGAGGCGGTCGAGCGCCGCTCCCGCTACCTCCGCGACTTCGCCGCCGCCGTCAGCCACGAGTTCAAGACCCCGCTCGCCGGTATCCAGGGCGCCGTCGAACTGCTGCAGGATCACGACGACATGCAGCCGGACGAGCGTCAGCGCTTCCTCGGCAACATCGCCGCCGACGGCCGCCGCCTGTCCGCCCTCGTCAGCCGCCTTCTGGATCTCGCCCGCGCCGACATGGCCCGGCCCGAGGCCGGCCTCGCCGTCGACCTGCGCCCGCCGGTGCTCAAGGCCGTCGACGCCCGCTCGCCCGACCTGCGCATCTTCCTCGACCTGCCCGACGACCTGCCGCCGGTGGCTGCGCCCGCCGCCAGCCTCGAGGTTGTCCTGTCCACCATGCTGGAAAACAGCCGTCAGGCCGGCGCTGCCGCCGTCCGCCTCGCCGCCCGCAGCGCCGGCGACACCGTCATCCTCTCCATCTCCGACGACGGCCCGGGCATCGCGCCGGGCGACGCCGGCCGCATCTTCGAGCCCTTCTTCACCACCCGCCGCGACGAAGGCGGCGCCGGTCTGGGCCTCTCCATCGCCCGCGCCTTGCTTGCCGCCAACCAGGCGACGCTGGACCTCGTGCCGTCAGCCAAGGGCGCGACGTTCGAGATCGGTCTGCTGGCGGCGGGGTGAGGCTGGCCATCCGCCGCGCGACGCGGCTTGGTTTCAGGAACGCCGGACCGGGGGGGATCATGCGGACGTCCATTCTGCCAGTTGTCGCGCTCACGCTGGGCCTGTCGGCCAGCCCCGTCATGGCGGTCCAGGATCGCGCGGAGGTTAGCGTGCATGCCCTCACCAACGCGGATGAGACCCCGCGCGGCTGCACCCTGGCCTTCCATCAGGAGGCCCAGGGCAGCGGCGTGCTGCAGCGCGGATCGCTCACCGTCTTCACCGCCGCCGCCGGAGGCCGGCATTTCGCGCTGGTGTTCGCCGGAGGCCGCGATGGCGAGCTTCATGCCCCCGACGACGCCTGGATAATCTCTCGCAACGGACATCCCGTGTCGGGCGCGATCCACACCACCGACGGCCCCTTCAGGGCTTTCGACTACGTCTACGAGGATGTGGCGGACACGGTCGACGCCCTGACCACAGATGGTCGAATCCGCGTCGGTTACGACCTCGGCGAGGCGCAGCCCCGAGCGTTTATCATCTCGATCGACGGAGACGCTTCGGTCCACCAGCAATGGCGCGCCTGCCTGGCGTCCCTCGCCCCCGCAACTTGAGTCCGCTCATCCCGGCGAAAGCCGGGACCCAGTCATTTGGGCGATCCGACCTCGCCGATGGCCCAGGGAAGATCATCCCGGACACCCGGGCTGCAAAGGACGGGGTCCCGGCTTTCGCCGGGATGAGCGGACTCAGGGAGGCCCTACCGCCACTTCGTGCCCTTGCCGTGCTTGCCGATGCTCTCCCATTCGGGCGGCGCGGCCTTATGCACGTACTGTTCGGCGACCAGCCAGCCCTTCAACGGCGGCAGCACCGCGATGCAGCCGATGACCAGAAGCGGCATGGTCACGACCATATGCACCCACACGGGCGGGTGGACGCTGAACTCGAACCACATGAACAGGGCCATGCCGATCACGCCCACCAGGCTCATGCCGAAGAAGGCCGGGCCGTCCGCCGGTTCGGCGAAGCTGTAGTCCAGACCGCACGCCGGGCATTTGTCGCGGATCTTCAGCAGCCCCTCCAGCAGCGGACCCTTGCCGCAGCGCGGGCAGCGGCAGCGCAGGCCCGTCGAAAGGGTGCTGAGGGGCGGATACTCGGGGTCGCTCATGGCGGGTTCCAGTCGGAAGCTTGCTGCGGATGTCGGCCTCCGGCCCCGCCGCCGCAAGCGGTCGTGTTGTCGCGGGAACATCGCGGTCACTATCCGTTAACCGTGTCTAAAGACGGATCGCGCGAGTGTGCGCGCGTATGGCCGGGGCAGTATCGTCAAAGCGCATCCTCAGGGCGACCGTGGCAGCCGCCGCGGCCGGCGCCGTCGTGCTGTCCCCCATGGCGCCGATGGCCCAGGAGTCGGGCGCAGCCCACGATCCGGTCACCATTCGCGTCGGCGCCAACGCCGCCTTCACCCGCCTCGAGTTCGCGGGCGTCATCGGCGCCCGGTCCCAGGTCCGGCGCGAGGGCAGGGACGTCGTCGTCCGCATCGGCGCCACCGCCGCCCCTGACATCTCCCGCCTGCGCGTCGACCCGCCCCGCGGCGTCGAGAAGGTCGAGACCCGCGCCGTTCGCGGCGGCACCGAACTGGTCCTGACCCTCGCCGAGGGCGCCGACGTGCGCACCGGCTCGGCCGACGGCGCCGTGTTCGTCAATCTCTACGCCGAGGCTCCGCCCGCGCCGACCGCCGCCACCCCGGCCGCCGTCGTCGCCGCCGTGCCGGTCGTCTCACACGCCACCGCAGACAAGGTCCGCCTCGACTTCCGCTGGGCCTCCCCGGTCGGCGCCGCCGTCTTCCGTCGCGGCGACGCCGTCTGGATCGTTTTCGACACCGCCGCCCGCTTCGACATGAGCGGCGCCAAGGCCCTCGGCCCGGCCTCCGACGCCCACTGGACCGCCGGTCCGGACCACGTCGCCGTCCGCATCGCCGCCCCGCGCGGCCTCGCCGTCTCCGCGGCTTCCGATGGCTCGACCTGGTCGGTCACCATCGGCGGGCCGGCCGCCGTCGTCGAAGGCGTCGCGGTCGAGCGCGACGACACCGGCGAACCCGCCCTTGTCGCCCGCATGGCCGGCGCGACCCGGGCCGTCTGGCTGACCGATCCCCTCGCCGGCGACCGCTTCGCCGCCGTCACGGCCCTGGCGCCCGGCAAGGGGTTCGCCGACCTGCGCCAGACCGTCGACATGGCCATGCTGCCGACCGCCCACGGTCTGGCCATCGAGACCGCCGTCGCCGACCTCGCCGTCAAGGCCGAGGGCGACCTGGTCACCCTCAGCCGTCCGGGCGGCCTGACCCTGTCCGATCCGTCCGCGGCCCTCGCCGCCGCCGACGTCGAGCCGGGCGCCCCGCGCAAGGCCCGCTTCCCGGCCCTGGTCCTCGCCGAATGGGCCGATCCCGGCCACGCGGGCTTCGGCGCCCGCTATCGCGAACTCCAGAACGCCGCCGCCGCCGAGTCCGTCGCCGCCGGCGAGGATCCCCGCGCGCCCGTCGAGGCCCGCTTCGGCCTCGCCCGCTTCCTCATCGCCTCGGGCCTCAACTATGAAGCCATCGGCGTCCTCAACGCCGTCGTCGACCAGGCCCCGAACATGTCCGGCGAGCCGGAGCTGCGCGGCCTGCGCGGCGCCGCCCGCGCCGGCATCGGCCGCTTCGAGGAGGCCTCGGCCGACTTCGCCTCCTCCGCCGTCGCCGGCGACCCGGCCTCCGCCGTCTGGCGCGGCTACATCGCCTCGAAACAGGGCGACTGGGCCGGGGCCCGTCAGGCCTTCGCCGCCGGCGCCGCCGCCGTTGACGACTTCCCCGCCGACTGGCGCGCCCGCTTCGGCGCCGCCCATGCCGAGGCCGCGCTGGAGTCCGGCGACCCCGAGGCCGCCCGCGCCCTGCTGGCCTACGCCTTCAGCCAGCACGCCCCCGCCGCCGACCAGCTCGCCGCCCGCATCGTCCAGGCCCGCCTGTTCGAAATGGACGGCCGCACCGACCGCGCGCTGGCCCTCTACACCGCCGTCGCCCGCGCCCCGCTCGACAACGTCTCGGTCCCCGCCAAGCTCGGCCTGGTCCGCCTCTCGCTGGCCAAGGGCTCGATGAAGCCCGACGTCGCGGCCAAAGAGCTGGAAGCCCTCCGCTGGCGCTGGCGCGGCGACGCCACCGAACTGGCCGTCATCCGCCAGCTCGGCCAGCTCTACCTCTCGCAAGGTCTCTATCGCGAGGCTCTGACCGCCCTGAAGGGCGCCGGACCGCGCATGTCGCGCCTTCCCGGCTACGCTGAACTGTCCACAGACCTGTCCACAGCCTTCCGGATGCTCTTCCTCGAAGGCGGCGCGGACGGCCTCCAGCCCGTCCAGGCGCTGGGATTGTTCTACGATTTCCGCGAACTGACCCCCGTGGGCGCAGATGGCGACGAGATGGTCCGCCGCCTGGCCCGCCGACTGGTCGACGTCGACCTCCTCGATCAGGCCGCCGAGCTCCTCAAGCACCAGGTCGACACCCGTCTGGAAGGCGTCGCCAAGGCCCAGGTCGCCACCGATCTGGCCGCCGTCTATCTGATGGATCGCCAGCCGGAACAGGCCCTGCAGGCCATCTGGAGCTCGCGCACCACCCTGCTGCCGTCCGCCCTGAACGCCGAGCGCCGCGCGCTCGAGGCCCGGGCCCTGATGAACCTCGGGCGCTACGACCACGCCCTTGAAATCCTTGGCTCCGATTCGTCCGCCGACGCCCGCGGCGTCCGCGCCGAAGTGTTCTGGAAGCAGCAGAAATGGTCCGAGGCCGCTGCCATCTACGAGGCCGGCCTCGGCGACCGCTTCCGCAATCCGGCAGCCCTTTCGGCCGATGAGGAAGCCCGCCTGATTCGCGCCGGCGTCGGCTATTCGCTGGCCCAGGACAACGCCGCGCTGGGCCGTTTGTCCCGCAACTACCGCGGCTTCATCGCCGGGGCCCGGTCGAAGACCGCGCTGGCTATCGCCCTCGACACCGGCGACGGCGCCTCGCCCGCCGACTTCGCCGGCCTGACCGCCCAGGCCGACACCTTCGCCGGCTGGGTCTCGTCCATGAAGGCCGAGCTCAGAACGAAAACGGGCGGGAATCGCCCAGCGACCCCCGCCCGTCCGCAAGCTGCGGCGGCGAGCCCGAGGCCCGCCGCCTGAACCCTTTCGGGTTTAGCTGTTGACCGCATCCTTCAGCGGCTTCGAAACGCGGAAGCGCACAGCCTTCGAGGCGGCGATCTTGATGGTCGCGCCGGTGGCCGGGTTGCGGCCTTCACGGGCGGCGCGAGCCGCGGTGTCGAACACGCCGAGGTTCGAGATGCGCACATCGCCGCCCGAGGTGAGCGACTTGTGAATGTTCTTCACGATGGCGTCCAGGACGCGGCCGGCGTCGGCCTGCGAAACACCCGCGTCCTTGGCGACGGCGGCGATGAGTTCGGCTTGGGTGGTCATGTGGGTCGTTTCCCGATTGAAGCTCGCCCCCCATTTCAGGGCGATGACGGACGGATCAACGCCGCTTTTTCGCCTCATGGCAAGCGGGTTCGGCGCTGAAAGCCCCACGGGGTGGGGATTTATCCGGTACCGGACGCTCGCTGGAAGCTCTCGACGAGGCTTCCGGCGACCAGTCTCCAGCCGTCCACGAGCACGAAAAAGATCAGCTTGAAGGGCAGGGAGACCACCACCGGAGGCAGCATCATCATACCCATCGACATCAGCACGCTGGCGACCACCAGATCGATCACAAGGAACGGAACGAAAAGGAGAAATCCGATTTCGAAGGCCCGCTTCAGCTCACTGATCATGAAGGCCGGAGTGACCACCCTGAGAGGGAGGTCCACGGCCGTCGCGGGGGCCTCGATGTTGGACAGCCGGACGAACAGCGCGAGGTCGTCCTGGTCCACCTGTCCGAGCATGAAAGTCTTCACAGGTTCCGACGCCGCATCGAAGGCCTGGGGCAGCTCCATCTGCTGGTCCAGCAGGGGTCGGATGCCCGAATCATAGGCGTCCTGCCACGTCGGAGCCATGACGATGGCGCTCAGGAACAGGGCCAGGGACACCAGCACGGCGTTCGGCGGCGACTGCTGCATGCCCAGCGCCGTCCGCAGCAGCGAAAGCACCACGACGATGCGCACGAAGCTGGTGGTCATGATGACGATCGACGGCGCCAGCGACAGCACGGTCATCAGACCGACCAGCTGAACCACCCGCTCGGTCAGTCCCGCGCCGGTGCCCAGGTCGACGTTGATCGCCGCTCCGCTGGCTGCGGCCGCGGCCACATCCTGCGCGAACGCCGCCAGCGGCCAGATCAGGCACAGGGCGGTGGTCAGCAGCGACAGCAACGCCGCGCGCTTCAGCTCGGCGCGCGTCGGCATGACGAAGACGCCCTTGAGGCTCACTTTTCAGCCCCCGGGCCGCGCGGCTCCAGCAGTTCGCGGCCTTCGCCCAGCAGAAGCAGACGCTCCTCCTCGTCGATCTTCACCAGCACCAGCCGGCGGGCGGGATCCAGCACCAGGGTCTCGACCACCTGCATGCGCTTCTCGCCACGCTCGGCGCTCAGCTTCGCCAGCAGTTGCGGGGCGTAGCGGCGCGCGGCCCATGCGGCCAGGCCGATGATGCCGAGAGTGAAGGC
The DNA here is from genome assembly GCF_014196335.1 of Brevundimonas lenta. Taxonomy (GTDB): domain Bacteria; phylum Pseudomonadota; class Alphaproteobacteria; order Caulobacterales; family Caulobacteraceae; genus Brevundimonas; species Brevundimonas lenta. Next base: position 1,100,615 of record NZ_JACIDM010000001.1, read on the forward strand.
CAGGGCGAACACGGCCCTGAGCAGATCGAGGAAGTTCATGCGGAAAGGCCCCGCCGGAGACTGATTCCGGCAACCGAGCCTTCGGTCATCATGGTTAACGCTCTGTTGAGATAACGCCTCATTAACCATGCAGGCGGCATTTTCTGCCCATCGAATCGTGGGCGATACGCGCCCGGAGACCGTCGCCCGTGGGCATCGCCGATCTTCCGCTGCTGGGCCAGATCAAGGGCCGCCTGTCGTGGCTGGACGAACGCCAGCGCGTCGTCGCCCAGAACGTCGCCAACGCCGACACGCCGGGCTACGTCGCCCGCGACCTGAACCAGCCGACCGACTTCGCCGCCGCAATGCGCAGCGGCGGGGGCGTGCAGATGACGCGCACCAGCGCCATGCACATCGCTCCGGCGGGGCAGACGGCGCGCTTCGAGTCGACCGCCGCGCCGGACTCCGAGACCACGCTCGACGGCAACGCCGTCGTCGTCGAGGAGCAGATGCTCAAGATGGCCGAGAGCCGCATGGCCTACGACGCGGCCATCGGCTTCTACCAGAAGTCCATGCAGATGCTCCGGATGGCCGCCCGGCCACCCGGCCGCTGATCGACAGGGGGAGTAACCGATGCCCGATCCCGTTCCGCCGAGAAACAGCGCCATGGCCGTCGCCGCCAGCGCGCTCAAGGCCCAGCAGTCGCGCATGCGCGTCATCGCCGAGAACATCGCCAACGCCCAGTCGACGGCCCAGACCGCCGGGGGCGATCCCTACCGCCGTCAGATCCCGGTCTTCCAGGCGCGTGAGATCGACGGCGCCACCGGCGTCACCCTCGCCGAGGTTCGCCCCGACATGGGCGACTTCCGCTCCGAGTACGACCCGTCCCACCCGGCCGCCAACGCCGAGGGCTATGTCCTGCGTCCCAATGTCGACACCCTCGTCGAGGCCATGGACATGCGCGAGGCCCAGCGGGCCTACGAGGCCAACCTCAACGTCATCGAGACGGCGCGTTCGATGGACGCCCGCACGCTCGACATCCTCAAGAAGTAGGGCTGACGCATGAATCCCTTGATGGCGGCCAAGGCCTATGCGGCGATCCAGGGCGGCGACATGCCGACCTCGCCCGTAGGCGGCGCGGCCCAGTCCGGCTTCGCCGAGATGCTGACCAGCGTCATGGGCGACATGACCCAGTCCACCCGCGCCGCCGAGGGCCAGATGGCCACCGCCGTGCAGGGCCAGGGCAGCCTTATCGACGTCGTCACCGCCGTCAGCTCCGCCGAGGCCTCGCTGGAAACCGTCATGGCCGTGCGCGACCAGGTGATCTCGGCCTACCAGGAAATCATGCGGATGCCGATCTGACGGCAGACCGTCAGGCGGTGGGCGCACGCCCCCGCAGCCACTGCGACAGCACCCATTTCTCACCGCTTGTCGGCGGCAGGCCCGCGTGCCGGGTCGCTTGGTCGATCGCGCCGTTCGGCAGGGTGTTGGCCCACAGCAGGGCGTCGCCCTTCCGGCCGCGATGGCGCAGGTCCCCGGCCTCGAACGCCGTCTCGCCGCCCTCGAAATCGTCGTTCAGATACACGAGGCAGGTGGCGATCCGTTGCCCGCGCCGGGCCAGGTCGTCGGCATAGCCGGGCAAGGCGGGATCCAGCCAGTCGACGTGCCAGTCGAACGTCTGTCCCACCGAATAGTGCAGCACCTGCGTCCATTCGAGGCCGGGAACCGGCAGGCCCGCCGCCCGCGCGATCCGCTCGCGCACAAGCGCCAGCGTCACGCTCATCCGCTGCAGTTCGAACACCGCCGCGGCGTTCGTCCGCACGCCCTCGCGCCGACCCTCGCCGGTCGCCCGGTCATAAACCAGCGCCGGCTCGGTCAGGGCCTCCGCCCGCGCCCGCAGCCAGTCGCAGACCTCGCTCGGGACGAACCCCGGAATGGCGAGGATGGCCGGGCTCACGCTGAGCCGCTCCGGCGGCGGCGGCGTAAGCCAACGCGCGAGGTCGACCGGGTCGAGCAACTGCATTTCCTCCCGCGCCGGGGCGAACCCGCTTGCCGCGGAGCGCGCCAGCAACTCCAGCGCCGCGCGCCAGTCCTGCCGCACGCCCAGCCCCATGGCGTTCAGCACCGCGAGCCGGTGCATCGCCGCGCCATCGCCGGTCGTGGCGGCGGCCGTCAGCGTCTGCGGATCAAAGTCGAGAGGGTTCATCGTCACCGCCCCGTTCTAGGCCGCGAACGACAGGTGGCCAAGCTTACGGCGTTTTCATGCAAGGCTGCGCATCCGGCGGCGCGCCTCGCGGCCTCCAGAGGGTGAAGATCGGGAGTTCACATGATCCGTTTTGCGTCCGCCGTCAGCGCCCTGGCGCTGGCCGTCTGCCTGCCCGCGGTCGCCATGGCCCAGGGCGCGCCGCCGCCGCAGGTTCTGGTCCGGGCGGGCAATCTGTTCGATTCCGCGGCCGGCCGCATGGTCGGACCGCGCGATCTGCTCATCCGCGGCGAGCGGGTCGTCGAAGTGGGGCAGGGGCTGACGGCGCCTGAAGGCGCGACGGTGATCGACCTGTCCCGCTGCTCGGTCATCCCCGGCATGATCGACGGCCATACCCACCTGCTGCTTGAGCAGCCGAATGGCCAGGGTCTGTCCGATGTCGCCGCACGCGATCAGTCGCGGGACGGCGACGTCTACCGCGCCCTCACCGGCGCCCAGCGCGCGCGCCAGTATCTCGACGCCGGTTTCACCGCCGTGCGCGACCTCGGCAACTCCGGCCGGTTCCTCGATCTGATGCTGGAGCGGGCGATCAACGACGGCCGCGTCGCCGGGCCGCGCATCTACGGCTCGGGACCCGGCCTCGCCCCCGCCGGCGGGCAGATGGAGCCGCTGGCGGCCGATCCGCATGACCTCGTCAACGGCGAGTACCGCATCATCACCGGCGCCGATGACGCCCGCGCCGCCGTCCGTGACGCGATCGCGCGCGGGGCCGACGTCATCAAGATGTATCCCGAGGCCACGCCGCAGCGGACGCGCCTGTCGGTCGAGGAGATGGCCGCCATCGTCGCCGAGGCGCGCCGCCACGATATCCCCGTCGCCGCCCACGCCACCTCCGACGCCTCGATCCGGGAGGCGGTCGAGGCGGGCGTCACCTCGATCGAGCACGCCTATGAGGTCTCGGACGAGACCCTGCGCCTGATGGCCGCGAAGGGCGTCTGGCTGGTCCCCACCGATCCGTCCCTGGAAATGGCGATGGAGTTCACCTCCAGCTGGCCGGAGCGCCCCCCGCAGGAGGAAATCGATCGCCATCTGCAGGCCGGGCGCGATCGCCTGATGCGCGCCCATCGGTCGGGCGTGCGCATCGCCCTCGGCTCGGACCTCTACCTCCCTTACGCCCCGGGGCGCGGCTCCGGTTCCCGGGCGACCCTCGACGGCTACGTCGAGGCGGGACTGACGCCGGCGCAGGCCCTGCAGGCGGCGACCTGGGAGGCGGGCCGGATGCTCGGCGATGACGCGCTGGGCGTGCTTCGTCCGCGCAGCTGGGCCGATCTGGTCGCGGTCGATGGCGACCCGACGCAGGGCCTCGGACCGCTTCGCACGCCGCGCCTGGTCATGAAGGGCGGCGAGGTCGCGGCCGGCGACGCCGCCGCCTGCTCGGGCTGAGCCGGGAACTCCGCCCCGGGCCCAAACGCTCGGTCTCCTGCAACCCGGAGATCGCCATGCTGAAGGACCGCAACTCCTCCGCCATCGTCGCCGTCGGCGACATCGACCGCGCCCGCGCCTTCTATCAGGACATCCTCGGCCTGACCCTGGAGGAGGCCTATGCCGAATCCGGCGTCCTGGGCTTCCGCACCGGCGAGACCTTCCTGATCGTCTACAAGTCCGACTACGCCGGCTCCAACCGCGCCAACGCCGTCGTCTGGACCATGAACGGCGATCTCGTCGATACGGTGAACGAGCTGCGCGCCAAGGGCGTGGTCTTCGACCAGTACGACGAACTCCAGGGGCTCGACTTCAAGGACGGCGTCTACTCGGACGGACCGATGAAGCTGGCCTGGTTCAAGGACCCCGACGGCAACATCCTGCACCTGAACGAGGGCATGTGATGATCCGGACCTGGCGTGGCGGCTGCCACTGCGGCGCGGTCCGGTTCGAATGCGACATCGACCTGGCGCCGGAGGGCGAGCGTTCTCCGCAGCTCCGGCCCGGCCCGTGGTTCGCCTCGACCCTGCGGTGCAACTGCTCGTTCTGCGGCAAGACCCGCATGTGGAAGAACCACACCCCGGCGGAGGCCTTCCGCCTGATCCAGGGCGAGGAGAACCTGACCCACTACCGCTTCGGCTCAGGCGCGATCGACCACACCTTCTGCAGGACGTGCGGCGTCTATGCCTTCGTCAGCGCCTCGATGGATCTGCTCGGCGGCGACTTCTACTGCATCAATGTCGCCTGTCTGGAGGATGTGCCTCCCGAGGTGCTGGACGCGGCCCCGATCCGCTACGAGGACGGCGCCCGCGACGACTGGGACCACGCCCCGCCGGTGACGGGGTACCTCTGAGTCATTGTCATCCCGGACACCGCGCAGCGGTGATCCGGGACGCTGAGGCTGGCCTGTGAGCCTCCCGGAAGCTGCGTCAGCAGCTATCCGGGAGACAGCGAAGTTTCGCGCGGCGTTGGTCGGCTCCCGGATAATCGCGACGCGATTTCCGGGAGGTGCTCGCGAAGGTCTGCCCGTCCCGGCTCGTCGCTTCGCGCCGTCCGGGATGACAAGACTAAGCTTCCAGCGCCGGCTCCAGGTTCGCAGCCCGACGATGCGACGAACGCCCTTTCAGCCAGTCGCGGATCCGGTTCTGCAGCGGCTGGTCGATGGTGAAGTGGAACAGGAAGGCGAAGGCGAACGCCGCCGCCACGCCCGCGACCCACAGCGCCCATTGCGCCCCGACCGGCAGGGCGAACCGGGCGATCAGGACATTGGCCACGCCGAACCAGGCGATCCGCACCACCTCGTTGGTGATGAACATCGAGAACGAGACCTGCGCGGCCGTCTCGATCCATTTCGAGGGCCGCGGCGTCGGGATCGCGCCCGCCGCCAGGATGATGGTCGAGATGCAGGCCAGCGACACCAGGGCGTGCTTGTCGAAATACTGCACGAACGCGAGCAGCAGCGCCGCTCCGATCCCGGCCCAGCCCGCCAGCCTCGGCGCGATCCAGACCTTTTGCGCGAACCACGCCAGCGCCATGCCGAGGAAGAACAACGGCAGCGCCCGGAAGAAGCCGAAGCCCATCGGCATCTGGTAGACGGGATAGCCGAACAGGCTCCAGGTCAGCTGGTTGGCCAGCAGATAGCCGCCGACGCCCAGCGCCAGCACGCTCCACGGCCCCAGCCGCATCAGGCCGCGCAGGATCCACGGGAAGGCGAGGTAGCAGCCGATCAGGGCCGAGATCGACCAGCTCGGCGCGTTCCAGCCGTATCCGCCATGCACCCCGAACGCCTGGGTCAGCGTCAACTGCGCCGGCAACTGGTCCCAGCGGAACCACTCGGGCGCCCGCGGCGCCAGGCCCAACAATCCGCTCACCACGACCAGGGCTGCCAGCGCCGCCCCCATCATCAGATGCGCCGGCCAGACCCGCAGAATCCGCTTCAGGAAGAAGTCGCCCGCCGACATCCGGCCGCCCGCGACCGACGCGCCATAGACGCGCATCAGCACATAGCCGCTGTCGATCAGGAAGAAATTGGTCAGCAGGAAGCCGCCCCGCTCGAACACCGGATGCAGGCCCTCGGCCAGCGGAACCGGACCCGCGCCCTGGAAGTGATGCAGAATGATCAACCCGGCCACGATGAAACGCAGCGCGTCGAGCCACCCGCCGCGCACGATGGGCGGTGTCTCATTCCGGGTCGAAATTGCGGTCCAGGCCAAGGGGAGGGCCTCCTTCGAGGCTCCTCCCGCAAGGACCGGGCCGGTCTAGGGCCGGATTTCCACGTCGACCCGGTCGATCCTGCCTGTGAAGGCGAACGGCAGCTGGTAGGTCCAGTCCACCGCCGAGCCGTTGTCCATGCCGACGTCCAAGCCCTCGCAGATCGAGAACTGGACCGGCACTGTCCGCTCCAGGCGACCCTGGGCCACCTTCTTCCCGTCGGCCTTCACGGTGACCTTGCCGCCCTTGCCCATGCCGCCGCCGTCATAGTCGAATTCGACTTCCAGCCGGTGGTCGCCCGCCGGCAGGGGCTCCTCGGCCGCGAAGGTGGGCCGTTCCTGACCGAGGTAGTTGTAGACGAAGGTGGGTCTGCCGTCCTTCAGGTACAGGCCATAGCCGCCCTCCGAGCCGCCCTGGGTGACAATCATCCCCTCGGCATGGTCGTCCGGGAGATCGACCTCGGCTGAGATTTTCCACGACTTGTTGAGCATCGGCAGGCAGGCGGCGTCGGGCAGGCCGACCATGCCCTCGTGATAGGTCACGCTGGACCGCTTGCCGACGAGGCTGGGTCGTCCCATCAGTTCGGCGTTCATTCGGATGCCGGCGCGCCAGTCCAGCGGGAGCACGTTGTATTTGGCGGCCTCGACCCACCAGAGATCCTGGAGTTCGCGCAGCTTGTCGGGGTTCTCGGCGGCCAGGTCGACGGCTTGCGAGAAGTCGCCGTCGAGCTTGTAGAGCTCCCAGACCGCATTGTCGGGGTTCCAGTTCTCGTCCCGGACCGCCTCCCAGGGCGCGAACGACGGGGCCGAGGCCATCCATCCGTCGTGGTATAGGCCCCGGTTGCAGCCCAGCTCGAAATATTGGGTGCGCCGCCGGGTGGGGGCGTCGGCGTCGTCCAGGGCGAAAGCGAAGCTGATGCCCTCGATCGGTTTCTGCGGCACGCCGTTCAGTTCGCGCGGGGCGGTGACGCCGCACAGCTCGTACAGGGTCGGCACGATGTCGATGGTGTGCAGGAACTGCTCCCGCAGCCCGCCCTTGTCCTTGATGCGGTCGGGCCAGCTGATGATCATCGGATTGCGCGTGCCGCCGAAGTGGCTGGCCACCTGCTTGGTCCACTGGAAGGGCGTGTTCATCGCGTGCGCCCAGGACGACGGGAAGTGGTTGAAATGCTTCGGTCCGCCCAGTTCGTCGATGGCCTTCAGATTATCCTGCCACTTCTCTGGGAAGCCGTTGAAGAACATGTTCTCGTTCAGCGAGCCCTCCAGCCCGCCCTCGGCGCTCGAGCCGTTGTCGCCGGCGATGTAGATAATCAGGGTGTTGTCGGCGTCGGGCAGGGCCTTCACTGCGTCGACGACCCGGCCCATGGCGTCGTCCACCTGGGCCCCGTAGCCGGCGAAGACCTCCATCATCCGGGCGTACAGCCGCTTCTGGTCGGCGTTCAGTCCCTCCCAGGCGGGCAGACCCTTGGACCGTTCGGTCAGTTTGGTCTCCTTGGGAACCACGCCCAGTTTCTTCTGCCGCTCCAGCGTCTGTTCGCGATAGGCGTCCCAGCCCATGTCGAACTGCCCCTTGAACCGGTCGATCCATTCCTTCGGGGCCTGGTGCGGCGCGTGCGTCGCGCCGGGGGCGACGTAGAGGAAGAAGGGCTTGTCCGGCGCGATCGCCTTGACCTTGCGCACCCAGGCGACGGCCTTGTCGGCCAGGTCTTCGGTCAGGTGATAGTCGGGATCGTCGGAGGCCGGGACGAGGTCGCGGTTCTCGAACAGCAGCGGGTTCCAGTGGTTCATGTCCCCGGCGTTGAACCCGTAGAAATAATCGAAGCCCAGGCCGTTGGCCCAGCGGTCGAACGGCCCCGCCGCGCTCGTCTCCCAGGTCGGGGTGTTGTGGTTCTTGCCGACCCAGGCGGTCATGTAGCCGTTCTGGCGCAGCACCTCGCCGACCGTGCCGCAGTCCTTGGGCAGCACGCAGCAATAGCCGTCGTAGCCGGTGGCCACTTCGGTGATGCCGGCGAACGAGGTCGAGTGGTGGTTGCGGCCGGTGATCAGCGCCGCCCGCGTCGGGCTGCACAGGGCCGTGGTGTGGAAGCAGTTGAAGCGCACCCCCTCCTTGGCCAGCCGGTCCATGGTCGGCGAGGGCACCCCGCCGCCGAAGGTCGAGAACTGGCCGAAGCCGACGTCGTCCAGCAGGATCAGCACGATGTTCGGCGCCCCCTTGGGCGGCTGCACCGGCTGCGGGAACTGGGCGGGATCGGAGTCCTGGTAGGTGCGCCCCACTTCGCCCGTGAAGTGGAAGTCGGGCCGCGGCAGGATGTCGGGGGTCGAGCCGTTGGCGGGTTTGGCGGGCGATTTGGAAGCCATCTCGGAAACTCCGGCGGGAACGGGGAGGGCCACCGTATTGACCGCCCCCGCGCCCCGGCATCGGGGGTTACCCTGGGGCGGATGGTCGGTAGTCCTGACCTTTCCCTGGACTTTCGGCTGACTGTCGGGTCCCGCCCCGGATGCTACGGTGCCGCGTCAGCGGACGTCCGCGCATGCCCGCGCGTCCGCCGGCGGCCTTCTCCCCCGACCCGCCAGGGCCCGCGTGCCCGCAACGAAAGGCTGAGCTGATGCCGACGATCACCACCAAGGACGGCGCCGAGATCTTCTACAAGGACTGGGGGTCGGGACAGCCGATCGTCTTCCACCACGGCTGGCCGCTCAGCGGCGACGACTGGGATACGCAGATGCTGTTCTTCCTCAGTCAGGGCTATCGCGTGATCGCTCACGACCGCCGAGGCCACGGCCGCTCCAGCCAGACGTCCGGCGGGCATGAAATGGACACCTACGCCGCCGACGTCGCCGCGCTCGCTGCGCACCTCGACCTGAGCGACGCCGTCCACATCGGCCATTCCACCGGCGGCGGCGAGGCGACCCGCTACGTCGCCCGTCACGGCAAGGGCCGGGTGGCCAAGGCCGTCCTGATCGGCGCGGTCCCGCCCATCATGGTCAAGTCCGAGAAGAACCCCGGCGGTCTGCCCATCGAGGTGTTCGACGGCTTTCGCGCCGGCCTCGCCGCCAACCGCGCGCAGCAGTTCATCGACATCCCGACCGGCCCCTTCTACGGCTTCAATCGACCGGGCGCGAAGGTCTCCCAGGGCGTCATCGACAACTGGTGGCGGCAAGGCATGATGGGCGCCGCCAACGCCCACTACGAATGCATCAAGGCCTTCTCGGAAACCGACTTCACCGAGGACCTGAAGGCGATCGAGGTCCCGACCCTGGTCATGCACGGCGACGACGACCAGATCGTCCCCTTCGCCGACTCCGCGCCCCTGTCGTCCAAGCTGCTGCCGAACGGCACGCTCAAGGTCTATCCCGGCTTCCCGCACGGCATGTGCACCACCCACGCCGACGTCATCAACGCGGACCTGCTGGCCTTCATCAAGGCGTAGGCTTCAGATCTCCGCTCGTCCGTTCGCGCGGACGGGCGGAGGGACGCCGCCTCTCAGCCCCGCACGAAGCGCAGGAACTCTTCCCGCGTCCGGGCGTCGTCGCGGATCACGCCGATCAGGTGGCTGGTCGTCAGGCTGGTGCCCGGCGCGTTCACCCCGCGCAGGGTCATGCAGCTGTGCTCGGCCTCGATGACCACGCCGACGCCCTGGGGCTGCAGCACCTCCTGGATGGCGCGCGCGATCTCGGCGGTCATCTTCTCCTGGATCTGCAGTCGCCGCGCATAGCCGCGCACCACCCGCGCCAGCTTGGAGATGCCGACCACCCGGTCCGTCGGCAGATAGGCGACGTGCGCCTTGCCGATCACCGGCAGCATGTGGTGCTCGCACACGCTGACGAAGCGGATGTCCTTCAGCACGATCAGTTCGTCATAGCCGCCGACCTCCTCGAAGGTCCGCTCGAGGTATTCGCGCGGATCGACGTCGTAGCCGGCGTACATCTCGCGATAGCTGCGCATCACCCGGTCCGGGGTGTCGACCAGACCCTCGCGGTCCGGATTGTCGCCGGTCCAGCGGATCAGGGTGCGGACGGCGGCGCGAACCTCATCGGCGTCGGGCATGTCCTGCGACGGCCGGTTGCCGCCCCGCCTGGGCAGCGGCGTCCCCGCCGCCCGCGCCAGCGCCTCGCGCTCGACCCAGCTGCCGTCGCAGTCGTGATCGGCGGTGTGGCGGTGGTCGTCCATGGGGGCATCCTGTGGCGGGCGCTCCGCGCAGGGAGGCCGTGGTCGCGATTATGCGCCCTTAGACCCTGAAGCGGCCGGGAGTTCCAGTCCGAGGTCCTGCGCGACGAACTCAAGGCGCTGGAGGATGGCGGGCGAGGGCGCCTGCATCAGCAGGGACAACAGGCGTTCCGGCGCCTCAACGGCCCGCCGGTGCTTCGCCAATCCTTCTGCGGCGACGCGGCGGATGGCCGCCGAGCGGTCGGCCGCGGCCAGGGCGATCGCTTCGTCCAGACTGATCGGCCGCGCCACCGGACGACGTTCAAAGCGGGGCAGGCGGCGGATCACCCGTGGCGGCCAGCCTCCCATCTCGACATCTTCGCCGATCCGCCAGCAGGCCTCGCCATCGATCAGGGTGCGGAAGGCGATCTGGCGCACGGCCGGGCTTGCGGCGTTGCGAGCGAGGTCCAACAGCCGGTCGTCCAGGCCCGGCCCGGTCAGGGCGTGGCGCAGGGTGCGGGCCGCGATGCTGGTCTGGAGAGTCCGGATCCCGTCGACCACCCCTTCGGCGACCAGGGGGCTGGCGAAAAAGCGCTTCAGCCAGAGCGCCTCGTCCCGGCCGCGCCGCCAGTGCGAGGTTCGCTCCATCAGGAACATCGCCACCTCCGCGACGGCGGCGGGCGGGGCGGTGAAGAACACCCGCTCCGCACAGCGAACGGCCGACCGTCGCACCACCGGAACCCAGTCGTTGATGCGTTGTGCGATGGCGGCGAGGAAGAAGGGGCTGCCGAGGGCGTCGTTGATCTGGTTCAGCGCCGCTTCGCGCAGATGGCCGTTGACGTGAAAGAGCAGCAGGTAAGCCAGCTCCGGCTGTTCGGCGAGCCGCTGGCGGTTCCGTTCCGGGTCGAACCAGGGCGTTGTCTCGTCGAGGTTCGGTGCTTCTTTCAGCAGTGCGGGCCGGGCGACCGAAAAGACGTCGCCCTGGATCGCCATGCGCGAACTGACGCGGCTGACCATCGACGGCGACAGGTCCGCCAGCGCCTCGATGACCGCTTGCACCCGCGCCGGTTCCACCCACCCGCGGGCGATGGCGGCGTTCAACTCGACCACGTGCCGGGCGAGCGGTTCGGGCAGGTCGGGGTCGGGAAGCGCGGTCACACCCGCCTGCCTACACGCCTTGCACACGCACAGCCAAGCTTCCTTCCGGCCGCTTCGCTAACGTCTCATTAACCACACACCCGGCATTCCTTGCCCAGTATCCGGGGAGCGTATTGGATGAACGGGGCCGAAGTTCTGGACGTGGGGCGTGAAGCCCTGTGGCTGACGATCCAGCTGTGCGCGCCGGTGCTGCTTGTCGGTCTGGTCGTCGGCGTCGTCATCGGCCTGGTCCAGGCGCTGACGCAGATCCAGGAACAGACCCTGGTCTACGCCCCCAAGATCATCGCCATCTTCGTCTCGCTGCTGCTGTTCCTGCCGCTGATGGGGGCGCTGCTGGGCGGCTTCATGCGGACCATCGCCGCGCGCATCGCCGGCATGTGAACGGGTGGAGCCCTGGGCCACATCTGACCAGGTCTGGCAGGGCGCGCTGATCTTCGGACGCATCGGCGCGGTGCTGCTCATGCTGCCCGGCGTCGGCGAAAGCTATGTCCCGCCGCGCATCCGCCTGTCGCTGGCCCTGGTCGTCACCCTGGCGCTATGGCCGGTGGTGTCCGGCGCCCTGCCGCCGCTTCCCGAGACGCTCGGCGCCATGGCCGGCTGGATCATCCGCGAGGTCATCGTCGGCCTGATGATCGGCGCCCTGCTGCGCGCCTTCACCACCGCCCTGTCGACGGCCGGCGAGATCGTCTCGCTGCAGACCGCGCTCAGTTTCGCCCAGACCGCCAACCCGCTTCAGGCCCAGCCGGGCACGACCATCTCGGCCTTCCTGATGCTGCTGGGCACGACCCTGATCTTCGCCACCAACACCCATCACCTGTTCATCGCGGGCCTGGTCGGCTCCTACGAGCTCATCGCCCCGGCGAAGCCGCTGATCACTGGCGACTTCACCGAACTGGCCATCCGCACCCTCGGCGACAGCTTCATGCTGGGCGTCCAGCTGTCGGCGCCGGTGATCGTCTTCGCCCTCATCTTCAACCTGGCCTCGGGCCTCGTCGGCCGCGTGATGCCGCAGTTCCAGGTCTTCTTCGCCGCCGCTCCGCTGGGGATCATCCTCGGCCTGTCGGTCTTCGCCCTGAGCCTCGGCGTGCTGGGTACGGTCTTCATCGACCGCTACCAGGCCCTCGCCCGGATCTTCGCGGGAGGCGCCGGTGGCTGAAGGCGCCGATCCCGAGTCGAAGACAGAAGAGGCCACACCGCGAAAACTTGCGGACGCACGCAAGAAGGGCGACGTCGCCAAATCCGCCGACGTCGGCTCAGCCCTCGCCCTGCTGGGCGCGGCCGCGGTCATCCTCAGCGCCGGGGGCATGTTCGCCAACTCGATGGCGGAGCAACTGCTGCCCTTCATCGCCGCGCCGCACGCCATGATCGGCGGGCTTGAGACCGGGGCCGGCGTCGAGATCGGCATGCAGGCGCTGTGGGCCATCACGCCCTTCCTCGGCGCCGTCATGCTGGCCACCATCATCGGCGGCGCGGGCGGCAACCTGGCCCAGTCCGGCCTCATCTTCACGGCCGAGAAGCTCAAGCCCGACTGGTCGAAGCTGAACCCCATGGCGGGGTTCAAGCGCATCTTCGGACCGGACGGCCTGGTCCAGTTCATCAAGACCTTCCTCAAGCTGCTGGCCGTCTGCTTCCTCTGCTGGATGGTGCTCAAGCCCCACGTGCGCGAGTTCGAGAACCTCGCCGCCATGCATCCGGCCGCCTTGCTGCCCTTCGCCCGCGACCTGGCCATCGCCCTGATGACCTCGGCGCTGATCTTCCTCGCCTTCACCGCCGGGGCTGACTACCTCTGGCAGCGCTTCCGCTTCGCCGAGCGGATGAAGATGACCAAGGAAGAGATCAAGGAAGACTACAAGCAGTCCGAGGGCGATCCGCACGTCAAGGCCAAGCTGAAGCAGATCCGCGCCCAGCGCAGTCGCCAGCGCATGATGGCCAGCGTCCCCAAGGCCACGGTCATCGTCACCAACCCGACCCACTATTCGGTCGCGCTGCGCTACGAACCGTCCGAGGGCGACCCGGCGCCGATCTGCGTGGCCAAGGGCGTCGACGCCCTGGCCCTGCGCATCCGGGAAGTGGCGCGCGAGCACAATGTCCCGATCGTCGAGAACGTGCCCCTGGCCCGCGCCCTCTACGCCGCCGTCGATATCGACGAGACCATCCCGCGCGAACATTTCGAAGCGGCCGCCAAGGTCATCGGCTTCGTCATGCAAAAGCGCGGAAAACGCTGATCGGTCAACGTCCTTAACGGGTCGTTTACCACGCGCCCGGCATTTTCTGCCCAGCGGGTCGTTCGAGGACTCCGCGAGTATCGGGGCGGGGGCGCGTGGGCGGCTTTACGGCGGCGTTGCAGAGATTCGGGATCGGTCGCCTGACCGTGGTGCTCGGCGTCGCCGCCGGCGTCGCGGCGGTGCTGGTCGCCGTCATGCTGCGCATCGGTCAGGCCCCCGATGCACTTCTCTATTCCAACCTCGACCTGCGCGAGGCTTCGGAAGTCACCACGGCGCTGGACGGCGCCGGCATCAAATACAGCTCCAGGGGCGACGGCTCGACCATCTTCGTCAGCCGCGACGAGGTGGGCGAGGCCCGCATGCTGGTCGCCGGCAAGGGTCTCGTGACCTCCGGCTCGGTCGGCTACGAGATCTTCGACAACCAGTCGGTGCTGGGTCAGACCGAATTCCAGCAGAACCTGAATGAGAAGCGCGCGCTCGAGGGCGAGCTGGCGCGCACCATCCAGACCATGCGCGGCATCAACTCCGCCCGCGTCATGATCGCCCTGCCGCGCCGCGAACTGTTCCAGGCCCAGGCCGCCGAGCCGACCGCCTCGGTCGTCGTCGGCGTCACCGGCGGCCAGCTGACCGGCGCCCAGGTCCAGGCCATCCGCAACGTCGTCGCCTCGTCGGTGCCGAACCTGAAGCCGGAAAAGGTCACCCTGACCGACACCTCGAACCGCACCCTGGCCGCCGGCACGGACGGCGAGGGCTTCAGCGCCGCCTCGGCCGAAGAGGCTCGCGGCCAGACCGAGGCCCAGCTGCAGGGCCGCATCAAGGATATCGTCGAGGGCGTCGTCGGCGTCGGCGGCGCGCGCGTCCAGGTCACCGCCGAGATCGACCACGCCCGCTCGACCACCCAGGAGCAGAAGTTCGATCCGGACGGCCAGGTCGTCCGCTCAACCTCGACCAACGGCTCGGAAAGCCAGGACACCTCGGGCGTGGCCGACGGCGGCGCGACCGCCACCAACAACATCCCGGGCGGCGAGGCGCCGAACTCGACCCCGCTTGGTTCGCGCGACACCCAGAACACCGAGACCACGAACTACGAGATCTCCAACACCACCACGACCACGGTGAAGGAAGCCGGCGAGATCAAGAAGCTGGCCGTCTCGGTCGCGGTCGACGGCAAATGGACGCCCCCGGCCAACGGCCGCGGCGAGCCGACCTACGCCCCGCGCACCGCCGAGGAGATCGCCCAGATCAAGTCGCTGGTCGCCGCCGCCGTCGGCATCGACGAAACCCGCGGCGACAAGATCGAGGTCCTCAACGTCCGCTTCAATCGCGACGTGGCCGCGGTCGGCGGCGAGGAGGCGGGCAACTCGCTGTTCAACTTCACCAAGAACGACATCATGCGCGGGGTCGAGCTGCTGGTCCTGCTGATCACCGGCATGCTGCTGATCTTCTTCGTCCTGCGCCCCCTGCTGAAGACCGCCACGGGCGGCGGTGCGGCGGCCTCGGGCATGCCCGCCCTGGCCGGGGCCGGCGGCCCGGGCGGCGTCACCGCCCTGCAGACCACCCTCGTCGGCGCGGCCGCGGGCGGCGGCATGGCGCAACTGTCTGGCCCCTCGGACATGGAGCAGCGTCTCGACATCGCCCGCATCGAGGGTCAGGTGAAGGCGTCCTCGGTCAAGAAGGTCGCCGACTTCGTCGAGAAGCACCCGGAGGAGTCGACCTCGATCCTCCGCAGCTGGGTGCATGAAGGCTGATGTCCGGCGCGCGGATGGTCACCAAGAAGCCGGCGGTCGATGACATCCGGAAGCTGACCGGCCCCGAAAAGGCGGCCGTCGTCCTGCTGTCGCTGGGCGAGGACCACACCCGTCTGTGGCAGGGTCTGGACGAGGACGAGATCAAGGAGATCTCCCAGGCCATGGCCGGCCTCGGCACCGTCAGCGCGGCGGTGGTCGAGGAGCTGCTGGTCGAGTTCGTCTCGGGCATGAGCGGCTCGGGCGCCGTCATGGGCAGCTACGAGCAGACCCAGCGCCTGCTGGCCGCCTTCATGCCCGGCGATCGCGTCGAAGCCCTCATGGAAGAGATCCGCGGCCCCGCCGGCCGCACCATGTGGGACAAGCTCGGCAACGTGAACGAGGCCGTCCTCGCCAACTATCTGAAGAACGAATACCCGCAGACCGTCGCGGTGGTGCTGTCCAAGATCAAGCCGGACCACGCCGCCCGCGTCCTGACCAGCCTGCCCGAGGACTTCGCCCTCGAATGCGTCCAGCGCATGCTGCGCATGGAGCCGGTGCAGCGCGACATCCTCGACAAGATCGAGCAGACCCTGCGCACCGAGTTCATGTCCAACCTGGCCCGCACCTCCAAGCGCGACAGCCACGAGCTGATGGCCGACATCTTCAACAGCTTCGACCGCCAGACCGAGGCCCGCTTCATCGGGGCCCTGGAAGAGCGCAACCGCGAGGCGGCCGAGCGCATCCGCGCCCTGATGTTCGTGTTCGAGGACCTGTCCAAGCTGGACCCCGGCGGCATCCAGACCCTGCTCCGCGCGGTCGAGAAGGACTCCCTGGCCCTCGCCCTCAAAGGCGCGTCCGAGAGCCTGCGCGAGCTGTTCTTCTCCAACATGTCCGAGCGCGCCGCCAAGATCATGCGCGAGGACATGGAGTCGATGGGCCCCGTCCGCCTCAAGGACGTCGATCAGGCCCAGATGGCCATGGTCCAGGTCGCCAAGGATCTCGCCGCCAAGGGCGAGATCATGCTGGTCGGCCAGGGCGGTGACGACGAGTTGATCTACTGATGTCCGTCCAACCGCTCAGCACCCCGTTCGCCTTCGACACCGAGTTCGACGCGGCCGGCACGGTCGTGCAGGCCTCGGCCTTCCGTCCGATCAAGCGCACCTACATGCCGGCCGAGGTCGAGGCCCTGGTCGCCCAGGCCCGGCTGGAAGCGCGCGAGGCCGCCCTGGCCGAGATCGAGAGCATGCAGGCCATGGCCCTCTCGACCATCGCCCAGGCCCTGGCCCACGCCGCGCCGGCCCTCGCCCAGGTCGCCCAGGCCCACCGCGAGCAGTCGGCCGAGCTCGCCCTGTCCGCCGCCCGCGTCGTCGCCGCCGCCGCCCTCGACCGCTTCCCCGGCGGTCCGCTGCAGGCCGCGCTGGAGGCCCTGGGCCAGGAGATCGACGCCTCGCCCCGCCTGGTCATCCGCACCGGCCAGGTCAACGAGGAGACCCGCGCCCGCCTCGAGCAGCTGTGCGCCGACGCCGGCTTCTCGGGCGTGGTCGCCTTCCGCGACGAGCCCGGCCTGGCCGCCGCCGCCTTCCGCCTCGAGTGGGCCGACGGCCGCGCCGCCTTCGATCCCGACGACGCCTTCGCCCGCATGGGCGTGGCCCTGAAATCCGCCCTGGCAGCCGAAGCCGGGCACGCTGAAACCCTCAACGACGGGAGGCGCTGATGGCGTCCGACATCATGGCGCTGGAGGAGTTTCCGGACTCCACCGCGATTACTCCCCACGAGGAGCACACCGACAAGACGGCCCACGATCTGGCCACGGTCTTCGACGTGCCGGTCAACATCTCGGCCGTCCTCGGCAAGGCCCACATGTCCGTGGCCCAGCTGCTGAAGCTGAACCGCGGCTCGGTCCTCGAACTGGACCGCAAGGTCGGCGAGGCGATCGACATCTTCGTCAACAACCGTCTCGTCGCTCGCGGCGAGGTGGTGGTCGTCGAGGACCGTCTCGGCGTGACCATGACGGAAATCATCAAGACGGAAGACTCGGGCGCCTGAAGCGGCGACCGGCTGTAGTGAATTAAGGGAGAAGACCCATGCGGCTTCTGGTGGTTGGCAGGCTCAGCGGACAGCTGGCGACGGCGGTGAAGATGGCCATGGCGCACGGCGCCAAGGTCCAGCACGTCGAGCGCGGCGATCAGGCGACGGAACAGCTCCGCCGCGGGCAGGGCGCCGACCTGCTGATGGTCGACTATCGCGTCGACATCGCCGCCCTGATCTCGAACAACGAGAACGAGCGCATCCACGTGCCCGTCGTGGCCTGCGGCGTCGACGCCGACGCCAACGACGCCGCCAACGCCATCCGCGCCGGCGCCAAGGAGTTCATTCCGCTCCCGCCCGAAGCCGATCTGATCGCCGCCGTCCTCTCGGCCGTCGCCGACGACGAGCGCCCGCTGATCTCGGCCGATCCGTCGATGAAGGCCGTCGTCCAGCTGGCCGACCAGGTCGCCCGCTCGGAAGCCTCGATCCTGATCACAGGCGAAAGCGGCGTCGGTAAGGAAGTCATGGCGCGCTACCTGCACGCCGGATCGAAGCGTTCGGAACGCCCCTTCATCAGCGTCAACTGCGCCGCCATCCCGGACAATCTGCTGGAATCCGAGCTGTTCGGGCATGAGAAGGGCGCCTTCACCGGCGCCATGGCCCGCCGCATCGGCAAGTTCGAGGAGGCCGACGGCGGCACCCTGCTGCTGGACGAAATCTCCGAGATGGACGTCCGCCTGCAGGCCAAGCTGCTGCGCGCCATCCAGGAGCGGGTCATCGACCGCGTCGGCGGCACCAAGCCGGTGCCGGTCAACATCCGCATCATCGCCACCTCGAACCGCGACCTCGCCAAGTCGGTCGCCGAGGGCAGCTTCCGCGAGGATCTGCTCTATCGCCTGAACGTCGTGAACCTGCGCCTGCCGGCCCTGCGCGAGCGTCCGGGCGACATCGCCGTCCTGGCCGATCACTTCGTCAAGAAGTACGCCGCCGCCAACGGCGTGCCGGTCCGTGCGATCTCGGCCGACGCCAAACGCGCCCTGGTCTCGCACCGCTGGAACGGCAACGTCCGCGAGCTCGAAAACGCCATGCACCGGGCCGTGCTGCTGGCGGTCGGGCCCGAGATCGACGTCGAGGCCATCCGCCTGCCGGACGGCCAGCCGCTGGCCATGGGCAGCCACGGCGCCGCCGCCGCCCAGGACGCGGGCTTCGCCGGCCGCGCCGCCCAGGTGGCCGACACCGTCACCCGCGCCTACGTCGGCCAGACGGTGGCGCAGATGGAGAAGACGCTGATCCTCGACACCCTGTCGCACTGCCTCGGCAACCGCACCCACGCGGCCAACATCCTCGGCATCTCGATCCGCACCCTGCGCAACAAGCTCAACGAATACGCCGACGAGGGCACGGCCATCCCGGCGCCCCAGTCCGGCATCGCCGCCCCCGGCTACGCGGCGGCCTGAGCATGACCGCCGAAACGGACCGCAGAAGCGTCCTGACCGGCCTCGGCGCGCTCGGCGTCATGGGCTGTTCGCAACAGGGGAATCCGGCAAGCGGGCAGGAACAACCCGCTCCCCCGGTCATGATCCACCCGATCGAGCCGCTCGATCTTTCGGCCCTTGAAGCCCGGAACGGCGGCCGGCTGGGTTTCGCCATGATGGATATGGCGACCGGCAGAAACCTCGCCTGGCGCGGTGACGAGCGCTTCGTCTATTGCTCGACCTTCAAGATGTATCTGGCGGCGGCGACCCTGCTTCGGGTCCAGGCCGGTGACGAGCGGCTGGACCGCGCTGTGCCGGTGACCCAGGCCGATATGATCAATCATGCGCCCACGACCGGACCGGCCGTCGGATCGTCCCTGACCATCGAACAGCTGATGCAGGCGACGGTCGAACTGAGCGACAACCCGGCGGCCAACATCCTGATCCGCGAGATGGGCGGGCTCGACGTCTTCCGCGCCTTCTATCGCGGCATCGGCGACGCCAGCACGACGGTCGACCGTCTGGAGCCGACGATGAACCGGCTCGACGGCGACAAGGACACGATCACGCCGTCCCGCTCCATGAGCAACATCATCCGGCTGCTGATCTCGCCGACCACGCCGCTGTCGGCGGAATCGAAGGCCCTGCTGCTGCGCTGGATGACCGACACGCCGACCGGCGCCGATCGCCTGAAGGGCGGCGTCCCCGCCGGCTGGCGCGTGGCGCACAAGACCGGCACCGGCGGCTACGGCCCGACCAACGACATCGGCATCCTGTATCCGCCGTCGGGCGGCCCGATCGTCGTCGCCGCCTACTACCACGCGACCTCGACCACCCCGGACGCCGCCAACGCCGCCGTCATCGCCGAGGCGACCCGCCTGGCCCTGAAGGCGCTGGGACATGACTGACGCCCCCATCCTGATGAAGGACGGCTACGCCCGTCCGACCGCGATGGACATGCGCGGCTGGCTGATGCGCGGCGAGGTGCTGATGGCGGTCGGCGTGATCGGCGTGATCATGCTGCTGATCCTGCCGGTGCCGAAATTCCTGCTGGACCTGCTGCTGGCCTTCTCGCTGGTGTCGTCGGTGCTGATCCTGATGACGGCCGTGATGATGAAGCGGCCGCTGGACTTCGCCATCTTCCCGACCGTGCTGCTGGTCTCGACCCTGTTCCGTCTGGGCCTCAACCTGGCCTCGACGCGCCTGATCCTGACCCACGGCCAGGAAGGCCACGAGTCCGCCGGTCAGGTCATCGCCGCCTTCGGCGAGCTGATGATGGGCGGCAATTTCATCATCGGGGTGATCATCTTCGCGATCATCCTGGTCGTGAACTTCGTCGTCATCACCAAGGGTTCGACCCGGATCGCCGAAGTGTCCGCCCGCTTCACCCTGGACTCCATGCCGGGCAAGCAGATGGCCATCGACGCCGACCTGTCGTCGGGTCTGATCACCGAGGACCAGGCCAAGCTGCGCCGCAAGGAGCTGGAGCAGGAATCGACCTTCTTCGGGGCCATGGACGGCGCCTCGAAGTTTGTCCGCGGCGACGCCGTCGCCGGCCTGATCATCACCTTCATCAACGCCATCGGCGGCATCCTGATCGGCGTCATCTCGCACGGCATGCCGATCGGCGACGCCGCCAACACCTATGTCCAGCTGACCATCGGCGACGGCCTGGTGACCCAGGTCCCGGCCATCATCATCTCGATCGCCGCCGGCTTCCTGGTGTCGAAGGCGGGCGTCGAGGGCACGGCAGACAAGGCCTTCGTCAGCCAGCTGGCCACCAACCCGGTCAGCCTGGGCGTCGTCTCGGCCGCCTCGGCCCTGATCGGCGTCATTCCCGGCATGCCGCTGATCCCGTTCTTCGCCCTGGCCGCGGGCTCGGGCTTCATGGCCTGGAAGCTGGGTCGCGAACGCCTCAAGCCCCAGCCGACCGAGGCCGAAATGGCCGCCACGGCCGCGGGGCCCAAGGAAGACGTCGAGGAGCCGATCGGCACCGCCCTGACCATCGACGAGGTCAAGATCGAGCTCGGCTATTCGCTTCTGTCCCTGATCAACGACCTGGAAGGTCGCCGCCTGACCGATCAGGTGCGGGCGCTTCGCCGGTCGCTGGCCCAGGAGTACGGCTTCGTCATGCCGTCGGTCCGCATCCTCGACAACATGCGCCTCGGCACCCAGGGCTACGCCATCCGCATCAAGGAGATGGAAGCCGGGCAGGGCGAGGTCCGTCTCGGCTCGCTGATGGCCATGGATCCGGCCGGCCGCCAGGTCGAACTGCCGGGCGAACACACCCGCGAGCCCGCCTTCGGCCTGCCCGCCACCTGGATCGACGAGAGCCTGCGCGAGGAGGCCACCTTCCGCGGCTACACCATCGTCGACCCGTCGACGGTGCTGACCACCCACCTGACCGAAATCCTCAAGGAGAACATGGCCGACCTGCTCTCCTACGCCGAGGTCCAGAAGCTGTTGAAGGAGCTGGGCGCGGAAGAGAAGAAGCTGGTCGACGAACTGATCCCGTCGACAGTCACCGTCACCACCCTGCAGCGCGTGCTCCAGTCGCTGCTGCGCGAGAAGGTCTCGATCCGCGACCTCGCCGCTATCCTCGAGGGCCTGGCCGAGGCCGCGCCGCACACCTCCTCGGTCACCACCCTGGTCGAACACGTCCGCGCCCGCCTGGCCCGTCAGCTGTGCTGGCAGCACAAGGGCGACGACGGCGCCCTGCCGATCGTCACCCTGTCGCCGGAATGGGAGCAGGCCTTCGCCGACGCCCTCATCGGCCAGGGCGAGGAGAAGCAGCTGGCCATGGCCCCGTCGCGCCTGCAGGACTTCATCCGCGCCGTCCGCGACGTCTTCGAACGCGCCGCCATGGCCGGCGAAACCGCCGTCCTGCTGACAGGCCCCCAGGTCCGCCCCTACGTCCGCTCGATCATCGAACGCTTCCGCGGCCAGACCGTGGTGATGAGCCAGAACGAGGTCCACCCCAAGGCGCGGCTGCGGACCATCGGCTCGGTCTAACTGTTCTCCTCCCCATCGCCAGATGGGGAGGTGGCTCGACGGCGACTCAGCCGTCGAGACGGAGGGGGCGACACGGACCCCAGCCGTTCCTCGCCCACCCGCCCGATGAAGGCGAGCACGCCCTCCAGTTCGTCCCTCACGTCTCGCGCGGCCACCCGGATCACCCGGACACCCAGCTGACCCAGCCAGACTGTTCTTCGGCGATCATGCGCGATCCGCTCCGCGTCATCATGGCTCGCGCCGTCCACTTCGACCGCCAGCGATGCTTCGGCGCAGTAGAAGTCGAGGATGTAGGGCCCGACCGGGTGCTGCTTGCGAAATCGCAGTCCCCGCAGCCCGCGGTTCTTGAGGTGAACCCACAGTCGCGCCTCGGGCGGCGTGAGCGCCTTCCGAAAGGCTTTTGCACGCTCGTAGCTCTTTCCATCAGCCACCGCGTCGCCCCCTCCGTCGCGGCGCGTATCCGCGCCGCGCCACCTCCCCATGGAATGGGGAGGAGATCAGGAAACCTCCGTCCAGCCCCCCGCCGACGCATTGCGCGCCGCGTCATTGGCCGGCCGCGCCACCAGGCCCGACTGGGTGATCCACACCTCGTACCGGGCGCCGTCCGCCATCGGCATGTAGGCGGCCCCGCCGTACAGCGTGTCCACGGCGTCGATGTATTTGCGGTTCTTGCGCGCCATGTCCCATGCGCTCAGCTTCCACGGCAGACCGTTCGTCTCATCGCCGCCCGACAGCGGATGGACGCTGCGCTCGTCGTTGATCTCCTGCTCGGTCGAGGCGTAGCGGCCCGACAGCCGGTCCAGCCGGTACTGGGTGTCCAGCCCCAGCACATTGGCCCACGGCTTCCACTTCAGCACCTGGGCCTCCAGCCGCCATTCGTCGCCGTGCAGCGGGTACAGATTGGTCGCCGCCGCCGCGTTCTCCCCGCGCGGGGGCTGGATCAGGGTCGCCTCGAAATACTGCGGGCCCAGCTGGCGGATCTGGATCGTCGCCACCGGCCGCTCATGCGTCAGGCGGGAATAGGTCTGAACGTCGAGGGCCAGCAGGGAAACGATTGCGGCCACGGCCATGAAGCCCGCGCCGCAGACTCCGCCCAGCAAACCGCCGAAGAACCGGCCGCGGAACAATGCGCCCAGTCCCTTCACCAGCAGAACGAGCCCGATCAGGCCCACGACCGCCGGTACAACCCACCACCACCACACCATGTCATTTTCCCCCGATCCTGACCGCTCGATCTTTACTGTAAATCCTCAAGCTTGCGAGGGTTTCTCCCCTGACGCGACTGGACAGCGCGAAAGGCGCCGCTAATGCTCGTGATTGATGATGTTGGCTCTCCGTCCATGGCTTGAAGCCTTCGGCCATTTTGTGCGGACGCCGACCCTGGGTCGACGCATCGCCAGCCTTCTGGCGCTCGCCATCGTCCTGCTGCTTGCCATCAACATCGCCGTCTTCGTGATGATCCGGCGCACGGCCGAGTTCAACGACACCGTCGAACACGCCCAGCAGGTCCGCTTCACCGCCCGTGAGATCCTGACCCGCCTGGTCGACGCCGAGACCGGCCAGCGCGGCTTCATGCTGACCGCGCGGCCCGAATATCTCTCGGTCCACGACGAGGCCATCCAGGCCATGCCGGACCTCTTCAATGAACTGAATGCGCTGACCGAGGGCGATTCCGATCTCCAGCCCCGGGTCGAGCGCATCCGCGACCTGTCCGACCGTCGCCTGGACGTGATGGAGCGCAGCATCGTTCTGGCCCGTACCGGCCGCATCGGCGAGGCCGTCTCGGTCATTCGCGCCGGACAGGGCAAGGCGCTGATGGACGCGATGCGCGCCGAGATCGCCGCCATCGACGAGGTCCAGGCCACACGCCTGCAGTTCCGCCGCCGACAGTCCGAATGGGCCGGCGGCGTCACCGTCCTCGCGAACGCCCTTGGCGCGCTGCTCATCATCATCCTGGCCGCGGCCAGCGCCTGGCTGATCCGGCGCTATGTCATCGAGATCCAGGCCGCCCGCAGCGCCGTCGACCGCCTGAACGCCGGCCTCGAACACCAGGTCCGCCACCGCACCGCCGACCTGACCCGCGCCAACGAGGAGATCCAGCGCTTCGCCTACATCGTCAGCCACGACCTGCGCGCGCCCCTGGTCAACGTCATGGGCTACACCTCCGAGCTGGAGCAGGCCGGCAAGGTGCTGGAGCGCCAGGTCGCCGCCATCGAGGCCCGTGCCCCCAAAGCCGTCGATCCCGAAGCCGTCGTCGCCGTTCGCGAGGACGTGCCGGAGGCCATCGGCTTCATCCGCACATCGACCGAGAAGATGGACCGGCTGATCAACGCCATCCTCAAGCTGTCGCGCGAGGGCCGCCGCAACCTTGTGCCCGAGCACCTCGACATGGTCTCGATGGTCCAGAAGATCGCCGACAGCGTCCGCCACCAGACCGAGGCCGCCTCGGCCGAGATCATCATCGAACCCCTGCCGCCGATGGAGAGCGACCGCCTGTCGGTCGAGCAGATCTTCGGCAACCTCGTCGACAACGCCGTCAAATACCTCGACCACGGCCGTCCCGGCCGCATCGTCGTCTCGGGCGAGGAGCGGGGCGGGGACGTCGTCTACCGCGTCGCCGACAACGGCCGCGGCGTCTCCGACCGCGACCACGAGCGCATCTTCGAGCTGTTCCGCCGCTCCGGCCGTCAGGACCGCCCCGGCGAGGGCCTGGGCCTGGCGTTCGTGCGCAACAGCGTTCGCCGTCTGGGCGGAGAGATCACGCTTGAGTCAGAACTCGGTAAGGGCTCGACATTCATCCTCAAATTCCCCAAACGCCTGATGCTTGCGGACGCCGGAGACCTTGCATGAGCACTTCCGTCAAGATCGTCATGATCGAGGACGACCTCGGCCACGCCAAGCTGATCGAGAAGAACATCCGGCGCGCCAACATCGCCAATGAGATCGCGCATTTCGCCGACGGCGACTCCGCGCTCGACTATCTGTTCAGCGAACCGGTCAAGGCCAACGGCCCGCTGCTGATCCTGCTGGACCTGAACCTGCCCGACATGTCCGGCACCGAGATCCTGTCCCGGGTGAAGAACGACGAACGCCTGCGCCGCGCTCCGGTCGTGGTGCTGACCACCACCGACGACAAGGTCGAGATCCAGCGCTGCTACGACCTCGGCTGCAACGTCTACATCACCAAGCCGGTCGATTATGAAAGCTTTGCGGGAGCCATCCGCCAGCTTGGGCTTTTCCTGTCGGTGATGCAGGCCCCCGAAATCGAGTGACAGGATCTACGTGAAGCCCGAGGGGGAGGTCATCCGGCTGCTCTACATCGACGACGACCGCGGTCTTTCGCGGCTGGTCGAGAAGGAGTTGGGCCGTCACGGCTACGCCGTCACCTGCGCGCCCGACGGCGACGCGGGCCTGGACCTGCTGGTCAAGCGTCGCGGCGATTTCGACGTCGTCGCCCTGGATCACTACATGCCGGGCCGCGAGGGCCTGGACGTCCTGCCCGACATCATCGCCCTGATCGACCCGCCGCCGGTGGTCTATGTGACCGGCGCCCAGGAGGGGCGCATCGCCGTCGCCGCCCTGCGCGCCGGGGCCGCCGACTACGTCATCAAGGACGTGTCCGAGGACTTCACCGCCCTGCTGCGCAACGCCGCCGAGGACGCCCTGCAACGCCGTCGTCTCCAGCGCGAGAACGACGAGGCCCAGGAGATGGTCCGGCTCGCCCGCGACCGCGCCGAGGCCATGCTGCGCGAGGTCAACCACCGCGTCGGCAACTCGCTGCAGCTGGTCTCCAGCTTCATGTCGCTCCAGCTGCGCCACCTCGCCGACGAAGGCGCCCGCCGCGCGCTGAAGGAATCCCAGGCCCGCATCGAGGCCGTCGCCCACGTCCACCGCCGCCTCTACACCTCCGACGACATGACCTCTGTGGCCATGGACGAATACCTCGAGGGCCTGGTCGACGAGCTCGGCAAGTCGCTCGGCCCCGACAGCGGCGCCCCGTCCATCGTGCTCGACGTCGAGCGCATGAACGTCTCCACCGACCAGGCCGTGTCGCTGGGCGTCATCGTCACCGAACTGGTCACCAACGCCGTCAAATACGCCTACGAGCCCGGCCAGGGCGGCGAGATCCGCGTGGTCCTCAAGGCCCACGGCGAGGGCCGCGCCATCCTGATCGTCGAGGACGACGGCCCCGGCCTCGGCGACGGCGCCGTCAAGGGCACCGGCCTGGGCGGCAAGATCATCTCGGCCATGGCGTCGGGCCTGCGCTCGTCGGTCGAGGTCGACCCTCAACACCACGGCGTCCGCGCCTGCCTCGCCTTCGACCTCTAGGCCTCCGGCGCGTTACAGACCCATGCTCCAGTTCGGCCAGCGCGAACCCGACCTCGACTACGCCCGCCGTCCGACCGCCTTCGGTCTGGTCTTCCATGACGGCAGGCTGGCCTGCGTCCGCGTCGACCGCGGCGAGGGCAGCTACTACGACCTCCCCGGCGGCGCCATCGACGGCGACGAGACCGAGGAACAGGCCCTGGTCCGCGAGTTCGTCGAGGAGACGGGCATGTCCGTCCGCCCCTTCGCGCGCATCGCCGAGGCATCGCAGTATTTCCGCAAGTCGGACGGACAGCCGATCAACAACATCGGCGGCTTCTGGGTGGCCGAGCAACTCTCGCTCGATCCTGCCGCCAAGGTCGAGGCCGACCACGAACTGGTCTGGCTGCACCCCCACACCGCCCTCAACGAACTCCGCCACGACGCCCACGCCTGGGCCGTGGCCGCCTGGCTGCGGCGCTAGAGAACCCTTTGACGCACCACGGGAACGGGCTCAGCCTGGGCCCGTTTACTCCATCCACGGCGTCACCTCCCCGGACGCCGGCTGAAGGAGTTTCGAATGCCCGATCCAGACCGCATTGAAGGCGCCGCCAAAAACCTCGGCGGCAAGGCCAAGGAAGTCGCCGGCAAGGTGACCGGCGATGAAAAGCTGAAAGCTGAAGGCAAGGCCGATCAGGTCGAAGGCAAGGTCCAGAACGCCTGGGGCGGCCTCAAGGACACCCTGCGCGACGACAAGCGCAACTAGATCTCCCCGACGAAACGCGACGCCGTCCGTGCCAGCACGGGCGGCGTTCGCGCGTCCGGCGTCAGTCGCCGCCCAGCGGGATCTTGAGGCCCAGCCCGGAATCGCGGGTTGCGCCCGCGGGCCGGCATTCCTCCGTCCACACCACCCCGCCCTGGGGCAGGGGTTCCGGCCGGCTTTCGCAGGTCTGCTCCTGCAGCCCCGTCGACGGCCGGTCCGGCCGGCCCGGCGTCCCGCATTGCAGCGCATAGCGATCGCCCGCCGCCTCCTGCCGGCAGCGGTCCAGCGATCCCGCCGGCGCCAGCCCCGCGGGCAGGGCGTCGCCCATGTTCGCCGCCAGGATGGAGCGGATGCGGATCTGGCAGGCTTCCAGCGACTCCGCCGCCGGGCGGATCAGCGGACTGCACTGCGCCCGCTCATAGCCGAACGGGTCCGCGCGGGCGGAGTCCGGGATCGCGGGAACCGGGGACACCACTTCGGGCGGAGGCGGCAGCTCCGCCGGCGGCGCCCAGACGACCGGGCCGGGGTTGGCCTGCTGCAGGATCAGGGCGGACATCATGACGGCGGCGAGCATCGGGTGACCCTCCGTATGGCGGCCTTCACGCTAGCCTATTTCGCCAGCGCCCGCATGGCCTTCTCCAACCCTTCCAGCGTCAGCGAATACATCCGCTCGTCCACCAGTTCGCGGATCATCGCCACCGACGGCGAGTAGTTCCAGTATCGCTCCGGCGACGGGTTCAGCCACGCCACCTTGTCCCACTGCTGCGTCGCCCGTTTCAGCCAGACCGCGCCCGCTTCCTCGTTCCAGTGCTCGACCGAGCCGCCGGGCATGGTCACCTCGTACGGGCTCATGGTGGCGTCGCCGACGAAGATGGCGCGCCAGTCGGCCGGGTATTTGTGCAGCAGCTCCCAGGTCGGGATCTTCTCGGTGTGGCGACGCCGGTTGTCCTTCCACACGCCCTCGTACAGGCAGTTGTGGAAGTAGAAGAATTCGAGGTGCTTGAATTCGGTCTTCGCGGCCGAGAACAGCTCCTCGCACATCTTCACATGGGCATCCATCGACCCGCCGATGTCCAGAAACATCAACACCTTGATCGTGTTGCGCCGCTCCGGCCGCATGTGGATGTCCAGCCAGCCCTGGCGCGCCGTCCCGTCGATGGTGGCGTCCATGTCCAGTTCGTCCGGCGCGCCCTGCCGCGCGAACCGGCGCAGGCGGCGCAGCGCCACCTTGATGTTCCGCGTCCCCAGTTCGACCTGGTCGTCCAGGTTACGGTACTCGCGCTTCTCCCACACCTTCACGGCGCGGCCCTGTTTGCCGGGGCCGCCGATGCGCACGCCTTCGGGATTGTAGCCGCCGTGCCCGAACGGGCTGGTCCCGCCCGTGCCGATCCATTTGTTGCCGCCCTCGTGGCGGCCCTTCTGCTCTTCCAGACGCTCCTTCAGCGTCTCCATCAGCTTCTCGAACCCGCCCAAGGAGGCCCATTGGGCCTCGATCTGCGCCTTCTCCTCGTCGGTCAGGTATTTCTCGGTCAGCAGCCGCAGCCAATCCTCGGGAATGTCCGTGGTCAGGTCCTCGCCCGCGCTCACGCTCTCGATCCCGGCGAACACCTTGCCGAACACCTGGTCGAAGCGGTCGTAGTGTTTCTCGTCCTTGACCAGCACGGCCCGCGACAGGTGGTAGAAATCATCCACCTTCCGGCTCGGCCCAGAGCCCAGGACGTCCTTCTCCATGGCCTCCATCAGATGGAGCCATTCCTTCATCGACACGGGTACTTTCGCGTCGCGCAGGGCGGTGAAGAAGGGGAGGAGCATCCGGATAGCCTAGCAGGGCTGAACGGTCGGCCCAATCGGTCTCATGTCGGCGGGGGTCAGTCGGTGTCGCGTTCCAGCAACGCGCCTGTCAGCATCACGCCCGCATACAGGCTGACGCCCATGGCCTCCTTGTACGGGCCGGTCGCGCGAGCCTTGAACCCCCATTCGTCACGGTGGGTCACCAGCGCCAGCGTCAGCATGTCCTCGCCGTCGATCCGCACCCTGTAGGCGGCGGCCAGCGGCGGCGTCTGCCCTTCGACGGTCATGAAATCTCCCGTGTAGGGGCGGGCGTCCGGCCAGCGGTTTTCGATCGCGCCCCGCGCGCTGTCCAGCACCGCCCTTTCGCTGGGCAGCGGACGATAGCGCGTCGCATAGAGCGACAGATCGATCTTCAAGGCTTCGTCATACGACACGCACCCCACGTCGTAGCCGCGGGGAATCTTCGGGTCGCTGACAGGGAAGATCGCGATCCGGTCGTATTGTCCGCCGTCGAACATGCACGTCATGCCGCTGGCGACGTGCGTCACCTCGGCCAAGCCGCTGTCGGTGCTGTTGACGAAGATGCCTTCGGCGTCCGCTTCGGCGATCAGGCGATCGGCGATGGCTCTCGCGGCGGCCACCTCTTCCGCCGTCGCGGGCGCTTCCTTCGGCGCATCCTGGGCCATGGCCATCGGCGCCGCGGCCAGCGCCGCGATGAAGGTCAGTCGAGCAAGCATGAAATCTCCCGGGTACAGGGAGCGATAAAGCCACGCTTGCCGCGCAAATTCTACCTTCGACAACGGAAGCTCCTTGTCATCCCGGACGCCGCGAATGCGGCGATCCGGGACGCCTGATCGCGGAGAGCTCGACCTCCCGGAAGCTGCGTCAGCGGCTATCCGGGAGACGCGGAGGGACACATGCTGCGGTCAGCTGTCTCCCGGACAATCGCGACGCGATTTCCGGGAGGTCAGTCCGGAGAGCGCGTTCCGTCCCGGATCGCCGCATTCGCGGCGTCCGGGATGACAAGGCGCGCTACGCCTAGCCCCGCCGCAGGATGAACTCGTCGTCCATCCACCGGCCGACCGGATACTGGTATCCGCCCGCCTTCTCGAACCCGTAGGCCGCATACAGCTTCTGGGCCTTCTCGTTGCCGCTCCAGACGCCGATCCACAGCGGGCCGTCGCCGTTGGCCTCCATCCAGTCCAGCGCGATCTTCAGCAGTTTCGTGCCCAGACCCAGGCCCTGCGCCGCCTTCGAGACGTACAGCCGCCGCAGCTCCGCATGGCTCGGACGGCCGTCGGGGTGGGGCAGGGTGTTCGGCCCGGTGTTGGCGAAGGCCAGCAGTTCGCCGTCCCGCTCGGCCACCCACCAGGCCGCGCCCGGCTCCTTCAGCTTCGTCCGGATCGCCTCGGCGCTGAAGCTGGCGTCCAGGTAAACCGTCAGGTCGTCGCTCGGGTAGGGGATGCCGAAGCCGGTGACGAAGGTGTCGATGAAGGTCTGGCGGCCCAGGTCGGCCAGGCCCTGGGCGTCGGCGTCGGTGGCGGGGCGGATCACGGGCTCGGTCATCCCGCCGCTTTCGGCCGATCCCGCGTCCCGCTCAACATCTTTTTCGCGTGTTGTTTGGCGCGGGACAGGCATAGTCTGACGTGATGAGCGTGGCTCTCTTCACCCATCCCGACATGCTGTCCCACCAGCCCGGCGTCGGGCACCCGGAACGACCCGAACGGCTGAAGGCGGTGCTGGACGCGATCGACGACGCGCGCCTCGACCTCGAGCGGCGCGCGGCGAGCGAGGTCGCGGTCGCCGATCTCGAACGCCTGCATCCCGCCGCCTACGTCGCCCGCATCCTCGACGCCTCGCCCTCCACGGGTCTGAACCAGCTGGACGCCGACACCGTCCTGTCCCCCGGCAGCGTCCGCGCCGCCCGGCTGGCCGCCGGGGCCGTCGTCGATGCGGTCCGCGCCGTGGCCCGGGGCGAGACGAAGCGCGCCTTCGCCGCCATCCGCCCGCCCGGCCACCACTGCGAGCCCGGCCAGGCCATGGGCTTCTGCCTGTTCTCCAACGTCGCCGTCGCCGCCCGCGTCGCCCAGGCCGAGGGCCTGTCCCGCGTCGCCGTCATCGATTTCGACGTTCACCACGGGAACGGCACCCAGGCCGCCTTCGAGGATGACGACAGCCTGTTCCTCGGCTCCATCCACCAGATGCCGCTCTATCCGGGCACCGGCGCCGCGTCCGAGACCGGCGTCGGTAACATCGTCAACGCGCCCGTGCCGCCCCACGCCGCCCGCGAGGCCTGGCGCGCGACCTTCTCCGGCGGCCTCATGCCGGCGCTGGAAGCCTTCCGGCCGGACCTCGTCCTGATCTCCGCCGGCTTCGATGCGCACCGTCGCGATCCGCTGGCGCATCAAAGTCTTGAGGCGGAAGACTTCGCGTGGGCGACCCGCGCCGTGCTTGAGGTCGCGAGATCGTGCGCGTCAGGCAAGGTTGTCTCATCGCTCGAAGGCGGTTACGACCTGGAAGGACTAGGCCGCTCTGCGGTCGCCCATGTCCAGGCTTTGGGGGAGGACTAAGGGCCGGAAGATACTGCTTTTTCCGTCCTGTAACGCATGTCAGCCCACGCTCGAGAACCTCTGATCGACCATCCCGCGCCCGCGCCGATTCCCCGTGCCGCATCGCTCGTTTCCGTGCGTCCGGGGGCCATCATCCTCGCCCGCCACGGCGAGCCCGCCCTGTCGCGTAAATGCATGCTCACCTCGGACCAGTACCGGGACTGGTGGGCGAAGTACGAAGTCGGCGGCCTGCGCGCCGGCCAGACTCCGCCGCCTGAGCTCCTCGCCACGGCCGAGGGCGCGGGCGCCATCTACGCCTCGACCCGTCCGCGCGCCCAGGAAACCGCCGCCGCCGCCGCCGCCGGCCGCGAGGTGATGACCGACGCCCTCTTCATCGAGGCCCCGCTGCCGCCGCCGCACTTCCCCTCGTGGTTCAAGCTGCCGCCGAAATACTGGGGCGCCGTCGCCCGCTTCTGGTGGCACGCCTTCAATCACCACGAAGGCCAGGAGACCCGCGTCGAGGCCGAGGCCCGCGCCGAACAGGCCGCCCAGGTCCTCATCGGCCGCGCCGAAACCGGCCAGGACGTGCTGGTTCTCGCCCACGGCTATTTCAACCACATGGTCGGACGCCGCCTGAAGGCCGACGGCTGGAAGCTCGTCCACAACCAGGGCTTCCGCTACTGGTCGCAGCGTCGCTACGAAAAGCGCTGATCCCCGGGGAGGGCCCATGCTCCGCCGCACCCTGCTGTCCTGCATCGTCGCCCTGATGGCGTTCCCGGCCTTCGCCCAGGACGAGGTCGCTCCGGTCCGCGTGCGCATCGAGACCAGCGCCGGAACCATCGTCGCCGAAACCGACCCCCGCGCGCCGGTCACCTCGGCCAACTTCCTGCGCTATGTCGACGAGCGCCGCTTCGACGGCGTGAACTTCTATCGCGGCATGGAGCTGGGCCCGAACCTCGGCCTGATCCAGGGCGGCACCGCCAGCGACCCGGCCCGCATCCTGCCCCCCATCGTCCACGAGCCCACCAGCCAGACCGGCCTCAGCCACACGGACGGCGCCCTCGCCATGGCGCGCTACGACCCCGGCACGGCGACCGGCGACTTCTTCATCATCGTCGGCGACGTGACCTCGCTGAACGCCGGCCACGGCGGCCCCGACGACCCCGGCTTCGCCGTCTTCGGCCATGTGGTCGAGGGCATGGACGTCGTCCGCCGAATCCTCGTCGCCCCGAAATCCCCCACCGAGGGCGAGGGCGTCATGCACGGCCAGATGCTCTCCCCGCGCGTCCGCATCATCTCGGTCCGCCGGGTCGACTGACCGTTCACCATGAAAAGCGCCAGTTCTCCCCGTTGAAGCGAGTGACCGGCCCCTCTAGGGTCGGGTCAGATGACTGACTCCCACGCCATCCCCGCCGATCTCAGCTTCGAGGACGCGCTCCAGCGCCTCGAGCAAATCGTCCAGAAGCTCGAATCCGGACAGGCCCCGCTCGAGGAATCGATCGCCCTCTACGAGGAAGGCGCGCGCCTGAAATCGCACTGCGAGGCCCGGCTGAAAGCGGCCCAGCTGCGCGTTGAGAAGATCGTGGTCGGCCCCGACGGCCAGGCCCGCGGCGTCGAACCGGCCGGGTTCGACTGATGTCCGGCCCCGCCGCCGCGCCGATCGGCTTCGACGACTTCATGAAGGTCGACGTCCGCGTCGGTCAGGTCCTCTCTGCCGACGACTTCCCCGAAGCGCGCAAGCCGGCGTTCAAGCTGACCATCGACTTCGGCCCGGCGCTCGGCGTCAAGAAATCCTCGGCCCAGATCACCGAACACTACACCCGCGACCAGCTGGTCGGCCGCAAGGTCGCCGCCGTGGTCAATTTCCCGCCGCGCCAGATCGGGCCCTTCATGTCCGAGGTCCTGACGCTGGGCTTCCCCGACGAAGCCGGAAAGGTCGTCCTCGTCGGCGTCGACCGCGAGGTCCCTGTGGGCGGGAGGCTGTTCTGAACCTCCCCCCGTCCAGCCTGCACGCCGCCAACTCGCCCGAACAGGCGGTGGTCGACCGCGTCTCCGAGATCGCCGACCTGGTCACGGTCGCCCTCGACGAACTGCTGCCCCGCGCCGAGGGCCCCGAGTCGCGCCTTACCGAGGCCATGCGCTACGCCGCCCTGGGCCCCGGCAAGCGCCTGCGTCCCTTCTTCGCCATGGAGGCGGCCGAGCTTTTCGACATCGAGGAGCGGCCCGTCCTGCGCGCCGCCTGCGCCCTCGAATGCGTCCACGCCTACAGCCTCGTCCACGACGACCTGCCGGCCATGGACAACGACGACATGCGCCGCGGCCGCCCGACCCTGCACCGCGCCTATGACGAGGCCACCGCCATCCTCGCCGGCGACGCCCTGCAGACCGCGGCCTTCGACATCGTCCTGCACGAGGACACCCACGAGGACCCCGCCGTCCGCTGCGAGCTGGCGGCCCGCCTGTCCATGGCCTCCGGCGCCCGCGGCATGGCCGGCGGCCAGATGATCGACCTGCTCGGCGTCCGCGACGACCTCGGCGGCGTCGCCCGCATGCAGCGGCTCAAGACCGGCGCCCTGTTCACCTACGCCTTCGAAATCCCGCTGATCATCGCCCGCGCCCGCGAGATGCACCGCCAGGCCCTGATCAGCTTCGCCCACGACATCGGTCTGGCCTACCAGATCGTCGACGACCTGCTGGACGTCGAGGGCGATGAGGACATCCTCGGCAAGGCCGCGCGCAAGGATCACGCCCAGGGCAAGACCAATTTCGTCACCCTGCTGGGCGTCGACGCGGCGCGGCACAGGGTCGCGCATCTCGCCGATCAGGCCCGCGCCCATCTGGACGTGTTCGGCTCCGACGCCGAGATTCTGAAGGCCAGCGTGGACTACGTGCTGCAACGCCGGTCCTGATCGCGACGTTCTCCTGCACCGTTCCTGCACGGATTTTTCAGAACAGATCGACCCGACCCGCAGCGAAATGCTCTACAGCGTGTTGGAAGACCAAAGGCCCAGGTTCGAATTACCCGCATGCCCGACACGCCCCTTCTCGATCAGGTCAAGCTGCCCGCCGACATGCGGGACTTCGACATCCCCCGGCTGAAGCAGCTGGCGGAGGAGTTGCGGGCCGAGACGATCGACGCCGTCTCCGTCACCGGCGGCCACCTCGGGGCCGGCCTCGGCGTGGTCGAGCTGACCGTCGCCCTGCACCATGTGTTCGAGACGCCGAAGGACATCCTGATCTGGGACGTCGGCCACCAGTGCTATCCGCACAAGATCCTGACCGGTCGCCGCGACCGCATCCGCACCCTGCGTCAGGGCGGCGGCCTGTCCGGCTTCACCAAGCGGTCCGAGAGCGAATACGACCCCTTCGGCGCCGCCCACGCCTCGACCTCCATCAGCGCCGCGCTGGGCTTCGCCGCCGCCCGCGACCAGAAGGGCGAGACCAATCGCGTGGTCGCCGTCATCGGCGACGGCTCCATCTCCGCCGGCATGGCCTATGAGGCCATGAACAACGCCGCCGAGGCCACCAACGGCCAGCTGATGGTGATCCTCAACGACAACGATATGTCGATCGCCCCGCCGGTCGGCGGCATGAGCGCCTATCTGGCCCGCCAGGTCTCGGGCGGCGCCTATCGCCAGGTCCGCAACATCGGCAAGAAATTCGTCGAGCACCTGCCGCGCCCGTTCAAGAACGCCGCCCGCAAGGCCGAGGAATACGCCCGCGGCATGATCGTCGGCGGCACCTTCTTCGAGGAGCTCGGCTTCTACTACGTCGGACCCATCGATGGGCACGACATGGACAACCTGGTCCCCATCCTGAAGAACGCGGCGGCCATCACCGACCGCCCGGTGCTGGTCCACGTCGTCACCCAGAAGGGCAAGGGCTACGCCCCGGCCGAGAGCAGCGCCGACAAGCTCCACGCCGTGGTCAAGTTCGACGTCGTCTCGGGCAAGCAGACCAAGCCGGTCTCCAACGCCCCCAGCTACACCAAGGTCTTCGGCACGGAGCTGATCAAGCATGCGGAGCGCGACCCCAAGGTCGTCGCCATCACCGCCGCCATGCCCTCCGGCACCGGCCTGGACCTGTTCGGCGCCGCCTTCCCGGACCGCACCTATGACGTCGGCATCGCCGAACAGCACGCCGTCACCTTCGCCGCCGGCCTCGCCGCCGACGGCATGAAGCCGGTCTGCGCCATCTATTCGACCTTCCTCCAGCGCGGCTACGACCAGGTCGTTCACGACGTCGCCATCCAGCATCTGCCGGTCCGCTTCGCCATGGACCGCGCCGGCCTGGTCGGCGCCGACGGCTCGACCCACGCCGGCTCCTTCGACATCGGCTACATGGGCGCGCTTCCGGGCATGGTCCTGATGGCCGCCTCGGACGAGGCCGAACTGGCCGCCATGATCTCCACCAGCCTCGAGATCGACGACCGCCCCTCCGCCTTCCGCTATCCGCGCGGCGACGGCGTCGGCGTCGAAATCCCGGAGTTCGCCGCCCCGCTCGAGATCGGCAAGGGCCGCATCGTCCGCGAAGGCACGACCGTCGCCATCCTCTCGCTCGGCACGCGCCTGCAGGAATCGCTCAAGGCCGCCGATGCCCTGGCCGCCCGCGGCGTCTCCGCCACCGTCGCCGACGCCCGCTTCGCCAAGCCGCTGGATACGGACCTGATCCTCCGTCTCGCCCGCGAGCACGAATGCCTCATCACGGTGGAGGAGGGGGCCATGGGCGGCTTCGGCGGCTTCGTGCTGCAGATGCTGGCCGAAAAGGGCGCGCTCGACGCCGGCCTCAAGATCCGCACCCTGCACCTGCCCGACGTCTTCCAGGATCAGGACAGCCCGGTGGCCCAGTACGACACAGCCGGTCTCAACGCCGCCCACATCGCCGCCGCCGCCCTCCAGGCCCTGGGCGTCGAGGCCAGCCGCGCCGTCCGGGCATAGAGCTCAGCTCTCTTTCTTCCGCTCATCCCCGCGACCCGAAGGGCGGCGCGTAGCAGCCAAAGCGGGGACCCAGTGCTTTGGGTGATCGGTTCAAGCCGGGCGCGCGGCGGCCGTTGTCCTGAAGCGCCGGCGTTTCTCCGACAGAACTGGGTCCCCGCTTTCGCGGGGATGAGCGGTGGTGAGGGGCAGACGCAACCCGAACCGGCTGTCCCCGTTTTGATCCGGACGGGTGGGGCCGGTCGGAGATCCGTCATGAAGACAATGCTCGTCACCCTCGCCGCCGCGGCGGCCCTGGCCGGACCCGCGTCCGCCCAGCAACCGGTGACCCCCGCGCAGCAGATCATCCGCCCAGAGGACTCAGCGCTGACCTGCGTTCAGATCGCCGACGAGGCGGCGCAACTCAGCCAGGCCATGGGCGGCAATCCCGGCAACAGCACCATCAGTTCGCTGACGGACGTCGCCAAGGCGGGGGCCTCCACCTTCATTCCGTTCGCGGGCCTTGTGATCGCCGGCGCCGACGCCCTGACCCAGGGCGACCGCGACCGCCGCATCGCCGAAGCCCTCGCCCGCCAGAACCGCTGGTTCTACCTGAACGGCCTCTACGCCGGTAACGACTGCATGGCCGACGCGGCCCCGCCTGCGCCGGCCGTTACGCCGGCTCCGGCCGCCGCTGCTCCGGTTCCGCCGCCGGCCCCCGTCCAGCCTCCCGCTGCCCCGCCGCTACCCGCCAACCAGCCAGGCTAGCGTTTCCCCTCGGAGTGCGTCGCCATTCACCTCCCCATCGCAGATGGGGAGGGGGACCATTCCGGCGACTCAGCCGGAATGGTGGAGGGGGCGTCGCCGGCGGATGATAATCAGAGCTCTACCGGCCCAGGCCGGCGGCGCCCCCTCCTGACCGCTGCGCGGTCTGTCCTCCCCATCGCCTCGGGGGCGATGGGGAGGTGAATCTGCTGGCTATTCCCGAACTCTTTTCGCCAACCCGCTGACTTCCCCCAGCTAAATTCCCTCTACGCAGCGAGGTATCCGCCGCGGCGATAATGCCGGCATCCCGTCGATGGGGAGGGCGTCGGATCCAGCGCCTCGACGACGACGGGGTGTGGTCGAGCGATGAAGCCCGGGCGAAGGGTAGTCCGGGGGTCCTCGTCGGACAGCGATGGATGCTGTCCGCTTGCTCGCCGCGCATCGAAGGTGCGGACCGCTGGCTCAGCCGATGTCCCACCCACGTCGCTTCCAGCAATGGCGGCGGCGGAGATCCGTCAAGGCTCTAACAGGGCCGCCAGCCGGAGGGCGCGCGAAACCAACGACCACGCGGGGCGTCCACCTCGTCGAAACGGTAAAACACAAAGCATTCCGGGCGAGGCCCGGACGCCCCGCGCCTTCCCCGACCTTTGCCGGAGCCTCTCCGGCGGGGATGAATGCGCGTGTCCGCGTCACGCCGGACGACGGAAAAGCGCGAATCCTCCGCTCCAGGCAGCGACCGTTCGCCACGCCTCCGAAACGAAGAAACAATCGTGCGCATTTTCAATGTTCTAAAGCAATCCTGAGCCGCCTTGACCTGCGGGGGGCGCGCCTATAGGTTCCGCGCCGAATTCAGACCCCCTCCGGCATTCGTGTCGGAGCGCTGAGGCCGCTATGTCCCTGCCACCGGAATCGCGCGAAGAGGCGATCGCTCGTCTCAACAAGAGCGCATCTGATCTGGAGGCGCGCACGACTCCGCAAATCTCTCACGAGATGGCGGGTCAGGCGGCGGCCAGTCAGGCCTGGAAGATCATCGCCGATCTGTTCGGCGGGGTTTTTGTCGGCCTCGCGATCGGTTGGGCGGTCGACCACTTCGCCGGCACCTCGCCGGTGGGAATTATCGGCGGAGTCCTGCTGGGCTTCGCCATTTCGGTGTGGATGGCGTGGCGCACGGCGCAACGTCTGATGGCCGAAGCCAACAAGCATGGGGAGCCGAAGTCGGTTCCCTTCGATGACGACGAAGACCAGGGAGCCTGATCGCCCGATGGCCGATCCGCTACATCAGTTTCAGGTTACGCCTCTGCCGGGCCTCGACTTCGGTGAAGTCACGCTGCCGGTCGTCGGTACGGTGCATCTGGCCTTCACCAATTCGCACCTCGCGATGACCATCGGCTTCCTGATCGTGGTCCTCTTCCTGACGCTCGTCACCAACGGCGCCAAGGTCGTTCCGGGCCGTCTGCAGGCCGTGGGCGAGACCCTGTTCGGCATGATCGACGGCCTGACGGAGTCGATCATCGGTCACGACGGCAAGAAGTATTTCCCGTTCGTCTTCACGATCTTCACCTTCATCCTCGGCATGAACCTGCTGGGCATGTTCCTCAGCTTCACCGCCACCTCGCAGCTCGCCGTGACCGCCACCTTCGGCGTCATCACCTTCGGCCTGGTCGTGATCGTCGGCATCGTGAAGAACGGCGCCAACTTCCTGAAGCTGTTCTGGCCGACCGGCGCTCCGCTGCTGATGCGCCCGATCGTCGGCCTGATCGAGTTCTTCTCGTTCCTGCTCCGCCCGCTGACCCTCACCCTTCGTCTGTTCGGCAACATGATGGGCGGCCACATCGCCCTGAAGGTGTTCGCCGGCTTCGTGGCCACCGCGGTCATCGGCGCCGCCGGCTGGTTCGGCGTGCTGATCTTCCCGCTGGCGCTGGGCATTACCATCGGCCTGACCGCGCTCGAGTTCCTCGTGGCCTTCCTTCAGGCCTTCGTTTTCGCCGTTCTGACCTGCATCTACCTCAACGATGTGGTCAACCTGGACCACGCCCACTAAGGGCCGGACCAGTCAGTTCCAACCCAACCAACCTAGACCAACAGGACTTAAGACCATGGATCCTCAAGCCGCTAAGCTCATTGGCGCCGGCATCGCGATGTGCGGCATGATCGGCGCCGGCATCGGCGTCGGCAACATCTTCGGCAACTTCCTGTCGGGCGCCCTGCGCAACCCGTCGGCCGCCGGCTCGCAAATCGGCAACCTGTTCGTCGGCGCCGCCCTGGCTGAAGCCCTGGGCATCCTCGCCTTCGTCATGGGCATCCTGATCTGGATCTCGTAATCGCCTGTTCGGCGGCGCGGATGATCCGCGCCGCCGGCTGACGCTTCTCCAGACCTCTCCCCCAGGCGATCGATGACCGTTCAAGCCCAGCCCGTCATGCCCGAAGACGCGACCACCCCGGTGGCCGTCGCGGACACGCACGCCACGACCGAAGCCGCCCACGGCGGTGAACACGAGTCCGGCGGCCTGCCCCAGTTCGAGTTCCAGCACTGGTTTGGTCAGATCGTTTATCTGATCTTCCTGTTCGCAGTTCTCTACTTCCTGATCTCGAAGGTCTTCGCGCCGCGCATGCGCCGCGTGTTCGACGAGCGCGCCTCGACCATCTCGACGGCGGTCAACACCGCCCGTCAGGTTCAGGCCGAAGCCGCCGACCAGGCCGCCGCCGCCAAGCGTGAAGTCGAGGAGGCTCGCGCCGCCTCGCGCGCCACGGCCGCCGCGGCCAAGGCTCGCGTGACCGAGGAAGCCAACGCCCGCGCCGCCGCGGAAGAAGCGACCGTCTCCGCCCGCATCGCCGAGGCTGAGGCCGCCATCGCCAAAACCCGCGACGCCGCCATGACCAACGTCTCGTCCATCGCTTCGGACACGGCCGCGGCCATTGTCGAACGTCTTACCGGCAAGGCGCCTTCGGCCGCCGAAGCCACCGCCGCCGTGAAGGGCGCCGCCTGATGGAATTCTTCAACCCCCACCTCTACGACCTGGCCAACCCGGAACTCTGGGTCGCCATCGGCCTGATCGTCTTCTTCGTCATCGTCGCCTTCGCCGGCGTGCCGAAGCTGGTCGGCGGCCATCTCGACGCCAAGGCCGCCAAGATCCAGTCGGAACTGGACGAGGCCGCCCGCCTGCGTTCGGAAGCCGAGGCCCTGCTGGCCCAGATCCGCGCCGAGAAGGCCGAGGCTGAAGCCCAGGCCGCCGAAATGCTCAAGACCGCCGAGGCCGACGCCCGTCGTCTCGAGGAAGAGTCGAGGGTCAAGCTGGAAGAGACCCTCGCCCGCCGTCAGGCGCTGGCCGAGCGTCGCATCGCCCAGGCCGAAGCCCAGGCCGCCGCGGAAGTGAAGTCGGCCGCCGCCGACCTCGCCGCCAAGGCCGCCGAGCAAATCCTCGCCGCCCGCCTGGCCGGCCAGAAGAGCGACCCGCTCCTCGACGCCGCCATCGCCCAGATGGGCACGCGCCTGAACTAGTCGGGCCGCACGGCTGAAAGAACAAAGGCCCCGCTGTTTCCAGCGGGGCCTTCGTCGTTTCAGAGAGGATCTCCTCAGGCGTGGTATGGACCGTGCCGGTGGTGACCATTGGCGCCGTAGATCAGGTCGTGGCCTTCCTTGCTGTGACCCGCCAGACGTCCGTAGACGTTGCCGAGCACGAGACCGAACACCGCGTGGGTGGCGACCATCCAGGCGAAGGTGCCGAAGCCCGCCTTCATGAAGAAGACGCCTACGCCCGCCATCGGAGCGACCGTCAGGCCCATGATGATGAAGGCGCCCACGGCGAACAGGATGCCCTTGGACTCCGCCGTGTCAGTCGGCAGCCGTGGACAGAGTACCGCGAATAGCGGTCCGAGCACCAACGTGCCTACGACGAGGTGGGCGATCCAGCCGACCGCGACATTGTCCGGCGACTGGAGGACGTAGGAGAGCAGCCGGGGGAAGCTGACCGCCCATGGGCCCAACACTACATTCGCCACCTCCAGGA
Source organism: Brevundimonas lenta (assembly GCF_014196335.1). GTDB lineage: Bacteria > Pseudomonadota > Alphaproteobacteria > Caulobacterales > Caulobacteraceae > Brevundimonas > Brevundimonas lenta. The sequence goes on from NZ_JACIDM010000001.1 coordinate 1,141,354, forward strand.
TCGAGACGGCGATCGTGGCCGCGAACCCGGCGGCCAAACCCATTTGTACGCGTGACCTCATGACCTGTAGCGCCTCCCAAACGCTTCTTCTGGTTCTGATTACGCAAAACCAGCATACGCCTGTTGGGGGAGGTGGGGTTCACGATGCCGTGCTTCGCGGCTGCGAGAAGGCTGTCCCGTTTTCACACCGGAACACGGCCTCCCCCGTCGCCTGGGCGGCGCGGAGGAGGGCGCGCGTCGGTCTATTCCGCCGCGATGTTCGAACCTTCCGGGGCGGTCCAGCGCAGCACCGGCGAGCGGGCCGCGCGGGTCTCGTCCAGACGCCGCAGCGGCGCGTGGAACGGGGCGCCCTTGAAGCGGTCGACGTCCCCGGCCTTCGCGGCCTGGGCCAGCAGACGCATCGCCTCGATGAAGCGATCCAACTCCTGCTTCGACTCCGTCTCGGTCGGCTCGATCAGCATGGCCCCGTGGACGACCAGCGGGAAATACATGGTCATCGGGTGGAAGCCCTCGTCGATCATCGCCTTGGCGAAGTCGAGCGTGGTGATCTCCGTGCCCTTCAGCCATTCGTCGTCGAACAGGGCCTCGTGCATGCACGGACCGTCCGGGAAGGCCGGGCTCATCAGGTCCGACAGGCGGGCCTTGATGTAGTTGGCGTTCAGGACGGCGTCCTCGGCCACCTGGCGCAGGCCGTCCGAGCCGTGGCTCATCATGTAGCTGAGGGCGCGGACGTACATCCCCATCTGGCCCTGGAAGGCGCACAGGCGGCCGAAGGCCTGGGCGGCCTCGTCTTCCTCACGCTCGACCAGACGGTAGCCATTGGCGTCGTGCACGACCCACGGGGCCGGTGCGAAGGGAGCCAGGGCCTCCGACAGCACCACCGGACCCGCGCCCGGCCCGCCGCCGCCGTGCGGGGTCGAGAAGGTCTTGTGCAGGTTGATGTGCATGGCGTCGACGCCCAGGTCGCCCGGGCGCACCCGGCCGACGATGGCGTTGAAGTTGGCGCCGTCGCAGTAGAAGTAGGCGCCCGCCGCGTGGGTCAGGCGGCTGATCTCGAGGATGTCGCGCTCGAACAGGCCGCAGGTGTTCGGATTGGTCACCATGATGGCGGCCACGTCCGGACCCAGCTTGGCGGCCAGGTCGGCCACGTCGACGCGGCCATCGTCGGTCTGGGCGACCTCGACCACCGAATAGCCGACGAAGGCGGCGGTGGCCGGATTGGTGCCGTGGGCCGAGGTCGGGACCAGCACCTTGCGGCGCTGCTCGTGCTCGCCCTTGGCCTCATGCGCGGCGCGGATGGCCATCAGGCCGCACAGCTCGCCATGCGCTCCCGCCTTGGGCGACAGGGCCACGGCCGGCATGCCGGTCAGGGTCTTCAGCCAGTGGGCCAGCTGGTCCATCAGCTCCAGCGCGCCCTGCACGGTCGAGACCGGCTGCAGCGGGTGGATGTCCGAGAAGCCCGGCAGGCGCGCCATCTTCTCGTTGAGGCGCGGGTTGTGCTTCATCGTGCACGACCCGAGCGGATAGATGGCCAGGTCGATGGCGTGGTTCTTCTGCGACAGGCGCACGTAGTGGCGCATGGTCTCGGGCTCCGACAGGCCGGGCAGGCCGATCGGATCCTTGCGCACCAGGTCGCCGAGGTCCGAACCGTCGGTCTTCGGCTCCGGCAGATCGACGCCGGTCTTGCCCCAGCCGTCGCTCTCGAAGATCAGGTGTTCGTCCTGCAGCAGGCCGCGGCCGCCGGTCAGGGTGGGGTGCTTGTAGTCGTGGGTCGGCTGGTGCGGCGACGGGGCGGTCGGACGGCCGACGGAGTTCATGCTGCTCATTGGTCCGTCTCCGCTCAGGCCGCCAGAACCTTGCGGAGCGCGCCCGCAAGGAACTTGATGTCGTGATCCAGGGTGGTCTCGGTCGCCGCCACCAGCAGGACGTCGTCCATGCCCGCTTCCGGGGCCAGGCGGCTGTAGGGCACGCCCGCCAGCACGTGGTGGGCCGCCAGGGTGTCGACCACCTCGGCGGCGTTCTTCGGCAGCTTGATCGCGAACTCGTTGAAGAAGCGCGGGGTCAGCACTTCCACGCCCGGGATCGCCGCCAGGGCGTCGCGCGTGGCCAGGGCCTTCTCGTGGTTCAGCAGGGCCAGCTTGCGCAGCCCCGTCTCGCCCAGCAGGCTCATGTGGATGGTGAAGGCCAGGGTGCACAGACCCGAGTTGGTGCAGATGTTCGAGGTCGCCTTGTCGCGGCGGATGTGCTGCTCGCGGGTCGACAGGGTCAGCACGAAGCCGCGTTCGCCGTCGGCGTCGACGGTCTCGCCGGTCAGGCGGCCCGGCATCTGGCGGATCAGCTTTTCGCGGCAGGCGAACAGGCCGACGTAGGGTCCGCCGAAGTTCAGGGCGTTGCCGATCGACTGGCCCTCGGCGGCGACGATGTCGGCCCCCATTTCGCCCGGCGACTTCAGCAGTCCCATCGACACGGCCTCGGTGACCACGACGATCAGCAGGGCGCCCGCGGCGTGGGCCGCCTCCGCGATCTTCGTCACGTCCGTGGCGGTGCCGAACACGTTCGGGGTCTGGACGACGACGCAGGCCGTGTCCTTGTCGATCGCGTCGATGACGGCGGCCTCGGCGTCGACCGCGGCGGCCAGGGCCTCTGTCTCGACGCCGACCGCGTGCACCACGGTCTCGGTGGCGCGGACGTAGTGCGGGTGCACCCCGCCCGAGATCACCGCCTTGTTGCGGCGGGTCACGCGGGTGGCCATCAGCACGCCCTCGGCCATGGCGGTCGAGCCGTCATAGAGCGAGGCGTTGGCCACCGGCATGCCGGTCAGGTTCGCGACCTGGGTCTGGAACTCGTACAGGTACTGCAGCGTGCCCTGGGCGATTTCCGGCTGGTAGGGCGTGTAGCTGGTCAGGAACTCCGACCGCTGGATCACGTGGTCCACCGTCGCCGGCACGTGATGCTTGTAGGCGCCCGCGCCGCAGAAGAAGGGCACGGAGCCCGCTGCCGCGTTCTTGCCGGCCATGGCCGACAGGGCGCGCTCCACCTCCAGCTCGCCTGCTACGCGGGGCAGGTCGACGAAGCCTTCGCGGCGCGCCGCTTCGGGAACGTCCACAAACAGATCGTCAATCGACTTGGCGCCGATGGCCGTCAGCATGGCGGCGCGGTCGTCGGGGGTCAGCGGGAGGTAGCGCATGGCAGGGGAGGTCCGTGCGTAAGAGGGCTTACAGGGTGGCCAGGAAAGCGTCGTAGGCGGCGCGGTCCATCAGGGCGTCGAGCTGCGATGCGTCCGAGATCTTGATCTTGGCGAACCAGCCTTCGCCTTCCGGGTCGGCGTTGACGGTTTCCGGGGCGGAGGCGAGGGCGGCGTTGCCTTCGACCACTTCGCCCGACACGGGGGCGTAGACGTCCGAAGCCGCCTTCACGCTCTCGACGACGGCGAAGCTGTCGCCCTGGGCGACGGTCTTGCCGGCGTCCGGGGTCTCGACGAACACCACGTCGCCCAGGGCGTCGGCGGCGTGCTTGGAGATGCCGACGGTGGCGATGTCACCGTCGAGGCTGACCCACTCGTGATCCTTGGTGAACTTCATGGTCTGATCCTCAGGCCTTGGGTTTGCGGTAATAGCGTTGCGCCACGAACGGGGTGGCGATGACTTCGGCGGCGGCGGGCTTGCCGCGCACCACGACCTTCAGCTCTGTGCCCAGCCCGGCGAAGGCCGGCGGCACGTAGCCCATGGCGATGTTGCGGCCCAGGGTCGGCGACGGGCCGCCCGAGGTGACATTGCCGATGATGTTTCCGTCAGCGTCGGCGATCTCTGCGCCTTCGCGCGCCGGGGCGCCTTCCTTGACGCTCAGGCCGACGCGGATGCGCGACGGGCCGTCGGCCAGTTCCTTGAGCACGCGGTCGGCGCCGTTGAAGTCGGCGCGTTCCTTGCGCGACTTGGACAGGGCGAACGTAAGCGCGCCTTCGACCGGGCTGGTCGAGGCGTCGATGTCGTGGCCGTGCAGCGGCAGGCCGGCTTCCAGGCGCAGGCTGTCGCGGGCGCCCAGGCCGATCGGCTTGACGCGGGCGTCCTGCAGCAGGGTGTTCCAGACGCGCTCGGCCTGGTCGGCCGGCACGGAGATCTCGTAGCCGTCCTCGCCGGTGTAGCCCGAGCGCGAGATGAAGCAGTCGCAGCCGAACAGCATCAGCCGGGCGCATTCCATGAAGCCCATCTCGGCCAGCAGCGGCTCGTGCTGGGCCATGACCTCGGCGGCTTCCGGCCCCTGGATGGCCAGCAGGGCGCGGTCGGCCAGGATGGTCAGTTTGGCGTCGCCGGCCAGATTGGCCTGCAGGAAGGCGAAGTCGGCGTCCTTGTTGCCGGCGTTGACCACCACATAGAGGCCGTCATGGTCGGGCTTGCCGGCCATCAGGTCGTCCATGATGCCGCCCTCGGCGTTCAGCAGCAGCGAATACTTCTGCTTGCCGGTCTTCAGGATCTCATAGTCGCCGGGCACGAAGCGCTCGAACTGGGCGATGGCGTCGTCGCCGGTGATCTTGCACTGGCCCATGTGGGAGACGTCGAACAGGCCGGCGTGCTCGCGGGTCCAGCGATGCTCGGCCAGCACGCCTTCGTACTGCACCGGCATGTCATAGCCGCCGAACCCGACCATGCGGGCGCCGGCGGCGCGATGCGCGGCGTTGAGGGGCGTGGTCTTCAGGGTTTCGTCGGTCATCTCAGACTCTCGCGGTCGCGTGTTGCAGCGGAAGCTCCGCCGTCGTCGCGCCCCCGCTGTCCTGAAGCCTGAGAGATTCCGGCCTTTCGACCTTGCTCCGTCGGCGCGCCCTGCGGGGCGACTTTCCAGCGTCCGAATGTCCTCGCGGTCCGTTTGCCTGAGCGTTTCCGGGGCGGTTGCGCCTTCGGCTCCGGATCCTCCGAAGAGGCTCCGATCTCTCCCGCGAGAGCGCCGGGACCTAGGCCCCGACTCCGCCGTGGAGTCAAGCGTGGGCGGCGGCCCAGGCGTCCACTTCGGCGATCCGGGCGGCCTTTTCGGTCGGCGAAAGGAATGACCCCTCGAAGCTGTTGATCGCCATCTGCGTGACCTGCTCGCGGGTCAGGCCCACGGCCTCGGCCAGGCGGCGATAGTTGTCGTTCACATAGCCGCCGAAATAGGCCGGGTCGTCCGAGTTCAGGGTCACATGGATGCCCCGGCGCAGCATCTCGGGCACCGGGTGATCCTTCAGGTCCTTGACCACGCAGAGCTTCAGGTTCGACAGCGGGCAGACGGTCAGGGTCATCTGCGACGCCGCCAGCCGCTTGATCAGGGCCTCGTCCTCCATCGAGCGGTTGCCGTGGTCCATGCGGTCGATGTGCAGCAGGTCCAACGCCTCATAGACATACTCCGGCGGGCCTTCCTCACCGGCGTGGGCGACGCGCTTCAACCCCAGTTCGCCGGCGCGGGCGAACACCCGTTCGAACTTCGACGGCGGATGGCCGACCTCGGACGAGTCCAGTCCCACGCCCGCGATCTTGCCCAGCCACGGCTCGGCCTGATGCAGGGTCTCGAAGGCGGCGTGCTCGTCGAGATGCCGCAGGAAGCACAGGATCAGCTTTGAGGTGACGCCCAGTTCGGTCTCCGCCCGCTTCATCCCGGCCAGCAGGCCCTCGGCCACCACGCCGAACGGGATGCCCCGGTCGGTATGCGTCTGCGGGTCGAAGAAGATCTCGGCGTGCCGGACGTTGTCCGCCGCCGCGCGCCGGAAATAGGCCATGGCCAGGTCGTGGAAGTCCGCCTCGGTCTGCAGCACGTTGGCCCCGGCGTAATAGATGTCCAGGAAGTCCTGCAGGTTCGAGAAGTCGTAGGCCGCACGCACCGCCTCGACGCTGTCGAAGGGAATGGACACGCCGTTGCGCTGGGCCAGTTCGAACATCAGCTCGGGCTCGAGGCTGCCCTCGATGTGCAGGTGCAGCTCCGCCTTGGGCAGGCCGGCGATGTAGGCGTCCAGCGACATGTTCGATCGTCCCCGTGTTCAGGGCCGGAGCTTAACCTACATCCGCTCCGGTGTGTCGATTCCCAGCAGGCGCAGGGCGGTCTCCAGCTGATCCAGCGCCGCTTTTGACAGCGCCAGCCGCGAACCCTTCGTCGCCTCGTCCGGGGCGATCAGCACCGGGCAGGCGGCGTAGAATTTCGAGAACGACTGGGCCAGGCGGTAGGCGTGCTCGGCCACCACGTGCGGCATCTTCTTGTCGTAGGCCTCGGCAACGGCCTGCGAGAAGGCGTCCAGCGTCAGGGCCAGGTCGCGTTCGGCCGGCTCGGCGATGACCACGGGGGCGAAGTCGGCGCCCTGGTCCGCGGCCTTGCGCAGCAAGGATTTGATCCGCACCGCCTGGTACAGCAGGTAGGGGCCGGTCTTGCCCTCGAAGCTCATGAAGCGGTCGAGGTCGAAGATGTAGCTGGTGGTCCGGGCGTTCGACAGATCAGCGAACTTCAGCGCCGCGACGGCGACCTTGCGGGCGATGTCCTCGAACTCGGCCTCGGGCAGGGCCTCGCCCAGCTTGGCCTCATGCAGGCGCTCGCGCGCCTTGTCGGTGGCCTGGCTGATCAGGTCGTGCAGCTTCAGCACGCCGCCCGCGCGGGTCTTGAAAGGCTTGCCGTCCGGGCCGTTCATGGTGCCGAAGCCGAGGTGGTCCAGCTGGCCCTCGGCGGCGTAGCCGGCCAGATAGGCGCCGCGGAACACCTGTTCGAAATGCTCGGCCTGACGCTCGTCGACGACATAGAGGACGAGGTCGAAATCCTGGTCGCGGCGGCGCTGCTTGATCGTGGCCAGGTCGGTCGTGCCGTACATGGCCGAGCCTTCCGACGAGATGACCAGCAGCGGCGGCGGGCTGGGGGCCTCGATCACCGAGCCGTCGGCCAGCTTCTTCTTGCGGGTCTCGCCCGGCCTGGCGACGTGCACCACCTGGGCGCCGGCGTCCTCGACCAGAAGGCCCTTGGCCTTCAGCTCCTCGACCATGCCCGGGATCAGGGGATCCGCGTCGGATTCGCCGTTCCACAGGTCGAAGGTCACGCCCAGGGCGGTGAACTCGCGCTGCAACGCCTTCATCGAGACGTCGTGCATATGCTTCCACAGCGCGCGGTAGCCCGGGCGGCCGCCCTGCAGCTCGGCCGTCGCCTTCCGGGCGCGGTCGCGGAAGGCGGCGTCTTCCTTGGCCTTGGCGGCGGCGGCCGGATAGAGGCGCTCGAGGTCTTCCAGCGCGACCGGGCTCTCGGCCGGGAAGGGGCCGTCGCCCTCGACCATGAAGGCGTCGGCTTGGCCCTCATCGCCCACGGCGGTGATCAGCAGGCCCATCTGGAAGCCCCAGTCGCCGAAGTGGGCGTCGCCCCAGACCTGGTCGCCGCGGAAGCGGTACAGGCGCTTCAGGCTCTCGCCGATGATCGACGAGCGCAGGTGGCCGACGTGCATCGGCTTGGCCACGTTCGGGCCGGCGTAGTCGATGACCACCTTGCGCGGCGCTGCCACCAGGGCGGCGCCCGAGTGGTCGGCGTCGGCGGCGACCTCGGCGGCGCGCGCGGCCAGGGCGGCGTCGGCGACCTTCAGATTGATGAAGCCCGGGCCGGCGATCTCGACCGAGGCCAGACGCGGATCACCTTCGAGCCGGGCGGCGATCTTCGCGGCCAGTTCGCGCGGATTCGCCTTCAGCGCCTTGGCGGCGGCCAGGGCTCCGTTCGACTGGAAGTCGGCCAGGTCGGGCCGGTCGGATGCCGTGACGCGCGCAAGCGACGCGTCCACGCCTTCGGCGGCGAAGGCGGCCCCGACCGCTTCGCCCAGTTCCGTTCTCAGATCGGTCATTACTGGGCCGGCGGCTGGGTGGTGGGCTGTTGCGCGCCCGCGTTGACGCGGAAGCGGCTGCCCGAACGGTTGAACTCGGCCATGGCCGGGGTCACGTCGAAGCCGACCAGGATTTCAAAATTGTCGCCGCTGGTGGTGGCGTCGGCGCGCGGGATCACGATGCGCTGCTCCTGGGTGACCGTCGCAGTCTGGGCGCCGTTCTCGAAGGTCACCGGCAGGTCGAAATAGACCTTGTCGAGAACCGCGCGGTTCCGCTCGGTGACGGCGACCCAGTAGCGGTAGGTGTGCTGGTCGCCCTGCGCCTGCGGCCCGCGGCCCAGGTTGAAGAGCAGACGGGTCTCGACGGTGATCGGCTCGTCGAACTGATAGCCGCAATCCGAGCTCAGGCCTTCGATCTCGCCGGTGAAGCCGACGTTGGAGGCCGTGACCCGATCGCCGGTCAGTTCGACATAGCGGGCGGCGTCGTAGAGAATCTTCACATAGGGGCAGGGGCCGGCGGCGGCGCGGCGGCGCAGCGGCGCGATGCGCGGTGCGGCCGGAGCCTGCTGCTGGTCGGCGGTCGCCTGTCCGGGCTGCTGCTGCTGCCCCGGCCGGCCGGTCGGATAGGCCTGTGCGCTGGCCGTGGAGGCAATGCCGACCGACAGGGTGGCGGCGACCAGAGCCGAAGCCAGGGAAACCTTGAGGACGCGACGCATCAAATGCTCTTCCGGAAACGAGGAGGCGGCGACAGCCCGACGCCGTCAGCACGCTTGCCGCTGATAGCGGCTAAACGGAGGCGCGGCAAACCCGCGCGAGAGGAAACGACGGTGGCGGCGCGGGCTCGGGGCGACTAGGTTTGCAGCATGACTGTCCACCAGCCGATCCGACCGGCCGAAAAGCGTCCGCTGACCGTACGACTCGCCACCCCGCGCGGGTTCTGCGCCGGCGTCGATCGCGCCATCCAGATCGTCGAGCGCGCGCTCGAGAAGTTCGGCGCGCCCGTCTATGTGCGCCATGAGATCGTGCATAACCGGCACGTGGTCGATCGCCTGAAGTCGATGGGCGCGGTGTTCGTCAAGGAACTGGACGACTGCCCGGACGACCGCCCGGTGGTCTTCTCGGCGCACGGCGTGCCGAAGTCGGTGCCGGCGACGGCCCGGGCGCGCGAGATGCTGTTCCTCGACGCCACCTGCCCGCTGGTGTCAAAGGTTCACGTCGAGGCCGAGCGGCATCACGCCGCCGGTCGCCACATCATCCTGATCGGCCATGCCGGCCACCCCGAGGTCGTGGGCACCATGGGTCAGCTGCCGGCCGATGCGATCTCGCTGGTCGAGACGGTCGAGGACGCCGAGGCCTTCCAGCGCCCGGGCGAGGCGCCGCTGGCCTATGCGACCCAGACCACCCTGTCGGTCGACGACACCGCCGAGATTCTCGCCACCCTGAAGCGGCGGTTCCCCGAGCTGCCTGACCCGCACAAGGAAGACATCTGTTACGCCACCACCAACCGACAGGAAGCGGTCAAGCGGCTGGGCGCGGTGAGCGAGCTGGTTCTGGTCATCGGTTCGAAGAACTCGTCCAACTCCGCCCGGCTGGTCGAGGTGGCGCTGCGGGCCGGCGCCCGTGACGCCCGGCTGGTGGATGACGCCGGCCATGTCGACTGGAGCTGGCTGGACGGCGTCTCGACCCTCGGCATCACCGCCGGCGCCTCCGCCCCCGAGCGGCTGATCGAGGACCTGGTCCAGGCGGTTTGCGACCGCTTCGACGCCCAGGTGGTCGAGGATGACGGTGAGCGGGAGACCGTGACCTTCAAGCTGCCGCGGGTGCTTACCGCCTGACGGCGGGCCTTGCACAAGCGGAGCCTTTGCCGTTCGCTCGCGTTAATGCTGCGACCAGAACGGGAAGCTTCTCATGCGCCTGACGCCTGCCTGTACGGTTGTTGCCTGCCTCGCCCTCGCTGCCGCGGCTTGCTCCCCGGAAGCCGAATCGCCGCCGGCGCCGGTGACCCCGTCGCCCGCTACAGCCGCGCCGGTGACGCCGCCGGTCAGCTATGCTTGCGAAAGCGGGCAGTCGATCACGGTGGCCTATCCCGACACCTCGACGGCCCAGCTGACGTACAAGGGACAAGCCTTCACTCTGCGCACCGCCCAGACCGGCTCCGGCGCGCGCTACGTCGGCTCGGGCCTGGAATGGTGGACCGCCAACCGCGACGGAACCGAAAGCGCCACCCTCAGCCGCCTGGGGCCGAATGAGGACGTCGGCTCCGCCGTACTTGAGCGCTGCAGCCGGCCATCGCCCGGCCCGGTTCCGACCGGCCCGGTCCCTGTGCCCCAGCCCGCGTCCGGCGGCGTGCTGCCCGCCTCCGCCCCCTGCCGCGGGCCCCAGCTGCGCCTCTCGGCTGAGGGCGGCGACGCCGGCGCCGGCAACCGCGTGTCGACCATCGGCGTCCAGAACATCGGCGCCCAGCCCTGCAGCCTGACCGGCTATCCCGGCGTGGTTCTGCAGGATCGGCAGGGTCGCAACCTGACCGCCATCCGCAGCGAACAGAGCCTCGGCAGCTACTTCCGCCAGAACCAGGCCCCGACGCCCGTGAACCTGGCGCCGCAGGCCAAGGCCTTCTTCGACATCGCCTGGAACGTCGTGCCGAACGAAGGGCAGGGCGAGACGACCTGTCCCTCGGCGGTCCGTATCCGGGTCACGGCGCCGGGCGACACCTCGCCGGTCTCGCTGGACCAGACCTTCACGCCGTGTGGCGGCCGGGTGAACGTCAGCCCGTTCCGTCCGGTGGCCGAACCGACGCCTCCGCCCGCGTCTGCGGCAACCTGAAGCTCGGGGGTTCAAACCGGAGCGGAAACGGCGTAGCGGAGCGCGCATGACAGCGACCTTCTATGACCGTGTCTCCGCGGAACTCGCCGACATCGACGCCCAGGGCCTGACCAAGCCGGAACGGGTCATCGCGTCCCGACAGGGGCCGGTGATCAAGGTCGGCGGGCGCGACGTGCTCAACTTCTGCGCCAACAACTACCTCGGCCTCGCCGGCGATGAGCGGGTGACCCAGGCGGGAATCAAGGCGCAGGAGAAGTGGGGCGCGGGCACGGCCTCCGTCCGCTTCATCTGCGGCACGCTGGAGATCCACAAGGAGCTGGAGCGGGCCATCGCCGACTACCTCGGTTTCGAGGACACCATCCTGTTCGCCGCCGCCTTCGACGCCAACGGCGGCATCTTCGAGCCGCTGTTCGGAGCCGAGGACGCGATCATTTCCGACAGCCTGAACCACGCCTCGATCATCGACGGCGTCCGGCTGTGCAAGGCCAAGCGCTACCGCTTCGCCACCTCGGACATGGCCGACCTGGAAGCCCAGCTGAAGCAGGCCCGGGCTGACGGCGCCAAGGAGATCATCATCGCCACCGACGGCGCCTTCTCGATGGACGGCTACATCGCGAAGCTGAAGGACATCCGGGCGCTGGCGGACAAGTACTCGGCCCTGATCATGGTCGACGACTGCCACGCCACCGGCTTCCTCGGCCCGCAGGGGCGCGGCTCCTACGCCTGGAACGGCGTTGAGGTCGACTTCGTCACCGGCACCTTCGGCAAGGCCCTGGGCGGCGCCATGGGCGGCTTCATCTGCGCGAAGGCGAACGTCGTGGCCCTTCTGAAGCAGCGCGCCCGGCCGTACCTCTTCTCCAACGCATTGAGCCCCGCCGTCTGCGGCTCGTCGCTGGAGGCCATCCGCATCGCCGCCGGCGAGGAGGGGGACGCGCTGCGCAAGCAGCTGTTCGCCAACGCCGCCCGCTATCGCGCCGCCATGACCGAGGCCGGCTTCACCTTGCAGCCGGGCGAGCACCCGATCATTCCGGTGATGCTGGGTGACGCCAAGCTGGCACAGGACATGGCCGCCCGCCTGCTGGAGCTCGGCGTCTACGTCATCGGCTTCAGCTTCCCCGTGGTGCCCCGCGGGCAGGCGCGCATCCGCACCCAGATGTCGGCGGCGCATACCTTCGAACAGATTGATCAAGTGGTCGCGGCGTTCACGACGGCCGGCAAGGAACTGGGAGTTATCTGATGGCGGACATGATGAAGGCCCTGGCCAAGACCAAGCCCGGCGTGGGCCTCGAACTGATCGACGCTCCAATCCCGGTCGCCGGCGACGAGGACGTGCTGATCAAGGTCAAGCGCACCGCCGTCTGCGGCACCGACATCCACATCTGGAACTGGGACGAGTGGTCCCAGAAGAACGTGCCCGTGCCGATGATCACGGGCCACGAGTTCTCGGGCGAGATCGTCGCCATCGGCAAGGATGTCGACCGTCGCCTGAAGGTCGGCCAGCGCGTCTCGGCTGAAGGGCACGTCATCGACCTGAACTCGGAAGCCGCCCGCGCCGGCCACTTCCACCTCGACCCCGACACCCGCGGCATCGGCGTGAACCGTCAGGGCGCCTTCGCTGAATACGTCGTGGCCCCGGCCTTCAACGTCATCGAGCTGCCCGACGACGTGCCCTACGAGATCGGCTCGATCCTCGACCCGTTCGGCAACGCCGTGCACACGGCGCAGCAGTTCGATCTGCTGGGCGAGGACGTGCTGGTCACCGGCGCCGGTCCGATCGGCATCATGGCCGCCGCCGTCGCGCGCCAGGCCGGCGCCCGCACCGTCGTGCTGACCGACATCAACGACTTCCGCCTCGAGCTGGCCCACAAGGTCGCGCCGGGCGTGCGCACGGTGAACACGCTGCGCGAGGATCTGCACGACGTCATTCCCGAGTTGGGCATGAAGGTCGGCTTCGACGTGGCGCTGGAGATGTCGGGCTCGCCGATCGCCTTCAAACAGTGCGTCGACACTCTGATCATGGGCGGCGGTTTGGCCATGCTTGGCATTCCGTCCAGGCCGATGGAGACCGACTGGGGCTCGATCATCCTCAAGGCGCTGACGATCAAGGGCGTCTACGGCCGCGAGATGTTCACCACCTGGCGCAAGATGCTGGGTCTGCTGAAGGCTGGCCTCGATCTGCAGCCGCTGATCACCCACCAGATGAGCTACGAGCGCTATCAGGAGGGCTTCGAGGCGATGAAGTCCGGACAGTCGGGCAAGGTCGTGCTCAATTGGGACAAGGCGGCCTAGGGGGCTTAAATCGGAATGTCGGGGTCAGGCTCGATCCTCGCCTTCCTGGAAGGCGAAGGGACGGACGCGCGCGGGCGCACCCTGTTCGACGTGCTGGGGTTCGACAATGTCGCCCTGGAGCAGACCCACGACTTCATTCAGTGGCTGTTCCCGCTGACCGAGCCGTCCGCCGCCGTGCCCGGTTCACCGGTGCTGTCGCAAGACGACGTCGAGGCCATCCGCGCCTCGACCATGGCCCAATGCGCCATGGCGGCCGCAACCGACCGGATGGCGCTGTTCTATGCGACCACCCACGACTGGCTGATGCCCAACGACCACAACCACCTGCGCATCACGCGGATCATCCGCTCGCTGCGGCTGCTGCGTGGCGAGGCGGAGGCGGATGCGTTCCGGGACGCCATCCTGGCCCGGGTCGCCGCGACCCGGGCGCCCGTGAGCGCCCGCAGCCGCGGCTATTGGGAAACGGCCTGACCTAGGCCGTCGCTTCCTTCGCGGACGTCGCCTGGAAGACGATGACGACGAAGATCAGCATCGAGCCGACCAGCATGATTTCCGACACCGGAAGCAGCGGCATGAAGACCGGCTTGCCGAGCAGGATGAGCGTCAGCATCGGCATCGAGATCAGGAAGCCCGCCACCGACAGAACGAAATGCGCCATCGCCAGCCGGGTTTTGGCCACCGCCGGGTAGGCCCGGTAGAAGAAGCCGAACAGCATCATCGAGGCGAAGCCCAGCAGGTTGATGTGGGCGTGCACCGGCCTGAGCGTGAAGTCCTGGCTGGAGCCCATCCAGACGCCCAGCGTCATTCCGACGAGCGCGGCGAGCACGCCCAGCCGCATGAAATTATTCGCGATAGACAAGATCAGTCCCTCCGACTGAGGACGGTCCTGTGATCGCCGTCCTCCCCGGAATCAAAATACAACAGCGTTAGGTCAAAGTCTTGATCAGCGCTTTCTCGAACCCCGCCGCGTCCGGCCCGGGCAGGGCTCCGGGCAGTTCGCCCGCCTCGAAAAGCTCGAACACCTTCGGATGGACGTAGGACGAGCGGCAGACGGTCGGGGTGTTCCCAAGCAATCCGGCGACGGCCTTCACGCAGACGGTGATCTTGCGCTTCGCATCGGTCGGTGAGGTTGGAGGCTCCGTCTCGCGCAGCGCCCGCGCCACGGAAACCGTGCCCGCCCAGGTGCGGAAATCCTTGGCCGAGAACCCATCGCCCATCGCGTCGCGAATGTAGGCGTTCACGTCGTCGGAGGTGATCACGCACAGGTCGCCGTCGGCGCTCCGGTATTTGAACAGCTGCTGTCCAGGCAGCTCTCGCAGGGATCGGACAACCGTCGCCAATCGTCGGTCGCGCACCCTGACCTCATGCTCGACCCCGCTCTTGCCCTTGAAGGCGAAGGTCAGGGCGGTTCCGTCGACATCGAGGTGACGCTTGTTCAGCGTCGTCAGGCCGTAGGAGCGGTTCTGCCGCGCGTACTGAGCGTTGCCGACCCGGATCAGGGTGATCTCCAGCAAGCGCACGGCGGTCGCCAACACCTTGTCGCGCGTGACCCCGCGGGTCTCCAGATCGCCGTCGATCCGCTTCCTCAGTCGGGGCAGCTTGCTGGCGAAATCCGGCAGGCGGTCGAATTTGGACTCCGACGCATGGCGGCTCCAATCGTCGTGATAGCGGTACTGCTTGCGCCCCTTCACGTCGCGCCCGATCGCCTGGATGTGGCCGCTGGCGCGGGGGCAGATCCAGACGTCCGACCAGGCGGGCGGGATAGCCAGCGCCCGGATGCGGTCCAGCGTCTTTGGATCTCGAATGACCTCGCCCGCCCGGTCGAGGTAGGTGAAGCCCTTGCCCGATCGCCGTCGCGACAGGCCCGCGGCCTCGTCAGTGCACCAGGTCAGGCCTTCAGGAATTTCGGCGTCCGGGGCGAGGGTCACCCCTGCACCTCGCGCAGGACGGCCCTCAGATCGTTGATCCAGTCGCGCCCTGCATCCCCGCCCCAGAGCTGCCAGGCGATGTAGCCCGCCGAAGGCTTCGCGGGATCCGACCAGTGCCTGCCCAGCTTGTCGACAGCGTGGCGCGCGAAATAGCTGTACATCGACTTGATGTCGCGATCGCTGACGGTCTCGCGGTTCATCAGTTGCTCGGCCCGGCGCACGCCGACGTCGGTGCCGCCGCGGCCGTGCTCCTCGCGTAGTTCCAGGCCCCGGCGCGCGGCCTCAGCCACGGTCTTCGGCGGCGTGCGCCGGTCGTCCGAAAGGGCAGGGTGGTCGATCATTTACGGGCTCCGGCAGGGATTGCGCAACGACGCCGCGGGCTTGGGGTTCCGGACGGCCCTTGACCCGGCGGCCGGGGCGGAGGAACGAGCAGCGATGAACTATCGCCACAGCTTCCATGCCGGGAATTTCGCTGACCTGGTCAAGCACGCTCTTGTCCTGTGGCTGCTGGAGCGCCGACAGGCGTCCGGCCCGGTCACCGTGATCGACACCCACGCCGGCGCTGGAGTCTACGACCTTAGCGGCGACGCGGTTCGCTCGAAGGAGGCGGAGGCCGGCATCGCCCGACTGGTCGTCGCCGAAGGGCGGCCGCCGCTGATCGAGGCCCTGGCGAAGGAAGTGGCGGCGCTCAACCCGCACGGCGGAGCCCGTCTGTATCCGGGCTCGCCCCTGTTGATCGCCGAACGCCTTGGGCGCGAGGATCGCTACATCGGCTTCGAACTGAATCCGCCGGTTCTGACCCTCCTGACCGAAGCGCTGGAGCCGTTCCCGCAAGCGACCGCGCGGGGCGGAGACGGATACGATCAGGCGCGCGCCGAGGCGGCCCGGACCAAGGGCGCCTTCGTCCTGATCGATCCGCCGTTCGAACAGCCCGACGACTACATCCGCGCCGCTGACACGGCCGCGGCCATCGTGCGCGCCGATCCCCGGTCCATGGTGGCCATCTGGACGCCGTTGAAGGATCTGGAGACGTTCGACGGATTCCTGCGTCGTCTGGATCAGGCCGGCGCCAAGCGGGCGCTCATCGCCGAGGCGCGCCTGCGCCCGCTGGCAAATCCGATGAAGATGAACGGCTGCGCCCTGGTCGTGCTCAACCCGCCTGCGGGGGCGGAGGAGGCCGCGCGTGAGGTATGCGGCTGGGTCACGGACACGCTGGGCGAAGCCGGTGCGCGCGCCGAGGTCTGGACCAGCTAGTCGATCACTTCGCCGGGTTCGTACAAGTGCGGCTCGAAGGTCGCGATGGCGAGGATCGGCTCCATCGCCCCGGCGACCAGGGGATGGCGCGCCATCGCCTTCCAGTCCTCGCGGGATCGCCAGACGGCGTGCACCGCCGCCACCCGCCCGTTGAGGCCGCGATGGATGGCCGCGGAGACGAAACCGTCGAGATCGCGCTGGGCCCGCACCATGATGGCGAGGTGCTCCATGAGCGCGTCCTGCCGGTCCGCTTCGCAGCGATAGACGTTGATCAGGACTACGGGGTCGACGTCGGTCATGGGCGGCCTCTAGCCGAACCCGCCTTGCGTGTCTTGCTCGACCGGCCATATCCCGTTGCCTGAGGAGACCCGGATGACCCGTATCGCGATCCTGAAGACCGGCGCGCCGCCCGCGCCGCTGATCGAAGTTCACGGCGACTATCCGGCCATGTTCCGCGCGATGCTGGGCGACCCCTTCGCGACGACCGCCTTCGACATCCAGCACGGCGAATGGCCCGATCCGGTTGCGTTCGACGGGGCCATCATCACCGGGTCGTCAGCAGGCGTGTACGAAGGCGACGCCTGGATCGGCGCCTTGTTCGACTGGATCCGGATGGCCCGCGGCGAGCTGAAGATGGTCGGGGTTTGCTTCGGCCACCAGGCGATGGCCCAGGCCCTGGGCGGGCGGGTCGAGAAGTCCGATCGCGGCTGGGGCGTTGGACTGCATCGCTATGACGTCGTCTCGCAGGAACCCTGGATGCGTCCTGAGGCGGCGACCATCGCCATTCCTGTGTCCCATCAGGACCAGGTGGTTGAGAAGCCGGCGGACGCCCGCGTGACCCTGACCAGCGAGTTCGCGCCGCTGGCGGGACTGGCGTGGGGCGACGATGCGATCAGCATCCAGGGGCATCCGGAGTTCACGCCCGCCTACACCAGCGATCTGACCGGCGGGCGGCGCGGTCGGATCGACGAAACCCTGGTCGATCGCGCGTTGGAAAGCCTGCGCGAGCCGAACGATCGCGCACTGGTCGGCGGCTGGATCCGCAACTTCCTCACCTGAGCCCGGCGGACGCTGCGTAAGCCTTATTCAACGAATGTCGTGTGATGTGAGTGGGTTCCGCTGGAAGACCCATGTCGCTTTCCCGTTTCGTCCCGGCGGTCTTCGCCCTCTTCGTCATGCTGTGCGGAGCTGTATCGGCGTCTGCGCAGCCGCAGAGCGGCGGTGATGACGACGCGCTCCGGCTGGCGCGCTTTGTCGAGCACCGGGCGTCGGCGACCACATTCGCAGCGCTCAACGCCTTCGGCGAGACGGCCCTGCAACGCAGCGACCGCGAGGGTCTGAACCGCCTCTATCACGTGACCTGGACCACCCTGAACCAGGGAGAGTTCGAGCGCGCGACAGTGTGGAACCAGCGCCTGGCGGCGGCCGCGCGTCGCCAGAACGACGCCCGCTACATCGATATCGCCCGGCTGAACGCCCTGACCATCCGCTATGACCAGGGCGATGAAAGCGTGGCGCGCGAGATGGCCCGGATGGCGGTCTCCGGCCGCGACTGGTTCGTCCGTGCCCACGCCGCCCGACTGACGGCGCTGACGCTGATCGATCAGGGGCAGGTCGGGGAGGCGCTGGAGGTGCTGGAGGGCGCCGAGGCCGATATTCCCGATAACGATCCGTTCGCGGCGACCGCCCGCGCCGGCATCTGGGAACTGGCCGGCATGGGGCTGAAGGAGCTCAATGACGTGCTGGGCGCCGCGACCGCGTTCCGGAAGTTCGAGATCGACTATTCAAATCCGGCTTATCCGCGCCCGGACTTCGACAGCCTCTATAATCTGACCATGATGGCGGTTCAGGTCGGCGACCAGAGCGGCGCCACCCGCTACTACGCCGCGCATCACCGGCTGGCGGTTCGCTCGGACATGCCGAGCCTGAAGATCTACGACGCCAGTCTGTGCGCCACGGTCGCCAACGCGCGCGAGCGGCCCCGCGCCGTGCTGGCCTGCCTGGCGCCTTACGGCGAAGACTTGGGCGAGGCGGCGTTCCTGGCGGACGAGGTCCTGCCGCTGCGCGCGATCGCCCGCGCCCGCACGGGCCAGACCGCCGGCGCGCGCCGCGATCTGGAACGGCTGCGTGGTCTGGAATCTTCGTCCGACGCCCAGTCCCAGGTGGCGCATGTCGAGGCGGAGGTCCTGTTCGCCGAAGGCCGTCCGGACGAGGCTTACCGCGTCATGCGCAGCCATATGCTGGAGAGCGAAGCCACCGCGGCGAAGCGCTTCAGCGCCGGCATTCACCAGGTCACCGGGAACATGCAGCAGCAGCTCACCGAGCGCCGCCAGCAACTGGAGACCGCGCGCGCCAACACCCGACTGCAACGGCTGGTGATCGGCATCGGCATCGTCTTCCTGCTGTTCGCCGTCGGCACCCTGGGCTGGCAGTGGCGGCAGGCGGAGCGGTTGCGCACGGCGCAGCGTCGGGCCGAGGAGGCGAACCGGGCCAAGAGCGAGTTCCTGGCCAATATGAGCCACGAAATCCGCACGCCCCTGAACGGGGTCGTCTCCATGGCCGACTCCCTGGCCCGGCGGGACCTGGACCCGCAGGAGCATGAGATGGTCGAGCTGATCCGGTCGTCCGGGGCGACGCTGGAGCGGCTGCTGTCGGACATTCTGGACAGCGCCAAGATCGAGTCCGGGCAGGTGACGATCGAGCCGGCCGCCTTCGATCTGGAGCAGACGGTCAGCGACGTCGCCGCCCTGTGGCGGGTGAAGGCGGAGGACCGGCATGTTGCGCTGGAAGTGGCCTTCGACCCCGCCCTGACGGGCTTTGTCGAGGGTGACGGCATCCGGATCCGGCAGGTGTTGACCAATCTGGTCAGCAATGCGCTGAAGTTCACGTCGGAAGGCGTGGTGCGGCTGTCGGTCGAGGCGGGTGAGGGCGATAGGGTCACGTTCCAGGTCAGCGACACGGGCGTGGGCTTCGATGCGGAGCAGAAGAGCCGCATTTTCAGTCGCTTCCAGCAGGCGGACGGGTCGATCACGCGGCGCTACGGGGGCACCGGACTGGGTCTGGCGATCTCCAGCGCCCTGGTCGAACTGATGGGCGGGACGCTGGATTGCGAGAGCGTTCCGGGCGAGGGCTCGGCCTTCTGGTTCGCCATTCCGCTGCCCCGGGCGGAGCATGTTCCGGCAGAACCGGCACCTGTGGATAACGCTGTGGATATTACGACTGCGCCGATCCGCATCCTGCTGGCCGACGATCACCCCGCCAACCGGAAGGTGATTGAGATCATGCTGGCGGCGACGGCCATGGATCTGGTGACGGTCGAGGACGGTCAGCAGGCGGTCGACGCCTTCGTCGGAGGCGGGTTCGACCTGGTGCTGATGGACATGCAGATGCCGGTCATGGACGGGCTGACGGCGACGCGGGCGATCCGGTCGTTCGAGTCCGGGCAGGGGGCTCGGCGGACGCCGGTGCTGATGCTGACCGCCAATGCGATGGCCGAGCATGTAGAGGCGGGGCGGCAGGCGGGCGCGGACGGGCACCTGACCAAGCCGGTGACCCTGGCCAGTCTGTTCGAGGCGATCAGCGGCGCGCTGGAGGCCGAGGGCGAGCTGGAAGCGGCCTGAGCCTCAGGGCCACTTCACCATGGGCGGCATCGAGCTGAGGATCGAGTCGACGTTGCCGCCGGTCTTCAGGCCGAAGGTGGTGCCGCGGTCGTAGAGCAGGTTGAACTCGACGTAGCGGCCGCGGCGGACGAGTTGCTCCTCGCGCTCTTCCGGCGTCCAGGGCTCGACCATGCGGCCGGCGACGATGCGGGAATAGACGTCGAGGAAGGTCGTGCCGACGTCGCGGGTGAAGGCGAAGTCGACGTCCGGATCGCCGCTGTTGTGGTGGTCGTAGAAGATGCCGCCGGTGCCGCGCGGTTCGTTGCGGTGGGCCAGCCAGAAATACTCGTCGCACCAGGCCTTGAAGCGGGCGTGCCAGTCCGGGTGATGGGCGTCGCAGGCGGTCTTCAGGGCGGCGTGGAAGGCGACCGTGTCGGGCGCGTCGTCGCGGCGATCGACGTCGAGCACCGGGGTCAGGTCGGCGCCGCCGCCGAACCAGCTCTTTGTGGTGGCGATGAAGCGGGTGTTCATGTGCACCGCCGGGATGCGCGGGCTGACCGGGTGGGCGATCAGGCTGATGCCGGTGGCGTAGAAGCGGGGGTCCTGGTCCGCGCCGGGGACCGAACGGGCGTAGTCTTCCGGGAAGGTTCCGTGGACGGTGGAGACGTGGACGCCGACCTTCTCGAACAGGCGGCCGTGCATCATGCCCATGACCCCGCCGCCGCCTTCCTTGCGCTCCCAGGGGGTGCGGACGAAACGGCCGGGTTCGCCCGGGAAGAGGTCGGACGGAGCCTGATCCTCCAGCGCCTCGAAGGCGGCGTGGATGCGGTCGCGCAGGCTTTCAAACCAGGCGCGGGCTTCGGCTTTCCGGGAGGCGAGGGGATCGGCGTCGGACATGGTCGCGCTTGAACCATGTCCGGCCGCCCGCGTCATCTCCCTGCGACGCCGGGCCGCCCCCTAGAAGGCGACCTCGAGGAAGACGCCGGGGCCGCTGAACTCGTAGTCCGCGCCGCCGGTCCAGTCGTCCTTGGTGATGTCGACGTCATAGGAGACGAAGCGGTAGAACACGCCGGCGCCGACGTGGTCCGTGAAGCGGTAGCTGGCCGAAATCTGCGCATTGGTGACGCCGCCGTCGTAGTCGCCGACCTCGAGCGACATGTAGTCGACGCGCCCGTTGACCGTGACCTTCGGCGCGACCTGCCAGTTGGCGAACAGGCCGACCGTCGGCAGGGGAGCGAGGAAGTCCTTCTGTCGCCGCGTCGCGGTGCCGCCTACGCCACCCACGCTGGCTTCGCCGACCAGCTCGGTCTCGAAATCAGTGGCATGCAAGCCAAGGGCGGCGCCCGCCTCCCAGGTGTCATTCTGGATGAAGGCGTAGCCGAGGGTCAGCCGGTAGATGTCGGTGTCCATCGAACTGCTGAGGCTGACAGAGGCCGGGTAGGTGACATCGTCGAAGACGATGTCCCGCGACAGCGTCCGCGTCGCCGAGCGGTCGAGCTTGTAGTAGTCCAGGCCGATTATCAGACGGCGCATGGCCCGGAAGCCGCCACTGAAGGAAGGCAGGACCTCGTTCTCGTCGAGGCCCAGATCGGTCTCGAAGTCGATTTCGGTGCCAAGGCTGGTGTTGCCGACGGAGGTGACGCGCGCATGGCTGTCGACGGAGGCCCAGTAGCCTGCGCCCTGGATCCACCAGCGGTCGTTGAGCGATTGCGCCTGAGCCTGCGGCGCGACCGCCAGCCCGACGAAGACGCCCGCGGCGCCAAGGATCAAACCCGTCCGAACGCGCATGCGACCAGCCTCCACCATCCCTCTTCCGGTGCATCAAGGATATGCCGCGCCCCCCTTGCGGGTATCAGGTGAAACCCTCAGCCGACGTAGCTTGCTCGCCCGCTGCGGCAGTCCGGGAACACCGGCGTTTCGTGGAAATGCGCCGAAGGGTTTGACCTGCTGATGCGGTCTGCCACTGTCCCGCTTTCCTCGCCCGGGAGTGCGCCATGTTCCGATCCGCCTTGATGACCGCCGCCGCCCTCAGCCTGATGGCCGTTCCGGCGATCGCGCAGGACAGCGCAGGAGAGGTTCAGGCGCGGCGGATCCTGGAGCGGACGCCGCTGATCGACGGGCACAACGACCTGCCCTGGGCGCTGCGGGAAGGGCACGCCAGCGACCCGTACGCGGTCGACCTGACGACCAACCTCGACGCCACGACCGAGCTGCATACGGACATTCCGCGTCTGCGCGCCGGGGGCGTGGGCGGCCAGTTCTGGTCGGTCTATGTGCCCGCGACGCTGTCGCCGACCGACGCGGCGCGTGAGACCTTCGAACAGATCGACATGGTCCGGCGCATCGTCGCCGCCCATCCGGAGACGTTCGAACTGGCGACCACGGCCGACGACATCGTGCGCATCCATCGCCGCGGAAGGATCGCCAGCCTGATAGGGATCGAGGGCGGCTATTCGATCGACGACTCCCTGGGCCTGCTGCGCGAGTTCCATCAGGCCGGCGTGCGCTACATGACGCTGACCCACTCGAAGACCACGACCTGGGCCGACAGCGCCACTGACGCTCCGAAGTTCGGCGGCCTGTCGCCCTTCGGCGAGGACGTGGTGCGTGAGATGAACCGGCTGGGGATGATGGTCGATCTGAGCCACGTCTCGGAAGAGACCATGCTGGACGCCATGCGGGTGTCGGAAGCGCCGGTGATCTTTTCGCACTCGTCCGCGCGGGCGGTGACAGGCCATTCGCGCAACGTGCCCGACAGCGTGCTGCGGATGATGCCGGAGGACGGCGGGGTGGTGATGGTCACCTTCGTGCCGGGCTTCGTAAGCGAGACCGTGCGGACCTGGAACGCGGCCCGGGCGGCGGAGGAGACGCGGCTGACCGCGCTGAACCCGGGCGCGCCGAAGGTGGTGTCGGACGGCGTGGGCGCATGGATGGACGCCAATCCGATCCCGCACGCCACGATCGCCGACGTGGTCGCGCACATCCAGCACGTCCGTGACGTGGCGGGGGTCGATCACGTGGGTCTGGGCGGAGACTTCGACGGCGTCGACGCCCTGCCGGACGGCATCGAGGGCGTGGACGCCTATCCGGCCATTCTGGCCGCCCTGATCGCCAACGGCTGGACCGAGGCGGACATCCGCAAGCTGGCCGGAGAGAACGTGCTGCGGGTCATGCGCGCCGTCGAGGCCGTGGCCGCGAGCAAGCGCGGCGAGCGCCCCAGCCTGGCGCAGATCGCCCCGGCCGGCGCGCCGGAGTAGGTCAGGCTTCCAGCGCCTGATACGCCGGCCGCATCCAGCGGTCGGCAAGGGCCCGGACTTCGGGCGAGGCGGCGTCCCGTTTGGCGGCGCCGTCAGCCTGGAACGGGGCGTCGCCCTGCTTGGGGTTCACGGCGGACGCAGCCCTGAGCGCCTCGACCTCTCCCGCTGTCGGCGTCAGGCCGAAATGCCGCGCCACGATGGTCCAGGCCGCGCCGGGCAGGGCGGTGTAGTTCAGCGCCAGGCCGCGGGCCGGATCATGGTGATCCAGTCCCGCCTGATAGATCGCGCCGAGCACGCGGGCGGCGTACGCCTGCGGATCGCGCGCATCGGCGTCGGCGAGGCCGAAATGCGCCGGCGGCAGGAAGCCGGGAACGGTGTGGACGCCGCGCCGGGTCAGGGCGCTGACCAGCACCTCGACCGGATCGCGGTGCAGAAACACCCAGGGGACCTCAGGGAAGGCGGCGCGGACGAGCGGCAGGTGCAGGGTGTTCCAGGCGTCGAACTTGATGAACAGCCGGTTCTGACCCGGCGTTCGCGGCTGGCCGAGCGCTGAAACGATGGCCCGGAGCAGGGAGATCTGGCGATCGCGGCCGAGGCGGTCGCCGGCGCGGATGATGGAATCGACGGGCCCCGGCTCGGACAGGACCAGGGCGTGGTCCAGGCTTCCGAGGAGCCGGGCCAGGAGGGTCGAGCCGCAGCGCGAGACGTGGAAGACGAAGCCGGTGGGCGGGATGCCCGGGCTGTCCGCGGCCCAGGCCTCGAGCTCGGCCAGGCTGGTGCGGCGGCGGAACAGGACGTTCGCCGGGCGGCGCGTCAGCAGGGCGTAGGTGTCGTCGAGGAAGGGTTCGTCGAAGCGGGGCAGGTCGCAGTGCAGCCACTCGACGGTCGAGGCCTCGACGTCGGCGTCGTTCCAGAAGATGCGGCCCGGCAGCCAGTCGCGAAGGGTCACGCCATCCACCGGTCGTTCCAGCGGCGCCGCTCGCGGGCGGAGGCCTCGGCGACCTCGCGACCTGTGAAGAGGAAGCCGTGCTCGGCGCCGAGGCGGATGGTCTCTTCGGCGAACAGGTCGCGGTCAGCGATGTCGCGCAGGACGGCGTGGAGGTCGGGTCGGGCGTCGACCAGCAAGCGGAACCGTTCCAGCGCAGCCGTGGCCGCATCCGGATTCAGGTCGGCCGGGGGCGTGTGACGGAAGGGATCGGGGGCATCGAAGGGGATGAGGTCGCGCAGCCAGTCATTCACCGTGGCGTCGATGACCAGGTGGATGCGATCCGTCGCGCCCGCGTTGACGACCCGATGCGGCTGGCTGAGGTCCAGGTACCAGGTCTCGCCCTCGGCCATGTCGACCCGGCGGTTGCGAACGTGGAAGGCGACGTACGGGTTGGTGCGGACGGGCACATGGATACGGACGTCGCCGTGCCGGTGGTCGAGGTCGTAGTCGCGATGCTCGCGGATCACGGCGCCCGGGCCGAGCCGGAGCAGGCGGACCGCCTGCAGCGGACAGCGGAAGGCCGCCATCACCGCGCGGAAGGCCGGGCAGATCGCCAGCAGGGGCTTGTCCTCCACGTCCGCGCCGTTGGGATACAGGCCGTCGCCCCACGCCGGGCCGCGAAGCACCAGACCGCTCCAGTCGCCGTCGTAGGATCCGCGGTTGAAGTGGGGCAGCCAGCCCTCGGCCGACAGGACCGCGAGATCCGCCTGCAGCGCGACCGGGTCGAAGGCGAAGGGCAGGCGGAGCCGATCGATCATCTGTGGACAGTGCAGCTTGACCGTACGCACGTCCAGCCGGGCGATCAGCCCTCCGGCGCGATCTGTCGCAGGGCTTCCCAGACCGCGATCCCGGCGCTGACCGAGAGGTTCAGCGACCGCGCGTCAGCCCGGATCGGGATCACAACGCGGGCGTCGGCCGCCTCATGCACGTATTCGGGTGCGCCCGTGGGCTCGCTGCCGAACAGGAGGGTGTCGTCGGGATGGAAGCGGAATTGGGTCAATGGTGTCGCACCCCGGGTGGTGAACAGCACCAGCCGACCGGTGTTCCGCGACGCCTGAAACGCGTCCCAGTCGGCGTGCCGCGTCATGTGCCCGAGAGGCCCATAGTCCAGCGCGGCGCGCTTCATGGCCCGGTCGTCGAAACGGAAGCCGGTGGGTTCGATCACGTGCAGTTCGACGCCGAAGCAGGCGCTCAGCCTGATGCAGGCGCCTACGTTCTGCGGAATGGCTGGTTGAAAAAGGGCGAGACGCATTCTAAGGCCCTCATACGCGCGGCCTGGAGGCTTGTCGCGGCCTGTTTTGCGACCGTTTCGCAAGAAGCGTCAGCAGCTTGCGGTCAACAGCCGCAGTGAAAGGCCGGGACAGGATGTCCGGGGTTTTCGCTAGAGCATTCATACCGATCAGCCGCGCTCCACCCCGGGCGCGGAATGCGGTGTACGAGGAGTGAGACGTGACCGAATCGGTCGTGACTGAAGGCGGCGACGCCACCCGCCGGGATTTCATCCATATCGCGGCCGGTGCGGCCGCGGTGGGCGCCGGCGCAATGGTCGTCTGGCCGCTGATCAACCAGATGAACCCCGCCGCTGACACCCTGGCCCTGGCGTCGATCGAGTTCGACATGACCAAGGTCCAGGAAGGCCAGCAGGTCGTCATCAAATGGCAGGGCAAGCCGGTGTTCGTGCGTTACCGCACCCCGGCCGAGCTGCAGCGCGTGATCGCCGACGACCACGCTCATGACCTCAAGGAACCGCAAAGCGACGCGGACCGCACCAAGCCGGGCCACCAGCAGTTCCTGGTCGTGCTGGGCAACTGCACGCACCTGGGCTGCATCCCGACCTTCGGTTCGGGCGATTTCGGCGGCTGGTTCTGCCCCTGCCACGGTTCGCACTACGACGCGTCGGGCCGTATCCGTAAGGGCCCGGCTCCGCTGAACCTGGTCGTGCCGACCTACGACTTCGTGTCCGACACGCGCATCAAGATCGGCTGAGGACGGACGAAGAGACAATGAGCGATCACGAATCCACCTACGTCCCCAAGACCGGCGTCGAGAAGTGGCTCGACAGCCGCCTTCCGATCGTCCGCTTCGGCGCCGACTACATGTCGCTGCCGACGCCGAAGAACCTGAACTACTGGTGGACCTTCGGGGGCATCCTCGCCCTCTGCCTGGTCACCCAGATCGCCACCGGCATCGTGCTGGCGATGCACTATGTGCCGAACACCGAACTGGCCTTCGCCTCGGTCGAACGCATCATGCGTGACGTCAACAGCGGCGACCTGATCCGCTACACCCACGCCAACGGGGCCTCGATGTTCTTCGTCGCGGTCTACCTGCACATGCTGCGGGGGCTGTACTACGGCTCGTACAAAGCGCCGCGCGAGATGATCTGGATCGTCGGTTGCGTGATCTTCTTCCTGATGATCGCCACCGCCTTCCTCGGCTACGTGCTGCCGTGGGGCCAGATGTCCTACTGGGGCGCCGAGGTGATCACCAACCTGATCGGGGCCATCCCCCTGATCGGCGAGCCGATCCTGATCTGGCTGCGTGGCGGCCCGGCGATCGACAACGCGACGCTGAACCGCTTCTTCTCGCTGCACTACCTGCTGCCGTTCGTCATCGCCGGCTGCGTGGTTCTGCACCTGTGGGCCCTGCACCATGCCGGTCAGGGCAACCCGGTCGGCATTCTGATCCCGAAGGATCGGGAGAAGAAGGACATGGTTCCGTTCCACCCGTACTTCACGGTCAAGGACGGCTTCGCGGTCATCCTGTTCCTGATCCTGTTCGCGCTGTTCGTCTTCTTCATGCCGAA
Source organism: Brevundimonas lenta (assembly GCF_014196335.1). Lineage (GTDB taxonomy): Bacteria > Pseudomonadota > Alphaproteobacteria > Caulobacterales > Caulobacteraceae > Brevundimonas > Brevundimonas lenta. Next base: position 1,168,099 of record NZ_JACIDM010000001.1, read on the forward strand.
CGCCCTGGGTCACGCCGACAACTACATCCCGGCCAACCCGCTGCAGACCCCGGCGCACATCGTGCCCGAGTGGTACATGCTGCCCTTCTACGCGATCCTGCGCGCCATCCCGGACAAGTTCGGCGGCGTGGTGGCGATGTTCGGCTCCATCGGCGTGCTGTTCATCCTGCCGTGGCTGGACACGTCGAAGGTGCGCTCGATGCGCTACCGCCCGACGATGCGGACCTTCTTCATCATCTTCGTGCTGGTGGGCATGGGCCTCGGCTGGTGCGGCGCGCAGCTGCCGGACGCTCCGGTGGTCGGCTCGTTCAAGACCTTCATCCTGATCGACGGCGACCTGAACAGCTACCTGTGGCTGACCCGCCTGTTCACCGCCTACTACTTCGCCTTCTTCCTGATCATCCTGCCGGTGGTCGGCCTGAAGGAGACGCCGCTGGCCATCCCGGCGACCATCTCCGAGCCGGTTCTGTCGGGCGGCGACGCCATGACCGCAGCCGCTGCGGCCTCGGCCGAGAAGAAGGGCTGATCGCGACCATGACCCTCAAGACTTCGATGCACTCCATGAAGAAGACCCTGGTCCTGATCGCCGCCGCGGCCGGCCTTTCGCTGGCCGCCGGTCCCGCCCTCGCTTCGGGCGGCGGGCACGCCCTGCGCGACGGCGGCTTCTCGTTCGAAGGGCCGTTCGGCACCTTCGATCAGGGCCAGCTGCAGCGCGGCTACAAGGTCTACCGTGAGGTCTGCTCGGCCTGCCACAGCATGAACCTCATGCATTTCCGCACCCTGGCCGAGCCGGGCGGTCCCTTCTTCGACGCGCACCAGGCCAACCCGGCCGAGAACCGCTTCGTGAAGGCGCTGGCCAAGGAAATCCAGGTTCCGGATATCGACACGGAAACCGGCGAGCCGGTGATGCGCGACGCCACGCCGGCCGACCGCTTCCCGAACCCGTATCCGAACGCCACGGCTGCGGCCGCGGCGAACGGCGGCGCGGCTCCGCCGGATCTGTCGGTGATGGCCAAGGCCCGTCACGGCGGCGCCAACTACATCTACTCGCTGCTGACCGGCTACCATGCGCCGCCGGCCGAGCTGACCATCCGCCCGGGCCAGAACTACAACGTCTATATGGCGGGCGATCTGACCCCGTTCTGGAAGGGCGACGCGGCCCACGTGCCGGCCGGCGGCTTCATCGCCATGCCGAACCCGCTGCGCGCCGGCCAGGTCACCTATGACGACGGCACCGAGGCTTCGGTCGACCAGATGTCCAAGGACGTGGCCGCCTACATCGCCTGGGCGTCCGATCCCAAGCAGGTGCAGCGCAAGCAGGCCGGCGTCGGCGTGATGATCTTCCTGCTGCTGTTCGCGGGCATCACCTACATGAGCTACCGCCGGATCTGGAAGGGCGTGGCGCACTAACGCCCTGATCCGATTGACGGAACGACAGACCCGCCGGAGCCCCGCTCCGGCGGGTTTTTCGTGCCCGGTGCGGACGGAATCCGGCGTTAGACCGGATCGAATCGACAGCCCGGAACCGGCGCCCTAACGTCCCGGCCTCCTGTCCAAGGTCGAGGGTGTCTCCGTCCATGCGTCTGACTGTTTCCGCCGCCGCGCTCATCGCCGGCGCCCTGCTTTCGGCGACCGCCGCCGCCGCTGAAGGCCCGGTCGCCTTCGACACCGCGAAGCTGTCGGAGCACGTGCGCGTGCTGGCTAGCGACGAGTTCCAGGGCCGCGGCATCGCCACGCCGGCCGAGGACATGGTCATCGGCTATCTGAGCGAGCAGTACGCCGCCGCCGGCTTCCAGCCGGGCGGTCCGAACGGCGCCTGGACCCAGGACGTGACGCTGAACCGCTTCACCGCCTCGAACGTGCAGGCGGGCCTGAGGGTCGGCGGCGAGTCGATCCCGCTGAACCAGGGCGAACAGATCGTCATCTCGACCCGCCTGCCGGGCAGCCACGTCGACCTGGCCGACAAGCCGCTGGTGTTCGTCGGCTACGGCATCGACGCGCCGGAGCGTAACTGGGACGACTTCAAGGACGTCGACGTCCGCGGCAAGATCATCGTCGTGCTGGTCAATGACGCCGACTTCGAGGATGCGTCGCTGAACACCTTCAACGGCCGGGCCATGACCTACTACGGTCGCTGGACGTACAAGTATGAGGAAGCCGCCCGGAAGGGCGCGGCGGGCGTTCTGATCGTCCACGAATCCGCACCGGCGTCGTATGGCTGGGGCACGGTCCAGAACAGCTGGCAGGCGCCGCAGTTCGACATCGTCCGCGAGAACCCGGCCGCCGAACGCACCGCCGTCGAGGCGTGGATCCAGCGCGACGTCGCCGTGGACCTGTTCCGCCGCTCGGGCCTCGATTTCGAAGCCCTGAAGGCCCAGGCCCGCAGCCGCGACTTCCGCCCTGTCGAACTGACCGGCGCGACCTTCAGCGCCTCGTACGATCTGGCCACCAGTCAGGTCACGACGCATAACGTCATCGCCCGCCTGCCGGGCTCGACCCATCCGGACGAGACCATCCTGTACACCGGCCACTGGGATCACATCGGCGTCGGCGCGCCGGATGCGAACGGCGACGCCATCTTCAACGGCGCCGTCGACAACGCGACCGGCACGTCCGGCCTGCTGGAGCTGGCTCGCGTCTACGGCGCCGGCCCGCGCCCCGAGCGCTCGATCGTCATGATCAGCTTCACCGGTGAAGAGAGCGGCCTGCTGGGGTCGGAATTCTACGCCGCCAACCCGGTCTATCCGCTGGAGACGACGGTCGCCGGCTTCAACATCGACGCTATGAACGTCTATGGCCGCGTGTCGGCGGTGGACATCATCGGTCACGGCCAGTCGGAGCTGGACGAGCTGGTCACCGCGGTGACCGAGTCCCAGGGCCGCGTCGCCCGTCCGGAAGCCAACCCGGCCGGCGGCAGCTATTTCCGGTCGGACCACTTCCCGCTGGCAAAGCGCGGCGTGCCGATGGCCTACGTCGACGGCGGCGGCGACTTCCGCGACGAGCCGATCGCCGCCCGCAACGCCGCGCGCGACGACTACACCGGCCACCGCTACCACCAGGCCGACGACGAATGGTCGGCCGACTGGGACCTGCGCGGTCAGGTCGAGGATCTGCAGGTGATCTACGAGGTCGGCTCGGAACTGGCGAACAGCCGCGACTGGCCGGGCTGGAAGGACGGCTCGGAGTTCGGTCCGGCCCGTGCGGCGAGCGCCAACGCGCGGCAGTAGGCGAGGCTTCTCCCTCCCCGTACGGGGAGGGATGTCGGCGCGCAGCGACGACAGGGTGGGGGCGGCTGCGGCAACGCACGCCGCCCTTGTCAATTGTGGCCCTCCCCACCCGTCTGTCGCTTCGCGACAGCCACCCTCCCCAGAAGGGGAGGGAGAATCTTGCCCCGACATGACCAAAACTTAACGGGCGGTCCCCCGGGGCCGCCGTACAGTGCGCGCCATCAGATCGGGGATGGAGCCTCTCATATGTTTCGCAAACTGACGGGCGGTGTCGCCCTTGCCGCCGTGCTGCTGGCCGCGGGCGCCGCGAACGCCCAGAATTTCTCGGCCGAGCGCATCAGCAACGACATCCGCACCATCAGCGCCGATGAGTTTCAGGGCCGCTATCCGGGCACCGACGGCGAGCGCATGACGCTGGCGTGGCTGCAGGCGCAGTACGAGCAGATGGGCCTGCAACCCGGCGGCCCGAACGGCCAGTGGCTGCAGCCGGTCGAGCTGAAGCGCTTCACCCCGGTCGCCGGCGCGACCGCCAGTTGGACCGGCCCCGACGGGACCGTGCATCCGCTGACGGTCGGGACCGACATGACGCTGCGCGCCATCACCAATGACGGGAAGGCCTCGATCCGCGATGCGGGCGTGGTCTTCGTCGGCCACGGCATCTATGCGCCCGAGCGGAACTGGGACGACTACGGCGACGTCGACGTGCGCGGCAAGGTCGTGGTCGTGGTACCGGGCGAGCCCGACGGCCCGGTGTTCAACGGCGACTATTCCACCAACTACGAGTCCGGCGAGTACAAGGCCGACGAGGCCTTCCGCCGCGGCGCGGTGGGCATCATCACCCTGGTGGCCCAGCCGGCGTCGTCGCAGGCCTGGCAGGGCGTGCTGCGCAACGCGGGCCGTCGGCGCACCATGACGCCGGGCGCCGCGAACCTGGAGTTCTCGGGTGCGATCAATCACGACGCGGCGGCGGCCTGGGCGGCTGCGGCCGGTCTGGACATCGGCGCGCTGCCGAACATCGGCAGCGGGACCTTCAAGGCTGTCGAACTGGATGGCGTGCGCCTTTCGGTCGACGTCAGCGAGACCATCGACACCCTGGTGACCCACAACCTGCTGGCCCGCATTCCGGGCGCCGAGCGTCCGGAAGAGACGATCATCTATTCGGCGCACTGGGATCACGTCGGCGGCGAGGGCCAGCATCCGGACGCGCAGGGCGCCGACAAGATCTGGAACGGCGCCTGGGACAACGCCTCGGGCACCGCGGCGGTCGTTGAGATGGCGCGCCAGATCAGCCAGGCCGGCCCGCCGGAACGCTCGATCGTGTTCGCCCACATGGCGGCCGAGGAAATGGGCCTGATGGGCGCTTACGGTTACGCCGCCAACCCGGTGTGGCCGCTGGAGACCACGGTCGCCGACATCAACATCGACATGCTGCCGCTGTCGGGTCCGACGCGAGACATCCCGATCTTCGGCAAGGGCCAGAACGACCTCGAGGATCGTCTGGAGCTGCTGGCGCAGCCGCTGGGCCGCTACGTGTCCGACGACCACATGCCGGAAGAGGGCTTCTACTACCGCTCGGACCACTTCCCGTTCGCCCGCATGGGCGTGCCGGCGATCATGCCGTGGCATGGCTGGGACTGGGTGGACGGTGGCCGTGAAGCCGGCGAAGCGGCCTGGCGCGCCAAGTTCAAGGCCGACTACCACCAGCCGTCGGACGAATGGTCGGCGGACTGGGACCTGACCTCGGCGACCGAGAACCTGGCGCTGCTGTATCACCTGGGTCTGGACCTCGCGAACAGCGAGGACTGGCCGGGCTGGAAGCCGACGTCGGAGTTCGCCCAGGTGCGCGCCCGCTCGGACGCCGACCGTCAACAGGACCGCCCGTGACCCTGAGCATCCGCCCCTTCACCGCTGACGGCTCGCCGCCGGCCGAGGGGGCGTATGCGCAGGCCGCGGAAGTCAGCGGGGCGACCCGCTGGCTGTACCTGTCGGGCCAGATTCCGGTCGCGCCCGACGGCTCGCTGGCGGCGGATTTCACCGGCCAGTGCGACCAGGTCTGGGACAATGTCGAAACGCAGCTGAAGGCCGCGGGCATGACCCTGGACAACCTGGTGAAGGTCACGACCTTCCTGTCCGACCGGAAGTACGCGCTGGAGAACCGCGAGGTCCGCATCCGCCGGCTGGGCGGACGGCAGACGGCGCTGACGGTGATCGTCACCGGCATTTTCGACGAGGCCTGGCTGGTCGAGATCGAGGCCGTGGCGGCGGCCTGATCGGGTTCCTCCCCCTGCGGGGGAGGAACGGACGGAATGTCGCCTTGCCGGGTACGGCCAAGCACCGCACTGTCACCGTATGAGCCGCTGGTCGCCGCAGCCCGCCCCCGATGAACCTGACGGTCTGATCCTGTTCGACGGGGTGTGCGTGTTCTGCTCGCGCTGGGTGCAGTTCGTGCTGCGCCTCGACCGGGATGCGCGGTTCCGGTTTCTGCCGATCCAGTCGGAGAAGGGGCGGGCCCTGGCCGTCCGCTACGGCATCGATCCGGACATGCCCGAGACCAACGCCGTGATTTCCGGCGGCCGGATTTTCTTCAAGTCCGACGCCGCGCTGACGGTGCTGGGGCAGCTGGTCGAGACGGCGCCGTTGGCGGGGCTGAAGGTCGTGCCGAGGAGCTGGCGTGACCCGATCTACGACCTGATCGCGCGCAATCGCTATCGCATCTTCGGGCGCACCGACGCCTGCATGGTTCCCTCAGAGGCGGACCGGGCGCGGTTCGTCGCGTGACGCGGGTTCTGGTGATCGGGGCGGGCGGGGTGTTCGGCTCGCGCCTGGTCGAAGGCCTGCTGCGGGACGGCTTCGATGTCGTCGTCGCCGGTCGGGACCGCGCGCGGGCCGAGGGCGTGGCGGACTGGTACGGGTACGAGCTTCCGGAAGGACGGGTCGGTTTCGCGGTGCTGGACACCGCCACCCTGACCGCCGCCGATCTGAAGGCGACGGGCGCGACGATCGTCGCCGACATGGCCGGGCCGTTTCAGGGCGCACAGCCGACGACGGCGCGGGCGGCCATCGAGGCCGGGCTGCACTATGTCGATCTGGCCGACGGTCGCGATTTCGTGGCGGCCTTTCCGGCGCTGGACGAGGCGGCGAAGGCGGCGGGCGTGGTCGCCCTGACCGGCTGCAGTTCGACGCCGGCGTTGTCGAACGCGGTGCTGGACCAGCTGACGGAAGGCTGGCGCGAAGTGGTCTCGGTCGAGGCGGCGATCTCGCCCGGGGCGCGGGCGCCGCGCGGTCTGTCGGTGATGCAGGCCATTCTGTCGTGGCTGGGGCGTCCGGTGCGGGTGTTCGAGGACGGCGGCTGGACGACGCGGCCGGGCTGGAGCGGGCTGTATCTGCGGGATTTCGGCGTGGCCGGACGGCGGCGCGTATCCTTGTGCGAGACGCCCGATCTGGACGTCTTCCCCGCCCGTTTCGCGCCGCGGGACCGGGCGATGTTCCTGGCCGGACTGGAGCCGTGGCCGGCGCATCTGGGGGCGTGGGTTCTGGGGCGGCTAGTGCAGGCCTTCCGGTTCGATCCGGTCGCGCTGGCGAAGCCGCTGATCGCGATGTCGGAGTGGCTGTCGGCCCTGGGGTCGGACCGCGGGGCGATGCGGGTGGCGTCGCTCGGCGTGGACGCCGACGGGCGGGCGGTCCGGGGCGTCTGGCGGCTGACCGCGGTGGAGGGGCAGGGGCCGGTGACGCCGACCCTGCCGACGCTGGCGGCGATCCGGAGCATCGATGCCGGGCGGATCGCGCCTGGCGCGCGCGCCTGCGTCGGAGTGCTGGCGCTGGAGGAGATCACCGTCGACATGGCGGGGCTTGGCCTGGCGACGGAGAGCGTGACGGACCGGGGCGCGATCTTCGCTCGCGCCATCGGGCCGGCGTTCGACGCGCTGCCGCCGCCCATCCGGGCGCTGCATGAGACGCCGGGACGGTCGCTGTGGCGGGGCAGGGCGATGACGGAAGGGGCGGCCGGGCCGCTGGCGGCGATCATCGCGCGGATCATCGGCTTCCCGACCGCGCAGGCCGACTGTGCCGCCGAGGTGTCGATCGATGCGGACGGGGATCGGTCGGAGTGGCGACGCCGGATCGGCGGGCACGCATTCTCCAGCGTGCTGTCGCATCCGCGCGAAGGCGGGCGGGTGCGCGAGCGGTTCGGCGCGACGGCGATGGATCTGCGGCTGACGCCGGAAGGCGAGCGGCTGGTCTATTCCGTGGAGGGCTGGCGGCTGGGACCGATCCCGCTGCCGCGCTTTCTGGCCCCCTCAACCCGGGCCCACGAACAGATCGACGCCGAAGACCGGTTCGTCTTCGACGTCGAAATATCCATGCCGCTGATCGGGCGGCTGGTGCGGTATCGCGGCTGGCTGGTCCGCGAGGTTTAGTGCGTCGGAGCGACCGTGGCGCGGGCGATCAGGTCGCGCGCCCGGGCGATGGCGGCTTCCGTGGTCAGGGTCCCGGCCTGGACTTCCTCGGCCCAGTCCATCAGCGGCTTGCCGGTGACGGCGCCGCGGTTGGCTTCCTCTTCCAGATACAGACCGCCCGAGGCGACGATGCGCTCGTCCCAGGCGGCGCGGACGCCGGCCCAGTAGTCCTTGGTGGCGGCCCAGTAGTCGTCGCCCGGCTTGGGATCGTAGTTGTCGACCTTGCGGTAGGTGTTGACCACGTCTTCCTGGACGATGGCGACGGGTTCGCCTTCATCGCCCTGGGCCGGGCCCATCTTCATATTGTCCTGGATGTGCACCCAGCCGACCGGGGTCAGGGCGTGGCGGTTGGAGCCCAGGTAGCGGTCGTAGGGCACGTCGCGGATGGCGTCGCGGCGTGCCAGCGGACGCCAGGTCGCGCCCGAGGTCCACTCGGCCATGTCATGCTCGTAACTCCAGTGGCCGACGCCGCCGTAGCGGGGCGAATCGTCGGTCTGCCAGACGGTCTGCGACCAGGCGCCGCGACGCTCGTCGGCCGGGACCGGGGTCAGGGTCCACTGGTTCGGACCGGCGTAGGTCAGGACGGTTTCGGGCTCGTAGACCCAGTCCTGGCGCCAGTGCTTGATGATGAAGTGGTTCCCCATGTCATCATCCATGACGAGGATGTGCTGCAGGCTGATGCGATTGCCGTCGTCGTAGACGACGCGGACGATCTCATCGCCGGCCGACAGCTTCTCTTCCAGCGGCTCGTAGCCTTCGCGGAAGCTGACGTTTTCGCGCATGTCGAAGCGCACGCGCCATTGGCCGGCCTGGGCGAGAATCGACTGGCGATCCCGCTCGAACTGGCCGGCCGGAGCCTGGGTGGTCGAAACGGTCGGCGTCGTGTCGGCGAACGCCGGAGCCGCGACCGCGAGCGCGGCCGCAAGGATGGTGGAGATCATAAGAGGGCGGCGCATGGTGCGGCTCCGTACAAATGCGAGTCAGTCGCGTTATTAACTGAGCGTCTTACAGACGCAAGGACAGAGAGAGACCGAAGTTACGCCCGGGCTGGGTGAAGGCGTCCTTGAACGTCGTGGCGTTCGAGACCCCGCGGATGTCGCTCCACCAGCTGTATTTCTCGTCGAACACGTTGAAGACGCCGACACGGGCCGTGACCTGGTCGTTCATGTTCCAGTATGCGGTCAGGTCCAGCAGGGCGAAGTCGTCGCCGACGTAGCAGCTGCTGACCGCCGGATTGGCGTTGTAGCAGCCGAGGCCGTCGGTATCGGCCGGGTCCTTGGCCTGCGACCAGGTGCCGATGGCCGAGACGCCGTAGCGGCCCTGGGGCTCGTCATAGCCGACGCCGAAGACGACCTTGATCGGATCGATGGTCGGCAGGGCGGTGGTGACGCCGGCGCTGGTGGTGTCGCCCTCGGCGTACGCGAAGGCGAAGCGGGCGTTCACGCCGTTCTCCCACCAGGCGTCGGCGCGGGCCTCGAAGCCCGAGATCTCGACGTCGGTGAAGTTGACGTACTGGTAGACCGCCGGATCGGCCGGGGTGAACGAGCCCGACACCACCTGCTGGGCGATGAAGTCCTCGTAGTCGGTCCTGAAGACCACGGCCTGGCCGGACAGGGCGCCGGCGCCGGGGAGGACGACGTTGCGGACGCGCGCGCCGAACTCGATGCTCTGGCTGGTTTCGGGGCGCAGGTTCGGGTTCGGGATCGAGGTGTAGCCGAAGGCCGGGTTGGAGAAGAAATTGTTCACCTGGCTGGGCGTCGGGGCCTTGAAGCCTTCACCCCAGTTGGCGAACACGCCGAACGTGTCGCCCCACCAGACGGCGCCCAGCTTGGTCGAGAAATGGTCGTCCGACTGGTCGGCGCGGACGCCCGGATACAGCGGGTCGTTGGCGGTCGACAGGTCGTAGCTGTCCCAGCGCACCGCCGGGATGATGCGCAGGGAGTCGTTCAGCAGGCTGATCTCGTCCTGGATGAAGACGCCGGCGAGGACGTAGTCGGTCTTCGGGAAGGCGCTGGTGGGGAAGGTCTCGCCCATCGGCGGGACGGTGCCGCCGCGGACGCCTTCCTGGGTGGTCTCGGACCACTCGCCGCCGAAGGTGATGCGGTTGATGCCGAAGGTGGTGGTGGCGTCTGCGGCGAGGCCGACGACGGCGTTGTCGAAGGTGTTGTCGCGGGTCCGGTCGACGGCCGGGGTGCGGTCCTCGAAGGTGAACTGGCGGCTCTCGGACTGCTGGCCGTAGGCGGTGACCTGGGCGCGATCCAGACCCAGCACCTCCTCGGCGCGCCAGGCCAGGCTGCCGCCGCTGCGGGTGGTGGTGTCGTGGGCGGTCAGCTGCAGCACGGTGGCGGTGCGGCCGCTGAGCACGTCGGCGAACATCTCGCCTTCAAAGTAGTCCCAGGTGGCGCGCAGGCTCTGGCCCTGGGCGAAATTCCAGACGCCCTTGGCGAGGAAGGCGTCGGAGCTGTTCTCTTCCGGGTTGGCCATGGTGCGGGCCGGGCCGGCGCCGCCGACGTCGCCGTTGGTTTCCTGCTCCTGGCTGTCGCGCCCGGTCCAGGCCAGCATGCCGGAGAAGTCGCCGACCTCGCCCGCGATGCTGGCGGCGGTGGTCAGGCCCTGGTCGGCCGAGTTGTAGCCGACGCGGGCGCGGGCGTCGAAGCTCTCGCCCGAGCGGAGCAGGTCGGACGGGTCCCTGGTGGTGAAGGCCACGGCGCCGGCGACGCCGTCCGAGCCGTACAGGGCCGAGGCCGGACCGCGCAGGATTTCGACGCTGCGCATCAGGTCGAGGTCGGCGTAGCCGCCGCGGCCGACGCTCTGGGCGCCGAAGACGAAGCCGTCCGGCACGCGCACGCCGTCGACGATGATCAGCACGCGGTCGCCGCCCATGCCACGGATGGTGAAGCCTTCATTGCGGCCGCGGCCGGTGGTGCCCAGCGCCGCGCCGAAGCGGGCCGGCTGGCTGACGACGCTGACGCCCGGCTCGAAGCGGACGAGGTCCTTGATGTCGGTGGCCAGCATCGCTTCGATCTGGTCCGAGGTGATGACGGTGACCGTGGCGGGGACTTCATCGACCTGGGTGCCGACGCGGGTCGCCAGCACGCTGAGCGGGGCGAGCTCGGTGGGATCCTCGGCCGTCGTCACGGGGCCCGTGGGGCCTTCCAGGGCCAGCGCCGGGGAGGCGGCGACGGTCAGGGCGGCGAGCCCGGCGGTGAGGAGGAGAGAACGCATTCTTATTGCCCCGCTTGAGAGAGGCAGGGCAATTACTGCGAACGATTATCAGACGCAACCGCAATTGTGTCGCGGGTTCAGGTGACGCGGATTTAAGCTGACAGACTCGCCAACCGGGGGTCTTCTGATCGCATCAGGAGGGGCTCCCATGACCATTGATCCCGCGGCCGAGACCGCACGCTGGCTGGCGACGATGTCGCCCGAGGAGACGGCGCGCGCCGTCAGCTACACCCAGGGCGGCCACTGGCTGCTGCTGTGGGGCGCGATCGTCGGGATCGTGGTCGCATGGCTGATCATCCGCCTGGGCTGGCTGAGCGCGATTCGCGACCGGCTGGAGCGCCGCCGCGGACGGCCGGTGCTGGTCTCGCTGGTGGTCGGGATCGTCTATCTGGCGCTGAGCTTCGCGCTGACCCTGCCGTGGGCGATCTATGAGAACTGGTGGCGGGAGAAGCAGTACGGCCTGACCGAACAGCCTCTGACGGGCTGGCTGACCGAGGCGCTGATGAGCGGGGCGATCTCGACCCTGTTCACGGCCCTGCTGCTGGTCGGCATCTACTTCCTGATCCGCCGGGCGCGGCGGCTGTGGTGGATGTGGGCGGCGGGCCTGACGGCGGTGTTCGTGGTGTTCGGCCTGCTGATCTCGCCGATCCTGATCGAGCCCCTGTTCAACACCTACACCCCGGCCCCGAACGGTGAGGTGCGCGACGCCGTGGTCGAGCTGGCCCACAAGACCGGGACGCCGGATGACAAGATCTACATCTACGACGGCTCGAAACAGTCCGACCGCTACACCGCCAATGTCTCGGGTCTGTTCGGCTCGGCGCGGGTGGCGATGAGCGACGTGATGTTCGCCAAGGGCGCGGACATCGCGGAGGTGCGCGGCGTCGTGGGCCACGAGATGGGCCACTATGTGCACATGCATTCGCTCTGGATGACCGGGATCGTGATCATCATGGCGGCGGTCGGCTTCTGGCTGATCGACCTGTTCTATCCGCTGGCCCGGACCCTGCTGGGCGCCAAGCGGGTGGGGGACATCCAGGACCCGGCCGGCCTGCCCGTGCTGGCGGCGATCGGGGTGGTGCTGGGGCTGCTGGCCACGCCGGCGTTCAACACCATGATCCGGACGATCGAGGCGGACGCGGACCACTTCTCGCTGGTTCACGCCAATGAGCCGGACGGCCTGTCGAAGGCGCTGATCAAGACGGCGGAATACCGCGCGCCGTCGCCGTCGGCGGTGGAGGAGTTCCTGTTCTACGACCACCCGTCGGTGGAGAACCGGGTCCGCCGGGCGATGGAGTGGAAGGCGGAGCAGGCGCGGGCGAATAACCGACGGTAGTCGCCGCTCACCTCCCCATCACAGATGGGGAGGGGGACCGCCGGAACGGCGGTGGAGGGGGCGGCACCGGCGGGAGGGATCTGGAGCTCGACAGGCAGATTCCGGCGACGCCCCCTCCGTCACGCCGCGTATTCGCGGCGCGCCACCTCCCCATGGAATGGGGAGGTGAGGTGGGTGGTCAGCCGCCGACCTTCAAACCCGGCCGCTCGTTGTCCCAGATCATGTGCAGGATGGACCACAGGCCGTCGGGGTCGCGGGCCAGCTGGATGGAGTTGATGCCGCGGCGCTCGGGCTCGACGTCGGTCAGGGCCGTGCGGGCTTCGTAGACGCTCCACACGTGTGCCATGTTGCCGAAGATCTCGATGCGGCGGCTGATCTCGACCTCGAAGAAGCCGTTGGCGGCGAAGAAGGGCGTGACGTTGGCCTCGTATTCCTCGCGGCCCATCACGATCATGGTCGGGCGGCCGTCGGCGTCGAGGCCGGTGCGGGCCTGACGGCTCTCGTCGTGGAAGATCTCGCGCTGGGTCGCCCAGTCACGCGGACCGGCCGGGCCCGAGATGCACGCGTACATGGCGTCGACGACCGCCCCGATATCGCTGCGGTCGATGCTCATGCGCGCTTACTCACGAAGACGGTGCCGGCGGAGTAGCCCGCCCCGAAACTGCAGATCAGGCCGGTTTCGCCCGGCTCAAAGCCGTCCTGGTGCAGGTGGAAGGCGATGATCGAGCCGGCGGACGAAGTGTTGGCGTACTCGTCCAGGATGATGACGTTCTCGTGCGGCTCGGGCTCGCGGCCCAGCACCTTGCGGCCGATGAACTGGTTCATGTTGATGTTGGCCTGGTGCAGCCACATGCGCTTCAGACCGGTGGGATCGATGTCGAGTTCGGCGGCGTGGTCGACGATCATGTCGGCGACCATCGGCACCACGTCCTTGAAGACCTTGCGGCCCTGCTGGACGAACATCTTGTCGGTCAGGCCGTTCGACTGGAGCGGCTCGACGGCGTCGGTGGGCAGGGCGGCCTTGTTCAGGAAGCCGAAATTGTTGCGGATGTTGTTGGACATCACGGTCTTCAGCCGCGTGCCGAGGACCTCCCATCCGCCCGGGGCCGCCTGATCCTCGGCCTCGACGATCACGGCCGTGGCCACGTCGCCGAAGATGAAGTGGCTGTCGCGATCCTTGAAGTTCAGATGGGCCGAGCAGATTTCCGGGTTCACCATCAGCACGGCCTTGACCGAGCCCGAGGCGATGAAGTCCGCCGCCGTCTTGATGCCGAAGGTGGCCGAGGAGCAGGCGACGTTCATGTCGAAGGCGAAGCCCTCGATGCCCAGCGCCTGCTGCACCTCGATGGCCATGGCCGGGTAGGGGCGCTGCATGTTCGAGGCGGCGCACAGGACGGCCCCGATCTCCGACACCGGCTTGCCCCAGGCCTTGATGGCCTGTTCGGCGGCCTTCACGGCCATTTCGGCGAGGATCGACAGCTCGTCGTTGGAGCGCGCGGGCAGGTGGGGGACCATCCGCTCGGGATCGAGGATGCCGGTCTTGTCGAGCACGAAGCGCGACTTGATGCCGGACGCCTTCTCGATGAACTCGACCGAAGAGGGGGTCAGTTCGGCGACGTCGCCCTCGGCGATTTCGGCGGCGTGGGCGGCATTGAAGCGCTCGGCGTACGCATTGTAGGCCGCGACCAGCTCTTCGTTCGAGATGGACTGCTCGGGCGTGAAAAGGCCCGTGGCGGCGATGACGGCTTTGGTCACTGGCAGGTCGTCCCTAACACTCGACGCGGGCGCCTCGCTGCTTGAGCGAGCGCCCGTTCTGTTTCTGGACTGACTAGATAGGCGCGTCAGGCGCGCGGGTCGAGACGCGCCAGCGTGCGTTCGGCGGCGACCAGATGCAGGCGCTCCACCATCTGGCCGTCGATCTGGATCGCGCCCCTGCCGACGGCGTCCGGGGCGGCGAATGCTGCGATCACGGCGCGGGCGTGGACGACCTCATCCTCCGAAGGCGCGAAGGCGGTGTGCGTGGGGTCGATCTGCGACGGGTGGATCAGGCTCTTGCCGTCGAAGCCGTACAGGCGGGCCTGGGCGCATTCGGCGGCGAAGCCCTCAATGTCCTTGAAGCGGTTGTAGACGCCGTCGATGGCCAGCATGCCGTAGGCGCGGGCGGTGGCGACCACGGCGGCCAGCCAGGGCTTCAGCGGTTCGCGGTCTGGCGAGGGGCCCGTGCCGAGCATTGCCGCCAGGTCGTTGACGCCCAGCATGAGGCCGCGAAGCGGGCCGCCAGCGTCGGCGATGGCGGCCAGGCGCACGACGGCGCGCGGTGTCTCGATCATGGCCCACAGGTGGGCGCCCTCGGGCATCTGCTCCTGCAGGGCGAGGATCATTTGCGGATGCTCGACCTTGGGGGCGACGATCAGGTCGACGCCGGCTCCTTGCAGGGCCTGCAGGTCGGCCTCGCCCCAGGGCGTGTCGAGGGCGTTGATGCGGACGCCGAGGCGCGGGCCGAAACCGCCGGCCTGGACCGCGGCGACGGCGGCGGCGCGGGCCTCGGCCTTGGCGTCAGGCGCGACCGCGTCCTCGAGGTCGAGGATGGCGACGTCGCACGCCAGCGTCCGCGCCTTCTCGATCGCCCGCGGGTTGCTGGCGGGCAGGAAGAGGACGGAGCGGGTCGGCTTCAGTTCATTCATCGCTGAATCCCTTCATTTCCGCTCATCCCGGCGAAAGCCGGGACCCAGTCCTTTGGATGATCGGCGCCCACCGAGTTCGCATCAACGGCAATCCCCAGCCAGCCTGCCTCACAAAAGAACCGGGTCCCGGCTTTCGCCGGGATGAGCGGTTTGAAAATTGGCTCAGACCCGGCCCGTCACCGGCAAGAGCGCTCCCGTGATCGCGCGGCTTTCTGGCGAGGCGAGGAACAGCATGACGCGGGCGAGGTCGGACGGCTGGACCCATTTGGTCGGGTCGGCGTCGGGCATGTCGGCGCGGTTCTGCTCGGTGTCGAGGATCGAGGGCAGGACGGCGTTGACCGTCACCGAGGTCTTCTTGAGCTCCTCGGCCAGGGCCTCGGTCATGCGGTGCAGGCCGGATTTGGAGGCGGCGTAGGCGCCCATGCCGGCGGCGGCCTTCAGCGCGCCGTTGGCCCCGACGTTGACGACGCGGCCCTCGTCCGACTGCTTCAGGTGGGGCAGGGCGGCGCGGGTGGCGTTGGCCGCGGTGGTCAGGTTCAGGGCGAACATCCTGTCCCACGCCGGTTCGGCGTCGTCGAAGGTCTGCCAGACGAAGCCGCCGGCGACGTTCAGCAGGGCGTCGAGACGGCCGAAGTGGGCGACGATGGCGTCGATGGCTTTCGCGGCGCTCGCCGGGTCGGTCAGATCGACGCCGCCCAGCTCCAGCACGCCCTCAGGGACCGGCAGGCCCTTCGCATGATCGATGACGGCGACCTTGAGCCCGTCGGCCACGGCGGCCTTGACCACGGCGCAGCCGAGCACCCCGTGCCCGCCCGTGATTGCGATGACCCGATCCGACATGGCGTCCTCCCTGTTCGGCGGACGGCTTAGCAGATGATCAGGCTGCGAACACCTTGCCGAGCAGCCGCTCCAGCGCCCCGGCGTCGACCGCGTCGAAGGCGGCCTTCTCGGTGGCGTCGATGTCGAAGACGGCGATCAGGGCGCCCGAGGCGTCGAGCACCGGCACGACGATCTCGCTGGCCGAGCGGCTGTCGCAGGCGATGTGGCCGGGGAAGGCGTGGACGTCCTCGACGATCTGGGTCTGGCGGGTCGAGGCGGCGGTCCCGCAGACGCCCCGGCCGAACGCGATTCGCAGGCAGCCCAAGGTGCCCTGGTAGGGGCCGACGACCAGTTCGTCAGACTTCGTCAGGTCGACGACGTAGAAACCGGTCCAGAAAAACACGGGGAAGGCGTCCGCCAGCATCGACGAGACCGTCGCCATGCGCGCGCCAAGGTTGGGTTCGCCGTCCAGGACGGCCAGAATCTCGGCCTCGACCTCGGCGTAGCGGGTGGCCTTGTCGGCGGGGCGATCATCGCGGGCGACATAGGCCATGGACGCAGACTCCGGTGGGCGGGCCGCCGGATATAGGTGCCCGCGCTCAAACTGGCGAGGGGCCTGGTAATTCCCCGGAGAGGGGAATCGCAACCCGCTGATTCCGGTGGGGAACTCAGGAAGCGTCACAAAATGGCCAGTATCCGGCAACGCTTTGTCGCAAAACGGCGTTAACCTTGACAGGACCTTAACTGGACCGGACTGTCACGGTTGCGCAAAGGTTAACGGGCTTAAGGGCGGGAACGCCCGTTCAGGGTGTGCGAGGGGAGTATGGGCGACAGCGAATCCACACAGGACGGACGCTCGGCCTTCGCTCGCTCGCGCGGGCCGGTGGCGATCGCCGCCATCGCCGGCGTGCTGGCGGTGACGGCCGTCGCCATGGCCTCGTGCGGCGACCGCGGCGGCGTGCGCTTCTGGCAGGGCGACGACGCCCGCTCGAACAGCTGCCCGCGTCCGGCGTCGATGACCGGATCGGAATTCAACGCCCAGGAATCGGGTCTGCGCGCGCTTCGCCGCGCCGCCTTCCAGGGTGATTTCTTCGCCCAGCTGGAGCTGGGCGGCCGCTACAGCGCGGTGCGGGCGACCGACAAGAACATCGAGGATCCGATCGAAAGCGCCACCTGGTACGCCATGGCGCTGGCCAACGACGAGGGCTACGCCCCGATCAACCGCGTCAATCGCGGCGGCCTGGGCGGCTGGAAGCCGCTGTCGCGGTACGACGACTGCCGCGCGTTCGAGCGGCACTCGGCCTACCAGAAGCTGGACCGCGTGCTCTCGACCATGACCCGCGAGGAGCAGGAAGCGGTCCGCGACCGGGTGATCTATGTGCTGTCGACCCAGGACGCCGAGGGCTATCGCACCCTGGCCCGCCTGCACGACGGCCTGTACGGCCCGTTCGGCGAGCCCGAGGACAACCGCGAGGCCCGCGAGGCCTGGGGCAAGGGCAACGGGAACAACGGCAACGACCAGCGCCGTCGCCGCGGCTATGTCGCCGCCACCAACCTGTTCCAGCGCAACGACGTCGACGCCTACCTCTATAACTATCTGGCGGTGCAGACCGGCGACGTCGGCGCCTATGTGCTGATGCGCGATTTCGAGCGCTCGGCGCCGAGCCGGGCCGGCTACCAGCGCTTCGTCGAGGTCAAGGCGCGCCAGTGGACGCCGCCGTTCGAATTCTATCCGAACACCGCGCCGCAGTCGGGCGTGCCCTTCTCGGACGAAAGCCGTCCGCGCGGCGACGCCTATGAATACGCCCTCAGCCGGATGGGCAGCGAACTGCCGTTCATCCACGTCGGCCGGGCCCTGCGCTATCTCGGCGTGACCGATACGGCGGCCCAGCGGCCGGAAGACCTGTCCAAGCGGCAGATCGAGACGCTGGAGGCCATGCTGGGCCATCCGATGGAAGGCCGGCTGTCCTACGTCGAGCGCGTGCGCGCCATCCAGCTGGCGGCGATCAACGGTTCGTCCGAGGCGCAGCTGGTGCTGGCCGTCATGTACGCCGAGGGCATCGGCCTGCCGGCCGACTACGCCCGCGCCTTCAAATGGTTCGAGGAGGCGGCCCGTCAGGGCAGCCCCGAGGCCAAGTTCGCCATGTCCAGCTACTTCGCGCTCGGCGTCGCCGGCGTGGCGGATCAGGACAAGGCCCAGGCTGTGGTCCTGCGCATCGAGTCCGCCCTGTCCGGTTTCGGCCCCTCGGCCGGCCGCCTGCAGGCGGTCCTCGCCCAGGTTTCCCGTTCGCAGCGCCGCTAAGGAGGGCGTGAACCCATGTCGATCCGTACTCGCTTCGGCCTGATCGGCGGCGTCGCGGTGATCGCCGCGGCGGTCGCCGGCTTCGCCCTCACGGACGCGCCGCCTGCCTATGCGCAGACCGCCGCCAAGGTGGAGAGCCAGACGCGGCCGAACTTCGGCCTGCTGCTGGATCCGCCCGCGCGCAGCTATCGCAATCGCGGTTCGCACCGGCGCTACGACTATCGCAGCCACCGCCCCGACTGGAACCCCGGCTATCCGCCGCTGCGTCCGGGCGGCGAGGAGGTGGTGCTGGTCGACTGCGGCGGCAATCCGGGCACCGGCGCGGTCGAGGATGCGGTTCGCCGCGTGCGGCCGGGCGGCACCCTGATCATCCGTTCGCGGGCGGGCGCCTGCGTCGGCTGGCTGAACATCGACAAGCCGATGACCATCATCGGCGAGGGCGGCTTCGATCCGCGCGACTGGGCCCGCCAGTCCGAACCGACGCTGCAGGCCCCTGACGGTCTGCCGTGCATGACGGTGTCGCAGGGCGTCCGCGTCGAGATACGCGACATGGTCTTCGCCTCGCCCCGCGCCGGCGACGCCGCCTGCATCGTCGGCTACGGCGCCGAGATCGTCATGAACCGCGTCGGCTTCCGCCATGCGGGCGACGAGGCGGCGATCTACGCCGACGGCGGTCTGCTGGATATCCGCAACGCCGTGCTGGACGCCCAGACCATCGCCCCCGCCATCGTCGCCGACGGCGCGGTGCTGAACGCCTGGGAGCTGACCGTGACGGGCGCGCAGTCCGGCATGGAGGTCGTGCCGGGCGCCGGTCAGGTGTCGCGCATCGCCGCCACGACGATGAAGGGCACCGGCGCGCCGAACGCCTTCGGTCCGCGCTCGATCGGCCTGATCGTCCGCTCCGGCCGCGAGTACGGCCGGGTCGAGGTCGACAACACCGCCATCTGCGGCTTCGTCGAGGGCGTGGTGGTCGAGGGCGCTTCGGTGTCCGTGGCCAACAGCCGCGTCTGCCGCTCCGACAAGGGCGTGGTGCTGTACAGCGGCGAGCTGAGCCTGACCGATACGCGGGTGCGCGCCTCGACCGTGGGCGTCGCCGCCGCGGCGGGCCATGCGGTGATCATCGACAACGTCTTCGCCGGTGTGCGCGAGGTCATCTATCGCGAGCCGCGCGCCAGCGTCGAAGCCCGCGGCAACCGCGTCTGGTCGCAGCATGTCTGCCGCCCGCAGTTCCGCGATCGCTACCGCGGCCGCTACGAGCCTTACTGGCGTCCGGGCGACGGCTGGAGCTGCTCGAACAACCCCTATCCGCGCGACTGGTGGGCGGACGAGGACGGCATGCTGGGCGTCGAATACGTCGACGACGGCTACCGTCTGGACGGCTGGGACGACTACCAGGACGGCAACGGCTGGTACGACCGTGACGGCCGCTACATCCGCAACGACCGGTATCGCGGCGAGGATCGCTGGGGAGGTCGCTGGGGCCGCTAAGGCCCCGGGTGCGGCGTCGCGCCGTGCCAAAATGCGACAATATCCCCAAAACTGATGATTAAGGTCGCTTGTGTAACCGTCTAGCTTCACGTGCTTGAAAGACGCCGCTTCCGCTCCGCGTATCGGGGGGACGGGGGCGCGGGGGAACTATGAACGCACTTTTGAAGCTCGCCGAGGAGGCGCGGCCCGAGGGCCTGCAGCCGCACTCGGTCGCCGAAGCCTATTTCACGGACTGGGCCGGGAAGTTCGCCATTCCGACCGTGCTGATGACGCTGGACCAGAAGATCCTCTGGGCCAATCGCGCCGCGCTGGACATGGTCGAACGGGCCGAGGACTTCTGCGTCGTCAACGGCGTGTTCACCTGCGCGGACAAATCCCAGGCGAGCGAGTTCCGGGCGTTCGTGGAGAAGGTCACCCATCGGGACGCCTGGGTGTACCAGGCCGCCGAGGACCGCCACATCATCGCTCGCGCCGAGGCGTTGCAGCCCGAGGGCGAGCCTCCGGGCGTGGCCCTGATGCTGATCGCCGCCCAATCCGAGGACCGCTACGTCTGGGCCGACCTGATCAAGGCCTTCGGTCTGACCAAGTCAGAGGCCGTCGTCGCGCGCCGGATGGTGGGCGGGGCAGGGGCCGAGGCGATCGCTGAAACGCTCGGAGTCTCCATCGAGACGGTGCGCACGCACATCCGACGACTCTACGCAAAGTTGTCCATCAATAGCCGCGAGAAGTTGTTTGCCGTCATCAGCCGCTTCCGCATCGGCTGATTTCGACGGGAGCCCGTACGATCTTTCGGACGCGTGAGATAAAAAAGCCGAGCGAATACAACGTCGCTCTAGCTTTGCGAGAGAAACCGCTGGTATATTAAGTGGTTAAGATACGTCCCGCTGGTTGAAAGTAACGCGGGTCACCAAATGTGGGGACGCAATCCCGATACGCGCAAAGGTAATGTGGCGTTAAGGAAGCGTTAAGCTTCTGACTCGGGGGAAGGGCGGGAAGCCGCCGTTCATACAAAATCTGAAGACGACGACTGGGGTCCGGTTCCGACCGTCCGCCAGCCGCAGTCGGCGATCCCGATCCGGGTGCCGCCGCCCTCCGTGGCGACGGCGTCCACCTGTTCGCGCGCCGGTTCGCCGGAGCAGGGGTCGCTCGACCTCGTCACTCTAGACCGGCTCGCCGGTCGCCAAACCGGGCCCCCGCCGGGCCAGATATTGGAGACTACTCTATGAAGCGCATGCTTATCGCCGCCTCGGCTCTGGCCATGATCGCCAGCCCGGCCTTCGCCCAATCGTCGGACAGCGCAACTGTCAACCTGACCGCCTCGGTTCAGCCGCTGTGCTCGATGGTCGCCGGCGACTCGTCGTTCGACATCAACACCGTTCCGGCCAACGCCGGCTCGATCGTCGACGCCGACGGCACCCTGAAGGCCAACACCTCGGTTCCGGCCGCCCTGAGCGCCTTCGCCGGCCCGGCAGCCAGCCAACTGACCGCCTGGTGCAACGGCGTCAGCTCGTCGGTGACCCTGGAAGCCGATGGCCTGTCGAACCCGGCCGCCGCCGGTGACACGGACTTCGTCAACTACGTCGATCTGTCGCTGACCGGCTGGCAGGTTGACGGCATCACCATCCCGACCGTCACGACGTCGAACGGCAACACCGCCAGCAGCGGCGCCATCCCGACCAACCGCGTCTTCTCGGGCAGCTTCGACGGCAACATCGCCTTCGTCGACACCGGCAAGAAGCTGGTTTCGGGCGGCTACACGGGCTCGTTCAAGATCTCGATCGCCGCGAACTAAGCACCACACCGTCAGGTCGGGCGGACCCCCGCGGTCCGTCCGGCCTTTCGGCTTTTCCAACGGCCACTGCAGGCCGCACCTGGAGACTACGTCATGAAGCGCATCGCCCTGGCCGCTACGGCCCTCAGCCTGATCGCCGCCCCGGCCTTCGCCGGCGACGTCACCGTCAACGCCAGCGTCACCGCCGTCTGCAGCGTCGCCAATCCGAGCCAGACCCTGGACATCGGCGAGATCGCCGTCGACGCGAACGGCGACGTCGCCTCGCAGTCGTCCACGCATCACTTCGGCAACATCTGGTGCAACGGCAGCAGCAACACGATCACCGTTTCGGTCGAGCCGCTCGAGAACGCCCAGGCCGTGGTCGACACCTATTCGTTCACCAACCAGGTCGAGTTCCAGCTGACCACCAGCAACCCGGGCCTGCCGATGACCTGGCACACCGTCTCGAACCCGACGGTGACCGTGACGGACATCCCGGCCTTCGAAACCGGCACCGGCGCCTACGACCAGTTCACCATCACGACCGTCGCGGGCTCCAAGCGCCCGATCGCCGGCGACTATTCGGGCGCGATCCGCCTGACGATCACCCCGGGCATCTGAGCCCTTCGCAGCCCATCCCGTCGACAGTCCAGGAAGCCAGATGAACCAGTCCTTCGCATCGCTGACCGTAGCCCTTGTGGCGACGGCGACGCTTGCGTCGGCGGGTGCGGCTTCGGCCCAGTCCTTCGCGGCCGCCGATCTGGCCGCGTTCGGTCCGGGCTACAGCGCGTCTGACGCGCCGCTGGGCGCGCCGACCGAGCTGCGGATCGACCTGCGCGGTCGCATCGAGGCGCGTTGCGAACTGGTGACCCCGCCGGCGGCGATGACCCAGCTGCACCTGACCGATCCCGGCCAGGCCCAGGCCAGCTTCGCCCTGGACTGCAATACGCCCTTCGTCCTGCGGGTCCGTTCGAACCACGGCGGCTTCACCAACGAAGAAGCCTCGGTCGGCGTCGAGCCCGTGCTGCCCTACGAAGTGGCGGTCGAGGTCGAGACCGACATGGGCCGCCAGGATCTGGGTTGGTGCGAGGCCGCGGCCCTCACCGACACGCCCGACTCGGCCTGCATCTACGCCCCGACCGCCGCAGAGCGCGGCTGGTCGTCGGGCGAGGCCACGGCCATCGGCCAGCGCGGCTCGCTGCGTCTGCGCTGGACCGAGAACCAGTCGGAGCGTCCGCTGCTGGGCGCCTACCAGGACACCGTCGTCATCGAACTGGAGGTCCGCTCGTGATCCTCCGCGCCCCGAATTTCCGACGCCGCCCCGGCGATGCGTCCACCGAAATCGTTCCGCTCGTCGGGACATACGAGGAGAAGGCTGTGAAAACCCAAATGCTTTGCGCCATCGCGCTTGGCGTCGCGGCAATCGGCGGCGCCGCGGCGGCCCAGGACAGCGACTCGGTCAATGTCACCTCCACCGTGACGGCCCGCTGCGCGGCCCTGAACGATGCGTCCGCGCCGCTGGCGCTGGGTGAACTGGTCCAGTCGGGCACGGGCGAAGTCGTCTCCGTGTTCGCCGGAACCACGACCAGCTATTCGGTGCCGGGTTACTGGTGCAACGCGCCGGCCAACCTGACCCTGGCCGCCACGCCGCTGCAGAACGTCGACGTCGTCGACGACGGCGGCGACCCCTCCTTCACCACCCGCGTCGACTACACCGCCAGCCTGGTGTGGGACGATGTGAACCGCACCAAGAACACGGCGGTCGCCGGCGATGAGGTCTTCAGCACCTCGGAAGCCAACATCGGCGCCCTGACCCTGTCGGTCTCCAGCCCCACGGCCGTCGGCCGCCCGGTGGCCGGCGACTACGCCGGCTCGGTGACCCTCACCATCGCCCTGCTGCCCTGATGAACCGGGAACCCAGCACCATGAACCGCAAACTCTTCGCCGCACTGACCGCCAGCGTCCTGTGCCTCGCCCCGGTCGCCGCGCATGCGCAATCGTCGGACTCCGCGACCGTCAGCCTGTCGGCCGACGTCGAGGAACAGTGCGTCCTCGGCTCGCCGTCGCTGACCACCCTCAGCCTCGGCGACATGACCGGCCCGGACGGCAAGCTGACCTCCACGATGACGGGCGCCTCGGCGCTGGTCTCGGCCCAGATCGACAACGCCTGGTGCAACGCGCCCAGCACGCTCTCGGTGAACGCCGAAGTGCTGAGCATGGGCACGTCGGCGCCGGCCTACGCCACGCCCGCCGGCTTCTCGCGCCTGCTGACCTATGACGCGGCCGTCTCCGGCTGGCCGTCGCCGGTCGTCGACTCGCCCGTCAACGGCGACACCGGCGTCTCGACCGCAGCGGTCGGCGCCCACGCGGAATCGCTGCTGCTCGAGATCTCGGGCCTCGACACCCTGAACTCGGCCGGCACCGCCGTCGCCTCGGGCATGGTCGTCGAAGCCGGCACCTACTCGGGCGCCATCGTCCTCTCGCTCAGCATCAACCCCTGATGTCACGCGTCGCCCCGGTCCAACTCCTGACGGTTCTGGCCATGGCGGCCGCGGTTTCGGCCGCCGGCTCCGCTATGGCCCAGGACCAGCAGACCGTGACCGTAACGGGTGACGCGGAGAAGGTGTGCACCCTCGGCCAGCCGACGCAGGCCGACGGCGCCCTGGTCAATTTCGACACGCCCTCGGGCTCGGTCTTCGCGGTCACCCGCCTGGCCGATCCGGACAGCTTGTCGACCCGGGCCGCCAACATGACGCTGGGCATGCCGGCCATGTGCAACGGCGTGCACCGGGTGGCGATCGCCAGCGACAACAACGGCCTGTGGCGCCAGGGCGCGGGCGCCCAGCCGGCCGGCTTCGGCTCGGCGGTTCCGTACAAGGCCAACCTTGTCTGGGCCGACCAGCAGTACCGCATGAACGCCGACGCCAGCACGCGCGGCTTCGTCCAGGAACAGGTCATCATCGGCCGCCCGGCGACCGGCGACCTGCTGATCGAGTTCGCCATCGACGCCGGCGCGACCAACGCCGGATCCGGCGCGCCTCTGGTGGCCGGCGACTATTCCGACGTGCTGCGCGTGACGGTGGAGCCCCAGTGATGGCCCTTCGCACCCTCATTCCCGCGATCGTCCTGGCCGCGACGGCCGGACTGGCCCTGCCGGCGGCTGCACAGCAGACCGTCGACGGCTCGGCCGAGATCCAGGCCACCTTCCGCGGCGTGGTGCCCGGCGGTTGCCGCATCAGCAATCCGACGGCCCAGACCAGCGACAACGCCCAGGTCTCGACCGTGTCGCCCGGCTCGGCCGACATTTCGATCAACCGCCTCGTCACCGACGACGGCGAGGTGATCGGCTCGACGGTGGTCCTGGTGCTGCCGGCGGCCTGCAACCAGGCCCACACCATCAACCTGAACAGCCTGCACGGCGGGCTGCAGGGCGACGGTCCCGAGCTGACCGGCGGGCCATTCCGCTCGAACGTACCCTACGCCGTCACCGTGTCGTGGGCGGGCGGAACGCAATCCTTCGCGACCGAAAACGGCGCGCTGTCGTTCGCCATCGGCGATGCGGCGGCCGGACCGGTCACCGTAACCATCGAGATTCCGTCGGGAGGCGCGCCGCTCGCGGCCGGCTCCTACTCCGACGAACTGGTCCTCGAACTCGGCGCGGCCGGGTGAGGGATCAGCCAATGTTCAAACGCAACAGCATGACCGCCAACGGAGGCCCGGCCTCCGGCAGCCTTCGGGACCCAGGGACGCGAACCATGAAAAGCACCATCGGCCTCATCACCGCCATCGCCACGGTCGCCGTCGCCTCGTCGGCGCTGGCCCAGGACCCGCAGAACGTCACCGTCTCGGGGGTCGCCGAAAAGATCTGCACCCTGCCGGCCAGCTGGGCGTTCGTGTCCGGCGCCGCCGGCGCCGCCGGCAGCCAGTTCAGCGGCAACACCTGGACCATTCCGGAAACGGCCTTCGCCGACGGCAGCTCACAGGCCGTGACCGGCTCCGAGTACGCCATCCGCATCCGCGGCACCGGCTCGTGCAACGCCTCGCACACCATCCGCCTGCAGAGCTCGCGCGGCGGCCTGCGCGCCGGCGACGTGTCGGCTCCGGTCCCGGCCGGCTTCGCCAACGGTCGTCCGATCCGTTACGAGGCCTACTGGAGCGGCGGCGTCGGCGGCGGCGCCTTCGGCCCGCAAACGGCCCTGACGGCGAGCACGCCCGGCCAGCAGTCGAACCTCACCAACTATGTGGTCAGCGGCTCGCTGGCTCCTCCCGGGGTGCGCACCTTCGACCTGCGCCTGGGCATGAACCGCGGCGCCCTGGCCGCGCCGCTGGTCGCCGGCGTCTATTCGGACACCGTGACCGTCACCATCACCCTGGCGCCGTAGTTGCTGGGACGCGGGGACGTGTTGAATATCAGGACAGTTCTTGGAGCCGCGGCGCTCGTTCTCGCGGCTGGGCCGGTTATGGCCCAGTCGGGCGGAAGCGTGCCTCCCAGCTGCACCCTGGACGGCAGCTGGTCGGCGGTCAGCGTCGGCGGCGGCGCCGTGCTTTCGCAATTCGCGGGCGGCGGCTGGGCCGTGCCTGAAACCCTGCTGGTCGACGGTCAGGGCTATGCGCGCAATTCCGGCACGCCGGCGATCCGCGTCATCACCCAGGGCGACTGCAACACCTCGCACACCATCCGCGTCAGCAGCCAGAACGGCGGCCTGCGTCGCACCGGCGGCGCCGCGTCCGGCTTCCTGGCCGTTCGCTCGATGCAGTACACGGCCCAGTGGCACCAGAGCCAGAACGGCTCGGCCGGCGGCGCGAACATGGGGCCCAACGTGACCCTGACGACGTCGGGAACGCCCGGTCAGTCGGTGGTCGGAACCTACACCGTCTCGGGATCCCTCCCGGCGCCGGGCGACAACCGCCGCTTCGATCTGCGCATGCAGCTCAATCCCGCGCCGGGCTCGCAAGTCATGATGGCCGGCGAGTACGCCGATGTCGTCACCATCACACTCTCGGTCCTCTGACCGGGTGAACGGAGACCAGTAATGCGTCGTATCCTCGCCAGCCTGGGCGTCGTCCTCGGCCTGTTCATCGTCTCGGCGGTCGCCGCCATGACGGTGCAGCCGGTCGTCGTCGACATGAAGATGACGGGGCGCGAGATGAGCGCCCCCGTGCGTGTCGAGAACAACGGCCCCAACCCGCTGCCGGTCGAAATTCGCATCGTCGAGACCGACTTCGGTCCGGACAGCGTCCGCGCCTCGGACCGTCTGAGCGAGGACGTCGTCGCCTTCCCGCCGCAGGCCATCATCCCGCCGGGCGAGACCCAGGTCTTCCGCCTGCAGTACCTGGGCGATCCGGGCTCGTTCAAGAGCAAGCACTACTACGCCGAAGTGGCCCAACTGCCGGTCGAGCTGCCGGAAGGCCAGTCGGCGATCCAGATCCTCTACAATTTCCAGGTGATGGTGAACGTCGCCTCGCCGATCGGCGGCGACCCGGTCCTGACGATCGAGGACGCCTCGGTGGTCCAGAACGACGCCGGCAAGAACGTGATCGCCTTCACGGTCCGCAACGCCGCCCGCAACTACGGCTACCTCAGCGCCAACCGCCTGACCTTCGTGTACCGCGACGCCGCGGGCCAGGAAGTCCTGCGTCGCACCCTGACCAGCAACGACATCCAGCAGATGATCGGCTTCGGCCTGGTCGGACCGGAAATGTCGCGCCGCTTCATCTCGCCGATCGAGGTCGATACCGCCGACGGCAAGGCTGAAGTCTCGCTCGCCTCCTCGCGCGGTCGATGAACTGATGTTTGCCGGGGGGCGTCTGAATCTACTGGCCAAGGGGGCCTGCCTGACGGCGGTGGTCGCGCTCAATGCGCCCGCCCCGGCGTCGGCGGCCGCCATCTATGACACCTTCACCACCGGCGCCGAGCTGGGTGGCGAACCGCCGTGGGCGATGCTGCCCGTCTACACCGCCGTGGTCGCCATCGACCGCGACGGGGCCGACGTCAGCACCCCTTCGGCGCCGTGGTGGGCGACCCCGACGACGGCCAGCGTGCGCTCCATCCAGGAACAGGCCGCGCCACGCATCAATCCGTCCGGCCGGACGGTGACGATGATCGTCCCGCTGAAGGACGCCGAGATCTATCTGGGCGACATCGAGGTCCAGGTCGGCGCCGACGACACCATCCAGGTGTCCGCCGCCCAGGCCTTCGAACTGCTGTCGCGCGGACTGGACCCGAGCGCGCTGGA
The DNA here is from genome assembly GCF_014196335.1 of Brevundimonas lenta. Lineage (GTDB taxonomy): Bacteria > Pseudomonadota > Alphaproteobacteria > Caulobacterales > Caulobacteraceae > Brevundimonas > Brevundimonas lenta. The sequence goes on from NZ_JACIDM010000001.1 coordinate 1,195,641, forward strand.
GCCGCTGCGCGCCGTGGCCGATCCGGGCGTCTTCGTGCCGCTGGACCGGTTCTCCGCCGCGGGCCTGCCGCTGAACTTCAATCCCCGCACGCTCGAGCTGGTGATCGACATCCCGGCCGCGGCGCGCGGACGCCAGTCGATCGGCCTGGCCGATCTGGACCGCGAGCTGTACGGCGACTTCACCGCTCCGGCGATGTTCTCGGCCTACGTCAATCTGCGCGGCGCGGTCGACTATGTGCACCAGGGCCCGGCCGACAACGGCTTCGGCGAGGGCCTGGTCGTGCTGGACGGCGCGGCCCGCTTCGGCAGCATCGTGCTGGAATCCGAAGGCGCCTGGGACGGCGGCGACAGCCAGTTCCAGCGCGACGGCACCCGTTTCGTCTACGACGACACCCAGAGGCTCAACCGCTGGACGGTCGGCGACCTGCAGACCCAGACCCGCGGCTTCCAGGGCGTGCAGGACGTCGCCGGCGTCGGCGTCGTGAAATCCTATTCGCTGATGGATCCGCAGCGGAACATCGTCCCGCGCGGCGGCCGCAGCTTCACCCTCGACCGCGAGTCGACGGTGGACGCCTACATCAACGGCCGGTCGATCCGGACCATCCGGCTGCAGCCGGGCACCTACGACCTGAACGACTTCCCGTTCGTCCAGGGCTCGAACGACGTCGACCTGATCATTTCGGACAGCACCGGCCAGCGCGAGACCATCTCGTTCTCGCTGTTCATCGACCGCACCCAGCTGTCGCAGGGCCTGTCCGAGTACGGCTTCTACGGCGGCGTGCGCAGCGAACGCGCCGGCGGCGATATCGAATATTCCGACGACCTGGTCGCTACCGGCTTCTACCGCCGCGGCGTCAGCGACACCCTGACCCTCGGCGCCAACTTCCAGTACGCGGAGACCGGCTCGGTCGCCTCGTCGATGGTCGCGGGTGAAGCGGTCTGGGGCTCGCCGATCGGCACCTTCGGCGCGGACGTCGCGGTCAGCGACAATGACGCAGTCGGCGGGGGCTGGGCCGCCAACGTGTCGTTCGAACGCCTGATCCAGGATGCGGGCGGCGGCTTCTCGCTGCTGGCCACCCTTGAGGCCCGCAGCCGCCGCTTCGGCGCGCCGGGTCTTCTGGCGCCTGACAACCCCTATGAGATGACGGCCTCAGTCGGGGTGAACAAGTCGTTCGGCGACTCCGCCTTCGCGGGCGTGCAGCTGCGCTACGCGGCCGGCCGCGGGAACACCGAGGACCAGCAGTCTATCCGCGTCAGCTACGGCCAGCGGATCACCGAGAACACCAACATCATCCTCGACGCCGACTGGGCGGACGGCGGGTTCGCCGACGGTCTCGGCTTCCGCGTCGCCCTGGTCCATCGCTTCGGCGACACCGGCTCGGTCCGCGCCGAATACGACAGCGAGAGCGAGCGCGGCCGCCTGGGCTACCAGACCTCGGGCGGACGCGGCGTGGGCGCCTGGAGCGCCACGGCCAACGTCGACATGGACGACAGCGTCAGCGGCCTGAACGCCGCCGCCTCCTACGCCGCCAACCGCGCGGACCTGGGGCTGGCGCACACCACGGCCTATTCGCAGACGCTGGACAGCATCAGCGACCAGCGCACCTCGCTGCGCGCCGCCACCGGCATCGCCTTCGCCGACGGCCGGTTCGCGGTCGGCCGCCCGGTGTCGGACGGCTTCGTCATCGTCGAGCCCTACAAGGGCGCGCGCAACGTCATGATCGAGGTCGAGCCTTCGCCCGACGGCTTCTACGCCCGCTCGGGCGCGATGGGGCCGGCCCTGTACGGACAGGTCACCGCCTATTCGCCGCGCTCGCTCGCCTATGACGCGCCCGAGGCGCCCGCAGGCTTCGACGTCGGCCAGGGAGCGGTGCGCATCCTGCCGCCGTATCGCGCAGGCTATCTGGTCACCGTCGGCTCCGACTACGGCGTCACCGCCATCGGCCGTCTGCTGGACGGTCAGGGCCAGCCGGTGCCGCTGCTGGCGGGCGTGGCCATCGAGCAGGGCGGCGAAGGTCGCCGGGTCGAGGTCTTCACCAACCGTCAGGGCACGTTCGGCGCTTCGGGCCTCAAAGCCGGGCGCTGGCGGATCGAGCTATCGGGAGACAACCCATTGGCGTACGATCTGATCGTCCCGGATGCGCCGGACGGCGTCGCCCGGGTCGGCGATCTGCGACCGGCGTCATAGGAGCTACCCCCGTGAAAAGCGTCTTCATGATCAGCCTTTCGGCGGCCGCCCTGTGGGCCGGAACCGCCGCGGCCCAATGCGCCAACGTCGAACCGGTCATCGCGCCGCAGGTCCGTCTGGATCCACTGGACGCCGCCGGTCCCGGCGAACTGATGCAGCCTCTGGTTCTGTCGTTCCACCGGGCGGGCGTCGACACCTCGGCGGTCACGATCCGCTACCAGATCGTCGACGAGGACTCGTTCGTGGTCTCGCGCGTCGGCCTGTCGCAGGGCCCGCAACTGGTGTGGCAGTCGTCGGATTCGACGCGCGACATCGGCGCCTTCCGGAGCGAGGCCTATCCGCTGCTGCGCACCGGCCAGGTGACGCTGGGCGAGGACGACCAGTCCGTTCAGGCCCGGCTGTTCATGCGCCTGACCGACCTGCGCTCGGACCTGTCGTCGGGCGTCTATCGCGAGCAGTACACGGTTCGCTACTGGTGCGGCGACGCCGACCAGGCCAGCCTGCCGTACGAGGCCCAGGGCGCAATCGCCGTCTCGGTCGCCGTGCCCAACGTGCTCAGCGCCAACATCGCCGGCGCGTCCACGCGCGGCGAGATCGATTTCATGGATTTCGCCGTCCGCGAACGCGAACTGCAGGTCTCGGTCCGCAGCACGGGTCCGTACCGCGTCACGGCGCGCAGCCAGAACGGCGGCGTCATGCTGCGCGACAACCTGCGCGGCGCCGGTGATCAGGCGGATCGCATCAACTACGACGTCACCTTCGACAACGCGGCCCTGTCTCTGGACGGCGCCGGCGGTCAGCCGATGCCGCGCGCGGGTCTGCTGGGGCGCCAGTTCTCGCTCGGCGTGACCGTCGGGGACGTGGCCGCCAATCGCGCCGGCGATTACGCCGACACGATTTTCCTGACCCTGTCGCCGGTCAACTGACCGCGGGCGCGGATCAGCTCTTGGCTTCGATCCGCAGGCCCAGCGACGAGAACCGCTCCGGCTGTTCGCCGAGGTCCAGCGCGACCGAAAGCTGACGCAGGTCGGGGTGCGAGGAGTCCGTCAGGACCGTCTCGCCGCCGGCCGACAGCGGGATGCGCTGGCCGTCCGCGATCAGGGCTGCGCCCTCCAGATCCGACGGGTGGCTGACCACCACGCGATAGCCGCGCGGCGCGTTGCAGAACTCGCTGGCGACGCCGAGCTGGGCGACACCTTCCTCGTCCGGCGCGCTCATCGAATTGCTGAGCTGCACGCGGCACAGCACCGGCACGATGCCGAAGATGCGGAACGTGGTGCTGGCGCGGTTGGAGCCGCTGTGGGCATGAGCCGAAGCGCCCACCATCGCCATCACCGCAGCCAACACGGCCGCCTTCTTGAACTTCACCACCATCAGTCGCCCTCCGGACGTTGTTATTTCCTGATGTGTACGGCGGGTCCTCTTAAGGTTGCGCGAGCAGGCATGCTTTCCGAGACGTCACCGCTTCGTGCCCAAAGAGTTAATGGGGGCGGGCCGTTCCGGGGCTAGTGCTTCAGGCCTAGAGGTCGGGGGAGGGTGGTAGGCGCGGCAGGACTCGAACCTGCAACCAGACCGTTATGAGCGGTCGGCTCTAACCATTGAGCTACGCGCCCTCCGTGGCGGCAGTTCCGCCTAGCAGGCGGCCCGGCGGCTTGCCAAGCGCCATCGCGGCGCCGCCGACCTGTCGGCGATTTCACGCCGATGAACGATTCCTGCCAAAGCAGCCCCGTCCTCGTTCAGGCGTTCAAGGCCAAGGTTCGAACACGGTCGCTCGACACGGCGATCGTAAGGATCGTTCGCTTCCCCCAACGGAGTCTCCCCATGCCCCGCACCGCCGCCGCTGCCCTGCCGGCCTTGTCCAATCGCGCCCTGATGATCGGCGGCGCCCTGATGGCCGCCGCAGCCCTGACGGTGGCCGCCCCCGCCGCCCACGCCCAGTCGCAGCCGCAAGGCGGCGCGCCCCTGACCGTCCAGGCGGTGACCGAGCGTCCGTCGCTGAACCTGTCGGCCTATGGCGAGGTGAAGGTCGTGCCGGACATGGCCACCATCAGCTTCGGCGTGGTCACCGAGGCGGCCACCGCCGCCGAGGCCATGAGCCAGAACGCCGCACGCATGAACCAGGTCATGGCCGCCCTGCGCCGCGCCGGGATCAGCGAGCGCGACGTGCAGACCTCGGGCCTGAACCTGTCGGCGCAATACGACTACGTCCAGAACGAGCCGCCGCGTCTGCGGGGCTACCAGGCCAACAACCGCGTCACGGTGGTGATCAACGACATCAGCAAGGTCGGTTCGACCGCCGACGCCGTGGTCGCCGCCGGGGTCAACCAGATCGACGGCATCGGCTTCGGCCTGAAGGATCCGTCGGCGGCCGAGAACCAGGCGCGCCAGCTGGCGGTCCGCAATCTGCAGGCCAAGGCGGCGGTCTACGCCCAGGCCCTGGGCGTCGATCTGGGCGGCATCCGTTCGCTGACCGAAGGCGGCGGCTACAGCCCGCGTCCGCCGATGCCGATGTACGCGCGCGCCGAAATGGCCATGGACGCCGGCAACACCCCGGTCGCCGCCGGCGAACTGACGGTGCGGATCGATATCACCGGCATCTACGACCTGAACCGCTGAGGTTGAGGCAAGCGCCCCGGTTCGTTCGCGGACCGGGGCGTTTCTATTCGGCGTTCCGCGCCAGCATCAGGGTGACGCCGAAATTCAGGCCATAGCAGATGCCCAGCATCGCCAGCGTCGCCACCGGCCCCTCGTTGATGAAGAACAACGGCAGGCTCCACGGCAGGGCCAGAATGCGCGCGGGCAGGAAGGTCAGGGCGTCGACCGGCTGACCCAGGAAGGCCAGCCCTGCCGGCGTCGCCATCATCAGCGCGACCGCCCCCGCCACCGCGTAGGCGATGAACAGCGTCCACCAGAATGTGCGCACGACACGGCTCATCGCAGGTCCTCCGCCGGGAAGGGGAGGCCGGAGCTGGGCCGGCGTCAAGCCGTGATGGGTGAGCGGATGGCCGTCGGCCGGTCGATCAGGCGGCGTGCTTGATGTCGTTGTTGTCGTCCAGCAGCACCACGGTCGGCGACCACTGACGGGCTTCTTCCTGCGGCAGCTGGCCGTAGGTGACCACGATGACCTTGTCGTTCTTCTGCACCAGCCGGGCCGCGGCGCCGTTGACGCCGATGACCTTCGAGCCGCGGGGGGCTTCGATGGCGTAGGTTGTGAAGCGAGCGCCGTTGGTGATGTTCAGCACATCCACCTGCTCGTGCGGGAAGATGCCCGCCGCATCCAGCAGGTCGGCGTCGATGGCGATCGAGCCTTCGTAGTCGAGATCGGCCTGGGTCACCGTGGCGCGGTGAAGTTTGGCCTTCATAAGCGTGACCAGCATGGGGAGTGCGGTCCGGACATGACGCGGGGCGATCGGCCCCCGCTCGCAGACGGCTCATATAGGGATTTCGGGGGCCGCCATCAATCATCTCTGTTGCGGCGCAGCGAACGGTTGTTGCGGCGCGTTCGCCCGTTACGCGACGTTCATTTGACGCGAGGCTTCACCGTTCTATGGTTGCAACCTGGGCCACCACCGGCCCGCGCTCCCGGACGGCGTCCAACCCTATGAAGCAGTTCTTCCTGACCATGGGCGGCGTGTTCGCCGGTCTGTTCCTGTTCCTCATCGTCGTGCCGTTCATCCTGATCTCCATTGCGATCAGCTCGGCCACGTCGCGGGAGCCCGCGCCGGCGCATACGGTGCTGGAACTGGACCTGCGCGAGGGCCTGACCGACCAGACGCCGACCAATCCGTTCGCCATCTTCGGCGGCGGCGGGCTGTCGACCATGCAGATCGTCGACACCCTGGCCCAGGCCGAGGACGACAGCCGGGTGAAGGCGCTTCTGATCCGTCTGCCGGAGGCCGGCGTCACGCCCGCCGCCGCCGACGAGATCCGCCAGGCCATTCGCCGCTTCCGCCGCTCGGGCAAGGTCGTCATCGCCCACAGCCAGGGCTTCCAGCCGGTGGGCACGACTGTCTCCAGCTACATGATCGGCGCCTCGGCGTCGGAGTTGTGGATGCAGAACACCGCCAGCTTCCAGCTGACCGGCTTCTCGGCGGACGCGATCTTCCTGCGCCGCGCTTTCGACAAGTTCGGCGTCGAGGCCGAGTTCGAGCAGCGCTACGAGTACAAGAACGCCGTCAACGAATACACGCAGAGCGACTTCACCCCCGCCCACCGCGAGGCGATGACGGCGTGGATGACCTCCATCTATGACAGCGCCCTGGCCAACGCCGCCCAGGACCGCAAGACCACCCTGCCGGCCCTGAAGGCGACCATCGAGGCCGGTCCGTACTCCTCCGGCCAGGCGCTGCAGCGCCGCCTGATCGACAAGATCGGTCACGTCGAGGAGGCCGAGAACGAGATCAAGCGTCGCGCCGGCCGCGGCGCCGAGATCATGGACTTCCACGACTACGCCGCTTCGCAGGGCGAGCGCACCGGCTCGGGCTCTGACGCCATCGCCATCGTCGGCGGCGAGGGTGCGATCATGACCGGCCGCGGCGGCGGCGCCGATCCGTTCGGCAGCGGCTCGGCGATCATGTCCGACGACACGGCCGAGGCCATCTACGACGCCATCGAGGACAAGTCGGTGAAGGCCATCGTCTTCCGCGTCTCGTCGCCCGGCGGCTCGCCGGAAGCGTCGGAGCAGATCCTGGCCGCGGTCCGCGCCGCCAAGGCCGCCGGCAAGCCGGTGGTGGTGTCGATGGGCGACTACGCCGCGTCGGGCGGATACTGGATCAGCTCGGAAGCCAGCTGGATCGTGGCGCAGCCCTCGACCCTGACCGGCTCGATCGGCGTGTTCGGCGGCAAGTTCGTGCTGGCCGACGCGCTGGGCCGCTTCGGCGTCGACATGCGCAACCTGACGGTCGGCGGCGAGTACTCGGACGCCTTCTCTCCGTCCTCCAGCTTCACCCCTGCCCAGCGCGCCGCCTTCGCCGCCCAGATCGACCGCACCTACGAAGAGTTCGTGGCCCGCGTCTCGACCGGCCGCCGTCTTCCGCCGGCCCGCGTGCGCGAGATCGCCCGCGGCCGCGTCTGGACCGGCGCCCAGGCCCATCGCATCGGCCTGGTCGACCAGTTGGGCGGTCTGGAAGAGGCGCTGGCCAAGGCCAAGCAACTGGCCCGCATCGACGCCGACGCCAATGTCCGCCTGAAGCGCTATCCGCAGCCGAAGTCGCCGTTCGAGGCCCTGTCGCGCATGTTCGGCGTGTCGGGCGAGGCGGCGCAGGTTCTGGTGGGCATCGGCGGGGTCATGAACGACCCCGCGGCCGAAGCGACGGTTCGCCGCATCCAGACCGACCGCGCCCGCGCCAGTGGGGCTTCCGTGCTGGCCGAGCAGCCATATTGAGCGGTAGCGGACACCTAGGCGTGAAGGGGTAGTTCATTGACCCTTCATCGCGATGGACCGACATTGGAGCTTCGGCGTTGTTCGCAGCGCCAGTGAGGTAACGCCATGACCCAGTCCGAACGTCTGATCTTCGGTCCCGCCGCCCGTCGCCCGACCAGCGGACTGCTTGCGCCGGTCATGTGGCTTGGCGGCCTGATCGCCACCCTGGTGGCCATGGCCGTCGGCGCCGTACTGGCGGTGGTGACCGCCGCGGCCGTCGCCGTGATCGCCCTGATCGCCGCCGTGCTGGTCTTCTTCGCCGGCCTCGCCATGCGCGCCCGCCGCACCATGACCGTGCGCAACCGCCGCTCGGACGACGGCGTCATCGAGGCCCGCAAGGTCGACGGCGCCTGGGTGACCTATGGCTGGGAGCGGCAGGGCCGATAGTCCAGAGCCGTGCTGAGCGTCAAAGAGGCTCCCTCTCCCAATTTCGATCCGCGTCGGGGCCCGCCCGACATGCTGGTCCTGCACTACACCGGCATGCAGACGGCGAAGGCCGCCGTGGCGCGTCTGCGGGATCCGGAAGCCAAGGTCTCGGCCCACTACGTCGTCGACGAGGATGGAGCCATCCTGCGTCTGGTGCCCGAGGAACGGCGCGCCTGGCACGCCGGCCGCGGCGTCTGGCAGGGCGAGACCGACTGCAACGCCGCTTCGATCGGCATCGAGATCGTCAATCCGGGCCACGAGTTCGGCTACCGCGACTTCCCCGAAGAGCAGATCGACGCGGTGATCAGCCTGATCAGCGACATCCGTACGCGCTGGACCATCCCTGACGCTCGCATCATCGGCCATTCCGACCTCGCCCCCGAGCGCAAGCAGGACCCGGGCGAGCTGTTCCCGTGGAAGCGGCTGGCCTCGGTCGGCCACGGCCTGTGGTTCGAACCGGCGCACGAGCGGATCGCCGCCCTGGGCGCCCCGCTGGGCGTCGGCGACGAGGGGCTGGGCGTCATCGTCCTGCGCGCCGGGCTGCACCGGCTGGGCTACGGGCTGAAGCCGGGCGGCGATTACGACGACGAAACGCGTCTGACGGTGGAAGCCTTCCAGCGCCACTGGCGGCCGGCCAAGGTCGATGGCGTCGCCGACGGCGAAACCCGGGCGACGCTGATGGGCGTGCTGCAACTGGCGACGGCGGAGAGCGCGACGGGCGTGCTGGCGTAGGTTTTTCCCTCCCCGTCCCGGGGAGGGAGAATTTGACGCCGCCCGTCATCGCGCGCACTTAGCCCCCGTCAGACGGCCGGGCGGTCGCGCTTCTACGCTAAAGCTTCGCAGCGCTTGCGCTCCGGAACCTCGGCGAAGGGGCGAGGAAAGTCCGGGCTCCACGGTGAAGAGGCGGCGGGTAACTCCCGCCCGGGGCGACCCGAGGGATAGCGCCACAGAAAGCAAACCGCCTGCCCTCCGGGGCAGGGAAGGGTGAAAGGGTGGGGTAAGAGCCCACCGCGTCTCTGGCAACAGCGACGGCATGGCAAGCCCCGCCTGGAGCAAGACCGAATAGGGACGTCGCGCGGTTTCGGCCGCAGGGTTCACCGCCCGAGGCGTCCGGGTAGGTCGCGAGAACCGTCCAGCAATGGGCGGTCCAGAGGAATGATCGTCGCCGCACTCCGGTGCGGAACAGAACCCGGCTTACAGGCCGTCTGACCTTCTCTCTCTCTTTTGGGCGCCTAACGCTCGCGACGCGGTCGCTCGCTGCTTGAGGCGCGGGCGGGCGCCGTCGGTCCGGGCGGAGCCTCGCGTGACCGCAATCTCCCGTTAACGCCTTGGTCCGGAATGAGGCGCAGAATCGCTCCACAGGCTGTCGATAGGTTGTCTGTTCTCTGTATGTTCCTGTTTTTGCGAGCTTTGCGGGAGTTCAGATCGTTAATCTTCCCCTTCAATCCCATTGTCCCCCAGTTCGTCCCATGCTATCCCATCAGGGTAGTTGGGGTGCGCCGATTTCGTGGCGCGGCGGGATATCAGAGGGCGGATCGAAAGGTCCGATTGGGCAGGCGTGTTTCTCTCGACCTATGAGAAACAATTGGACGGCAAGCGCCGCCTGCTGATCCCGCAGGAATTCCGCACGGCTGATAACGGCGCCGAGCACGGCGTGTTCTGCTTCTTCTCGATCGAGTCCGATTGCCTCGAGGCCGGCGGCGACAAGCTGATGGCCGAATACGTCTCGATGATCGAGGAGTTGCCGTTCGGCGACGACCTGCGCACGGCGCTGGAAGAGACCTTCTACGCCGGGCAGCGCCCGCTGGCCTATGACGGCGGCGGCCGCATCACCCTGCCGGAACATCTGTGCCAGGACGCCGGCCTGGGCGAGGACGTGGTCATCGTCGGTCTCGGTTCGCGTTTCCAGATCTGGGACCGCGCCCGCTGGAACGCCCGCCGCGACGAGCGCCGCGCGCTGGCGCGTCAGGCCGTGCGCGAGCGCGGCGAAGCCGGTCGCCGCGCCATGCTGGCCGGCCGTCGCATCGGCGGGGAGGGCGCATGAGTCCGCACGCCCCGGTCCTGCTGAATGAAGTGCTGGAAGCGCTGGCCCCGCAGGCCGGCGACGTGATCATCGACGCCACCTTCGGCGCCGGCGGCTACACCCGCGCCATCCTGAAGACCGGCGCGACCGTCATCGCCCTGGACCGGGATCCCACCGTCCAGCCGCACGCCGACGCCGTCGCCAATGACTATCCGCAGACCTTCCGTCTGATCCGTACGCCCTTCTCAGGCCTGGCCGAGGCCTTCGCGCAGTCGGGCGAGGCGAAGCTGGACGGCGTCGTGTTCGACATCGGCGTGTCGTCGATGCAGCTGGATCAGGCCGAGCGCGGTTTCTCCTTCATGCGCGACGGGCCGCTGGACATGCGCATGTCCGATGAGGGCGTCACCGCCGCCGACATCGTCAACGCCTGGGACCACGGGCCGATGGCCCATATCTTCAAGCTGTACGGCGACGAGCGTCAGTCGGGCCGGGTGGCGACCGCCATCCTGCGCCGCCGCGTTGAGCGTCCGTTCGAGCGGACGCTGGATCTGGCCGAGGTCGTGGAGAAGGCGCTGGGCGGCCGCCGCGGCGCGCCGATCCATCCTGCGACCCGGGTGTTCCAGGCGCTGCGCATCGCCGTCAACGACGAGCTGGGCGAGCTGCGCGCCGGGCTGGAGGCCGCCGAGGCGACGCTGGCGCCCGGCGGGCGTCTGGCTGTGGTCACCTTCCACTCGCTGGAAGACCGCATCGTGAAAGCCTTCCTGACTGAACGCACGGGCAATGCTCCGGGCGGCTCGCGTCACGCCCCGACCGCCGTCGAGACCCGCAAGCCCAGCTTCACCCTGACGTTCAAGGGCGCGCGCGAGGCCGGCGAGGCCGAAACTGTCGGCAATCCGCGCGCCCGTTCCGCCAAGCTGCGCGCCGCCGTGCGCACCGACGCCGCGCCCTGGGGGAGGATCGCCGCATGAGCGCCTCCACCATGGCCCACGGCGCCGTCCATCGTCTGTTCGCCTGGAAGGTCCGGGGCGTCCGCTGGATCGAGATCATCGGCGTGCTGATGGTCGCGGCCATGATCTTCTCCGTCTACCTGGCCAAGGCCGCCGCCGCCCGCGAGGGCGCGCAGATTGCGGACCTGGAGCGCCAGATCGGCGAGAACGGCCAGCGCGTCCGCCTGCTGCGCGCCGAAGTCGCCCGCCTTGAGCAGCCCGGTCGTCTGGAAGCCCTGTCGCGCGGCGCAGGCCTGGGGCCGGTCGACGTGCATCGCCAGGCCACTGAAGCCAGCCTGCCGACCCTCGCGCCGGTTCCCGAGCCGAAGGTGATCGTCGCCCCGACCGTTCCGGCCGAAGCTCCCGCCGCTCCGGCCGATGCGACGACCGACGCCGCCGTTCCCGCTGTGGAGACCGGTCAATGAGCGTGCACGATCCTCACGCCTGGGGCCGCCCCGCGCCGCAGATGCCGCGTCCGGCCTTCACGCCGCGCCGCCTGCTGCCGTCGTGGCGCTGGCTGGCCGAGGCGATGTGGTGGGTCGAGCATTCGTTCGGCCGCGCCCGCGCCGACGCGCGGCCCGAGGAAGACACCCGCGTCCGCATCTTCGTCATCCTGTCGGCCTTCTCGGCGGTGTTCATCTGCCTGGCCCTGGGCGCGGCCCATGCGGCCCTGATGACGCCGAAGGGCGGCGTCGGCTCGGTCAGCCACCCCAACGCCGTGGTCCGCGCCGACATCGTCGACCGGAACGGCGCGCTGCTGGCCACCAACATCACCCACTACGGCCTGTACATCGATCCGGCCCAGGTCTGGGACAAGCCGCTGGCCGCCCAGCAGTTGAAGCGCGCCCTGCCGCGCGTCTCGGTCGCCAAGCTGCGCAAGGTCCTGAACGGCGATCGCCGCCTGATCGTGCTGCCGGGCCTGACCCCGCAGGAGAAGGCCGCCGTACACGCCCTGGCCCTGGGTGGCGTGACCTTCGAGCCGGAAGATCGCCGCGTCTATCCGCTGGGCGGCTCGGCCTCGCACGTGCTGGGCGTGGCCGACACGGGCGGGCAGGGCGTCTCGGGCGCCGAGCTGGCCTTCAACGAGGACATCCGCGCCGCCGGCGCCAAGGGCGAGAACTTCCCGCTGTCGATCGATCTGCGCGTCCAGGGCGTGCTGGAGAACGAACTGGCCGCGGCCGCCATGGAGACCCAGGCCAAGGGCGCCGTGGGCATCATCACCGACGTGCAGACCGGCGAAGTCCTCGGCATGGCCAGCTGGCCGACCAACGAGGACCTGAATCGCGCCGTCTCCGCCCACTACGAGATGGGCTCGGTGTTCAAGACCTTCACCGTCGCCGCCGGTCTCGACACCGGCCGGGCGGACATGGACACCAAGTTCGACGCCTCCCAGGCCTTCATGATCGGCAACCGCCGCATCACCGACTTCCACGCCACCAACCAGGTGCTGACGCTGGAAGAGGTCTATCTGCACTCGTCCAACATCGGCACCTCGCGCCTGGCGGTCGAGATGGGTCCGCAGGTGATGCGCGACTACTTCACCCGCTTCGGCCTGCTGGACGCCGCCCCGATTGAACTCCACGAGTCGGCCCGTCCGCGCCGTCCGCGCAAATGGGACGACTCGACCCTGGCCTCGCTGTCGTTCGGCTACGGCATCATGATCACGCCGCTGCAGATGAGCGCCGCCATGGGCGCCCTGACCAACGGCGGGCGTTTCATCCCGCTGTCCCTGCGCAAGGGCGGCCGTCGCGACGTCCAGGCCCGCCAGGTGGTCAGCCCCGAGACCTCGCTGACCCTGCTGGACCTGATGCGCCGCAATGTGGTGCGCGGTTCGGGCGGGCGCGCCGAGGCTCCGGGCCTGCGCGTCGGCGGCAAGACCGGTTCGGCCAACAAGCTGGTCAACGGCCGCTATGACCCCTCGCATGCCGTGGGCACCTTCGCCGCCGTCTTCCCGGCCGACGGTCCGGTCGACGCGCGCCGCTACTCTATCCTGGTGCTGGTCGACGAGCCGGGCACCTATCCGCGCACCGGCGGCTTCGTCGCCGCGCCGGCCGTGGGCCGCATCGCCGACCGCATCGCGCCCTTCCTCGGCGTGGAGCGTCGCGCCGATCCCTACCGCACCGCCCTGGGCGAACTGGTTCCCCAGTTCGAGGACGTGGAGGGCGACGGCCGATGAGCCCCGTGCGCCTGTCCGAACTGCTGCGCCGCGACGTCGCCGCCGACCCGGTCATCACCGGGGTCACGGCCGACAGCCGCAAGGTCGCGCCGGGCGCCCTGTTCGTGGCCCTGCCGGGCAACGCCGCCGACGGCCGCGCCTTCATTCCGCAGGCCCTGTCGCAGGGCGCCGCAGCCGTGCTGGCCCCGGCCGACACCGACGCCGCCCTGGCGCCGGTGCTGGTGACTTCGGGCGACGTGCGCCGCGCCTACGCCATCGCGGCGCGCAGCTTCTACGGCGCCCAGCCGGCCAACTGCGTCGCGGTGACCGGAACCAACGGCAAGACTTCGGTGGCCGCCTTCTGCCGCCAGATCTGGGCCGGCCTCGGACTGTCTTCCGCAAGCATGGGCACGCTTGGGGTTTTGAAACAGACAGGTAACGTTAACGGAGCCTTGACCGGCCCCGGCCTGACCAGCCCGGACGCCGCCGACGCCGCGCGAATGCTGGCCCAGCTGGCGGAGGAGGGGGTGACCCACCTGGCGCTGGAGGCCTCGTCGCACGGCATCGACCAGCGGCGCATCGACGGCGTGACCCTGAAGGCCGCCGGCTTCACCAACCTGACCCAGGACCACCTCGACTACCACGGCGACATGGAGGCCTACCGCGCCGCCAAGCTGCGGCTGTTCGAGACCCTGCTGCCGCGCGGGCGGACCGCCGTGCTGAACGCGGACTCCGACGCCTATTCCAGCTTCGCCTCGGCCAGCATCATGTCGGGCCTGGGCGTGATGGGCGTGGGCGAACGCGGCCGCGACCTGGCCCTGATCGGTCGCGTCGCCGTGCCCGAGGGCCAGCGTCTGACCATCGACGCGGGCGGCGAGATCCACGAGGTGCTGCTGCCGCTGGCCGGCGCCTTCCAGGCATCGAACGCCCTGGTGGCAGCCGGTCTGTGCATCGCTGCGGGCGAAAAGCCGGGCCGCGTGTTGGCCGCGCTGGAGACGATCGAGGGCGCGCAGGGCCGGCTGGAGCGGATCGCCGGCGGCGGCCACGGCGAAGTCTACGTCGACTACGCCCACACCCCGGACGGGCTCGAGACGGTGCTGAACGCCCTGCGTCCGCACGCGCGCGGCCGCCTGATCGTGGTGTTCGGCGCCGGCGGCGACCGCGACCGGGCCAAACGCCCCCTGATGGGCGAGATCGCCGGCCGTCTGGCCGACATCGCCATCGTCACCGACGACAACCCCCGCTCGGAAGATCCGGCCTCTATCCGCAAGGCGGTCCGCGAGGGGTGCCCCGATGCGCAGGAAATCGGCGACCGCCGCCAGGCTATTCGCCACGCCATCGCGCTGATGAGCGACGGAGATGTGGTGGTCATCGCCGGAAAAGGGCATGAACAGGGACAGATCGTCGGCGGGGTGACTCACCCGTTCGACGACGCGACCGAAGCCGCCGAAGCCCTGCGTATCCATGCCTGATTCAAAACCCCTCTGGACGTCCGCCGAAATCGAGGCCGCGACCGGAGGAAAGCTGTCCGGATCGCCATTCGAGGCGACGGGCATCACCTACAACAGCCGCGAGATCGTTCCCGGTGACCTGTTCGTCGCCCTGCAGGGCGCGCGCGACGGACATGAGTTCGCCGGCTCGGCTTTCGGAGCCGGCGCCGCGGGCGCTATCACCGTCCGCCCGGTCGAGGGCGGCCCCGCCGTCGTCACCGCCGACACCTTGCGTGCGCTGGAAGCCCTGGGCGTCGCCTCGCGCGAGCGCAGCCCCCACGTCCGCCGGGGCGCGGTCACGGGCTCGGTCGGCAAGACCAGCGTGACCCAGGCGATCAAGGCCGGCCTCGACCTCGCGGGTCCGGCCCACGCCTCGATCAAGAGCTACAACAACCACATCGGCGTGCCGCTGACGCTGGCGCGCATGCCGCGCACGGTCGAGCGCGCGGTGTTCGAGATCGGCATGAACGCGCCGGGCGAGATCGCCCCGCTGTCGAAATTCGTCCGTCCCCACGCCGCTTGCGTCACGACCGTCGGTCCGGTGCACATCGAGGCCTTCGCCAACGGCGAGGCCGGAGTGGCGGCCGAGAAGGCGTCGATCTTCGAAGGCCTGGTCCCCGACGGCGTGGCCGTCATCAACGGCGAGGTCGACTTCGCCGTCGTGCTGGACGCCGCCGCCCGCAAGGCCGGGGCCCGTCTGGCCACCTTCGGCACCAGCGCCGGTCACGACGCCCGCCTGCTGGACTTCCAGCCGATCGAGGGCGGCGCGCGCATCAAGGCCGAGTTCTACGGCAAGCCGCTGGACTTCACGCTGGGCCAGTCGGGCTTCCACTGGGGCCTGAACAGCCTGTGCGTGCTGTTGATGCTGGATGCGCTGGACGTGCCGCTGGACACCGCCCTGCAGGCGCTGGGCGACTTCCAGCCGCTGGCGGGACGCGGTCAGGTCACGGTGGTGCAAGCGCCAGGCGGGGCCTTCACCCTGATCGACGAGAGCTACAACGCCAATCCGCTGTCCATGGCGGCGGGTTTCCGGAGTCTGGGCGCGAAGCCGGTGGTCGAGGGCGGCCGTCGCGTCGTCGTGCTGACCGACATGCTGGAGCTGGGCGACCAGTCGCGGACGCTGCATGAGGGGCTGATCCAGCCCATCGCTGCCGCCGGTCTGGATCTGGTCCATGCCGCCGGGATGGAGATGCGCCGCCTGCATGACGCCCTGCCGCCGACGCGTCGGGGCCTGTGGCGCGAGACCGCCGCCGAACTGGCCGCCGAGGCCGCGAAGCTGGTGCGGCCGGGCGACATCGTCATGGTCAAGGGATCGAACGGATCGAAGGCGTCGCTCGTGGCGAAGGCGCTGGGGGCTCTGGGAGGAAGCGCCTGATGTTTTACCTGCTGTATCTGTATTACGCGGACATCGCGAACGACTACCCGCTGCTGAACCTGGTCCAGTACCAGACGGTGCGCGTCGCCCTGGCCATGGCCACGGCCATGATCGTCGCGGTGGCCATGGGCAGCCGCTTCATCGCCTGGATGCGGGTCAAGCAGGGCAAGGGTCAGCCGATCCGCTCGGACGGCCCGGTCTCCCACCTGTCGAAGGTCGGCACGCCCACCATGGGCGGGCTGATGATCCTCGCCGGCATCGCCGTGGCGGTGTTCCTGTGGGGCGACCTGACCAATCCCTACATCTGGATCGTCTCGTTCGTGACCGCCGCCTTCGGCGTGCTGGGCTTCATCGACGACTACGCCAAGGTGTCGAAACAGACGTCCGCCGGCCTGACCTCGAAGCAGAAACTGGTGGCCCAGATCATCGTTTCGCTGATCGCCGGGGTCATGACCGTGCTGTGGATGACGGCCTCGCCGACCACGCCGAACCTCGAGACCTCGATCGCCTTCCCGTTCTTCAAGGCCGTGCTGCTGAACGTCGGCTGGTTCTATGTGATCTTCGCCGCCTTCACGATGGTCGGCTTCTCGAACGCCGTGAACCTGACGGACGGCCTCGACGGCCTGGCCATCGTGCCGGTGATGATGGCCGCCGCCGCGTTCGGGATCATCGCCTACCTGGTCGGCAACTTCATCTTCTCCCAGTACCTGGGCGTGCACCACGTGCCGGGCTCGGGCGAGCTGGCCATCTTCTGCGCCGCCATCATCGGCGGGGGCGTGGGCTTCCTCTGGTACAACGCCCCGCCGGCCAAGATCTTCATGGGCGACACGGGCTCGCTGGCCCTCGGCGGCGCGCTCGGCGCCATCGCCGTGGCCACCAAGCACGAGCTGGTGCTGGGCATCGTCGGTGGCCTGTTCGTCATCGAGGCCGCCTCGGTCATGATCCAGGTCGCCTACTTCAAGGCCACCAAGAAGCGCATCTTCCTGATGGCTCCGATCCACCACCATTTCGAGAAGATGGGCTGGCCGGAGTCGACCGTGGTGATCCGCTTCTGGATCGTCTCGGCCATGCTGGCCCTGGCCGGTCTCGCCACCCTGAAACTGCGATAGGCGCATGATCTCCGTTCCCGGCTTCGAAGGGCGGAGGATCGCGGTCTTCGGCCTCGGCAGGTCGGGACTGACGGCCGCGCGCGCCCTCAAGGCCGGCGGCGCCCTGCCGGTGCTGTGGGACGACAGCGTCTCCAGCCGCATGCAGGCCGAGGCCGAGAGCTTCGCGGTCGAGGACCTGACCCGCGCCGACTGGACGGACTTCGCCGCCCTTGTGCTGTCGCCCGGCGCGCCGCTGACCCACCCCAAGCCGCACTGGACCGTGGTGAAGGCGAAGGCGGCGGGCGTGCCGGTCATCGGCGACATCGAGCTGTTCGCCCGCGCCATCGCGGTCCTGCCGGACGCCGAACGCCCCAAGGTCGTCGCCATCACCGGCACCAACGGCAAGTCGACCACGACCGCCCTGATCGGCTGGGTGCTGAAACAGGCCGGGCTAACGGTCCACGTCGGCGGCAACATCGGCATCGGCGTGCTGGCCCTGCCGGCGCCGACGCCGGGCGCGGTCTATGTGATCGAGGTGTCGAGCTATCAGCTGGACCTGACGACGAGCTTCGCGCCGGACGTGGCGATCCTGACGAACGTCAGCCCGGACCATCTGGATCGCCACGGCGGCATGGACGGCTATGTCGCGGCCAAGAAGCGGATCTTCGAGCATGCGTCGCTGGCGCTTGTAGGGACGGACGAGCGGTGGGGGGCGGCGATCCTGTCCGCGCTCACCGATAGCGGCCGTGCCGTCACCGCCATTTCCACATCCGCTCATCCCGGCGAAAGCCGGGACCCAGTTCTGTCGCGGGAACGCATAGAGCTGGATCGCGCGCCGACCGCATCGCCATCGCCGGATCGCCCAAAGGACTGGGTCCCGGCTTTCGCCGGGATGAGCGGAAAGATTGAAGCCAGACCCGGCGCCATCCGGATCGATGGACAGGTCGTGGCCGATCTGCGCGCGGCCCGCTCGCTCCCCGGGCGACACAACGCCCAGAATGCCGCCTTCGCCTATGCGGCTGCTCGCGCGCTCGGCGTGTCGCATGACGCCGCGGTCGAAGGCCTCCTGACCTTCCCCGGTCTCGCCCATCGCATGGAAGAGGTCGGCCGGCTCGGGGCCGTGCGCTTCATCAACGACTCCAAGGCCACCAACGCGGATGCGGCGCGCCAGGCGCTGGCCTCCTACGACCGGGTGTTCTGGATCGCCGGCGGGCGGGCCAAGGACGGGGGGATCGAGAGCCTGACCGATCTCTTCCCGCGCATCCGCCACGCCTATCTGATCGGCGAGGCCGCGAGCAATTTCGCCGACACCCTGGACGGCGTTCGTCACGACCTGTGCGGCGACATGGCGACCGCCGTGGCCGCCGCCGCCGCCGGCGCGGCCGCCGAGCGGGGCGAGCAGGTGGTCCTGCTGTCGCCCGCCTGCGCCTCCTTCGACCAGTATCCCGATTTCGAGGCGAGGGGAGAGGCGTTCCGCGCCGCTGTCCTGGCCCTGGGCGCCCAACCGTTCTCCGGGCCCGCGAGTGCATCATGACCGACGGCTACAGCCCCGCATTCTCGCGCAACGACCAGAGCCCCATCGCCAAATGGTTCTGGACGGTCGACCGCGGCCTGCTGGCCGCCGCCCTGACCCTGATGGGCCTGGGCGTGGCGCTGAGCTTCGCCTCCAGCCCCGCCGCCATCCTCGCCGACCAGTCGATCAGCGATCCCTTCCACTATTCGTGGCGGATGATCGTCTGGGCCTCGATGGGCCTGGGCATCATGCTGACCACCTCGCTGCTGTCGCCGCGCGGCGTGCGGCGGATCGCGGTGCTGGCCCTGTTCGGCGCCATCGTCACCATGATGGCCCTGCCTTTCATCGGCGATGAGGTGAAGGGCGCGGCGCGCTGGATCAACCTGGGGCCGTTCAGCCTGCAACCGTCCGAGTTCGCCAAGCCCAGCCTGATCGTCTTCGCCGCCTGGATGTTCTCCGAGGCGCAGAAGGGGCAGGGCGTGCCCGGCGTCAGCATCGCCTTCGGCTTCTGGGCCCTGACCGTCGGCCTGCTGCTGATCCAGCCCGACATCGGCCAGACCCTGCTGATCACCACCACCTTCATGGCGGTCTTCTTCATGGCCGGGGTGCCGCTGAAGTGGGTGGCGGCCCTGGCCGCGGCGGGCGCGGCGGGGGTGGTGGGCCTGTATTTCGCCTTCAGCCACATGCGCGACCGCCTGAGCCGCTTCCTGTCGCCCGAGACCACCGACACCCACCAGATCGACCGCGCCTCGGAGGCCATCCGCGCCGGCGGCCTGGTCGGCCGCGGGGTGGGCGAGGGGGTGATGAAGCGCCACGTGCCCGACCTGCACACCGACTTCATATATTCGGTCGGCGCCGAGGAGTTCGGCCTGGTGTTGAGCCTGACCATGATCTGCCTCTACGCCTTCATCGTCGTGCGCGGCATGAAGCGGGCGATGAAGCTGAACGACAGCTTCGAGCAGACGGCGGCGGCGGGCCTGTTCATGCTGATCGGCCTGCAGGCCTGCATCAACATCGCGGTGAACCTGAACCTGATCCCGACCAAGGGTATGACCCTGCCCTTCATCAGCTACGGCGGCTCGTCGATGCTGGCGATGGGGCTGACCATGGGCTTCGCCCTCGCCTTGACCCGTCGTCGCCCCGGCGCCTACGAGCCCGGGACATCCCTGCCGGATCGCCGGCGCATTCTGCCCTAGGCCAGCCATGTCGAAAGTCTGCGTCGTCGCCGCCGGAGGCACCGGCGGGCACATGTTCCCGGCCGAGGCGCTGGCCCGCGAACTGGCCGCCCGGGGCTGGCGCATCGTGCTGGCGACCGACCATCGGGGCGAGCAGTACGCCCATGCCTTCCCGGCCGAGGAGCGCATCGCCCTGGACGCCGCCACCGGCAAGGGCCCGATCGGCATGGCCAGGGCGGGCGTCGCGATTACGAAGGGTGTCCTCCAGGCCCGCAAGGCGCTGAAGCGTCTCGACGCGGCCGTGGTCGTCGGCTTCGGCGGCTATCCGTCTGCGCCGGCTTTGCTGGCTGCTCTCAGCCAGAAGCGTCCGACGCTGCTGCACGAGCAGAACGCGGTGCTGGGCCGCACCAACCGGTGGCTGTCGCCCTACGTGGGCGCTGTCGCCGCCTCCTTCCCCAATCTGCAGCGCGTGCCGCAGGGCGTGGGCGCGCGGGTCAGCCTGATCGGAAATCCGGTGCGGGCGGACATCCGCGCCCTGTACGAGCGCCCCTTCGTGGCCCCGAAAGGCAAGGGCGCCATTCAGGTTCTGGTGACCGGCGGCAGCCAGGGCGCGCGCATCCTGTCCGAGACCGCGCCGCGCGCGCTGGCGGCCCTGCCGGAGGCGATCCGCGGTCGTCTGAAGGTGCAGCAGCAGTCGCGTCCCGAGACGCTGGAGGCCGCTCGCCAGATCTACCTGGAGGCCGGCATCGACGCCGAGGTCGCGCCCTTCTTCCGCGACATGGCCCAGCGGCTGTCGGAGGCCCATCTGGTCATCGGCCGGGCCGGCGCGTCGACCTGTTCGGAACTGGCGGTGGCGGGCCTGCCGTCGGTCCTGATCCCGCTGAAGATCGCCACCGACGACCACCAGCGCTTCAACGCCGACAGTCTGGTGCAGCCGGGCGGCGCGGTGATGATCCTTGAGGACGATGTCACCGTGGACGGCATGACCGCCGCCATTCAGCCGATCCTGTCGGACCCGGCGCGTCTGTCTGCGATGAGCGCCGCCGCCCGCTCGGCCGCCCTGCCGGACGCCACAGCCGCGCTGGCGGACATGGTCGAGGCGGTGGCGAGCTAGCATTTTTGTCATCCCGGACGCCGCGCAGCGGCGATCCGGGACGGGGCGTCCCCACGCAGCAACCTCCCGGAAATCGCAGCGCGATTGTCCGGGAGGCGGGTCACCGCAAGCACTGTCTCTGCCTGTCTCCCGGATAGCCGCTGACGCAGCTTCCGGGAGGAGAGCGTTCAGCGTTCCAGCGTCCCGGATCGCCGCTGACGCGGCGTCCGGGATGACAAGGCGACCTAATCCAGCGCGGCCAGATTGGCCCGGCCGTGCGCCACGGCCTCTTCCAGCGTCGCGGCGTCGGCCGTGTAGTCGTCCGGATTGCAGGCGGCGGCGAGCATCTCGAAGGCGTCGCCGCCCCGTGCCGCCTGATAGGCCGGCGCCGGATCCGGCGTGGCCGGTCCCTCGTGGCCGCCTTCGCGCACCGAGGCGAAGTCCAGCCGGTCGACCGTTCCGCTGTGGCAGTCGAACGACCACCACGACCAACCGCCCCAGTAGGCGTCGCCGCCGGCGCGGAAGTCGGGCGCGACCACCTGGAAGACGCGGATGCGGCCTCCGGATCCATCGGCGTGGAGGCTGGCCAGATCGGCGTACTGGGCGAACCGGCCGGCCCCGAGGAAGACGAAGCGGTGCGGCTCCGCCTGGGCCGGGTCGGTCAGCAGCAGCGAAAGGGCGGCGAGGATCATCCGGCATCGTAACCGGGCGTTGACGGCGCCGCGAGTAGGCTTCGCCCATGACGCGCTTCATGACGCTGGACTTCGCCGACGGCGACCGCGCCGCCCTGCTGGGGCGGGTGCGCGAAATGGCGCGCGGACCCTACGGCTATGTCGTCACGCCCAACGTCGACCACGTCATCAAGCTGATGGACGGCCGCGTCGATGCGGACGTCTATACCGGGGCCGCCCTGCACATCTGCGACAGTCGCATCCTGGCCCACCTGGCGCGCCTGCGCGGCAAGCGGCTGGACGTCTATCCGGGCTCTGACCTGACCGCCGATCTGCTGGCGGCGGAGCATGATCTGACCATCGCCGTCTTCGGCCCCGACCGCGCCGCCTTCGACGACCTGGTCGCCCGCTATCCGGGACGGCGTCTGACTTTTCTTGAAGCCCCCATGTTGACGCCTGGTTCGGCGCAGTGGATCGAGGCCGTCGACGTCGCCGCCCGTGCGGAGTGGGACGTTCTGCTGGCCTGCGTCTCCTTCCCCAAACAGGAGCTGTTCGCCCACGCCCTGAGCGCCGCCGGCCGCAAGACGGGCGTCACCCTGTGCGTCGGGGCCTCGATCGACTTCCTCACCGGCCGCCAGCAGCGCGCGCCGAAGCTGTTCCAACAACTGTCTCTGGAATGGCTGCATCGCCTGCTGAGCCAGCCGCGGCGGATGTTCAGGCGCTATGTGGTGGAGGGGCCGGCGATCTTCGGCTGGTTCGTCAGGACGGAAGTGCTGAAGTCCTGATCCTCCCCCTCAGGGGGAGGGGGACCATGCGAAGCATGGTGGAGGGGGGCGCCCCCCCCCGCCCCACCCAGACCCGGGGCGCCCCCACCCCCACGGGGGGGGGAACAATGAAAGTTTACCCACCCCCGGCTCCGCCGGGGGGACGGGGCCGCGGGCCA
>NZ_JACIDM010000001.1:1218194-1486604 GCF_014196335.1 Brevundimonas lenta
CAGCCCCCCCCCCCCCCCCCCCCCCCCCCCCCCCCCCCCCCCCCCCCCCCCCCCCCCCCCCCCCCCCCCCCCCCCCCCCCCCCCCCCCCCCCCCCCCCGCCCCCTCCGTCACGACACTGACGCGTCGCGCCACCTCCCCCTGTGGGGGAGGAACATTCAATGTTACGCCACCAGCGTCTCGGCCTGGGTCAGGTCGACGCTGACCAGCTGCGAGACCCCGCGCTCCGGCATCGTCACCCCGTACAGGCGGTCCATCCGGCTCATGGTCACCGGGTTGTGGGTGATGGCGATGAAGCGGGTGTCCGTGCGGCGGCGCATTTCGTCGAGCATGCGGCAGTAGCGGTCGACGTTGGCGTCATCGAGCGGGGCGTCGACTTCGTCCAGCACGCAGACCGGGGCAGGGTTGGCGAGGAACACCGCGAAGATCAGGGCCGTGGCGGTCAGGGCCTGTTCTCCTCCGGACATCAGGCTCATCACCGACAGCCGCTTGCCGGGCGGGCAGGCGAAGATCTCGAGGCCGGCCTCCAGCGGATCGTCGCTCTCGACCAGTTTCAGCTCGGCCTGGCCGCCGCCGAACAGGGCCTCGAACAGGGTGCGGAAATTCTCGTTGATGATGTCGAAGGCGGCGATCAGGCGCTCGCGGCCCTCGGCGTTGAGTTCGTCGATGCCGTCGCGCAGGCGGGCGATGGCGCTGGTCAGGTCCGAGCGCTCGACCTTCATGGTCTGCAGGCGGTCGCCGTATTCGTTAGCCTCTTCCTCGGCCAGAAGGTTGACTGCGCCCAGCTGCTCGCGCTCGCGCTCGAGGCCGAACAGCAGACTCTCGGCGCCGGCGGCGTCCGGCGGGCGGGCGATGGCGTCGTCGCTCAGCTTCTGGCCCAGCTCCTCGGGCGACATCTGCGCCGTCTCGCGCAGCACGGCTTCGGCGTCCGTGAGGCGTTCGGCGGCCCCCTCGGCGCGGGCGGCCAGTCCGGCGCGGGTTTCGCGGGCGGATGAGGCGGCGGATTCAGCGGCGCGGGCGGCCCGGTCGGCTTCACCAGCCTGGCCCTCGGCCACGGACAGGGCGTCGGCGGCGGCCTTGCGGCGGGTCTCGGCGGTGGTCAGGGCGTCCAGCAGGGTCGAGCGCTGGGCCGCCAGTTGCTCCGGCGCGTCGGAGGCGGCCTTGAGCTTCGCGGCGGTGGTCGCGGCGTCCTTCTCCAGGGCGACGACGCGCGCCTTGGCGTCCTTCGCCCGGCCGGCCCAGCCGTCGCGCTCGCGGGCCAGCCCCTCGATGCGCGACTGACGGCCGGCGACCTCGCGGGCTTCGGCGTCGCGCTCGACGCGGGCGGTGGCGGCCGCGCCGCGAGCGGCGTCGGCGGCCGAGCGGGCGGCGGTCAGGTCGTTGCGCAGGGCTTCCAGCGTTTCGGATGGGGCCTCGGTCCCCTGGGCTTCGGCGAGGGCGGTCTGCGCCGCCTCGACCTCTGTCGCCAGTCGGGCGAGGGTTTCGTCCAGCGCCTGGGCGCGGGCTTCCTTGCGCGCCTGTTCGCGGCCGAGGGTTTCGACCCGGTCGCGCGCCGAGGTGACGGCCTTGTCGAGGGCGAACGGCGCCAGGCGGGCCGTCTTCACGGTCTCTTCCGACGCGCGGAAGGCCTCGGTCGCAGCCTTGAGCGCGGCCTGGGCCGCTTCCAGCGCCGGCTTGCCCTGATCGATCTCGGCTTCCAGCTCCGACAGGCGGGTGCGCTGCGCCAACCGGACGGCGGCCGGGCGCGGGGCCTCGGCGCGCTGGACGAAGCCGTCCCAGCGCCACAGGTCGCCGTCCTTCGTCACCAGGCGCGCGCCGACCGGAAGGCCCTTCGCCAGACTTGCGATCTCGCCCTTGTCGGCCACGCCGCACAGGGCCAGGCGCGCCTTCAGCTGGTCCGGCGCCGAGACATGGTCGGCCAGCGGCTCGACGCCCTTCGGCCAGGACGGGGCGGGGGCTTCGGCGCCCGCCCAGTGGGCTGCGGCCCGGGCGTCCAGCGCCGCGTCCAGATCGTCGCCCAGGGCGGCGGCCAGCGCCGCCTCATAGCCCTTGTCGGCCTGGACCTTGTCCAGCGCCGGCGGATGCTCGCGCTTGCCCTGCACCAGCAGCTGGGCGAGGCCGCGGGCCTCGGTCTGCAGACGGCCGAGGCGGTCCTCGGTCGTGCGGGCGGTCTGACGGGCTTCCTGCTCGGCGCGGGCGCGGTCGCCGCGATCCACTTCGGCTGTTTCCACAGCGGCGCGGGCTGCGGTCAGCTGGCCTTGCGCCTGCTCCAGCGCGGCCTTCGCGGCCTCGATCTCGGGCGTCTCCAACGGGCCCAACGCCTCGCGCTCGCGCTTCGCCGACGCCAGTTGGGCCTCGGCGCGTTCGACCCGGGCCTCGGCGTCGCGCTTGCGGGCGTTCTCGGCCGAAACGCGGGCCTCGACCGCGGCGACGGCGCCGGCGACGCGTTCGACCTCCGCGTCGGCGGCCTTGCGGGCGTCTTCGGCGGCGGCCAGGGCGGCGTCGAGTTCAGGACCGCGCGCCGGGGCGGCGGCGATCTCGGCCGTCAGGGTCTCGAAGGCGGCGGTCAGGCGGGCCAGCTCGCTCTCGGCGTCGCCGGCCATGCCGGTCTCGCGTTCGATATCGGTGGCGATGCGTTGGCCCTCGGCCTTCAGCCGGTCGACCTCGGCCCGTGCGGCCTGTTCGGCCATGTCGAGGCGGTCGCGCTCCAGCGAGGCGCGATGCAGCAGGGCGCCGGCGACGGCGTCCTCCTCACGGGCGGGCTTCAGCGCCTCCTGGGCGTTCAGAGAGGCGGTCTGGGCCCGGCCCGAGGCGGTCGTGGCCTCCAGCACCGCGCGGTCGGCCTCGGCCAGTTCGCGCGCCGCCGTCTCGGCCGCCACCTTCGCGTCGTTCCAGCGGACGAACACCAGCGCCGCCTGCAGGGCGCGGATCTCGGCGCTGATCTTCTTGTACTTCTCCGCCTGCCGCGCCTCGCGCTTCAGCCGGGTGAGAGTGGTCTCCAGCTCGCGGCCGATGTCGTCGAGGCGTTCGAGGTTGGTCTCGGCCGCCTTCAGGCGCAGCTCGGCCTCGTGGCGACGGGTGTGCAGACCCGCGACGCCGCCCGCTTCCTCGAGAATGCGGCGGCGGTTCTGCGGCTTGGCGGCGATCAGTTCGCTGATCTGGCCCTGGCGCACCAAGGCGGGCGAGTTGGCGCCGGTCGAGGCGTCGGCGAACAGCAGCTGGACGTCGCGGGCGCGGACCTCCTTGCCGTTGATGCGATAGGTCGAGCCCTGGCCCCGGTCGATGCGGCGCGACACCTCCAGCACGGGGCTGTCGGTGAAGGGCTGGGGCGCCTTCCGCTGGGCGTTGTCGATGGTCAGCTGGACTTCGGCGTGGCTGCGGGGCGGGCGGTTGGCGGCGCCGGCGAAGATGACGTCGTCCATGCCCTGGCCGCGCATGGCCTTGGCCGAGTTGGCGCCCATGACCCAGCGCAGGCTCTCCAGCACGTTCGACTTGCCGCAGCCGTTGGGGCCGACGATGCCGGTCAGGCCGGGTTCGATGTGGAACTCCGACGGGTCCACGAAGGACTTGAAACCGACGAGTCTGAGGCGCTGGAACTGCACCCGGTTCTGGTCCTCAGCGTGCCGCGGCGGCCGCCCGGACAGCGACCTCCAGCCCGCCCAGGCTGCTGTCGTTCACGCGGCGGCCGTTGACGAAGAAGCTCGGCGTGCCGTGCACGTCGGCGGCCTGTGCGCTGGCGATGTCGCGCTGGATGGCGGCGCGGGTCGCCTCGGTCGAGACGCAGGCATCGATCTGGGCCCGGGTGCGGCCGCTGGCGGCGATGGCCGGGGCGTACCAGGCGTCGAGGGTCCCGCCGCCGTGAACCGCCTGCTGGCCGTACATCAGGATGGAGGTCACCTCGAAGAATTTCTCCGGCGCGGCGCAGCGGGCCAGGGCCGCGCCCGACAGCGACATCTGCTCGGGCTGGGTCGGCAGGTTGCGGAACACGTACCGCACCTGACCGGTGTCGATCAGGCGCTGCTTGAACAGCGGATAGACGAAGCGGTGCCAGTCGGCGCAGTGGCTGCAGCCGAACGAGGCGTATTCGATCACTGTCACGGGCGCGTCGGCGCGACCGATCGAACGATCGGCCGCCGTCACCGGCGCGACCTGTTCGGTCGCGACGGCGGGCGCCGACGCCGCGGCGACGGGCGCCAGCATCGCCAGCGCCAGGATCAACAGGGATCGCCGCCGCGCCGTCACGTGAGCCTTACTTGGCCAGCGCGGCTTCGATGGCGCGCGAAAGGTCGGCCATCGAGGCGCCTTCGCCGCCCGGGCTGACGACTTCGACATCGTTGACGAAGAAGGCGGGCGTGCCGGTGACGCCGGCGCGGCGGGCGGCTTCGTCACGCTCGTCGCTGGCCTTCAGGTTGGCCGGATCCTTGATGCAGTCCTCGATCTGCTGGTTCGACAGACCGGCGCCGTTGCCGATGCGGAACAGGGTCGGACGCGGGTCGGCGCCCGGCGACAGCATTTCTTGCTGGTTGGCCATCAGTTCGTGGACGACCTGGAAATACTTGTCCTCGCCGGCGCAGCGGGCGATGGCGAAACCTGCCGAGGCGACGTTCGCCGGCGGGGTGCGCAGCTCGCGGAAGACGTAGCGGACCTTGTTGTTGTCGACATAGGCGGCCTTGAACGCCGGCCAGGTTTCTTCCTGCCAGGCGGCGCAGTGCGGGCAGGTGACCGAGGCGTATTCCACGACGGTGACCTTGGCGCCTTCCGGCGCGCCCATGGCCATGTCGCCGGCGGCCTTGCCGCCCGTTCCACCACCGCCGCAGGCGCTGAGGGTCGCAAGGGCTGCCATGGCGGCGGCGGTCATCGCCGCGCGGCGGCTCATGGCGGCGTATTTCGACTTGCTGGCGCTCATGGCGTCTTCCTCACTGGCACGGGATTCAGGAGCATCGCGCGATTCCCCGCAAAGTCGCGCGTTCAAGCTTTTCGAGAACAGAAGCGGCGAAGTTTTGTCAACGGCGCCGGTCGCCGCGGTCCCCAAGAACCGCGCGGCCCAGTTGCTCCAGCGGACCCTTCAGCGGGTCGGCCGCATCGTTGATCGAGGCCTTCAACTCGGCTTCGGCGTGGGCGGCCAGGGGCGGCGGCGCGACGGACCGGCGCGCGGTCGGGGTCGAGGCGTCGGGCAGGGGCTTCACCGGTCCCTGGGCGATGCGCAGCTTGTCGACACTGCCGGCGCCGAGGAACAGGTTCACCCGCTGCAGGATGTCTTCGGATTGGTGCTGAACCAGCAGGGCCGCCGGGCCCGCCACGCGCAGCTCCAGCGTTCCGCCGGCGCCGTCCCGCCCCCGGGTCAGCTTTTGCGGCCGCGTCACCCGGGCCAGCCGCTCGCCGACGATCTCGCGCCAGCGCGGCTCCAGCGCGCCTGCGCCCCGGCCCAGTTTGGCGTCCAGCTCCTTGATCAGACCCTGCAGCGCCCGCCCGGCCTTGGGCGCCGGCCGCGGGGCCGGGCGCGTGCGACGGCGCGACAGGATTTCGCGGACTTCGGCGTCGGTGGGCAGCGTGCGGCGCATTTCCGGTCTATAGCGCGATTGATGCCTTCCGTCCCCGCAGACGTCCCCGCAATCCGCTCCGCCCTGCTGGACTGGTACGACGCCCATGCGCGCGCCCTGGCGTGGCGGCATGGGCCGGGATCGACGGCGCGGCCGGATCCGTACCGGGTGTGGCTGTCAGAGGTGATGCTGCAGCAGACCACGACCCCGCACGCCACGCCCTATTTCCTCGCCTTCACCGCTCGATGGCCGACCGTGTCCGATCTGGCGGCGGCCGAGGATGCGGACGTCATGGCCGCCTGGGCCGGCCTCGGCTACTACGCCCGCGCCCGTAACCTGCTGGCCTGCGCGCGCGCCGTCGCTGGCGAGCATGAGGGCGTGTTCCCGGACACCGAGGCGGCCCTGCTGGCCCTGCCGGGCGTGGGCGCCTATACGGCCGCCGCCGTCGCTTCCATCGCCTTCGACCGGGCGGCCAACGTCGTCGACGGCAATGTCGAGCGGGTGATGGCCCGGCTGTGCGCGGTCGAGACGCCGCTTCCCGCCGCAAAGCCCGAACTGAAGTCGCTGGCCGCTTCCCTGGTCGGCGATCATCGCCCCGGCGACTGGGCCCAGGCGCTGATGGACCTCGGGGCCACGGTGTGCCGCCCCGGCAAACCCCTGTGCGAGGTCTGCCCGCTGACCGCCTGGTGCGCCGGTTTTCGCACGGGCGCGCCGGAACGCTATCCGCTGAAGACGAAGAAGGCCGACCGTCCGCGCCGGAGCGGCGTCGCCTGGGTGCTGCGCGACGATCTGGGCCGTGTCGCCCTGGTCCGCCGGCCGGACAAGGGGCTGCTGGGCGGCATGCTGGGCCTGCCGACGTCGGACTGGTCCGCTGCGCCGGACGCCGCGCCGCCGGTCGTCGCCGAATGGCGGGAGGCGGGCGCGATCGAGCACGTCTTCACCCACTTCGCCCTGACCCTGTCCGTCCAGGCGGCCGAGGGAGAAGGGGATTTCGTCTGGGTCGAGCCACAGGAGGCGCTGAAAGCCCTGCCGACCGTGTTCCGCAAGGCGCTGGAGCGCGGTCTGGCCTAGTTCCTTCCTCATCCGCTCATCCCCGCGAAGGCGGGGACCCAGTGTTTCGGGTGATTGGCGGTAGCCGTCATGGCCGAGACCGCTGTCCCGAAACGCCGGCGTTCCAACGAAAGTACTGGGTCCCCGCCTTCGCGGGGATGAGCGGTCAGGGGGGCGTCACGCCAGCGTCCGCACGGACACCGGCCCTTCGCGCCGGCGCGGCACCACGACCGTGTGCAGTCCCATCTGCTGGAAGCTGATGTCCACCGTCCCGTCGCCGACCTTCAGATTGGTGACGTTCAGGCGGTCGATGCCGGCGGGCAGCACCGGATCGTCGATCTCGACCACCCCACGCACGGCGTCGATGCTGACGCCCAGCGCGGCCTGCAGCATCAGGAACACCGAGCCCGCCGCCCAGGCCTGGGGCAGGCAGGCGACCGGATAGGCGATCGGCGGTTCGCCCGGCAGGCGCTCGAAGCCGCAGAACAGTTCGGGCAGGCGCAGGTGGAAATGGGCCGCCGCCGCATAGATTTCGCCCAGCAGCAACGACACCGCCCGGCGCTCGCCGTAGCGGGCCATCCCGGCGGCCGCCATCGCCGTGTCGTGCGGCCAGACCGAACCGTTGTGATAGCTCATCGGATTGAAGCGGACCTGGCCCGTCGCCAGGGTCCGCACGCCCCAGCCGGACCGAAACTCAGCCGACAGCAGGCGCTGGGTGACACGCCTGGCGCGGTCGGCGGACGGCAGGCCGGTGAACAGCAGGTGCCCGGCATTGGAACCGATCGACCGGCACTGCGCCCCGTCGCCGTCCAGGGCGATGGCATAGAAGCCCTCGTCCTCCATCCAGTAGCGGTCCTCGACCAGCGCGCGCACCCGTTCGGCCTGCTGGGCCCATTCGGTCTGGCGCTCGTCGCCCATCGTCTCCGCCAGGTCCGCCATCGCCTGCCAGGCGGCGTAGGCGTAGCCCTGCACCTCCAGCAGGGCGACCGGCCCCTTCGGGAAGTGGCCGTCGGTGTGGAAGATCGAGTCCTCGGAGTCCTTCCAGCCCTGGTTGGACAGGCCGGTGTCGGCGCCGCGTTGGTAGCTGATCAGACCGTCGCCGCGGATGTCGCCATAGTTCTTCATCCAGCCCACGGCCGCGATGAGGTTGGGCCAAAGCTTGCGGATCAGGTCGAAATCGCCGGTGCGTCGGGCGTAGGCGCCGGCCAGGGCCACGAACAGACAGGTGGTGTCGACCCCGCCGTAGTAGAGGCCGAACGGCACCTCGCCCAGGGCCGACATCTCGCCGCGCCGGGTCTCGTGCATGATCTTGCCGGGGGCTGAGTCCTGGAAGGCCGACACCTCGGTCGCCTGCCGTACCGCCAGATAGGTCAGCACGCCCTTGGCCAGCGACGGATCCAGCCACAGCATCTGCCAGGCGGTGATGATCCCGTCGCGCCCGAACGGCGTCGAGAACCACGGCACCCCGGCATACGGGTATGGCCCCGTCGGCAGGTCGGTGGTCAGCAGCGCCACGTCGGCGCGGCTCTGGTCCAGCCAGTCGTTGAAGCGCGGGCTGCGCGGGCCCCGCAGCGAGGCGCCGCGCCGCCGCCGTGTCCGCATCGCCACCCGCGCCGCCAGGGCGTGGAGCCGGAAGCGGGTCTCGTCCGGCGCGTCGCAGGCTTCGCTTCCGCACTCGACGAACAGGTCGATGCGCCGGCCCATGGGCAGGCTGAACATGAACTCGGCCCGGGTCCCGCTCAGGCGGGCCGGCGGCTCCGAGAAGGCCAGGCAGCTGGTCCGCACCAGGCCGTCCAGCCCGGTGTAGCGGAAGGTCACCCGCCGCCCGTCCTGGGTCGGCGGGTCGGACACGCCGCGCTGGACCCGCAGGGTGCCGCGCACCTGGAAGATGTCGGCGAAGTCTGCGGCGAAGTCGAAGGCCAGCGGCAGCAGCACGTCTTCGATGCCGTGGTTGGTCATCCGGACGCGCTCGAACATCCGCCGGTCGCGGACGAAGCGCCGCCGTTCGATGTGCAGAACCCCCGCCGGCGCCGAACGCCCGCCCATGGGCGGCAGCGGGCGGTTGGTGGAGTCGCATGTGAAGAAGACGTTGTCCTGGCTGACGCCCGAGCTCAGCCGCGACGGCCGCGCTCCGCCCGCGGTCAGCACCCAGCGGGACAGCAGGCGGGTGTCATGATCGAACAGCCCGTCCGCGCCGCCCTTCAGGTCGCCCCAGCCGTCAGCCACCAGAAAGGTGTCCGCGTCCTTGAGCGCCAGCAGCCGTTCCAGTCCGTCGGATTCCTGGGAATCCGCGGACGTGACCTGAACCGAATAGGCGTCGTCCATCGATCTCCTCGCGGGGGCGTCAGGAACGTCCCAAGCCTGTCACCCGAATGCGGACGCTTGATGGCCGCTGTGTACGGTAATGGGCGAACTCCCGGTGAGTTCAGGCCCGGAAGGCGAAAGTCCGGTCCTCATGGGCGCGCAGCGGAAGGATCACGTCGTCCATCGGCTCCTCCGCGAACGGTCGTCTGGCCAGCAGGTCGCCGTAGACGTCGAGATACCGGCGAGCCATCGCCGTGGCCGAGAAGCGCAGCTCGTATCGCGCCCGGATCGCCTCACGATCCAGCAGGTGGACCCGCCCTGCGGCCGCCACGGCCTGTTCGATCGTATCGACCAGATAGCCGGTCGCCCCGTCCTCGACGATCTCGGGTGACGAGCCGCAGCGGAAGGCGACCACGGGCGTGCCGCAGGCCATGGCCTCGATCATCACCAGGCCGAACGGCTCGGGCCAGTCGATCGGGAACAGCAGGGCCTCAGCCCCGCCGAGGAAGGCCGACTTCTGGTGGTCGCCGATCTCGCCGATGAACTCGACCAGCGGATTGTTCTCGACCATCGGGCGGATGACCGTCTCCCAATAGACCCTGTCCTGGGCGTCGACCTTGGCGGCCATCTTCAGCGGCTTGTTCAGCTTGGTGGCGATCTCGATGGCCCGGTCGGGCCGCTTCTCCGGCGAGATGCGGCCGAGGAAGGCGAGGTAGCCCTCGGACTTCGGCGAGAAGCGGTAAAGCTCCGCCGGCATGCCGTGATGCACGGTCGCCTTCCAGCTGGCGAAGGGCAGGGGTTTGCGCTGGTCGTCCGAGATCGACACCAGGCCGAACTCGGGCCAGCGCTCGTAGACGCCCGGCAGATCCTTCAGATCCAGCCGCCCGTGCAGGGTCGTCACCGTCTTGTCGGCGCAGGCCGAGAAGAACGGGAAGTGGATGATGTCGGTGTGGAAATGGATCACGTCGAAGTCGTCGGCACGTTTCAGCACCTCGGCCAGCATCGTCATATGCGCCGCCAGGTCCGACTTCAGCGGGGCCGGATCCAGCCGGATCGCCTGATCCCGCACCGGGATCAGCCGCGCCCGCGTCTCGGCGTCGGCGCTGGCGAAGAGGGTCACCTCGTGACCGAGATCGACCAGGGCGTCCGTGAGGTGCGCAACCACCCGCTCCGTGCCGCCATACAGTTTCGGCGGAACGGCTTCGTACAGCGGCGTGACTTGCGCGATCTTCATGACTCGGGACTCCCGGCGCGACATGCGGCGGGATGATGAACCGATCTCGCAAGTGCGAAGTTCCGGTAACGGAGGTTTTTTCCTGCAAACTTAGCCGTTTACAGAGTTACATCTGATCGCGCATTGGTTCGTGCCCGGCATGAGGGCGGTGCGCCAACTGTTTGAAGCGCTTGGGCCTGGTACGGCGCCGCTGACTCAGGTCAGGACTGGCTTCCGCGCCATCCCGAGAGCCATTTTCAATTGGGCGTCGAGAGTTCCGACCTGGCGCCGCAACTCCTCGACCTGCAGGGCGTGGAGGTCCAGACCGACCTTCGCCGCCGCTTCCACCAGCAGGGCTGTTTCATCGGGCCGGTAGTCTTCGCCACAGGGCTTGGGGCCCAGGGCGATGAAGCCGATCACCTCCAACCGCTGCATCATCGGCAGGATGAGTACGGCTCCCAGTCCGGCGGCCGTTTCGTCCTGGATCGGCTCGCGGTCCGCACGCAGACGCACCAGCGCCGGATCGTCCAGATCCAGTTTCGCGACGCCGCCCCTCAGCCCGCCTTCGTTCAACACGGCCCCGGTCGGCTCGATGCCGTACAGCGCTGTTTCCGCTCCGCCGGAAAAACGTCGGATCTCGGCGACGGCGGCGGTCCTCAGGGTCTCGGCCCGGCCCATGAAGGCGGAGTCCTTGAGGAAGCGGCGCAGCCGGGCTTCGTTTTCCCGCCACGAACGGAAGAACAGGGTCTCGATCGCGCCTTCCACCCAGTGCCGAATTCGTTCGAATACGAGGAACAGGATCAGGGCGATGCCGGCGCTGACCAGCAGGCTCGCCTCGCGCATGCCCGACGGGATGACCTGCTCGGCGCCCCATTCGAGGAAGAAGAAGGTGAACAGCAGGGTCGAAGACAGTACGCCGTAGACCAGGGTGCGGTTCACGGCGAAGCCCAGATCGACCACCCGGTGACGCAGGATGGCGTAGCCGAACAGGGCCGTACCGCCCACAAAAGCGACGTACCACGCGATCAGCAGCGGCGAGATGCTGGTGTAGTCATTCCCCGTGATGAGGATGCCCATGTCGAACACCCCCGACAGGAAGGTCGCTCCGATGGCGATCAGCATCATGCCGTAGCGCGATCGCGCCTCGGGCGGCGCCTCGCGCCACGCCAGCGCCAGCACGACCGCCGCGAGGGCGTAGCCGATGAAGACGGGCAGGGTGTAGGCGAGGAAGGCGTTGTCGCCGAACAGCCCTTCGCGCCCCGTGATCTCCGCGTGAAGCTGCCAGGCCAGCAGAGCGCCCTGGGCGGCGATGAGGGCCCAGAACGCCAGCCCCATGCCGATGGGATCGCGGCCCGACACCTCCTGCCGCAGAGCCCGGGCGCCGGCCAGAAACAGCAGCGGCGAGCCGTAGTAGATGACGGTCAGCACCACGTAGAACCATGCGTAGAGGTCACCCAGCGCCTGCCACAGCCGTGGCCACTGCCCCGTGATGGCGTAGGAGGCGTAGGCGAGACCGATCAGGACGACGGCGCGTCGCCCCTCGCTGCGGGCGATGACGAGACCGCCCATCACGCCGGCGAGCATCAGGATGATGCTGGATACCACATACTCGGGGATCGGCTGACCGAGCCTGGACTGTCCGGTTATCGTGATCCGACGCTCCCCCGTTGGCTCAAGCCGGAGGTAGGTCCGGGTATCGCCCGGAGCGAGCGCGCGTCTGAAGTCCAGGGGCCGCTCCACGGCGATCATGTCGCCGGCGCGAATTCCGGCCTTGTGTGCGGGACTGCCCGGCTGCACCGCCTCGATCCGGCAGTACGTCGTTCCTGCACAGGCGCCCGGGTTGAGGCCCACCCGGCTGAGCCCGGTCGGGAGACCCGAGGACTGCCACATCTGATGCCCGCCCTGGATCACGCACAGCGCGGTGAAGATCAGGGCCAGCCAGATCCAGACCGGGCGCAGCGGACGTTCGCCGGGGCCTGGCGCCGCGGGAGCATGGTCCGTCATGCCCGGGCCGCCCCGGCCATCAGGGCGCGCTGGACCTGCTGCTCCAGCAATTCGGCGCGCTGGCGCTGTTCGCGGCTCTCGGCCTCCAGCGCCTCGACGCGCAGGGCGTGAAGGTCCAGGCCGATCCGCAGGGCGGCTTCCGCCAGGGCCTCGATCTCGTCGGGACGGTAGAGTTCGCCGCCCGGCTTCGGCCCCAGGACGAAGAAGCCCGAAAGTTCGTTCCTGTGCAGGGTCGGCAGGGCCAGGGCGACGCCGAGGGGCAACTCGTCCTCCAGCGCCTCGCGGTCCGCGCGGAGGCGCA
The DNA here is from genome assembly GCF_014196335.1 of Brevundimonas lenta. GTDB lineage: Bacteria > Pseudomonadota > Alphaproteobacteria > Caulobacterales > Caulobacteraceae > Brevundimonas > Brevundimonas lenta. The sequence continues at coordinate 1,230,605 of NZ_JACIDM010000001.1, forward strand.
CCAGCAGTTGCAGGTCCGGGTCGGGCGCTGTCGGAAGGCCCGGAACGATCCCGGCCGAGAGTTCGTAACCGGTCGTGGCCTGGCTGTAGAGCGCGACGTCTGCGCCGCCGGCGAAACGGCTGAACGCCGTGACCGTCGACTGCCGCAGGGCGTCGGGGCGGGTGACGAAGGCGGCCTGGCGCACGAACCGCCGAAGCTCCGCTTCATTGTCCCGCCAGCGCCGGAAGAAGACGGTTTCGACGCCCTTTTCGACCCAGTCGCGGATTTTGTGGAAGACTAGGAACAGGGCGAAGGCGATGCCGGCGCTGGCCAGCAGGCTGGCCTCGCGCATCTCGGCCGGGATGACCTGTTCCGCGCCCCATTCCGCGAAGAAGAAGGCGAACAGCAGGGCGGTCGAGAGGGCGCCGAAGACGAGCGTGCGGTTCACCGCGAAGCCCATGTCGACGACCTTGTGGCGCAGCGAGGCGTAGAGGAAGGCGGCGATGCCGCCCGCCATGAAGACATGGCTGGCCACCGCGAGAGGGTTGCCCAGCGAGAAGTCATTGCCCGTCAGGTTGATCAGGAGACCCACGCCGCTGCCGGCCATGAACAGCAGGGTGAGAGCGACAAACAGGAAGCCGAAGCGCGTGCGTTCAGCGCCGGTCGCCTCGCGCCAGCCAAGGCCCAGAACGACGAGAGCGATCAGGAAACCGGCCCACTGCGACAGGACGTTGACGAGAAAGCCGTCGCCGAGGAGCGGCAGGGTGGTGAAGGCGAGGCTCACCCAGCTCTGCACCACCAGCGTCGCAAGCTGGGCTCCGGCGTAGACCCAGAGCATGACGCGCCACGGAACGCCGACGGGCCGGCCGAAGGCTTCGCGCCGCATCATCAGGGCGAAGGCGATAAGCAGGACCGGGCTCGCGCTCATGATCACCGAGAACAGGAGGATGAGCGGGATCTGTAGCGCCGGGTGGTTCTCCCAGAGGAAGGTGTAGGTGCCGACGAGTCCCATGGCCCCCAGCGCGGCGCCCAGAACCACACCGGACAGCCGGGGGCTCCTGAGCGCGATCAGACCGCCCGCCAGGGCAAGAAGAATATTCGTCGCCCCCGACAATATCGTCTCTACCCGCAGACTGTTCGCCCGTGAGGGCGGTGCGACCAGCTGGACCTTGCGGACGCCCTCGTCCGCGCGGACGCTCACCTCAAAGCGTTCGCCAGGCGCGACGCGACCGCGGTAGGCATCGCTCGGACGATCGAACCGGACCCAGTCTCCGGTGCGAATGCCGGCCGCTTCGGCGGCGCCGTCCGGCGTGACCCCGTCAACCTGGATGTAGCCTTTGTCGACTGCGGCGCCGGCGCTTAGTCCCAGGGTGCTAAGCCCCTTGTCGAACGGCAGGCCGGTGAGGACGTACATGCCGTCGTGCACCACGGAGACCAGCATGATGATCAGGGCCAACGCCTTGAGCAGGCGCAGGCGTCCGCTGGTGACGGCGATCGGATGTGCGGCTTCCGACATCGAGGCGCTCCCCTGCGCGACATGACCGGTAACCGTGTTAGATCGGACGGGGCCGTCCGCCAATCGTCAAGCTTGTGGAATTTTACTGCATTCCGGCGCGGATTTCGGCGCGCAGGGCGTCGATGGAACGCAGACCCTGGTCCGACTTGAAGCGCCAGTAGGTCCAGCCGTTGCAGGCCGGGGCGTTCTCGAACAGGGCGCCAAGCTTGTGGATCGAGCCGCTCAGCGAACCGGCCACCAGCGAACCGTCGGCCCGCACGCGGGCTTCACGCTCGCCTTTGGGGCAGTACAGGCGGTCGCCCGGCTGCAGCAGGCCGGCCTCGACCAGGGCGCCGAACGGCACCTTGGGCTCGGCGCGCTTGGAGCCGGTGACGATCAGATCTTCGGGCGCGGCCGGGATCACCGCCTTGATGCGCTTCTCGGCGACCTTGGCGTAGGTCTCGTCGCGCTCGATGCCGATGAAATGGCGGCCCAGCCGCTTGGCCGCCGCGCCGGTGGTGCCGGTGCCGAAGAAGGGGTCCAGCACCACGTCGCCCGGCCGCGTGGCCGACAGCAGCACGCGGTGCAGCAGGGCCTCGGGCTTCTGGGTCGGATGGGCCTTCTTGCCGTCGGCGTCTTTGATCCGCTCGTCGCCAGTGCACAGCGCCAGGGTCCAGTCGGACCGCATCTGCGTGTCCTCGTTGAAGGCCTTCAGGGCGTCGTAGTTGAAGGTGTAACGCTTCTGGTCGCGGCTGCGGGCGGCCCAGATCAGGGTCTCGTGCGCATTGGTGAAGCGCGTGCCCTTGAAGTTCGGCATCGGGTTCGACTTGCGCCAGATGATGTCGTTCAGCACCCAGAAGCCCAGGTCCTGGATCGCCGTGCCGAGGCGGAAGACATTGTGATAGCTGCCGATCACCCAGATCGAGCCTTCCGGCTTCAGCACGCGCCGGCACTCGGCCAGCCAGGCGCGGGTGAACGCGTCATAGGTCGCGAAGCTGTCGAACTTGTCCCAATCGTCGTCGACCGCGTCGACCACGCTGTTGTCCGGGCGCAGCAGATCGCCGCCCAGCTGCAGGTTATAGGGCGGGTCGGCGAAGACCATGTCGACGGACGCCGTGGGCAGGCCCTTCAGCACCTCGATGCAGTCGCCCCTCAGAACGACGTCGGTCTTCAACTCGGACATGATACGCGATCCCGCTCAGCTTGAAGGGGGATTGGTGAATCATTGCGGTTAAGGCCGCGTTAGCTGCGTTGCCGATTGCGCGGTCGTGTCCTGGGTCAGGTATCGGTCGTAGGCGGTGGTCGGGATGGACTTCATGGAGGCCAACTGCGCCTCCAGCGGTCTCTGGCTCTCGCCGATCCCCCCGCGACCGGGCCGGTCGATGTCCATGATCAGCATCAGCGCCATGGTCAGCAGCACCAGCAACCAGACGCCCGACCACTGTCCGCGTCGGCCGATGAGCACATATCCCATCACCCCCGCCGTCACGATCATATACAGCGCCAACACCAGGAAGACCTCGGCCGGCACCCGCACGATCCGCGCCACCTTCCGTGAGGTGTCGAGGTCGATCAGCGAATTCATCGACTCCAGATATGAGCTGGAGAAATCCATGCCCTTGATGGTTTGGAAGGCCGAGGCCGTCGCGGCCCACAGCTCGGTGATCAGGCGATCGTTTTCCTCCACCCGCCGGCGAGCGTCGTCATTGGGATGGTGGATCTTCGAGATGGCGACCCGATTGTCGGTGTAGGCGACCAGCAGGCCGCTGATGCGCGCGCGATGAGGCTCTTCCAGCAGTTGGGTGCGCAGATAGGTGGTGCCGATCGCATTGGCCTCTTCGAGCACCAGGGAGCGACGGGCGTCATACCGGTCGACGGCCATGGAGAAGGTGAAGCCCATCAGCAGGGCCAGCAGACCGAGAACCCCGGAGACGATGTAGCCCTCATAGGTGTCGTCGTAGGCCTCTCCCCTGGCCTCATCCCGCCTTGTGTCTCGCCGGCGTAGCCGCAAGCCGCCATACGCCGCGAGAAGGCACAGAAACAGGATCACCACGCCCGAAAGCCAGATGGGCCAGGTGTTCAGCGAATTCATCAACGGCGCCGTCATCGAAAACTCCTGCCGACAGAGGGGCAAGCTGGACCTCGCGTCAGTCCGTGTTCATCCGGGAAAACCCTGAGGGGCGAACCCATGGTCCCGCACAGCCTTGCCGTGCGCCCGGAGCCGGAACCGTCACAGGCGCTCACGTTTTGTTACGCGCTCGACCTCGCCTTCCCGGACCCGTCGGGGTAAGCGGGGCCTTGCACCGCGGGCGGAGCGAATCCGCCGCGACGGACCAAGGCTCAGGGACCTGGCGATGACTCAGTGGGTGTACGGTTTCGGCGGCGGCTCAGCCGACGGCGACGCGTCGATGAAGAACCTGCTCGGCGGCAAGGGCGCGAACCTGGCCGAGATGTCCTCGCTGGGGCTGCCGGTCCCGCCGGGCTTCACCATCACCACCGAGGCCTGCGTCCACTACTACGCCAACGGGCAGGCCTATCCGGCCGAGCTCGCCGCCCAGGTCGCCGCCGGCCTCGCGAAGGTCGAGGGCATCGTCGGCAAGACCTTCGGCGACGCCGCCAATCCGCTGCTGGTCTCGGTCCGCTCGGGCGCCCGCGCCTCCATGCCGGGTATGATGGACACCGTCCTGAACCTCGGCCTCAACGATGAGACGGTCGAGGGCCTGGCCGCCCTGTCGGGCGACCGCCGGTTCGCCTTCGACAGCTATCGCCGCTTCATCACCATGTACTCGAACGTCGTGCTGGGCCTCAGCCATGACGATTTCGAGGAGGTGCTGGACGACCACAAGGACCGCCTCGGCGTCACCGTCGACACCGATCTGACGGCCAAGGACTGGGAGAAGGTCGTCGCCGACTACAAGGCGGTGGTGGAGCGCAACCTCGGTCATGCCTTCCCGCAGGACCCGCACGACCAGCTGTGGGGCGCCGTCGGCGCCGTCTTCGCCAGCTGGATGAACGACCGGGCCAAATTCTATCGCCGCATGCACGACATTCCCGAGAGCTGGGGCACGGCCGTGAACATCCAGTCGATGGTGTTCGGCAACATGGGCGAGACCTCGGCCACCGGCGTCGCCTTCACCCGCAATCCGTCGACGGGCGAAGCGAAGCTGTACGGCGAGTTCCTGATCAACGCCCAGGGCGAGGACGTCGTCGCCGGCATTCGCACGCCGCAATCGCTGACCAGGGCGGGCCGCGAGGAGATGGGCGAGCACGCGCCCTCGATGGAAGAGGCCATGCCGGTGGTGTTCGGCGAATTCGTCGAGGTCGTCGGCCGGCTGGAGAGCCACTACCGCGACATGCAGGACATCGAGTTCACGGTCGAACAGGGCCGGCTCTGGATGCTGCAGACCCGCAACGGCAAGCGCACAGCCAAGTCGGCGCTGAAGATCGCCGTCGATCTGGCCAGCGAAGGCGTCATCTCCCAGGAGGAGGCCGTCAGCCGGGTCGAGCCCGCCGCCCTCGACCAGCTCCTGCATCCAACCCTCGACCCGAACGCAGCGCGCACCGTCGTGGCCGCCGGCTTGCCCGCCTCGCCGGGCGCCGCCACCGGCAGGATCGTCTTCGACGCCGACGAGGCTGAGCGCCTGGCCCAGATGGGCGACGCGGTCATCCTGGTGCGCGAGGAGACTTCGCCAGAAGACATCCACGGCATGCACGCAGCGCGCGGCATCGTCACCGCCCGCGGTGGCATGACCAGCCATGCTGCGGTCGTCGCCCGCGGCATGGGGCGTCCCTGCGTCTGCGGCATCAACGAGCTGTCGATCGACGACCGTAGCCAGACCTTCACCGCCCGCGGCCGCACCTTCCGCGCCGGCGAGTTGATCACCATCGACGGTTCGAAGGGCGAGGTGCTGGACGGCGCCGTGCCGATGATCGAGCCCGAACTGACCGGCGACTTCCAGACCCTGATGGCCTGGGCCGACGGCGTGCGCCGCCTCAGGGTCCGCGCCAACGCCGAGACGCCGCTGGACGCCAGGACCGCCCGCGGCTTCGGCGCCGAGGGCATCGGCCTGTGCCGCACCGAGCATATGTTCTTCGACGACACCCGGATCGCCGCCGTGCGCGAGATGATCCTCGCGGATGACGAGGCCGGCCGCCGTCTGGCCCTGGCCAAGATCGCGCCGTTCCAGAAGGCGGACTTCGTCGAGCTGTTCACGATCATGACCGGCCTGCCGGTGACGGTCCGCCTGCTCGATCCGCCGCTGCACGAGTTCATTCCGCACACCGAAGCCGAGATGGACGCGCTGGCCGCCGCCTCCGGCATCGACGCCGCCAAGCTGAAGCGTCGGGCGAAGGAACTGCACGAGACCAACCCGATGCTCGGTCACCGCGGCTGCCGCCTCGGCGTCGCCTATCCCGAGATCTACGAAATGCAGGTCCGCGCGGTCCTCGAGGCCGCCATCGAGGTCAAGCAGGCGTCCGGCCTCGCCCCGATCCCGGAGATCATGCACCCGCTCGTCGCCCTCGGCCTCGAGATGAAATACCTGCGCGAGCTGACCGACCGCACGGCCCAGGCCGTCTTCGCCGACACCGGCGACACGGTCGAATACCTGGTCGGCACCATGATCGAACTGCCGCGCGCCGCGCTGCGGGCAGGGGACCTGGCCGAGCACGCCCAGTTCTTCAGCTTCGGCACCAACGACCTGACCCAGACCACCTTCGGCATCAGCCGCGACGACTCCGGCCGCTTCCTGCAGGCCTATATGGACAAGGGCATCTTCGAGACCGATCCGTTCGTTCGCCTCGATCAGGCCGGCGTCGGCGACCTGATCCGCATCGCCGCCGAGCGCGGCGGGGCCGTTCGCGCCGACATCAAGATGGGCATCTGCGGCGAACATGGCGGCGACCCGTCCTCGATCGCCTTCTGCGAAGAGGTCGGCCTCGACTACGTCAGCTGTTCGCCCTACCGCGTGCCGATCGCGCGTCTGGCGGCGGCCCAGGCGGCCCTGCACGCCCGCGCCGGGACGGAACGGGAAAAAGACCGCTAGTCATCTGGCGTTCATTTCAAGAACACGATGCGGCCAAGGTTCGCGTAGCGGTGTATGTGTCGCTCTGCCCACAGGTTGAACCAAGTTCAGCATGTGGCTCTGGAACGGCTTTGTCCCGAGACCATTTGTAGACCCGCTGGATGGGGCTGGTGACCACAGAAGTCACCACATCCAAATGGGATACAGAAACTATGCGTAACGTCCTTTTTGCTACCGCTGCTCTTACTTTGATTGCTGCGCCTGCCATCGCCCAGAGTGTTTCCAATCCTCAGTGGAACGGATCGCTCGGCTATACTCATCTGGATGGTGATGACGGCAGCCTGGGCGCCGTGACCGGCCGTATCGGCGCGAAATTCACGCCTTATCTGGGCGTCGAGGGTGAAGCCTCCATCGGCGTCAAGGATGAGGACATCACCATCGCCGGTGTCGACGGTAAGCTGGAGCACGACTACGACGCCGCCCTCTATGGCGTCGCCAGCGTGCCGGTCAGCGACAACGTCGAACTGTTCGGCCGCCTCGGCTACGGCACGACCTCGATCAAGGCCGACGTGGCCGGCGCGACCGCCAGCACCGATGGTGAAAGCATCAACTACGGCGCCGGCGCCAACTGGTACCTCGACGGCAAGAACGGCCTGCGCGCCGACTGGACCCGTCGCGACTTCCAGGACGACGGCGGCGAGATCGACACCTACGGACTGAGCTACGTCCGTCGCTTCTGATCGGAAAGGGCCCGCCGCGAGGCGGGCCCTCTACCGGTGCGGGAATAAACGTGTCGTCGAAGCGACACTTCTTGGCGCAAGCGTTACGTACTGCCGCCTTATGTGGAATCCCGCTCCGCCTTCGGGCGGAATCGGCGAATGAGGCGCCCCCCTGTCACAAGGACAGGACCTATCGGGGTAGTAATGCGTCTCTTCATCATCGCGGCTGTGGCCGCATCCGCCATCGCCATGCCTGCGGCGGCTCAATCCTTCACCAGCCCTGAGGCTTCCATCTCGGGCGGCTTCAGCCTCTTCGACGACGGCACCGAAGGCTTCAACGGCAGCTCGGTCACCGCGCGCGGCTCGCTTCGCTTCCATCAGTATGTCGGCGTCGAAGCCGACGTCAGCTACGGCCTGGTCGAGTCGGACATCGACGGCGTCGACATCAAGATGAACAGCAACGTCGGCGTTCACGTCGTCGGCTACTGGCCGGTCGCGGAAAACGCCGACCTGATCGCCCGCGTCGGTTACGGCGAGACCGAGTTCGAGGTCAGCTACGGCGGCAGCAGCACCAGCCGGACCTACAGCGGCCCGACCTTCGGTCTCGGCGGCCAGTACTTCATGGATGACAAGAACGGCGTCCGCTTCGACGTGACCCGTCACGAGTACGAAGACCTGGAAGGCGGCTTCGACTCCTTCTCGATGATGTACGTCCGCAACTTCTAAGCTGACGTCAGATACGACGAAGGCCCGCGACGATCACGTCGCGGGCCTTTTTCGTCAGGCTTCGATCGGTGGTTTCAGGCGACGCCGGGTTGCAGGGCCCAGCGCATCGATCCTTCGCCGAACGGCTTGAAGAACAGGTCGCGGTAGCGCTCGAACACTTCCACGATCTTGTTCGCCAGATCCTGGGCGACCATCTCGCCGCGCTGTCGCTTCATCGCCGCGACGCACTGCACCACATCGCGCTGATGCGCGGAGCCGCCCATGCGTTTCAGCACCGCTGCGACGTCCTGCGCCAACGGGTCGATCTGCGCTGCCCACGGATTGGTGTTCAGAGTCATTCGGGACACCCCCTCGTTCTCGACACAGGCGAAGCGGTCGCAAAAACTCCCGCAGGATGCAAGCGTAGCCGCGATTTCGTGATCGAGGAGAAGCGGAGCCGATGGGGAAAAGGGGCGTTTTCTACCCATGATCATGCCGCGCCCCGGAATTTTCGCTTCGCTGTCCCTGTTTTTGCTGACCGCCTGCGAGGGTGAGTCGGTCAACCCGCCGACCGAGCCCGCGGCTCCGGTCACGGCCCCCGAAAGCGTCACCGCGGCGCCGCCTCCGGGCGATCCCGCGTCCAATCCCGCGATGCCCGGTTCGGGTCCGGCGACCTTCGTCGGACGATGGGCGGCCGAGGCCGGCTGGTGCGCCAGTACGACGGGCGATCGCCGGGCGATCACCATCACGACCATGCGCTTCGAAGGCTATGAGAACAGCTGCGCCATCACCTCGCTGGACCAGGTCGCCGACGGCTATGAGGCCACGCTCGCCTGCCAGGCAGAGGGGACGAATGCGCGCGAACGCATCCGCCTCTCCCGGCAAGGCGAGTCGCTGCGCCTGACATGGCTCAATCGCAACGACGCGGTGGTGGTTCTGACGCGCTGTCCGACGCCGGCGGCGGAGCCGCAGCCGCCTAGTTGAACAGGAAGTTCATCACGTCGCCGTCCTTGACGACGTAGCTCTTGCCTTCGGCGCGCAGCTTGCCGGCCTCGCGGGCCTTCGCCTCGCCCTTCAGCGCGACATAGTCCTCGTAGGCGATGGTCTCGGCGCGGATGAAGCCCTTCTCGAAGTCGGTGTGGATGACCCCGGCGGCCTGGGGCGCGGTGTCGCCGACGTGGATGGTCCAGGCGCGCGCTTCCTTCGGTCCCACGGTGAAGTAGGACTGCAGGCCCAGCAGCGAATAGGCTTCGCGGATCAGACGGTTCAGGCCCGGCTCGGCCAGACCCAGGCTCTCCAGGAACTCGGCCTGTTCTTCCGGATCCAGCACGGCCAGTTCGGAATCGATCTTGGCCGAGATGACGACGGCGTTGGCGTTGTCTTCGGCGGCGCGCTTCGCCACCTGGTCGGACAGCTCATTGCCTTTGTCGGCCGAGCCCTCGTCGACGTTCGAGACGTACAGGGCGGGCAGGGAGGTCAGCAGCTGCAGCATGTGCCACGCCTTCTCGTCCTCCTTGTCGACCTTGACCACGCGAGCCGGCTTGCCGGCGCGGAGCGGGGTCAGGGCCATGTTGATCAGGCGCAGGGTCGTCTGGGCTTCCTTGTCGCCGCCCTTGGCCTTCTTTTCGACGTTGACGACCCGCTTCTCGAGGCTTTCGAGGTCGGCCAGCATCAGCTCGGTCTCGATGATGTCGAGGTCCGAGATGGGGTCGATGCGGTTTTCGACGTGGGTGATGTCGTCATCGACGAAGCAGCGGGCCACGAAAGCCACGGCGTCGCAGTCGCGGATGTTGGCCAGGAACTGGTTGCCCAGGCCCTCGCCCTTCGACGCGCCGCGCACCAGGCCGGCGATGTCGACGAAGGTGATGCGCGACGGAATGATCTCTTTCGAGCCCGCGATGGCGGCCAGCACGTCGAGGCGCGGCTCGGGCACGGCCACGTCGCCGGTGTTCGGCTCGATGGTGCAGAACGGATAGTTCGCCGCCTGCGCCGCCGCCGTCTTGGTCAGGGCGTTGAACAGGGTGGACTTGCCGACGTTGGGCAAGCCGACGATCGCGACTTTCAGGGCCATGGGGGCTGGGTATTCCTTGGTGAGCGCGAGCCTTTAGCCGGTCGGAACCGGTTTGTCAGGCTCGGGCTTCGTCGGTGTTCAGTGAGCGGCCGGCGCGGCGCCGATCGCGACCGGCGGCTGGGCCACCGGCGCGGCGACCTCGACCGGGGCGGCCGAGGCGAAGGTCAGCGTCAGCGGCACGGTCTCGCCGACGGTCAGCGGGTCGGCCACGGCCAGCAGCATGATGTGGTTGCCGCCGGGCTTCAGCTCGACCGCCTGACCGGCCGGCAACGGCACGCCGTTGGCCATCTCGGTCATCATCATCATGCCGCCCTCGATCTTGCTCTCGTGGATCTCGATGCGGCCGGCGACGGGGCTGGCGATCGACACAAGGCGATCATCGCCGCTGGCGGTCAGGGTCATGTAGCAGCCGGTCATCTGCCGTCCGACGGGCGTCGGGCGGCACAGGGCGTCGGTCACGGTGACGGTGATGTCGCTGACGGGGGCGGCCTTTTCAGGCGCGTCGCAGGCGGCCAGCAGCGACAGGGCGGCGAGGGGGAGCAGGGTGCGGATCATCATGGTCGTCCTCAATAGGTCACTCGCAGGCCCGCGAAAACCGCGCGCCCGTCGCCGGGGAAGAAAACAGCCGTCGACGCCGTTCGGGCGTCGGTCACGGCGCTGACGTTGGACACGTAACGCGTGTCGAACAGATTGCGTGCCTCGGCGAACAGGCTGACGCCCTTGCGGACGGTCCACCCGGCGTTCAGCGAGGTCACCGCGTACGACGGCGCCTTCAGCGTGTTGGCGTAATCGACCCAGGCGTCGCTGATCGACCATTCCACAGACGGGGCCACGAACCAGCCGGCCGGATGATCGTAACGCAGCTCGGCGCGATACAGGTGCGGCGGCACGACCGGCAGGTGGTTGTCGCCATAGATCTTGTCGCCGTCGAAGAAGAAGTCGGACAGCGCGTAGGTCTGACGCAGCCGCAGGGACGACGCGATCCGCCAGTCCAGCGCGGCCTCGATCCCCTGGTGCACAGTGGGGCCCGCGTTGAAGGTCGCCGCCGGGATGCCCAGATCGGGGCGGACGGCGAAGTTCAGCAACTCGTGGTCCAGCTCGGCCCGATACGCCGTCACGTCCCAGGTGAAAGCCCCGCGACGACCGCGCGCACCAACCTCGGCCGTCACGGCCTCCTGCGGAACCAGCGGCTGGAAGCCGTTCGCCGTCGGCGACAGGGCCGAGAAATTCGGCGGCTCCACTGAACGGGTCACATTGGCGAACACCTGCGAGCCGTCTTCCGCCTCCCACAGCAGGCCCGCGCGCGGCGCGAACCATTCCCAGGTGCGATCCGCCGTCAGATCGAAGGTCCCGGCCACGCCCGGCACGGCATAGCTCTGATAGTCGCGTCCGGCCCGGCCCCAGGTTCCGCCGGCCACCACAGCCAGCTGGTCGGTGACGAACAGCCGGCCCTCGGCGAACACGTCCAGGCCGGTGGCGTTCTGGAAGCTGCGGGCCCTCAGCGCGCCGCGCGATCCGGCCAGATTGACCCACTGTTTCGCGTCGAGATCACCCTCGCGATACCAAGCGCCGTAGAAGGCGTCGGCCCGCATCCCACCAAGCTCGCCCTGCCAGTCGAACCGTCCGAAGGCGCCCCGGTTGCGGCTCTGCTGGTCGACGACCTGGAAGATCGGATGATCCAGATCCTTCCACGTCCCGTAGAGCCCGCCCTCGAACACGGTCGAGGCGTCGATGCGCCAGCGGGTCTGCAGGGTGGTGCGCACCGCCGCCATGTCGCGCTGATAGTTCAGCGTCCTGTTGGCCAAATTGGCCTGGCGCGGCGTGGTCTGGGCCTGATCCAGGGTCAGGCTGCCGGGGATCTCCTGATGCACATAGCCGCCCGACACCAGCAGCCGCACCTCGCGGTCCTCGCCGAAGCGCCGGCCGAGGTTGACCGAGCCGTACTGCGCCTGGCCCTCGCTCTGGTCCCGCCACCCGTCGTTGCGCATGCCGGTGACCGCCGCGAAGCCGTCCCAGTCGCCGGTCGCGCCCGCGACTTCCGCATGGCCGCGCAGGGCGCCGTACGACCCGCCGTCCACGCGGAAGGCCAGGTCCGAGCCGGCCGTGCGACCCGTCGGCGTCACCAGATTGACCGCGCCGCCCAGCAGGGAGCCGCCGAAGCGCAGCGCGTTGCCGCCCTTGTAGACCTCGGTGTAGCGGGCGTTCAGCGGGTCGATCAGCTGGAAGTCGCCATATCCGTCCGCCTCGTTGAACGGCACCCCGTCCTGGGCCAGAAGCGTCCCGCGGTTGTGGCTGGAGTTGCCGATCCCCGATCCCCGGATCGACAGCCGGATGTCCCCGCCCCACTTCCGCTGCGCATAGACGCCCGGCGCGTCGCGCAGCACGCCCGACAGATCGGCGGCGTAGCGGTCGGCATAGGATTCGGCCGAGATGACGCTGACGGCGCCCGGCGTGCGCGACAGGCGGGCGCGAGCCCCGGCGACGACCGCCGGGTCTTCAGGATCGCGCCGCCCGGTGACGATCACCGTGTCCAGTACAGCGGGATCTTCAGCGGCGGGTTCGGCGAAGGCAGGTGCGGCGACGGCCGCAAGCAGCAGCGCGCAGGGCGCCGCGGTGGTCCACAAGGACATGGTCGGTCTTTCTGAAACAGGAACAGGCCGCGTCGCCGGGCGGCGCGCGGGTCAGGGCGCGGGGTCGCACCGGGCTGCTTCAGACGAGGGGAGGGGCCGTGGACGGCGGTCGCGGCGGCGCGCGGGCCGGCGGCGTCGGGCTGACGCTGGCGGCGACCCAGTCGGCGTTCTCGACCGGGGCGGCGACCTTGCAGGGCTCGGGAACCGGCGGAACCGGCAGGGCGGCGGCCAGCGGCATCACGCAGGCGGCGCATTTCGCGGGCGAGGCCTTCTTGCCCGGACCGTCGACGTCGCCGCCGACCTGGACCGTCAACGGCCCTTCGGCCGAGCACAGCACCAGGGTCTCGCCGGGACGCGACGCGGCCATGGCCCCGAACGGCAACAGGGTTCCGAGCACGATGGCGAACGTCGCGGCCAGGAAGGCCAGCGAGCGTGCGATCGACCAGTTGTCGGCCTGTGTGCGGGTCACCCGCGGCCCTTAGCGGCTTGCCCCGCATTGGGGAAGCGCGGCTATTCGCCCCGCGCCGCCTGCCGCGGGCTGTATTTCGGCGCGGGGGCCAGGCGCATGACCTCGGCCTGGTAGCGGTCGTCGTCGCCGGCCAGGGCGAAGGGCAGGGCGTCGGCGCAGGCGTTCAGCATGGCCTCCAGCCACGGCTGCTCGGCCTTGTGGAAGTCGCCCAGCACATAGCCGTGCACCAGTTGCGGCTCGCCCGGGTGGCCGATGCCCATGCGGGCGCGGCGGAAGTCGGCGCCCAGCTGGCTGATCAGGCTGCGCACGCCGTTCTGGCCCGCGGCGCCGCCGCCGGTCTTCATGCGGAAACGACCGGGGGCGAGATCGATCTCGTCGTGGAAGGCGATCACGCCCGACGGCTGGACCTTGTAGAAGCGCGCGGCTTCGCCGACGGCCCGGCCGCTCTCGTTCATATAGGTCTGGGGCTTCATCAGCAGGACCTTGACCGGCCCGTTGGCGGTCTGGACCTCGCCCTCGCGGATCACCGACTGGAATTTCGCCCGCTCCGGTCCGAACGACCAGCGGCGCGCGATCTCGTCAGCGGCCATGAAGCCGATGTTGTGGCGGTTGCCCTGGTATTTGGGACCCGGGTTGCCCAGGCCGGCGACGATGATCATGGCATGCTCCGGACAAGGAAACGGCCCCATCCGTAACCGGAAGGGGCCGCTCCAGATACAGTCGATCGAAGGGTTTAGCCCTCGGTCGTTTCGCCCTCGGCGGCGGCGGCTTCTTCGCCTTCGGCCTGTTCGGTGGCGGGAACCTCGTCCGCAGCGGCCTCGGCGGCGGCGGCGGTTTCCTCGGCGATCGCTTCTTCGATCTCGTCAGCAGCCTTGGCGGCCGAAGAGGTCTTGATGGAGGCGATCACGAAGTCGCGGTCCGTGATGGTCGGCTCGACGTCTTGCGTGCCCTTCAGGTCGGTCCAGCGGATGGTGTCGCCCATCTTGTGGTTCGCCAGGTCGACGATCAGGTCTTCCGGGATGTGATCCGCGCGGACCTTCACTTCGACCGAGTGACGGACGACTTCCAGCGAACCGCCCTGACGGAAGGCTTCGCACTGGTCCTGGTTGATGAAGTGCACGGCCACTTCGATCTTGATGGTCTGCTTCTCGTCGACGCGCATCAGGTCGAAGTGCAGCGGACGGTCCGACACCGGGTCGAACTGGACATCGCGAGCGATGACCGGCTGGCTCTCGTCGCCGTACTTCAGCGTCACCAGGTGACCCAGCAGCTTGCCGGTGTACAGCGACTTGCGGAAGTCCTTCTCGTTCACCGAGATGGCGACGGGGGCCTTGTCGCCGCCGTACAGGATGCCCGGCACCATGCCGGCGCGGCGGGCCGCGCGGGCGCCACCGGTGCCCACGCCGTCACGGACGTCGACGTTCAGAATGATCTCGGCCATCTGGCTCGCCTCAATAACAAACAGAAACGCCGCGCCAACCTGGGCCCGCGCGGCGGGGGTCATGAACCCTCGAATTCAAGAGCGCGGGCTATTACACGCTGACGGCCGTGGACGCAACCGCCCACGGACGTTCAGTGTGACCCGCTTCGTTTACCGGCCGCTGTTCAGGGCGGCGGTGGTGGTGGCGGAGGCCGTCGCCGCGCCCGCGGCTTCAGCGGCCACGGGCGTTTGCACGGCGTCTGCCGGGGCGTCCGCGCCCGCGACAGCGGTCATCGGCAGCTCGGGCGGAATCGGGGTGATGTTCTGGGTGGTGCAGGTCGACAGGTCGCGGGCGACGTGGCGGCCGACGCAGAACATGTCCTCATAGGCCGGACGCGACGCGGCCAGGCATTGGAAGAGCATCAGCTTCGACATGTTGAAGCAGAACTCGCTGGCCTGATCGACAGTCATGGCTTCGGTATTGGCCCGGGCCTCGTCTCCACCGGCGCCCAGGGCGGCCAGGGCGGCGAGGGCCAGCGAACGAACGACGGCCGGGGTGTACGGCGGTCCCGAGCGCGAACCGCTCAGCGACAGGCCGGTGCCGGAGTTGGCGGCGGCGAACAGGCGCGACGACTCCTCGGGCGAGGGCAGCATCTCCGCGGCGGACAGCGTCTTGGCGCTTTGCAGGCGCGCTTCACGATTCGGAACGTGCGCGACAGCCCAGCGACGGCGCGGGTCGCGACGTTCCTGGATGGTGTAGGCGTCGCCCTCGACCGCTTCGGCGATGACATGCATGGCTGCGGCGTCACGGCTCAGGGTCTCGATGATCAGGCCGGCGGCGGCGTCGGCGCCCGGCAGGGTGGCGGCGGTCGCCGGGTCGGCGATGATGCGCCGGATCATTTCCTGGCGGATCGTCGGGTCGACGGCGTACTGGCGGACGCCCTGCACGAACTCCGGCGACTGCAGCGCCAGGATCGAACCGTAGGCGATCATGCCGCGCGAGATCTGGTCCGGCTGGTAGGCGGCGCCCTTGCGCAGCGCGGCCTGGATGGATTCGGCGTCCGGGAAGCCGCCCGGCGGGATCGTGCCGGCCTCGCGGATGAAGGACACGTAGATCGAGGCGGCCTGCGCCACGCCCTCGTTCATGGTCACCGGCGGCGGAGGCGGCGGCGGCGGCGGGGGAGGCGCGGGCGGCGGCTCATCGGTGGCGCAGCCGACCAGTGCGGCGGCGACGGCTACGGCGGCGAGCGCGAGACCACGGCGCATTTTGACTTCAATCATACAGACCCCCAGCGACCCGCGGCGCCCCGTCGGCACGGCGCAAATGACTGACCTTCGCTTATATCGCGGGCAAAACAGTTCGCCGAGCGTTAATCCAAGCTTGGCAATAGGATGCGCCGTCCGCCGTTGCCGATTTCGCTCACTCCCGGGGCGTCGCGGGCGTGGTGTTCAGCTGCTCCGTCACCGAAGTCGCCGGACGGGTCGTCACGACGTCCGGGCGGCGCGGCGTAACGGCGGGATCCCGCGGCGTTGCGTTCAGCTGCTCGGTCACCGACCGTGCGGGTTGTTCAACGACAATGGCTGGCCGCGGGGGCGCGGCGCCGGGCTCCATCGGCGCCGGCGTGATGCGCGGAGCGGGCGGAGCCTCGGCCGGGCCGGTCGTGGTCAGATCCGAGACGATGGCCACCGACGCCGGCAGGGCCGAGCCGCGGGTGCAGGTCCCCAGATCGCGCACGATGTGCCGTCCGACGCAGAAGATGTCCTCGTAGCTGGGGCGCGACGCGGCCAGGCACTGGAACAGCATCAGCTTGGACATCTCCAGGCAGTGCTGGTTCTTCGGCTCGTTGGTCAGGGCGTTGGTGTTGGCCACGCCGTTGTCGCCGGCCGCGCCCAGGGCGGCCAGGGCCGCGATCGCCAGCGCATTCTGCACCACGGGCGGGTAGGGGGCCTCGCGCGGGCGACTGGTGGAGGAGACGTTCAGGCCCGTGCCGCTGTGGGCGGCGGCGAACAGGCGCGTCGCATCCTCGGCTGACGGCAGCATGTCGCGGGTCGACAGGTCCTTGGCGCCCTGCAGCCGTCCCTCGCGGTCGGTCACCTGGGCCACGCCCCATGACCGGCGCGGGTCATAGGCGGCCTGGATCGCATAGGCGTCGTTCTCGACGGAGTTCGCGGCCCGGTTCAGCGCGTCGATATCGGTCCGCAGCGTCGACATGATCAGGCCCGCCGCCGCATCGGCGCCCGGCAGGTAGGAGGCGTAGCGGGGATCGCGCACGATGTCGGCGACCAGTTTCTCTCGTGTTTCCCGGTCAACCGCGTACTGCCGCACGCCGGTGACGAACTCCGGCGATTGCAGCGCGACGATCGACGCATAGGCGATCAGGCCCCGCGAAAGTTGCGCCGGCTCATAGGCAGAACCCTGACGCAGCGCGGCCTGGATGGATTCCGGATCGGCGAAACCGCCCTCGACGGCCGCCATCTGGCGGCTGAACGCGACATAGATCGAGGCGGCTTCGGCCACGCTCTCGTTCAGACTGATCGGCGGCGGCGTGCGCGCGGCGATGGCGGCCTCTTCGGCCATGCGTGCGGCCTCGGCCTGCCGTTCGGCTTCGGTGTTGGCGCAGCTCGCCAGAAGGGCGGCGGATACGAGGGCTGCCACGGTCAGACCGCGGCGCAGGACAGCCGAACTCATCAGGACTCCTTCAAGATCCGGTCCCAGCAGGACCGAACGATCAGGCGCTAATGAGGCGGGCTTGAGGTTGTTCCCGCGAACTAGTCGAAGAGTTTGGAGACCGATTCCTCGTTGGCGATCCGGCGGATAGCCTCACCGATCAGCGGAGCGACCGAAACGCGGCGGATTTTCGGGCACTTCAAAACTTCGTCAGGCTGTTCGATCGAATCGGTGATCACCAGTTCCTTCAGCGGGCCGTCGGCGACGCGCTGGACCGCCGGGCCCGACAGAACCCCGTGGCTGATGTAGGCCGAAACCTCGGTCGCGCCCTTGTCCATCAGGGCCTTGGCGGCGTTCACCAGGGTGCCGCCCGAGTCGACGATGTCGTCGAACAGGATGCAGCGGCGGCCTTCGACGTCGCCGATGATGTTCATGACCTCGCTCTCGCCCGCCTTGGGGCGGCGCTTGTCGACGATGGCCAGGTCCGCATCCAGCCGCTTGGCCAGCGAGCGGGCCCGCACCACGCCGCCGACGTCGGGCGAGATGATCATCAGGTTGTCGCGCGGGTAGTTTTCCTTGATGTCTTGGGCCAGCACCGGGGTGGCCAGCAGGTTGTCGGTCGGAATGTCGAAGAAGCCCTGGATCTGGCCGGCGTGCAGATCCATCGTCAGCACGCGGTCGGCGCCGGCGCGGGTGATCAGATTGGCGACCAGCTTGGCCGAGATCGGCGTGCGGCCGTCCGTCTTCCGGTCCTGACGCGCATAGCCGAAGTAGGGCACCACCGCCGTGATCCGCTTCGCCGAGGCCCGCACCAGGGCGTCGGTGAGGATCAGCAGCTCCATCAGATTGTCGTTGGCGGGGTAGCTGGTGGACTGGATGACGAAGACGTCCTCGCCGCGGACGTTCTCCTCGATCATCGCGAACACCTCGTTGTCCGCGAAGCGTTTCACCTGGGCCTTGGTGAGGGGCATATCGAGGTGGGCGGCGATCGCCCCCGCGAGGACCCGGTTCGAGTTGCCAGAGAGCAGCTTCATGTCCGGTCATCCTTTCGCCGTCATCGCCCGGCTGCATGCGGCCGTGGCGTTGGCGCGCTACATATCAGGGGATGGCGGGGCCACAAGGCGCACGACGTCTTTTTAAGCCTCTTCTTCGCGCATTGGCGCGGCGATGTTCGCTGGTATAGAGATCGCGTCTCGTTTCCGGGGGCGCCGACGGGCAACAGCCCGCCGGCCTGCAAGTTTGAGGTCGTCCTTGTCTGCTTCGAAGATTCGCACCGGCCTGATTCTGGCGGTTGTCGCCGCATCGGCGCTGTCCGTCACGGCCTGCAACCGTGGCGCCAACCGACCGAAGCTGGCCTATGAGGAACGTCCGGTCGAGGCGCTGTACAACACCGGCTACCAGCGCCTGCAGGCGCAGCGCTGGGGCGACGCCATCGACTATTTCCAGGAAGTCGAGCGTCAGCATCCGTATTCGGAATGGTCGCGTCGCGCGATCCTGATGCAGATCTACGCCTACTACCAGGACAGCCACTATCAGGAAGCGATCGCCGCCTCGGACCGGTTCATCGCCCTGTTCCCGGGCAATCCCAGCGCGCCCTACGCCTTCTACATGAAGGCGCTGAGCAACTTTGAGCAGATCACCGACGTCGGCCGCGACCAGGGCTTCGCCCAGGCGGCCCTGGACGGTCTGCGCGATGTCGCCCGCCGCTACCCCGGCACGCCCTACGCCATCGACGCCATGGTCAAGATCGACATGGTCAACGACCAGCTGGCGGGCAAGGAAATGTCGATCGGCCGCTACTATCAGCGCGCCAACCAGCCGCTGGCGGCCATCAACCGCTACAAGGCCGTCATCGACAACGAAGCCTACCAGCGCACCTCGCACACGCCGGAAGCCCTCTATCGTCTGGTCGAGGTCTATCTGACCCTCGGCCTCAAGGACGAAGCCGTCCGCAACGGCGCCGTGCTGGGCCACAACTATCCGGGCAGCCCCTGGTACGCCGAGGCCTACGCCCTGCTGACCGAGGAAGGCTCCCAGCCGGGCGTCGCCCCGACCGGCGAGCGCGAAAGCTGGCTGCGCCGGATCATCCCGGGCTGACGTTTCCGATATGTTCCGCTAACCTCGGGCTTTACCCGGGGGGCGAACAGCCAGCATTCTCCGGCGTCGCCCGAGAGATCGATTCGTCTTGCTCCACCCTCATCACCGCGTTTTCGGTCCCTTGAGCCCCGGCGGAGCCGTCCCGTGCTGACCGCCCTGTCGATCCGCGACATCGTGCTGGTGGATGTGCTCGACCTCGAGGTCGAGGACGGCCTGACCGTGCTGACCGGCGAAACCGGGGCGGGCAAGTCGATCATCCTCGACGCCCTCGGCCTCGCCCTCGGCGCGCGCGGCGACGCGGGCCTGGTCCGCGCGGGGGCCAAACAGGCCTCGGCCACCGCCGTCTTCACCGCCCCCGACGACCCCGCCCTGATCGAGCTGATCGCCGAAAAGGGCTTCGACGTCGCCCCCGGCGAGGAGCTGATCCTGCGCCGCACCGTCGCTGTCGACGGCCGCAGCCGCGCCTTCGTCAACGACCAGCCCGCCGGCGTCACCGCCCTGCGCGAGATCGGCCAGGCCCTGGTCGAGGTGCACGGCCAGCACGAGACCGTCGGCCTGCTGGACTGGAAGACCCACCGCGCCCTGCTGGACAACTACGGCGGCCTGCAGCCGCAGCTGGCCGGCGTCGCCGCTGCGTCTGACAAGCTGAAGGAGGCCGATCGCAAGGTCGCCGACCTGCGCGCCGCCGCCGCCGACGCCGCCGCCCATGCCGAGGAACTGACCCAGAACCTCGCCGATCTCGACGCCCTCGATCCGCGCGCCGACGAGGAGACCGAGCTTGCGGGCGAACGCGCCCTGCTGGGCGCGGCCGAAAAGGCCATGGCCGACCTGTCCGACGCCCGCGCCTCGCTGGGCGGGGACAAGCTGTCCCGCAACCTGTCCGCCGCCCTGCGCGCTGTTGAGCACGCCCGCCAGCGCGCCGCCCAGTCGGGGGCCGAGGCGGACCATCCGCTGCTGATCAAGCTGACCGCCGCCGCCGAAGCCATCGACCGCACCCTGGTGGAGGCCGATGAGGCGCTGGCCTGTGTCGACGCCGCCGCCAACGCCTTCGACTTCGAGCCCGGCCGCCTCGACAAGGCCGAGGAGCGGCTGTTCGCCCTGCGCGCCGCCGCCCGCAAGCTGAACACCTCGGTCGAGCTCCTGCCCATTCTGCGCGAACGCTTTCGCGACCAGCTCCGTCTGATCGAGGACGGTGCCGACGCCATCGTCGCCGCCGAGCGCGAGGCCGGCGCCGCGCGCGAGGCCTACGACCTCGCCGCCATGCTGCTGAGCTCCGCCCGCGAAGCCGCCGCCGACCGCCTGACGTCCTCGGTGATGGGCGAACTGGGCCCGCTGAAGCTGGAGCGCGCCCGTTTCCGCGTCGCCTTCGAGCCTGTCGCCGACGGTCGCCGCGGCCCGCTGGGCGTCGAGACCGTCCGCTTCGAGATCGCCACCAACGCCGGCGCCGCCTTCGGGCCGCTGGACGCCATCGCCTCGGGCGGCGAACTCGCGCGCTTCGCCCTGGCCATGAAGGCCGCCCTGGCCGGTCGCGAGGACCAGCGCCAGCCGGTCATGATCTTCGATGAAGTCGATCAGGGCGTCGGCGGCGCCGTGGCCGAGGCCGTCGGGACCCGCCTGCAGCGCCTGTCGCGCGGGGCCCAGGTGCTGGTCGTGACCCACAGCCCGCAGGTCGCGGCCCGCGGCCATGCCCACTGGAAGGTCCGCAAGTCGGACGCCGGCGGCCTGACCACCACCACGGTTGACGCCCTCGACGAGACCCACCGCCGCGAAGAGATCGCCCGCATGCTGTCCGGCGCGACGATCACCGACGAAGCGCGCGCCGCCGCCCGGGCCCTGATCGGCTAGTCGCCCGCCAGACCCTCGCCCGCCAGACCCTCGCGCGCCAGACCCTCGCGCGCCAGGAAGGGGTGATCCGAGAACACGGCGTCCACGCCATAGCCGGCGAAGCGGCGCACGCGCGCGCCCATGCGGCCGTGCCCCGCTGGATCCTCACCTACGCGGTCCGCTGGCAGCAGGAAGACGTTCTCGGCGCGGAAGGTCCAGGCGGCGACCTTGATGCCGGCGGTATGGGCGTCGGTGATCAGTCGCGTCGGTTCACCAGGGGCCGGTTCGATCAATCCGGCCTCCACGCCGATCCAGTCCGCGTAGGCCGCAATCCCTCCCAGGCCTTCCGGCGACGTCATCTCCGCGCAGGTCAGGTCCGGTCGATCCGCCGGCGCTCCGCCGTTGGCGATCAGCAACATCAGCGGGGCGTCGATCCCGGCGGCCAGCGCCTCCAGCGGTCCGACCTCGAAGCATTGAACGATGATCGGCGCGTCCGCGGTGTCGAGCCCGTTCGCCCGCACCGCCGCGAGGAAGGGCGGCAGCATGGGCAGGCCGGCGGAGGTGAAATGGCCGGGATGTTTGAGTTCGGGAACGATCCGGATGGTTCGCCCCGTTCGCGTCGATCCCGCCCGGGCGATGTCGATGACGTCCTGAAAGGTCAGGATCGGCTCCTGCCCGTCGAAGGCTGCATTGCCGGGCCGCAGCGCCGGCAGGCGCTCACGTGCGCGTAGCGTCTTCAGTTCGGACAGTGTGAAGTCTTCGGTGAACCAGCCGGTGACCGCTTGCCCATCCACCGTGCGGGTCACGCGGCGGTCGGCGAATCCGGCATGGTCGGCGACGTCGGTGGTTCCGCCGATCTCGTTCTCGTGGCGGACGACCAGTTGGCCGTCCCGCGTCATCACCAGGTCCGGCTCGATCGCGTCGGCGCCCTGTTCGACGGCGCGCTCATAGGCGCTGCGCGTGTGCTCGGGCCGGTCGCCCGAGGCGCCGCGATGAGCGATGACGAGGGGAGCGCTCATTGGCGCGCAGAGAGGTTGGATCCCATGGCTCCTGAATAGGGCCCGGGCGATGACGTCCTGGTGACAGGCGAACGCCTCAGCGCGACGTGCGCTGGCCCAACATCCGGTTCAGCTCCCGCTGCTGACGGACCGAGATGCATTTCGGTTCGGCCCAGCGCTCGCCGGCCTCACGAGCCCTCATCACGTCGGCTGCGGTGACGAATTCGGGGCTGGGACCGTGATTGCGGCGGAAGGCCGCCTGGGTCAGGGCGTCGCGCTCGCACAGGGTCACGGCGACCTGCGCATCTGTGTCCGGACGGGGCGCTTCACCGGCGGAAGCAAAGGAGGGAGCGGCGGTCGCGGCGAACAAGGCGCAGGCGATCAGGGCGTTCCTGGTCATGAGTCATGATCCTCCCACTCTGAAAAACGTCAGAGTTAGGACGATAATGCGCCACGTGACGACTTTGTAAAGTCCGTGTGACTGGTTTATGACAAACGGTCAGAAAACGATCTGATAACAGACGAAAAATTTCTTCCCGGAGCGAAGACTACGCCGCCTGGAGGATCTTGCGCAGCTGGCCGTGGACGTCGGTGTTGGCGGCCAGGATCTGCTTGCCGTTCTTGGGATCGCCGTCGGCGTCGATGGTCGTGACCACGCCGCCCGCCTCGGTGACGAACAGGATGCCCGCCGCCACGTCCCACGGGTTCAGATTGCGCTCGTAGTAGGCGTCGAAACGGCCCGCCGCGACCCAGGCGAAGTCCAGCGCCGCCGAGCCCAGGCGACGGATGCCCGCCACCCGCTGGCCGACAGCATGGATGTCCTTGATCGACTGCGCATGGCCGGTCTTGCCTATGAACGGCAGGCCCGTGGCGATCAGGCTTTCCGACAGGTCCTTGCGCCCCGCGACGCGGATGCGCGCGTCGTTCAGATAGCAGCCCTTGCCCTTTTCGGCCCAGAACATCTCGTTCATGACCGGGTTGTAGGTGACGCCTGCCACGATCTCGGACGTGCCGTCAGGCGCGCGACGCTCCAGCCCCACCGTGATGGCGAAGTGGGGCATGGCGTGCATGAAGTTGGTGGTGCCGTCGATCGGGTCGACGATCCAGGTGTGGGACTTGTCGGTCCCCTCGACCATGCCGCGTTCCTCGCCCAGGAAGCCGTAGCCCGGGCGGGCCTTCATCAGCAGTTCGTAGAGGGTGTCTTCGGCCTTGATGTCGGCGGCCGTGACGAAGTCGCCCGGTCCCTTGCGCGACACCTGCAGATGGGCGACCTCGCCGAAGTCGCGCAGCATCGGGCGGGCGGTCTTGCGAACCGCATCGGTCATGACTTGCAGCAGGGCGGAGGCGAGGGCCATCGGGAATCTCCTGGTCCGGCTATCCTGAAAAGGCGCTGTGGCCCGGATAGGCGGAGAAGTTCAACGGCCCCGGATGGGGCCGAGTGGTTAGTGGCTAGTGATTAGTGATTGCTGGCTCAAGCGTCGCCGCGAGACCCACTAACCACTAACCACTAATCACTCGTCTTAGTCCGCGCGGCGGACGTATTCGCCGGTGGTCGTGTCGACCACGATGCGCTCGCCGGCCGACATGTACGGCGGGATCATGATGCGCACGCCGTTGTTGGCGATGGCCGGCTTGTAGGACGACGAGGCGGTTTGCCCCTTCACGGTCGGCTCGGTCTCGACGACTTCCAGCGTGACCTGTTCCGGCAGCTCGAGGCCGATCGGACGGTCCTCATGGGACTCGATCACGACCTTCATGCCTTCCTGCAGGTACGGAATGCGCTCTTCGCCCACCCAGTCCTTTTGCAGTTCGATCTGCTCGTAGGTCTCGTCGCTCATGAAGACCAGGCTGTCGCCGTTGTCGAACAGGTAGGAGTAGTCGCGCTGTTCCAGCGTGACGCGCTCGACCTTGTCTTCCGACCGGAAGCGTTCGTTCAGCTTGTTGCCGGTCTCGAGGTTCTTGGCCTCGACGTTGGCGAAGGCGCCGCCCTTGCCCGGCTTGACGTGGCTGGCCTTGGTGACGACCCACAGGCCGCCGTTCACTTGCAGGACCATGCCGGGCTTGATGGTGTTGCCGTTGATCTTCATGGAATTCCGGAGTTTTGGAGCGCGCAACAACGGACTGTCCGGCGCGCGCGAAATCGGGCGCTCTCCCTAGAGGAAGCCGGGCGATCAGGCAAGGCGGGCGGTCAGTGAACCGTCGGATGTCCGGCCGACTTGCCCTGCACCATATTGGCCAGATGGACGGCGCCGCCGGTCGGGGCAGCCAACTTGCCGGCGCGCGCATCCAGCTTGCGCGCCTCATGGGCGAAGGCGGCCGCCATGCCCGCCGTCGACATCGCCGCGGCGATCTGCAGGTGCCGGCTGGCCGGACGCATCGCGATCCACACCGCGTTCAGCGCCTGCGCCGCCGCCCACAGGCCCATGGCCAGGTTGCGTTCCGGGGCTTTTGGCGCGTTCCAGACCCGCACGGCCGACAGGGTGGTGACCGAGAACACCGCCGGCAGGATCAGGCTCAACGGTCCGCGCGGGCGCTCGGTGATCGGCGCGTCGTCGTCCGCCAGATGCTGCGGGTTCGGCCGGATCGTCCGTCGCGCCAGCACCGTGGCCGCCAGCGCGAACCCGACCGTCACCGCCACGCCCAGCAGCACATATCCAGGATTTCGCCCCTCGGCGTTCAGGAACCCCGTCGCGGCGTCGCGTGCGTCGTCCAGGGCGTCTTCGATCACGGCCATCCGGTTCTCCAGTCGTCGGGTGCGGAATGGGCGGCGCGGGTGTCAGTTCCGCAAACCTGCTTTCGTCATCCCGGGGCGCGCTCGACGGGATGACGAAAGCTCGGCTGTTCCCTTGCCGCCCTCCGCAGGTCGCGCCATCGTCACGGAGGAGGGGCCTTCATGCTGCATATCATCGCCGCCACGCTGGCGCTGTCCGACCCGTCGGCCGTCGTTGAGACCAGCATCGCCGACGTTCTCGCCGATCCCGAGCGCTTCGGCGGCCAAACCCTGCGCATGCGCGGGCAGGTGGACGCCTGCTACGGCTTCGTCTGCTCGATCTGCCCCGAGGACATGACGCCCGCGACCGAGGAATATCGCCGGTGCCTGCGCATCTCGTTCGACAGTTTCATGAGCGAGGAGGATCGGGCCGGGCCGTCAGACGCACGGTACAGGCCCGTCGTGTCGCGTGGGATGGAGGAGGCGTTTCGCTTTTCAGTGATCACTGCGGAGGGCGTCTTCGACCCATCCTGCCTGACGCGCCGTCCATGGCCTCCCGAGGAGCCGGTCGACGACATACAGGACGAGGTCCTGTGCACGGACCGGGCGACGACCTGGAGCGGGCTGCAGGTTCGCGCTGTTCATAGGCGCCTTATGTCCAATGACGGGCTGGTCCTGGACGGGCGATATGGATCGCTCACGCTGGCATCGGCCGACATTTCAACCGAAGTGCAGGCCGCCTATCGCGCCGACGTCGCTCTTTATGACGACCGCCCGATCACGGAAGCCATGGCCGTGCTGGTTGCTGAGGAGGCGAGCTTCAAGCCGGCCGGGCAAGAAGCTCACCTATGCCTGAGCAAGGTCGACGACGCCCCCGAATGGCCTCGGCGGGAAATGAGCGTCTGGGCGAAGACGCCCAATGATCCGTACTACTGCTACGTCGCCCTCAAGAACGGCGACGGCTGGCGGGTCTTCTCCGACTAGCCTCAGTTCCCGGTCGCGCTCTTGTCCGGGGCGATCTCGGTCATGGCCGACTGCAGGTAGTTCTGCTCGCCCAGTTGCTGGATCAGCGAGTGCTGCGACTCGAGGAAGTCGATGTGCTCCTCGGTGTCGGCGAGGATTTCGGTCAGGATCTGTCGGCTGATGTAGTCGCGGGCCGCCTCGCACTGGGCGATGCCGCCCAGCAGGGTCTCGCGTCCGCCGATCTCCAGCTGCAGGTCGGCGCCCAGACATTCGACCGCCGTCTCGCCGATCTTCAGCTTGTGCAGGTCCTGCAGGTTCGGCAGGCCGTCGAGGTACAGCACCCGCTTGATCAGCTTGTCGGCGTGTTTCATCTCGCCGATCGACTCGTCGTAGATGATCTGGCCGAGGTGCTTCAGGCCCCAGCTTTCGAACATGCGCGCATGCAGGAAGTACTGGTTGACCGCCGTCAGCTCGTTGGTGAGCACCGCGTTGAGCGTGCGGATGATCGCCGGATCGCCCTTCATGGTCGTTCTTCCCGTTGGCGGGGCGGAGTCGGTCTGACGTCCTGAATCACCCGTCGTTCCACCGTGTCATAACACGAAAGAACGCGATGTGTTCACTTGCGAGCACTTCTCATCATATTGAAAATGCGAATGATTTTCCCGTGCAAACGGGCGGTCGCCTATTCGGCGGCGAGGGCGAAGGCCTGGCGGCTTTCCTGAATCATTTCACGCATTTCGCACACGCATTTGGCGCACTGGGCGGTGCACTGATTGCGGACGAAGATGTCACGGGGGCGCACGGCGCCCGCCTCGATGGCCGAGGCGACGTCACGCTTGCGAAGACCGTTGCAGTTACAGACGTACAAGGCGATCCGACCTGATACTGAGAATGGTTCGCTATATCAGCCTGAGCGGGGCGAATGCAAGTCGTTCGCAGGCTTTGGGCCGAGATTGGTTGTCGCGGCCCCTCTTCTGGTGAAGATTGCTTCCGGGCGAGGGAGGCGAGGGATGATCAGGACGCTGGCGAAGGTAAGCGTGATCATGGCCACGGCGGTGCTGACGGCGATCCTCGCCACGCCCGCGCTCGCCCAATCGGCCCAGCCCGGCCTGACCCCCTTCGCCTCCGACGAGGCGCTGGTGGCCTTCATCGAGGAGCGGGCCGAAGCCCCCGCCGCCTTCGGCGCCGGCTGCACCGCGGACGAGGAGCCCGCCTGCGTCGAGGAGATCGTCGTCACCGGCAGCCGCATCGTCCCCTCGATCACCAACACCCAGGAGGCCGGCGTCGACGAGGGCGGCATCGTCAAACGGTGGGGCGACTATCTGGTCGTCCTGCGGCGCGGCAAGCTGTTCACCGTCTCCGTCGCCGACCGTTCGCTGCGCCCGGTGGACGCCATCGACGCCTTCGCGCCCGGCGTCGACGCCAGCGACGACTGGTACGACGAGATGCTGATCGCCGGCGATCGGGTCATCGTCCTGGGCTACAGCTACGGACGCGGCGGCACCGAGATCAACCGCTTCCGCCTGTCCCCCGACGGCCAGCTGACCTTCGAGGACGCCTATCACCTGCGGTCCAACGACTACTATTCGTCGCGCAACTACGCCGCGCGCCTGATCGGCGACCAGTTGATCGTCTATACGCCGCTGACGCTGAACTACGGCGACGACGCCCTGCGCTCCCTGCCGTCGCTGCGGCGCTGGACCGGTGACGAGAAGGCGCCCTTCCGCCGCATCGTCAGCGCCTCCGACGTCTATGTCTCGCCGCATCTGCGCGACACCGGCGCGCCGGTCGAGGCCCTGCACACCGTCATCCGCTGCGACCTCGCCGCCGCCGCCATGGACTGTCACGCCACGGGCGTGCTGGGGCCGGAGTCGCGCAACTTCTATGTCTCTTCAGAGGCCGTCTATCTCTGGACCTCCGAGGAGGGCTGGCCCGTCTACGGCGAGGAAGAGACCGACCGCGACCCCCACGCCTCCCTCTATCGCATCCCGCTGGACGGCCGCCGTCCGCAGGCGATCCGCACCCGCGGCGCGCCGCTGGACCAGTTCTCCTTCCGTGAGGACGCCGACGCGGGCGTCCTGAACGTCGTCGTCTGGTCCGAAGGCTATGGCGACGCGATGTGGAACGCCGAGTTCACCGACGGCGCCGCCGCCCTGCTGCGCCTGCCGTTCGACCGCTTCGGCGACGGCACGCGTCAGGCCCTGGCGCGTGACTATCGCCTGCTGCCGGCCCTGCCGAACCACAGCATCGACCTGATCAACCGCTTCGTCGGCGACCACGTCCTGATCGCCGGCACCCAGTTCGCCGGGAGCGACGAGGACGGCGTCCTGGTCATCTCGCGCATCGCCGTCGACGACGTCCGCGTCTTCAACCTGCAGGAGCCCGTCGGCCGTATCGAGCAGATCGGAGCCGACGCCCTGGTGGTCGGCTCTGACGACGCGGTCGCCTTCACCACCATCGAGCTCAGCCGCGGCCCGCCGCGTCTTGGCAGCCGCTATGTCCTGCCCGGCGCCGAAGAGACCGAAACCCGCAGCCACGGCTTCTTCTTCCGCGCCGACAACCGCGACGGCGCCACCGGGCTGATGGGGCTGCCGGTCATGCGCGACCTCGGCAACGGCCGCACCGACCAGTTCTATCAGACCGCCGACATGCTGTTCCTGCGCCGCCAGAACCGGGCCCTGTCACCACTGGGCACGCTGGAATCCGCGCCGGGCCAGGCCGCCAACGACGGCTGCACCGCTTCCTGCCTCGACTGGTACGGCGACTCCCGTCCGATCTTCATGGACGGCCGCATCTTCGCCCTGCTCGGCTACGAACTGGTCGAGGGCCAGGAGGCTGACGGCCAGATCCGCGAGGTCGCCCGCGTCGACTTCGCCCCGGGCGTGGCGGGCGCGCACAAGGATTGACCTGGCGGCCGGGTCGTCGCACTCCCCGCACATGGCCAGAGAACCCGTCGTCCCCCCGCGTCCGCCCTGTGCGCTGTACCTGATCACGCCGCCGGCGATCCCGGACCTGACCGCCTTCGCGTCCCTGCTGGGCGAGGCGCTGGACGCCGGACCGGTGGCGGCGCTGCAGATCCGGCTCAAGGACGTCGATGACGCCGCGATCCTCGCCGCGGTCGCCGCGCTGCGGCCGGTCGCCCAGGCGCGCGGTGTCGCCGTGATCCTCAACGACCGGCCCGACCTCGCCGCCCGTTCCGGCTGTGACGGTGTCCATGTCGGCCAGTCCGACGCCTCCTACGCCGAGGCGCGCCGCACCATGGGGCCCGACGCCATGATCGGGGTGACCTGTCATGACAGCCGCGAACTGGCCATGGACGCGGCCGAGGCGGGCGCCGACTACGTCGCCTTCGGGGCCTTCTTCCCGACCTCGACCAAGGAAACCGTCCACCGCCCCGAGCCCGAGATCCTGACCATTTGGCAGGAGACGGTCGAAACGCCGTGCGTCGCCATCGGCGGGATCACGGCGGGGAACGCCGCCGACCTGGCGCGGGCGGGGGCCGACTTCGTCGCCGTCAGCGCCGCCGTCTGGACCCATCCGGCAGGTCCTGCAGGCGCCGTTCGCGAGCTCGATCAGGTGCTGGCGGCCGCTTTCTGACTTTCAGGGGATATTAGGAAGCGCCGGTTTAGGAACGACGGGACCCCCGCCGTTCCGGACCCGATCATGCCCATGAGCCGCGCGCTCGACACTCCGCAGGCCGACCAGGTCGTCGCACCGACGCCGGCGCGCGCGGCTGCGGCCCGCGCCCCGGCTACGACGGGGATCGGACAGCCGATGTCGCCGTTCTTCACGGCCATCGCGGTGCTGGTCCTGACCGTGCTGGCGCTGACCTTCGCCCGTTCCGCGGGCATGGTCGCTGCGCTCTGGGGAGCGGGTGGCCTTGCTGTCGCCGTTTGGCTGCGGACCTCGCGCGGCCCCCTTTATGACCTTTCGTTCGGCGGCCTCGTCGCCCTCGGCATCGCCGCCGGCAATCTGCTGGCCGGCAATCCGCTTTCGCTGACGGCGCTGTTCACCGCCGCCAACATGCTCGAGATCTACGGCGCGGTGCTGCTGGCGCGCCGTTTCGCACCGACCCTGAACCTCGCCAGCGTCGAGGGCGCCTGCCGCTTCATGCTCAGCGCGGCGGTGGCCGCGCCCCTGCCGGCGGCCCTGCTCGTCGGCGTCGCCATGTGGCTGGACGGGGCGAACTTCCTCGATGCGGCCCAGACCTGGTGGTTCGGCCACGCCCTCAGCATCGCCGTCGTCGGCAGCTTCACCCTGACGCTCACGAAGCGCGAGCTGGTCCGCTTCCGCTCACCCACCCGCGCCATCGAGGCGGTCGTGCTGCTGTTGCTGCTGGCCTCCGTCTGTATCACCGTCTTCACGCGCCAGAGCCTCCCCATCGGCTTCGTCACCCTGCCGTTGCTGCTGCTTATCGCCGTGCGTCTGCGCCTGCTCGGCGTCACCGCCGGACTGGTCATCATCACCATCTTCGCGGTCGGCGGGACCATGTCGGGCTACGGCCCGTACTCAGGGGCGTTCCAGGGCCCGGATCGCGCCATGATGGCCCAGCTGCTGGTCCTGTTCGGCTATCTGCCCATCATGCTCGTCGCCGCCCTGCTGGAAGAGCGCGACCGCCTGTCGGATCGCGCCCGCATGGGCCAGATCCGGGCCGAGCGGGCGTCCGAGGCCAAGTCCCGCCTCCTCGCCAACGTCGCCCACGAGATCAAGAGCCCGGTCGGCGGCGTCATCGGCATCGGCGAACTGTGGAAGGCGGGCCAGCTGGGTCCGGTAACTCCGACCCAGGCCGAAATGGCCGAGATGCTGGTCAAGACCGCTCGTCAGGTCGAGGCGCTGGCCCATGACCTGCTGGATGTCGCCCGGGCCGAGTCCGGCGCCGTGAAGGTCGAGCTGCGTCCCACCGACGTCCCCGGTGTTCTGGAAGACGTCCGCCGCGCCGCCATGCTCCGGCCCGAGGCCCAGAACATCCGCATGGAAGTCGTCAACGAAGGCGACGGCCTGATCGCCCTGGCCGACTCCCAGCGGCTGGTCCAGGTGGTCGGCAACCTCGCCTCCAACGCCGTCAAATACGGCGGTGAGGGCGGCGTGGTCATCATGCGCGCCTGCCGCATCCACGACGGCGTCCGGATCGAGGTCATCGACCGCGGCCCCGGCCTCACGCCCGAAAAGCAGGCCCAGCTGTTCGAACCGTTCAACCGCCTGGGCCTCGAACGCTCGGCTGTCGAGGGCCACGGCATCGGTCTGGCCCTGGCCAAACGCCTGGTCGAACTGCAGGGCGGCTCCATCGGCGTGATCTCCACGCCGGGCGAAGGCGCCACCTTCTGGGTCGAGTTGCCCTCGGCCTGACGGACCCTTTTCGCGTGTGCGGCGTTCCGACGCGCGGCGGGATGCGTATTCGACCAAGCGTCGCCGCAGGCATAAGCCCTCAGGCATCGTAGGGCTATTCTAAGGGGCCGGCCGTGGAACTCGACGCGCTGCTGCTGTCGCGACTGCAGTTCGCTTTCACCATCTCATTCCATATTCTGTTCCCGGCCTTCACGATCGGCCTGGCCGCCTTCCTCGCCGTTCTCGAGGGGCTCTGGCTCTGGACCAAGCGGGACGCCTTCAAGGTCCTGTACCTGTTCTGGGTCAAGATCTTCGCCCTCAGCTTTGGCATGGGCGTCGTCTCCGGCATCGTGCTCAGCTACCAGTTCGGCACCAACTGGTCCGAGTTCATCCGCATCACCGGCGGCGTCATCGGGCCGCTGCTGGCCTATGAGGTCCTGACGGCCTTCTTCCTGGAGGCCTCCTTCCTCGGCGTCATGCTGTTCGGGTGGAAGAAGGTCGGCAACCGGCTGCATTTCCTCGCCACCGTGCTGGTCGCCGTCGGCACCACCATCTCCGCCTTCTGGATCCTGTCGGCCAACAGCTGGATGCAGACGCCCCAGGGCTTCGAATTCCTGCCCGACGGCCGCATGCAGGCGACGGACTTCATGGCCGTCATCTTCAACCCCAGCTTCCCCTCGCGCCTGGTCCACATGTTGCTGGCGGCCTTCCTGACCACCGGTCTCGTCGTCGGCGGCGCATCGGCCTACCGGGTGCTGAAGGAGCGCAGGAAGGGCGCAGTCCAGGGCTGGACCGAAAGCCGCATCTCCCTGGTCATGGCGCTCGGCCTGATCGCCGTCCTCGCCCCGCTGCAACTGTTGGCCGGGCACTGGTCGGGCGAGGTCGCGCACCACTACCAACCGTCGAAGACGGCCGCGATCGAGGCCTACTGGACCACGCGCTCGGACCAGCCGTTCCACATCTTCGGCATCCCGGACCGCGACGCGCAAAAGAACCACTACGAGCTCTCGGTCCCCGGCGTCGGCAACCTCGTCCAGAACGTCCCGAAGGACGAGGTCATCCAGGGTCTCGACGCCTGGCCCAAGGAGGACCAGCCGCCGCCCTTCATCCCCTTCTTCGCCTTCCGCATCATGGCGGGTCTGGGCTTGCTGATGATCGTCCTGGGGACGGCGGGCGTGATCCTCCACTGGCGCAAACGGCTGTTCGACACCGGCTGGTTTCTGCGCTTCTGCGTCGCCATGGGGCCGACCGGCTTCATCGCCGTCCTCGCCGGCTGGATGGTCACGGAGGTCGGTCGCCAGCCCTGGGTCGTCTACGGCGTCCTGCGCACCCGCGACGCGGTCTCCCCGGTCACCACGGGCGAGGTGGCGACCAGTCTGCTGGCCTACATCCTCGTCTACGCCGTGGTGTTCACCGCCGGGGCCATCTTCATCCTGCGCCTGATGGCCGAGGGGCCGGTCGCGGCCCTGGCCGAACCCGCTCCGCGTCAGGACCGCGCGCCCGGTTCGGCCCTGGCCAGGGCGCCCGAGGACACGACGCCGGGCTCGAATGACGGGGAGGGCGCGTGATGCTGGACCTGCCGCTGATCTGGGCCGGGCTGATCGCCACGGCCGTCCTGCTCTACGTCGTCCTCGACGGCTTCGACCTCGGCGTCGGCATCCTGTTCCCCTTCGCGAAGTCGAAGGAAGAGCGGGACGTGATGATGAACACCGTCGCCCCGGTCTGGGACGGCAACGAGACCTGGCTGGTGCTGGGCGGCGGCGGCCTGCTGGCGGCCTTCCCGACCGCCTATTCGGTCCTGATGCCCGCCCTCTACCTGCCGGTGCTGCTGATGCTGGCCGGGCTGATCCTGCGCGGCGTGGCCTTCGAGTTCCGCTTCCGCGCCCGCAACCGGGGCCGCAAATTCTGGACCCAGATGTTCACCGGCGGCTCCATCCTGACCGCCGTGGCGCAAGGGCTGATCCTCGGCGGATTCATCCAGGGCGTCACCGTCCGCGACGACCGCTTCGCCGGCGGCCCCTTCGACTGGCTCACGCCCTACACCCTTCTGGTCGCGGCCGGTCTGGTCGCCGGCTACGCCCTGCTGGGCGGGGCCTGGCTGATGCTGAAGACCAAGGACAATCTCCACGGCGACGCGAAGCGCTGGACCCTCATTTCGGGGGCTCTCGTCACAGTCCTGTTGGCGGCGGTCAGCGTGGCGACCCTGCTGATCCATCCGCGCATCGCTCACCGCTGGGGCTTCGACCTCAGCGCCGGCTCCTCGGTCGATTTCGGCACCCTGGCGCCCCTGCTGCTCATCCCCGCGCTCGGCCTCGTCGGTCTGGGCCTGGTGTTCGTCATGGCGCGCAAGGGCTCCCACGGCTGGCCCTTCGTCGGGGCGCTCGTGGTCTTCCTGTCCGGCTACCTGGGGCTCGCCGCCAGCTTCACGCCCTATGTCGTGCCCTATGCGCTGAACTTCCGGCAGGCCGCGGCGCCTGACAACGCCCTGGGCCTCATGCTGGTCGGCACGGCGGTCATCCTGCCGCTCATCCTGATCTACTCGGGCTGGGTCTACTGGGTGTTCCGCGGCAAGGTCGACGAGGAGTCCGGCTATCATCATTAGACCCGTCCCCCCGCCGGAGCCTGGCGAGGCCCCTGGCCCGCTGTGGAAGCGCCTGCTCTGGTTCGCGGGCCTGGCCGTCGCCGCCTCGGCGCTCACCGCGGTGGTCGCTTATACGCTCAGGGCCTTGCCGTTCGCGGGCTGAGGGACGAAGCTTCGCCTCATGAAAACCGTCGCCCTGACTACAGTCGCTTTCCTGATCGCAGGTTCCGCCGTCGCCCAGACGACGCCGCCTCCGGCGCGCACCACGCCGCCGCCCGCCGCCCAGGAGCCCGCCAGCGACCTGACGCGCGACCTGAACAGCGGACCGCCGCGCCCGGCCCAGTATCTCGCCCCGCCGCCCGCGCCCGCTGCGACCCAGCCGCCCGCTGCATCATCGGCCGCCCCGGCCGCCGCGCCCCGCACCTCCGCCGCCCCGCCGCCGGCCGCCTCCACGCAGCGTCCGGCCGCCGGAGCCGCCGCGCCCTCGACCGCGCGTCCCTCGACCTCGGCCCCGCCGCCCGCCGCCACCCCGCAGCGTCCGGCCGCGGGAGCCGCCGCGCCGTCGACCGCGCGCCCCTCGACCTCGCCGCCCATCGGCGCCAGTACGCCGCGATCCACGCCGCCCGCGCCGTCGACTCCGCCGCCGCCCGTGCCGCTCCCCAGCAGCCCGACCCCGGCGACCGGCGCACGCGCCACGGCTCCGGGCGCCTCGACGCCTCGTCCGCCCGTCGCCGCACCTTCCACGGCTGCGCCTTCGTCGGCGTCAGGCGCTACGGCGACCCGTCCGCCGGCCGCCGCGCCCTCGACCGCCGCGCCGTCCAGAACCGGTCCGGCCGCCGCCGCGCCTGCGCCCACGGGCCCCGCGCCCATCGCGCCGATCGGCGCCTCGCCCATCCCGGCGCCCCGGCCCGCGCCGGGAACCACGTCTCCGCCGCCCGCCGCGCCGCCGCCTGTGCGCCGCGAGACGCCGGCTCCGGCCGCAGGGACGACCGCCGCGCCGGCCACGCCCGCGACCGCTGCGCCTCCGCCGCCCTCAGCCACGACCACGACGGTGCTGGACGCCGCCGCGCGGGCCCAGCTGCCCTTCACGGTCGACCTGCCCAGCGGCTTCGAGATCGTCACCGGCCGCCCCGGCCCGGACTTCCGGATCTATACGATCCGCCGCGACGGGCGCTCGTTCGTCATGGTCTACGCCGGGCCCGCCTCGCAGTTTCCGATCTACACCGGCGAGATGATCGAGGCCGGCGGCCGCGCCAGCGTCGTCGCCACCGAGGACGGCCAGCGGCACGCGCTCGAACACCTGTTCCAGCGTCCGGACGCCCCGCGCGAAATCCACATCTGGACCATGACGCTGGACGGCGCCGACCGGGCGCTCGCCGAGCGCATCGCCCAGTCGGTCGACATCCGCTAGCGGATCAGCCCTCGGACCAGACGGCCAGCTCGTTCCCGGCCGGGTCGCGGAAATGGAACCGCCGCCCGCCGGGGAAGTCGAAGATCGGCTTTACGATCGCGCCGCCCGCCGCCTCGACCTTCGCCACCATGGCCTCCAGGTCGTGGGCGTAGAGCACGGGCAGGGGCGTGCGCGTGGCGTCCGCCTGGGCGTCGAAGCCGCCGTCCAGCCCCTGATCGAAGGCGGCGTACTCCGGCCCATAGTCCTGGAAGGTCCAGCCGAACGCCGCGCCGTAGAAGGCCTTGCTGGCGGCCAGATCCCCGCCGGGAAGCTCCAGATAATCCAGTTTTCCGTCGTCACGCATTGCTGATGCTCCCTTGGCTGTTCCCACCATATCGGGGCTTGCCAGTCCGGGCGAGTTGCGCAAACCTGCTAACGGTTCGCAATTGCAGGAGTCGGCCATGATCGTGCTGACCACAGGCCCCGCATCCCTGGCACGCCTCATGCGGCGGGACGAACCTTCGCAACATCCCGTCAGTAGACAGACCGTATCGCAGGTCAGGGACCTCCAGGCCCGCCCCGCCGCCAACGACTCCCGGCCCGCAAACTGACGGCTGCCTACGGCCGGGTGATCCACCCGTGCCGCGCGGCCCAGGCCAGGGCCAGCTCCGGCCACACGGCTGCGGGCTTGCCGGCGATCAGGCGGATGCCGAAGCCGTGCCCGCCCTCCTGGAAGAGATGCGCCTCCGTCGGTACGCCGGCCGCCTTCAGCGCCGTCAGCAGCTGCAGGCTGTTCTCCACCGGCACCGCCGCGTCATCCATGGCGTGCAGCAGGAACACCAGCGGCCGGCCCGCCCAGTCCATCCGCTCCAGCGAATAGCGCGCGATCATCTCAGCCGACGGCGTCTCGCCCAGCATCTCCTTGCGCGACCCCGCATGCACGTGTGGATCCGCCATGGTCGCCACCGGATACATCAGGAACGACAGGTCCGGCCGGAACGAGCCTGAGTCCGCCGCATCGACCGGCGTATAGGTCGCGTCCGTCCGCGCCGTCAGCATCCCCGCCAGGTGTCCGCCGGCCGAGGCCCCCAGCACCGCCACCCGCGCCGGATCGGGCGCCTGGGCCCGCACCAGCCGCAGCGCCCGCTGCGCGTCCTGCAGCGGCGCATCCGGCCCGGCCGCCCAGCCGTCGCCCGGCAGGCGATAGCGCAGCACGAAACAGGTCACTCCCGCCGCCGCGAACACCCGCGCGACGTCCAGGCCCTCCTTGTCCACCACCGCCCATCTGTAGCCGCCGCCCGGGATCAGCAGCAGCGACGCCCCGTTCGGCCGCTCGGGCCGCATCACCGTCAGGATCGGATCGGTCGTGTACTGGGCGAAGCGGTCGTGGAAGGCGGGATCGGTCGAGCACTCGACCACCTTCGGCGTCACCGTCACCCGCTCGCCGCCGGGCGCCCCGGCCGGCCACAGCCGGATCGTCTCCGCCGGATCGGCCGGTGCGACTTGCG
Organism: Brevundimonas lenta; assembly: GCF_014196335.1. Lineage (GTDB taxonomy): Bacteria > Pseudomonadota > Alphaproteobacteria > Caulobacterales > Caulobacteraceae > Brevundimonas > Brevundimonas lenta. Next base: position 1,267,181 of record NZ_JACIDM010000001.1, read on the forward strand.
ACACCGGTGTCATCGCCAGCGCCGGAAGCGGCGTCGTGACGGCTGCGGCGAGGCCCAGCGCGCCTCTGCGGTTCAGGATCATGGAAGGCCCTCCTGCGAGGAAGGCTAGCCGCTTGACAATCGCACGGAAAATAACCAAACAGTTATACAACACTGAGGTTATCGACCATGCCCGCCGCCGCCCTCAAACTGGACGAGACCTTCGCCGCCCTGGCCGACCCGACCCGGCGCGCCATCCTGCGCCGCCTGGCCCAGGGCGAGGCTTCGGTCAGCGAACTGGCGGCGCCCTTCGACATGAGCCAGCCCGCCATCTCCAAACATCTGAAGGTGCTGGAGCGCGCAGGCCTGATCTCGACCGGCCAGGACGCCCAGCGGCGCCCGCGCAAGCTGGAACCGGAGGCTCTCGTGATCGCCAACGACTTTCTGATCGAACTGCGCACCCTGTTCGAGGCCCGCTACGCCGCGCTCGACGCGGTGCTGGAAGAGCTCAAGACGACCGGGGCCAAGGCCCCCGGCGCGTGATGGAGAGGAGACGACCGATGCCCGAACCGCTGAAGATGACCACGTCCGGCGACCGCGAGGTCGTGATCGAGCGCCGCTTCGACGCCAGCCGCGCCCAGGTCTGGCGGGCGATCAGCGAGGCCGAACTGATGCAGCGCTGGATGCTGGGCCCGCCCGGCTGGTCGATGCCGGTGTGCACGGTCGACCTGCGCGTCGGCGGCCGGCTGCGGTACGAATGGGCCCATGAGGACGGCCGCGTCATGGGCCTGACCAGCGTGTTCAAGGAGCTGGTCCCCGACGAGCGCATGGTCGCCACCGAGCTGTTCGACGAGGACTGGACCGGCGGCGAGACCCTGGTCACCCAGACCCTGCACGACGTCGACGGCGGCACGCTGCTGCGGACGCACATCCTCTATGCGTCGCAGGAAGCCCGCGACGGCGCGGTCAAGGTGTCGGGCATGAGCAGCGGCATGGAAGCCGGCTACGCTCGCCTGGATCAGATGTTTGCAGAGGGCGCGGTAGCGGCCTGAGCGGGCGGGTCAGGCCAGCTCCACCGCCATCGCCACGGCTTCGCCGCCGCCGATGCACAGGCTGGCCACGCCCTTCTTGCCGCCGCGCGCTTCCAGCGCCGCCAGCAGGGTGGTCAGGACCCGCGCGCCCGAGGCGCCGATCGGGTGACCCAGGGCCGTCGCGCCGCCGTTGACGTTCAGCTTCGCCCGGTCGATGCCCAGCTCCTGCATGGCGATCATGGCGACGACGGCGAAGGCCTCGTTGACCTCCCACAGGTCGACGTCCTCGACCGACCAGCCGGCCTTGGCCAGGGCCTTCTTCATCGCCGGCACCGGGGCGGTGGTGAACAGGCCCGGCTCGTGGGCGTGGGCGGCGTGGCTGACCACGCGGGCGACGATCGGCAGGCCCATGGCCTTGGCCACGCTCTCGCGCGTCATCACCAGGGCGGCGGCGCCGTCCGAGATCGAGCTGGCGTTGGCGGCCGTGATCGTCCCGTCCTTCGAGAAGGCGGGCTTCAGGGTCGGGATCTTTTCCGGCATAGCCTTGCCGGGTTGCTCGTCCTGGCTGACCGTCTCGACGCCCTTGCGGGTGGTCACCTCGACCGGGACGATCTCCCTGACGAAGGCGCCGCTCTCGATCGCCTTGCGGGCCCGGTTCAGGCTCTCGATGGCGTATTCGTCCTGCTGCTCGCGGGTGAACTGGTAGGTCCCGGCCGAGTCCTCGGCGAATGCGCCCATCAGCTTGCCGGGCGTGTAGGCGTCCTCCAGCCCGTCCAGGTACATGCTGTCCGAGATCACGTCGTGGCCGATCCGGGCCCCGCCGCGGTGCTTGTTCATCAGGTACGGCGCGCCGGTCATCGACTCCATGCCGCCCGCGACGATGATGTCGGCGGTGCCCGCGACCAGGGCGTCGTGCGCCATCATGGCCGCCTGCAGGCCCGAGCCGCACATCTTGTTCACGGTCGTCGCCTCGACGTGTTTGCCGAGGCCGGCGCCGATGGCCGCCTGACGGGCCGGAGCCTGGCCCAGGCCGGCGGGCAGGACGCAGCCCATGTAGATCTGTTCGACCTTCTCGGGAGCGACGCCGGCGCGCTCGACGGCGGCCTTCACCGCCGTGGCGCCCAGTTCAGTGGCCTTCACGCCCGACAGGGCGCCCTGGAAGCCGCCCATGGGCGTGCGGGCGAAGGAGCAGATGACGACGGGATCGGACATGGAGAGACAATCCAGAAAGAAAACGTTCGGCCGCTAGATCGTCCCTTTCACAGTCCCGCGCAAGACCGCATGCCGCACTGCACAATCAGTCTGCGGCGGGAAGCCAGTCCGGCCGCCGCACCCGCACAGAACGCCCGTCGACGGTCAGATCGCCCTCCAGCCGGTCAAGCCGCACCAGCGCCATGGCTGCGCCGTCGCGGCCTGTCAGCACCTCGCCCGCACGCAGTTCGCCGTTCAGCACCTCGGCCCCGAACGGCGGCGGAGCGCCTTCGAATTCCAGCGGCAGCATGCGATTCTTGATCGAACCCCGGCGCTTCATCCGCGACGTCGTCTCCTGGCCGATGAAACAGCCCTTGGCGAAGTCGATGCCATTCAGCAGGTCGAAATCGGCCTCGATCGGATAGGTCTTGTCCGACGGCGCGTCGGCCGCGGGATCGGGCACGCCGACGGCCAGCCGGTGCGCCTGCCAGTCGTCCTCGTCCGCATTGGTCTCGACCGCCCCGCCATAGCGTCGCCTGCCCAGAACGGGCGTCCGCGGATCGGGCGCGAAGCCTTCGGCCGGTCCGTCCCAGCACACGAACACGGCAGCGTCGTCGGCCTCGACCGTCACCTGCGCCCGCAGCCGGTACATCGAGAGCCGCTGCATCAGCGCGTCGCGCCGGTCCGCCGCCACATCCAGCAGCACGCCGTCCGCCTCGCCCTGGAAGAACAGGTCGAACAGCAGCCGCCCCGGCGGCGACAGCAGCGCCCCGAACCGTAGCTCGCCCTCCGCCAGCGTCTCGACGTCCTGGGTCAGAAGATTGTGCAGGAACGGCCGGGCGTCGGGCCCGGCGACCCGGATCAGGGCGCGGGAGGGCAGGCGGGCGATGCGGGTGGTCATGGCGCCTACATAGGGTGCGTTCCCGCGAACGGCCAAGGCGGGCTCTCGCCGCCCTACATCTCGCTGAACACGCTCTCGCACTGATCGCGCGCGGACCATCGTCCACCGGCGTCGAGACAGTCGTACATGGCGAGGAAGGTTCTCGCCGACCAGCCGGCGCACAGGGCGAGCCCAATGACCAGCACCCAGATCACGACACCGCGGCCCTTCATCTCATCTCTCGGCTGATGCTTCATCCCGCATGGGATGTGCGCCGGCGCGGCCGTCAGGTCTCGTGGAGTTGCAGAGGGAAAGCGGTGCAGAGCCGGTGCATGCCCGCCGGGTCAGGGCTCCGGCGGCGTGAACGGATGTTCCTCGACCGCATACCGCGCGGTGATCCCGTCCGACTGCCAGTCGTGCTGCTCGAGCCGGTCGAGCGACTGGATCACCCGCCGGGCGAAGTCCTCGGGATCACCGGCCTCCACCGCCGGCCGCAGCCATTCCGTCACCACCGCCCTCGCCGGATAGGTCCCGACCGGACCGGGCACGCTCAGCGCCACCTCGATCCCCTCGGCCAGCCAGCCGGCCACGACCCCGAACAGCTCCAGCGAGGCCAGGAAGTCGCTGCGCCGGACCACGAACAGGGTGATCACCCCGTCCTCGATCCCGTCGGGACGCACCACGATCCTGCACCGGTCCGGCCGCCAGTCGTCCGACAGCTCGACCACGCGCCACAGACAGAACCAGGTCCGGCACGTCTGCGGCCGGATCGCGTGCACCCCGCACCCCGCGCCGTCGACGCAATAGGCGCATAGCTGGCCGGTCGGCTTGGCCAGCTCCGGCAGGTTCAGCGGGATCACCCGGCAGCACTCGACGCAGCCGCCGCATTCGCGACCGGGCAGGAGGGGGAGGGACATCCGGGACCCCTCCAGGAAACCGCATCGAACGTCAACGTGTCGCGGAAGCGAGACCGTCCACAACCTGGTTGCGAAAACCCGCCTCCACCGGGGTTGCGCCCCTTCACCCGCCGAGAATCCGTATACGGTTCGTCCCATGGCGGGACCTTTCCCCATTCTGTACCTCGCCGAGGCGGACGCCGAGGACGCGCTGCTGTCGTCGGGCGTGCTCGCCTACCTGGTCGAGGCCATGCCCCAGGCGTCCTTCACGGTCGTCGGCTCGCCCGTGACCGCGCCCCTGTTCGCCGACACGCCCCGTCTGGATCGCCTGATCGTCCTCGACCGCGAGGGCCGGCTGGAATGGCTGGGCCTGTGGAACCAGGTCCGGGCGATCAAATGGGGCCTGGTCGTCGACATGCGCGGCACCACCTTCTCCGGCAAGCTCAGCCGCCAGAAGCGCGCCATCCGCTCGAAGGACGAGGCCGGGGTCCACAAGGTCGAGCTGGCCGCCCGCGTCCTGCAGCTGGACGAGGTCCCGCCGCCGCGCATCTTCGTGTCCGACATGACCGTCTCCCGCGCCGAGGCCCTGCTGCCTCCGGGCGAAGGCCCCATCCTCGCGGTCGCTCCCGGCGCCGACTGGATGGGCAAGGAGTGGCCCGCCGAGCGCTACGCCAAGATCGCCTCCACCCTGACCGCCGCCGATGGTCCGCTGGCCGGCGGTCGCGTCGTCGTCATCGGCGAGGACGCCGACCGTGACGCCGCCCACACCATCCGCCTCGCCCTGCCGCGCAACCGCACCGTCGAACTGCAGGGCAAGCTGACGAAGCTGCAGGCCGCCGCCCTGCTCAGCCATGCCAGCCTGTACCTGGGCGGGGACTCGGTCTGGACCCACCTGGCGACGGCCGTGGGGACGCCCGTCGTGGCCGCCTTCGGCCCGTCCGACGACACTGTCCGCGGCCCCTGGAACGGCATCGCCGTGCGCGGCCCCCGCTCGGTCGAGGAGTTCCGCAAGATCGACCCCGGCCTCAACCAGGCCATCCAGCACATGAACGAGGTCTCGGCGGACCGCATGCTGAAGGCGGCCCTCAAGCTGCTGGCTGAACGGGCCTGATCTACGTCCGCAACTGACGTACCGGCGTGGCAGGATGCGTCCTGTCGACGGGCGGCGGTGAGACTCGAGACTCGTGAGACTGTTTTTTTGCTCTCCGATCCTGTCAGCGGCCAGCTTTCGGACTATTCAGACGCCCCATGACCCAGTCTTCCGTGCACCAGACCTTTGACCTGATTGTCCGTGGCGGCGAGGTGGCCAACCACGCCGGACGCGGCCTCGCCGACGTCGGCATCATCGACGGCAAGATCGCCTTCATCGGCGATCTGTCGCGCCACAGCGCTGGCGAAAGCTTCGACGCCACGGGCCTGACTGTGCTGCCGGGCGTCATCGACACCCAGGTCCACTTCCGTGAGCCGGGTCTCGAGTGGAAGGAAGATCTGGAGACCGGATCCCGCGCCGCCGCCCTGGGCGGGGTCACCGCCGTGTTCGAAATGCCGAACACCGAGCCCAACACCACCGACCCCGACACGCTCGCCGACAAGCTGGAGCGCGCCCGCGACCGCATGTGGACCGACCACGCCTTCTACATCGGCGGCACCCACGAGAACGCGAAATACCTGGCCGAGCTGGAGCGCCTGCCGGGCTGCTGCGGCGTGAAGGTCTTCATGGGCGCCTCGACCGGCACCCTGCTGGTCGCCGACGACGACGGCGTGCGCGAAGTGCTGCGTCATGTGAAGCGCCGCGCCACCTTCCACTCGGAAGACGAATACCGCCTCGTCGAGCGCCGCCCGCTCGCCCGCACCGGAGACTGGACCAGCCACCCGGAGGTCCGCGATCCCGAGAGCGCCATCATGTCGACCCGCCGCCTGGTCCGCCTGGCGCGCGAGACCGGCGCCCGCATCCACGTCCTGCACGTCACCACGGCGGATGAGATCGATTTCCTCGCCCACCACAAGGACGTCGCAACCGTCGAGGTCACGCCCCAGCACCTGACCCTGGACGGCGACGAGGCCTACGAGCGGCTCAAGGGCCTTGCCCAGATGAACCCGCCGATCCGCAACGCGCCGCACATCGCCGGCCTGTGGCGCGGCATCGAACAGGGCATCGCCGACGTCCTCGGCTCCGACCACGCCCCGCATACGCTGGAAGAGAAGGCGCGGCCCTATCCGGCCTCGCCCTCGGGCATGCCGGGCGTCCAGACCCTGGTGCCGGTCATGCTGACCCACGTCGCCAACGGCCGCCTGACGCTGGACCGCTTCATCGACCTGGCCTCGCACGGCGCCAACCGCGTCTTCGGCATCGCCGGCAAGGGCCGCATGGCCGAGGGCTACGACGGCGACCTGACCATCGTCGACCTGAAGAAGAAGCACGTGCTCAGGCACGCGGACATGGCCACCCGCTCGGGCTGGACCCCGTTCGACGGCTTCGAGGCCACCGGCAAGGCCATGGCCACCATCGTCCGCGGCCGCATCGTCATGCGCGACGGCGAACTCCAGGGCACGGCCCACGGCCGCCCGGTGCGCTTCCAGGAGACGCTGGTCTAGCGCGCCTGCAGAATGAACCCGGCCACGTCGTCGACGACGCCGGGGGCCAGCGGCAGGGTCGGATCGGCATAGGTGGCCGCGTTGGCCGTCCGGTCCGCCGGCGCGATCTTCAGCAGGTGGTTCACGCCGTCCCAGATCACCAGTTTCGCGTTCGGCTGGGCCGCCGCCAGGGCTTCGGCGTCCGCGACGCTGGTCTGGATGTCGGTCGAGCCCTGACCGATGAACACCGGCCCCCGCCAGCCCCGGATCGCCGCCGCCGGATCCAGCGGCAGCCACGAAATCAGGTAGGGCTGCACCGACGGTCGGAACAGCGACTCCAGCCCCGCCGGGGACGTGGTGGGCCGCCCGGCCGACAGCTCGGCCAACGCCGTCAGCGCCTGTTCCCGCAGGGCCTCCGGCATCGGCGCCGCCTCCAGCTGCAGCCGCAGCCCCGCGCTGGCCGGCTGGCCCAGACCCGACAGCAGGATCAGGCCGCAGATGCCGTCTCTGCGTGTCTCCGCCGCCTTCACCGCGATCTGTGCGCCTTCCGAATGCCCGATCAGCCAGACGCAGTCCTGACCCGTCCGGGCGGCCGTCGCGCCCGCCCATGCCCGGGCGTCGTTCACATAGGTGTCGAAGCGCAGGTCCTCCTCGCGGACCGCCGCGCCGGCGCTCTCCCCGACCCCCCGTTTGTCGTACCGCACCGTCGCGACGCCATGCGCGGCCAGACCCTCGGCCAGCAGGCGATAGCTGTTGCTGCTCAGGCCCAGCGCCGCGGCGTTGCCGTTGCGGTCGGTCGGCCCGGAGCCGGCGATGATGACGGCGACCGCCCGCGTCTCGCCCTCGGGCGCCAGCAGCGTTCCGTGCAGGCCGGCGGGTTCCGACGGCACCGTCACCGGCGTTTCGATCGGGCCGGCCAGGGCGGCGGCGAGGATCAGGCTCAGCATGTCGGACTCCGGGTTAGAAGGGTTGGCGGTCAGGGTCGGTGCGCCACACGCGCCAGCTCTCGACCGCCGCCCACAGCACGGCGATCAGCAGGCCCACGCACAGGGCGATGATGCCCGCCGGTTGCGGCGCCACGGCCGAGGCGGCCAGGCCGAACAGACCCAGCACGAACATCAGCCGCCCCGCCAGCCGGTTGCTGCGGTCCCAGGCCAGACGGCTCTTGTAGGCCCAGGGCGTGCGCACGCCGACGAATGGATTGGGCGCCACCCGGCCCAGGAAGGCGCCGCTCGCCAGCAGGACGACGCTCAGGCCCGCCATCGGCAGCCCGCCGGCGATGGAGGTTGCGCCGCTCAGGCTGGCCCCGCCGGCGAACAGGACGACCCCCAGCAGGGCCATCAGCGCAACCAGTTGGGCCATCCGCAGTCCGCGACGGCGCGACGGGTCCTCGGTCTGGCCCGCCGCCAGGCCGATGCCGCCCGCGACGAGGGTGATCAACACGCCCAGGCCGGTGATCAGGCCGCCGACCTCGGCGCGGCCGCCCCACCGGTCCGCCTGGCCGTCGAGGCCGTAGTGGACCGGCATCAGCTCGATCGGCCCGGCCACGATCACGGCGACCCCGGCGGCGACGACCATCAGGCCGACCGCGATGGTGGCGATGTCGGCGGCGGCGATGCGGTTGCGGCTCATGATCGATCCTCCCTGTCGTCCTCGCGTTGTCCCGTCCCGGTCATGGCCATCAGGAAGGCGAGCGCTTCCTCGACGGCCGAAATCTCCAGCCGGTAGCGGATCGAGGCGCCGTCCCGCTCGGGCGAGACGAGGCCGGCCTCCTTGAGTGCGTTCAGATGGCCGGTGATGGTCGGCCAGCTCATGTCGAAGGCCGCGGCGATATCGCCGGACGCCATCGGGCCCTTGCGCAGCATCTCGATGATGCGACGCCGGACCGGGTGCGACAGGGCCTTGAACAGTGCGTTCATAGGCAAAAGACTAATTAGGAATATTCCTAAATTCAAGCCCCGACATCAGTCCCGGCTGTTCATCGGCTCGTCAGATCAGATGGAGAAGCTGACCCCGCAGCCGCAGCTGGAGGCGGCGTTCGGGTTGCGCACGACGAACTGGGCCCCTGCCAGATCATCGACGAACGCGATCTCGGAGCCCTTGAGGAAGGGCAGGGAGATGGAGTCGACCACCGCCGCCTGACCATCGGCCTCGATGCGGATGTCGTCGGCGTCGCCCGCCTCGATCAGCTCGAACCGGTACTGGAAGCCTGAACAGCCGCCGCCGTCGACCGCGACACGCAGCAGGACGGGCCGTCCTTCGGCCTCGCCCAGCTTCGCCAGGCGGCGCGCGGCGCTTTCGGACAGGGTCAGGCCATGGCCGCCGGTGGGGGCGGAAACCTGGAAGGCGGGGGCGGATTGGACGGTGCTCACGTGGGTCTATATGAGGCGCAGGCGGGCGTTCGCAAAGGCCCGCGGCCAAAGCAGAGCCGCCGACGTTGATCCCTGACCACGCGCCCTATGCGGAATATCCCGAGCACAGCCGGGGACGGCTGGTTCCTGAGCCGATCAGCCGCACGCGCAATGCCTTCGCCCGCGACCGCGACCGGATCATCCACGCGACCGCTTTCCGGCGCCTGAAGGAGAAGACCCAGGTCTTCGTGGCGCACGAGGGCGACCATTATCGCACCCGCCTGACCCATTCGCTGGAAGTGGCCCAGATCGCCCGCTCGCTGGCCCACGCCCTGCGCCTCGACACCGACCTGGCCGAGACCGTCGCCCTGGCCCACGACCTCGGCCACCCGCCCTTCGGCCACGCCGGCGAGGACGAACTGCAGGTGCAGATGAAGCCTTGGGGCGGCTTCGACCACAACGTCCAGACCTTTCGCGTCGTCACCAAGCTTGAGGAGCGCTATCCCCAGTTCGACGGCCTGAATCTGAGCTGGGAGACCGTCGAGGGTGTGGTCAAGCACAACGGCCCGGTCAATCACCGCCTCGACGAACCCGCCTGGAAGGCCATCGCCGACTACGCCCCCGGCTGGGACCTGCGCCTCGGCACCTTCGCCTCGCTGGAAGCCCAGGCGGCCGCCATCGCCGACGACATCGCCTACAACAATCACGACGTGGACGACGGCGTACAGGCCGGGCTGTTCACCCTCGACGATCTCGCCGATGTGCCCCTGATCGGCCCCGTCCTGCACGGCGTGCGCAAGGACTGGCCGGACGTCAACGACCGCATGATCCGCATCGAGGCGGTTCGCCGAATGATCGGGGCCATGATCGAGGACGTGCTGGCCGAGACCGAAATGCGTCTGGACGCCGACAACATCCGCTCCACCGAAGACGTGCGCATGGGCAAGCGGACACTGGTGGCCTTCTCCCATGGCATGCTCGCCGACCTCGGCGTGCTGCGGAAATTCCTCTTCGAGCGGATGTACCGGCACTACCGGGTCAATCGCACCCGCAGCCAGGCGCGGCGCATCCTCGCCGAGATGTTCCAGTTGTTCATGGCCGAGCCGGAGACCATGCCCCCCGAATGGTCGGGCAAGGCGCGCACCGGCGACGACGCCAAACGGGCCCGGGCGGTGTGCGACTACATCGCCGGCATGACCGACCGCTACGCCATCGAGGAACACAAGAAACTGTTCAGCCTCGACCTCGCTCTCGATCTGTGATTCGAAAGGCCGGCAGGGCGGGTTAGAGTGAACGTCCGCGCGTCGATTCGCGCGCGGACCCAAAAAGGCCGGCCATGTCCCACGAAGATCCCTATCGCCCGAACCATGGCCGTGACCGCGGCGCCTATACGCCGCCGACCGATGACGACCTGCCGTTCGATCGCGGCGGCTACGACGCGCGGCGCGGGGCCGGTGGCGGCGGTGGCGGCGGCAAGGCCCCGCCGCTGACCCTGATCATCTCGGCCGTGGTCCTGATCCTGCTGATCGTCGCCGTGGTGGTCTACTACCGCGCCGGTCCGCGCACCTCGAACGATGCACCGCCCGCCGTCGGCACGCCCGTGGGCCAGATGAAGGCCCAGGCCCCCATCGACGCCCAGCCGGTCGATCCGGAAGCCGGCATCGACGTCTATTCCGATGTCGAGGCCCCCACGACGGCCCCGACCTTCACCCCGCCGCCGGAAGCCGTCCAGCCGCGTCCGCTGCCGCAGCCCGTCGACGCCGCGCCTCTGCCGGCTCCGGTCGCGCCGCCGGCGACCCGCCCCGCGCCGCCCCCGGCCGCGACGGTGCCGCCGCCCGCCAAGGTCGAGCCGCGCCCGGCCGCGCCCGCCGGCGGAAACGCCGGCGTCCAGATCGGCGCCTTCTCGACCCCGGCCCTGGCCGAGCGCGAGTACAACGCCACGGTCGGCCGCTATCCGCAGTTCACCGCCGGCGCCAGCCGTCGGGTGCAGGAAGTCACCGCCGCCAACGGCTCCACGGTCTACCGCACCACCGTCTCGGGCCTCAGCCGCGAACAGGCGACCGGCCTGTGCAGCGCCATCAAGGCGTCCGGCGGCGACTGCATCGTCCGCTGAGGCAGCGCTGACGGTCCCGATGACTCTCCGTCCCGCTCATCCCCGCGAAAGCGGGGACCCAGTGCTGTGGATGGACGGTCCCGCCGGGAAGGCTGGCCTTGCAATCCAGGCCGCCGGCGCCTCAACGAAAGGACTGGGTCCCCGCTTTCGCGGGGATGAGCGGAAGAGGGTGAGCCTTTGAGGGCGGCCATGATCCTGGGCTGTAGCGGCCACAGGCTGACGGAGGAGGAGAAGGCCTTCTTCTCCGACGTCCGCCCGTGGGGCTTCATCCTGTTCCGTCGCAACGTCGACAGCCCGGACCAGCTCAGGGCGCTGACGTCCGAACTGCGCGACTGCATCGGCGACGCCGACGCCCCGGTCCTGATCGACCAGGAGGGCGGTCGGGTGCAGCGAATGGGCCCGCCGCACTGGCCGAAATATCCGCCGGGCGACGCCTATCTGAAGGCCACCAACGACCTGCTCGGCGCGCGGGAACTGGTCCGGCTCGGCTCACGCCTGATGGCGCACGATCTGAAGTCGGTCGGGATCAACGTCGACTGCCTGCCGGTGCTGGACGTGCCGGTGCCGGGCGCCCACGACATCATCGGCGACCGCGCCTACGCCCGCGACCCGGCCACCGTCGCCCAGCTGGGCCGCGCCGCCGCCGAGGGCATGATGGCCGGCGGCGTCCTGCCGGTGATCAAACACATGCCCGGCCACGGCCGCGCATTCGCCGACAGCCACCACGACCTGCCGGTGGTGCACGCCGACTTCGCGGCGCTCGACGGCTGGGACTTCGCGCCCTTCAAGGGCCTGTCGGACATGCCGATGGCCATGACCGCCCACGTCGTCTTCACCGCCATCGACGGCAAGCGCCCCGCCACGACCTCGAAGAAGGCCATCAGGCTGATGCGCGGCCACCTCGGCTTCGGCGGTCTGATCATGACCGACGACCTGTCGATGAAGGCCCTGTCCGGCTCCCTGACCGAGCGGGCCGAAGCCTCGCTCAAGGCCGGCTGCGACGTGGTCCTGCACTGCAACGGCGACCTCGCCGAGATGCGTCAGGTCGCCGAAGCCGTCGGCGCCCTCCAGAGCAAGGCCGCCAGACGGGCCGACGCCGCCATGGCCCGCATTGTCCGCTCACCCGAACCGCTGGACGTCCGCGAGGCCCGCGACCGCTTTGACGCCATGCTGTCGGGCCGCCTGAACGCCGCAAAGGGGCCTGACGTCGGAGAGGCGCAGGCATGACCTCAAGTAGCGCGAAGCGCGGTAGGTCACTCAAATGACCGACGCCTTCCAGCCCAATCTGGACTTCACGGCGGTCGAACAGGCTGACGCCCGCGACGCCTTCGTCGTCGATCTGGAAGGCTACGAAGGGCCCCTGCACGTGCTGCTGGCGCTGGCGCGAACGCAGAAGGTCGATCTGCTGAAGCTGTCGATCACCAAACTGGCCGAGCAGTATCTCGCCTTCGTGCACGAGGCCCGCCGTCGCAATTTCTCACTCGCCGCCGACTACCTCGTGATGGCGTCGTGGCTGGCCTATCTGAAGTCCCGCCTGCTCCTGCCCCGCAACGAGAAGGGCAAGGGCGACGAGATGCCGGCCGAGGAGATGGCCGCCGCCCTGGCTTTCCGCCTCCAGAAGCTGGAAGCCATGCGCAAGGCGGTGGAGGCGATCACCGCCCGTCCGAGGCTCAAGCGCGACGTCTTCACCCGCGGCGATCCCGAGGCGCTGGTCATCGTGCCGTCCGACCGCATCGACGCCAGCCTGTACGAGCTGATGGCCGCCTATGTGACCCAGCGACGTCGCGAGGAGCTGCGTCGCTACAATCCCGGCCAGCGCGTCGAGGCCTTCCAGCTGGAGGCCGCCCGCGACTGGTTGCGCGACATCCTGCCCCGCCTGAACCAGTGGACGCCGCTGGAGCGCATCGCCCCCGAGAAGGACGGCGACGAAGGCCCATCCCAGGCCAGTTATACGGCGTCCACCCTGTCGGCCAGCCTCGAGCTGGTGAAGGAAGGGGCCATGGATGTGAAACAGGCCGAGGCGTTCGCCGAGGTCTTCCTGAAGCGGCGCGGGCAGGGGCCCGGGATGGGCCAGCCGCTGGAGTTGACCCCGTGATCCAGTTCGCCCCCGACCATGACGAGATCGAACGTCGCGTCGAAGCGCTGCTGTTCGCCGCCGCCGGTCCGCTGTCGGCCGCCGAGATCGCGCGCCGCCTGCCCGAGGGCGCCGACGTGGGCGGAGCCATCTCCGGCTTGCGCGAACGCTACCAGGGCCGCGGGGTCGAGCTGGAATGCGTCGCCGACCGCTGGCGCTTCCGCACCGCCGCCGACCTCAGCTTCATGATGACCGAGGAGCGCGAGGAGCCGCGCCGCCTGTCGAAGGCCGCGCTCGAAACTCTGGCCATCATCGCCTACCACCAGCCCTGCACCCGGGCCGAGATCGAGAGCGTGCGCGGCGTCTCCCTGTCCAAGGGCACGCTCGACCTGCTGCTCGAGATGGGCTTCGTGAAGCTGAAGGGTCGCCGCCGCACGCCGGGCCGCCCGGTGACCTACGGCACCGCCGACAAATTCCTCGAACACTTCAGCCTGGCCAGCCTCTACGACCTGCCGGGCATCCAGGAGATGAAGGCCGCGGGCCTGCTGGACCTGTCTATCCCGGTCGGCTTCGAGGTCCCGGATCCGACCCGCACGTCAGACGAGGACGACGCCCCGCTGCTGGAAGGCATGGAGGACTCGCCCGAGTTCGCACAGGACTTCGTCAGCGACGACTGATCGGGGTCGTGCATTCCTGCACGGCCCTTGCTAATCGGCTTCGATGATCGCTCGCCTTCGCCCCGTCCCGTTCGACCTCGGTCCCGTCCATTTCGTGGGGATCGGCGGCATCGGCATGAGCGGCATCGCCGAGATCATGCTCAAGATCGGCTATTCGGTGCAGGGCTCGGACGCTAAAGCCAGCGCCAACACCGAGCGGCTGGAGAAGCTGGGCGCGAAGGTTTTCATCGGCCACGACGCCGCCAATGTCGCCGAGGGCGTGTCGGCGGTGGTCTATTCGACCGCCGTGAAGGCCTCGAACCCCGAGATGGTCGCGGCCCGCGAACGCCGCATCCCGCTGGTTCGCCGCGCCGAGATGTTGGCCGAACTGATGCGCCTGCAGTTCTCGATCGCCGTCGGCGGCACCCACGGCAAGACCACCACGACCTCCATGGTCGCGGCCCTGCTGGACGCCGCCGGTCTGGACCCGACGGTGGTCAACGGCGGCATCATCAACGCCTACGGCACCAATGCGAAAGTCGGCGACGGCGACTGGATCGTGGTCGAGGCCGACGAGAGCGACGGCAGCTTCCTGCGCCTCAAGTCGACCGTGGCCATTGTCACCAACATCGACCCGGAACACCTCGACCACTACGGCGACTTCGATGGAGTGCGGAAGGCGTTCATCGACTTCGTCGAGAACATCCCCTTCTACGGCTTCGCCGCCGTCTGCCTCGATCACCCCGAGGTCCAGCGCCTCGTCGCCTCGATCGATAACCGCCGCCTGGTCACCTACGGCCTGAACCCCCAGGCCATGGTCCGCGCCGACAACTGCGACATGGGCCCCGACGGCTGCCGCTTCGACGTGGTCATCCAGCAGCAGGGCATGGCCGCGCTGGAGGAGCCGATCCGCATCGAGGGCCTCTATCTGCCCATGGCCGGCTGGCACAACGTCTCCAACGCCCTGGCCGCCATCGCCGTGGCGCGCGAACTGGACGTCTCGGACGAGGCCCTGCGCAAGGGTCTGGCCGGCTTCGGCGGGGTCAAGCGCCGCTTCACCACCACCGGCGTCGCGAACGGCGTCCGCATCATCGACGACTACGGCCACCACCCGGTCGAGATCGCCGCCGTCCTCAAGGCCGCCCGTCAGGTGGCCGAGGGCCGCGTCATCGCCGTGGTCCAGCCGCACCGCTTCACCCGCCTGCGCGATCTGATGGGCGAGTTCTCGACCTGCTTCTCCGACGCCGACGCCGTCATCGTCGCCGACGTCTATCCGGCCGGCGAAAGCCCGATCGAGGGCGTGGACAAGCACGCCCTGGTCGACGGCGTCCGCCGCTTCGGCCACCGCTCTGTCCAGCCGCTGGAGAACGCCGCCGTCCTGCCGCGCATGATCCGCGAAGAGGCCAAATCCGGCGACCTGGTCGTCCTGCTCGGCGCCGGCGACATCACTAGCTGGGCCTACGCCCTGCCGGCGCAGCTGGAGGCGCTGGGGTGAGCTATTGGGACCTGGTCGAACCCTATTGGGACGACGTCCGCATATATGACGAGCCGGGGGTCTTCACCGCTCAGCTCGCGAGATTGCCCGAACCGTCCCGGCACCTGTTTGTGACCCACTGGACCCAGTCCGAAATCCAGAATGGCGGACTTGGCCAGTTCTTTAGCAACCACACGGGCATACTGGCTCCCGAAGCTGTTGTGGGCTTCCAAGCGCTCGGGATGCCGGAAACGTCTGCGCAACTTGCGCTGGCCATGCGGGCCTTCGGTGAGGCCTATCCGAGAGAGCGTGCCGCTCGCGGAGGTGTCACGCCCTCGACCGAGATCGAAGACCGCTTTGCGGACCTGTTGGAAACCGAGGCCGGAGGCTTCTGGGACGCCGCCGACCGCTATGCTTTGAAGAATGAAGCCGCTCAAAGAAAGTTAGACGGCTCAGGACGTGCCTCCTGATGAGCGTTCGCGAACCCTTCGCCACCGGCGGCTGCCAGTGCGGCGCCGTCCGCTACGCGCTGGACGCCCGGCCGCGCACGGCCGAGTTCTGCCACTGCCGCATGTGCCAGCGCGCCACCGGTCAGGTCGCCGCCGGCTTCCTCGACGTGGACCGCGCCGCCTTCAGCTGGCTGGGCGAGCCGTGCGCCAACTATCGTTCCTCGGACAAGGCGCAGCGCGGCTTCTGCCCGAAGTGCGGCACGCCCCTGACCTTCGACGCCTTCGCCGAGCCGACCATGGCGGTCAGCATCGGGAGCCTCGACGACCCTAACCTCGTGCCGCTGGGCGGCCACTGCGGGATTCAGTCGAAGGTGCGCTGGCTGCGCCTCAACGACGGCCTGCCGCAACGTAACACCGGCGAAGGCGTCCCCGCCGCGCCGCTCTGGTCCGAACTTGATCAAGGACACGCATGACCTGGCGCGACTCTCTCCCCGCCGTGCGCGGCAAGCTTTTGCGTGATGAACCCCTCGCGCCTTTCACCTGGTTCCGGGTCGGGGGCTCCGCCGATGTGCTGTTCCTGCCGGAAGACGAGACGGACCTGTCCGAGTTCCTGAAGGCTCTGGATCGGAACGTGCCCGTCACGACGCTGGGGGTCGGGTCGAACGTCATCATCCGCGATGGCGGCGTTGAAGGCGTTGTGATCCGCCTTGGGCGCGGCTTCAACAAGGTTCAGGTCCTCGATTCCGTCAGCATATCGGCAGGTGCTGCGGTTCCGGACGCCATCCTTGCCCGGAAGGCTGCAGAGGCGGGGATCGCGGGGTTGGAGTTTCTCGCAGGCATACCCGGCACCGTCGGCGGCGCCGCATTCATGAACGCTGGCTGCTACGGTAGTGAGACCAAGGATGTGCTCGTCACGGCGACTGTGATGGACCGCAAGGGGTCTGTCTTCCTGATGAGTGAGGCCGATCTCCAGTACACGTATCGGCACAGCGCCCTGCAGGATGCAGACCTTGTTGTGCTGTCAGCCCTGTTTGAAACAGAGGCGGGCGATCCTGCGGTCAGCAAGGCCAAGATCAACGAGATCACCTCGCGCCGCGAACAGACCCAGCCGATCCGCGAAAAGACCGGCGGCTCGACCTTCAAGAACCCGGACGGCCACTCCAGCTGGAAGCTGGTCGACGAGGCCGGCTGGCGCGGCAAGCTGCACGCCGTCACCGGCGGCGGCGCCATGTTCAGCGAGCTTCACTCCAACTTCATGATCAACCCGGGCGAGGCCACCGCCGCCGACATCGAAAGCCTGGGTGACACCGTGCGGGCGGACGTGCTGGCGAAGACCGGCATCGATCTGCACTGGGAGATCCGGCGCATTGGCCGCCCCGGCTGACACGTCCGTCTGCCCGGGCTGCGGTTCGCGGCTCGCGGCCGTCGACGGGCCGGTCCACGCCTACATGACCTCGTCGCCCGCCTGCTGGGGCGCGTTCAACACAGTCATCGCGCGCGAGTTCGAGGACCCGTCCCTGATGCCGGTCCACCGGCTGACGGTCGACGTCTGGGCGATCCAGCATCCCGGGGACGGTTCGCGTCGGGCGATCCAGTCCGTCGGCCTGCATCTGGCGCGCCTGTGGGTCCAGATCGAGGGTGGGCTTACGGGCGAGGCCGCCAACACCGCCATGCTCGGCTTCGCCGCCCGCAAGGCGAGCCTGCCCGAACTACCCCAGCGTGACCGTTACGCCGTCACCGTCGCTGACGTCGTCGACGCCGTGGAGCCCGACGCCCACCGCGCCGCCGTACGCCGCTGGGCCGAGGCGACCTGGGCCGACTGGTCCGATCACCACGATTTCATCCGCCGCTGGGCGCGCGATGGTTGATGCCTTGTTAAGGACATTCGCCGCATTGCGGTGAGTGTCTGTGGAGCCCGTCATGACCCGCCCGTTTTCCGACCTGCACGTCGCCGTCCTGATGGGTGGTCTGTCGTCGGAACGGGAGGTCTCGCTGTCCTCAGGCAAGGGTTGCGCCGATGCGCTGGAAGGGCAGGTGGCCCGGGTCAGCCGCGTCGACGCCGGCCGCGATCTGGCCCAGGTCCTCGCCGAGCTGAAGCCCGACGTCGTCTTCAACGCCCTGCACGGCGAATGGGGCGAGGACGGCTGCGTTCAGGGCGTGCTGGAGACCCTCGCCATTCCATACACCCACTCCGGCGTTCTCTCGTCGGCCCTGGCCATGGACAAGGACAAGTCCAAGGCCGTGCTGAAGGCCGCGGGCGTGGTCGTGCCCGGCGGCGGTCTGTTCGACCGCATGGCGGTGGCGCGCAGCCACGTCATTCCGCCCCCCTATGTGGTCAAGCCGAACGCCGAGGGCTCCTCGGTCGGCGTCTATGTGGTCATGCCCGGCGACGCCCCCTGCGCGGCGACCGGCGAGGGCAGTTGGACCTATGGCGAGCTGGTGATGGTCGAGCCCTTCGTGGCCGGCAAGGAACTGGCCGTGACGGTTCTTGGGGAGAAGTCGGGGCCGCGTGCCCTGACGGTGACGGACATCACCCCGAAGAAGGGCTTCTACGACTACGAGGCCAAATACGCCCCCGGCGGCTCCAGCCACGTGCTTCCGGCCGAACTGCCGCCACACATTTTCGAGCGAGCGCTGCGCGAATCCGAGCTGGCGCATACGGCGATGGGTTGCCGAGGGGTTTCACGATCGGACTTTCGTTATGACGATCTTAACGACGTTCTCGTTCTTCTGGAGGTCAACACCCAGCCCGGCATGACGCCGACTTCGCTCAGCCCTGAGCAGGCCGCCTATGTCGGGATGGATTACAAAGACCTGGTCCGGTGGATGGTGGAGGACGCCTCATGCCCGCGGTAGTTCGCGGCGGTCGGCGACAGAATTCGAACCAGCCTGCCAAGCGGCCTGCGGCTTCCAAAGGGGGAGGGCGCGGTCGCGCGCCGCGTAACGCTCCGGCTGTGCCGGGGAAGATGGCGGCGATCGGCAGGCTCGACCTGTCGCCGCGCGCGGTGATGATTTCGATTGCGGCCGGCGTGCTGGTCCTCGCCGGCGTGCTGGCGACCGGCGCGCGCGCCGAGCGCATCAGCGCCTCGATCGGCCACGGCGTCGACGGCCTGACCGCCGGCATGGGCCTGAAGCTGGAGAAGGTCTTCATCGAGGGCGAGAGCCCCGAGGCGACCGCCGCCATCCAGCACGCTGTCCAGCTGCAGGCTGACCAGCCGATGACCTCCATCGACCTCGACGCCGTGCGCGAGCGGGTCGAGCAGGTCGGCTGGGTCAAGTCGGCGCGCGTCGTGCGTCTGCTGCCGAACACCCTGATCGTCGACGTCACCGAACACGACCGTCTCGCCGTCTGGCAGACCGGCGGCCGCGCCTTCGTCATCGACGGCCACGGCCAGGTCATCCAGGGCGCCGATGCCGGCCGCTATCCGAACCTGCCGCTGGTTGTCGGCAAGGGCGCGGAGCAGGCTGCTTCAGAAGTGTTGCCGCTGATCGCGCAACGGCCGCGGCTGATGTCGCGTCTGGAGGCGCTGGTTCGCGTCGACGAACGCCGCTGGGACCTGCGCCTGAAGGACGGCAGCCTCATCCAGCTGCCCGCCACCGATCAGGACGCGGCCCTGATCCAGCTGGACGCGCTGGATCAACGCGAGCGGCTGCTGGAATTGGGCTTCGCCCGCATCGATTTGAGAACGCCCGAGGAGGTCGCCGTCCGGCCCTCCGCCGGCGACGTAACGGGTTAGGGACTGCGCATGGCCGGACGTTCGATGGACAGATCGGTAGAGGGCAAGGGCGCCGCAGGGCGCGCGCCGGTCGTCGCCGCGCTTGACCTGGGTCAATCCAAGGTCGGCTGTTTCATCATGAAGCCCGAGGGCGTGCGCCACGCCGACCGCACCATCCGTGTGGCCGGGGCAGGGCACGTGCAGTCGCGCGGCATCCGCGGCGGCGGCATCGTCAGCATGGACGAGGCCGCCCAGGCCATCGGCCACGCCGTCGAGCGCGCCGAACGGGCCGCCGGCTCGCCGGTCTCGGGCGTCGTCGTCACGACCGCCATCGGCCAGATGGCCAGTCATCGCGTCCAGGCTCGCGTCTCGCTGGGCCAGAACCCTGTCGGCGACGCCGATCTGGCGCGCGCCATCGGCATGGCCCTGGCGCAGATCCGCCTGCCCAACCGCCGCCCCATCCACGTCCTGCCGATCGCCTGGTCGGTCGACGGCGCGCGCGGCGTGCACGATCCGCGCGCCATGCGCGGCCACTCGCTCGGCCTCGACCTGCTGGTCGTCTCCATGGCCGAGAGCGCCTTCAATGCGCTCAGCCACTGCCTCGAGCTGGCGCACCTGGACCTGCAGGGCGTCGTCGCCGCGCCGGTCGCCTCGTCGCTGGCAGCGCTGGAAGACGACGAGATGGATCTCGGCTGCGTCTGCATCGATATGGGCGGCGGCGCCACCTCGGCGGCCGTCTGGGGCGGACGCTCCCTGCTGCATATCGAATCGCTCAACGTCGGCGGCGATCATGTCACCGCTGACATCGCCCGCGGCCTGTCGACCTCCCGCGCCGGCGCCGAGCGACTCAAGACCCTGCACGGCTCGGCCATGGCCTCGGCCAACGAGGACCGCGAGATGCTGGAGGCCCCGCCGCGCGGCGAGGACCCGTCCGCCGGCCCCGTCGTGGTGCCCCGCGCCATGCTGAAGACCGTCATCGCCCCGCGCGTCGAGGAAACCCTCGAACTGCTGCGCGACCGTCTGCGCAACGCCGGCGTCGGCCTCGAGCCGGGCGCGGGCCTGGTCCTCACCGGCGGCGCCAGCCAGCTGAACGGCGTGCGCGAACTCGCGGTGCGTGTGTTCGATCGTCCGGTCCGGCTCGGCAAGCCCCAGCGGGCTCCTCACCTGGCCGACGCAGCCTCCGGACCGGCCTTCTGCTCGGCGGCCGGCGTCCTGCTTCGTGCAGCCTATGGTCCGCGTGAAGCCGTATCGGCCAGAAAGCTGATGTCACGTCAGATCACCGCTGCCGATGCGCCCCGGCAACACACTGGTGGGCTCGTTGCGCGCGCCGCTGGCTGGCTTCGCGAGAACCTCTGATACTCCAATCAGGTGAAGTGTGGCTTACCTGTGACGGTTGCTCGTCAACTTGAAGTCGACGAAAGCGTTGCCCTTGCCACCAACGTGTCAGCCTCGTTAGGGATTGGGCACGCGTGTGACTTAGGTGTGGCACGGGCGGGGCGCAGCTTTCAGCTATTGCCGCATTAACCTTCCAATCGGGGGACTTTTCCGAGTGATCAATTTGTCAAAAGAACGCCTTCTGACTTCCACCATCGTGGCCGGTCTCGCCGCCTTCGGCGCCGTGACCTTCGTCCCGACCGCAGTTCTGGCCCAGGACGGCCAGGATGAGGCCGACCAGGACGCGACCGAAATCGAAGAAGTCGTCGTCGTTGGTTCGCGCATCCGTCGCGACACCTACAACTCGCCGTCGCCCATCCAGGTGATCACCCGTGATGAAGCGACCCTCGCTGGTCTGGCTTCGACCACGGAAATCCTGCAAGGCACCGCGATCACGGGCGGCAGCGCCCAGATCAACAACCTGTTCGGCGGCTTCGTCGTCGACGGCGGTCCCGGCGTCAACACCGTCTCGCTGCGCGGCCTTGGCCCGACGCGTACCCTGGTCCTGCTGAACGGCCGTCGCGTCGCTCCGGCCGGTTCGCGCGGTTCGGTCGGCTCGGCCGACCTGAACGTCCTGCCGTCGGCTCTGATCGAGCGCGTCGAAGTGCTGCGTGACGGCGCTTCGTCGATCTACGGTTCGGACGCCGTCGCCGGCGTCATCAACATCGTGACCCGCAACAACCTCGAAGGCCTGATCATCGAGGGCCAGTACAACGCGACCACCGACGCCGCCGGCGAAGGTGACCAATCGCGTATCTCGATCGCGGGCGGCCTGAACGGCGACCGTTGGCACGTCCTCGGTTCGGCCGAGTACTACAACCGCGAAGAGCTGACCCTCGGTGCCCGCGACTGGGCTCGCTGCCCGACGCAAGGCTTCACGGACGGCACCGACTACATCGATCCGATGACCGGCAAGTCGAAGTGCTTCTCGCTCGACAACGGCGGCGTCACCATCAACACCCTCGGCACGGCCACCGTTGCCGGTCAGGGCGCTCTGGGCGGCTCGGCCACCTTCAACCGCTGGCGTCCGAACTCGGCCGTCACCACGGGCCTGACCGGCTTCGAAGGCGTCGGCGGCGGCAACAGCGGCTACGGCACCAGCGTTCGCGACACCTTCGACCCGCGTGTGCTGAACAACTCGCTGTTCTCGCCGGTTGAAGTCAGCACCCTGTACCTGGCCGGCGGTTACGACCTCGGCGCTCTCGGCGACGCCGAGATCTACGCAGAGTCGCTGTTCAACCGTCGTGAATCGAGCCAGGTCGGCTTCCGTCAGCTGACCCTCGACTACGCCCAGGGCAGCCCGCTGGTCCCCGCCAACATCGCCGCTCTCGCGCCGATGTCGGGCAACCAGGGCCTGAACCCGGGTCGTAACGTGCAAGCCCGCGCCTTCATCGGCTTCGGCAACTACGACTCGACCCAGGAAGTCGACTTCTTCAAGAACCTGGTCGGCATCCGTGGCGACTTCTTCCTGCAGAACTGGGAATACGACGCCTACGTCAGCTACACGACTTCGGAATCGACCTACACGTCGGAACAGTTCCTCACGGACCGTCTGATCAAGTCGCTGGACGTCGTCGCCGCTCCGGGCGGTACGCCTTCGTACCTCGTCCGCAACGGCCTGACCTGCCGCGCCAACGTCGGCAACCCGGCTGAAATGTGCATCACGGCTCCGGCCCTGAACAACGCCACGATCGGCGGCGACCTGCCGGCCGACTTCGTGAACTACGTGTTCCGTCCGGTCACCGGCATCACCAAGTACAACGAGCTGGTCTTCTCGGGCGGCCTCAGCGGCCCGCTGTTCACCCTGCCCGCGGGCGAGGTGCAGGCCTATATCGGCGCCGAGTACCGTGAAGCCGAGATCGACGACACGCCGGGCCTGGATTCGCAGAACGGCAACACCTACAACTTCTCGACCGCCGCCATCACCCGCGGTTCGGATTCGGTGGTTGAAGTCTTCGGCGAAGTTGAAGTGCCGCTGCTGGCGAACATGCCGTTCGCCCAGGAGCTGACGCTGACGGCTTCGGGTCGTTACACGGACTACGAGTCCTACGGTGACGACACGACCTACAAGGTCGGCCTGGTCTACACCCCGGTCGACTTCCTGACGTTCCGCGCCACCTACGGCACCTCGTACCGCGCCCCGGCGCTGTTCGAGCAGTTCCTCGGCGCCACCGCTGGCTTCATCAGCAGCACGAACGACATCTGTAACGACTACACCAACAGCCCGAACCTCAACATTGTCGCGAACTGCGGCTCTGAAGGCCTGCCGGCCGGCTTCACCGCCACCAGCAGCGTCCAGGTTCTGCAAGCTGGTGGCGCCGCTGCCGGTCTCTCGGCTGAAACCTCGACGAACTTCACCACGGGCCTGATCCTTCAGCCCGAACTGCCGACCGGCTGGGGTGATTTCTCGTTCGCGGTCGACTACTACGAGATCGAAGTCAGCAATGGCGTCGATCAGGTCGGCACGAGCTTCATCCTGTCGCAGTGCTACGGTTCGGCTACCGCCGAGTTCGCCGCGGACAACGGCTATTGCGCCCTCGTCTCGCGTAACTCGGCCACCCGCGCCCTGACCGTGACCAACGGCTACGTCAACATCGCTTCGGACCTCCTGACCGGCGTTGACTACAACCTGCGCTACAGCGTGGACGTCGGTCCGGGCTCGATGCTGTTCAACGCCTCGGCGACGAACTACATCCGCCGCGAGTCGATCCTGTTCCCGACCGACCCGGTCTACAACTCGGTCGGCAGCCTGAACGATCCGGAATGGTCGGCCACGGCCAGCGTCAGCTACTCGTGGGATGCCTGGCGCGTTCGTTACGGCGTGGAATGGATCGACGCCATGTCGGACGAAGAGCTGTACGCCGAACAAAACGGCGGCGTCAGCCTGGCGGCCAACGGCATCGACGCCTCGGTCGACGAGTACTTCCTGCACGGCGTCTCGGCGCAGTGGTCGTCGGATGACCTGACGGTCACGGCCGGCGTGCGGAACCTCTTCAACGAGCGTCCGCCGACGGCGACGGGTTACTGGGTTGGTGGCGTGGGCAACTCGCCGCTGTACTCGGGCTACGACTTCGTGGGCCGCAGCGTGTTCATCAACCTCTCGAAGTCCTTCTAAACCAGGGCTTTCTGAGCGACACGAATGGGGGCGGCGGACTTCGGTCCGCCGCCTCTTTTCGTTTGTCCGGAGCAACGGCGGAGCCGGTTCTGCGGCTCGCGTCCCAACGTCGGCCCTCAGACAGGGCCGTGGGCGTCCCTGGCCTCCGGCGACAGGGATATCTGTCTCGCGTCGTCAGTGCGGCGGCCGCGCCCGGTTCCGGGCTCGCAGATCGGCCCCCGCACATCCCGACGTCGTTCCGGCTACAGCGATGGCCAGCCGGGCTTCGGTCCCTGTCCCGGAGGCCAAGGCGCCTGATGAACCTCAAAGTACAGCGCCGCGTGATCCGCGTCGGCGCAGCCGCGACTCCCGCTACCGCCCAAAGCAGCGGAGTCAGCCGGTGTGGGCCCCGGCAGCTTTTGGCTCCCCATCTGCGAGCGCCGTCGCCGGAGGGCTGGCCGGCAACGAAAAAGGCCGCCCCCCGAAGGGAGCGGCCTTTCCGCATTGTATGAAGCGAGTGTCGGCCTAGAGGCCGTTGCCGCCGCAACCGGTGCGGAGGTAGTCTTCGATTAGCCGCAGTTGCTGGGCCTCGACCGCCGGCGTCCAGGCCGGGCCGTGGGCATAGTCCTGGACCACGTGGTACTGCACGTCCTGACCGCTGCCGCGCGCGGCGCCGACGAAGGCCGCCGACTGCTCCAGCTCGACGGTCGTATCCCGGTCGCCGTGGAACAGCATGATCGGGATCTGGATCCGGTTGGCTTGGGTGACCGGGCTCAAGCCATTCACCGTGTCGCGCTGGGCTTCACGGGTGTAGGGGTTGCGGAACAGGCCCGAGCGGATGCGGCTCAGGTCCGACACGCCGGCCCCGGCGATGGCGCACTTGTAGTTTCCGTTCGGACGCACGGCGGCGGCCATGGCCGCGTAGCCGCCGTACGAGAAGCCGAACATGGCCACGCGATCCTGTTGGGCGACACCCTGTTCGACGAGCCATTTGGCGCCGTCGTCGAGATCGTCCTGCATCTTCTGGCCCCATTCGTTGTCGCCTGCGGTCCAGAGGCGGCGGCCCCAGCCGTCCGAGCCGCGGAACTGGGGCTGCAGCACGGCGTAGCCGCGCGACGTCAGCAGCACGCGCCACCACGAGTAGTCCCATTCCAGATTGTCCCGCGACCACGGGCCGCCGTGCGGCATGATCACGGTAGGGAAGGGGCCCGGGCCGAACGACGCCGGCGGGCGGCTCAGGAAGGCCGGGACGTCCAGGCCGTCACGCGCCTTGTACGAGACCATCTGCGTCGTTCCGAGCGCTGCGGGATTTACCCCGGGATAGGGCCGCGACAGGGGCGTCAGTTCAGTCTTGTTCTTCAGGAGGTAGTACTGGCCCGGATCGTTGACGCCGCCGGCCCACACGACGGCGACATTCATGTCCTCGGAGATCGAGACGATATTGAAGTAGCGGTCCTGCGGATAACGGATCATCCGCGTCTGGCCGGTGGCCGGATCGGTGAAACGCAGCGGGGTTTCCTGGATGTTGAGTGCGCTCTTCAGCGCGTCGTTCAGGGCGGCGTATTCCGGGTCGACGACATATTCGTCGTCGCGCGGCCCGGCGTAGTGGAAGCTGATCACCTGGCCGAAGGTAGGTCCCTCCCGGTTGTCGACGGCCACGCCGGTGGCCTCGAACAGCGGGTGTTCGAAGGCGACTTCGCCCAGCTGGCGGCTGCGGACGTCGTATTCAAAGATCGCCGCCTTGTCCCGGCCGCGGTTCGAGATGACGTAGGCGATGTTCGGGTCCGCGGTGAAACCGGCGATCGCGAAGACCTCGCGGTCCTTGATGTGGTTGCGGATATGCTCGTCCCAGCCGCCGGAGTCATTGCGGAGCTGGGTGGAGATATACAGGCCTTCCCCGTCGCGATCGGCGACCGCCCGGGTGCGCAGGGCGCCGGTCAGGTCGGTGACGTAGCCGATGGTGCGTTCGCCGGCGCGCTGGATGCGCTCCGAGCGGTTGGTCCGCACATTGAGACGATAAACCTCTGCTCCGATAGACAGCAGGATGTTGTCCGGATCGTTCGGCAGCCGGTCCAGCAGATCGGCGCTAGAGAGCCGTGCGAACCGTTCCTCGCCTTCCGATCGGGCGCGCAGCACCGACATCGGGTCGTGCCATTCCTTGCCCTCAAGATCGGTCAGCATGAACTTGCCGATGAAGGTCTTGTAGTTGTCCTGGTCGAATGGCTGCCACAGGCTGACGCCCAGGACGTTGTCCTTCACGAAGGTCACGCCCTGAATCTTCATCTGGGCCGAACCGATCGCGGTTGGCGCGGAGCCCGGGCGTTCCAGGTCCCACACCAGAATGACGCTGGAATCGCCCCGGGCCTCTACGCCCGCGATGTGCTTGCCGTCGGGCGAAACCGCCAGGCTGGAGATGGCGGGCAGGGCGGACATCTGCTCGATGGTGGGCGCCGTCACCGCGGCGGCGGATGCGTCGGCGGGCGCGGACGGCGCGGGCTGGGCGACCGCTGCGGTGCTCACGGCCAGGGCGCCGGCGAGCGCCAGAATGGATACCTTGATCATAATCAAACCCCCGGGGCGCCCCCGGGCGCCGCTACCCGCCTACTCAACCAAATCGGGAGGGAGGCCGCAATGCTCCTTTGACGCGGTAATCCCCTGTAATTCGCGGTAACGCTTGATGGAATCGGTGGCCACGGGCGCGACTCAAGTTATTCGGTAACCTCGCGTTAACGCCAAAGGGGCAATCCTTAACGCGTCTCTAACCAATGCGAAGCGGCGGGGCTTTCGCAGGCTGGAGCTGGGTCGGAAAAGGTCGGAACAAAAATGTCTCTCTCGCTGGTGCGTCCGCAAGCCACGGAACTGAAACCCCGTATCGTCGTGTTCGGCGTAGGCGGAGCCGGCGGCAACGCGGTCAATAACATGATCGACGCCGGGCTTGAGGGCGTAGAGTTCGTCGTAGCCAATACCGACGCGCAGCATCTGTCGTTCGCCAAAACCGACCGCCGCGTACAGCTCGGCGAGACCATCACCCAGGGTCTGGGCGCGGGCGCCCACCCCGAGGTCGGCATGAACGCCGCCGAGGAATCGGCCGAAGAAATTTACGGGCACCTCGACGGCGCCCACATGGTCTTCATCACCGCCGGCATGGGCGGCGGCACCGGCACCGGCGCCGCGCCGGTCATCGCCAAATGCGCGCGCGACCGCGGCATCCTGACCGTCGGCGTCGTGACCAAGCCCTTCACCTTCGAAGGCCGTCACCGCATGCGTCTGGCCGAAGCCGGCATCGCCGAGCTGCAGCGCTACGTCGACACCCTGATCGTCATTCCGAACCAGAACCTGTTCCGCGTCGCCAACGAACGCACGACCTTCGCCGACGCGTTCAACATGGCCGACCAGGTCCTGCACTCGGGCGTCCGCTCGATCACCGATCTGATGATCCTGCCGGGTCTGATCAACCTCGACTTCGCCGACGTCCGCGCCGTCATGTCCGAAATGGGCAAGGCGATGATGGGCACGGGCGAGGCCTCGGGCGACGACCGCGCGCTGATGGCGGCCCAGAACGCCATCGCCAACCCGCTGCTGGACGAAACCTCGCTGAAGGGCGCCAAGGCCG
The DNA here is from genome assembly GCF_014196335.1 of Brevundimonas lenta. Lineage (GTDB taxonomy): Bacteria > Pseudomonadota > Alphaproteobacteria > Caulobacterales > Caulobacteraceae > Brevundimonas > Brevundimonas lenta. The sequence goes on from NZ_JACIDM010000001.1 coordinate 1,294,706, forward strand.
TGCTGGTGAACATCACCGGCGGCATGGACATGACCCTGCTGGAAGTTGACGAGGCCGCCAACGCCATCGCCGGCGAAGTCGACTCGGACGCCAACATCATCTTCGGCGCCGCCTTCGACCCGGCTCTGGACGGCAAGATCCGCGTCTCGGTCGTGGCCACCGGCATGGAAGACATGTCGGCCGTTAAGGCGACCCCGACGACCTCGACCTCGGTCTTCGAAACCCGTCGCCCGGCCCCGTCGTACGTTCGTCCGTCGGATCCGATCCGCAGCGAGCCGCGCGTTTCCGAGCCGGTCCGCGCCGAGGCCTCGCGCCCGGCCGCCCGCGAGGAAGCCCCCATCGTCCCGACCTTTCAATCCGCGCAGCAGACTTTCGGCGCTGTAGCCCGGGCCCCTGAGCCGAAGCCCGAGCCGGTGATCCACGTCGCCGAGGAACGCACCCTCGAGCCGATCATCGATCCGTGGGTCGAGGAGTATGAGTCGTCGCCGCGCACCGCCGCCGAGGCGACCGCGCCGCTGGCCCAGGGCGAGCTGTATCTGGACCGCGCCGCGTCGGAGTCGACCCAGCGTCAGGAACCGGCCCCGCGTCAGGAGCCGGCCTACGACGACTATGAGGATCGCGATCACCGCAAGAGCGGCTGGAGCCTGTTCGGCAAGAAGCGCCAGTCCCAGCCGACCTATCCGGCGCCGGGCTCGCGTCAGACCGAAATGCGCGCCACCACCCAGACCCAGCCGGTCAGCGAGCCGGAACTGGGCGAAGCCGAGGACGACCTCGAAATCCCGTCGTTCCTGCGCCGCCTGGCCAACTAACGACCCTTCTTCCTGCAAGCCCGCCCGCCCCGGAGCCCAGCTCCGGGGCGGTTTTCTTTGGCGCGGGCGATTGTGCCGTATCGAAACAATCCGAAACCCGACTTTCATTTTCCGCTGGCGCAGGGGCCGGTAGACGGTTCGTGGGGCGAACTCCGCACGTAGAGGCGGGACGCAGCAATAGAGAGTTTGAGTTTTGGCGGTCCGGAACGACCATCAGCAGAAGACCACCGTCGCACCGGCGATCATCGCCGGCGTGGGCGTGCACACGGGCGACCGCGTGCGTCTGGCCGTGCGCCCGGCGCCGGTCGGCACCGGCATCGTCTTCGTGCGTACGGACATCACCGACCGTGACAACCGCATTCCGGTCTCGGGCGAGGCTGTCGTCGACGCGCGCCTGAACACCATGATCGAGAACGCCGACGGCGTTCGCCTGTCGACCATCGAACATCTGATGGCCGCCTTCGCCGCCCTGGGCGTGTCGAACGCCGTGATCGAGGTCGATGGCCCGGAACTGCCGATCCTCGACGGTTCGGCCCTGCCGTTCGTCCAACTGCTGGACCGCGCCGGTTTCCGCCGTCAGGAAGCCCCGGTTCGTTACATCGAAATCCTCGAGCCGATCGTCGTCCAGGACGGCGACAAGTCGGCGGCCCTGCTGCCGTGCGACCGCTACGAGATGCGCTTCGAGATCGACTTCCCGACGCCGGTTATCGGCAACCAGGTCGTGGACTTCGTCGTCGACGAAGACACCTTCCGCGCCGAGATCATGGCCGCCCGCACCTTCGGCTTCGCCCATGAGGTCGAGGCCCTGCGCCGCGCCGGTCTGGCCCGCGGCGGCTCCCTGGAAAACGCCGTGGTCATCGACGGCGACCAGATCCTGAACCCCGGCGGCCTGCGCATGGAGCGAGAGTTCGTGAAGCACAAGGCGCTGGACGCCATCGGCGACCTGTACGTCCTCGGCGCGCCGCTGCTCGGCCGCTACGAAGGCGTGAAGGCCGGCCACGCGATCAACAACCTGCTGGTCCGTGAGCTGCTGTCGCGTCCCGAAGCGTGGCGCGAAGTGGTGCGCACGCCTGAACTGGCGATGGCGGGCTGACCAGCCCTCCGGTCAGCCCAGGCTGATCGCGCTCATCATCCTGCCGAAATTGGCTTCCCCGTTCAGATAAGCTCGCCGGTTCGAGAAGAACCGCGCCTCGTCCGTGCGCGTGTCGTGACCCGTCCATGCCGCGTCGGCGACGCCGGCTTCCTCCAGCCGCCACAGCACGAAGGCGGGCAGGTCGAACAGACGTTTGTCGTCGGCCTGGCCAGGCGCGAAGAAGCGGCGGCTGCCCGGGTCGTGGTGATCGAACCGCTCCTGGAAGTCGGCGCCGACCTCGTAGCTTTCCATGCCGATGCAGGGCCCGACTACCGCGACCATCCGCTCCGGCCGGGCGCCCAGCGCCTCCATGGCGGTGACGGTCGAGTGGATGATGCCGCCCAGCGCACCCTTCCATCCCGCATGCGCCGCGCCGACCACGCCGGCTTCCGCGTCCGCCAGCAGCACCGGGGCGCAATCGGCCGTCAGCACGCCGCAGATGACGCCCGGGGCCGCGGTGACGGTGGCGTCGCCCTCGGGGCGTTCACCCTTCCAGCCGGCCTCGGCGACGCGGGCGACAGCGGAATGGATTTGATAGCAGGCGGCGAAGTCGTCGGGCACGCCGCCCAGATGCTCCGCCACCCGACGGCGGTTCTCCGTCACGGCGTCGAGATCGTCGGTCGATCCCAGGCCCGTGTTCAGGCTGTCGTAGATGCCGGCCGAGACGCCGCCCTGGCGCGTGAAGAAGCCGTGCCGGACGCCCGCCCGGACCAGCAGCGGATGAGTGATGGGATCGAGCGCCATGGCTATTCCTCGAAACCCGGAACCACGAGCGTGCGCGGCGAGAAGATCGCGCAGGCCTTGAACAGGACTCCCATGTGGTCGTCGGCGGTCAGACGCGCCAGTTGGCGGTCGATGACAGGCGCGGCATCCGGACGGCTCGCCTTCAGCCGCTCCGCGCGATGCTCGATGCCCAGCAGGCGCAGGAAGTCGCCCTGACCGAAGCAGCCGGTGACGTCGGCTCCGGCATGCACCGCGGCCTCCAGCACGGTCGGGAAGTCGGCCCATTGCGTCAGGTCGGCGTCGCCGGGCTCAGCCAGCGGATCGACCTTCTGGTGGCGGCGCAGCGCCTGCAGCGTGTCGCCGGCCTCGGCCCGGGCGCGGCCGTAGTCGATCAGCAGGGCCGCGCCGGACGTCGCCTTCACCAGCGTCGCGAGATCACGACCGAACGCGGCCTGCTGTTCCGAAATCTCGATCGTCTGGCCCGGTTCGACCTCGAAAGCCGGGCGCTTGAAGCCGCCGGTGATCTTCACCAGGCCGAAGGTGAGGGCGCCGTCGTCGGTGACGCCGATCCGCCGCTCGGCCCAGCCGTCTTCCGTGCGCACGAACTGCCGCGCCGGCAGGCAGTCCAGCACCTCGTTGGCCACCAGGATGACGGGCGCATCAGTCTCGATCCGGTCCAGCGAGGACACCCACCGCGGATGCACGTCGCTGTCCGCCAGCATGCGGGCCTGGGCGGCGCGCAGCGGGGCGCTGGGCTCGATCAGGATCAGGTCGACGGCTTCCAGGAAGGCCGGAGCCAGTCGCGCGGCGCGCAGGGCGTCGGCCATCAGGGTGCCGTCGCCGGGCCCGACCTCGACCAGCCGCACCCGCTCGGGCGCACCCAGCCGCTGCCACAGCTCGACCGCCCACAGGCCGATCAACTCGCCGAACATCTGGCTGACCATCGGCGCGGTGATGAAGTCGCCGGTCGCGCCGATGGCGGGCCGGGTGGCGTAATAACCGCCCTCGGGATCGTGCAGGCAGCGCGTCACATAGTCGGCGACCGTCATCGGTCCCGTCAGGGCGATCTCACGCGCCAGACGGTCTCTCAGGCTCATGGATCACGCAGCGGCTGCGGCGGCGGGCGGGTCCTTCCACGCGCGCCAGATCAGCCATGCCCCGATGAGCATCATCGGCACCGACAGGATCATGCCCATGGTCAGGCCCATCGGTAGTTCCGACAGCTTGCCGGCGTCCGGCTGACGCACGTTCTCCAGCAGGGCGCGGATCAGGCCGTAGCCCAGCAGGAAGATGCCCGTGACATAGCCGGGCTTGGACAGCAGCTTCGCCTTGTGCACGGCGAACCACAGCACGCCGAACAGCACGATGCCCTCAAGGCCGGCCTCATACAGCTGGCTGGGGTGACGCGGCACGTCGCCGGCCGGGCAGAAGCCGTACATCTGCTGGATGCGGTCGTTGCAGAACCGGATCGCCCACGGAACGGTCGTCTCGCGGCCCCACAGCTCGCCGTTGATGAAGTTGGCCATGCGGCCGAAGCCCAGTCCGATCGGCACGACCGGCGCGACCAGGTCGCCGAGGCTGAGCAGGCGGATCTTGTTCTTCCAGGCGAACCAGACGATCGCCAGCGTCACGCCGATCAGGCCCCCGTGGAACGACATGCCGCCGTCCCAAAGGCGGAACAGCGCCAGCCGCTCGCCCCAATCGGCGCCGGTGAAAATGTTGCCGTACAGCGACGGCTGGTAGAACAGCGCATAGCCCAGGCGGCCGCCCAGGATGATGCCGAGCGTGATCCACAGCACCAGATCGTCCAGCTGCACGCTGTTCACGGGCGGTTTGGCGGGCTCCCACAGGGCGTTGGCGCGCGCCAGTTTCGAGGCGTACCACCAGCCCAGAACAATGCCCGCCACGTAGGCGAGGGCGTACCAGCGGATATCCAGCGGGCCGATGCTGACCAGCACCGGATCGAACTCGGGAAATTGCACGTGCGCTCCTGAAGGCGGTTCGTCATGCCCGGTTTAGCAAGCGTCGCCGGGCGCGTCCCCGAAATTTCGGTAACCCGGGTCTCGCGTCTTTGTCACATCGACGGCAAGGTTTCGTTCACCATATCCGGCAACCATCGTTAACCAAGCTGACCTGTCCGAGTCGGAGCCCCCCAGATGCAGACGCGAAACCCCATCCTTGACGAATTCGCCAAGCTGACGACCGGCGCCATGGGCCTGGCCCAGGCCGCCAGCGAGGAGGCGAAGACCGCCTTCCGCGCCCAGGCCGACCGCTTCGTCGCCGAAATGGACCTGGTCCGCCGCGACGAGTTCGATGCGCTGAAGTCCGAGATCGCCGCCCTGCGGACCGAAATTGCATCGCTTAAGGCGACCAAGACGCCTCGAAAGGGAACGTCCACAGCGTCCGTTCCCCCCCAGGACGCAGCCGGTTGAGCCGAATCTGCGAACCCGCCTACCGTTTCAGCAGAGGGCGTGAGTCGCGCCCGGAGACTGATTAATGGACGCCGTACGGCCCGAAGAAATCGACACGCCCTATGATCCCCTGGACGTAGTCGAGCATGTGCTGGTGGCGGAAAATCTCCCGTTCGACCGGACCGACGAAGGCGATCTGGCCTTCTCGCTCGCCGGCGACTGGAAGGATTACGAGCTGTGGTTCGCCTGGCGCCCCGAGGGCGACTGCCTGCAACTGTGCTGCGCCCTGGATCTGCAGGCCAGCAAGAGCAAGCGCACCGCCGCCTATGAACTGGTCGGCCTGATCAACCAGCGCACCTGGATGGGCCATTTCGAGGTCTGGGCCGAGGACGGCGAGATCGTCTTCCGCCACTCCCTGGCCCTGCCGATGGGCGAGCGCCCGACCCTGGCCCAGGCCGCGTCCATGATCGACGCCGCGGTCGAGGCCGCGGACCGCTACTATCCGGCCTTCGACTTCATGATCCGCGGGTCGAAGAAGCCGCAGGAGGCGATTGACGCCTGCCTGTTCGAGACCGTCGGCACCGCCTGATTCCATGCCCTTGACCGCACGCTCCGGCCCCGTCGTCCTTGTGGGCTGCGGCCGGCTGGGCTCGGCCATCCTCGAAGGCTGGCTGGCGACCGGGGCGGTCGCCGCGCGCGACATCATAGTCCTGACCCCGTCCGACAAGCCGGCCGCCGATGCGGCGCGGGCGAAAGGCGCGCGGATCAATCCGCCGCTCGACGCGCTCGCCGGCGTCCATGCCGTGGTGCTGGCCGTGAAGCCGGCCATGTGGCGCGCGGCCGCCGCCCCGCTTGAAGGACATCTGGGGCCGGACGCCGTCGTCGTCTCGGTCATGGCCGGCGTCCTGGCGGACGACATCGCCTCGGTGCTGGGAAGACCGGTCGCCCGCGTCATGCCGACGACCGCCGTGGCCCAGGCGAGGGGCGTCGCCGCCCTGTGGTCGCTCGATGTGCGGGCCCGCGCTGCAGCGAAGGCGCTGTTCATGCCCATCGCCGACGTCGTCGGGCTGGATGCCGAGGACCAGATGGATCCCGCCACCGCCGTGGCCGGATCGGCGCCCGCCTTCGTCTATGCGTTCGTGAAGGCCCTCGCCCGGGCCGGCGCGACCCAGGGACTGGCTCCCGACGCCGCCGTCCGCCTGGCGCGCGGCGCCCTGCGGTCAGCCGGGGCCGGTCTGGAAACGGGGGAAGACCTCGACGCCCTCATCGGCCGCATCGCCTCGCCGGGCGGCACCACGCGCGCCGGGCTGGATGCGATGGCCGCAGCCGGCGACCTCGACCGCGCGGCCGAAGCCGCCGTCGAAGCCGCCGTGCAACGGGCGAAAACGCTCTAGCGCGACTCGTAGCGGCCGTCGGCCAGGTTGCTGGCGAGGCGGCGGAACGCCGTGTCGGCGTCGCCCCAGGTCGTATAGCCCCGCACGTCCCTCAGATTGTTCGAGTACCAGTCGTACCGCACCGGCCGGGTGCTGCCGTCGGCCATGGTGATCTGACCCTCGATCGTCGCGCCGCCCAGCGAAATGCTGCGGATCGGATCGAGCGAGGGGTTCCGCATCGACTGTTCGCGGGTCGGCCGGTTGGGCTTCACATCGGCCAGCACCAGTTCGATCCGGGCGCCGCTCAGCGCCGGCGTGTCGGCGACGGCGCGGGTGACCAGTTCCGTCAGGCGGTCGGCCTGTTGCTGGACCTCGTCTGCGCCGAGGTCGCGAGCCTGTTCCTGCACCTCGGGGCTGAGGGTCACGGTGATCGAGGCCGGCTCGGCGAATGAGGGCGCGGCAAGCGCGACGGCCGCAGCCAGCGGGGCGAAGAAGGCGAGAGTACGCATGGTGTCCTCCGTTACTCCCCCTGTCGCGGACAACATGTTCCGCACGGCTCCGCTTCGCCAGAGGGAATCGTCAAAATTTGATCGGCTCAGCCGGGCAGGCGGATCAGGGCCCGCAGACCGCCCAGTTCGCTGCGGCTCAGGGTGATGTCGCCGCCATGGCCGCGGGCCACGTCCCGGGCGATGGCCAGGCCCAGGCCGACGCCCTTGCGGTTCTGGTTGCGCGAGTCGTCCAGCCGCGAGAACGGGCGGAAGGCTTCCTCGTGCATGTCGTCCGGAATCCCGGGCCCGTCGTCCTCGACCGCCACCTCGAACCCGCCGGAGGGCAGGGCGCGGGCGCTCAGCCGGACGTGGTCGCCGTGGGCGGCGGCGTTGCCGGCCAGATTGGTCAGGGCGCGCTTGAACGCCAACGGACGCAGCGAGGCGGTCAGCCCTTCCGGCGCGGCGATCTCCACCTCGGCCCCGGCCCGGCGGGCGTCGTCGCCGGCGGCGCCCAGCAGGTCGGTGATCGACACCTCCTGCGCCGCCTCGCCGGATTCGCCGCGGGCGAAGGCGAGGTATTCGTCGATCATATGCTCCATCTCGTCCAGGTCGCCGCGCATGGCGTCGGCGCGCTTGAACGGCGGAGCCAGCGCCAGCTCCAGACGCAGGCGCGTCAGGGGCGTGCGCAGGTCGTGGCTGACCGAGGCCAGCAGCGCCGTTCGCTGGTCGATGTGGCGCTGGATGCGGTCGCGCATGTCGAGGAAGGCGCTGGCCGCGGCCCGCACCTCACGCGCGCCGGACGGCTTGAAGCGCTCGCGCGCCTCGCCCCGGCCGAACGCCTCGGCGGCCTCCGCCAGTCGCTCGATGGCGCGCACCTGATTGCGGATGAACAGGATCGCCACGCCCATCAGCAGGACGGTCGCGATCAACAGCCACAGCACGAAGATATGCGCCTGCGTGGCCACGGCGCGTTCCCGCGGCGCGATGATCCGCAGCACGCCCTGCGGCTGCTGCACGCGTATGTCGACGTGGGCCGGATAGCGCGTGGTGTCGAACCAGAACGGCTGGTCCAGCCGGGACGCCAGCGCCTTCTCCAGCGTCCGGTCGACGACCCCGATGGCGCCCCGCCGGTTCTCGCGGGGCAGGACGGCGCCGTCCTGAAGCACGATCGACAGCGACATCGAACGCTGCGCCCGCTCGGCGATGACCGACAGGTTCTGCGGCGTCGGATCGTCGGCATAGCTCTCGGCCGCCCAGGCGATGTCGCCGGCCAGGCCGTCGGACAGACGGGCGGTCACCGTCTGCCAGTGCATGTCGAAGAAGGCCCAGGTGACGGCGACCTGCATCACCAGCACGGGCAGCACGATGATCAGCAGCGACCGGCCCCACAGCGAGGTCGGCAGCCGCCGCTTCAGGAAACGCGGCCAGAGGCTTGCGGGCAGCAGCCTCATCGCGTCCTCAGTCCGGAGCCAGCATGTAGCCGATGCCGCGCACCGTCTGCAGGTAGCGCGGGTTCTTCGGATCGGCTTCCAGCTTGCGTCGCAGGCGGGTGACCTGCACGTCGACCGCCCGGCCGGTGATGTCGGCGGTGTCGGGCGACAGGCTCATGCGCTCGACCGGGGCATGGGCGTGGATCGCCAGCGTCTTCAGAAGCTGGGCCTCGGCCTCCGTCAGGCGCTGGGGCTTGCCGTCGCGCGACAGCTCCAGCCGCTCCATGTCGAACACCGCCGGCCCCAGCTTGATCTCGCGCGGCGTCAGCGGCTTGCCGCCGGTGCGCCGCAGGATGGCGTCGATGCGCAGCGCCAGCTCACGCGGGTCGAACGGCTTGGACATATAGTCGTCTGCGCCCCGCGACAGGCCCTCGATGCGATCGTCGGGATCGCCCTTGGCGGTCAACAGCAGCACCGGCGTCTTCGAGGTCTCCGCCTTGGACCGGATCCAGGTCGTCAGGTCGAAGCCGCTCTCGCCCGGCATCATCACGTCCAGCACGATCAGGTCGAACTCGATCAGCTCGACCAGACGCCGGGCGGCGGCCGCGTGGGCCGCGCCGGTGACGCGATAACCCTCGCGGGTCAGGAATTCTTTCAGCAGTTCGCGGATCCGGTCGTCGTCATCGACGACCAGCAGGTGGCGGCCTGCGCCGGGGCCGGCGACGGGGCCGGAACGGCCGTAAGCGCGAACGTCGCTCATGTGGATGCGACCAGGCGAGCGCGACAGGCGTTGACCTGAGCGATTCCGGCGGGTCTAACCCGTGGGACTGCGCGGGAGACGTTCTTCAATGGCCTTCGTTCCTTTCGACGATCGTGACGGCTGGATCTGGATGGACGGCGATTTCGTACCCTGGAGGGAAGCGAAAACGCATGTTTTGACCCATGCCCTGCACTACGGCTCGTCGGTCTTCGAGGGTGAGCGTATGTATGGCGGCGAAATCTTCAAGCTGACGCCCCATACGGAACGCCTCAAGCGGTCGGCGAACCTGCTTGATTTCGACCTACCTTATAGCGTGGCCGAGATCGATGCCGCCTGTGAGGAAACCTGCGAAAAGATGGGGCTTTCGGACTGCTATGTGCGTCCGGTGGCCTATCGCGGGCCGGAACAGGTCAGCGTCTCGGCCCAGCACAACAAAACCCACGTCGCCATCGCCGTGTGGGAGTGGCCCAGCTATTTCGATCCCGAGACCAAGGCGAAGGGCATCCGTCTGGAGTGGGCCAAGTGGCGCCGACCGGATCCGATGACCGCCCCCTCGGCCGCCAAGGCCGCCGGCCTCTACATGATCTGCACCATGTCCAAGATGGCCGCCGAGAAGCGCGGCTATGCCGACGCGATGATGCTGGACTGGCGCGGCTACGTCGCCGAGGCGACCGGCGCCAACGTCTTCTTCGTCCAGGATGGCGTCCTGCACACCCCGCCGGTCGACGCCATTCTGGACGGCATCACCCGCCAGACCGTCATCGAGATGGCCAAGGCGAAGGGCATCGAGGTCGTGGTTCGCAACATCCTGCCGGAAGAACTGGCCGGCTTCAGCGAATGCTTCGTCACCGGCACCGCCGCCGAGGTGACGCCGGTGAGCGAGATCGGCGAATACCGATTCACCCCCGGCGCCCTCAGCCTCGGCCTGATGGAAGACTACGGCAGACTGGTCCGCGGCCAGCTCTGATCAGGTCGCGGCGGGCTTCCGCCGCCGCCGGATCGTGGCCCACCACACCGCTCCGCCGATGACGGCGACCGGCAGCATCACCGAGCCCGCGGTGATCAGCAGGGCCAGCATGCCCATCGACAGGCCGAACGCGTCCGACAGGGCGCGCGCCACCGGGCGCGTCGGACTGTCTGCGCCCATGACCCCGCCCTCGCGATAGTCCAGCGTCAGGAGCGCGGTCTGCACCCGGTCGTTCAGTTCCCGCAGCTGGACCTGCTGTGCGTCCAGCTGTCGGCGCAGGTCGGCCAGTTCGCGCTCGACCTCCAGCCGCTGTTTCATCGTGCCGCCGCGCCGGGCCTGGAGTTCGCGCATGCGCTCGGCCAGCGACGCGGTGGTCTTGGCGCCGGTCTCGGCGTGGTCGATCTCGCGCGTGACGTCCTCGCCGTTGGTCGCTGCCTCCTCCAGCCGTCCGCCCGCATTGCTCGCATCCAGCGCGAGGGTGGAGCGGAAGCGATTGATCCACTCCGGCTGACCGCGCAGCTCCAGCCGCCCGCCGGGATCACGTGAGGTCCAGTCGGCCTGGGCCGTCACCACCTGGCAATAGCCGGGACCTGCGGAGATGCAGGCGTACTCGTGCCGGCTCATCAGTTCGGCGCCGCGATCCTTCGGCACCGACATCACATAGTTGAAGGCGTAAGCGATCTGCGCGATCGGCGCAGGCGGAGCGATCGGGACCGATCGGAGCGAGGGCGACGAAGCCTCTCCCGGATGGGCCGGGGCCGCATCCGCCGCTGCGGATGCATCCGTTGCGGCATCTGCAGCCGCGGCCGCATCGGTGGCGGCGGCGTCGGCGGCCTTTTCCTCGCTCGCCGGTTGGCAGGCGGACAACACGATCGCGCTGGCGGCAGCCAGCATCAGAGCCTTGCGCATGGTCTATTCTCCCTGTCCCGTGCCGATCACGGTTTCGTGATGGCGCGCCCGGATCGGGGCGAATTCCGGACCGGGAGAAAGCCGAAGCGTGGCCTTATGAGGTCGTATTCGCGGCTTGCCAGACGCGGCGGCGTGGCGTTCAACGGGACAGGTCCGGCGGGGAGCCGGATGGGGAAGCATTGATGTTCAGCCTGCTGAATCTGCAGAGCCTGCTGGGGCTCGTCGTCATCGTCGCGGCTTGCTGGGGGCTGTCCGAGAACAAGCGCGCCTTCCCGTGGCGGCTGACGCTGGGCGCGATCGCGGTTCAGGCCGGTCTGGTGCTGGCCCTGTTCGCCATCCCCGGCTCGCAGGGCGTGCTGGCGGCGATCACCGGCGCGGTCGACGGCCTGGCGGCGGCGACCAACCGCGGCACGCAGTTCGTGTTCGGCTACCTCGCCGGCGGCGACCAGCCCTATGTCGTCGGCAATGAGCGCGCCCTGTTCACCTTCGCCTTCCAGGTTCTGCCGCTGATCCTGGTGATCTCGGCCCTGTCGGCCCTGCTGTGGCACTGGAAGGTGCTGAAGTGGATCACCTACGGTTTCGGCCTGCTGTTCCAGCGCACCATGGGCCTGGGCGGCGCCTCGGCCCTGGCCGTGGCGGCCAACATCTTCCTCGGCATGATCGAAAGTCCGATCGTGATCCGCGCCTATCTCGACAAGCTGACCCGGTCCGAGCTGTTCCTGATGATGGTCGTGGGCCTGGCCACCGTCGCCGGGTCGACCATGGTCGCCTACGCCGCCATCCTGTCGCCCGTGCTGGCCAACGCCGCCGGCCACGTGCTGGTGGCCTCGATCGTCTCGGCGCCCGCCGGCGTCCTGCTGGCCCGCATCATCATTCCCGAGAAGCCGGGCGAGGGCGGCGCGGTCGCCGACTACAACTCGGCCCTCAAATACGACAGCGCCATCGACGCCATCGTGAAGGGCACCTCGGACGGTCTGATGGTCGTGCTCAACATCTCGGCCGTGTTGATCGTATTCGTGGCCCTGGTCGCCCTGGTCAACGTCATGCTGGGCGGCTTCTGGCTGTTCGGTGATCACGTCACCGTCGAGCGCCTGCTGGGCTGGGCGTTCATGCCGGTCGCCTGGCTGACGGGTGTCGAATGGTCCGAGGCCGGCAAGGCCGGCTGGCTGCTGGGCGTGAAGCTGACCCTGACCGAGTTCGTCGCCTTCATCGAGCTGGGCAAGGTGCCAGCCGGCGAAATGAGCGAGCGCACCCGGATGCTGATGACCTACGCCCTGTGCGGCTTCGCCAACATCGGTTCGGTCGGCATCACCGTCACCGGTCTCAGCGTGCTGATGCCCGAGCGCCGTGAAGAGGTGCTGGGCCTGGTCTGGAAGGGGCTGTTCGCCGGCTTCCTGGCCACCCTGATGACCGCCTGCGTTGTCGGCGCGATGCCGGCGACCATATTCAGCTGAACCGGAGGCCGGACATGAAGCTCTACACCTCGTACCGCGCTCCCAATCCGCGCCGCGTCCGCTGGGTCATGGCCGAGAAGGGCGTCGAGGACGTCGAGCTGATCGAGGTCGACATCATGGCCGGCGAGCACCGCACGCCGGAGTACCGCGCCCGCGTCGGCGTCCCGCACGTGCCGGCGCTGGAGCTCGATGAAGGCACGACCTTCTCCGAGTCGATCGCCATCTGCCGGTTCCTCGAGTCGATCTATCCGGAGCCCAACCTGTTCGGCCACGACGCGCGCGAGCAGGCGGTGATCGAGATGTGGACCCGCCGCTGCGAGTTCTACCTGGCCAATCCGATCATGCTGAACGTGCGCCACTCGCACCCGGCGCTGGCGGCGCTGGAGGCGACCCAGGTTCCGCAGGTGGCCCAGTACAACAAGCTGGGCGCCGAGAAATTCATGCGGACGCTCGACCGCCGTCTGGCCGAGCATGAGTTCATCGCCTCGGACCGCTTCACCATCGCCGACGTCGTGGCGGTGGTCGGTCTCGACTTCGCGCGCCTGATCAAATACCGGCCGCCCGAGGAGTTCACCCACCTGGCCCGCTGGCTCGAGGCCAGCCGCGCCCGTCCGGCGGCCAAGGCCGGCGTCTGACCTAGAGCCGGTGTTCGAACGGCCCTTCGCTGGCCGGTTCGATCCGCTGCCCCTGGTAAAGCTGCGCCACCCGCGCGCCCAGCAGGTCGCCCGGCCCCTGCAGGAAGCGCGGCGCGCCGAAGCGTTCGATATTGTCCAGCTGCGCCGCCAGCGCGCGCCGGTCCTGCGCCACCACGGGTTCGAGGAACATCCGGATCGCCGCCTCCTTCAGCCAGCCGGGCCCGCGCCCCTTCGGCGTGGTGAAACAGGCGTAGGGCGCCAGCGTCGTCTCCGTCACCGGCGTGAAGAAGACCGTCACGCACAGCGTCAGCCCGTTCGGCCCCTCCCACCGCGCCTGCACCAGGGTCGGCGCATACAGCCGCGTCCGGCTGCGCTCGCGCGGCGGCTCCAGCAGGCGCGACATCCAGCCCAGGTCCGGCTGCGGCTGGTCAATGATCGACTCGATCCAGTCCTCGCCCGCCAGCACCGACAGCCCCACCGGCATGCGCCGGCCGCTGCGGCGGATGATGCCGTCGTGGATGAAGTTGGTGTGGAACGGGTCCAGCACATTCTCCAGCGCGTCCAGCACGCGCCCGCGCCAGACCCCTTGCGACCACCAGAAATGATCGTGGTCATCGGCGCCCCACGGGCCCAGGTCAGGCAGGTCGACCTCGTCGGGCGACAACCGCACCAGCACCGCACCGTTCAGTTCGCGCACGGCGACCGGCGACGCGGCCAGTCGCCGATCCTCGCCGGGCTCCAGCTCGCAGCCCGGAACCTCGACGCAGGCTCCGTCCGCCCTGAACCGCCAGCCGTGGTACGCGCACTGGAGCACGCCCTCGCTGACCCGGCCCTCCGACAGCGGATAGTTGCGATGCGGGCAACGGTCGGTCAGGGCCGCCGCCGTGCCCGTCGCATCCCGGAACAGCACCAGCGGCGTCCCCGCCACCGTCCGCGCCAGCGGCTTGTCGCGCAGGTCCCGCGACAGGGCAGCCATCTGCCAGCTGCGCTGCAGGCTGTCGGGTAGCGGAGTCACGCGCGCGCCCAGCGTTCGGGCTCCAGCGGCGTGCCGTTCCATTCGATGTCCGCGGTCATGGCCTGGGCCAGGGTCAGACCCTCGCGGCGGGCGCGCATGCCGAACACGGCGGCGTCGACCAGGGCGCCGAGCGCGGGCCATGGGTCGCCCGGCGCCGACAGCACGTCATTGCCGTCGCGCCGCTGCCGCCACCATTCCATCAGCCGCCCCCCGCCCACGGCGTCGGGCAGGCCATAGCGCCACAGGGCCGGCGCCAGATGGCAGCCGTCGACGACCGGCTCTGCCACGCCCTGTCCCATCAGGGCTCGTCCGAACGCCGCCGTGCGGCCGAACAGGTGGATCCCGCTGGTTGCGCGCGGATTGCACTCGATCAGCCACGGCCGGTTCGCCTCGTCGAGGATCACATCACAGGCGAACTGACCCCGTCCGACATGGGCGGCGAGGGCGTCGGCCATGGCGCGCAGCTCTGCGGCCGTCGCTGGTTCGAGCGCGCGGAAGGCGCAGGCCGCCCCGCCGGGCGCCCGCCAGGCCGAGCCATAGGCGGCGAAGGCGACGACTCGGCCCTCGTGGCACAGGGCGTGGAAGCTGGCGTCGCGGCCCCGCACCCGCTTCTGGACGATCCATGGATTGTCACGCGTCGGCCGCAGGGCGGCGAACGCCGCGGCTCCGGGCGTCGTCAGGGTCTGCACGCCAAAGCGCGACCACACCGGCTTCAACACCACCTCGCCGAGCTCCGCCGCCGCCTCCATCAGCGTGTCGTTGTCGTCGGCCGTGCGGGTCGGAGGGGCGGGCAGGCCCAGGCGTCCGCATAGGGCGGCGAAGGAATCCTTGGCATGCAGCTCCGCCAGGACCGCGGTCCTCGGCGCCATGATCCGCGAGGCGAAGCCGTCGGCCTCCGCCAGGGCCGCGACGTGGAAGATCTCCTCGCAGGTCGGCACGATCGCCACCGGCTCCAGCCGATCGACCAGGCCGCGCATGTCGGCGGCGAAGTCGGCGGGTCGGTCGACCGGAGATGCATGGCGATGCACCGGTCCGGCGCTGTTCGACCACCGCGCCAGCCGGGCAGGGCTGCAGTCGGCCAGATGCGGTTCGTAGCCGGCCGCCCTCAGGCTGCGGGCGATGTCCAGCGCGGCGGCCGCGCGGGCGCCGGTGACCAGGACCCGCTCAGCCATCGATCCAGCGCACGCGGCGGCGCTTGACGACGATCGGCGGCGGGCGGCCTCCGGCTGTGACGGGGACCGTCACGCCGCGTTCGCGCAGCAGGTCCTTCACCGCCAGCACCGCCTCGTCCATCAGGTCCGCCGCCGCCTCCACGACGACCCCGGACGGACTGGCGACGGCGCGCCACTCTTCCTCCGGACCCAGGGCCCCGCTGACGGCTTCGTCGACGGCGCGCGGCGGGATGGCGACATCGCCCCAGCGCCACAGATCCTCCAGCCGCCCCTCAACCGGCCAGATCGCCGTCAGAGGCGATCCGCACGAGCACTGGTTCGGCAGGATCTCCAGAAGATCGGGCAGACGCATCCGGATCATCGGCTGGGTCGTGCGGCGCAGGTCGGTGATGATCGGCACGAAGCGGTTCGTGCCGGGCACCGGCTCGCGCTCAACGATCAGAACGTCCTCGTTAAGGTGCAGCGTGCCGTCCCGGCACGGCGCGCCGATGAACCCCTCCGTCGCCTGGTAGATCGGGGCCGGTCGGGATTCGAGCACCGCGTCGATCCAGTCGCGCTCCAGCTCTCCCATCGGCTCGGCGCCCCAGAACAGGCGCGCGGGCGGCCAGGCCGCGCCGTCCTCGACCCGCCGCGCCATGTCGGCCAGCACATGCGGTGGGGCGATGAACACATGGGGGCGGAAGGCCTCCAGTTTCGCCAGCTTGTCCTCCCCCGGCGAAGCCAGGTCGATGAACAGGAACCGGAACCGCCCCGCGCCGGTCACGTCGCTATACAGGCTGGCGCGCGCGCGCAGGCACAGAGCCACCCGCTTGCGCCGCACCATCGCCGACTTGGGCAGCAGACGCGCGATGAGGTGCCCCAGATAGGCGGCGCGTTCGGCCCGGTTGTTGAGGAATATCCCCGGCGGACCCGACGAACCGGACGAGAAGCCCGCCGCGACGCCCAGCGCCACCTTGCCGGGGCCGCCGGTCTCGGCGTCCCGTGCGGCCGCCTCGGCGGTGGCGCGGTCCAGGCCGAGGGTGTTCCACTGCTGGAAATCGGCGCGAACCTGCTGCGGCGACACGACGGGGAAGTCCGCCAGCGGATGGCCGGCCAGATGAGCGATCGCCGGCGTGCGCGCCACCACCGGCGCCATCGCCCGCCACAGCCGCGCCTGCCGCGCCTGGACGTCGGCCGTCGACTTGAGGCGCGAGCCGTTCCAGCGCGCCGCCAGCCAGGCGCGCACCACGGCGGGGCGATCAACCGTCGGCACGGGGCGTCTCCACGGCGATCTCGCCGCAGTGCGATGGGGTCAGAAGCAGTTCGGGATTGCGGTCCCACAGCCGATGCAAGGCCGTCAGCGTGTCGCGCCACGGCCCGGTCTCGCCCAGCAGGGCGGTGGTCAGCCGCGGCGGCGGGGCGTTGTCGCGCACCGCCCCGCTGGACCAGGCGGCGTCGGCGATCAGGAAGCGCATCCGGTCGTCCGCCTCGCGCACCACCAGCCCCCAGTGCCCAGGGCAATGGCCGGGCAGATGCACCGCCAGCAGCGACCCGTCGCCGAGCAGATCGGCCCCGCTCTCGAACGGCGTCAGCTCCGGGCCGAGCGGAAGCTGCGGCAGGTCCTCGAAGAACAGCGCGCGCGCATCGATATCGGCCGGGGCCAGATCGGCCAGCACCCCGTTCCGTACGCGGGTGAACCGCCCCGGCCGGCGCACCTGCGCCAGCCCCGCCCGGGCGCAGAAGATGCGCGCGCCGGGAAAGCGTCCGAGGCCCGCGACGTGGTCTCCGTGGAAATGCGAAATGACGACTGCCCGCACGTCATCCGGCGCGACCCCGAACCGGGGCAACTGCTCGACGATCGTCTCTCCAGGCGGCAGATCCACCGGCGTCATCCAGCGGTAGAGGATTTCGGGCCAGGTCCGCGTGGCCTCGAAGAAAGCCGGATCATACCCTGTGTCGAACAGGATCGCCCCCTCATCCGGATGGATGATCAGCGCGACCAGCGCCGGAAACACCGCCGAACCCAGGCGGCCGTCCCGTCGCGTCATGATTTCCGGGTGGGAACAGCTTCCGGCCCGCAGAATGTGGACGCGGCAGCGCTTCATCCGTTCGCCAGCCCCGGCGCCACCGCCATCGCGGTCTCCACCGCATCATGGGCCGGCTGGTAGTCCAGCAGGGCGCGGGCGCCGGTCAGGTCGAACGTCTGCGACCAGGCCAACGTCGACAGGGTGTAGGGCGTCAGCACGGGTTCGGGCTTTCCGGGCAGGGCGCGGCTGATGGCTTCGGACGCCACCGACAGGGCCTGGCCCAGCGGCAGGGGGACGGGAACGGCGCGCACATCCACGCCCAACGCCTCACCCAGCCTTTGGACCAATTCCGCCACCGGCAGCGGACGCCCCGAGGTGACGTTGACCGCATGACCGCCCGCCCGTTCGCGGTGAGAGTCCGCCAGCATCAGCGCCCGCGCCGCATCGCGGGCGTCGGTCAGTTCGACCAGCGCCTTGCCTTCGCGGAACAGCGGGAACCGGCCGCTCTTCACCAGCCGCAGGATGCGCGGCAGCAGCACGGCGTCGTCCGGCCCCACGATCGCCCGGGGGCGGACGGCCACGGTCCGGAAGCCCGCCTCATCGGCGGCCAGCACCAGCAACTCCGCCTCGCGCTTGGTCCGCGCATAGGCGTTCAGCGGCCGGGCGGGCAGGGGCGTCGCCTCGGTGATGCCGGTCTGGTCGCGCCATCGGGCATAGACCGACGGGGATGAGACGAAGACGAAGCTGTCGGCGCCGGCTCCCTGCGATGCGCGCAGCAGCTTTCGCGTCAGGTCCACATTGGCGCGCTGGAAGGCCTCGTCGGAGCCCCATGGGCTGGACAGGGCGGCGGCGTGGAAGATGACGTCCATGCCCTCGCATGCCGCGCCCAGGCTGCCGTCCAGCAGGTCGCCGGCGAACACCTCGGCGCCCATGGACCGCAGCCGCTCCAGCGCCTCCGGCCGCCGCCCCGAGGCGCGCACCTTGTAGCCGGCCTCCAGCAGTCCGGCGGTCACCGCCAGGCCCAGTCCGCCCGTCGCACCGGTGACGAGGGCCCGGCGGGTCATGTGCGCAGCACCATCGCCGCGGCGCTGATCCCCGCCGCCGTGCCGAGCAGCAGCACGGTCCGTCCGGGCGTCAGCAGACCTCGCGCCTGCGCCTCGACCAGCGCCGTGGGCAGGGAGGCGGCGATCTGGTTGCCGTGGGTGGGGAAGATGTCGATCACCCGCGCAGGGTCGCCGCCCATCAGTCGCCGCACATGCTCGAGGCCCGGACTGCTGGCCTGATGACCGACGATCACATCGACGCTCTCGCGCGTCAGCCCGGCCTCGCCCAGCACCCGGTCGATCAGCGCCGGCAGGCAGCGGGCCGCGGCCTTGAAGATGCCGAACGCGTCCATGTGGAAGCGCGCGCCTTCCGACAGCGCCTTCAGGCCCTGTTCGACGCGAATGCGCGTGCCGCCGGACCGCAGCGTCGCCAGATCCTTGCCCTCGCCATAGGTCTCGAACCCTCGCGCCAGCAGCCCGGGCCCCGACGGATCGGTTCCGGCCTCGACGCAAACGGCGGCGGCCCCGTCGCCGAAGATCGCCGCCGACGCGGGCGTGTCCCAGTCCAGCCCCGCCGAGGCGATGTCGCTCGACACGATCAGCGCCCTTCGGAAGCGGCCGGTCTCGAACCCCATGGCCGCGACGTCCAGGGCGGTGACGAACGACAGGCAGGTCTGGTTCACGTCGAACGCCCAGATGCCCGACCGGCCCAGCCCCAGCGCCTCCTGGATCAACACCGAGGTTCCCGGGATCGGCTGCTCCATCACCCCGCAGGCACCGATCAGCACGTCGAAGTCGCCGGGCCCCCATCCGGCCGACTCCAACGCGCGCCGGGCGGCCTCGGCGCCCATCATCGACGTGGTTTCGTCCGGGCCGGCGACGCCGCGGATGGCGATGCCGAACTGCGATTCCGTCCAGCCTTCGGCCTGTCCGAAGATCGCATCGAGGGCGGAGGAGGGGCGCTGTTCGACCGGCGAATAGCTCCCGAACCCGGTGATCGTCATCGGCGTCATGGCGGCGACGCTAGTCCCGCCCGTGCGGGTCGTCCATGCCCGCTGGACGACCGCCCGAATATATTTTAGGCTTGAAATATGTCGTCGCGAAAAGCCGTTCAGAGCATCGCCGTCACAGGCGCCGGACCCGGCGGCCTCTACCTCGCCATTTCCCTGAAGCTGCGCGATCCGTCCCTGTCGGTGACGGTGTACGAGCGCAACAAGCCGGACGACACCTTCGGCTGGGGCGTGGTCTTCTCCGATCAGACCCTGGCCAATCTGAAGGCCAACGACCCGGAGACGGCGGCGATCATCGAGGCCGCCTTCGTCCACTGGGACGACATCGACGTCCACATCCACGGCCAGACCATCCGCTCCGGCGGCCACGGCTTCGCCGGCATCGGCCGCAAGCGGCTGCTGAACATCCTGCAGGAGCGCGCCCGCTCTCTCGGTGTCGAACTGGTGTTCGAGCATGAGGTCGAGGACATCCACGCCCTGCCGGCCGATGTCATCGTCGCCGCCGACGGCCTGAACAGCCGCGTCCGCAACGCCGATCCGGAAACCTTCGGCGTCGACGTCGACGTGCGCTCGAACAAATACATCTGGCTGGGCACGGCGCAGTCGTTCGGCGCCTTCACCTTCGCCTTCGTCGAGACCCCGCACGGCTGGATCTGGGCCCACGCCTACCAGTTCGAACCGGGCGCCTCGACCTTCATCGTCGAATGCACCGAGGCCACCTGGCGCGGCCTCGGCTTCGATACGATGGACACCGACCAGACCTGCCGCACGGCCGAGGCCCTGTTCGCCGACTGGCTGGGCGGCCATGCGCTGATGAGCAATGCGCGCCACCTGCGCGGCTCGGCCTGGCTGAACTTCCCACGCGTCGCCTGCGCCAACTGGCGTGACGGCAAGGTCGTGTTGTTGGGCGACGCCGCCCACACCGCCCACTTCTCCATCGGCTCCGGCACCAAGCTGGCCTTCGAGGACGCCATTCGCCTGGCCGAGGCCCTGACCGGCGACGGCGATCTTGAAACCTACGAAACAGAGCGCCGCGTCGAGGTTCTGAAGCTGCAAAGCGCTGCGAGAAATTCGACCGAGTGGTTTGAAAATCTTGAACGTTACGTCGACCTGGACCCGCGCCAGTTCGCCTACAGCCTGCTGACCCGCAGCCAGCGCGTCAGCCACGAGAACCTGCGTCTGCGCGACAACGCCTTCCTCACGGGCGTCGAGAAATGGTTCGCCGAGGCCGCCGGCGCGCCGCCGTCGAAGACCCCGCCGCCGCCGATGTTCGCCCCGCTTCGCCTGCGTGGTTTGACCATTCCGAACCGCGTCGTCGTCTCGCCCATGTGCATGTATTCGGCCGAGGACGGCACGGTCGGCGACTTCCATCTGGTCCACCTGGGCGGCCGCGCCATGGGTGGAGCCGGTCTGGTCTTCACCGAGATGACCGACGTCTCGGCCGACGGCCGCATCACCCACGGCTGCGCCGGCATGTACCGGCCGGAGCACCGCGACGCCTGGGCGCGCATCGTCGACTTCGTCCACGCCCAGGGCTCGCGGATCGCCATGCAGTTGGCCCACGCCGGCCGCAAGGGATCGGTCGAACGTCCGTGGGGCGAGCGCGCCGATCAATCATTGATTCAGGGCGGCTGGGAGCTCATCGCCCCCTCCGCCATCGCCTGGGACGAGGGCGATCAGGTCCCGCGCGAGATGACCCGCGCCGATATGGACCGCGTCACCGCCGACTTCGTCCAGGCGACCCGCTGGGCCGACGAGGCGGGCTTCGACATGGTCGAACTGCACTGCGCCCACGGCTATCTGCTGTCGTCCTTCCTGACCCCGGTCTCCAACCACCGCATGGACGAGTACGGCGGCCCGATCGAGAACCGCCTGCGCTTCCCGCTTGAGGTCTTCCGCGCCATGCGGGCCGTCTGGCCCGACGACAAACCCATGTCCGTGCGCCTGTCGGCGACCGACTGGGTCGACGAAGGGCTGAGCCCCGACGAGTCCGTCGTCATCGCCCGCGCCTTCGCCGACGCCGGCTGCGATCTGATCGACGTCTCCGCCGGCCAGACCACGCCCAACGGCACGCCGGTCTACGGCCGCATGTTCCAGACCCCGCTCAGCGACCGCATCCGCAACGAGGCGGGCGTGGTGACCATGGCGGTCGGCAACATCTACGAGACCGACCACGTCAACAGCATCCTGGCCGCCGGCCGCGCCGATCTGTGCGCCCTGGCCCGCCCGCACCTCGCGGATCCGAACTGGAGCCTGCGCGCCGCGGCCGAGCTCGGCTGGCGCGGCATCCAGCCGCCGGTCCAGTACCGCGCCGGCTTCGCCCAGCTGGCGCGCAATCTCGAAAAGCAGCAGCAGGCGGGACCGGTATGAAGACGCTCGACGGACGCCATGCCGTGGTCACCGGCGCCGGGTCCGGCATCGGCCGCGCAACCGCCGAGCTGCTGGCCCTGTCGGGTGCGCGGGTGACCTTGATCGGCCGTCACGTCGGTCGCCTGTCCGAAACGGCCGACCGCATCGGCGACGACGCCTTCGCCGCCCCCGGCGATGTCACCGATCCCGACTCCCTCGCCGCTGCCATCGATGCCGGGCGCGACCGGTTCGGGCCGATCGACATCCTGGTCAACAACGCCGGCGGCGCCAGCTCCGCGCCCTTCCTGAAGGCCGGCGCCGGCGACCTGCGCGCCATGCTGGCGCTCAACCTCGAAGCCCCCGCCGAGGCCATCCGGCTGGTGCTGGACGGCATGATCACCCGCCGACAGGGCCGTATCGTCAACGTCGCCTCGACCGCCGGCCTCAAGGGCTACGGCTATGTCTCCAGCTATGTCGCGGCCAAGCATGGCCTCGTCGGCCTGACCCGGGCCCTGGCGCTGGAGGTCGCGTCGAAGGGCGTCACCGTCAACGCCGTCTGCCCCGGCTTCACCGACACCGACATGGTCGCCCGCTCGGTCGAGACCATCGTCGGCAAGACCGGCCGCAGCGAGGACGAGGCCCGCGCGGCCCTGGCCAGCGGCAATCCACAGGGCCGGCTGATCACCGCCGACGAGGTCGCC
Organism: Brevundimonas lenta; assembly: GCF_014196335.1. Lineage (GTDB taxonomy): Bacteria > Pseudomonadota > Alphaproteobacteria > Caulobacterales > Caulobacteraceae > Brevundimonas > Brevundimonas lenta. Next base: position 1,317,093 of record NZ_JACIDM010000001.1, read on the forward strand.
GAGACCATCGTCTGGCTGTGCGGCGACGGCGCCTCGGGCGTCAACGGCGCCGCCATCACCGTCGCCGGGGGCGAGCTGTGACCCCCGGCGCGGCGATGCCGGACCGGCTCGGGGGCGCCCCGGACGGCAAGCGTTCGCTGCGCCTTTGGCTGCGTCTGCTGACCTGCTCCACCGCCATCGAGCAGCGCATCTCCGCGCGTCTGCGCGACGAGTTCGGCTCCACCCTGCCGCGCTTCGACATGCTGTCGGCGCTGGACCGCGCGGGCGAGGCCGGTCTGACCATGGGCGAGGTCTCGCGTATGCTGATGGTCTCCAACGGCAACGTCACGGGCCTGGCCCAGCGGCTGAAGGCCGACGGCCTGATCGAACACCTGCCCGGCGCCGACCGCCGCGTGCAGCGCGTCCGCCTGACCGCTGAAGGCCAGACCCGCTTCACCGCCATGGCGCGGGCGCACGAACACTGGATCGAGGGGCTGTTCGCCGGTCTGACCGACGGCGACGCCGAGGAACTCACGACACTGCTGGACGGCGCCAAGCGCTCGATCCACTCCGCCGCTCACGAGGAGAGCAACCGATGAAGGCGCGCGAATACCGGGCTGAGCATTTCCTGTGGTCGGTGGACGACGACGGAGTCGCCACCCTGACGCTGAACCGGCCCGAGCGGAAAAACCCGCTGACCTTCGAGTCCTACGCCGAGATGCGCGACCTGTTCCGCGACCTGGTACACGCCGACGACTGCAAGGTCGTGGTCGTCACCGGCGCCGGCGGCAACTTCTCCTCGGGCGGCGACGTGCATGAGATCATCGGCCCGCTGACCGAAATGGAGATGCCGGCCCTGCTGCGCTTTACGCGCATGACGGGCGATCTGGTCAAGGCCATGCGCGGCTGTCCCCAGCCGGTCATCGCGGCGCTGGACGGCGTCTGCGTCGGCGCCGGAGCCATCATGGCCATGGCCTCGGACATTCGCATCGCCACGCCGAAGACGAAGACCGCCTTCCTGTTCACCCGCGTCGGCCTGGCCGGCTGCGACATGGGCGCCTGCGCCATCCTGCCCCGCCAGATCGGCCAGGGCCGCGCCTCGGAACTGCTGTTCACCGGCCGCGTCATGACCGCCGACGAGGGCGAGCGCTGGGGCTTCCACAACCGGCTCGTCGAGACGGACGCCCTGATGGACACGGCGCTGGAGATGGCCCGCGCCCTGGCGAAGGGACCGACCTTCGCCCACGGCATGACCAAGAACCAGCTCAACATCGAGTGGGACATGAGCCTGGACGCCGCCATCGAATCCGAGGCCCAGGCCCAGGCCATCTGCATGAAGACGCATGACTTCCGCCGCGCCTACGAGGCCTTCGCGGCCAAGCGCGAGCCGGTGTTCGAGGGGAACTGAGCCATGGCTGACCGCAGCTTCCTCGACTGGCCCTTCTTCGACGATCGCCACCGCGCCTTCGCCGCCGATATCGAGGCCTGGGCCGAGGCGAACCACCACGCCCTGCACCTGCACGGCGACCATGATCTGGACGGCGACTGCCGCACGATCCTGAAGGCGCTGGCCGGCGGCGGCTGGCTGAAGAACGCCGTGCCCGACGCGGACGGCAAACTCGACGTCCGCACCCTGTGCCTGACGCGCGAGACCCTGGCCCGCCGCTCGGGCCTGGCCGACTTCGTCTTCGCCATGCAGGGGTTGGGCTCCGGTCCCATCAGCCTGTTCGGCACGCCCGACCAGAAGGGCCGCTGGCTGCCCGGCGTCGCCGCCGGCGAGACCATCGCCGCCTTCGCCCTGTCTGAGCCCGAGGCCGGATCGGATGTCGCCGCCATGGCCATGACCGCCCGCCGCGACGGGGACGCCAAGGACGGGGGCTGGGTGCTGGACGGCGTGAAGACCTTCATCTCCAACGGCGGCCTCGCCGACCGCTACACCGTCTTCGCCCGCACGGGCGAAGGGGAGGGGGCCAAGGGCATCAGCTGCTTCGTCGTCGATGCCGACACGCCCGGGTTCGAGGTCGTCGAGCGCATCCCCCTGATGGCAGCCCACCCGCTGGCCACCCTGAAGTTCAGCAACTGCCGCATCGACGGCGACCGCATCCTCGGCCAGCCCGGCGAAGGCTTCCGCATCGCCATGGCGACGCTGGACGTGTTCCGCTCGACCGTGGCCGCCGCGGCCCTCGGCTTCTCGCGTCGCGCCTTCGACGAGGCCGCCAACCGGTCCGTGAACCGCAAACTGTTCGGCGCGCCGATGGCCGACCTGCAGCTGGTCCAGGCCTCGCTGGCCGACATGGCGCTGAAGATCGACGCCTCGGCCCTGCTGATCTACCGCGCCGCCTGGCTGAAGGATCAGGGCGCGCCGCGGGTCACCCGCGAAGCCGCCATGGCCAAGCTCTACGCCACCGACGAGGCCCAGGCCGTCATCGACGCGGCGGTGCAGATCTTCGGCGGGCTCGGCGTCGTTTCGGGCAACCCGGTCGAGCGCCTGTACCGCGAGATCCGCGCCCTGCGCATCTATGAGGGCGCCTCCGAGGTGCAGAAGATCGTCATCGCCCGCCAGGCGCTGGGCGCGTTCCAGGGAGGGCGCTGATGGGGGTCAGCGGGCATCTCGACCGGTTCGTCATCGACCACCTGCCGCCGCAGGATCAGCGGCCGGATCTCATCTTCGACCTGCCCGAGCTGGAATATCCGGACCAGCTGAACGCCGGCGCCGAACTGGTCGAGCGCGCCATCGCCGCCGCCGGTCCCGACGCCCGCGCCCTGCTGCAGGCCGACGCCGCATGGACCTGGGGTCAGGTCGACGCCGCCTCGAACCGCATGGCCCGGGTGCTGGTCGAGGACATGGGCCTGGTCCCCGGCGCCCGCGTGCTGCTGCACGGACCCAACTGCGCCTGGGTCACCATCGCCTGGTTCGCCATCCTCAAGGCCGGCGGCGTCGTCGTCGCCACCATGCCCATGCTGCGCGCGGGCGAATTGGCTGTCGTCTGCAACAAGGCCCAGGTCAGCCACGCCCTGTTCGATCCGGCCCTGAAGGCCGCCGTCGTCGAGGCCCAGGCCGAAGCGCCGGCGCTGACGACCCTGCTGGACGCCGACGCCCTGCGCTCGGCCGCCGACGGCAAGGACGCGCAGTTCGAAGCCGTCGCCACGGCTGCCGAGGACCCGGCGCTGATCGCCTTCACCTCCGGCACCACAGGCCAGCCCAAGGGCTGCGTCCACTTCCATCGCGACGTGCTGGCCATGGCTGACACCTTCGCCCGGCACATCGTTCAACTGGGAAGCAACGACGTCGTCGTCGGCACCCCGCCGATCGCCTTCACCTTCGGCCTCGGCGGCCTGATCGTCTTCCCGGCCGCGGTCGGCGCCGCCACCGCCTTCGCCGACCGGCCCGGTTTCGACGCTCTCGCCGAGACGATCGAGCGCCACCACGCCACCGCCCTGTTCACCGCCCCGACCGGCTACCGCGCCCTGCTGAAGCTGGCCGGCCAGCACGACCTGTCCAGCCTGGCTACCTGCGTCTCGGCGGGCGAGGCCCTTCCTGCCGCGACCTCGGACGCCTGGCGCGAGGCCACCGGCGTCCGTATCATCGACGGCATCGGCTCGACGGAGATGATCCACATCTTCATCTCGGCGCGCGGCGACGACATCCGCCCCGGCGCCACCGGCAAGGCCGTGCCGGGCTATGAGGCGCGCATCGTCGATGACGTCGGCAATCCGCTGCCCCGGGGTCGCACCGGACGCCTGGCGGTGCGCGGTCCGACCGGCTGCCGCTACCTCGACGATCCCCGCCAGACCGCCTACGTCCGCGACGGCTGGAACCTGACCGGCGATGTCTACCGCCTCGATGAGGACGGCTATTTCTGGTTCGTCGCCCGCGCCGACGACATGATCGTCTCCTCCGGCTACAACATCGGCGCGCCCGAGGTGGAGAACGCCCTGCTGCGCCACCCCGCCGTCGCCGAGGCCGCGGTCATCGGCGCGCCGGACGAGGAGCGCGGCCAGATCGTCAAGGCCTTCGTGGTCCTCAACGCCGGCCACGACGCGTCCGACACGCTCCGCACCGCCCTGCAGGATCACGTGAAGGGCGCCATCGCCCCGTACAAATATCCTCGCGCGCTCGATTTCGTGGACGCCCTGCCCAAGACCCAGACCGGCAAGCTCCAACGCTTCCGGCTGAAGGCGGACGCATGAGCGGCCAGGTCTTCACCGTCGAACGCCGCGTCCGTTTCGCCGACGTCGACGCGGCCGGGATCGTCTTTTTCCCGCGCTATTTCGAGATGCTGAATGGCGTGGTCGAGGACTGGTTCGCCGACGCGCTGGGCGTCTCCTTCGGCGAACTGCATCTGCAGCGCCATTCCAGCGTGCCGACCGCCGCGATCGAGGCCCGCTTCGCCGCGCCGTCGCGGCTGGAGGACGACCTGCGTTTCTCCCTGACCGTTACGAAACTGGGCGGCGCGTCCTGCGGCCTGCGCCACCGCATCGAATGCGGCGACGAACTGCGCTTCGAGGCGACCCAGACGATCGTTCACGTCGGCGCCTCGCTCAAGCCCGAACCCTGGCCGCAGCCCCTGCGCGAGCGTATCGCGCCGTTTGTGGAGTCCCCCCGATGAACCGCGTCCTGCTGCCGGAAGGCTGGCCCCGGCCCAAGGGCTATTCGAACGGCGTCGCCGCCGAGGGCCGCATGGTCTTCGTCGCCGGCCAGATCGGCTGGAGTCCGGACGGCGTCTTCCCGGAAGGCGGCTTCGCGCCCCAGTTCCGGCAGACCATCGAGAACACCCTGGCCGTGCTGAAAGAGGCGGGCGCCGGCCCCGAGCACATCGTGCGCATGACCTGGTACGTCGTCGACAAGGCCGAGTACCTCGCCAACCTGGCCGAGATCGGTGCGGTGTGGCGCGAACTGATCGGCCGCAACTATCCGGCCATGGCCGTGGTCGAGGTGAAGGGCCTGGTCGAGGACGCGGCGCGGGTCGAGATCGAGACCACCGCCGTCATTCCCTGAGGCGTCGCCTCAGAAGATCTTGCCGGGGTTCATCAGGTTTTGCGGGTCCATGGCCCGTTTGACCGCCGCCATGACCGCCACCGCCGCGCCCTGTTCGGCCAGCAGATGCTTCTTCTTGCCCAGGCCCACGCCGTGTTCGCCGGTACATGTGCCGCCGACCGACAGGGCGCGCTCGATCAGCCGGTCCGCCGCTGCCTTCACCCGCGCGCTCTCATCCGCATCGCTGGGATCGACCAGCAGGATGGCGTGGAAATTCCCGTCGCCGACGTGGCCCAGGATCGGCCCGGTCAGGCCCGAGGCGTCGATGTCCGCCCGCGTCTCCAGGATGCACTCCGCCAGACGGGACACCGGCACGCACACGTCGGTGGTCAGGGCCACCTTGCCCGGCGCCAGCGCCAGGGCCGCGAAATAGGCCTTGTGCCGCGCGTCCCACAGCCGGTCGCGATCCTCCTGCGCGGTCGACCACTGGAAGTCGCCGCCGCCGTGGCCCGAGGCCAGCTCGCCGAAGATCTCAGCCTGCTCCTTCACGCCTGCAGGCGTGCCGTGGAACTCCAGGAACAGGGTCGGCTGCTCCGGATAGTCGGTGTGGCTGTACGCGTTGACGGCCTTCATCTGCAGCGCGTCCAGCACCTCCATCCGCGCCATCGGCAGGCCGTACTGGACCGCGTCGATGACCGTGTTCACGGCGCCTTCCAGCGTTTCGAAGGTGCAGACCGCCGAGGCGACCTCTTCCGGAATGCCGTGCAGCCGGACCTGGATTTCGGTGATGACGCCCAGCGTGCCCTCGGCGCCGGTGAACAGGCCGGTCAGGTCGTAGCCGGCCGACGACTTCCGCGCCCGCCCGCCGGTGGTGATCACCTCGCCGCTGGGCAGCACCACGGTCAGGCCCATGACATTGGCCCGCATGCCGCCGTAGCGGACGGTGGTGGTGCCCGACGCCCGGGTGGAGACCATCCCGCCGATGGTGGCGTCAGCGCCCGGATCGACCGGGAAGAACAGGCCCTGGTCGCGCAGCGCCGTGTTCAGCTGCTTGCGCGTCACCCCCGCCTGCACCCGCGCGTCCAGATCGGGCGCGTTGATGGCGAGGATGGCGTTCATCTCGGACAGGTCGATGGTCAGGCCGCCCTGCGGCGCCAGCACATGCCCCTCGACCGATGACCCCGCGCCGTAGGGAATGATCGGCAGGCCGTGGCGCGCGCAGATGCGCACCGCATCCGAAACCTCGTCGGTCGAGCGCGCCATCAGCACCGCGTCCGGCGGCAGATCCGGGTGGAAGCCCTCGACCGTCGCGTGGTTGCGGCGCACCGCCTCGGCCGTCGACAGCTGCGCGCCGAAGCGTTCCGCCAGCTCCTCGAGCGCGCCCGGGTTGGAAGTCTTGAGGGCGTTCATCGTCAGAACCCGTGTCGGAAGAAATAGGTGGTGCGGTCCCGGACCAGCCCGGCCTCGAAGCGGTAGGCGTCGGCGAAGCGCTCGTGGATCGGCGAGCCGTCGCGGCAGCGTCCCTCGACCATGCCCATGGCCACGGCCCGGTCGCCCTCGACGACGATCTCGTCGATGTGGATGGTCGAGGTCAGCGCCTTGCGGTGCTTGCGGTACCAGTCGACCACCGCCTCACGCCCGGCGATCACCGCCGTGCCGGGGCGCCGGTAGGTGACGTCGTCGTGCAGGCAGCTGTCGAGCGTGTCGTGGTCGCCCAGCTCGATGGCCTTGTGAACGGTGAGGATCAGGTCTCGCAACGCAGCCGTCCCGGAAAAACTGGCGAGGCTCCAGGTCCTCGCACGCCCGACACTATCGCGTTGCGCGAGCGGCGCGGGGGCGGGGCGTATGCCTGGCGGCACGGGCCCTTTGCCCCGCGAGGCGCTCAGTTGCGGGCGGCCTCGGCCAGCATGGCGCCGACGGCGCGGTCGAAATGCTCGTCCATCGCCTGACGCGCCGCATCGGCGTCGCGGCGCATGATGGTGTCGGCGAGCTCCAGGTGCTTCTGGATGATCGCCGCATGCTCCTCGCCGGTCCGGCGCGTGCGCCAGGCGGCGGGCACAGCCGACTCCAGCAGCGGCTCGAACGAGGCGATGATCTTGGCCATCAGCGTGTTGCGGCTGGCCTCGGCGATGCTCTTGTGCAGCGCGATGTCCAGGCCGATCAGCTCCGGCGAGCCGCGCTCGGCCCGGGCCATGCCCTCGGCGATGGCGCGGATGCGCTCCGCCTCCTCATCGGTGCGGCGGACGGCGGCCAGGGCGATGGTCTCGGTCTCAAGGCAGCGCCGGGTCTCCCAGATCTGCAGCACGCTGATCTGTTCCGTGCGCACCGCATGGTCCAGCGAGATCGACAGGGTCTGGCTGCTCAGCGCGCTGACGCGCGGGCGGCGGCCGTTGGCCGTGTCGATGATGTTCAGCGCGGCCAGCGCCCCGAAGGCCTCGCGCACCACCGGCCGGCTGACGCCCAGCCGTTCGGTGAAGCTGTTCTCGCTGGGCAGTTCGTCGCCCACGCGCAGCCGTTCGCGGCCGATATGCTCGGCCACCTGACGCATCACGTACTGGACGCGGGTCTCTTCGTGATGGAGGTCGCTGGGCATGGGGACGTCGTATCGGTCAGGCGTTACAGGTCGAGCCTAGCACGGCTCTCGCGGATGGATACTCAGGCCGCAGCCGCCGCCACACGGCCGCCGGCGCGGCGGAATTCCGTCGGGCACAGGCCGAATCGCTTGGTGAAGGCGCGGGCGAAGCTGGCGTTGTTCAGATAGCCGGCGCCGTATCCCACCACCGACACCGGACGGCTGGTCGCGGTCAGATCGGCGGCGGCCTTCGACAGGCGATGCTCGGCCAGGCAGTCGGCGACGGTCTGGCCGAACACCTCGCGGAAGCCCTGGGTCAGCTTGGCGCGGTTCAGGCCGGCGATGCGGCCGATCGTGCTCAGGGTCAGCTTCTCGTCGAAGCGGGTGGCGATCACCTGACGCGCCGCCATCAGACGCTCCATCTCCTGCAGGCTCAGGCTGGCGGTCGACGACTGCGGCACCAGGTCGGCGCGTCCGGCGCGGTCGATGACCTCGCAGATCAGCTCCTGGCATTTGGCGCGCTGGTACAGGGTGCGGGCGAAGCCGGTGATCGAGGGCGTCGCGGCGGCCATCACCAGCGCCGACAGGGCGTCCGGCAGATAGAAGTCGCCCGCGCCCAGATCGGCGAAGAAGTGCTGGAACTCGCCGGTGGCGACGAAGGTCACGGTCAGCACGCCCGGTCCGTCTCCGGAACAGGGCAGGGGACGCGCCGTCAGTTCGGCGACGGAGCCCAGCGTCAGGGTCGCGTTTGTCCCCCGCCGGCCGGTCGCCTGCCACTCGATGGCGCAGCGCACGGCGCGGGCGTCGGCGGCGTCGATGAGCGGCGGCTTGCCGTCGCGCCCGATCAGCACCCGCAGGCCCGGTTCGAGGTCCAGCTGCACGCCGGCGTCGTCGATCATGTCGTGGGTGGTCTGCATGGACCGGCTCCCGTCGTTTCATGGCGAGGCGGCGGTCGTTCGACTCTTCGCGCCTCGGCTCCCGGGGAGGATTCATAACCTGTATTACAGGTCATGCAAGACCTATCTGATAGGTCGTATGCAGACACGAAAAAGCCCGCCGCTCCGGAGAACGGCGGGCCCCATCGGATCGGGCTTCAGATCAGAAGCTGTAGCCCAGCCGCACCCCGACGCGACGCCCGTCGCCGATCTGGCCCAGGCTGCCCAGGGCGGGCAGGCCGGCGACCGTCAGCACCGAGCTGTCGATGTAGGATTCGTAGTATTCTTCCTCGAGCAGATTGTTCGCGAACACCGCCAGTTCGACCTGGTCGATGCGGTAGGTGATCGAGGCGTTGGTCAGGATGTAGGCGTCCAGCAGCGGCGAGAAGGTCTCGCTCAGGCTTGATCCCACACGGTTGCCCTTGCCGACGAAGCCGCCGCTGAAGGTCAGGTCGCCGTCGCCAACCGGCACGACGTAGTCGGTCTGGAGATTGAAGGTCCAGTCGGGCAGGAACGGGATCCGGTCGCTGGGCAGCTGGCGGCCGGTGACGTCGACATAGCGGCTGTCGTCGGTGATGCGGGCCCGTTGCAGCATGCCGCCGCCGTGGACCGACCAGGCGTCCGTGATCTCGAGGTTGAACTCGGCCTCGACGCCGTAGGTCTCGACGTCGCCGGTGTTCAGGTTGATGCCGACGAAGCCGCCGCCGGGGACGGTGGACGGCGCCAGGCTGTTCTGGCCGATGAAGTCCCGATAGTCGTTGTAGAAGGCCGCCGCCTGCAGGGTGAAGCGGCGATCCCCCGAGCTCAGCTTGGTGCCGACCTCATAGGTCCAGACAGAGTCGCCGTCATAGGTCGGGTTCGGCGCGCCCGGCCCGTTGGTGCCGCCGCCGCGGAAGCCGCGGGCGATCGAGCCGTAGATCATGGTGTTGTCGTCGATCCGCTTGCGCAGGGCGACGCGCGGCTGCCACTCCTCGGCCTCGTACTGCGAGTTCACGGCGCTCTGGAAGTCGACCTTCTGGCTGTCGTAGCGCAGGCCGACCGTCAGCTCGAGGTCGGGCTGGATGTCCCAGAAGGCGGTGCCGAATACGGCCCAGATGTCGGCGTCCGAGTTGGCGAAGGCCGAAACGGTCGGGTTGCCGGGCACGAACATCAGGGTGTTGGACGAGACCTGATCATTGGTCTGGTTGGACCCGAAGAAGCCGATCAGGGTCGAGAAGGTGTCGCTCCACTCGGTGTCGAAGCGCAGCTCCGCGCTCTTCGTCTCCAGCTCGCCGGAGTTGGTGCTGAAGAACAGATTGATCGGCTGGAAGTCGCCGTCGCTCGATCCGACGTTCTCGCGCTTGTCGTAGGACAGCAGCGCGGTCATGTCGGTGTTTGTGCTGACCGGCATGTCCAGCTTCACATTGACGCCGGTGTAGTCGTACTCGGCCTCGCTGCGGAAGTTCGTCTGGGCGTCGTTGCGGTAATCGCGCGGGCCGGTGGTCAGGGCGTACAGCGGCCCGGTGCCGTCGACGCTGTCGGCATAGGCGTTCAGCGTCACGATCGCATCGCCCGGCGCGATCCAGCGCAGCGAGCCGCGCACCGTGTCCTGCTTCAGACGGTTGGCGTCGTCATAGCCCAGCAGGCTGTTGACGATGAAGCCGTCGCGGCTCTGCGTGCCGGCCGAGATGCGGCCCTGCAGCACGCCCGGGATGATCGGGCCGGAAACGGTGCCGCCCACGATGTAGAAGTCGTCCGGATCGGCATAGGTCGCGGTGACGCGGCCTTCGATGTCGTCGGTCGGTTGTTTGGTGGTGACGTTGATCGCGCCGCCCAGGGTGTTCTGGCCGAACAGGGTCGACTGCGGCCCGCGCAGCACTTCGATCTGCTCCACCGCCAGGGTCGGGCTGTTCAGGTAGGACGTGTTGGCCTGATAGACGCCGTCCACGAAGATGCCGACGCCCGGCTGCACATTGTCCAGCAGCGTCGTGCCGATGCCGCGGATCGAGATGAAGGCGCGACCGGCGGCGTCCGAGTTGATGTTCAGGCCCGGCGTCACGGCGGCGATGTCGCGGATGGAGGTGAACTGGCGCTCCTCGAGGGTTTCGCTGGTCACGGCGGTCACGGCGACCGGCACGTCGGCCAGACGCTCGGAGCGCTTGCGGGCGGTGACGATGACTTCGTCGATGGTCGTGGCGTCTTCCGCCTGCGGATCCACGGACTGGGCCGAGACGGTTCCGGCGGCGGACAGGGCCGTCAGCGCGGTCGCGCATAGAAGCAGGGCTTTACCGAAACGCATCGCTTTCATCCTCCCGTAGCGTACTGACGACGCCTGTTGTTATGCCGCCTATCAGACAGGTCGCGGGCGGGTCCGTTAAGAGGTTTTGAGGCGTCGCGATGTGCCGGGCGGCACAAAACCTGTCCCGGGACCGCCCCGTACAGCGCTTCGGCGGCGCTGGCGCAGGGGATTTCTGCCGACCGGCATATCGCCCGGGGCGCGCGCCGCGCCGCCGACTGCCTATACAGGGATCAGTACCGATGGAGCGCCTATGACCGACCCGATCGTCACCCTCGACACCGGCCGCATCCGCGGCGTGCGGGATGCAGCCGTGGTCCGGTATCTGGGCGTCCCCTATGCCGCGGCCCCGGTCGGCGAGCGGCGCTTCCTGTTGCCCCAGCCCTGTCCGGCCTGGGACGACGTCCGCGACGCCACCCGGCCAGGCGCCAGTGCGCCGCAGAAGATCAAGGAGTTTCCCGGTCTGGATGTCACGCCCCTCGTCGGCGAAGGCTGGCAGCGGGGCGACGACTATCTGAACGTCAACGTCTGGGCGCCGGCCGGGGGCGGGCAGGGGCTGCCGGTCATGGTCTTCATCCACGGCGGCGCCTTCGTGCTCGGTGGCAACAGCGCCGCCGTGCAGGACGGTTCCGCCTTCGCGCGCTCGGGCGTGATCTGCATGTCGATCACCTACCGCATGGGCGTCGACGGCTTCGCCCCCATTCCGGGCGTGCCCACAAACCTCGGCCTGCGCGACCAGATCTTCGCCCTGCAGTGGGTCCAGCGGAACGCCGCGGCCTTCGGCGGCGACGCCGCCAACGTCACCGTCTTCGGCGAATCCGCCGGGGCCATGTCCATCGCCAATCTCGTCGCCTCGCCGCTGGCGAAAGGCCTGTTCCGCCGCGCCATCATCCAGAGCGGTCACGGCTCCATGGTCCGCACGCCCGAGGCCGGCCAGCGCCTCGTCCGCAAGCTGGCGCAGATGCTGCGCATCAAGCCGACCCTCGACGGCTTCCGCAGCCGCGGTCTCGATGAGACGGTCGCCGTGACCGAACGTATTTCCCAGCCCAACGTCCGCGTCGACCTGCGCAACGACGAGGGCCGCGAGCCGGTCTACGGCCTCAGCAAATTCGTGCCCGTCTTCCGTGACGAGGTCCTGCCGCAGCATCCGCTCGATGCGCTCAAGGCCGGCGAGGGCGCCGACGTCGACATGCTGATCGGCACCAATCGCGAGGAGATGAACCTCTACTTCGTCCCCACCGGCGTGCGCCCGAAACTCAGCGGCTGGCTCTCGAAGCTGATCCTCAAGAAGGTCGAGCCGCGCGCCGTTCCCGCGCTCAAGGCCTACGGTCTCGGCCAGCGCGGTCAGAAGGCCGGCTGGGTCTTCACCCGCTGCCTCAGCGACCTGGTCTTCCGCTATCCCGCCCGTCAGTTCGCGGCCGCGCACAAGGGCCGCACCCACGTCTACGAACTGGAATGGCGCTCGCCCCAGACCGGCGGCGAGCTGGGCGCCTGCCACGGCATCGAGCTGCCCTTCGTCTTCAACACCCTGGCCTCGGTGACGGGGCCGCAAGGGTTGGCCGGCGAGAACCCGCCCCAGGCTCTGGCGGATCGCATCCACGCCATCTGGGTCGAATACGCCCGCACCGGCGCCCTGCCGTGGGGTGAATACACCACCGCCGATCCGCAGGTCTTCGCGCTGGAGGCCGGCAAGGCCGAGCGCGAGCCCCCCATGCCCTGCGCCGCCGTCCTGGCCTGAGGAAGCCCATGTATCTCGAGCGTTTGAAACTGACCGACCGCGTCGCCTTCGTGACCGGCGGGGCCAGCGGCATCGGCCTGTCCTGCGTCGAGGCGATGGCCGAGGCCGGCGCCCGCGTCGTCATCGGCGACCTGACCCGCGAAGCCGTCGACGTCGCCACCGACGCCATGGCCGAGAAGGGCTACAACGTCGAAGGCATGGTCCTCGACGTCACCGACTCCGCCGCCGTCACCCGCGTCGCCGACGACCTCGTCGCCCGCCACGGCCGCATCGACATCCTCGTCAACAACGCCGGCATCGCGCTGAGCGAGATCGCGGCCGAGGACATGGAGGACGAGCGCTGGCTCAAGGTCCTCGACGTCAATCTGAACGGCAGCTTCTGGTGCGCCCGCGCCTTCGGCCGGCACATGCTTGCGCAAGGCAAGGGCAGCATCGTCAACGTCGGCTCGATGAGCGGCTTCATCGTCAACCGCCCCCAGGGCCAGGCTCACTACAACGCCTCCAAGGCCGCCGTGCACCACATGACCCGCTCGCTGGCGGCCGAGTGGGGCGCCCGCGGCGTGCGCGTCAACGCCGTCGCCCCGACCTATATCGCCACGCCGCTCAACGCCTTCGCCGACCGCGAGGCGCCGATGTTCAAGCGCTGGATCGACTCCACGCCGATGGGCCGTCTGGGCGAACCGGAAGAGGTCGCGTCGGTCGTCGCCTTCCTCGCCTCCGACGCGGCCAGCCTGATGACCGGCGCGATCGTGCTGACGGATGGCGGCTACACCTGCTGGTGACCACGGCGCCAAGCCTGCGAGCGGGTCCGCACAGCCACCCCGCCCGCATCGGCGTCCCGGGCTCCTAGGGTAGGGCGAACCTCAAACATCGAGCGACGCCCATGCCCTCCGACGCCGCCGTTCCCGCCCCGACCGCCGAAGTCCGTCCCACCCGGACGGCGCTCGGCCTGATCCTTCTGGCCCTGACCATCGCCAGCGGCGCCGCCATGCAGGGCTCCTTCAGCCCGGTGCAGGAGTTCGCCAAGGCCGACATGGGCCTCAGCGATCTGCAGATCAGCATGGTCCAGGGCCTGGCCGCCTCGATTCCGGTCGCGGTCCTGTCGATCCCGCTCGGCTGGCTGGTGGATCACACCACCCGGGTGCGCATCCTCATCGCCATGGCGGTCGTCTGGACGCTCGGCACCCTGGGCACGGCCTTCGCCGACAGCTTCGGCCTGCTGTTCGTCGCCCGCATGCTCGCGGGTCTCGGCGCCACCTGCTGCCTGCCGGTGGCCATCTCCATCGCCGCCGACCTTTGCCTGCCGCACCGCCGCGGCCGCTCCCTGCTGCTCCTCACCATGGGCAAGGTCGGCGGGCAGGCGGGCGCCTTCGCCATCGGCGGCATGCTGTTCAGCGTGCTGGCCGCCTCCACCGCCGCCCCGCTGTTCGGCCTCACCGCCTGGCGCGCCACCCACGTCTGGTTCGCCGTCGGCAGCGCAGCGCTGATCCTGCCGCTGTTCTTCCTCGCCGAGCCGACCCGCAAGGAAGTCAGCAAACCCGGCGCCGCGCTGGGCATCTCCCTGCAGGAGCTGTGGGAGCGCCGCCGCTTCCTCGCCCCGCTCTTCATCGGCCAGGTCGGCGTCGTCATGGCCGACGTCTCCGCGGGCGTCTGGGCCGCCCCGGTCCTGATGCGCAACTACGGCCTCCAGCCCGCCGACTTCGCGGGCTGGATGGGCCTCGCCTTCCTCGTCGCCGGCGTCTTCGGCGCCGTGCTGGGCGGCTTCGCGGCCGACTGGGGCCACAAGCGCTATCCCGGCAAGGGCATCCTGATCGGCGCCGTGATCGCCTCGGGACTCTCCATTCCGATGGCCCTGTTCCCGATCATGCCGCAGGTCGCCGGCTTCGGCGTCCTGCTCTCGCTCCTGCTGCTGTGCGGCACCATCGCCGGTCTGATCACCGCCACCGCCATCGCCGTTCTGGTGCCCAACGAGATCCGGGGCCTGTGCCTCGGCGCCTTCGTCGTCATCGGCGCCCTGGTCGGTCTGGGCGTCGCCCCGACCGCCGTCACCCTCGGCAGCACCCTGCTGGGCGGCGAGGACAAGCTGGGCCTGGCCCTCACGATCACCGGCGTCGCCACCAGCATCCTCGCCTTCGTCGCCTTCTTCATGGCCTGGCGCGCCGCCCCGAAATCCGCCTCGGACGCGGTCTGATCGCCTCCTGCGACTTCCCGCTATGTAGGCGCATCCATTGCCCCTAGGATCGCTGTCGAAACCGGCTGCCAGGGGGGAGGCGTGGTGAGTTCACAGGACGTTCGACGCCCGGCCTCTCTGGCCTGGGACGTCTCCTCGGCGACCTGCCCGGACGCGTTCGATCGCTATCACCAGAGCATGGCGGACCTCTACGATGTCACCGCCGAGCCTGCGGACAACGACCGCGTCTTCATCAGCCGCACCACCGTCACCCTGTTCGCCAACGGCACCGTGGGCCGCGGCTTCTCCGTCGGCCAGACCATGCGCCGCACGCCCGCCGCCATCCGCCGCGCCGGCCTCGACGTCATCAACATCGCGCTCAACTTCTCGCCCCTGGTGGGCGATTGCGGCGGCACCGACGTCCGCACCGAGCCGGGCGCCGTCCAGTTCCGCGACATGGCGCGCGAGTCCGCCTCGCATCTCGACAGCGTCGACCTGATCAACGTCATGGTCCTGCGCGAGGCCGCGCCCGCCTGGATGTGCGACGGCGCGATGCACGGCGCGGTCATGCGCCCCGACACGGCGGCTGGCCGCCTGCTGGCCGGCCATCTGGTCGTTCTCGCCCGTACGGCGCCCGAGCTCTCGCGCGAGCAGGGGGCCGCCGCCATCGAAGCGGCCATCCTGATCGCGGGCAGCGGCGCCGGCCGCCTGATTGATCCGACCGCGGACCAGAGCGAGGCGGTCTACCGGACCGTCCGGCACCGCGCGACGAAGATCATCGAGCGCCGCCTGCTGGATCCGACGCTCACCATTCAGGCCATCGTCGACGGGACGGGCGCCTCCAGGACGACCGTGTTCCGCGCCTTCGGCCCCGGCGGGGTCCGCGCCCATGTTCAGAACCTTCGCCTCGATCGCGCCAGGGCCATGCTCCGTCGGCAGGACGGTCGTCGCCGCACGGTCTCGGAAGTCGCCTTCAGCCACGGTTTCGCCAGCGCGGCCCATTTCAGCCGCCTGTTCCGCGCCCGCTTCGGACATCCGCCGACCGAGATCGCCATGCCCGAGCCTGAAGGCATCGCCGCCAACGAGTCCGGCTCCTCCGAGATGCGCCACGGCGTGGTGGTCGACTGGCTCCGCGACCGCGCCGCGAGGCTGGCGGCCTAGGCCTTCTCCGACGCCTTGCGCGCGCCCGGCGCGTGGCCGAACGCCTTGCGGAACGCCCGGCTGAAATGGGACTCGCTGGCGAAGCCGTGCGCGTGGGCGATCTCCGAGATCGTCGGATGCGGCCCGGTCCGGCCCGCCAGCACCTGACGCGCCAGTTCCAGCCGTCGCTGCCGGATGAAGGTGTTGACCCCGCCCGCGGGCAGGAACGACCGGTACAGCGTGGCCCGCGACAGGCCCAGCGCCTGGGTCAGGCTGTCCACGCCCAGATCAGGGCTCAGGATATGCGCCTCGATGTGACGGACGGCCGCCGTGAAGGCCGCACCCCCGGCCTCCGCATTGCTCGTCAAGGCGGCCTGGCGCTCGCCTTCCAGAGCCTGTTCGGCCAGCACCAGCACGGCCTCCAGCACGGCCTCGCCTTCGTCGGCCTTCATCGTATCGGCCAGCTTCACCGCGGTGGCCGCCAGGTTGGCGATCAGCCGCCCCACGGCCGAGCCCGCCGGAATATCGATCGGCGCCTTCGCCTTGAGGATCCACGCCGGCGCCGCCGAGCGGGGCAGGGCGACGACGATCATTTCGTTCGCCCCGTCATCCGTCAGGGGCATGCGCGACAGCTCGCCGATGCTGATCGCATAGGACGCCGCCTCGTCCGGCGCGGTCGCCGGTCGCCGCAGCACGATGCCGAAATCGCCGAACGACCCCGGCTCCGCACGCCCCCCGCGCGCCAGCACATGATCGCCGAACAGGAAGGACGCGTCGGCCGAGGACACGGAGTCCAGCGCCTCGAGCACGACCAGGAAGGCTTCGGCGCCGTCCTCGTCGTTCATGGCGCAGGCTTCGACGGCGTCCCCGGACATGACGGCTTCGTGCACTCCCCCCGCCGGACGACGCTGCGTCGCACCGGCGGGGGCAAGATGCTCGACCTGGTTAACGGACGCAAGTCCTTCTCTCACATGGATAAATTGCTCTTTCCGTGAGACGCGCAGACAAGTCGATGAGACAGATGGGCATATTTTTGGGTTGGTCGCACGACGTAACGTGGCCGCGAGCCGGTCGCTGTACCCAACCTTGGGTATCCGTTCCGCCGATGCGCGTCGCGCGTCGGGACCGCCCGGGAATCAGCCCGGGACCGGGTCGTCGCAGATGCGCGGTGGCCCGACGTCGCCTACAGCGACTGCCCGTCATCAACAGCGATGATCGAGCCGGTGATGAAGCGGGCCGCCGGTCCGGCCAGCAGCAGCAGGGCCTGATCCAGCGCGTCACCGTCCATGAGGCGACGACGCGGGAAGCTCTCGATCTGCGCCTTGCCGGCGTCGGTCGCGAACCAGTCCGCGTTGATTTCCGTCTCGATATAGCCGGGGGCGATGGCGTTGACGGCGATGTGCCGCTTCGCCCATTCGCGGGCGAGGCCCTGGGTCAGCGAGATGACGGCGGCCTTCGACGCGCAATAGGCGGTCAGGCCGGGCAACTGCGTCAAACCGGCGATCGAGGCGATGTTGACGATGCGCGCGTCGCCCGCCGCCGCCACGCCGCTGTCCAGCATGCGCTTGGCCGCCTCGCGAGCGGCCATGAAGACCCCGCGCACATTGACGTCGAAGGTCTGGTCGAAGACGGCGGCGGGCAGGGACAGCGCCGCGCCGTCGCCGCTGACCCCGGCGTTGTTGACCAGGATGGAGATCGGGCCGAGGGCGGCCTGGGCGGCATCCATGGCCGGGCCAATGGCGTCGACATCCGTCACATCCAGCGCGACCGCCAGGGCCTCGCCGCCATTGGCGCGGATCGCCGTGACCGCGGCCTCCAGCCGGTCCGTCCGGCGCGCGGCGAGCACAACGTTGGCGCCTGCGTCGGACAGCAGATGCGCGAAATGCAGACCCAGGCCGCTGGACGCGCCGGTGATGAATGCCGTGCGGTTTGCGAGCGGACGGTTCGACATGATCAAGGCTCCGGTGATCGACGCCGCTCAGGCGGCTTCATGACGCCGCCCAGGTGGCGGCGCGACGGGAAAATGCGGTGGTTTCTGGCCTCGGCCCTGGCGCTGGCCTCTAGCCGGCCCGGCCCTGCCGCTCGCGGCAGATGGCGAGGAATCCGGCGGCCATGAACGTGGCCATGCGGTCCTTGATCGCCTCGAAATCATTCGAGTCGCACAGACCGCCCGACAGCCGGTCGATCCGGCCGGTGCGGGCCAGCGACAACATCAGGCCGGCGGTGACGAAGTGGTAGCCCCAGAAGATGTCCGCTTCCTCGCAATCGGGCAGCGCCTTCTTCAGCAGATCGATCAGGCGCAGAACCACCGGATCGAAGTGATAGTCCATCAGCTCCGCGCCATAGGGCGTGTTGGACACCTGGGCGCCGAGCACGCCGTAATTCTTCCAGTTCTCGCCCCCCTGGCTGTAGAGGTCCAGGTCGGTGTCCAGAAAGGCGCGCAAGGCGCCTTCGACGGTCGGCTTGCCGTTCGTCTTCGCGTCATAGGCCTCGAGCGCCTCGGTCCGGCGGGTGATCGTCTCCCCGGCGCGACGGGCGATGACGGCGTCGAAGAGCTTCTTCTTGTCGGTGAAATAGTAGTTGAGCAGGGTGTGGTGGACGCCGACCTGCTGCGCCACGTCTTTCAGCGTGACGCCATACAGACCGTGGATCGAGAACAGCGATTCCGCCGCGTCGAGGATCTGCTCCATCTTGTCGGCGCGTTGCTCGATCTTGGTTCGGCGGCGCCGCGGTTTGGCGGCGGCCTCGGACACGCCTGCCGGCGGTCTGGCTGCCTCAATCCCGGATGTCTTTTCAGCAACCGCCATGTTCCGCTCTCAGACGCATTTTGTCGATCTTGCCGGTGGAGGCCAGGGGCATCCGGTCCAGGCGAATGACCGCATCGGGAATCCACCACGGCGCGACCCGTCCGCGCAAGATCGCAAGCAGATCATCGTTATTGACGCGTTCCGTACCGCGGGTCTCGACGACCAGCAACGGCCGTTCTCCCCATTTGGGATCCGGCCTGCCGATCACCGCCGCCAGCGAGACGGAAGGGTGCTCGCTGATGACGGCTTCAATCTCGGCGGGGTTGATCCATTCGCCGCCGGATTTGATCAGATCCTTGGCCCGCCCCGTGATGGCCAGGTTCCCATCCGCGTCGATGCTCGCCAGATCGCCGGTGGCGAACCAGCCGTCATCGTCTGTCGCGCTCGCGGTCTCGCCGAAATAGCGCTCGATGACGGCGGAGCCGCGTACCCGCAGATGGCCCTCGACGCCGCGCTGCTCCGGCAGCGGATGCCCGTCCGCATCGGTCAGCAACAGATCGACGCCGATAGCAGGCCGTCCCGAAACCAGCGCCGACCGCTTCGGGTCATGGGGTGAGGCGCAGGTGCCCAGGGGCGACAGTTCGGTCATCCCCCAGCTCATCTGGACCGTCACGCCCAGTCGCGTTTCGATGCGCTCCATCAGCGCCGGGGACAGGGGCGCGCCGCCGACGATGATCCGCTTCAGCGTCGGCGTTTCGCCGCCGGTGGCGTCGAGATGCTCGATCAGACCCAGCCAGACCGTGGCGATACCCACGGCGACGGTCACCGCCTCGGCGTTGATGAGCCGGGCGAGGCTCGCGCCGTCCAGACCCCGTCCGGGCAGGACCAGCTTCGCCCCGACCGCCGGCGCCGCGAACGGCAGACCCCAGGCGTTGGCGTGGAACATGGGAACGACCATCAGGACGCTGTCCACGGCGGAAATCCCCATCACGTCGGCCTGGAGCTGCCGCAAGGTGTGCAGGAAGCTGGACCGGTGATTGTAGCTGACGCCCTTCGGATCACCCGTCGTTCCGGAGGTGAAGCAAAGACCGCAGGGCGCGGTTTCGGGAAACTCGCCCCAGGTGACGTCCTCCGTCGTCCGTTCGATCAGGTCATCGAGCAGGAGGATCGGAGGGGCCGCGGCCGTGTCCCCCGGAGCGTCGATCGCAAGGATGTGCTGCACGGACGGGGTGCGGGCGGCGATGCCGCGGGCCACGGGGACCAGGTCGGCGCTGACGATCAGGATGCGGGCCCCGGACCGGGCCAGCATGGAGGCCAGCTGGGCCTCGGTCAGGCGCGGGTTCAGCGTGTGGCACACCGCCCCCATGCCCATGATCGCGTACCAGGTCTCGACATGCGCCTGGGTGTTCCATGCGAGGGTGGCCACCTGGTCGCCCATCTCCACGCCGAGGTCGAGCAGCACCGCCGTGACCCTCCGGCTACGGCGCCTGAGGCCGTCATAGCCGATCCGGTCGAGGCCGCCGTCTTCCCTCGCCGTGACGACCTGCCCGCGCGGGGTCCATTTCGCCGCATGGTCCAGGAATTTGTCGAGGGTCAGCGCATAGGCCTGCATTTCCCCGTGGATCATGGGCAGGCCGGGGCGGCAGGCGGCAGCGGCGGCGAGATGACGCCGAAGTTGAAGGTCCAGGGCACGCCCCCCGCGACCCGTCGTCGGCACACCACGGCCTCATGCAGTTCGTACATGCCCGGCATGAGCCGCTCACGAACCACGGGCCCCTGTTCGAAGGCCATATAGCTCCGGGTGCTTCCGTAGGCGGGCCAATCCGGCTGGTCCGGCGCCTTTGGCGCGCCGTCGCGGGCGAATGAACCCCAGTAGGCCATCATGGCCGCCGACAGGTCGTGCTCGACGGCGGTGTCGGGAATGGCCGGCCAGCGGGGCGGCGTACGGTCCGCCGTTCCGAACACATAGGGCAGCTCGGCGGCGTGGAAGGCGTGCAGACCCGCGTCGTCCGCGGCCGGATAGCCGTGATCGAAATAGTAGAGGAAGGCGGGCTGGCCGAGCCGGGTCTGGCGCCGGACGAGGCGTTCCGCGGTCCAGCCGTAGAGGCCGTCGCGCGGGGTGGCCAGGATGCTCCCGGGGATGTCGCTGGAGGGATAGAGGGCGAGGAAGGCCTCCGCCAGTTCGCCGTACCGGGCGCGGATTTCCCCTTCATAGGCGGCCGCGTCGGCCGGCTCCGCGGGCGCAAGGGCCCGCAGCGAGCGGATTTCGCCGGCGTTGAATCCGGCCAGCAGCGGCACCGGCGCCTGTTCACCCCGATCGAAGATCGTCACCAGTTCCTCGGGCAGGACATCGCCGTCGATGGTTCCCCGCGGCGTGAACCCTGCCCCGGCGGCGGCCATGGTCAGGGCCTGGGGGTCCATGGCGCGCATGGCGGCGAGGTTCTCCGCCCCGACAACGCCCTGCACCCAGTATCCCACGCCCTCGGCGGGGGGATCGCCATAACGGCTCGACCGCAACTCGGAGGTCGAGATCATGTAGGCGCTCTGGGCGATGGCCCGGTCGAACAGACCGCGGGCCTGCGGGGCCGCCATCAGATACATGACGCTCAGGCCGCCTGCGGACTCGCCGGCGATGGTGACGTTGTCCGGATCGCCCCCGAAGGCGGCGATATTGGCCTCGACCCATTTCAGTGCGGCGATCTGGTCGAGCAGGCCGTAGTTGCCCGAGACGTTGCGCCGCGACTCGACGCTCAGTTCCGGGTGCGCCATGTAGCCGAGGACGCCGAGACGGTAGTTGATCGACACCACCACCATGCCCTGCGACGCCGCCATGCGAGCCGCGTCATAGGTGGTTTCATTGCTGGCGCCGCCCACCAGAGCGCCGCCGTGAATCCAGACGAACACGGGGGCCTTGCTCGCGCCCTGCGGGGTCCAGACGTTGAGGAACAGGCAGTCCTCGCTCATCACCGGGTCTTCGGCCGCGGCATAGATGCTGGTGCTGCGACCCACCGGCTGATGGCACGCCGGGCCGAACCGGGAGGCGTCCCGGGTTCCTCTCCAGCGCGGTATTTCCGCCGGCGGTCGCCAGCGCCGCCAGCCGCTCGGCGGCAGGGCGTAGGGCACGCCCCGATAGACGTCGACGCCCGCCAGCGCCTCGCCTCGCAGCGAACCGGCGGGTGCGTCGACCACGGGCTGGGCGCGCGCGGCCTCGACATGCGTACAGCCCAGGATGAGCAGCGCAGCCATCAGGCTGACGGCGCCGCGCACCCCCGCTCCCGGGCGCGCAGATCGCGCGCCCGGGGACCGGCTTCCGGAGGAGACAGCCACCCTAGTACTCGTAGCCGATCCGGACGCCGATGGTGCGCGGCCGCAAGCGACCGTAGCGACCATCGATGAAGGCCTCGGGGTGGACGTAGTTCACCGAATGATCGTCGAAGAGGTTCTCGACGTAGGCGGCTACCGTGAACTCCTGGAAGGCGAAGGCCAGGTTGGCGTTCACGAAGGTGTAGCTGTCGGTGTGGTCGTAGGTCGGCAGCGGGATGAGCGGCTTGCCCGGCGTGTTCGGGAAGGCGTTCGGGAAGCTGTCGACATAGGAGACGGCCACCGAGGCGTTGGCCACGACGCCCGCCATGGGATCCCACTCGTAGTTGAAGCGCAGCGAGCCCGAGAGCTTCGGTCCCGCCAGCGGCGCGCCGAGCACGGCGCCCGAGATGGCCGCCTCCTGGGGAGTCAGGTCGTCCACTTCGGAGTGGTTCCAGCCGCCGCTCAGCGCCACCGTCAGGCCGTCGGCAGGCAGGGCGACCAGCGAGAGCTCGACCCCCTTGCTGGTCGCGCCGCCGATGTTGGTGGCGAACTGGATCGAGTCCGAGACGCGGTTGGCCTGGACCTGGATGTTGTTCCAGTCGATCCAGTACAGGGCCGCGTCGCCGTACAGCCGGCCGCCGAACCAGCGCCCCTTCACGCCGACCTCGTAGTTGGTCAGTTCGTCGGAGGTCGCCCCGTAGGGGATGACGATATCGGTCGGGTCGATCGTGCTGACGGAGCCGGCCTGGGCGTTGACGATCGGCGGGCGGAAGCCGGTCGATACGGCGGCGTAGGTGGTGATCGCCGGGCTTGGGCGCCACGACAGGCTCAGCCGGTACGACGGCCCTTCTTCCTTGACCTTCACGCCCTGTGCGGCGGCGTACGGCCCGGTCACATTGAGCGGACCCGGCGTGGGGAAGTGGAGAATGGTCGCCCAGTAGGCCCGGGTGAGATAGTCGGAGTTGTAGCCGCCGGCTTCGGTGAAGCCCTGGGCGTCCGTGGAGCCGTAGCGCAGACCGCCGGTCACCCACAGATCCGGCGTGAACCGGTACGTGAGCTGACCGAACGCCGCCACTTCATGGCTGATGAAGTGCGAGTCGAAGCGTTGATAGTATTCGTCCGGAAGGCCGGTGAAGCCTTGGGCCGCGAGGAATTCCTCGGTCGAGCGGTAGTTGTAGTCCACGTCGCGACGCTTCTTGAAATAGAAGCCGCCGACCGACCAGTCCCACTGACCGCCGGCGTCGGACACCAGTCGCACCTCCTGCACGAAGGTCGAGTCCCAGGCGTCCGCATCCAGGGCGAACGGGAAGGCCTGGCCATAGCTGCCGGCCAGGTCGACGTAGAACAGACCCGTATAGTCCGAATAGGTCGAGGAGCTGGTCAGGCGCGCGCCGTCGAACTGGTAGTCGAAGGTCGCATTGTAGTTGGTCATGTCGCTCTGGAAGAGGTCCGGCCGGTCCGAACGGCGGACGTATTCGCCCAGGTTCGGATTGGTCAGCGACGAATCGTGCGGGTTGGAGATTTCCCGCGAGTACATCAGGCGCGCCGTGAACCGGTCGTTCGGCTCCCATTGCAGGATGGCGCGGCCGCCGTACTGGACCAGCGTATTGGAGTTCTCGATGCCGGTGCCGACGTTGTCGACCCAGCCTTCTTCATTGCGCGAGAAGCCGACGACGCGCAGGGCCAGCTGGTCCTCGATCAGGGGGACGTTCAGCATCCCGCTGTAGCGCTGGATCAGACCGCCTTCCTCCATCACCCCCAGGTCCACCAGGGCCGAGGCGTCGAATCCGGACGGGTCCGGGTCATGCGACAGGATGCGCAGGGCGCCGGCCAGCGAGCCGGACCCGAACAGCGTGCCCTGCGGCCCGCGCAGGAATTCGATCCGCTCCACGTCGTAGAGGCTGGGGTCGAGGATGGTCGAGTTGCCGTTTGACGAGATCGGCAGCTCGTCGAGGTAGATGGCGACGGTGCTTTGCAGGTTGGCGCCGTAGCCGTTGGTGGCGATGCCCCGCGCGGTGAAATTGTTGAAGTTCGCCGAGGCGCGGTTCAGCACGACGCCAGGGGTCGCGGTGGCGAGGCCGTCGTAGTTGACTATGCCCCGTTCGGTCAGCTCTTCCTGCGACAGCGCCGTGATGCTGAGCGGGACGTCCTGAAGCCGCTCTTCGCGACGGGTCGCCGTAACGATGACCTCCTCGAGCGCGGTCGCCTCGTTCTCTTCGGAATTCGCCTCCCTCGCGGGGGTGGCCTGCTGGGCCAGCGCCATAGTCGGAGCCAGCACCGCGACGGCGCAAGCCGACGCGAGAAGTATCGCCCTCATCTGATTTCCCTCCCTGGCGCCAGTCGTTATCGCCGACGCTCGCGTAACAGTGGGACACGGGAATCCGGGGCTGTCAATATTCACTATCGGGTGCGTGAGTATCTTGCGGATTGTCGTTCTCCGAATGGCCCCGGGGCGACCAACAAGGGCCGAGGCCACAGGCCGCGGTGTCGGCGATTACGCATCGGTCGGTCCGGGCCGGGCAGCATGACGACAAGGGCGCCGAAGCGCGCCGCCACCCGCAAGCATGTTGGGAAGTAATGCGAAGTTTGCGCAGCCGTGGCGGACAGAGAGGGATTCGAACCCTCGGTAGGCTTTCACCTACACACGCTTTCCAAGCGTGCGCGATCGACCACTCCGCCACCTGTCCGTTTCCACGACGTGCGTGAATGCGCCGGACGGTCGTTCCGGCGCGAGGCGCGCTGATAGAACACACAGGCCCCCTCGGCAAGCGCCTCATAACCCCCCATATGGGCGACGAACGAATTGTCCGGAGTTCTCCCCATGCTCTCGCAAAAGACCACCATGCCCGCCGCCGACGCCGCCCTGCCGGGCCGCGAGAAGCCGCTGCACACCGATGAGGTCCACTACGTCACCGGCCGCCCGCTGAAAGGCCCGCATCCGGAAGGGTTCGAGACCGCCATTTTCGGCATGGGCTGCTTCTGGGGCGTCGAGCGCATCTTCTGGCAGATCCCCGGCGTCTGGGTGACCTCGGTCGGCTATTCGGGCGGCTACACGCCGAACCCGACGTATGAGGAGACCTGCACCGGCCGCACCGGTCACGCCGAGGTCGTCCAGGTTGTCTTCAACCCGCATGAGATCAGCTACGGCGAACTGCTGAAGGCCTTCTGGGAGAACCACGACCCCACCCAGGGCATGCGCCAGGGCAACGACATCGGCACCACCTACCGCTCGGCCATCTATTATCTGAACGACGAGCAGCGCCGCGAGGCCGAGGCGTCGCGTGATGCGTACCAGGCCGCCCTGACCAAGGCGGGCCGTGGCCAGATCACCACCGAGATCACGCCGGCGGGTCCGTACTATTTCGCCGAAGACTATCACCAGGGCTATCTGGCCAAGAACCCGGCCGGCTACTGCGGCATCGGCGGCACGGGCGTGACCTGCCCGATCGGCGTCGGCGTCCCGGCGGATGCCTGATCATGGACCGGGCGGGCGTCGGCAGGGTCTGTCTGGCGCTGCCCGGCGCCACGCTTGATCACCCCTTCGGCGAACATCACGACGCCTATCGCATCGGCGGCAAGATGTTCGCCATGGTCGGCGAGATGGGCGGCATCTCCTTCAAGGTCTCCGACATCGCCTATGAGGTCCTGACCGAGGAGGGGCGCGCCCGTCCGGCGCCCTACCTCGCCCGCGCGAAATGGGTGAACCTCGAACGCATCGACGCCTGGACCAACCAGGAGCTGGCCGAGCACCTCGCCATCGCCCACGCCATCGTCGCGTCGAAACTGACGAAGAAGCAGCGGGCGGAGCTGGGGCTCTCGTAATTCCGCTCATCCCGGCGAAAGCCGGGACCCAGTCCTTTGGGCGCGCGGAACGAGCCGTTGCAATCTCACCCGGCTCCATGCGCCAGCGCTCGAACACAAGCGCTGGGTCCCGGCTTTCGCCGGGATGAGCGGACTATTTAGTTCGCGGCCCGCGCCTTCTCTTCCGCGATCCAGCGGTCCATGCGCTCGTCCAGCAGCGCCATCGGCAGCGGGCCGTCGACCAGCAGGGCGTCGTGGAAGCGGCGCACGTCGAACCGGTCGCCCAGCTCGCGCTCGGCCCGGGTCCGGATTTCGCGCAGACGGATTTCGCCGATCTTGTAGGCCGTCGCCTGGCCCGGCCAGCCGATGTAGCGCTGCAGCTCCGTCTCGATGTTCAGCGGCGCCAGGGCCGAGTTGTCGCGGAAACAGGCGCGCGCCTGTTCGATGTCCCAGCCCATCCAGTGAATGCCGGTGTCGGCCACCAGACGGCAGGCGCGCCACATCTCATAGCTCAGGCGACCGAACCGCTCGTACGGCGTGCGGTAGAACCGCATCTCCTCGCCGAGAAACTCGGAGTACAGCCCCCAGCCCTCGACGAAGGCGGTCACGTCCACGCTGCGGCGGAAGTAGGGGCCTTCCTCGGCCTCCTGCTGCAGGGCGATCTGCAGATGGTGGCCGGGCACGGCCTCGTGCAGCGTCAGGGCCGGCAGTTCGTACAGCGGCCGCTGGTCCAGCGACGAGGTGTTGACCATGTAGCCGCCGGCGATGCCGTTCTCCATCGAGCCGGGATTGTAGCGGCCGGTGGTGTAGTTGGCCTCGATCTCGCGCGGCACCGGGCGCACGCCGTAGGGCGTCCGGGGCAGGGTGCCGAACAGGGCCGGCAGGCCGTCGTCCGACCGCTTGGCCATCTCCGACGCCTTCTCCAGCAGGTCCTCGCGGCTGGTGGCGTAGAACTGCGGATCGGTGCGCAGGAAGTTCAGGAACGAGGCGAAGTCGCCGGTCCATCCCGCCGCCTGCATCTCGGTGTCCATCCGGGCGCGGATGCGCGCCACTTCCTGGCGGCCGATCTCGTGCACCTGGTCCGGGGTCAGGTCCGTCGTCGTGTAGCCGCGCACCAGATAGGCGTACATATCGCGGCCGCCCGGGCGGTTGACCAGGCCCAGGGTCTCCGGCGCGGCCGGCAGATAGTCCTCGCGCAGGAAGCGGGCCCATTCGCGCCGCTCCGGCATGATGCTGTCGTTGACGACCTTTGCGGCGCGTTCGCGCAGTGCGGTCTGTTCGGCGGCGGGGATCGAGGCGGGCAGGTTGGCCAGCGGGCGCAGCAGCGGATCGGTCGCCGGCGTGAGGGCCGCTTCAGGCTCCACCAGGGTCAGGGCGTTCTCGACGATCGAGCGCGGCTGAACCATGCCGGTCTCCAGGCCGCGCCGCGCATTGGCCAGCTGGTCCTTGTAGATCTGCGCCAGTCCCTCCAGGCGGGCGATCCACGCGTCCGCATCCGCGCGCGAGGCGATCCGGGTCGAGCTGGCCAGATAGCCGGCCAGCTGTCCGGGTCCGCCTTCCGAGTTGAAGGCGTCGATACGCCCCGTATCAAGCGGGATCCGGTCACGCGACCGCTTGATCACATAGGTCAGGAAGGCGTGGTTGATCCGGTCGTCGGCGTTCAGCGTCGATGCGTCGATGGCCGCCAGCCGGTCGGCGAATCCCTTCAGCGTCGGCTCCTGGGCGACCTCGAAGGCGCGCGAGCTGTCCGGCAGTTTCGACTGCGCCGCCCGGTCGCCTTCCATGCCCGCGGTGATCGGATCGATCGAGCGCAGGTAGGCTTCGTAGTCCGCCAGCACCGAGGCCAGGGCCGGGTTCTCGGCGTGCCGCGCGGCGGTCGCCGGTGCGGGCGTCTGTGCGAACGCCGGGGCGGCGCAGGCGGCGAACAGGGCGATGGCGCTGACGGCGACGACGGTCTTCATGGAGTCCCTCCCAAATCGGTGCGGGACTGCACTCCGGCGAAGCGGCGCCGTCAACCGCAGAAGGCGAAGAACTGTTCGATCCGTCCGGCCGATCCGGGGTGCGGCGCGAACGGCTGACGCTCGTCGCCCTGCCACAGCGCCAGCCAGCCGACGCGGCGGAAGCGCTGGAACACCGGCTCGTCGGCGCGGGCCTCGGCCGACAGGAAGACGCCCTCGTTGACCATCGACGGCTCGGACTTCGCCCGATAGCGCTCGGTGTCGCCGCCGGATTCGATGTGGATTTCCGGAGCCGTCCCCGCGGGCGCATTGGCGCTCAAATCCAGTCGGCCGGACCCCCGACGGCAGTCCAGGCCCAGCTTCAGGTCGTCGGTGGCCTCGGTCCCGTAGGCCAGCCGGGCGTCGTTCTCATCCTCATGGAAGAACCAGTCGTATCCGGCTACCGGGGCCGGCCCTGCTGCGGTGGCGACCGGAGGCGCCGGTTCAGGCGCGGTCGCGCACGCGGCGACGCCCGCCAGCAAACTCAGCGACAACAGGATAGGCAGGCGCATGCACGGCTCCGGGGATCAACCCGAGCACAGTTCGGCGAAGCGGCGCAGCTTGGCAAGATGGGCGGCCGGCACCTCGATGGCGCGTCGTTGCTCGCCCACGGTGATCGTCAGCTTGCCGTCGACGGCGAAGGCCGCGAACACCGGATGGTCGGTCCGCACCGCCATCTTCGTCGTGCCCGCGCGGGCCGGCTCCACTTCCGCCAGCGCCGACACAGTACCCGCGGTGATCCGCGCCACGCCCGCCGGGGTGTCGCTGCCGTACAGCGTCAGCAAGGCGACGCTGCTTCCCGGCGCGCATTCCAGGGTCGAGCGAAGGTTGGCCGTGTCCGGCACCTCATTCGCCAGCACGATCGGCGCGTCTTCGTACAGCGTCCAGGTCCAGGCCGACTCGTTCAGTATCTGGCCCCCGAGAGCCACGCTCGCCGCGAGGGCGATCAGGTATGCAAACATGGCAGCCCCCGCTGATGACCGACCCGGTATGGGTCAGGCGTGGTCGTTTCCGCAATAGGCGAAGAACTCGCCGATCAGCCGGCGCTCTTTCGGCGTGGCCGTCAGCTCAAACGTCCCGGCGTCGCCTTCGACCGCCAGCTTGCCCTTGCGGGCCAGGTCGCGCATCGCCGGATCGCGGGTCGAGATGCGGGCCTCGTCGGCCAGCCCACCGCTCAGCGGATCGATCGCCGAAGTCATCGCCGTGTGGATCAGGCGCGGACTGGCCGGTTGAACGTCGCCGTACACCGTCGCCAGCGACCCGCCCTGTTCGCAGGTCATCATCAGCGCCAGTTGATCCGAATTCTCGACGCCGTAGGCCAGCTTGGCCATCCCGGCCTCATGCGTCAGGTGCCAGCCCATCTCGCCGGATACCGTCTGAACGTCCGAGTTGGAGGCGCTGGAATGCGCGGCTGCGGCGATCAAACCCAGGGCGGCGACGGCGGGAATGGCGAACTTAAGCATGGGAAAACACTCACGTCTGACCGGGCAAACGCTGCTCTCCGTTAACGGTTCACGGCTCCGCTTGACTGAGTCGAAGCGGATTCGGTTTGTGACCGAATTGCCTCTTGTTCGACGAACGTCGTGATGAGCGTCGGGTTGGCCGTTGTTCCGGAGTATGGTTGATCGATGGAACCGTCCGGGCTCACTGGTATCCGGGCGGTGAGGGGAAGGGTGATGGGCCTGCTGGAGACACTGACGCCGCGCGAGCGCGAATGCCTTCGCCTCGTCGCCGGACATATGCAGTCCAAACAGATCGCCCGTCGTCTCGGCATCAGTCCTTCGACGGTCGACCGGCATTGCGAAAAGGCCATGCGCAAGCTCAGCGCGGGCGACCGGGTGACCGCGGCGCTGATGCTGGCGGCCGCCGAAGGCATACCGAATGACTCGGAATGGGGACCATTCCCAATCGAGAAAAGCGCTCCCGTCGGGTCGGATGACCTGGCGAAAGGGAGCTTCTATGAGCCAGTCGAATCTTTACCCGGACGAGCTGCCGGCCATGCGCTGGAGCCAGCTGGAATCTGTGATGATCAGCCTCGCGGATACGGACGCCAAACGTCTGATGGTCCGGCATCTGGTGGAGGGCACCCGCAAGCAGGCGGCTTTCCTTCCGGTCGAGGAGACTATCCGGGAGGTGCTGTGCATCAGCTTCGCGCTGATGGATGGCGACTTCCGCCCGCAAGCGCCTACAGCCCCCTTGCGCGCCTGACCCTTGTCGTCGGTTTCGCCGCCTTCATCGCGGCGACCGCGACGCTTTTCTTCGGCGCGGAACAGGTGGCGTTTCTCTTCCAGTGGCTCCGCTACGGGGAAGGAGGGCCCTGACCTCGCCGTCTCTTTGGAGGAGGCACTGAGATGAAACGTATGGATGTGGCGACCAATCTCGCCGAGCAGCTGTTTGAGGCCGAGGCCGCGATCGAGGCCGCGTATTGCAAGATCGGGGCGCTCGCCCAGGCCTTGCCGGAAGCCCGGGCGCGATCCGGCATGTCGTCCACGGTCGGCCAGGCGGCTTTCCAGGGGCTGATGGAATCGATGGCGGGCCAGGTGCAGTCCCGCAGCGCCATGATCCTGGTCCACCAGGAGCTCGCCCGCCTGAAGGCGAACTCCCCGTATCGCGCGGTCGCCATCGGCGGCGGTCTCAAGGAAGACGAACCTGTGGAGCGGCCCCAGGGCCGTCTTGCCCTCGTAAGCTAGGAGCGCGAAGGGTGGCGCGGGCAGGGGAGCTCGCGCCATTCCAGCAATCGTCACCTACATCGCCGGCTTCGTCGCCATGGGCCTCACCGTGCTGCTCGCCTTCCTGCGCGGCGGCGCGCTGGAGAAACAGGTCGCGGGCGTCGTCGGCGCCGCCTGGATCGCATCCGCCCTGGTGCCGCTCGGCGGCCGCATCGGCCCGGCGTGGCTGCTCGTCGCCATCGACGTCGGCCTGCTGCTGTACCTGCTCTACCAGGCGGCCTTCGCCAAACGGTTCTGGCCGGTGGTGGCGGCGGGCTTCCAGCTGCTGATCGTGGCCACCCACGCCACCTTCGCCCTGCGCATCCAGCTGGAGCAGTGGGGCTATTTCACCGCCTACTATCTGTGGAGCTGGGGCGTCCTCGCCTGCATCGCCGTGGGCGCCCTGTCGGCAAAATCGTCCGCCCGCGACGCGTGAAAGCTTGCAGCGTCGTTCAGGTTGCGCGACCTTCAGGGTAAGAGGTCGCCATGTCTTTTGATGCTGAAGCTATTGATCCCGTTGACCGCTACGTCGGGGAGCGCATTCGCGCCGAACGCATGGCCGCGGGCCTGACCCAGACCCAGCTCGGCGCCGCCGTCGGGGTCACCTTCCAGCAGATCCAGAAGTACGAGCGCGGCGTGAACCGCGTCTCGGCCTCGACCCTCGCCCGCGCCGCCAAGGCCCTGGGCGTTCCGGTCATCCGCCTGTTCCCGGATCTCGATCCGCCGACCGGGGGCCAGAAGGTCCTCATCGGCGACATCGAGGGCGGTGTGGCCCTGACCGATTGCTACGCGGCCATGTCGCCCAAGCAGCGCACCCTGCTGCTTGAAATCGCGCGACAATTCGCCGGAACGGCCAAGGCCGGCTAGGGCCTCAGAACGGGCTGAACCGCTCCACCAGCGACTGCGCCGCCGGCGTGGCCTGCACGCGGCTGATGTCGCCGCGGCCGCCGTAGCTGATCCGCGCCTCGGCGATCTGGGTGTGCATGATGGTGTTGGCCGAGCTGATGTCCTCGGGCCGCACGATGCCGGCGACGGTCAGTTCGCGGACCTCGCGGTTGGTGCGCACTTCCTGCCGACCCTGGATCACCAGGTTGCCGTTGGGCAGCACGTCGGAGACCACGGCGGCGATGGTCAGGTTGACCCGCTCGGCCCGATTCACCGAGCCGGAGCCCGCGGCGTTCGATTCGCCGCCCATGCCGACCATGTTCTCCGGGTCGAAACCGCCCGGGAACAGCTGGCCCAGGCTGCCTTCGAGGCCGAACAGATTGGTCACCCCGGCCGAGATGTCGTTGCTGCGGGTGCGCTGGGTCGAGTTCTGCGTCTGGGCGCGGTCGTCGATGTCGATGTTGACGGTGACGATGTCGCCGATCCGGCGCGCGCGCTGGTCGCCGAAGAAGGTGCGCGAGCCCGTGCGCCACAGGCTGTTGGCGCTGGCGGCGCGGTCGGCGCGCTGCTGCTCCGCCGACGGCAGATAGGTCTGGCTCGCCGGCACCATGGCCGCCGGATAGGACATGGGGGCCAATTCCGGCCCGCGGACCGTCTCGACGACGGACGAGCAGGCGGTCAGGGCCATCGAGGAGGCGAGGGCGGCGGCGGTGACGATCAGAGCGGTGCGCATCGGTACTCTTCCCTCTATCGGGCGGCGAACTGTTGGGTGCGGGCGGATTGCGCCGCGGGACCGGCGACGGCCTGTCCCGGAGCGACGGCGACGGCGTCGATGGTGCGGCCGGATTGCAGGTTGCGGACGGCGATCCGCTGGCCTTCTGCGGCGTTGCCCTCGGCGCGGCCGGTGATGGCCAGGCGGACGCCGCCGACTTCGTAGGCGACCTCGACCATGTCGTTGCGGCTGATGATCCGGTCGGCGTAGGCCGGGGCCCGCACGGGGGCGGCGCGAGCCAGCGCCGGGGCCGGTCCGGCGGCCGCGGCGGCCTGGGTTACGGCGCCTTGCGGGGCCATCGCGGCGTTGCGCACGACCACGCGGCGCAACCCGGTCGGATTTGCCCAGTCCAGCCCGGCCTGGCGGGCCATGCTCTGCAGCTGGCCGGCCTCGAACACGATCGAGGGCCCGGCGCGGTTGCCGACGACCACATTGGCCGCCGATCCGGCGCCGTCGAACAGGTCGCCCAGGGTGACGCGGCCGTCGTCGTCGACGGGATTGGCTTTCAGCGTGACCGGA
Organism: Brevundimonas lenta; assembly: GCF_014196335.1. Classification (GTDB taxonomy): domain Bacteria; phylum Pseudomonadota; class Alphaproteobacteria; order Caulobacterales; family Caulobacteraceae; genus Brevundimonas; species Brevundimonas lenta. Next base: position 1,349,612 of record NZ_JACIDM010000001.1, read on the forward strand.
CCGGCCATGGCCGAGCCCGCGAACGCCAGCGCCGCGACGGCGCCGAAGATCAGGGCCCTCACGACTTCACCTGCGCGCTGACCGACAGCATCTGGTCGGCGGTGGTGATGACCTTCGAGTTCATCTCATAGGCCCGCTGGGCGATGATCAGGGCGCTGATCTCGGCCACCGCGTCGACGTTCGAGGACTCGGTGTAGCCGTGCAGCAGCTCGCCGAAGCCCAGGTCGCCGGGCGAGCCCACGCTGGCCGCACCCGAGGCGGCGGTTTCCATCAGCAGGTTGTCGCCGACCGCTTCCAGACCCGCCTCGTTGAAGAAGGTCGCCAGCTCCAGCTGGCCGACGATGGCCGGGTCGGTCTGGCCGGCCGAGATGACCTGCACCTGGCCCGACTTGGAGATCGCCACATCGACCGCGTCCTGCGGGATCGTGATGTTCGGCTGCACCGCATAGCCGTCGTCGGTGACCAGCTGGCCCTCGCCGTTGACGGAGAAATTGCCGGCCCGGGTGTAGGCTGTCTCGCCCGAGGGCAGCTGGATCTGGAAGTAGCCGCGGCCGTCGATGGCCACGTCGTAGCGGCCGCCGGTCTGGGTCGGCGTGCCCTGTTCGGTCACGCGATAGACCGCCCCGGCCTTCACGCCGGCGCCGATCTGGATGCCGGTCGGAACCACGGTGCCCTGGCTGGACGACTGCGCGCCCATCCGCTCGACGTTCTGGTACAGCAGGTCCTGGAACTCGGCCCGCTGCCGCTTGAACCCGACCGTGTTCATGTTGGCGATGTTGTTCGAGATGACCTCGACGTTCAGCTGCTGGGCGGCCATGCCCGAAGCTGCGGTTCTGAGCGCGCGCATGTCTCAGTGCTCCCTTACGAAACCCGGCCCAGCCGCTCGACCGAGCGGCGCGACAGGTCGTTGGTGTTTTCGATCATCTTCGACACGCTCTCGTAGGCGCGCTGAATCTCGATCAGATTGGTGATCTCGAGGATCGGATTGACGTTCGAGCCTTCCAGCATCCCCTGACGCACGCGGGCGTCGGTCGCCTCGATGGCGACGGCGTTGGAGGCGTTGCGGTACAGGCCGTCGCCGCCCTTCTCGAGCGCGGCCAGCGCATCGAAGCGGACGACCGACAGACGGCCGACCGGCTGTCCGTTCTGGCTGATGGTGCCGTCGGCGGCCACCGCGGGCTGGCCCAGCGTGGTGTCGAGGATGATCTCGCCGGCGTCGCCCTGCACGATCGCGCCGCCCTCGGTGGTCAGGCGGCCTTCCGGATCCAGCGTGAAGGCGCCGTCGCGGGTGTAGGCCTCGCCGCCGCCGTACTGCAGCTTGAAGAACGCGCCTTCGCCCTCGATGGCGAAGTCCAGCGTCCGGCCGGTCTGTTCAAGTGCGCCCTGGCCGAAGTCGCGGCCCACGCCGTTATCCAGCACGAAGCTGACGCCGGGGCGGACGAAGGCGTTGCGGGCGCGTTCGCCCACCTCGGTGCCGACCAGCAGCTGTTCGACCTTGAAGCCGTTCGTGTCCGCATTGGCGATGTTGTTGGCCACGACATCGAGTTCGCGGCGCAGCGTCATCTGGCGTGACAGTCCGGCGTATGCGGCGTTTTCCACGGGCGGCTCCTTTCGCCATCACCATCGCAACGCCCGTGCCAACAGGGTGAATCCAGTCGTGGCGGGCATTTGGGCCATTTCGTCCCCCCGGGCGCCCGGCAGGATTTGCCGGTTCTAAACGCCTCGTTAACCAAAACCCGCTCGAATGGTCGTGAAGATTCCCGGGGCGCGTACACATGCTGAAGTTCGGCAAGAAGAAGGGTGGCGGTGACGCCAACCTGCCCGCCGTCACAGATGGCGAGACCGTCGACGGCGAAGCCGCGCCCGCGAAAAAGAAGCTGCCTCTCCTGTTCATCGCCATCCCGGCCGCGCTGGTCGTGCTGGGCGGGGGCGGGGGCGCCGCCTTCCTGCTGATGCAGCCTAAATCGGCCGCCGCCGAAGAGGGCGGGCACGGCGCCGAGAAGAAGGGCGGGCACGAGAAGAAGGCCGACAAGAAGGGCGGGGGACACGGCGCCGGCGCCGAGGGCGAGGCCAATCCCGCTCTGGGCGTGATCGCCGAAGGCCCTGACGGGGTGACGTTCTACACCCTGCCCGACATGGTCGTGAACATTCAGTCCGCCGACGGACGCCCGACCTTCCTCAAGCTCAAGATCACGCTGGAGATGAAGGACGCCGCCCTGGCCGAGCACATCCAGGCCGAGATGCCGCGGATGCAGGACATGTTCCAGGGCTTCCTGCGCGAACTGCGTCCCGAGGACCTGGCCGGGTCCGCCGGCAGCTATCAGCTGAAGGCCGAGATCCTCCGCCGCGTGAACCTGATCGCGGCCCCCGGCAAGGTCGACGCAGTCCTGATCGAAGAAATGCTGGTGCAGTAGGCATGAGCGACGCCGCCTTCGCCGACGACGCCGATCCCTTCGCCGAACCGCTCGACCCGCTGGGCGATCGTCCGGCGATGTCCGAGCGCGTTCTGAACCAGGACGAGATCGACAGCCTGCTGGGTTTCGACCTCGGCGACGACGACGGCTCCGAACGCTCGGGCATCCGCGCCATCATCAACTCGGCCCTCGTCTCGTACGAGCGCCTGCCGATGCTGGAGATCGTCTTCGACCGCCTCGTGCGGCTGATGACGACGTCGCTGCGCAACTTCACATCGGACAACGTCGAGGTCTCCCTCGACAACATTTCGTCGATCCGGTTCGGCGACTATCTGAACTCCATCCCCCTGCCGGCCATCCTCGCCGTCTTCCGGGCCGAGGAGCTCGACAACTACGGCCTGCTGACGGTCGATTCGAACCTCATCTACTCGATCGTCGACGTTCTGCTCGGCGGCCGCCGCGGCACCGCCGCCCTGCGCATCGAGGGCCGGCCCTACACCACCATCGAACGCGTCCTGGTCCAGCGCATGGTCGAGGTCGTGCTGGCCGACGCCCGCGCCGCCTTCGAGCCGCTGACCCCGGTCCACTTCAACCTGGATCGCCTCGAGACCAATCCGCGCTTCGCCGCTATCGCCCGGCCGGCCAACGCCGCCATCCTGGTCAAGCTGCGCATCGACATGGAAGACCGCGGCGGCCGCATCGAATTGCTGCTGCCCTACGCCACGCTCGAACCTATCCGGAAGATGCTGCTGCAGCAGTTCATGGGTGAGAAGTTCGGTCGCGACAACATCTGGGAAGGCCACCTGGCCACCGAACTCTGGACCACCGAAACCGAGGTCCGCGCCGTGCTGGACGAGCAGCAGCTGCCGCTCTCCCAGGTGCTGGATTTCAAGGTCGGGGACACCCTGATGCTCAACGCCACGCCGGATTCGGAGATTTCGATCCGGGCCGGGACCATCCCGCTGACCATCGGTCGCATGGGCCGCAAGGGCCAGCACATCGCCGTCCGGGTCGAGGCTCCGATCAATGTCGAGGCCGCCACCAGCCTGACGAAGGGGAAACGCTGATGACCGGAATGATCCTCGACGGCGTCCTGATGCTGCTGCTCGTCGCCGCGCTCGGCTACGGCGTGCGGCTTGAGAAGAAGCTCACCGCCCTTCGCGCCGGCCAGCTGGCCTTCGCCTCCGCGGTCACCGAACTGAACGCCGCCGCCGGCCGGGCCGAGTCCGCCCTGGCCTCGCTCCGCGCCTCCGGTCAGGAGACCGACCTCCTGCACGACCGCATCGTCAAGGCGCGCGAGGTGAAGGCCCAGCTCGAAACCCTGATCACTCGCGGCGGCGAATTCTCCCGTCCGCGCGCCGTCGAGGCCGCGCCGGCCGCTCCGGCGGTCGAGGTCTCGCAACGCGCGCCGGCCCCGCGGCCGGTTCCTGTCGCCGCAACGCCCGAGGCCGACGAGCGCGCCCAGCGCATGGCGGCCCTGGCCGAGCGCATCCAGGGCATCGGCGCCCCGGCTCGCGCCGCGCCCGCACGCGACAACGTCGCCGCCATCGTCGGCGCGCTGACCGCTAACCAATCCGCGAAGCAAAGCCTCAACCGGGCGCGTCGCAGTCTCGACGAAGACCTGTTCGCCGCCTGAACCCCGAGTAGCTGATCATGCGCAAGATTCCCCGTATTCTGCCGCTCGTCGCCGTCGCCATCGGCGGGGTCGTTCTGGTGCGCGCCATCGGTGTCGCTCCCGGCCTGTTCGAGGGCGCCAAGGCCTGGGCCGAGGAAGCCGTGCCGGCCGCCGAAGCCGCCGCCCGTCCGGCCGCGCCGGCCGTCTGCGCCCTGACGCCCGAGCAGCTGGCCCAGCAGGCGGGCATCTCGCCGGCCGAACTGCGCATCATCCAGTCGCTGTCGCAGCGCCGCACCGAACTGGACGCCCGCGACGCCGATCTGGCCTCCATGCTCCCCCTCATGACCGCCGCCGAGCAGAAACTCGACGCCAAGGTCCAGGCGCTCGAAGCCGTGAAGGCCGAGGTCGCGACCCTGCTGGGTCAGGTCGACGAGCGCGAGAAGGCCGAGATCGACCGTCTGGTCGCCGTCTATTCCGCCATGCGTCCGCGCGAGGCCGCCCGCGTCTTCGCCACCCTCGACGACGACGTCCGCCTGCCGGTCGCCGCCGCCATGCGCCCGCGCTCCCTGGCCGCCGTCATGGCCCAGATGGAGCCCTCCGCCGCCCGCGTCCTGACCGAAAAGCTGGCCCGCCGCTTCGAGGCCCAGCAACAACTGGCCGCCCGCGCCGCCGCCGCTGCAGCAGGCGCGTCCGCCCCGACCCAGACCGCCGAGGCCGCCCCGCCGCCGGCCGCCGCTGCCCCGGCGCCCGCTCCGGCCCGCGCCGCGGCCCGTCCGCCGGCCCGCCGCCCGACGCCGCGTCCCGCCGCCACGCGCACGCCGCCCCCGGCGCCCGCTCAGGCCGAACCGCAAGGCGAGCGCCCCTACCAGGCCCCGGCCGCCACGCCGGCCTCACCCCCCAGCCAGCCCCGCCAGTCGGTGCAGTAGGGTAGGGACGCAGACAAAAGCAGAGGGCCGCTCCTTGCCGGGGCGGCCCTCCTTCGTTTGAGCCGGGCGTCGCGCCTAGACGATGTCCTCGTTCAGCAGGCCGACCTGGTGGAAGCCGTTGAGCTGCAGGTCGTTCATCACCGCCATGAAGCGCTCGTACGGCACCTCCGCCTGCGCCCGCACGAACACCCGCTCCTTGCGGCACTCGCCCCCGCCCAGGGCGTCGCAGACGTCGGCGGCGAGGGTCGCCATGCCGGTGGCCTTTTCGGCGATGTACAGGGAGCCGTCGTTCTGCACCGTCACATAGACCGGGTCCCTGTGCGGCAGCGCGCTCTCCTTCGGCGGCGGCAGGTCCAGGTTCAGCGACACCGTGGCAAGCGGCGCGGCCACCATGAAGATGATCAGCAGCACCAGCATGATGTCCACGAACGGCGTGACGTTGATGTCCGCGTTCTGCTCGACCGTGCGCCCGGCAGCGCCCGCCGGTCCTGAAAGCCTCGCGCCCATGGGCGTATCCTCCCTGTCATGTCCGTCGCGTGATGCGGCCGACAGGGCGATGTCGAGCTTGGCCGTGGGCTTTTCCGGGGCCGGATCAGGGCATGAAAAAGGGCCGCCTCCCGAAGGAAGCGGCCCTGATCCGTGCGAACCGGCGTGACGCCTATTCGATGTCTTCGTTCAGCAGGCCGACCTTGAAGAAGCCGGTTTCCTGCAGCTTGTTCATGACTTCCATGAACTGGTTGTACTTCACTTCCGGCTGGGCGCGGACGAACACGCGCTCCTGCTTGCAGCCCGGGTCGCCGCCGCCGAGAGCGGCGCAGACGTCGGCCGGCAGGCGCTCGATCGAGGTTTCACCGCCCGGCAGGAAGATCGCGCCCGATTCCTGGATGGTGATGTAGACCGGCTCTTTTTGTTCGGTCGGGTTCACCGGCGGCACCGCCGGCGGCAGGTCGAGGCGGATCGACACGGTGGCCAGCGGCGCGGCGACCATGAAGATGATCAGCAGCACGAGCATGATGTCCACGAACGGCGTGACGTTGATGTCCGAGTTCTGCTGGATCGTGCCGGCCTTGCTGCCCGGACCGGAAAGTTTGGCGCCCATAAGCGGGTGTCTCCATCAGGCCCGGCGCGTCATGCGGCGAGCGTCGCTGAAAGCTTCGGATCGTCTCTTGGCGTCCCGGAACCCGCTTGTAAAGCGGCTTCGCAGCCCTGGGGGTTCCAGAGCGACGCCTTTGCCCGGAAATCCCCTCCCAGGCGAGCCGATCAGCCCTTGGCGAGCTTCAGGAAGCGATCCTTCAGCGCCGCGTCGGTCTTGAAGACGCCAGTGAAACGCGTGGTGATGGTCGAAACGTGGCGATGGTGCACGCCGCGAGTCGTCATGCACTGATGTTCGGCGTCGATCAGGATGGCGACGCCCTGCGGCTGCAGATTCGATTCGATGGCGTCGGCGATCTGGTTGGTCAGCACTTCCTGGGTCTGCAGGCGGCGCGAATAGATCTCCACGACCCGCGCCAGCTTCGAAATGCCCACGACCTTCTCGTTCGGGATGTAGGCGACGTACGCCTTGCCCAGGAACGGCGCCATGTGGTGCTCGCAGTGGCTTTCGACCTCGATGTCGCGCAGCAGCACCATGTCGTCATAGCCCTGCACGTCCTCGAACGTGCGGCTCAGCTCCTTGGCGGCGTCGGCGTCATAGCCGTCGAACCATTCGCCATAGGCGTCGACCACGCGCTTGGGTGTGTCGATCAGGCCCGGGCGGTCCGGATTGTCGCCGGCCCAGGCCAGCAGCGTCCGCACGGCTTCCAGCGCCTGTTCGCGGCTGGGGCGGATGACTTCGTCGTTTTCGCCGACCAGGACGGGCTTGACGGGGGTGACGCTCATTCTCGATCTCGAAGCGGCGAAGTAGCGCCGGGGCGAAGGCCACCGGAAGGACGCGCGCCGCTCTCCCTTTATTCTCAGCCGATACCCTGTCGAGTATGCGGCAAGGCGGCTATATGGGCGATCCCGTAAGTTCCGCAAGAAAACTGAGGCGACTGCAGCCCGATGCCGCTGACGATCCACGACACCCTTCACCGCGAAAAGCGCGTCTTCGAACCGCGCGATCCGAACCGGGTGACCCTCTACGTCTGCGGCCCCACGGTCTACGACTTCGCCCACATCGGCAACGCGCGCCCGCCGGTCGTCTTCGACGTCCTCGTCCGCCTGCTGCGCCGCACCTACGGCGCCGACAAGGTCATCTACGCCCGCAACGTCACCGACGTGGACGACAAGATCAATGCGAAGGCCTTCAAGGAAGGCGCGCCCATCGGCAAGATCACGGCCCGCTACGAGGCCGCCTATCTGGAGGACATGGGCCGGCTCAACGTCTCGCCGCCCGATCTGGCGCCGCACGTCACCGACCATATGGACGCCATCGTCGCCCAGATCGCCGCCATCATCGAGCACGGCTGCGCCTACGCCGCCGAGGGCCACGTCCTGTTCGACGTCTCGTCCTACGAGGCCTACGGCCGCCTCTCGGGCCGCAACCTCGACGACATGATCGCCGGCGCCCGCGTCGAGGTCGCCCCCTACAAGAAGAACCCGCACGACTTCGTCCTGTGGAAGCCGGCCAGGGAGAATGAGCCCTCGTGGCCCTCGCCCTGGGGCGACGGCCGTCCGGGCTGGCACATCGAATGCTCGGCCATGATCGAGGAGACCCTCGGCCTGCCCATCGACATCCACGGCGGCGGCATCGACCTGGTCTTCCCGCACCATGAGAACGAGATCGCCCAGGGCGTCTGCGCCCACGGCCACGCCCACGGTGACCAGCCGCACGCGGAATACAGCCGCTACTGGATGCACAACGGCTTCCTGACCATGGACGCCGAGAAGATGTCCAAGTCGATCGGCAACGTCCTGCTCCTGCACGACCTGGTCCAGTCCATCCCGGGCGAGGTCGTCCGCTGGGGCCTGCTGTCGGCCCACTACCGCCAGCCGCTCGACTGGAACCAGTCGCTGCTGGACCAGAGCCGCAAGGCGCTGGACCGCCTCTACGGCGCGCTCCACCGCTCGGCCGCGGTCGAGCCCTCGACCGACCAGCCGCCGGCGGAATTCCTCAAGGCCATCGAGGATGATCTGAACACGCCCGGCGCCATGGCCGTCCTGTTCGCCCTGTCCAGCGAGATCGAGCGCGGCATGACCGCCGGCGATCTCGACGCCGTCGCCCGGGCCCGCGGCGAGCTGATCGCCTCGGCCGCCATCCTCGGCGTGCTTCAGGCGGCCCCGGCCGAATGGCTGGAAGGCGAGGTCTCCGACGACCTCCGCACCGAGGTCGAGGCCCTGCTGGAACAGCGCGCCACCGCCCGCGCGGCCAAGGACTGGCCCGAGGCGGACCGCATCCGCGACCGCCTCAACGCCCTCAAGGTCGTCGTCATGGACGGCCCCCAGGGCGCCACCTGGCGGGTCAAGGGGTAGGACCGCGTCCGCCCACGGACGGCGCAGGCCAAGTGGTTAGTGGCTAGTGATTAGTGATTGCTGGTTCTCCGATGGTGATGAGCGGGCGCCGACGGCAGCCGCTTCAACCACTAATCACTAGCCACTAATCACTAATCGGCACCGGCGCATGGGCCAGCGCGCTCCCTACGTAATCCGCTTCACGCTCACCGGATCGCTGGCCGGGAACGTCTCCTCGATGCCTTCGTCGACCAGCGCCTCCTGCCGGTCCTCGGCCATGCGTTCTTCCTCGCACAGCTGGTCCGGCTTGCCGGTCTCGCGCGGCGCCTTTTTGGCGTAGGGCACGTCGTCGGGCGACGCCTGCTGGTGATCGGTCTGGCCGGGTGTGTGTGTCGTCATGGGGTTCACGCCTCAGTTCCTGGGGTGATCTTCGTCGCCGTCCGGGCCGTAGCCCAGGTCGGCTATGTCATCGTCGGAAAGCCGCTTGGCCTCCCAGTGGGCGGCGCTCGCCTGGGCGCCGCGCGAGTTCTCCATCAGGCCGGAATAGACCAGCTCGACCTCGTCGGCGCCGCGCTGTCCGTTGCTCTCGCCGTCGATCTCGGTCAGCCGTTCGCCGTCGACGCCCAGCAGGGCGTCCGCCTCGGCCTCGATGCCTGACGCGCCCAGCTCCTCGTCGAGGTCGTCGACCTCCTCGTCCTCGTCGAACTCTTCCTCGTCGGCGTCGCCGTCGGCCTGGGTGACGTCCAGGACATCGTCCGCCTCGTCGAGCATCACATCGCCGTCGCCTTCGTCGTCGATGTGAGTTTCGTCAAAGGTTTCAGACTGTTCCTGATCGTCCTGATAGTCGTCGAGTTGCGGCATGGGTCGTCCCTTCTTCAGGGCCTAAACGCCACGCCTGCGGACGATGTTCCGCGCCGGGAAACCTGCGTTTCCGAACCTTGTGTGGATGGATCGGCCGTCAGGCCGCCAGCGACGCCGGGTTGGCGACCGCTTCGTCCAGCGCTGTGCGCACCCGCGCGATCACGCCTTCCCAGTCGTCGAAGGTGTCGCGGCGGAAGAACTCCAGGTGCGGATAGAAGGGGTATTTGTCCGTCGCCAGATAGTGCCAGTCGTCCGGCGCGGTGATCATCCACGCCGTGCCGCCCACGGCCGCCGCCAGGTTGGTCCCGGCGATGCCCGGTCCGACCACCAGGTCCAGCGCCGCCGACAGGGCCGCCACATCCTCCAGGTCGTCCTTCAGGTCGATCGGCGGGGTCCAGATCTTCACCCCGGCCGCCTCGGCCGCCGCCAGGTCCTCGGCCACGTCGCCGCACTGCAGATTGACCATCACCGCGCCCGGCGTCGTCAGCACTGGCTTCCAGCGCTCGAAGCTCGAGAAATACCGCGCCCGCGATCCGGTCAGCACCAGGCTCTTCCAGTGCAGCCCGACCTTCAGCCCCGGACCCAGCTTCTCCAGCTCGGCCTTCCAGTGCGCCACCTTCGCCGGATCGGCGACCAGATAGCCCCGGCGGTTCGGGAAGCTCTCCACCGTCGGCCGGTAGATCGCCAGCAGCGACGCCATCGGGACCCAGGCGTCGACGCCGCCTTCCAGCTCCTCGGCGAACGGCACATAGCGGGTGATCCGGCCCTCCAGCTTCACCGCCTTGTGGCCGCCGAACACAGCCTCCGGATGCGCGCGCTGGAACAGGCCGATCAGGCGCGGCTCCACGGCCACGAACACCTTGCCCTCGGGCCCCACGGCCTTGATCGCGTCGCCGATCACGGTGCCGAACACCATCTCGTCGGCGATGCCCTGTTCACCCACGATCAGCAGCCGCTTGCCGCGGATATCCTCCGTCTTCGGGTCCCAGCGCGGCGCGTCCACCGCCACCCGCATCGATTCCGGCAGATGCGGATCCAGCCGCACCTCATAGGCCTCGAAGCCCTCGGGGATCCGGCCCAGCGTCATCAGCAGCATGGCCCGCGCCATGTTCATCATCGCCCGCTCGTACGGATTCTCCGCGCCCGGCATGGCGGCGTCCAGGTCCTCCAGCGCCCCCAGCGCATCGCCCAGCGGCTGGCGGGCGTTGGCGCGGTTGTAGCGGGCCTTGGCGAAATTCGGGTCGTGCCGCAGCGCCTCCTCGAAGAAGGTCAGGGCCGTGCCCATCTCGCCCTGGTCGCTCAGCACCGTGCCCAGCGTGTTCCACAGCACCGGCGATTCGGGCTCCACCGCGATCAACGCCCGCAGCGTCTCCACGGCATCGCCGTAACGCTTCTGGTCGCGCTGCACGCAGGCCAGGTTGTTGGTCGCCTCGATATGTCCCGGCTCGACCGCCAGATATTTCAGCAGCAGCTTCTCGGCGATCTCCAGATAGCCCATCTGCTGCGCCAGCCGGCCCAGGTCGTGGGCCACGTCGGTCTCGTTGGGCAGCAGCTTCAGCGCCGCCTCATAGGCCTGCAGGGCCTGACCCAGCCGCCCGGACTTCTCCTGGCAGATGGCCAGCACATGCCAGGCGAGGCCGTTGGTCTCGTCCATCTTCAGCGCGTCCAGCGCGCGCCGCGCGCCCAGCTCGAAGTCGCCGGCCCGGATCGCCATCAGCGAGGCCTTCAGCTTCTCCAGCGCCTTGCGCTGCGTCTTCACGTTCAGCTTCGGACTGGCCAGCTGGTGCGACAGCTTGCGGATCGCCTCGGGGGAGGCGGAGTCGCCTGCGGTGCCCTGGGCGATGGGGGCGATCCCGTGGATCTGTTCGGGGACGAGTTCGACGGCGGACATTCGGCGATCCTGAAGCGACGACCCACCTTTGCGGGCGGGGTCACAAGAGATGGTTAACCACGTCTGTTTAGCCTGCGTTGGTTCCCGGCTTCCTAACGTTTGCGCCGGGCCGAAGGGGAAAGCCGCCCAATGCCGCTCAAGCTGTCGCTCAAACCGGGCGAGAAATTCGTGTTGAACGGAGCCGTCGTCCAGAACGGCGACCGCCGCGGCGTGCTGATCCTTCAGAACAAGGCCAGCGTGCTGCGCGAGAAGGACATCCTCCAGCCCGAGGATGTGAACTCGCCGGCGAAGCGGATCTATTTCCCGGTCATGATGATGTACCTGGACGAGGTCGCGGCCCCCAAGGTTTACGACGAATTCGCGCTTCGCCTGACCGAGTTCATGGGGGCCACGCGCAATCCGGACGTTCTCGCCGACTGCGTCGCGGCGTCCCGGCACGTGATGGCCCGCGAATACTACAAGGCGCTGATGGCGGCCCGAAAACTGGTGGATTACGAGGAAGGTCTGGCGAATGTCGCTTCAGGCATACAAGACCGCAGCCACGCGGGCTGAGAACCCCCGTGAAATGGAGTATCGGCTGTTCGGGCAGGTGACCCGGGCGCTGATGCACGCCTCGACGGTCGATGCCTCCGACATCGCCACCCGCATCGACGCGCTCGACTGGAACCGTCGCCTGTGGTCGACGCTCGCCACCGACTGCTCCAACCCCGACAACGCCATGCCCATGGCGCTGCGGGCCCAGATCATCTCCATCAGCCTCTTCGTCGGCCGCCACTCGTCCGCGGTCATGCGCGGCGAGGACGACTTCGAAGCCCTCATCGACATCAACAAGATGATCATGCAGGGCCTCGCCGGCCCGGGCGCGCAAGCGGCGTAGCCCGCCCTCTCCCGATGGGAGAGGGCTTGAGCGCCCGCGAGCGAAGCGAGTGGCTGCGCGAAAGGGTGAGGGTCGTCGTCGGATGCTCGTCACCACCCGACCCTCATCCGACCGGGCTCCGCCCGGCCACCTTCTCCCATCGGGAGAAGGAAATCTTGCTGGCTATTCCCGAACTCTTTTCGCCAACCCGCGGATTTCCCCCACCTAAATTCCCTCTACGCAGCGAGGTATCCGCCTCCCCCATAATCTCCCCATCCCGTCGATGGGGAGGGCGTCGGATCCAGCGCCTCGACGACGACGGGCTGTGGTCGAGCGATGAAGCCCGGGCGAAGGGTAGTCCGGGGGGCCTCGTCGGACAGCGATGGATGCTGTCCGCTTGCTCGCCGCGCATCGAAGGTGCGGACCGCTGGCTCAGCCGATGTCCCACCCACGTCGCTTCCAGCAATGGCGGCGGCGGAGATCCGTCAAGGCTCTAACAGGGCCGCCAGCCGGAGGGCGCGCGAAACCAACGACCACGCGGGGCGGCCTGTCTCGTCGAAACGGTAAAACTATCAAAGCACCGGGCGAGGCCCGGACGCCCCGCGCCTTCCCCTCCCTTCCGGCGGCTCCCGCCGGAGGATGCACCCGCACGTCCTTCCCCCATTTCGGGGGAAGGTGGGCTGCGGAGCAGCTCGGATGGGGGCTGTCGATGGCGATCCCTCGTCTGGCCTGGCGGCTGCAGACAGAGCCCCCATCCGGCCCTCCGGGCCACCTTCCCCCGAAATGGGGAAGGGGCGCTTCTGGACAGGGAGAACTTCCGGGCGGCGAAAATTGCCGGGTGGCCGCGCCCGTGCCCCGTCCGCGTCCCAACAAATACAATGAGATAGACGGTTACCGATCAGGCCCCGTTCTTGCGTAGGCCCCTTCGAACCAGAAACCGGTTCTACGGCCAGAAGGCCGTTAACAACCGACCAGAATGGAAGGAACTACCCGATGGTTATGTCGGTCAACACGAACGTGGGCGCCCAGATTGCGCTCCAGAACCTGAACGCGACCAACGCCCAACTGGCGACGACGCAGAACCGGATCAACACCGGCAAGTCTGTTTCGAACGCCAAGGACAACGGGGCCATCTGGGCTATCGCCCAGGGCCAACGTGCCGACATTGGAGCACTGGGCGCGGTGAAACAGTCGCTCGACCGTGGCGTGGCCGCAGTCGACGTGGCGCTGGCGGCGGGCGAGACGGTCTCCGACCTCTTGCTCCAGATGAAGGAGAAGGCTCTCGCAGCGACTGATGCGTCGCTCAAGACCGCGTCCCGCGCGGCCCTCAATGAGGACTTCAAGTCCCTTCGCGACCAGATCGCCTCTGTGACCAACAACGCCGATTTCAACGGGATCAACCTGCTGAAGACCGGCGCCACCGGTTTCTCGGCACTGGCCAATGCGGCGGGCACTGCCACCCTCACGGTGCAGTCGGAAGTTCTCGCCCTGGGCAGCACGTCCGTCACGGTTACGACGACGCAATCGATCGACACCCTGACCAAGGCGACGGCCTCCCTTTCGGCCGTTTCCACCTCCATCGACCGTGTTTCGGGCGCCCTGGCGCGTCTGGGCACCAAGTCGAAGGCGCTCTCCACCCACCTGACCTTCGTCGGCAAGCTGACGGATGCTCTGGAAGCGGGTGTGGGCAATCTGGTCGATGCCGATCTGGCGAAGGAAAGCGCCAAACTCCAGGCCCTGCAGACGAAGCAGCAGCTGGGGGTTCAGGCTCTGGGCATCGCCAATCAGACGCCGCAGCTGGTTCTGTCGCTGTTTCGCAGCTGATTCACATCAGGCTCTCGCAGGCGCCGGAGGGGGAAACCTCTCCGGCGTCTCGCGTTTCCGGCCCGCGTCAGAACAGGCCGGTGACCCATTCCCATGAGTTGGTGATGGCGGCGCTCACCACCTCCCACGCCAGCCAGGCCGCCAGCGCGAAGGCGATCGTGCCGATCCAGGCGACCACGATCACCGCCCCGTCGCGCTGCATCAGGCCGAAGCCGAAGGCGGCGATGATCAGCGACGGGACCAGATTGGCGAAGATGATCGGCAGCATCAGGATCACCACCAGGCCCGTGCAGGCCAGGCCGATCATCACCTCGCCGACCTCGTTGGTCATCGGCGAATACCGCGGGCGGGACCAGCGCTCGACCTTGCGCAGCGGTTTCAGCACCTTGGAAATCGCAGTCCGGTATCCGCCCCGGTCGATGCTGCTCCGCAGCACCCAGGCCGGCATCCACAGCTGGTCGCGGCGGATCACCAGCTGCAGGGCGATCAGCAGGATCGGCAGGCCGATCACGGTCGTGGTGCCGGGCAGGGCCCCGATCAGCGCGCTGATCAGCCCCAGGAACAGCAGCAGGGCCCCGATCCCGCGCTCGCCGAACGCATTGACCAGCTCCCCCAGATACAGCTTGGGGTCGGTCTTGGCGCCGATGTCCTCGATGACCTGCGAGAAGGGCCGGTCGTCGCTCTGATAGTCGTAGTCTGGCATCGGCGACGGGGGGATCCGAAGGTGTGTGCGCTGATCTATGCACGCTGGCGGTGACGCGCCACTTAACAAACGTCCATCCGTTGCAGATGTCGCAGGCGAACTTGAAGGCCGGGTCAGTGCTTCACGTGCTCCGGTTTGCCCGTCCGCTTCGTATGGGCGAATTCCTCAAGCTGCGCCTCGGTCATGGACTCGGCCATGTGCTTCGAGGCGCCCTTCAGCTCCGATTTCGGCGTATCGCCGCGTTTGGCGGACAGGGCGGCTCCGGCGGCCTTCTGCTGGGCGGCGGATTTTGCGGGCATGTCACGGCTCCTTCGGGACCCGGAAACCCGCAATCGTCCCGGCGGTTCCGCAGTTGTGACTTGCAGAACGCCGATCCTTGATGCCCGTTGCAGCGCTGCGGGACAGGCCCGCCAGGAGGGGTGGATATGCGCACGATCATCATGGTCGCCGGTCTGGCGACGCTGACGCTGGCGGGCTGCAATCAGGCCGGCGACAAGGCGAAGGACGCCCCCGGGGCCGCGGTCGACGCCGCAGCGCCTGCTGCGGCGACGGGCCTGCCCGAAGGACCGACACCCGGCCTCTGGCGGGTGACCACCAGCATCGCCGGCATGCCCGCCAGCGTTACCCCGCCCGCTATGGAAACCTGCATCACCGAATCGAAATTCGAGTCCCAGGGCCCGGCGCCGGAGACCCCCGGCATGACGTGCGAACACCCGACCTTCCGCCGCGACGGCGACGCCGTGCTCGGCCGGTCGGTCTGCACCTCCACCGAGGGCGTCCGCATGGAGTCGGACTACCGCCTGACCGGCGACTTCACCCGCCGCTACACGATGGAGGTGAAGACCACGACCACGCCCGCTCCGACCCCCGCCATGGCCTCCACGACCATGACGATGAATCTGGAGCGTCTCGGCGACTGTCCGGCGTCAGCCGCCCAGTAGCTCGCGGCCGATCAGGAAGCGGCGGATCTCGTTGGTGCCGGCGCCGATGTCGTACAGCTTGGCGTCGCGCACCAGCCGCTCCACCGGCCACTCCTTCGTGTAGCCGGCCCCGCCCAGGGCCTGCACGGCCTCCAGGCTGACCTTCACCGCATTCTCGCTGGCCAGCAGAATCGCGCCCGCCGCGTCGTAGCGGGTCGTCTTGCCCTGGTCGCAGGCGCGGGCCACCGCATAGACGTAGGCGCGGGCCGAGTTCAGGGCCACGTACATGTCGGCGACCTTGGCCTGCATCAGCTGGAAGCTGCCGATGGCCTTGCCGAACTGCTTGCGCTCGCGGACGTAGGGCAGGACCACGTCCAGCGCCGCCTGCATGATGCCCAGCGGGCCGGCCGACAGCACGGCGCGCTCATAGTCCAGGCCGCTCATCAGCACGCCGGCGCCGCCGCCGACCGGACCCATCACGTTCTCCTCCGGGACCTCGCAGTCCTCGAACACCAGCTCGGCGGTGTCCGAACCGCGCATGCCCATCTTGTCCAGCTTTTTGGAGACGCTGAAGCCCTTCATGCCGCGCTCGATCAGGAAGGCGGTGACCCCGCCGTTGCCTTCGCCGGTGCGGGCGTAGACCACCAGGGTGTCGGCCGAGGGCGCGTTGGTGATCCAGAATTTCGTGCCGTTCAGGACGTAGCGGTCGCCCTCCTTGCGGGCCTGGGTCCGCATCGACATCACGTCCGAGCCCGAGCCGGCCTCCGACATCGCCAGCGAACCGACGTGCTCGCCCGAGATCAGCTTCGGCAGATACCGGTTCTTCTGCTCCGTCGTGCCCCAGCGGCGGATCTGGTTGACGCACAGGTTGGAGTGGGCGCCGTAGCTCAGGCCGATCGAGGCCGAGGCGCGCGACACCTCCTCCATGGCCACCACATGCTCGAGGTAGCCGAGGCCGAGGCCGCCGAACTCTTCCTCGACGGTGATGCCGTGCAGGCCCAGCTCGCCCATCTCGGGCCACAGCTCGCGCCGGAACTGGTTCTTCTCGTCGATCTCGGCGGCCAGCGGGGCCAGCCGGTCGGCGGCCCAGCGGGCCGTGGTTTCGCGAATGGCGTCAGCGGTCTCGCCGAGGCCGAATTCCATCGATTGGGGGGCGTTGGGAATGCTCATGGGCCGGGGGTAGCACCGCCCGCGCGGCAGGCAAAGTCAGCTCGATTTGCCCGCCCGCACATACAGGTTCCAGGACGACACCCCGACGCAGATCACGCCGATCAGCGCCAGCACCCATCCAATCAGGATGAAGTCGCCGTTGAACGACTCCTCCAGCATGGCCTTGCGGAACGACGCGGCCGACGCGCCGCATGCGCCCAGCCCGACCACGCCCATGATCAGGAACGCCCCGGTGTCGGCCCAGTCGAACCGACGCGGCTGCTTCGGCTCCACCTCATGGCGCAGCACCGACAGGGTCGGCTCGTCCTCGAACAGAACGGTCTCTTCAGGCGCTGCAGGATCGGCGCGGTCTTCGGCCGGCCACACGGGACGGACCTCCGACTCGACAAAGTCCGCCTCGACCGCCGGGGTCAGAACCAGCGGCTCGTCCATCGGCGGAAAAGGCGATGGACCGGGCGCGGGCGGCACCAACGGCGCGACCGGCCGGGCGGCGACGGGCTCCGGCGCCGGCTCCGGCGCGGCGACCGTTTCGACGGGCACCGGTTCCGGGATAGCGACCGGCTCCGGTTCGACGACCTCGGGGGCCTCCTGCACGGGTACTGGCGCGCTCTGCGCCAGCGGCGCGAAGCCGGGCAGGGGCCCGATGATGGCGGCCGCATAGGGCGAGTAGCGCTGCAGCTGCAGCGCAGCCGGTGGCGGGGCAGGCGCCTCGACGGCCGGTTCTGCGACAGTCTCGGCGTGACCGAAATCGGGACGGATGATGGGCGTTTCCACCACCGGGGCGGTCTGGACCGGCGGCGGGGGCAGCGGGGCGGCCAGCAGATCCGCCAGATGCACCGGCCCGGCGGGATCCGCCACGAACAGGGCGCGCTCTGCGGCGCGGCGGCGCAGCGACACTTCCGGCGTCACCGTCTCGGGCCAGCCGACCAGCGCGTCGGCGGCTTCGCCCGCCTGTCCGGCGTTCAGGCGCTGCAGCACGTCCGAAGTCAGGAAACGATCCACACCCACCGACACGGCGAAGCTGGCGAGGGCGTCGAACTGGTGCTGGTTCAGCGGGGCCGACACCTGCTCGTTCAGCGCCTTCACCACCGGCATCAGGTCGTACTGCAGCAGCAGTTCGGCGTCCTGTTCGCCGACCGTCAGGCCTTCGCGTGCGGAGGCGGTGTGGCCATAGCCGATGACCCAGCGGCCATCCTCGTCGCGCACGGCGCGCGGACGGAAGCCCTCAAAACTCTTGATGAGGACGACTCCCTCGCGGGAGACCTTCAGACGTGACCTGGTCGTTTCGGACACCGGTTTGATCCAAATCGAGACGGAAGCGCTCGCTTGCCGGGAGAACCAGCAAGCCCCGCGCCGGTCCGGACCTGCCTAGAGCAGGACGAGTGTGGCCAGGCCGAGGAAGATCAGGAAACCGAAGAAATCGGTCGTCGCCGTGACGAAGACGGCGGAAGACACCGCCGGGTCGAACTTCAGCCGCGACAGGGTCAGCGGCGTCAGCACCCCGACCGAGGCCGCCACCATCAGGTTCAGCACCATGGACGAGGCGATCACCGCCCCGATCCGCCAGTCGCCGGACCAGAAGCCCGCCGCGAGGCCGATCAGCGGCGCCAGCAGCAGGCCGTTGGCCAAACCGACCGCCAGTTCGCGCCAGAAGGTGCGGTTGGCGTTGGAGCTGTTCAACTCGCGCATGGCCAGGGCGCGGACGGTCACCGTCAGGGCCTGGGTGCCGGCGTTGCCGCCGATGGCCGAGACGATGGGCATCAGGACGGCCAGGGCCACGATCTGCTGGATGGTCGCGCCGAAGAAGGAGATGACGCTGGCGCCGAGCACCGCCGTGCCCAGGTTGATCGCCAGCCACGGCACGCGGCCGCGCACGATCTCCGGCACCGAGGACCCGCGGTCCTCGTCGGACACGCCGGCCAGACGCAGGATGTCCTCGCGGTTCTCTTCCTGAATGATGTTGACGATGTCATCGACCGTGATCTGGCCGACGAGACGGCCGGCGCTGTCGATGACCGGCGCCGAGATCAGGTGATATTTCTCGAAGATGTAGGCGACCTCTTCCTGATCCTGGTCGACGGTGATCTCGTTCACCGGGTCCATGATCTCGGTCAGGGCGGTCGTTCGGGGCGCGCGCAGCAGCTGGCTGATGGCGACGCCGCCGACCGGGCGGTTCACCGGGTCCACGACATAGATGTCGAAGAACAGCTCGGGCAGCTCCTCGCCCTGCTTGCGGATGTGGTCGATGGTGTCGCCGACGTTCCAGAACGCCGGCGCGGCCATCACCTCGCGCTGCATCAGGCGGCCGGCCGAATCCTCGGCATAGCCCAGCGAGCTCTCGATCGCGGCGCGATCGACCTCGGGCATGGCCGCCAGAACCTTCTCGCGCTGGTCGTCCTCCAGATCCTCGACCACCGCCGCGGCGTCGTCGGAGTCCAGTTCCTGCAGCGCCTCGGCAAGCGTCAGGTGCGGAACGCGCTCCAGCACCTCCTCGCGAATCCCGTCGTCCAGTTCGGGCAGGGTCTCGGCCAGCAGGTCCGCCGGCAGCCACACAGTGACCACGCCCCGGTGTTCGGCGGTCAGGAAGCCCATCAGGTCGGCCACGTCGGCCGGGTGCAGGTCTTCCAGCAGCGAACGAAGCTTCATCCCGTCGCCGTCATCGGCGGCGTCGACGACCTTCTCCACGAAGGCCGGCGTCAGGACGTAATCCTCGTC
Organism: Brevundimonas lenta; assembly: GCF_014196335.1. Lineage (GTDB taxonomy): Bacteria > Pseudomonadota > Alphaproteobacteria > Caulobacterales > Caulobacteraceae > Brevundimonas > Brevundimonas lenta. The sequence goes on from NZ_JACIDM010000001.1 coordinate 1,368,936, forward strand.
CAGCGCGACGTGTTCGATTTCGTCGTCGGGAGCGGGCGACAAGGGGGCTGTTGCGGTGGTGTTCACGCCTCGGCCTCCCTCAGTCTGTCAGATCAGCCGTAAGCCGATGATTCGCCCTTGGAAACGATATCCGTTTCCGTCTGAAGTGACTGCCTGTCCCTTGGTAGGGGGACACACGGCAAATAACGATGGTGCGGTCGAGAAGACTCGAACTTCCACGGGTTGCCCCACAGCGACCTCAACGCTGCGCGTCTACCAATTCCGCCACGACCGCTCGCATCGGAGGGGGGCTGATAGCGGAGAGATTGGAGAAAGGGAAGGGGCGTTTGCGCGCGAAATCAGGCGGCGCCGGCCATGAAGTCGTAGACGTCCGCCGGGCGGGTCACGGTGATGGCGATCCGATCCTCGCGGATCTCGATCTCGCCGCGCGCCACGGGGTGATTATTGGCGAGGATCCAGACCTCGTCATGCTCGGATGCGTCGAGCGGAATCACCGCCCCGCGGCCCATCCGCAGCAGCTGGCTCATCGGCAGGACGGAGCGCCCCAGGACGACCGAGATCTCGACATCGACGGCTTCGATCTGGCTCATGGAGGACTCGGACACTGACTGGACTGGCGCTGGACGGTCTTGCATGGCGCTCCCGACCCCCACATTGAGGGCGACATGGTTTCCCGGACATTAAGCGACACTGTTTCAAAGCTGATCCGCGCCGACGGCCGCCCGGCCGAATGGGCGGTCTCGAGCGGCTATGTCGACTATCCGGAGGCGGTCGAGGCCATGGAGGCCCGCGCCGCGGCGATCGCGGCGGGCGAGGCCCCCGAACTGATCTGGCTGCTGGAGCACCCGCCGCTGTACACCGCCGGCGTCTCGTCGAAGGACGATGACCTGCTGGACGCCGGCCGCTTCCCGGTCCACCGCAGCGGACGTGGCGGCCAGTTCACCTATCACGGCCCCGGCCAGCGCGTGGCCTACGTCATGCTGGACCTGAACCAGCGCGGCAAGGACGTGCGCGCCTTCGTGCGCGGCCTCGAACAATGGATCATCGGCGGTCTGGGGGAGTTCGGCGTCAACGCCGACGTTCGCGACGGCCGCGTCGGCGTGTGGGTCGAGCGCAAGGGGCCGGGCTGGTCACGCGAGGACAAGATCGCCGCCATCGGCGTCAAGGTCCGCAAATGGGTCAGCTTCCACGGCATCAGCCTGAACGTGGAGCCCGACCTGTCGCACTTCGGCGGCATCGTGCCCTGCGGCATCAGCGAGCACGGCGTCACCAGTCTGGTCGACCTCGGCGTCCCCGCCACCATGGACGAGGCCGACGAGGCGCTGCGCACAAGCTTCCGGCGCGTGTTCGGGCCGGTCGCAGCGGGCGCAGCGCCTATCTGAAACGATATGACGGGCCCGCCAGGCAGCGGACCCGTCTCTCACCGGATCAATACCGGACCGTCATCTCCAGGCCGAAGGTGCGCGGAGCGTTGAAGTTGCCGTAGTCGCCCAGCGTCGCCCGGTTGGCCGGATCGCGGCGGTAGACATGCGCTTCGTCCAGCAGGTTGCGCGACCACAGGGCCAATTCCACCATCGGCGCACCGGCGGCGAACTGGAGGTCGGAGATGGCGAGGCGGCCGTTGACGATGAACGAGGAGTCGTTCTTGACCGCGGACTGGTCGAAGGTCTGGGTCGCATCGGCGTAGCTGGCGTCGATGTGGGCCCGGAACGTGCCGTTCGACAGCGGCGATTCCCAGTCGGCGGCCACGTTGGCGGCGTTCTTCGGCGTGAAGACGATGAACACCGGCTGGACCACGCCCGTGAACGGGTTCTCCGTGGGCGGGATCTCCGTGTCGGTATAGGCGTAGGCGGCCGACAGACGCAGGTTTTCAGTGGCCTGGAACTGGCCTTCCAGCTCGAGGCCCCGGATTTTGGTCGTGCCCGGCGCATTGACCGTCTCGAGCGTGTTGCGGGTCGAGGCGCCGATCACCGTGACCAGGCTGAAGTCGATCTGGCTGCCTTCGCGATCCATGGCGTAGAGCGCGGCGTTCAGGCGGAGCCGGTTGTCGAACAGGTCGCTCTTCAGACCGATCTCGTACGCCTTGACCTCTTCCGCGTCGAACGAGCGGTAGGTCAGCGAGCGCGAGGATGCGCCGCCGGCCCGGTAGCCGGTCGAGTATTTGGCGTAGACGTTGACCTCGTCGGTCGCTTCCCACGCCACCGTGACCAGCGGGTCGAAGCGGTCGGTCGAGGTCTCGAAGGTGAAGTTGGTCGCCACGTTGTTGACCGTGGACAGCACGCCGTCCTTGTCATCCCAGGTGTAGCGGCCGCCCACGGTGATGTGCAGGGCGTCCGCCATGACGTCGGGCGTCCAGGTCGCCTGACCGTAGATGGCCTTCGATTCCGAGTGGGCCGTCGAGGCGCGGTCGACGAAGCGGAAGCCGCGAATGGTCGGGGTCGGGTCCAGGATGGTGTAGCCCGTGCCGTCAGAGTTCCAGCGGTTGGTCGACGGCGTCGCCGCGTCGTCGGACACGGTTTCCTTGAAGTAGTAGAGGCCGCCGACGTAATCGAGCCGGTCGCCCGCCGAGCCGACCGCCTGGAACTCCTGGCTGAACTGGTGCTGCCACAGGCCGGCCAGCGAGTAGCGGCTGAAGTTGGAGTTCGGTCCGACGACCGGCGGACGGTGGGCGCCCGCGATGTTGTCGTACTGGTCGACGTCGACTTCGCGATAGGCGGTGATCGAGCGCACTTCCAGCGCATCGGTCGGGCGCCACGACAGGTGCAGGTCCGTGCCCTGGGTCTCGTCCGTGCTCCACTGCTGCGGCACGCCGATGTCGGCGACGGTCATGCGGTCCTCGCCCTCGACGATGACGATCGGGGCCAGGTCACGGATGCTGCCGGACGGCACGCTGGCGGAGGTCCACGGCACGACCGGCCGGCCCAGCGGGTTGAAGTTCAGCAGCTGGCTGTAGAACGGGGTGTTCTTGTCGAGGCCCGTATCCGCCGCGAGATCGGCGGTGAAGTTGTCCGTCGGGGTCCACCGAACCTGGGCGCGCAGCCCGCGGCGGTCATACTGGCCGAAGCCTTCCTCGCCCGGCAGGATGTTGCTGGTCACCGGACCTTGCACCTGAATGACGCCGTCCACCTTGAAGGCGAAGTCGCCGAAGGCCGGGAAGTCGACGTGCAGTTCCGAGTTGTAGGATTCCAGGTTGCCGACGCCGGCGACGGCGCGCACGCCGAACTCGCCCGACGGTCTGCGGGTCACCAGCGACAGGGCGCCGCCTTCCGTGTTCCGGCCGAACAGGGTGCCTTGCGGGCCCTTCAGGACTTCGACGCGTTCGATGTCGAGCAGGGCGGAGCCGAGGCCGTGCTGCCGGCCCAGATAGACGCCGTCGATATAGACGCCGACGCCCTGTTCGCGGGCGGGCTGGTTGGCGTCCAGGGGCACGATGCCGCGGATACCGATGGTCAGGGCCGACTGGCGGGCCTCGAACGTGGCGACGCGCAGGCTGGGGACCGCGCCGTCGGCCAGATCGATCAGGCTCTGCACGTGGCGATTGGACAGGTCTTCCGAGCCTACGACCGAGATCGAGATCGGCGTCTCCTGCAGATTGGTCTCGCGCTTGGTGGCGGTGACGATGACCTCGTCCAGGCCGGTGACGTCGCCCGGACCGGGCTCGCCGGGCTGGGCGGCCATGGCGGTATCGGCGGCCGGAGCCGTCTGCGCCAGCGCGGGCGTGGCGACGGCCATAAGGATGCTGCCCAGCAGCAGGCGTGTGCGGAAGGTGGTGTTGCAGGTCATGAGTCGTCCCCCGTTAGGTGAGGGACGGCTCTAGCGGCGCCTTGCGTCTGTACTGTCGCGGTGCGGCGACGCTTATGTATATCTTCTATGTCGTGACTGACATGGGACGTTCATATGTCAGACATCGACTGGTTTGACCGGTGTCACATGTTGTTTGTGTGAATGTTCGGTGTTGGGATTTACACGCGCTTCGCGGTGCGATCGCAGAGGCTTCGGCGCCTTCCACGACCCTAAGCCGTCCCGCAATAGAAACCCACCGGCACCCTCGCGCATTCCGGCTGCATGCCCAGCCACAAGATTGCGATCATCGTCGGCAGCCTTCGCAAGGACAGCCTGAACCTCAAGGTGGCGAAGTCGATCTGCGCCTTTGCGGAGAACCTCGACTGCACCATCGTCGAGATCGGCGACCTGCCGCTGTTCAACCAGGACCTGGAGGGGACGCCGCCGGCCGCGTGGGTGCGCTTCCGGCAAGATATCCGGGCCGCCGACGGCGTGCTGTTCGTGACGCCGGAGTACAATCGCGGGATTCCCGGCGTGCTGAAGAACGCCATCGACGTGGGCTCGCGACCCTATGGGCAGAGCGTCTTCTTCAAGAAGCCGGGCGCGATCGTCAGCGCCTCTCCCGGCATGATCGGCGGCTTCGGCGCCAACCACCAGGTGCGGCAGGCCTGCGTCTTCCTCGACATGCCGGTGATGCAGCACCCGGAGGCCTATCTGGGCCAGGTGTCCGACGCCAGTTTCGACGAGGGCGGCTGCCTGAAGGACGGCGACCTGAAGGACCTGATCCGCAAACTGTCCGAAGCCTTCCACGACTGGGTGGATGTGATCATCCGGGCGCGGGCGGCGCTGGCGTAGGGCTCAGTCCTCGTCGTCGGCCGGGCCGATCGCATTTTCGACCAGTTCGCGCCAGACGGGATCGGTGTCGTCGACCAGGTCGACGTCCTCCAGCAGCGCTACAGCCGAGCCGCCGTCGGGCAGGATGAGGCCCAGCACCTCCATGGTCTCACCGTCGGCGCTGACGTGGGCCTCGGCCTGGACGGCGACCGCCGCCTGTTCGCCGTCGTCGTCCCACCAGATCACGGGCTGGGGCAGGTCCATGTCGATGAGCGAGGGATTCTCGGTGTCGTCCAGCGCAAAGACCGCGTGGCGGGCGCGGACGTCGTCGAGGGCGGCGATGCGGCCCGTGAACGGCTTCAGGCGCGACCAGTCGTCGACGTCGAAGCCGCCGGAGTCGTCGAGATCATCATCATGCTGGGTCATCGGGGGCGCTCCGTGGTGGCTTCACGCGCTCCTTCCGCCCGTCGGGCGCGCAAGGCAAGGTCCGCGCCATCCCGCTCAGCCCGGCTGCGTAGGGATGGCCTACGCCGCCTGAGCGGCCGGCTCCGCCCCGACCATGGTTTCCAGCGCGGCGAAAACGTCCGGATCCAGCGCTCCGCCGACCGTCTTGCGCATGATGTCCAGCGCCTCCGTGACGGGCAGGGCGCCGCGATAGGGTCGCTCGGCGGTCAGCGCGTCGAAGAAGTCGGCGACGGTGATGATCCGGGTCTCGAGGGTGATCTCGCCGCCTGACAGCGCGTGCGGATAGCCAGCGCCGTCCAGCCGCTCGTGGTGGGCCGCCGACACCCGCGCCATCTCGCGGAAGGAGGAGATGCGCGACAGGATCGCCTCGGTATGCGTGGCATGCGCTTGAACGGCGGCCCATTCGTCCTCGTCCAGCCGCGCGGGCTTGTCGAGGACGGCGTTGCTGACCCCCAGCTTGCCGACGTCGTGCAGCAGGGCGGCGCGCCGCAGCCAGCGCCGCCGCTCGGTCCCGACGCCCATCGCCTCGCCCAGCCGGTCGGCGTAGCCGGCGACCCGCTCGCTATGGCCGCTGGTGTAGGGACTCTTGGCGTCGACCACGTGGCCGAAGGCGGCGGCGATGTCGTCCAGATAGTCCTCGTCCACCGCCACCCGGTGCTGCGCCGGCTCCAGATCGTAGATCCGGGTGCGCAGGTCGGGGTCGGCAAGGCCGGTCCAGAAGTCGGGCTCCCCGGCGATCCCGAGGAAGGCGTCGACCAGCGCCGGATCGAACCACGTCCCGCGTCGCGCCTTCGCCTCGCGCCGCGCCGCCGCCGCCCCGCCCGCCGTCTGGAAGACGTCTATCACCTGCGCCAGCAGGGCGATGCGCGCGTAGACCGGGATCGCTTCGCCCGCCGCGCCCGTCGGCCGGCCGCGGCCGTCCCAGTGCTCGTCGAGGTGCTGGATCCCTTGCGCCACTGCCTCGGAGAAGCGCAGCCGGCGGGCGATGTCGGCCCCCCGGTGACAGCGCGTCTCGATCAGCTCCTGGGCGATGTCGCCGCCGTTGCGCATGATGTTGGCGACGGCCCGCAGCCGCGCCCCGAGGCCGGACTGCACCCCGGTGTGGGCGAAGACGAAGCCCAGCACCTGCGGCAGGCTGCGGTTCACGAATTTGAAGTCGCGTTTGAAGCTGAGATCGTCAGTCAGATACAGTTCGCAAATGCGCGCCGCGTTGCTGCTGCACCCCAGATCCTTGAGCAGCAGGGCGTAGTAGAGCTCCCACAACGCATCGTCAGGCAGACCGATCCGGCGTCCGATCCGCATGCCGATCCAGCACGCCCGCACACAATGCCCGGCCGGCTGGCCCTCGGTGATATCGAGCGCATAGCTGAGCGCCGACAGCAGCTCCGCCAGTTGCAGTCTCTCCGCCGAGGCCTCGGGCGGGGAGGGCGGTGCGGTCCGGTTCGGCATGGCGCGGGTCCCCTCGTCGACGTCGACGGGAGGCACCGTACGAGAAGCGCGGTTAAGCCTTCGTGCGGAGGTTGCGGCCTCCGCCCCTGACGCCGGGCGGTTTCAGGAACACCGGCCGCCGCCGGCTTTGGCGAGGGGGCGAAGCGGTCGGGGTCGGGAGAAGCTTGGCGGAGCTATCCGAACTCCACCAGCACGTCGTCGGCGGCGACCGGATCGCCGGCCTTGGCGGATACGGACTTCACCACGCCGTCGCGCTCGGCCTTGAGGATGTTCTGCATCTTCATGGCTTCGATGATGGCGACGGTCTCGCCGGTCTTGACCTCTTGGCCGAGGGTCACCGGGATGGCGACGACGAGGCCGGGCATGGGCGACAGCACCAGTTTGGAGGTGTCGGCGGCGACCTTCTCCGGCAGGCGGGCGTAGAGGTCGGCCAGGCGCGGGCGCAGCACGCGGACGCGGGCGCGGGCGGCGCGGTGGCGGATGACGAAGCCGTCGGCGACGCGCTTGACCTCGGCCGTGAAGGACTCGCCGTCCAGGTCGGCCTGGAACTGGGCCAGGCCGGGACGCCACTCGATGTCGGACAGGCGCACGTGACCGCCGCCGGTCAGGCCCAGCAGCAGGGCTTCGTCGGCGTCGTAGCTCAGGGTGACGCCGTGCGGTTCCTTGTCGATCAGGACGACCCAGTCGGTGCGGTCCGACGGGTCGCCATCCTGCTCGGCCTGGATCTCGTTCATGGCCACGGCGGCGGCGATGAGGATGTGGGTCTGGCGCGCGTCGGGCTTGAGGCCGTGGAAGCCGTCGGGGAACTCGTCCTTGATGTAGCTGGTCGAGATGTTCCCGCTGCGGAAGCGCGGCTGGTCCATGACGGCGGCGAGGAAGGGCACGTTGTGCCCGACGCCGGCCAGGTGGGTGTCCTCAAGCGCGCGGGCCATGCCGGTCAGGGCTTCGTCGCGGGTCGGGGCCCAGGCGCACAGTTTGGCGATCATGGGGTCGTAGAACATGCTGATCTCGTCGCCCTCGCGGACGCCGGAATCGTTGCGCACGACGTAGCCGTCCTCGTGCTCGCCCTCTTCGGGCTGCTCGTAGCGGACGAGGCGGCCGATGGAGGGCAGGAAGCCGCGGTAGGGGTCCTCGGCGTAGATGCGGCTCTCGATGGCCCAGCCGTTGATGGCCAGGTCCGACTGTTCGAAGGCCAGCTTCTCACCCCAGGCGGAGCGGATCATCTGCTCGACCAGGTCGACGCCGGTGATCAGTTCGGTGACCGGGTGCTCGACCTGCAGGCGGGTGTTCATCTCGAGGAAGAAGAAGCTGCGGTCCTGACCGGCGACGAACTCGACGGTGCCGGCGCTATCGTAGTTGACGGCCTTCGCCAGAGCGACGGCCTGGGCGCCCATGGCCATGCGGGTCGCTTCGTCCAGCAGCGGGGAGGGGGCCTCCTCGATGACCTTCTGATTGCGGCGCTGGATCGAGCATTCGCGCTCGAACAGGTGAACGACGTTGCCGTGCTTGTCGCCCAGCACCTGAATCTCGATGTGGCGCGGATCGATGATGAATTTTTCGAGGAAGACGCGGTCGTCGCCGAAGGCGTTCAGCGCCTCGGCCTTCACCGCCGCGAAGCCCTCGGCCATGTCGTCGTCGCCGTGGGCGACGCGGATGCCCTTGCCGCCGCCGCCGGCGGAGGCCTTGATCATCACCGGATAGCCGATCTCGCGGGCGATCTTCACCGCCTCTTCGGTCGATTCAATCAGGCCCATGTGGCCGGGAACGGTCGAGACGCCGGCGTCCTGGGCGAATTTCTTGGAGGTGATCTTGTCGCCCATGGCGTCGATCGCCTCGGGGTTCGGGCCGATGAAGGCGATGCCCTCGTCGCGCAGACGGCGCGCGAATGCGGCATTTTCGCTCAGGAAGCCGAAGCCGGGGTGCACAGCTTCCGCGCCGGTCTGTTTGACCGCCTCGACGATTTTGTCGGCCAGCAGATAGCTCTGGGCGGCCGGCGCGGGGCCGATCAGTACGGACTCGTCCGCCATTTCGACGGCCAGCGAACCGGCGTCCGCCTCCGAATAAACCTGCACCGTCTGGATGCCCATGCGGCGGCAGGTCTTGATGATGCGGACGGCGATCTCGCCGCGATTGGCGATCAGGATCTTCTTGAACATGCGTATCCGGGGGTGAGGCTTCGCCCCGATTAGGCCGCGATCCTCCGTGAGTAAACCGACCGGGGGCGTTCATCCGAACGGGGTAGAGGCTTGGCAAGGTCGCTGCTGACGGGTTTAAACGCTGCCGTCTCCCGTTCAATCGGCCCTGGAGCCTGACTCTGATGTCCCGTTTCCTCCCCATCGCCGCCTCCGCGGCCCTGGCTGTCGCCATCAGCGCCGGCGCCGTTCAGGCCCAGGATTTCCGCGCCCTGGCCCGCCAGGACCTGCAGACCGCTCATGACGAGCTGGCCGCCAACCACCCCGCGCCCGCCATTCCCGGCGAGGCCAGCACCAGCTTCCGCGGCTGGCTGGACAGCGGCCTCCAGGAATCCCTGGGCATGGTCAATCGCGTCAACAGCGGCGACAGCCACGCCTATCTGCTGCGCTACTACACCGGCGGCTTCCGCGACTCGAACATCTCGGCCACCCCGACCTTCGAAGGCGTCGGCCCGTATTTCGGCATCAGCTGGCCGGGCTTCACCACCGGCTGGCGCAACGGCAAATACGTCGTCACCTATGTGAAGCCGGGCGTGCGCAATGCGCCGCAGGTCGGTGACGTGCTGGTCGACTGCAACACCATCCCGATCGAGCAGTTCGCCCGCTCCAAGCTGGACCGCTGGGAAGGCAACCTCGACACCGAGGCCGGCCGCGTCACCACCGCTCCCTATCTGATGTGGAACCGGAACAACCCGTTCACCGCCGGCGTGCCGTCGCTGTGCAACTTCGAACGCCGCGGCCGTAACCGCGCCATCGAGATCAAGCCGGTGCCGGTGGCCCCGGGCGACCTCGAGGCCGCCTACCGCGCCACCGTCTGGATGCCGTCGGCCACGCCGCTGGCGATCGAGACCGTCAACGGCCGTCCGTGGGTCAACGTCCACTCGTTCGCCGACTCGGCGGGCTGGGACGCCTTCAACAGCCAGATCGAGGCCCAGGCCGCCGCCCTGCGCGGTCCGCAAGGCTTCGTGCTGGATCTGCGCGGCGCCGCCGGCAGCTCGATCTACACCTCGACCGCGCGCGGCTATGCGCTGGCCAACCGCATCTGGACGCCGGAGTTCACCTCCAGCCGCCAGCCGGCCGCCGGCGACATCACCTACCGCGCCACCCAGGGTAACCGCGACTGGTACGCGGCCACGCTTGGCCGCATGGAAGCCGATCCGCGCTTCGTCCAGGAAGCCGGTCCGGTGATCGAACAGACCCGCGCCATCGTCGCGGCCTTCGACACGGCCCTGGCCGCCGGTCAGTCGACCTTCACCGTCCCGGGCCGCGCGGTCGCTGCCGACACCGGCGCGTCCAACCCGGTTCAGGGTCCGGTCGTCGTTCTGGTTGACGCCGGCTGCTCGGGCGGCTGCCTCGACACCCTGGACCTGCTGTCCAAGCTGCCGAACGTGCGCATCGCCGGTTCGACCACGGCGACGGACACGATCTTCATCGAGCCGACCATCATGCGTCTGCCGTCGAACTATTCGGACCTCAGCTACGGTCACAAGGCCTGGACGTCGCGCGCCCGCGCCAACGGCCAGCCCTACGCCCCGGCGCAAGGCCTGGCCTACACCGGCAACCCGACCGACGAGGCCGCGGTGCGCACCTGGGTGGGCACGCTGTTCGGCGGTTAAGCGTTGTAAGTAGCGCTACCGCGCTTCGCGCTGCTTGAGCGCGGGAGCGGAACATCAGGGCCGGACGGGGTGGAACCCCCGTCCGGCCCTTCCTATTTGGGCTGCATGACCCAGGATCATCGCTCCCCCTCCGGTTTCGACCTCACGCCCCCGACCGACGCCGAGCGGACGGCGCTGGAAGCGGCCCTGTCGCCCGAAGAGAAGCGCGTCATGCTGGCCCACGGCACCGAGGCGCCGTTCTGCGGCACCCTGCTGGGCGAGAAGCGGGCAGGGGTGTTCTGCTGCCGCGAATGCGGCCTGCCGCTGTTCCGCAGCGTGACCAAGTTCGAAAGCGGCACCGGCTGGCCCAGTTTCACCGAACCGGTGGACGAGGCCCACGTCCAGGCGATCTCCGACACCAGCTACGGCATGGTGCGCACCGAGACCCTGTGCGCCCGCTGCGGCAGCCACCAGGGCCATGTCTTCCCGGACGGCCCCGGACCCGCCGGTCTGCGCTACTGCATCAACTCGGTGTCGCTCGAGTTCGTCGCCGAAGGCGAGCCGCTTCCCGACCCGTTGCACCGGGGAGACGGAAACGCCTGACCTTGGCCTTAATCGCGGCTAGGGTGGGGTTGGTACAGGAGTTGGGCGCATGCTGGTTTCCGCACTGATGATGGCCGCCGCGCTCGTCGCGAGCGACCAGGACGGCGTTGTCGCCACCGCGCCTGCGACCTCCGTCGATCTGACGGCCGCGACCCAGCCGGTCGCGCCCAGCGTCATCGGAGCCACCCAGGAGGCCGCCCCGCACGGCCTGACCACCGATCAGCAGATCGACCGCTGGCTGTCGGACCGCGATCCCGCCGCCGTGCCCTACGCCGACGGCGGCGCGCCGGTGGCGATGCAGGACGACCGCGAAATGCACGGCCAGCTCAGCTTTGGAATCGGCACCGGCGGCTATCGCGACTACGGCGCGGCGGTGTCGCTGCCGATCGGCGACAACGCCCGCCTGAACCTGAGCTATCGTCAGATCGAGAACGGCTACTATCCGTATGGATACGGCTACGGTTACGGGCCCTATTCCGAGGATGTCCTGTTCGGCATTCCGGAACGCTCGAAGGCCGGTGCGGCCTACGAACTGGAATCGCGCGGGATGCGTGCGACCCGTCTGCCTCCGCTCGGGCAGTAGGCTGTCAGGACGGTGTCGGGGAATCGCTGATTCCCGCATCCGGTCCCGCGCCGTTCAATCCGGCCGTTGAGCAGTTCGCGAAAGACGTGCGCGCACGGGTCATTGAAAACGCAAAGAAAAAAGGCCCGATCTCGCGATCGGGCCTTTCTTTTAAATGGTGCCGCCGGGGGGAATCGAACCCACGACCTCAGCCTTACCAAGGATGCGCTCTACCACTGAGCTACGGCGGCGGAAACTGAGGAAGCGGCCCTATAGCTAACCGGGGACAACTGGGGAAGCCCCGAAATCAGAAGCTTGCGGAAAAGTTTTGCGCGGGCTCTCATCACCTCATGGACAAGCCCGCGATGACGCCATCCGCCGCCGATCCGGCGACCGACGTTCCGCCGCCCGCGACGCCTGTGGCGAAGGCCGCTCCGGCCGCCGCGCCGGAGGTGACCACGCCCGTGACGGCGCCGCCCAAGGCGAAGTCCGAGAAGGCGCTTCGGCTGGCCAAGGCGCTCCGCGAGAACCTGCGTCGCCGCAAGGTGGCCGTGAAGCCCGCAAGACCGAGCAACTGAAAGTCATCGGCGGTACGCCGTCGACGGCCTTTCGCAACCGGGGCCGTCCGCGCTAGATAGCCGATCCCCCGTCGTCCCCTTTCGGTTTTTCAGGCGCCGGGTTGCAAGAGACGACATGGACAGCATCGCCATCACCGGCGGCGCCACGCTGAACGGATCGATTCCCGTCAGCGGCGCCAAGAACTCCGCCCTCAAGTTGATGGCCGCCTCGATCCTGACGGATCAGCCGCTGCTGCTCACCAACATGCCGCGCCTGGCGGACACCAAATTCCTTGGCCGCCTGCTGCAGGAGCTGGGCGTCGAGGTGAGCGAGCGTGACGGCGCCGACGGGCAGGAGACGCTGTTCCACGCGGCGCAGATTCGTTCGACCTTCGCGCCCTACGATCTGGTCCGGCAGATGCGGGCTTCATTCAACGTGCTGGGCCCGCTGCTGGCGCGCACCGGCGAGGCCAAGGTCTCGCTGCCGGGCGGCTGCACCATCGGCGCGCGGCCGGTCGATCTGCACCTGCAGGCGCTGACGGCGCTGGGCGCCGAGATCGAGCTGGACGAGGGCTATGTCACCGCCCGCGCCCCGAAGGGCCTGAAGGGCGCCGAGATCGAATTCCCGTTCGTTTCCGTCGGCGCGACCGAGCACGCCATGCTGGCCGCCGTGCTGGCCCAGGGAACGACCGTGCTGCGCAAGGCGGCGCGCGAGCCCGAGATCGGCGACCTGGCCCGCTGCCTGACGGCGATGGGCGCGAAGATCGAGGGAATCGACACCGACGTCCTGACCATCACCGGCGTCACGTCGCTGGGCGGGGCGAACTGGCCGGTGATCGCCGACCGGATCGAAATGGGCTCCTACGCCGTGGCGGCCGCCATGGCCGGGGGCGAGGTGCGGCTGACGAAGGCGCGTCCCGAGCTGATGAGCGCCCTGACCGACAAGATGATCGAGGCCGGCGTCGAGGTGATTCCCACCGAAGACGGCGTCATCGTGAAGCGCGATCCGAAGCAGCGTCTGAAGGCCGTCAATGTGACGACCGAAGTCTATCCGGGCTTCGCCACCGACCTGCAGGCCCAGTTCATGGCCCTGATGACCACCGCCGAGGGCGAGAGCGTCATCCATGAGAACATCTTCGAGAACCGCTTCATGCACGCGCCCGAACTGGCGCGTCTGGGCGCGGACATCCACGTCCAGGCGGGCGAGGCCGTCGTGAAGGGCGTGCCGGTCCTGCATGGCGCACCCGTCATGGCCACCGACCTGCGGGCCTCGGTCAGCCTCGTGATCGCCGGCCTGGTCGCTGAAGGTGAGACGACCGTCGGCCGCGTGTATCATCTGGATCGCGGTTTCGAGCGTTTGGAAGAGAAGCTGGGCGCGTGCGGCGCCGATATCCGGCGGATCAAGGGCGAGTCGAATGAACACTGAGGCTACGGGCGCGGAGGAGGAGGCGATCCCGGGAACGGCGATCGAGCCCCTGCGCCTGCTGGCCGAGGACGCCGACGACCTGCACATCATCTCGGCCGCGCTACAGGACGCGATCATGCGGCCGGTCGACATCGTCTGGGAGCGCTCGGCACGCCGGGTGACCCTGGCGCTGAGCCGGTTCTGCTGGGAGTGCGGCGGCACCCGGGTGATGGCGGCGATGCAGTTCGGCGACGTGCTGGCGGTGAAAAGCCGCCGCCTGCCTCGCGGTCCTGAAAGCGCGCTGGAGCTGTTGGCGATGGATTTCGAGCCGACCGAGGCGCCGGGCGGACGGGTCATCCTGATGTTCGCCGGGGGCGGCGACCTGCGTATCGACGTGGAATGCCTCGACGCCGTGCTGACGGACCTGTCGGAGCGCTGGCCCGCCCGCATCGCCCCGACCCATCTGGCGGATTCGCCGGAGACCGGAGACGCCGCCGCGTGAGCGACCATCGCCTGTCGTCGATCGAACTGGACGCCGCCAGCCTGCCGGCGGCGACGGCTGAAATCGAGCATGAGCGCCGCGTCGCCATCTTCGACCTGGTCGAGAAGAACAGTTTCGAGCCCGTGGGCGCTGAACGCGGCCCCTACGCCCTGAAGATGTCGTCCCAGGACGGCCGCCTGGTCTTCGATGTGACCGGCCCCGGATTCTCGAAGGCCCACGGCCTGTCGATGTCGCCCCTGAACAAGATCATCAAGGACTACATCGAGATCTGCGACAGCTACTACGAGGTGCTGCGCGGGACCGACGTCGGCAAGATCGAGGCGGTCGACATGGGCCGCCGCGGTTTGCACAACGAGGGGGCGGAGGTGCTTCAGACCCGCCTGGACGGCAAGATCGGCATCGACCACGAGACGGCGCGGCGCCTGTTCACGCTGGTGACGGCGCTTTACCGCCGCTGACCTCGACTAACGACGCGTTTTGGGGCATTAGGCGCCCTCATTTCGACGCGCGCTCCGCCCGGCGCGCGTCCCGACTCGTATCCACCGGGCGTGAGAGGCCGCATGGCTAAGGAAGAACTGCTCGAGTTTCCCGGCGTCGTCAGCGAACTGCTGCCGAACGCGACGTTCCGCGTGACGCTCGAGAACGACCACGAAATCATCGCCCACACCGCCGGCAAGATGCGCAAGAACCGCATCCGCGTTCTGGCCGGCGACAAGGTCCTGGTCGAAATGACGCCCTACGACCTGACCAAGGGCCGCATCACCTATCGCTTCAAGTAAGGACGGGCTCGGGTGAGCCGTCCTGAATTGGTGCTGGCTTCGGCCAGCCCGCGCCGCGTTGAACTGCTGGCGCTGGTCGGGATCGTCCCCGACCGCATCGACCCCGCCGACATCGACGAAACGCCGCTGAAGGACGAGACGCCGCCGCGTCTCGCCGCGCGTCTGGCCGTCAGCAAGGCCCGCGCCGTCGCCGACCGGGCGCCGGGGGCCGTGGTGCTGGCCGCCGACACCGTCGTCGCCGTCGGCCGCCGCCTGCTTGAAAAGGCCGCCGACGAGGCCGAGGCGACCCGCTTTCTGAAACTGCTGTCCGGCCGCAATCACCGGGTGCTGACCGGCGTGGCCGTGGCCGCGGGCGGCCAGGTGCGCCATCGCGTCGTCGATACGCGGGTCAGCTTCAAGGTCCTGTCCGACGCCGAGATCGCCGCCTACGTCGCGTCCGGCGAATGGAGGGGCAAGGCGGGGGCCTACGGCATCCAGGGCCGGGCCGGCGCCTTCGTCACACGACTGGTCGGCAGCTATCCGGCCGTAATGGGCCTGCCGCTGCCCGAAAGCGTGAATCTGCTGGCCGGCGCGGGCTGGCGGCCGTCGTGAGCCGGCTGGAGGCCTTCCTCGACAACACGCCCGGGGAGGTCCGGGGCGTCGTCATGCGGGACGGCCGGCCGGAACATCTCATTATATACAGGGACGACGACGACCCGCAGCTGCGGCTGGGCGCGCGCTCGGTCGGGCGGGTCATCGACGCCCCCGCGGGCCTGAAGGGCGCCTTCATCGAGCTGGGATCGACCTCCGCGCCGGGCTTCCTGCCGCTTCGGGCCAGTGAAAAGGTGCTGGTCGGGGCCAAGGTCGAGGTCGAGGTCGTCGCCGAACGCCGGGAATCAAAGGGCGTCGTGCTTCGCATGCTGGGGGCAGGGGAGGGCGCGCCGCGTCTGCTGAGCCCGGCGCCCACGGTCCCGGAGATTCTTGAACAGCTGGCGCCGGGCGTCGAACAGATCGCCGGACGCGCCGCGATCGAGGCCGGCCTGGAGGCTGAGGAGGAGGCCGCTTCCTCTGTCGGGAAATATCCCGACACCGGCCTGGACCTGATGGTCGAGCGCACGCGGGCGCTGATCGCGGTCGATCTGGACCTCGCCGCGACCCCTGGGCCGGGTACCGGAGGCAAGGCGCGCGACCGGGCGAATCGCCAGGGCCTGCGTGAGGCGGCCCGCATCATGCGGCTGAGACGGTGGGGCGGACTGGTCGCCATCGACCTGATCGGGGTCGGACACGACGGCGCGGCGATTCTTTCGGCCGCGCGGGAGGCCTTCGGATCGGATCCCGACATCGTCTACGGCCCGATCAACCGCTTCGGCGTGCTCCAGCTGGCCCTGCCGTGGCGCCGGACGCCGCTGGAGGAGGTGATTGATTCCCGCTCGGTCCTGACCCGGGCGATCGCCGTGACCCGCCGGCTGAAACTGGAGTTGATGTCCGACACCACCCGGGCCCGGGTCGTTGCGCGCTGTGCGCCGGATGATGCGGCGCTGGCGGCTCCCCTGGTCGCGAGGCTGGGGCCGAGGGCCGGGGTGCGGGCGGATCCGGCGCTTGCGCCGGGCGCTATAGTCGTCGAGGAGGGCTGACCATGGCCACCTGTCCGATCTGCCGCCGCCAGCCGGCCGGCCCCAAGTACAAACCCTTCTGCTCAAAGCGCTGCGCCGATGTCGATCTGCAGCGCTGGTTCAGCGGCGGATACGCCATTCCGGACAGCGTCGACGACGCTTCGACGAATGACCGCGAAGAAGACTGATCTGACCGCTTGCCACCCGAAAGCGGCTCGCTTATAGACCCCGCTCCCTCGCTTCAAAGCGTGCGCCTGGGTAGCTCAGTTGGTAGAGCAGCGGATTGAAAATCCGCGTGTCGGTGGTTCGAATCCGCCCCCAGGCACCATTCCCGTTTCCCCAGTCGGAAATCGGTGAACACCCATCATCAAAATGTCGCTTTCGGCCCCAATCTTCGGGATTGAACGCGTTTGTCCCCCGTGGGGGGAAAAGCGCCGTTGCGCACTTGACGCTCTGGTAACCGTTCGCCAAAGGAGCTTGACCGCTTTCCTTTGCGAGCGGCCGACTTGACGAGGGAAAACGGTTTCCCAAGGCAGTCGACACCGCCCCGGATCGCCGCAAGGCAACCGGAAGCGTCAGGAGGCGTTCCGCAGAGCGGGGTTCCGTGAACCCCGGCGATGTGGACGAGAGATTTTCATCGGGGGCGGTCGCGAATGCGGCCGATCTCCAGGGTTCCACGTGTCAGACCAAAGCAGGAACTGGCGAACTATGCTCGATTTCAAGAAGACCAACATCCTCCTGGCCATGGCCGGCGCCGCCGTCCTGATGGCCGGTACGCCGGTCCTCGCGCAGGATGCCGCCGCTCCGGCCGCTCCGGCCGCCGCGACCACCACCACTGCTGCTCCGGCTGACGCCGCTGCCGCCGCCGCCGCGACCCCGGCTCCCGAGGCCGCTCCGGCCGAGGAAGCTCCCGCCGCCGAAAGCCACGGCAAGATGACCGTCGCCTCCATGTTCATGGACGCGGACATCGTCGTTAAGGTCGTGATGATCGGCCTCGTTCTGGCTTCGGTCTTCTCCTGGACCCTGCTGCTCATCAAGCTGTTCGAGTTCGGCTCGCTGAACCGCGCCACCGACCGCTTCCTGGAATCCTTCCGCGGCGCCCGCACCATCGCGGACATGCGTAAGGTCGCAACCTCGGACGAGTTCGAAGGCAACCCGCTGGCCGACATGGCCGCCGCGGCCACCGACGAAATCGAACTGTCGCGTCAGGCTGGTCTGTCGGTCACCGGCGATCACCGTGACTCGGCTCTGCTCCGCGCCCAAACGGCCGTGGCTGCAGTGCAGTCGGGTCTGGCCAAGCGCCTGTCGGGCGGCCAGCAGTTCCTCGCCTCGGTGGGTTCGACCGGTCCGTTCATCGGTCTGTTCGGCACCGTGTACGGCATCATGAACTCGTTCATCGGCATCGCGAACTCCAACACGACCAACCTGGCCGTCGTGGCTCCCGGCATCGCCGAAGCCCTGCTCGCCACCGGTATCGGTCTGTTCGCCGCTATCCCGGCCGTTATCTTCTACAACTACTTCAACACGCGCATCGCCTCGTACGGCACCCGTTCGGACGGCTTCAACGCCGAGCTGATCAACGCGATCTCGCGTAACCTCGACAAGGGGGCGTAAGCAGCATGGCCGCCAAACTTTCAGGTGGCGGCGGCGGCAAGTACGCCATCGAGCAGAACAGCGAGATTAACGTCACGCCGTTCGTGGACATCATGCTTGTCCTGCTCATCATCTTCATGGTGGCGGCTCCGCTCGCCACCGTGTCGGTGGAGGTCAAACTGCCGCGCGCGGTCGCACCGCCCCAAGAAAACCCGCCGAAGCCGTTCTTCGTTTCTATCCAGAACGATGGATCGGCCTACATCGGGGACAACCGGGTGGACATCGATGCGGTCGGAAGCACGCTGGGCACGATGATCGGCAACAAGCCGCCGTCGGACGAACGGATCTTCATCCGTGCGGACCAGCAAACCCGCTACGGTGATTTCATGCAGGTCATGAATTCGCTGCAGGATCACGGCTTCTACAGCGTGGCCCTGGTCGGCGAAGACACGTCCACGAAGTAAGGGCCGGTGAATCATGACAGACGTTGAATATCACCGCAGTCGCTACGACCCGCCCAAGCCCAAGGGTTTCCTCGGGGTTCCCCCGGGGGTCCTGATCACCAGCCTGGCGGTCGTCAGCATTCTCTTCGCCCTGCTGGCGTTCTACTTCGTGAACATGCAGTTCAAGCTGCGTGAAGTGCGCTACTCGGACGACGCCGTCGACGTGGAGCTGATCGAGCCGGTCCCGCCGCCTCCTCCGCCCCCGCCGCCGCCGCCGCCGCCGGACACGCCCCCGCCGCCCAAGCTGCAGGTTCGCGTCCCGGCTCCGGTCGCGACCACGACTCCGCCTCCGCCGGTCTACATTGAGCCGACGAAGAAGGAAGAACGGGTCGAGTACTCGGGGCCCCCGGCGATCGTCCCCGGACCTCCGCCGCCTCCGGCCCCGCCGGCTCCGGCGCGTCCGTCGGTCATCACGAACCCGACCTGGGCTCGTCAGGTGGCTCCGGACTTCCCGCAGCGCGCCATGGATCGCGGCGTCGACGGTGGTCGCGCTACGGTGCAGTGCACGGTGCAGCCGAACGGCAGCCTGCAGAACTGCTCGGTCGTCTCGGAAGAGCCCGCTGGTATGGGCTTCGGCCAGGCGGCCCTGGCAGCCGCTCGACGCTCGCGGGTTTCGCCCCGTACCGTCGACGGCGCGGCTGAAGGCGCAACCGTCCGCTGGTCGGTTCGCTTCCTCCCGCCGGCAGACTAGGCCGACAGGACTAAAGACGATGACGCCCCGGAGGATCACCTCCGGGGCGTTTTCGTTTGCGCGGTGCGGAGCGATCCGCCCTGGCCGGCGTTGTGCGGTGAAGCTTGAGCCGGAGACCGCATGACCCGAACGACCCTGATCCCCCTCTTCGCCGCGGGCCTCGCCCTGTCGGCCTGCGCCTACAACGACACCCTCGGCCGCGACCAGTTCCTGATCGTCGACGACCGTGCCCTGGATCAGCAGGCGGACGCCGCCTGGGCCGAGATGCTGCGTACGGAGCGCACCTCCAGCGACGCCGCCGCCAACGCCCGTATCCGCCGTGTGGGCGAGCGTATCGTCGGGGCCGCGGGCCTGACCGACCGCCGCTGGGAGTATGCGGTCTTCGTCAGCACCAGCCCGAACGCCTTCGTCCTGCCGTCCGGCAAGATCGGGGTGACCACCAGCCTTCTGGCCCTGGTCGAGAACGACGACCAGCTGGCCGCCGTCCTGGGCCATGAGGTCGGCCATGTGGTGGCCCGCCACGCCGCCGAGCGCTATTCGACCACGGCCGCCAGCAGCATCGTCCTCAGCGGGGTTCAGGGCGTCGCCGGCGACTATGGACAGGCCGTGGGCGCCATCGGCGGACTCGGGGCCCAGTTCGGCGTCCTGCTGCCGTTCTCGCGCCGTGACGAGCTGGAGGCCGACCGCCTCGGCGTCGACTACATGGAGCGGGCCGGCTACCGGCCTTCGCAGGCGATCGTCCTGTGGCGGCTGATGCAACAGCAGCGGGAGGGCTCGACCCCGGAATTCGCCTCGACCCACCCGTCCGACACGACCCGCATTGCGGCGCTGGAGCAGTACATCGCCAGCCGCGGCTGGAGCTGACGCCTGATGAGGGGCGAGGGCCCAGGGGCGAGGGTCGAAAGCGTATGGGACCAGATGATGGAGCCACGGAAGGCCGTCTGCAGGTTGCCGTCTCCGACACTTCGACCCTCGACCCTCGCCCCTCGACCCTGCCTATCGTCACTATGTTGAAATCCAGCTTGATCGGCGCACGCGACCCCGCTACAGACGCCGCTCGCGCGGATATGTGCAGCCTTAGCTCAGCTGGTTAGAGCGCCGGTTTGTGGAGCCGGAGGTCCTCAGTTCAATCCTGAGAGGCTGTACCATCCCCGCCCACCAGGGGACGATGTCAGGCATGACCGACTCGTCGCCCGCCTGGGACCCCACGCAATACAGTCGTTTCGAAGCCGAGCGGGATCGCGCCGCGCTGGACCTGTTGCTGCGCGTGCCCGGCGATCTGGAGCCGCGCGAGATCTGGGATCTGGGCTGCGGAACCGGACAGCACGCCGCCTTGCTCAAGCGTCGCCATCCCGGCGCCCGTGTCCACGGCCTCGATTCGAGCCCGGCCATGCTCAAGCAGGCGCGGGAGCTCAGTGTCGACGTCGACTGGCGCGCGGGCGATATCGGATCGTGGTCCGCGGACTGGCCGGTCGACCTGATCTTCGCCAACGCCTCGCTGCAGTGGTTGCCGGATCATGAGGGCCTGCTGCCCCGGCTGACCGCCGCGCTGGCGTCAGGCGGCGTGCTGGCGGCGCAGATGCCCCTGGCGCACGAGAGCCGGCAACACACCCTGATGCGCGCCGTGGCGGCGGACGGACCGTGGGCGGCCAGGCTTGAATCCGTGAACACCATCCGACCGTTGCTGGCGGTCGAGCGCTACTACGATCTGCTGGCGCCCGCCTGCCGCGACATCGACATCTGGTCGACCACCTATCTGCACGTGCTGAACGGGGCGGATGCGGTGCTGGAATGGATGAAGGGCACGGCGCTGCGTCCCTACATGACGGCCTTGGCGGACGATCCGGCTATGCGTTCGTCTTATCTTTCCGCCCTCGGCGAACGGCTTTCCGAAGCTTTCCCGCGACGGTGGGATGGGGTGACCCTGCTGCCGTTTCCCCGCCTGTTTCTGGTGGCGCGTCGTCGCTGAGGGCGCGACGGCGACGAAGACCCGTCACCGGCCCGTCCAGTTTGGCCAGTGCATCCTTCATGGCGCGATAGCCGGCGTCCACGGCGGGAACGAAGCCCTTCCAGTCGCGGATATCGATGCCGTCGGGCGTCGGCTGCACAAGCACGTCCGTCGCGGCGCGCGAGCTTTCCAGATCCGCGTCGGTCGTCAGGGTCGCGGAGCGCATCATGATCGAGACGATCGGCGGGCCGCGCTTCCATGCGCCGGTGGCGATCAGCCGCCAGATCGACGGCGGGTTCTCGATCAGGTCGGGATCGACGCCGCGGGCCTCGGACATGTCGATGCCGACGATCGGGCCGCTGGTCATCTGGCGCATGACCTCGGCCGGGAAATTCTTCAGCACGGCGCCGTCGACCAGCACCTGGCCGTCGATGACGATGGGCGGCAGAATGCCCGGGATGGCGATGGAGGCGCGCATGGCCCGGCGCATCAGGCCGCGGCGATGCACCTCGATCTTCCCGGTCGTCAGATTGGTCGAGACGCAGAAGAACGGCCGCACCAGATCGGCCATGTCGATGTCGCCGTAGGCGTCTTCCAGCAGGCGCTCGACCTTCCGGGCCCGGCTCATGGCCAGCATCGGGAAGGTGATGTCCGACAGCGGGTCGCTCTTCACGAACGAGTTGCGGATGCGGTCCTCAAGCTCGTCCTGGGACCAGCCCATGGCCGGACCCGCGGCCACGACGGCGCCCATCGACGAGCCGCCGACGAAGTCGATCGGCACGCCGGCCTCCTTCAGGGCCCTCAGCGCGCCGATGTGCGAATAGGCCCGGGCGCCGCCGCCTGACATGACCACGCCCACGGCCGAGCCGGTGACCACGCGGGCGATGCGGGCCGCGTCTGCGTGATCGCCCTCGACCGCCTGGAACCACCGGCCGGGCTGCACCGCGTCCAGCCAGACGGCGGTGTTGGCCGGCCGGGCCATGCGCGGATCGCGCAGCAGCACCAGGTCGGTGCGGCGCTGGGCGTCCAGCACGCCGGCGTGGGGCATGGGTCTGTTCGGCGGGGCCATCAGGCCCGAGCCGACGACGAACACGCGATCCACCTGGCGGGCGCACAGGGCGGCCCAGGCGGGCTCGTCCATCTCGGCGACGTACAGGACGAAGTCGTGCGCATCCTCGACCCGGCTGAACCATTCGGCCGCCGAGGCGAGGGCGGAATGGTCGATGACTTCGCAGGTGAAGCCGTCGGCCTCGATGGCGGCGGCCACCCGCTCGACGAAGGCGCGGATGGGCTGGGGGCGGGCCGAGACGAAGCCGAACACACTGGGTTCGCCGCCGCCCGAGCGCCGGTCGCGCGCGCGCTGGATCATCAGGCGCGACAGCTCGACCATCAGGTCCGGCTCGGTGCGGGCGGCCTCGAAGAAGGCCTCGCGGGGCAGGGCGAGGATTTCGGAATCGCGCAGGGCCACGACGTCGGCGGTGTGCGGGCTGCCGGCCAGCATGGCCATCTCGCCGGCCGGATCGCCGGGCCGGATGACGCCGACGAACTGGGGCGGCTGTTCGGCGACCTCGCGCCGGAACACGCCGAGACGGCCCGAGCGCAGCAGATACAGGGTGTCGGCCGGGTCGCCTTCCGCGAACAGGGTCTCGCCGCCGGTCAGGGCGAACCAGCTGGCGCGCGTGTTCTTCCCGCCCTCGAAGATGCGGTGCAGGGCGTCTTCCAGCCGATCGGAGCGGGCAGGGGCCATGCAGGAAGCCTAACGAGAGTCGCGGGAGACGCGAGAGCGTCTCACCACGCCCCGAGTTCCCTCAGTTCGCGGACCAGATCGCCGGGAAGGTCGGTGGCCTCGGCCGCCGTCAGGTCGGGCGGCACATCCTTGTCGAAATAGCGCCAGCCCTGGAACGGTCGCCGCGCCAGCGGGGCGGTGCGGATGACGCGCGACTCCAGCTTGATCTCGCAGCGGCTGGCCGCGCCCTCGCCCACGGTGGAGATGTCCAGGATCGGCTGGCGGCACAGCACCGAGCCCTTGATGACCCAGTACAGCGAACCGCCGTCCTCGATCTCTGCTGCGCGTTTGGGCGTCATCCGCGTGTGGACGATGCGCCAGTCGCTGCGCTCGGCGTTCCGCTCCAGCGTCTCGACGTCGGAGACGCCGACGCACAGCTTGATCATGTTCAGGGGCATGGGGCGCGGCCTAGCGCGGATTTGGCGAGGAAGTAAGGCAGGTCCGGGATCAGCATCCTTCCCCCATTTCGGGGGAAGGTGGGCCGCGGAGCGGCTCGGATGGGGGCTGTTGAGGGCGCGGCTGCTTGAGGTCAGGAAGGCGCGGGAAGAGCCCCCATCCGTCAGGCTCCGCCTGCCACCTTCCCCCGAAATGGGGGAAGGAGTTATTCCGCGGCTCTCACCACCGCCAGCACCGTGCCTTCGCCGACCTGTTCGCCGACGGCGACCCCGACGGTCTCGACCACGCCGTCGAACGGGGCGACCAGGGCGTGCTCCATCTTCATCGCTTCCAGCACCACGATCGGTGCGCCCTTCGGCACCGCGTCGCCGGCCATGGCGGGCGTGGCGACGATCTTGCCCGGCATGGGTGCACGGAGAGAGCCGTCGGAGGCGGCGCCGGCGCCCGCCCCCGCCTTTGCGAACGTCCGTATTTCGAAGGCCTGTCCGTCCTCGAAGCTCACGCCTGAATTCGTCGAAAGCGGCAGGTACCCAGACACCGCATATTTGTCGGGGCTAATCCGAACCCGTCGCCGAACGCCGTCGACCACGACGTCTTGAAGGCCTGTCGACGGGCCGTTTGCCCGGAACCCAAGAGTGCCGTCGTATCCGTGCCAAGGACTATGGGGGTCACCCTCCCAGTGGTTGCTGCACTGGAAGCGTAGGTAACGAGCGGCGTCTTCGAGTGCGTCTTCCGACAACGGGAGCGCAGCCAGCGCGGCCTCCTCGGCGGCGATGAATCCCGTATCCACGTCGCCCTCGACGAACCTCGGATGGTCGAGGCAACGCACCAGGAAGCCGGCGTTTGTCTTCACCGGCCAGACCTCGACCTCGGAGCAGGCGATGCTCAGCTCGGCCGCCGCGTCCTCGCGGGTCTCGGCGTGGACGATCAGCTTGGCGATCATTGGGTCGTAGAACTGGCTGACCTCGCCGCCGGCCATGACGCCGGTGTCGACGCGGACGTCGTCGGGCAGGACGAAATGCTCCAGCTTCCCAATCGAGGGGAGGAAGCCGTTGGCGGGGTCCTCAGCGTAGAGGCGGGCCTCCATGGCCCAGCCGTTCAGGTGGATCTCTTCCTGCTTCAGCGGGATCGGCTCGCCAGCGGCGACGCGGAACTGCCATTCGACCAGATCGACGCCGGTGACCTCCTCGGTGACCGGGTGCTCGACCTGCAGGCGGGTGTTCATCTCCATGAACCAGATGCGGTCGGCCTTCAGGCCGTTCGAGGCGTCCGCGATGAACTCGATGGTGCCGGCGCCCTGATAGTTCACGGCCTTCGCGGCGCGCACGGCGGCGTCGGTGACGGCCTTGCGGGTGGCCGCGTCCATGCCGGGGGCGGGGGCTTCCTCGATGACCTTCTGGTGGCGGCGCTGCAGCGAGCAGTCGCGCTCATACAGGTGCACCACGTTCCCGTGGCTGTCGCCGAAGACCTGCACCTCGATGTGGCGCGGGCGGGTGATGTAGCTCTCGATCAGCACGCGGTCGTCGCCGAACGAGGCCTTGCCCTCGCGCCGCGCGCTGGCCAGGCCGTCGGCGAAGTCCTCGGCCCTGTCGACCTTCTTCATGCCCTTGCCGCCGCCGCCGGCCACGGCCTTGATCAGCACCGGGAAGCCGATGCGGCTCGCCTCGGCGGTCAGGGTGGCGTCGGACTGGTCCTCGCCCTGGTAGCCCGGGGTGACCGGCACGCCGGCCTCGATCATCAGCTTCTTGGCCGCGTCCTTCAGGCCCATAGCCCGGATCGACGCCGGCTTCGGCCCGATCCAGACGATGCCGGCCGCCGCGACCGCTTCCGCGAAGTCGGCGTTCTCGGACAGGAAGCCGTAGCCCGGGTGGATGGCCTCGGCTCCCGTGGCCTTCGCCGCCGCCAGCACCTTCTCGGCGACCAGATAGGACTCGCGCGCGGCCGCCGGCCCGATCAGCACGGCCTCGTCCGCCTCGCGCACGTGCAGGGCGTCGGCGTCAGCCTCCGAGTAGACGGCGATGGTGCGGATGCCCATCCGCTTGGCGGTGCGGAAGACACGGCAGGCGATCTCGCCGCGATTGGCGACCAGTACGGACTTGAACATGGCGTCTCTCTAGCGGCTCGCGCGGCCCGGGGCCACTCAGTGACCGGCCATCTCGTTGAAGCCCAGGTACAGCCACAGCAGGGCGAGCAGCGAGAAGGTGCAGGTCGTCAGCACGAAGAGCACGAACATCCGCGCCAGGGTTCCGAAAACGCTGCGCTGATAGGCGCCCTTCATGTGCAGATACAGATGCGCCGGCGCCAGCCACAGCAGCCACCAGGCCACCGGCCCCGTCACGATCGACAGCCCCATGATGGCGATCAGCAGCAGCAGCTGGAACGACAGCGAGTGCATCGAGAAAATCACGTGGTCGAACACGAAATAGCGGCGGTTGAAGGCGAACAGCAGCGTCAGCATCAGCGCCGAGACGGGCAGGGCTAGGATGGCCACGCGGTGGGCCCAGATCTCGAGGATCAGGGAGAAGCGGGCCGGGTCGTCGCGCACGGCCGCGATGCGGGCGTCGAACCAGTGCTGCACGCTGCGCAGCTTCTCGGCGTCGTCGCCCTCCATCTTCGGGGCGTCGGCGGCGTTGTCGCGGGCCTTCTCGGCCACGTCCGTGCCGAGGCTGCGGCCGAAGGTGACCCAGTCGCCCTCGGCGGCCGCGATCTGCGTCTTCTTCTCGGCCTCGGTCAGGGTGGGGTCGTTCATGACCTGCGTACGGAACTCGTCCATCGCCGCCGTGCCGGGTGTGATGGTGCGGCCGTTGTATTTCATGGTGGCGCCGCCGCGCGCGGCCTCGGCGTCATGCCGGCGGTCGGCGTCGGCCTTCATCGCGGCGTGGCCGACGAAGAAGGCGATCAGCAGGATGACCAGGAACATGCGGAACGGCTGCACCTGGGCGGCGCGCTTGCCGTCCAGATAGTCGCGGGTCAGCTGGCCGGGGCGGCGCAGCAGGTTGGGCAGGGTCGTGAACAGCCGCCCGTCGAGGTGCAGCAGGCTCTCAACCGCCTCGACCGTCAGCTTCCAGATCGACTTGTGGAAGTCCTCGGCCAGCTGGCCGCACTCATGGCAGTGCGGGCCCTGCAAGACCGTCTGGCAGTTGGCGCAGGGGGTGCCCGGCGGAATGTCCGCGTGCTGACGTTTCCATTTCAGCCAGCCGCCGGCCGAGGCCAGCGCCGCCGTTTCCAGTTCCGCCATGTCGCCCCCTCCGATTGATTCCTGTCAGGCCCAGCCCGGCTTACGCTTTTCAAGGAAAGCGCGCACGCCTTCCTGACCTTCGGATGAAACGCGCGCCCGTGCGATCCGTCGGGCGGTCTCCTCCATCAGGCCGCCGTCCACCTTGTGGTGGGCCACGTCGTGCACCAGCCGCTTGGCGTCGCCCATGGCGCCCGGCGCATTGGCCGACAGGCTGTCGGTCAGCATGGAGATGAACTCGTCCATCGAGCCCTCGGGCAGGACCATGTCGATCAGACCGGCGTGCGCGGCGTAGTCGGCGTCGAAGATGTTGGCGGTCAGGAACAGCTGACGCGCGCGGCGCGGGCCGATAGCCTCGATCACATAGGGGGCGATGGTCGCCGGGATCAGGCCCAGCTTGACCTCGGAGAAGGCGAAGCGCGCGCCCTCGACCGCCACCGCCATGTCGCAGGCCGCCACGATGCCGGCGCCGCCGCCCATGGCCGCGCCCTCGACCAGCGCCACGGTCAGCGCCGGCACGTCGTGCAGCGCCTTCAGCATCTTCGCCAGGCCCATGGCATCGCTGCGGTTGTCGGATTCCGACCAGCCCGCGGCGTCCCGCATCCAGGCCAGGTCCGCCCCGGCGCTGAACGTCCCGCCGGCGCCGCGAATGAAGACGACGCGCACGTGGTCCGCGCCGTGCAGGGTCTCGAACGCCTCATACAGCGCCGCGATGGTCGCGGCGTCGAAGGCGTTGCGCTTCTCCGGTCGGTTGATGGTGACGAAGACCACCCCGTCGGCGGTGGACTCGATGCGCACCAGATCGTCGTTGGCGTCCGGCGCCGCACCGGCCACCAGCGGCTGGGCGATCGCATTGATCTCGGCCGCCTCGGCGTCGGTGATGTCGAGGGCGTCTTCGGGCTCGGCGTCGGTGGGCTTGTCGTTCATGGGGGAGCTTTCAGTGGGGGGCTTTGACAAAATGCCTGAGGTTCAAAACCGCAATTGGCTTGTCGGCTATCCAGTTGTGAGCAGCGCGAGTCACGCCATCGAAGGTGGCCAAGATCGCACCCTGTGCACCGGAATGCTGAAGAGCACCATAAAGCTCCCGAACAACTGATGGCGAGAGAGGCCTTCTATGGGCTTTGCACTGAACGATGACATGTTCTGCGTCACGCCGCATGACGAGGTCTATTCCGCCATCTCCGGCACCGCCAACTGAAGTGACATCCCAACCTTTCTGGCGGAAGTATCGAGCGACCAGTCGTTCGAACATCGCGCCGTCTGCGTTCCGCCAAAGATTGGCGGTTTGGGCCATTGTCCACGAGCTAGAAATGCGACGATGCTCATCGTAGGCGATCAGCTCTCGGCTATGCGCGCGGAGGGCCCGCTGATGCGCTCCCAAGGGGTTCCAATGGCCATCCCACCATCGGAGTTGCGCCCCGTGGACTGGCTCAACTGGGCGAGGACGCCTTGGCTCTTCAAGTTCGCGTTCTTGCAGCAGCCCAAGTTGAAGCCCCAGATCGATTGCCTCTCCCATATTGGTGGGATGAACAGCCGTGCTTGATAGAACGGCCATCAGGCTTTCGCGCGTGAGTGACTGTCGGAACCCAATCAGTACTCGTCTGGCTTCGTCTTGCATTCCCTACATCCGGAACACGCCGAACGTCGTCTCCGGCACCGGGGCGTTCAGCGAGGCGCTGATCGCCAGCCCTAGCACGTCGCGGGTCTGGGCCGGGTCGATGACGCCGTCGTCCCACAGGCGGGCGGTGGCGTAGTACGGATTGCCCTCGTCCTCGTATTTCTGGCGCACCGGGGCCTTGAAGGCTTCGGCCTGTTCCGGCGTCCAACTGTCGGCGTCGCGGTGGACGGTGGCCAGCACGGCGGCGGCCTGTTCGCCGCCCATGACGCTGATCCGGCTGTTCGGCCAGGTGAACAGGAAGCGCGGGGAATAGGCGCGGCCGCACATGCCGTAGTTGCCGGCGCCGAAGCTGCCGCCGATCAGCACCGTGAACTTGGGCACCTCGGCGGAGGCCACGGCGGTGACCAGCTTGGCCCCGTTCTTGGCGATGCCCTCGGCCTCGTAGCGGCCGCCGACCATGAAGCCGGAGATGTTCTGCAGGAACAGCAGCGGGATCTTCCGCTTGCAGGCCAGTTCGATGAAGTGGGCGCCCTTCAACGCGCTCTCCGAGAACAGCACGCCGTTGTTGGCCAGGATGGCGACCGGATAGCCCCAGATGCGGGCGAAGCCGCACACCAGGGTGGTGCCGTACAGGGCCTTGAACTCGTCGAACTCCGAGCCGTCGACCAACCGGGCGATGACCTCGCGCACGTCATAGGGCGCGCGCACGTCGTCGGGGATCAGGCCGTACAGCTCCTCGGCGTCATAGGCCGGGGCCTTCGGCTCGCGCACGTCCAGCTCGACCTTTTTCACCGTATTGAGGCCGTCCACGATGGTGCGCACGATCTCCAGCGCGTGTTCGTCGTTCTCGGCGACATAGTCGACCACGCCGGACTTGCGGCCGTGGGTCTCGGCGCCGCCCAGCTCCTCGGCCGAGATGACCTCGCCGGTCGCGGCCTTCACCAGCGGCGGGCCGGCCAGGAAGATGGTGCCCTGGTTGCGGACGATGACGGTCTCGTCCGACATCGCCGGCACATAGGCGCCGCCGGCGGTGCAGCTGCCCATGACGCAGGCGATCTGCGGGATCGCCTTGGCCGACATGCGCGCCTGGTTGAAGAAGATCCGTCCGAAATGGTCGCGGTCGGGGAAGACCTCGGCCTGGTGCGGCAGGTTCGCGCCGCCGGAATCGACCAGATAGACGCAGGGCAGGCTATTCTGCTCCGCGATCTCCTGCGCCCGCAGGTGCTTCTTCACCGTCATCGGGAAGTAGGCGCCGCCCTTCACCGTCGGATCGTTGGCGACGATCATCACCTCGCGGCCCGCCACACGGCCGACGCCGCAGATCATGCCGGCGCCCGGCGCCTCGTCATTGTACATGCCGCCGGCGGCCAGCTGGCCGACCTCGAGGAACGGCGAACCGGGATCCAGCAGGCGCTCGACCCGGTCGCGGGGCAGCAGCTTGCCGCGGGCCACGTGCCGCTCGCGGCTGGAGTCGGAGCCCCCGCGCGCGGCCTTCGCCACCTTCTCGTGCAACTCGTCGCGAAGCGCGCGGTTGTGAGCGTCCAGCGCCTTGAAGGCGGCGCCGTGGGGATCGATCGCGGAAGAGAGCTTGGGCATGCGGGTGGTTTAGGCGGCTTCGAGGGCGCGGGGAAGTTCTCCTGCTGCCTGGCGGACTGGCGGCGCTGGATTCGTCACAACGGGCACAACGAGACACGACGAACACGACGGGGCTGGCGTCCTGCGGCGTCCGCCGGGCGACGCCATTCATTCCGAATGCGGGCCTTTGGCCCGCGGGCGTCCTCTGCGGGCACGTTCCCGTCGTGACTCGTCGTGCCCGTTGTGATGAACCTTCCCAAGTGAAGGGGTAGCCCAGCTTATGGCAGGCCAAGGAATGCCGGGTTGACCCGCAAGCCCGACCGTGGCCTGTCGCCCGTCCCATGTTCGGCCTCAGCTCCCAGACCCGCGTCACCCTGAAAGACCTGCTCCATCTCGCATGGCCGGTCGTGCTCGCGCGCATCGGCATCATGACCATGGGCCTGACCGATGCGATCGTGGTCGGCAACTATTCGGGCGAGCAACTGGCCTTCCACGCCCTGGCCTGGGCGCCGACCGCCATCCTGGTGACCACCGCCGTCGGCCTGATGCTGGGCGTGCAGGTCATGACCGCGCGCATGCTGGGCGAGGGCCGCACGCACGAGGTCGGGGCCGTGTTCCGGCGCGGCGTGGTCTACGCCCTGCAGATCGGCGTCGTCTCCATGATCGCCCTGATCGCGCTGGGCCCGTGGGGCCTGCGTCACGCCAACCTGGCCGAGGGGCTGGGCGAGGGCGCGGGCGGCCCGCTGGTCATCTTCGCCCTGTCGATGCCCGCCTATCTGGTGTCCGTCGCCGGCCAGTTCTTCCTCGAGGCCCTGCACAAGCCCAAGCCGGGCATGTGGGCCATGTGGATCGCCAACGGCGTCAATCTGGCGCTGAACCTGGTGCTGGTGCCCGACTTGCTCGGCATTGGTTGGTCCGGCGCGGCGGCCTCGGCCTGGGCGACCTTCGGCGCGCGGCTGGCGCTGGCCGTCTTCCTGATCTGGTACATCCTGCGCCTGCCCGAGGCGCGGGCGCTGGGCGTGTTCGACCGGCCCAAGCGCGACATCCCCGCCGAGCGCGAGCAGCGCAAGGTCGGCTACGGCGCCGGCAGCTCCTACTTCATCGAGGTCGGCGCTTTCGCCGCCATGACCTTCATCGCCGGTCAGCTGGGCGCGGTCGAAACTTCGGCCTGGACCATCGTGCTCAACATCTCGGCCATCGTCTTCATGGTGCCCATGGGCCTGTCGTCGGCGACGGCGGTGCTGGTCGGCAAATCCTATGGTGCGGCGGACGGGAGGGGCGTGATGCGCGCAGGCCTTGTCGGCATCGGCGTGGTGACGGTTCTGGCCACGGTCATAGCCTTCGTCGTCTGGCCGACGGCGCCGTGGCTCGCGTCCGCCTACAACCGCGACCCGGCGCTGCTGGCGGTCGCCATTCCGGCGATCGTGCTGGCGACCCTGTTCTTCGTCGCCGACGCCATGCAGGTGGTCGCCGCCCAGGCCAACCGCGCGGCGGGCGACGTCTGGTGGCCGACGATCATGCATTTCGTCAGCTACACGGCGATCATGATGCCGCTGGGCTGGTGGCTGGCCCACCGCATCGGCGTGAACGGCCTGGTCTGGGCGGTGATCGTCGCCAGCCTGGTCTCGGCGGCCCTGCTGACCGGGCGGTTCGTGCGCGTGGCGCGGCGGCTGCCGGCGTGACTGCGATCCCGGAGCTCGTGACCGAACGGCTGCGGCTCCGGGCCCCGCGCGAGACCGATCTCGAGACTTACATCCGGTTCTACGGCGACACCGAGGCCTCGGCCTTCTACGGCGGGCCGCTGACGCCCAACCAGGCATGGAGCCGGCTGGCGCGCGATGTCGGCCACTGGGTGCTGCGCGGCTACGGCCTGTGGTTCGTCGAACGCCTGGACGACGGCGCACCGGTCGGCGGATGCGGCTTGTACTGGCCGCTGGGCTGGCCCCGGTCCGAGCTCACCTGGTGGGTTCTGCCGGAACAGCGCCGCCGGGGCTTCGCCGCCGAGGCGTCCTGCGCCGCCATCGCCTGGGGCTACGACACCCTCGGCTGGGACCGGATCGAGACCCACTGCGACGACGCCAACGAACCGGCCCGGAGCCTGATCGGCGCCCTCGGCGGGACGAAGTTCGCGCGGGAGGTCTTCCCCGACGGGAAGGAACGCGACGTCTTCGAATTTCCGCGGCCTCAGGCCTGAACGAACCTCAGCGTATTGCCGTCCGGGTCGTCGGCGTAGAACTCCCGCGTGCCCCACGTCTGATCCACCGGCCCCTGATGCACGGGCGAGTCCGGCTTGTGCGACGGATCCAGCCCGCGCGACCGGAAGCTCGCGAACAGGGCGTCTACGTCCTCCACGACGACCACGACCGCCTGCCCGACCACCCCGTCGCCCGAATGGCTCGACAGGAACAGCAGGTCCCCGCCGCGCGTCAGCTCGGCGAACGCCGGATCGCCCTCCGACGGCCAGATCCCTCGGGCCTCGAAGTCCAGCACGCCGGTGTAGAAGGCCACCGACCGGGCCATGTCGCTGCATTTGACGGTGGGGATGATGGCCATGGCCGAAGCCTATGCCGGGGGAGATGGAGGGTCGAGGGGCGAGGGTCGAGGGGCGAGGGTGGGCCGTGGGTGTTGCGAAATCCCGCCGCACTCGCCACTAACCTGTCTCGCTGCCAGTCGACCTCCCCTCGACCCTCGCCCCTCGACCCTTAGGCCTCCATGTCCCGCATCCTCATCACCTCGGCGCTGCCCTACATCAACGGCATCAAGCACCTGGGGAACCTGGCGGGCTCGATGCTGCCGGCCGACGTATACGCCCGCTTCAAGCGCGCCCAGGGCCATGAGGTCCTCTACATCTGCGCCACCGACGAGCATGGCACCCCGGCCGAGCTGGCCGCCGCCGCCGCCGGTCAGGACGTGAAGACGTATTGCGACGAGCAGCACGACATCCAGAAGAGCGCCGGCGAGAAGTTCGGCCTGTCCTACGACTGGTTCGGCCGCTCCTCGAACAAGCCGAACCACCGCCTGACGCAGCATTTCGCCGAGGTGCTGGAAAAGAACGGCCTCATCGAGGAACGCGTCGACCGGATGATCTATTCGATCGACGACGCCCGCTTCCTGCCCGACCGCTACGTCGAGGGCACCTGCCCGCACTGCGGCCACGTCGGCGCGCGCGGTGATCAGTGCGACAACTGCGGCCGTCTGCTTGACCCGACCGACCTGATCGATCCGTATTCCTCGGTGTCCGGTTCGAAGAACCTGGAAGTCCGGGACACCCGTCACCTCTATTTGCTGCAGACGAAGCTGGAGCAGCCGATCCGCGACTGGATCGGGACCAAGGCCGACTGGCAGACCCTGGCCCGGTCCATCGCCTACAAACATCTCGACGAAGGTCTGATCGATCGCGGCATCACCCGCGACCTGAAGTGGGGCGTTCCGGTGGTGGCCGAGGACGGCGGGCCGCGCCCCGGTATGGAAGGCAAGGTCTTCTACGTCTGGTTCGACGCCCCCATTGAATACATCGGGGCGACCGAGGAATGGGCCGACGCGACCGGCCGCACCTGGCGCGACTGGTGGCGCACCGACGAAGGCGCCGACGACGTCCGCTACGTCCAGTTCATGGGCAAGGACAACGTCGCCTTCCACACCGTCAGCTTCCCGGCGACCATCCTCGGCTCGGGCGAGCCGTGGAAGACCGTCGACACGCTCAAGGCCTTCAACTGGCTCAACTGGTACGGCGGCAAATTCTCGACCAGCCAGAAGCGCGGCGTCTTCATGGACCAGGCGCTGGAGCTGCTGCCCGCCGACTACTGGCGTTGGCACCTGACCGCCTATGGCCCCGAACATTCGGACGCAGCCTTCACCTGGGAGCAGTTCCAGTCGACGACGAACAAGGACCTGGCCGACGTGCTGGGCAATTTCGTCAACCGCATCGTCAAGTTCGCGGAGTCGAAATTCGAGGGCGTCGTTCCCGACGAGGGCGAGCCGGGCCCGCTGGAAGCGAAGCTGGAGGCCGACATCCGCGCCGGCATCGCCGACGCCACGGCCCAGTTCGAGGCCATGGAGTTCCGCAAGGCCGCCCAGGCCCTGCGCGCCGTCTGGGTGCTGGGCAACGAGTATCTGCAGGAGGCCGCCCCCTGGACCGCATACAAGACCGATGTGCCGCGCTCGGCCGTCGGCGTGCGCACCGGCCTGAACCTGGTGGCCCTGTTCGCCCGTCTGGCCGCGCCGGTCATGCCGTTCGCGGCCGCCCGCATCGCCGCCTCGGTCGGCTCGACCGACCTCAGCTGGCCGACCGCCGACGAGCCGTTGCTGGACGTCCTGCCGCGCGGCCGGGCGGTCGCTGCGGGCGGCGTGCTCTTCACCAAAATCGAGGATGGCCAGGTCGTGGAATGGTCAGAGCGCTTCGGCGGCGCTCAGGCGTAGCCGTGGTTCCGGCGCAAGGCCTCTGTCACCCGCAGCGCGCTGCGCGCCTGCAGGGTGAACGGATCCGCAGCCGAGCCCCGGAACTGCTCTGACCACAGGGTGACGCCGGCGTTCCCGTCGATCAGGAAGGCGGTGACCCTGACGTCGTCGCCGCACACGCTGACGGCGCCGTCGACTACGTGGCTGGCGCCAAGCGACCGGGCCGCGTGGCTCTTGCTCGTTCCGCGGAACCGGAAGCTGTCGGGGCGCCCGACCACCGCCGTGCCGCTGTCCCGCGCCAGCATCGACAGGATGCAGTCCGACACCCCTTCGGCCAGGGATGCGGCGGCGGGATCGCCGGTTCCGTCGAAGGCCAGAACAGCCACCAGCGGATCCACGCTCTCCTCGGCGGCCTCGGCGCGCCAGTACGCGCCGTCCGCCGGCGCCCAGGACTTCGCTTCCGTCACCCGGACAGGCGCCGGCGACATGGCCTTCGTCCTGACCAGTCGGTATCCGACCCGGGGCACGGTCTCGATGGCAAAGCCGGCCTCGAAGCCTTCCGCCAGGCGGCGGATCTTGCCGATAATCCGGTTGATCGCGTCGTCGCCGACGATCACCCCGTCCCAGCAGCGGGCGATCAGATCGTCCCGCGACAGAACCGAGCCCTCGGCCTTCGCCAGCGCGACCAGAACCAGGGCCACACGCGGCTCGATATGCTGTGCGTCGCCATGGGCCTCCGCCTCGCACAGCGATGGCCGCAAGGTCATGTCGCCCACAAGGAGATCCGGTTCGTGTGCCAGACCTCGCGCTGTTTGATCGGAGCCCGATCCGTAGGCGGTCATCGGCGTTACGTCAGCCGGAAAGCGGCTGCCTGACTTCGTCTGAAGGCGCAAAACCGGTCGTGCAGGAGCGCGGCGCGCCGGGCTTCCGGCTATCGCGACCAGTCAGCTGAAAATACCTGATTGTTGCAGTTCTTAATGTACGCCTCGCGCCCGGCCGGGTCGCATTAAATCGGCTCAATGTTGGAGGCGACGAGGTGGTCCGGACCGCGATCCATCGGCTTAAGATCGGCTGTCCGACCTTTCCGGCATCGGCCGTAAACCGGACTCTGGACGCGGCGTCATCCTGCGTCATCGAGTTTCCGGAGACCTCCCCATGACCGGCATTTCCAGGGCCCTGGCCGTCGTCGCAGTATCGACGCTCGCGCTGGCCGCCAGCAGCGCCCAATCCCAGACCTATCCTGACCAGACCACCCGCATCGCGCCGGTCGAGGTGCTTCGTGACTCCGTGCGCATTCAATACGGCGACCTCGATCTGGCCACCGTTGCGGGCCGGGACGCCATGGACGCCCGGATTCATCGGGCGAGCTTCCATGTTTGCCAGGTGAACCGTCAGCCCCTGGTTCAGCAGTTCGACAGGCTGCAATGCGTGAACGAGGCCCGTCGCGGCGCCAACCAGCAACTCGCCAACAATATGGCCAGAAGCTACGCCCAGAACGAGCGCGTGCTGGTCATGGCGATCGCTCATTAGCTGTTCGCCTCAAACGGACTAGGTCGTCCGGCCGCCTCGACGCTGCGCCCATACGGCGGTATTCCGTAGTCCCTCTGATCTGGAGGGCGTGATGCGCTCGCTCGCGGTCGTGACGGCCTGTCTGGGGGCTCCGCTTCTGGGGTTGCTGCCCGCCTGGCAGGCCGTGGAGCAGGTCCAGTCGATCCCCCTGCGTCGTGGATATTACGTAGCCTCCGACACCGGCTGCGATGAAGCCTCCCGCGCCACCGTGATGCTGTTCAAGGGCGATGGCTTCGGGCTCAACTGCGAAACCGTGTCGATCGAGCGCCTCAGCCCGACCCGCTACCGCCTGAACGACCGCTGCTCCGACGACAGGGGAGGCGAGGGGACCACGGACTCGTCCACCGTCTACGAGGTTAGCAGCGACATGGCCTTCACCATCCGTGGAGACGATGGCTCGGCCTACTCTGCGCGCTTCTGCCGGCAGCAGCAGATGCCGGAGCCCTTCAGCACCAACGACATCTCCGACATCGTCAAGGCGCCCGCGCCTACGCCTTGATCATATGCGGCGTGAAGCGCGCCGTATTGCCGGTGATCAGACCGGCCTCGCGGATGCCCATGCCGACCGCCTCGCCGTCGACGATCCAGCTGCCGATCACCGGCCGGTGTCCGTCGAAATCGGGTAGATCGTACAGCCGCTGCCAGACGTAGCCTTCGTCGCCGTAGTCGCCGCCGGTCGCCTCGACGACCCGGCCGCCCTTCACCACCGAGATGTTGGCGCCTTCGCGGGCCAGCACCGGTTTGCGGACATGGTCGCCGGTCAACGGCTCGAACGAGGCCTCCAGCAGGTTCGGATGATGCGGGAACAGATCCCACAGGATCGGCAGCAGCGCCTTGTTCGACCAGATCATCTTCCAGACCGGCTCGATCCACTGCGTAGGCGCGGTCGCGATCAGCCGTCCGAAGTCCTCGGCCAGCAGCCATTCCCACGGATAGAGGTGGTACAGGACTTCGATCGGTCGGCCCGCGTCGTCGATGAACCGTCGGCCGTCCCAGGCGATCTCCTCGATCGGCGTCTGCACGCTTCCGACCCCGCCCTCGCGCGCCACATCCCGCATATAGGCCACGGTGACCGCGTCCTCGGCCGCGCCCTGCGACGAGTGGGTGAAATGGGCCAGCGGCGACTGCAGCCGCGGCGCGATCTCGCGCCAGCGCGCGATCAGCGCGTCATGGATGCCGTTGAACTGGTCGCGTCCCGGAAAGACCTCTTCCAGCCAGTCCCACTGAATCACCGCCGCCTCGAGCAGGGACGTCGGGGTGTCGCAGTTGAACTCGAACATCTTCGGCGGCGAGACGCCGTCGTAGCCCAGGTCGAGGCGGCCGTAGTTCAGCGCCGGCGGCTCGTCGTCCCACGCCTTGCGGATCATCGGGACGGCGAAGTCCGGGATGCCGAAGCGGTGGAACAGGTCGTGGTCGATGATGTGCTGCCCGGCCTTCAGGCACAGGGCGTACAGCTCTTCGGTCGCTAGTTCGATCTGCCGGATCTGACGCCGGTCGAAACGGTAGCAGGCGGCCTCGTTCCAGTAGGGAACGCCCTCCGCGGTGTGCCAGACGAGGCCCAGGGCCTCGACCCGCTCGCGCCAGTCGTGGCGCGGCGTCAGAGGCAGGCGATCCATGGGGTCAGCCGCCGCCTGATCCGCGCGCCGAGGCGCCGAAACCGCCGCGCGGCGCCTTGTGCGAACCGCCCGACACCCGTTGGCCATAGGCCGCGCCTGCCAGGGCCGCGCCGCCATAGTACCAGAAGCCGCCCCCACCGGAGCGGCGGCAGTTCTGTTCCGGCACGCGCACGCCGGCGCCGTCGGTGCAAATGCGCGTCTGGGGACGCTGCTCGCAGGCGCTGATCGACAGCGCGGCGGCCACGGTGGTCACGAACGACAGCTGTCGTGCAACGGTCTTCATCGGAGGCATGGTCTAACGGTCCGTCAGGCGGCGGGCTGGGTCACGGGAACCGCCGCCGGCGGCGAGTCCGATCGCGTCAGGGGCTGGGTCAGACAGGCCTGACGCGTCGCTTCCCGCTCGGCCTTGCAGAACTTGTCCAGCTCGGCCTGGTCGATCGCCAGCATGGCGGGCAGGGCGGCGTTGTGCTGGGCCACGTTCTGGGTGCGGACCACGGTCGAACGATAGCCGTCCCAGATCATGTGCAGGGCGACGTACAGGACGACGATCAGGCCGACGTAACCGATCCAGCGGTACTTGTGCAGCAGCTTGGCGATGTAGGTCGCGGCCACGCCCATCAGGGCGATCGACAGCACGAGGCCGAACACCATGATCCACGGGTGTTCGTGCGCCGCGCCGGCCACGGCCAGCACGTTGTCCAGCGACATGGTGATGTCGGCGATCATGATCTGGACGAGCGCCGCGCCGAAGGTCTTGCGCTTCAGGCCCAGTTCTTCCGGCGACGGACCCTTGCCGTGCTCGATGCTCAGCGCCAGCTCCAGCTCGCGCTCGGCCTCTTCCTGATTGTGGGTCTTCTGCTCCTGCAGCTCGCGCCACATCTTCCAGCACACCCAGAGCAGCAGCAGGCCGCCGGCCAGCAGCAGGCCGACGATGGCCAGCAGCTGCACCGTGATCAGCGCGAAGCCGATGCGCATGACGACGGCCGCGACCAGGCCGATCATGATCGCCTTCTTGCGCTGCTCCTGCGGCAGGGCGGCGGCGGCCAGGCCGACGGCGACAGCGTTATCGCCGGCCAGCACCAGGTCCATCATGACGACCTTGCCCAGCGCGGAGAGCTGGGAGGCCAGTTGGGGATCGCTCAGAAATTCCATGATCGGCGTCTATTGCAGCAAAGGCCGGTTCGGCAAGCGCGACCCGTTCTCAGCTGTGGGTACCGGCCCGGCCTTGCGCGCGCGCGGCTTCATAAAGAGCGACCGCCGCGGCGTTGGACACGTTCAGGCTTTCAAACCCGCCCGGCATCGGGATTTTCGCCAGCACGTCGCAGTGCTCGGCCACCAGCCGGCGAATGCCG
Source organism: Brevundimonas lenta (assembly GCF_014196335.1). GTDB lineage: Bacteria > Pseudomonadota > Alphaproteobacteria > Caulobacterales > Caulobacteraceae > Brevundimonas > Brevundimonas lenta. The sequence goes on from NZ_JACIDM010000001.1 coordinate 1,407,534, forward strand.
TCGCCTTCGGATCCCATCACCAGCACGGTGGGCCGTGAATCCAGCGCCTGCTCCAGCGTCAGCTCGGCCGAGCCGTCCAGCCCCACCGCCTGCCACCCCAGGTCCGACAGCTTTTCCAGCGCCCGGGACAGATTCGTCGCGCGCACGCACGGGAGACGCTCGGTCGCCCCGGCCGCCGCCTTGGCCAGCGCGCCGGCGAGGGCGGGGGAGTGCCGGTCCTGCACCACGATCGCTTTCGCGCCGAAGGCCAGGGCCGAGCGGAAGATGGCCCCGACGTTCTGCGGATCGGTCAGCTGGTCCAGCATGACGATGACGCCCTCGGCGGGCTCGGCCACGTCCTCGATCGCCACGCCTTCCAGCGGCTGCACCTTGAAGGCCATGCCCTGGTGCACCGCGCCCGCGGGCAGCATCTTCGCCAGCGCCTGGCCGTCGATGATCTCGGCCCGGTGGCCGTTGGGGGCGAGTCGGTCGCGGTCGATCTCGGCGGCGCGGTCCTCGGTGACCAGCAGCCGGCCCATGCCCTTGCGGGCGGGATTCGCCAGCGCGGCCACAACCGGGTGGCGGCCCCACAGCCAGTTGTCGGCGTCCACCTTCGGGGCGCGGCCCCGCGGCGCAGAATCACTCCCGCCCTTCGGCGGCGGATTTGGCGTCCAGCCTCGCTCGCGGGGTGCGCCGGAGCGCCCGCCGAAGCTTGTCTTTTTACCGGTTTTCCGGTCGTTGCGTTCTGTTTTCGACGACACTATAAGACGCCCTCCGATTTGGGGCCCAAGGGCATTCCGGGTCAGGCGCTTCCTCTAAACCAGGGCTTGCCGGACTTCGAAGGCTTTTGTTCGAGAACGGTCTTTTGACCGCTTTCGATCGTTCCGGATCGGTCTTCACATCGCGCGAGGGGGAATGTCCCGAGCGGCAAAGGGGGCGGACTGTAAATCCGCTGCGTAAGCTTCGCAGGTTCGAGTCCTGCTTCCCCCACCACGCGCTGATGAAGACCGGAACGGATCGGACCTCGCTGAGGACCGGGTGCGAAGGGGAGACCCGACGCATTCTCCGCGCGGGTATAGCACAATGGTAGTGCAGCAGCCTTCCAAGCTGAGGATGTCGGTTCGATCCCGTCTACCCGCTCCAGAATTCTAAGCTGATCCAACCGCCCCTTTCCGGGCCACAGGAGTTTTGGCCATGGCCAAGGAAAAGTTCGAACGCACGAAGCCGCACTGCAACATCGGCACGATCGGTCACGTTGACCACGGCAAGACGACGCTGACGGCGGCGATCACGATGACGCTGGCCAAGGCCGGCGGCGCCAAGGCGATGAACTACGCCGACATCGACGCGGCGCCGGAAGAGAAGGCGCGCGGCATCACGATCAACACGGCGCACGTGGAATACGAGACGGCCAACCGTCACTACGCGCACGTCGATTGCCCGGGCCACGCCGACTACGTGAAGAACATGATCACGGGCGCCGCCCAGATGGACGGCGCGATCCTGGTCGTGTCGGCCGCTGACGGTCCGATGCCGCAGACCCGCGAGCACATCCTGCTGGCCCGTCAGGTCGGCGTGCCGGCGCTGGTGGTGTTCATGAACAAGGTCGACCTGGTCGACGACAAGGAACTGCTCGAGCTGGTCGAGATGGAAGTGCGCGAGCTGCTCTCGTCGTACCAGTTCCCGGGCGACGACATTCCGATCACCATGGGTTCGGCCAAGGCCGCGACCGACGGCGTGAACCCGGAAATCGGCGAAAACCAGGTCCTGGCGCTGATGGAAACCGTCGACGCCTACATCCCGCAGCCGGAACGTCCGGTCGACCTGCCGTTCCTGATGCCGGTCGAAGACGTGTTCTCGATCTCGGGCCGCGGCACCGTGGTCACGGGTCGCGTCGAGCGCGGCATCGTCAAGGTCGGTGAGGAAGTCGAGATCGTCGGCATCCGTCCGGTCCAGAAGACGACCTGCACGGGCGTGGAAATGTTCCGCAAGCTGCTCGATCAAGGTCAAGCGGGCGACAACGTCGGCGTGCTGCTGCGCGGCACCAAGCGTGAAGACGTCGAGCGCGGCCAGGTGCTGTGCAAGCCGGGTTCGATCACCCCGCACACCAAGTTCGTCGCCGAAGCCTACATCCTGACCAAGGAAGAGGGCGGCCGTCACACGCCGTTCTTCACCAACTACCGCCCGCAGTTCTACTTCCGCACCACGGACGTGACCGGCATCGTGCACCTCAAGGAAGGTGTCGAGATGATCATGCCCGGCGACAACGCCGAGCTGAACGTCGAGCTGATCACCCCGATCGCCATGGAAGAGAAGCTGCGCTTCGCCATCCGTGAAGGCGGCCGCACCGTCGGCGCCGGCGTCGTCTCCAAGATCACCGAGTAATATCGGTCGGTCCCAGAGACTGAACTGACAGAGCGGCCCCGGAGGAAACTCCGGGGCCGTTTTGCTATTGAAGCTGATTATGGATCGCTTCGCGTCCCTCGCCCTGCTGGTGCTGCTCTCCGGTTGCCGCCCCGAAGCGGTCGAGGTGGAGAGGGAACTCGCATGGCGCGCCCGGCCCCAATGGCTCACCTTGATCAGACCGGACCCGTCGGTTCCTCCGGAACTCGGAGGCCGGGAGGTGGTCACGTTTCATTGCGAGGGAGGCCGTCTGTATGTCGAGGCGCGGGGCCTGCCGATCGGAACCGACGTCGGGGGCGGGGATCCGGCTGACTGGCGAAGCATGATCGTCACGGGCGGCGGCGAGCGGGCCGCCGGGCCGATCGTTCGTCGGACCAGCGGCTATGAGACCTGGCCCGCGACAGATCTTCGGCTGCGAAAGCCGGAACTCGTTCAGATGCTTTCCGGCGAGACCATCAAGGTCACGGTGGTCCCTCATTTCTGGACGGGACTGAAGCACGGTCTGGGTCTCCAGTCCCGCATCGCGCCCGCGCCGTCCGCCGCGATGACCGGGACCTTCCTTTCGGGCTGTGAAGGTCCCGGCTGACGCCTTCGCCTAGATGAAGCGCACCTCGACCCCGGGCTTGACCGCCGCGGCCAGTTGCTCCGCGTCCCAGTTGGTCAGGCGGACGCAGCCGTTCGAGGCGGTCTTGGCGATCTTCGACGGATCGGGCGAGCCGTGGATGCCGTAGCCGTCGCGCGACAGCTCGATCCACACCGAGCCGACCGGATTGTTCGGTCCCGCCGGCACCACGACCTTGCGATCGCCGCGGTCGTAGCTGAGCTTCGCCGGGTCGTAGGTGTAGTCCGGCTCCTTCGCCACGCCCTTCACCTTCAGGGTGCCCGACGGCGCCGGCCGTTCGGTCGAGCCGATCGTGGCGGGGTAGAAGGCCAGCAGGCGGCCCGAGGCGTCGAAGGCCCGGGCCGAGCGCTCGGTCTTGTCGATCACCACGCGCGCCACCTCGCCCAGCGGGCGATCTCTGACGGCCGGCACGACGATGCGCTGGCCGGGCGTGCGGAAGTCGACGCCGGGGTTCAGGCCCTGCAGCAGGTCTTCGGTGATGTGGAAGCGCTCAGCGAGGCGCTCGCGCGGGCTGGAGTAGTCAGCGCCGCCGGCGGCCTGGGCGGCCAGGTCCGGGCCCGGCGGCGGGCTGAAGGGGCCGGCGAGGTCGGCGGCGGTCAGGGTGTGGCTGGCCATGACCGGGCCCGCATCCGCCGCGGCGAGGCGCTGAACCAGGGCGGCGTCCATGGCGTCGCCGGTCAAGCCGTTGGCCTTGCGGAAGGCGGCCACAGCCTGGCGCGTGTTCTCCCCGGGCAGGCCGTCGACCACGCCGGGCGAGAAGGGCGTGCGATCCAGCAGCACCTGTAGGCGCACCAGACCGGCGTCGGGTACGGCCGAACCAGCGGGGGCAGGCGTGATGACCGCGGCCGGGAGGGCCGTCTCGATCTGCCGCGCGGTCAGCACCGGCGCCGGGGAGGCGGTGGACGGGCCGGGCTCGGCCTGGGGTTCAGGGCCGCCGCAGGCGGCGAGGGCGAACAGACACGACGAGGCGGCGATCAAACGAAAGGACATGCGATTCCACGAGCTTGCAGGGACAAGCCCAATCCCTCGCAGCCGCGCTTGTTCCCGATCGTCGTCAGCGCAGGGCGGCGGCCAGACCTTCGGCGGTGACCTCGGCCCAGCAGGCGTAGCCCTGGTCGTTCAGATGCAGGTCGTCGGGTCCGACGCCGCCCCGGTCCAGGCCCGACCAGGCCTCCATGGCGTCGAAGCGGCGCAGGACGGCGTAGTTCTTGCGGCCGCCCTCGAGATCGATGAGCCGGGCCATTTCGCCCAGCGCCGGGTTGCGGCCGCGGAACGACGGATTGCTGGTTCCCTCCGGCACACGCTGCGGATCGATCAACAGCACCTCGACCCCGGCGGCGTCGAGGATCGCCTCGCCGCGGCGGAAGTCGGCGAAGACGTCAGCCATCGGCCGGTCGCGCAGCACGTCGTTGGTGCCCAGCTGCCAGATCACCAGGTCCGGGCTGTTGGCGGCGATCTCGCCGCTCAGCCGGTCGGCGGTCTCCTTCGCCGTCTCGCCGCCGATGCCGCGGTTGATCACCGTCACCTCGACGCCCGGAAGGCGGCGTTCCAGCCCGGCTTCCAGCAGGGGCACGAAGCTCAACTCCCGGCGGCTCGCGCCGACGCCCTCGATCGAGGACGAGCCCATGGCGAGGATGGTCAGCTTTCCACCGGCGACGGCGGCCCGGCTCTTCGACAGGCCGGCGTTGGCGACGACGTGCTCAGGACTGACCGGGCAGGCCGCCGGCGCGGTCTGCGCCTGAACGACGGTGGCGAGAAGCGAAAGGGCGAGGGCGGCGGGGAGGACGGCTGACTTCAAGGATTGGGCTTTCCGGTGGCGGGGTCTGTGGCGGTGTCGCCTGGGTTGGACGAGCCCTCTGAACCCTTCGGCTCGGTAGCGGGGCGCGGCGGCTCGCCTTCGCGGGCGGGCGTGCGCTGGTTCTCGTTCTCGGTTTCGCGGGACTCGGGGCGGGGGTCGGACATCGAGGGAACTCCAGAAAATCGAATTGCGGGTCGCAAGGCAACGCCTCGCGGCCGGGTGGGGCTCCGTGGAGACGCTTCGTTCACCATGAACGCTCACCGGCCTGAAACGGGGCCTGTGGCATGAAGCCCGCCTGCGAACGCCCGTCCGGGCGGGGGCGAAGGAAAAGGCATGACCGGATTCAAGGTCGACATCCTGCACGTCGATGCGATGGGCGAGGCCGAATGGGCCGCCTGGCGCGCCTTCCGCGCGGCTAACCCGGCGCTGACCAGCCCGTATTTCCGGCCCGAGTTCACCCAGGTCGCCGGACGCATCAGCCCGCGCGCCGCGGTCGCCGTCTTCTCGCACGGCGGCGAGGTGGCCGGCTTCTTCCCGCATCAGCGGCGCGGCTCGGCGGTCCAGCCGCTGGGCGCGCCGATGAACGACTATCACGGGATCATCGCCCGTCCCGGCGAGGGTCCGACCCTGGCCGAGGCTTCGGCTCTGCTGGGCGGCTCGCGCCTGAACGTCACCGCCTGGGTCGGGGACACGGGCATGGGCGAGGATCGCCGCACGGTGCAGGTCGAGCTGGGCGAAACCGGCTATGACGCCTGGTACGCGGAACGCCGCACCACCCACGGCAAATTCTTCAAGGACAAGGAACGCGCCCGCCGTAGCATGGAGACCGAGCTCGGCACCCTGCGGGTCGAGCGCGGCCTGCGCGACCCGGCGCTGCTGGACTGGCTGATCGATCTGAAGCGCGACCAGTACCGGCGCACCTCGCGGCACGACATCTTCGCCTGCGGCTGGACGGCCGAACTGCTGCACGCCTTGCTGCAGACCGATATCGACGGCTTCGGCGCCTCGATGGCCGGGCTGTGGGCGGGCGACCGGCTGACGGCGATCGAATATTCGCTGCACGCCGATGACCAGTACCATTTCTGGTTTCCGGCCTATGAGCCGTCGCTGGCCCGCTGCTCGCCCGGCATCCTGCTGAGCATGGACACCATGCGTCTGGCGGCGGAGCGGGGCTACCGCACCTTCGACTACGGATTCGAGGGCGAACACTACAAGAAGTACTTCTGCAACGGGGCGCACATCGTCCGCGAGGCCATGGTGCTCAAGCCGGGTCTCGGCGCGGCGGTCAGCCAGGCCGCGGTCCGGGCGCTGGACCTGGCGGGCGAGGGCAGGGGCGAGCGTCTGCGCGCCAGCGTGCGCCGTCGCTGGGCCGCCATCGAGGCTTGCGAGACCAGCCACGCCGACCGCCTTCGCGGCGCGGTCCAGGCCGCGGGCGCCGCGCTCGCCAAGGCGAAGTCGGCCTCGACCCGTCCGGTTGCGGCCTGAGACAGACCATGACCCACGCCCGCACGCGCTATTCCGGTCCGATCACCGAGGCCCGCGCCCATCCGCACAGCCTGGTCGAGCAGGGCTTCGCCACCGACGAGGCGCTGGCCGCCGTGCTGGACCGCTATCCGGCCGACCTGTTCGACATCAACCTGTACGACTACGACGACGAGGGTCAGGTCTCGCTGCGAACCGGCGCGCGCGGCCGCCTGAACGGCGGCGAACTGCTGGAGGCGATCCAGCAGGGCCGACTGTGGGTCAACATGCGCGAAGTCGAGACCGGTTGGCCCGAACTCTGGGCCGCCGCCATGGCCGAGTTCGGCAAGGTGCAGTCGGCCTATCCGGGCCTCCGCGCCGTCCGCAACGCCGGGCAGCTGATCCTGTCCTCGCCCAAGGCCCGCGTGCCCTATCATTTCGACGCCGCCGGCGTGGTGTTGTTCCACATGCGCGGCCGCAAGCGGGTCTTCGTCTATCCCGGCGACGAGGCGCATCTGCCCGAGCGGAACATGGAACAGGTCGTCGCCCGCCAGACGACCGAGGAGCTGCCCTACGTCCTGGCCTTCGAACAGGACGCCCAGGTCATGGATCTGGAGCCGGGGCAGGCGCTCACCTGGCCGGTCTACGCCCCGCACCGGGTCGAGAACCTCGACCGGTTCTGCGTCTCCCTGTCGATGGACTTCCAGACCTGGCCGTCGCGCTTCCGCAACGGCGCGCTCTACACCAACGCCGTGCTGCGCAGTCGGGGCGCGCGTCCGCGCATGACCGACCGTATGGCGACGCCGGAGCTGGCCGCTCGCTGGGCCGCCTCGCTGGCGCTGAAGCGGATGGGCGCGTTGAAGAGCCGACTCGAACATTTCGAGCGCGAGTTCGAGCCCGAGGTCGGTGTCGCCGACGGGGCGGGGGCGCTGCGCGCCTGACAAGCTTGTCAGAGGTCGTCTGTCCCGCCCGCCACGCCTGGGTTTCCGACCGCTACCTTACATCGAGGTCATGACCTCGATTTAAAGTGACTCAGAGCGGGAGCCGCCGCACCTTTCCGTCACATTCGGGCAAGGGAGCTCCCACCACATGAAACTCGCTATCGCATCCGCCGTATCCGCCGTCGCACTGGCCGCCGTCGCCGGCCCGGCCCTCGCCAAGGGGCCTGAGGTCGAGATCCGCTACGCCGTGGCCCGCGTCGCGGTCATCGTCGAGGATCGCACCGACGTCGCCGTCGAGGTCGAGCAGGGCAATTCGCGCCTGCCGCAGATCACTGTGACCCGCGAAGGCAATGAAGTCCGCATCAACGGCGGCCTGCGCCGCGGCAGCGTGTTCGGCGGCAACGACGGCATCCGCAGCTGCCATAACGGCAGCGGCGAGCGCGCCGGCGAAGGCGCCTGGGCGGAGGTCCGCGACATCGGCCGGGTCAACCTGGCCGACGCCCCGCTGATCGTGATCCGCACCCCGCGCGATGTGAACGTCAACGCCCAGGGCGCGGTGTTCGGCTCGGTCGGCCGCGGCGCCACCTCGGTGGATCTGGGCAACGGCGGCTGCGGCGCCTGGGACATCGCCAACGTCGAAGGTCCGCTGTCGCTGAGCATCGGCGGGTCGGGCGACATGCGCGCCGGAACCTCGTCGTCGCTGGAAGTCGCCATCGGCGGCTCGGGTTCGGTCACGGCCGGCGCCACGCGCGGCCTGGATGTCGCCATCGGCGGTTCGGGCGATGTGGTCGTGGCGCGCATCGACGGTCCGCTGGACATCTCGATCGGCGGCTCGGGCGACGTGAACGTCCGCGACGGGACCTCGCCCACTGTTGACGTCAGCATCGCCGGTTCGGGCGACGTCCAGTTCGGCGGCGTGGCCGGTGATGTCGACGTCTCGATCGTGGGCGGCGGCGATGTGAACATCGCCCGCGCCACCGGCTCGGTCAGCCGCTCCATCATGGGCGGTGGAGACGTTCGCATCGGCAGCTGAGTCCCTGCAGCTGCCGTGACGGAGAAGGCCCGGGAGCGTGGAACCCCCCGGGCCTTTTTCGCGCCCGCCGTTCAGTCGTTGCGGGCAACGAAAAGCCCCGGCGGATCGCTCCGCCGGGGCTTCTGTCGTTCAACGCTGATAGCGCTTAGGGGGCGACCGAGAAGTCGGTCAGGAAGCCGACAGCGCCGGTCACGCCGCCGAGCTTGCGGCCCAGGTCCGCGCCCGAACGGTCACGGGCCTTCAGGTCGCCGCCGAAGCTGATGCGAACGCCGAGCGAGAAGGTGTCGATGTCCAGGTCGGCGTCGTCCAGCGAGACGCGATCCCAGCCGCCGAAGACGCTGACCGGCGAACCGGCGAACTTGTACTCGCCGCCCACGCCGTAGGTCAGGGCCTCGGTGTCGAAGCCGTCGAAGTCGATCGAGTTGTAGCCGGCGTTGGCGTCGATGCGCAGGTCAGGCGTGACGAAGTAGCCAACGTCGGCGCCGAGGGTCCAAACGTCGACGTTCTTGACGGTGCCGTACGAGGCCACGCCGCCGACGGTCGCGTTGCCGAGGTAAGTCTGGGCCTGGGCGCCGACGGTCCACAGGGTGTCGCCGACGTCGGTGCCCGAGACGAAGCCGCCGGCGCGCACATTGCCGAACTCGCGGGTCACGTGGACGGAGCCCGAGACGTCGACGTTGTCGCCGAAGTCGGCGTCGGAATCCGCATAGGTCACCTGGGTGGCGCCGGTCAGGGTCCAGTCACCGACCACGGTGGCGACCGAGACGTCGCCCACGGCGCCTTCGCCTTCGGCTTCGAACGGGCCGATGTCAGCCTGGCTGTTTGCGTAGGCGATGCCGGCCGAACCGACGGTGGCGCCGTCCTGGGCGAGAGCGGGGGCGGCGGCGAGGGCGGCCACGGCGGCGGTGGCGAGGAAGAGAGACTTCACTGTTGTGATTTCCATTGTTCTCCGGCGTCGGGGGTCGCGCCGGTATACGGTGGAGCTATCAGCCGGCTCTCTGGCTTGGCCATTACAAAGCCGTCATAAAACAGTGACTTGTGTGGGTTGTGGCGCTTGCGTCACGCAATGTGGCGGTGGTGCGGCGCATGTGCGGACTTATAGCGCCGCTACCTCAATCTCCCGTAATAAACTTGCCTGTCCGGGCCTGTTCCGGGCAACGAAAAGCCCCGGCGGATCGCTCCGCCGGGGCTCCCATGCCTTCGGGACTGGAGGGTCCTTAGAAGACGCTGGCCAGGCCGCCGATGCCGGCGACGGTGCGGCCCAGATCGGCGCCCGCGCGTTCGCGCGACTGCAGGTCCGTACCGAAGGTGTAGCGCAGGCCGACGTTCAGGGTGTCGATCTGCAGGTCCAGGTCTTCCAGCTCGGCGTGGGTGTAGCCGCCCGTGATGCTGAACGGGGTGTTGGCGATCTGGTATTCGCCACCGACGTTGGCCGTCCAGGCGTCGGTGTCCAGGCCGCCCATTTCAGCGGTGGTCCAGCCGGCGCCGGCGTTCAGGCGCAGGGTGGGGCTGACATAGTAGGCGCCGTCGACGTTCAGGCTCCAGATGTCGGCGTCCACGCCTTCCGGGGTCTCGTAGGCGAAGCCGCCGGTCAGGGTGATGTTGTCGATGTAGGTCTGGGCCTGGGCGCCGAAGCTCCACAGGTTGGCTTCACCGCCGTCGGCGGCGCCGGCGAAGGTGGCGACGCGGACGTCGCCGAAGGTGCGGCTGACGTGCACGCGGCCGTTCAGGCTCGAGTCGTCGGTGCCCGGCTCGTCGCCGAGGTTGATGGTGATGCCGCCGTCGAAGCTGACGGTCCAGTCGGCCGTGACCGGGGCGGCGAACGAAGCGTCGACGACGATCGAGTCAGCGTCGCCCGAGAAACCGGCGACGTCGGCTTCGCTGTACGTGTAGCTGGAGCCGACCGAACCGACGGCGGCGTCCTGGGCCAGGGCGGGGGCGGCGGCGAAGGCGGCCACGGCGGCCGTGGCGAGGAAGAGAGACTTCACTGTTCTATTATCCGTTGTCTCCGGCGTCGGGGAGTCGCGCCGGTATACGGTGGAGCTATCAGCGGCCTCTCAGGCTTGGCCATTACAAACCCGTCACAAAACAGCGGCTTGTACGCACTGTTGCCCTTGCGTCACGCATTGTGGCGCAGATGCGGCACACGTGTGGACGTATAGTGCCGTTCGTTCAACCGGACGTCATAAACCGGGGGTAGAGCGCTGCGCCGGCGCCCCTGGCGCGAGTTCGGGGCAATCGCCGACCCGGTTCGGACGCACTCTATATCTATGTAAGGGGAGGGCTCCTGCCGGGATCGGGCGGATGTCCGAAGAATAAGGCCCTGCCTCGTTTTCGCCGCTTGACGAGAAGGGACTCAATCGGCATAAGCCCCCACTCTTGTTGGACCGGCTGTGCACCCCCGGGTGCAGACGCGGTCCGCAGGAACGACCTGAGTTACTGTTCTTTGCAGCGCTTCAGGACTTCAGCGGCCTTCGCGGGTGACCTGCGTGGGCCGATCGTTTTTGCGGACGTGCGTACTCTGAGGGCTTCTCGAAAGCCCAAGGACTCCGGTCTTTGAAATGGTTCACAGGGACGCAGGTTCGCCTGCTTGGGAATAGCTACCGATATGGATCAAAGCATCCGCATCAGGCTCAAGGCCTTCGATCACCGCGTCCTCGACTTTTCGACGCGCGAGATCGTCAACACCGCCAAGCGCACGGGCGCGACCGTTCGTGGTCCGATCCCGCTGCCGACCCTGATCGAAAAGTTCACCGTGAACCGCTCTCCGCACGTCGATAAGAAGTCGCGCGAGCAGTTTGAAATCCGCACGCACAAACGCGTGCTCGACATCGTCGACCCCACCCCGCAGACCGTGGACGCGCTCATGAAGCTCGACCTGTCCGCCGGCGTGGACGTCGAGATCAAGATCTAAGAAGAAAGAGGCGGGATCCGATGCGCACGGGCGTGATCGCCAAGAAGCTGGGCATGACCCGCGTGTTCGCCGATGACGGCGCGCACGTTCCGGTCACTGTGCTGCAGCTCGACGGCTGCCAGGTCGTCGGCCAACGTACCCAGGAGCGTGACGGCTACGTCGCTCTCCAGCTGGGCGCTGGCACCAAAAAGGCCAAGAACACCAACAAGGCTCAACGCGAAGCTTTCGCGAAGCTGGAAGTGGAACCGAAGGCCTATGTCACTGAATTCCGCATCGATGCGGACGCGATGATGGATGTGGGCTCCGAGTTCTCGGCTGACCACTTCGTCGCCGGCCAGAAGGTCGATGTCCAGGCCGAGACCATCGGTAAGGGCTTCGCCGGCGCCATGAAGCGCTGGAACTTCGGCGGTCTTCGCGCCACGCACGGTGTGTCGGTCTCGCACCGCTCGCACGGTTCGACGGGTAACCGTCAGGACCCGGGCCGTACGTTCCCGGGCAAGAAGATGGCCGGCCACCTCGGTCAGGAAGTCGTCACGACCCAGAACCTGACCGTCTTCCGCGTCGACGCCGACCGCGGCCTGATCATGATCAAGGGCGCTGTCCCCGGTCACGAAGGCACGTGGGTCAAGATCCGCGACGCCGTGAAGAAGGCCCGTCCGGCCGACGCTCCCTTCCCGGGCGGCGTCAAGTCGAGCAAGGCCGCGGCTGCTCAACCCGCTGAGACGCCGGCTGAAGAAGCCCCGGCCGTCGAAGCGACCGAAGGCGGTGAAGCGTAATGAAACTCTCGGTCATCAAACTCGACGGCAAGGCTGCTGGCGACGTTGAGCTGTCGGACGCCGTCTTCGGCATCACCGACATCCGCGGCGACCTGCTGGCCCGTTACGTCAACTGGCAACTGGCCAAGCGCCGCGCCGGTACGCACAAGGTTCAAACCCGCAACGAGAACTCTCGTACGGGCAAGAAGATGTACAAGCAAAAGGGCACCGGCGGCGCTCGTCACGGTTCGCGCCGTGCACCGCAGTTCGTTGGTGGTTCGCGCGCCTTCGGTCCGGTCGTTCGCGACCACGGCTTCTCGCTGCCGAAGAAGGTTCGCGCCCTGGCCCTGCGTCACGCGCTCTCGTCGAAGGCCAAGGCCGGCGACCTGGTCGTCGTCGACACCGTCTCGGTCAAGGAAGCCAAGACCGCCTCGCTGCGCGAAACCTTCGGCAAGCTGGGCTGGGCCAAGGCCCTGATCATCGCTGGTCCGGAAGTCGACGTGAACTTCGGCCTGGCCGCTCGCAACATCCCGCACATCGACGTGCTGCCGAACGCCGGCCTGAACGTCTATGACATCCTGCGGGCCGACAAGCTGGTGCTGACCAAGGCGGCTGTTGAAGCCATCGAGGCGCGCTTCTCTGTGAAGGAGGCCGCGTAATGGCCGGCGCACAACCCACCGCGCGTCACTACGACACCATCCTGGCTCCGGTGATCACCGAGAAGGCCACGATCCTGTCGGAACAGAACAAGGTCGTTTTCCGCGTCGCGGACAACGCCTCGAAGGACGAGATCGCCGCTGCGGTCGAAGCCCTGTTCAAGGTCAACGTGCTGAAGGTCAACACCCTCGTCCAGAAGGGCAAGACCAAGCGTTTCCGCGGCATCATGGGCCGTCGGGTCGACATCAAAAAAGCGATCGTGACGCTGGCTGAAGGCCAGTCGATCGACGTCACCACGGGGCTCTGATCAGATGGCCTTGAAGACTTACAATCCGACGTCGCCGGGCCGCCGCGCCCTGGTGCTGATCGACCGCTCGGAGCTCCACAAGGGCCGTCCCGAGAAGTCGCTGACCGAAGGCCTGACCAAGTCGGGCGGACGCGGTCAGGGCGGTCGTATCGCCGTTCGCTTCCGCGGCGGCGGCGCCAAAACGCTGTACCGCAAGATCGACTTCAAGCGTCGCAAGTTCGCCTCGGCGACCGTCGAACGCCTGGAATACGATCCGAACCGCACCGCCTTCATCGCCCTCATCACCTATGAGGACGGCGAAAAGGCCTACATCATCGCGCCGCAACGCCTGAAGGCGGGCGACATGGTCGTGGCTGGTGAAAAGGTCGACGTGAAGCCGGGCAACGCCATGCCGCTGCGTTCGATGCCGGTGGGTACGATCATCCACAACATCGAAATGAAGCCGGGCAAGGGCGCCCAGCTGGCCCGTTCGGCCGGCGCCTACGCCCAGCTGGTCGGTCGCGATCAGGGCTACGCCCAGATCCGTCTCGGCTCGGGCGAGCTTCGCATGGTCCTGGACGGCTGCATGGCCACGGTGGGCGCGGTTTCGAACCCCGACCACATGAACCAGAACCTCGGCAAGGCCGGTCGCAAGCGTCACATGGGCTTCCGTCCGCACGTTCGCGGCGTCGCCATGAACCCGATCGACCACCCGCACGGTGGTGGTGAAGGCCGGACCTCTGGTGGTCGCACCCCGGTTACGCCGTGGGGCAAGGACACCAAGGGGACCCGGACCCGCAAGAACAAGGCTACGGACAAGTTCATCATCCGTACCCGCCACGTTAAGAAGGCTCGCTAAGAATGGCCCGCTCCTCCTGGAAAGGCCCGTTTGTCGACGGGTATCTGCTCAAGAAGGCCGACGCCGTTCAGACGTCGGGCCGCAAGGACGTGATCAAGACCTGGTCGCGCCGCTCCACCATCCTGCCGCAGTTCGTGGGCCTGACTTTCGGCGTCCACAACGGCCAGAAGCACGTTCCCGTGTCGGTCTCTGAAGAGATGGTCGGCATGAAGTTCGGCGAGTTCGCCCCGACCCGGAACTTCCCGGGCCACGCGGCGGACAAGAAGGCCAAGAGGAAGTAATCCATGGCCCAGACCAAGAACCCCCGTCGGGTCGCCCCGACCGAAGCCCGCGCCAAGCTGGTAAACGTCCGGATCAGCCCTCAGAAGCTGAACCTGGTCGCCCAGTCGATCCGCGGCCTGCCGGTGCAGAAGGCGCTGAACGAGCTGGAATTCAGCCGTAAGCGCATCGCCACCGACGTCCGCAAGGTCCTGTATTCGGCCGTCTCGAACGCCGAAAACAACCACAACCTCGACATCGACAACCTCGTCGTCGCCGAGGCCTTCGTGGGCAAGAACCTGGTGATGAAGCGTTTCGCGAGCCGCGCTCGTGGCCGCTCGTCGCGCATCCTGAAACCTTTCGCGGAGATCACCATCGTGGTCCGCGAAGCTGGTGAGGCCGCCTGATGGGTCAGAAAGTCAATCCGATCGGTCTGCGCCTCGGCGTCAACCGTACGTGGGACAGCCGCTGGTTCGCCGGCGGCGCGGACTACGCAAAGCTCCTGCACCAGGACCTGAAGCTGCGCACGTGGCTCAAGGAACGTCTGCAGGCCGCCGGCGTGTCGCGCATCATCATCGAGCGCCCGCACAAGAAGTGCCGCGTGACGATCTACGCCGCCCGTCCGGGTGTCGTGATCGGCAAGAAGGGCGCTGATATCGAGAAGCTCCGCAAGGACATCTCGGCCCAGACCGAAGGCGAGGTTCACCTGAACATCGTCGAAGTCCGCAAGCCGGAAACCGACGCGCAGCTGATCGCTGAAAACATCGCACAGCAGCTGGAGCGCCGTATCGCGTTCCGCCGCGCCATGAAGCGCGCGATGCAGTCGGCCATGCGCCTCGGCGCCAAGGGCGTCCGCATCAACGTTTCGGGCCGCCTCGGCGGTGCTGAAATCGCCCGCATGGAATGGTACCGCGAAGGCCGCGTGCCGCTGCACACCCTGCGCGCCGACATCGACTACGGCTTCATTGAAGCCAAGACGACGTACGGAATCATCGGTGTGAAGGTGTGGGTCTTCAAGGGCGAAGTGCTCGAGCACGATCCGATGGCCCAGGACAAGCGTTGGGCCCAGGAAGCTGCCGGCCCGTCGTCGAACGAAGGCCGCGAGCGCGGCGGTCCCCGTGGGGATCGTGGTCCGCGTCGCGACCGGGGACGTGAGAGCTAAGTCATGCTGCAACCGAAAAAGACCAAGTACCGCAAGGCCTTCAAGGGCCGGATCCATGGCTCGGCCAAGGGCGGTTTCTCGCTGAACTTCGGCTCGTACGGTCTCAAGACCGTTGAACCGGAACGCATCACTGCGCGTCAGATCGAAGCGGCCCGCCGCGCGATCACCCGCCAGATGAAGCGTCAGGGCCGCGTCTGGATCCGGGTCTTCCCGGACCTGCCGGTCACCGGCAAGCCGGCTGAAGTCCGGATGGGTAAGGGCAAGGGCGCCGTGGACCACTGGGCCGCGCGTTGCCACCCGGGCCGCATCCTGTTCGAAATCGACGGCGTGCCGGACGACATCGCTCGCGAAGCGCTGCGCCTCGGCGCCGCCAAGCTGCCGGTCCGCACCAAGGTGGTCACCCGCCTCGACGCCGGCATCGCCCATGTGGAGGCTGCTGCCTGATGACCAAGATCGCTGATCTCCGGTCCCAGACCCCGGACCAACTGGCCGACGAGCTGCTCAAGCTCAAGAAGGAACAGTTCAACCTGCGCTTCCAGGCGGCCACCGGCCAGATGGAAAAGACCCACCGGGTCTCGGAAGTGCGCAAGGACATCGCCCGCATTTCCACGCTTCTGCGTGCGAACCGCGCGGCGGGTTAAGGAAACACCGATGCCGAAACGTATTCTCGAAGGCGTGGTCGTCTCCGACAAGGGCGACAAGACCGTCGTCGTCAAGGTCGAGCGCACCCTGCTGCACCCGGTCCTGAAGAAGACCGTCCGTCTGTCCAAGAAGTATCACGCCCACGACGAAGCGAACGCCCTCAAGGTCGGTGACCTGGCCCGCATCGTCGAGTGCGCCCCGAAGTCCAAGCTGAAGCGCTGGGAAGTCCTGTCGGACTCCTCCGCCTCGGCTTCGTAAGAAGAAGGATCGGATCTCATGATCCAGATGCAAACTAACCTGGAGGTCGCCGATAACTCGGGCGCTCGCCGGGTCATGTGCATCAAGGTGTTGGGCGGCTCCAAGCGCCGCTACGCCTCGGTGGGCGACACTATCGTCGCCTCGGTGAAGGAAGCGATTCCGCGCGGCCGCGTGAAGAAGGGCGACGTCGTTCGCGCCATCGTCGTGCGCACCGCCAAGGACATCATGCGCAAGGACGGCTCTGTCATCCGTTTCGACAAGTCGGCCGCCGTCATCGTCAACAAGCAGAACGAGCCTGTCGGCACGCGGATCTTCGGCCCGGTTCCCCGCGAACTGCGCGCCAAGAACCACATGAAGATCATCTCGCTGGCTCCGGAGGTCCTGTAACATGGCCGCCAAGATCAAATCGGGCGACACCGTCGTCGTCCTGACCGGCAAGGACAAGGGCCGGACCGGCAAGGTCACCAAGGTCCTGCCGACCGAAAACCGCGTCGTCGTGCAAGGCATCAACATGGTTCAGCGCCACACGCGCCCGACCCAGGCTGATCCGCAAGGCGGCATCAAGAACAAGGAAGCGTCGCTGCACCTGTCGAACGTCGCGATCGCCGACGCCAACGGCAAGGCGACCCGCGTCGGCTTCAAGATTGAAGGCGACAAGAAGGTCCGCTTCGCCAAGACGACGGGAGACGTCATCTGATGGCTGACACCAAATACACCCCGCGCCTCAAGGCCGAGTACAACGACCGCATCAAGGCCGTGATGACCGAGAAGTTCGGTTACACGAACCCGATGCAGACGCCGAAGCTCGACAAGATCGTCCTGAACATGGGCATCGGTGAAGCCGTGGCTGACTCCAAGAAGGCGACTGCCGCCCTCAAGGATCTGACCGCGATCGCCGGCCAGAAAGCGGTGCCGACCAAGGCCCGCAACTCCATCGCCGGCTTCAAGCTGCGCGAAGGCATGATCATCGGCGGCAAGGTGACGCTGCGCGGCGACCAGATGTACGAGTTCCTGGACCGGTTCATCACGATCGCGCTGCCGCGCGTGAAGGATTTCCGTGGCCTGAAGGGCACTTCGTTTGACGGTCGCGGCAACTACGCCACCGGTCTGAAGGAGCACATCGTGTTCCCGGAGATCAACTACGACCAGATCGACCAGATGTGGGGCATGGACGTCATCGTCTGCACCACGGCCAAGACCGATGAGGAAGCCAAGGCTCTCCTCACCGAGTTCAAGTTCCCGTTCGTGAACTGAGCGGGAAGGGAAGAGCACAATGGCTAAGAAGTCCGCTGTAAACCGTAACGAGATGGTCAAGGCCCTCGTCGCGAAGTACGCCGACAAGCGCGCCGCCCTGAAGGCGATCGCGAACGACGAGTCCCTGCCGCTGGAGGAGCGCTTCGAGGCGCGCCTGAAGCTGGCTCAACTGCCGCGCAACTCGGCGCCGAACCGCATTCGCAATCGCTGCGAAGTGACCGGCCGCCCGCGCGCCTACTATCGCAAGCTCAAGATGAGCCGGATCGCCCTGCGCGAACTCGGCAACCTGGGTCAGGTTCCTGGCCTGACGAAGTCGAGCTGGTAAGGGGAGCAACAGATATGATGATCAACGATCCCCTGAGCGACATGATCGCTCGCATCAAGAACGCCGCGACCCGCAAGCGTTCCAAGGTGCTGACCCCGGCCTCGCGTCTCCGTCAACGCGTCCTCGACGTGCTGCAGGACGAAGGTTACATCCGCGGCTACAACCTGGTTCAGAACCCGGGTGAGTTCCCGCAGTTCGAGATCGAGCTGAAGTACTTCGACGGCCAGCCGGTGATCGCCGAGATCGCCCGCGTGTCGAAGCCCGGCCGCCGCGTCTACTCGGCCATCAGCGATCTGAAGCCGATCAAGAACGGCCTCGGCATCTCGATCCTTTCGACGTCCAAGGGCGTCATGTCGGATGCCGCCGCTCGCGACGCGAACGTCGGCGGCGAAGTTCTCTGCAGGGTCTACTAAGATGTCCCGTATCGGCAAGAAAATCGTTGCTGTTCCGAAGGGCGTGACTGTCACGCTCGATGGGCAGACCGTGTCGGTGAAGGGTCCCAAGGGCGAGCGCTCCTGGACCGTCGCCGAGGAAATCGAAGTCTCGCAAGGTGAAGAGGGTCTGACCCTCGGCCTGCGCGTCGACACCCAGCGTGGCCGCGCCATGTGGGGCCTGTCGCGCACCCTGGTCGACAACATGGTCGTTGGCGTCACCACGGGCTTCGAAAAGTCCCTCGACCTGGTCGGCGTGGGTTATCGCGCTGCGATGAAGGGCAACGCCCTGTCGCTGCAGCTCGGCTTCTCGCACGACGTCGACATCGAACCGCCGGCAGGCGTCAGCTTCGCAGTGCCGAAGCAGACCGAGATCAAGATCTCGGGCGCCGACAAACAGGCCGTTGGTCAGATCGCCGCCGTCATCCGCAAGCTGCGTCCGCCGGAGCCCTACAAGGGCAAGGGCGTCCGCTACACGGGCGAAAAGGTCCGTCGCAAGGAAGGCAAGAAGAAGTAAGTCATGGCTCTCTCTCTTCAACAGCAAGCCAAGCGCCGCGCCGAGCGTACCCGTCGTCGCCTGAAGGCTGTCGCCAACGGCCGTCTGCGCCTGTCGGTGCACCGTTCGGACAAGCACATCTCGGCCCAGATCATCGACGACGCCCAGGGCGTCACGGTGGCCGCCGCCTCGTCGCTGCAAACCGGCAAGGGCTCCAAGGGCTCGGACGTCGCTGCAGCCGCCGCCATCGGCAAGCTGATCGCCGAACGCGCCATCGAGAAGGGCGTCAAGGACGTCGTCTTCGACCGCGGCGGTTACATCTATCACGGACGGGTGAAGGCGCTGGCGGAAGCCGCGCGTGAAGCCGGCCTGAACTTCTAAGGGACGCGACAGATGGCGCAACAACCCCAACGCGGCGGCGGCGGTGATCGCAACCGTCGTGACAACCGCAACGCTCCCGCTGTCGACGGTCCGGATTCGGACATCGTCGAGAAGCTGGTGCACATCAACCGCGTCGCAGCCACCGTCAAAGGCGGCCGCCGGTTCTCGTTCGCGGCCCTGATGGTCGTCGGCGACGGCAAGGGCCGCGTCGGCTTCGGTCACGGCAAGGCGCGCGAAGTGCCGGAAGCCATCCGCAAGGCGACTGAAGAAGCCAAGAAGACGATGATCAAGGTTCCGCTGCGCGAGAACCGCACCCTGCACCACGACGGCAACGGCCGTTGGGGCGCCGGCAAGATCATGATGCGCGCCGCCCCTCCCGGGACCGGCGTCATCGCGGGCGGTCCGATGCGTGCGGTCCTCGAAACCCTCGGCGTCCAGGACGTCGTCGGCAAGTCGACCGGTTCGTCGAACCCGTACAACATGATCCGCGCCACCTTCGAAGCCCTGAAGGTTCAATCCTCGCCCCGTCAGGTCGCGTCCAAGCGCGGCAAGAAGGTCGCGGATCTGATGGGTCGTCGTAACGACGGCGCCTCGGCGCCCGAAGCCATCGAGAGCTGATCATGGCCAAGACTGAATCCAAAGCCACCGTCACCGTCCGCCAGACGGGCAGCCCGATCCGCCGCAAGTCGGATCAGCGCGCCACCCTGGCCGGTCTCGGCCTGAACCGCATGGGCCGCGAGTCCACGCTGGAAGACACCCCGTCGGTCCGCGGCATGATCGCCAAGGTCGCGCACATGGTGGAAGTGGTCGAAAAGTAAGCTGAGCCCGCCTCTTCGGGGGCGGGTTCATCAAGTCGCCGCTTGCGGCGGCAGGGCAGGGGCGGCTATAGGCCGCCCTTCCTTGCGTTCCGGACCCGTCCGGAGCGCGATACAGACATCAACGCCGAGTCAGTCCTTCGGGCTGGCGCTAGAACCCGAAAGGATCAGGCACATGAAACTGAACGAAATCCGCGACAACGAAGGCGCCCACAAGAAGCGCATGCGCGTCGGCCGTGGCCCGGGCTCGGGCAAGGGCAAGACCGCCGGTCGCGGCGTCAAGGGTCAGAAGTCGCGTTCGGGCGTCGCCATCGGCGGCTTCGAAGGCGGCCAGATGCCGCTGTACATGCGTATGCCGAAGCGCGGCTTCAACAATCCGAACGCGCTGAAGCTGGCTGAAGTGAACCTGTGGCGCCTGCAGGACGCCATCGACGCCGGCAAGCTGGACATCAAGGGCGAGATCAAGGGCGAAGCCCTGGTCGCCGCCGGCGTGATCCGCCGCGTCAAGGACGGCGTCCGTCTGCTGGGCACCGGTGAAATCAAGGGCAAGCTGAACCTGGTCGTCTGGTCGGCCACGGCCGGCGCGATCAAGGCCATCGAAGCCGCCGGCGGTTCGGTCGTTCAGGAGCGAATCGCTGCTGAAGCCAAGGCCGCTGCCCGCGTCGAAAAGCGCAACGCCGCCAAGGGCAAGGCTCCGGCTCCCAAGGCTCCGCTGGGCGACGCCAACAAGGTCTCGGCCCGCGCCAAGCGCACGGCCGCGAAGTAAAAAGCTGCAGGGCGCCCTCGCCACGGGGGCGCCCTTCTCCTATCTGGACGCGGGGCCCGGACTCGAAGTTCGATGCGCCGCGTTCTGATCAGTCGGGGTGACGACACATGGCTTCGGCCGCCGAACAACTTGCAGCAAATATGAACATGGGCTCGTTCGCGCGTGCGACCGAGCTGCACAAACGTTTGCTGTTCACGCTTCTTGCCCTGCTGGTCTACCGCATCGGCACCTATGTGCCGGTTCCGGGCATCAACTCCGAAGCCTTCCTGGCGTTCTTCCAGAACCCGGACAGCCAGCGCGGCATCCTGGACATGTTCAACATGTTCTCGGGCGGCGCGGTCGAGCGCTTCGCGGTCTTCGCCCTGAACGTGATGCCCTACATTTCGGCGTCGATCATCGTCCAGCTGCTGGGCGCTGTGTATCCGCCGTGGGAAAAGCTGCGCAAGGAAGGCGGCGAAAGCGGCCGCAAGCAGCTGAACCAGTACACCCGCTACCTGACCGTCGTGCTGGCCCTGTTCCAGTCGGCCGGCATCGCCATCAGCCTGAACGCCTCGCCGGGCTTCGTTGATAACCCGGGCCTGTTCTTCATCATCTCGACCATCACCGTCCTGACGGGCGGCACCATGTTCCTGATGTGGCTGGGCGAGCAGGTGACGGCCCGCGGCGTCGGCAACGGCATCTCGCTGATCATCTTCGCCGGCATCGTCGCCGTCCTGCCGGGCACCGTCGCCCGCCTGTTCGGCCTGGCCCAACAGGGTCAGATGTCGGCCTTCGCCCTGCTGTTCATCGCCGCGATGGCGGTGGCCGTGGTGGTCTTCATCGTCTTCATGGAGCGCGCCCAGCGCCGCCTTCTGATCCAGTATCCGAAGCGCCAGGAAGGCAACCGCATGGCCGGGGGCGAACGTTCGTTCCTGCCGCTGAAGGTCAACACCGCCGGCGTCATCCCGCCGATCTTCGCCTCGTCGCTGCTGATGCTGCCGGCGACCGTCGCCCAGATGACCGCGAACGCGAACCTGCCGTCGTGGATGGACTGGCTGCCGCTCGTCACGGCCCAGATGCAGCACGGCCAGCCGCTGTTCAGCGTGCTGTACGCGGTCCTGATCATCTTCTTCTGCTTCTTCTACACCTCGATCACCTTCAACCCCGAGGACACGGCCGAGAACCTGCGCAAGTACGGCGGCTTCCTGCCGGGCATCCGTCCGGGCAAGCGCACGGCCGAGTATCTGGACTACGTCCTGACCCGTCTGACCGTGATCGGCGCCGCCTACATCACCGCCGTCTGCCTGCTGCCCGAGATCGTCGTCGCCAACTTTGGCAACGGCCTGTATTTCGGCGGCACCTCGGTGCTGATCGTGGTCTCGGTGACCATGGACACCGTGGCGCAGATCCAGTCGCATCTGCTGGCGCACCAGTACGAAGGCCTGATCAAGAAGGCCAAGCTGCGTGGCCGCGGCCGTGGCGCTACGGCGCCGGCGCGCCGCTAACCTGAAGCCGGAGGGGCGGCCATGAACCTGATCCTGTTCGGGCCGCCTGCGGCCGGCAAAGGCACGCAGGCCAAGCGCCTGGTCGAGACGCGCGGCATGGTCCAGCTGTCGACCGGCGACATGCTGCGCGCTGCCATCGCTTCCGGCTCGGAACTGGGCCTGACGGTCAAGGACGTGCTGGCGCGCGGCGATCTGGTCACCGACGAGATCGTCATCGCCCTGATCGAGGACCGCCTGCCCGAGGCCGAGGCCGCCGGCGGCGCCATCTTCGACGGCTTCCCGCGCACCGTCGCCCAGGCCGAGGCGCTCGACGCCATGCTGGAAAAGCGCGGCGCGAAGATCGACCGCGTCGTCCGCCTCAAGGTCGACGACGAGGCCCTGACCGCCCGTATCGCGAAACGCTTCGCCGAGCAGGGCCGTCCGGACGACAATCCCGACACCTTCAAGGACCGTCTGGCCGTCTACAATCGCCAGACCGCGCCGCTGCTTCCGTACTACGAAGCGCAGGGCAAGCTGGTCGAGATCGACGGCATGGGCTCGATCGACGCCGTCTCGGGCGCCCTGGACGGCGCACTGGCCTGATCCACCCCGGGTGACCGGAGGCTGCCGTTCCCCGGCGCCGTGCGTTCATGTTGCATGTGGCACACCGAACGCGTGACCAGGGGACTCCAGATCCTTAAACGCCGCGGGCTTCGCAACGCGGGCATCGTCGGCGGCATCGTCGCCGCGCACCTCGTCGTCTTCCTGGCGATCAGCCGCGGCGCGCCGTCGCCGCCCTTCATTCCGCCCCTGCCGCCGTTCGACGTGGTTCTGGTCCGTCCGCCGGTCCCGCCTCCACCTCCGCCGCCGCCTGAACCGGCGAAGCTCTCGCCCGTGGCCGGCGGGGGCGCGCCCGCCGCGCCGTCGCGAATCCATGTCCCGCCGCCGCCGCGCGAACCGGTCCCGCCCGAAGTGCCCGCGCCCCGGGTGCAGGCGCCCGAGCCCGCCCTGGTCGTCGGCGTCGCGCCCATCGCCTCGCCGACGTCCGGCATGGGGCAGGGCGGGCAGGGGACCGGCACGGGCAGCGGAACCGGCGAGGGCGACGGCCCCGGCTCCGGCATGACCCCGCCGCGGTTCCTGCGCGGCCCCACGGTCGGCGAGCTCCGCTCCAGCCATCCGCCCCAGGCCTTGCGGGCAGGGCGGTCGGGCGTGGCCGTGGTGAACTGCAAGATCGGTGCGGACACCCGGCTGAACCGCTGCCGCATCATCAGCGAATCGCCGCCCGGCGACGGCTTCGGCGCGGCCGGAATGTCCGTGGCCACGACCTACTATCGATTCCGCCCCCCGACGCGGAACGGCGTGGTGGTCGAGGATCAGGGGGTGACGGTGACCATCGAGTTCGGAAGACAACGGACACGCGGTTGAACGCGAGCAAACCGTTGACGCGCCGTGAATCCCCTGTATAAGGCCCGCTTCCGCGAAGGGCGCGTAACGCTCCTGGTCTGTTGACCGGAGCGTTTGTTGCGTCCGCCAACGCGTATTTGGAGAGCTTCGTGGCCCGTATCGCTGGCGTCAACATCCCGACCAACAAGCGCGTCGAAATCGCGCTGCAGTACATCCATGGCATCGGCGCTCACGCCGCCAAGGATATCACCACCAAGGTCGGTATCGAGCCGGCCCGTCGCGTCAACCAACTGACCGACGCCGAGGTGCTGCAGATCCGTGAAACGATCGACCGCGATCACACCGTCGAGGGCGATCTGCGCCGCGAGACGTCGATGAACATCAAGCGCCTGATGGACCTGGCCTGCTACCGCGGCCTGCGTCACCGTAAGGGCCTGCCGGTCCGCGGTCAGCGCACGCACACCAACGCACGTACCCGCAAGGGTCCGGCCAAGCCGATCGCCGGCAAGAAGAAGTAAGAGAAAGACCTGACCGATGGCCAAGGAACCGGGTCGCGTAAAGAAGCGCGAGCGCAAGAACATCACGTCGGGCGTCGCTCACGTGAACGCCAGCTTCAACAACACCATGGTGACCATCACCGACGCCCAGGGGAACGCGATCTCCTGGTCCTCGGCCGGTCACATGGGCTTCAAGGGTTCGCGTAAGTCGACCCCTTATGCTGCCCAGATGGCTGCTGAAGACGCAGGCAAGAAGGCGCAGGAACACGGCGTGAAGACGCTGGAAGTCAACGTCTCGGGTCCGGGTTCCGGCCGCGAGTCGGCCCTGCGCGCCCTGCAGGCCGTCGGCATGACGATCACGACCATCCGTGACGTCACCCCGATGCCGCACAACGGTTGCCGTCCGCCCAAGCGCCGCCGCGTCTAAGCGAACACGACCGACTAATTCTCCGCCGGTCCTGCCGCCCTGACGAGGAGCGAGGGACCGGCGAACTCCGTTTTCGAGGGACATCCATGATCGAACGTAACTGGCAAGAGCTGATCCGTCCCGAGAAGCCGCAAATCGAGGCGAGCTCCGACCCCCAGCGCAAGGCGCGCCTGGTCGCTGAGCCCCTGGAACGCGGCTTCGGTGTGACGCTCGGCAACGCCCTGCGCCGGGTCCTCCTGTCGTCGCTGCAAGGCGCGGCGGTGACGGCCATCCAGATCGACGGCGTCGTCCACGAATTCTCGTCGCTGGAAGGCGTGCGGGAAGACGTCGTCGACATCGTGCTCAACATCAAGCAACTGGCGCTGCGCATGCACGCCGAGGGCCCGAAGCGCATGACGCTCCGCGCCACCGGCCCGGGCGCAGTGACCGCCGGCCAGATCGACGTCCCCGCGGACATCGAGGTTCTGAACCCGGATCACGTCATCTGCACGCTGGACGACGGCGCTTCGGTGCGCATGGAACTGACCGTCCAGAACGGCAAGGGCTATGTCGCTTCGGAGTTCAACCGTCCGGAAGACGCCCCGATCGGCCTGATCGCGGTCGACGCCCTGTACTCGCCGGTCAAGCGCGTCGCCTATCGCGTCGAGCCGACCCGTCAGGGTCAGTCGCTCGACTACGACAAGCTGGTGCTGGAAGTCGAAACCAACGGCGCTGTCTCGCCGGTTGACGCGGTGGCCTACGCCTCGCGCATCCTGCAGGACCAGCTCCAGATCTTCATCACCTTCGACGAGCCGAAGAAGGCTGTGGAAGCGGCGGACGGCAAGCCCGACCTGCCGTTCAACCCGGCCCTGCTGAAGAAGGTCGACGAACTCGAGCTTTCGGTCCGTTCGGCCAACTGCCTGAAGAACGACAACATCGTCTACATCGGCGACCTGATCCAGAAGACCGAGGGCGAAATGCTTCGCACCCCGAACTTCGGCCGCAAGTCGCTGAACGAGATCAAGGAAGTTCTCGCGACGATGGGCCTGTCGCTCGGCATGGACGTGCCGAACTGGCCGCCCGAAAATATCGAAGACCTGGCCAAGAAGTTCGACGACCAGATCTAGTTTCAACCCTCCGCCCAAGGCCCCGAAATCGAGGGGGCTGCGGAGCGGTTAGAATGAGAAGGCCCAGGTCCAGTCCTCTGGAAACCGGGTTGAGTAGGAGAGACCCCGATGCGCCACGGCGCCGCCTATCGTAAGCTCGGTCGTACGGCCAGCCACCGGACCGCAATGTTCGCCAACATGGCGGCGTCGCTGATCAAGCACGAGCAGATCACGACGACCCTGCCCAAGGCGAAGGAACTGCGTCCCTTCGTCGAGAAGCTGGTCACCCTCGCCAAGAAGGGCGACCTGCACGCTCGTCGTCAGGCCATCAGCCACGTCCGTGACGTGCCGCAGGTGGGCAAGCTGTTCGAAACGATCGGCCCGCGCTACGCCGACCGTAACGGCGGCTACATCCGCATCATGAAGGCCGGCTATCGCCACGGCGACAACGCCGCCATGGCCGTGATCGAGTTCGTCGATCGCGACGTGGACGCCAAGGGCATGGACTCGGGTCCGGTCCAGATTTTCGAGGGCGACGACGAAGCCTGAGTCGGCTTCGCTCGTTGGGGCACCCTGAAAGGGCGGTCGGAGCAATCCGGCCGCCCTTTCTCTTTGTCCGGACTGAGTCGTCCACAGCCGTTTTCCGGCCGGATCGCGCATCGGCTGTGGCCTCGCGGCAGGGCGAAACCGCCATTCCCCGGGCGTCCGCCAAGCGTGACATTTAGGAAACGGGCTTCCGTAACAGTGTTCTATCGACCGCTTCGCGTCTTCCCGATCAACGGATTCTGTTCCCTATTATTCGCGGGGGGGCTGAATTCAGCGAGGGGACCCCTATGCGTTACGGCTATTCCTGCACCCTGACGAAGACGCTCCTGCTGTCCGCAACCGCCCTGGCGGTCGTTGTGGGCGCCCCGACCCTGGCGGTCGCGCAGGAGCAAGCCAGCCAACTCGACGAGATCATCGTCACAGGCACCAAACGGGACTCGACCATCTTCGAGGTGCCGTTCTCCATCAATGCGCAGACCCAGGAGGACATCCAGCGATCGGGCGCTGTGACCCTCGAGGACCTGTCACGCAACGTGGCCGGCCTCACCATCCAGAACCTCGGGCCGGGACAGAGCCAGGTCGCCGTCCGCGGCGTCTCGGCGGGCCAGGTCGTCCGCGACCAGCCGGGCGTGAAGGAACAGGTCGGGGTCTACCTCGACGAGTCTGTCATCTCGCTGTCGCTGTTCACGCCGGACATCGACCTGTTCGACCTGAACCGCGTCGAGACCCTGCGCGGGCCGCAGGGCACGCTGTTCGGATCCGGTTCGGTCGGCGGCACCATTCGCTACATCACCAACCAGCCGCAGCTGGGCGTCAACGAGGGCGTCATCGAGGGCAACCTCAACGCCGTCGATCTTCAGGACATGGGCGGCTACCTGAAGGGCGCGATCAACATGCCGGTGGGCGAGACCGTGGCGGTCCGCGCGGTCGGCTACTACACCGAGTACGGCGGCTTCATCGACGCGCTGCGCGAGGGCGGCGGACGCGATCGGAACGTCAACGGCGGTTCCCGCGCCGGCGGCCGCTTCGCCGTTCTGTTCCAGCCGAACCCGAACATCAGCATCACGCCGCGGATCGTCTATCAGGAGATCCGCGCTGACGGCTTCAACCGTCAGGAGGCGTTCAACCTGTTCGCCAATCCCAACACCACCACCCGCCCGCCCATCACCCTGCGCGAGCGGGAGCAGTATCTGCTGCTCGACGAAAGCTTCGCCGACGACACCATGCTGGCCGACATCACGGCCACGTTCGGCCTGGGCGTCGTCGAACTGACTTCGGTCACCACCTACATCGACCGGAACATCCGGCTGGACCGCGACGCCAGCACGTTGACCGGCAGCGTCTCGGTGGATCTGGGCTTCCCCGAGTCGGCGGTCCTGCTGCCGTCCACCCTGGTGGACACCACGGACCTCGAGCAGTTCACCCAGGAACTGCGCCTCAGCTCCAACGACGACGGCCCGTTCCAGTGGCTGCTGGGCGCCTTCTATTCGAAGGTGGACCGTCTCTATAACCAGCGCCTGCCCACGCCGGGCTACGACGCCGTCACCGACGCGGAACTGGGCGCCGGAACCTCGGCGGCGGTGGCCAACGGCTTCGGGCCGGACTCGCCCTACAACGCCAGGCTCCCCTACGACATCGAACAGTTCGCCTTCTTCGGCGAGGGCAGCGTCATCCTCGATCGCTGGACCCTGACCGCCGGTGGCCGCTTCTACGACTTCTCCGAGGAGCGTCGGTTCACCTCGGGCGGCCTGTTCGCCAATGGCGACGACCAGTCGGACGAGACCTCGTCCAGCGGCTTCACCCCGCGCGTGCTGGTCAGCTACGAGGCTTCCGACAGTGTCATCGTGAACGCCCAGGTCGCCCAGGGCTTCCGGCTGGGCGGGGTCAACGATCCGCTCAACCTGCCGCTCTGCTCGCCGGAGGACGAAGCCATCTTCGGCAGCTTCCAGTCCTATGAGGACGAGACGCTGTGGAATTACGAGATCGGGCTCAAGGCGCGCTCGAGCCGGTTCACCTTCAACACCGCCGCCTTCTACACCGACATCAACGACCTGCAGACGACGCTGGACGCCGGCTCATGCTCGTCCCGCGTCGTCTTCAACGTGCCCAAGGCCCACACCATGGGGGTCGAGGGTGAACTGTGGGCCGAGGTGATGGAGGGCCTCGAGATCGGCGTGTCCGGCAGCTGGGTGAACGCCGAGTTCGACTCCACGGTCGTCGACGGCACCGGCGCCGTCATCGGCGGCATCCGCAAGGGCAACCGCCTGCCGTCGGTGCCCGAATTCCAGATCTCGCTGAACGCGACCTATTCGTACGAAGTCAGCGAAGACGCCGACGGCTACGTTTCGATCTCGTTCCAGCACGTCGGCAGCCGCTACACCCAGGCCAGCGACCAAGAGAACAATCCGCGGTCGTTCGTGTCCGGCCTGCCGTTCGGCGGCGCGTCGGGCAACGACCCGACCGTCGTCAATCTGGAGCTGCCCCGCTACGACCTCGTCAACGTCAGCGTCGGTCTGCAGATGGACAACGGCGTCGACATCATCGCCTACGGCAACAACATCTTCGATGACGACGCGCTCCTGTCGTTCGACCGCGAACGCGGCGGTCGGGCGCGGCTGGGCTTCACCGTCGGCCAGCCCAGGACGGTCGGCGTCACCGTGCGCAAGACGTTCTGACCCCCGGGGAGCCGGAAGGAGGGGCGGCCGGCGCGATCCGGCCGCCCCTTTTCTTTGCCGGTCCGGACCCCAGATTGGGCCGGAGGGAGACATCCATGCAGACCAGCGGCGCCGCCGACATCGTCCACTACCGACCCGACCACGCCGACGCCTGGCGCACCCTGAACGAGGCCTGGCTGGCCGAAGGCGGGTTTGCGGTCGAGGCTAAGGACCGCAAGGTGCTGGACGACCCGCAGGGCTCCATCCTCGACGGCGGCGGCCGCATCTTCATCGCCGAAAGAGAAGGGGAGGCCATCGGCTGCTGCGCCCTGATGGCCATGGACGACGGCGGCTTCGAGGTCGCCAAGATGACGGTCTCGCCCGCCGCGCGCGGCCTGGGTCTGGGCCGGCTTCTGCTGGAGGCGTGCGAGGCCGAGGCCCGCGCCGCCGGCGCCCCGCGCCTCTATCTGGAGACCAGCAGCACCCTCGCGCCCGCAGGCGCCCTCTACCGCGGCTTCGGCTTCGTCGACCTCCCGCCGCGGCCCAGCCCCTATGTCCGGGCCGACGTCTGGATGGAGAAGCGGCTGTAGCCGCTACTCCTTCGACAGGTCCTGCTGCCGGAACCAGGCCAGGGCGCCGAGGAGGGGCAGAAGGACCCAGGCGGTCAGACTCACGACCGCCGGCCACAGGGCCGCGGAGGTGATCGGGACCTGGGTGATGCCGGGGATCAGCAGGGTCTTCAGCGTGTCATAGGCCATGCCCGGGAGCAGCAGCTGCGCCGCCCAGCCGTCCGGATGCAATTTCATCAGGGCCATGAACGGCGGAATGCCCAGGATCGACTGCGCGAAGCCCAGCGCCAGCGGCACGAACAGGGCCGCCATCATCGATCGGGTCATCACCGCGATCAGCAGGCCGATAAGGCCGTACTGGACGATCCGGACATAGGACAGCAGCCAGACCAGCAGGGCGTCCAGCGCCTCGGCGCCGCTCATGTGGAAGCTGACCGGACGCTGGAACACGACCGCCTGGGTTCCGTAGAAGACGAAGGCGGCGACCAGCAGGACCAGCAGGGTCGAGAAGGCGAGGATCTTCATCACCCCGACCTTGCCCAGGATCAGCGAGGCGCGGTCGTTGCGGGCGCTGATCAGGCGCCAGGTCTCCCAGCGATAGTCGCCTGCGTAGACGGTCGCGCCCGCGATCAGCATGAACACCAGGATCAGCCCGCCGATATTGGCCTGGGCCGCCAGATTGGCCGTGAAGGTGATGGCCTCGGCCAGGTTCACCGGCGTCACCGTCGGCGTCGTCGGCAGGCCCGCCCCGGCCGCCAGCTTGTCGCCCTGCGACTTGTTGATGAGGTGGTAGAGCACCCCGCCGAGCGCGAACAGCAGCGGGATGAAGAACACGCTCCAGAACACGGTCAGACGGTTCTTCGACAGGCGGAAGGCCTCGGCCCCCAGTGCGTCAAACACCATGGTCGGCCTCCGGCGCCTGCACGGCGCCCGTCTCGGTGAAGAAGATGCTCTCCAGGTCGGTCCCGACCCAGCGCGCCTCGTGAATGTCGACGTTCGCCTCGACCAGCGCGCGGATCAGGGCGGGGCCTTCCGCCCGCTTCACCTCGGCCAGCACGGCCTCGCCGTCGCGCACGCCCTTGGCGCCCAGAACGGCCAGCACCTGGTCGGCGGACGAGACGGCCAGCCGCAGCCGCTCGCCGACGGACGTCAGCTCGCTGACCGTGCCTTCGCGCACCAGCTTGCCCTTGTTCAGGATGGCCACGCGGTCGCACACGCGTTGGACCTCCAGCAGCTGGTGGCTGGCCAGCACCACGGTCACGCCGTCCTCGGTGGCCAGCGAGCGGATCAGGGCCCGCATCTCCTGGATGCCGGGCGGATCCATGCCGCTGGTCGGTTCATCGAGAATGACCAGTTCGGGCCGGCTCATCAGCGCCGCGGCCACGCCCAGGCGCTGCATCATGCCGACGGAGAAGCCGCGCACCTTGCGGTCGGCGGCCTCGGTCAGGCCCACGCGGGCCAGCCAGTGGGGAATGTCCGCCGTCGCGCCGACGCCATGCTCCAGCGCCAGCCAGCGCAGCACCTGCCGCGCGGTCAGATAGGGCGGGAAGCGCGGCGTCTCGATCATCGAGCCGGTGCGGCGCATGTGGGAGATGTCGTTGAGCGGCCCGCCCATCATGGCGGCCGATCCGGCGGTGGGCCGGATCAGGCCCAGCAGGATGCGGAACAGGGTCGACTTGCCCGCGCCGTTCGGCCCCAGCACGCCATAGACCCCGCCTCGCGGGATCGACAGGTCCAGCCCGTCCAGGGCGCGCACGTCTCCGTAGGTCTTGGTCAGCCCACGGGTCTCGATCACAGCGTTCATGCCGCGAGCTTGGCCTTGCGCCGCGCGTTCGCGCAAGGCGTCGCCCCATTAAGCTTTTGCAACGCGCGGTAGGCGCGGGCTGACCGCCGAGCCGGGAGCGGGTAGAAGGCCCGTCCCCCTGCGAGCCCGATCATGTCTGCCCTTCACCGTCTCCGCACCCACCGCGCCGCGCTCGCCTTCATCTTCGTGACGGCGGTGCTCGACATCGTGGCCATGGGCATCATCATCCCGGTGCTGCCCCAACTGATCGAGCAGTTCGTCGGCTCGAACGCCCGCGCGGGCTGGATCAACGGCGTGTTCGTCGCCCTTTGGGCGCTGATGCAGTTCGTCTGCTCGCCCATCATAGGCTCGCTGTCGGACCAGTACGGCCGCCGCCCGGTCATCCTGATCAGCTGCGCGGGTCTCGCGGTCGACTATGTGCTGATGGCGGTCGCGCCCGACCTGTGGTGGCTGGCGCTGGGGCGGATCATCGCCGGCATCACCTCGTCCAGCTTCACCACCGTCTACGCCTATATGGCCGACATCACCGCACCCGAGAAACGCGCCCGCGCCTATGGCCTGATCGGCGCGGCCTTCTCGTTCGGCTTCGTGCTGGGCCCGGCGCTGGGCGGCTTCCTCGGCGAGTTCGGTCCGCGCGTGCCGTTCTGGGCGGCGGCCGGCCTGTCCGCGGTCGCCTTCGTCTACGGCTGGCTGGTCCTGCCCGAAAGCCTGCCGCCGGAGAAGCGGATGAAGTTCAGCTGGGCCCGCGCCAACCCGGTCGGCGCCCTGATCCTGCTCAAGCGGCACACCGAGCTGTCGGGCCTGGCCGTCGTGAACTTCCTCCTCTACTTCGCCCACCACGTCTTCTCGGCGGTGTTCGTCCTCTACGCCGCCCTTCGCTACGGCTGGGGCCCGAAAGAGGTCGGCATGCTGCTGGCCGGGGTCGGCGTGCTGGACATGATCGTCCAGGGTCTGCTCATCGGGCCGGTGACGAAGCGGCTGGGCGACCGCCCGACCATGGTGCTGGGCCTCTTCGGCGGCTCCATCGGCATCGCCCTGATGGGCTGGGCCCCGACGGGCCTGGTGTTCATCCTCGCCATGCTGCCCAACGCCCTGTGGGGCCTCGCCATGCCCACCCTGCAGGCCCTGATGACCCGCCGCGTCGGCGAGGACGAGCAGGGTCAGCTGCAGGGCGCGAACATGAGCGTCGCCTCGATCGCCGGCGTCCTGTCGCCCCTGTTCTTCGGCTGGATCTATTCGATCTCGGCGGAGGAGGGGGCGCCGTTGCCGCACCCGGGCATCGCCTTCTTCATCGCCGCCGGGGTCCTGCTGCTGGCGGCGATCATCGGCTGGTGGGTCGGTCGTCAGGCCCAGCGCGAGGAAGACGCGATTCCGGATGCCCGGTGACGCCTTGATCCTGTCGAAATGGCGCGCACGTATGGGGGCGTGAACACCCTGCTCGACCGGATCCCCATGAAGACCAGCTCGATCGCGATCGCCGTCGCCCTGACGCTCGCCGCCTGCGGACAGCCGAACAACTCGAAGGCCCAGGACGGCGTCTTCGCCGACAACCGGGTCGTCCCCGGCGACGCCAACGCGATGAAGGCCAGCTTCGCCCCCGTGGTCCGCGCCGCCGCGCCCGCCGTGGTCAATATCGCGGCCCGTGGCGTCCAGCAGGTCCAGGACCCGTTCTGGTCCATGTTCGGTCAGGGCCCGCGGCGTCAGCAGGTCGGCTCTGTCGGTTCGGGCGTCATCGTCCGCTCCGACGGCGTGGTGGTGACCAATTTCCACGTCATCCAGGGCATGCAGGAGATCAAGGTCGTCCTGAACGACCGGCGCGAATACGACGCCCGCGTGGTCCTCGCCGACGAACGCTCCGACATCGCCGTGCTCCAGCTGGAGGGCGTCACCGAACGCCTGCCCACGCTCGACATCGACGACCGCGAGGAACAGCAGGTCGGCGACCTGGTGCTGGCCATCGGCAATCCGTTCGGCGTCGGC
This sequence comes from Brevundimonas lenta, assembly GCF_014196335.1. GTDB lineage: Bacteria > Pseudomonadota > Alphaproteobacteria > Caulobacterales > Caulobacteraceae > Brevundimonas > Brevundimonas lenta. Next base: position 1,440,459 of record NZ_JACIDM010000001.1, read on the forward strand.
CAGACCGTCACCAACGGCATCATCTCGGCCCTGAACCGCACCGAGACCGGCATTTCGGACTCGGGCTCCTTCATCCAGACCGACGCGGCCATCAATCCCGGCAACTCCGGCGGGGCCCTGGTCGACATGGACGGCGACCTGATCGGCATCAACACGGCCATCTTCTCGCGTTCCGGCTCGTCGTCCGGCGTCGGCTTCGCCGTGCCCGCGGCGATGGTGAAGCGGGTGGTCGATTCCGCCGTCGGCGGCGCCACCGCCGTCGTCCGTCCGTGGCTGGGCGTGAAGGGCGAGCCGGTCAACGCCGAGATCGCCCGCAGCCTCGGTCTCGAACGCCCGCAGGGCCTGATCGTCACCCAGGTCTGGCCGAACGGCCCCGGCGCCCGCGCCGGCGTGCGGGAGGGCGACGTCATCACCGCCGTCGACGGCGCCGAGATCAACGACCAGGCCGGCCTGAACTTCCGCGTCGGCACGCACGAGCCGAACGAGGCCGTGCAACTGACCGTCCTGCGTGACGGCCGCAACCAGACCCTCGACGCCCGCGTCCAGCCGCTGCCGGGCGATGCGGCGCTCGACAACGCTTCCGTCGTCCGCGCCGGCGCGCTTTCGGGCGCCCAGGTCCTGACCCTGAACCCGGCGCTGGCCGACAGCCTCGGCGGCGATCCCTTCGCCCGGGGCGTCATCCTCGGCCGCATGCAGCGCGGCTACGCCAGCGCCAACGGCTTCCGTCCGGGGGACATCATCGTCGCGGTCAATGGCCGTCCGGTCACCTCGGTCGGCCAGGTCGACGACGTGCCGCGCGGCTCGGAGGTCACCATCAACCGCGGCGGCCGAACGATGACCGGCCGGGTGCGCTAGAGCCCGGCGACGTAGCGGCCGGTCCAGTAGGGCAGGGTGAACAGCACCATCAGGGCGCTGAGCACGGCGATGTTCCACCGCTTCCCGCGCACGAACACCAGGGCGACCAGCAGTCCGATCGTCACGGCGTTGTAGGGCAGCAGCCAGCGCCAGAAGAGGTCCGGCTCGTCCGTCATCGCGCGCCTGAACTGGTTCCACGCCGTCACGTCGATCAGCACCTCGGCGGCCAGCAGCAGGACGGCCACGAACCGCTTACGTCCTGCAAAATAGGCGTCCAGCGAGTCCCAATGATCCATGTCCTTCGGGACGACGATCACCGCCGCCAGGTAGTAGCAGCCCGCGATGCCCAGCGGCGCGGCCAGCACGCCCAGCCGGATCTCCACCTCGTGCATATTGGTCCAGGCGCTGACCCAGGCGACGCAGATGCTCAGCATCAGGAACAGCATCAGCAGGCCGGTCTGCAGACCCACATGCTTCAGCCGTCGCGCCTGCACCAGACCGCCCACGCCCTTCAGCACCTTGGCGGCGGCCAGCCCCAGCACCAGGCCGTAGAAGGTGAAGAAGAACTCGAACTCGGACATCCGGCTCCTCCGTGGGGCGGACTCAGCCTGCCTCCGCCTTCGGCCCGGTGATCGACCAGACGTGGCCGTACGGATCGCGCAGCTTGCCGTGGCGGCCGTAGAACTCGTCCGCCGGCGGCCGGATCACGGTCGCGCCCTCGTTTGCAGCGCGGCCGATCCAGGCGTCCACGTCGTCGACGGCCAGGGCGATGGTCACCGTCGTGCCGCCCAGCCGCCCCGGGGCGTCCGTCGCCACCACGGCCTGCATCTCGGGGAACTCGTCGGCCAGATAGATCATCCCGCCGTTGGCCAGCTCCAGCATGGCGTGGCCCAGCCGGCCGTCGTCCATATCGTAGCTGACCTTCTCGGTCGCGCCGAACGCCCTCAGATACCAGGCCAGCGCCTCGTGACCCCGGTCGACGACCAGATAGGGCACGACCGGCGGATCGGGCGGGACGTAGGTCATTTCCTGATCGGCGCGCCGATCGACCAGCTATGGCCGAACGGGTCGCGCAACATGCCGTAGCGGTCGCCCCAGAACTGGTCGTCCAGCGGGAACACCGGCACCCCGCCAGCCAGGATGGCGCGGTTCCACCACTCGTCCGCGTCATCGACCAGCAGGTGGATGGTCACGCCCTTGGGCGCGATGTCCTGCTCGCCGTTGTACTCGGGGAATTCGTCGTTGAGCATCACGGCGCCGCCGTTGATCAGCAGGTGCGCGTGCATCAGCCGCTCGCCGTCCTCGGCCAGGTGGCGGCTCTGCTCCTCCGCCCCGAAGGCGCGGGTGTAGAACTCGATCGCCGCCTGACCGCCGCGCGACGGGATGGTCAGATGCGGCGTGACGCCCGGCATGGGAGGGGCAGGGTTTTGGGCCATGGCGCGTTCTCCGTGCGGTGCGCCGACAGTAACGCGTGAAAAGCGTGTCGGTAACGCCTATCTGTGACCGTCCATGTCCGACCTGTTCGAAGCCTCCGGCATCCATCCCCCTGACGCCCCGCTGGCCGACCGCCTGCGTCCGCGCGCCCTCGACGAGGTCGTGGGCCAGGATCATCTGCTGGGCGAGGGCGGACCGATCCGCCGCATGATCGAGGCCGGCCGCCTCGGCTCCATGATCCTGTGGGGGCCGCCCGGCACCGGCAAGACCACCATCGCCCGCCTGCTGGCCCAGGCCGCCGGCTACCAGTTCCAGCAGATCTCGGCCGTCTTCTCCGGCGTCGCCGATCTGAAGAAGGCCTTCGAGCAGGCGCGCATGCGCCGCGCCGCCGGCCAGTCGACCCTGCTGTTCGTCGACGAGATCCATCGCTTCAACCGCGCCCAGCAGGACGGCTTCCTGCCGTTCGTGGAGGAGGGGGTCGTCACCCTCGTCGGCGCCACGACCGAGAACCCGTCGTTCGAGCTGAACGGCGCGCTTCTATCCCGCTCGCAGGTCTTCGTGCTCAAGCGACTGGACGACGACGGGCTTGATCAACTGTTGACCCGGGCCGAGGCGCACGAGGGCCGGCCGCTGCCCCTGACGCCCGAGGCGCGTCAGGCCCTGACCGCGCTGGCCGACGGCGACGGCCGCTATCTGCTGACCATGGCCGAGACCCTGTTCGCCCTGCCGGACGGGATCCAGCTCGACGTCCAGGGCCTCGCCGGCACCCTCCAGCGCCGCGCGCCCGCTTATGACAAAAGTCGAGAAGAGCACTACAACCTCATATCAGCGTTACATAAATCGGTTCGCGGCTCCGACCCGGACGCGGCCCTCTACTGGCTGGCCCGCATGCTCAACGGCGGCGAGGATCCGCTGTATCTCGCCCGCCGCATCGTGCGGATGGCGGTCGAGGACATCGGCGAGGCGGACCCGCTCTCCATCCTCGTCGCCAACGCCGCCAAGGACACCTACGACTTCCTCGGCAGTCCGGAGGGCGAACTGGCCCTGGCCCAGGCGGTGGTCCATCTCGCCACCGCGCCCAAGTCGGTCGGCGTCTACGAAGCCTTCAAGGCGGCGAAGCGCGCGGCGGCGGAGACCGGCTCCCTGATGCCGCCCGCCCACATCCGCAACGCCCCGACCAAGCTCATGAAGCAACTCGGCTACGGCAAGGGCTACCAGTACGACCCCGACACGCCCGAGGGCTTCTCCGGCGCCAACTTCTTCCCCGACGGCATGGAGCGCCGCACCTTCTACAATCCGAAGGGCGAGGGACACGAGGCCAAGGTCAAGGAACGCCTCGACCGCTGGGCGGCGATGCGCACCCGGATGGCCCGGGACGAGGAATGACCGCCTCAGGGTGAACGTTGCCGTAACGCTGAATTCAGCCCATCCTCAGCCCATCGGAATAACCTTGGGAGGGGACCTATGACCGATACTTCAATGCCTTCAATGACCCGTTCGACGCCCTGGCACCTGTGGCTGGTGGGCGTGGTGTCGCTGCTGTGGAATGGTTTCGGCGCCTTCGACTTCATCCAGACGACGATGCGAGGCGAGGCCTACATGCGTGAAAGCGGCATGACCCAGGCCATGATCGACTACTTCAACGCCATGCCCGCCTGGATGTACGGCCCCTGGGTCCTCGGAGTCTGGGGCGCCGTGGCCGGGACGCTCTTGCTGCTGCTGCGCAATCGCTTCGCCGTGCACGCCTTCGCCCTGTCTCTGGCAGGCGCGGTGATCAGCCTGATCTACGGCCAGTTCATCAACAAGATGCCGGCGCTGCCGCCTGAAATGGCGATGATGCAGTACATGCCGTACGTCATCGTGGTGATCGCCGCCTTCCTCGCCTGGTACGCCTGGACGATGCGCAAGAAGGGCGTTCTCGCCTGATGGGCTGACGGGCGGGCCCGGTTTCGCGTAAGCACGCGCCGTGACCGTACTCCCGCCCGTTTCCCTCACCGAAGATGAGATCGCCGCCGTCCGTTCGTGGGTGGTGTTCGAGGACCCGCATGTCCTGGCGCTGAACAAGCCGCCGGGCCTGTCCAGCCAGGGCGGACGCATCAAGGCCCATACGCTGGACGACCTGCTGTGGGCCTTCATGCGCTCGAACGGCAAACGGCCCGAACTGGTGCATCGCCTCGACCGCGACACCTCGGGCGTCATCCTCGCCGCCAAGACCAAGCCCGCCGCCGGCTTCCTCGGCAAGGCGCTGCAGGCCCGGCGGTTCAAGAAGACCTACCTGGCCCTGCTGTCCGCCGCGCCCGAGCCGCGCGACGGCAAGATCGAGACGCCCCTGCTGCGTCAGGAGATCGGCCGCGAAAGCTATATGCGCGCCGTCACCGCCGACACGCCGGGCGCCCAGGCCTCGCTCAGCCGCTACCGCACCCTGTCGGCGTCGGAGGAGGGGGCGCTGGTCGAGCTGGAGCCCCAGACCGGCCGCATGCACCAGCTGCGTGTCCATATGGCCTCCATCGGTCGCCCCCTGGCCGGCGACGCCCGCTACGGCGGCGCCTTGACCTTCGCCGGCCGCCCCGCGCCGCGCCTCATGCTGCACGCCGCGAAACTGGTCTTCCCCCACCCGGAAGGCGGCTACACCACTGTCGAGGCGCCGCCGCCCGCCGATTTCGAGACCCTGAAGGCCGCCGCGGGCCTCTAGGAAGATCCTCCCCCACAGGGGGAGGGGGACCACCCGAAGGGTGGTGGAGGGGGCTGACACGTACATCGCTCCCGAATAGGTTGTGCGAATGGAGGCCCCACGCCCGACCGTTCAGCGCGCCCGCGAACTTCGCCGCCGCATGTCTCTTCCGGAGGTCGTGTTGTGGGCGGCTCTTCGAGGTCAAAAACTCGGCGGCCTACGCTTCCGCAGGCAGCACCCGATCGGCCCCTACATTCTCGATTTCTACTGTGACCGGGCGCGATTGGCCGTTGAGGTCGACGGGCAGGGACACGAGCATCCTGACCAGATGGCGCATGACCGGCGACGCACTGCCTGGCTGAAAGCGAGGGGCATCGACGTCATTCGCCTCCCGGCGCGTGATGTTCTCGGTGAACTGGATGGCGTGCTGCACTTCATCCGCTCGCGTGCCGGCGGCCAGCCCCCTCCACCGCTTCGCGGTCCCCCTCCCCCTGCGGGGGAGGATTGACGGGCTCCGTACACAGGAACCTCGCGGCTCCCGCCACGCTTTCCGAAGGAAACCCCTTCGGAGGCCTGTCATGAACCGTCCCGTCCTTTGCGCCCTCGTCGCCGCCGGCCTGACGCTGGCGGGCTGCGCCAGCCTCGGCCCGTACGGGCCGCAAACCAGCGCCGGCGGGCAGGGCTTCACCGAGCAGCAGATCGAGTCCAACCGCTTCCGCGTCACCTATTACGGCGTCGGCTCGCCCGGCCCGGTCGGCGACCGCGCCCTGCTGCGCGCCGCCGAACTGACCACCGCCCAGGGCTATGACTGGTTCGAGGTCACCCAGCGCTGGATCGACGGCCGCCCCGACAGCGCCGGTGGCGTCAGCCCCAGCGTCGGCGTCGGCTTCGGCTCCAGCAGCGGTTCTGGCCGGTACGGCGGCTGGTCCAGCTCCGGCGTCGGCGTCGGCCTCGGCCTGAATTTCAGCGGCCCGTCCGCCACCTCCACCTCGCTTGAAGTGGTCATGGGCCGCGGCGATCGGCCGGACCGCCCGAACGCTTACAACGCCCGCAATGTGCAGGACTCGTTGCGCGGCCGCGTCAGCGGGTAGATGCTTCGCCCTCGAAGGGGGCGGCATGGATCGCGTCGAGACCGGACAGAGGGTGCGTGAACGGTTGCTGGCTGCGCCGAACGTCCAGCACGTCCCGGTCGAAGAGGTCGACCTGTTCATCCTGCGCGACTTCCTCGACGCGGATCAGTGCGCCGCCCTGATCGAACTGATCGACGTCAACCGGAAGCGCTCGCGCCTGTTCGGCGACCACCCAGACCCTGAGTTTCGCACCAGCGAGACCTGCAACCTCGATCCCGCCGAGGCGGTAGTCATCGAGGCCGAAGCGGGCTTCCACCGCCTGATCGGCCTCGCGCCCGAATACGGCGAACGCCTTCAGGGGCAACGCTACGAGGCCGGACAGCAGTTCAAGCCGCACCACGACTATCTGCGCACCAGCGAGCCGTACTGGCCGCGCCAGCAGGCCATCGGCGGCCAGCGCACCTGGACCGCCATGGTCTTCCTCGACGCGCCGGAGAAGGGCGGGGCGACATACTTCCCGCTGCTGGACCTGACCCTGCCGCCGCGCCGTGGGAACCTGATCGTCTGGAACAACCTCGACGCCGCCGGCGAGCCCAACCGCATGACCCTGCACCAGGGCATGCCGGTCGAGGCCGGGGTCAAACACATCGTCACGAAGTGGTGGCGCGAACGGCCCTGGGGCCTGTCGCCTGACGTCAGCGGCCGCGCGTAAGCGCCCGGTATTCGACCAGCCGTTCCTTGTCGCGCCGGACCTGGTCGGCGACCGAGTTGTCCACGTCCAGCGAGGCGTAGCGGACCCAGCCCTCGACCCCCAACTTGTCCTGGATCGCCTCCATCGGCGTCCTCCAGCGCACGTAGGAGACCCAGCTCACCACCAGCGCCAGCACGCCCGCCAGCCCCTGCAGCCCGCGGAACCAGGCGGCGTCGGCCGGCGCGGGCTCCAGCGCGAACAGCACGGCCCAGACGATCAGGATCAGCGGCGTAGCGATGCGCTGCAGCCAGCGGGTCCAGTAGCGCTCGCGGCGGATCCGCCACAGCTCCATCTGCACGTACTTCTCCAGGTACTCCATCCGCGCGCCCAGCCACATCGTCAGGCGGGTCAGGTACATGGCGCGCTTGCCCCAGCCCTTGCCGTCCATCTGGAACTGGGTCTCGGCCTGGTCGGCCATGGCGCGGGCGCTGGTGAACAGGTTCTGCAGCTCACGCGTCCGCTGCACCACCTCACGCGAGAGCTCGTAGGAGTCGTTCTCCAGCCGGAAGCGGTACTGCACGAACAGGATCGCCTGCACCGCCCACCACAGGCCCACGACCACCAGCATGGCGCCGCCGGCCAGCAGGGCGCCGGTCTGGGCCGAGCCGACCCAGCCCGCGAACCACGTCGGACCCAGCGACGCCAGCAGGGCGAAGGCGACCAGCGCCAGCGTCTGGTTCAGTCGCTTGATGCCGATGTGCACCATCAGGGCCCGGAACACCCGGCGGCCATAGCTGTGAATGCGGCCCCGCAGGTCGCGGTCGATCGGGAAGCGCTCCTCGATCTGGCGCGCGAACAGCACGTGGAAGCGGTCCGGCTTGCGGCCCGTCTCCCAGAACGGGAACAGGTCCAGCGGCTGGTTGAAATATTCGTCGATATGGGCCGAGACGACGTCCTCGGCGCCGGGCAGGGTCGAGAAATACTCGCTCTCGCTGATCGGCCTCAGAATGCCGTCGCCGCTGCGCAGCGTTCCGCCGGCGTCGGCGCCGGGGCGCGGGGGAGCCGCGCGGTTGGGGCTGTCCTCCGCGCCGGGCGGCGGCGGATTGGGCGCGGGCGCAATGGTCGCGGTCGCGCGCTCGTCATGGCCGTGCCCGCCGTGGCCGTCGTCATGCGCGTCGGCGGGCGCGTGGGACGGGGGAGCGTGGCTGTGATCGTCGTGGGCCATGGCGCGTACGGCGGTCCTGAAATGCGGCCCGACAGTATGGCGGAGGGCGCCGCCGGGCCGACGGCCTTTCCCTCATGGCGCGAGCTGCGCCGTAGCTCAGGTATCGCCGTTAACCCTACGCCTCGGCAAGTGAAGTTTCGTTCAGCCGGGCCACCGCGCCATCGCCGCCGCGAACACCAGCAGCGGAACCAGCAGCAGGCCGGAAATCCCGACCGCCGCCCGCACCTTGCGGATGTCGGCCTCCTCCGGATGGAAGTCCGGGTCCTTCTTCGCCGCCCGGCCCCAGGCCTGGTAGCGCATGGTGGGCAGGATCGACGCCACGCCGATCAGCACGAAGGTCGCCACCTTGGCCCAGAAGAACGGATTGCCGTCGTAGAACTCCCAGCCCTTGCCGCCGAAATTCACCCGGCAGACGCCGACGATGAACACCAGCCCCGCCAGCGTGCCATACCCCACATCGACCTGCGCCAGCCGGTGAATGTCCACCCTCGGCCCCCGCAACAGCACCCGCTCCGCCATCAGCATGGCGACCAGGCTGAAAACCAGGATGTGGTGGGCGATGGCCAGGAGGAGATCGAGCACGGGCGCTCCCTTCGCTTTGCCGCAAGGACGGGTATAAGCCCCGCACAATGACACGTTTCCTGATCGTTGCAGCAGGCGGCGCCCTCGGGGCGATGGCGCGCTACGGGCTGGGCCGGGTGCTGCCCGCGACCGGCTGGCCGTGGCCGACGCTGACGGCCAATGTCGCCGGGGGTCTGCTGATGGGTTTGCTGGCCGGCTGGCTGGCCTTCCGCGGCGGCGCGCAGTCCGAGACCATCCGCCTGTTCGCCGCCGTCGGCGTGCTCGGCGGCTTCACCACCTTCTCGGCCTTCTCGCTGGAAACCGTCCAGTTGATCGAGCGCCGCCAATTCGCCATGGCGTCCGGCTATGTCGCCGCCTCGGTGGTCCTGTCGATCGCCGCACTCTTCCTCGGCCTGATGGTCGCCCGCCGCGCCTTCGGAGCCGCCCTTTGACCGACGAAACCCCCGACGCTCCCGCCGACGCCCCCCAGGATGCGCCCAAGCGCGAGGTCCTGACGATCTATGTCGCCGAGGCCGAGGATGGCATCCGCCTCGACCGCTGGTTCCGCCGGCGCTGGCCGCACCTGTCCAACATCCAGGTGCAGAAGATGGCCCGCAGCGGCCAGATCCGCGTCGACGGCGCCCGCATCAAGCCGGAAGGCCGCCTGACCGCCGGGGCCGCCGTGCGCGTCCCGCCCATCCCCGACGACACCTCGCGTCAGGCGGGCGACGCCCACACCCTGTCGGAACAGGACATCCGCTTCATCAAGTCGCTCGTCATCTACGAGGACGACATGGTCATCGCCATCAACAAGCCCCACGGCCTGGCCGTCCAGGGCGGCACCAAGACCAGCCGCCACGTCGACCGTCTGCTGGGCGCCTGGGGCGAGGGCATGGACCGCCCGCGGCTGGTGCACCGCCTCGACCGCGACACCTCCGGCGTCCTGCTGCTCGGCAAGGGCCCCGAGGCCGCCAAGCGGCTCGCCGGCGCCTTCGCCCGTCGTCAGGCCAAGAAGACCTACTGGGCCATCGTCATCGGCAACCCGAAGCCGTCCGCCGGTCAGATCGACATGCCGCTGAAGAAGACCGGCATCAACGACTTCGAGATGATGCGCCCGGCCGATCGCAAGGACCCGCGCGCCGAGCCGGCCGAAACCGCCTTCGCCACCATCAGCCGCGCCGCCCACCGCGCCGCCTGGATGGCGCTGCGCCCCTTCACCGGTCGCACCCACCAGCTGCGCGCCCACATGGCCGGCATCGGCCACCCGATCCTCGGTGATCCGAAGTACGGCGACGAGAAGTCGAAGGAACTGTCGGGCATCCTGAAGCTGCAGCTCCACGCCCGCAGCATCGAACTGGAGCATCCGCGCGGCGGCATGCTGAAGGTCGTCGCCCCCCTCAGCCCCGAAATGAAGACCGGCTTCGCCCACTTCGGCTTCGAGGAGAGCGAAGGCAACGAAAGCGATCCGTTCGAGGGCGTGAAGCGCCAGCGATGAGTTTTCAATCTTCCGCTCATCCCCGCGAAAGCGGGGACCCAGTTCTTTGGGTGATCGGTTCTTCCTGTGGCTCGCGGACCTTGATCCCGTCCGCCGCCGCTCCAACAAAAGCACTGGGTCCCCGCTTTCGCGGGGATGAGCGGAGTTTAGTGGCTTGAGACCCCTCGCAGTTTTCGACATCGACGGCACCCTCGTCGACAGCCGGACGTCGATCCACCGCGCCTGCGTCGACGCCGCCCGGGCCCTGGGTCTGCCCGAGCCGGAGTATGATCGCGTCCGCATGATCGTGGGCCTGAGCCTCCACAAGGCCTTGCACACGCTCGAACCCCAGCTGACCGACGCCGAACTGGCCGACTTCGTCGCCGCCTTCCAGGCTTCGTTCCGCCGCCTGTACGAGTCCGGTCACGAGGAGCCGCTGTATCCCGAGGCCATGTCCACCCTGCGCCGCCTGCACCGCGACGGCTGGCGTCTGGCGCTCGCCACCGGCCAGAACCGCCGCGGCGTCGCCCGCAATCTGGCCCGCGAGGGCTGGGCCGACCTGTTCATCTCCAGCCACTGCGCCGAGGACGGCCCCGGCAAGCCGGACCCCGCCATGCTCCTCGCCGCCATGGCCGCCTGCGATTCCGAGCCCGCCCGCACGGTCATGATCGGCGACACCGCCCACGACGCCCTGATGGCCGTCAACGCGGGCGTGCATCCACTTGGCGTCTCATGGGGTTTCCATACCGCCGAGGAACAACGCGCCGCCGGGGCCCGTCACGTCGCTACCACCTTCGGCGAACTCAGCGTCGTGCTGGACGGCTTCGCCGCCCGCGCCCGCGCCGCCTGACCGGGAGAGTCCCATGAGCCACATCCCCCCGCTCGATCCCAACGTCGCCGCCCGCAAGGGCTTCCGCGAGTCCGAGGAGCGCCTCAAACGCTTCTGGAAGGCCGTCGACGTCGCTGAAGGGCAGGGGGGCTGGACGGTTCAGCTGGACGGCCGCGCGCCGAAGACCCCGGCCCACGCGCCCCTGACCCTGCCGACCGAAGCCGCCGCCCGCCTCGTCGCCGACGAATGGGCCGCCCAGGGCGAGTTCATCGATCCGGCGACCATGCCCGCCACCCGTCTGGCCTCGACCGCCATCGACCGCGTCAGCCAGGCCCGCGAGGCGGTCGCCGACGAAATCGCCGCCTACGCCGGCTCGGACGCCATCTGCTACTACGCCGACGCCCCCGGCAGCCTGGTCGAGATGCAGGCCCGCGGCTGGGAGCCGTGGCGCGAATGGGCCGACGACGTGCTGGGCGTGAAGCTCGATCCGGCCACGGGCGTCATCCACCACGCCCAGGACCCCGCCGCCATCGCCCGCGTCCGCGAGCTGGCGCTCGAGCTGGACGACTTCACCCTGACCGGCCTGGCCATGTCCGTTCCCCTGTTCGGCTCTGCCGTCCTCGGCCTGGCCCTGCAGCGCGGCGACCTGACCGGAGAGGCCGCCTTCGACCTGTCCCGCCTCGACGAGCATTTCCAGGAAAGCCAGTGGGGCGTCGACGAGGAGAACGCGGCCCGCACCGCCCTCCGCCGCGCCGAGGCGGACATCCTCGACCGGTGGTTCCGGGCGCTGGCCTGACCTTGTCATCCCGGACGGCGCGCAGCGGCGATCCGGGACGCTCGCCTCCTTCGACATCCGCTGATATTTATTCCGCCGTTACGGCCGGGGAGGGCTGGTAGCGAGGGGAGGTAAGGCATGCGGACGATCCTCAGCGGGGGCGCGGCCCTGGTCATGGGCGCTTTGATCTCCACCTCGGCCGGCGTGCCGCCGACGTCGGGCGAGACCGTTCCGTCCGACATGCTGGACCCGCTGGACCCGGTTCAGCAGGCGCGCGCCATGTGCGGCACGGGCAAGGCCGGGCGTGAGGCGCTGATGAGCCGCCTGCTGGCCGCATCCGCCGCCGTCGGCCCGCTGAAGCGCTCCGACGGAACCATCGCCCTCTATCCCGACCTGACGGAGCTCAACTTCCCGGTTAGCACCTCCAGCGACCAGGCCCGGCTCTATTTCCGCCAGGGCGTGATGCTCAGCTATGGCTTCAACCACGCCGGGGCCGTGCGCTCGTTCCGCGAGGCCCAGCGCCTCGATCCGGGCTGCGCCATGTGCTGGTGGGGCGAGGCCGTCGCGCTCGGGCCCAACATCAACGCCCCCATGGACGACCGCGACCGCGGCGCCGCCCTGGCGGCGCTGGGCAAGGCCGTGGCCCTGAAGGATCGCGCCACCCCGGTCGAACGGGCCCTGATCGAGGCCGCGGCCGTGCGCTATTCCGCCGACCCCGCCGCCGACCGGGCCGCCCTGGACGGCGCCTACGCCGACGCCATGCTGGCCGTCGCCGCGCGCTTCCCGGATCACGACGACGTCGCCGTGTTGGCGGCGGAGGCGGCGATGAACACCACGCCGTGGAACTACTGGGAGGCCGACAAGCGCACCTCCATCGGCCGCAGCGGCGAGGCCATCCGCCTGGTCGAGAAGGTGTTGGCCCGCAATCCCGGCCACCCCCAGGCGGCGCACCTCTACATCCACCTGCTCGAGGCCAGCGATCCGGCGCGGGCCGAAGCCGCCGCCGACCGGCTGGCGACCCTGCCGTCCACGGCCGGCCACCTGGTGCACATGCCCAGCCACATCTACATGGTGCGCGGCCGCTATGCGGACTCCATCCGCGGCAACATCGCCGCCGCCCGCGCCGACGAGGCGTGGATCCGCGCCTCCAACGACCAGGGCCTGGTCCGCTACGGCTACTATCCGCACAACGTCCACTTCATCGTCGCCTCGGCCCAGATGGCCGGCGACATGACCACGGCGATCGACGAGGCGAAGCGCCTGCGCACCCTCATGGACCCGGATACTTCGGCCAAGATCGCCTGGATCCAGGCCATCGACGCCGCGCCCTACCTCGCCATGGCCCAGTTCGCCGCGCCCGACGACATCCTCGCCATGCCTGAGGCCGATCCGCGTCTGCCCTATGCGAAGGCCATGCGCCTGTACGCCCGCGCCGCGGCCCATGCGCAGAAGCGCGACCGCGCCGCCTTCGACGCCACCATCGCCGAGCTCTCGGCCCTGCGCCAGTCGGACGCCTTCGCCGACATGATCGCCCAGGGCGTGCCCACGCCGGTCCTGCTGGAACTGGCCGAAGAGGCCGCGCGCGGTCGCCTGGCCTGGTACGAAGGCCGCTACGAGGACGCCGTCCGCCACTACCGCGCCGCCGCCACGCTCGAGACCGGCATCCCCTATATGGAGCCGTCCTGGTGGTACTATCCGGTCAGCCAGTCGCTGGGCGCGGCCCTGCTGCGCGCCGGCCGCCCGGACGAGGCCAGCCAGGCCTTCCGCCAGGCCCTGATCCAGACTCCCAACAACGGCTGGGCCCTGTACGGTCTGGCCGAGAGCGAGGCAGCCCAGGGCCACACCGCCGAAGCCACCGCCGCCCGCCGCGCCCTCGACCAGGCCTGGCTCGGCAATCCGGCCTGGCTGAAGCTGGAGCGGCTATAGGGGAGGGCTTGCCGCGCCCTACGGCCCGCCCTAATCGAATGCCGTTGAGTGTCGCGGGGGGCGTGCGTGAAATCGGTTCTGTTCGGGGCGAGCCTGCTGGCCGCCGCCCTTTGCGCATCCAGCGCGGTGGCGTTGGCGTTCCAGGACCCGTCTGGCTACGCGACGCCGGAGGAAGCCTTGCGGGACGCGCCCGACGTGCAGGAGCGCTGTCTCTATCGGGCAGGAGCCAATCAGTGCCAGCTGGCCGTGTACGCCCGCGACGGGTCTGAAACGCCGCGTTGGCTCTCCGCCTGGGCGGAGCCGGGCGCCGAATTTGCGTGTGTCGACCGCGCGACAGCCGACACCCGCGTGGCCTGCGATGCGCCGGACGCCGTGCGGGTGATCGTCTGGGAGACCGGCTCCGACAACTACCTCACCCCCGCCGAAGGACTGCGCCATCCGCCGCTGGCTCCGTCGGCCTGCCTCGACCAGTCCGGCCGCAACATCTGCACCCTCGCCTTCATCGTCGAGATCGACGACACCGACACGCTTCTCTGGCGGCCCTTCTGGGCGACAGCGGACCGTGAACTGATCTGCGTCGAGCCCGTCACCTATCCTGAACCCGTAAGCTGCGATGCGCCCGGCGCGGTCCACTATGAGATCCCGCGTCTGCGTATCCGGACGCCGATCCTCCTGAAGCCGGCGGCGTAGGTTCGGCGCACACCCCGCCTGCCGCCCCGCCGCTTGCCTCCGCCTTCGGGTCTCCTTAAGCCAGCGCTCAAGGAGACCCGACCATGCAAGACATCCTCGAACAGCTCGAAGCCCGCCGCGCCGCGGCCCGTCTCGGCGGCGGCACGAAGCGGATCGAGAGCCAGCACGCCAAGGGCAAGCTGACGGCGCGCGAGCGCGTCGAGGTCCTGCTGGACGAGGGCTCCTTCGAGGAGACCGACATGTTCGTGGAGCATCGCTCGCACGAGTTCGGCATGGAGAAGCAGCGCATCCCCGGCGACGGCGTGGTCACCGGCCGCGGCACCATCGGCGGCCGCCTGGTCTATGTTTTCTCCAAGGATTTCACGGTCTTCGGCGGCTCTCTTTCGGGCGCGCACGCGGCCAAGATCGTCAAGATCCAGAAGATGGCCCTGACCAACGGCGCCCCGATCATCGGCATCTTCGACGCCGGCGGCGCCCGCATCCAGGAGGGCGTCGAGAGCCTGGCCGGCTATGCCGACATCTTCCTGCAGAACACCCTGGCCTCGGGCGTCATCCCCCAGATCAGCGTCATCATGGGCCCGTGCGCCGGCGGCGACGTCTATTCGCCGGCCCTGACCGACTTCATCTTCATGGTGAAGGACACGAGCTACATGTACGTGACCGGCCCCGACGTGGTGAAGACGGTCACCAACGAGGTCGTCACCCACGAGGAACTGGGCGGCGCCCGGGTCCATGCCGGCAAGTCCGGCGTCGCCGACGGCGCCTTCGAGAACGATCTGGAGGCCCTCAGCGAGGTCCGCCGCCTGATCGGCTTCCTGCCCCTGTCGAACCGCGAAAAGCCGCCGGTCCGCGAGAGCTACGACGACCCCGAGCGCGACGAGGCGTCGCTCGACACCCTGGTCCCGGCCAACCCGAACCAGCCCTACGACATCAAGGAGCTGATCCTGAAGACGGTCGACGAGGCCGAGTTCTTCGAGATCGCCCCCGACCACGCGAAGAACATCGTCACCGGCTTCGGCCGCCTCGACGGCCAGACCGTCGGCGTCGTCGCCAACCAGCCGCAGGTGCTGGCCGGCGTGCTGGACATCGACTCCAGCAAGAAGGCCGCCCGTTTCGTCCGCTTCTGCGACGCCTTCGAAATCCCGATCGTCACCTTCGTCGACGTCCCCGGCTTCATGCCCGGCACCCGTCAGGAGTACGGCGGCCTGATCAAGCACGGCGCCAAGCTGCTGTTCGCCTACGCCGAGGCCACCGTGCCCAAGCTGACCGTCATCACCCGCAAGGCCTACGGCGGCGCCTATGACGTGATGAGCTCCAAACACCTGCGCGGCGACGTCAACTACGCCTGGCCCTCGGCCGAGATCGCCGTCATGGGCGCCAAGGGCGCGGTCGAGATCATCTTCCGCAAGGAGGCCGGCGACCCCGAGGCGCTGGCCGCCCGCGAGGCCGAGTACAAGCACCGCTTCGCCAACCCCTTCGTCGCCGCCTCACTTGGCTACATCGACGACGTCATCATGCCCCACGGCACCCGCCGGAGACTGATCAAGGCGCTCCGCACGCTGAAGAACAAGCAGGCGGAGAACCCGTGGAAGAAGCACGATAATATTCCGCTGTAGGCTCGAACCCTTCTCCCCTTGCGGGAGAAGGTGGCCCGCGTAGCGGGTCGGATGAGGGCTCTCTCGGTCAGATTGCAATCGCTTCCATGCTGCTCGTATAGCGCGCTAGGCTCGCGCCATGGATCACTGGCTCCACGACCGGGCGAAGGAGATGCGGCGCGAACCCGCGCTCTATGAGCGACGTCTCTGGAAACTTCTCCGCGACCGGCGACTCGAAGGCCTGAAGTTCCGCCGACAGGTCGTCATCGGCCGCTACATCGTTGACTTCGCCTGCCTCCGCCATCGGCTCATCGTCGAGGCTGACGGGCCGCATCACGACGAGCGAGCCGAAGATGCCGCGCGCGACGAATGGCTTCGCGGCCAGAACTTCCGCGTCCTGCGTTTCCCGAACCAGCAAATCGAATCCAGGGGCCATGAGGTGATCATGGCCATCATTGAAGCGGCGCACGCACGGGCGGCGAAGGACTGACGCGCCGGCGCGACCCCTCATCCGACCTCGCTCCGCTCGGCCACCTTCTCCCGCAAGGGGAGAAGGGTAGGATAGGCGGAATGACCAACGTCCTCTTCATCTGCTCCGCCAACCGCCTGCGCTCGCCCACGGCCGAGCAGGTGTCGTTGGCCGGGCGTCGAGACCGCCTCGGCCGGGCTGAACCATGACGCCGAGGAGGCCGTCACCACCGAGCTGGTTGAATGGGCCGACCTCATTTTCGTCATGGAGCGCGCCCACCGCTCGAAGCTGCAACAGCGCTTCCGCGCCGGCCTGAAGACCGCCCGCGTCATCTGCCTCGACATCCCCGACGACTACGCGTTCATGCAGCCCGAGTTGGTGGTCCTGCTGAAGAAGAAGGTCGGGCCGTTCCTCAAATAGCGGTCGGAAGCGGATTGGTCAGAACGCTTCGGCCGTCAGCGCCTCGACCGTCGTGGCCAGCTCGAACCTCACGCCCTCCGGCGCATAGGTCAGTTCCGACGTCCCGCCGACATAGCCGCTCAACGCCCGCTGGATCATGCCGGAGCCGAAGCCCGTGCGCGTCGGCGGCTGCACCGGCGGTCCGCCGCTCTCGGTCCACGACAGGGTGAAGGCCGGGGCGTCGATCGACCAGTGCACCGCCACCCGGCCCCCGTCGGTCGACAGGGCGCCGTATTTGACCGCGTTGGTCGCCAGTTCGTGCAGCGCCAGCGACAGGGCCAGCGCGCAGCGGGAGCTCAGATCCACGTCCGGACCGGCGAACGACGTCTGCGCCGCGCCGCCGTGGGCCCGTAAGGTCTGGGCGACGATGTCCCGCAGGGGCGCGCCGGTGCGGGTGGTCTGGGTCAGCACGTCCTGCGCCGCCGCCAGCGTCGCCAGCCGGTCCATCAGGGCCGTCTTCAGCTCGGCCGGTTCGCCGCCGCTGCGGAAGGTCTGGCTGGCGATGGCCTGGACCATGGCCAGCATGTTCTTCATGCGGTGGTTCAGCTCCAGCGCCAGCAGACGCTGCTGCTCCTCGGCCCGCTTCAGTTCGGTGATGTCGCGCGACACCGACAGCAGCCGCGCCGGGCGGCCGTCCGGCCCCGGGATCGGCGTCACCTGCACGTCCCACCAGCGCGGATTGCCCATGGCGGTGTTGGCCGGCCCCTGGAAGCGGTAGTTCCGCCCCTCGCGCGCCGCCAGAATCGCGGCCTTCGCGTCCGCATTGCTCGGACCGTCCCAGAACGACGGCCACGGACAGCCCCGCAGCTGGTTGAAGTCGCTGACCTCCATCACCCGCTTGCCGCCTTCGCTCATATAGGTTAGGGCGCCGTCGAGGCTCAGGATCTTGATGCAGTCGTTCGATGCCGCCAGCACGGACTGCACGAACGCCTCGTCTATGGCCTCGTCGGGAAGATCGCGCACGTCGGAGGCCATGGGCCACCCTAGGGCCTGCCGCCTCCGCTGGCCACCCGGCGATCGGCCAGTCTTTGCAGCGGGTTAGGGGGAGGGGTGTCGTGTCGTTCGGCGGAGGATGACGAGGGGGGAAACTGTCGGCTAGGCTTGGCTATGCCCGCCGATCCCTTCGCCGATGTCCTCCCCGAAAGCCCGCTCCGCGCCGCGCGTCGGGAGGACCACGCCCGCATCGCCCGCATGCTAGCGACGGCGCCCGAGGCCTGGTCCGACGAGGATGTCGACCTCGTCGCCTTCCGGGCCATAACGACCATCGGCGGCCTTGAAACGTTCAAATGGATCCTGCCGCACTTCCTCCGCCGCACCGCCGCCGCGCCCGACCGCTGGATGCTGGAGCCGGACATCCTGTCGGAGAAGCTGGATCATGCCGGTTTCGGCGCCTGGCCCGAGGCCCAGCGCGCCGCCGTCCTGGGTCTGCTGCGCAATGTCGTGGCCGTCGTGGCGGCCGGCGACGCCGGAACGCTTACCGCGTGGCTCGACGCCCGCGCCTGAAACTCACGCGGCCACGAGACCGATGAGGTAGATCGCCAGCACCACCGCGACCCACAGATCGGAGTAGGTCGCCAGGTTTTCGTCAGGTTTGCGCTGCCTGTTCCTCAGGTGGCGAACGCCGACCAGCGTGTAGAAAATGAAACCGCACACCGCCGCCGGCAGAACCCAGGCTTCGAAATACAGGCTGGCGACGCCGATCGAACCGATCGCAACGTTGGCGGCCCCAAGCTCGGACACGATCTTCGAAGCGTCCGGATCCCTGATCTCGAAGATCGTGCGCGCCGTGAATTCCGGCTGGGCCATCTGCCTGACGCCGGCGGTCAGGAGCCTCACGCCCACGGCCCAGAAGACGAACCATTTCCCGATCAGGAAAATCAGACCCGCATGGCCCGGCAAAAGCCATTCTATAAGGACCGACGCCGCCGGCAGCACGAACGTCAGCCCAATCACGACGATCAGATACATCTCGATGCTCCGGGACCAGCAAGACCGGGCGAGAATATTCGATCTGCGCCTGACTGCACACTGTTCTCCGGGCGTCGCCTTCGCCACCGCCACTGGCGGCGGCGCACTGACGCCTTGCGGGACGGGGCTACGCCTGGCGCGAATTCCAACCCTTTGGCAGCGGGTGGGGCCTGGACGGCTCCGGCGCCTTCGGCTTCCAGTCGAGCCAGGCCTCGGGCTCGCCCTTCCATGCCGCTCCGCCGGTCGCCAGACTGTCGTACAAATCTATCCAGTCAGGGTTCATCCGTTCGATCAGGGTCGTCTTCCAATCCCGCAGATAGCGTTTCAGGGACTTCTCCCTCTGAATCGCCGCCGTGATCGACTGATGGCATTCGTACCAGACCAGCCGCTTGAGACCGTGGCGTTTGGTGAAGCCCTCGATCAGCCCCTGCCGATGCTGATGCACCCGTCCGACGAGATCGCTCGAGACGCCGATGTACAGGGTCCCATGCCTGCGGTTGGCCATCATGTAGCAACCGATGACACCGTCCCGCGTGACCATGGGTCTCCTCCCTGACGGCCTGAGGTTGTCCCCGGATTGTTTGCGTTGGGAAGTGCCAACCCCACTCGTCACCCTCGGCCTTGTGCCGAGGGCCCATAGACCCGGTGTCGACCGGTCGCATCCGAACAAGCCGCACCGCGCGTTTGGATCCTCGGGACAAGCCCGAGGATGACGAAAGAAGGTGAGGCCGTACGTCCGCTTTTGACGTCCACGCGTGCTTCACTGCGTCTCCGGTCTTTGACATCGCAGGGCGGATAGACGTGAGAGGACCCTCTCAAATCCTCTATTTCCCTCTATTCCGCCCTCTCGTCTCCGAACCCCCAAACCCCGCCACGCCTGAACCGGCGTTGCGCGAAATGGCGGACTTGAGAGGACTTGAGAGGGTTTCGCCGTTTTTCCCGGCGACAGTACGCCTCAGCCGCCGACCAGGGCCTCGCGCTCCTCGGCGGTCAGCATGCGCCATTTACCCTCGGGCAGGTTGTCCAGCTTGATCGGGCCGATACGAATGCGGATCAGGTCGATGACCTCCAGCCCGACCATTTCGCACATCCGCCGGATCTGACGGTTGCGGCCCTCGCGCAGGATGAATTTCAGCCGGAAGGACTCCATCCGGCTGACGTAGGCCGGCTTCAGCTGCCGGCCGTCCAGCATCAGGCCGTGGCGCAGGACCTTCAGCTTCTTCTCGGTGATGTCGCCCGTCACCCGGACCAGGTATTCCTTGTCCAGGTCCGACTCCGGCCCGATCACCGCCTTGGCCACCACCCCGTCGGACGACAGCAGCAGCAGGCCGCGCGAGTCCTCGTCCAGCCGCCCGATCGGGGGCAGGGAGACCTCGTCGGCCGGGACTTCGCCCTCGCCGACGCGGTTGTTCTCGGTGATCAGGCGCACGGCGGGGCGTTTGTCGGGCTCCGGCTGGCCGGAGACGTAGCCGACGGGCTTGTGCACCATGATGGTGACGCCCGCGGCCAGGGTCGCCGTCGCCTTGTCGCTGAGGGTCAGGGTCTGGCCCGCCTCCAGCTTGCGGCCCGCGTCGGTGACCACCTCGCCGTCGACCGACACCAGGCCGTCGGCGATCAGGGCGTCGGCCTCGCGGCGCGAGCAGACGCCGGACTGGCCCAGCCATTTGTTGATCCGGACCGGCTCGGGGCCGTCATAGGTGCGGGTGAACGCCATGCGGGTCACTAGGACCGCAGGCCGTGTCCGCGCAAGGCGCTATCGGGCCAGCGCCGCCCGCGCCACTTCATCGTCCTGCGCCGAGGACGCGCCCGACACGCCGATCGCGCCCACCACCCGGCCGTCGACGATGATCGGCACGCCGCCCGACAGCGGAATGATCTCGCTGACGCCCAGAATGGCGTGGCGGCCGCCGGCGACGCCTTCCTCGTGCGACGAGGTCGGCCGGCGGAAGCGCGCCGCCGTCTCGGCCTTGCGCTGCGACACCTCGATGGAGGCGTATTGCACGTCGTCCATGCGCGCGAAGGCGACCAGTTCGCCCGACGGCTCGACCACGGCGAAGGCCATGCGGAAATTGCGGCTCCGCGCCTCGGCCATGGCCCGCTCGATCAGCGCCTGGGCGTCCGCCAGGCTGATCGGCGCGCCGTACGGCGGGGCCGGCGCGGCGGCCGGAGTCGGCGTCGGCGCGGTCTGGGCCAGGGCGGGGCCGGACAGGGCCGCCACAGCGAGGGCGAGGACGATGCGCTTCATGACGGGCTCCGCGGCTGGATTGGATACGGCGCAGCTTAGGCGGCTGACAGCCGTCGGAACAGGAGGATCAGATTGTTCGCCGGCATTTCGATCCGCCGGGTGAACGCCAGCCCCTCCGCCTTCGCCGCCGCGGCCACCGCGTCCCGGTCGCGCAGGCCCCAGGCCGGGTCCCGGCTCTTCAGGCTGATGTCGAAGGCCTCGTTGCCCGGCGCGGTCGCGACCTCCGCCTCCCGGTACGGCCCGTACAGCGCCAGCAGCCCGCCCGGCCTGCGCAGCACCCGCCCGGCCAGGCGCATCAGACCCTCGGTCGCCGCCCACGGACTGATATGGACCATGTTGATGCAGACGACGGCGTCGACCTCCGCCTCCGGCCAGGTCGCCTTGTCCAACATGTCCAGCGCCAGCGCCGGCTTCAGATTGGCCAGCCCCGCCTGCGCCGTCCAGGCCGCGATGCTCGCCCGCGCCTCGGCCGACGGATCGCTCGGCGTCCACTCCAGCCCCGGCAGCGCCCCGGCCAAAGCCACGGCGTGTTCGCCCGCCCCGCTGGCCACCTCCAGCACCCGTCCCCGGGCCGGCAGATGGGCCCGCAGCACCTCCAGAATCGGCCCCGTGTTCCGCGCCGTGGCGGGGGAGGAGAGGGCCCCGGAGGGAGTCGCGGTCGCGGGATCCATGGTCTGCATGCACGTCCCGATAGCCCGCGAAACCCGTCCCCGCGACCGGAAATGTGCACCGGCGCCGGAGGTCACCGGTCGCAAAAGGTTGAAACTTGCATCGTTTGACGCGGCGTCCGCTTCCAGCCATTGCCCCGGCTGAAACATTGCGTGATCATCCACGCAGGGAGGGTCACGACGGCGCAGATCGTCGGGCCAGCGTTCAGGAGTTTTGACAGTGACTGCATCCGTCATCCCGGGTCTTCACCCGGCCCCTACCGCGCACGCCGGCCTCATCGCCTGGGTCGAACAGATCGCCGCCCTCACGAAGCCCGACCGGGTTCACTGGTGCGACGGCTCGGAGGCCGAGAAGGCCGCCATCGTCGCCGACCTGATCGGCAAGGGCACCCTGCGCGAGCTCGACCAGACGAAGCGCCCCGGCTGCTACTACGCCGCCTCGGACCCCAAGGACGTGGCCCGCGTCGAGAGCCGCACCTTCATCTGCTCGGCTGACCAGGCCGACGCCGGCCCGACCAACAACTGGGCTGACCCGGTCGAGATGCGCGCCCGCATGGACGGCCTGTTCGACGGCTGCATGGCCGGCCGCACCATGTACGTGGTCCCGTTCTCCATGGGGCCGCTCGGCTCGAAGATCAGCGCCCTCGGCGTCGAGATCACCGACAGCGGCTACGTCGCCGTCTCGATGGGCATCATGACCCGCATGGGCAAGCCGGCGCTGGACGTGCTGGGCGCCGACGGCGTCTTCGTCCCGGCCGTGCACACCCTCGGCGCGCCGCTGGCCGCCGGCCAGGCCGACGTGCCGTGGCCCTGCAACGAGGACAAGTGGATCGTCCACTATCCCGAGACCCGCGAGATCTGGTCCTACGGCTCGGGCTACGGCGGCAACGCCCTGCTGGGCAAGAAATGCTACGCCCTGCGCATCGCCTCGATCATGGCCCGCGACGAGGGCTGGCTGGCCGAGCACATGCTCATCCTCAAGCTGACCGATCCGAAGGGCCGCGCCAAATACGTCGCCGCCGCCTTCCCCTCGGCCTGCGGCAAGACCAACCTCGCCATGCTCCAGCCGACGCTGGAAGGCTGGAAGGCCGAGACCATCGGCGACGACATCGCCTGGATGCGCTTCGGCGACGACGGCCGCCTGTACGCGGTGAACCCGGAAGCCGGCTTCTTCGGCGTCGCCCCGGGCACCAGCCGCAACACCAACCAGAATGCGCTCGCGACCCTGGCCACCAACACTGTCTTCACCAACACCGCCCTGACAGCCGACAACGACGTCTGGTGGGAAGGTCTGACGAAGGAAGCGCCGGCGGGCCTGACCAACTGGAAGGGTGCGCCGCACGACCCGGCCTCGGGCGAGCCTGCTGCTCACCCGAACGCCCGCTTCGCCGCCCCGGCGCACCAGTGCCCGACCATCGCGCCGGAATGGGAAGACCCCAAGGGCGTGCCGATCGACGCCATCCTGTTCGGCGGCCGCCGCGCCTCGGCCGTGCCGCTGGTGACGGAAGCCTTCGACTGGGAACACGGCGTGTTCATGGGCTCGACGGTCGCCTCGGAAGGCACCGCCGCCGCCGAGAACAAGGTCGGCGAGCTGCGCCGCGACCCGTTCGCGATGCTGCCCTTCTGCGGCTACAACATGGGCGACTACTTCGCCCACTGGCTGTCGATGGGCGGCAAGACCGACGCCGCGAAGCTGCCGCGCCTCTACTTCGTCAACTGGTTCCGCAAGAACGAGGACGGCAAGTTCGTCTGGCCGGGCTTCGGCGACAACGCCCGCGTCCTGAAATGGATCGCCGAACGCCTCGACGGTGAAGCCACGGCCGTCGACACCCCGGTCGGCCGCGTGCCGTCGTCGGACGCGCTGGACCTGTCGGGCCTCAGCCTGACCGACGCCGACCTGGCGACCCTGCTGGACGTCGACGCCGAGGTCTGGGCCGAGGAAGCCGCGCTGATCCCCGAGTTCTATGCGAAGTTCGGCGATCGCCTGCCGAAGGCCCTGTGGGACCAGCATGCGGCGCTCACCACGCGCATCGACGCCCGCCGTGCCGCCGCCATCGCGGCCGAGTAGTCCGCGCTCGCGATAGCGCACTTGCAAAAGAAGCACGGGCGGTCGATCTGACCGTCCGTGTCTTCCCCTGATGTGATCGTCATCGGCGCCGGCGTGCTCGGCCTCTGCACCGCCGCCGAACTCGGCGCGCGGGGCCACGCCGTGACCGTCCTCGACCCCGGCGGGCCCAACGCCTCATCGGCTGCCGCCGGCATGATCGCCCCGGCGCTGGAAAGCCTGCTCGACGACCTGTCGCCCGGCCATTCCGCCCTGCTCAAGCGCGCCCGCGACCTGTGGCCCGCCTTCGCCGCCCGCCACGGCCTCACGCTGCATCTCGAAGGCGCCGAGTGGCGCGGTCCTGATCCTGACGCCGGGATCGCCCGCCTCCACGCTCTGGGCTTCGCCGCAGAGCGGACGGCGGCCGGTCTGCTAACCCCTGACGACTGGCGCGTCGAGGTGGCCGCCGCGATGGCTGGTCTGTCCGCAGCGACGGGCGTCCTGCGCCAAGTGGCGACCGTCTCAACCATTGATCGGACTGGCGACAGCTGGCGCGTCACGGCGGAAGACGGCCGCGCCTGGTCGGCTCCAGTCATCATCCTGGCGACCGGCGCCGCTGCGCCCCTGCCTGGCCTGACGGGGGGCACGACCGCCCTGATCAACCGGATCGAACCCATCCGCGGCCAGCTGACGCCAGTTCGATGCGCTTCGCCGGCCCGGGTGGTCCGGGCGCCGGGCGTCTATGCCGTCCCGTCCGAGGAGGGCGCCCTGTTCGGCGCGACTATGGAACCGGGCGTGCGGGACCTGTCGGTCGACGCCGACGTATCGACTCGCCAACAAGCCGCAGGCCTCAGCCTCCTCGATCACCAGGGGGAGGGCCTCCCGGCCCGCGTCGGCATCCGCGGCTCCACCCCGGACGGCCTGCCGATGGCCGGCGCCTCCCGCGAGCCCGGCCTGCACCTGGCCCTCGCGCCCCGCCGCAACGGCTGGCTGCTGGGCCCGCTGGTGGCCCGGATCGTCGCCGACGGAATTGAGGGCCGCGCGCCCGTGGACGACGCGGCGACCCTCGACCCGCTCAGGTTCGCCTGATCACTCCGCTGGCGGCACGAAGCGCAGGTTGATCGCCACGCGCGACCCCTCCGCGGCCCCGTTGACCGTGCGGGGGTTGATGCGGAAGTACCGCGACAGGCTTTGCGCAGCCCGCCCGAAGCCCTGGCCAGCCGGCGTCTCGCCGGTGATGTCGCAGGACGCGACCGTGCCGTCCGCCTGCACCAGGCAGTTCAGCGACGCGGACCCCGACACGCCCCTCGCCAGGGCCCTATCCGGATAGGCGCGCATCAGTTGCTCGGCCGAGGGTTGCCGGCTCCAGCTCGGGCTGGTGATAACCCGCGTGACCGGAGGGTCGGGGGTGACCGCCGGCCTGGCGTCTTCCACAGGTTTATCCACGGGCCGCGTGATGCTGATGACGGGCCCCTCGGCGGGCTTGGCGTCGTCGTTCAAGGCGACCGGATTTGTGTCGACGGTGGTCGGCGGCGCGGCCGGATGATGGATCGCCGTGTTCGGCGCGGCCGGCTCGGGCAGCTTCTCGACAGGCTTCTCCGGAACCGGCTCCATCGTCACGGTGATGGGGCGGGGTTCAGGCAGGACGAGCGGCGCCGGCATCTCAAAGCGCTGATAATACAAGGCGACTCCGACCCCCACGTGGGCGGCGGCGACGATGCCGATCGCAATCCAGCTGCTGCGCGAGAGGCGCTGCGTCCGGCGTTCGTTGAAGTTGATAGGGCTGACCGTTCCGGGCCCACCTGCAGTTCTGATCATCATGGCCGTACTTCCCTGTCTTCGCCGTCCCCACAGCGTCCCACGCCAAAGTTGAGCGCTGCCGTTGCGGCGGGTTTACGGCGACGGTTGGTCGGAATTCAGCTCGTTGAACCGCGTTGCGCGCGCACCACGTTAGGCTTTGGTTAACCAGACCCGACGACCGTTAACGATTATGACCATCGGGGCGATTCCATCGTCGAGCGGGGTTGAGGCGGCCATCCGGCGTGCGTCGAGCGCAACGGGTGTAGACGCCGATTTCCTCGTGCGCACCGCCCGTCGCGAAAGCGCGATGAACCCTTCCGCGCGCGCGCCGACCTCGTCGGCGGCCGGCCTGTTCCAGTTCATCGAGCAGACCTGGCTGGGCACGGTGAAGACGCACGGCGCCAAGCACGGCTACGGCCAGTACGCCGACCTGATCTATCGCGGATCGGACGGTCGTTGGCGGGTCGAGGGCTCGGCCCGGAACGTGGTGCTGGACCTGCGCTTCGATCCGCAGGCCGCGTCGGTCATGGCGGCCGAACTGACCGCTTCCAACGCGGCCTATCTGCGAGGCCGTACGGGGAGGGAGCCGGGCGCGGGCGACCTGTACGCCGCCCACTTCCTGGGACCGGCGGGCGCGGCCCAGCTGATGGACGCCATGGACCGGCGGCCGGGCTCCAGCGCCGCTTCGATCTTCCCGGAGGCGGCTTCGGCGAACCGGTCGATCTTCTATCGCGACGGGCGACCCGCCACCGTCGCCGAGGTGCACGCCAACCTGCAGCGCACCGCTGGAGAGGGGGCGCCGGCGGCCTCCACGGGCGCGCCGTCCCTGACCCCGGATCTGTCGGAGCGGGATCAGATGCTGGCTGCCCGTCTGGACCGGCTGCGGCAGGACCAGAGCCTGCTGTCGCTGCTGCTGGGGCAGGGCGACGGGGCGGATACCGGCTTTGGAAAAGCCTTCGGACCGGGAACGAGCGCCGACGCCTGACGCGAATCCGGCCATGGTGAACCGCCCGTTAACGATGACGGGCCGATGTTGTTCGCCAGCCAAGCCTTCGAGCGTCTTATATGACCGCCTACCGCGCCCGCCTGACCGAGATCGACATCCGCCGGCTGGTGAAGGCGACGGACGAGGACGAGCGCGCGGCGGCGGCCCACAAGCTGTGCCGCAGCATCGACAAGGCTGACCTCGACGAGGACGACCGCGCCGCCGCGCAGAAGATCCTGCGCCTGCTCGCCAACGACGCCGCCGAGCTGGTGCGCCGCGCCATGGCGGTGACGCTGAAGTCCTCCGACCTGATTCCCCACGACGTGGCGCGCCGGCTTGCCGCCGACGTCGACAGCGTCGCCCTGCCGCTGATTTCGTTCTCTCCGGTGTTCTCGGACGCGGACCTGATCGAGATCGTTCAGGCCGGGTCCGCGGTGCGTCAGACGGCCGTCGCGGGGCGCCCGTCCGTGGCGCGCGACGTCGCCAACGCTCTGGCCGAGACCGGCAGCGAGCAGGCCGTGCGCACCCTGGCCGCGAACGACAACGCCGACATCGCGGAAGCCGCGCTGGGCCGCTGCGTGGATCGCTTCGGGGCGTCGCCGGAAGTCGTCGCCGCCATCGCCTATCGTCAGGTCCTGCCGCTGTCGGTGACGGAGCGCCTGGTCGAACTGGCCTCGGACGCGGTCCGCGAGCACCTGGTCACCCGCCACGCCGTCGCGCCGGAGACCGCCATTCGTCTGGCGACCTTCGCCCGTGAGCGCGCGACGGTGGACCTAGTCGACCAGGCCGCCAACCAGGCCGACATGCCGTTGTTCGTCGCCAACCTGAACGCCCGGCGGGCGCTGTCAGGATCGCTTCTTCTGCGGGCGCTGGCGCGGGGCCAGATGGGCCTGTTCGAGCACGGCCTGGCCGAGCTGGCGGGTGCGCCGCACCAGCGCGCCTGGCTGATGATTCACGATGCGGGACCGCTGGGATTGAAGGCGATCTACGACCGGGCAGGCCTGCCGCCGCGGCTGTTCCAGGCCTTCCGGGCGGGCGTCGACACGTGGCGGGCGCTGCAGGCGGAGGGTGTGGATACTTCCGGGGATAACTTCCGGCACCAGATGCTGGAGCGGTTCCTGACCCAGCGGCCGAATGCGCCGCGCGAGGACCTGGCCTATCTGATGGAACGCCTCGACCAGGCGCCTGCGCCGGCGCGGACGCCGGTGGAAGTGGCCGCCTCGGCCGCATAGCAAAACGCCCGCCGGAGAGGCGGGCGCTCTGGCTTCGGACTATTGTGCGGATCACCCCAGGTGCTGGGCGACCTTGGCTTCGAGCGTTTCGGCCAGGATCTTGCCGGTGGGGTGGTCGTCGGTCTGGATCTGGTCGCGCACGACGGCCTTGATGGCGTCGATGTGGGCGTCGATCAGCACGACCGGGGCGGCCATGCGCTTGGTCTGCTCGTCCATCAGCTTGCAGAGCGAGCCGGCGAGGCGGGTCACCAGCGGATACTGGTAGGTCGTGCCCAGGCCCTTGAGGTCGTGGGCGCGGAAGTAGAGCGCTTCGGCGGTCTGGGTGTTGTAGCCCTCGGTGCGGATGTCCGTCTGGGCCTTGTCCAGCTTGACGATCTCGTCCTGCAGCCATTGGCCGAATTGGGCCGACATCGCCTTCAGGGCCTCTTCGGCCTTGGCGATGGCGCTGGCGTCGATGCCTCCGAAGCCGCCGCCAACCTTCATGCGAAGGGTGTTGGGCGGGCGAATGACCTGGGCCGAGTTGCTCACGGAGCGCTCCCGAAAATGAATGGGGGACACTGTGACGTCAGTGACATTAAAAAGCGGTGCACGACGTCAGGATGCGAATTGCTCGGCGAGCACGCGTTCCTCGAACGACCGCCCCGCGTCGAAGAGCATGGTCAGGGCGATGTCGCGGCGTTCGCGGATTTCGACCTTGCTGACCCGACGGACCTCGAAGCTGTCGGCGGTGGCGCTGACGGGGCGTTTGTCGGGCTCCAGCACCTCGAAACAGACCTTGGCCTGATGCGGGAGCAGGGCGCCGCGCCAGCGGCGGGGGCGGAAGGCGCTGATCGGGGTCAGGGCCAGGACGCGCGAATCCAGCGGGATGATCGGGCCGTGGGCCGAGAGGTTGTAGGCGGTCGATCCGGCGGCGGTGGCGAGGAGGCAGCCGTCGCAGGACAGCTCCTCGAGGCGCACGCGGTCGTCGACGCTGATGCGCAGCTTGGCGCTCTGGCGGGTCTGGCGCAGCAGCGAGACCTCATTGATGGCGAGACCGCTGTGGACCTGGCTGGCTTCGGTCCAGGCGTCCATCTGGAGGGGGTGGATCACCGCCCGGCCGGCGGCGGCGAGGCGCTCCAGAAGGTCGTCCTCCGAATAGTCGTTCATCAGGAAGCCGACCGAGCCGCGGTTCATGCCGAAGACGGGCGTGCGGCGATCCATGACGGTGTGCAGGGTCTCGAGCATGAAGCCGTCGCCGCCCAGGGCCACGATCACCTGGGCTTCGTTCGGATCGACCGAACCGTAGCGGGCGGCAAGCTGGTCGCGCGCGGACTGCGCCTCGGGACGATCCGAGGCGGCGAAGGCGATGCGGAGGGAGGTCTCGGAGGGCTGGCTCACACGCGCACGCAAGCCGAGCGCGGCGTCGAAGTCAAACGGCGGCCCGCTGCCCGGCCGGATCGGCGTCGACCAGGGCGCGGAAAGCGCGTGTGGCCGATGCCGGGGAAATCGCGCCGCGCAGCCAGACAGCCTGACCCAGATCGCCGGGGAGGCCGTGGTTCAGCTTGCGAAGGTCCGCGAGCAGGGACGGGAAGACGGCGCGATCGATCTCGACCGCCGCGCAGGCGTAGTAGAGGGCTTCCGGCGTGGCCGCCGCCAAGGCCTGGCGGACCTGCCCGACGGTGAAGCCGCCCAGGGCGGAAAGGCCGTGGACGAAGAGGCTGAGGCGACGCTCGCGCGCGGCGCGGACAAGGACGCCGCCCTTCAGTTGCCCCGCGGCCTTCAGCTTGGCGACGAGCCGGCGTTCCATTTCCTCGCGGCCCGGAGGCTCGGGTTCGAAGTGGTCGACCCGCGCCTTGCGGAGGACACCCTCGACGGCGTCGTAGACGGCGGCGCCGAGGCGCTGTTCGTCGACGGAGAAGCGGGCGGCGATCGACTGGCGCAGCGCGGTGCCGACCCAGTGATACATCTGCTCGGCCAGAACCTCAGTGAGGCGCGGGTGCCGGGTGAGGGGCGCGCGCAGGGCGGCGACGCGTCGCGACTGTTCGACCAGGCGACGCAGGCCCTCGACGCTGATTTCGGCGGTACGGTTGGTCGCCAGCGCGGTCAGGACGGCCGGGTCGCCCCGGTCGATGACGGCGTCGGCGACCCGGCCGCTGATTTGCGGACGGCGGGCGACGGCGATCTGGTGGTCGAGAGAGGCCTCGATCAGCACGCGCAACAGGTCATCGTCCTGCAGCACCGGGCTGGACAGCAGGATCGGGCGGGCGATTTCGATTTCGTCGAGCGCCAGGACGTTGACCAGGGCGACCGGCGCCCAGTCGGCGTGAGCCAGACGGTCAGCGAGGGCCTTGCGCACTTCGCGCTCGGCCTGACGGGCGAGGGTCAGGAAGATTTCGCCGAGAACCGGTGACAGTTCGCCGGCGGGCGGGCTGGCGTCGCACAGGGCCATGACGCCCAGAAGCAGGCGGTGGCGAGCGTCGGGACTCGTGTTCCGGGCAAGCGCGAGGAGTTCCCCGACAGAGGGGACGCTCTCCGGTGCGCGCGGAGGATGAACAAGCTGGACGAGGACGGTCACAAACGTCTCCGAAGCGCCGACGCGGTTCGACAAGATCAACGGTAGCGCTTGGGGACTAAGACAGGGTTAATGGAACCTGAATCTTGACGGGAACCCCGCCTGGCGCGAGCGTGCCGGCCTCCCGGTACCCAGGACAACGGCTATGGCTGACGGCGCAATCACTTCTCTCAAGTCGAAAGTCTCTGATGCGGAATGGAAAACCCGCGTCGAGCTGGCGGCCCTGTATCGTCTGGTCGCCCTGCACGGGTGGGACGATATGATCTTCACCCACATCTCGGCGCGCGTGCCGGGGCCAGAGCATCACTTCCTCATCAACCCGTACGGCTGGTATTTCGAGGAGATCACCGCCTCGTCGCTGGTGAAGGTCGATCTGGACGGCAACATCGTTCAGGAGACCACGGACTTCATCAACCCGGCCGGCTTCACGATCCATTCGGCGATCCACGGCGCCCGCGAGGATGCGCACTTCGTCATCCATCTGCACACCGTCGCCGGGGTTGGGGTGGCGGCGCAGAAGGAAGGGCTGCTGCCGATCGGGCAGAACGCCTGCCTGCTGCAGCATCAGGTCGCCTATCACGGCTATGAAGGCCTGGCCCTGAACCACGAGGAGCGGGAGCGACTGGTCGCCGACCTGGGGACCAAGCCGCTGATGCTGCTGCGCAACCACGGCACGCTGGCGGTCGGACAGACCGCGGCCCAGGCCTGGGTCGGGATGTTCTTCCTTGAGCGGGCGTGCGCCCAGCAGATCGCCGCGCTGTCGGGCGGTCGCGAGCATGTGCTGTTCGCGCCGGACGCCGCGCAGGAAGAGACGAAAGGGCAGGGCGCCGGAATCGGCTTCATCTCGGCGCTGGCCTGGCCCGGCGCGCTGCGGATGGTCGACCGAAAATCTCCAGGCTACGACGCTTGAGACCGGCCGGGGGGCTGCTTCTCTTTCTGATCGTCATCACCGGCGCCGCTCCTGCGGCGGCGGGCGCCTGGACGCAGCCGAAGGGCAAGGGCGAGGCGATCTTCAAGTATGAGGATATGCAGGCCGGGCGCGGCTTCGACCCCGACGGCGACCTGGCCGATCTTCCTGCCGACCGCACGGACCGGGTGTTGTCGCTGTTCACCGAATACGGCGTCACCGACAGCGTGAGCATCCGCTTCAAGGGCGAGTGGCAGTCCGGCGAGGACGCGTTCGTCGAATACGACGGTCGCGGGCCGCTGGAGATCGGCGTCAACTGGCAGGTCTGGCGCGACGACCACACGGCCGTGGCGCTGTACGCCGGTCTGGCTGATGGCGGAGAGGGGCGCAACGCCGGCTACGCGCCGCCGGGCGTCGGCGATCAGGACTGGGAGGTCCGGGCCGCGTTCGGCCGCTCGTTCAACGGCGGCAATGTGAGCGGCTGGATTCCCTCGGGCACCTTCTTCGACGTTCAGGCCGCGCGGCGGATGCGCGCCGGCCTGCCGGACGAGACCCGGCTGGATGCGACCGTCGGCGCCCATTTCGGCGAGAACTGGATGGTCCTCGGCCAGGCCTTCGGCGGCATGGCGGACGACGGCGGTCCGCAGTGGCTGTCGCTGGAGGCGTCCGTGGTGCGCTCGTTCGGCGACTGGCGGGTGCAGGCCGGGTGGCGCGAAGCGGTCGCCGGGCGGGAGACTCCGCAGTCCGGCGGGGCCGTCATCGCGCTCTGGTACAGCTTCTGACCGCGACGTCCGGTCGCGACGGAAAACCGGAACGGCGCCCGTTACAGGAACTTTAGTTGCGTCGACGGCGGTAGCCGCTAAGTCGGCTCGTCCCTCGTCCGGAGCGCCAGCCGCGTGATCAAACGCCACTTCTTCCTTGTCGCCGCGGCGGCCCTGCTGGGCCTGATGGTCGTTGCAGTGGTCCTGCGCATGGCGTTCGCCGACGATCAGAAAGCCGGCGGCCCCGGGGGCGGTCGCGGAGGTCCCGGCGGTCGTGGCCAGACCGTCGCGGAGGCGGTGGCGACGCCGCGCGAATTCTCCGACCAGATCCGCGTGCTGGGCGTCGCCCGGGGCCGCCGGTCGGTCAACATCACCTCGTCGACGAGCGAACTGATCACGCGCGTGATGTTCACGGACGGGCAGCGCGTCGCGGCCGGCACGCCGCTGGTACAGTTGCAGGCCCGCGAGGAAGACGCCGACATCGCCGAGGCCCGCGCCCGGGTGGCGCGCGCCCAGACCATGTACGAGCGCTACAAGGCGCTGGGCGATCGCGGCTTCGCCTCGCCGATGATGATCGAGCAATACGAGACCGAGCTGGAAACCGCCCAGGCCTCGCTGGCCGCCGCCCAGGCGCGGTCCGGCGATCGCACCATCCGGGCGCCGTTCGCGGGCGTGCTGGGGCTCAGCACGGTGACGCCGGGGACGCTGGTGAACCCGGGCGCGGTGATCACCACCCTGGACGACATCGATGTCGTCCGCGTCGATTTCCCGATCCCCGAGCGCTATCTCGGCGTGCTCCGCACCGGGACGCCCATCTCGGCCACGATCGACGCCTATGGCGACGAGGCCTTCACCGGCCGCATCGCCCTGGTCGACACGCGGATCAACGAACAGACCCGGTCGGTCACGGCGCGTGCAGAAATTCCGAATCCCGGCGGTCGCATCCGTCCTGGCATGGCCGTTCGCGTGGCCGTCCAGCAGGGCCTGCGCAACGGCGTGGCCGTGCCCGAGGCCGCGGTGCAGTACGAGGGCGACGGAGCCTTCGTGTACCGCATAGCCGCGGGCGACGGCGGCTCGACCGCCCAGCGGGTCGAGGTCGAGACCGGCGCTGTCGAGGGCGGCTTCGTCGAGATCGTCTCCGGCCTCAACGCCGGTGATCGTGTGGTCGGCTCAGGCCTGAACCGCATCCAGCCGGGCGCGCCGGTGCGCGTCGCCGGTCGCGGCGGTCAGGGCGCTGGCCAGGGCGCAGCCAGGGGCGCTGCGCGATGATGCTCTCCGACGTCTCGGTCCGCCGTCCCGTGATGGCCGCCGTGGCGGCCATCGTCCTCTGCGTGATCGGCGCTGCGGCCTTCTTCTTCCTGCCGGTGCGGGAGCTGCCCGACGTCGATCCGCCGATTGTTTCGGTCAACACGACCTACGCCGGGGCGTCGGCCGAAGTCATCGAGAGCCGGATCACCGAGCCGATCGAGCAGCAGATCGCCGGCATCCAGGGCGTCGAACGGATCAACTCGACGAGCCGCGACGGCCGCTCCAATGTGAACATCGAGTTCGCGCTGGACCGGAACATCGACGACGCCGCCAACGACGTGCGGGACCGCGTGTCGCGCGTGGTGGGCCGTCTGCCGGACCAGGCCGACCCGCCCGAGGTCGCCAAGGCGGACTCCGACAGCCAGCCGATCATCATCCTGTTCCTGCGCTCGACCAAGCTGAACCGGCTTGAGCTGACCGACTATGCGGACCGCTATCTGATCGACCGCCTGGCGACGGTGCCGGGCGCGGCGCAGGTGCAGATCTACGGCGAGCAGCGCTACGCCATGCGCATCTGGCTGGACGCCGGGGCGCTCGCCGCGCGCGGCCTGACCGTCAGCGACGTCGAAACGGCCCTGACCAACCAGAACGTCGAACTGCCGGCCGGCCAGCTGGAGTCGGGTCAGAAGGACTATACGGTCCGCGTCGCCCGCACCTACGCCCGGGCCGAGGACTTCCGCCAGCTGCCGATCGGCACGCGCGGTTCGGCCTCGACCACCGGGACGACGCAGACGGGGCAGACCCAGGCCAGCGTCAACCTGCCGAGCGGCGCGAGCGGCGCCCTGCAGGGGGCCGCCTCCTACGTGACCCGGCTGGGCGACATCGCCCGGGTCGAGGAAGCGCCGGCCGAGGACCGCCGGCTGTTCCGCGGCAACGGCGTCGACCAGATCGGTCTGGCCGTCACGCGTCAGGCCCAGGCCAACGACCTCGCCATTTCGAAAGGCGTGGAGGAGATGGTCGAGGAGATCCGCCCAAGCCTGCCGGAAGGTACGGAACTGGTCGTCGGATCCGACAACTCGGTCTTCACCAAGCACGCCATCGAGGAAGTCTGGATCACCATCGGCATCTCGATGGCGCTGGTGGCGCTGGTGAACTTCATCTTCCTGGGCACGCTCCGGGCGGCGCTCATTCCGTCGATCGTGGCGCCGATCTGCCTGCTGGCGACCTTCATCGTGCTGGCGCCGCTGGGCTTCTCGCTGAACCTGCTGACGCTGCTGGCGCTGGTGCTGGCCATCGGCCTCGTCGTCGACGACGCGATCGTCGTGACCGAGAACATCCAGCGCCGCATCGATCACGGCGAGCCGCCGTTGGTCGCCGCCGAGCGCGGCGCGCGTCAGGTGTTCTTCGCCGTGGTGGCGACGACGGTGGTGCTGCTGGCGGTGTTCGCGCCGCTGCTGTTCCTGCCCGGATACGTCGGGCGGCTGTTCGTCGAACTGGCCGCCGCAATCGCGGCCGCCGTGGCCTTCTCGGCCTTCCTGGCCCTCAGCCTGTCGCCGATGCTGGCGTCGAAAATCCTCCGTCCGGCGCACAGCGGCGGCTTCGTCGCGCGCCGCGTGGACTGGGCGATGGACAAGCTGCGCGGCTCCTATCGCAACTCGCTGGAGGCCCTGCTGGGCGTGAAGGCGGCGGTGATCGGGGTCATCGGCCTGATCCTGCTGGTCGGCGCCGGGGCGACGGTGATGTTCATCACCCTGCCGGACGAACTGGTGCCGCCGGAGGATCGCGGTCGCGTCGGCATCCGGGTCCAGGGCCCCGAGGGCGCCGGCTTCGACTACACCAAGAAGATCATGCTCGGGCTCGAGCCGATCCTGGCCGAGTACAAGGCCAACGGCGAGGCGGACAGCTATCTGGTGTCGGCGCCCGGCTTCGGCGGGGGCAGCTACAACACCGGCAATGCCAGCCTGATCCTCAGCGACTGGAGCAAGCGCGACCGCCCGGCGGACGAGATCGCCCAGGAGATCAACGGCAAGCTGCGCGGGCAGACGGACGCCCAGGTCAACGCCTCGGTGCCTGGCGCCTTCCAGCGCGGCGGCGGCAACTCCAACTCGGTCGAGATGATCGTGACGGGGGCCGAGTACGCCGACATCTACAACTGGATCCAGCCGGTGCTGGCGAAGGCGCTGGAGAATCCGGGCCTGTCGCGTCCGCGCCTGAACTATGAGCCCAACGCGCCGCGTCTGCTGGTCGACGTCGACTCCGAGAAGGCGGCGGCCTTGGGCGTTTCGGCGCAGGCCGTGGGCCGGACGCTGGAGACCATGTTCGGGTCGCGGCGCGCCACGACCTACCTGCGCGGCGGCCAGGAATACGACGTGATCCTGCAGACCCAGCGCGACAACCGTCGCAACGTGGGTGATCTGGAGGCCCTGTATGTCGCCACGGGCGCCGGGCAGCTGGTGCCGCTGTCGTCGGTGGTGACCACCAAGACCTCGGGCGACACGCCGGACCGGCGTCGTCTCGACCGCCAGCGGGCGATCTCGATCAGCGCCGACCTGAACCCCGGCTACACCATCGCCGACGCCACCGCCTTCCTGACCGAGGTCGCGGCGGAACAGCCGCAAGGCGTGGTGACGACCCAGTGGGGCGGGGCGGCGCGGGACCAGAAGGAGGCGGGCGGCGCGGTCGCCGCGGCCTTCGGCCTGGCCCTGCTGCTGGTCTTCCTGGTGCTGGCGGCCCAGTTCGAAAGCTGGATCACCCCGGCGGTGATCATGCTGACGGTGCCGCTGGCGGCGGCCGGCGGGCTGTTCGGCCTGACGATGGCCGGGTCCAGCCTGAACATCTATTCGCAGATCGGCCTGATCATCCTGATCGGCGTGGCGGCGAAGAACGGCATCCTGATCGTCGAGTTCGCCAACCAGCTGCGCGACCAGGGACGGTCGATCCGCGAGGCGATCATCGAGTCGTCGACGCTCCGTCTGCGCCCGATCATCATGACCTCGATCGCCACCGCATTCGGCGCGCTGCCGCTGGTGCTGTGGCACGGGGCGGGGGCGGGCAGCCGTCAGACGATCGGCGTGGTGATCTTCGCCGGGGCGATGTTCGCGACCCTGCTGACCCTGTTCGTGGTGCCCGTGATCTACGGCGTGCTGGCGCGCTTCACCAAGTCGCCGGAGTACACCGCCCGCAAGATCGAGGAGTGGGAAGCCAAGGAAGCCACCGCCAACGACCAGATCCCGGCCGCCGCCGAATAGATCAGGGCGCGGGGGCGGTCGCGGCCGGCGGCGTGTAGCCGGTCTCGACCTTCAGCCAGGCGATGACGTCGCGGCGGTCCGTGGCGTCGGGGATGCCGGCGAAGCTCATCTTGGTGCCCTGCAGGAAGGTGCGCGGGTTCTCGAGCCAGTGGTCGAGCCGCTCGGCGTCCCAGGTGAAGCCGGCCTGCTTCACGGCGGGGGAGTAGTTGTATTTCGGATAGGTCCCGGCCTGACGGCCGAACACGCCGTAGAGGTTCGGGCCCGTCATGTTCGGCCCGCCCTCGGTGATGGTGTGGCACGAGCGGCAGCGGGCGAAGACGCGGCGGCCGTTGTCGAGGCTGGCTTCGTTATACGGCGCGGGCAGGGAGGCGAGGAGCGCGGTCTTCTGGGCGTCCGTCAGGGCCGGCTTCGCCGGGGCGGCCGGCTGGTCCGATGCCGGTGTGGCGCTTTCGCCGCAGGCGGTCAGCGTCAGCAGGGCGACGGCTGCGAGGGCGAGGCGGGTCATGGGCGGGCTCCGGGTTGCGCGTCCCTCTGATAGCTCAACCGTGAGGCGGGGCAACCGCCTGCGACCCTCCGACAGACTGGACGCTGACGCTTCGCACCTGATAATCACTGTCAGATAGGCGCGCCTGTCAGCGCCAGTGGTTCAAGAGCCTGATGTCCGACACCCTCAAACTCAGCCAGGCCCGCAAGGGCGCCCGCGGCGTCATCGTGCGGGTCGGCGATCACCGCCACCACGGGCAGGAGCATGCCGCAGAGCTGGAGCGGCGTCTGCTGGAGCTCGGCTTCGTCGAGGGCGCCCGGATCGAGCTGCTGCACGAGGGTCTGTTCGGACGCGATCCCATCGCGCTGAAGGTGGACGACATGCGGGTGGCGCTGCGTCGCCATGAAGCGGCCAGCCTGACCGTTCGTCTCGATACGGCGGCCATCTGATGGATATGCACGTTCGCACCGCGCGGGTTGCCCTGGTCGGCAACCCCAACAGCGGCAAGACCGCCCTGTTCAACGCCCTGACCGGCGCGCACCAGAAGGTCGCCAACTACGCCGGCGTCACCGTTGAGCGGAAGGAAGGCCACATCCGGACGGCGGACGGCCGGACGATGTCGGTGCTGGACCTGCCGGGCACCTATTCGCTGCGCGCCCGCAGCCCGGATGAGGAGGTCACCCGCGACGCCGTGCTGGGCAAACTGGCGGGCGAGCCGACGCCGGACGTTCTGGTGGCGGTCGCCGATGCGACCAATCTGCGCCTGGTGCTGCGTCTGGTGCTGGAGCTGAAGGCCGTCGGGCGTCCGATGGTGCTGGCGCTGAACATGTACGACATCGCCCAGCGGCAGGGCCTACGGATCGATCTGGAGAAGCTGCGCGCCGAACTGGGCGTGCCGATCGTGACCACGGTGGCGACGCGCAAGCGCGGCATCGACGAGCTGATCGCCGCCATCGACGCGGCCGCCGGCGGTCTGTCGGCGACCGCCGAGAACGCCTGGGTCGCGCCGGACGCCGAGGCCCTGCGCGGCAAGGCCCTCGAGGCCGAGCGGATCATGAAGGCCTGCGTGCGTCCCCCCGAGCGGCCGGACACGCTGACGGGCCGGATCGACAGCCTGCTGCTGCATCCGGTCGCTGGTCTGGTGATCCTGCTGACGCTGCTGTTCGTGATGTTCCAGGCGGTGTTCACCTGGGCGACGCCGCTGATGGACGGGATCGAGGGCGCGCTGGGCATGCTCGGCGCCTGGGTGGCCACGGTCATGCCCGACGGCATATGGCAGAGCCTGATCGTCGACGGCCTGATCTCGGGGGTCGGCAGCGTGCTGGTCTTCCTGCCGCAGATCCTGATCCTGTTCCTGTTCATCATCCTGCTGGAGGACTTCGGCTACATGGCCCGGGCCGCCTTCCTGATGGACCGGATCATGGGCGGCGCCGGGCTGCACGGCCGCGCCTTCATTCCGCTGCTGTCCAGCTTCGCCTGCGCCATTCCGGGCGTGATGGCGGCGCGGGTGATCGACTCCAAGCGCGACCGGCTGACGACCATCATGGTCGCGCCGCTGATGACCTGTTCGGCGCGCATCCCGGTCTACACCCTGATCATCGCCGCCTTCATTCCGAACGAGCAGGTGTGGGGCTTCGCCAGCCTGCAGGGGCTGGTGATGTTCGGTCTCTACGCCGCGGGCATTCTGAGCGCGCTGGTCGTGTCGTTCGTGATCCGCAAGGTGTTCTGGAGAGGGGCGGTCGAGCCCTTCATGATGGAGCTGCCGGCGTACAAGACGCCGGACTTCAAGAGCGTGCTGTTCAATCTGTGGCTCCGCGCCCGCATCTTCCTGGAGCGGGCGGGGCGGATCATCCTGCCGCTGATGATCATCGTCTGGGCGCTGTCGACCTTCCCGTATCCGCCTGAGGGGGCGACGCAGCCGGCCATCGACTACAGCTTCGCCGGCATGATGGGTCACGCGCTGGAGCCGATCTTCGCACCCATCGGCTTCAACTGGCAGATGGTCATCGCCCTGATCCCGGGCATGGCCGCGCGTGAAGTGGCCGTGGCGGCGCTGGGCACGGTCTACGCCGTGGCTGATCCGGAGAGCGCGACCAGCCTGCTGGGCGCGACACTGGCGGCGCAGTGGTCGCTGGCCACGGGTCTGGCCTTCCTGGCCTGGTACGTCTTCGCGCCGCAGTGCGTGGCGACGTTGGGCGTGGTGAAGCGCGAGCTGAACTCGTGGAAGTGGATGTGGGTGATGGTCGTCTATATGTTCGGCCTGGCCTACCTGGCCGCCTTCGTCACCTATCGGGTCGCGGTGGCGCTCGGCGCGGGCTGAGGCGTCTCAGGGTTCACCCCGATTATCCTGGCGTCGGCGACGGGGCACTCTGCGGCGCAGAGGGCCGCGATGGCGGCGCGACAGGATCGGAGCGGATCATGACTGCGACGCGACCGGGAGGGGGAACCCTCATCGCCAAATTCCTGGTGGGACTGCTGTTCCTGGTGGTCGGACTGGCGATCATGCTCGTCGGGGTCTTCAACCAGGGAGCCGTCCTCATCCTGCTGGGCGGATTGATCGCCGCGGTCGGGCTGATCCTGATCGTGCTGAAGATCATCGCCCGGAACAGGCCGCTTTGACGCGGCGCGGCGTGGGCGATGGTGCCGGCTGCAGGAAACCTCTATCGTATCTAGTAACAAGTAATTACTAGGAAAATTATGGCTTTCACCATTGGGTACCGTCAGAGGTACCGTCAACTTTCACTATTAAGGTGACGCGTTTCATGGCGGGGAAATGGACTTTGCCGGAGCTTGTCCTTCTGCCAGGCTGCGATCTGCGAAGTTGCCCACAGCGTGCAGCGCCCGTCCTTGATACCTCGTGGAAATTCGTCGGCCCGAATGCGCCGATAGACCGTTGCGCGAGACAGACCGGTGAGCAGGAGAACCTCAGGCAGCCTAAGAAACTTCTGAAGGTGACCCTCTGAGGCGCTCACTTCTCGCAGTACCAAGGCTCCTGCGCCTCGCGATCGGCAGACGCTGCAGCCAGCGCGCAGATCTGACGCTCCTCGGGCGTCAATTGCCGCGGCGACCTGCTGCCTAGATGGTGAAAAAACATCAGGATCACGATGATTCCCAAGGCGCCTAGAAGGCAGCCGGCTCCATCCGGTCGCTTGGCGTCGCCAGCTTCCACGCACACCCCCTGTGTTCCGCGTGCCCGACC
The DNA here is from genome assembly GCF_014196335.1 of Brevundimonas lenta. Lineage (GTDB taxonomy): Bacteria > Pseudomonadota > Alphaproteobacteria > Caulobacterales > Caulobacteraceae > Brevundimonas > Brevundimonas lenta. The sequence goes on from NZ_JACIDM010000001.1 coordinate 1,480,523, forward strand.
GAAGTCGGGTGGTTGGTCACGCGCGAACACAGGGAAGGCGCGTCCCGCCTATTCCCCGAAGGTTTTGTATTCAGCAGGCCGCCCGACAGAGCGGACCTGTGTTCACGCGCAACAGCGCATCGCCTTCCGTGACCAAACTTCGGGCGACGGCGGGACTATCGCTGCTTCGAGCGTCAGTGCCAAGCGGAATGGAGCGGTCGTGGGCGGTTGCCCAAACTAGAACTTGTTGCGGTGATGCGTAGATCGTTCATACACCAGTGATCGACCACCTCTGCCCACCTTCGATCGTCGCTACTGCTGTGTGGAGTACGAGTTGCGATCCTTTGGGTCGTCAAGCTTAAGACCCGTGGGGGTCTCCCCACCTGTTCATGGAGACCCGGACAGGCTAGTCCGCAGAAGTATATGGTGGGAGGGGGCTGAATGGCCGAGTGGTTCAACGCTGACGGGCGGCTGAATGCCGACGCCTTCCCTGGTTGGCAGGAGATTGCGACCTTTCGTCAGGAACAGGCAGCATACTGGCAAAGCCTAGGCGAAAGCGAACTAAGCCATGGAGCTGCTGTTCTTGTAGAGAACCAACAGGCCGGTCTACGAACGCTAAACCAACAAGTAGTCCGCATGCAGCAGCAGGGGCAGCACTATAATCAAGCCGCCCAGCACATGGCGAGGATGTTCGATAGTTCCGAAGGGGAGCTAATCGGTACCGGATCAAAGCTGCAAGAAACTCGGAAAGAGATTGCAAATATTCTATCGGAATCCGCGGCGCTCTTCTACATCGGCTTGAAGCGCGGCGCGCTGACATTGGGCGATGCCAGAGACCGGGACGACATCCTGGGCGCGCTTTGGGAGGTTGCGCCCGCATTATCTGAAACGTCAGCGTTGGCCGAACGTCTCAAGATGGAGCGAGAGAACGCACGGTCTACGGTGCGGCAGGTCACTGCTGAGGCGGCGGCCAAAGCCGAACTGGCTGACCAAGAATGGCGTCGGCTTGTACACGAAGCTCAGCGGACGGCTGCTCGTTGGGCCGTGCGACGAAACTGGCTTTGGCGAAAGGAGAGTAGGAACTGGCGCGATCGGCACGCCGCTTCCGAGGCCAGCATAAAGACTGTAGAGGCGACCTACAAAGAGCACATGGGGCTTGCAGCTCCTGTAGACTATTGGAAGAACAAGGCTGCTCAACACAAAGAATCCGAATTTTGGACTCGTCTCTGGGTCTTGATCTTCTTTCCGGCAGCCCTCGCGGGGATGGCGTATGCATTCAACGAGACGGGCGTATCGTTGATAAACGCTGCAAAAGAAGCCCAAGTGCCTGGGGCTCCGCCATTTCCCAACGCCATCTTCATTGTGGCTTCAGCTGGCCTCGCTTCTTGCGCCGGCTTGGTCTTCTGGGCCGGGCGCCTCCTGACGAAGCTGTATCTCAGCCAACATCACCTTCGCCAAGATGCTGAGGAGAGAGCGACAATGACCGAAACCTACCTCGCTCTTATAGAAAATAGCGCCGCATCGACCGAAGATCGCCAGGTGATCTTGAACGCGCTCTTCCGTAACACGCCCGACGGCATCGTGAAGGAAGATGGGGGCCTAGATCCCAGCATCGCCGCCGCCCTCGGAAAATTCCTTGCCAAGCCATAGTCGGACCCCGCGCCCAGCAACGGTGGGTCCGGGCGCGAAATGGCGTCGCCATCCGCAAAAGCTTGGCAGTTCTCCTGTCCTCGTACACGATCTCCACGTGATTTAGCACCATGGCTGGATCACTTAGGCGGATGAGACAGCCGCCAACAGAGCGCGCGAATGGCAGATGAGCAGAAGTCGGTGTGGCGGATCGCGGGCGAAACGCTACCCTTAGTTTCATTGGGCGGTGTGGCCCTCGCAATGTCCTATACCGTGGGATATTTCACACCCTTCGGCACGTCTTGGCTTAGCTTTCTTACCGTCGCAGATTTTCTTAGCGGCATCTGGTTTTTGACCCCCACTCTCCTTGCCGCTCTGATTGGTGGGTTCCTGTTTCACGCCACCGGTCGGCCTGGACCGAGTGGAAACACGACACCGGTGAAAGCCATCACCGTCATTGTTCTCGTCAAAAATCTGATCATTGGTATCCTGGCCGTGGTCGGCTTTTCGGCCGTTATGCTCGTTCGGGCCATCTATCCCGAAGACTTTAGGCTCCTCGCGGGCCTGACGATCATGCACGGGTTCGGCGTCTTCTTTCTCCCCGAACTGTATTGGAACCACGCTCGAGCCCGGACCATCATCCCTTTGTGCTTCACGTACGGTGCCATCACCGTGGTGCTCGGCTTCGGAATGATGATGGGTGAATCGATGAAACGCGCACCGCCTTCGACCTATGTGTCCCTTACGAATGGTGGCTCACTATGCACCACACTTGTTGGGCAGTTCGGTGGTGGCCTCCTCACCTATAACCCAAAGACCCGGACGCCCACTTTCGTGTCGCGCGATCGGGTTGTGGCGATAGCGAAGCTAGAAAAATGCCAAGCTTCTTGAGCTAGGCGGCGGTGCAATCGGCGCGACACCATCAACACAGTGAGATGCCTGCCGCAGGAATCGAACTGACGCTGTTTTCGGATCGCCGTCAGACAAAAAAAGCCAAGCAAATCAGTAGGTCGGAGAAGCCTGTTCTCAGTTTTGATTTCGGCTAAGTGACTGTTTTTAAATAAAAAACAGCTGGTGCCGGCTGCAGGAATCGAACCCGCGACATCCAGTTTACAAAACTGGCGCTCTACCAACTGAGCTAAGCCGGCGCACCGCTTGACGGGCGGCCCTTATGCTGGCGCATGAGGCGGGACGCAAGCCGGGGACGCAGGTGCCGATTTCAATTCCTCATCTGGCGCCGGTCCTGATGCTGGTCGCCTCCAACGTGTTCATGACCTTCGCCTGGTACGGGCACCTGAAATTCGGGTCCAAGCCGCTGTGGCTGGTGGTGATCGTCAGCTGGGGCATCGCCTTCTTCGAATACTGCCTGGCGGTGCCGGCCAACCGGATCGGGCATCAGGTCTATTCGGCGGCCGAGCTGAAGACGATGCAGGAGGTGATCACCCTGATCGTGTTCGCGATCTTCTCGGTCACCTTCCTGGGCGAGAAGCTGACGATGAACCACGCCGTCGGCTTCGCCCTGATCGTGGCGGGAGCCTGGTTCGTGTTCCGGGGGCCGATCCCGACCTAGTCGAGGGCGGCCGCGATGCGGTCGGCGAGGACCTTCAGGGCCGCGGCGTCGGCCATCGGGGCCTGGCTGTGACCCTTGAGCGGACGGTCGGACCAGCGCGGCACGATGTGGAAATGGACGTGGAAGACGGTCTGGCCGCCGGCCTCGCCGTTGTACTGCATGATCTGGAAGCCGTCGGGCTGCAGCGCCTTCTGCACCGCGCGGGCGGTGCGCCGCGTGGCCTCCATGAGGCGGGCGAGGACCGCCGGTTCGATGTCCAGCAGGGTGCGGGCGGTGGAGGTCTTCGAGATGACCAGCACATGGCCTTCCGACTGGGGGAAGACGTCCATGAAGGCGAGGACCTCGTCGTCCTCCCAGACCTTCACGGCGGGAATCTCGGCGCGGAGGATCTTCGCGAAGATGTTGTGCGGGTCGTAGGGCGCGTGAAGGGTCATGCGGGGCTCCGGGGCTTCAGGCGAGGCTAGCAATCGCGGGGCGGCGAGGGGAGCCCCGACGGGTTTCCGGTGTTATGCTCAAGGTCTTCACGGAGGAAGCCATGCTGCGTTTCATCATCCAGTTCCTCGTCACCGCCCTGGCCCTGTGGCTGTCGGCGAAGGTGGTGCCCGGCGTGTCTTTCACCGACAACGGCTCGCTGTGGCTGGCGGCGATCCTGCTGGGCGTGGTCAACGCCATCGTGCGGCCGATCCTGACCATCCTGACCTTCCCGCTGACCATCATCACCTTCGGCCTGTTCCTGCTGGTGGTGAACGCGGCGATGATCGGATTGGTGTCAGTCATGCTGGGCGGGTTCACGGTCAACGGCTTCTGGGCCGGGATCGGCGCCGCGATCGTGACCGGCATCGTCAGCTGGATCGCCGGCTGGTTCATCGGCCCGGAGCCGCAGCGCCGCGTCGAATAGGTCACCCCAGGTTCTTGCGGAAGGGCGAGAGCTCTTCCGTCATGGCGTCGATTTCGGCCTCGACCGCCGGGCGCTCGCGTTCGAGATAATCGGCGACGGGCGCGCTCAGGGCCGGGTCCGCGATCCAGTGCGCCGAGTAGACGGGTGCGGGCAGGTAGCCGCGGGCGATCTTGTGCTCGCCCTGGGCGCCGGCCTCGACGCGCGACAGACCGCGGGCGATCGCGAAATCGATGGCCTGGTAGTAGCAGAGCTCGAAATGCAGGAAGGGCACGTCGTCCAGCGCGCCCCACTGGCGTCCGTACAGGGCGTCGCGGCCGATCAGGTTCAGGGCCCCGGCGATGGGCGCGCCGTCGCGGTACGCCAGCACCAGGGCGATGCGGTCGGCCATGGTCGCGCCGAGGCGGCTGAAGAAGTCGCGGGTCAGATAGGGGCGGCCCCACTTCCGGCCGCCGGTGTCCATGTAGAACTGGAAGAAGGCGTCCCAGTGCACCTCCGTGATGTCGACGCCGGTGAGGGTGCGGATGTCGAGCCCGGCCCGGGCCTCGCGGCGTTCGCGGCGGATGGTCTTGCGGCGGCTGGACGACAGGGCCGAGAGGAAGTCGTCGAAGGTTTCGTAGCCGCCGTTGCGCCAGACGTACTGCATGTCCTGACGCAGCAGCAGGCCGCTCTCGCCCATGGCCCGCCACTCCTCGCGGGTGGGGAAGGTGACGTGCAGCGAGGAGACGCCGAGGCGTTCGGTGAGGGCCACGGCGCCCTGCAGCAGGGCCTGGCGGACGACGGCGGCGTCGCCGTCGGGATGGGCGAGGAAGCGCTGACCTGTCACCGGGGTGAAGGGCACGGCGCCGAGGAGCTTGGGGTAGTAGGCGCCGCCGGCGCGCTCGTAAGCGTCGGCCCAGCTGTGATCGAAGACGTATTCGCCCTGGCTGTGGCCCTTGAGCCAGAGGGGCATGACGCCGATGACGCGGCCGTCCGCGTCGGTCAGGGCGAGGTGGCGTCCGGCCCAGCCTTCACGCGGAACCGCGCTGCCGGACGCCTCGCAGGCATCGAGGAAGTCGTACGAGACGAAGGGGTCGCCGGACGGGGCCGCGCAGGCGTCCCACGCGTCCCGGCCGATGTCGGCGACCGCGTTGTGGACGTGGATGCGGAAGGCCGGCTCGGTCATGCGGACGTCCCGCGAAGCGGGGTGGGTATCCCTGTCGTCGCCGGCAGGTTCATCACGAAGAGCACCAAGGGGGCACAAAGAACACGAAGGAGTCCATGCGTGGCTCCGCGACCTTTGTGCGCTTCGTGCGGTCTTCGTGGCCTTGGTGATGCACCCGCTCCGCGGGACCGGACTCCGCGAGGAAGTCGGGTCCCGCTTCGCGGGAAGGATCGAAGCGTGGCGCCGATCAGCGGACTTCCACGATGGCGTCCACCTCGACGGCGAAGCCGAGCGGGAGCTTGTAGACGCCGACGGCCGAGCGGGCGTGGCGGCCCTTGTCGCCGAAGACCTCGACCATCAGGTCCGAGCAACCGTTGATCACGGCCGGGATGGCTTCGAAGTCGCCGGCGGCCTGGACGAAGCCGCCCAGCTTCACGACGCGGACGACGCGTTCCAGATCGCCGTCCAGCGCGGCCGACATCTGGGCCAGCAGGTTGACGCCGCACATGCGGGCCGCGGCCTGGGCCTGTTCCGGCGAGACGTCGGCGCCGACGGTGCCCTTCACGCCGCCCGAGGCGTCGTTCGACAGCTGGCCCGAGATGTGGACCAGGTTTCCGGTCTGGACGTAGGGCACGTAGTTGGCGACCGCCTTGGCGGGTTCCGGCAGGTTGATGCCGAGTTCGGCGAGGCGGGCGGCGACGGTCATGGGAAGCTCCTGAACGGGATTTGGGGGCGGTTTAGCGTGAGGGAAGGGGCTTGTCTTCCCTGTCCGCTTCTCCCTCCCCGGCACGGGGAGGGTCGGCGACGCGAAGCGGCGGCGGGGTGGGGAGGGCCCATCCTCCAGCCGCCCCCACCCGGTCGCTGC
>NZ_JACIDM010000002.1 GCF_014196335.1 Brevundimonas lenta
CCCCCCCCCCCCCCCCCCCCCCCCCCCCCCCCCCCCCCCCCCCCCCCCCCCCCCCCCCCCCCCCCCCCCCCCCCCCCCCCCCCCCCCCCCCCCCCACCCTCGCGCCGGCGCGGTGCGCCGGCCCCCTCCACCATGCTGCGCATGGTCCCCCTCCCCCAATGGGGGAGGATCTGATGGAGTCGAGAGCCGATGTCGTTCGTCCGACTGCTGATCGCCAGCCTGCTCGCCCTGGCCATCGCCTTGCCCGCTCACGCCCAGTCGGCGCGGCTGCTGGACGGGTTCGAGGACCTGACGCCGTGGTCCGCCGACGCCTCGACCGACGTCTCCTCGGCGATCACCTCGGTGGCGGGCCGCGACGGCCAGGCGATGCGGCTGGACTACGATTTCAACGGCCGCTCGGGCTACGCCTTCGCCGCGCGGACCATCGATCTGCAGGTCCCCGACAACTACGAGATCAGCTTCTGGCTGCGCGGCGAGATGCTGCCCAATACGCTGGAGATCAAATTCGTCGATGCGTCGGGCGACAACGTCCACTGGCGGCGCGTCGAGCGGTTCGAGGCGAACGGCGAGTGGACGCGCTACGTCGTCCGCAAGCGCCACATCATCTGGGCCTGGGGCCCCGATCCTGACCGCACCTTCCGCGGCGCGGCGCGGATCGAGTTCGTGATCACCGCCGGGCAGGGCGGAAAGGGCTGGATCGAGGTCGACCAGCTGGAGCTGCGCGAACTTCCGCCAGAACCCTCCGTGCCGCCCCGTCCGCTGGCCGGCGCCAGCAGCGAGGACGGCCTGAACCTCGCCGCACGGGCGGTGGACGACGACCCGCTGACCTTCTGGCGCACGACCGCGGCCGGGGCCCAGAGCCTGACCCTCGACCTCGGTTTCGAGCGCGAGTTCGGCGGCGTGACCCTGCGCTGGGCCGACCGGCTGGCGGCGTCGGACTACCGGCTGATGGCGTCTTCGGACGGGGAGACCTGGCGCGCGCTGGCGGCGGTGCAGGGCGGCAACGGCGGGACCGACTGGCTGCGCACGCCCGAGGCCTCTGCCCGCTGGCTGCGGCTGGACCTGCTGACGCCGCTGGATCGCGGCGGGGTGGTCGGGCAGGCGGGCGCCGGGCAGCGGCTGGGTCAGGCGGCGGCCAACGCCTATGGCCTGTCCGCCCTCGAAATCGAGCCGCTGGCGTTCGGCGAGACGCCGACCACCTTCATGCGCGCCGTGGCCGGCGAGAGCCGCCGGGGCCTGTACCCGCGCGGCTTCGCGGGGGAGCAGCCCTACTGGACCCTCGTCGGCGTCGACGGCGGCGGCGAGAGCGGGCTGATCGGCGAGGACGGGGCCATCGAGCTGCGTCGCGGCGGTCCGTCGATCGAGCCCTTCGTGCTGGACAACGGACGGCTGGTGAGCTGGGCGGACGTGAATGCGACCCAGAGCCTGCAGGACGGCTATCTGCCCATCCCGACGGTGACCTGGACCGCCGACGGCTGGAGCCTGGCCGTCACCGCCTTCGCCGACGGAACGCCGGAGACGGCGCAGATCTACGGCCGCTACGCCCTGACCAACACCTCGAACCGGCCGCGGAGCCTGACCCTCGCCCTGATGGCGCGGCCGTTCCAGGTCAACGGCCCGAGCCAGTTCCTGACCACGCCGGGCGGGGTGGGGCCGATACAGCAGATCGACTGGAACGGCGCCGCCATGGTTCTGAACGACAACATCCGGGTGACGACCCTGGTGCGGCCCGATGCGGTGTCGGCGGCGACCTTCGCGTCCGGCTCTGACCCGCAAGGGCTGCTGGCTGATGCAGCGATGCGGCGTGCTCCGGGCGAGCGGTTGGTGGAGTCGGACGCCACGGCCCTGATGGCCGGTGCGATGCTGTACGACGTCACCCTGCAACCGGGCGAGACACGGACCTTCGGCTTCATGGCGCCGTTGTCAAGCGGGGCGCCGGACCAGCCGGTGACCGGCTCGGTCGAGGCGGCGCTGGACACGGCGCAGGAGCGCGTCGCCGCCTCATGGCGCGAGAAGCTGGACCGCTTCGACATGACCCTGCCGGCCGAGGCGCAGCGCATCGAGGACGTGACCCGCTCGTCGCTGGCGCAGATCCTGATGTCTCGGCAGGGACCGATCCTCCAGCCCGGCACCCGCAGCTACAACCGCACCTGGATTCGCGACGGGGCCATGATGGCCGAGGGGCTGAACCGGCTGGGCCATGAGCAGCTGTCGGCCGACTATCTGCGCTGGTTCGCGCCGCTGGTGTTCGAGAACGGCAAGGTGCCGTGCTGCGCCGACGCGCGCGGCTCGGATCCGGTGCCGGAGAACGACAGCCACGGCCAGTTCGTCTTCCTCGCCGCCGAGACCTGGCGGCATACACGCGACGAGGCTCTGCTGCGCGAGGTCTGGCCGCAGGTCCAGGCGGCGATCGGCTATATGGACGGGCTGCGCGCCTCGACCCGGACGGCGGAGTTCCAGACCCCCGAGACCCGGCACCTGTTCGGCCTGCTGCCGCCGACGATCAGCCACGAGGGCTATTCGGACAAGATCGCCTACAGCTACTGGGACGACTTCTGGGGCTTGCTGGGCTACCGCGACGCCATCTTCATCGCCGACACCCTCGGAGATGTGGCGGCGGCTGAACGCTTCCGGGCCGCGGAGGCCGAGTTCAAGGCCGACATCATGGCCTCGATCGTCGCCACGGCGGCGTTCCACGATATCGACTGGATCGCCGGCGCGGCGGACCGGGGCGATTTCGACGCCACCTCCACGACCATTGCCCTGTCGCCGGCCGGTCTGATCGACGAGCTGCCGCAGCCGCTGCTGATCAACACCTTCGACAAATGGTGGGAGAATTTCACGGCGCGGCAGGAGAACCGCATGCAGTGGAAGGACTACACCCCCTACGAACTGCGCAACGTCGGCGCCTTGCTGCGGCTGGGGCGGCGCGCGGACGCCATGCGGGCGCTGGACTTCTATTTCGCCGACATGCGCCCGACGGCCTGGAACGGCTGGGCCGAGGTGGTGGGCCGCGACGCGCGCGAGCCGCGCTTCATCGGCGACATGCCGCACGCCTGGATCAGCTCGGACTACATCCGCTCGGCCCTGGACCTGCTGGTCTACCAGCGCGACGAGGCCCTGGTGCTGGCGGCCGGCGCGCCACTGGCCTGGCTGGAAGGCGAGGGGGTCGGCGTGGCCGACGTCCGCACCTCGTACGGCCCGCTGACCTACAACCTGCGCCGGGATGGCCGGGGCTATCTGCTGACCCTGGACGAGGGCGCGACGCCGCCGGACGGCTTCATCGTGACCTGGCCGGAGGGCGAGACGCCGCCCGCGACGGCGCGGATCGACGGACGTGCAGCGACCTGGACCGGTCGGACGCTGACCATCCCGACGGGCGCCCGGCGGGTGGAGATGCGCTGAGCCTCGTCGGCGGCGTCAGCCCGGCGAGCTGGACGGGGCGGCGGGCGCTTCGGTGGGCGAGGACGCCTCTCTCTGGCCGTGAGACCCCAGGCCCGCCGCGGCGGGCTGTCCGACGGGGCGGCCGGTCAGAGCCTCCGGCGCCGGCGGGGCGGGCGGGGGCGGCGCCGACGGGCGGAAGCCGACCGTAGGCGCGGGGATCGGGGTTTGCGCCGTGCCGCCGGTGTGCGGCTGGCCGCCTTCATTGCCAGTGACGGCCTTGATCTCGTGTTCCTGGGGCTGGGGGCCGCCGGGAGGGGGCGGAGGCGCGCCGCCCGCGCGCGCACCGGCGGCCGGCGGCGCCGTCGGCTGGCGAGGCGGCGGAAGGTCCTGCGCGGCGATCAGGCTGAGGGCGACAAGCGCGACGACGGGCATGGGGCACGGCTCCTGTGACGCCGGACCCTGCACGCGTAACGCAGTTATGGCAATCGGGAGCGAGGGGTGAGGGTCGGCCCCAGGAAGGCTCGGAAGGAGAGCCGACCCTCATCCGGCGAGGCGCGGCCCCGCCACCTTCTCCCGCCCGGGAGAAGGAACAGCTGCGACCTCAGTCGCCGTAGTCGTCGTAGCGCTGGCCCTGGGCCAGGTTGCCGAACTTGGTGGTGTCGGCGTCGAACGAGAGCTTCACGATGCCGATGGGGCCGTGACGCTGCTTGCCGATGACGACCTCGGCCTGGTTCTTCAGGCGGTCCATGTCTTCCTGCCACTTGAGGTGCTCTTCCGAGCCCTCGCGCGGCTCGGCGCGGCCGAGGTAGTAGCTTTCGCGGTACACGAACATGACGCAGTCGGCGTCCTGCTCGATCGAGCCGGATTCCCGCAGGTCGGACAGCTGGGGCCGCTTGTCCTCGCGCTGCTCGACCTGACGCGACAGCTGCGACAGGGCGATGATCGGCACGGACAGTTCCTTGGCCAGGGCCTTCAGGCCGCCGGTGATCTCGGACACTTCCTGCACGCGGTTCTTCTGGCTGTTCTCGCCGGTGGTGATGAGCTGAAGGTAGTCGACGATGATCAGGTCGAGGCCGTGGTCCATCCGCTTCAGGCGGCGCGCACGGGCGGCCAGCTTGGAGATCGACAGACCGCCGGTGGCGTCGATGAACAGGGGGCTTTCGCCGATCTCGACGGCGGCGTCGCGGATCTTGCCGAAGTCGGCGGCGTCGATCTCGCCCTTACGCAGCTTGTCCGACGACACGCCCGACGCGTCGGCGAGGATACGCATGGCCAGCTGTTCGGCGCTCATTTCCAGCGAGTAGAAGGCCACGACGCCGCCGTTGACGGTCTTGCGGCCTTCGGGCGACGGCTCCCAGCGATAGCTGCGGGCGACGTTGAAGGCGATGTTGGTGGCCAGCGCGGTCTTGCCCATCGACGGACGGCCCGCGAGGATCAGCAGGTCGGAGGGGTGGAGGCCGCCCAGCTTGCTGTCGAGGTCGTCCAGGTTGGTGGCCAGGCCCGCCAGCTTGCCGTCGCGCTGATAGGCCTCGGCGGCCATCTGCACGGCGCCGGACAGGGCGTGGCTGAAGCTGACGAAGCCCGACGACGGCTTGCCGGTCTCGGCCAGCGAATACAGCGTCTGTTCGGCCTGTTCGATCTGCTCGTCGGCCGGGGTCGCCGGGTTCGGCGCCTCCTTGATGATCTCGCCGCCGATGCGGATCAGGTCGCGGCGCAGGGCCAGATCGTAGACGACCCGGGCGTAGTCCGGAGCGTTGGCCGCCGGCGGGGCGCGATCGACCAGGTCGGCCAGGTAGCGCAGACCGCCGAACTCCTGGAAGGCCGGGTCCTGCTTGAACCGCTCCATCAGGATGGTGGGCTCGGCCAGCATGCCCTGGCGGATGTGATCCTCGACGGCGTCGTACAGGCGCTGGTGGAAGGGTTCGTAGAAATGCGAGCCGCGCAGACGGTCGCTCAGGCGCTCGAACACCGCGTTGTCGAACATCAGGGAGCCCAGCAGCGCCTGCTCCGCCTCAAGGTTGTGAGGCAGGGACTGGATGGAGGGACCATCCATGGACGGGAAGGCGGCGGGAGCGAAGGCGTTCATCGACATGCGTATGGCTCATGCACGCGCGCGACGACATGCGCGGACGTGTGCGTGGGCGAGGATAAGGTGAGTCCGCTTGTGGGCAGTCCGGAATTCCGTAACCGGATCAGTTAACGGCTCAGCTCGGACACGGGTAACGCTCCGCCATCCATTCGCGGAGCGCCTGCAGGACGCTGATGTCGCGCCGGCTAGCCGGGATGGCGTTCAGCCTGGCCATAAGGGCTTCGGGCGAAATGCCGGTGCCGCTGGACGGAATGCAGTGCGCCGGGCGCCGGCCGGCAGCGATGTCGGCGGCCTGTTCGGCCTTCAGCGCGCTGACGGCGCCGGTGACCTCGCTGACCAGGCGACGGCCTTCGGGGTGTAACATCATCGTGGCGTTCTGCGGCAGGGTCTGCGCGACGGTCAGGAACTGGCGCACCGTCATCGCTTCCGCGGCGGTGGCGAACAGGGCGAGTGCGAGGGCGAGGCCGGCGACGAGGGCGATGCGTTTCATGGGGGGAACATCTCCGCCGCCTCAGTTAGGTCGGCGAAGCGTCCAGGGCAACGCTTGCCGTCAACGCGGGCAAGGATGGCGTTCGATCATCCATTCGCGCACCGCCTGGGTGACGCTGATCGAGCGACGGCCGGCCGGAATGGCGTTGAACCGGGCCAGGATCTGATCGGCCGAGACGGAGACCTTCTCGGGCATGCAGGTCGCCGCGGTGCGACCGGCCGTGCGGGCGGCGTCCTGTTCGTTGCGCACCGTGGCGAAGGCGTTCTTGACCTCGTTCATCAGGCGGCGTGTGTCGGAGCGGAGCAGGGCGGTCGGATTGCGCGGGATGCCGGCGGCTGTGGTCAGGAACTCCTGAACCGACATGGCCTGGGCGGCGGTGGCGAACAGGACGGCGGCGAGGCCTACTGCAAGCGCGAGCTTCTTCATGGCGTTCCCTTCGACCCTGTCCAGTAGAGCTTACGACGGAACGGCGGCCAGCGAAAAGGGCGGGCCCTTGCGGACCCGCCCTCTTGCAGACTTTCAGCGAGATGGCTGGGCTCAGGCTTCCGAGCCCAGGCCTTCCTGCTGGCCGGCGCCGCCGGCGACCATGTCCTTGGCCTGTTCAAGGGCTTCGGCGCGGTCCTGGTCGTAGGCCGACTTGATGACGTCCTCGCCCTTGGCCTGACGCTCGGCTTCATCAGCCGAACGCGCGACGTTGATCTTGACGGTGGCCTGGACCTCGGCGTGCAGGCGAACCAGCACTTCGTGGACGCCCAGCGTCTTGATCGGCACGTGCAGGACGACCTGCGAGCGCTCGACCTTGCCGCCTTCAGCCTGGATGGCTTCAGCGACGTCGCGGCCGGCGACCGAACCGTACAGCTGACCGGTCTCACCCGCCTGGCGGATCATGACGTAGGTCTGGCCGTCGATCTTGTCGGCGACCTTCTGAGCGTCGGACTTGTTCTTCTCGTTGCGCTGCTCGATGGCGGCGCGGTCGAGTTCGAAGGCCTTCAGGTTGGCGGCGGTGGCCCGACGGGCCTTGTCGCGCGGCAGAAGGAAGTTACGAGCGAAGCCGTCCTTGACAGTGACGACGTCGCCGATGGCGCCGAGGTTATCGACGCGTTCCAGCAGAACGACCTTCATCTTACTTCACCACGTAGGGCAGGAGGGCCAGGTAGCGGGCGCGCTTGATGGCCTTGGCCAGTTCGCGCTGCTTCTTCTGGGAAACGGCCGTGATGCGCGAAGGAACGATCTTGCCGCGCTCGGAGATGTAGCGCTGCAGGAGCTTGACGTCCTTGTAGTCGATCTTCGGCGCGTTCGGGCCGGAGAACGGGCACACCTTGCGGCGGCGGAAGAACGGGCGACGGGCCGGGCCGGAGCCGGCCGGCGCGCCCGGGGTCGGGGCGGTGGTATCGGTCATGTTCCGGGTTCCTTAGAAGGTCGCTTCGGCGGCGGCGTCGTCGCGGGGACCGCGTTCACGCTCGCGCTCGCGCTCACGTTCACGGCGGGCCAGCAGCGGCGACAGTTCCAGGTCGAGTTCCTCGACGCGGACGGTCAGCCAGCGCAGCACGTCTTCGTTGATCGACAGCTGACGCTCGACCTCGGCCATGGCGGCCGGGGGCGTGTCGATGGCGAGCAGCGAATAGTGAGCCTTGCGGTTCTTCTTCACGCGGTAGGTCAGGTTGCGCAGACCCCAGTACTCGATCTTGGCGACGACGCCGCCGTTTTCCTCGATCAGAGCCTTGATGGTGTCGTTCAGCGCTTCGGCCTGCTGCGCCGAGATATCCTGGCGCGTCATGACCGTGTGCTCGTAAAGAGCCATGCGGTTAGTCTCCCTTGTGGGCGCCGGCGCGGGGCGGACCGGGTAAGTCCGTTCCACGATGGATCCCGAGGCGGCGGCCGGGATGATTTCCCGAACCCTTTGGAATTCCGCACCGGGACCGAGGCCCTGGAAAGCGGGCGCGTATAAGGGAAAAGGCGCAGCCCGGCAAGGCCGCCGGGGCCCGCAGGCCGAACCCGGCTATTCCGGACGCACCACCATGCAGGTCACGCTACGCTCGGCCAGGGCGGCGCAGGCGGCCTGGGCCGTCTGTTCGGTCATGCCGGTGAAGCGCGAGCGGTACCAGCCCGAGGCGTTCTGGACGTTGCGTTCGGCGCTGGCGAACTGGGTGCGGAAGCGGCGGTTGACCTCGGTCAGCCAGTCGCGGGCCACGGTCTCGTCCCGGAAGGCGCCGACCTGGACGGCCCAGCGGCCGGCGGGCGCGCGGGCGGGTTCTCGGGCGGGCGGACGGGCCGTCGACCGCGCCGGGGGCGGGGCGGCCGCGCGCGCTGACGAAGAGGACGCCGTGGGCGAGACGCCGCCGTTCAGGATCGCGGTGACGTCGGCGGGCCGCTCGGCGCGCACGATCGGGGCGGCCGCGCGCTCGGACGGCGCGGGCGTCACGCGGGTCGGCGGCGGCGGGGTCGCGGGCAGGGAGGTGTAGGACACGGCCGTGGGGCTGCTGCCCAGCGGGGTTCCCAGCGGGCCGCCGATCGGGCCCGGATCCTCGTCGCTGGCGGTCGAGGCGTACTGCACCGGGCCGGAGGAGGCGTTGTCTGAACCGATGCCGAAGCCGCGCTGCTCGAAATAGGTCTGGGCCACCTGGATGACCTGGCCGCCGGCGCGGGCGCGCTCGACGTCGAAGCCGGTGTCCATCAGGGCTGCGACATGGGCGTTGCGGCTGGCGGTCGACTGGCCGCCCAGCACGATGGTGATCAGCCGCTTGTTGTTGCGCACCGCCGAGGCCGCGAGGTTGTAGCCCGAGGCGTTGGTGTAGCCGGTCTTCATGCCGTCATAGCCCGCGCCGGTGCGCAGCAGGCCGTTGGTGTTGCGATAGTCGCGGCCGTTGTAGGCCCAGTCGTGCAAGCCGAAATAGCGATAGTACTGCGGATAGTCGCGCATGATGGCGCGGGCCAGGATGGCCAGGTCGCGGGCCGAGGTCAGCTGGCGGGCGTCCGGCAGGCCGTTGGCGTTGACGTAGCGGGTCTGGCTCATGCCCAGTTCCTGGGCCTTCAGCGTCATCTGGGCGGTGAAGCGCGATTCCGAGCCGCCGACGTGCTCGGCGATGGCGACGGCCATGTCATTGGCGCTGCGCACCGCGGTCGCCTTCATGGCGTCGTCGAGGGTGATGGTCTGGCCGGCGCCGAGGCCCAGCTTGGACGGCGGCTGGCTGGCGGCGTGGGGCGAGACGGTGATCACGTCGTCCAGCTTGACCCGGCCTTCGGACAGGGCCTCGAAGGTCAGATACAGCGTCATCACCTTGGTGATCGAGGCGGGGTAGCGGCGGCTGTCGGCGTGACGCGCGAACAGGACCTCGCCCGACTCCGCATCGACGACGATGGCGGCGTAGCGGGCGTTGTCGGAGGACTGGGCGACGAGGGGCGTCGCCGTAGGGGTCATCGCAAGCGCGACGACCAGCATCATCGACAGGAATCCCCGACGGATCAGTGCAGACAACGGCAAACCTCAACCCCGTACTATGCGCGACGGCGGCCCCCCGGCGCGGCGCAGTTCAAGAGGCTAACATGCGCCCACCCGGTTTCATGAGGGTAAACAGGCCGTCAACATCTTTGTGAAGGCCATTCGCCCCGCAGGCGGCATGACGCCCCGGCGACATTTTTGTGCACCGCACAAAAACCCTTGACCGCTGTTCGCACTTGCACCATATACGCTGCATCGCGGCAGAGCCCCCCTCTGTCGCGGCGATAATCACAGCGGCCCAGCCGCGACAGGTTCAGGAGAGACTTCCATGGCCGACAGCGCCGAAACCGTGAAAAAGACCGTCGAAACCGCCACCGCCACCGTCAAGGCTTCGGCCGAGAAGGCCCAGGCCCAGGCTGAAAAGATCCAGGCTGCAGGCGCCCAGGCGTTCCGTGAAGCCACCGAGAAGTCGGTTGCCGGCATCAGCGAGCTGAACGCCGAAGGCAAGAAGAACCTCGAAGCCCTCGTCGCTTCGGCCACCGCCGCCCAGAAGGGCGCCGAGACCCTGTCGGCCGCCTCGCTGGCCTACGGCAAGAAGTCCTGGGAAGACGGCGTCGCCGCCGCCCAGTCGCTGACCGCCGCCCGCTCGGTGCAGGAACTGGTCGAGCTGCAAACCTCGTGGGCCAAGTCGGCCGCCGAAACCTACCTGTCGGAAGTCTCGAAGATGACCGACGTCTTCACCGCCTCGGTGAAGGACAGCTTCAAGCCGATCAACGAGCGCGTCAGCGCCTCGGTCGAGAAGTTCCAGGCCGCCCGCTAAGGCGACCGCGTAAGCGTACAGAAAGGCCCCGGCGGAAACGCCGGGGCCTTTTTGCTTGGGCGCAGTACCCAAGACCGCTCATCCCCGCGAAAGCGGGGACCCAGTGCTTTGGGCGCTTCGGCGAAGCCGGGGACGCGCTTTCGATCTCCCACGCACCTGCCTCGCGAAAGAACTGGTCCCCGCTTTCGCGGGGATGAGCGGTAGAGGGGGCGAGGGCGCTCACTCCGACGCCGCCGCGTGGTCGATGCTGAACGCCCGCGCCATTCGCCACTGGCCGTCAGGCTCCAGCTTCCACAGCACCGAGAAGCGGGCCCGGCCCGCCAGCGCCTCCGGCCCGTCGCCCTGGCGTTCGTAGAACTGGTGCGTGCCTTCCGCGACCGCGCCATAGTCCGGGATGGCGTAGACTTTCAGCGTGCCTGGCACGAGTTCGCGGCGGGACCGCCAGGAATCGGGCGCCTTACGGGCGTTGCAGTTGCGGTCGTAGTCCTCGACGAAGGTCCGGCGGGTGAACATGGCGCCGCCCCGGTCGTGATAGAATTCGAGGTCGTCGGTGACCAGGTCGGCCAGGGCCGGCGGATCGCACTGGTCGAACATCACCGAGAAGATGGCGGCGTCGCGCGCTGCAATCGCTTCGGTCAGGGCGGGCTCGGCCGGGATGACGACGCCCGGCGTTTGCAGGGCCAGGGCGGCGAGAAGGGCGATGATCGGCATCGGAGCTCCGCTGTCAGCAAGGCGCGCCCGATCCTGCGACGACATGGCGCCGCCTGTCCCGTGAACTTTGGGTCATGACGCCCGGGCAATCCGTGGCCGCACTCAGGTCACGACCGGGTCGTGCTTCCGCTGCAACCAACCCACATGTCTCACGCAAGCTGTGACTGGACGCATCTACAAATCACGCCATCATCACCTATCTGTCCATCGACTCCCCAACCGGACAACGAATGCCGCCGTCACGTAAGGTCAGTGATCCCAATGGAGGCCCCGGCGCCGCCACGATCACAGAGACAAAGCCGAAGCTTCAGAAGCCCTCGCTCTATCGGGTGCTGATCCTGAATGACGACTACACGCCGATGGAATTCGTCGTCTACGTGCTGGAGCGGTTCTTCCAGAAGAGCCGCGAGGACGCGACCCGCATCATGCTGCACGTGCATCAGCATGGTGTCGGGGTCTGCGGGGTCTTCACCTACGAGGTGGCCGAAACCAAGGTCGCCCAGGTGATTGAAACCGCCCGCCGCCACCAGCATCCCCTGCAATGCACGATGGAAAAGGACTGAGAGCTTTGCCCTCCTTCTCGCGTCCGCTCGAAGAGACCCTGCACCGGGCCGTTCACTATGCGAACGAGCGCCGGCACGAATACGCCACGCTGGAGCATCTGCTTCTGGCGCTGGTCGACGATCCAGACGCCGCCAATGTGATGACGGCCTGCAACGTCGACCTGGTCGCGCTGAAAACGGCGCTGACCCTCTATGTCGACACCGACCTGGCCGCGCTTGCGACCTCGGACGGCGACGACGCCAAGCCGACCGCCGGCTTCCAGCGCGTGATCCAGCGCGCGGTGATCCACGTCCAGTCCTCGGGCCGTGAGGAGGTGACCGGCGCGAACGTGCTCGTCGCCATCTTCAGCGAGCGCGAGAGTCACGCCGCCTACTTCCTGCAGGAGCAGGACATGACGCGGTACGACGCGGTGAATTTCATCGCCCACGGCATCGCCAAGAAGCCCGGTTCGACCGAGGCGCGCCCGGCCAAGGCGGCCGGTTCGCCCGAGGACGCCGAGGATGCGGCCGCCGCCAAGACCGGCGGCGAGGCGCTCGAGGCCTATTGCGTCGACCTCAACGAAAAGGCCCGCAACGGCAAGATCGACCCGCTGATCGGCCGCCATGCCGAGGTCGAGCGCTCGATCCAGATTCTGTGCCGCCGGACCAAGAACAACCCGCTGCTGGTCGGCGATCCGGGCGTCGGCAAGACGGCCATCGCCGAAGGCCTGGCCCGCAAGATCGTCAACAACGAGGTGCCGGACGTCCTCAAGGACGCCACCATCTACTCGCTCGACATGGGCGCGCTACTGGCCGGCACCCGCTACCGCGGCGATTTCGAGGAACGCCTGAAGCAGGTGGTCAAGGAACTGGAGACGCACGACAACGCCGTGCTCTTCATCGACGAGATCCACACCGTCATCGGCGCCGGCGCGACCAGCGGCGGGGCGATGGACGCCTCCAACCTGCTGAAGCCGGCCCTGGCCTCGGGCACCCTGCGCTGCATGGGTTCGACGACCTACAAGGAGTATCGCCAGCACTTTGAAAAGGACCGGGCGCTGGCCCGCCGCTTCCAGAAGATCGACGTCAACGAACCCACCGTCGACGACACGATCAAGATTCTGAAGGGGCTGAAGACCTCCTACGAGAACCACCACAAGCTGCGCTACACCGACGCCGCCATCCGTACGGCGGTGGAGCTGTCGGCCCGCTACATGACCGACCGCAAGCTGCCGGACAAAGCCATCGACGTGATCGACGAGGCGGGGGCGTCGCAGATGCTGCTGCCCGAGTCGAAGCGGAAGAAGGTCATCGGCCAGAAGGAGGTCGAGGCCGTCATCGCCAAGATGGCCCGCATCCCGCCGAAGTCGGTGTCGAAGTCGGACACCGAAAGCCTGCGCGAGCTGCAGTCCGACCTGAACCGCACGGTGTTCGGCCAGGAGTCGGCCATCGAACAGGTCTCGGCGGCGATGAAGCTGGCCCGCGCCGGCCTCCGCGACCCGCAGAAGCCCATCGGCGCCTTCCTGTTCTCCGGCCCCACGGGCGTCGGCAAGACCGAAGTCGCGCGCCAGCTGGCGTCGACCCTCGGCATCGAGCTGCAGCGTTTCGACATGTCGGAATACATGGAGCGGCACACGGTCAGCCGCCTGATCGGGGCCCCTCCGGGCTACGTCGGGCATGACCAGGGCGGCCTGCTGACCGACGCCGTCGACCAGCATCCGCACTCGGTGGTGCTGCTGGACGAGATCGAGAAGGCCCACCCGGACGTCTACAACATCCTGCTGCAGGTGATGGACAACGGCCAGTTGACCGACGCCGTCGGCAAGAAGGTCGATTTCAGGAACGTCATCCTGATCATGACCACCAACGCCGGCGCTGCGGACAACGCCCGCGCCGCCATCGGCTTCGGCCGCGGCAAGGTGGAAGGCGAGGACGAGAAGGCCATCCAGCGACTGTTCGCACCGGAGTTCCGCAACCGTCTCGACGCCATCGTGGCGTTCAAGGCGCTGGACTCCGAGACGATCAAGTCGGTGGTGACCAAGTTCGTGATGCAGCTGGAAGCCCAGCTGGCGGACCGCAACATCACCATCGAGCTGACCGACGAAGCCGCCGACTGGCTGGCCAAGAACGGCTTCGACGAGCTCTACGGCGCCCGGCCCCTGGCCCGGACGATCCAGGAGCACATCAAGAAGCCGCTGGCCGACGACATCCTGTTCGGCCGCCTGACCCGCGGCGGGCATGTGAAGGTCGAGCTGAAGGACGGCAAGATCGCCTTCGACGTCACCAGCGCCACCGGCGCGGCGGCGAAGGTGGTCGAGGAAGAAGCCGCCGACTGATCCGGCGGATTGAAATGGGGCCCGGGCGGAAACGTCCGGGCCTTTTTCGTGCGGAGACGCAGATGACCCGGATCCTGCTTCAAACCACCATTCCGACGACCGAGGACGACTGGCACATCGGCCGCTTCTCGCGCCTGACGCAGCATCTGGCCGGTCTGCCTGGGGTCGAGGTCACAGCCCGTGACCGGGCGACTCCGGCCGGCGAAACCGACCCGGTGCTCGGCTCGCTGCCCGACAGCGACTTCGACCAGCTATGGCTGTTCGCCGTCGACGTCGGCGACGGCCTGACCAGCGACGAGTGCGCCGCCATCGGCCGCTTCCGCGCGCGGGGAGGGGCTCTGATGATCACCCGCGACCACATGGATCTGGGCTCCAGCGTCTGCACCCTCGGCGGGGTCGGGGACGCCCACTATTTCCACTCGCGCAAGCTGGACCCCGATCCGGACCGCAATCAGCGGGACGATCTCGATACGGGGTACATCGACTTCCCCAACTACCACTCCGGCGCCAACGGCGACTGGCAGACGATCCGCCCCGAGGGCGAGGTGCATCCGCTGCTGCGGGACGAGGGCGGCGGGTTGCTGGACCGGCTTCCGGCGCATCCGCACGAGGGCGGGGTCGGCGTTCCCGAAGGCGCATCCAGCGCCCGGGTCATCGCCACCGGCGTCAGCAAGGTCAGCGGCCGGGCCTTCAACATCGCCGTGGCCTTCGAGGGCGAGGCGGGCGAGGGCAGGGGCCTGGCCCAGAGCACCTTCCACCATTTTGCGGACTTCAACTGGGACCCGCGCGACGGGCGCCCCAGCTTCGTCGACGAGGTCCCGGGCGACGCCATGATCCGCGACCCCGAGGCCTTGCGTCAGACGAAGCGGTACATGACAAACCTCGTGGAGTGGCTGTCGGGGGAGTGACATGGCCGAAGCGGGTTTCACCGATCGCCAGAAGAAGTGGTTCGCCACCGTCCAGGCGAATTTCGAGGCCGCCACCGGCAAGCCGATCGAGGCCTGGGTCGAGATCATGAAGGCCTGCCCGGAGACCGGTCACCGCGCGCGGCTGGCCTGGCTGAAGGCCGAACACGGCATCGGCGTGAACCACGGCTCCCACATCCTCGACGCCTGCGCGCCGAAGGGCGAAGGCCTGGGTTGGGATGATCCGGACGCCCTGCGCGCCGCGCTGTGGAAGGACGCCGGCTCGCTGGCGATCCTGGAGGCGATCGAGCGGGTGGCGGCGGATGTAGACGGCGTCATTTCCGGCCAGCGGAAGGGCTACACCCCGTTCTCGCGCTCGGTGCAGTTCGCCGCGACCCGGCCGCTGAAGGGCGGCCGGGCGCTGCTGGGTCTCAAACTGGATCCGGACGCGTCGGACCGGTTGCGGGCGTCGGTGCGCAAGGAAAGCTGGTCCGAACGGCTGGTCGCCGTGGTCGAGCTGAACGCGGCCGATCAGGTCGATGCCGAGATCGCGCGGCTGTTCGCGGCCGCGGCCGACAACGGCTAGCGGCGGCGGCCGACGCCGGTCAGCAGGATCGCCAGGCCGGCGAGAATGCCGGTGGTGACCAACGGTTTGCGGCGCGCAAAATCCAGGCCCTTGCGGGCATGGCCCTGGACGTCGGCCGGGGCCTTCTCGACCAGGCCGTCCAGGCCGTCGAGCGCGCGGCCGTAGTAGTTCGCCGCCTTGCCCTTCAGCTCGTTGAACTTGCCCTCGAGCTGCAGCTTGCTGTCGCCGGTCGCCTCGCCGAGGCCGTTCTGGACGCGGCCCTTGAACTCGGTCGCGGCGCCTTCGATGCGTTGGTCAGTCATCTCTTACTTCTCTCTCATTCGGCCGGGGAGGCTGCGGGATGAGCGCAGGACGACGGGCGCGGTTCCCGTCCGCTGAAGACAAATCCGGACCGTGTTCTCCGTGATTATATCCGGGCGTTATTGACGCCGATATTTCGTCCGGGTAAATCGACCGGAGCTTCAGGAGGCTTCCATGTCGATCCCCGCCGACCTTCCCGTCCTCGCCTTCACCGGCGACCGCCTGATCGCCCGCGGCCCGGCGCGTGAGGCGCTGGCCGCCATCAAGGCGGCGACGGACGCGGGGGAGGCGGTGCTGGTGTTCGAAGCCGCCACCGGCAAGGCCGTGGATCTGGACCTGCGCGGCGATCTGGACGCGGCCCTGTCCCGCCTGGCGCCCGCGCCCGAGGCGGAGAAGCGCGGCCCCGGCCGCCCGAAGCTGGGCGTCACCGCCCGCGAGGTCACCCTGCTTCCCCGCCACTGGGACTGGCTCGCCTCCCAGCCCGGCGGCGCCTCCGTAGCCCTGCGCAAACTGGTCGAGGGAGCCCTGAAGGAAGCCGAGGGCCCGGACCGCGCCCGCAAGGCCAAGGACGCCACCTACCGCTTCATGACCGCCATCGCCGGCGACAAGCCGGGCTATGAGGAGGCCGTGCGGGTGCTGTTCGCGGGCGACTGGACGGCGTTCGACGCGGCGGTAGAGGCCTGGCCGGAGGATGTGCGGGAGGCGGTGAGGGGGATGGCCGAGGGAGCTTGGCGGAATGGCGCCATTCAATCTGGGTCCCGGCATTCGCCGGGATGAACGGGAAGGGGGTGAAGCCTAGTCCGCCGCGCGTCGTTCTGCCGCCCCGAAGATCATGTCGGTGAGTTGTCGCGCCTGGCGATTGATCTGGGCTTCCCGTGCGGGATCAGGATGCGGTTCAAGCTCGGTGGCCCAGGTCGCGCCTTCCGGGGGCGTGAGGGTATCGCAGAAAACGAGAGCCATCTTGCGGCTCAGGACGTCGTGGTTCCGATCGTCCCGGTCAATGCCGTCGTCGTCGTGATCCTCGTGGGTCGGGACCGATACGCCGACCTTCCAGTGCGCGGGCTCCGCGGGCAGCGGCGGAACGGGGTGCTCGCGCATGCGGCCGTTTTCGTCAGGTGCGGAGATGGTCGCGATCAGCCGCCGCTCCGGGCGGGCTTGCTGCCAGATCGTATAGACGGCGAACGGCTCCACCGTGCCGCCGACGTCGATCAGGCCGCAGCCTTTCCATCCACCGCCGCGCGGCGTCGGCTGAAAGGCGCTCGAGAGGATGCGGCCATCCGGAACCTTGGCCTGAAGGGCGGCCAGAAGCTGCTCATCCGTCGGCCGGGGCGGACGCTCGTCGGCTTGTTGGGGCAGGGCGACGGCCAGGTAAGCGGCCAGTACAGTCGAGAGCATCAGCCGACCTTCACCCGCGTCGCCGCCTCGGGCAGGTCTTCCCCGAACGCCCGCTGGTAGAACTCCGCGATGGTCGGGCGCTCCAGCTCGTCGCACTTGTTCAGGAAGGTCAGGCGGAAGGCGAGGCCGACGTCGCCGCCGAAGATGGTGGCGTTCTGGGCCCAGGTGATGACGGTCCGCGGGCTCATGACGGTCGAGATGTCGCCGTTCATGAAGGCGTTGCGGGTCATGTCGGCGACGCGGACCATGGCGGCGATGGCGCGGCGGCCCTCGGCGGTGTTCCACTCCGGCGCCTTGGCGGCGACGATCTCGGCCTCGACGTCGTGGTCCAGGTAGTTGAGCGTGGTCACGATGTTCCAGCGGTCCATCTGACCCTGGTTGATCTGCTGGGTGCCGTGATACAGGCCCGAGGTGTCGCCCAGGCCGATGGTGTTGGTGGTCGAGAACAGGCGGAACCACTTGTTCGGGCGGATGACGCGGTTCTGGTCCAGCAGGGTCAGGCGGCCCTGCGCCTCCAGCACGCGCTGGATGACGAACATCACGTCGGGACGGCCGGCGTCGTATTCGTCGAACACCAGCGCGATCGGGCGCTGCAGGGCCCAGGGCAGCATGCCCTCGCGGAACTCGGTGACCTGACGGCCTTCCTTGAGGACGATGGCGTCCTTGCCGACCAGATCGATGCGGCTGACGTGGCTGTCCAGGTTCACGCGCACCAGCGGCCAGTTCAGGTGGGCGGCGACCTGCTCGATGTGCGTCGACTTGCCGGTGCCGTGATAGCCCTGGACCATGACGCGGCGGTCGAAGCTGAAGCCGGCGCAGATGGCCAGCGTCGTCTGCGGGTCGAAGCGGTAGGCGTCGTCGATGTCGGGGACGTGGCTGTCGCGGTGGTCGAACACCGGCACCGTCATGTCGCTGTCGATGCCGAACAGTTCGCGGACCGACACCTGGCGGTGCGGTTCCAGCGTCAGCAGGGGATCGGGCGACGAGTCGAGCAGGGAGGTCATGCCTCTCCTTAGAATTCCGGCGGGGCGGGGTCCAGCGTGGCGCGCACCCGCTTGCATCCGATATCGGATGAGTAGATGACTGGTGGGTCAGTTATTTTGTGAGGCGTCGTCATGCTGCCCGCAGGCGAACCCAAATTCCGCCGCCGACCCGGCGACCGTCCCGCCGAGATTCTGGCCGCGGCGCTGGAGGTATTCGCCGAGCGCGGCTTCCATTCCGCCCGGCTGGAAGAGGTCGCCAAACGCGCCGGCGTGTCGAAGGGCGCGCTGTATCTGTATTTCGAGACCAAGGCGGACCTGTTCCGGGCGGTGGTGAGGGACGCGATCTCGCCGAATATCGAACGGATCAAGGCCATGGCCGAGGCCCAGGTCAGCTTCGAGCCGGCGGTCCGGATCGGCCTGGTCATGCTGGCCAGCCGGGTGGTCACCGACCGGCGCGTCAGCGGCGTGGTCAAACTGGTCATCGCCGAGAGCCGCACCCACCCCGAACTAGCCGCCATCTGGCACGAGACGGTCGTCGAGCCCGGCATCGGCCTGATGAGCCGTCTGATCGCCGAGGCCCAGGTGCGGGGCGAGGTGCGCGAGGGCGACCCGCGCCTGTTCGCCTTCGGCCTGATGGGGCCGATGGTGCTGTCGATGGTCTGGCGTGAGACCTTCGAGCCCGTGGGCGCGCAGCCGATCGACGTCGTGAAGCTGGCTGAACAACACCTCGACACCGTTCTGCAGGGGATGAGACCTTGACGCGACCGCATGTGAACCCGCGGCTGGTGCTGGCCGTCGTCGCGATCGCCGTTCTGGGCGTCGTGGTCTGGGCCCTGTTCCTGCGCGACGAGGGGCCGCGGACGCTGACGGGCTATGTCGAGGGCGAGCGGGTCTATCTGGCCGCGCCGGTCTCGGGCTCGGTGGCGGCGCTGTATGTCCGCGAAGGCGAGCGGGTGACGGCGGGCGGCCGGACCTTCCTGATCGACCCGCAGGTGCAGCGCGCCCAGGCCGACAGCGCCGCCGCCGCCGTCGGCGCGGCCGAGGCGCGGGCCGAGGACTTGCGCAAGGGCCAGCGTGAGCAGGAACTGGCCGTCTTCGACGCCGAGCTGCACGCCGCCCAGGCGACGCAGCGCGAGGCCGAGGCCGAGTTCGGACGGATCGAACCGCTGGTGCGACGCGGCATCTTCGCGCCGGCGCGGCTGGATCAGGTGCGGGCGGCGCGTGACGCGGCGCGGGCCCAGACGGCGGCGGTGCGGCGGCGGCGCGAGGTCGCCACCCTCGGCGCCCGTCAGGACGCGGTAGCCCAGGCCGAACAGCAGGCGGCCCAGGCGGCCGGCGGGCTGACCGAGGCGAATGTCCGGCTGGGCCAACTGGCGCCGCTCGCCCCGGGCACGGCGCGGGTGGAGGAGATCTTCTATCGGCCGGGGGAATGGGCGGCTGCGAACCAGCCGATCATGGCCCTGCTGCCGGACCAGGAGGTCAAGCTGGTGTTCTTCGTGCCCCAGGCGGAGATGGCGCTTTACCGCCCCGGCCGCACGGTGCGTTTCGGCTGCGACGGCTGCGCGAGTGAAGGGACGGCGCGGATCACCTGGGTCAGCCCGCGGCCCGAGTTCACGCCGCCCGTGCTGTACAGCAAGGGCAGCCGCGACCGGCTGGTCTATCGGGTCGAGGCCCTGCCGGCGAACGCCGCAAGCCTGAACCCCGGCCTGCCGGTCGATGTCATCCCGCTGAGGGCCGGCGAGTGAGCGACGCGCCCGATCTCGTCATCGACGTGCGCGGCCTGAACAAGTCGTTCGGGGCGCTGCATGCGGTGAAGGATTTCGGCATCCAGGTGGCCCGGGGGCGCATCTGCGGCTTTCTGGGACCGAACGGCGCGGGCAAAACGACGACCCTGCGCATGTTGTGCGGCCTGCTGACGCCCGACAGCGGCGAGGGGAGCGTGCTGGGCTTCGATGTCATGAAGCAGGCGCGCGAGATCAAGCAGCGCGTCGGCTACATGACGCAGAAATTCTCGCTCTACGAAGACCTGACCATCGAGCAGAACCTGACCTTCGCGGCGCGGGTGCACGACCTGGATCGCCGCAAGGAGCGGGTTCAGGCAGCGCTGGAACGGTTGGGCCTGGTGGAACGGCGGGCGCAACTGGCGGGCAATCTGTCGGGCGGCTGGAAGCAGCGGCTGGCGTTGGCGGTGGCGACGCTGCACGAGCCCGACCTGCTGCTGCTGGACGAGCCCACCGCCGGGGTCGACCCGGAGGCGCGGCGGACCTTCTGGGACGAGATCCACGCCATGTCGGCCGAGGGCATGACCGTGCTGGTGTCGACCCACTACATGGACGAGGCCGAGCGCTGTCATGAGATCGCGTACATCGTCGGCGGGCGGACGCTGGCGCGCGGCACGGCCGACGAGGTGGTCGACGCCTCGGGCCTGATCACCTTCCATGCGGAGGGCCCAGGGGCCGACCGGCTGGCAGCAGAGCTGCGCACGAAGCCCGGCGTCGAGATGGCGGCGCCGTTCGGCACGGTGCTGCATGTGTCGGGTCGGGATCGCACGGCGCTGGAGGCGGCCATCGCGCCGTATCGCAAGCCGCCGCTGGAGTGGGAGGAGACCCGGCCGACGCTGGAGGACGTCTTCATCCAGCTGATCCACGACCTTGAGGCCGAGAAGCGGAGGGCGGCGTGATCTCGCTGTCGCGCACCTGGGCCGTGATGGCCAAGGAGTTCATCCAGCTGACGCGGGACCGGCTGACCTACGCCATGATCCTGTTGCTGCCGATCGTGCAGCTCCTGCTGTTCGGCTACGCCATCAATGACGACCCGCGCAGCCTGCCGACGGCGGTGCTGGTGCAGGACAACGGCGCCTTCTCGCGCTCGATCCTGACCGCGCTCGATAACAGCGGCTATTTCGAAATCACCCTGCAGGCACGCAGCCAGGCCGAGCTGGACCGGGCGCTGGCGCGGGGCGAGGTGCAGTTCGCGGTGATGATCCCCGCCGATTTCACCAACCGGGTGGTGCGTGGCGACCGGGCCCAGATCCTGGTCGAGGCGGACGCGTCGGACCCTTCGGCGACCAGCGGGGCGGTGGCGGCGATCGCCAGCCTGCCGCAACAGGCGCTGGTGCGCGAACTGACGGGGCCGCTGGCGAACCGCGCGCCGGGGACGCAGCCGTTCGAGGTGGTCGTGCAGCGTCGCTACAACCCCGAGGCCATCACCGCCTACAACATCGTGCCCGGGTTGCTGGGCGTGATCCTGTCGATGACGCTGGTGATGATGACCTCGCTGGGCATGGCGCGGGAGCGCGAGCGGGGCACGATGGAAAGCCTGCTGGCCACGCCGGTCCGGCCGCTGGAGGTCATGGTCGGCAAGCTGACTCCCTATGTGCTGGTCGGCCTGACCCAGGCCACGGTCATCCTGGTGATGGCGCGACTGCTGTTCCATGTGCCGATGAGCGGCGGCTGGATCGCGCTGGGTCTGGGGCTGATGCTGTTCATCATCGGCTCGCTGGCGCTGGGCTTCCTGATCTCGACGGTGGCCAGGACCCAGCTGCAGGCGATGCAGATGAGCTTCTTCTACATGCTGCCGTCGATCCTGCTGTCGGGCTTCATGTTCCCGTTCCGCGGCATGCCTGAGTGGGCCCAGATCATCGGCACCGCGATCCCCGTCACCCATTTCCTGCGGGTGGTTCGGGGATCGTTGCTCAAGGGCGTGGGCATCGAGAACGCCGGCCCCAGCCTGTTCGCGCTGGCGCTGTTCGTGCTGGTGGTCGGGACGCTGGCGATGCTGCGCTACCGGACCACGCTGGACTGAATGTCACCTAAGGTGACTTTTTCTTGCAAAATGTGAAAATAGGTGACATACTGCGACCCATGACTGGTGAAGAAATGCGCGCGATCCGTAAGACGATCGCAATGACTCAACTCGAGATGGCCGAACGCCTTGGCGTAAGCCGAAAAACCATCGTGGCTTGGGAAGGAAGTGTAGAACCGTTGGCTGAAGGCGTCGCCCTCCAGGTTCTGGATGTGGCCGGGCAGATTCGAGTGCTCACGAACACGTTTCGTGTGGAGCCCACGATGCACAGCACCTACGCGGTGGTTCATCGTCGCCACCGGCAGATGCCGCATCAATCTGCAATGTACTACACCCATAGCGAAGCCATGCTTATGGGGGAGTTCAGACGACGGACCGACGCGTACCGGTGGTGCAACGCTCTTCAGCTCACCGCCAACCCACGCAACACACGTGAGCTCCTGAGGCAGCGTAGGCGAGAATCTGAGCAAGGCGTCGTCGGCTAGGCTAGGCCGCGCTCAACCTCACATCGACGTTGCCGCGCGTGGCGTTGGAGTAGGGGCAGACCTGGTGGGCCTTCTGGATCAGGTCGTCGATGACCGCCTGGTCGAGACCGTGGTCGGTGACGGCCAGGTCGACGTCCAGGTTGAAGCCCTCGCCGCGGGTGTTCTTCCCGAAGCCGATGCCGGCGGTGACCTTCGTGTCCGGACCGACGGGCGTGCCCGCCTTGCCGCTGACCAGCCGCAGGGCGCCGAGGTAGCAGGCGGCGTAGCCGGTGGCGAACAACTGCTCGGGGTTGGTGCCTTCGCCGCCCTTGCCGCCCATCTCGGTGGGGATGGACAGGCGAACGTCGATCTTGCCGTCGTCGGTGGCCGAGCGACCTTCGTCGCGGCCGCCGCCCGAGGCGGTGGCGTGGGCGCGGTAGAGAACTTCCATGGCGAGGCTCCTGTGCTTGGGAGCGTCTGAGATAGGCGGAGACGGCGCGAAAGCCAGTTCCGGGTCAGACCATTCCCGCGCAGCGGGCCTTGCTTGCGTGGCTGGCTGGTTCGTCACAAAGGGCACAAAGGGATCACGAAGGGCACAAAGGGACGGAGTCTGGCGCAGGCCCCTTCGTGTTTCTTTGTGATCCCTTCGTGGGCTTCGTGATGAACCGACCGGAGGTGAAGCCCGCTTCGCGGAGGAGCGGGCTTAAGCCAGGCCCGCCTTCTTCAGCGTCTTGTAGGCCTTGATGACGCGCTGGAG
Organism: Brevundimonas lenta; assembly: GCF_014196335.1. GTDB lineage: Bacteria > Pseudomonadota > Alphaproteobacteria > Caulobacterales > Caulobacteraceae > Brevundimonas > Brevundimonas lenta. The sequence goes on from NZ_JACIDM010000002.1 coordinate 23,006, forward strand.
CTTGGCTTCAGCGCCGCGGTCGCCCTGGTTGTGGTCCGGGTGGAAGCGCTTCAGCAGCTCATGATACCGCGACTTGATGGCCTTCTTGTCGGTGCGGAGATCGAGGTCGAGGTCGGCAAGGGCCGCGCGCTCCAGCTTGCCGATGCGCAGATCGTCCTGACCGTCAGGTCCGGCCTGTTCCTTCATGCGACGACCGAACAGGCCGAAGCTGTCGCGCCAAGAGCCCGCGCCGGCGTTGTTGGCGGTGCCCACCTTGGCGGCGAAGGCGGCGGCTTCGCGGGTGAATTTGCCGGCCTTCATCTCCCAGGTGGGACGGCCGCCGGTCATGGCCTCGTTCTCCTGCGCCGCGCGGACCTCGCCCTCGCTCATGCCGGCGTAGAAATTCCAGCCCTTGTTGTACTCGCCCGCGTGGCGCTGACAGAAGTCATAGAAGTCGTTCAGACGCTCGCGCGACTTGGGCGCGCGGGCGGTCGCGGCCTGACGGCACTCGGGCCACTGGCAGGGCTTCTCGCCGGGCTTAAGGTGCAGGACGTCTTCCTCCGCCGCCTCCTCTTCGGGGCGGGGCGGCTTGATCCGCATATCCTTGAAGCGCGGTTTGTATTGAAACGCAGAAGACATCACCCGAAGTGTAGGGTCGAATTGGTCACCAACAAGGACACACCGATGCCGGAAGGCCCGATCGCGACGATTATCCGCGAAAAACTGACATCGGGGCTGTCTCCGGAGCGTCTCGAGATCGAGGACGACAGCGGGCGGCACGCCGGCCACCACCACGAAGGCGGCGTCGACGGACGCGCCGGCGGCGAGAGCCACTTCAATGTGACGGTGGTGTCGACGGCGTTCGAAGGGCAGGGGCGGGTCCAGCGCCAGCGGACCGTCAACGGCCTGCTGCGTGAGGAATTGGCCGGCCCGGTGCATGCGCTGTCCATCAAGGCGCTGACCCCGGCGGAAGCCGCCGGCTGAGTTCGCAGAACGAAGTTCGTCATATAAGCGTCAGCGTTCACTTCGTCTTAGAAGGTTCGCCCTAGCGTTCCGGCCGGATTGGGAAGGCTTGGGGGCGGGCGCATGGTGGAATCCGACGGCATCGGCAAGCCGACAGGCAACGATCCGGATTCCGGCGAGGCCGCGCAGGCCCTGCGCGCGATTCTGCAGACCCAGTACCTGCGCTATCTGATCATCGCCAGCTGGGCGGTCGGCCTGCTGGCCACCGTGGGCTGGACCGCCGCGACCCTGTGGTTCGTCGGCACCCTGGCCGCCGGCGCCCTGCGCGGCGCCGTCGAAAAGCGCATCAGCCAGCGGGTCGGCACCGGCTGGGGCCTGGTGTTCCCGGCGGTGGCGACCGCCACGACCTCGGCCTGGGCGACCGCGCCCGTGTTGGCCTGGTTCTCGGGCGCCGAATTCGGTCACTCGCTCGCCATGGCCCTGCTGGTCGCCGGCTACGTGCTGGTGTTCGCCCAGCTGCGCAGTTCGCCACGCCAGGCCATTGTAATTTCGTCGCCGTACGGCGTCGCCGCCCTGATCATCGCCGCCAGCCTGTGGGGCTCGCCCGAGTTCTGGCAGTTCATCGCCGTGATCCCGTTCACGGCCGCCGGCCTGTTCGTGCTGGTGACCATGACCATGCTGCGGGAAGAGCGTATCCGCGCCTTCCAGGAGCATCAGGCGCACCTGATCGAAGAGCTGGAGTCGGCGCGCGACCGCGCCAACGCCGCCAACGACGCCAAGTCCAACTTCCTCGGCGTCATCTCGCACGAACTGCGCACGCCCATGAACGGCGTCCTCGGCGCGGCCCAGCTGTTGAGCGCCACGCGCCTTGAGCCGACCCAGCGCGAGTATCTGACGATCATCCGCAACTCGGGCGACAACCTGCTCAGCCTGCTGAACGACATCCTCGACATGACCAAGATCGAGGCCGGCAAGATGACCTTCGAGATCGTCGATGTGGCCGTCGATGATCTGCACAAGCGGGTGACCGGCCCGTTCCAGGCCCAGGCCGAGGCCAAGGGCCTGATCTTCACGGTCCATCGCGAGGGCGATGTGCCGGCCGTCGTACGCGGCGATCCGCTGCGCGTCTGCCAGGTCGTACACAACCTGCTGTCCAACGCCGTGAAGTTCACCGACGGCGGCGAGATCGTCTACACGGTCCGCGGCGAGCGGCTGGAGGATGACCGGGTCCGCTTCGAATTCGCTGTCAGGGATTCCGGCGCCGGCATCGCCCCGGAAGACCTGGAGCGCCTGTTCCAGCCCTTCACCCAGGTCGACGCCTCGTCGACGCGCCGTTTCGGCGGCACGGGCCTGGGCCTGACCATCTCGCGGCGCATGGCCAACATCATGGGCGGCGACATCACCGTCGAATCCACGGTGGGCGAGGGCTCGACCTTCACCTTCACTGTCGAGGCCGACGTGGTTCAATGGGACCGCGAGGAAGAGGCCGAAGCGATCGTCGCCGAGGTAGAGGGCGGCCAGAGCCTGAGCGTTCTGGTGGTCGAGGATCACCCGGTGAACCGCATGATCCTGGAAGCCTGGATGAACTCGGCCGGCCACACCTCGGCCAACGCCGAGAACGGCCAGATCGCCATCGACGCCGCCGAAGGCCAGCGCTTCGACCTGATCATCATGGACGTGAACATGCCCGTGATGGACGGCCTGACGGCGACGCGGGCGATCCGCGCCGGCGAAGGCCTGAACCGCGACACGCCGATCGTCGTGCTGTCGGCCTCGGCCCGGACCGAGGACCATCAGGCCGGTCTGGACGCGGGCGCCGACGCCTATCTGAACAAGCCGATCGATTTCGCGGCCCTGGCCATGGTGATGAACCGGGTCGGCGCGGGCCGGGCCGGTGTCGGCTCGCTGGTCCGCCAGACGGACGCTGCCGAAGCGGCCTGACGGTCGCGCAACAATCGCGTTCGAAAGGCGGCCGCCGTCTGAACGGCAGGTGATCACAACCATTCAGACCCGGCTCAAGGGCCGGGCTCCAGATTGCAGGCAAGTCGAACTTCTTCGGCCGCATCTGGAGACAGACCATGAAAAAGGTTCTCACCGCAGCCATCGCCGCCACGCTCGCCCTGGGCTCGGTCGGCGTGGCGTCCGCCGCCGAAGCCCAATCGCGCGGCCACGATCGCTATGAACAGCGTCAGGATCGCCGAGACGACCGCAACGATCGCCGAGAGTACCGTCAGGACGACCGCAACGACCGTCGCGAATATCGTCAGAACGCCCGGGACGATCGCCGCGAATATCGTCAGGAGCAGCGCCAGTACGCCCGCTGGCAGCAGGCCCAACGCCGCTACGACGCCGGTCGCTACTATGCGCCGCGCGGCTACCAGGTCCGCACCTGGTCCTATGGCCAGCGGATGCCGTCCTACTACCGCAGCAACCAGTACGTCGTGCGCGACTACGGCCGCTACGGCCTGCGCCAGCCGCCCCATGGCTACCAGTACGTGCGCAGCGGCAATGACGTGGTCATGACCGCCATCGCCACCGGCCTGATCACCGCGGTTATCGCCGGCATGTTCAACTAGACCGAACGATCCGGGAGGCGGACCCCTCCCATCGCCGCCCGGGTCGGGGCGCGACGCCCCGGAGGGAGACCTCCGGGGCGTTTGCGCGTTTGGGGAGCCTGTGTCCCCATGAGGTCCGATGCGCGCCTTCGCCGAACTGCTGGACCGCCTTTCGCTGACGGGGTCGCGCAATGCGAAGCTGGTCCTGCTGCGCGACTATCTTCGAGCCACGCCCGATCCGGACCGGGGCTGGGCCCTGGCGTCCCTGACCGGCGAACTGGTGTTCGACGCCGCCAAGCCGGCGATGATCCGCAAGGCGGTCGAGGCGCGGGTCGATCCGGTCCTGTTCGGCTGGTCCTACGACTACGTCGGCGACCTGGCCGAGACCGTCGCCCTGATTTGGCCGGCCGATCGCGATCACCGCCCCAACCGCGAGCCCGAGTTGGGCGAGGTGGTCGAGGCCCTGCGCACCGCCGGCCGGGGCGAGGTGAGGGGGCTGCTGGAGGGCTGGCTGGACGCGCTGGAGCCCAAGGCGCGCTGGGCGCTGCTGAAACTGATGACGGGCGGGCTGCGCGTCGGGCTGTCGGCGCGACTGGCGAAGACGGCGGCGGCGATGATGCGGCCGGCGGCGGTCAGCGAACCGCCCGATCCTGACGGCGGCGAGGTCGTGACGGCGCTGGAGCCGGTCGACGTATCGGACATCGAGGAGATCTGGCACGCCCTGACGCCGCCCTATGCCGACCTGTTCGCCTGGCTGGAGGGGCGGGCCGAACGCCCGAGCGGCGACGCGCCAGGCCGGTTCCGGCCGGTCATGCTGGCGGTGGCCATCGACGAGGCCGTGGATTTCGAGCGGCTGGACCCGGCCGACTACGCCGCCGAATGGAAATGGGACGGCATCCGCGTGCAGGCGGTGCGCGAGGACGGGGTCGAGAAACTCTACTCCCGCACCGGCGACGAGATTTCGGGCGCCTTTCCCGACGTCATGGCCGGCCTGACGTTCGAGGGGGCGATCGACGGCGAACTGGTGGTCTGGCGAGACGGGATGGTGGCGCCGTTCGGCGACCTGCAGCAGCGGCTGAACCGCAAGGCGGTCGATGCGAAGACGATGGCGGCGCATCCGGCGGCCATCGTCGCCTACGACATCCTGGCCCGTGACGGCGATGACCTGCGGGGGCTTGCGCTCGCGGAACGTCGCGCAAGGCTGGAAGCCGTGACCGCGAACGGCGGCGATCGCCTGCATCTTTCGCCCATCGTCAGCTACTCGACCTGGGAGGAACTGGGTCGGCTCCGCGCCGATCCGCCGGTCGGGGCGGCGGCCGAAGGGCTGATGCTGAAGCGCTGGGACAGCCCCTACCTGGCCGGGCGTCCGAAGGGGCCGTGGTTCAAGTGGAAGCGCGATCCGCATGTCATCGACGCGGTGCTGATGTACGCCCAGCGCGGGCACGGCAAACGCTCCAGCTTCTATTCCGACTACACCTTCGGCGTCTGGACGGAGGAGGGGGTGCTCACCCCGGTCGGCAAGGCCTATTTCGGCTTCACCGACGAGGAGTTGAAGCAACTCGACAAGTTCGTCCGCGACCACACGATCGAGCGGTTCGGCCCGGTGCGGTCGGTCCGGGCGGATCGTGATTTCGGCCTGGTGCTGGAGGTCGCCTTCGAGGGGCTGCAGCGCTCGACGCGGCACAAGTCGGGGGTGGCGATGCGCTTCCCGCGGGTCAGCCGCATCCGCTGGGACAAACCTGCCCGCGAGGCCAATACCCTCGACGACGTCATGGATCTGCTGGACGCGATCGAGAGCGGCGGCGGCCGGGTGGCGAAGCCGCTCCAGGCGTAGCGCCGAAATGCCGGGGCCGGGGTTCCAATCCGGCCGCCAGGCGTTAGACCCGGCTCATGATCCAAGCTTCAGCGCCACCCTCCTACGATTTCGGCGAACTGCCGCCCCTGAGCTTCGACGCGGCGGTGGCCGCCAAGATGGTCGACATGTTCGGCGATCTGGCGGTGAACCTGACCATCGCCGCCCTGACCCTGGGCGCAGCGTGGTTCGTGGCCCGGTGGACGTCGCAGTTGGTGGTGCGGGCGCTGGGACGGCTGAAGTCCAGCCGCCACGACGCGACTCTGCCGGGGTTCCTCGGCGCCCTGGTGCGCTGGACCATCCTGATCATGGGTCTGATCATGGTGCTGCAGCGCCTCGGCGTGCAGACGACCTCGATCATCGCCGTCCTGGGCGCGGCGTCCCTGGCTATCGGCCTGGCGTTGCAAGGGGCGCTGTCGAACGTTGCGGCCGGCGTGTTGCTGCTGATCCTGCGGCCTTACCGTGTGGGCGATCAGGTCGAGATCGGGCCCTACCAGGGCGTGGTGAAGCGGCTGGACCTGTTCATCACCGAGATCGCCACCTTCGACAATCGCCGGGTCACCGCCCCGAACGCCAAGATCCTGGGCGACTTCATCGTCACCCGGACGGCCTATCGCCGCCGGCGCATCGATGCGGTCTTCAACGTCCGCTACGACACCGACCTCGACAAGGCGTTCAAGGTCCTGGTCAAGACCGCCGAGGGCATTACGGACGTTCTGGACGACCCGGCGCCGACGGCGGAGATCACCGCCTTCAAGGACAATGTGGTCGAGATCAGCTTGCACGCCTGGGTGAAGACGTCAGACTATTCGACGGCCAAGCCGGACGTGATCCTGGCCGCCAAGCGCGCGCTGGATCGAGCCGGCATCGTGCTTCCCAACATCTATCAGGCCGGCACCACCGCGCCGGCCGCCGCGGACTGAGCCATGCGTTACGACTTCGGATCCGACAACACGGCGGGCATGGCCCCGGCGGCGATTCAGGCCCTGATCGAGGCCAACGACGGCTACGCCCGCGCCTACGGGGCGGATGACGTCACCGCCCGCGCGGCCGACCAGATCCGCCGACGCCTGGATGCGGATGCGGAGATCCGTTTCGTCTTCTCCGGTACGGCCGCCAACGCCATCGCCCTGTCCATGCTGGCCTGGCCACACGAGGCGGTGCTGGCTCACCATGCCGCGCACGTGTGCACCGACGAGACCGGTGCGCCGGGCTTCTTCGGACAGGGCGTCGGCCTGATCGGCTTGCCTGGCTTCTCGGGCAAGATCGAGCCCGTCGCCTTGCGGGCGGCGCTTGACGAACCCGAGGTCGGCCATCGCCAGCCGCCGGCGGCGCTGAGCCTGACCCAGTCGACCGAGTACGGCACGGTCTACACCGAGGAAGAACTGCGGCACCTGATCGAGCCGGTGAAGCTGAAGGGCTACGGCGTGCACCTGGACGGCGCGCGCCTGGCCAATGCCGCGGCCGCCGGTTTCGACCTGACGCAGATCGCCCGTCTGGGCGTGGATATTCTGGTGTTCGGCGGCGCCAAGGCGGGCGCGAATTGCGCCGAGGCGATCGTCATGTTCGACAAGACGCTGGCCCGGCGCGTCGACAACCGGCTGAAGCAGGCCGGGCAGACGGCGTCCAAGACCCGCTTCCTCGCCGCGCCCTTCCTGGGTCTGCTGGAAACCAACGCCTGGGAGGACGGGGCGGCCCACGCCAACCTGATGGCCCAGCGGCTGGCGGATGGCGTCGTCGCCGGCACCTCGTTCGCCCTGGCCCACCCGGTCGAGGCCAACGCGGTCTTCGTGCGCATGCCGCCGCGCGCCCATCAGCGGCTGAACGAACTGGGCTGGGCCTGTTACCGCTTCGACGACGGGTCGGTGCGGTTCGTCTGCTCGTGGGCGACCCAGGAAGAAGCCGTGGACGAACTGCTGGCGGCCATGGTCACGCTTTAGGCGTGACAAGACACCGGTTTCCGGACATTGACGCCAATGCGGCCTTCGGGTCGCGGGGGGATGTCAGGGTTGCACAAGCGTTTGACGAGGGACCGCTGGCCGGACGTCATGGCCCGGCTGGCTGAGGTGTATCGCGAAGTCGAGCGCGAGCCCGTTCCCGAGCGCTTCCTTAAACTGATCGAGCGCCTGTCGGCCGAGGCCGATCCCGCGGACGCCGACTGAACCACCCCAGCGCTTCGCTACGATTTCAGGCAGCTGATTTCGCCCGTCGTCCCATGGTCGGAACGACGGAATTCAAACGGTTGCGTCTGACCCCCGTTCCTGTGTCGGAGGGCTGACACACGGGGAACGGAAGGCCGGGACTGGCGGTTACCGTGACGCCGCCCCATTTCCCGGGACCACGGCGGGGGAGCGAATGCATGAACGTCCACTCGCGGGTGACATCGGTCGCGCAGGACGACATCGAAGCCTTCCGGCGCGTCCGCGCCGCGATGCCCGACCTGGCCCGAAGCCTGTCGGCGGAAGATCTCGCGGCCCAGTCCATGGCGGACTGCAGCCCGGGCAAATGGCACCTGGCGCATTCCAGCTGGTTCTTCGAGGCGATGATCCTGTCCGGCGAGCCGGGCTACCAGCCGGTCGATCCGATCTTCCAGACCCTGTTCAACAGTTACTATGAGGCCCTGGGCGAGCGCGTCGCGCGGCCCGAGCGCGGATTGATGACGCGGCCGTCGCTGGACGAGGTGCTGGCCTACCGCCGCGAAATCGACCGCCGCATGGTCGCCTGGCTGGAAGAGGGCAGGGCGGACGAGCGCACCGGCTATTTGTTCACCCTCGGCCTGCATCACGAGCAGCAGCATCAGGAGCTGTTCCTGATGGACATCCTGAACCTGATGTCGCGTTCGCCGCTGAATCCGGCGGCCTGGACCGAGGAGCCTCGCGCCGGAAAGGTCGAGCCGATGCGCGGCGGCCGGCTGCGATTTGACGGTGGTCTGGTCGAAATCGGTCACGGGGACGGGGCGTTCGCCTTCGACAACGAGGCCCCCGCCCATCGCGTCTGGCTGGAGCCCTATGCGCTGTCGGCCGATCTGGTCACCAACGGCGAGTGGATCGCGTTCATCGAGGATGGCGGTTACGCGCGGCCCGAGCTCTGGCTCTCGGATGGATGGGCGACCGTGCAGGCCGAGGGCTGGGACGCACCGCTCTACTGGCGACGTGAGGCGGATGGCTGGAATGCGATGACCCTGGCCGGGCGGCGTCCCGTCGATCCGACGGCGCCCGTGCGGCACCTTAGCCTGTACGAGGCCGACGCCTTTGCGCGATGGGCCGGCGGCCGGCTGCCGACCGAGGCGGAGTGGGAGCACGCTGTGCGCTCGCAGGGTGACGCCCTGTCGAACGCGTTCGGCGAGGTCTGGCAGTGGACGGCCTCGGCCTACGCGCCCTATCCGGGCTTCCGCCCGACCGAGGGCACGGCGTCCGAGTACAACGGCAAGTTCATGGCCAACCAGGCGGTGCTGCGCGGGTCGTCGTTCGCGACGCCCGAGGGCCATGCGCGCGTGACCTACCGCAACTTCTTCTATCCGCATCAGCGGTGGCCGTTCACCGGCCTGCGCCTGGCCTTCGAAGCAGCGGAGACGACCGTGACCGATGGCGACGAGACGGTGGGCTTCCGTTCTGACCTGCTGGCCGGGCTGAAGGCGTCGCCGAAAAACGCCTCGCCGAAATGGTTCTACGACGCCGAGGGATCGCGCCTGTTCGAAGAGATCACGCGCCTGCCGGAATATTATCCGACGCGCCAGGAGGCGGCGCTGCTCCGCGAGGTCGCGCCGGACTGGGCGCGACGGTTCGGGGACGCGGTGCTGGTCGAGTTCGGCTCAGGGGCCAGCGAGAAGACCCGTATCGTCCTGGACGCCGCGCCCGATCTCGCCGGCTATGTGCCCATCGACATCAGCCCCGCCGCGCTGGACGCCGCGGCCGCCCGGATCGATGAAGCCTACCCCCGCCTGGCCGTCACCCCCGTGGTAGGGGACTTCCTGCACCTGAATGCGCTGCCGCCCGAGGTCGCGGCCGGACGTCGGGTCGGCTTCTTCCCGGGATCGACGATCGGCAATCTGTCGCCGGACGAGGCCGTCGCCTTCCTGAAAGGCGCGCGCGAACTGTTGGGCGAGGGTGCGTTGTTCGTGCTCGGCGTGGATCTGGTGAAGGCGCCGTCGGTCCTGATCGCCGCCTACGACGACGCCCGCGGCGTGACCGCCGCCTTCAACCGCAACCTGCTGGTCCGCGCCAATCGCGAACTGGGCGCCGACTTCGACCTCGGCGCCTTCCGGCACCGGGCCGTGTGGAACGCCGGGGCGTCGCGCATGGAGATGCATCTGGAGGCCGGCCGCGACATGACGGTGCGGATCGGCGACGAACGGATCGCCTTCGCGCGCGGCGAAACCATTCACACCGAGAACTCGCGGAAATTCACCGAGGCGTCCGTGCGCGATCTCGCCGCCGCCGCCGGCTGGCGGGTCGCCGACTTCCGCAGCGGTCCGGCGCCGTCCGTCGCGCTGGCGCTTCTCGAAGCCTGAAACGACGAAGGGCGGCGTCTTTCGACGCCGCCCTTCGGACGGATTTCCTTTGATCGTCAGCCGTTATTCTGCGGTGGGGGGACGTTCCCGGCTGCGGGAGCCGTGCGACGCCTCGCCGCCTTTTCTCCCCGCCTGGGCGGCAAGACTGCGGTCCTGCGAGAAGCTGCGTTTCTCGCTCGGTACGCTCGCGCCGCCCTTGCGGGCGATCTCGCGTTGTCGTTCCGGATCCATCGAGGCGAAGCCCCGCTTGGAGACGCCGGAGGCTCGGGTGGGCTGACCTTGAGCCATCGGGGGTTCCTTTCGTGGCGACTGTGGCGGTTGGAGAGTGAACCCACTCGCTCCGCTCCGGTTCCGGGGTCGCGGTCACACAAATGCGAACGAATCACAGGCCCCGCCTGGATTCGGCGTTCATCGACCGCCGTATGGCCGGGAGTCGTTGTCGTCCTGTTCGGGCTGGCTGGGCGGCACCTCAGCCGGCGTCTCGCCGGGATTGATGTCGGGACCGGGCGTATCCGGAGGCGTGATCTCGGGTTCTCCGCCCGGGCTGTCTGGATCGATAAAGGTCATGACAACCTCCTTTCTCCCCACAGCAACGCCGGGCGTGACCGGCGTGTTGCATCACGATCAGGACGCACAGGCCGCCGGAACCCAGGACCCTGACGACGGATTGAATCCCGGCTTCCTCCCCACTCCCCGGAGCCCGTCATGACCGAAACCTACACCGGCGATCCCGAACCCGGCGACATCGACGAGGCGGCCGACGTTCCGTCCGCGCGGCTGGATCGGGAAGCCGACGCGATCCTTCAACGCGATGAGATGCGGTCCCTCGGCGTCCGCCCGATCCGGCAGGCCCTGCGCGAGGACGCCGGCCTGGTGCGCGACTGGGGACGCGTGCGCGCCAACCGCTTCCGCGGGGCGGTCGAGGAAGAGCCGATCCGCGCCTCGATCTATGCGCTGGGCATCGGCGTGCTGATCGGCCTGTTGATGTCCCGCTAGGACGGGCCGCTGGCGGGCCGGGCGATTGGGGCCTGCCGCATCGCCGCGTCGGAGACGTAAGGATTGGTGCGCCGCTCGGCCCCGAAGGTCGAATGCGGCCCGTGGCCCGGAATGAAGGTGACGTCATCACCCAGCGGCCAGAGTTTGGTCGTGATGGCGTTCAGCAGCGCGCCGTGATCGCTCATCGGGAAGTCGGTGCGGCCGATCGATCCCTGGAACAGAACATCGCCGACCTGGGCGAAGCGGGCCTCCCGGTTGAAGAAGATGACGTGGCCCGGCGTATGGCCGGGGCAGTGCAGCACCTCCCACGTCGTCTCGCCCAGCGTGACCGTATCGCCATCCGCCAGCCAGCGGGTGGGGGTGAAGGAGCGAACGTCCGGCATCCCGTACAGCTGGCCCTGCATCGGAATCTTCTCGATCCAGAACTGGTCCGCCTCGTGCGGGCCGATGATTTCCAGCCCGGTCTTCTCCTGCATCTCGGCCGCGCCGCCGGCATGATCCAGGTGGCCGTGGGTGATCCAGATGGCGTCCAGCGTCAGGCCCTGCTTCGCCACCGTGGCCAGCAAACCATCGACCGAGGCGCCCGGATCGATGATCGCCGCCTTCATCGTCTTGCGGCACCAGACGATGGTGCAGTTCTGCTGCAGCGGGGTGACCGGGACGACCGCGACACCGATCGGGGGAGGGGACTGGCTCATCCCGGCTGGATAGCCGAGGCGCGCGCGCACTGAAACCGCTGCGGCTCACGTTGACCTTTGGGGCCGTCCTCGACATAAGGGCGGGCTTCAAAGGCGCCGCCTCGCAAGGGCGGCCCTTATTGCTTTTCCAACACCGCGCGCGCCGTTCCCGGCATGTGCGCCCCAGAGCGTCAGAATCCCGACCATGCAAGTCGTCGAAAAGTCCTCCGAAGGCCTGAGCCGCGTTATCGCGGTCACCATCCCCGCCGCCGAGCTGAACGCCAAGCTGGATGCGAAGCTGAAGGAAGTCGCGCCGCAGATGAAGCTGAAGGGCTTCCGTCCGGGCAAGGTGCCGACCGCCCACGTGAAGAAGACCTTCGGTCGCGACCTGATGGGCGAGATCGTCAACAACGCGCTGAACGAGTCGAGCCAGAAGGCGCTGGACGAGGCCAAGGTGCGCCCCGCCGCCCCGGCCGAGATGAAGCTGACGTCCGACATGGACAAGGTCATCGCCGGTCAGGACGACCTGGCCTACGAAATGTCGCTGGAAGTCATGCCCGACTTCACCCCGACCGACATCAAGAAGCTGAAGCTGGACCGCCCGACCTATGAGGCGTCCGACGCCGACCTGGACGAGGCTCTCACCGAGCTGGCCGGCCAGGCCAAGTCGTACGAGGACAAGACCGGCAAGTCGGTCAAGGCCGCCGAAGGCGACCAGCTGACCATCGACTTCCTCGGCAAGATCGACGGCGAGGCCTTCGAGGGCGGCGCCGCCACCGACGCCGACCTGGTGATCGGTTCGAACCGCTTCATCCCGGGCTTCGAAGAGCAGCTGAAGGGCGCCAAGGTCGGCGAAGAGAAGACCATCGAGGTCACGTTCCCCGACAACTACCAGGCCAGCCACCTGGCCGGTAAGGCCGCGACCTTCGACATCACCGTCAAGGCCATCAAGGCCGAGGCTCCCGCCAAGGTCGACGAGGACTTCGCCAAGCGCATCGGCCTCGAGTCGCTGGACAAGCTCAAGGAGCTCCTGCGCGCCAACCTGAACCAGCAATACACCGGCGCCGCCCGCTTCAAGCTGAAGCGCGCCCTGCTGGACCAGCTGGACAAGGCCCACGACTTCCCGCTGCCGCCGAAGATGGTGGACGCCGAGTTCGACGGCATCTGGCAACAGGTCGAGGCCGACAAGGCCGCCGGCCGTCTGCCGGAAGAGGACGCCAAGAAGTCCGACAAGAAGCTCAAGGAAGAGTACCGCGCGATCGCCGAGCGCCGCGTGCGCCTGGGCCTGGTGCTGGCCGAGATCGGCCGCGCCAACAACGTGACCGTCTCTGACCAGGAGCTGAACAACGCCATCATGAACGAAGCCCGCAACTATCCGGGTCAGGAGCGTCAGGTGCTGGAGTTCTACCGCCAGAACCCGAACGCCGCCGCCCAGATGCGCGCGCCGATCTACGAGGAGAAGGTCTGCGACCTGATCTTCGGGACCGCCAAGGTGACCGACACGCCGATCACCAAGGAAGAGCTGCTGAAGGAAGAAGACGAGGTCTGATCGACTCCGTCATTCCGACGAAATCACCGGGCCGTCGCTGCATCGCAGCGGCGGCCCGTTTTCGTTGGGCCGGGCGTCGGCGCCAGCCGATTCGTCCGCGTGCCGAACAGTGGCGTATGGTGGGCTGTCGGCCCCGGCGGCCGCAGAGACGGAGGCCAGGATGATCGGACTGATCAGCGTGGCGGCGGCGGCCCTGGCGCTGTCTGCGCCGCAGGACGCGCCTCCGCAGACCACGCTTCCGGATGTCGTGGTCGAAGGCCGCAATCTCGAGGAGCTCGTCCGCGGCTTCGTCGAGGAGGTCGGCGCGCCCGTCGGCGACTACGGCCCGGCGCGGTGGGATCGCAGCGTCTGCATCGGCGTCGTCAATCTTCGCCGGGAGCTGGCGCAGCAGATGATCGACCGGATGTCGGCCGTCGCGCTGGAGGTGGGGCTCGAGCCCGGCCAACCCGGCTGCAGGCCGAATGTGCTGGTCATCGCCGCGGCGGACGGCGGCGAGATGGCTCGCGCGCTGGTCGAGGCGCGCCCCGGCCTGTTCCTGACCCACGTCAGCGGCGCCAACCAGAGCCGGAGCGAACTGGCCGACTTCCAGGCGACCGATCGGCCGGTGCGCTGGTGGCACATCAGCCTGCCGGTCGATTCCGACACCGGACAGGCCGCGGTCCGCATGCCCGGCTATGGACCGGCCGCGACTGGAAACACCTTCGCATCCCGCCTTCGCACCGGCATCCAGTCCGACCTGCAGCGGGTCTTCATCATCGTCGACTTCAACCGCGCCGGCGGCGCCAACCTCATCCAGATCAGCGACTATGTCGCGATGGTTGCGCTGGCGCAGATCGATCCGGACGCGCAGACGGCCGGCTACGACACCGTGCTGAACCTGTTCGGCAGCCCGGAGACGCTGCCGCGGATAACCGATTGGGACCTGTCGTATCTGCGGGCGCTGTACAGCGCTGAGCTGGATCAGGCGCGGGCGAACGCGCAGAGCAACGAGGTGGCGAGGGGTATGGCGCGCGACCAACGACGCGACGGCGACGAGTAACGCAATTTCCGCAGGAAGGCGGCGACCGGGGAAGACGACAAGCTCTGCCGGGTGTAGGGTCGCAGGACAACTTTTGCGGGGATTTTTGTAATGTTGCCTGCTCTGCTTTCCGCTCTCGTCCTGACCGGCGCGCCGCAGACGCCGCCTCCGGCGAGCGCTCCGGCCGCCGCCCGCCAGGACCCGGTCCAGCTTGAAGAGGTCGTGGTCGAGGCGCGGCGCCTTGAGGAGGCGACCCGGCAGTTCGTCGAGCAGATCGGCTCGCCGCCGCCCGGAACGCGTCCCGGGCGCTGGAACGGCCCGATCTGCATGAGCGTCACCGGCATGCGCGCCGACGTCGCCCAGTTCATGATCGATCGCGTGGCCATCGCGGCGCTCGACGCCGGCGTCGACGTCGAAGGGCCCGGCTGCCGTCCGAACGTGATCATCCTGGCGACCAGCGACGGCCCGGGTCTGGCCAACGAGATGGTCGAGCGAGTCGGTCTGGGTTTCCGCCCGGCGGTCAGCAGCACCAATCTGGGGCGTGACGCCCTGAATCATTTCCGCACGGCGGACGTCCCGGTGCGCTGGTGGCACGTGACCGTCCCGGTCGAGCCCCAGTCCGGCCAGGTGGCGATCGCTTTCCGCGGTCAGGAAGCGCCGACCCTGACGGTGCGTGATGCGTCGCGACTGCGTTCGAACGTCCGGTACGACATCGGCTGGGCGATCATCATCGTCGACTTCAGCATGACGGAAGGCGAGCCGCTGGGCGCTGTCGCCGACTATGTGGCCATGGCGACGCTGACCCAGCTGGATCCGTTCGCCGACATGCGGGGCCTGGACACGATCCTGAACCTGTTCGAGCGAGGGTCGGACGTGACCAGCCTGACCAGCTGGGACAAGGACTACCTGACGGCGCTGTACAGCTCGCGCGCCGACCGGGCGACCGAGGCCCAGCAGATCAACGACATGGTCACCCGGATGAACCAGGTGCGACGCGAGGAACCGGAGACGCCGGCGGACGATTGATCCGCCCGCCTTGCGTCAACGCTCTGGCAACGCGATATCCTGTCCAACAGGGAGGCGACCGTTGAGTCGCGCTCCAATGCATCCGAGAAGGCCTGAATGCGCGATCCGATCGAACTTCTGAACATGAACCTCGTCCCCATGGTGGTGGAGCAATCCAGCCGGGGCGAGCGGGCCTTCGACATCTTCTCCCGCCTGTTGCGTGAGCGGATCATCTTCCTGACCGGGCCTTTCGAGGACGGCATGGCGTCGCTGATCTGCGCCCAGCTGCTGTTCCTGGAGTCGGAGAACCCGAAGAAGGAAATCAGCATGTACATCAACAGCCCCGGCGGACAGGTGTCCTCGGCGCTCGCGATCTACGACACCATGCAATACATCCGCTCGCCGGTTTCGACGGTCTGCATGGGCATGGCCGCCTCGGCCGGCTCGCTGATCCTGACCGCCGGCGCCGCCGGCCAGCGCGTGGCCCTGCCGAACGCGCGGGTCATGGTGCACCAGCCCTCGGGCGGCTTCCGCGGCCAGGCCTCGGACATCGAGCGTCACGCCGAGGACATCCGCTACACCAAGCGCCGCCTGAATGAGATCTACGTCCACCACACCGGCCGGACGTACGAGGAAGTCGAGCAGACGCTGGACCGCGACCACTTCATGAGCGCCGAGGAAGCCAAGGCCTGGGGCATCGTCGACCACGTCTACGACCGCCGCGAACAGGCCGACGAGGACGGCGTGAAGACGCCGGGCTCCTGAGCCTCAGCGACAACCTGACGATCAGGGGCGCGCCGTAACCGGTGCGCCCCTTTTCTTTTGTGCTATCAGGCGGCCATGCAATTCACGCGCGACACCAGCGGGACCGTCGAGGTCGAGGGCGACATCTACGAGTGGGAGATCCGCCGCCAGCCGCAGCCGAAGTCCGGCGGCAAGTGGGACGGCATGGCCATCACCCTGCGCCTGCAGGAATTCCAGCGTGAGGCCGTGGTCCAGTTCCCCATGCCGATGGGCGCGAACGGGCGACCCGTCATGGAAAAGCAGCGCATCAACGTCGACGCGGTGCGCAACGCCGTCACGTCCGTGATCGAAGCGGGCTGGAATCCCACCTCGCGCGGGAAGCCCATGGTTTTCGACGTCGACGCTGACGGTTTTTGACCCTTAGGGGCGGGCGGTGAAGACCCGGAAGCCCTTCTCCCCGGCGATCGCGATCATTTCGGTGTCGCCGGAGGTGTCGCCATAGGCGGCGGCCAGCCTCACATCGTCGCCATAGACGGCGCGCAGGCGGCGCACCTTTTCCTCGCCGCGGCAGTTGGCGCTGGCGAAGGCCCCGGTGACGCGGTCGTCGCCGTCGAACACCAGCTGGGTCCCCAGCAGGGCCTCGGCGCCGAGGCGGCGGGCGAAGGGGGCGACGGTGGTTTCCGGGCTGGCGGTGACGATGACGCGATGCGCGCCCCTGGCGCCCCAGTCGTTCCAGACCCTCAGGGCGTCGGGCCGCATGAATCGGTCCCACATCTCTCCGGCGAAGGTTTCCGCGTCGGCTTCCAGTTCGGTGCGTGAAACGCCCTTCAGGAACTCGCGCACCGACGCCGCCTTGATGCGTCCGCGATCGCGGTCGGTGGCGTAATTCGCCACCGCCGGCGCCATTTTTACGAGACCCAGCGCCCAGCCGCCGGCGCCCGCGCGCCAACGCAGGAAGGCGGTGAAGCTGTCGCGAATGGTCAGGGTGCCGTCGAAATCGAATGCGACGATCGGCGTATCCGGCTGAACGGTCTGGCGAAATCCGCCGTCGCTCCCCATGTCAGTCATTCGCGGCGATCCCCATCAACAATGAACGTCCTAAAACCATCCACGGCCACGCTTTCGCGGGGTTGTAGAGGGCGCGGGGATGGGTGATTGTCAATTTTTGAAGACCTTTGCGCCCATTGTTCGGGAATCAAACGCGAAGGAAGCGCTTTCGGCCTCATATCGGGGTTGATCGCGGGAGTGAGAAGGGTCGATGACCAAAGCCGCCGGCACAGACGCTAAAAGCACCCTCTACTGCTCGTTCTGCGGAAAGAGCCAGCACGAGGTGCGCAAGCTTATCGCCGGGCCGACTGTTTTCATCTGTGATGAATGCGTCGAGCTCTGCATGGATATCATCCGTGAAGAGCACAAAATCTCGTTCTCCAAGGCCAAGGACGGCGTCCCGAGCCCGAAGGAGATCCGGGAGGTTCTTGACGACTATGTGATCGGCCAGTCGCACGCCAAGAAGGTGCTGAGCGTCGCCGTTCACAACCACTACAAGCGCCTCAACCACGCGACGAAGAACAACGACGTCGAACTGGCCAAGTCGAACATCATGCTCATCGGGCCGACCGGCTCGGGCAAGACGCTGCTGGCCCAGACGCTGGCGCGCATCATCGACGTGCCCTTCACCATGGCCGACGCCACGACGCTGACCGAAGCCGGTTACGTCGGTGAAGACGTCGAGAACATCATCCTCAAGCTGCTCCAGGCCTCGGACTACAACGTCGAGCGGGCCCAGCGCGGCATCGTCTACATCGACGAAATCGACAAGATTTCGCGCAAGTCGGACAACCCGTCGATCACCCGCGACGTGTCGGGCGAAGGCGTGCAGCAGGCCCTGCTGAAGATCATGGAAGGCACCGTCGCCTCCGTGCCCCCGCAGGGCGGCCGCAAGCATCCGCAGCAGGAGTTCCTGCAGGTCGACACCGCCAACATCCTGTTCATCGTCGGCGGCGCGTTCGCCGGCCTCGAGAAGGTGATCGCGGCGCGCGGTGAGGGGGCCTCGATCGGCTTCGGCGCCAAGGTCAAGGAAATCGACGAGCGCCGCACGGGCGACATCCTCAAGGGTGTCGAGCCGGACGATCTGATGCGCTTCGGCCTGATCCCCGAGTTCATCGGCCGTCTGCCGGTTCTGGCGACCCTGGAGGACCTCGACGAGGAAGCCCTGGTTAAGATCCTGACCGAGCCGAAGAACGCCCTGGTCAAGCAGTACAAGCGCCTGTTCGAGATGGAGAACGTCGACCTGACGTTCACCGACGACGCGCTGATCGCCGTCGCCAAGAAGGCCATCACCCGTAAGACCGGCGCGCGCGGACTGCGCTCGATCCTGGAAGGCATCCTGCTCGAAACCATGTTCGAGCTGCCGACCTTCGAGGGCGTCGAGGAAGTCGTGGTCAACGCCGAGGTCATCGAGGGCAAGGCCCAGCCTCTGCTCATCTACGCCGAAACCAAGGGCAAGAAGACGGCGACGCCTGACAGCGCCGCCTGACACCCTGAGCGAGGGCCTGTTTGACCACAGCGCCTGACGACATCGCAGGGGCCGCTCGCCAGGACTGGCGGGCGGCCCTTTGCATTTGGGCGGTGGCCGTCGCCGCCCTGGTCGCCTTCCACGCTTTTCCGGCCTTGCCCTCCGGCCGGTTCGGCTTCGACCTCGCCCTGGCCGTCGCCGGCTACGTCGTGACGCGCCGCCTGCTCGCCGAGGCGCCGGAGGTCCGGCGGGTGTGGGCGGACATGCTGCTGTGGGCGGTTCCCCCGGTCGCTCTGGTCGCCGCGACCGTGCTGATCGGTGGGCTGTTCCTGCTGCCCCCCGCGGAACTGGCGGATCAGGCCTGGGTCATCGCGTGGACGGCGGCGGGGCTCGGCGGCGAAGTGCTGCGCCAGCGGGGCGGATACGATCCGGCGGTCGCGAATGAACTGACGGGCCCCGCCTGGGTGCTGGGCGTCGCAGCCCAGCTCGCGCTGGGCTGGACGGTCGTGCTGTGGGGGCTGCGGCGCATGGGACGCGTGCATTGGGCCGCGCCGGCGGCGCTGGCGGGCGCGGCCCTGTCACTCGCGATAGACGGGTGGTGGCGAGCCACGGGCCTGCATATCCCGGCCGACTATCTGGCGCCGGCCCGGGCCTGGGGCTTCCTGCTGGGCGCGGCGGTCGCGGCGGGCGCCCTGCGGGCTCCGGGCGCCGGCCGGGAGCGCGATCCGGCGGGCATGGCGGGGTTGCTGCTGGCCTTCTGGCTGTGGACCTGGCCGCTGCTGCTGCTCCCGCGCATGCTGCTGGCGCACGCCCTGAGCCTGCCCGAGACGGCCGCCGCCCTGATCCTCGCCGCCGGTCTCGCCGTGCTGGCTCAACGGTTGATCGCAGCCCCTGTCGCCCGCCTCTTCTCCGGCCGCCCGCGGGGGGCGCTCGTCGCCATGATGATGACGCTCGGCGTCTTGTCGTTCGCAGGCCTGTCGCTCACGGCGATGGACGGCCTGCCGGGGCGGGCCTCGCCTGCCGTTCGCATGGAGGAGGCCTCGGCGCAGCTTCGACCGCCGCTCCACGCCATGTGCGTGGTCGACCGCGATCCGGGGCTGCCCCCGGCCGCGGCCTGCACCATCCCGACCGGGGCGAAGGCCGACGTCGTCCTGTGGGGCAATTCCCATGCGGATCACCTCGCGCCCGCCGTCCTCGCCTGGGCCGGCCCGCGCGGGCTGGCGGTGCGCGAGGCCGCGCAATCGGGCTGCCTGCCTGTGATCGAGGCGGTGCCGACGCTGACGGACAGCTATTGCGCTGCGTTCAATCGCGCGGCGATGGCGGAATGGGCGCGCGAGAAGCCCGCGATGGTCCTGCTCGGCGCGGGATGGACGGTCGTGCTCGACCAGCAGGGGGCAGGGGAGGTCGGCCTCGAGGCCCTGGCGGCCGACCTGACCACCACGATCCGGAGCCTTCGCGCCGCCATCGGCCCGGAGGGGCGGATCGTGCTGTTGGGAACCACGCCGGACTACGCCTTCTCGCCCGCCCGCTGCCACGCCCGGCGCGCCTTCCTGGGTCTAGACACGGACCGGTGCGATCGTGCCCGCCCGGCCAACGCCGCATTGGCCGCCCTCGTCGATGCGAGACTGGAGCAGATCGCGGCCTCGGAGCCCGGAACCGTCGTCTTCCGCCCGTGGACCGCCTTCTGCGACGGCGCTCTGTGCCGGACACGGGGCCCGGACGGCGCCTGGTACGCTGATCGCAATCATTTGACCGCTGCGGGGGGCAGGCAGCAGCTGGCGGCATTGTCTCCAGTGCTGAATCAGGCCCCGTCACGCTAGCGAGCGTCGGCTTCTGATGCGTCCGCGCAACAGGGCGCCGGGGCGAGGCCGTTCGCGCCAGGCCCCGACTGCGCATGATCCTTACCGGCTCCGGCCGCCCTTCGGACCGCCCGTGCAGCTTGACCGTCTGTGGATGGAACGGACGGGCGTCCACCCGTCACGCTTGAACCGCGCGACCGCAAAACCACATACTCATACGAAGGCCGCCGAACGGCGGGCCGAGTCGATACGACCGGGGCATCGCGTTCCGGTCGCCGCCCCGGCGGGCTCGAGATAAACAAGGGCCCCGGAGTACGCATCATGACCGAGACCAAGACACTTCCCGTCCTGCCGCTGAGAGACATCGTCGTCTTCCCGCACATGGTCGTGCCCCTGTTCGTGGGGCGCGAAAAATCGGTGCGCGCGCTGGACGAGATCATGAAGGGCGAGAAGCAGATCCTGCTCGCCACCCAGAAGAACAGCGTCGACGACGATCCGTCGGCGGACGCCATCTACCCGATCGGCGTGCTGGCCAATGTGCTGCAGCTGCTGAAGCTGCCCGACGGCACCGTGAAGGTGCTGGTCGAGGGCAAGGGCCGCGCCCGCCTGCTGCGCTTCACCGACCGCACCGACTATTTCGAGGCCGAGGCCGAGGAGATCGCCGACGAGGAGGGGGAACCCTCGCAGTCGGAAGCCCTGCTGCGCGCGGTGATCGAGCAGTTCGAAAACTATGTGAAGCTGAACAAGAAGGTCCCGCCCGAGGCCCTCAGCTCCATCCCCCAGATCACCGAACCGTCGCGTCTGGCGGACTCGGTCGCGGCGCACCTGTCGGTGAAGATCGGCGACAAGCAGGCCCTGCTTGAAACCGTCGCCGTGCCCGCGCGCCTCGAGAAGGTCTACGGCCTGATGGAGGGCGAAATCTCCGTCCTGCAGGTCGAGAAGAAGATCCGCTCGCGCGTGAAGCGCCAGATGGAGAAGACCCAGCGCGAGTACTATCTCAACGAGCAGATGAAGGCGATCCAGCGCGAGCTGGGCGAGACCGACGATCAGCGCGACGAGATCCTCGAGCTCGAAAAGCGCATCCGCAAGACGCGCCTCAGCAAGGAAGCGCGGACCAAGGCCGAGGCCGAGGTCAAGAAACTGCGCAACATGAGCCCGATGTCGGCTGAATCGACGGTGGTCCGGAACTACCTCGACTGGCTGCTGTCGATCCCGTGGGGCAAGGCCAAGCAGAAGCCGATCGACCTGCAGAAGGCCGAGGACATCCTCGAGGAGGACCACTACGGCCTCGAGAAGGTCAAGGAACGGATCATCGAATATCTGGCCGTCCAGGCGCGCACCGGCTCGCTGAAGGGCCCGATCCTGTGCCTCGTCGGTCCTCCGGGCGTCGGCAAGACCTCGCTGGCCAAGTCCATCGCCAAGGCGACCGGCCGTGAATACGTCCGCATGTCGCTGGGCGGCGTCCGCGACGAGGCCGAAATCCGCGGTCACCGCCGGACCTACATCGGCTCGATGCCGGGCAAGATCATCCAGTCGATGAAGAAGGCGAAGACCACCAACGCCTTCATCCTGCTGGACGAGATCGACAAGCTGGGCGCCGACTGGCGCGGCGACCCGTCGTCGGCGCTGCTGGAGGTGCTGGACCCGGCCCAGAACTCGACCTTCGGGGACCACTACCTCGAGGTCGACTATGACCTGTCCAACATCATGTTCGTCACCACGGCCAACAGCCTGAACATGCCGCAGCCCCTGATGGACCGGATGGAGATCATCCGGGTCAGCGGCTACACCGAGGACGAGAAGGTCGAGATCGCCAAGCGTCACGTCCTGCCCAAGGTCACGACCGAGAACGGCCTTAAGCCGGCCGAGTTCATCGTGCCCGACAGCACCATCCGCGACCTGATCCGCTACTACACGCGGGAAGCCGGCGTGCGTTCGCTTGAACGCGCCCTGGGCGGACTGGCCCGCAAGGCCGTGCGCGAGATGGCGAAGGACAAGGTGCTGTCGATCACCGTCGACGACGCCAAGCTGGCCCAGTACGCCGGGGTGAAGAAGTACCGCTACGGCGAGACGGACGAGGAAGATCAGGTCGGCATCGTCACCGGCCTGGCCTGGACCGAGTTCGGCGGCGACATCCTGACCATCGAGGCGATCAAGATGCCGGGCCGCGGTCGCATGACCGTCACCGGCAACCTGAAGGACGTGATGAAGGAGTCCATCTCGGCGGCCGCCAGCTATGTGCGGGCCCGGGCGCTGAACTTCGGCGTCAAGCCGCCGGTGTTCGAGAAGACCGACATCCACGTGCACGTGCCGGACGGCGCGACGCCCAAGGACGGCCCTTCGGCCGGCGTCGCAATGACTGTCGCGATGGTCTCGGTCCTGACCGGCATTCCGATCCGCAAGGACATCGCCATGACCGGCGAGATCACCCTGCGCGGCCGGGTCACCGCCATCGGCGGCCTGAAGGAGAAGCTGCTCGCGGCGCTCCGTTCGGGCATCAAGACGGTGCTGATCCCGGAAGAGAACGAGAAGGACCTCGCCGACGTGCCCGATAACGTGAAGGGCGCGCTGGAGATCGTTCCGATCAAGACGGCGGACGAAGCGCTGAAGTGGGCCCTGACCGGCACACTGACGCCGGTGGAATGGGACGAGGAAGCCGAACCGCTTCCTGCCCCGCCGCCGCCCGTCGACGGCACGACGGTCGTCGCCCACTAGGCGCGATCATCGCCTGAAATGAAGACGCCGCCCGGAGCGATCCGGGCGGCGTTTTCGTTTCCCGCCGTTCATCACCTCTATCCGGCGCCCTCCCGACCCACCTGGGGTGAAGACCCGATCCCCGCTGCTCGCCGGGGCCTCCATGATCGCTGCGGGCGCAGTGCGAGGAGAGCGGTCATGGCGGCGAGTAAAAGCAGCGGCGCGGGTGCGCCGAACGATCCGGCCTTCCCCTCCATATCGACTGGAAAATTCGACGACCTGCCCGAGCCGCCGATGCCGGTGGTGGATCCATCGAACGAGGCCGTGGCGTCCACCCAGTACTCGCGTTACCGGACGCGGCTCTCGACGCATCGAACGGGGCTGTCGGAGCATCGAACAGGTCTGTCGGAACACCGCACTGATCTGTCCGAGCGGCGCACGAACCTGTCGGTCAACCGCACCGAGATGTCGATGCGGCGCACCGGGATGTCGTTCCAGCGAACCCGTATGAGCGCCGACCGGACGCTGATGTCGGTGATCCGGACATCGCTGTCGATGATCGGTTTCGGCTTCACGATCTACAGCTTCTTTCGCGGTCTGGCCTCGAGCGGAACAGTCCCCGCAGGCGACACAGCGGCGCGCTTCTTCGGTCAGGCGTTGGTTGTCCTCGGGAGCGGCATTCTGGCGCTCGGGATCATCTACCATCTGATCTTCATGACCGGTCTGAGGAACGAGCGCGGCTCGATGAAGAGCGCGGAGTTGATCCACGCAGAGAGCGTATTCCCGGTCTCGGTCACCTTGATCACAGCCATGCTTCTGTTCTTCCTCGGCATATTCGCCGCCATTGGCATGATCTTCCGGATCGGCCCCTTCGGCTGAGCCAGCAAAAAGGCCGCCGGATCGCTCCGGCGGCCTCGATGCATTTGCGGTGAGCGGCCTTTAGCGGCTGTCGACCATCACCAGTTCGGCGTCAGCCTTGGCCGTGATCACCAGTTCCCCCTCGTCGGCGATCGCGGCGCCGTCGCGGGCGTTCAGCGTCACGCCGTTGACCTCGACCTCGCCGACGGCCGGCACCAGATAGGCGCGGCGGTTTTCAGCGAGGCTGTAGGTGATCGTCTCGCCGGCGTTCAGCGTGGCGCCCAGCACCTTCGCATCGGCGTTGATGGTCAGGGCCTCGTCAGCCGCGTCGCCCGAGGCCAGGACGGCGAACTTGCCGCTGCGGTCGGACTTCGGGAACGGCTTGGCGCCCCAGCCCGGCTTCGAGCCCGGCTTGTCGGTCTCGATCCAGATCTGGAACAGCGTCGTGGTCTCGTCCTCGAGGTTGAACTCGGAGTGACGCACACCGGTGCCGGCGCTCATCACCTGCACGTCGCCTGCGCCGGTACGGCCCTTGTTGCCCATGGAATCCTCATGGGTGATGGCCCCGGTCCGGACGTAGGTGATGATCTCCATGTCCGAGTGGGGGTGGGGCGGAAAGCCCGACCTGGCGGCGATCTCGTCGTCGTTCCAGACGCGCAGCCGGCCCCAGCCCATCCGCGACGGGTCGTAGTAGTTGGCGAACGAGAAGTGATGTTTGGCGTTGAGCCAGCCGTGGTTGGCCCCGCCCAGCGTGCCGAAGCGTCGAACGTCGATCATGACGCAGTCTCCCTTGGAGGCGCGCATCCTACGTCGCGCCGGTCGGGACCTATATAGGTAACAACTACTGTTGCGAAAAGGGGGTGAGCATTGAGCAGGGTTTCGGGTTTCGTCCGACGCCGTAGCTGAAGCCGAAACGGGTCGCACGACGCTTCAGTGCGATCCGGTCTCCCTTTCGGCAGCCGTACCTCGCAGGCAGTTGGATGCGGACGGGCCGACCATCGACGCTGACCGAAGCGGTGGAGCGTGAACCGCGATCTGTTTCCATGAACCCCACGGCGATGATGCGCCCTTCTACCGGCCGCACAGGCCCGGCCGGATATGTCAGCCAGAGAAGTCCGCTCGTGATCAGAAGGATCACCCCCGTGGCGGCTGTGATCGCTCTGACGAAACCAACCTCGTCGCGATAATAGTTGAGCCAAAATCGCAGGCGGCTGAGCGAGAGCGCCAAATCAGCCCACCTGCGCCCGGTGCCTCAGCATCGCATCCGCCAGAACGCAGGCGGCCATGGCCTCGACCACCGGCACCCCGCGCAGGGCGACGCAGGGGTCGTGGCGGCCCTTCGTACGCAGATCGGTCTCGGCGCCGTCCCGCGTGATCGTCTGGCGAGGCGTCAGGATCGAGGAGGTCGGCTTGAAGGCGATGCGGGCCGTCACCGGCTGGCCGGTGGATATGCCGCCCAGCACGCCGCCGGCCTTGTTCGACAGGAAGACCGGCCGGCCGTCGTCGCCCAGCCGCATCTCGTCGGCGTTTTCCTCGCCGGACAGTTCGGCGGCCTCGAAGCCGGCGCCGATCTCGACGCCCTTCACGGCGTTGATCGACATCATCGCGGCGGCCAGTTCGGCGTCCAGCTTGCCATAGATCGGGGCGCCCCAGCCGGCGGGAACGCCGGTGACCTCCAGCGCGACGACGGCGCCGATGGACGAACCCGCCTTGCGGACGCCGTCCAGATACTCCTCCCAGGCCGGGACCACCGCGGATGACGCCGCGAACAGGGCGTTGTCGTAGACGGCGTCGAAATCGACATCCTCGGGCGCGATCCGGTGGGGCCCCAACTGGACCACGCCCGCCCGGATACGGACGCCGTCGCCCAACACCTTGCGAGCCACCGCGCCCGCCGCCACCCGAACCGCCGTCTCGCGCGCCGAGGAGCGGCCGCCGCCGCGGTGATCCCGGACGCCGTATTTGCTCTGGTAGGTGAAGTCGGCGTGGCCGGGGCGGAAGGCGCGGGCGATCTCGCCATAGTCCTTCGACCGGGCGTCCTCGTTGTGGATTATGATCGAGACCGGCGTGCCGGTGGTGACCGGACCCTCGCCGTCGTCGAACACGCCCGACAGGATCTGCGCGGTGTCGCTCTCCTGGCGCTGGGTGACGAAGCGGCTGCCGCCGGGCTTGCGCCGGTCCAGCCAGGGCTGGAGGTCGGCCTCGGTCAGCGGGATCAGGGGCGGGCAGCCGTCGACCACGCAGCCGATCGCCGGCCCGTGGCTTTCGCCCCAGGTGGTCACGCGGAACAGGTGGCCGAAGGTGTTGTGCGACATGCCGGTGACCTAAGCCGCCAGCCGGTCCGGCGTCCAGACGCGCGTGAAGCGCACCAGCAGATCCTCGGCGGCGGACGGCGCGTCCGCGCTGGGCGCCAGGGTCACGAACAGATGGCCCTGCGGCCGCGAACCGCGCGCGGGAAGACCCAGGTCCTTCAGGCGCAGACGCAGCGTCTCCTGGCCCGCCACCAGCCATGCCGAGCGCGGACCGGCGTGGGTTTCGATCTCGATCCGGCCGCCGTCCTCGATCAGACGCGGGGTGATCGGCCAGTTCATGTAGACGTCGTCGCCCAGCACCGTCAGGCCGCCCGCGCCGCGGATCAGGACCGGCAGGTGCAGGTCGCTCCCGTCCGCCGCCGCCCGCTTCAGTCGCAGATGCTCGCCCGAGCGCAGACCCTTCGGAACGCGCACGCGCAGGGCCTTGCCGTTGACGCCGACCAGGGCCTTGCCGCCCTTCAAGGCGTCCCGGGGCGTGATGCAGACGACGGGCATGGCCGGAGGAGGGGAGGTCGGGGGCGTCAGCGCCAGCGGCGCGGGAGCCTGCTGCTGCAGCAGCCGCCACGCCGCGATGGTCTTGCGGAAGCGCACCTCGTCGCCCCCGGCCTGATCCGGCCGCGCGGCCTTGATCGCCGCGCGAAACGCCGCGGTCAGCGCCTCGCCCTCGGCCGGGCCGGTCAGGCCGAGCAGGGCGTGGGCCTCACGGATCGAGGCGACTTCGGAGATCGGGCGCGGACGCATCCGCATACTAAGGCGCGCAACGTGGTGAAGACCGGCTTAACCGTGTCGCCTCTCCCCACCGCGCCTGCGAAGGTTTATTTGATCGCCATGACCGCACCCGTGATCCCGCCCAGCCCGACCCGCGAGGAGTACGCCGAGCAGTACGCCGCGGCGCTCGCAGCCAATAGCGACGACAGCATGTTCGAGCGGACGGAGCCGTTCCTCCTGTTCCTCGAATGGCTGGAGGACGCGCGCGCGACCGAGCCCAACGACCCCAACGCCATGGCCCTGGCCACCGTCGACGCCGAGGGCAGGCCGGACAACCGGATGGTCCTGTTCAAGGAGCTCCAGTCGCCCGCCAGCTTCGTCTTCTATTCGAACCGCGAGAGCGCCAAGGGCGAGCAGCTGGCGGCGAATCCGCACGCGGCGCTGCTGTTCCACTGGAAGTCCCTGCGGCGCCAGGTTCGGGTGAGGGGGTGGATCGAGCCGGTCATGGCGGGCAACGCCGACGCCTATTTCGCCAGCCGCGCCCGCGAGAGCCGTATCGGCGCCTGGGCCTCGGATCAGTCCAGGCCGATCGAGAGCCGCGAAGCGCTGGAACTGGCCGTGGCGCGCGAAACGGCGCGGTTCGAAGGCCTGGACGTGCCGAGGCCCGAGCGCTGGACCGGCTGGCGGGTCGTGCCGACGAGCGTGGAGTTCTGGCGCGACCGGCCGTTCCGCCTGCACGACCGCCTGCGTTTCGACCGCGAGCGCGTCGGCGACCGCTGGCGGGCCACCCGCCTGCAGCCCTGACGGCTCAGGTTCCGTAGCGGGCCAGGAAGGTCTCGACGGCGTCGTCGACGATCTGTTTGCGGGTGCGGCGGATGCGGATCTCTTCGCCGGTGACCAGGGACACGAAGAACACCGGGTGCTCGATCATCCCCACCAGCTGGCCGGCGGCCCAGGACGGGTGCTCCAGCGGCTTGATCTGCCCCGCCTCGCTGAGGCGCTTCAGGGTGTCGATCAGGGTCGCGCCGATGGCCGCCTGGCCCTTCTCGAACAGGCCGGAGGCGACGGCCTGGAAGCGCGGCCGCTCGGCGACCACGAGGCGGAAGATCGAGCGCACGAACACGTCGCCCATGAAGTCGGCGTATGCCTCGGCGAAACTGGTCAGGGCCTCTCTGGCGTCGCCCTCGATTGCTCGCACATGCGCCATGCGCCGGGCGAAGTCGTCGCCGGCCGCGTCGATGACGGCCGAGTAGAGCTCGGCCTTGCCGCTGAAGAGGGCGTAGAGGGTGGCGGTGGAGACCCCGGCTTCGCGGGCGATCGGCTCCATCCGGGTCGCAGCGTAGCCCTCGGTCACGAAGGCTGTCCGTGCGTGTTTCAGTATCGCCTCTCGTTTGGCGTCCTGAACCGGGGATTCTCCGACAAGGCCGTGCATGAGTTCGCTGCTCTCGGAGTCACAAGGGTGACGCGGATGAAAGCAGGCGGCAAGGTGTCGTCAGGCTTCGTCAGGTTTCGACCAGTTGCGCCAGAAGCGGATGCGCCAGCACCGGTGCGGCGAGGCGAACCACCGCCTGCGGATCCTCAAGACGCACCGCCGCCGTGGCGTCGGCGACGATGAAGTCGGCGTTGACGCGCGACGGCTCGGTCAGACGTTCATGACCCGGACGAACCGTGGCCAGGTATTGTCCGATGACGGATTCCGCCGTCCGGCCCCGCTCGGCCTGGTCCCGCAACAGCCGGCGGATGAAGCGGATGTCCGCGGGGGTGTCGACGAACACCCGGATGTCGAACAACTCGACCAGGGCCGGGGTGCACAGCACGTGGGTGCCCTCGACGATCACCACCTCGGTGGCCCGCACCGGCTCGCCGCCCGGCTCGCGGCCATGGTGGATGAAGGAATAGATCGGGGCGGTGATGTCCTGACCGGCCTTCAGCGCCGCCAGGTCCCGGACCATCAGCTCGTGATCGCGCGCCGCCACGTCGTCGAAATCGAACGTCGCCGGGTCGAAATCCGGCAGGCTGGCCGCGTCGCGATAGTAGGAGTCCTCGCGCAGCAGCACGGCCGCGCCGCCGGGCAGGGCGGCGACGAGGGCCTCGGCGAGGGTGCTCTTGCCCGAGCCGGAGCCGCCGGTGATCGCGATCAGGATGGTCATGGGCGCGCTTCTAGGGCCCGACGCGCCTCCGGTCCAGGGGGAGGGGCGGGTGGACAGGATGCCGCAGGGACGGGTTTTCGGGACAGTCGTTGACCTTGCGTCACGTTGCTTATCGTCCGGAGCGCCGATAGCGTGACCATCAAGCATCCCGACTGAGCGGATGCACACCGAGGGATCGCTATGCTTGGGCTGATGCAGGACTGGCCGCTGACGGTCGACAAGATCATCGACCATGCGAAGAATTGGCATGGTCACCGCGAGGTCGTGACGCGCTCGGTCGAGGGGCCGATCGTCCGCACCAGCTACGCTGAAATCCATGCGCGGGCGAAGCGCGTCACCAGCGTGCTGAAGGACTGGGACGTCAAGGTCGGCGACCGCATCGCCACCCTGGCCTGGAACACCGGACGCCATATGGAGGTCTGGTACGGCATCATGGGCATGGGCGCGGTCTGCCACACCCTGAACCCGCGCCTGTTCCCCGAACAGCTCGTCTACATAATCAACCACGCCGAAGATAAGATCATCTTCGTCGACCTGACCTTCATCCCGCTGCTTGAGGCCGTGCTCCCGCACTGTCCGTCCGTCGAACGGGTGGTGGTGCTGACCGACGAACTGACCATGCCGGCGACCAAGCTTCCGGGCGCCGAATGCTACGAGGCCCTGCTGGCCGGCGTGTCGGGCGACGTGGCCTGGGGCGGCTTCGACGAACAGACCGCCTGCGGGCTCTGCTACACCTCGGGCACGACCGGCAATCCGAAGGGCGTGCTGTACTCGCACCGCTCGAACTTCATTCACACCCTGCTGGGCATGCAGGCGACTGTGCTGGGGGCTTCGCCGAGCGACGTCATCCTGCCGGTTGTGCCGATGTTCCACGCCAACGCCTGGGGCATCGCCTTCGCCGGTCCGGCGGGCGGCACCAAACTGGTCATGCCGGGCGCGCGCATGGACGGCGCCGCCATCTATGAACTGATCGAGAGCGAGGGCGTGACCTTCTCGGCCGCCGTGCCAACGGTCTGGCAGGGTCTGCTGACCCACCTGCGCGAGAACAACCTCAAGATCCCGACCGTCAAGAAGGTGCTCATCGGCGGCTCGGCGGTGCCCGAGAGCCTGATCCGCGCCTTCCATGACGAGTTCGATATCGAGGTGCTGCAGGGCTGGGGCATGACCGAGACCTCGCCCATCGGCACCCTGTCCAACATGACGCCTGAGCTCTCCGCCCTGCCGTACGACGAACAGATGAAGTGGCGGGTCAAGCAGGGCACGCCGCCGCTGGGCGTCGAGCTGAAGCTGAAGAACTACGCCGGCCAGGAGATGCCCCACGACGGGCACACCTACGGGCGTCTGATGATCAAGGGGCCGACCATCGCCGGCGCCTACTTCAAGGGTGAGGGCGGCGACATCCTCGACCACGAGGGCTTCTTCGACACCGGCGACGTCTCGACCATCGACGAACAGGGCTTCATGCAGATCACCGACCGCGCCAAGGACGTGATCAAGTCCGGCGGCGAGTGGATCAGCTCGATCGAGATCGAGAACATCTCCGTGGGCCATCCCAAGGTCGAGCTGGCCGCCGTCATCGGCGCCGCGCACCCCAAATGGGACGAGCGCCCGGTGCTGGTCATCAAGCTCAAGCCCGATCAGGTCCAGGACAAGCAGGAACATCTCGACTTCCTGCAGGGCAAGATCGCCAAATGGTGGATGCCGGACGACGTCGTCTTCGTCGACGAGATCCCGTTGGGCGCCACCGGCAAGATCGACAAGAAGCTCGTGCGGGAACGCATGAAGGACTATCGCCTGCCGACGACGGCGGGCTGAGATCATGGCCCGCGCACCGGTCAGGGGACGCAGGACGATCTGGGCGCTGGCGGTGCTGGCCGTCGCTGCGCCTCTTCTGGTGCTGGTCGCCGCCCTCGGCGTGCGCACAGGCCTATGGCCGGTCGAGCTCGGCTATGACCTGCTGACGCTGCAGGTCGCCTGGTGGCTGTCGTTCGTCGGGGTCGGGGCGGGCGTGCTGGCCGTGATCCTCGCGCTGCGGGATTTCCGCCGCCTTGGCCTGCTGGCGCTGGTCGCGCTGGTCATCGGCGCCGGAACCCTGGGCGTGTTCGTCTGGCAAAAGGGCCGCCTGGCGGCCGGGCCGGTGGAGAACGTCAGCACGGACCTGACTGAAGTGCCCGGCTTTGGCGATCTGCGCAGTGATGACGGACAGGGACCGGCGGTCGGGATCGAGGCCTGCCCGGGCGCGCGTCCCGCCATGACCCAGATCGCGCCGGAGTCGGCCGCCTGGGCGCTGCAGGAAGCCGGCTTCGCCCTGCGCAAGACCGGCGTGTCGCGCGCGGACGGAAGTCGCGACACCTTCTGGTTCGGCTTCACCCATGACGCCGTGATCCGCATCCGGCCGGGCCGCACCGACATCCGTGTCGCCGCCCGCGATGATCGCCCCCATGGCGGCGAGGCCTGCCGCCTCGTGACGCGCATCAGCGAGGCGCTGAACAGCCGGTAGTAAGCGGGTCGGCGGGTCAGACGGGCCGGTAGCGTGCCTGCAACGTCGGTTCGGGATCGGCGTCTGCGCGTCCCTGGCGGACCAGGGCGATCAGATGCGCCCAGACGGACAGCGAGGCCGCCGGCCAGAGCCGCTGGTCCACCGCCGCGTACAACGTCGGGACCATATCCGCGATCGTGCGGTCGCCGGCCTCCAGCCGCGCCATGATCTGCGCTTCGCGATCCAGCCGGTGACTGCGATAGGCTTCCAGGAACGGACGGACGTCCGTGATCGGCGCGCCATGCGTGGGCCACACGGTGGTGAAGTCACGCGCGATGACCTCGTCCAGGCTGGCCATGTAGTCGGTCATATCGCCGTCGGGCGGCGCGACGACCGTCGTCGACCAGCCCATCACATGGTCGCCGCTGAACAGGGCGTTCTCCTCGATCAGCACGAACGCCATGTGATTTGAGGCGTGGCCCGGCGTAGCGACCGCTTCCAGCGTCCAGCCGTCGCCCTGCAGGCGCTCGCCGCCGGTCAGGATCAGATCGGGCGCGAAGGTCTCGTCATCGTCCTCGTCCAGCGACGCCGACGCATGGATCGTCCGGGCCGGCGGCCGGGCCGCCAGCACCGGCGCGCCGACCGCCTCGGCGAACGGGCGGGCGAGGGGGGCGTGGTCCCGATGCGTGTGGGTCACCAGCACATGACTGACCGTCTGTCCCTCGACCGCTGACAACAGCGCCTTGAGGTGGGCGTCGTCCAGCGGCCCGGGATCGATCACGGCGACCCCTGCGCCCGGACCGTCGCGGCCGATGATGTAGGTGCCGGTGCCGGTGAAGGTGAACGGGCCGGGGTTCTCCGCCACCACGCGGCGGATCAGCGGCGAGACCCGGTCGCACCGGCCGTAGGCGAAGTCGAACTGGCGGACGAAGGGGATCATGCGTGCGTCTCCCCGGGGCGGCCCGGGCCTTGCGTTAGGAATTCGTAAACCTTTCGCGGAGTGCTCGACGTGGCCGTTTCCATGGCTCTGGCTGTATCAAATCGGCTCCTGCCCGTCGCCGGCGCCTTCCTGTGTCTCATGGCGGCGCAACTGGCGGTCGCTTCGTGCACGCCCGAACCCGCCCCCTATGCGGCGCGGGTCATGATCGTTCGCTGAGCGCTCAGAGCGGCAGGCGGCTGAGGTCGTAGCCCGCCGCGGCGGCCGCCGCGCGCAAGGCGTCGGCGTCATCGCCGTGAAGCCGCCGGGCCATCGCCCAGGCGGCCGCGGACCGCATGCCTGACCGGCAGAACAGAACCGTCGGCGCGCCGTCCTCCAGGGCGTCGCTCACCGCGGAGACCTGGTCGGGGCCAGGCATTCCGGAGATCGGGACCCAACGATAGTCGAGTCCCGCCGCAGCCGCTGCGGCCTGCACTTCGGATGACGAAGGCTGACCGGGCTCTTCGCCGTCCGGCCGGTTGTTGACGATCCGGCGCACGCCCGACTCAGCCAGCCCGGCCAGGGCTTCCGGTCTCAATTGCGGCGAACTCCAGACCCCGGGAGCGAGGGCGCGCATGATTACTGCCGGCGAACGCGAACGGCGCGGCTGCCGTCCACGGTCAGCATGTAGCTGCCCAGCGACGCCTTGCGCACCCGCACTTCCTGTCCGGCGCGATTCCGGAAGCGCACGGGCTCGCTGTCGATCTGCCGCCATACGCCGCCGTCCGCCAGGCGGAAGACCCAGTGGCCGTCGCCGGCCAGGGACGCGCTTTGCAGGGTGGTCTCGATGGAATCGATCTGCGCCGCTGCGGCGTTGCCGAACAGGCGGGGCAGGGACGGCATCTCGAATCCGAACAGCTGGCGCTGCGTCTCATTGACCTGCGCCCGATCGATAACCACCACCTCGCCCTGGCGTTCGGCCGAGTCCAGCGCGCCCGCAGCGGCGTCGTAGCAGGCCAGACGGGCGGCGTTGTCGGTGACGGCCCGGCAGGCCACCAGTCGTTGAAGCGACTCGGGCCGTTGCTGGGGCGGCACATCCTGGACCGTCGGGCTGGTGGTGACGGCGAGCGCCGCGACGACGGAAATCAGGGACATCGTTTGCTCCTGGAACTGCCCCTCACTGGGGCGACCTGTTTCTCAGTCCCCTATGACACGAACGCGGTCAACTGGCGGGTGAAGCGGTGCTGTGACGCTATCGTGGCCTAAATACGACAGTCGAGCTTGGACAGGATTACAGCCGTGTAATTACGCTGGCGAAACCAGCCTGGGGGCGCCTAACGTGCAGCAACTGCGGTCGGGATTCTGTCCGCGGGGGAAGGGACTATTCCATTCTAAGGCCGCGACACCGCTTGATTGAGGGGCGGCGTCGAACATCAGGAGACGACCTTTGAGAAACCACAAAACCAGAAACAGGCTGCTGGCCACGACGATGATCGGCGGTTTCGCCGCTCTCGCGTTCGCTGCCCCGGCGATGGCCCAAGAGGCCCCGCAGGACACGCAGCTGGACGAAATCGTCGTCACCGGTTCGCGCATCCCGCAAGCCAACCTGACGACCACCAGCCCCGTCACCCAGGTCACCGGCGAAGACATCGACATCGCCGGCGTGACCCGCGTTGAGGACCTGGTGGCCCAGCTGCCGCAGGCCTTCGCCGCGCAAAACTCGACCGTGTCGAACGGCGCTTCGGGCACCGCGACCGTCTCGCTGCGTAACCTCGGCTCGTCGCGCACCCTGGTGCTGATCGACGGCCGCCGGATGGGCTACGGCTCGCCGAACGACGACGCCGCCGACCTGAACCAGATTCCGGAACAGCTGGTCGAGCGCGTTGAAGTCCTGACGGGTGGCGCTTCCGCCATCTACGGTTCGGACGCCATCGCCGGCGTCGTGAACTTCATCATGAAGAAGGACTTCGAAGGCATCCAGATCGATGCCCAGTACGGCTTCTATCAGCACAACAACGACTATGACGGCCCGGGCAACCTGCGCCAGGTCATCGCCGGTCGTGCCGCCACCAACCCGGCCCAGTTCCAGCTGCCGGAAGACAACGTGTCGGACGGCGAAAGCCGCTCGGTCAACGCGATCATGGGTGTGGCCTCGCCGGACGGTAAGGGCAACCTGATGGCCTACGCCGGCTATCGGAACAACAACTACGTCCTGGGTCGCTACCGCGACTACTCGTCCTGCTCGCTGGCCGCTCCGGCCGCTGCGACCCCGCAGAACTTCTCCTGCGGCGGTTCGGGCACCACGGCTCCGGCTCAGGTCATCGCGCTGAACAACGGCAACACGGGCTTCACCGTCGGCGGCGGCAGCGGCCTCGGCAACGGCACCTTCGTCCCGTATTCGGGCGCGACGGGCGCCTACAACTTCGGTCCGCTGAACTACTTCCAGCGTCCGGACGAGCGTTACACCCTCGGCGCCTTCGGCCGTTACGAAGTCAACGACAAGATCGAAGCCTTCGCCCAGCTGATGTTCTCGGACTACAAGTCCGTCGCCCAGATCGCTCCCTCGGGCGCCTTCCTCGGCGACATCATCACGCTGAGCTGCGACAACCCGATGCTGTCGGCCCAACAGGCCACGCAACTGGGCTGCACGGGCGTCGCCGGCCAGACCGTCGACACCCTGATCGGTCGCCGTAACGTTGAAGGCGGCGGTCGTCAGGACAGCCTGAACTACGAATCGTATCGCGGTGTCGTCGGCATCCGCGGCGAGTTCACCCCGGGCTGGAACTACGACATCGCGGCGCAATACTCGCGCGTCGCCATGAACCGTACCTACCTGAACGACTTCTCGAACACCCGCCTGGGTCGCGCCTTTGACGTCGTCGACGTCGGCGGCGTTCCGACCTGTCAATCGGTGGTCGACGGCACCGACACCGCCTGCGTGCCCTACGACATCTTCTCGCCGGGCGGCGTGACGCAAGCGGCTCTCGACTACCTGCAAATCCCGCTGATCCAGACCGGTGAAACGACCCAACAAGTCGTCACCGCCGCGATCACGGGCGACACGGGCTGGGCTGTTCCGACCTCGACGCGCACCGTTCAGGTCGCGTTCGGTGCGGAATACCGTCGTGACTTCCTGGGCTCGGTCACCGACGCCGCCTTCTCGACCGGCGACGGCGCCGGCCAGGGCGGCCCGACGATCGGCTTCTCGGGTGACACGGACGTCGCTGAACTGTTCGGCGAAATCCAGGTTCCCCTGGCTGACGATCAACCGTGGGCCTACTCGGCCTCGTTCGACGCCGCTTACCGTCGTTCGGAGTACGAGAACTTCGGCGCCGACACCTACAAGTTCGGCCTCGACTACGCTCCGGTCGAAGACGTCCGCTTCCGCGCCAGCTACTCGCGCGCCGTGCGGGCTCCGAACGTGATCGAACTGTTCACCGCACAGGGCCTGAACCTGTTCGACCAGGACTTCGATCCCTGCGACGACCTGAACGACGATGGCGTTCTGAACAACTCGGTTTCGGCCCAGTGCATCGGCACCAACCCGTGGCAGGTCACTGCTGCTGAGTCGGACGGTGGTCTGCTCAACAGCCCGGCCGGTCAGTACAACT
This sequence comes from Brevundimonas lenta, assembly GCF_014196335.1. GTDB lineage: Bacteria > Pseudomonadota > Alphaproteobacteria > Caulobacterales > Caulobacteraceae > Brevundimonas > Brevundimonas lenta. The sequence goes on from NZ_JACIDM010000002.1 coordinate 58,896, forward strand.
TCCTGCAGGGCGGTAACCCGAACCTGGAGCCGGAAGAAGCTGACACCTACACGGTCGGTTTCGTTGTCACGCCGTCGTTCCTGCCGCGCTTCAACCTGTCGATCGACTACTACAACATCAAGGTTGAGAACCTGGTCAGCACCGTCGGTCCGCTGAACACGCTCGACGCCTGCTACACCAACAACAACCTGACGGCTTGCCAACTGATCGTTCGCGACGGCCCGACCGGAGCCCTGTGGCTCAACGACGGCAACGTGATCGACACCAACGTCAACATCGGTGGTCTCAGCACCTCGGGTGTCGACGTCAACGCCAACTACGGCGTTGATCTGGAAGACTGGGGCATGTCCTCGGCCGGCTCGCTGCAGTTCGCCTTCGTCGGCACCTGGCTGGAATCGCTCGAGACCGACACCGGTCTGGGCTTCTCCAACAGCGTCTATGACTGCGCCGGCTTCTACGCCAACCAGTGCGGCGTTCCGAACCCGGAATGGCGTCACCGCGCCCGCATGACCTGGGTCTCGCCGTGGGACCTGGATCTGTCGGCCACGTGGCGTTACTTCGGCGAAGCTGAAGTCGCCGTTCTCGGCTCCGACGGCAGCCTGAACAACAGCCCGGCTCGTATCGACAAGGTTCTGGAAGACCAGAACTACATCGATCTGGCCGCTGTCTGGCAGGTTCGCGACAACGTGACCGTGCGTGCCGGTGTCAACAACGTGTTCGACATCGATCCGCCGCTCTCGTACAGCGTCGGCACGACCGGCAACAACAACACCTATCCGCAGCTCTATGATGCGCTGGGTCGTTACTTCTTCTTCGGCGTCACGGCTAACTTCTAAGCCCTGATTTCGTAGACATCGGGGGCGGCGGATCTTCGGGTCCGCCGCCCTTTTTGTTGCCTGACGCATTTTTCGCGCGAACCGCTCGCCGCAGAAAAACCATTTGCCGATTCAAGCGTTGCAGCGTCCTGTCGGACGCACATGCGTCCATCCGCTCCGGAGCCTTCATGTTCGCCAGCCTCGCCGCCGCCCTTCTCCTGTCCCACGCGCCCGCCGGCGCCGTGCAGGAAGGCCCGATCGCCACCGCCCGCGTCGCCGAGACGGCGGAAGCCGAGCGCGTGCGCGAGGCGGTCGCCTACGCCAATCCGCTGCCGCGCGGCGCGCCGGAAGCCGACTATCCGCTGGTCGCCTGGTGCGAGGCCCTGGTGAACGGCCACATCCGGCTGGGCGAGAGCCTGACCGACAACGATCCGCTGGATCAGGAGATCATCCGCCTGGGTCGTCGCGAGGCCGCCGACTTCCACACTGCGCTCGAGGTCGCCGGACCGCGCCAGTCGGCCCAGACCCGCGCCGCCGCCCGGGCCGCCGCCGCCGAAGCCACCGCCAAATGGGCGCCGCTTCAGAACGAGGCGGACGAGGCCGTCCGCAGCCAGTCGTTCGGCCTGTTCTTCGGCCTGCCGGGCCGGTGCGAACACGCCGCCCGCCGCCTGCGCAACAACATCACCACCCCGCCGGCGACGCCCGCGGACGTCGGCCTGGAGTAGGGCGCGTCAGGCCGCGTCGCTGCGCCGCGCGGCCGCCGGATCGTAGTTGAGGATCGGGGCCAGCCACCGCTCGGCGGTGGCGACGTCCCATCCCTTGCGCCGGGCGTAGTCCTCGACCTGGTCGCGATCGATCTTGCCGACGCCGAAATAGTGGCTGCCCGGATGGCCGAAATAGAGCCCTGACACCGACGCCGGCGGGGTCATGGCGAAGCTCTCCGTCAGCTGCATCCCGGCGTTCGTTTCCGCCTGCAACAGATTGAACAGCGTCGCCTTTTCCGTGTGATCGGGCTGGGCCGGATAGCCCGGCGCCGGCCGGATGCCTTCATAGGCCTCGGCGATCAGCTCCTCGACCGTGGTCGCCTCGTCCGGCGCATGGCCCCACAGTTCGGTCCGCACCTTCCTGTGCAGCGCCTCGGCGAACGCCTCCGCCAGCCGGTCGGCCAGGGCCGTCGCCATGATCGACGAATAGTCGTCGCCGGCGTCCTTGAACCGTTTGGCGATCTCCAGTTCGCCATGCCCGGCGGTGACCGCGAAGGCGCCCAGCCAGTCGTCGCCGTCCTCGGCCACGAAGTCCGACAGGCACAGGTTCGGCTTGCCGTTGGTCTTGGCGATCTGCTGCCGCAGGCCGTGGAAGCGCGCCAGCTCGACCGTCCGCATCTCGTCGGTCCACACCACGATGTCGTCGCCGCGCGCATTGGCGGCCCAGAAGCCGACCACGCCCCGGGCGGTGAACCATTTCTCCTCCACGATCCGCTTCAGCATCGCCTGGGCGTCGGCGAACAGGTCCTTGGCCGCCTCGCCGACGATCTCGTCCTCGAGGATCAGCGGATAGCGGCCGATCAGCTCCCAGCTGGCGAAGAAGGGCGTCCAGTCGATGTAGCTGGCCAGATCGCCCAGATCCCAGGCGTCGAACGCCCGCACGCCGAGGAAGGATGGGCGCGGGGGCAGGGGCGTCGCCGCATCCGGCCGGAAGCGATTGGCCCGCGCCGCCGGCAGGGCCGCCCGCGCCTTCACCTCCTGGCCGCGCGCGAACTGCTCGCGAATGCGGATGTATTCGTCGCGCGTCGCCGCCTCGTTCTTCGCCCTGTCGGTCGGCGACAGCAGGCCCGACACCACGCCCACGGCGCGGCTGGCGTCGATCACATAGGTGGTCGATCCGCTGTGATAGCCCGGCTCGATCTTCACCGCCGTGTGCGTCCGGCTGGTCGTCGCGCCGCCGATCAGCAGCGGAATGTTGAAGCCGCGCCGCTCCATCTCGCGCGCCACGAACGTCATCTCGTCCAGCGACGGCGTGATCAGGCCCGACAGGCCGACGATGTCGACCTTGTGCTTCTCGGCCTCGTCCAGGATCCGGTCCGCCGGAACCATGACGCCGAGGTCGATGACCTCGTAGTTGTTACACTGGAGCACGACGCCGACGATGTTCTTGCCGATGTCGTGGACGTCGCCCTTCACCGTGGCCATCAGGATGCGCCCGGCCTGCTTCCTCGGCTTGCCGGTCTTCTCGGCCTCCATGAAGGGCTCCAGCCAGGCCACGGCCTGCTTCATCACCCGCGCCGACTTGACCACCTGCGGCAGGAACATCTTGCCCGAGCCGAACAGATCGCCGACGACGTTCATCCCGTCCATCAGCGGGCCTTCGATGACGTGCAGCGGGCGTTCGACCGACAGCCGCGCCTCCTCGGTGTCGGCCTCGATCCAGTCGGTGATGCCGTTGACCAGGGCGTGCTCGATGCGTTTGCCGACCGGGGCGTCGCGCCACTTCAGGTCCACGACCCGCGCCGCGCCCTTCTCGCCCTTGTAGTCGGGCGCCATGTCCACCAGCCGCTCGGTGTTGGACACGTTTGTCCGCTGCGGCCGGTTCAGGATCACGTCCTCGACCGCCTCGCGCAGCTTCGGATCGATGTCGTCATAGACCGGCAGGTCGCCGGCGTTGACGATGCCCATGTCCATGCCCGCCTGGATGGCGTGGTACAGGAAGACCGAGTGGATCGCCCGCCGGACCGGCTCGTTGCCGCGGAAGCTGAACGACACGTTCGACACCCCGCCCGACACGCGGGCGAAGGGCAGGGTCGCCTTGATCGCGCGCGTCGCCTCGATGAAGTCGACGGCGTAGTTGTCGTGCTCCTCGATCCCCGTCGCCACGGCGAAGATGTTGGGATCGAAGATGATGTCCTCGGGCGGGAAGCCGACCTCGTCCACCAGGATGCGATAGGCGCGGGTGCAGATCTCGATCTTGCGCGCGGCGGTGTCGGCCTGGCCGATCTCGTCGAAGGCCATGACCACCACGGCGGCCCCGTAGCGCAGACATTTGACGGCCTGTTCGCGGAACTCCGCCTCGCCGGCCTTCATCGAAATCGAGTTCACGATCGGCTTGCCCTGGACGCATTTCAGGCCGGCCTCGATCACCTCCCATTTGGAGGAGTCGATCATCACCGGCACGCGGGCGATGTCCGGTTCGGCCGCGATCAGGTTCAGGAAGGTCCGCATGGCGACGACGCCGTCCAGCAGGCCCTCATCCATGTTGATGTCGATGACCGAGGCGCCCGCCTCGACCTGCTGCCGCGCCACGGCCAACGCCCCGGCATAGTCGCCCTCGACCACCAGCTTGCGGAATTTGGCCGAGCCGGTGACGTTGGTCCGCTCGCCGACGTTGATGAAGGTGGGACGCATCAGGCGGACTCGTTCAACAGAACAGGCAGCCGACTGCGCCGCCACAGGCTTTTCCTGATCGACCGGGCACGACGCCATGACGTGATGGACACGGCCGTGGTCGTAACAGCTTCCTTGAAGCCCCGGCTGGCCAGGAAAACCCACGAGCGGGTCGGATAGCCGTTTGGTCCGGTTAGAGAGACGCCTCGGCCAGCCACAACCGCATCGCAAAGAGCGAGCGCCCGTTCCACATCACGCTCGTTCCGCAGTGGCTCGAAGTCTAGCCCTTGGCCGCTGCTGATCCGCAATTCGAAACTGCCGATGCCTGCGTCGAGGAGAGACATGTCCTCTCCTTCGCCGAGTCTCAGAAGAATGGCCTTCTCGGACTCATGGTTGATTGCGCAGACAGGATGTTTGTCGACGAACCGCCTCGCTTCTTCCCGGAAGCGCTGGAACGCATTGATTTCCGAATTGGGCATCACGCGTAGGCCACCCAGCCGTGCCAGTTCATGGCGTGATAGAAATGCTCAATGTCGCCGAAGCCGGCTTCGGCCAGCAGGGCCTCGTCGCGGGCTGCGGTCGCCAGGCCGGGATTGCCGCGATGGCTGGCCCGGGCGTTCTTCAGCGTCTCCGGATCGACGCCGTTGGCCGCCGCGAAGGCGACGTAGCGGTCCATGTTGCGGTCGAACTGCGGATTGTCGGCGCTGTCGCAGCGATCGACCAGGACGAAGGGCGCGCCCGGCTTCAGGCGGCGGCGGATGTCCTTGAGCGTCGCCAGCTTCGCGCCGTCGTCGGGCAGGATGCCAAGCACCAGGATCATGGTCGCGCCGTCGAAGGGACCCGCAGGCGCCGCTTCGACGCCGCCCTCGATCAGCTCGACGCGCCGCATCGTCTCCTCGCCGAGGATGTGGCGGGCGAGATCGAGCATTTTTCCGGCAGGATCAACGCCGGTGAACCGCCAGTCGGGGCCGGCCTTGGCCAGCGCCTGGGTGTCCAGTCCGCCGCCGGCGCCGACGACCAGCACATGGCCGTCGTGCGGCATGCGCTCGGCCAGCAGGATGCCCGCCATCTGCAGCACGCCGGGTTGACCCGGCATGAAGGCGCGCGGGCCCTTCTCGACGTATCCGGCGACGAACCCGGGATCGGCGAAGTTGAAGGCGGGCTTGGTCACGCCACCAGCTCGAATGGTTCCAGACCCGACAGACGCATAGCCGTGGGCCGCTCCGGGATCGCCCGCGGCGTCACGCCCGCCACCTCTTCCGCTACGTGCCGGATGTGCTCCGGCGTGGTGCCGCAACAGCCGCCGACGATGTTGACCAGGCCGGACTTCGCCCACTCCTCGATGAAGTGCGCGGTCTCGTGCGGTTGCTCGTCGTACTGGCCCATGGCGTTGGGCAGGCCGGCGTTGGGGTAGGCGGCGACGAGGGTGTCGGCGACGCGGGCGAGCTCGGCGATGAACGGCCGCATCAGCTCGCCGCCCAGGGCGCAGTTGAAGCCCACGGCGAACGGCTTGGCGTGGCGCACGCTGTGCCAGAAGGCCTCGGCCGTCTGCCCCGACAGGGTCCGCCCCGACCGGTCTACGATGGTGCCCGAAATCCAGATCGGCAGGGCCTCCAGCCCCTCGTCCTGAAGGTCCAGGATGGCCTTGATCGCCGCCTTGCAGTTCAGCGTGTCGGTGATGGTTTCGATCAGATACAGGTCGACCCCGCCCTCGTGCAGGGCCAGCACCTGCTGGCGATAGGCCTCATAGACCTGGTCGAAGGTCACCAGCCGCGCGCCGGGATCGTTCACGTCCGACGACATCGACAGCATCTTGTTCAGCGGCCCGATGGCTCCGGCCACGAAGCGCGGCTTGTGCGGCTCCTTCGCGGTCCAGCGGTCGGCTTCGGCCCGGGCGAGTTGAGCGCCGGCCAGGTTCAGGTCGAACACGTCCTGCGGCGCCAGGCTGTAGTCTTCCTGGGCGATCGTCGTGGCCGAGAAGGTGTTGGTCTCGGTGATGTCGGCGCCGGCGGCGAAATACTGGTCGTGCAGGTCGGAGATGACGTCCGGCCGGGTCAGGCACAGGATGTCGTTATTGCCCTTCATCTGCACCGGATGGTCGGCGAAGCGCGCGCCGCGGAACTCGGCCTCCGACAGCTCGCGGCGCTGGATCATCACGCCCCAGCTGCCGTCCAGCACGAGGATGCGCTCCTTCGCGGCCTGATGCAGCGCGGCAATGCGGTCGGCGCGGCTCATGCTTCGGCCTTCTGCTCACGCACGCCCAGCACCCGGCAGATGGCGTAGACCAGATCGGCCCGGTTCAGGGTGTAGAAGTGGAAGTCGGCGAAGCCTTCCTCCTGCAGCCGCGCACAGGTCTCGGCGGCCACGGAGGCGGCGATCAGCTTGCGGGTCTCCGGATCGTCGTCCAGCCCGTCGAAATGCGCCGCCAGCCAGCCTGGCACCGCCGCGCCGCAGGTCGCGGACATCCGCTTCAGCCCGGCGAAATTGGTCACCGGCATAATGCCCGGGATCAGGGGAACCTCGACCCCCGCCGCGCGCACCCGGTCGCGGAAGCGCAGGAAGGCGTCGATGTCGAAGAAGAACTGGCTGATCGCCCGCGTCGCCCCGGCGTCGACCTTGGCCTTCAGCACGTCGGTGTCGTGGGCCGCCGACGGGCTTTCCGGATGGCCTTCGGGGTAGCAGCCGACGCTGATCTCGAACCCGCCCCGGCGCGCCACCGCGGCCGTCAGTTCGGTGGCGTTGGCGTAGCCGTCGGCGCGCGGCGCATAGACCCCGCCGATGCCGTTGCTGCCCGGCGGATCGCCGCGCAGGGCCACGATGTGGCGCACCCCGGCGGCGTGATAGCCGTCGATCACCGCGTCGACCTCGTCGCGACTGGCCTCGACGCAGGTCAGGTGCGCGGCCGGCGTCAGCGAGGTCTCGCCCAGAATGCGCTGCACGGTGCGGTGCGTACGTTCCCGCGTCGATCCGCCGGCGCCGTAGGTCACCGAGACGAAGTCCGGCTGCAGCGGGGCCAGTCGGGTGACCGCCTTCCACAGATTGGCTTCGGCCTCGTCGGTCTTTGGCGGGAAGAATTCGAACGAGACGCGCGGGCGCGAGGCGTCCTGTCCGGCGCGGGCCACGGGACCCAGCGGCGACAGCAGCAGGGCGCGGGCTTCGGCGAGGCTGAGGGCAGGGGCGGTCATGCCGCGCTCGCTTCGGCGACGGAGGGGCGTTCGGCGGTCCAGATCGACACGGTCAGGCCTTCGGTGTCCGGGGGCAGGGCGACCGGCTCGCTCGGTTTGAGTCCCGCCTCGCCCAGCCAGCGCCGCATCTCGTCGTCGGCGAAGCCCAGCCGCCGGTGCTGATGCTCCTCGCGCAGGTGCTCCAGCGCGTGGGGGGCGAAGTCGACGATCAGCAGCCGTCCGCCCGGCGCCACCAGTCGCGCGGCCTCGGCGACGGCGGAGGCGGGATCGGCGAGGTAGTGCAGCACCTGGTGCACCAGCACCAGGTCGGCGCTGTGTTGCGGCAGGCGGGTGGAGAAGATGTCCCCGTGGCGCAGTTCGACCTTGTCCAGGCCCGCCCGGGCGACGTTGGTGCGGGCGATGTTGAGCATGTTCTGGCTGAGATCCAGCCCCACCGACATGCGCGCCTTCTTGCCCAGCAGGGTCAGCATCCGGCCGGATCCTGTGCCCAGATCGACCACCCGTTCGAACGGCCCGTCGCCCGCCGCCTCCAGGATCGCCGCCTCGACCGCCGTCTCGCAGACGTACAGCGACCGGATACGGTCCCACTGCGGCGCGACGCGCTCGAAATAGGCGCTGGCGGCGGCCTCGCGGTCGCGGCGCACGTCGTCCAGGCGGCGGTCATCCGCCTCGCCGGCGGCGTCGTCCAGCAGGTCCAGAACCGTGTCGATCAGCCGTCGCGCGGGCAGGTCGGACGACAGCCGGTAGAAGACGCGGGCGCCGTCGGGAAACCGCTCGATCAGACCGGCGTCGACCATCAGCTTCAGGTGGCGCGAAACCCGCGGCTGGCTCTGCTCCAGAATCCGCGACAGCTCCATCACCGACAGTTCGTCGCCGGCCAGCAGTGAGAGGACCCGCAAACGGGTGGGTTCGCCCACGGCGCGGAGGGCCTCGACGGTCTGGTCAGCGTTGAACGACATATCCTTATATAAGGATATCCTTATGTGATCAGGCAAGGAAAAAGCGCTGGTCAGCCGCCGGATCCGGGAACAATCTGCGTTTCATCAGCCACCCTGCATGGCATGCCTCTGATGACCCTTCGCCAGACCCTGTCGGCCGCCTCCGCGGCGGTGCTTCTCTCCGCGCTCTCCGGCGCTGCGCTGGCGCAGACCCCGCCACCGGGCGCGGCGCCGCAGCAGCAACGCGGCGGTATGGGCCTGCCTCGCACCAGCGACGAGGTGCAGCCGTGGGCGGATCGCCTGTTCGGCCGCCTGGACGCCAATCAGGACGGCGCCATCACCGGCGACGAACTGGCCTTCCTGAGCCAGGGCGAGGTCGCCTCGCGCGGCGGCTCGCGCATCCGCGCCATGGTCTCGCAGTCGGACTCCAGCCGTGACGCGCGGGTCAGCCAGGAGGAGCTGAGCGCCGGGGCCGCCCGGACCTTCGCGCGCATGGACGTCAACGGCGACGGCCGCCTGTCGGACGACGAACTGCCCCAGGCCCCGCGGCCGGCGCAGGTGCAGATGCCCCCCATGCCTTCGGCCGATCCCATGCCCATGCCGACGCCGGACGCGCCCGGCGGGCGCTAGTCCGGAACAGGCGTCTTCAGCGGCTCGTCGGCGAAGGCCGCCTGCAGGTTCTGCATCAGCAGCACCAGCATGCCCTGCACCGCCTCGGTCGTCGCCCCGCCGGTATGCGGCGTCAGCACGGTGTTCGGCACGTCGGCCCAGCGCGCCGGATCGGTCGGCTCATCCTCGAACACGTCGAGCGCGGCCTGGCCCAGCCGGCCGTCCTTCAGCGCCGCGATCAGCGCCGTCTCGTCGACCAGCTGACCCCGCGCGACGTTCACCAGCAGGCCCTGAGGCCCCAGCGCCTCGATGACGGCCTTCGAGATCAGCCCGCGATTGCTCTCGTCGGCCCGGCAGGCGACGACCAGAATGTCGTTGTCGCGCGCCAGATCCAGCAGCGACGCGGCCCGCGGCCAGTCCGCCGCCTTGTCGCGCGGTCCCCACCACTGCACCGGCATGCGCAGCGCCTGCGCCCGCCGGGCGACCGCCTCGCCGATGGCCCCCAGGCCCACGACGCCCAGCCGCTGATCCTTCAGCGACGGCGTGATCAGTTTCGAGTCCGGCGTCCACGCGCCCGCACGCAGGGCCCGGTCGCCCGCCGCGATCCCGCGCCGCGCCGCCAGCACCAGGCCGATGGCGTGATCGGCGACGTCCTCGTGATTGACCCCGGGGGCATGGGTGACCGGCAGCCCGCGCGCGCGGCACCAGTCGACGTCGATCCCGTCATAGCCCGAGGTGAAACAGGCGATCAGCGACAGGTTCGGCAGGCTCTCGATCAGGTGCTTGTCCAGCGGGAACTCGCCCGCCACCACCAGCGCCCGGATATCGTGCGCCGCCTCCACCGGCGGCCCTTCCCAGAACCGGTACACGTCGTACGTCCCTTCGAGAAAGGCCGTCAGGGGCGCCAGGTGGCGCTGCATGATGAGCAGGGCAGGGCGGGAGGTCATGCGGGGACTGTACATCAGGCCCGCCCGCCCGCGCGAGCGGCGGTTAGCGTACGTCTCCGCACAATCCAGGGTCCCACTCCGGTCTTCACCCGATGGAGTGCCGGCCCGCGCCCGGGCACCTCATGCATGATGAGAGGAGCCTCCCCCATGAAAACCATTGCTCTCGTATCCGTCGCCTCGGTCGCCCTCTTCGCGGCCGCCTGCACGCCTTCGCAGACGCCGGGGTCCTTCGGCTCGAGCGAAACGATGCGCGCGCAGCCGGTGTCCTTCGGCGAGGTGGTCAGCGTCCGGGCGGTCGACATCCGTCCCGGCCAGACCCGTGTCGGCACGACGACCGGCGCGATCCTCGGCGGTCTCGCCGGATCGCAGATCGGCAGCGGCACGGCCGCCAACACCGCAGGCGCCGTGGCGGGCGGCGTCGCCGGCGCCGCCGTCGGCAGCGCGATGCAGGGGTCGCAGAACACCAGCGGCGTCGAACTGGTCGTGGAACTCGACAACAACCAGACCATCGCCGTGGTTCAGCCCGGCGACGTGCGTGATTTCCGTCCTGGCGACCGGGTTCGCGTCACCGGGGCGCACGGCAACACCCGCGTGGTGCGCGATAGCCGCTGACCGGGCGGCCCCGCGGCGCCCTCACGCGTCAGACGATCCAGCCGTCGTGGGCGTGGCCGTCCATGTGCGGCCCAAACATCCCGCCGATGAACAGCGGCGCGTCGGCGAAGCCGTGGAAGCCCGTCTCCATGCCGCTCGCGCCGCCGGAGCCCGCGCCCTCGAAGGCCAGCTCGTCCTGAACGGGCAGCACCTGCGGCCCCGCCTTGTCGTCCAGCGCCGGCAGCACGAAGGCGTCGTCGGCCAGCATCGGCGAGACCAGCGGGCCCGCACCCTTGGCCGACAGATCCGGGGTCGCCGCGGCGCCGTAGGTCAGCACCGTCTTGGTGTTGCCGGTCATGAAGCGCAGCGTTTCGATGCTCTCGACGTAGATCGCGCCGTCCCGGCCGGCGACGAGATCGACGATGCGGTAACCGGCGCCCTCGGCGAAGATGGCGTACTGGGCCTTGCTCCCCCGCACCTGGACCTCGTCCTGACCTGCGCCGCCGAACAGCTGGTCGAACCCGCCCATCCCCTTCAGGATGTCGTCGCCGACGCCGCCGGTGATAATGTTGTCGCCGGCGTTTCCGGTGCCGTAGAATTTGTTGTTCCCGACGTAGAACATCTTTTCGACATTGGCCGCCATGACGTGCGCGCCGACGTGGGCCTCGATGGTGTCGATGCCTTCACCCGCCAGCTCGACGATGGTGTCGTAGGCGTCCAGCACATAGAGGTCGTCGCCCAGACCGCCCTGCAACTGGTTGGCCAGGCCCTGGCCGCCCGCCAGCACGTCATCGCCCAGCATGCCCAGCAGCGTGTCGGCGCCGAGACCGCCGGACAGACGGTCGCCCAGCACGCCGCCGACGAGGGTGTCGTTGAACGCCGAGCCGAGGATGGCCTCGATCGAGGTGTAGGTATCGGTCGCCCCGTCGCCGTCGTTGACGGCGCGCATGACGTCGAGCCGCGCGTGGACGCCCGCCGCGGCCTGGGAGTAATCGGCCGTGTCGATGCCCGATCCGCCGACCAGGCTGTCGATCCCGCCGCGGCCGCGCAGCAGGTCGTCGCCCGCCCCGCCGGTCATGACGTTGTTCAGGGCGTTGCCCGTGCCGGAGAAGGCGCCCGTCCCGCCGTAGATCAGGTTCTCGACGTTGTTGGCCAGGTTGTAGGCGTTGATGCGCGCCTCCACCGTATCCGTGCCCTGGCCGGCGACCTCGACCACCGAATCCAGCGCCTCCAGCACATAGCGGTCGTCGCCCAGCCCGCCCTGCAGGGTGTTGCTGACGCCTGAGCCGCCCCAAAGGGTGTCGTTGCCGTCCTGACCCAGCAGGAGGTCGGCGCCGAGCCCGCCGCGCAACGTGTTGTCCCCGATGCCGCCGACCAGCAGGTCGTTGAAGGCCGAACCCGTGATCGCCTCGACCAGGTAGAAGGTGTCGGTCCCGCCGTCGCCGTCATTGGTCGCGCGCAGGATGTCGAGGCGGGCGGTCACGCCGGATGCGGCCGAGCCGTAGTCGACCGTGTCAAAGCCGGCGCCGCCATTCAGGACATCCACGCCGGCGCCGCCGTTCAGGGTGTCGTCGCCGCCGGCGCCGTTCAGGGTGTCGTCGCCCGCAAGGCCGAACAGGGCCTCGGAAGACGAGCCGCCGACCAGGGTTTCGCCCGTCGAGGAGCCAAACCTGCTGTTCGCCAGCAGCGCCTGGACACTGACCTCCATGGCGCCGAAACGCAGGCGCTCGACGCTGGTCAGGATATCGGTTCCGTCGGGGCCTGTGACCGTGACCACGCCGCCCTCGACCGTGACGGTCGTCGGGGCGTCGGTGAAGATCGCCGTGTCGGTGCCCGCGCCGCCGTCGATCAGATCATCGCCCGCCGCGCCTGTGATGACATCGTCGCCGTCTCCCGCGGCCACGATATCGGAGCCTGCATTGGCCACGATGATGTCGCCGTCCGACGTGCCGTTGATGGCCATCGGAACCGGCGCCCCGTTCCACAGGAACAGCCCGTCGTCGAACTGGAGGCGCTCGACATTCGTCAGGGTGTCCGAGCCGTCCGGTCCGGTGACCGTGGTCACCCCGCTGATGGTCGTGATCGAATAGGCCGAGCGCAGGCCCGAGAAGACCGCCGTGTCCGTTCCGGCGCCGCCGTCGATGATGTCGTCGCCGGCCGCGCCCCTGATGGTGTCGTCGCCGCCCTCGCCGTAGACCGTGTTGACTCCGGCGGTTCCGTTGATCGTATCGGCGCCTGCGGTGCCGTTGGTGGTTGACGGGAGCGGCGCGCCGGCGAGGCTGTACAGTCCGTCGTCGAATTGAAGGCGCTCGATGCCGGTCAGGGTGTCGACGCCGTCGGGGCCGGACACGATGGCGCCGAAGCTGGTGGCGGTGATGGTGTAGGCCGAACGTGCGCCGCGGAAGACCGCGGTATCCGTGCCGTCGCCGCCTTCCAGGGTGTCGTTTCCGCCCTGGCCCTGCAGCACATCCGCGCCGCCCATGCCGTACAGCTGATCGCCGGCGCTGGCGCCGACAATGATGTTGGCCCGCTCGTTGCCGGTGCCGACGTGGCTTGCATGCACCTGATGTCCGACGCCGAACGGCGTCTGAGAACCATCCCAGCTGAAATACAGGTTCTCGATGTACTGGAGGCCGTAGGTCAGCGAGGTGCTGGCCGCGAACGAATAGTAGGAATCCGTTCCGCTCGCGCTGTCTTCGCCATAGATCTCGGCGATGCCGATGTAGCTGTCGTCACCGGCTCCGCCGTTGGCCGCCGCGACATTGGCGAACCAGTCATTGCCGTCGCCGCCCGAGGCGTAACCGGCGAGACTGTTGCCCCCGTCGATAATGTCGTTGCCTGCGCCGCCGTCCAGGCTGTTGCTGCCCGCGCCGCCTTCCAGCCGGTCGTCGCCGGCCCCGCCGTCCAGGTAATCGTTGCCTTCGAAGCCGCGCAGGACGTCATTGCCGCCCTGACCGTTGATGGTGTCGCGCAACGCGGTCCCGTTCACCGTCTCTCCGGCGGCCTGGCCGAAGTGCGTCAGACCCGGCGCCAGGGTCAAATAGGTGAAGTCGCCGAATTCCAGCCTGCTGAAGTTGCGGATCAGATCCACGCCGTCGGGGCCCGTCACCTGGATCCAGCCGTCGGCGAGGTTGAGGTATGAGTATTGCGATTGCGGACCGCTGAAAATGGCTACGTCGCCGGTGCTCCCGGCTCCGCCATCCAGCCGGTCGTTTCCGGCCCCGCCGGTGACGGTGTCGGCGCCGAGTCCTCCGGTGAAGGTGTCGCTGCCCGTGCTGCCGAAGATGGTGAAATAGAGTTGCGACCCTTCGGCGGTGAAGTTCACGCCCCCCACACCGAACGCGACGCGGCTGGTGAAAGCGGTGGCGTCGCGCACATCGACCGTGCCGGCGCTGGCGACCGTCACAATCCTGTTGTTGCCGTAGCCGGTATAAAAGTAGGTGAACTGGTCAAGCTGCGCCGCGGTGAACCGGCCACCCTCTGTGCCGACAAGCTCCTCAAAGCCGTCAAAGATTATCGAGGTGTAGTCCGCGTTTTGATTGGTGATGCCGATGTCGATCCGGTCGACGCCGGCTCCGCCGTGCAGGGTGTAGGACATCGACCCGACAGGCGTGCCGCCCAGAACGAAGACATCGTCGCCGTCGCCGCCGTCGATCACGTTGACGTCCGCGGGGATCGGCGTGCCAGGTTGATGGTAGAAGCTGAGGGAGAGCTCGAGGCGGTCGTTCCCGTCGCCGCCGTACAGATGGTCGCTGCCGTCCTCCTGGAAGTCGAAGAGGCTGTCGTCGCCCGCGCCGCCGCGAAGGATGTCCGCGCCATCGCCGCCGGCCAGTCGATCCTTGCCGTCGCCGCCCTCAAGGACGTCGTCGCCGGCGAAGCCGCTCAGGAAATCGTCGCCCGCATCGCCTGACAGGCGGTCGGCGCCGCCCGCGGCCAGAATCTGATCGTCGCCCGCGCCGCCGGCGAGGATATCGTTTCCGCCATTCCCCTCGATCTTGTCGTTCAACGCGCCGCCGTACACGACGTCGGCGCCGCTGCTGCCGCGGATATTGTGGGCGTTGAAGGTGTTGCCGTCCAGGTTCAGGGTGACGCCCGCGACGCTGAGATAGAATTCCGGCGTGTAGACGTCCACGCCGCGCAGGTCGGCGACGCCGGCGACGTTCAGGGTCAGGCTTGCGGTGTCGATGTAGACGAAATTGTCCAGCTGGCCGGCGCCGATGGAGCCTCCGGTATCCGAGACAAGCGCCTCGATATCGGCGCCGATGGTCGCCAGGTTGAGGCGAGCCCCGTCAAGCAGCAGCAGGGTGTCGAATCCTTCGCCGCCGCTGAACCAGTCCCCGGCGACGACTTCGGCGCCCATCGCCTGAAGAATATCGTCGCCGCCGCCGCCCGACAGGCGGTCGGCGCCCTCCGCCCCGTCCAGCAGGTTGGCGCCGCCGTCGCCCGTCAGCACGTCGTTGAAGGCCGATCCGTAGACGCCCTCGATGCTCGTGAACGTGTCGGTCCCGGTCGATGTGCCCGTATTCTGGCTCGGCAGACCCAGGTTCACGGTCACGCTGGCGGTCGCGTTCAGATAGCTGGCGATGTCGAAGCCGGCGCCGCCGTTGAGGATGTCGTTCCCGGCCTCGCCTTCGAGGATGTCGTCGCCGTCGTCGCCGTTCAGGCGGTCGTCGCCGGTGTAGCCGAACAGGATGTCGTGACCTGCGCCGCCATTAAGGGTGTCGTTGCCCTCCAGCCCGTCGAGCGCGTCGTTGCCGTCCAGGCCGTTGATGGTGTCGGCGCCGCTTTCGCCGGTCAGCGCATTGTTGCCGGCGTCGCCGTTGATCGTAGGCATGGTCGTCCCCCTGGCGGGCCCCCGGCCCGAAATCACGCACAGGGAGTTCTGCAAACCACGCGCACTGCCCCAACGGCCCAGCTTGATCCGGGATACCGGTGTCAGCAAGTAGGGTTTTGTTAGTTCTCAGGTCTTTTTCGCCCAGCTCTCCTGCATCAGCAGAAGCGCGACCTGCTCCCTGACGGTGGCCTGATCGCCTGGCGAGAACCCCTCCAGCGGCGCTCCGGTCTCTGGAACTTCAGCGCGAGCCGTCACGACCTCGGCGTTCAGCGTCACCCACTCCCGTGTCGCCTTTATCAGGGCGGAGGCCTCGGCCCCTGTTCCGGCGATAATGGCCTTGCCCGCGCGGACCATGGCGACGTCCAGGATGGAGCGCAGGATCATGTCGACGGTGATGGGCGGGGCTGGCGGGGAAGCCGGCTCGGGGGAGGGGGGCGTGGCGGCGACCGGCGCGGGCACGGGCGGGCCGCCGGGTCCGGCCAGCGCCCGGGCGTCGGCCAGCGCGCGCTTGCTCCAGCCCTTGCGGGCGATCGTCTGGCGCAGGTTGTGCAGCCCGATGTCGTACTTTTCGGCCACCGCTTCGGCGGTCATGCCGCCCAGATAGGCCGCGCGGGCCAGCTCCCACGTCGGGGGGCTGACCATCTTGTAGGGCGCGCGGACCTTCGGTTTTTTGCGGGGCATTGGCGACCTCCTGTGCAGGATGTCGCCAATCTACCCGTTTGATACGTCAGAAACGGTCGTAGTTGTATCTAGCGGCCGAACTTCTGGAACTTGATCCGGTGCGGGATCAGGGCGTCGGTGCCGAGGCGGCGCTTCTTGTCTTCCTCGTAGGCCTCGAAGTTTCCTTCGAACCATTCGACGTGGCTGTCGCCCTCGAAGGCGAGGATGTGGGTGGCCAGACGGTCCAGGAACCAGCGGTCGTGGGAGATGACCACGGCGCAGCCGGCAAACTCCTCCAGGGCCTCCTCGAGGTTCTGCAGCGTCTCGATGTCCAGGTCGTTGGTCGGTTCGTCGAGCAGGATCAGGTTGCCGCCCGAGGCCAGGGTCTTGGCCAGGTGCACGCGATTTCGTTCACCCCCAGAGAGCTGCCCCACCTTCTTCTGCTGGTCGCCGCCCTTGAAGTTGAAGCTGCCGACGTAGGCGCGGCTGTTAATCTCGCGCTTGCCGACCATCATGATGTCGGTGCCGCCCGAGATGGCCTGCCAGATCGTCTCGTCCGGCTTCAGGTCGTCGCGCGACTGGTCGACATAGGCCAGCTTGACCGTCTCGCCGACGCGGATCGAACCGGCGTCCGGGGTCTCCTGGCCGGTGATCAGGCGGAACAGCGTCGACTTGCCGGCGCCGTTGGGGCCGATGACGCCGACGATGCCGTTGGGCGGCAGCTTGAACGTCAGGCCCTTGAACAGGATCTTGTCGCCGTACTCCTTCTCGAGGTTCTCGACCTCGAGGACGACGTTGCCGAGGCGCGGGCCGGGCGGGATCTGGATGACGGCGTGGGTCTGGGCGCCGCGCTGGTTCTCCTGCTCGGCGACCATCTTCTCATAGGCGGCCAGGCGGGCCTTGGACTTGGCCTGACGGGCCTTGGCGCCCGAGCGGACCCATTCCAGTTCGCGGGTGAGGGCGCGCTGGCGGGCTTCCGATTCCGACTGCTCCTGCACGACGCGCTTGGTCTTGGCTTCCAGCCACGAGGAGTAGTTGCCCTCGTGCGGGTGGCCCTTGCCGCGGTCCAGCTCCAGCGTCCACTTGGTCACCAGGTCCAGGAAGTAGCGGTCGTGGGTCACCAGGATGACGCAGCCCGGGAAGTTTTCCAGGTGGTGCTGCAGCCAGGCCACCGACTCGGCGTCCAGGTGGTTGGTCGGTTCGTCGAGCAGCAGCATGTCGGGCTTGGACAGCAGCAGGCGGGCCAGGGCCACGCGGCGCTTCTCACCACCCGACAGATTGGTGGTCATCCAGTCGTCCTGCGGGCAGCGCAGGGCGTCCATGGCCATTTCGATGCGGCTGTCGATGTCCCAGACGTCGCCGGCGTCGATCTTCTCCTGGAGGGCGGTCATCTCCTCCATCAGTTCGTCGGTGTAGTTCTCACCGAGTTCGGCGGCGACCTCGTTGAAGCGGTTGACCCACTGCTTCTCTTCGCACCACGCCTCGACGTTCTGACGCACGGTCAGCGCCGGATCCAGCTGGGGCTCCTGCTCCAGGTAGCCGCGCTTGATGCCGTCGGCGGCCTTGGCCTCGCCGTTAAATTCCTTGTCCAGCCCCGCCATGATCTTCAGCAGGGTCGACTTGCCCGAGCCGTTGACCCCGACCACGCCGATCTTGGCGTCGGAGTAGAAGCTCAGCCAGATGTTCTCGAAGATCTTCTTGCCGCCGGGGAAGGCCTTGGTGAGGCCCTGCATCTGGAAAATGTATTGCTGCGCCATGAGGTGCGGTGCGCCCTGTCGTCGGATCGGATGGGGAGGTTGGCGCGGGATGTAGCGACCGCCGCGCCGTTCGGCAAATCGCTAGCGGGTCAGGACGGCGGATTGAAGGCGCGGCGCGGGTTAGCCGGCCAGTTGGGCGGCCTCCGCAGCACAGTCGTTGGTGGGGGCGGAGCCCGCCGCGCGAGCGGCCGTGATCTCGGCTCTCGCCGCTTCCAGATCAGCGCGGAATTCGGGCGCTGACTGGAGCCGGGCGACCGTTGCGGACGCCATGACCCGGCCCTCCTCGGTGTCGCTGAGCCAGTGGACGTTGCAGACGACACGGCTCTGACCGAAGGCGCGACCGCGGGCCAGTATCTCGTTCTGGCGCTCCGGCGCGACCTCGGTGAGCACGAGCGCCCAGCCCCAGCCGATGGCGCTGTGTCCCGAGGGATAGGACCCGTCGTGGCGCAGGAACGCCTCGTCGTCCGGGGTGCAGGTCGGAGTCGAAGTGACCACGAAGGGGCGCGTGCGTTGGTATTTCGTCTTGGTCGGATAGGTCGACAGGCCGATGTCCGCCATCGTTCGGCGCAGCAGTGTGTAGGTGTGGGGCGTGGCGGCCTCGCTGACCTCCACGCCGAGGGCGCAGGTGAAGGCCTGGATGGCGTGCGGCAGGCTGAGGTCGGCGTCGCTGGCGGCGAGCGCAAACCGGGGCGTGCCGCGCAGGGCCTGCGCCTCCAGGGCCGCCGCGTCGTCGCGGGCCTGAGCCGCCGATCCGGGCTCGGGCGGTGCGGGCAGGATGGCGAGGCTGTTCGGCGCCGCGCCGCGCGGCAAGTAGATGGCGGCCATAATGGCGCGGACCTCTGCTTCCTGCGCCGGCGTCATCGTCTCCGTTTGCGGGGCGGGCGGCTCCTGCGAGGCCGAGGCGCATCCGATCAGGATCGCTCCGGCGACGAGGGTTCTGGTCCAGCGATTGATCTGCACGGCTGGCGCTCCGTCTGCGTTGATGACGGACACAAATTTCGGCGGATCGGAGCGCGATGTTATCGGGCGAAACCCGGAGGGCGCAGTTAGACGCAACGCCGCCCGTTACAAGCAGGTCCAGAGGCACGCGTGAGCTTGCGAGCGATCCTCGATTAAGCTTTCGGGTGCATGGCTACCCATGCTTCGCTTGAAGATGTTTCGTCTGCTGGTTCGGGTCTTCTTAGGCCTTCTGGCTTTTCGTGGTCGTGTCTGGGGCGATCCGATCGCGTTGCGACGGTCTTGGCATTTGCTGCCGCTGCGATCGTGGGCGGGCTCCGATCGGGCCTATGGCTCTACGTTGATCGTGCCGGACGCCGGCTCGGCGACTGATCAGGCGTAGTTGAAGCTGATCGAGATACGCTCGGCCTTGGCCGCGTTCGGCGGCACCTCGTGGCGCAGCCAGCTTTCCCACATCAGCACCGTGCCGGGCTGCGGCGCGAGGTAGACGAAGGGGCGCTCGGCCTCCGGCGCGTCAGCCTGGACGCCAGGGCGGGCCATCATCATCGGCAGGCGAGGGTCTTCCAGCTTCAGCGCCGATGCGCCGTCCGGGACCTCGACATAGACGGTGCCGCTCAGGAAGGCGTGCGGATGGATATGTCCGGTATGGCCGCCGCCGGGCTTCAGAATATTGACCCACAGATTGTCCAGCCGCGGCTTGCGGGCGAGGTCGAAGTTCAGCGCCTTTGCATAGGCGATGGCGTGGCGGTCGAGATGCCGTTTCAGTTCTGCGAATTCGGGCATCCTCACCGGCAGGTCGGTCAGCGAGCCGTATGAGGTGTAGCCGCGATAGCCATGCTCGCGGCACCACAGGCGGCCGGCCTGATCCTCGGCCGCCAGCATGCGGCAGGCGTCGGCCAGCTCGGCGTTGAACGCCTCGAACCCGGCCGAGCCGGCGAGGGTGGATTCGTAGACCTGGGTGACGAAGAGGGGGCGCAGGGTCATGTCGTCGGCTTAGCCGATGCCGACGCGGATCAGAAGGGCAGGGCGGCTTCGCCGCGCAGGATGGCCTCGGCCTCGGGCGTGTGCTTGCCGCCTTCGCGATCATGGAGGATCAGCGGCGGCAGAATGCGCAGGGGCGCCTTGCCGGTCTTGATGGCCCGCACCAGCACCCGCTTGGCCGGCTCATCGGCGAACGGATGGATAGGCCGGATGGCGAAGGAACCCGCAGTCTCCCCCAGCAGGGCCAGGAGGTCGGCCAGCCGATCGGCGCGATGAATGACGACAATCCGCCCCCCTTCGCGCACAGCCTTGAGAAGGAAGCGGGTCCAGGCCGCGAGACCGTCGTCGGCCATCCAGGCCCCTCGCTTGCCCGGTCCAGGCGCACGGAGCGATCCCGGATCGTCGAAGAACGGCGGGTTCGAGGCGGCCCAGTCGAATGGCGCGAGACCAAGCGCGCGAAAACCTGCGGCCACGTCGCCTTCGACGATTTCCGCGCGGGCGCTGTTCAACGTGACGTTTTCGCGGGCCAAGGCCGCTGCAGCGGTGTCGCGTTCCAGGCCGACAAGCTCCAGGTCCGGACGCCGCGCCGCGATCTGCATCAGGACGGCGCCTGCGCCGCAGCCGGCTTCTATCAACCGTTGACCACCTGCGTGGTCCACGGCCGCGGCCAGCAGGGCGGCGTCCATGCCGGCGCGATATCCCCTGGCCGGTTGACGCAGGCGCACCCGGCCGCCCAGCAAGGCGTTCTCGACGATTTCAGAAATGATTTCAGTCCCGGGTGCGACGGACACGTGGCTTGACCCTTGTTGGCGCCGCCACCATTGTGCGCCGCATCGTCGCCCGGCAAGGCGGCGGCCGGATTTTCAGGCGTGATCCTCCCTCGCGCCGGCCCCTGAAGAGTTTCTCCGTGGACGCTGTCACCGTCGCCGATTCCCGTCGCAAGGGAGACGTCGAGCCGCTGGTTCGGCTGGCGAAGGTCGATATGGCGGCGGTCGACGCCCTGATCGTCGAGCGGATGCAGTCCCAAGTGCCGGTGATTCCGCTGCTGGCCGATCACCTCGTCGCGGCCGGCGGCAAGCGCCTGCGCCCGCTCCTCACGATCGCCGCCGCCCGCGCTTCGGGCGCGACCGGGCCTATCGAGGCTCCGGTGAAGCTGGCTGCGGCGGTCGAGTTCATTCACACCGCCACCCTGCTGCACGACGACGTGGTCGACAGCTCGGACCTGCGCCGGGGCAAGGTCGCCGCCCACCTGATCTGGGGCGCGCCGTCCAGCGTGCTGGTCGGTGACTTCCTGTTCGCCCGCGCCTTCGAACTGATGGTCGAGACCGACCGTATGCGGGCGTTGGGCATCCTCGCCACGGCTTCCAGCGTCATCTCCGAGGGCGAGGTGCTGCAGCTGACGCGCGCCCACGACCTAAACCTCGATCAGGAAACCTATCTGCGCATCATCGCGGCCAAGACCGCCGAGCTGTTCGCCGCAGCGGCTGAGGCCGGGGCTGTCGGCGCCGACGCGGACGAGGCCGCGGTTCAGGCCCTGCGCGCCTACGGCATGAACCTGGGCCTCGCCTTCCAGCTGGCGGACGACGCCCTGGATTACGGCGGCCAGTCGGAAAAACTGGGCAAGAACACCGGCGACGACTTCCGCGAAGGCAAGGTGACCCTGCCGCTCCTGCTGGCTGCAGCACGGACCGCCGGGCGCGAGGACGCGTTCTGGGATCGCACGATCAACAAGGGCGAGCGGACCGAGGACGACTTCCGGCGCGCCCGCGAGCTGGTCTTCGGCACCGGCGCGGTCGGCGCCACGCTCGACACCGCCTGGGACTATGCGGACCTGGCCCGCGCCTCGCTGGCCCCGCTGCCGGAAAGCGACTGGCGCGACGCGCTGGAGCGTCTGGCCGATTTCGCTGTGAGCCGCGTCGCCTGACACGGCGGCCCTGGGATGCGGCCTCCGTCGATCACGGATCGCTCACAGATGGCTACAGGCTGTTTTCCCGACCCGCGGCTGTGCTACACGCCTCGCAACCGGTCGGGGTGAGTCTTCGTTGAAGGCTTGCTTCGCCGTCGCCGTCGTCATACGGCAAGGATTGAGACAACACCCGCTTCGGCGGCACTGGAAGGCAGAGACACAATGTCCGACACCCTGGAACGCGTCCGCAAGATCGTCATCGACCACCTGGACGCCGATCCGGACAAGGTCACCGAAAAGGCCAGCTTCATCGACGACCTGGGCGCTGACTCGCTCGACAACGTCGAACTGGTCATGGCCTTCGAGGAAGAGTTCGACATCGAGATCCCGGATGACGCCGCCGAGCACATCCAGACGGTCGGCGATGCCGTGAAGTTCATCGACGAGAAGCTGGCCGGCTGATCGCCGCCAGCCACTTACGGCTTTGATGGCCGCCGTGACGCCCCTAGCGGGGCCGTCCGGCGGCCATTACTGTTTAAGCCTCAGGATTCTGTAAGGAGCGCGACTCATGCGCCGCGTCGTCGTCACGGGCCTTGGCCTTCTGACCCCGCTCGGCTGGGGTGTCGAACACACCTGGAAGGGCATTGTCGAAGGGCGTTCGGGCATCGGCCCGATCACCAATTTCGACACCGAAGGCTATGGCTGCACCATTGCCGGTGAAATTCCGTCCGTGGACGGACGCGGCGGCGGCGGCGTGCCCGGTGAACCGGGCGTGTTCGACCACGAAAAGGTCATGTCGCCAAAGGATCGCAAGCGCGTCGACGACTTCATCGTCTACGCCATCGCCGCCGCCGACGAGGCGCTGGCCGATGCGAACTGGAAGCCGGAAACGGATGAGCAGCGCGAGCGCACCGGCGTCATGGTCGGCTCCGGCATCGGCGGCCTCGGCCCCATCGCCGACACAGCCATCATCCTGAAGGAGCAGGGCCCCCGCCGGGTCAGCCCGTTCTTCATTCCGTCGGCGCTGATCAATCTGACCTCGGGACAGATCTCGATTCGTCACGGCCTGAAGGGGCCGAACCATTCCGTGGTCACCGCCTGCGCCACCGGCGCTCACGCCATCGGCGATGCGGCGCGGATGATCGCCCTGGACGACGCTGACGTGATGGTGTGCGGCGGGGCGGAAAGCTCCATCGTGCCGATCGGCATCGCCGGCTTCCTGGCCTGCAAGGCCCTGTGCACCGCCTTCAACGACACGCCCGAGAAGGCCAGCCGTCCCTACGACAAGGACCACGCGGGCTTCGTCATGGGCGAGGGCGCCGGCATCATGGTGCTGGAGGAATACGAGCACGCGAAGGCGCGCGGTGCGAAGATCTACGCCGAGGTCGTCGGCTATGGCATGAGCGGCGACGCCTACCACATCACCGCGCCGTCAGAGACCGGCGAGGGTGGCCTGCGGGCCATGAAGGCGGCGCTGAAGCGCGCGGGCATGCAGCCGTCGGACCTCGACTACGTCAACGCCCACGGCACCTCGACCATGGCTGACTGGATCGAGCTGCACGCTATCGAGCAACTGGTCGGCGACCATGCGAAGAACCTGGCCGTCTCCTCGACCAAGTCGATGACGGGCCACCTGCTGGGCGCCGCCGGCGCCATCGAATCCATCTTCAGCGTGCTGGCGATCCGTGACCAGATCGCCCCGCCGACCATCAACCTCGACAATCCCGAGGAAGAGACGGCCATCGACCTGGTCCCGCACAAGGGCAAGCCCATGAAGATCGACGTCGCCATGTCCAACAGCTTCGGCTTCGGCGGCACCAATGCCAGTGTCATCTTCAAGAAGGTGGTCTGAGTGTTCGGACGTTCGGTCGAGCGGACGCCCCCGGGCCGGAAAACGGCCTTCCTGGCCGCCACGGCGACCTTCAGCCTGTTCCTGATCGCCGCCCTGGTCGCGGCGTGGAGCGTGTTCTACGCGCCCGGGCCGGCGGCGCGGGAGGGCGACACGACCGTCGTCAGCCTGCCCAGCGGGGCAGGGGTCAGCGCCATCGCCGCCAATCTGAAGGCGGCGGGCGTGATCCGCTCCACTGACATGTTCAAGGCCGCCGCCACCCTGACCGGCGCGGACCGGAAGCTACGCGCCGGCGAGTATGAGGTGCCCTCACGGGCGTCACTGCGCTCCGTGCTGATCCTTCTGGTCTCGGGCAAGGTGGTTCGGCACTACGTGACCCTGCCGGAAGGCTGGTCGTCGGCTCAGGCGGTGGACATCCTGATGAACCAGCCGATCCTGACGGGCGCTGTCGAGGCGGTTCCTGAGGAGGGCACATTGTGGCCCGACACCTATGAAGTTTCGCGCGGTGAAACCCGCGCCTCGGTGATCGCCCGTATGAAGCGCGCGCGGGACGACAATCTCGCCCGCCTGTGGGCCCAGCGCGGTCCCAACAGCGTGGTGCGCACGCCGGACGAAGCCATGATCCTCGCGTCGATCGTGGAGAAAGAAACCGGCGTCGCCTCAGAGCGTCCCCGTGTCGCCGCCATCTTCTCGAACCGGCTGCGCGCCGGCATGCGGCTGGAGAGCGATCCGACCATCGTCTACGGCATCACCAAGGGCCGCCCGCTCGGGCGCGGCATTCGCCGCTCGGAACTGGATCGGCAGACCGACTGGAACACCTACCAGATCGACGGCCTGCCCCCGACGCCGATCGCCAATCCCGGACGCGAGGCGATCGCCGCCGTGCTCAACCCGCCGCAGACCGACGAGCTGTTCTTCGTCGCCGATGGCACCGGCGGCCATGCGTTCGCGCGGACCTATGAGGAGCATCTGCTGAACGTCGCCCGCTGGCGCGAAATCGAGCGCCGCCGCGCCGGTCTGCCGCCGGAGCCCCCCGTCGCGGCGCCGGACCCGGAAACGGGCCTTCCTGCAGGCGTGACCGTACCGCCCGGAGCCCGGGTGATCCGCGTCCCGCAGACCGCCCAACCCGCGGCGGCCGCTCAATGACCCGGCTTTCGGGCATGACCGGCTTCGGTCGGGCGGACGGCGCGGACGGCGACTGGAGCTGGTCGGTCGAGGCGCGCTCGGTCAACGGCCGCAATCTGGAAGTCCGCTTCCGCGGCCCTCCGGGGTTCGACAATCTCGAGCGTCTGGCCAAGGCCTCGGCGCAGGGGCGACTGAGCCGCGGTCAGGTCACCCTGGGCGTGCAGGCGAAGCGGTCTGAGGCGGTCGCTTCGCTGAAGGTCAACGAAGCGATCCTCGCGCGCTATCTGGTTCTGGCGAACCAGTTGGCCGAAGAGGGCGCGACGCCGCCGTCCGCCGACGGCCTTCTGGCTCTGCGCGGCGTGCTTGAAGCGCCTGAAGACGCCGACGACATCGAGGCCCGCGGCCCCTTGGAGGCCGCCATCGCCGCGGCGATCGATCAGGCCCTGGACGCCCTGAAGATCTCGCGTGAGCGGGAAGGGGAGCAGTTGCTGCCGGTCATCACAGGCTTCGTCGACCGGATCGAACACCTGGTCGCCGCCGCGGAAACCGAAGCCGCCGCCCAGGTGGAGGCCATCCGGGATCGCTTCACGCGCCGGATCAGCGAACTGGCCCCGGACGCGCCGGGTCTCGAAGAGCGCATCTTCCTCGAAGCGGCCGCCCTGGCGACCAAGGCGGACGTGCGTGAGGAACTGGATCGGCTGACCGCACACGTCGCCTCGGCCCGCACGCTGTTGCAGCAACCCCCCGCCGGGCGGAAACTCGACTTCCTGATGCAGGAATTCATGAGGGAGGCGAACACCCTCTGCTCGAAATCGGCTACGACCGCGCTCACCGGAATCGGCCTGGAGCTCAAGGCCGTGATCGAGCAGTTGCGTGAGCAGGTCCAGAATGTCGAATGAACACACGCCCCGTCGGGGTGTCCTCCTGATCGTCGCCAGCCCGTCGGGCGCGGGCAAGACCAGCCTGTGCCGCCGGCTGATGGCGGATCACGGGCGACTGGAGCTTTCGGTTTCGATGACCACGCGGGGCATCCGTCCGGGCGAAGTCGCCGACCGCGACTATCACTTCGTCAGCGACGCCGAATTCCAGCGCCTGATCGACGAGGACGCCTTCCTCGAATGGGCCGACGTCCACGGCAATCGCTACGGCAGCCCGCGCGCCCCGATCGACCGCGCCCTCGCCGAAGGCCGTGACGTCCTGTTCGACATCGACTGGCAGGGCGCGCGCGACATCGCCGTCAAATGTCCGGAGGACGCCGTGCGGGTCTTCATCCTGCCGCCGAGCCTGGAAGAGCTTCGCCGCCGCCTGGTGACCCGGTCGCAGGACGCTGAAGACGTCATCGAGCGTCGCATCCAGAACGCCAAGGGCGAGATCGAACACTGCGGCGACTTCGACTACGTCTTCGTCAATGACGACTTCGACCGGTCCTACGCTGAACTGGCGCACATCTATCACGCCGAACGCAGCCGCCGGCGCCGCAACCTGTGGGTCGACAGCTACACGGCTGCGCTGCTCAAGGAAGTCGTCTGAACCGCTAGGCACCGGGGGCCTTCAGGCACCCCGGTTGAAGACTCCTCGCGCTCTCCGCGAGGTGCGGTTTTTCATCTAGTTGCGAATGCTTATGAATAGCCCGTCCGGTAGAGCGGCCGGTCGGCTGGCTATAACCATGCGGATAGGCCGACATGGCCCTATGCCGTAAGTCCTATGTCGAACGATCCACTTGTTCGGTCCCTGCATTTCCGTGATCTTGGAACAAATCCCGCGTGTTCTCGACTTGGAGGGCGAAAGCATAGACGGGAGGTGATCTGGGGCGTCTGCGATGAACTATGCATCAGCATTCGATGGGGCAATTGCGCGTCTTCACGAAGAAGGGCGTTACAGAGTTTTTATTGATATTCTTCGGAACAAGGGCGCGTTTCCGCAGGCGCGTTGCTTTACTGGCGAGGAAAAGCCTCGTCCCGTCACGGTCTGGTGCTCGAACGACTACCTCGCCATGGGGCAGCACCCGATCGTTATTGAAGCCATGGAAGCCGCGTTGCACGACGTCGGCGCCGGCTCGGGCGGGACCCGCAACATCGGGGGCAATACCCACTACCACCTCGCGCTGGAGCGTGAGCTGGCCGAACTCCACGGCAAGGAGGCGGGGCTGCTCTTCACCTCGGGCTTCGTTTCCAACGAGGCCACCCTGTCGACCCTTGGCAAGGTCCTGCCGGGCTGCATCATCTTCTCGGACGAACTGAACCACGCCTCGATGATCGCCGGCATCCGCAACTCCGGCTGCGAGAAGCACTGCTTCCGCCACAACGACCTCGAACACCTGGAAGAGTTGCTGCAGGCCGCGCCGGCCGACGCCCCCAAGGTGATCGCGTTCGAGAGCGTCTATTCCATGGACGGCGACGTCGCACCGATCGCGGCCATCTGCGATCTGGCCGACCGCTACGGCGCCCTGACCTATCTGGACGAGGTCCACGCCGTCGGCATGTACGGTCCGCGTGGTGGAGGCATCTCGGAGCGTGACGCCGTCGCCCATCGCGTGACGATCATCGAGGGCACCCTGGCCAAGGCCTTCGGCGTCATGGGTGGATACATCACCGCCGACCGTCGGATCGTCGACGTGATCCGCAGCTACGCCCCGGGTTTCATCTTCAGCACCTCGCTGTCGCCAGTCTTGGTGGCCGGAGCTCTCGCCAGCGTGCGTCACCTGAAAGCGTCGCAGAGCGAGCGTGACGGCCAGCAGCGAAACGCGGCCCGTTTGAAGCAGCAGCTTCGCGCCGCCGGTCTGCCGCTGATGCCTTCAACGACGCACATCGTGCCGTTGATGGTCGGTGATCCTGTGAAGGCCAAGGCGATCAGCGACCGTCTGCTGGACGAGTTCGGCGTCTATGTGCAGCCGATCAACTATCCGACCGTTCCGCGCGGCACCGAGCGTCTGCGCTTCACCCCCGGACCGATGCACGACGAGGCGATGATCGTCGATCTCGTCGATGCGCTGATGGTGATCTGGGCCGAGTTCGATCTCAAACTGGCGGCGTAGGCCCGATCAGGTCCGCTTCCGGCGGGCGAGCACAGGGCCCGTATCTCTCGGCACGGTCTCCGAAGGCAGGCCGGCGGCGACGCGAGCCAGCCGCAGGAAGCCGGCAAGGTCGATGACCTCGGCCCGATCCTCGGGCGAGATTCCCGCCGCCTCGCACAAATCCGCGCCGCCCAACTGCTTCAGACTGGAGCGGAGCATCTTGCGGCGCTGCCCGAAGGCGGCGGCGGTGACGCGCTCAAGGCTTTTCAGCAGGTCCCGGTCGGGGCGGTCGGTCTTCGGAACCAGGTGAACCACGGCGCTGGCGACCTTGGGCGGCGGGGTGAAGGCGGCGGCGGGCAGGTGCATGACCAGTTTCGCTTCGGCGACGGCCTGGGAGATTACGGCGAGACGGCCGTAGGCCTCCTCTCCGGGGCGGGCGACGACGCGTTCCGCGACTTCCTTCTGGAACATCAGCGTCAGGGCGCAGGGTGTCCACGGGCCAGTCAGCCACTTGATCAGCAGCGGCGTGCCGACGTTGTATGGCAGGTTGGAGACCAGATGGGTCGGGCCTTCGGTCAGATCGGCCTCGCGAACGTTCAGCGCGTCCGCCTCGACGATGGTCAGGCGGCCGGAGCCGTCATCCAGTTCCGACAGCAGCGGAATGAAGCGCGGGTCCTTCTCGACCAGCACCACCTTGCCTGCGTCGCTTTCCATCAGGGCGCGGGTCAGGCCGCCGGGGCCCGGACCGACCTCGATGACGGCGCGGCCCTCGAACGGTCCTGCGAAGCGGACGATCTTCCGCGTCACGTTCAGGTCCAGCAGGAAATGCTGGCCGAAGCTCTTCTTGGCCAGCAGCCCGTGGGCGTCGAGGGTCTCGC
Organism: Brevundimonas lenta; assembly: GCF_014196335.1. GTDB lineage: Bacteria > Pseudomonadota > Alphaproteobacteria > Caulobacterales > Caulobacteraceae > Brevundimonas > Brevundimonas lenta. Next base: position 87,318 of record NZ_JACIDM010000002.1, read on the forward strand.
GGAGGGAGGGCAGGTTGTCGGTCACGCAGGCTGACTACCGCAACGCCCGCGCCGCCGCCATCTCCGCGGCCAGGCGGAGCGCTGCGATGAGGCTGTCGGCGCGCGCCACGTCCTTGCCGGCGATGTCGAAGCCGGTGCCGTGGTCGGGCGAGGTGCGCACCACCGGCAGGCCGAGGCTGACGTTCACACCACCCCAGAAGTCCAGCGTCTTCACCGGGATCAGGGCCTGGTCGTGGTACAGGCAGACGACCGCGTCATAGGTCGCGCGCGCGTCGTCATGGAACAGGGTGTCGGCGGGCAGGGGGTCGGTGATCGTGATCCCTTCGCCGCGCAGCTGGGCCACGGCGGGAGCCAGCACGGTGATCTCCTCCAGACCGATCGAACCGCCCTCGCCGGCGTGTGGGTTCAGTCCCGCCAGCGCCAGCCGGGGCGAAGCGATGCCGAAGTCCCGTCGCATGGCCTCGTGCACAACCCGGGCCGTCCGGATAACGCGTTCGGCCGTCACCAACTCGGGCACCTCCGCCAGCGGTGCGTGGATGGTGACCAGACAGGCCCGCAGATCCTTGGCGGTGAGCATCATCACCGGGCCGCGCGTGCCGGCGAACGGCTGGTCGGCGGTCAGTTCGGCGATGAACTCGGTGTGGCCCGGGAAGCGGAAGCCGGCGGCGTAGAGCGGAGCCTTGGCGATTGGCGCCGTGACCACGCCCGAGGCCTCTCCGGCCATGGCGAGATTGACCGCCTGTTCGATCCAGTCGGCGATCGCACCGGCGTTCGCCGTATCCGGTCTGCCGGGCGTGACGGCGGCGGGGAGGGGGTGATCCAGCACGGGTACGGCCCGCGCGAACACGTCCTCAGCCATGCCGAGGTCTGGAATGGTCTGGATCGGATGGCCTTGCGCCCGCATCAGGGCCGCGTCGCCGACGACGGCGAAGACGGGCCCCTCAGGCCTGAGCGCAGCCCAGGCCTTTGCGATGATCTCTGGACCCACGCCCGCCGGTTCGCCCATGGTGAGGGCCAGCGGGGCGGGGCGGGTCATCACCGGGTCTCGATCAGGGCGTCCTCACGGAGGTCGCGCATGTAGCGACGCGCCAGCGTGGTCAGGTTCTGGCGGAACAGCTGGCTCTCGACCATTTGGGCGTCAGGGGCTTCGACGCCGCCGACGCGACGGCCGCAGACGGCGAGCAGGTGGATGCCCAGCGGGGTGCGGACCGGCGAGCTGACCGAACCGACCTCGGCCGAGCGGGCGACCTGCTGGAACTGCGGCGCGAGGTTCTGGACATCGGCCTCGCCGAGATCGGCGCCGAGCAGGCCGGCCTCGGACGTGGCGCGGGCCAGGATGTTGTCGCAGGTCAGCTGCGGACGGATCGCCTCGAGCCGCTGGGTCGCGGCGGCGACGTCGGCCTCGCTGGCCGTTTCCGGCAGCTCGATCATCACCTGTTTCATCTGGACCAGGCTGGCCGAGGCGCCGTCGCGCTTGTCGCGCATGTAGATGATGTAGACGCCGCCATCGACCGGGATCGGGCGCGACAGCTGACCCGGAGCCAATTGGTCCAGGGCCTGTTGCAGGGGCGCGGGCACAGCGCCTTCGACCACCCAGCCGGCGTCGCCGCCGCGGGTCGCCGAGGGGGCGGCCGAGAACTGCTGGGCCACGGCCTGGAAGGGCGCGCCCTGGACCATCTGGGCCACCAGCTGGTTGGCGCCGTTGAGGGCCTGCTGCTGGCCACCGACGCGGCTGGCTTCGATGTAGATCTCGCCGATCAGGTACTGCTTCTTGGACGCGGCTTCCGACACCTGACGCAGGGCGGCGTCGACGGCCGACTTGCTTACGCGGGCGCGGCTCTGGAAGCGGCCGCCGACCAGTTGGGACCAGCCCAGCTGGGTGCGGACCTGTTCGCGGAACGTCTGCGGGCGGATGCCGCCCTGGGCGAGGAAGTCGACGTAGTTCTGGGGCGTGGTGCCGACTTCCTGGGCCATGGTCGCGATTTCGCGATCGACGTCGGCGTCGGTGACTTTCAGGTCCTCGAACTTGGCCAGCTCCTGGGCCTGAAGACGCTCATCGATCAGAGCGTTCATCGCCTGCTGCTGGATCGCCGGCAGATTTTCCGGCGTCGGCTGGACCTGGGTCATGGCGATCAGCAGCAGCATCCGCTGACGCAGGTCGAAACCGGTGATGACGCTGTCGTTGACCGTGGCCAGAATGCCGTCGGCCATCTGGAACTGCGGCGCGGCGGCGGGCGGCTGCGCCGGCGCCCCTTCGGCGGCGGGGTTCAGTCGGCCTGCGGCCGCAGGGGCCGGCGCCGGGGCCGTCTGGGCCACGGCCGTACCGGCCATCAGGGCGGCCATGGCCACGCCCGTCAAATAACGCTGCAAACGCATGTCAGTTCTTGTTCCTCAAGCGGCGCCTGCCGGTCGACCGCGGCGCCGCGAGCCATCGCGCACACCGAGTCGCGCGTCGGTCAGCGCCCGTCGCCCTGCTCTTACCCTGTACCGCCGAAAGTGGCGAGGTTTAGGCGTATATAGATGGTCTCGGACGGTCCGGTCGGCTGCACCCGGGTGTTATCGCGCCGCCATCCCAGCTCGAAACGGAAACAATCGTCGTCGAACAGCAGTCCGACTTCGGACCGGGTCACGATATCGCGTTCCATGTCGGCGATGGCCGAGGCGGCGACGCCCCAGTTGCCGTAAACGAACTGCTGGGCTGAGACCTGAACGAATTCGTAGTTGCGGTTGTTCGGTCCGGCCAGCGGGTTGGAGCGGTCCAGCACATAGCTGACGGTCGCAGCGTTGCGGCGGCCCCAGCTGCCGTCGACGGCGAATTCCGCCCGGCGAAGATCACCCGAGGAGTCGATGTTGGCGTGCGCCCAGCCACGGATGCGGTCTGACGGCGAGAACGTGCCCTGGACGATCCAGTCCGACGTATCGGCGGCGAGACCGGTGGGGTCGTACAGCTCGGTAGGTGCGTCGGGGATCGGAACGAGGAAGCCGGGCTCCTCGTCGCTGCGCATGCTGCGTCCGACGAACAGACTCGCTTCGCGGGCGTCACCCCAACGGAGGGTGGCCCGGGCGCCGGCGGTCAGCCGCACGCCGCCCTCATAGAGGTCGTAGCCGGGGAAGCGGTCGATCCGGAACAGCGAGCTGGCGTCCAGCTCGACCGTCTCGCTGTCCTCGTTCGGAATACGCGCGTCCAGGTCGGCGTCGCTCGAGATCGACAGCTGGGCCATCGGCTCCAGGATCAGATCGGCGCCCGGGCCCATGCGGCGGATCAGGGGATAGCTGACGTCGATGCCCGCGGTCGCCCGACCACGCCCGATGTCGCCGTCCTCGATGCCCAGCATCGGCGGCAGGTCCTCGACCTGGTAGTAGTCGGCCCGCATGTCGATGAAGGGCTCCCAGCGGATGCCCATCGGCGAGAACATCGTCCGCCGCCATTCGACCTGGCCCGAGATACGGCGGGTATCGACGCCGGGCAGGTCGTCTGTCGGACCGACCGGAATGACCCCGGGCCGCAGGACCGGGCTGCCGACGTAGTTGTCCCGCGACAGGGCGACGGCCGTGCCCCGCAGACGCAGGCGACCGCCGAACACCGGACTGTCCGGTTCCCAGCGTCCTTCGATCAGAGGGGCCACCAGCGGCAGGTCGCCGTCGGATTCGAACACGTTCAGCGCCGGCGTGATCGGGCTGAACTCCTTCACCCGCAGGCTTTGAAGGGTGAAGGCAGCGAACGACAGGTACGACCGGTCGGTTTGACGTTCGGCGTACAGCTGGCTGATCAGACGGCGCTGGTCGCCGTAGTACAGGCCGTTGTCCTGATAGGGGTCGCGGACGTCGTAGCGGTCGAACAGGGTCTTGTCCGACGTGCGCTCGGCGGTGAAGCCCCAGCGCCACGGACCGGCCGGATCAAACAGCCCGTAGCCGAGGAAGTAGCTGCGGCTGGTCCGGTCGCCGAATTTGACGTTTTCCTCGATATTACAGTCGATGACGCATTCACCATCGGGATCGAAGTCGCCGAAATTCTGCGCATAGGTGTAGCCGCCGCGCAGGACCACGGTCCCGTCGCTGAAGCGGCGGCGCCATTGCAGGTTCAGGAACGGCGCGACCCGGGTGTTGATCTGCGGGCTGATCAGCCAGTCCTCGGACGGCGACACGACCTGCAGGTACGGCATCTCGACGCTGAGGCCGCGCCCTTCGTCATAGCTCGGAATCGGGACCAGGAAGCCGGACGCGCGCTCCACGGTCGGGTCGGGGTGCGAGAAGAAGGGCAGATAGAAGACCGGCACGCCGCCGAACTTGAAGACGGCGTTGCGGTAGAGAATGGCGCGCAGGTCTTCGTCCTGGACCACCTTCTCCGCCTGGATGGCGATGCTCGGCTCCTTAGGCCGGCCCTCGGCGTCGCAGATCGGGCAGGGGGTGAAGATCGCGTAGTTCAGCTCGTTGACGTTTTCGCTGCGCCGCACGGCGGTCGCGGCCATCAGGCTGGCGCCGTTGGTGAACCGGGTCGCGAAATCGATCGCCACGCCGGCCTTCAGGTCCGAATCGACCTCGAGGTGACTGGCGAAAACGATGTTGCCGTCCGGATCGACGAACTCGACGCGGTCATCGGCCGTCGCGATGCCCTGGCCCAGATTGTAGGTGATCTGGTGGGCGCGCAGGGTCGTGTTGCGGAAGCGCGCCAGCACGCGTGTTTCGCCGCCCGTCGCGGTGATGACGTCGCCGTCGCGTGAGGCGGAATCGGCTTCCAGGTAGACCGAGCCTTGATTCAGGCCATCTGTGCCCGGCTGATCCGGCGCCGTGGCGACCGGTGCTTCCTGGGCCAGAGCCGCGCCGCCTGACACGGCCAACGCCACCGCAGCCGCCCCCGCGAGGAGCCGGAGGCGCAGGACTGCCGTTTGTGGCGCGCGTCGGTCACGCTGCATGCAAGCTCACTCTGGAAGGGTCGGTACGAGCAGGATCGTTACCCGTCCTCGGTATAGAACAGCAAGGTGAAGGCGGCGAGCGCCGTAAGCAACGGTGGAAGCCATGCGGCCAGCCACGGCGGAATGACCTCGGCCGAACCGAACGCCGAAGCGGCCTGATTGACGAAGAAGAAGGCGAAGCCGAGCACGACGGCCGCCACGCTCATCCGCGCCAGATCGCCCAGCCGCATCAGTCGCAGGGAGAAGGCCGCCGCGAGAATCGACATGGCGGCGAACATCAGCGGCGTGGCCAGGAGCTGCTGCAGCCTGAGGCGATAGGCCGTGGTCGAGAAGCCCGCGTCAGACACCCGGCGAATCTGCGCCGGCAGGTCCCAGAACGAGGTCGATTGCGGGCGCGCGAACCGTTCGAAGGCCTCGTCATCCGCCAGGCTGGAGGGCAGGTCCAGGGTGGCGTAGCGCACCGCGCGTTGGCCGATCTGGGCCCCCACGGCGTCGACCAGTCGCCAGCGGCCGGCGCTGAGCGAGGCCTCCGCCGCGTCGATCCGCTCGGAGAAGGTGCGCATGCCGTCCCCGTCGTTGTTGTAGATGAAGAAGGTCACGCCCAGCAGCCGTGCGTTGTTGCGATCCTGCTGCGCCGCGCGGATGACCATCTGTCGGGAATCGTCGCCTTCGCGAATCCATACGGCCTCAGGCTGCTCGGACCCGGACGCAGCGCCCGACAGGCGCGTGCGCTCGCGCTGGAACAGCCCGTCCGCCGCTGCGGCCGCGGGACCCAGCGCGGTCACGGTGATGACGCCGAACAGCAGGGCGGCGCCGGCGGCGGGCAGAACGAATCGCCACGCCGAAACGCCGGCCGCGCGCATCGCGATCAGCTCGCTTCGCCGGTTCAGACCGACGAAGGCCGCCAGGGTGCCGAACAGGAAGACGAAGGGCAGCAGCTGGATGATCACCTGTGGCGATTTTAGCAGCATCAGGCTCAGGATCTGCAGGCCGGACAGATCGACGTCCGACCCGACCCCGCGCGAAATCTCCACGAAGTCGATGAGCATGATCAGCGCGGCGATGACGCCGAGCGCGATCGCCAGCGACCGCGCCTGTTGGACCAGGACGTAGCGCTCGATCCGGCCGAATCGCAGCCACGGAACGGGGAGGGAGGTCCGGCTGCTCATGCGAACCGCGCCTTGAGCCGCTCGAATGCGGGCCATGACCGGCGACGGCGCGGCTTCAGCGCCCGGAACAGCAGCCTCAATGCAACCACGGTGGCGAGGATCGGGAGCAGATACTGGAAGACGTTCAGCCAGCCGTTCCATGCGCTGGCGGCCACGATGCCGTAGCCGACGATCCGCACCAGCAGGAAGGCCGCCGCGGCCTTTGCGATGCGCAGTCCGTAGCCCGTGCGGCTGAACTGCCCGCCCATGATCGCCGCCAGGGCCATGGCCATCGCCATCAGGGCGTACAGCGGCGCGGACAGGCGGGAATGACCTTCGGCGGCCAGTTGCGCGGCCGAACCGACCTTTTCCAGATCACGGGGCGACGGGTTGAACAGCTGGGTCAGATAGAGGTCGGCCGGTTTGAAGCGGATGTCCTCGGTGACGTCCGTGTACTGGGCAAGCGGCAGCTCGTAGCGCCCGAACGACAGGTACTCCAGCACGCCGCGCGACGAGTAGCGCTGCCACGAACCGTTCAGCAGTGTCAGGTACGGCTGGCCGTCAATGCGGCTGAACCGGGCTTCGGCGGCGTCCCAGGTCGTGGTCCGGTCGCCGTCCTGGACATAGGCGAACAGGTTCTTCAGCAGGCCGTTCTGCTCGATCTGCTGGACATAGACGGTCAGGCCTTCAGGCCCCTGGACGAAGCGTCCTTCCTCGACCAGCAGCGCGGCCAGATCGGTGCGGACGGCGAAGGTCTCGGCCCGCGCCTGTCGCTGCGCCCACGGCTGGACCACGGTGGTGATCGCCAACGTCAGCAGGGCGGCGATGATCGCCAGCCGCGCCGCGGGCCGGATCGCTGACCAGCGCGTCACGCCCGAGGCGAACACGGCGGTCAGTTCCTGTTCGCGCTGCAGGCGGGTCAGGGAGATCAGGGCGCCGACGAACAAGCCGATTGGAATGATGACGGCCAGCAGTTGCGGCACCGCCAGCAGGGTCAGTTTGACCATGACCCAGACGCTTTGCCCGCGCTCAACAATGAATTCGAGCTGGTCCAGGCTCTGGCTCAGGATGCCGATTCCAGCCAGCGCGGCGCATGCACCCACGATGGGGCGCCCGATCTGGCGGAAAAGATAGCCTTGAATCAGCGTCATACGCGGAAGGAAATCGCCCGTTGCAGGTGGCGGCGAGGGAGCGCATCTAATACACACCCGTTCGCGCCGGTGAAACCGGGCGCGCTTAATCCCACTCGCACAAGGCCAGGGCTTGCAGCCCGGCGGGAGCAGTAAATGAAGATCGAGTTCGTCGCGTCCGCGACCGCCGCCGAAGTTTTGGCCGTGCTGGTTCACGAGGGCCGCGCACTCGCGGGAATGGGCCAGTCCCTGAATACCGCGACCTCGGGAGCCTTGGCGAAGGCGATGACCGCCAGCCGCTTCACCGGCGGTTCGAACAGCAGCCTGATCGTCGCCGCTCCGGCCGGCGTGGACGCCGCCACGATCGTGCTGACCGGCGCCGGCGATGCCGGAAAATTCGATGACCTCGCGCTGGAAGCCGCTGCGGGCGCCGCCTATCACGCCGTCAAGATGTCCGGCGCGACCTCGCTGACGATCGACGCGACGCACCTTTCGGCCGACCAGGCCGCCCGTGCGGCCTTCGCCGCCCGTCTGGCCAGCTACCGCTTCCTGAAATACCGCACCACGCTGAAGCCCGAGAAGACGCCGTCGATCGAGACCATCAAGGTCGTCGCCGCCGACGTGAAGTCCGCCCAGGCCGCGTACAAGACCTATTCGGCCATCGCCGACGCCGTCGAATTCTCGCGCGATCTGGTCAGCGAACCGGCCAACGTCCTGTACCCGGAAGAGTTCGCCAAACGCGTGAAGGGCCTGGAGAAGCTGGGCCTCGAGGTCGAGATCCTCGGCGAGAAGGAACTGGCGAAGCTTGGCTTCAACACCCTGCTGGCTGTCGGTCAGGGCAGCGTCCGTGACAGCCAGGTCGCGATCATGAAGTGGAACGGCGGCAAGAAGGGCGATCAGCCCATCGCCTTCGTCGGAAAGGGCGTCTGCTTCGACACTGGCGGCATCTCGATCAAGCCGGCCGACGGCATGGAAGACATGAAGTGGGACATGGGCGGCGCCGCCGCCGTGTCCGGCCTCATGCATGCGCTGGCCGGCCGCAAGGCTGCGGTGAACGCCGTCGGCGTCATCGGCCTGGTCGAGAATATGCCTGACGGCGCGGCCCAACGTCCGGGCGACGTGGTCATGTCGCTGTCGGGCCAGTCGGTCGAGGTGCTGAACACCGACGCCGAAGGCCGTCTCGTTCTGGCGGACTGCCTCTGGTACACCCAGGAGCGCTTCAAGCCGAAATTCATGCTCGACCTCGCGACCCTGACGGGCGCGATGATCGTGGCCCTGGGTCTGGAATACGCGGGCGTCTTCTCGAACTCGGACGAACTGGCGGACAACTTCCTCGCCGCCGCGCCGAAGGTCGGCGAGAACGCTTGGCGGATGCCGATCCCGGCGGCCTACGAGCGCCATATCGACACCCCGATCGCCGATGTGAAGAACACCGGCAACGGCCGCGCCGGCGGCTCGATCACCGCCGCCCTGTTCCTGCAGCGCTTCACCAACGGCACGCCGTGGGCGCACATCGACATCGCGCCGACGGCGTGGGTCAAGGACAGCCGCAGCCCGACCGTGCCGGACGGCGCGGTGGGCTGGGGCGTGCGCACGCTCGACCGCATGGTTCAGGACTCCTACGAGTCCTGACCCGCGCTTCCCGGTGAGCACGCAGACCGAAATCTGGTTCTATCACCTCGAGCGCTCGACGCTGGGCCAGGTGCTGCCGGGACTGCTTGAAAAGACGCGCGAGCGGGGGTGGCGGGCTCTGGTCCGCGCCGCCGACGCGCGTCTGCTCGACGATATCGACGAGCGGCTCTGGTCCTACAGGGACGACAGCTTCCTGGCGCACGGCCGCGCCTCGGAGCCGGACGCGGACCGCCAACCGGTGCTTTTGACGGATTCGATGGAGAACCCGAACGCCGCTCAGGCGCTGTTCATCGTGGACAGCGCAGAGCTTGGCGATACGGAGGGCTACGATCGATGCTTCATCATTTTCGACGGTCGCGACGAGGACTCGCTGACGGGCGCACGGGTGCGGTGGAAGGCGTTGAAGGACGCCGGCGCCAACCTGGCCTACTGGAAGCAGTCGCCCGAGGGCCGTTGGGAAAAGGCGGCCTGATCGCTGTCGTCGCGCTGGCCGGCTGTTCGACCCCGGCTTCTGACGCCCCGGCGCCTCGCGCGGTCGAGGAAGCGCAGATGAATCAACCGGTCGGCACTCTCAATCCGCAGAACCCGACCGCCGACCTGTGCCGGGCCGGCGAACTGCAATGGCTGGTGGGGAAACCAAAGACGGACATTCCCGTTCCTGTCGAGGTTGTGAACCGCCGCGTCACGTGCACGACCTGCCCGGTGACCGAGGACTACTCGCCATACCGGGTGAACATCTTCTTCAACGACCAGACGCAGATCGTCGAACAGGTCCGCTGCGGCTGACCCGGAGGAGTGTCCATGAGAACCCTGATCCTCAGCCTGGCCGCGACGGCTCTGATGGCTGTCGCCTGTGCGCCGACTGACACCGCGACCCCGGCGCCAGCCCCGGACGACGAAGCGGATCAGTGCAAGGCAAGCCAGTACCAGCAGTACATCGGCCGTAACCGGTCCGAACTGCCGCCCGAGCCCGCGGGCGCCACCTGGCGCGTGACCTGCACCCAGTGCCCGGTGACGATGGACTTCAATCCCGAGCGCCTGAACATCTTCTATGACGAACCCTCGGGCGTCATCCGCCGGGTCTCGTGCGGATGATCCGCGCCATCACGTTTGCGGCGGTGCTGTCTGGCGCCGTCGCATGCGCGCCGATCGAGCAATCCCCGTCCGAGGTCGCGAAGCTGTGTGATGCGGAGACCGCGAATTCGATCATCGGCACGCACGTCGGATCGGTGAGCTTTCCGGCGGACGCCAACGTCCGTATCGTCTGCACGACCTGCCCGACAACCCGGGACTATCAGCCTGACCGCCTGAACGTGCGGTTCAACCAGGCGACCCGCATCGTCGAAAAGGTCGACTGCGGCTAGGCCTCGCTAAATCCCACAAGACGCGCAAGGATCGCGTCGGGCAGGGAGAGAGGCGATGCGGATCATCCTTCTGGCGGGAGTGGCCATCGGCGCATGTATGGTCGGTCCGGCCGCGGTGGCAGACGCCACGGCGGATCGCGCTGCCCGCGACCTGATCGAACGGCCCCAGGTGTGCGGTCCCGCCGGGCCGACTGAAACCGGTGCCCCTGTCGCCTCGATGGTCATGGTCGATGGATTTGGAACCGGCGGCTTCGCTGTCGACACCGCCAGTCCGGAGGCTCAGGCCTGGTTCAACCACGGCGTCCGCCTGCGCTGGGCTTTCGAGCATTCTGAGTCCGTGCGCGCCTTCCGCAAGGCGCGTCTCATAGACCCGACCTGCGGCATGTGCGCCTGGGGCGAGGCGTGGGCCATGGGACCCAACCTGAACGGCGGCGGTAATGATCCCGAAGTGCAGGAGCAGGCTCTGAGCACGGCGCGGGAGGCCCGCCGGCTGGCCCGCGACGCCACCCCGATGCAGCGGCAGATGATCGATGCTCTCGTCCAGCGCTATTCCGGCGCCAAGGGCTCCCGATCTCGGCGCTTCGCCCAGGGCATGGATCGTATCGCCCGCCAGAACCCGGCCGACGTGACGGTGGCGGCCATCACCGCTGACGCGTGGATGATGAACGCCGACGAGTGGTGGGACGACGAGGGCAAGGCGGCCGATCCCGGCATCACCCGCGCCATGAATATCCTGGAGCAGGCCCTGGCCCAGGCGCCCGATGATCCCGGCGCCATCCACCTCTACATTCACCTGACCGAATGGTCGGACGATCCGCACAAGGCGATCCCCTACGGCGAGCGGCTGGCGGCGCTGGCCCCGGGCGCGAGCCATCTGGTGCACATGCCGTCTCACACCTTCTATCGGGTCGGCCGCTACCGCGACGCCATGATGTCGAACGTCAACGCCGTGGCGTTGGACCTCCGCTACGACGGCCTCGCCGATCCGCCCGGCGGCGTGCCGGGCATGCCGCTGCATGGGCACAACATCCATTTCGGCATGGGCGGCGCGCTGATGGCCGGCGGAGGTGATGAGGGGCTGAAGCTCGCCGAATGGTTCCTCGCCACCTATCCCGATATCCCCGCCCGGAACGTCTGGCGGCAGGTGGTGTCCAACAACGCCTACGCCGTCTACGGCCGCTTCGGCACGCCGGAACAGGTCGCCGCGCTGAAGGAGCCGCCGGTCAGCCACCCGATGCTGCGGATCAGCTGGCGCTATGCCCGTGGGGAGGCCGCCGCCCGTGCGGGCGACGCTGCAGCCGTCCGTGCGGAGGCTGAGGCCATCAAACTGCTACGCGGGGACGCCGCCTTCGATGCGGGCCCCATGGCCGAGGAACGTCGCGACTTCACCGAACTGTCCCAGCGCGTTCTCGAAGGCCGTGCGGCCATGATCGAGGGCAATGCGGACGCCGCCATCGCCGCCTTCAAGCGCGCCGCGGAGATACAGGCCAAGGGCGAGGAGGGCGGGGATCCGCCCGCCATCTGGTACCCGACCCGCCGCAGCCTCGCCGCCGCATTGCTGATGAAGGGCGATGCCGCCGCCGCGCGCGACAAGATCCAGGAACTGCTCGAGGACTGGCCGGGCGACCCGTACAGCTACTTCGTTCTCGCCGAGGCCGAGCGTGCACTCGGGAACATGGACGCCGCCGCCGAGGCGCTGCGACTTTCTCGGGTCGAATGGATCGGCGGGGCGATGGACCTGAAGCTGGCCTAGCCCGCCTTGGCTGCGCGGATGGCCGTGTCGATGGCGCTGGGCTGAATGCTGGGCGAGGCCTTGCCGTTGATGAAGAACGTCGGCGTGCCTTGCAGACCCAGGCTGGTCGCGGCGGTGTGCGTGTCGGTCAGGTGCCGCACCATCGCGGGGTCGCTCATGGCGGCCCGGGCGGCCGGCAGGGCGACGCCGTTCTCGGCCAGGATCCGGTCGACGGCTTCGTTTGACAGATCCGGCTCGGCCATGATCGCCCGGAACACCGGCAGGTATTTGCCCTGATCGTGGGCGGCCTGGGCGGCGCGGGCGGCATAGTGGGACACGCCGTCAGGCGCGCCGCGATCCAGGATCGGCCAGTCCTTGAAGACGAAGCGCACGTCCGGATGCGCCTGCATCAGGCGCAGCACTTCCGGCGCGGTCACCTTGCAGCCCGGGCAGCGGAAGTCGAAGAACTCGATCACCGTCACCTTGGCGTCGGCCGGTCCGAACGACGGGTCGCGCGCATCGGCGGCGAGCAGCGCGGGGCTGGCCGCAGCCCGGCGGTTGATTTCATCCGCCAACGCCTTGTCAGCGTTCGTCTGCAGGGCGTTGCTCATTTCCTGAAGCAACTCAGGGTGCTGCAGCAGATAGCTGCGAACGCGCTGGTCGAAGTTTCCGCCCGTCGCATAGGGGGCGGCGGCCAGAACCAGCGCCACGATGGACACGCCCAGCGCCGCCAGGCTGGCGCGGGGGCCGCTCAGGAAGCCGCCCATGGACGTGGCTTCGGTGCGGGGTTCAGGCGCGTCGTTCATAGGTTTCCTTGCAGTCTCAGCCGGCCGCCGGGACGATGACCGGGCGGTTGCGGCTGTTGCGGCGATCAACGTCGTCGACGTCTTCCTGGGTGGCCCCGGATGCGAAGACGATGTCCATGGCGCGGGTCCATTCGGCGCTGCCCTGGGGCAGCATGTCCCGAGCGCGCAGGGCGAACTGGGTGGCCTGTTCCTCGGCGCCCATGGCGAAATACATTTCGGCCGAAGCCAGGCGAGCCTCGCCCTCCTTGCCCTGGCTGGCATAGGCCTGCGACAGCAGCCGCCAGCCCATGGTGTTGTCCTTCTCCATGGCCGTGGCGCGCTTCAGCTGATCGACGGCCAGGGCGATCTGGTCTGGATCCTGGGTCTCGATCATCGCGTGGGCGAGGTTGATGCGCAGCAGCGGGGCGTCGGGCTTCAGCTCGATGGATTTCTGGTGCGCGCCGATGGCTTCGGCGGGTCGGCCTTCCTCGAACAGGATCTGGCCCCGCAGTTCCCACAGATACGGGTTGTCGGGCTGCTCCTGCAGCAGGACGTCGACCGCCGCCAGGGCGCGGTCGGTCTGACCGTCGCGGTACCAGGCGATCGCGCGGGCATAGCGGGCGGGCAGGGTGGTGTTGCTCTCGGGGTAGGCCCGCAGCGTGCTGTTCGGCGCATCCATGAAGGCGTGAATCTTGGCCACGACGAGGGCGTGCTGCGCCAGCCGCTCCTCGCTGTCGGTGACGCCGTAGTGCGGTTGCTCGGACACCAGTCGGCGCAGGTTCTCGATTCGCTCGGACGACAGCGGGTGGCTGCGGAAATAGGGGTAGCGCCGCGCGTCCGAGAAGACCTCCTGCGAGCGGAAGTTTTCGAAGAAGCTCACCAGGCCGCGCCCGGATTGACCAGCGCCCTCCAGGGCCCGCGCAGCCGTGTTGTCGGCCTCGCCCTCCTGGTGGGAGATGTAGCGCAGCGAGCTGAGCGCGCCGAAATACTGGCTGTTGCCCAACAGGACGGCGGCGGCGTCGGGTGCTCCTGCGGCCAGGGCCAGGGCGCCGAGGGCCATGGTCATCAGCATCGGCTGCATGCCGGCCTGCTGAGCGCCGTCGCGAAGGACGTGGCGGTTGCGGATGTGGCCCGCCTCGTGGGCGATGACGCCGAGCAGTTCGTTCGGCGTCCGCGTGCGCAGGATCAGGCCGGTGTTCAGGCCCATGACCCGGCCGGGAATGGCGAAGGCGTTCAGCTCGTTGTCGTTGATGAGCAGGATTTCGACCTCGGTGGGCTCAAGCCCCATGGCCGAGAACACGGGATCGGACCACTCGTGGATGATCGCCTCGATCTCGGTGTCGCGGACTGCGCTCTGGGCCGAAGCCGGGGAGGCCGCCGTCAGCACAAGGCCGACGGCGGTCGCAACGCCTGCGAGGCGGGCGGCTTTTCGAGACAGCCAGGACATGGCGAACTCCTCAAGGCCCCGGACGCCCCCGCCCGTCAGATCATCCTCATAGTCTAATCGCGGCCTTTCAGCGGCGCCACCACCCGCGTTTCGGCTTCTCGGGCGGCGCGACGATCTGGTTCGGATCCTCGGCAATCAGCGTGGCCACGTCGACTTCCGGGGCCGGAGCCTCGACCGGGGCCGCGACGGGAGCCGGCTTCGGCTCATGAACGGGCGCAGGCGCCTCGAACACTTCTTCCGCGGCCTCGATCGGCGTGACGTCCAGCACAGCCGGTTCGCTGGCCGGTTCGACCTCGTTGGGCTCAATCGCCGACTCCAGGGCGGATTCGGCCGTGGCGCTGGCGGAGGCCTTGCGACGGACGCGGCGGCGCTTCGGCTCCTCGATGACTGCCGGAGCGACCTCGACAGCCTCGTCCTCGACGATCACCGCCATCGGCGTGTCAGGCGAGCCGTCCGGCGGCATGCCTTCGTTGGTGGCGCGGGTCTCGACCTTGACCTCGTGGGTCAGGCCGGCTTCCGAACCGCGATCCCGGCCGCGACCACGACCGCGACGACGGCGCGAACGGCCACCACGCTCGCCGTTGATCTCGCCCTCGGGACGCTCGCCGACGACTTCGTCGACATCGCTCTCGGAGGTGGTCGCATCGGCGTCGGCGCGCGCTTGCGGGCGCTCCGGGTTGATCGGGTCGAACCAGACGTACGGATCGTCCAGCGACGGCGTGCGGCCACGGACCCAGAAGAAGGAGTCGCGCTCGCCGCCGTCCTCACGGACCCGACGTCCGCCGCGGCGACCGCGGCGACGGCGACGGCCGCCTTCGCTGTCGTCATCGTCGTCCGACGGGGCGGTCGCGAGGTCTTCGCCGGCCGCATCGGCAGGCGCGGCATCACCGTCTTCCCGACGTCCGCCGCGGCGGCGGCGGCGTCCACGACCACGGCCGCCTTCGCCCTCGGCGCGTTCGGCGCGCTCGCGCGGCTCGTCGTCGTCGGAGTCCTCGCGGTCCAGATCGTCGGCGTCCTCGTCGTCGATGAACTCGTCGTCGCCTTCGTCTTCATCGGCGTAGGCACTGTCGTCGAAATCGTCGTCCAGATCGACGAAGACCTCCGCGCCTTCCGGCGGCGTGAAGTCTTCATTGGTCTCGGTGCGCTCGATCGTGCTCTCGCCCTGGCCGAGCGTGTCGTCGATCAGGATCACGACGTTCAGGCCGCGCTGCACCAGCAGGCGCTGCAGATAGTCGCGCTTGTGGTTCAGGATGTAGAGGGCGACCGCGGTGCAGACGCGCAGGTTCACCGAACCCGCGCCGTTCTTGCCGGCTTCGATGTCGACGGCGCGCAGGGTCATCAGCGCGGCGCTTTCGGCCGAGCGGATGCGGCCGGCGCCCTGGCAGTGGGGGCAGACCTCGGTCGCGCCCTCGATCACGCCCAGACGGCGGCGCTGGCGGCTGATTTCCATCAGGCCGAAGCTCGAGATGCGGCCCATCTGGATGCGGGCGCGATCCTTGGCCAGCGCGTCCTTCAGCACCTTCTCGACGGCGCGGTTGTTCTTCGACTCCTCCATATCGATGAAGTCGATGACGATCAGGCCGGCGAGGTCGCGCAGGCGCAGCTGGCGGGCGGCTTCCGCAGCCGCTTCCATGTTCGTCTTGAAGGCGGTGGCCTCGACGTTCCGTTCCTTGGTGGCGCGGCCCGAGTTGACGTCGATGGCGACCAGCGCCTCGGTCTGGTTGATCACCAGGTAGCCGCCCGACTTCAGCGGCACGGTCGGCTGGTGGATCTGCGTCAGCATCTCCTCGATGCCGTTGGAGGCGAACAGCGGCCGGGCGCCCTGGTACAGGTGCACCTTCTTCGCCTGCGAGGGCATCAGCACCCGCATGAAGTCGCGCGCTTCCTTGAAGCCTTCGACGCCCTCGACCTGGATGCCGTCGAAATCCTTGTCGAACATGTCGCGCACGGCTCGGCGGACGAGGTTCTCTTCCTCATAGATCAGCGAGGGCGCGTTGGAGCGCAGCGTCGTCTCGCGGATCGTCTCCCACAGACGCAGGAGGTATTCGTAGTCGCGCTTGATCTCGGCCTTGGTGCGCTTGGCGCCCGCGGTGCGGATGATGAGGCCCATGCCTTGCGGCACTTCCAGCGAGGCCGCGGCGGCCTTCAGGCGCTTGCGGTCGGTGGCCTGGGTGATTTTGCGCGAGATGCCGCCGCCCTTGCCGGTGTTGGGCATGAGCACGCAGTAGCGGCCGGCCAGCGACAGCCAGGTGGTCAGGGCCGCGCCCTTGCCGCCGCGCTCGTCCTTGACGACCTGCACCAGCAGGATCTGGCGGCGCTTGATGACGTCCTGGATCTTGTAGCGGCGCATCAGGCGACGCTTCAGGCGTTCCTCGTCGGCGAGACCGCCTTCGTGTTCGCCGTCGTCGCTTTCGCGGCCGAGATCATCGTCCTGGTCATCGTCCGACTGCGCTTCGGCCATGATGGCTTCGCGGTCGGCGACCGGGATTTGATAATAGTCCGGGTGGATTTCGTTGAAGGCCAGGAAGCCGTGGCGATTGCCGCCGTACTCCACGAACGCAGCCTGCAGGCTGGGCTCTACGCGGGTGACCTTGGCGAGGTAGATGTTGCCGCGAAGCTGGCGCTTCGCGCGGGATTCAAAGTCGAATTCCTCGACCTGGCGGCCCTCGACGATCGCGACGCGCGTCTCTTCCGCGTGTGCGGCGTCGATCAACATGGTCTTTGACATTAAAAGTCTCTCTCTGGCGCGCTCGGGCCGGTCCGGTCAGCACCTGGCTGAGGGACGCGGCGGCTCGCCGAATGGGGATGATAGGGGCGACGGCAGGCGCGATCCCGCAGTCGCGGCCTTCGCCGCGAGCGTGCTTGGTCCAATCGGACTGCAGGGAATAGCCGGCGTTAACGCCCATAGGGTTCAGTCGGTCCTGGACCCGCCCGCGCCTGTCAGGGCAGCGTCACGGTGTCCGTCTTCGGATCGTCGGCTCAGGGGCCGGTCGATCCTCGGATCAGTGAAAGCAGCGCCGCGAGGAGGGCGCGTCCCGTAACCGCAATGCGGAGGACGCGATCGGATCGCGAGCCCACAAAGCATAGTCACGACAAACGTGAATTAAAAGGCGGCTTCGCCTTAACCCGTTGTCGACGACGTTGGGGTACCATCGCGTCAACCATAATGGTGGGTTGACGCTAGAATGAGCGGGTTGCCGCGTTTCAGGCTGTCGCGTTGGACGCTTCGCGAGCGCGCTATGCTCGCGTTGGCGTTTGTCGTGTTCTGCGTCGTGGCGCTGGCCGCCGGTCGTGGCCTGGCCTCGGGCGCGGTGGGCGAGGTGATGCGCGTCCGCTTCGGCGGCGACGCCGAGCGCACCCGCGTCGTCGTCGACCTCGACAGCACCTCCCGCGGCGAAGTGATCCAGCCCGGCTCTGACGGCCGCGTCATCGTGTCCCTCTCGGGCGTGGCGCCGCCGCGCGGTCTGCATGGCGCGGGCGTCGGCCTGGTGCGCGGCTATCGCGTCAACGGGACCGGAGCCTCATCACGCATCGAGCTCGACCTTGCCACCAGCGCCGAGATCGAGCGCCGCTTCCTCCTGCCGCCGGGCGACGGCGTCCAGCACTACCGCTACGTCATCGACCTCCGCGCCACCGGCCGTGCTCCGGCCGGCGCCCGCACGCCTGCGCCGCGTCCCGCGCGTCCGGCTGAGCGGCCGCTGATCTACATCGATGCCGGTCACGGCGGGAACGACCCCGGCGCCCATGGGGCGACCTCGAACGAAAGCGACGTGACCCTGGCGGCCGCCCGCGCCCTGAAGCAGGAGCTTGAGCGTTCGGGCCGCTATCGCGTCCGGCTGGTCCGCGACAGCGACACCTATGTCGGCCTGTATCGCCGCGTGGCGATCGCCCGCCAGGCCGACGCCGATCTGTTCATCTCGCTCCACGCCGACGCCGGCGCCGATCCGGCGACCCGCGGCGCCAGCGTCTACACCCTGTCCGAACAAGGGGCCGGCCGCGCCGTGCGCGAGTTCACGCGGGGGGAAAACTGGCACCGCAGCCTGAACCTGCCGGGCCGCGATCCGTCGGTGGACCGTATCCTGCTGGATATGACGCAACGGGCGACCCAGAACCGCTCGGCCCAGCTTGCCCGAACCCTGCTGGGTGAGCTGGAGGAGTCCAACCACCCGATGCTGCGTCGCAGCCATCGGGACGCCGGTCTCGCCGTTCTGCTGGCGCCCGACGTGCCGGCCGTCCTGCTGGAGATGGGCTTCATCACCAATCCCGAGGACGAGCGCATGCTGAACGACAGCCGCGCCCGCCGTCGGCTGATGCGGGCCGTGGCCGAAGGCATCGACCGCTATTTCGAGGCTCCGGATGGCGGCGTGCAAATGGCATCCGCCGCCGACACCACCGAACACTGAGCGCCTGCGACCGCGTTTGACGTAGCGCCTGGTGCATGATCGGCGCTTTGGACCTATCTGGGCCTGATGCGTCTACGCGTCGTCGATCTTGAAACCACCGGTGGAGACCGGACCGCCGAAATCATCGAGGTCGGCTTTGTCGATGTCGTGCGCGAAGGCGACGTTTGGCGGGCCCTGCCGCCGGTGGCGAAGCTGTTCCGGCCCCGTGGCGACATCTCCTTTCACGCCATGGCGGTGCATCATCTGACGCCGGCCCATTTCTGCGACGCCGATCCGCACTGCGACGAATACGCGCTGCGAGACATGTTCTCCGAGCCCGCTGACGTCATGGTCGCCCACAGCGCGCGCTTCGAACGCGCCTTTATCGCCGACACCGCCACGGGCGGCCTGCCGTGGATATGCACGGTCCGTTCGGCCAAGGCGGTCTGGCCGCAGGCTCCAGGCCATTCGAACCAGGTGCTGCGCTACTGGCGTGGGCTGGATCTCGACCCCTCGCTCGCCAATCCGGCCCACCGGGCGGGGCCCGACGCCTGGGTGACGGCTCATCTGCTGATCGACCTGCTGAAGGAAGCCTCCGTCGAGCAAATGATCGAATGGACGCGCGAGCCGCGCCGGCTGGACCGCATTCCATTCGGCAAGCATCGCGGCAAACCCTGGGCCGAGCCCCCGGACGACTACCTGCGCTGGATGGCCTCGCAGCAGGATATGGACAGCGATGTCGTGGCCGCCGCGCGACAGGAACTGGAGCGTCGTACGGCCCTGGCGTCAGGTGGTCTGGCGAACCTCTCCGACGCGGGCTAGACCTGCCTTCATGCTCCGCTTCCCGGATTTCCAGGTAAAGATCGCCGAACGCTGGTTCGTGCTGGCCGGCGTGGCCCTGCTGGGGGGCATCACCCTGGCCGGGTTGGTCGTCACCATCTATGCGGCGTGGCTGTTTCACGACCTTCCGGACGCCTCCGAGTTGGCCGATTACCGTCCGGCGACCGCGACCCGCGTCTATGCCGGCGACGGCACCCTGATCGGCGAGTTCTCGGACGAGCGCCGCATCTATGTGCCCTACGACCAGATCCCGCTGCCGGTGGTGCAGGCCTTCCTCGCCGCTGAAGACCGGAACTTCTTCAACCACGGCGGCATCGACGTGTCGGGCCTCGGCCGGGCGATGTTCAAGAACGTGTTCAACGCCGTCTCCGGGCGTCGTCTCGAGGGCGGCTCCACGATCACCCAGCAGGTCGCCAAGAACGTCCTGCTGACCAACGAGTCGAGCATCAACCGCAAGGTCAAGGAAGCGATCCTCGCCAACCGCCTCGAAGCGACGCTTACCAAGCAGCAGATCCTCGAGCTGTACCTGAACGAGATTTTCCTCGGCTATCGCTCCTACGGCGTGGCCGCGGCCGCCTATAACTACTTCGGCAAGTCGCTGGACCAGCTGACGCCGGACGAGGCCGCCTTCCTTGCCGCCCTGCCGAAGGGCCCGAACAACTATCATCCCAAACGTCACCCCGGTGCCGCCAAGGGCCGTCGCGACTGGGTGCTGGGCGAAATGGCCCAGAGCGGCTGGCTGACCCCGGCCCAGCTGGAGCAGGCGCGCACCCGTCCGCTGGTCACCCAGGACGCCCCGCGCCGGGCCCAGTACGCCGACGCCGACTTCTTCGTCGAGGAGGCCCGCCGTCAGGCGATCGCCCGTTTCGGCAAGGAAGAGGTCAACCGCGGCGGCTACTATCTGCGCACCACACTTGATCCCGAGCTGCAGTCCGCGGCGCGCGACGCCCTGATGAAGGGGCTTGAGAACTACGACCGTCGTCACGGCTGGCGCGGCCCGTGGGGCACGACCGATTTCGCCGACGGCTGGCAGCAGACCGCCCTGCGCGGCACCCGTCCGCCCGAGCGTCGCGCCTGGGAGGCCGCCGCCGTCGAGAACGTCGCTGGCAACAGCGTGCGCATCCGCACCGCCCGCAACGATCGCTCCGGCTATCTGCTCACCGAGGATGCGGCCTGGGCCAACGCCAACCGCCCGCTCAAGCGTGGCGACCTGATCTTCGTCGAGGCTCGCGGCGGCCAGTTCGCGATCAAACAGGTTCCGCGCGTCAACGGCGCCCTGGTGGCGATCGAGCCCCAGTCGGGCCGGGTCCTGGCCATGGTCGGCGGCTATTCCTATGGCTTGTCCAGCTTCAACCGCGCCACCCAGGCGAAGCGTCAGCCCGGTTCGGCCTTCAAGCCGTTCGTCTACGCGACGGCGCTGGAAGGCGACTACACTCCGGCCTCGATCGTGCTTGACGCCCCGATCAGCTTCGCCGGCGGCCCGAACGGCACGCGCTGGAGCCCCGAGAACTACAGCCGCGAATACTACGGTCCGCAGACCCTGCGTCGTGGTCTTGAGCTGTCGCGCAACGTCATGACAGTGCGTCTCGCGCAGTCCATCGGCATGAAGAACGTCGTCGACCTGTCGAAGCGGATGGGCGTCGCCGACGACCTGCAGCCGAACCTGTCGGTGTCGCTGGGGGCAGGGGAGACCACGCCCTTCAATCTGACCGCGGCCTACGCGGCCTTCGTCAACGGCGGCCGGCGCGTCGATCCCTATCTGATCGAACTGGTCCAGAACCGCGACGGCGAGACCATCTTCCGCGCCGACGACCGCCGCTGCCGCGATTGCGATCGTCCGTTCAGCGGCCAGGAGTCGCCCAAACTCGAGCCGCGCGGCGAGCAGGTGATCGATCCCATCACCGCCTACCAGATGAGCTCCATGCTGGAAGGCGTCGTCCAGCGCGGCACCGCCGCCAGCGCCCGCGGCCTCGGCCGCTGGATCGGCGGCAAGACCGGCACGACCAACGAATACCGCTCGGCCTGGTTCGTCGGCTTCTCGTCCGACATCGTCGTCGGCGTCTTCATCGGCTTCGACGACAACCGCCCGCTGGGTTCGGGTGAAACCGGCGCGACTGGCCCGGTGCCTGTGTTCACCGACTTCATGACCGTCGCCCTGCGCGAACGCCCGGCGCGGCCCTTCGTGCGGCCGAAGAACGCCATCTTCCGCACGGTGAACGGCATCGAGGAAGCGTTCCGCCCCGGCACCGAGCGCCGTCGCGAGGAAGAGCGCGCTCCGGCCCGCGAAATCCCGACCGGTCCGCAGAACTACAACGACATCCTGCGTCGCGAGCAGGAGGAGGCCGCCGGCCTGCCGCCTTCGACGACGCCGAACCAGCCCGCGACGCCGCCGCCGCCGAAGAAGGAACCGGCGGAGGACTTGAGCGGCCTGTACTGAGCCTCTAGGTAACCCCCTCACGCGGCGCGCCCGACGGCGCGCCGCTTCCTTTCCTGCCCTATCGCTTCGCGCACGGCGCGCAGCTGCTTGAGGGCTCATGTATCGCAGGAGTTTGCGATGAGACCGGATGTCGAGGCCATGAAGGCCGACATCGAGCAGAGCATCGCTCTGCTCAGGAGGCGTCTTTGACTGGGATGTCGCGCTTCGAAAGCTCGATGAGCTGAACGCCCGCGTCGAGGATCCGACGCTGTGGAACGACCCCGAACAGGCCCAGGCCGTCAGCCGCGATCGCTCGCGTCTGGAAAGCCAGATCAACACCGTCAAGCAGATGGAGCAGGGCCTCGAGGACGGGGTCATGCTGGCCGACATGGCTGACGAGGAAGGCGATGAAGCCGCCCTCGAAGGCGCACGCGCCGATCTGAAGGCGATCAAGGACCGCGCCGCCCGCGCCGAACTGGAAGCCCTTCTGTCCGGCGAGGCCGACGCCAACGACGCTTATCTGGAAGTGAACTCCGGCGCCGGCGGCACCGAGTCCAACGACTGGGCCGGCATGCTGCTGCGCATGTACAGCCGCTGGGCCCGCGCCCACGGCTATGAGGTCGAGGTCGAGGCCGAGGAATCCGGCGAGCAGGCCGGCATCAAGTCCGCCACCATCCAGGTGAAGGGCCCCAACGCCTACGGCTGGTTGAAGTCGGAGTCCGGCGTGCACCGCCTGGTGCGAATCAGCCCCTATGACGCCGCCGCCAAGCGCCACACCTCGTTCGCCTCGATCGGCGTTTCGCCGGTTGTCGATGACGCCATCGAGGTCGACATCAACCCGTCGGACGTGCGCACCGATACCTACCGGGCCTCGGGCGCGGGCGGTCAGCACATCAACAAGACCGACTCCGCCGTCCGCCTGACCCACATCCCGACCAATACGGTCGTCGCCTGTCAGGCCGGTCGCTCCCAGCACCAGAACCGGGAACAGGCGTGGAAGATGCTCCGCGCCCGTCTGTACGAGCTGGAGCTTCAGAAGCGCGAGGCCGCCGCCCAGGCGCTGGCCGACGCCAAGACCGACATCGGCTGGGGTCACCAGATCCGCTCGTACGTGCTGCAGCCGTACCAGATGGTGAAGGACCTGCGGACCAACGTCGAAACCTCGGACACCCAGGGTGTCCTCGACGGCGATCTGGACGACTTCATGGGGGCCGCGCTGGCCGCCCGGGTCGGCGAGACCCGCGGCTCCACGGTCGAGTAACAAAAAAGGCCCCGGAGCGATCCGGGGCCTTTCTTCATGGAGCGGTTCGCCGGCTCAGGCGGCCGGCGGCTTCATGTCGATGATCTGCGGACCGGGCTCCGGCACCGGGGCCGGAACGTGAGCGGCCGGACGCGGCGCGTGCGACGGCGCAGGGGCGTCGCGACGGCCTTGCAGGACGCGGCCCTGGAAATAGGCGCCGATGTCGATCGACAGCTGCTCGGCGGTGATGTCGCCGTCGACGTAGGCGGTGGCGATCAGCTTGACCTGCTTGCCCGAGACGCCGCCGACGATGCGGCCGCGGACCTCGATGTAGTCGGCCGTGACATTGCCTTCGACCGCGCCGGTCTCGCCGATGATCAGCCGGCCGACGCGGACGTCGCCCTTGACCGCGCCGTCGATCTGAAGATCGCCGGAGCCCGAGATGCTGCCGTCGAACTGCAGGTCGGACGACAGGGTCGACAGGCCGCGCTGGGCGACCGGCGGCGCGACGGGGCGCGGCGCTGCGGCGGCTGCCGCCGCGCCGGGAGCCGGCATGTCCGGCAGCGGCGGGATGGCGGAACCGGATTCGGCGCGGGGCTGCGGCGACGACGGGGCGGGGGATTTAGTCTTGTTGAACAAGTTGGTCTCCGGCTCTCATGAAGCGGGCTGGGTTTTGCGGGCGGCCGTCCATCCACACTTCGTAGTGCAGGTGAACGCCGGTAGAGCGTCCTGTCGTTCCCATGGCCCCGATGCGTTGGCCCAGCGCGACGCGCTGGCCGGTGCGGACGGCCATGGAGTTCAGGTGGGCGAAACGCGTCTTGAAACCGCGTCCATGATCTATCTCGACGACGTTGCCATACCCTGAACGTACACCGACAAATGACACGATTCCGGGCGCCGTGGCGTAGATCGGGCTGTTCAGGGGGGCGGCGAAGTCCTGCCCCTGATGAACTGCCGGGCGGCCGTTGAAGGGATCGAAGCGCACGCCGAAGCCCGAGGTCGTCCGCGCCGTGGTCGGGCGCTTGAACGGCAACCCCTCGGCCGCGTCGGCCAGCGAGCGCATGTCGGACAGGTTGTCGGCGGCGTGCCGGATGCGAACGGCGAAGGCCTCGTCGACATCCAGCACCACGCCCAGCGCGCGCGGGTCCCTGGCATCCACCAACGGGCCGCCCAGCGCGTCTCCGCGCGGTGAATAGGCGGCCGGGTTCAGGCCGGCGAGGCGGAAGGCCAGGCGCAGCCGTTCGGCGCGGGTACGGGCCACGCTCTCGGCGCGGGCGATCAGACGTTCCTGGTCCATGCGCACGGCGATCATTCGCTGCACCGGCGAGCTGCGGTCCGGATCAAGGGCAGGGGCGGGGGCCAGCGCGGCCTGCGCGCCGTCGACGCCGCGGAACATGGTCATCACCTGGGTCAGGGCGGCGTGACGCCGCTCGACCATCTCGGCCATCTCGTCCAGCGAGCCGGAGGTGGCCGTCATGCGCACCACGGCGCTGTCCAGACGGGCCCGCAGGTCGGCGTTCAGACGCTGGGACTCGGCGCGCGTCCGGGCGACAGCCCGGTCGGCCTGGCTCTGCATGACGAGATCGAAGGCGAAGCCGCCCGAGGCGATCAGGATCCAGACGCCCAGCACCAGGGCTCCGAAGGCGCCCAGGATCTGGCGGCCCGGCGTCAGGGCCCAGGCCCGAACCTGGTCGCCGTCGCGCAGGTACAGGTACCGGACCGGGAACCACCGGCCGATCAGAGACGGTCTGCCCGTGCTCTCCTGTTCGCTCATACTCAAACGCCCCCACGCCCGGCTCCGGTTATGAGCCATTTTTGGGGACAGCCGACAAGTCTCTTCACGACTTGTTAACCACGCTGGTCCGTGTTCAGGCGAAGTTCGTCGGTATTCGCGTCTGAATTTCGCCTGTCAGGCGTAACGGCCCGCCGAAGTTACAGGCGCTGGACCGGTCCGGAGGGCGATTGATCCGGACTCAGAGCGACTGGACGGCCGCCAACACTTCGGCGGCGTGGCCCTTGACCGAGACCTTGCGCCAGACCCGTCGCACGACGCCTTCGCCATCGATGAGGAAGGTCGCCCGCTCGATGCCCATGTACTGGCGGCCGTACAGGGTCTTCTCGACCCAGACGCCGTAAGCGTTGGTCACATCCTCGGGCTCGTCCGAGGCAAGAACGACCTTCAGTTCGCGCTTGGCCTTGAACCGATCCAGCTTCTTCACCGGATCGCGCGAGGCGCCGATCACCACCGCGCCGGCGGCGGCGAAGTCGTCGATGAGAGCCGAGAAGTCCTGTCCCTCGGTCGTGCACCCGGGGGTGTCGGCCTTGGGATAGAAGTACACGACGACCGACTTGCCCTTCAGGCCGTCCAGCGACACGCGGCCGCCGCCGTCGGTGGCCATGTCGAAGGCCGGGGCCTTCATACCTGCGGTGATGTCGGTCATGGCGAACCTCAGACGGGACGGACGAGAACGATCTTCTTCTTGCCGGCGGCCAGCTTCAGCACGCCGTCGGCGTTGATGTCGGACGCCTCGATCAGGCGCGCGCCGTCGGCGATCGCCTCATCGTTCAGGCGCAGACCGCCGCCCTGGGCGAGCCGACGGGCCTCGCCGTTGGACGCCGTCAGCCCGGCCTTTGTCGTCACCGCAGCCACCATGGCCCCGATGACTTCGTCACGGGCGATCTCGACGGTCGGCAGGTCGGCGGACAGCTGACCCTTCTCGAAGGCGCTCTCGGCCGCGCCGCGCGCCGTGGCGGCGGCGTCCGCGCCGTGCAGCATCGTCGTCGCCGCATCGGCCAGGGCCTTCTTGGCGTCGTTGATGCCGGCGCCGGGCAGCGCTTCCAGCCGGGCGATCTCGTCCAGCGGCAGGTCGGTGAACAGGCGCAGGAATTTGCCCACGTCGGCGTCATCGACGTTCCGCCAGAACTGCCAGTAGTCGTAGGGGCTCAGCTGCTCGGCGTTCAGCCAGACGGCGCCCTGGGCGGTCTTGCCCATCTTGCCCCCTGAAGCCGTGGTCAGCAGCGGCGTGGTCAGGCCGAAGGCGGCCTTCTGGTCCACGCGGCGCACCAGATCGACGCCGGAGGTGATGTTCCCCCACTGGTCCGAACCGCCCATCTGCAGGGTGCAGCCCCGCATGCGGTTCAACTCCAGGAAGTCCACCGACTGCATCAGCATGTAGTTGAACTCGAGGAAGGTCATCGGCTGCTCGCGTTCCAGCCGCAGCTTCACCGAGTCGAACGCCAGCATCCGGTTGATGGTGAAGTGGGTGCCGAAGTCGCGCAGGAACTGGACGTAGCCGAACGACGACAGCCACGCGTCGTTGTCCAGCATGATGGCGTCCGTCGGTCCGTCGCCGAAGGTCAGGAATTTCTCGAACACCGTCTTGATGGAGGCGATGTTGGCCTGGATCAGCGCGTCCGACAGGTGCGGGCGCGAGGCGTCCTTGCCGGTCGGGTCCCCGACCTTGGTCGTCCCGCCGCCCATCAGCACGATCGGCTTGTGGCCGGCCTGCTGAAGCCGACGCAGCATCATGATCTGGATCAGGCTGCCGACGTGCAGAGACGGCGCGGTGGCGTCGAAGCCGATGTAGGCCGTGACGATCCCGTTCGACGCCGCCTCGTCCAGCTCGGTCGGATGGGTGATCTGATGGATGTATCCGCGCGCCTCGAGGGTGCGCAGGAAGTCGGACTTGAAGGGCTGGTCGCTCATGGCGGCTCCGTTAGCAGGGAAGCCGGCGGGCGTCTTGAGATTTGCGCGCCGGCGGGTGCGGCGCAGGGGATCGCGGCCGCTCGCTATTTCAGCGAGCGATAATACAAGCCGGTGCGGGCGATGTTTGCGATCATGCGTCCAGCTAACGTCCGCCATTGACCGGCGTCAAGCGGCGGCTATCGAAGGAGGATGCTGGTTTCCCTGACGCCACACCCGGACACGCCCTCGACGGCGGTTGATCGCATCGAGGTCCACCTCGAGCGACGCGAGGAGCGGCTGTGGCTGAGGTTCATCGTCCATGGGGCGGTGGACCGCGTCGTATGGCCGGAGCCCGTGGGGGCCGATCGCACGGATGAACTCTGGAAGCACACCTGCTTCGAGGCCTTCGTGCCGACCCATGACGGCTACCGCGAGTTCAACATGTCGCCGTCGGGCCAGTGGGCCTCGTACCATTTCGAAGGCTACCGGTCGGGCATGGCGGCGGCTGACGAGATCATTGACGTCGCCATGCTTGACGGCGCCGGGGACTGGCGGGCTGTGGAGGCCGAGTTCGACCTGCCGCCGAAGGCCTTCTTCATCGGCCTGGCCGCCGTCATCGAGGACGTCGACGGCGGCATCTCCTATTGGGCGCTGGCCATTCCTCCGGGTAAGCCGGACTTCCATCACACCGACTCATTCGCGCTGGCCCTGCCGACGCTGGAGCTCTCATGAATTTCGGCATTGATCGTCTGCTGTCCGAACCCGACCTGCGTCGCGCCCTGAAGGGCCGCCGCCTGGCGCTGCTGGCCCATCCGGCCTCGGTGACCGCCGACCTGGTCCATTCGCTGGACGCCATCGGTAGCCATCCCGAGCTGAACCTGACGGCCGCCTTCGGGCCCCAGCACGGCCTGCGGGGCGACCTGCAGGACAATATGATGGAGAGCCCGGACTTCCGGGATCCGACCTACGGCATTCCGGTCTTCAGCCTGTACGGCGAGGTGCGGCGTCCGACCGACGCCTCGATGGAGACGTTCGACGTCCTGCTGGTCGACATGCAGGACCTGGGGTGCCGCATCTACACCTTCATCACGACCCTGCTTTACGTGCTGGAAGCGGCGGCGAAGCACGGCAAGGCGGTGTGGGTGCTGGACCGGCCCAACCCGGCCGGGCGGCCGGTCGAGGGTACGACACTGCTGGCAGGCTGGGAGAGCTTCGTCGGCGCAGGGCCGATGCCGATGCGCCACGGCATGACGCTGGGCGAGCTGGGCCTGTGGTTCATCGACCACTTCAAGCTCGACGTCGAATATCGCGTGGTCGAGATGGAGGACTGGCGACCCACCGAGGCGCCAGGTCATGGCTGGCCGCTGGGCGAGCGCAGCTGGATCAATCCCAGCCCGAACGCCCCCAATCTGTCGATGGCCCGCGCCTACGCCGGCACCGTCATGCTGGAAGGCACGACCCTGTCAGAGGGCCGGGGCACGACCCGGCCGCTGGAGCTGTTCGGCGCGCCCGACATCGACGCCCGGGCGGTGATCGCGGAGATGCAGGCGTTCGCGCCGCAGTGGCTGAGGGGCTGCCGCCTGCGCGATTGCTGGTTCGAGCCGACCTTCCACAAGCACGTGCACCAGCTGTGCAGTGGCGTGCAGATCCACGTCGACGACCCGTCCTACGACCACGAACATTTCCGCCCGTGGCGGCTGCAGGCGCTGGCCTTCAAGGCCATCCGCCGCCTGTATCCGGATTACCCGCTGTGGCGCGACTTCCCGTACGAATACGTGTTCGACAAGCTGGCGATCGACGTCATCAACGGCGGCCCGGGCTTGCGGGAATGGGTCGATGACGCGGCGGCGACGCCGGCGGATCTGGACGCGCTGGCCACGCCGGACGAGCAGGCGTGGATCGAGCTGCGTACGCCGTACCTGCTGTACTGAAATGAAAAGGGGCCCCGGAGGGCCCCTTTATCCGGCTCAGGCCGGGTTTTCTTCCAGACGCTTGTCCAGGTAGAGGCCCACGCGCCGCTCGACGGCGTCGAGGTGGTCCTGCCAGAAGTGGCTGGCGCCGTCCTCCAGCTCATAGTCGATGACGATGCCCTTTTGGGTGCGCAGCTTGTTGACCACGCGCTCGACCTCGACCGGTGGCACGATGGTGTCGGCCGTGCCGTGCAGGAACAGGCCCGAGGCCGGGCAGGGGGCCAGGAAGCTGAAGTCGTACATGTTCGACGGCGGCGACACCGAGATGAAGCCGTCCGTCTCCGGGCGGCGCATCAGCAGTTGCATGCCGATGTAGGCGCCGAACTGGTAGCCGGCGACCCAGGTTTGGGTGGCGGCGGGGTTGTTGGCCTGCAGCCAGTCCAGCGCGGTCGCGGCGTCGGCCAGTTCGCCGATGCCGCTATCGAACTCGCCCTGCGACTTGCCCACGCCGCGGCTGTTGTAGCGCAGGGTCGCGAAGCCGCGCTTCACGAACAGCTGGTACAGGGTCACCGCCACCGGGTTGTTCATATGCCCGCCCGCCTTGGGGTGGGGGTGCAGGATCAGGGCGATCGGCGCGTTCGGGCGCTTGCCCGGGGAATAGCGGCCTTCGATGCGACCAGATGCGCCGGGCAGGATGACTTCAGGCATGGGCGGAGCGAATTCCCGTGTTCAAACATCATTTCGCACCTGCGTAATACTTGACCACAGGGGTAGGACTTTCTAAGTCCGCCCTGCGTGCTGACGCTTTTGCGAAGGCGCGGGTTCTAGCACAGGAGCCCCGAAAAGCGCGCGATTTTTGAGGGTGTGCGATGCGTCTGTCGACCAAGGGACGATACGCCGTGATGGCGATGGCCGATCTGGCAAGGAACGGACGCTCCCCGGGGGGCGAAAACCGGGCCGTTTCGCTGGCTGAAATCGCCGCGCGCCAGGAGATTTCGCTGAGCTACCTGGAACAGCTGTTCGCACGCCTGCGCAAGAGCGGCCTCGTCACCAGCGTACGTGGTCCCGGCGGCGGCTATCGCCTCGCCAAGGGCGCGCATGAGACGGTGGTGGCCGAGATCGTGCTGGCTGTCGACGAACCCATCCGCGCCACCCGCTGCGCCGCCCACGGCTCGCCGAAGGGCTGCATGATGGCCGGCGAGCGCTGCATCACTCACAATCTCTGGGAAGACCTGGGCGCCGAAATCCACGCCTATCTGGCCGCCGTGTCGCTGGAGGACGTGGTCCTGAACCGCACCGCCGCCCGCCGTCGCAGCGTCTCCGGCATGGAGGCCGCGGCATGAGCGTCTATCTGGACTACAACGCGTCCGGCCTCGTCCGCCCTGAAGTCCAGGACGTGATGGCCAAGGCCCTGGCCGACAACGGCAACCCGTCGGCGGTGCACGCCGCCGGCCGCCGCGCCCGCGCCCGCATCGAGACCGCCCGCGCCCAGGTGGCCGACCTCGTCGGCGCCGATCCGACGGCGATCATCTTCTCGTCCGGCGGCACGGAATCGAACGCCCAGGCCGTTGCTGCAGCCCTGGCCGCCGGATGCGAGCGCCTGATCGTTGGCGCCACGGAGCATCCCTGCGTCGCCGAGGCCGCCCTGGTCAGCGGCGCGCCGGTCGAGGTGCTCCCGGTCAACGGCGACGGGGTCATCGATCTGGCCGTGCTGGCGGAGAGCCTGAAGCGGCCCGGCAAGGCGGTGGTGGCGATCCATCACGCCAACAACGAAAGCGGCGTCATCCAGCCGATCGCGGAAGCCGCGAAGCTGGTTCGCGAGGCCGGCGGCTGGCTACATGTCGACGCCATCCAGTCGGCGGGCAAGATTCCGGTCGATATCCGCGCCCTGGATGCCGACACCCTGACCCTGTCCGCGCACAAGCTGGGCGGGCCGCAAGGCGTGGGCGCGCTGGTCCTGAAACCTGGCCGTGACGCCGTGCGCATCCTGCACGGCGCGGGGCAGGAGCGGGGCCTGCGCGCGGGCACCGAGAATGTGCCCGGCATCGCCGGTTTCGGCGTGTCCGCCGACTGCGCCGCGCGCGATCTGGCCGACGCCATGGCGCACGTCACCTGGCGCGATGCGGCGGAGGCGAAGATCAAGGCCGCCGGCGCGACCATCATCGGCGGTGCGGTCGAACGCCTGCCCAACACCCTGTTCATGGCCGTCGAAGGCTGGGACAGCCCGCAGCAACTGATCACCCTCGATCTGGTCGGGGTCATGGTTTCGGCAGGTTCGGCGTGTTCTTCCGGCAAGACGAAGCCGTCCAAGGCCATCAGCGCCATGGGGCACGATCATCTGGCAACCGGCGGCGTCCGCGTCTCGGGCGGCTGGGGCACGACCGAAGACGAGTGGATCCGCTTCGCAGACGCCTGGGTGGCGGCCTGGCAAAAGCACTCAGCGCGCATCAGTGAGCGCGCGAAGGAAGTCGCGTAAGTTATGGCTGCTGTTCAGGAAACCATCGACGCTGTCGCCGCACTCGAGAAATACGAGCATGGCTTCACCTCGGACATCGAGCAGGAGTTCGCGCCCAAGGGCCTGAACGCCGACATCGTGCGCTTCATCTCGGAGAAGAAGTGCGAGCCGGAGTGGATGCTGGAATGGCGCCTCGCCGCCTTCGAGCGCTGGCAGGCGATGGAGGAACCGACCTGGGCCTCGGTGAAGTACGAGCCGATCGACTACCAGGACCTCTACTACTACGCCGCGCCCAAGGAGAAGGACGGGCCGAAGTCGCTCGACGAGGTCGATCCCGAACTGCTGGCCGTCTACGCCAAGCTGGGCATCCCGCTGAAGGAGCAGGAAGTGCTGGCCGGCGTGCAGGGCGCGCCGCGGGTGGCGGTGGACGCCGTGTTCGACAGCGTCAGCGTGGTCACCACCTTCAAGGCCGAGCTGGCCAAGGTCGGGGTGATTTTCATGCCGATTTCCGAGGCCTTGCGCGAACATCCTGAGCTCGTGCGGCAATATCTGGGATCGGTGGTGCCGGTCTCGGACAACTATTTCTCGGCCCTGAACAGCGCGGTCTTCTCGGACGGCAGCTTCGTCTACATCCCGCCGGGCGTGCGTTGCCCGATGGAGCTGTCGACCTATTTCCGCATCAACGCCAGCCAGACCGGCCAGTTCGAGCGGACCCTGATCATCGCCGACAAGGGCAGCTACGTTTCGTATCTGGAGGGCTGCACGGCTCCGATGCGCGACGAGAACCAGCTGCACGCGGCCGTGGTCGAGATCATCGCCCTGGACGACGCCGAGGTGAAATACTCGACCGTCCAGAACTGGTACCCCGGCGACGCCGAGGGCAAGGGCGGCATCTACAACTTCGTCACCAAACGCGCCGACTGCCGCGGCGACCGCTCGAAGGTGAGCTGGACGCAGGTCGAGACCGGCTCGGCCATCACCTGGAAATACCCCTCCTGCCTGCTGAAGGGCGAGGAGAGCTCGGGCGAGTTCTATTCGATCGCCATCACCAACGGCCGCCAGCAGGCGGACACCGGCACCAAGATGGTGCACCTGGGCAAGAACTCGCGTTCACGCATCATCGCCAAGGCGGTGTCGGCGGGCCGGTCGGACTCGACCTATCGCGGCCTGGTCTCGGTGCACCCGAAGGCGACCGGCGTGCGCAACTTCACCCAGTGCGACAGCCTGCTGATCGGCAAGGAGTGCGGCTCGCACACCGTGCCCTACATCGAGGCCCGCAACGGCTCGGCCCAGCTGGAGCACGAGGCGACCACGACCCGCCTGAGCGAGGACCAGCTGTTCTACGCCCAGCAGCGCGGCCTGTCGGAAGAGGAGGCGGTGGCCCTGTTGGTCAACGGCTTCGTCCGCGACGTGCTGCAGGAACTGCCGATGGAGTTCGCCGTCGAAGCCCAGAAGCTGGTGGCGATCAGCCTTGAAGGTTCGGTCGGATAATCAAGAAGAAACAATGCTCAAGATCAATAACCTCCGCGTCTCTGTCGGCGACAAGCCGATCCTCAAGGGCCTGACGCTCGACGTTCCGGCGGGCGAGGTGCACGCCGTCATGGGGCCGAACGGGGCCGGCAAGTCGACGCTGGGCTACGCCCTGTCGGGTCGGCCCGGCTATGAGGCCAGCGAGGGCTCGGTGAGCTGGAACGGCGACGACCTGCTGGCGCTGGATCCGGCCGAGCGCGCCGCCAAGGGCGTGTTCCTGTCGTTCCAGTATCCGCTGGAGATCCCCGGCGTGCCGGCGATGACCTTCATCCGCACGGCCCTGAACGCACAGAAGCGCGCCCGCGGCGAGGACGAGGTTTCGGCGCCGGCTTTCCTGAAGCTGGTCAAGGCGGCGTCGCAGTCCCTGAAGATGGACTTCGACATGCTGAAGCGGCCGCTGAACGTCGGCTTCTCGGGCGGCGAGAAGAAGCGGATGGAGATCCTGCAGATGGCCCTGCTGGAGCCGTCGCTGCTGATCCTCGACGAGACGGACTCCGGCCTCGACATCGACGCCCTGCGCATCGTCGCCGACGGCGTGAACGCCATGCGCTCGCCGGAACGGTCGATGCTGGTCATCACCCACTACCAGCGCCTGCTGGACTACATCAAACCGGACCGCGTCCACGTGCTGGTCGGCGGCCGCATCGTCGCCTCGGGCGGCCCCGAGCTGGCCCACCAGCTGGAAGCCGAAGGCTACGACCAGTTCCTTCCGGAGGCGGCGTGAACGCTCCGGTTCGCATTGATCTGAAGGACCCGTCCAGCTTCCCCTCGCGGCGCGTCGAGGCGTGGAAGTACACGGACCTGTACCGCTGGCTGCGCGAAACCCCGCCCGCCTCGCCGGAAGGCGCGGTCGAACCGGGCGGCCCGTTCGCGGCGCTGGGCGGCGAGGAGCTGACCTTCGTCAACGGCCGCTGCGATGGCTTCGCGGGCATCGTCGCCGAGGGCGAGGGCCTGACGCCGGTGCGTCTGCGCTTCGTCTCGACGGCCGAGGGCGCGGGTCATCAGGCGCGCGTCACCATCGATGTGAAGCCCGGCGCGTCGCTGACCCTGCTGGAAAGCTATGAAGGCCCGGCGAGGGGCTATGTCTCCAACATCAGCCTGGACATCACGGTCGGGGAGGGTGCTCGCCTGACCCGGGTGATCGTGGCCGAGGACGCCGCCGACGCCATCGGCATCAGCCAGGCGCACATCACCCTGGCCCATGGCGCGACCCTGCATCAGTCGGCCTTCACCGCCGGCGGCAAGTTGCAGCGGCTGGAGACCCAGGTCGAGCATCCCGGCCATGGGGCGTTCGTCCGTCTGGACGCAGCCTACGCCCTGCACGACGCCCGCCACGCCGACCTGACCAGCGTCGTCGACCATCAGGGCCCGGACGGCCGCACCTCGCAGCTGACCAAGGGCGTGGTGCACGACACCGCCCGCGGCGTCTTCCAGGGCAAGATCATCGTCGAGCGCGGCGCCGACGGCACCGACGCCCGGATGGGCCACCACGCCCTGATCCTGTCGGAACGCGGCGAGATCGACGCCAAGCCCGAGCTGATCATCTACGCCGACGACGTTCAGTGCGCGCACGGCAATACCGTCGGCAGTCTGGACCAGAACGCCCTGTTCTACATGCAGCAGCGCGGCATCCCGTTCGAGGAGGCCCGCGCCCTGCTGACCCACGCCTTCCTGATGGAGGTGGTCGACCGCGTCGAGCACGAGGGCGCGAGAGAGGTGGTGCGGGAATGGCTGACGGCTCGCCTGTGACCCGCTTTGATCCCTACGCCGCGCGCGCGCAGTTCCCGATCCTGTCGCGGACGGTGAACGGCAAGCCGCTGGTCTATCTGGACTCGGCTGCCTCAGCGCAGAAGCCGCGCGCGGTGATCGACGCCCTGACGGCGGCGATGGAGGGCAGCTACGCCAACGTCCACCGCGGCCTGCACACCCTCGCCAACGAGACCACAGAAGCCTTCGAAACCGCCCGCGAGAGCGTGGCGCGGTTCCTGAATGCTCCGTCCGAGACCAACATCGTCTGGACCAAGGGCGGCACCGAGGCGATCAACCTCGTCGCTTCCAGCATCGGCCAGTCGATCCAGCCCGGCGACGAGATCATCGTCAGCCAGATGGAGCACCACTCCAACATCGTGCCCTGGCATCTGCTGCGCGAGCGGCGCGGGGCGGTGCTGAAGTGGATTCCGCTGCTGGACGACGGCTCGCTGGACATGGAGGCCTTCGCCGGCCTGCTTGGCCCGAAGACGAAGGTCGTCGCGGTCACCCACATGTCGAACGTGCTGGGCACCATCAATCCGATCGCCGAGATCACCCGGCTGGCCCACGCCGCCGGCGCCCGGGTGCTGATCGACGGCTGCCAGGGCGCGGTGCATGCGACCCCGGACGTTCAGTCCATCGGCTGCGACTACTACGTCCTGACCGGCCACAAGCTGTACGGCCCCTCGGGCATCGGCGTGCTGTACGGCACGGCCGAGGCGCTGGAGGCCCTGCCGCCTTACCAGGGCGGGGGCGAGATGATCGAGTCCGTCGAGATGGATCGGATCACCTATGCGAAGCCGCCGCACCGGTTCGAGGCCGGCACGCCGCCGATCCTCGAGGCCATCGGGCTCGGCGCCGCCATCGAATGGCTGGGCCAGTTCGACCGCGCGGCGATCGCGGCGCATGAGCACGCGCTGTACGACCACGCGGTCGCCCGGCTGGAAGGCGTCGACTGGCTGCGCATCATCGGCACGGCGGAAGGGAAGGGCGCGATCCTGACCTTCACCGTCGACGGCGCTCACGCCCACGACATCGCCCAGGTGATGGACCGCTACGGCGTCGCCGTCCGCGCCGGCCTGCACTGCGCCGAGCCGCTGTCGGCCCGTTTCGGCCTGACGTCGAGCGCCCGGGCCAGCTTCGCCCTATATAATACGACCGAGGACGCCGACGCCTTCGCCGACGCCCTGATCAAGGCCCGTGAGTTCTTTGCATGAGCGACCAGACGACCACTGTTGAAGACGATGGCGGACGCGCTGCGGCCGTGGCTTCGGGCAAGATCAGCCAGCAGGAGCTCGACCATCTGACCGACGAGATCATCACGGCCCTGAAGACGGTGTTCGACCCGGAAATCCCGGTCGACATCTATGAGCTGGGGCTGATCTACAAGGTCGACCTGTCCGACGATCGCGACGTGGCCGTCGAGATGACCCTGACCGCCCCGGGCTGCCCCGTGGCCGGCGAAATGCCGATCTGGGTCGAGCAGGCGGTGATGAAGGTGGAGGGCATCCGCTCGGCTTCGGTCGACCTGACGTTCGATCCGCCGTGGGATCCGTCCAAGATGAGCGACGAAGCCAAACTCGCGCTGAACATGTTCTGAGGCCACGATGAGCGACCTGCAGACCACCACACGTCCCCGCCGCCCGCGCCCCCAGGTCGTCACCCTGACGGACGCCGCCGCCGAACGCGTGAAGGAGCTGATGGCCGGGGCCGACAAGCCCGTCGCCGGCCTGCGCGTCGGCATCAAGAACGGCGGCTGCGCGGGGCAGGAGTACACCTTCGCCTTCGCCGAAAGCGTCGAGCCGCTGGATGAGGTGATCCAGGACAAGGGCGCGACCGTCCTGATCGACCCGAAGGCCGTGCTGTTCCTGTTCGGCACCGAGATCGATTTCGAGACCACGAAGCTGGCGTCCAAATTCGTCTTCCGGAATCCGAACCAGACCGACGCCTGCGGTTGCGGCGAGAGCGTCACCATCACCCCGCTCAAGGCCGACTGATGATCCGGCTGGAGGGGGTTACAAAGCGCTTTAAAAGCGCGGCGGGCGAACGCGTGGCGCTGGACGCCATCGACCTGTCGGTGAAGCCCGGCCAGGTGTTCGGCGTCGTCGGACGCTCGGGCGCCGGCAAGTCGACGCTGATCCGCACGATCAATCTGCTGGAGCGTCCCGACGCCGGCCGTGTGGTCGTCGACGGCCAGAATATGATGGACCTGGCCCCGGCGGAGCTGCGCGCCGCGCGCCGTCGCATCGGCATGATCTTCCAGCACTTCAACCTGCTGAACGCGAAGACCATCGCCGAGAACGTGGCCTTCCCACTGCGCCTCGAGGGCCGGTCCGGTCCGGAGGTCGACCGTCGCGTCGCCGACCTGCTGGAGCGCCTCGGCCTGGCCGAGCATGCCCGCAAGCATCCGTCACAGCTGTCCGGCGGCCAGAAGCAGCGTGTCGGCATCGCCCGCGCCCTGGCCTGCGAGCCGCACGTCCTGCTGTGCGACGAGGCGACCAGCGCGCTGGACCCCGAGACGACCGACGAAATCCTGACACTGCTGGATCAACTGAACCGCGACCTGAACCTGACGGTGGTGCTGATCACCCACCAGATGGAGGTGGTTCGCCGCGTCTGCGACCGCGTCGCCGTGCTGAAGGACGGCCGGGTGGTGGAGGAGGGGGCGACCGCCGACGTCTTCCTGCACCCGCAACACGCCGCCACCCGCGCCATGCTGGCCGAGGGTGAGGAGGCGTTCGACGCCTCGCTGGCGCCTGCCGGCGGCCGTCTGGCGCGCCTGACCTTCCGTGGAAGCTCCACCTATGAGCCCGAACTGAGCCGCGTCGCCCGATCGGTCGGCGTCGACTATTCGATCCTGTCGGGCCGGATCAGCCGCATTCGCGGCGAACCCTACGGCCAGCTGGTCGTAGCCTTCACCGGCGGCGACGCCGAGGCCGCCGTCTCGCAGCTGACGGCCCGCGGCGTGCGCGTCGAAGGCCTGGGGGAGGCCGCCTGATGCTCGACAATATCGACTGGATCGAGATCGGCCGCGCCACCGTCGACACCCTGCTGATGCTCGGCGGGTCGCTGGCCCTGACCGTCCTGTTCGGCGTGCCGCTGGGCGTGCTGCTGTATCTGTCCGGCAAGGGGCGGCTCGCCGCCAATCCGGTGCTGAACGCCGTGCTGTCGTTCGTCGTCAACGTGCTGCGCTCGGTGCCTTTCATCATCCTGCTGATCGTCATGCTGCCCGTGACGGTGCTGCTGGTCGGCACCTCGCTGGGCGTCGCGGGAGCCATTCCGCCGCTGGTGGTCGGAGCCGCGCCCTTCTATGCCCGCCTGGTTGAGACGGCTTTGCGCGAGGTCGACAAGGGCGTGGTCGAGGCGACCCAGGCTATGGGCGGCTCGACCTTCCAGATCGTCACCCGCGCCCTGCTGCCGGAAGCCATGCCGGGGATCATCGCCGGCGCGACCGTCACCGCCATCGCCCTGGTCAGCTACACCGCCATGGCGGGCGTGGTCGGCGCGGGCGGTCTGGGCGACCTGGCCATCCGCTTCGGCTACCAGCGGTTCCAGACCGATGTCATGGTGGTCACCGTCGTCCTGCTGCTCCTGCTGGTGCAGCTTCTCCAGATGATCGGCGACCGCCTGGTCACCGCCGTCTCCCACCGCTGATCGCTCCCCCCGAAAGGCCCTCCCATGCTTCGTCGCTCGCTTCTGATCGCTTCCGCCGCCGCCATGGCGCTCGCTGCCTGCGGTCAGGGCGCAGA
Source organism: Brevundimonas lenta (assembly GCF_014196335.1). Taxonomy (GTDB): domain Bacteria; phylum Pseudomonadota; class Alphaproteobacteria; order Caulobacterales; family Caulobacteraceae; genus Brevundimonas; species Brevundimonas lenta. Next base: position 125,425 of record NZ_JACIDM010000002.1, read on the forward strand.
GAAGAAGGCCGCCGCCGACGCGCCGCTGCTGGTCGGCGCCACCGCCGTGCCGCACGCCGAGATCCTCGAGCACATCAAGCCGATCCTGGCGGCCCAGGGCGTGAACATCGAGATCAAGGTGTTCAACGACTACGTCCAGCCGAACACCCAGCTGGCCGAGAAGCGGCTGGATGTGAACTACTTCCAGACCAAGCCCTATCTCGACGAGTTCAACGCCGCGCGCGGATCGAACCTCGTCACCGTGGCCGGCATCCACGTTGAACCGCTGGGCGCCTATTCGCGCCGCCACAAGACCATCGCCGACCTGCCGCAGGGCGCCGACGTCGCCGTGCCGAACGACGCCTCGTCGATCGGCCGCGCGCTGATCCTGCTGCAGACCGCCGGCCTGATCCGCCTCAAGGACCCGTCAAACCCGCTGCAGAGCCTGCGCGACATCGCCGAGAACCCGAAGGGTCTGAAATTCCGCGAGCTCGAGTCCGCGACCCTGCCGCGCGTGCTGGACCAGGTCGACCTGGCAGTGATCAACACCAACTACGCCCTCGACGCCGGCCTGAAGCCGAAGACCGACGCCCTGGCGCTGGAAGGCGGCGACAGCCCCTATGTGAACTATCTGGTGGCCCGTCCCGACAACCAGAATGACCCGCGCATCCAGGCGCTGGCCACCGCGCTTCGCAGCCAGGCGGTGAAGGACTTCATCGCGCTGAAGTACGACGGCGCGGTGATCCCGGCGGCCTGACGCATGGCCTATGACGCCGATTTCGGCGAATGGGTGCGCGAGCATTTCGCCGCCCTGGGTTCGCTTGATATCAAGCGGATGTTCGGCGGAGCCGGCGTCTATGCGCACGGCCTGATCTTCGCCCTGCTGGACGATGGCGTCGTCTGGCTGAAGGCCGATGACGTCAATGCGCCGTTGCTGTCGGAGGCGGGCTCGCGGCAGTTCACCTATCCGACGAAGGACGGGGCCGTGATGGCGATGGCCTACTGGTCGCTGCCGGAGAGTGCGCTGGACGATCCGGACGAAGCCGTCGACTGGGCGCGGCAATCGATCGATGCGGCCCTGCGCAAGGCCGCCGCCAAAAAGCCCCGCAAGGCCAGGCCTAAGCCGTAACCGGCACGGCCTTCGCCCGGGCGGCCTCGTCGGGCGCGAGAACCCGTACGGCCGGGGTGACCGGGTTTCCCGTCGCCTCTGCGATCAGTTCGGCCGTCTTGCCTTCCACGGCGGCCTCCAGCCGGGCGAGGAACTCGTCCTTGGGCAGGCCCGTCGGGATGGGCTCGAGGAACTCCAGCGTCGCCGTGCCGGGGTTCTTGCGGAAGGACTCCTGCGGCCAGAACAGGCCGAGGTTGGTCGCCACCGGCACGACCGGCATGTCGAAGTCGCGGTACATGTGCCAGACGCCGGTGCGATAGCGGAATTTCTCGCCGACCTTGGCCAGATTGCCCTCGGGGTAGATCAGGATCTTGCGGCCCTCGCGGTGGGCGTCGGCGGCGCGGTGCTTCAGCGCGTCGCGGGCTTCGCGGCCGCCGCAGTTGTTGACGACGATGGCGCCCAGCTTGCGCAGCACCGTGCCCATCAGCGGGAATTTCTCGAGGTGGTCGCCGGTGACGAAGGCCAGGTCCGAGAACCGGTCGTAGGTGGCGAAGCCGTCGCCCCAGCTCTGGTGCTTAGATGCGATGATGAAGGCGCCCTCGGGCAGGTGGTCGTCGCCCCGGTACTGGATGCGGATGCCGGCCAGCACGTGCATGGCCTGGACCATGCGCTTCACATAGCGGCGGATGATCCAGCTGGTGGCGTGCCGACCCGGGGCCAGGGCGGCGATGACCGCGGCCAGGGTGTAGGAAATCGACAGCGTCCAGTAGGCGACGGCGAAAGCTAGACTGCGCATGGCGTGACTATGCCGCGATTTGCGGCGAGGCCAACCGTTCAGGCGGCCTGGTCGAGGTCCGCGGCCGAGGTGACCCGGTTACGACCGGCCCGCTTGGAGGCGTAGAGGGCCGCATCGGCCCGCTCCAGCAGGGTCGAACCGCATTCGTCGGGCTTCTGCACGGCGAAGCCGGCCGAGATGGTCACCGCGCCCAGATCGTCGTTGGTCGAGCGGCGGCGCAGCGAGCGGGAGGCGATCTCCTTGCGGATGGCCTCCAGCGCGGTGGCCACCTGTGCCGGGGTCTCGCCGGGGAAGATCATGGCGAACTCCTCGCCGCCGTAGCGGGCGGCGACGCGCGGCGCGCGCGCGGAACGGCCGATCACGCTGGCGACGTAGCGCAGCACCTGGTCGCCCGTCTGGTGGCCCCAGGTGTCATTGAAGCGCTTGAAGTGGTCGATATCGATGACGGCGAGGGTCAGCGGCTCGCTCTTGGTTTCGGCCGCCTCGCAGCAGGCCGCCAGATGCTCGTCGAACGCCTTGCGGTTGGCGAGGTTGGTCAGGGCGTCGGTCATCGCGTCGCGGCGCACCTGCTCCAGGTGTTCGCGCAGACGGGCGACCTCGCGGGTCGAGGCGTCGAGCTTCTTCTCCAGCGTCTCGTTCTCGCGCTGCACCTTGCGGGTGGCGGAGCTCAGGCCCGTGACGATGGTCTGCAGGGCTTCGCCGTCGCCGGCCGTGTCGAGGCTGGACGCGGCTTTGTCCAGGGTGTGGCCGTAGGCGGCCTGGGAGCGGTGGGCCTTGGAGATGGCGTCGGCGACGCTGGACAGTTCGCGGTCCAGCACCCGGCCGGCGTCGCGGATCTCTTCGGTCAGGCGCCCGCGCGGCAGGTATTCGGCCGCCAGCATGTCGGCGGTGGCCTCGGTGAAGGGCTCGTCGGCGGCCAGGATGCGGCGGATCTCACGGCCCAGCGGTCCCTCTGGATCGCCGAGGTAGTGCAGCCAGAGTTCGAAATTCAGCGGGGTGGGCCAGACGCCGGAGGCTTCCATCTCGTCGATGACGCGACGAGACAGGCTATACGCCTCCGGACCCCGAAGGGTGGTTTCGACCGACGCGGTCATGCAGACTCCCCCAACCGCCGCCTTTCTGGCGCACGTATCCGGGGACGCTAAAACGGGGTTCCGTAACGTTCGGTTAAGTCTGATCGCGCGCCGACGCCGTCAGCGCCGAAAATCAGCCCTTGATCGAGACCGGACGGCGCAGGAAGGCCGGCACCTCGGCTTCGCCGAACGGACGGCCGTTGCCGGCAGCCCGCGGCTCTTCAGCCTGACGGCCGCCACGGTTGTCCGCCTGACGTTCCGGGGCGCGTTCCTGACGTTCCGGACGACGCTCGTTGCGCTCGCGACGCGGCGCGCGCGGAGCGGCCTCCTCGGCGACGACGGCGGCGGCCTCGACCGGAGCGGCTTCGACGACGGCGGGCGTTTCGACGGGCTTCGTCGAGCGGCGGCTGCGCGAACGGCGGGCCGGAGCCGCGTCGGATTCAGCGGCGGGCAGGGGAGCGGTTTCGACGGCTGCGACGTCTTCGACCACCGGCGCCTCGGCGCGGGGTTCGCGCGGACCGCGGCCCGAACGCTCGCCGCGATCACGGCCGCCGCGCTTGTCGCCACGGCCGCCGTCGCGGCGCGGCTGATCCTTGATGGCGGCGAAGTCGATGCCGTCCAGGGCCAGTTCGACCGGGTCTTTCTTGATAAGCTTCAGCACCTTGTCGAGCGACTTGTCGTCCGACGGGGTGACGATCATGAACGCCTGACCGGTCTTGCCGGCGCGGCCGGTGCGGCCGATGCGGTGCACATAGTCGTCGGCGTGGTGCGAGACGTCGTAGTTGAACACGTGGCTGACGTCCGGGATGTCCAGGCCGCGCGCGGCGACGTCGGAGGCCACCAGAATCTTCAGCGCGCCCGCGCGGAAGTCGGCCAGCGTCTTCATGCGCAGCGACTGATCCAGGTCGCCGTGGATCGGCGCGGCGTCGAAGCCGTGGGTCTTCAGCGACTTGGCGACGATGTCGACTTCCGACTTGCGGTTGCAGAAGACGATGCCGTTCTTCACGTCTTCGCGGCCGACCAGGGCGCGCAGCGCTGTGCGCTTGGCCTTGGGGTCCGAGGTCGGGATGCGGACGATGTACTGGGTGATGGTGTCGGCCGTCATGGCCGGACGCGAGGCCTCGATCCGGGTCGGATCCTTGAGGAACTGCGTCGTCAGGCGGGTGATCTCCGGCGGCATGGTGGCCGAGAAGAACAGGGTCTGGCGGCGCGGCGGCGTCAGCTTGAAGATGCGCTCGATGTCCGGGATGAAGCCCATGTCCAGCATGCGGTCGGCTTCGTCGACGACCATCAGCTCGACGCCCGTCAGCAGCATCTTGCCGCGCTCGAACAGGTCCAGCAGGCGGCCGGGCGTGGCGATCAGGACGTCGACGCCCTTGTTCAGCAGGGCCACCTGGTCACCCATGGAGACGCCGCCGATCAGCAGCGCCCAGGTCAGTTTGGTGCCCTTGGCGTATTTGGCGAAGCTTTCGGCGACCTGGTCGGCCAGTTCGCGGGTCGGGGCCAGCACCAGGGCGCGCGGCATGCGGGCCTTGGCACGGCCGGAGGCGAGGCGATCGACCATCGGCAGGGTGAAGGCGGCGGTCTTGCCGGTGCCCGTCTGGGCGATGCCCAGCACGTCACGGCCGGCGAGGGCGACCGGAATGGCGGCGGCCTGAATGGGGGTGGCGGTGGTGTAGCCGGTATCGGCGACCGCTTGCAGGGTCGTGGGCGAAAGGCCCAGCTGGGAAAATTCGGTCATGGATCCTTGGGACTGGAATACGACGTCCCGCGCATCGGGCCGTCTTTGCGATGTCGCGGAACCGCCCTTGCCGTGGGCGAGCGGGCGGCGCGAATTCGCCAGTCCTGTCCCGAAACGTGGGCCGCATATAGAAGCCCCCACGCCAGAGTCAACTATTCGTGGGTTAACCATGCAGGGGTTGGCATAACCTAACAGGGTGTTAATAGTTCGCGCAGGGAAGGGTTTTAGTGAGGGGTAATATGTTGCGTGCGCTTGCCGTAGCGACATTTGCAGTCGCCTGTCTGTTCGCCGGCCCAGGCCGTGCGGACATGAATTCTGCTTTCGGAAACACGGTCGTGTCCCGTTACCCCGACGGCGGATGGGTGAAGCATTGGTTCAACCCTGACGGCAGCTATGCGGCGCAATTCTCCGACGGCCGTCGCCTGTCGGCCCGCTGGAGCCTTGAGGGCGAGCGAATCTGCCTGACCAACATGCGTCCGAACATGCTGATCCCGCGCTTCTGCACCACGATGATCGACGCCGACGTCGGCGAAACCTGGCAATCGCGCGACCCGCTGGGCCGCCGCGTGCAGAACATCCTGGTCGCCGGCCGGCAATAAGGCCGGCCACAGCCTGCTGACATCCTGAAGGCGATCTCGCGTCCGGCGACGGCGCGAGCGCCTGTGCGCACGCCGTCGAGGGCGGACGGCGCGAAACCATGACTGGCGTTCTGATTTATCGAAGAGGGGAAGGGCGGTGCGCCATTCCTTCATCAGAAGGAATGGCGCGAGTGACGGGGCTCGAACCCGCGACCTCCGGCGTGACAGGCCGGCACTCTAACCAACTGAGCTACACCCGCGTTTCCCGGCCGAAGCGCTGGTGCGCCGCGGCGAGGGGCGTCGTTTAGGCGGGGGGGCGGCGCACTGTCAAGCGCGTCCCGAAAGGAATTCGAACGATCAACGTTCGGGCGCCTTCGCGGCGCCCGCAGCGGCGGGTTCGGGCGGGGCGTGAGGGCCCGAAATTCCGCCGTCCGCCGGGAATTGCGCGGCCGTCGCTGGGGCGGGCGGCGTGTAGTGCACGCCGACGCCCGGCCCCAGCGGCAGGTCCAGCGCCACCCACAGCGCCACCATGGTCAGGCCCGCCACCAGGAACGATCCGGCGTAGGGCAGCATGGTCGACATCAGCGAGCCGAGGCCGAATCCGGGAACCCAGCGCTGGGCGAAGGTCAGGATCAGCGGGAAATAGCTCATCAGCGGGGTGGCGATGTTGGTGACCGAATCCCCCATCCGGTAGGCGGCCGTCGTCATCTCCGGGCTGATTCCCAGCAGCATGAACATCGGCACCACGATCGGGGCCAGCGCCGACCATTTGGCCGAGGCCGAGCCGACGAACAGATCGAAGAAGCAGGACACCAGCACCACGCTGATCAGCAGCAGGGGCGTGGGCAGCTGGACGCGCTGCAGGTGTTCGGCGGCGTTGATCGCCAGAATCGGACCCAGGCCCGACCAGTTGAACATCGCCACGAAGTGCGCGGCGAAGAACACCAGCACGAGGTAGGGCGCCAGCTGGACCAGGCCCTCGCGCATCATGCGCACCAGGTCGCGGTGGCTGGTCACGCTGCCTGAGCCGATCCCGAAGGCCGCGCCCGAGACGAAGAAGGTGATGGCGAAGAAGGCCGCCAGCGACTTGTAGAGCGGGTTGAAGCGCTGCGCCGCTTCTGCGTCCGGATCGACGAACGGCGACACCGGCAGGTTGGTGATCAGCACCCACAGGGCGATCATCCCGAGAATGGCCAGGCCGGCGAAGGCCAGGCCGCGCTTGTCGCCGGGCGTCAGCGGGGCCTTCTCCTCGACGGAGGCCGTGGCGCCCTCCGGGTTCCACTTGCCCAGCCGCGGCTCGATGATCCGGTCGGTGATGAACCAGACGATCGGGGTGAAGACGATCACGACGCCGACGATGAAGAACCAGTTGCCGGCGATGTTCACCGAATAGGACGGGTCGATCAGGTGGGCGGCGGGCTCGGTGATTCCCAGCAGCAGGGCGTCCTGGGCGCCGGGCACCAGATTGCCCGCATAGCCGCCGGATACGGCCGCGAATCCCGCCGCCAGCCCCGCCAGCGGGTGTCGGCCCGCGGCGGCGAAGATCACGGCGGCCAGTGGGATGACCACGACATAGGCGGCGTCCGAGGCGTGGTGCGAGACCATGCCCGTGATGACCACGACCGGCGTCAGCAGGAAGCGGGGCGCGTTCAGCAGGGCGCCGCGGATGGCGGTGGTGAACAGGCCGCTGCGTTCGGCGACCGACGCGCCATAGATGATGGTGACGACGATCCCCAGTGGCGGGAAGTCCGCCAGGGTCTGGGGCATGCCGATGATCAGCTGGGCCAGATTCTCGGCCGACAGCAGGCTTTCGGCCTTCAGGGTGTCGCCGGTGACCGGATTGACCGCGGACCAGCCGAGGCCCGCTCCGACAAGGCTGAGGACGATCAGACCACCGATCAGCCAGAGGAACAGGAACACCGGGTCAGGCAGTTTATTGCCGACACGTTCAATGGCGTTGAGCACGCGGGATCCGACGGCCATGCGCGCCCTCCGACAGGTTTCAGGTGAGGCTTGCATGGGAGGGAAGGCGGGCCGTCTGCGCAACCCGTCAGGGCTGCGACATGCTGTCCGGAAATTTGCGAACCATTCTCAAGAAAAACCTTTCGCCGCATGGGTTTGAACCCGTGCGGTTGTGGGGCTAGAAGACGCCGAATCCGCCCCTCCCTCTGTGGCGGACGAGGTCCTCCGGATGAATGCATTTTTGCTCGAATATCTGCCGATCGTGATCTTTACGGGGATCGCGACGGTGCTCGGTCTCGGCTTCATGATCGCCGCCTGGGTGCTGGCGCCGAAGAATCCCGATTCCGAGAAGCTGTCGGCCTATGAGTGCGGCTTCAACGCGTTCGATGACGCGCGCATGAAGTTCGACGTGCGCTTCTACCTGGTGTCGATCCTGTTCATTATCTTCGACCTGGAAGTTGCCTTCCTCTTCCCGTGGGCGGTGTCGATGTTCGACCTGTCCCACGCCGGCATGGTCTTCGCCTTCTGGTCGATGATGATCTTCCTGGGCGTTCTGACCATCGGCTTCATCTACGAATGGAAGAAGGGCGCGCTCGAATGGCAGTGACGACCAACGACCTGCCGCTCATCGGCGCGGGCAACCAGGGCGCGTCGCCGGTCAAGCTCGGCGCGACGTCGCCGGTCGCTTTCGGCCAGGGCGGGCGCTCGATGGTGCAGGGCTACGACCCGGCCATCCACGACAAATTCTTCGAGCAGGTGAACGCCGAACTGGGCGAGCGCGGCTTCATCACGACCTCGCTGGACGACGTCATCAACTGGGCGCGCACCGGCTCGCTGATGTGGATGACGTTCGGCCTGGCGTGCTGCGCCGTGGAGATGATGCAGGCCTCGATGCCGCGCTTCGACATGGAGCGCTTCGGCATGGCCCCGCGCGCCAGCCCGCGTCAGTCGGACCTGATGATCGTCGCCGGCACCCTGACCAACAAGATGGCTCCGGCCCTGCGCAAGGTCTACGACCAGATGCCGGACCCCCGGTACGTGCTGTCGATGGGCTCGTGCGCCAACGGCGGCGGCTATTATCACTATAGCTACAGCGTCGTTCGCGGCTGCGACCGCGTGGTTCCGGTGGACGCCTACGTCCCGGGCTGCCCGCCGACCGCCGAAGCCCTGCTGTACGGCCTGCTGCAGCTGCAGAAGAAGATCCGCCGCACGGGGACGATCGATCGATGAGCGCCCTCGTCAAGCAACAGGAACTCGAAACCGCTCTCACGCCGCTGGGCGCCGAGATGGTCGGCGCGCTGGGCGTGCAGGCCCAGGTGGCCTTCGGCGAACTGACCCTGATCGCCGAGCGCGACAGCATCCTTGATGTGCTGTCGGCCCTGCGCGACCGCTTCGGCTTCCAGCAGCTGCTGGACATCGCCGGCGTCGACTTCCCGGACCGCGAGGAGCGGTTCGAGGTCGTCTATCACCTGCTGTCGCTGACCCGGAACGCGCGCATTCGCGTCAAGGTCACGACGGACGAGGTGAAGCCGGTCCCCAGCGCGGTATCGGTCTTCCCGTGCGCCGACTGGTTCGAGCGCGAGGCGTTCGACATGTACGGCATGCTGTTCTCGGGCCACCCGGACCTGCGCCGGCTGCTGACCGACTACGGCTTCCAGGGACATCCGCTGCGCAAGGACTTCCCGATGACCGGCTATGTCGAGGTCCGGTACGACGAGGAGCAGAAGCGGGTCGTCTACGAACCCGTCAAACTGACCCAGGAGTTCCGCAACTTCGATTTCCTGTCGCCCTGGGAAGGCGCGGAATATCCGGCGCCCGTGCTGCCGGGCGACGAGAAGGTGAAGGGCTGATGGCCGAAGCTTCCAGCATCCCGGCTCCCCTCGGCGCCACCGACGTGTTCGACGACCTGCCGCACGACGGCCGGACCGAACATGCGCGGGCCATGGACGACCGCAAGTTCACGATCAATTTCGGCCCGCAACACCCCGCCGCGCACGGCGTGCTGCGTCTGGTGCTGGAGCTGGACGGCGAGCTGGTGACCCGCGTCGATCCGCATATCGGCCTGCTGCACCGCGGCACCGAGAAGCTGATGGAGGCGCGCACCTACCTTCAGAACGTGCCGTACCTGGATCGCCTCGACTACGTCGCGCCGATGAACCAGGAGCACGCCTTCTGCCTGGCGATCGAGAAGCTGCTCGGCGTCGAGGTCCCGTACCGCGCCCAGCTGATCCGCGTCCTGTACTCGGAAATCGGCCGCATCCTGTCGCACCTGCTGAACGTGACGACCCAGGCCATGGACGTCGGCGCCCTGACGCCGCCGCTCTGGGGCTTCGAGGAGCGCGAGAAGCTGATGGTGTTCTACGAGCGCGCCTGCGGCGCTCGCCTGCACGCCAACTATTTCCGCCCGGGCGGCGTCCACCAGGACCTGCCCAGCGATCTGATCGACGACATCGGCCGCTGGTGCCAGACCTTCCCGGCGGCGCTGAAGGACATCGAGTCCCTCGTCACCGAGAACCGCATCTTCAAGCAGCGCAACGTCGACATCGGCGTGGTGTCGAAGCAGGAGGCCCTGGACTGGGGCTTCACCGGCGTGATGCTGCGCGGCTCGGACATCCCGTGGGACCTGCGCAAGTCGCAGCCGTACGAGTGCTATGCGGACCTCGAGTTCGACATCGCCGTCGGCAAGAACGGCGACTGCTGGGATCGCTACCTCTGCCGCATCGAGGAGATGAAGCAGTCGATCCGCATCATGGAGCAGTGCATCCACAAGCTGCGGAACTGCCCCGGCGAGCCGGTGATGATCGAGGACAACAAGATCGCTCCGCCGCGTCGCGGCGAGATGAAGCGGTCGATGGAAGCCCTGATCCACCACTTCAAACTCTACACCGAAGGCTTCCGCACCCCGGAAGGCGAGGTCTACGCCTCGGTCGAGGCGCCCAAGGGCGAGTTCGGCATCTACCTGGTCTCGGACGGCACCAACAAACCCTACCGCGTGAAGATTTCGGCGCCGGGCTTCCGCTCGCTGCAGGCGATGGACTGGATGAACCGCGGCCACATGCTGGCCGACGTGTCCGCCATCCTCGGCTCGCTCGACATTGTGTTCGGGGAGGTCGATCGATGAGCGACAAGCCCCTGAGCGACCTGGTCCGGCAGGGCTGGCAGGTCATCAACTACGCGGTCAACGACGCCGGCGGGACGGCCGTCTACCACAACGTCCTGGTCGCCCGGCAGGGTCAGCACAAGCTGCTGACGATCCGCAAGAAGATGGTCGGCGAAGGCGTCGTCGTCTCGGAATTGGAAGTCTGATGTCAGTTCGTCGCCTCGCCAAGGAGCAGCCCGCCTCGTTCGCCTTCTCGAAGGCCACGAAGGCCAAGGCCGACTGGTGGATCGCCAAATATCCGGACAACCGTCGTCAGTCGGCGGTGATCCCGATCCTGTGGCTGGTCCAGAAGCAGGAAGGCTGGGTCTCGGAACCCGCCATCCGCGCCATCGGCGAACTGCTTGGCATGCCCTTCATCCGGGTGCTGGAGGTCGCGACCTTCTACACCATGTTCATGCTCGAGCCGGTCGGTTCGGTGGCCCTGATCCAGGTCTGCGGCACCACGCCATGCATGCTGCGCGGCGCCAATGAGCTGATGGACGTCTGCAAGAAGAAGATCGGTCCGAAACAGACCCTGAGCGCCGACGGCCGCTTCACCTGGGAAGAGGTCGAGTGCCTCGGGGCCTGCGCCAACGCCCCGATGGCGATGATCAACGACTACTATTATGAAGACCTGACGCCCGCGAACATGGCGCAGATCATCGACGACTTCGCCGCCGGCAAGAAGCCGAAGCCGGGTTCGCGCGTTGGCCGTCACAGCTCGGAGCCGGAAGGCGGGGCGCTGACCCTGACTGATCCCAAGCTCTATGACGGCTCGGCCGCGAAGAAGATCAAGAAGCTGCCGAACAGCGAGCCGGTGAGCGCATGAGCCTGCCGGACCTGAGCACGGAAGAGGGCAGGGCCGCCTACCGCAAGGAGCTGAAAGGCGTGGCGAAGCCGTATCGCCTCGGCGGCTTCGTGCTGATCCTGCTCGGCGCCGGCTATGTCATGGGCGCCCGCCTCGGCTGGTGGCCGGTCGAACAGACGGCGCTGGTCGTCGCCTACGGCATGGTCGCCCTCGGCTGGGCCCTGTTCCTGACCGCGATCTTCCTGCGCACCCGCTACCACAAGCGCCGCCTGCAGGAGGGCCTGTGATGGCGGAGCAGCCCAAGGCTACTGACTGGAACATGATCGTCTGGGTCGGCGTCAGCGACATCGTCGTCGGCGCGGGCCTGGTGGTCGCCGCCTACACCGACATGTTCGGCGAAGGCCTTCAAATCCTTGCTCTCGTCGGCGGCGTGATGGCGCTGGCCGGCGTGGGCATCGTCGTTTTCGGACGGCACAAACTCAGCCAGGCGGAAGCCGGGCACGGAGATCTGAACTGACCATGGTCGGAATCCTCGAAGACAAGGATCGCATCTTCACCAACCTGTACGGCCTCCAGGACTGGACGCTGGACGGGGCGAAGAAGCGCGGCGCGTGGAACGCCACGAAGGACATGCTCGACCTCGGTCGGGACTGGATCATCACCAACGTCAAGAACTCGGGCCTGCGCGGACGCGGCGGCGCCGGCTTCTCGACCGGTCTGAAGTGGTCCTTCATGCCGAAGGAAGTGAAGGACCGTCCTCACTACCTGGTGGTCAACGCCGACGAATCCGAACCCGGGACCTGCAAGGACCGGGAGATCATGCGCCACGATCCGCAGCTGCTGATCGAGGGCTGCCTGATCGCCTCCTTCGCGATGCAGGCGCACGCCTGCTACATCTACCTGCGCGGCGAATACGTGCTGGAGCGAGAGCGCATGGAGGCCGCCGTCAAGGAGGCCTACGAGGCTCGCCTGATCGGCAAGAACAACGTTCATGGCTGGGACTTCGACGTCTACATCCACCACGGCGCCGGCGCGTACATCTGCGGTGAAGAGACGGCCCTGCTGGAAAGCCTGGAGGGCAAGAAGGGCCAGCCGCGCCTGAAGCCGCCGTTCCCGGCCGGCGCGGGCCTCTACGGCTGCCCGACCACGGTCAACAACGTCGAGTCGATCGCCGTCGTCGGCACCATCCTGCGCCGCGGCGCCGAATGGTTCGCGGGCTTCGGCCGTCCGAACAACACCGGCACCAAGATCATGTCGATCTCGGGCCACGTGAACCGGCCGTGCAACGTCGAAGAAGTCATGTCCATCCCGCTGCGTCAGCTGCTGGAAGAGCACTGCGGCGGCGTCCGCGGTGGCTGGGACAATCTGAAGGCCGTCATCCCCGGCGGTTCGTCGGTGCCGCTGATCACGCGCGAGATGTCCGAAGCCGCCCTGATGGACTTCGACAGCCTGCGCGAAATGCGCTCGGGCCTCGGCACCGCGGCGGTCATCGTCATGGACAACTCGACCGACCTGGTGAAGGCGATCGCCCGCATCAGCTATTTCTACAAGCATGAGAGCTGCGGCCAGTGCACGCCGTGCCGTGAAGGCACCGGCTGGATGTGGCGCGTGCTGGAGCGCATGTCGGTCGGCGAGGCGGATCCGTCCGAGATCGACCTGCTGCTGGACGTCGCCGGCCAGGTCGAGGGCCACACCATCTGCGCCCTCGGCGACGCCGCCGCCTGGCCGGTGCAGGGCTTGATCCGTCACTTCCGTCACGAGATCGAGGACCGCATTTCGCAATACCGCAGCCGCCGCGCGAACTTCGCCGGCCACGCGATCGCCGCGGAGTGACGATGCGCCTGACCGCCGTCCCGATGCTGGCCGTCTTCGCCCTCGCCGCCTGTGGCGAGCGGGCGGACGCGCCTGCGCCGACGCCGGCGGAGAAGGTCGCGACCCCGGCGCCGGCCGCCGTGCCGGACGTGACCGTCGTGCTGACGGCCGCGAACCTGCGCCGCGTCTGCCGCGCCGGTCTGGCGGCCATCCACGGACAGGCGATCGATGCGATCCAGATCGACGGCGTCGACGGACAGGTGGTCAACGCCTCCTGGCGCGCGCCGGTCGACGGCGGCCGCAAGCGCGGCCAGTGCCGCGTCGATGCGGGCGTGGTCACCTGGAAGCCTGTCGACCTGCCGACCCCCGAACAGAACCGCTGGATGAACCAGTCCGGCGACCCTGTGGTGCGCTACGTTCTTGACGGCGACGCCATCACCATCAACACGACGCTCCCGGATGGGGGCACCGCCACGGAAACCTATTCCGTGGCCGCTGAACAAGAGGCCCGCTGATGCCCGTCGCCAAGGTCAACGGCGTAGAAACCGAATTCGAGCCCGGCATGACCGTGCTCCAGGTCGCCGAAAAGGCCGGCCATGAGATTCCGCGTTTCTGCTACCACGAGCGTCTGTCGATCGCCGGCAACTGCCGCATGTGCCTGGTCGAGGTGAAGCCCGGACCGCCGAAGCCGCAGGCTTCGTGCGCCCTGCCGGCCGCCGAGGGCCAGGAGATCTTCACCGACACGCCGATGGTGAAGAAGGCTCGCGAAGGGGTGATGGAGTTCCTGCTCATCAACCACCCGCTGGACTGCCCGATCTGCGACCAGGGCGGCGAGTGCGACCTGCAGGACCAGGCCGTCGGCTACGGCCGCGACGGCTCGCGCTACGCCGAGAACAAGCGCGCGGTCGAAGAAAAGAACATGGGCCCGACCGTGAAGACGTTCATGACGCGGTGCATCCAGTGCACCCGTTGCGTCCGCTTCATCACCGAGGTCGCCGGCGTGCCGGACATCGGCATGATCTCGCGCGGCGAAAGCGCCGAGATCACGACCTATCTCGAAAAGAACATCGACTCCGAGCTGTCGGGCAACGTCAACGACCTGTGCCCGGTCGGCGCCCTGACGCACCGTCCGTGGCAGTACCACTACCGCCCGTGGGAGCTGAAAAAGACCGAGACCATCGACGTCATGGACGCGCTGGGCTCCAACATCCGCGCCGACTCCAAGGGCGCCGAGGTCATGCGCGTCCTGCCGCGCGTGAACGAGGGCATCAACGAGGAGTGGCTGTCGGACATCAGCCGCTACGCCGTCGACGGCCTGCAGCGCCAGCGTCTGGACCGTCCCTACGTCCGCGAGAACGGCCGCCTGCGCGCCGCCTCGTGGGAAGAGGCCCTGGGCGCCGTGGCTGAAAAGCTGAAGGCCGCTCCGGCGGATCGCATCGGCGTCATCGCCGGCGACCTGCAGGATGCTGAATCGATGAAGGCGACGCTGGACCTGTTCCGCGCGCTGGGCTCGGCCAACACCGACTGCCGCCAGGACGGCGCCGTCCTGGGCTATGGCCCGCGCGAAGGTTGGCTGTTCAACTCCGGCCTGCAAGGTATTGAAAACGCGGACGCCGTCCTGATCGTGGGCGCCAACCCGCGCGTCGAGGCGCCGCTGCTGAACGCCCGCCTGCGCAAGATCTGGCTGGCCGGCAAGACCGAGATCGGTCTGATCGGCGAGCAGGCCGAACTGACCTTCGACTACAGCTGGCTGGGCGCCGGCTCGTCGACCCTGGCCAAGCTGCCGAAGGCGGCGATGGATTTCCTGAACAAGGCCGAACGCCCGGCGATCATCGTCGGTGCGGGCGCCCTGACGGGCGCCGGCGGCCCGGCCGTGCTGAACGCGCTCGGCGCGCTGGCGAAGAAGGTCGGCGTCGTCGCCGACGGCTGGAACGGCTTCAACGTCCTCCACACCGCCGCCTCGCGCGTCGCCGGTCTGGATATGGGCTTCGTGCCGGGGCAGGGCGGTCTGACCGCCGCCGAAATGGTCAAGCCGAACGCCCTGGACGTCCTGTTCCTGCTGGGCGCCGACGAGGTCGATCCGACCGGTTCGAACGCCTTCCGCGTTTATCTGGGCAGCCACGGCGATCGCGGCGCGCACGGCGCCGACGTCATCCTGCCGGGCGCCGCCTACACCGAGAAGTCGGGCCTGTACGTCAACACCGAGGGCCGGGTGCAGATGGCGGACCGCGTCGTCTTCCCGAAGGGCCAGGCCAAGGAAGACTGGGCCGTTGTCCGCGCCCTGTCGGGCCTCGTCGGCCAGACGCTGCCGTACGACACCCTCGACGCCCTGCGCACGAAGCTGATGGCGGACCAGCCGACCTTCGGCCGCATCGACTACCTGCCGGCCCCGGCGTCGTTCGACGTCGGCTCGCTGGGCAAGAAGGGCGATCTGGGCGACGTCGACTTCTATTCGGCGGTGCGCGACCCCTATCTCAACAACCCGATCACGCGCGCCAGCGTGACCATGGCCGAGCTGTCCGCCCAGCGGATCGCCCCGGTCGCCATGGCGGCGGAGTAAGGCCCGATGGACTTCTGGACCACTCCTCTCGGCTGGACGCTCGCGACCGCGGGCGGGATCCTGCTGGTCACCGTCGGGATCCTGATCTCGCTGGCCTTTCTGCTGCTGGCTGACCGCAAGATCTGGGCGGGCGTGCAGATGCGCAAAGGCCCGAACGTCGTCGGCCCCTTCGGCCTGCTTCAGTCGTTCGCCGACTTCTTCAAATTCGTACTGAAGGAAATCGTCGTCCCGGCCGGTTCGGACAAGGTCGTCTTCCTGCTGGCGCCGCTGCTGACCTTCATCCTGGCCTTCATCGCCTGGGCGGCCATTCCGTTCGCGCCGGGCTGGGTCATCTCCGACCTGAACGTCGGCATCCTGTACATCTTCGCCATCAGCTCGCTGGGCGTGTACGGCATCATCATGGGCGGCTGGGCTTCGAACTCGAAGTACCCGTTCCTCGGTTCGCTGCGCTCCGCGGCGCAGATGGTGTCCTACGAGGTCTCGATCGGCCTGGTGATCATCAACGTCATCCTGCTGGCCGGCACGATGAACCTGACCCAGATCGTCACCCAGCAGCAGGGCTGGATCTGGAACTGGTTCGCCTTCGGCGGCGGCGTCGCCACCCTGCCGACCATCATCGTCATGTTCCCGATGGCGATCGTCTTCTTCGTCTCGGCGCTGGCTGAAACCAACCGTCCGCCGTTCGACCTTCCGGAAGCGGAGTCGGAGCTCGTGGCCGGCTACCAGGTCGAGTACAGCTCGACCCCGTACCTGCTGTTCATGATCGGCGAGTACGCCAACATCGTCTTCATGTGCGCGATGATCAGCCTGCTGTTCTTCGGCGGCTGGCACCCGGGCTTCCCCACCGACTTCCTGCAGTCGTGGCCGGAGTTCTTCGCCAACCTGTTCTACTTCTTCGTCTTCTTCACCAAGATCGTCTTCTGGTTCTGCATGATCGCGCTCGTGAAGGCCTTCGTGCCGCGCTATCGCTACGACCAGCTGATGCGCCTGGGCTGGAAGATCTTCCTGCCGACCTCGCTGGTCGCGGTCGTCGTCGTCGCCGCCTGGCGCGTCTTCGCGGTGGGTGCATGATCCGCGTGATCGCCCTCGCACTGACCGCAATGACCCTCGCCGCGTGCGGCGGTCAGGCGTATGAAGCCGAGCCGGTGTCCGCTTATCAGTGGCAGCAGCGGCAGGAACGGATCGAGCGTCAGGAGGCCGAGCGCCTGCGTCGCTGCGAGTCCATGGATAAACAAGGCGAGCAATATGCTCGCGAATGCGCGCGTACCGGAGCCGAGCACTAATGCTGAACCGCATCGTCCAGGCCGCCAAGGGTGCGCTGCTCGTCGACGCCGTCGGCGCCATCGGCCTGTCGCTGAAGTACATGGCCCGTCCGAAAATGACGGTGAACTATCCGTTCGAGCGCAATCCGCAGTCGCCTCGCTTCCGTGGCGAGCACGCGCTGCGCCGCTATGCGAACGGCGAGGAACGCTGCATCGCCTGCAAGCTGTGCGAGGCCATCTGCCCCGCCCAGGCCATCACCATCGAGGCCGAACCGCGCGCCGACGGCAGCCGCCGCACGACCCGCTACGACATCGACATGGTGAAATGCATCTACTGCGGCCTGTGCCAGGAAGCCTGCCCGGTCGACGCCATCGTCGAGGGGCCGAACTCCGAGTTCACGACCGAGACGCGCGAAGAGCTGCTCTACGACAAGGATCGCCTGCTCGATAACGGCGACCGCTGGGAGCGCCTGATCGCCAAAAACCTCGAGCTGGACGCGCCCTACCGCTGATCCGGCGTGGGCGGGAGCTTCAGCTCAATGCGGTTCCCGTCAGGGTCGGCCACGTAGAGCGACAACGTCTCGCCCAGAAATCCCGCGTGGGTGCCCTCCTCGACGATGGCGACGCCGTGGTCCGCCAGATGGCGGCGCAGCGCCTGCTCATCGGTGCGGACCAGCGAGAGGCACAGGTGATCCAGATTGCGCCCGCCGCGCACCTCAGGCCGGGCCCAGGCGCCTTCCGCGCCGCCAACGTCGACCAGATCAACGGTTGAGCGGCCGGCCCGGAACTGGATCATCCCATGTTCCGGCATCCGGCTGACCACCTCGCAGCCCAGCACGTCCGTATAGAAGGCCGTCGCCCGCGCCGTGTCGCTGACCAGCAGCAGCACGTGATCGATACCCTCGAGGCGGAAGGGCGGGGCGGTCATGGATACAGTCTACTCCGCGATCCACATTTTATCTTCGCTCATCCCCGCGAAGGCGGGGACCCAGTGATTTGGATGATCGGTGCGAGCCGGATGAACTCAGGCCGACGTCCGGAGACGCCGGCGCTCTTGCAAAAGGACTGGGTCCCCGCCTTCGCGGGGATGAGCGGAATTTCAGACTAGTCCACCCGTTCGGCGATGATCTCCAGCACCATGGGCGTGATCATCACTGCGTTCGGATCGGCCTCCGCCGCATCGAACTCGGAGACCACCTGGTCGGCCCAGGCCTGATCGACCTTGCCGGCCTCGACGAGGAATTTCGGATAGTTCCGGCCCCAGG
This sequence comes from Brevundimonas lenta, assembly GCF_014196335.1. Classification (GTDB taxonomy): domain Bacteria; phylum Pseudomonadota; class Alphaproteobacteria; order Caulobacterales; family Caulobacteraceae; genus Brevundimonas; species Brevundimonas lenta. The sequence goes on from NZ_JACIDM010000002.1 coordinate 143,508, forward strand.
TCGACGGCCACTGCCAGACCAGGTCGCCCTTGCGCACCGTATCGACGATCGGCTGCATCGAGCGAATGCGGAATCCGGCGGCCGGAAGCAGGGCGGGGAGGGCGCGGGCGATGTCCGGCTCGCCGCCCGAGGCGCGCCAGTCGTCGACCACGAACCGCTTGAACTCCTCGATCGCCGGGCTGTCCGGCAGGATCGCGAAGGTGTTGTAGTGCAGGTACTCGTGGATTACGGCCACGCCGCCGGGCCGCAGCGTGTCGCGCAGCTTGGCCAGCACGGCCGCCGGATCGCTGACAAAGGCCAGCACCCAGCGGATCCAGAAGGCGTCGGCGCCGGTCACGCCCAGCGGATCGGTGACCAGGTCCGCCACATGGGTCTCGATATTGTCCAGGCCGCGCTGGCCGGCGCGGGCGTCCAGCACGTCGACGAAGCGGGCCGAGCGCTCCAGCGCGTGAACCCGGCCGTCCGGGCCCACGATCTCGGCCAGATCGACGCTGGCCCAACCGGGTCCGGCGCCCGCATCGACCACCGTCGAACCGACCGTAATCCCGGCCCGACGCCATGCGTCGAGGACCCGCGGGCGCCATACCCGGTGCTGCAAACCCAGCCGTTCGACCTCGGCGTCATGGGTGCCCAGAAGATAGTTGCGCTCTTCGGCCATGGGGTTTCCTCCGTTGCTGGCCAAACTGGGGTCGGCGAAGGCTTCGGGCAAGGTTGCGCAAAGCGGTATCCGGACCTTGCATTGGGGCTTTGCAAAGCCCGGAAGCCCGGTCTAGAAGTCGCGCGCTTTCCGAAGCGCAACGGGCGGGATTCGCGCCGCGTTTCGGGTTTTTGTCTGAACGATCCGCTGGCCGCCGCGTCGCTCGCCGGCAATGCGTGAGGAGCCGATCGCGCGATGCTCTTGCAGGGCCTGGCCTTCTATTTGCTGGCGGCGACAGCCGTAATCGGCGCCCTCCTTGTCGTTACGGCGAGGAATCCCGTCCATTCGGTCCTGTGGCTGATCCTGGCGTTCTTCTCGTCCGCGGGGCTGTTCGTCCTGCTGGGCGCCGAGTTCCTGGCGATGCTGCTGGTCGTCGTCTACGTCGGCGCGGTCGCGGTGCTGTTCCTGTTCGTGGTCATGATGCTGGACGTCGACTTCGTCCGGTTGCGCGAGGGCTTCGCGCGCTATCTGCCCCTGGCCATCATCATCGCCGGCGTGCTGCTGGCTGAAATGATCATGATCTCGCTGGTGGTCGTGAGCGGCGGGGCCGCCGCCGACGCCACGGGCCCTGTGGCCGCCACGTCCGAGATGTCCAACGTCGAGGCCATCGGCCGCGTGCTCTATACGGACTACGTCTACTTCTTCCAGGCCGCCGGGATCGTGCTGCTGATCGCCATGATCGGCGCCATCGTCCTGACCCTGCGCCACAAGCCGCACGTCAAGCGTCAGGACGTCGTCCGCCAGGTCGGACGCGATGCGAAGACGGCCATGGAAGTGAAGTCGGTTCCGACCGGCGCCGGCGTCACCCCCGAGGATCTGGTCTGATGGTCGTCACCCTGCAGCACTACCTGGCGGTCGCCGCCATCCTGTTCACCATCGGTGTCTTCGGCATCTTCGTGAACCGCAAGAACGTCATCATCATCCTGATGTCGATCGAGCTGATCCTGCTGGCCGTGAACATCAATTTCGTCGCCTTCTCGAGCTACCTCAACGAGGTGTCGGGGCAGGTGATGGCCATGTTCGTGCTCACCGTCGCGGCCGCTGAAGCCGCCGTGGGCCTGGCCATCCTGGTGACCTTCTTCCGCAATCGCGGCGACATCGCCGTCGACGACGCCTCGGTCATGAAGGGCTGATCGTGAATCTCGAGCTTCTCGTCACCCTGGGCGTCTTCGCCCCCCTGCTGGGCGCAGCCGTCGCCGGCCTGACCGGCCGTCGCATCGGCGACGTCGCCTCCCAGGCCGTCACCACGGGCCTGCTGTTCTTCTCGTGCGTCGTCGCCTGGATCGTCTTCTCGCAGTGGACGTGGGGCGGCCTTGAGCCGTTCACGGTCAAGATCACGCCGTTCATCCACGTCGGCGATTTCATCTCGAACTGGTCGATCCGCATCGACGCCCTGTCGGCGGTCATGCTGGTGGTGGTGACGACGGTGTCGTCGCTCGTGCACCTGTACTCCTGGGGCTACATGTCCGAGGACCCGGACAAGCCGCGCTTCTTCGCCTACCTGTCGCTGTTCACCTTCGCCATGCTGGCGCTGGTCACCGCCGCCGACTTCATGCAGCTGTTCTTCGGCTGGGAAGGGGTGGGCCTGGCGTCCTATCTGCTGATCGGCTTCTGGTACAAGAAGTCGACCGCCTCGGCCGCCGCCATCAAGGCCTTCGTGGTCAACCGCGTCGGCGACTTCGGCTTCGCGCTCGGCATCTTCACCGTCTTCTGGATGTTCGGCACGATCCAGTTCGCCGACCTGTTCCCGATGATCGCCTCGAAGGCTGGCACGGGCTGGGAATTCCTCGGCCACACCTGGTCGGCGCTGGATCTGGCGGCCTTCCTGCTGTTCGTCGGCGCTATGGGCAAGTCGGCCCAGTTCTTCCTGCACACCTGGCTTCCGGACGCCATGGAAGGCCCGACCCCGGTGTCGGCCCTGATCCACGCGGCGACCATGGTCACCGCCGGCGTCTACATGGTCTGCCTGCTGTCGCCGATCTTCGAATACGCGCCGATCGCCGGCCAGATCGTCGCCGTCATCGGCGCCGTCACGGCCCTGTTCGCCGCCACCGTCGGTCTGGCCCAGAACGACATCAAGCGGGTCATCGCCTATTCGACCTGTTCGCAGCTCGGCTACATGTTCTTCGCCGCGGGCGTGGGCGCCTATGAGGCGGCCATGTTCCACCTGTTCACCCACGCCTTCTTCAAGGCGCTGCTGTTCCTGGGCGCCGGCTCGGTGATCCACGGCATGCACCACGAGCAGGACATGCGGAAGATGGGCGGCCTGTGGAAGCTCCTGCCCGTCACCTACGCCGTCATGACCATCGGCACGATCGCCATCACCGGCCTCGGCATCCCCGGGATCGGCGGCTTCGCCGGCTTCTATTCGAAGGACGCGATCATCGAGAGCGCCTTCGCGGCCGCCGCCTCGGGGCACTCGCCGTTCGGTCTGTTCGCCTTCTTCGTCGGCATCCTGGCCGCCGGTCTGACCGCCTACTACTCGTGGCGTCTGGTGTTCATGACCTTCCACAACAAGCCCGTCTGGAAGGACGAGGCGCATCATGCGCACGACGATCATGCGCATGACGACCATTCCTCGCACGCCCAGTTGGAAACCCACTCGGAGCCGATCGCGGGCGACGACCACCACCATGGTCCGCTGCATCCGCATGAAAGCCCGTGGGTGATGCTGACGCCGCTGGTCCTGCTGTCGATCGGCGCCGTCGCCGCCGGCTTCGTCTTCGCGCCGTACTTCATCGGCCACCACGAGGGCGAGTTCTGGCGCGCGGCCATCTTCTCGGGCCCGACCAACCACGTGCTGCACGAGTCCCACGATGTCCCGACCTGGGTGAAGTGGTCGCCGCTGATCATGACCCTGATCGGCAGCCTGTTCGCCTTCTGGCTCTATGTCCTCAAGGAGGGCATGGCGCGCCGGATGGCCGATCGTGGCGGCGTGGTGCACGCCTTCCTCTACAACAAGTGGTACTTCGACGAGGTGTATGACTTCATCTTCGTGCGTGGCGCGAAGGCGGTCGGCGACCTGTTCTGGAAGGTCGGCGACGTGAAGATCATCGACGGCTTCGGCCCCAACGGCGCCGCCTGGGCCTCGCTGAAATCCGCTGCACGGCTGGCCAAGCTCCAGTCCGGCTATGTCTATCACTACGCGTTCGTGATGCTGCTCGGCGTGGCCGGCTTCCTCGCCTTCGCCATCTACTCGTGGGGAGCCTGATCTTGCCCCAGATCCCCTACATCCTGAGCGTCGTCACCTTCCTGCCGCTGGTCGGCGCGGGCCTGATCCTGCTGGCTCGCCAGCTGAACAAGGGCTCGGCTGACAGCGCCGCGCGCTGGATCGCTCTCGCCACCACCCTGGTGACCCTGGCGGTCTCGGTCCACCTGGTCTGCGCCTTCGACCAGGCGAACCCGGGCTACCAGTTCATCGAGCGCTTCGCGTGGTTCGCCGGCGCCCAGTACTTCCTCGGCGTGGACGGGGTCTCGATCCTGTTCGTGCTGCTGACGGCCTTCCTGATGCCGCTGTGCATCCTGGCCAGCTGGACCACGATCAAGGATCGCGTCGTCGACTACATGGTCGCCTTCCTGGTCCTGCAGACCCTGGTCATCGGCGTGTTCACCGCCCTGGACCTGTTCCTGTTCTACATCTTCTTCGAAGGCACCCTGGTGCCGATGTTCATCATCATCGGGGTGTGGGGCGGAGCGAACCGCATCTACGCGGCGTACAAATTCTTCCTCTACACCCTGCTCGGGTCCGTCCTGATGCTTCTGGCCATGCTGTGGATGGCCCACACCGCCGGCACCACCAGCATCCCCGCGCTCAAGACCTTCGCCTTCTCGCCGGCCGCCCAGCCGCTGCTGTGGCTCGCCTTCTTCGCCTCGTTCGCGGTGAAGATGCCGATGTGGCCGGTGCACACCTGGCTGCCCGACGCCCACGTTCAGGCGCCGACGGCGGGTTCGGTCATCCTGGCCGGCATCCTGCTGAAGCTCGGCGGATACGGCTTCATCCTGTTCAACCTGCCGATGTTCCCGCAGGCGTCCGAGATGTTCCGCCCGCTGGTCTTCACCCTGTCGGTGATCGCCATCGTCTACACCTCGCTGGTCGCCTTCCGTCAGACCGACATCAAGAAGCTGATCGCCTATTCGTCGGTCGCCCACATGGGCTTCGTGACCATGGGCATCTTCTCGGGCAACGACCTGGGCGTTCAGGGCGCGGTCTTCCAGATGCTGAGCCACGGCCTGATCTCGGGCGCGCTCTTCCTCTGCGTCGGCGTCGTCTACGACCGCATGCACACCCGCGAGATCGCCTTCTACGGCGGCCTGACGTCGCGCATGCCGTGGTTCGCCGCCATCTTCCTGATGTTCACCATGGCCAACGTCGGCCTGCCGGGCACCTCGGGCTTCATCGGCGAGATCCTGACCATGACGGGCGCCTACGGCGTCTCGACCTGGACGGCCTTCTTCGCCGCCTCGGGCGTGATCTTCTCGGCGGTCTACGCCCTGACGCTGTACCGCAACGTCATGTTCGGCGAGATCACCAACCCGGCGCTGAAGACCATCACGGACATCGACAAGCGCGAGCTGCTGATCTTCGTGCCGCTGATCATCGGCACCATCTGGCTGGGCGTGCAGCCCGGCGTGGTGCTGGACTACACCGCCGCGTCCGTCGAGGCGCTGACGACCACCTATCGCGCCGCGATCGGCGGGTGAGACAAGAATGCCTGACCTGATCACAGCCCTGCATCTCTCGGCCCCGGAAGCGACGCTCGCCGTCGGCGGCCTTGTGCTCCTGATGGTCGGCGCCTTCGCCGGCGAGAAGAGCTCGCGTCTGGTCTCGACCCTGGCGGTCGGCCTGCTGGTGGCGGCGACCGCCATCACGGTGACCGGCCCGCTCGGCCAGGCCTTCAACGGCGCCTATGTGGCCGACCCGCTGGCGGTCTACGCCAAGGCGGTCATCTTCCTGTCGTCGGCCGTGGCCATCGTCCTCGGCGACGGCTGGATGACGCGCACGCGCATCGCCCGCTTCGAATTCCCGATCCTGATCGTGCTGGCCTCGGCCGGCATGGGCATGATGGCCTCGTCGGGCGACCTGATCTCGCTTTACGTCGGCATCGAGCTGCACTCGCTGGCCCTCTATGTGCTGGCCGCCTTCCATCGCGACGACCTGAAGGCGTCCGAGGCGGGCCTGAAGTATTTCGTCCTGGGCGCCCTGTCGTCCGGCCTGCTGCTGTACGGCGCCAGCCTGATCTACGGCTTCGCCGGCTCCATGCGCTTCGAGGACATCGCCGCCTACGCCGCGACCAACCCCTCGACCGGCCTGATCTTCGGCCTGGTGTTCCTGATCTGCGGCCTGGCCTTCAAGATCTCGGCCGCGCCGTTCCACATGTGGACGCCGGACGTCTACGAAGGCGCGCCGACCCCGGTCGTGGCCCTGTTCGCCACGGCCCCCAAGGTCGCCGCCATGGTCCTGATCGCCCGCACCCTGGACGGCGCCTTCGCCGGCCTGCACGACCAGTGGGCCCAGGTCCTGATCCTGATCTCGCTGATCTCCTTCGTCGTCGGCGCCTTCGGCGGCCTGGCCCAGAAGGATTTCCAGCGCCTGCTGGCCTATTCGTCGATCGCCAACATCGGTTACGCCCTGCTGGGCATCGCCGCGGGCACGACCCTGGGCGTCCAGGCCATGCTGCTGTTCATGACCCTGTACGTCATCGACCAGTTCGGCTTCTTCGCCATCCTGCTGTCGCTCAGCCGCAACGGCCGTCCGATCCGCAAGATCTCCGACCTCGCGGGTCTGCGTAAGGAACGTCCGGTGACCACCCTGGCCCTGACCGTGCTGTCGCTGTCCGTGCTGGGCATGCCGCCGCTGTCGGGCTTCTGGGGCAAGTGGGCCGTGTTCGGCGCCGCCGCCGACGCCGGCTACTGGATGGTCGGCGCCGCCGGTCTGGTCGCCTCGGTCGTGGCCGGCTTCTACTACCTGCGCATCATCAAGCTGATGTGGTTCGATCCGGCGCCCGAACAGGCGCCGACGGACAAGGCGCCGATCGAGGCGAAGACGATAGCCTGGGCTTCGGCCGCCTTCGCCTTCCCGCTGGTCATCATCGGTCTGACGTGGCTTGAGCCGCTGGCCGCCCGCGCCGCGACGGGCTTCGGAGCAGGCTAGGGGTGGCTGCCGCCCCGGTCCTGCTGCTCGACCACACCGATTCCACGAATGCGGAGGCCCGCCGCCGGGCCGAGGCCGGCGAGACCGGCCCCCTGTGGATCGCCGCGCGCCGGCAGACCGCCGGTCGCGGTCGGCGGGGCAGGGCGTGGGAAAGCGACACGGGCAACCTGTTCGCCACCCTGCTGACCACCACCCGCAAGCCGCCCGCCGAGGCGGCGCAGGTCACCTTCATCGCCGCCCTAGCCGTCGCGGACCTGCTGGACGCATACGCGCCGCCGTCGCTGGTGACGATCAAATGGCCCAATGACGTCATGCTGGCCGGTCAGAAGGCCTCCGGCATCCTGGTCGAGTCCGGCGCCCACGCCATGGGCGGCCTGTGGCTGGCTGTCGGCGTCGGGGTGAACCTGGCCCATGCGCCGGAGGGGACGGAGCGTCCCGCCACCGCCCTGGCCCACCACCTCGCCGGCGATTTCGCCGCGCCGCCGTCCGTCGATGTCGCCGCCCGCACCCTGTCCGAGGCCTTCGCCGTCTGGATGGTCCGGTGGGAGTCGCTGGGCTTCCAGCCGATCCTCGACGCCTGGCAGGCGCGCACGCCCGGCCTCGACGGCCCCGCCGTCGCTCGCCTGGGGCATGAGACGGTCGAGGGCAGGGCAGAGGGGGTCGCCCCCGACGGCGCCCTGCGGCTAAGGCTGGCGGATGGCTCGCTGCGTCTTATCTCGGCAGGCGACGTATTCTTCGGGGAGGCCGCCTGATGCTTCTGGCGATCGAGCAGGGCAATACCAACACGCTGTTCGCGGTCCATGACGGCGCGGACTGGACGGCCCAGTGGCGCACCGCCACCGACGCCATGCGCACGGCCGACGAATACGCCGTCTGGCTGACGCAGCTGCTGGCCATGCGCGGGCTGAAGCTGGGCGACCTCGACGGCTGCATCATCTCCAGCGTCGTGCCGCAGTCGATCTTCAACCTGCGCAACCTGGCGCGCCGCTATCTGTCGGTCGAACCGCTGGTGATCGGCGAGAATGTCGACCTCGGCATCCCCGTGCGCATCCTCAAGCCCAGCGAGGCGGGGGCCGACCGGCTGGTCAACGCCATCGGCGCGCACCTGAAGTACCCAGGCGACCTGATCGTCATTGACAGCGGCACCGCCACCACCTTCGACGTCATCGCCGCCGACGGCGCCTTCGAGGGCGGCGTCATCGCCCCTGGCGTGAACCTCAGCCTGCAGGCCCTGCACGAGGCGGCCGCCATGCTGCCCCGCATCGCCATCCAGAAGCCCGAGAAGGTGATCGGCAAGGACACCGTCTCCAACATGCAATCCGGCGTCTTCTGGGGCTACATCGCCCTGATCGAAGGTCTCGTCGCGCGCATCAAGGCGGAGTGGGGCAAGCCCATGACCGTCATCGGCACCGGCGGCGTCGCGTCGCTGTTCGAAGGCGCCACCACATCAATCGACCGGTTCGATCCGGACCTGACTATCCGCGGCCTGCTCGAAATCTGGCAGCGGAACTCCCATCTCAAGGACAAATGAAAAAACAAACTGCTGACGAGTTCGTCTTCCTGCCGTTGGGCGGGTCGGGCGAAATCGGAATGAATCTGAATCTGTACGGCTACGGCCCCGAGGCGAACCGCGAGTGGATCGTGGTCGATGTGGGCGTGACCTTCGGCGACCTGTCGACGCCCGGCGTGGACGTGATCGTCCCCGATCCCGCCTTCCTGGAAGGCGAGACCATCCGCGGCATCGTCCTGACCCACGCGCACGAGGACCATATCGGCGCGCTCGGTTGGCTGTGGACCCGCATGAAGGCGCCGCTCTACGCCACGCCCTTCACCGCCTATCTGATCCGCGAGAAGCTGCGCGAGGCCGGCATTCTGGACCAGGTCCAGCTGATCGAGGTGCCGCTGGGCGGCTCCATCAATCTCGGGCCGTTCGACGTCACCTTCGTCACCATGACCCACTCGATCGCCGAGCCGAACGGCCTGGCCATCAAGACGCCGCTCGGCACGGTCCTGCACACCGGCGACTGGAAGATCGATGACGATCCCATCATCGGCGGCGTCACCGACGCCGGCGCCATCACCCGCCTCGGCGACGACGGCGTCCTCGCCATGGTCTGCGATTCCACCAACGTCTTCGTCGAGGGTTCGGCGGGCTCGGAAGGCGGCGTCCGCGACGCCCTGACCGAACTGATCGGCGGGCTGAAGGGCCGGATCGCGGTCGGCTGCTTCGCCTCCAACGTCGCCCGCATGGACAGCGTCATCCGCGCCGCCGAAGCGGCGGGGCGGCGCGTGTCGCTGGCCGGCCGCTCGATGCACCGCATCACCGCGGCGGCCAAACACGTCGGCATGCTGCAGGACATCAAGCCGTTCCTCAGCGACGAGGAGGCCCGCATCTGGCCGGCCGACGAGATCCTGTATCTGTGCACCGGCAGCCAGGGCGAGGTTCGCGCCGCCCTGTCGCGCGTGGCCGAGGGCACCCACCCCTATGTGAAGCTCAGCAACGGCGATCACTGCATCTTCTCGTCGCGGGTCATTCCGGGCAACGAGCTGTCGGTCGGCCGCCTGCAGGACAAGCTCGCGGACCGCGGCGTGCGCCTCTACACCGAGAAGGATCACCGCGGCATCCACGTCTCCGGCCACCCGTGCCGGGACGAGCTGAAGCAGATGTACGCCTGGGCGCGGCCGAAGATCGCCGTCCCGACCCACGGCATGCGCCGCCACCTCGCCGAACACGCCAATCTTGCGAAGGACATGGGCGTGCCGGAGACGGTGACGCCCCGCAACGGCGACATGGTGCGTCTGGCCCCCGGACCCGCCGCGATCATCGACGAGGTCCCCAGCGGCCGCCTCTACGTCGACGGCGGGCGTCTGGTCACCGAACAGGGCGAGGCGCTGCACGAGCGTCGCCACGCCTCGACCAACGGCGTGCTGATCGTCAGCTTCGCGATGGACAGGCGCGGCAAGATCGTCAGCGACATCGACGTGCGCGCCATCGGCCTGCCGGGCGATGAGGAATCGCCTCTCGGCGACGCCCTCGACGATCTGGCGGAACGCGCCGAACAGGCGGTTCTGAAGCTGAAGGGCGCGGCGCTGGAGGACGAAATGGTCATTGAACAGGCCGTCTCGCGGGCCCTCAAGAAGGCCAGCCAGCAGATCTGGGATCGCCGTCCGATCGTCGAGACGATCATCCTCAGACTCTAGCGGGTCTTTGATCCGGCCTCCCGCCTTTCTATAAGGAGGCCGAATCCCCCGCCCAAGGTCACTTCCCCATGCCCGACGCCTCGTCCGAGTTTCGATACAAGCGCGTCCTGCTGAAGGTGTCGGGCGAAGTCCTGATGGGCGAGCAGGGCTACGGCATCGACATGAACACCGTCGCCGAGGTCGCCAAGGCCGTGGCCGACGTGGCGCGCGAGGGCGTCGAGATCTGCCTGGTCATCGGCGGCGGCAACATCTTCCGCGGCCTGTCCAAGGCGGCCGGCGACATGGACCGCGCCTCGGCCGACTACATGGGCATGCTGGCCACGGTCATGAACGCCCTGGCCATGCAGGCCGCGCTTGAGAAGATCGGCGTCCAGACACGCGTGCAGAGCGCCCTGGTCATGAACGCGGTGGCCGAGCCCTACGTCCGCCGCCGCGCCTTGCGTCACCTCGAGAAGGGCCGCGTGGTGATCTTCGCCGCCGGCGTCGGCGCCCCGTTCTTCACCACCGACTCGGGCGCCGCCCTGCGCGCAGCCGAAATGGGCTGCGACGCCCTGCTGAAGGGCACCAGCGTCGACGGCGTCTACACGGCGGATCCCAAGAAGGACCCGACCGCGACCCGCTACGAATCGCTCAGCTATCACGACGTGCTGGCCAAGGACCTGAAGGTCATGGACGCCTCGGCCGTGGCCTTGATGCGTGACTCCGGCATCCCGATCGTGGTGTTCTCCATCCGCGAAGACGGCTCCTTCCGGAACACCCTGACGGGCAAGGGCGCTTTCACGGTCATCAGCGCCGACGGCAAGGCCGCCTGACAACACCATAAGAAGACGAGAGAAACGACCATGGCGAAGCCTGATCTCAAAACCTACCGCGACCGTATGGACAAGGCGGTCAGCGCCCTGAAGGAAGAGTTCTCCGGCTTGCGCACCGGCCGGGCCAACGCCGGCCTGCTGGATCCGGTCCAGGTCGAGGCCTACGGCTCGACCTCGCCGCTGAACGCAGTCGCCGCCATCAGCGTGCCTGAGCCGCGCATGATCTCGGTCAACGTCTGGGACAAGAGCATGGTCGTCGCGGTCGAGAAGGCCATTCGCGCCGCCGGCCTGGGCCTGAACCCGATCGTCGACGGCATGACCCTGCGCATCCCCGTGCCGCCGCTGACCGAGGAGCGCCGCAAGGACCTCGCCAAACTCGCGGGGAAATACGCCGAGCAGCAGAAGATCGCCGTCCGCAACGTGCGCCGCGACGCCAACGACGACCTGAAGAAGGCCGAAAAGGCGTCCGATATCAGCCAGGACGAGCAGAAGAAGATGGAGGCCGAGGTCCAGAAGGACACCGACGCCGCCATCAAGCGCATCGACGAGGCGCTGAAGACCAAGGAAGTCGAGATCATGCAGGTTTGATGGCGGGTTCTGTCGTAGGATAACCCCCAGATGCCTCCCGATCCTCTCAGGACCGAGCCCGCCGGGCCGCGCCATGTCGCGTTGATCATGGATGGCAACGGCCGCTGGGCCGAGGCCCGCGGCCTGCCGCGCGCCATCGGGCACCGCGAGGGCGTTCAGGCGTTGAAGCGCACCATCCAGGCCGCCCCGGCCCTGGGCATCCGGTGCCTGACCGTATTCGGCTTCTCGACCGAGAACTGGCAGCGACCGGCCGAGGAAGTGTCAGACCTGATGGGCCTGGTTCGCACCTATGTCGCCAGCGACCTGAAGAAGCTGGATCGCGAAGGCGTCCGCGTCCGCATCCTGGGCCGCCGCGAAGGGCTTCCGGCCGACATCGCGGACATCGTCGCCCGGACCGAGGCGACGACCGCCGGCAACGAGAAATTCCTGCTCCAGGTGGCCTTCAACTACGGCGGCCGGGCCGACATCGTCGACGCGGCGCAGCGTTACGCCGACCGCGTCCGCGCGGGCGAGGCCGTCGGACCGCTGGACGAGGAGGCCCTGGGCCTCGGCCTGTCGACCGCCGGCGGACCGCCCGTCGACGTGATCGTGCGCACCTCGGGCGAGCGCCGGCTGTCGAACTTCCTGCTGTGGGAAGCCGCCTATGCCGAGCTGGTCTACCAGGACATCCTGTGGCCCGACTACGGTGCCGAGGCCCTGGCCGACGTCGTCGCCCAGTACCGCGCCCGCGATCGTCGCTTCGGCGGTCGCCCGGCGGCGCCGGCGCTGGCGGCCGGCTGATGGCGGTCAAGGCCCGTGACATTGGACTGAGAGCCGCTTCGGCCGTCGTTCTGGCGCCGGCGGCCGTGCTGGCCATCTGGGCCGGGGGCTACTGGTTCCTGGCGCTGATGCTGCTGGCGTGCGCCCTGCTGGCCGTCGAATGGGCGATGATGAGCGCCGCGGGGGCCTGGCGCCTCATGACCGGCGCCGTCGCCTTCGGCCTGTTCGCCGCCGTCATCTCCGCCCACGTCGGCCAGCTGTCGCTGGCGCTGGTCATGCTGGTCTTCTGCGCCGCCGCCGCGGGCCTGTTCGCCCGCAGCCGGGGCCAGGAGGCGCTCGATGCCGCCTATGGCGTCCTCTACCTCGGCTGGCCCGCTGTCCTGCTGATCTGGCTGCGGGGCGGGGTGTCGGAGTTCACGCCCCACGTCGGCCTGTACTGGACCGCCTTCGCCTTCTGCATCGCGTGGGCGTCGGACATCATGGCCTATTTCGTCGGCTCGATCTTCGGCGGGCCCAAGCTCTGGCCGCGCTTTTCACCCAACAAGACCTGGTCCGGCTTCATCGGCGGTCTGACCGCCGGCACCCTCGCCGGCGCGCTGTTCGCCGCCTTCCTCAACATGGGCATCAGCCCCGCCTGGGGCGCCCTTCTGGGCCTCGCCGCCGCTATCGCCACCATGGCCGGCGATCTGTGGGAGTCGGCCCTGAAGCGTCGTTACGGCGTCAAGGACGCGGGCAATCTGATCCCGGGCCACGGCGGCCTGCTGGATCGCGTCGACGGCCTGATGTTCGCGGTCGTCGTCGTCGCGGCCGGACGTCTGATTCTGGTCATGCTGGAGCGCGGCGCGTGATTCGCCGTCGCGTCACCGTGCTGGGCTCCACCGGCTCGGTGGGCTGCTCGACCCTGGACCTGATGGCCCAGGCCGAGGCCGGCGGTTCCGGCGCCTTCGAGGTCGAGGCCCTGACCGGCGGCGCCAATATCGCCCGCCTGGCCGAGCAAGCCCGCCGCTGGAAGCCCCGGATCGCCGTCACCGCGGATCCGGCCCGCCTGCAGGAGCTGCGCGACGCGCTGGCCGGCACGGGCGTCGAGGCTGCGGCGGGGCAGGGGGCGATCGTCGAGGCCGCCTCCCGGCCCGTCGACTGGGTCATGGCCGCCATCGTCGGCGCCGCGGGCCTGCGCTCCGCCTGGGCCGCCGCGTCCACCGGCGCGACCCTGGCCCTCGCCAACAAGGAAAGCCTGGTTTGCTGCGGACCCGCCCTGATCGAGCGCGTGCGGCGCTCGGGCGGCCGGCTGATCCCGGTCGATTCCGAGCATTCCGCCATCTTCCAGGTGTTCCCGCACGATGCGCCGGGCCAGGTCGAAAAGCTGATCCTGACGGCGTCCGGCGGCCCGTTCCGCACCGTGGCCTACGAGGCCATGGGCGCGATCACGCCCGAACAGGCCGTGGCCCACCCGAATTGGAGCATGGGGGCGAAGATTTCGGTCGATAGCGCCACCATGGCCAACAAGGGCCTGGAGATGATCGAGGCCGCCTATCTGTTCGACATGCCGGCCGATCGCATCGACGTGGTCGTCCATCCGGAATCGATCATTCACAGCCTGGTCGAGTACGTCGACGGCTCGACCCTGGCCCAGATGGGCCCGCCCGACATGAAGACGCCGATCGCCTGCGCCCTTGCGTGGCCTGACCGGATCGCCTGGGCGGCGCCGAAACTGGACCTCGCCGCCCTCGGCCGCCTGACCTTCGAGGCGCCCGACGAAGCCCGCTTCCCAGCCCTGAAACTCGCGCGTCAGGCGCTACAGGTTGGTGGATCGGCGCCCATCGTCTTCAATGCCGCCAATGAGGTCGCCGCCCTGGCCTTTCTTGACCGCAGACTGGGCTTTCTCAATATTGCCGCAGTCGTCGCCGACACCTTGTCTCGCGTGACGACCTCGGGGGTGGAGTCCGGTTCCGAAAACGCCTGCGACTCGGCCCTGGCCGTAGATGCGGAGGCGCGAAGGATCGCGGAGTCGATCGTCCTGGGTCACGCTGCAGCAGCCTGAGGGCAGAGGGATCCATATCCGGCATGACGGGCTTTCTCGGCCAGGCCTTGATCTACATCGTCCCGTTCCTGCTGGTGCTGACCTTCATCGTCACCATCCATGAACTGGGGCATTTCCTCGTGGCGCGCGCCTTCGGGGTGAAGGTCGACCGGTTCTCGATCGGATTCGGCCGCTCCATTTTCAGCCGGACGGACCGTCACGGCGTCGAATGGCGCGTCGCCTGGATTCCGCTGGGCGGCTACGTCAAGTTTTCCGGCGATCTGGACGCCTCCAGCGTGCCTGACCAGGCCGGTCTGGCCGAGCTCAAGGCTCGCGTGGTCGCCGAACACGGCCCCGGCGCCGAGCGCGACTATTTCCATTTCAAACCCGTCTGGCAGCGCGCCCTCATCGTGGCCGCGGGCCCGGTGGCGAATTTCGTCCTGTCCCTGACCCTGCTGACCCTGCTGTTCAGCATCGTCGGCGAGCAGATTTCGGCACCGCGCGTGGCCCAGGTCGTTCCGGACAGCCCGGCGGCCGTGGCCGGCTTCCAGCCGCGCGACCTGATTACGGCGGTCAACGGCCGCCCGGTGCGTGACCGAAGCGAGGTCACGCAGACGATCATCCTGTCGGCGGGCGACCAGGTGACCTTTACGGTCGACCGGGCCGGTCGCGACGTGAACCTCGTGGCCACGCCGGTCCGCAAGATGCGGGACGACCCCATCGCCGGCCGGACCCGCGTCGCCGAAGTGGGACTGCTGCTCCAGGCTTCGCAGCAGGACTACCAATTCCGCCGCCTGAACCCGATCGAGGCCGTGGGCAAGAGCACCGAGACCATGGTTTCGGTCGTCGGCGCCACCTTCCGCTACATCGGCCGTATTTTCACCGGCAAGGAGTCCGGCGACCTGCTGAACGGTCCGCTGGGCATCGCCAAGGCCGCCGGGGGAATCACCAAACAGGCCGCCGCCTATGAGGCTCCGCCTGCCTTCCTCATCGCAAACGTCGCGCTGGCGTGGATCAGCTTCGCCGCCATAGTTTCGATCGGAATGGGTATTGTTAATCTGTTGCCGATTCCCGTCCTCGATGGGGGGCATCTCGTGTTCTACGGCTATGAAGCTGTGGCGCGCAGGCCAGCCCCCGCTCGCGTTCAGGAGGTAGGCTACCGGGTCGGTCTTGCTTTGCTTGCGGGATTGATGTTGTTCGCAACCTGGAACGACCTGCAGAAGCTGAGTTTGTTCAAATTCCTCGGCGGGCTCGCATGAGCCGACGCCAGCCCCCGATGGTTTCCTGCATGATCAAAAACGACGCGTCCGCCCTCCGTTTCGCTCGCGCTGCGAGCCCGAGCCTCCTGGTGCTCGCGATCGCCGCCGGTCTTGCCGGTCCGGCCTTCGCCCAGACGACTCCCGCCGCACCCAATATCCAGCCCGGAGCGCCGATCGAGGCCGCTCCGCAGGCGCAGGAGCAACAGCAGGCGCGTCCGGAACGGGTGACGATCAATCGCATCCTGGTGCGCGGCAACCAGCGCATCGACCAGACGACGGTGCTGTCCTACCTGCCGATCCAGCCGGGCGACGTCGTCGATCCCGCGGTGCTGGACGTCGCGGTCCGCACCCTGACCCGCACCCAGCTGTTCGCCGACGTCCAGCTGGGCGTGCAGCCGAACGGCGACCTGGTGGTCGAGATCGTCGAGAACCCGATCATCAACCAGGTCGTGTTCGAGGGTAACAGCGCCATCAACGAGGAGAAGCTGCTTGAGGAAGTGACCCTCAAGCCGCGCGGCATCTACACCCGCGCGCGCATCCAGGAGGATGTGGGCAAGATCGTCGAACTGTACCGTCTGTCGGGCCGCATCTCGGCGACCGTGACGCCCAAGATCGTCCAGCTGGACCAGAACCGCGTCGACGTGGTCTTCGAAATCAACGAAGGCCCCGAGACCGGCGTCCGCGCCATCACCTTCCTCGGCAACGAAGCCTTCTCGGACAGCGATCTGCGCGAGGTCATGGTCACCAAGCAGACCCAGTGGTGGCGTCTGTTCTCCAGCAACGACAATTTCGACCCGAACCGTCTCGACTACGACCGCGAGCAACTGCGGAAATTCTACACCAACCGCGGCTACTACGATTTCCGCGTCATCTCGGCGATCTCCGAACTGTCGCCGGACGACGGCGCCTTCGGCATCACCATGACCGTGGACGAGGGCGACCGGTATAATTTCGGCGTCGTCGACGTGGTCACCGAGAACGACCGCCTCAACCCCGACTTCCTCAAGCTGCTGCTGCCGATCCGCTCGGGCGATCTGTACGAGAGCGACAAGATCGAGTCGGCGGTCGACGCCCTGACCTTCGCGGCGGGCTCGGCGGGCTACGCCTTCGTCGAGATCGAGCCGGAGTACCGGGCCAATCCGGAAACCGACACCGTCGACATCACCTTCCGCGTTCGTGAAGGCCAGCGCGTCTACGTCGACCGCATCAACATCATCGGCAACACCCGCACGCTCGACAACGTCATCCGTCGCGAGATGATGCTGAGCGAGGGCGACGCCTTCAACCGCACCCTGCTGGAGCGTTCGCGCAACAACCTGCGTTCGCTGGGCTTCTTCAAGGACGTGACCGTCGAGGAGGCCCGCGGTTCGGCCCCTGACCGTTCGGTCGTCAACGTCACCGTCGAGGAGCAGCCGACCGGCGAACTGTCCGTCGGCGCCGGCTTCAGCTCGGTCGACTCCTTCGTGCTGAACCTCGGCATCACCGAGCGCAACTTCCGCGGCCGCGGCCAGAACGTCGTCGCCCGTGTCGAGTGGGGTTCGCTGCGTCAGCAGATCGACTTCCGCTTCACCGAGCCGAAATTCCTCGGCCGCGACCTGCGCGCCGGCTTCGACGCCTTCCACTCGCGCTACGACCTCAGCGACTACTCGTCGTACGACTACCGCTCGACCGGCGGTGGTCTGCGCCTGTCCTATCCGCTGAACGGCTACACCCTGCTCAGCACCCGCTACTTCCTGAAGAGCGACGAGATCATCGTTCCGACCGGCTATTGCGGCCCGCTGGGCGCCGGTTCGGCCGCGCTTTGCGATCAGGTCGGCTCGTTCATCAACTCCTCGGCCGGCTACACCCTGCTGGTCGACCGCCGGAACGACCCGGTCCGCCCGACCCGCGGCTGGACCGGCACGATCCGTCAGGACTTCGCCGGCATCGGCGGCGACGTGAACTATGTGAAGACCGAAGCCGACGTCTCCGCCTACTGGGGCATCTCGCCCGAGTGGGTCGTCACGGCCAGCGGCTCGACCGGCTACGTCTCCGGCTGGGGCGGCGATGCGATCCGCATTAACGACCGCTTCTTCAAGGGCGGCAACAGCTTCCGCGGCTTCGAGACCGCCGGCATCGGCCCGCGCGATCTGACCACGACCGACGCCCTGGGCGGTAATTTCTACGTCATCGGCACCCTGGAACTCACGGTTCCCAACTACCTGCCGGAAGAGTATGGAATCCGCACATCGCTGTTCGCCGACGTCGGCACCCTGGGCGCGCTGGACGACCGCTATACGGTTACGTCGACCGGCCTGCCGGATCCGAACATCGTCGACGACCTGAAACTTCGCGCGTCCGCGGGCCTCAGCATTCACTGGCGCTCGCCGATGGGCCCAATCCGGTTCGATCTCAGCCATGTTCTTGGCAAGGAAGATTACGACAAGACCGAAACCTTCCGCTTCTCGACTTCTACCCAGTTCTAACCGCGGGGCGCTGTCCCGCACTTAAGGCGTAACGATGAAACTCATTGCTATCGGCGCGTTTGCCCTCGCCACCCTGGCCGCCGGCGCGGCCTCGGCCCAGGCCCAGCAGCAAGTCACCCACGGCGCCCCGATCCCGGGCCTGTGCACCTACAGCCTGCAACGCGCCCTCGGCCAGTCGACCGCCGGCCAGTCGCTGCGCAGCGGCCTGCAGCGCCTCGCCCAGGAAGTTCAGGGCGAACTCCAGCCCTACGCGACCAGCCTCGAAAGCGAAGCGCAGCAGCTGCAGTCCGCCGGCCCGATCGACCCCAACAACCAGGCCTACCAGGCGTGGCAGGGTCGTCTGCAGCAGTTCCAGCAACTGCAGCAGACCCGTGAAGCCGAGCTGCGCTACACGGACGCCATGCAGACCCAGGCCATCGGCGCCGCCGCCGGCCCGATCATCACCGCCCTGTACCAGGAGCGCGGCTGCAGCATCCTGCTGAACGAAAGCGTCGTCCTGCTCGGCAACCCGGCCATGGACCTGACCGACACCGTCGTTCAGCGCCTGAACCAGGCCCTGCCGACCCTGCCGGCCTTCAACCGCATGCAGGTTCCGCCGCAGCAGCAACAGTAAGTACGCCGGCCATCATGCCTGATCCGCGTTTCTTCGACAGCCTGCCGGCCCTGACCGTTGCAGAGCTGGCCGGGCGGATCGGCGCCGAAGTCGTTCGCGGCGGAGATCGAAAGGTCTCCGCCGTTGCGCCTTTGGGGACCGCCGGTTCCACCGACGTCGCCTTCCTCGGCGACCGCCGCTTCGGCGAACAGCTCAAGGCGACCGCCGCCGGCTGCGTGATCGTGCCGGCGTCCGCCGTGGACTCCGCGCCCGCCGATGCGGCCGTGCTGACGTCCGGCGAAGCCCAGGCGGCCTGGGCCCGCGCCTCCCTCCAGTTCCACAAGCCCGTCGTCCTCGAGGCCGCCTCGCTTGCCGAGGCCGCCGAGGACGACACCGTCGTCGTCGAACCCGGCGTGATCATCGGCAAGGGCGCCCGCATCGGCCGCGGCACCCGCATCGGGGCCAACAGCGTCATCGGCGCCGGCGTCCAGATCGGCCGCGACTGCCACATCGGCCCCAATGTCTCGGTCGGATTCGCCCTCATCGGCGACCGCGTGAAGCTGTACGCCGGCGCGCGTATCGGCGAGGCGGGCTTCGGCGCCGCCGGATCGCGGTCCGGCCCGATCGACGTGCCCCAACTGGGCCGTGTCATTCTGCAGGACGGCGTCACCATCGGCGCCAACAGCTGCGTCGACCGCGGCGCCTACGACGACACCGTCGTCGGCGAGAACACCAAGATCGATAACCTGGTCATGATCGCGCACAACTGCGTCATCGGCCGCAACTGCCTGATCGCCGCCCACGTGGGCATTTCCGGCTCCTGCACCGTCGGCGACAACGTCATGTTCGGCGGCCAGGCGGGCATCGGCGACCACATCAAAATCGGCGATGGAGCCCGCGTGGCGGGCGGCGCGGGGGTGCTGGCGGACATTCCGCCCGGCGAGACCTGGTCCGGCTATCCCGCGAAACCGATACGACAATCCTTGCGTGAAGCGGTCTGGCTCGCCAAACAGGCGTCCGGAAAGGCTCGCGCAGGGAAGACGAACGAATGAGCGAAGAAGGCAAGATCGACTACGCCGAGGTGATGCGCCGTCTGCCGCACCGCTATCCCTTCCTGCTGATCGACAAGGCCGAGGATTTCGTCGCCAACACCTCGATCACCGGCATCAAGAACGTCACGCACAACGAGCCGTTCTTCCCGGGCCACTTCCCCATCGATCCGGTCATGCCGGGCGTCCTGATCGTCGAGGCCATGGCCCAGACCGGCGCCCTGCTGATGTCCAAGACCATGGACGTCCAGGTCGAGGGCAAGGTCATCATGTTCATGTCCATCGACGGCGTGCGTTTCCGCAAGCCGGCGCGTCCGGGCGACCAGCTGATGATGAAGGTCGTGGTGACCAAGCAGCGCGGCGATATCTTCAAGTTCCGCGGCGAGACCTTCATCGACGGCAAGCTGGCCGCCGAGGCCGACTTCGCCGCCATGGTGGTCACCGTCGACCAGCCGGTGGCCTGATGGCCATCCACCCCACAGCCATCGTCGATGCGAAGGCCGAACTGGCCGGCGAAGTCGAGATCGGCCCGTGGTGCATGGTCGGGCCGGGCGTCGTCCTGTCCGAAGGCGTGCGGCTGGTCAGCCATGTGGTGGTCCAGCAGGACACCAGCATCGGAGCGCGCACCGTCATCCATCCCTTCGCCGTCATCGGCGGCGACCCCCAGCACAACGGCTACAAGGGCGAGCCGGTGCGGCTCGAGGTCGGGTCGGACAACGTCATCCGTGAGCATGCCACCTTCAACCGCGGCACGCCGCAGGGGACCGGCGTCACCATCGTCGGTTCCAACAGCCTGTTCATGACCGGCGCCCACATCGGCCACGACTGCGTCGTCGCCGACCAGGTCGTCATGGCCAACAACGCCACCCTCGGCGGCCATGCGAAGGTCGGGACCAAGGTCTTCCTCGGCGGGCTCGCCGCCGTCCACCAGAACGGCCGGGTGGGGCAGGGCGCCATGGTCGGCGGTCTGGCCGCCGTCACCCGCGACGTCATCCCTTACGGCTCCGTCTGGGGCAACCACGCCCGTCTGCACGGACTCAACCTCGTCGGCCTGAAGCGCAAGGGCTACGGCAAGGACGCTATCCGCCGCCTGCTGGCCGCCTATCGCGACCTGTTCGAGGGGGCGGGGACTTTCGCCGAGCGTCTGGACACGGTCGAGGGCGCCTACGCCGACCTGCCTGAGATCATGGAGATCGTCGCCTTCATCCGCGCTGACGGCAAGCGTCCGCTCTGCCTCCCGGGCGAGTGAGGGCGGGCGAATGAGCAAGCTGGCCCTGATCGCCGGCGGCGGCGCCCTGCCGCTGTCCGTGGCCGCCCGTTGCGACGCCGAGGGCCGTCCGGTCTTCGTCATCCGTCTGGCCGGTTTCGCCGACCCGCACCTGGCCCACTATCCCGGCATCGACGCCGGCATGGCCGAAATCGGCAAGATCCTGTCGGCCATGAAGAAGGCGGGCTGCGGCGCGGTCTGTTTCGCCGGCACCGTCAGCCGCCCCGACTTCAAGACGCTGAAGCCCGATCTCAAGGGCGCGATGGTCCTGCCGGGCATCGTCGCGGCTGCGACCAAGGGCGACGACGCCCTGCTGCGCAAGATCCTCTCGCTGTTCGAGGCCGAGGGCTATGCGGTCGAGGGCGCCGACGACATCCTCGGCGGCGAGACGCTTCCGGCCGGGGCCCTGGGCGCCGTCCAGCCCACGGAAGAGCAGCTGGCCGATCTCAGGAAGGCGCTGCACGTCGCGGAAAAATCAGGCGAACTGGATATCGGCCAGGGCGCGGTCGTATGCGACGGTCTGGTGCTGGCGGTCGAGGCCCAGGAGGGCACCGACGCCATGTTGATGCGCGTCGCGGGCCTGCCCGCCGACCTGCGCGGCACGCCCACGGACCGCAAGGGCGCGCTGGGCAAGGCGCCCAAGCCGATCCAGGATCTGCGCGTCGACATGCCGGTCATGGGCGCCCGCACCATCGAGATGGCCGCGGCCGCCGGACTCGCCGGTGTCGGCGGCGTCGCCGGCAAGCTGATCGTCATCGACCGCGCGGCCCTGATCGAGGCCGCCGACCGACTGGGCCTGTACGTCTGGGGCGACCGGGCGTGAGCCGCCCGCTGAAAATCATGCTGGTCGCCGCCGAGGCCTCCGGCGACGCGCTGGGCGCCGGCCTGGCCAGGGCCCTCAAGACGCGCCTCGGCAAGGACGTGACCTTCATCGGCACGGGCGGACCGAAGATGGCCGAGGAGGGCGTCGAGAGCCCCTTCGACATCGCCGAACTGTCCGTGCTGGGCTGGATCGAGGGCCTCAAGGCCTATGGCGTGGTCAAGCGCCGCGTCGCCGACACCGTCGCCCTGGCGGTGCGCGAGAAGCCTGACGCCGTCGTCCTGATCGACAGCTGGGGCTTCACCATCCGCGTGGCCAAGGCCCTGCGCGCCGCGCTGCCGGGCATGCCCCTGATCAAATACGTCGGCCCCCAGGTCTGGGCCTCGCGTCCCGGCCGCGCGAAGGTGCTCGCCCGGTCCGTCGACCATCTGCTGGCGCTCTACGCCTTCGACGCCCCGTGGTTCGAGCGCGAAGGCCTGGCCACCACGGTCGCCGGCTCCCAGGCCCTGCACGTCGATATGAGCGACGCCGACCCGGCCCGCTTCCGCGCCTCGCGCGGCATCGCCCCGGACGCTGACCTGCTGCTGGTCCTGCCGGGCAGTCGCCCGTCCGAGATCCGCCTCATGACGCCCGTCTATGAGGGTGCGATCGCCCGACTGAAGAAGGCCGATCCGTCGCTGGAGGTCGCGGTCGTCGCCGCCGGCACCGTCGCCGACGACGTCGCCTCGCGCATCGCCGCCTGGCCCTTCCGGGTCCACCTGGTGTCCGAGGCCGAGAAATACTCCGCCATGCGCGCCGCCACCGTCGCCCTGGCCACCAGCGGCACGGTCTCGACCGAACTGGCCCTGGCCGGCGCGCCGACCGTCATCGGCTACCGCTTCCAGCCGCTCAGCTACGCGATCATGAAGCCGTTCTTCACCGGCAAATACGCGACCCTGTTCAACCACGCCGCGGACGAGGAGATCGCCCGCGAACTGATCCAGAACGACGCCACGCCCGAGAAGGTCGCC
Organism: Brevundimonas lenta; assembly: GCF_014196335.1. Taxonomy (GTDB): domain Bacteria; phylum Pseudomonadota; class Alphaproteobacteria; order Caulobacterales; family Caulobacteraceae; genus Brevundimonas; species Brevundimonas lenta. Next base: position 166,198 of record NZ_JACIDM010000002.1, read on the forward strand.
GCCGAGGTGGGCCGCCTGCTGGCCGATCCCGAGGCCCGCCGGGCCCAGGCCGCCCGCCAGACCGAGGCTCTCGACCTCATGGGCCGCGAAGGCCGCGACCCGTCCGAAATCGCGGCGGAGGCCGTGCTGCGGGTGATCGCCGCGAAAGCCGGCGTCTGAACCCTTCCGCCCTCCGGAATTCACCGGTTTGTGCCGCCCCCTGACAAGGGCCTAGGGTTGTCTCCGGGTTCAGGGGACCGCGCATGGATATCGGCCAGCATTCCGTCACCCTGATCTCGATCATCATCGGTCTGGGCCTGACCGAGATGCTGGGCAATCTGCATCGGCTCATCCGCAACCGTGAACGGGTGAAGTGGGACCCGTTGCCGCTGGCCTGGGTCGTGGCGCTGACCCTGCTGGTCCTGAACTACTGGTGGGCGGTGTTTCTCGGCCTCGACGGATCGGATCGCGCGCGCACGGCCGCCGAGATGGGCCTGGTTCTCGCGCCGCCGCTGCTGCTGTTCGTCACCACCGCCAGCGTGCTGCCGAATTTCGAGGCCGACAGCGACTGGGACATGCGCCGACACTACGCCCAGCAGCACAAGGTCTTCGTCCTGACATTCATGGTCTACCAGCTCTCCACCTGGGCCACGGCCCTGTTGACGGGCGGCACGGGCTGGAACCTCCCGACCGTCGTCCGGGTCGTCATTCTCGCCCTCCTGGCTCTGATGCTACTGCTCAAGGGGCGAATCTGGGACTGGATCGCCGTCGCGATCATCATCGGCCTTCTCGCCCTACGGCTGACGACACAGCTGGTGCGCTAGGCCAAAAGAAAAACGCCGGGGCGCGAGCCCCGGCGTTTCTGCATTCGACGATCTGTCGCGGATCAGCCGCGGTTCTGGATCGGCACGTAATCGCGCTCGGTCGGGCCGGTGTACAGCTGACGCGGGCGACCGATCTTCTGTGCCGGATCGGCCAGCATTTCTTCCCACTGGGCGATCCAGCCGACGGTGCGGGCCAGGGCGAACAGCACGGTGAACATCGAGGTCGGGAAGCCCATCGCCGACAGGGTGATGCCCGAATAGAAGTCGACGTTCGGGAACAGCTTGCGCTCGATGAAATACTCGTCCGACAGGGCGACGCGCTCCAGCTCCTTGGCGACCTGGAACAGCGGGTCGTTCTCGGCGCCGACGAGGTCGAGGATCTCGTCCGCGGACTCCTTCATCACGGTCGCCCGCGGGTCGTAGTTCTTGTACACGCGGTGGCCGAAGCCCATCAGCTTGTACTTCTTGGCCTTCACGCCCTCGATGAACTCGGGGATGCGGTCCGGGGTGCCGATTTCCTTCAGCATGGTCAGCGCTTCTTCGTTGGCGCCCCCGTGCGACGGGCCCCACAGGCAGGCGATGCCGGCGGCGATACAGGCGAACGGATTGGCGCCCGACGAACCGGCCAGGCGGACGGTCGAGGTCGAGGCGTTCTGCTCGTGGTCGGCGTGCAGGGTGAAGATGCGGTCCATGGCCTTGGCCATCTTCGGATCGACCACATAGTCCTCGGCCGGCACGGCGAAGCACATGCGCAGGAAGTTCTCGGCGTAGCTCAGGTCGTTGCGCGGCGACACGAACGGCTGGCCAATGTGGTACTTGTAGGCCCGGGCGGCGATCGTCGGCATCTTGGCGATCAGGCGGATGGCCGAGATGTTGCGCTGCACCGGATCATGGATGTCCAGGCTGTCGTGATAGAAGGCCGACAGGGCGCCGACGGTGCCGACCATGATCGCCATCGGGTGGGCGTCGCGGCGGAAGCCCTCGAAGAAGCGGTCGAACTGGGCATGCAGCATCGTGTGCATGGTGATGCTGTTTTCGAACGCCTCGTACTGCGCCGCGGTCGGCAGTTCGCCGTGCAGCAGCAGGTGGCAGACCTCGATGAAGTTCGACTGCGAGGCCAGCTGGCCGATCGGATAGCCGCGGTGCAGCAGCACGCCCTTGTCGCCGTCGATGAAGGTGATCGCGCTCTCGCACGCCGCCGTCGAGGTGAAGCCCGGGTCGAAGGTGAAGGCGTCGGTCGCGCCGTACAGCTTGCGGATGTCGATCACGTCCGGGCCGGTCGAGCCCTTCAGAACCGGCAGTTCGACGGCCTTGTCGCCGTAGGTAAGCGTCGCCGAGCCGGCGGCCTTGGCTTGTTCAGTCATGTCAGCCCCTTTGAACAGGCGGCGGCCTCGCGCGGGGAGGCGGCGGGCCGCGATGCGTTTGTGAACGTCACTTAGTCTGTTGCAGCGCGTCATCCAAGCGCCCGAGCGCGATCTCTCGCCCAAGCGCCGCCAACGTTTTCGCGATATCGGGCGAGACGGCCCCGCCCGTCAGGGCCGCGCGCGTCGCCGGGCCGATTTTGCCGAAGCCGACGCCCTCGTCCTCGGCGAAGACTTTCAGCTCCGCTTCCAGCGCGAACACGTCCCAGCTGGCGAAAAGCGCCAGCCGGTCGCGCAGGCGGCCGATGCGCTCGCCCGATTCGCCGGCCAGCAGGCCGAGGCCCTTTTCGTCGATGGCGATCGGCCGTGGCTTCAGCACGAAGGCGGTCTGGTCGGCCAGTTCCAGCGTGGTTTTCGCCCGGTCCTTCACGAACGGCATGGCGCGCAGCAGCAGCGCCTCGTCGTTCGGGCCTAGCTCGTGGCCGCGGGCCAGGTGGACGTCCAACGTCAGCTTGGCCAGGCGGTCGTCCTCGGCCAGGCGGATCCAGTGGCTGTTCACATGGGCCAGCTTGTCGAAGTCCAGCCGGGCCGGCGCCTTGCCGACGCCCGACAGGTCGAACCACGCCTGCGCCTGGGCGTCCGAGAACAGCTCGTCGTCGCCGTGCGCCCAGCCCAGCCGGGCCAGATAGTTGCGCATCGCCTCGGGCAGGTAGCCCATCTCGGCGTATTCGTGCACCGCCTGCGCCCCGTGGCGCTTCGACAGCTTGGCGCCGTCCGGCCCGTGGATCAGCGGGATGTGCGCGAAGGTCGGCCGGGTCCAGCCCAGGGCGTCGTAGATCAGGCTCTGGCGGGCGGCGTTGTTCAGGTGGTCGTCGCCGCGGATGACGTGGGTCACGCCCATGTCGTGGTCATCGACCACCACGGCCAGATTGTAGGTCGGCGCCCCGTCCGAGCGCAGGATCACCAGGTCGTCCAGCGACGACGACTCCCAGCGCACCGATCCCTGCACCGCGTCATCGACCACCACGCCGGTGTCGACCGGGCGGCGGAAGCGCACCGTGTGCGGCTTCGACAGGTCGTCGACGGTCGGCTCGCGGTCGCGCCACGGCGACTCGAAGGTCCGGCCCGCGGCCTTGGCGGCGTCGCGCAGGGCGCCCGTCTCCTCGGCGCTCAGGAAGTCGCGGTAGGCGTGCCCCGTCTCCAGCAGCTGATTGGCCACCTCGCGGTGCCGCTCGGCGCGCGAGAACTGGAACACGGGCTCCTCGTCGGCGAACAGCTCCAGCCAGCTCAGGCCGTCGAAAATCGCCTTCACCGCCTCATCAGTCGAGCGTTCGCGATCGGTGTCCTCGACACGAACCAGAAACTTGCCGTTGTATCGCTTCGCGTAAAGGTAGTTGAATAACGCCGTACGGGCTCCGCCGATGTGCAGGTAGCCGGTGGGCGAGGGGGCGAAGCGGGTGACGACTTCGGGTTTGGGGGAGGCTGGGGAGGTCATTTCAGGCGTGTCCGATAGGGCCGCCCTTATACCGTCCGTTCCCGCAAAGCCTAGCACCCGGGCGCGCGCGGCGGCGTTTCTGCACGTCCAGGTCGCGGCCCAGGCCCTGCGCTGGCGGCTGTGGGCGCCGGTGGCCTTCGGCGGCGGTTGCGCCGTCTATTTCGTCCTCAAGGCCGAGCCGCCGGCCTGGCCCCTGCTGCTGTACGCCGCCGTCGCCGCCGCGGGCTGGTTCGCGGGACGGCGCGCCGGCCTGGCGCGGGCCTGGACCCTGCCGCTGATGCTGCTCGCCTGTTTCGCCTTCGGAATCGCGGCGGCGAAGCTGCGCACCGACGCGGTGACCGCGCCCATCGCTCCCGCCCTGGATAGACCCGTCGTGGTCGAGGGCTGGGTCGTCGATGTCGACAGCCCCGGCTCGGCCGGACCGCGCGTCATCATCGCTCCGGTCCGCATCGACGGCCTGGCCCCGGAAGACACGCCCGTGCGCCTGCGCGCCACCGTCCGGGGCGTCGCGCCCGAGCCGGGCGAGGCGGTCCGGCTGTTCGCCATCCTCAATCCGCCGCCGGCTCCGGCCAGTCCCGGCGCCTACGACTTCGGCCGCACCGCCTTCTTCCAGCGCATGGGCGGCGTCGCCTTCGCCCTGGGCGAGACCCGCCCGGCGTATCTCACGCCGGCGCCGTGGCGGCTGCGCGCCGTCATGGCCGTCAACGCCATGCGCTACGACCTGGCCAAACGCATCGTCGCCCGCCAGGGCGAGCGCGCGGGCGGGGTCGCCGCCGCCATGACCACGGGCCACGAGGCCTGGCTCGACCCGGCCGAGGTCGACGTCATGCGCGACTCCGGCCTGGCGCACATCCTGTCGATCTCCGGCCTGCACATGGCCGTGGTCGGCGGCTTCGCCTTCTTCCTCGTCCGTCTGCTGGTCGCCGCCGCGCCGTGGGTGGCGTTGCGCGTGCCGGGCAAGAAGGTCGCCGCCGTCGCCGGCCTGCTGGCGGTCGGGACCTATCTGGTCGTCTCCGGCTCGCCGCCCCCGGCCGAGCGGGCGGCCGTCACCGCCTCCATCGCCTTTCTCGCCATCCTGCTGGACCGGCAGGCCATCACCATGCACGCCCTGGCCGTCGCCGCCCTGGTCGTGCTGGTGCTGCAGCCCGAGGCCATCGTCACGCCCGGCTTCCAGATGTCCTTCGCCGCCACCGCCGCCCTGGTCGCCCTGGTCGAGGCCTGGCCGCCGCGCATCCGCGAGATCTCAGCGCCCCTGCCGATCCTGATCGTCCAGCGCACCGGCGCCTGGCTGGGCGCCGCCGTCCTCGCCAGCCTGGTCGCCGGCGCCGCCACCGGCCCGTTCGCCCTGCAGCATTTCAACCGCACGGCCATGTACGGCCTCGCCGCCAACCTCGCGACGGCCCCGGTCTCCGACTTCCTCATCATGCCCGCGCTCGCTCTGGGAGCCCTGCTGGAGCCGCTGGGCCTGGGCGCGCCCTTCCTGTGGCTGGCGGGGCAGGGGATCACCCTGATGCTGGCCATCGGCGAATGGGTCGCCTCGCTGCCCGGCGCGGTGCGCACCGTCGCCAGCGCACCGGACTACGTCCTGCCCATCGCCTTCCTCGGCGTGCTGTTCTGCTGTCTGTGGCGAGGCCCGCTGCGCTGGATCGGCCTGCCGTTCGCCTGCGCGGTCCTGCTGTGGCCGCGCGCGCCGACGCCCGACCTCTGGATCGGCGACGGCGGCACGGCGGCGGCCTTCGTCGAGAACGGCGAGGCCGTGATCATGCGTCCCGGCGTGCGTCAGTTCGCGGTCGACGTCTGGTCGCGCCGCCGGGGCCTGCAGACGACCGACCGTCCGCCGGAAGGCTGGACCTGCACCCGCTTCTCCTGCGCGCCCGAAACGGCTGCGGCCGGTCCGGTCGCCCTGTGGTGGGGCAAGCGTTCTCCGACGGCGGAACAGGTCGACGCCCTGTGCCGGTCGGCTCAGGTCATCGGCGTCCGCGCCGAACTCTCAGCGCTGCCGGCGTCGTGCGAGGGCCGCCTGGTTCTGGACGGGTTCGACTTCGCCCGCGGCGGGGCGGTCGAGCTACGGCGCGAAGGCCCGCCCGTGGCGAACCGCTGGCGGGCCGTATGGGTGGCGGATGCGCGCGGGGACCGGCCCTGGAGCCGGTTCGGCGACGTCAGTGATAGCGGCGGATGAGCCCGACCAGCTTGCCCTGGACCGCGACCTGGTCCGAACCGTAGATCTTGGTCTCGTAGTGGCGGTTGGCCGGCTCCAGGGCGATCGAGGCGCCCTTCTTGCGCAGCCGCTTCAGCGTCGCCTGTTCGCCCTCGACCAGGGCCACGACGATCTCGCCGGACGAGGCGTTCTCGGTCGATTTGATGATCACCAGGTCGCCGTTCAGGATCCCGGCCTCGATCATCGAGTCGCCCTCGATTTCGAGCAGATAGTGCTCGCCCGAGCCCAGCATCGCTTCCGGCACCGGATAGCGGGCGGTCTCGTGCTCGATGGCGTCGATGGGCGTGCCCGCCGCGATCTTGCCCATCAGCGACAGTTCGCGGGTGTCGTTGGCCGGTTCGGCGGCCTTGGGACGGCCACCGCCCTCGATCACGCCCGGCTTGAAGCCGGCATGGCCGCGCGGCGCGCCGGCGGTCGCCTGTTCCGGCAGCTTGGTCACTTCAAGCGCCCGCGCCCGGTGCGCCAGACGGCGGATGAAGCCGCGCTCCTCCAGCGCCGTGATCAGCCGGTGGATGCCCGACTTGGACGCCAGATCCAACGCCTCCTTCATCTCGTCGAACGAAGGCGAGACGCCGGTCTCCTGGATCCGCTCATGGATGAACATGAGCAGTTCATGCTGTTTGCGTGTGAGCATGGCGAACCTCGAGGCGAATCCCGTTGACGGAAAACGTAGCGGAACAAACCGCAAACGTCCACATGGTGTTCCTGTGCTGTTCCGGTTAAGGTCCGGTTACCGCAGCGATCACCGTTTCGGCCACAATGGGTGGGTTGACTTGGCACTGAGGGATTAGCGTTCGTGCTTCAGACTGTAACAGTTCAGGCATCAAATCCTAAGGAACATGGCCAACTCGCTGAGGCGTTGGTCTATTTTCCGAAGACGCGGTTCGTCGCGAGTACGGCCGAGCTGTTGTTGCTCTGTGTCCGGTGGGGCGGGTTTGATACTCTTCATCGCATCTTGGACACGGGCGACGTTGAAATCGTCCTAGATGGCGAACCTTTGAACGCGATGCCGCTGGAGGCCAACTATGAGGGCACCGGCGGGACGTGCCTTCTGATTAGCAAGCCCACATTTCCGGCAAAGGAAGAGTTCGTCCAAGGGTGGATGCAGAACTTTGGAATAACGAGGGCCAATCGGCTTGCCGCAACTCGGTTGATGGATCGAGTAGCAGAAGTGGGTGTCAGCGCAGCTGTATTCGCAGGCGATCGAGACGATGTGCTCAACGAAGACCTCGTAACGAAGGTCGCCCGGCGTCAGATCGCCGCCGTTACCGGAGTCGAACCGCAGGGGAGGCTCCGGTTCGAGCCTCACCCAGAGCGAGAGCAGATTTACGTCCCTCACACGGACCTAGAATTTCCTGACGGCCACGCAGGCACCATGTTTGCGAAGCTGGGGCCGGAATCAGTCATTGCGGCGTTGGCTGAAGCCCGGCGGGAGATAATCAGGTCGGCCGATGGCTATACCGACATGTGGCTCATGCGGCATGCCATGGATGCCTTGGAGGCAAAACTGGAATGTCTTGCTGTCCGCTCTAGCGAGGGGATGGACCAAGTCCGGATTTTTGAGACCGTTACGTTCGAAAAGCGATCGATCGCCCAAGCTGTGTCCTCCGGTGCGAGATCTCCAGTGGAACTGGCGGAGTTCCTCGAACATGCAGACACGCGCAAATGGAAATCGTGGTTGGCCAGTCAGAAGCCAGAGGCACGGCTTCTTGAGGCATATCAGAAGGAAGTGTTCAGCCGCTTCGAGCGGTTTGCGAGTCTTCGTGGGCGAGTTGCAACATTCGCGGTGATGCAGGGCGTGGGACTGGTCATTGGGGCGGCGACAGGCGGCATGGCGCTCATCCCCCAAACCATGGTTCAGATTGGAGCAGCTGTTGCGGGGGAGGTGGGTCAGCACTTGGCCAAGACGGCGGCTGCTCCGTGGAAGCCGACTCAATGGGCGCACGGGAGAGCGCGAGAGTTTCTGTCTGTGGAGATTGGGGCTCTACCAGATACGCCGTGGAACAGAACGTATGACCAAACGGTGGTAGGCGCATGGCCCAGGAGCTGAGTTCAGCCCAGCAACGCCCGCGTCGCCGCCTCGACGTCGTCCTGACGCATCAGGCTCTCGCCGACCAGGATCGCCTGGGCGTGCGCGTCCGACACCTGGTCCACGTCTTCCGGCGTGAAGATGCCGCTCTCCGAGACAAGTAGCGCCCGCACCGGGCTTAGCATGGCCAGCCGTTCGGTCGTCTCCAGGTCGACCTCGAAGGTGCGCAGCGAGCGGTTGTTCACCCCCACCAGGTCGCCGCCCAGCCGGCAGGCGCGCACCATCTCGTTCTCGTCGTGGGTCTCGATCAGGGCGTCCATGCCGAACCGTTCGGCCTCGGCCAGCAGTTCGGCGGCCAGGGCGTCGTCCACCATGGCCAGGATGATCAGGATGCAGTCGGCGCCCAGGGCGCGGCTCTCGGCCACCTGCCACGGGTCGACCAGGAATTCCTTGCGCAGACAGGGCAGGGAGGTCGCGGCGCGGGCCTCGGCCAGATAGGCGTCATCCCCCTGGAAGCTGGGGCCGTCCGTGAGAACCGAAAGGCATGCGGCGCCGCCCCGTTCGTAGGCCCGGGCGAGAGCTGCCGGATCGAAGTCGGCGCAGATCAGCCCCTTCGACGGGCTGGCCTTCTTGATTTCAGCGATCAGGGCCGGACGGCCAGAATCGTCGAAGCGGCGCTCCAGGGCGGCCCGGAAGGGGCGAACAGTGCCCGAACGGCTCGCTTCGAACCCGAGGTCGCCATACCGCGCCTTCCGTTCCGCCACTTCTTCACGCTTGTAGGCGGCGATCCGCTCCAGAATGTCGCTCACTCGGCCTCTTCCTCGATCGGCGTGTTCGACGCCTCGACCAGCGCGGCCAGCGCCTTCGCGGCCCGCCCGTCATCGATCACCTGCGCCGCCATCGCCGCACCCTCGGCCAGATCGACCGCCTTGTCGCCCACCACCAACGCCGCTGCGGCATTCAGCAGCACCACGTCGCGATAGGCGCCCTTCTTGCCCTTCAGCAGCGCCTTCAGCGCCTTCGCATTCTCTTCCGCGTCCCCGCCGCGCAGGTCGGCGATCCTGGCCTCGGGCAGACCCGCGTCGGCCGGGGTCACCGTGAACCGGCGCACCGTCCCGCTCCTCCACTCGGCGACCTCGGTCGGGCCCGTGGTGGTCAGTTCGTCCAGACCCTGGCCGTGCACCGTCCACGCCCGCACAGCGCCCAGCCGGCCCAGCACCTGGGCCAGCGGCTCCAGCAGGCGCGGGTCATAGACGCCCATCACCTGACGCGTCGCATTGGCCGGGTTCGACAACGGCCCCAGCAGGTTGAACACCGTGCGGAAGCCGATCTCGGCCCGCACCGGTCCGACGTGGCGCATGGCCCCGTGGTAGGTCGGGGCGAACAGGAAGGCGATGCCCGCCTTGTCCAGCGCCCGCAGCTGTTGCGCCGGCGTCGCCGCCAGGTTCACGCCCAGCGCCGCCAGCACGTCCGACGACCCGGACTTCGAGCTCATCGCCCGGTTGCCGTGCTTGGCCACCTTCAGCCCCGCGCCCGCCAGCACCAGGGCCGCGGCGGTGGAGATGTTGTAGGTGTGCTGCCCGTCGCCGCCGGTGCCGCAGGTGTCGATCACCTCCCACGGATGCGCCAGCTTCAGCGCCGCCTGGCGCATGGCGGTGGCGAAGGCCGCGATCTCGTCGACCGTCTCGCCGCGGATGCGCAGCGCCGTGACGGCGGCCGCCACCTGGGCGGGCGTCGGCTCGCCGCGCAGGCAGGCGGCGAAGAACTCGCGCGCCTCGTCCGACGACAGCACGCGGCCGTCGACCAGCTTGGCCAGCAGGGGCTTGAAACCGTCCGCCACGATCAGACCATCGCCCGGCGTCTGACGTTTGCGATATCGAGGAAGTTGGCCAGCAGGTCGTGGCCGTGTTCGGTGGCGATCGATTCCGGGTGGAACTGCACGCCGTGGATTGGCCGCGTCCGGTGCTGCAGGCCCATGATCTCACCGTCGGCGGTCCAGGCGGTGACCTCCAGCACGTCCGGCAGGGTCTCCCGCTTCACCGCCAGCGAGTGATAACGCGTCGCCGTGAACGGCGAGGGCAGGCCGCGGAACACGCTCAGACCCGCATGTTCGATCGGCGAGGTCTTGCCGTGCATCAGGCTCTTGGCGCGGATCACGTCGCCGCCGAACGCCTGGCCCATCGCCTGGTGGCCCAGGCAGACGCCGAAGATCGGCATGTCGGCCGCCGCCGTCTCCAGCAGCGACAGGCACACGCCCGCCTCGTTCGGCGTGCACGGCCCCGGCGAGAGCAGCACCGCCTCCGGCTTTAGCGCCCAGGCCTCGGCCGCGGTCAGGTCGTCGTTGCGCACCACGCGCGTCTCGGCGCCCAGCTCCGCAAGATAGTGGACCAGGTTCCAGGTGAAGCTGTCGTAGTTGTCGACGACGAGGATCATCCGGGGGTTCTAGGGACTGCGTCCCGTCACGCCAACCCATGCTGACGCCAGGGTTCTGTTAACCAAACCGGTTCGAATTGGCACAGACGATGGGGAGGGACCGATGGCGGCAGGCAATATCGCAAAGGCGCGCGCGCTTCTGACGGCCCCGACGCCGGGCGCCAGCGCGTGGTCCGCGCTGGGCGCCGCCGCGCTCGCCGCCACCGCCGCGGTGATGATGGCCGGGGTCATGGTGCTGGGGCCGGGCGTCCGCTTCGACGAACCGCCCGTGGCTCAGGGCCTCTCGCCGAACGGATAGCGCCAGGCTTCGCCGGCCGCCCGCATCGGGGCCCGGGCCTTGGCCTGGGTCTCGGCGTACTCGGCCGCCGGATCGCTGTCGGCCACCACGCCGGCGCCCGCCTGCACATGGATCTGGCCGTCGGCGAACAGGGCGGTGCGCAGCACGATGCAGATGTCCGCCTCGCCGCCCGCCGAGATGTAGCCCACGCCGCCGCCGTAGCCGACGCCACGCTTCACGGCCTCCAGCTCGTCGATGATCTCCATCGCCCGCACCTTGGGCGCGCCCGACAGCGTGCCGGCGGGCAGGGCGGCCAGCAGCGTGTCCACCGCGTCCAGCTTCGGGTCGGCCTTGCCCTGCACGTCGGAGACGATGTGCATCACCGAGCTGTAGCGCTCGACCTTGAAGCTCTCGGTGACCTCGACCGTCCCCGGCGCGGACACCCGGCCCACGTCGTTTCGGCCCAGGTCCAGCAGCATCAGGTGCTCGGCCCGCTCCTTCGGATCGGCCAGCAGTTCGGCCTCCAGCGCCTGGTCGGCCTCCGGCGTCTCGCCGCGCGGACGCGTCCCCGCCAGCGGACGGATGGTCACCCGCCCGTCCTTCAGCCGCACCAGGATCTCCGGGCTCGACCCGGCCAGCTGGAAGTCGCCGAAGTCGAGGAAGAACAGATAGGGCGACGGATTCTGCCGCCGCAGGGCGCGATAGAAGGCGAACGGATCGGCCGCCCACGGGCCCGAGAACCGATGGCTCAGCACCACCTGAAAGATGTCGCCGGCGCCGATGTAGTCCTTGGCCTTCGCCACCATCTCGCCGAAGGCGGCGGCGTCCACGGGCGTCCGGAACTCTGGCCCCGGCGCCTCGACGGGCGCGGGCAGGGCGGGCAGGGGTGCGCGCAGGTCGGCCTCGAACGCGTCCAGCCGCGCCGTCGCGTCCGCGAAGGCCGTCGCCGCGTCCGGCCCGCCGTCGGGATAGGCGGCCGAGACCAGCACGATCTCGTGCTTCACCGAATCGAAGATGGCCACCAGCGTCGGGCGCGTCAGCACCGCGTCCGGCAGGTCCAGCGGATCGGGATTGGGTTCGCCCAGCGGCTCCAGCAGCCGCACCATGTCGTAGCCGAACACGCCGAACAGGCCGGCGGCCATCGGCGGCAGATCGTCCGGCAGGTCGAACCGCGACGCCGCCATCAGCGTCCGCAGGGACGTCAGCGGATCCTCGCCGTCGGCGGTGAAGCGGTCGGCGGCGATGTCGGCGCCGCGCGCCAGCTCGGGCCGGCGGTCGCGGCAGCGCCAGACCACGTCAGGCTCGCGGGTGATGATCGAATAGCGGCCGTTGACGGCGCCGCCCTCGACCGATTCCAGCAGGAAGGCGTGGGGGCGTCCATGGCCGACTTTCAGGAAGGCCGAGACCGGGGTCTCCAGATCGTCGACCAGATGGCGGACGACGACCTGAGGCCGACCGGCGGACCAGCCGGCCTCGAAGGCGGCGAGGGCGATCGCGTCGCCGTCCGCCGGGGTCATTGCGCCGGGGCGGACGCCGGACGTGCGCCGGGCGCGCCGGAAGCCGGGGCCGCCGGCGGCGTCGCCGGCAGGCCCAGCGCCAGGCGGGCCTGGGCCTCGTCATAGGTGGCGCCCGTACGGTCGGCAGCCGAGCGGATGGAGGTTTCGACCAGGGCGTTCAGATTGTCCCCGGCCATGCGGCCGCGGAACTGTTCTGCGGCGCCGGCGGCCAGCGCGGGCACCGGGGCGGTGATCCGGTCGGTCTTGCCGATCACGAACGTGTCCTGGGTCTGCTGCTGCGAGAAGCTCTCGTTGCGCGGGGTGGTGAACAGGCCGGCGATGACGCCGCGGCCCAGCTCCTGGTTCTGGGCGCTGACGCCGGTGCCGGTCTGCAGCGTGGCGCCGACCGAGGCGGCGACGGCCGCCAGGTCCTCGTTGCGACGCAGGCGGGCCTGCAGCGCCTGCGCGCGGACGCGCAGCAGGCGGGCGTTCTCACGCTGCACCCAGGCTTGCGACAGCTGGCTGCGGACGTTCGGATCGGTCAGCGACGGCAGCGCCGGCGGCACGACCTCGTTGACGCGGACGACGTAGTACTGGCCTTCGCCGGCTTCAGCGACTTCGCTCTCGCCGCCCTTGCCCAGCTTCCACATCGATTCCAGCACCTGCGGCGGAGCGGCGACGCGACCTTCGCGGCCCTGGCCTTCGCGGGTGACCAGCGGAACGTTGATGACGCGGGCGCCGACCTCGGCCACGGCCTGGTCCAGCGTGCGGCCGGCCTGGCGCGCCTTGTCGTAGGCTTCGACGCGGGCATAGACGGCGGCGCGGCCGTCTTCCTGGCGCAGCTCCTGGATCACCTGGGCGCGCACGTCCGACAGCTCGGCGGGACGGCCCGGGGCGATGGCGCTGACCTTCGCGACCACATAGCCGACGCGAGCCTGGATCGGGGCCGAGACCTCGTTCACGGGCAGGGCGAACACGGCGGCGGCGATGGCCGGGTCGGTCACGGCGCTGCGCGGACGATCCTCGAACTCGGTGGGCTGAATGTTGTTGGCCTGGGCCACGGCGGCCGGCGTCTGGCCTGCGCGCAGGGCGGCGGCGATGCGGTCGGCCGAGGCGCGGTCCCGGGCGGTCAGGGTGACGAAGCTGCGGCGCTCCGGTTGCGACAGCGCGTCGCGGCGGAAGTTGAAACGTTCCTGGATGCGCTCTTCCGACACCGCGCCGGTCGAGTCCGACGGATTTTCGAACACCACCAGCGAGGCGCTGCGGAATTCCGGCTGGCGCAGGCGGGCGGCGTTGTCGTTCATGAAGGTGGTCAGCTGGGCGTCGGTCGGCGCGGGGGCGGTCCCGGCCATCGCCTGGGTGACCGTGAACCAGCGGCCGTCACGCGTTTCGAGAACCTGATTGGCCAGCACCGCGCCGTAGATGCGGGGCAGACGCGTGCCCGCGCCGATCGCTGCGCCGTAGTGACGGGTCATGACCTCGTCGCGCTGCTGCGCCTCGAACATCTCGGGGGTCAGGTTGTTCTCGGCCAGACGGGCCCGGTACTGCTCCTCGCTGAACGCGCCGGTCACGGAGTCGAAGAAGGCCGGCTCCTCGCGGATACGGCGCAGGATCAGTTCCTTGCCGGGGCGGATGCCCGCTTTCCAGGCCCAGTCCATGAAGCCCAGCAGCTGCGCGCGCTGACGCAGGAACTGGGTCAGCTGGCCGCCGCCGATCAGGGTTTCGAAGTCGACCGCACGGCCGGCCTGTTGCTGGGCCTGGTCGCGGATGCGGTCCATCTCGGCCCGGAACTCCGGCTGGTCGACGCTGCGGTCGCCGGCCGAGATCACATGCTTCGGTCCCAGATTGCCGAGCAGGTCCATCTGGGTGCCCCCGCCGACCAGCAGGGCGATGCCCAGCACGACGAGCAGGCCGATGGCCCACTTGGACTTTGCGAAGGTGCGGAACGCGGAGAGCATGGTCGGTCCTGACGGATAGGCGGCGAGATGGGCCACTTTGGCCTATAGGGGGTGACTGCACCGGACGGCAAGACAATGGCGCGTCCGACGGCTTGGCTTGTCGAAGTTCCCCGCCTAGAGAGGCGCGCATGAAACAATCCGTGAAGTTGATCGCCGGCAATTGGAAAATGAACGGCGCTGGCGCCGACCTCGCCGAGGTCGCCGCCCTGCGCGCCTCGCTCGACGAGACCCCGGCCGCCTGCCGCGTCGCCATCTGCCCGCCCGCCACCCTGATCCAGCGCATGGCCGCCGCCCAGACCGGCGGACCGGTCGAGATCGGCGCCCAGGATTGCCGGGCCGAGGCCTCGGGCGCCTATACCGGCGACATCTCCGCCTCGATGCTGGTCGACGCGGGCGCGACCCTCGTCATTCTCGGCCATTCGGAACGCCGTCAGGGCTATGGCGAGACGGACCTGCTGGTCTCCGCCAAGGCCGAGGCCGCCCTGGCCGCCGGCCTGTCCCCCATCGTCTGCGTCGGTGAAACTCTGGCCCAGCGCGAGGCGGGCGACGCGGTCGAGGTCGTCCGCAAACAGGTCGTCAACTCCCTGCCGCTGGCCCTGGCCGGTCAGGCGTTCGCCGTCGCCTACGAGCCGGTCTGGGCCATCGGCACCGGCCTGACCCCGACGCTGGAGCAGATCGAGGAAGTCCACCGCGCCGTCCGCGCCGCCATGATCGAGCGCCTCGGCCTCGCCGTCGCCGCTGTGCCCATCCTTTACGGCGGCTCGGTCAAACCGGACAACGCCCGCGACATCCTCGCGGTCCCCGAAGTCGGCGGCGCCCTGGTCGGCGGCGCCTCCCTGAAGGCCAAGGACTTCCTCGGCATCATCCGCGCGGCCTGAGGCCGCGTTCCGGGGCGTTTGCTCCCGTCCCACATCAATGATAGACGCCGCCGCTTGATCGGCGCGGCCTCGCGCCACACATATCGGCTGCCATGCTCCAGACCATTCTCCTCGTCGCCATGATCCTCATTTCGATCTCGCTTGCGGGCGTGATCCTGATTCAGCGGTCCGAAGGCGGCGCGCTTGGCATGGGCGGCGGTCCGTCGGGCTTCATGACCGCCCGCGGCGCAGGCAACCTTCTGACGCGCACGACCTGGATCCTCGCGATCCTGTTCTTCCTGTGCGCCATCGGCCTGACCATTCTCGGCAACGTCGAGCGCTCGAACCGCTCGGTCGTCGACGCCGAATCGGTCGGCTCTCTGGCCGTCACCCCCGGCTCGGCGCAGCAGGAACAGGCTCCGGCCCAGGATCCGGCGGCGGCGCCGGCCCAACCGGCCGCCCCGTCGCTGCGGGACTTCGTGTCCAGCACGTCGGAAGGTTCGGCCACCCCCGCTCCGGCCCAGCCGGCGCCCGCCCCCGCTCAATAAGGATGGGCGGGGACCTTATCCCCGCCTTCCTCTCCCGCCCTCAAAGTCTTCAGCGTACGCCGCCCGAATCGGCGGTAAGGTGATCTCCCATGGCCCGCTGTTGCGCGCGGCCATTCGTTGAATTTGCTCAATCTAATCGTGAGTCAAAACAGGTAGTTGTCTTCTGCCTGTTGAACGAGTTGGACGCGAGTTCGGGCGTTACGCCCGGCGATGCGCCCGGGGGGAAAGATGAACCGACTGATCCTGATCGCTGCGACGGCCGTCTTAGTATCGTGCGGCAACAGCCAGTCCGACCCAGTTCCTGAAAAGACTTCAGTCGATGCCGCCGTTTCCGGGGCTGGTCCGAAGTTCGGTGAAACGCCATCTGAGCGGCGGACCCGTGAGGCTGCAGGGCTCGGCGACTATTGGGTGAAAACCGACGTCGCGACCGAGCATTCGAGCCCCGACGGGCCAGTGGTGAACCGCGTCTACTACCGTCAGAAATTTACGGTCTACGAGAAACGTGGCGGGTGGTATCGGACCGTTGAGGACGGGTTTGTTCCACGCTGGACGCGAGCGTCCGAGTTGACCGACTCGCAACCGCCAGAGCGTCCCAAGTACGACGGACCGTCAGAGTACCAGGATAGCAGGATTGCCGCTGACGCAATCCCGAACCCTGGCGAATATGGTCTTACGCGCACAGACGTAGACATCCTGCGCAAGGGGGCGAAGTTGGTGCTTCAATCTCGCCCGGACTGTCTCGAGATCACGACGGCAGATAAGAGCGTGAGCAAGCCGAATACCTATTACGTCACGTGCCGGATGGGCGGGACGGTGCAGAACGTATTCTTCACCCGAGCGGAAGCCTTGGCTGGAAACGTTCAGTAGGCGCGCATGACTGACGCCATCCCTCAGCGCCAACAAATCACCATCAACGCGGACGCTCTCCGCAACATTGGAATGAGGGGCGTCAATCGCGCGGCAGGCTTCCTGGGCCTTGCCTTCCGCCGACCAGACCAACCGTTGCCGACCACAGTCACAATGGCGGGGTTCAACCGCTACCAGTTCCTGCCGGAACCGCTCCCAGAAGATTTGGCTGGTGAGCTGGTTCTTGAGTTCAATGCTTGGCTCATCGGGAATGCGCTGCAGGAATTAGATCGCCACTTCAGTCTGTTTGTCGACGAAGTCTGGCGACTGATGGACTTGACCGATGCTCATGAGAAGGTCGTAGCCGCTGGGTTTAAGGTGTCCGAGATCAGCGGAGACACGAACGCGGCCCGGAAGTACGAGAAGGTTGCCGAGCGCCTAGGGATACCTGACGCGCGATCGGACCGGCTTTGGTCGATTTCCAACGCAAGGAACTGTCTCGCTCACGCTGCCGGAACAGTTACGGAGCGTCACGCCAACGACGACAGGCAGCGCTTAAAGCTCGTTTGGCTCGCTTCTGAGGTGCGGCTTGTCCAAGGCGACGAGTTTGTCATCATCGGCGAGCATCCGATCCAAGCGCCTGACCCAGCCCAAGAGGCCCGGGTCGAAATGCAGATGCTGGACCGCGCATTGACGTTCGCCGTAGGGGAGCATGTTCGCCTGACCCCCGTGCAACTCCATGAACTGTGTCTCTACTACGCGATTGTCATCGACACGGTGATGGCAGCACTAGGCCAGCACTTTGAGGCCAAAGGCATCCCAAACCGTGTCGTAGATGACGGGGCTGCGGAGGGATAATGCTGCTTGGAGTGGGTGGAACGACCGGCAGGGGCCTGCTAGGGAGATTGTCCGAGGACGTAACGCCCGGCGTAGCGCCCGGAAAAGCAATTGATACATAATAGACGGGCCAGCTGCGGCCAAAAAGCCTGAATTGTCAGGGCTTTATAGCCGCAGCGTTACGCCCGGTGCCGAGAGTTACGATATGGCCCGTTACGTGTTCATCACTGGCGGCGTGGTTTCCTCATTGGGAAAAGGCCTCGCCTCCGCCGCTCTCGGCGCGCTTCTGCAAGCGCGCGGCTACAAGGTTCGCCTTCGTAAGCTCGACCCCTATCTGAACGTCGATCCGGGCACGATGAGCCCGTATCAGCACGGCGAGGTCTTCGTGACCGACGACGGGGCCGAGACCGATCTCGACCTCGGTCACTACGAGCGTTTCACCGGCGTCTCGGCGGCGAAGTCCGACAACATCACCACCGGCCGCATCTACTCGACCATCCTCGAGAAGGAGCGCCGCGGCGACTATCTGGGCGCGACGGTGCAGGTGATCCCGCACGTCACCGACCAGATCAAATCCTTCTGCCTGACGCCCGCGCTCACCGACGACGGCGAGGAAGTCGACTTCGTGCTGGTCGAGATCGGCGGCACTGTCGGCGACATCGAGGGTCTGCCGTTCTTCGAGGCCATCCGCCAGCTGGGTCAGGACCTGCCGCGCGGCCAGTCCTGCTTCGTCCACCTGACGCTGCTGCCCTACATCAAGACCGCCGGCGAGATGAAGACCAAGCCGACGCAGCACTCCGTCAAGGAGCTGCGCTCGATCGGCATCCAGCCCGACATCCTGCTGTGCCGCTGCGAATTCCCGATCCCGCCCGAGGAAAAGCGCAAGATCGGCCTGTTCTGCAACGTCCGCGAAAGCGGCGTCATCCAGGCGATGGACTCGGCCGACATCTACGCCGTCCCGCTCGACTATCATCGCGAAGGCCTCGACGCCGAGGTGCTGGCCCACTTCGGCATCACCGACGCGCCGTCGCCCGATCTGTCGCGCTGGCAGGAGATCGCCCGTCGCCGCCTGATGCCCGACGGCGAGGTCACCGTGGCCGTGGTCGGCAAATACACGGTCCTCAAGGACGCCTATAAATCCCTCATCGAGGCGCTGCATCACGGCGGGGTCGCCAACAACGTCAAGGTCAACATCGACTGGGTCGAGGCCGAGACGTTCGAGGGCGACCGCGACGCCTGCGAAGCGCGCCTGCAGGGCGCCCACGCGGTGCTGGTTCCCGGCGGCTTCGGCGAGCGCGGCTCCGAGGGCAAGATCGAGGCGGCCCGCTTCGCCCGCGTCCGCAACATCCCGTATTTCGGCATCTGCTTCGGCATGCAGATGGCGGTCATCGAGGCGGCCCGGCACATGGCCGGCTTCCCGAAGGCCTCCTCGACCGAGTTCGGCCCGACCAGCGAGCCGGTCGTCGGCCTGATGACCGAATGGACCCAGGGCAACCAGCGCGTCCTGCGCCAGCAGGGCGGCGACCTCGGCGGCACCATGCGTCTCGGCGCCTATGACTCGGTCCTCAAGGAAGGGTCGAAGATCGCGGAGATGTACGGCACGACCACGATCAGCGAGCGCCACCGCCACCGCTACGAGGTCAACATCAACTACCGCGACGCCATCGAGAAGACCGGCCTGGTCTTCGCCGGCCTGTCGCCGGACGGCGTCCTGCCCGAGACGATCGAGCGCGAGGACCATCCGTGGTTCATCGGCGTGCAGTATCACCCGGAATTGAAGAGCCGCCCGTTCGCGCCGCACCCGCTGTTCGCCGGCTTCATCGCCGCCGCCGTGGTCCAGAGCCGCCTGGTCTGACGCCTCCGTAGGCCTTACGGCCAGGCTTGGAACAAAAGTGGTTCGGGTGTTCTATCTCTGCGTGAGGCGGGGCGCGCTCTCGAAGTGAACGACCCTGCGGATTCTGCGGAGGGGCGACCATGCCGACCTTTACCGGGACCAGTGCGGCCGAAACCATCGACGGTTCGGCGACTGACGACATCATCGACGGGCGCGGCGGCGCGGATCAGCTGGACGGCCTCGATGGCGAGGACGCCATCCTTTACCAGGTCGGAGTCTATGGCTGGGAGGGCGGCTTCGCGGTCTATCAGGGCGCCGCTGTCCTCGACGGCGGGGACGGCGTCGACACCTTCGACCTGCGCGGCGGGTACCTGTCCAGCTTCGACCACTACATCTACGCCAGCCCCACCTTCGAGGGCTGGGTCTACACCACGCCGACCGCCTACACGCTCGGGGCCGGGGCCGGGGGCGACGTGACCTTCACCTGGGGTACCCGGATCTTCGACAGCCGGGATGGGTCCGAGTCCTTCGGCGCGACGCCCGTCACCCTGCGCAACGTCGAAACCGCGGTCTTCCGCTTCACCGAAAACCCGAACGTTCCTGACCCGTATTTCGTCCTGGCCGGCGACGGTCGGTATCATTTCAGCGCCAACGACCGACTGATCATCTCGGACCTCGCCGGCACGGCGCTGACTGGACAGATCGAGTTCGACGGCGGCGCGGGCGATGACGTACTCGACGCCAGCGCGGTGTCCAACGTCATCCTCGCCCTGGGCGGCATCGGCCGGGACGATCTCCGCGGCGGTTCGGCCGACGATCAGTTGTACGGCGGGGACGGCAGCGACGCTCTCATGGGAGGCGCGGGCTCCAACGTCCTGTCCGGCGGCGAGGGCATCGATCTGGCCGCCTATTTCGCCGCGACGGAGTCGGTGATCATCGACCTGAACGACGGCACGGTGACCAACAACGGCTATGGCTCCGTCGATTCACTCGACGGCATCGAGAGCCTCATGGGAGGCGACTTCAACGACGTCCTGATCGGCGAGGCGTCGAACAACCAGCTCTGGGGCGGGGCCGGCTCGGACTACCTCGTCGGCCTGGGCGGCAACGACATCCTTGAAGGCGGAACCGGCGCGGCCAACACGCTTCAGGGCGGTCTGGGCGACGACACCTATATCGTCCAGGTGGCCGGCGACACGGTCCTCGAACTGGCCGGGGAGGGGACGGACAGCGTCTTCACCACGGTTTCGGTCTATCGCCTGCGCGACAATATCGAGAACCTGACTTTCTTCGGCGCCGGCGGCTTCAACGGCCTCGGCAATGCGCTCAACAACGACATCTCGGGATCGGCGGGCGCCGACGCCCTGTTCGGCTATGCGGGCAATGACGTGCTGCGCGGCGACGCCGGCGCGGCCAACACCCTGATCGGCGGCCTCGGCGACGACCGCTACGTCACCCGCGTCGCCGGCGACACCCTGATCGAGGCGGCCGGCGAGGGCCATGACACGGTCGAGACCACCGCGACGACCTACACCCTGCGCGACAATTTCGAGGATCTGGTCTTCGTCCCGTCCGGCTTCAGCACGGCCGCCTTCGCCGGGACCGGCAACGCGCTTGGCAATCTCATCCAGGGCGCGAGCGCCGGCGACATCCTGTCCGGCCTCGCCGGCAATGACACCCTGCGCGGCTTCGACGGAACCGACATCCTGCGCGGCGGTCAGGGCAACGACGTCCTCGACGGCGGGGCGGGGATCGATACGGTCGACTACGCCGCGGCGGCCGCGGGCGTGAACGTGAACCTGTCGGGCAATGTCGCCGCCAACGACGGCGACGGCGGCTCCGACAGCCTGCTGGGTATCGAGAACCTGACCGGTTCGGCCTTCAACGACACCCTGGCCGGCTCGGCCGTCGCCAATGTGCTGCGCGGCGGCCTCGGCGCCGACACCCTGATCGGCCTCGGCGGCAATGACGTGCTCGAAGGCGGGACCGGCGCCGCCAACACCCTGATCGGCGGCCTCGGCGACGACCTCTACCGCGTCAGCGTGGCGGGCGACACGCTCGTCGAAAGCGCCGGCCAGGGGCGCGACACGGTCGAGACGACGGTCTCGGCCCTCACCCTGCGCGCCAATTTCGAGGACCTGACGTTCACCGGAACCGGCTCGTTCAGCGGTACGGGCAATGCGGAGAACAACAGCATCACCGGCGGCCTGTCGGCGGACACCCTGATCGGCCTCGGCGGCGACGACATCCTCCAGGGCGGCGGCAGTGTCGATACGGTGGTCATGTCGGGCGTTCGCGCCGACTACCAGATCAACGGCGGCTCCAGCACCTGGACGATCACCGATCTGGTCGCCGGCCGCGACGGCACGGACTCCCTGCTGAGCATCGAGCGTATCCGCTTCAGCGACGGCTCCATCCTGGACCTGACCGCGCCGGCCGCGCCCGCCTTCGATGACCACGCCAAGGGCGACGCGGCCGCGCCGCTGACCCTGCCGTGGATCCCCTGGGACGAATACTAGGCCCGGTCCGCGTCCCGGGTCTTGTCGTCCTCCGCCTGAAGGCTTTCGAACGGCTTGCGCAGCCGGCAGCGGACGCACACCTGCGTGCCGGGCGTGCTCCGGCTGTCGATGAACAGGTGCCCCTTCATCAGGCACCGCAGGGATTTGAGCATCGGACGCCCCCACAGTTGGGAGAACAGTGTTCCCGATTTATCGAAAGAGCAAGCGGAGCTGTTCGTTCCGCCCTGTCTTCAGGCGGTTAGCGCCAGCAGGGCGAAGCTGGCCAGCCAGTGCTCGCCCATATAGTCGCCGGTGACGTGGGGCAGGGCGGCGTCCAGATGCGCCGTCGCCGCCTCCCGCGCCACGGCCGCGCGCGGGTCCCCTTCCGGCAGCGCCGCCGCGATCTCGCGCCAGCACCAGGCCCGGCTCAGGTTCAACCCGTCCAGATGCGCGATCTTGCCGTCCGACCGGTCACTGACGCTGGCGGGCAGGAACAGGGTCGCCGGCTCACGCGCGGCCACCCGCGGCAGGAAGGCGTCGAACCAGTCCCGGAACGCGCCTTGGTCCAGCACCCGCCGCATCAGACCCGCTTCCATCAGGGCGGACGACAGGAACTCGTCCTGCGACGGCTCCCACGCCTGGCAGTCGCGATCGTCGGAATGCCAGGCCAGGGCCTTGTCGCGGCACAGCGCCGCCAGCGCCGGGTCGTTCGCATCGGCCCAGTCCAGTGTCAGTCTCAGCGCGAAGGCGGTGTTGTAGTGCGTACCGACCCGCACCGGATACGCCGACAGCGGCAGGAAGGCGTCGAACCGCTCGGCGAACGCCTCCGCCAGCGGCCGGATCTTCTCCGCCCGCCACCGTCCTCCCGCGTCCTCGTGCCGGTCCATCTCGGCCGCCAGCATCAGCAGCCAGGCCCAGCCATAGGGCCGCTCGAACCCGCGGCTCGACGGCTGCTCCAGATAGGCGACCTCGGCCGCCACGTTCTCATCGGTGAACAGCTCGTCCGCCAGCGCCCGGATACGCCCCGCCTCGGGCAGGTCCGGATACAGCCGCAGCAGCGTCATCAGCGTCCACCAGCCGTGCACGCACGAATGCCAGTCGAAGCTGCCGAAGAAGATCGGGTGCAGCGCCCGCGGCCCCTTCACGTCCTCCGGCCCGGTCAGCACGTGATCCAGCTTGTTCGGATACTCCTTCGTCACATGCCCCAGGGCGGCGGCGGCGAAGCGCGAGGCGGTGGCGGCGTCCAGCGTATGGGTCATCTCAGAACCGGAAGGCGAGGGCGTACATCAGCACGATATTGACGGCCAGCATGACCAGGGCGGTCGGGATCTGCGCCCGGATCACCCCGTTCAACGCCGCATCCCGGTCCGGCAGTTCCAGCAGGTTGGCCGGCACCACGTTGAAGTTGGCCGCCATCGGCGTCATCAGCGTCCCGCAGAACCCGGCCAGCATGCCGATGGCGCAGACGATGGCCGGATTGCCCCCGAACTGGTGCACCACGATCGGCAGGCCGATCGCCGCCGTCATCACCGGGAAGGCCGCGAAGGCGTTGCCCATGATCACCGTGAACAGCGCCATGCCCAGGCAGTAGGCGACCACCGCCAGCAGCGGCGTCGTCAGCGGCACGGTCTGGCTGACCAGCTCGCCCACCACCCCGCCCACATCCGCCGCCAGGAACACCGCCCCCAGCGACGCCAGCATCTGCGGCAGCACGGCGGCCCAGCCGATCGAGTCCATCAGCCGCCGTCCTTCCTGCACCGGCGCCATCACCGGCGGTCGGAACCAGGCGATGGCGACGACCAGGGCGATCAGACAGCCCAGACCCAGCGCGATCAGCGTCGTCTGCGTCGACGAGATCAGCCACGCCCCCGCATCCGTGTATTTGGCCAGCAGCGTCCCGCCCACGGCCACCAGCGGAATGATCAGCGCCGGCACGAACAGCGCATTTCCGCGCCGCGCTGCGCCCTCGCGCCGCTCCTCCAGCGTCGTCGTCGCCGGCTTGCCGACGCCCATCTTTCCGACCGCCCCGACGATCACCAGCGCCACCACCAGCAGGCCGTTGCCGAGGCCTCCCAGCGCCGGCCCGAACAGCATCGAGGCTGCGATCAGCCCCCAGAACAGCGTGTTCCGGATCCGCGTCGGATGCGTCCGGTCCAGCGCCGTGAACACGGCGAACGCCAGGAACATCAGCCCGACGACGATATAGGCGTGCTGCAGGGTGATCATTGCGCCGCCTCCGAACCGGTCGCGGCCGTCGCCAGCTCCCGCTTCAGCGACCGGTCGAACAGCCACAGCCGCACCCCGTGCACCGCGAATGCCGCGATCGCCGTCGGAATGGCCCACAGCGACACGTGCAGCGCCTCGACCACGATCCCGGCCTGCTCGAGGAAGCCGACCATCAGCACGATCGAGCCGATGGCGATGAAGATGTCCTCACCGAAGAACAGGCCGATGTTGTCGGTCGCCGCCGACATCCCGCGAATGCGGAACCGCGCCTTGTCGGGCAGGGCGCCGAACTCGGCCTCCGCCGCCCCTTCGGCCATCGGCGCCACCAGCGGCCGCACCATCTGCGGATGCCCGCCCAGCGAGGTCAGACCCAACGCCGATGTGCCCTGGCGCACGAACAGATAGACCAGCAGCAGCCGCCCGGCCGTCGCCGCCTTCACCCGGGCGATCAGCATCCGCGCCCGCTCCTGCAGACCCGCGCGCTCCAGCACCCCGATCACCGGCAGGATCAGCCAGGTGATGTGGAAATAGCGGTTGTCGTTGAACGCCTCGCCGAACTTCGCCAGCGTCGCCACGCCCGCCTCGAACAGTCCGCGCGCATCGACCCCCGGCTGCACCGCCGCCAACACGCCGGTGACGATCGCGGCGACCAGAATGACCAGCAGCGGATTGATCCGGGCGATGAACCCCGCGACCACGACCGCAATCCCCAGCAGCACCAGCATCCGCCGTCCCCCTCAATCCGGCGCGGAGAGTTGCGCGGTTCGCGAAGTTCGCAAAGAGCTATCCCCCTTGCTTTCGTCATCCTCCGGGCCGCGCGCAGCGCGGAACCGGGGGACCCGGCGGCGCGCGGGAGCGCGAAACTGTCACGCACGCTGCACGCGGAAGCATCGCCTCCCGCCCGCTCTGGCGGGCGCACGGCGCCGCTGGGTCCCCCGGTCGCCCTGCGGGCGCCGGAGGATGACGAAAGCAAGGATGGGGTTGTGCTCGCTTGCCGCGCTCCCACCTCGAATATATACCGCATATACAAATCGTATAGTCAGGACCGCTCCATGGGCATCGTCAACATCGAGGACGAACTCCACGAACAGCTCCGCCGCGCCAGCAAGGCCTCGTGCCGGTCGATCAACGCCCAGGCCGCCTTCTGGATCAGGATCGGCATGCTCGGCGAGCTGAACCCGGGCCTCACCTTCCAGGAACTGGCCGCGCGTGAGCTCCGGGCCGCCGGCGTCGACGCCCCCGGCCTCGCCCCCGCGTCATGATCAAGTCGCCCGCCGAGATCGAGCTGATGGCCGAGTCCGGCCGTCTGCTCGCCTCCGTCTTCACCTACCTGGACGAACGGCCGCTCGAGGGCATGAGCACCCTCCAGGTCAACAATCTCGTTGAGAGCTTCATCGTCGACGAACTGCGCGCCCGGCCCGCCAGCAAGGGCCAGTACGGCTACGGCTTCGTGCTTAACAGCTCGCGCAACGAAGTCGTCTGCCACGGCGTCCCTTCGGCTGACGAGGTCCTTAAGGACGGCGACATCGTCAACCTCGACATCACGCTCGAGAAGAACGGCTTCATCGCCGACTCCAGCAAGACCTACCTCATCGGCAATGTGGGGCCGCAGGCGCGGCGGCTGGTCAAGACGACGTACGACGCCCTGTGGAAGGGCATCCGCGTGGTCCGCCCGGGGGCCAGCCTCGGCGACATCGGCCACGCCATCGAACAGCACGCGAAAAAGGCCGGCTATTCCGTCGTCCGCGAATATTGCGGTCACGGCATCGGGCGGGAGATGCACGAGGCTCCGCAGGTGCTGCATTTCGGCAAGCGGGGCACGGGTCTGACCCTGAAGGAAGGCATGACCTTCACCATCGAGCCCATGATCAACCAGGGCGGCCGCGCGGTCTTCGAACAGGACGACGGCTGGACCGTCGTCACCGCCGACGGAAAACTCTCCGCCCAGTTCGAACACACGGTGGCGGTGACGAAGGACGGCGTGCGGGTGCTGACGTTGCGGCCGGATGAGGCGAGGGCGGGAGCCGGCTAGCGACTGCCCGTTTGCAGATATTTGCAGGCCGGACTTCAGCCCGTGTGGTGTGTGTCTTTGGCGGAAACCAACTGTGTCCGGCGCCGGGCGTCCCTCTTGCTTGCAGCCGTTTGCGGCGACGGGCAGGGTCCATCGCTGGTTCGGGAGGCAGGTCGATGAGCATTTCAGTCAAGCGCGGGGTCGCTGCGGCGGCGCTTCTGGCGGCTGTCCTCGGCGGTTGCGCGACCGGTCCTGAACAGACCACGGGTCCTGAGCCGTCGGCCGATCTCTGCACCGCGCCGCCCTTCGGCGAGACCCCGCTGTATCTCCGCGGAGCGATGAGCGGCTGGGCGGCGGTGGACGAGTACGCCATGGCCTGGGACTGCGACGCCTATGCGGTCACCGCCGAGCTGCAGGGCGCCCAGGACTTCAAGATCGCCGACGCCGCCTGGGCGGACCAGTCCACCTTCGCGGCCCCCCGCGGCGGCGAGGCCCCTGACGGCGCGCTACGGGTGGCGCGCGCCGACCGCGGCGGCTCCGACAATCTCCGCGTTCGTTTCGACGGGTGGAGCACCCTGCGCCTCAGACCCGACGGCGATCAGCCGGTGCTGACGGTGGAGCGGGCGTCGCCTCGCGTCGAACCGCTGTCGGATCCCCGCGCCGCCGAGCTGCGCCACGACAGCCGCGACGTCCGCTACAAGTCTCCCTTCGGGGCCGTCACCGACGGTCAGGACGTGGCGTTCGCCCTCGACGCGCCGGCGGCGGCGGACCGGGTCACCCTGGTGGTCGAGACCCGCAGGCTGGAGGGCAACCAGGACGTCCTCGCCTACAGCGAAGTCGATCGTCTTCCCATGACCCGGGGCGCCGACGGCCGCTGGTCCGCGCACCGCGCCTTCGACGGCTCCGGGATCTACGGCTACTGGTTTGAGGTCGAGCTCGACGGCCGAACGTTCGTCTATCAGAACAACTCCGCGCCGATCTACTGGACCCGCGAACGCGGCGCCAACGGCGAGGGCGTGGCCACCGACCCGCCCGCCGATCCCGCCGCCATCCGCCGCTTTCGCCTGACCGTGCACGCGCGCGACTTCGCCGTCCCGACCTGGTCGCAGCAGGCGGTCTGGTACTACGTCTTCCCCGAACGCTTCCGCAACGGCGATCCGTCCAACGACCGCCAGCCCGGCCCGAACACCTTCCAGAACCGGTCGGCCGAGGTCCACGGGGCCTGGAGTGAACGACCTTTCCGTCCCGGCTCCGGCGACGGCTCGGATGCGTCCGGCGGCAACGACTTCTTCGGGGGCGATCTGGCCGGGATCATCGACAAGCTCGACTATATGGCCGACCTGGGCGTGACCGCGCTCTACATGACGCCGATCTTCACCGCGGCCAGCAACCACAAGTACGACACAGGCGACTACCGCAACGTCGATCCCGCCTTCGGCTCGAACGCCGATTTCGAGCGGCTGACGCGCGAGGCGGCCGCACGCGGCATTCGCGTGGTCGTTGACGTTTCCTTCAACCACACAGGCCGCGACAGCCTGTATTTCGATCGCTTCGCCAAACACCCGGGCGTCGGGGCGCTGGAGGGCGGCGAGGTCCGCGCCGACAGCCCCTACGCCGACTGGTACCGGCTGGATCCCACGCAGGCCGATCCCGACAACCGCTACAGCGGTTGGACCGGCGCCCGTGATTTGCCCGAGCTGAACGAGGCCTCGCCGTCCTACCGCGCCTTCGTCTTCGGCGCGCCGGACTCGGTCACCCGTCTCTGGCTCGACCGGGGCGCCTCGGGGTGGCGGATGGACGTCGCGCCCTGGGTGCCGGACGACTTCTGGCGCGAGTGGCGCACGGCGGTGAAGGCTCGCGATCCCGACGCCGTGACCATCGCCGAGACCTGGTTCGACTCCTCCAAATACTTCCTCGGCGACACCTTCGACGGGACGATGAATTACATCTTCCGCAACGCCGCCCTGGATATCGCCGGGGGTGGAGTCGTCGCCGGCGACTACCGCAACATCGAACTGATGCGCGAGCTGTACCCCGCCGCCTCGCTGCGCGCCTCGATGAACCTGCTCTCGACCCACGACACGGCGCGCAGCCTCTGGCTGCTGGGCGATCACGGCGACGATCCGGTGAAGGCGGCCGACGCCCGGCGTCGCTACCGTCTGGCCGTGCTGATGCAGGTCGCCTGGCCGGGCGCGCCGACCGTCTTCTATGGCGACGAGGTCGGCGTCACCGGCGGCGAGGACCCCGACAACCGGCGCACCTACCCCTGGGCGGACCAGGGCGGCCAGCCGGACCTGGCGATGTATGCGGACATCCGGCGGCTTCTCTCGCTCCGGAAGGAGCATCCCATCCTCGCCCTCGGCGATCTCGGCACCCCGCTGCACGTCGACGCGCACACCGTCGTCGCCTCCCGCACGCTGGACGGCACCGTCGCCCTGATCGCCGTCAACAACGCAGAGACGGAGCGGGTGATCGAGGTCGCGCTCCCGGCGGACCTCTCCGGCCGCGCCTGGGTCGATGCGCTGACGGGCGAGACGGTGCGGGCAGGGGCGACGGTCCGCCTCACCCTGCCGCCGCTCTTCGGCGCCGTGCTGGTTTCAGGCGGCGGCTGACGGCCGCGCCTTCCTCGAACAGGACGACCGGTGCGGCGTCATGGGCGGCTGGGTGCTCGTCTCACCATATTGTCAGGCTTCGTAACGATGGCGTCAGGACGGTTTTCAATCCCGAGTCATGACTGTTAGTCGCTACCGGCGCTAGCGTAAGGGGGACTGAGCATGCCGGACCGTCACGATGAGGAAACCGAAGCTGATCTTCGCGGCCAGACTGTCCGCGGACTTGATCGCCTCTGTGAAATATTCGACCCGCTTCTGACCGATGCCGCCCATACACTCTATTCGGATCAGAAGTCAGAACTCGCCGCCCTTGCGCGGATCTTCGATCTGCCTACCGACAAGGAGCCGGCGCAGGTCTGGGCGGAGGTGCGGGCGCTCCTCGTCGTGACGCCCGGCGAGGGAGCGACCTCTTCTCCGCTGACCATCATGGTGGTCGAACAGGATCCGCAAACGGCCTCCGACCTGCTGGCCGAGCTCTCGTGCGCCGGACACCGGGTGATCGGGTCTTTCGACAGCGCGGAGACGGCGGAAGTTTCAGCCGCCCTGCACCAGATCGATCTCGCGATGATCGATGTCGATCTCGCGGGTGAAGCGGACGGACTGGATCTGGCCAGGTCTCTTCGAGGCCGGTGGAACATGGCGACCATACTCATGTCGGAGAATATTGTTTCGCTGACCAGCGTCGGCGATCTCGGCGATGCATTGGTGCTCAAGCCCATTTCGGGCGCGAATTTGCGAGCGACGATTGCGAGCGTGATGGCGGCCTGAACCCGGGCCGGCTTCAGATCACCGCCCAGATCAGTGCGCCGCCGGCGATCACGGATGCTGACGCCGCCAGCCGGACCGTCATGCTCCGGATACGGCGGGCCCAGTACTGGGAATAGGCCGCATGCCAGCGCCGGGGCAGGACCATCAGGACGAGGGCTGAGGCCACCAGGAACCAGCCGATGGCGGCGATCACCTCCGGGAACCGGGACAGGGAAGCCGCCAGGATCAGGGCTATGCCGCCGACGGTTCTGAGCCCCAATTCCCCGAAATGGATTGTGGCGGACCCGCCCATCTTCGCCAGCGCCGCCACCGCTCGAGCGGGCGATACGAACATGAAGACGCTCACGCCGACGAGCCAAAGGCCGAGAACGACGGCTACCGTGCGGGACAACTCGCCGATCACCGAATGCCTCCGGGCCCGGAGGCGCCGCAACGGCCACTGCCGTTCAAAGTCGTCAATCCGGCCGCCATTCGCTCAATATCTCCCCGGAGGCGGTGGTGAAGGCGACGCGATCAAGCTGGGCGGCGGCGACACAGACGGGACGTCGGGCCGTGCTCGCCGCCTGGCATCGGACGGCGCCTCCATCTGCAAATGAGGCGAATCGTCCTTCCAGCCGGAGGCGGTAGCCCTCCGTTGCGGAGACCGTCGCGGCCTCGACCGGCCTGATCGTGTGGCGATAGGCCCGGCCGTTGCGACGCCCCAGCCGCGAGCCGTCCGCTTCGAATACGGCGGCCAGTCCTACCGTCTGGGGGGAGCCGATGGTCGGAGCCGCGGGGGCTTCCACAGCCGCCCCGGGACACCCGTCCGCCCTCATCCAGGGGCGCGCGATCCAGAAGCCCTCGACGGCTTCCCAACCGTCCCCGGAGGCGCCCCCAACGAGCGGGGAATCCGTCCATGCGGCGGGCGCCAGTGATATCTCGATGGCTTTGCGGTCCCGCCCCCATGACCAACCCGGGAGTCCGTCGGTCGCGGCATCCGCAGGGGTGGGGCCGTTACACCCGAAGGCGAGGTCCAGGACGAAGGCCCTGCCGGTCAGCGGATCGGCTCCGTCGCGAGCCTTCCCGGCGGCGTAGTCGGAGGCCGCCTGCTCCACAGCGGCGAGCAGGTCGGCCCGGCCCAGCCGTTGGGGAACGACGTCCGGAGTCGGCGTCGCGGGCGCCGGCGGAGCAGCCTCAACGGTCCCGGGCGACGCGGGTTCGGCTGGTCTGTCGCAGGACGCCGGGATCAGCGCCGCGATGAGCCACGCGAAATATGGAAGCTTCCGCATCGATACACACTAGCACGCGATCTTACGGCAAAGGCAGCGCGTGTGAGAAAGGTTGACTGAGCGCCACGACGGCCGCAGCACAGCGCATGCCTTTCGATCAGATCGCCGCGCTGGTGGTGCTCGTGACCGTCGTCGGGGTTCTGATCCATGGCCGGGTGCGCTCGGACGTGGTGGCGCTTTCCGGTGCGGCGGCTCTGCTCCTTCTTGGCGTGGTGCGCCCGGTCGAGGTGCAATCCGCCTTCGCCAGCCCCGCCGTCATCGCCCTGGCCGGGCTCTTCGTCATCGCCTATGCGATCGAGCTGTCGGGCTTGCTGGGTCTGATGATCCGCCAGGCGACACGCCTGGCGATCCGGATCGGTTCGCTTGGCATCTGGGTCGTCCTGGGGTTCTGCGGCGTCCTGGGCGGGTTTTTGAACAATACGCCCGTCGTTGTGCTGGCTGCGCCGGTGGTCCGCGACGTCAGCCAGTCTCTCAAGCTGTCGCCCAAGCGCTTCCTCATGCCGCTGAGCCATATCTCGGTTCTGGGCGGGCTCCTGACCCTGATCGGCACGTCGACCAACCTGCTGGTCAACGACATGGCGCGCAACGCGGGCCAGCCGGTGTTCACGCTTTTCGAGATTACGCCCGTCGGGCTGACGATCGCGCTGGTCGGCGGACTATGGCTCTTCCTGGTCGGGGCCCGGCAGCTGGGTCGGCGGGCGAGCGTGGAGGAAGCCGAGCAAGTGCGTCTGGCCGAGGCGGAGGCGCTGCGCCGACAGGCCGACGCCTCGACGCGCATTCGGTGGCGGTTGCCATTCAAACTGCCGCGGCTGGGCGAGGCGCGAACGAATGAGGATGGCTCGGGCGATGCACATCTGGGAGATGTGGAGCTGTTCGGCGCCGCCGACCGACCCCTGGACCTTCGACGCGCGCTCATCTCGCTGACCGTCTTCGTCGCCGTGGTCGTTTCGGCCGGACTGGGTCTGGCGCCGATCGCGGCTTCCGCGTTCGCGGGCGCGGTCGCCCTGATCCTGCTGAAAGTCATAACCCCGGAAGAGGCCTATGCCGGACTGCGACCGGAGATACTCCTGCTGATCGCCGGAATGGTGGTCGTCGGCATCTCCATCGAGGTGACGGGCCTGGCCGCGGCAGGCGCCGCCCAACTGATCGATCTCATCCGTCCATTCGGCCCACTGGGCGCGCTGATCGTGCTGTATGGCGTGACCTTGCTCGCCACCGAACTGTTGTCCAACGCGACCGTCGCCGTTCTCATCACGCCGATCGCCGTGGCCATCGCCGAGAGCTTCGGCGTCGACCCGCGACCGTTCCTGGTCGGCGTCATGATGGCCGCATCCGCCGCCTTCGCGACTCCCTTCGGCTACCAGACCAACGTTCTCGTGTTTCAGATGGGCGGCTACAGCTACATGGATTTCGTCCGCGTCGGCGTTCCGCTGAACATCGTCACCTGGATTACGGCGATTATCGCGATCTCGATCTTCTTCCCGTTCTAGCGCCTCGTGAAGCGGTTGAGGCCCGTCGGGCGCCGCCGGGCTTCGTCCTCACCCTCGCCCGAACCCGCCCCCGCCCGGCGTCTCGATCACGAACACGTCCCCCGCCGCCATCTCGACCTCCGCCGTCGCGCCCAGGGCCTCGATCGCGCCGTCCACCCGTTCGATCCGGTTGATCCCGACCGCGCCCGGTTCCCCACCGTCGACGCCGAACGGAGCCGTGCGCCGATGGTTCGACAGGATCGCCGCCGTCAGCGGCTCCAGGAAGCGCACCCGCCGCACCGCTCCGTCGCCGCCGCGGTGGGCGCCCGCGCCGCCTGAGCCGCGGCGGATCGAGAATTTCTCCAGCAGCACCGGGAAGCGCGTCTCCAGCACCTCCGGGTCGGTCAGGCGGCTGTTGGTCATGTGCGTCTGCACCGCCGCCGTGCCGTCGAAGTCCGGTCCGGCGCCCGAGCCGCCGGCGATGGTCTCGTAGTACTGCCGGGTCGCGTCGCCGAAGGTGAAATTGTTCATCGTCCCCTGGCTGGCCGCCAGCACGCCCAGCGCGCCGTACAGCGTGTCCACCACCGCCTGGCTGGTCTCGACATTGCCCGCCACCACCGCCGCCGGATAGCGCGGGTTCAGCATCGAGCCCTCCGGCACAATCAGCTCGATCGGCTTCAGACAGCCCTCGTTCAGCGGAATGGCGTCGTCCACCAGGGTGCGGAACACGTACAGCGTCGCCGCCCGCGTGATCGACAGCGGGGCGTTGAAATTGTTGGGCCGCTGGCCGCTGGTGCCGGTGAAGTCGACCACGGCGCTGCGGGCCGTCGCATCCACGTCGATCCGCACACGGATCATCGCCCCGTCGTCCATCTCCAGCTCGAATGATCCCGGCTTCAACGCGGCGATGGCGCGCCGCACCGCCTCCTCGGCGTTGTCCTGGATGTGGCCCATGTAGGCGGCGACCACCGCCCGTCCGAACTCGCCGACCATCCGCGCCAGTTCGTCGGCGCCGCGCGCGCAGGACGCCACCTGGGCCTTCAGGTCGGCCATGTTCTGGTCGACGTTGCGCGACGGATGCGGTCCCGAGGCGAACAGCGCCCGCGTCTCGGCGTCCCGCAGCGTCCCGGCGTCGACCAGCAGGAAGTCGTCGATCAGCACGCCCTCGTCCTCGACCGTCTTCGAGGTCGGCGGCATCGAGCCCGGCGTGATCCCGCCCACATCCGCATGGTGCCCGCGCGCCGCCACGAAGAAGGCCGGCGTCGCGTCCGCCTCCAGGAACACCGGCATGATCACCGTGATGTCCGGCAGGTGCGTCCCGCCGTTGTAGGGCGCGTTCAGCATATAGACGTCGCCGCGCTTCATGCCGCGCCCGTCGGCGCCGCCTCCGCGTGAGCCGATCACCGTCCGGATGCTCTCGCCCATCGAGCCCAGGTGCACCGGAATATGCGGCGCATTGGCGATCAGCGCCCCGCCGGCGTCGAACACCGCGCAGCTGAAATCCAGCCGCTCCTTGATGTTCACGGAGTAGGCCGTGGCCCTCAACGCCTCGCCCATCTGCTCCGCCGCCGCCATGAAGCGGCTGTTGAACACCTCCAGCAGGATCGGGTCGGCATGGGTGCCGATGGCCACGCGGGCGGGCAGGGGGACCACCCGCTGCAGGATCAGGTTCAGCCCGGCGTCCGCCGAGGCGCGCCAGCCCGGCTCGACCACGGTGGTGCCCGTGTCCTCCAGGATCACCGCCGGCCCGTCCACCGCCGCGCCGGGCCCGAAGTCCTCGCGGCGATAGACCGGGGCTTCGTGCCGTTCGCCCGCCATCCATACCGGCGTCCGCGTCACCACCCCGGGCTCCCGCGTCGTTCCATCGACCTCGCCGCCGCCCGCCGTCTGGCCGGACGATCCAGTCGCCTCGGCCTCCAGCGTCTCGACCACCAGCGCCTTGCCCTCGGCGAAGAAGCCGAAGCGCCGCCGGTGCAGCGCCTCGAACGCCGCCGTCATCTCGGCCGCCGGGCCGAACGGCACGGTCAGCGGCGTGTCCGAGCCCGCGAATTTGATCTCCGCCCGCGCCGTCACCGAGATCCGGTGCTCACCGAAGCCCTGGGCCCGCAGCTCCTCGCGCGCCTGTTCGGCCAACGCCTCGACCCGCGCCGCCATCGCCGCGTCGCGCCCGCGCTCCAGCGGCTCGGCCGCCGTCGCCTGGCGGATCGCCCGCACCTCGGCCAGCCCCATGCCATAGGCCGACAGCACGCCCGCGAACGGGTGCAGCATCACCGTCGTCATGCCCAGCGCGTCCGCCACCAGGCACGCATGCTGCCCGCCCGCGCCGCCGAAACAATTCAGCACATAGCGGGTCACGTCATAGCCGCGCTGGATCGAAATCGACTTGATCGCCTCGGCCATGTTCTGCACCGCGATGGTCACGAAGCCCTCGGCCAGCGCCTGGGGCGTCGTCCCGCGCCCGGTCGCCGCCGTCACCTCCGCCGCCAGCGCATCGAACGCCTCGCGCACCGCATCGGCGTCCAGCGGCTGGTCCGCCCCCGGGCCGAACACCGCCGGAAAGAACTCCGGCCTCAGCTTGCCCAGCATGACGTTGCAGTCCGTCACCGTCAGCGGCCCGCCGCGCCGATAGGCTCGCGGCCCCGGCACGGCCCCCGCCGACTCCGGCCCGACCCTCAGCCTCGAGCCGTCGAACCGGCAGATCGACCCGCCGCCGGCCGCCACCGTATGGATCGACAGCATCGGCGCCCGCAGTCGCACGCCCGCCACCACAGCGTCCGACGTCCGCTCGTACTCGCCGGCGAAATGCGACACGTCGGTCGACGTCCCGCCCATGTCGAAGCCGATCACCCGCTCGAACCCGGCAGCCTTCGCCGTCTCGGCCATGCCGACCACGCCGCCCGCCGGTCCCGACAGGATCGCGTCCTTGCCCCGGAACGCCCCCGCCGCCGTCAGCCCTCCGTTCGACTGCATGAAGAGCAGGGGCGTGGCCTCGCCCAGGTCCGCCCCCACCCGGTCGACATAGGCCCGCAAGATCGGCGACAGATAGGCGTCCGCCACCGTCGTATCGCCGCGCCCGACCAGCTTGATCAGCGCCCCGACCTCATGGCTCACCGACACCTGGGTGAAGCCGATCGCCCGCGCGATCTCCGCCACCTGCCGCTCATGGTCCGAAAACCGCCAGCCGTGCACCAGGGCGATGGCGACCGACCGGAAGCCCGCATCGAACGCCGCCTGCAACGCCGACCGCGTCGCGTCGCTATCCACAGACTTGTCCACAGCCCCCGAAGCGGTCACCCGCTCGTCGATCTCGACCACCCCGTCGTACAGCTGATCCGTCAGTTTGATGTGCCGCACGAACAGCTCCGGCCGGCTCTGCCAGCCGATCCGCAGCGCGTCCCCAAAGCCCTTGGTGATGGCCAGAACCGTCGGTTCGCCCTTGCGCTCCAGCAGGGCGTTGGTCGCCACCGTGGTGCCCATCCGCACCGCCTCGACCTGACCCGCGGGCAGGGGACCTGGCCCCGCGCCCAGCACCCGCCGCACGCCCTCGACCGCAGCATCGGCATACTGTTCCGGATTGACCGACAACAGCTTTTTCGTCGTCAGCCGCCCGTCCGGCGCCCGCGCCACGACGTCGGTGAAGGTGCCGCCCCTGTCGATCCAGAAGCGCCAGCCGATCTCTCCAACGCCCATTCCACCACTCCCGTCCGGCGACCGCGGCCGGACCATAGACCCTGCGCCGACGAGTCGAACACTCCGGCCGTCGACAAGGGCGCCGGGGCCGCGATCCTAAGGGTTTCTCCCGATTGTCGCGGACCAGGCCGCCGCTGACAGTCCGGCCCTATCGCACCGCCGGAGGCCGTCATGGAATTCGTCAAGCAACTGGTCCCCTTGCTCCTCACGATCAGCCTTGGCGGGCTGGTCATGACGGTGGCTCTGAACTCCGGCAGGGGCGACCTGATCTACGTGCTGCGCCGGCCTGGCCTGCTGGCCCGCGCGGTCCTCGCCGTCATGGTCATTCCCCCGATCGCGGCTGGCCTGCTGGTCTGGATGTTGCCGCTGACCCCCGCGGTGAAGGCGGGGATCATGCTCATGGCGGTCGCGCCCGTGCCGCCGTTGGTGCCCGGCCAGGAGATCGGGGTCGGCGCCCGCAAGGAGTACGCCTACGGCGTCTACGTCGCCATGGCCCTGCTGACGGTGGTCTCGGTTCCGGTGGTGTTCAATATCGCCGCCTACCTGTTCGGCCGCAGCGATACGGCATCGGTCGAGAGCATCGCAGGGACGGTCACCTCAGGTGTTCTGGTCCCCCTTGTCGTGGGCTTGCTGATCCGGCAGTTCTCGCCGAAATTCGCCGCCCAGGCCGCGCCGGTTCTCTACAAGCTCAGCATGCTGCTGGTGGTGCTGGCCTTCCTGCCGATCATCGTGTCGGTCTGGCCGCCGATGACCAATCTGATCGGCAACGGGACCCTGCTGGCCATGGTGATCCTCGTCATCGTCAGCCTGGTCGGCGGGCATATTCTGGGCGGGCCTGAACTGATGGACCGGGCCACGTTGGCGATCGCCGCCTCGGTCCGCCACCCTGGCATCGCCATGTCCCTCGCCGCGGCCCACTTCACCGACCGGCGCGTCCAGGCCGCCATCCTGCTGTTCCTGATGGTCGGCCTGGTCATCGGCACGCTCTACAAGACCTGGATCAAGCGCACCGCGAAAAAGGCCGGGCGCGCCGCCGCCTGACCAGCCGGCCCTACTGCGGGAACAGGAAGGTCGCGTTCGCCCGCAGGCCCCACGTCGGGGCGCCGACCTCGTCCGTCAGATAGAATCGGGCGCCGGCTCCGACCTGAACCCGTTGCTGGCCGAATTTGTAGAGCTGGCTGATGGTGGCGTTGATCGGCACGCTCCAGGTCCGCGTCTCCCAGTTGTAGGTCGCTTCGCTGTTGAGGCCGTAGGTCGTCGCGCCGCGCGTCGTGTACGAGAAGAACGGCTGCAGGAACGTCTGGCTGACGTCCCCGCGATCGTCGTCGCCGGCGTAGGACCAGATGTGGTTGGCCAGGACGCCGTAGGTCGAACCGCCATCCTGTTTCAGCAGCAGGCCCGTGGGACCCGCGCCCCATTTCTGCGTCCCCAGTTCTTCCGTCCCGACCGGCCACAGGAACACCGGCCCGACCGCCCAGGTCACGCCGTTGCGGGTGTGGGACGGCGTGAAGAAGAAGCTCTGGGTGATGTCCGATATCCCCGTGGTCCTTGGGACGCCGGGCGCCGTGCTCTGCTGGTAGACGATCGGCAGGATGGTCCGGACGACCAGGTTCCAGTCGTCGTTCAGCGGCACGGGTATCACCGGCTGCACGTTGACGGTCATCCGCGCCCCGTCATTGGGTCCGATGCAGCAGTCGTAGTTCCACTGGATCGGCACGCTGATCATGCTCGACACAGGGTTCGACAGCTTGGCCGCCAGGTCGGCGTCGCTGCCTGGCGGATGTTCGCCCGTCTCCGGCTCCTGCGCCTGGGCAGCGAAGGGCGCGGCGATAACGGCGGCGGCGACTGCGACCCCGGCCAGCCGCCATCCTCCGCCCGTCTGACGGGTGGAACGGGGGTGCGATACAGGTGACGCCATTCAGGGTGCGCCTACTGAACCACGGTCACGCTTTGCGCGGGGTCGTCCACCACGACGTAGACCACGGTGTCTCCCTGGTACTGCGGCTGATAGTAGTGACCGTCGCAGTAATAGTACGACCCGTAGTACGGCGAGCACGCTGGCGGGATGCTGTAGAACATCGAGCCGACGACGGCCGAGGTCCAGGCCGCCGCGGTGCCGAAAGCGACCCCTGCGGCGATCGGGTGATCGCCCCAGCCGTCATCCCAGTCCCAGCCGTGATCACCGTCGATATCGATGTCGTTGTTGATGTTGATGTCGCCGCGATCGATGTTTGTCTCCCGATCGCGAACCCGGTCGCCCCGGTTGACCTCCCGGTCGCCGGTGTTGATCCGGTTGCCGTCGCCGGAATTGATCCGGTTTCCGTCGCCGCCCGGCCGATCCCTGTTGGGAGTACGGTCTCCGGCCGCCGGCCTTTCGCGGGTTCCGGCCCCGGCGCCGCCGGGCCTTTCCCGG
This sequence comes from Brevundimonas lenta, assembly GCF_014196335.1. Taxonomy (GTDB): domain Bacteria; phylum Pseudomonadota; class Alphaproteobacteria; order Caulobacterales; family Caulobacteraceae; genus Brevundimonas; species Brevundimonas lenta. The sequence continues at coordinate 204,145 of NZ_JACIDM010000002.1, forward strand.
GCGGCGGCTCCTGCGCCTCCGCGGTCGCGCGTGCCTGCGGCTGCGGCCGGGCGGCTCTGACCGCCTGACGGCCGGGCCCGCTGGGCGGTTCCGGCCGAGGGAGACCGGGCGGGCCGGCTGGCGGCGCTTCGACCCCCGCCGCCGCCACGGCTCATGCCGCCGTGGCCGCCGCCACCGCCGCGACTGACACCGCCCCGGCCGCCGCCGCGCACCTGGGCGTCAGCGGCTTCAAACGCCGGCGCGGCCACAAGGAAGGTGATGCTGGCTGCGAGGGTGGCGAGCCCTGATTTCGAGAGTTTCATGGCGCGCTCCTCACTCTGACCTGAACTGGATGGCTTGGTCGTCGGCGTCCGGCGCGAAGGCGAACGTCCGGGCGTCGAAGGCCGCATTGGTGTTCCAGCCGAGCGTCGCCGTGTACTTCGGCAGGGTCGGATCGGTCCGGTCGACGATCGATATCTTCCGGGGCAGCGGCTCGGACCCTTGCTGGATCCAGATCTGCCAATCGAGTTCGGGCTGGCGGAAGAGGTACTGATCGGTCTGCACCCCGTCGACCATGGCCGTGCCGAGGTGGACGGCGGACTCGAAGTCCTGCGGCAGGTTAGCCGGATCGCCCCAGTGGAACAGATCTTCGAGGGGCAGTTCGACCCCGTATTGCTCGGCCGCGACGTCCAGCAGTTCGCCGATGGTCGGCGGCGCATCGACGGTCGCATAGTAGCTGCGCGTCGGCGCATAGACCGTGAAATGCTGGCCGTCATAGATGAACTGCCGCTGCTTCCGCGACGTATTGTTCTCGACGAACAGTCGGTCGGGCCGTCGGACCCGATAGGTCGTGACGCCATCCAGGTCGAATTTCTGGTCCGCCCCCAGCATCAGCTCCCGACTGGTCTCGGCCGTGATTTCGAAATTCTGCAACGTGCCGAGGTAGGCGCCCATGCGGTGCAGCGCGGCGACGGCTTCCGGATCGACGGTGGCCGCTGGCGCGGCAGTTGCCGCCGCATCGGTCGTCTGGGCGAGGGCGCACGGCGCGGCGGCGGTCAGTACTGCGGCGAGCGCCAGGGCGGGAAGGGATGCATGCATCATGGGATTCCTCATCGGGACTCGCCGGGAAGACTGGTCATCATCTCGGCGAAGATGGCGTTCAGGCGGGGCTGGGCGATGGAGGTGCTGTCGACGCGCTGTTTCGAGACCGCCCGCCAGGCGAGCTGGTTCGACGCCCGGTCGACGAGGTCCAGAATGACCGTTCCATCGGTGTAGTTGACCGTCATCCCGGTCATGGACGGGTAGCCGTAGACCCCCCAGCCCGGCACGCAGCCACTGAAGCCGCATGCCGCCGGGCCGACCGGCCCGTCATAGGCGGCGCGGGCGTCGGAGTGCGGCGTCAGGCCGATGAAGTAGGCCACCAGCAGCGTCGCCTCGTCCGGATCGGACACCTGCCGGAAGCCCTTGGCCGCCAGACCTTCCTCGACGGCGGTCTTGATCCGCGACTGGACGAGGTCATTGGTCACCGCGGGATTGGCGCCCCGCTCGACGACGCTTTCGATGGGTTTCCAGGCGTAGGTCGAGCCCGGCGCGATGGCGCTGGCCTGCGTCACGGTGAGCTCGGGCCCCGTGGTCTCGCAGGCGCCCAGCCAGAGGGCCGAACCGACAGCGAGGATGACGGGCGCGAACCCCTTCATGGCGGCTCCTTTCGTCCCGGATTTCGGGACTGTCGGCATTATCCTCGCCGCCCTGAAGGCGGCCCATCGGGCGAAACCCCGAGAGCCGCCGCGGTGCGGACCGACAAAATCCGCACCGGCGTACGGGACCGGACTCAGCTCGCCGGCGTGTTGCGCGGCAGCGAGCGCAGCATGTCGTCGGCGATGGCGTTCAGACGGGCCTGGTCGGCGTCGCCGCTATCCACTCGCTGTTGCGAGGTGGAGCGCCACGCCAGCTCGCCCGAAGCCCGGTCGACGATGTCGAAGATCACCGTGCCGTGGGTGTAGTTGATCGTGTCGACGTTCAGCGTCGGGGCGCCGTACCAGCCCCAGCCGCCCATGCAGCCGCGGAAGCCGCACGCTCCCATCGGCGGGCCGCCGAAATTGTCGGCGCGCACCTCGGTCCGGTCCTGAAGGCCGATATGGTACGAAACCAGCAGTGTCGCCTGCTGCGGATCCGAGACCCGCTGGAAGCCGCGGGCCACCATCGCCGCGTCGAAGGCGGATGTGATGCGCTGCTGGATGATGTCGTTGGCGACGCGCGGATCCGCGGAGCTCCGGACCGTCGGGTCGAAGGGCGCCCAGGCGTAGGTGGAACCCGGGATCACGGACTGGGTGCTCGACTGAAGCACCGACACGTCGCCAGCCGGCGTTCCGCAGGCCGTGAGGCTGAGAAGGGAAACAGCGACGACCGTCGCTGCCGTGCGAACAGATGGGAAGGTCATCGTAGGGTCCTCGCTGCGAGATACCGCAGTTCTCAACCCATGATGGCTTGGGCGTAATCAGGTGAAGACCTGAGCGACGTCCCGGGCGATCCCCAGAAACATCCTTTCCTCAGGCGGCCCGCCGGGCCCCGTTCCGCGCCTCGGCGCCCTTGCCGCCGGTCTCTTGCTCCGGTGGAAACACCGTCGCCCAGTCCCGGGCCATGCTGACGCACCGCAGCCCATAGGCGTCGGCGTGATCCAGCGCCTCGACCAGCGGGCTGAGCCGGAAGTCGCGGTCGTAGGCGACCTCGCGTTCCGCATCGTCGTGATGCAGCAGCAGCGCCAGCCGACGGCCCGGTCCCGACAGGGTGTAGCGCATCATCGACAGGTCGCCGTCCGAGTTGCCGAAGGCGAAGATCGGCCGCCGGCCGATGTGCAGACCGATGCTCTCCACCTTCACCTCGCGGTCGTCGAAGGTGTCCAGCTGGGCCAGCTTGAACAGATCCAGCCGCCCGTTCACGTCCTGGACCTGGGTGCGCACCGTGCTGCCGATCACCTGCGACGGCGGCACGCCGTACGTCTTCTCTGCGAACTGCCGGATGAAGTCCGCCCCGCCGCCCGAGACGATCCACGTCTGGAATCCGTTGGCCCTCAGATAGCTCATCAGCTCCAGCTGGGGCTGATAGACCAGGTCGACGTAACGCCGTCCGAACCGCGGGTGCCGGGCGTCGGCCAGCCACGCGCCCGCCGACTGCATGAAGGCGTCCACGGTCATGCCCGCGTGGACGGCGAATGCGACCTCGAAGACGCCCTTCTTGCCCAGGGCGTGGATGGTCGGCAGGTCGTGCTCGAGAAACGCCTTGTAGGGCTGTTTGTCGGCCATGGCCGGATTGGTCCGGGCCATCTGCTTCAGACGCGCCTGGCTGAACGCCACCTGCACCTGCACCGGCTGTTCGCACCACAGGGTGCCGTCGTTGTCGAACACGGCGATCCGCTCCCGCTCGGGAACGAAGGTCGGCGTGTCCGGCGTGGTCACAGCGTCGACGAAATCCACGAGCGCGTCGCGGATCACGCCGGGACGCCAGGAGGGAAGGGGGACTGTCATCGGGTGTGCTGCTGGCGAATCCGTGTTCTGACGACCTAGAGACACCACGCCGCGCCGTTGCAGGGCATCGGGTCTGCACCCTATGCGCCCGGCCTCTACGCCTTACTCCACTCTGAAAATGCAGAAGGCCGGCGGTTTCCCGCCGGCCTTCGACAAGCACATGCTACGCGGCGAGATCAGCCGCCGCCCTGGGCCTCGGCCATCTTCGCAATCGCGTCGTCGATGGTGAAGGTGTTGGGCTTCTGGATCGGCGGGAAGTCCTTGAACGTGTCGGCGAACTTGCCCGCCAGACCCCACGCTCCGTACAGGAGCCTTCCCAGTTCGAGTTCTTCTCGCTGCGGAAGGGGGTCATGCCGCCGTCCGGCCAGCTGTTGCGGTGCGGGCCGTTGTCGGTCGAGTAGACCACGATGGTGTCCTCGGCCAGGCCGAGTTCGTCGAGCAGGTCGAGCATCTGACCGACGTTCTTGTCATGGTCGATCATGGTGTCGTGGTAGGGCGACTGCCAGCGGCCCGCCTGGCCCAGGCTCGACTTCTTGGTGTGCGTGAACATGTGCATGTGCGTCGTGTTCAGCCAGACGAAGAAGGGCGTATCGGCGTCGTTGGCTTCCTTGATGAAGCGGGTGGCGTGCTCGACGAACTCGTCGTCGCAGGTTTCCATCCTCTCCTTGGTCAGGGGGCCGGTTTCCTCGATCTTCTGCTTGCCCACCTTGCCCCAGCGCTCGTGGGTGGTGGTGTCGTCCTTGTCGGTGGCCCAGGAGTGGATCACGCCGCGCGGGCCGCTGTTCTTGCGGAAGTTCGGGAAGTCCTTTTCCGGATAGTAGTCGTACATCTCCGGCTCTTCCTCGGCGTTGAGGTGGTAGAGGTTGCCGAAGAACTCGTCGAAGCCGTGGTTGGTGGGCAGCATGTGGTTCAGGTCGCCGAGGTGGTTCTTGCCGAACTGCCCCGTCTTGTAGCCCTGTTCCTTGAGCAGCCCGGCGATTGTCACCACGCCCTCCGGCATGCCGACAGGCGAGGCAGGGGCGCCCACCTTCGACAACCCGGTCCGCAACACGCTCTGGCCGGTGATGAAGGACGACCGGCCGGCCGTGCAGCTCTGTTCGCCATAGCTGTCGGTGAACAGCATGCCCTCGTCGGCTATCCGGTCGATGTTGGGCGTCCGGTAGCCCATCAACCCTTTGCTATAACAGCTCAAATTACTGATCCCGATGTCATCGCCCCAGATGACGAGGATGTTGGGTTTTCCGTTTGGCATGACTGTTCTCCGGGGAAGGGGCTGAAGGCTTATCGGCCGCTCAGGGACGACGGGATCAGGTGAAGCCCTGGGGCGCGGGCGGGGGAGGCCTCATGCGGGATCGCCTGCTTCGCCGCGGTGTCGTTCCACGACGGCAGCGCCGCCAGCACCGGTGTGGCCCAGGCCAGGGTCAGGGCGACGACAAGGCTGGCGAGCGCAGCAAAGTGACGGGTCATGGCAAACTCCTGACTGGAACCTGCAATGCGGCAGGCCAGGCGTCCCTCGGGGGAAACCCCGACCTGCAGCATGGAAGAGCCCGGTTCCCCCGGGGCCAGGAACGGCTTGGCGGTGACCGGGTATTTCCGCCTTGAACCTGGGTGTTCAGCCGATGGTGCCCGGCCTGCCGCTCGGGTCCCCTCGGCGCCTTCATCGGAGGTTCGCATGGAAGCCGTCGTCGATGCACTGGCCACCCACGTGGCGACCGTCTGCGAGGCGGTGGCGGTCGTGATCCTGGCGGTCGCCGCCCTCTCGGCGGTGGTCAGGGTCGCCAGGAACTGGCGCGCCTACAGCGATCTACGGCTCAAGAAGGACATCTGGCTGGGCTTCGCGGCCTCCATCGTCCTGGCCCTCGAGTTCGCCCTCGCGGCTGACATCGCCGACACGATCGTGGCTCCCAACTGGGAAGAGATCGGACAGCTGGCGGCCATCGCCGCCATCCGGACCATCCTCAACCTGTTCCTTGAGCGGGACCTCGAGGCGGCGCGGGCCATGAGGCTGGAAGGCGAAGCGGCGACAGAGTGAGCCTTCGCCGTCAGTCGCGGATCACCACGCGGAAACCCACGTGCGACGCGCCGGAGTCCTCGGCCTGGGCGTGCCGCGCGGCCGGCCGGTAGCGGCGGCAGTAGTTGGGGGCGCACAGGTGCGAGCCGCCCTTCAGCACGCGCCGCGGAATCTTCAGATGCGCCGCCGCCGGGTCGTAGCTCATCGTCGCGCATCCGCCCTGCGGGTTCTTCGCCGCGCAGCAGGCGCTGGTCGGCGCCTTCGGATTGGTCGCCGACCAGAAGTCGCGGGTCCACTCCCAGGTGTTCCCGATCATATCGTACAGGCCGTAGCCGTTCGGCGGATACGTGCCGACCGGCGACGTCCTCGGCCAGCCGTCCTCCGTGTAGTTGAAGATCGGGAAGGGGCCCTGCCAGACGTTGGCCATATGTTTGCCGTCCGGCGTCAGCTCTTCGCCCCAGGCGTAGGCCGCGCCGTCCAGACCGCCGCGCGACGCCAGCTCCCATTCCGCCTCGGTGGGCAGGTCCGCGCCCGCCCACAGGGCATAGGCCGCCACATCCTCCCAGGCGACGTGGACCACCGGGTGATCGTCCAACCCCTCCAGCGAGCTTCTCGGTCCGGCGGGGTGTCGCCAGTCGGCGCCGGCGATGTAGTGCCACCATTCGCCGTCCCGCAGCGGCTGCCCCCTCGGCGGTTGCACGAAGACGATCGACGACGGCCCAAGCAGGGCGGGATCGACGCCGGGGTACAGCGCCGGGTCGACGGGGCGTTCGGACACGGTCTTCCAGCCGGTCGCCTCGACGAAGGCCCTGAACTGCCGGTTCGTCACCGGATGGCTGTCGATCCAGAAGCCGTCCACCTGCACGGACCGTGCCGGGGCCTCCTCGGGATAGTGCTCGTCAGAACCCATCCGGAAGGTCGCGCCCTCGATCCGGATCATGCCCGGCCTTACGGGGGCGCCTTCCGGCGACTTTTCCTTCACGCCCGTCTGCACCGTCATGCCTCGCCTCCGTGTCAGATACGGATTTGGCATCCCGTCCCACGGGGGCGCTATCAGGCGTTACCCTGGGATGGCGCGCCGCGCGCGAAAAAGGCGGCCCCGCAGGAGAACGGGGCCGCGTGAGTTTCGCCACGGGAGGTCATGGAGCCGGAGGAATAGCTCCCGGTCCGAAAAGCGGACTTTCAACATGGCGGGGAGGCGAGGGCGGGACGATCAGGCGAAACCCCGACGCGACCTCTGGCTGTTCCCAGGGCGTTGTTTCACGCGGGCCTTCATCGTCCTGATTGGGCTGGAATCCCCGACGGGCCGTCTTCCGCCCGAGCCTTCCTGCAAGCTCGATCGAGATGGTGGAAGACGGCCCTGAGCACTGATGGCGGCCTGCGAGCAGGCGGTCGGGGGGCGATCGCCATCAATGCGTTCGATTACAATGGCGCCATCCAGTCCCTTCCGATATCGGGCAGATGCCCTGGGGCGGAATGGGGGGCGCCTGACCCTACCCCTACGGATTCGCTCAGGCGTTTCCGGTGCGGCCTCCGGTCTCCGGCCGTGACACGCCTTAGGGGCGGGGGAGTCCACCGGCCGTCGAGGACCGTCGCTCCCGGCTGCCAGGTCCGCAAAATCAGCCGGAAACGCCCTGCTGGCGCGGGCACCCAGTTTGCGCCGGCCGGTCCGGTCGGGCGCTGCGTCTGGATCCGGACATCCAGCGATCCATCCGGGTTGAAGCGGAGGGGGTCGCGACTGGACAGGCCGACCTGATCGCCCGCGCCCGCCGCGGGAAGGTGTCCCTTTTCATCGTAGGCCGCCATCGACCAGAAGGCGCCGACGGGCGGCATCCCCTTGGGCTCGAAATGAAGGTGGTATCCGGTCTCGCCGTTAAGCGCCGCTCCGGCGGCGTCCTCGCACGCTGTGTAGTAGACGGCGTCGTCGCGCAGATTGAATCCGAAGCCGCGGCGGATGATGGCGGCGCGCTCCAGCGGGCTCAGTCGCCCTCCGCCGGGACGGGACAGCCTGTTCCAGTGATCGGAGCCCGGCGCTTCCGGCCATGCGGACTCGGAGATGCTGTTGTGCGCGGCCGCCACGCCCTCGCGCACGCTGGCCGCCACATCCGCAGGGAGGTCGTCCAGCCGGAACGGCCTTGAGCCGCTGACGCCCAGCCGGGCCAGGCGGCGGCCCAGGGCGCTGCGGAACACCCCGGGCGGATGGCGGGTCATCAGGGCGGCCAGCCGGTCCAGGAAGTCCTCGGCGTCCGGCGGCTCCACCGACGCCGGCCATGGCTCCCACTCGGCCTCGGGCGCGTCCGCCACCATCCCGCTGCGCAGGCATTTCGGGGTCAGGAAATAGTCGTTCCACGGCCCGTCATCGATATCGTCCAGCGGGTCGATCAGGGTGCGCCCCAGAAGCCAGACGGCGTTGGTCGGCGCCCGGACGACGGGCAGATCGTCGGTTGAGCTGCCGCTCCATCCCGGGCCGACGACCACCAGATGCTGCGCGCCCGCGCCGCGCCGGCGCACGCCCAGCGATGCGAAGATCTCGCCCCAGGCGTCCATCATCGGCATCACAAAATGGCGAGCGCGAAGCTCGGGCAGGCTGATCACCACCGGCCCGCCCCTCAGGTCCAGCCATGCGCTTGAATAGACCACATGCGGATTGGGAGAGCACAGGCCGACCGCCTCGCCGGGCCTCGCGTGAACGAATCTGTTGGGTCCCGCCGGATGCCGTCGGCGGGCGGAATCGAGCGTTACGAGCGGGTAGCCGGCCAGATAGCCGTCAAAGGCGATCTCGAACGCTTCCTCGGTATCCATTGGGCGATCGGTCATGGTCATCGCCGGCCTCCTGTCGGACCGACGATAATCCCAGCCGCAGAGGTTCAGACCAATCAGGTCGAACCCCGACCAACGAGGTTAAGCCTGGATCAAATTGTGCTTGATGGCGAAGCGGACGAACTCCGCCGCGGTGCGTACGCCCGCCTTGCGCATGGCCGCGGCGCGGTGGCTTTCCACCGTCTTGATGCTGATGCCCAGGCGCCGCGCGATCTGTTTGTTGCTTCCGCCCTCGGCGATCAGCTGGGCGACCTCAAGCTCCCGCAGGGTGAAGCTTTCCAGTCGGGATTTCTTCCGTTCGTGGACCGCGGCCTCCAGCAGCATCTCCGCCACCGCGGGCGAGAAGTAGGGCCGGTGCGTCCCCAGCGCCGAGATCGCCGCCACCAGCTGCGTCTCGCCTTCCGACTTCAGCAGGTACCCGCGCGCGCCCGCCGCCAGCCCGCCGGCCACCGTCTCGTCGTCGTCGTGCATCGTGAACAGCAGCACCTCCGTAGCGGGAAGTGCGTGCCGAATCTGTCGGGTGACGGCGATGCCGTTCAGGCCGGGCAGGGACACGTCCAGGACGACCACGTTGGGCCGCTGTTCCTGCGCCATCGCAAGCACTTCGGAGCCGTGGCACGACTCCCCGCACACCTCCCAGCCGAGGTGATTTTCAACTACATCACGAACGCCGCGTCGGACGATCTCGTGGTCGTCCGCGATCAGTACGCGTAGCATGCCCAGCCCTCATGAGTGCTCGCCGATCTGCACCCTACCTGATAGTCCCTAGGTAGTATATGGGTTCAATCACTGATATGATGCCTTCAAGGTGTCCTGAATTACTTGTAGTTAATCCCGTTCCTCCCCTCGAATGCTAGGCGGTCGGCATGAGGTCGTCCGGATCAAACGACAATCTTCCGGTTGGGCTCATAGAAAGCCCTGTTTTTGCCACGCCGGAGCGCCGATTCGGCTTTAATGGCTTAGCTGAATACAGCAAAGCTTCCGATTTCGATTGGATTTCAGGGCTCGACGCCCCGATGGCGCTCGTCGCGGATTCCGTCAGCGGCCCCCGTTTCGCCAAGGTCAGCGACGGCCTCCTCCACACGCTTGAGTGGAGTCGCCCCGAAGTGGTCGGCCGCCGCATGGAGGATGTGCTTCCCCTCGAGGCTCATCTGCCGCTCGAGCTGGCCTTCAACCGGATCGCCGACGGCGCCGACGTGGCCGAGGCCACCGCCACCGTCCGGGTAGCGCGGCGGCGCGCCCGTCGGATGCGGTTCCGGCTTCATCCCACGGCCTCCGGTGCGGTGGTGATCGAGGTCGCGCCGGCCACCGACCGGGCGGATTCGACCGGATCCTGGCGTCGCGTCCTGTTCGATCACCTGAACCTGATCAGCGCCGGCACCACCTATATCTACGACCGTTCCCCATCGGTCGGACTGAAGCTCTCGGTCCTGCTCGGCTTCTCGGAGGAGGGGGCCCAGACCCGCTCCCGCCCGGCGCGCGGCCTGGTTCATCCCGACGACCTGCAACGCTTCCTCGGCCACCGGCGCAGCCTCGCCTCCGCGCCGGACGGCCACACCTCGACGGTGACCACCCGCATGCGGCACAGCGACGGCAGCTGGCGCTGGATCGAGGTGCGCGAGCAAATCCTCAATCGCGACAGCCACGGCGCCGTGCGTCAGATCCTCGGCTTCGCCAGCGACGTCACCGAGCATCACGAACTGGCCCAGGCCACCACCCGCCTGGCCGCCGCCGTCATGAAGGCCGAGATCGACGAGCGCCGCCGCATCGCGCGCGAGCTTCACGACTCCATGGCCCAGCATCTGGTGGTCATCGACCTGACCATGTCCCGGCTGCAGCGCGAGAGCGCCACGCCGCTGCCCGCCGATGCGGTCGAGGACATCCAGGTCGCCTTGCGCGCCGCCCATGAAGAGGTGCGGACCTTCTCCTACCTGCTGCATCCGCCGGACCTCGAACGGCTCGGCCTCGCCGGCGCGATCGGGAAATTCGCCACCGGCTTCGGCGCCCGCACGGGCCTGGACATTCGCCTGACCATCGAGCCGATGCCGACGCTTGCGCCTGTCTCGGAACTGACGCTCTTCCGCATCGCCCAGGAAGCCCTGATGAACGTGCACCGCCACGCCCGGGCGACCACGGTCGACGCGCGACTGGTGCGGCGCGGACGCGAGATCGAGCTCGAGGTGATCGACAACGGCGTCGGCGGCAGCGCCGATCACATCGACAAGATCCTCGCCCGCGGCGCCACCGGCGTCGGCATCCCCGGCATGAAGGCGCGGCTGGAACAGCTGGGTGGCGAACTGGTCATCGGCGCGCTGGATCGCGGCTTCCGACTGAAGGCCACCCTCCCGGTCAGCCGGGATTCGCCCTCCGAGGTCCCCGCGGGCCCCGGCGAGCGGGCATCTCCCGGCCGCCCGGACACCCGCCAGTAGGCGCCTTCCGGCAACCGCAACAGCGGTGTCGCCGGTCCTCGCAACGGGCCTCGGGGTTTCACCTGATACCTAAGTCAGGCTGCGCCCGGCTTCATGCGAGCGCGGCCGTTGTTGTTCGCCGCGGCAAATGGCGGAGAGCGCACCGTGTTCACCTGCTCGACCGACGACCTCCCCAACTCTGCGGCGGCCGGCTGCGGCTGCTGCCGACCGGAGCTGAAATTCGCTTCTGACCGCATGACCGCCGAGCTGTCCCGCCGCGGCTTCATCGCCGGGGCGACCGGTTCGTTCGCGGCGCTGGGCCTGACGGGCAAGGCGCGGGCGCAGGCGCCGTCCCCGCCAATGGTGTTCCGGAACTGCATGCTCTTCGACGGCAAGGCGTCGCGCACGCGCGGCGGGGTCCAGGTGCTGGTCGAGGGAAACCGCATCAGCCGCATCATCGAGGGAGACGCCGCCCCGCCTGACGGCGCGCGGGTGATCGATTGCGGGGGAGGGGTGCTGATGCCCGGCCTCATCGACGCCCACTGGCACACCATGTTCGCCGCCCTGCCGCTGATGGCCCTGACCACCGCCGACATCGGCTTCATCTTCCTGGCCGCCAGCGCCGAGGCGGAGCGCACCCTGATGCGCGGCTTCACGACGGTGCGCGACCTGGGCGGACCGTCGTTCGCGCTCGCCCAGGCCATCGACCGGGGCATGGCCACCGGGCCGCGCATCTATCCGTCCGGCACCATGATCACCACGACCGGCGGACACGGCGACATGCGGCCTCTAGAGGATATCCCGCGCAGTCCTGGCGGCCGGCTCAGCCATATGGAGCACATCGGCGGCGGCAGCATCGCCGACACGGCCGACGAGGTGCGGCTGCGGGCGCGCGAGCAGCTGATGCAAGGCGCGACCCAGATCAAGATGGTCGGCGGCGGCGGCGTATCCTCGCCGCGCACCACCCTGGACATGTTCACCTATGGCGAGGCCGAGTTCCGCGCCGGCGTGGAGACGGCGGCCGACCGCCGGACCTATCTGACCGTCCACGCCTATCCGCCCGAACAGATGCAGCGGGCGCTGGCGGCCGGGACCCAGTGCATCGAGCACGGCCACCTGATGGACGAGGCCACGGCGCGGATGATGGCTGAGCGCGGCGCCTGGCTGAGCACCCAGCCGTTCTTCAGCGAGGAGGACCAGGCGCCCCTGACGGGCCAGAGCCGGGTCAACCTGCTCCAGGTCCTTGAGGGGACGCGGACGATGTATCCCCTCGCGCGCCGCCACGGGATCAAAACGGCGTTCGGCACCGACCTGCTGTTCTCGCCGGACATCCTGCACCGGCAGGGACTGATGCTGGCGCGCATGACGAACTGGTACAGCCCTGCCGAGTCCCTGCAGATGGCCACATCGGGGAACGGCGAGCTGATGGCCCTGTCTGGCCCGCGCAATCCTTATCCGGGCAAGCTGGGCGTGATCGAGCCGGGCGCGATGGCGGACATGCTGGTCGTCAACGGCGACCCCACAGCGGACCTGGACCTCATCGCCGACCCGAACAACTTCACGGTCATCGTGAAGGACGGGACGATCTACAAGGACACCCGGAGCGGGACTGCAGCCTGACCGGCGTAGTCCCGCCGTCTCACGCTGCAGGCCTGAGCCTCAGTCCGCCGTCCAGCCGCCGTCGACCATCACCGAACTGCCGGTCATCAGGCTCGAGGCGTCCGACGCCAGCAGCAGCAGCGGACCCGTCAGCTCCTCCATCCGCCCCAGCCGGCCGAATTTGATCCGGCTCAGCACGTGCTCGCGCGTGCCGGGCGTATCCAGGATCGGCCGGGTCAGGGCCGTGTCGATGAAGGTCGGGCAGATGGTGTTCACCCGGATGCCCTGCGGCGCCAGATCGATCGCCATGCAGCGGGTCATGCCTTCCAGCCCCCATTTCGAGGCGCTGTACAGCGACCGTCCGCCGCCGCCGACGTGGCCCATCTGCGATGAGACGTTGATGATCGATCCGGGCTTGCCCGCCTCCAGCAGTCCCTTGGCCACCGCCTGCGCCACGAACAGCGCGGCCTTCAGGTTCAGGTTCAGGACCGCGTCATAGTCCTCTTCCGTAACCTCGGTGATCGACCGGATACGATTGGCCCCGGCGTTGTTCAGCAGGATGTCGAACGGCCCGCGCGCCGCTATCTCCCGGCGCACGGCCGCGATGTCGTTGACGTCCAGCACGAACCAGTCCGCCTCGAACCCGGCCTCCCGTATCTCCGCGACCCTGGCCTCCAGCTCGCTGCCCGTCCGCGCGCACAGGGTGACGTGAGCGCCCGCCTGGGCGAACACCGCCGCGCCCGCCGCTCCGATCCCGCGGCCGGCGCCGGTGATCAGTGCTCGCTTGCCGTCGAGTCGAAGGGAGGGCAGGGGCGGCGTAAGCGTCACGGTCTCATCTCCACAGCCGACGATCGGCGCGCGGAGCTTAGCGGTGCGCCCTGGCGACGCAACGGGGCCGATCAGCCTGCGCGCGCCTGTCGCGCCCAGTCCGGCGGGTCGGCGCAAGCGACCTTCCCCGGGACCGCGCGGCTTTCGGTTGGATAGTTGTCGTAGGTCGCGGCCTTCAGGAACTCGATGATCGCGAATTTCTGGTCGTCGTTCAGCCTGGGGCCGATGCGGCCGGGCCTGCTGGTGTCGTCCGTCCACCAGTGGCCCGCATTGGAGTTGCCGGACACCGAGGTGTCGAGCGTGAAGCTCCTCAGGCCTGGACCGTCCGCATAGCCGAGGTGGACGGGATCGTACTCCCGCGTCCCGACCGTGAAGGTCGCCGGCCGGGTGTCGCTGAGCAGGTCGAACACCGTGCGCACCGCGCCGTTGTGCAGGAACGGCGGCGTCGCCCAGACCCCGATCAGCGGCCGCGCCTTGTATCCGCAGGGCGCCAGGAACTCGACGTCCGGATCCTGCTCCGACGCGGGTATCGCCGCGTCGGCGTACAGCTGTCTGCGGATCGCGTTGATCGCCGTGCTCGTGCCCACATTGGCCGGGGTCTGCGTGGACATGCCGAGCTTCGTCAGGTCGTAGGTGTACCCGGCCCAGTTCGTCGCCTGATTGGGGTCGGTCCCGATGTGCTCAAGCGGCACCACCGTCACGTCCCAGTTGCCGTCCGGCAGCGCCTTGATTCCGTGACAGCCGGTGCAGTGGGTGACGAACAGCTCCCGGCCGGCTGTGGCCCTGTCCTGGTCTATGTCGCCCAGCACACCGGTCGGCCATGTGGGCGCCTTCAGACCCCGCAGCGTCGCCTCCATCCATTGCAGGTTCCGGATCTGAACCGAGGTCCGCCAGCGCTCCGGCTCCGGATTCAGCGAACCGTCCGGTCCGACGAAGTTGGTTTTGGCGATGGTCCCGAGCACCTCGCCGATGTTGCGCGAGTCCGCATTGGCCGGAATGAACCCGTTGTACTGTAGCCAGCTCAGCCGCCAGATGTCCCATAGATAGGGGTAGCTGACCGGCGCCGTGGCGTCCCGCTGGTTGGACGGGATCATCAGGTCCGTGCCGAACACGCGATTGGCGATCCCCTGCACCGCGTCGACCCGGCCCGGACCGCCCGGAAGCATGGTGATTTTCGCCCCCGGCGTTGAGGACCGCAGATGGCTCAGCGTCCCGACGGTCGCGTCGAAGTCGGTCGCCATGCGATCGGCCGGATAGCCCGCCGCGATGGCGTCTTCGAAGAATTTGGCGCGCATCACAGGATCGGTCGCCGTGGCGGCGAAGGCGGTGGCGACCCAGTCGATGAAGGGGAAGAGGTCGATCATGGACTGGCCGCCCTCGACCACCATCACCTTGCCCTGGTATTCGATCTGGCCGGTGTGGCACATCGCGCAGCTGAAGCCCGCGATCGCCACGCCATTGTTCTGTGCCGGGTCGCTGACGGTCCATCCCAGCGGCCAGCCGTAGGGATTGCCCGGCCCGGTCTGCACGTTATCGACCAGGAAGCCGTAGCGGCGCAGGTCCTCGGTGTTCATCACCTTGCCGCTGCCGTCCGGCTTCTCCAGCGCCGCCAGCCAGGCGGCCGGCAGCAGCCTGGTGCCCTGGTCGGTGTGGTGATAGCGATCCAGCGTGGCCTGATCGATCCCCTGTTCCAGGTCGACCGCCGGGGGCGGAGCGTCCGCCGCCGATACGACGATGGCGCCGCACAACATGACCGCGGTCGACGCAATGGCGACGTTCAGGGTGCGCTTCATCTGCTTTTCCCGGGCAAGGGGCGTCGCGTGTGACGCTCAGTGAAAGGTCTCGTCTCCTGTGGGCTCGGCGGGCGCGGCGCGGTTCAGGCGATGGCGCAGGTCGGAAATCGCCTCATAGACCGCCTTCCGCAGGCGATTGATCCCGCCGACCGGCCGATGCTCCGGCAGCGCGTGCCAGGGCGTGAAGGACAGGTTCTCGCAAAAGGTCTGCTGCGCTTCGGAGTCGAACGTCTGTTTCGGTATGCGGATGGACGCGACATCGACGAACGGCGCGGCGGTCTCGTCCCACAGGATGGTCGGGTCCTCGATCGGCTGGCTGGCCGGATCCGTCTGCAACTGGACGCCGAACCGGAAGCACGCGTCCTTCTCGCCCAACCAGCTGATCATGGCCTCGCGCAGATAGTCCGGGTCCGTCGGCGCGGCCGCCGTGGATTCTTCGATCGGCGCATTCGTCGAGCAATCGACCGGTCGCGCGGAGAATTTGATGTAGCGCTCGCCCAGCCGGTACGGCGCCATGCTGAAGTAGCGCTGCTCGAACATCTCATCGACGGTCTGCGCCATGATCGCCGCGACGATCGACTGCTCGTGCGGGTGGGTGGCGAGAAACTGGTCCGACTTGCCCTGCAGCGACAGGGTGGTGAAGGGGACGTAGTCGGCGACGTTCCGGATGAAGAAGACCGGATGGTTGATCATGACGAAGTCTTGCGTCTGAGCGTCGATCTCCGCGTCCAGCAGCTTCCGGCCCGGCACCCCGGTCAGTTTGATCGCCATGCCGCGGCCGTCGCCGGCATGATCGTCATGCGGCGTGCCGGCGCCGTTCGAGAACCGTATCCAGGCCCTGTACGTCCGCGCCTCCGCGAACACCCCGACCCTCAGCTCCGGCGGCGCCTCGCCGACCCGGAACTCGGCCTTCACGCAGCCGTGGCCCTTGGCGTGCGCGTCCCGCATCGCGGGGCGTACGCCCAGCGCATAGGCCCCGGTCAGGGCGCCTTCGATGGTGGACACGATCGATGCGATGTCAGCCGCCTCCGTCGGCGGAACGACTTCCTGGCCGGGTCCGGAGCGAGCAGGGGAGGCAAGAACCAGGGACGCAAAGGTCAAGGTTCCGCCAAGAAACGCCATCGTCGACATCGTGGCGCTCCCGGCAGCCTGGCGCGACCTGCTACATCAAATACCGTCGATTTACAAGAATCGCGCGAATGACTGGCTCCTACATCTTCCGATTTACAAGCAAAGCTTACGGCCATTGCAGTGCGGCGAAGGCGGCGCGGGAGCGTCCGGAAAGGCTCCTGTCAGGGCGCAAATCAGATCATTGAAGCGCCGCAATTGGCCACCTAACCTTGGCCGTCAGGGGAGTGTGTCGCCCGCATAGGTGGTGGTGTCCCTGTATGTTTGTTTGGGCCGCGCCCACCGGGGGAATCAGACCATGCCGACCGTCACCAGCGATTTCGTGATCGATATGAACGACTTCAGCCGCGCGCGGCTGGCTGCGGTCCTCCAGGCCGGGCAGTCGGTGTCGACGTCGGCGACGCAAGCCGTGATCAACGCGCTCGATCCCGACGGCTACGCCATCCAGTTGATCTTCACCGGCACCGGCCTCGGCGGTTTCACCGCCAGGGGCGTGCCGACCACCGGCACGATCACCGGCTTCCGCATCGAGCAATCCGGCGACCTCGTGCTGGGCCTCGCCGGGCTGTCGGTTTCGGCCAGCGCCCTGAACGCGGTCCTCGCCGGCAGCGACGACGCCGCCTTCTGGAACCTGCTGTACGGCGGGGCGGACACCATCACCGGCGCCGGGACCTGGGGCGTCGCCAACAGTCTGTACGGACACGGCGGCAACGACACCATCAACGGCGGATCCGGCGGCGACCTGCTGAGCGGCGGCGCCGGCGACGACGTGATCACCGGCGGCGACGAAATCGATCCCAGCGGCGCCAGCTACGGCGACGGCATCGACGGCGGCGCGGGCGCCGACACCCTGCGCGGCGGCGTCGGCCGCGACGTCCTCGTCGGCGGCGATGGAGCCGATCTGATCGAGGGGGATGCCGGCAACGACATCCTGTACCACGACGGCGACGGGCTCACCTCGGGTGAAACCGTTCTCCAGCTGGGTCCGGAGTATGGCAACATGGCCATTCCGGTCCGTTTCTACCTCGCCGCAGACCGGCGGGCGGAGGACGGTTCCGTCGATACCCTGAACGGGGGCGCGGGCGACGACTTCATCTATCTGGGCGCCGGCGACTCCGCTGACGGCGGCGATGGCGCGGACTCCGTCGAGGTCAATTTCCGCGGCCGCAACAGCGCCCTCACCCTGGATATGACCGCCGGAGCCGCAGCCGCGATCACGGCGGTTGCGGGCGGGAGCTTCGCCAACGTCGAACGCTTCGACGTCGTCGGCACCCTGTTCAACGACATCATCACGGGCGGTGCTGAAAGCACCATCCTGTACGGCGAGGCGGGCGAGGACCGCATCGACGGCGGCGCAGGCAATGACAGCATCGCCGGCAGCGCCTTCACCAACTCCAGCCGCATCGGCAACGTCTGGGGCTCCCGCTTCGACGACGGCCAGCGCGACGAACTGTTCGGCGGAGAAGGCAACGACGCCGTCAGCGTCGGCCTGCTGGACTACGCCGACGGCGGCGCCGGCGGCGACTCCCTGCTGGTCAGTCTGGATGGACTGGACGAGGGCGTCTCAATCGAATTCTCCGCCGGTTTCGAGTTTGACATCCTGGCCCTGGTGACCGGCGGGACCTACGTGAATTTCGAAACGATCTCCGCGCTTCATACGACCGAATACCGCGACGTTATCCGCAGCATCGGGATCACCAGCATCCATACCTTCGGCGGGGATGACCTCGTTTACGCGGGCGACGCCAACAACACCGTCAGCATGGGAGACGGCGACGACGTGGCCTACGCCATGGGCGGCATCGACCTTGTGTTCGGCGGCTTCGGCGATGACCGGCTGTACGGCGGCGCGGGCTCGGACACCCTCTACGCCGACATCGACTACGACCCGAACCAGGCGGCCGGTTCGGGCGCCGACTTCCTCGACGGCGGAGAGGGGAACGACACCCTCTACGGCGGCGCGGGCGACGACGTGCTCGTCGGCGGGGCGGGCGGCGACCGGATTTACGGTGAAGGCGGGACCGACACCGTCTCCTACGACGGCTCGACCGTCGGCGTCAGCGTTCAGCGCTCGCCGAACGGCTCCGATCCGCAGACGGGGCTGCAGGCCTGGACCTATTTCGCGTCGGGCGGCGACGCCCAGGGCGACATGCTGGACGGCGTCGAGGGGATCATCGGTTCGGGACAGAACGACACCCTGACCGGCTTCGGCCGGGCCGACGGCGCCGGCGGCGCCGACACGATCGAGGGCTCCCATCTCGCGGACATCCTGCTGGGCGGCGCGGGCGACGACACCCTGCGCGGCCTGGACGGCGCCGACACCCTGAACGGCGGCGAAGGCAATGACATCGTCGGCTACAGTCGCACGTCCTCGGGCGCCGGAACGGTCGGCGTCACGGTCGATCTGCGCATCCAGGGCGTGGCGCAGGACACCGGCCACGGCTCAGACACCCTGATCAGCGTCGAGGGCGTGGTCGGCAGCATCCATGCCGACGTGCTCCACGGCGACGACCAGGCCAACTACATCCAGGGCGCCGGCGACGGCAGCCTGCCGGGCTCGGGCCCCTACCAGGGCGACCAGCTGTTCGGACACGGCGGCGACGACGTTATCGTCGGCGACGGCGCGGCCGCAGGGCTCGGCTACACCCCGGGCGACGGCGTTTCCCGCGGCTACGACCTGATCTCGGGCGGCGACGGCAACGACACCATCACCGCCGGCAACGGCGCGGACGTGGTCACCGGCGACGCCGGCGACGACATCATCTTCGGCGAGTGGGACGCCGACACGCTCGACGGCGGCGCCGGAAACGACAAGATCGACGGCGGCTCGATGAACGACATCATCACCGGCGGCGACGGAAACGATCGCCTGACCGGCGGTTCGGGCGCCGATGCGCTCGACGGCGGCGCCGGAACTGACACGGCCGTTTTCTCGGGCGTCCGTGCGGACTACGCCTTCGCCTTCCTGCCCGGCGGCGAACTGCAGATCACCGGGCCCGACGGCGTCGACGTTCTGACCAATGTCGAACGGCTGCAGTTCTCGGACGGCCTGTTCGATCCGAACGGCCACGCCCTGCCGACGGAGATCCTCGGCACCCCCAACGCCGACACGCTCAACGGCACGGCCGGCCGCGACGACATCCAGGCCGGAGCGGGCGATGACCTGATCACCGGCGGCGGCGACAACGACACCATCGACGGCGGCGCCGGCTTCGATACGGCCGTCTTCTCCGACGGCCCGGCGGGCGTGGTTTCGAGCAACGGCGTGGGCGTGACCGGCCTCGACGGCTCCGACAGCCTGACGAACGTCGAACGCCTGCGCTTCGGCACGACCGACCTGCTGGTCTCGGCCCTGCTCTTCTCGAACAGCGTCGGCAGCAGCGCCGGCGAGACCCTGATCGGAAGCTCCTCGTTCGAGGGCCTGTTCGGGCTCGGCGGCGACGACACCCTGAACGCGTTCGACGGCGACGATACGCTCGCGGGCGGCGCGGGCGTCGATGTCCTCAACGGCGGAAACGGCTTCGACACGGCGGACTACACCTCGGCCGCGGCCGGGGTCACCGCCCGTCTCGACACCATGCGCTCGACCAATGACGGTGACGGCGGCACGGACACCTTCACCTCCATTGAGGCCATCACCGGCTCCGCCTTCAACGACCTGCTCGTCGGCGGAGCGCTCGGCGACACGCTGAAGGGCGGCCTCGGCGCCGACACCCTGCTCGGCCAGGGCGGCAACGACGTCCTGTGGGGCGGCGCGGGCGCCGGCAACACCCTGCAGGGCGGCCTCGGCGACGACCGCTATGTGCTGGAGGCGCTGGACTCCGTGGTCGAGGTCGACGGCCAGGGCACGGACACGGTCGAGGCGCGCATCAACGCCTACAACCTCGCCAACAACGTCGAGAACCTGATCTACACGGGCGCCGGAAACTTCTCCGGCACCGGAAATGCGCTCAACAACGTCATGACCGGCGGGGCGGGCGACGACCTGCTCCGCGGTCGCGGCGGCGTCGACACCCTCGTCGGCGGCGGCGGCATCGACACGGCGGACTATTCGCAGGCCGCGGCGGGCGTGCACGCCCGTCTCGACAACATGCGGGCGGTCAACGACGGGGACGGAAGCACCGACACCTTCACCTCGATCGAGGCCATCCTCGGCTCCGCCTTCAACGACACTCTCGTCGGCGGCGCGCTCGGCGACCGCCTCAGCGGCGGTCTCGGCGCCGACACGCTGCTCGGCTTCGCGGGGAACGACATCCTCGCCGGCGGTCAGGGGCTGGCCAACCAGCTGCAGGGCGGGCTGGGCGACGATCTGTATGTGCTCGACGCCTACGACACGATCGTCGAGATCGCCGGTCAGGGCCACGACACCATCGAGGCTCACGTCGGGGCCCACGTCATGGCCGCCAACATCGAGGACATGTTCTACGTCGGGAACAACAAATTCTACGGCACCGGCAACGCCGGGAACAACACCATCACCAGCGGCATCGGCGACGACATCCTCAAGGGGATGGGCGGCTCCGACCGGCTGTTCGGCGGCGCGGGATACGACGAGGTCCACGTCCGCGGAACCCAGGCCCAGTACACGGTGACCACCGAGGGCTCGGGCTGGCGCATCGTCGACACCGTCGCCGGCCGCGACGGGACCATCTACGTCGAGAGCATCGAGGCGGTGCGCTTCCTCACCGGCAACACCAAGACGGTGCTGACCTACACTCACGGCGCCGCCGCGCCGGAGCCGTCGGCCAAGGACGCCGGGCCGCTGGTCTCGCCGCTTCAGGACGACGACGCCTTCGTCCTGCCGGCCCTGGCCGACAAGGCGGGGCCGCTGGTCCTGCCCGTGCAGGACGACCTCGCCTTCGACGGCGCGGACGCCGGCGGCGGTATGGAGACCGGCTTCACCGGCTTCCACGGCTTCGGCGACGCGCCGCTGTTCATCGGCGGGATGTTCGGACCGCACATCGATGACCACAGCTTCGACGCCGGCTCGATGCGCGACTGGATCGTCTGACGAATCCGGGTGACGACCGGGCGGCCGCAGGGCCGTCCGGTCCGTCCTCGTCGTCGGTTCCGGATTTGGCTGTGCGGTCAGTCCAGTGCCAACTTGTCGGCGTAACAGGCTGATTCGGAAGCGAGCTTCGTAAAGCCGCTCTCATTCGAGCGCCGGCGCTTCCGGGCCCCGCAAGTTCGGACCGCAAATCGCCAGCTTTCCGCGCCGCCGTCTGATGCACAGCGGCGTCCTGGATCAGGCCCTGCTGCTGGCGCGGCCGGGCTCATGACCGCTTCGATCATCGCCGTGGATAGCAGTCCGTCGCTCTAGCTCGCGACCACAGCCTCCAGCAGACGTCGGAACCCCTCGGCCGCGGCGAGGGTGGCCGGCGGGTTGAGGCAACGCTCGTCGTCCTCGGCGACGTGGTGGTAGCGATGGATGCCGAAGACGCCGGCGGCGGGCGCATAGCCGGCCTTGATGACCTCCTCGAGCTCACCGGCCGCGAGTACGGCGCTGGAGACGGGCGCCTCGTACCCCGCCTGGCCGGCGAAGATGGAGCGGGCGAGTGGCAGCAACCCGGGGCTGACGGACAGGAAACGCTGACTGTCGACGCTCGGCAACGGCGACGGGTGACCCGGAATGTCGTGCCAGTCGCGGGCCGCGACATTCGCCCCGAGGTGAAGCCAGAAGCGCGTCGCCTCAGGCGGAGGCGCGATCTGCTTCATCGCCTCGGCGGCGCCCAGGTATTCGTACTCGTGCCCGGTGTTGCAGATGAAGGCGAGGTTGTAGTCCCGAAGCGCGGTCGTGGCCCAGCGGGCCAGGTGTAGCCAGGCCGCGACGCCCGGGCCGCGTTCGGCGGCGCAGGTGAACCAGCCGGATCGCGGCGTCGAGATGGCCAGCCACCGGTCCTTGCCGCGATCGAGGCGGCCGACGAAGTTGAAGGCGGGACGCGTGCCGCCCTGACCCTCTATCGAAAGGCGGGCGTCCCGACCTTCGATCGCCATTCCCAGGAAAGCGCTGGCGTGCTCAGGCGCGATCAGGGCGACGGGGCCGGGGAACATCGGCCGCCGGCCGTCGGCGTTCAGGGCGATGACCTTGCCGGTCGGGCCGTTCGTGATCACGACCGCGGCCTTGGCGCCGGCGGCGAAGGCCGCTTCGATCGGGCCGCGGACAGGTCTCGGCAGAGCCGAGGACCAACGCCCGTGCGGCAGGTCGATCAGGGCGATGGCTCCGGCCATGGCTCCCTTGAATCGTCCCTGGCCATCGACCCGGACCAGCGGGCCGACGGCGCCGTCGGGACCTGTCGGGATGACGATGGGCTGCGGCAGGACCGGAGCGCGTGCGTCGCCGCTGACCAGTTCGGCGCGGGAGGCCTCGAAAAAGGGTGTCTGGAAGGTCTGCCGTTCCAGTACGTAGCCGGCCTGCTCCAGTTCGCCCGCCAGCCATTCGCCGCAGGCGGTGTCGCCGGCGCCGCCGGCACGCTTTTCGCCGAAGCCGACGTAGCGAACCAGATCTGCCTCGATCCGGTCGCTCGAAGGCGCGGCCGCCTGGAGGCTCGCGGCGCCGACCGGCAGAAGGGCGCCCGCGCCAAGGAACGTCCGTCTGCTGGTGTCGATCATTGCGATGCCTCCTGGCGGTTCGGCTGGGAAATTTGCAGGCGGTCGGTCGTACGGCTGTTCGCCGGCAGGTGGCGGCCGAGCATGATCACGCTGATGAACGAAATCGCGCACATCGCCGCCAGATAGATCGAGATCGGCACGGTGTCCTGGTATCGGGCGAACAGGGCAGTGGCGACTATGGGGGCGAACCCGCCTCCGACAACAGAGCCGATCTGGTAGCCGAGCGACGCTCCGGAATAACGCACTGATTTGGGGAACAGCTCAGCAAACAGCGCGGCCTGCGGGCCGTACATCATGCTGATGAAGGCGAGCTGGACCGTGACGGCGAGGATGATGGCCGTCGGGGAGGCTGTCCCGATCAGCGGGAAGGCCACGAACGCCCAGATGCCGGACAGCAGAGCGCCGGCCAGGAAGATCCCGCGCCGGCCAAAGCGGTCTGAAAGCGCCCCGCAGCCTATCAGGAACGGAACCATCAGGACGCTTCCGACCATGACGGCCATCAGCAGGATGTTGCGATCGATGCCCAGGCTGGTTGTGCCGTAAGCCACCACATAGGTGATGGCGACATAGAAGCAGGTGTTGTTGGCGACGAAGGCCCCGCCCGCGAGCAGGATGGCGCGCCAGTGACCGCGGGCGACCTCGGCGAGGGGCGAGCGGCGCCGCTCCCCAGCCACCGGCGGCGGGGCGGCTTCACCTTCGCCGGCCGGTTCTGACACGCCGAGATGCAATGCCATGCCGATGAAGATCAGGCCCACGCTGGCCACGAAGCCGATGCGCCACCCCCAGCTCATGAATACGTCGTCGGAGGTCAGGGCGCCGACGATCAGGAAGACGCCATTGGCGACCACCACGCCCAGCGGCACGCCGACCTGGACAAAGCTGCCGTAGAAGCCGCGCCGATTCTCGGGAGCGCTCTCGATGGCCAGCAGGGCGGCGCCGCCCCATTGGCCGCCGACCGCGAGGCCCTGGGCGAACCGTAGGGCCACGAGCAGGAGAGGCGCCAGGATCCCGACCTGGCCATAGCCGGGCAGGAATCCGATCAGGGTGGTCGAGCCGCCCATCAAGAACATGGCGACGACCAGGGCCCGCTTGCGCCCGTGAATGTCGCCGAAATGTCCGAACAGCATGCCGCCGAGCGGGCGTGCGATGAAACCCACGGCGAAGGTGCTGAAAGACGCGATCTGCGCCACCAACGGCGGCAGGTCCGCCGGGAAGAACAGGTGTGGAAACACCAGGGCGGCGGCCGTGCCGTAGATGAAGAAGTCGTACCATTCGACCGCGGCGCCGGCCGACGCCATGACGGCGATCTTCAGCCCGGGGCCGCTACGGGATTCGCGTGTTTCTGACATTCACTCCCCGACGTTCTTGAAGACGTCTGGGGAGAGGGAACGCCCCCGTTGAGGGGCGTGTCAAGTTTTGTACGACAAAACTTCGATCATTGTCCGAGCTGTCTCGGATGGGGCTGATGGGTCTGTAGCCAGACGAGGGCCGAAGATCCGCAGGGCGAGCAGATCGCCAGTGTCGTACCGCCATCAGCCGGCACCAAAAAGCCGGCGCTAAAACATCAGGGGAGGAAAAGGCATGTTACGCTTGCTTGCGTGCTCGTCGATCGCGTTGATTGCGGCGATGGGTCCCGGGGTCGCCATGGCCCAGACCAGTGGTTCGGATCCGGCGCGCCAGGCGGCCGACGAACAGACTGCAGCCACCCAGTTGGGCGATGTCGTTGTCACGGCCCGCCGGCGCGAGGAAGCGATCCGCGACGTGCCCGCCACGATCACGGCCCTGACCGACGAACAGCTGGAGGCCAAGGGCCCTGTCGAGGGGACCGGCGACCTGCTCCAGACGGTGCCGGGCGTGCGCTTCAACGGCGTCCAGGCCGAGAACCTCGCCGAGATTTCCATCCGCGGCTCCGGCACCCAGCGCGCGACCAGCGCCGATTCCGCCGTGGGATTGTTCGTGAACGGCGCCTATGTGGGCAGCAGCACGCTGGGCGGCCGCAACTTCAAGCGCATCGACTATTTCGACCTGTCCCGGATCGAGGTCCTCGAGGGGCCGCAGGGCGCGCTCTACGGGCGCAACTCCGAGTACGGCACCGTCAATATCGTTCTGGCCCGGCCGGCGTTCCGGGACGGCGGCCGCGTTTCGGCGACCTATACCGACGACCTTTCGCAGATGCGCGTCGAAGGCGTCGTGAACCAGCAACTGAGCGACACGGTCGCCGTCCGGTTCGGAGCCCAGGTCACCGGCCAGGGCGGGGGCATCTACTACAACCCCAATCAGGACAGCTACTACGACCACACGGACGGCTACATCGTCCGTGGTCAGGTCCGCTACAGCGACGGTCCGGTCGATGTGAACCTGCTCGTCGATGCGATGGACATGAACCTGCCGACCTTCGCCAACCAGTGGGTGATCCCGGCCGGTCGTCTGCCGACGCTGCCGCTGGGCTACACCGGCCCACGCTATGACATCCCGCAGGACGTGGATAACGGGCTGCACCAGACCGTGCAGCGGGCGATGCTCACTGCCGACTACGATTTCGGCTGGGCGACCCTGACGTCGACGACCATGGCCCTGCAGTCGGAGTCCGCCCAGGACTTCGCCGGAGGCGTCGATCTCGCGACCCAGGCCATGTTCCAGTCCCAGGGACAGATCGGCTTCTACCCGCTGGCCCAGACCTCGACCTTCGCCGAGGACAAGACGCTCTATCAGGATGTCCGGCTCGCCGGCGAAGCGATGGACGGCAGCCTGCAGTGGCTGGCAGGCGCCGAAGCCCTGATGCAGGACGACTTCTACACCCGTGACACGGTGACCAGCCCCTGCGTGCAGACGGCCACGTCCGGCATCTGCGGCGGCACGCCGACCCAGCCGATCTGCTACCGGTTGACGCCAACGGCGCTGAACTGCCCGACGGTCTTCCCTCGTCCGTTCGGCAGCCACCGGGTCGCCCCGTCCGAGTACCGCTCGGGTGCGGTCTACGGCTCGTTGAAGTATGATACCGGCCCCTGGTCGGTCAGCGGCGAGCTCCGCTACAGCCGCGACGACAAGACGGCGACCCAGAGCGATTTCAACCTCTACACGACGACACCGGTCGGGACCTCGACGACCTACACCTTCGAACAGGACAACCTGAGCTACGCGGCGATGGCCAGCTATCGTCTGACCGGGTCGATGCCGACGCTCCTCTACGCCCGGACCGGAACCGGCTACCGCGCCGGCGGCGTCAACAACGGCGCGGTCGTTCCGGTCGCCCCGAACCCGCTGCGTCCGACCTATGAGAACGAGGACACCACCAGCTATGAAGTCGGCCTGAAATCCGACCTCACCGACAACGTCTTCCTGCGTGTGTCGGCATACGCCTCGGAAACCGACAACGCGATCGCCAGCGTCCTGGACGGCTGTACCGTCCTGAACGTGTGCGGCCAGGTGGGCTCGGTGTTCAACATCAACGGCGGCACCGTCGAGGTCCGCGGTCTCGAGGTGGCGCTGGACAGCAAGTTCGATGTCGGGCCGGGCCAGCTGACGCTCAACCTGAACGGGGCGCGCCAAGAGGCGGAGTGGGTCGAGGTCGTCACGGCTCCGGGCGCCCCGGTTCTGGGCAGCTCGGTGGCGCAGACGCCGGACTGGACCATGTCCGCCAACGTCAACTACGCCCAGCCGATCGGCGAGAACCTGACCGGCTTCTTCAACATCGCCTACAACGGTCAGCGCGGCGGGGTGCAGGATACGGCCACGGCCACCGCGCCGGCCATCCCGCTCGAGGACATCGACAACATCGATGCCCGCGTCGGCTTCAACTACCAGCGGACGACCGTGGCCTTCTTTGTGAAGAACCTGACCGACGAGGTCATCCCGGTGCTCAAGCTGCAGCAGGGCGATATCCCGCTGGCCAACCGCTACAGCCGCCCGCGGACCTTCGGCGTCACGCTCGGCTACCGCTGGTAAGACCGAAGCGGTGCACATGAAAACGCCGCTTCCGCCTCACGGCGGGAGCGGCGATTTCGTATCTGGAGGTCGTCGCCGCCCCGTAACGGGAGGGGCGCAGGCGTCAGATCAGGGCCGAGTAGATCAGCGTCTTCAGTTCACGGCGGATCGGATAGAGCATCGACGGGCTCATCTGGGTCATGAACACCATGTGCAGCTTCTCGACCGGATCGACGAAGAAGGCGGTGGTGAACATTCCGCCCCAGTAGAACTCGCCGACCGAGCCCGGGATCATCGCCCTGGCTACGTCCTGCGTCACCGCAAAGCCCAGGCCGAAGCCGATGCCGCCGTTCTGGGTCTCGCTGAACAGGGAGCGCGACAGGGTCGACAGGTCTGACTTTCCGGGCAGATGGTTCATGGTCATCAGCTCGATCGTCTTGCGGCCGAGAATCCGGGTTCCATCCAGTTCGCCGCCGTTCGCCAGCATCTGGCAGAAGCGGTGATAGTCGAGCGCGGTCGAGACGAGGCCGCCGCCGCCGGATACCAGGTTCGGCTTGCGCAGCCAGACGCTCTCGGCCCCGCGGTCATACATCACCCGCCCCATGGCCGGTCCGGCCCAGGCGTAGCAGTCGGGCAGGCGGTCAGCCTTCTCGGCCGGCACGGTGAAGCCGGTGTCCTTCATGCCCAGCGGTGTGAAGATCCGTTCAGCAAGGAAGCGGTCGAGCGGCATGCCGGAGACACGCTGGATCACGGCGCCGAGGACGTCGGTCGAGACAGAATAGTTCCATGCCTCACCGGGCGAGAACTCGAGAGGCAGACGGGCGAGGTCGGCTACAAAGGTGTCGAGATCGGCTTCGCCGTACCAGTTCTCGACCGGTCCAGCGTCGGACTTGCTGGTCCGATAGGCGGCGTCGATGTTGCTACGGTTCTGAAAGCCGTAGGTCAGCCCCGAGGTGTGGCGCAGCAAATCGAGCATCCGCATCGGCTCGGTCGCCGGCCGGGTCGCGAACGGCACGCCCGCGCCGCCGCCGTTGTAGACGCCGACGTCCCTGAACTCGGGCAGAATGTCATGGACGGGGGTGTCGACCGCGACCTTTCCCTCCTCGACCAGCATCATGAAGGCGACCGAGGTAATCGGTTTGGTCATGCTGGCGATTCGGAACATCGAGCTTTCGTCGATCTGCCGGGCAGAGCCTTCCCGCGCCACGCCCTGACTGCTGAAGTGGGCGATTTCGCCGCCCCGGCTGATCAGGATCTGGGCGTGGGGCAGCTTGCCCGTGTCGAGATAGCGTTCCTTCAGGAAGGCGTCGATGCGATTGAGTTTGGCGGCGTCGAAGCCGTATTTTCCGGGCGCCTTGGCAAGCATGTCATTCCCTCCGCCGGTCGCCATCTTCGGCTCTCCGTTTGACGTTCCCCTCACGGACCAGCCGCGATGGGAGCGTGGGGCCGTGTTCTGGCGGGCCGGGTGTAAGCCTCATTAAAACCGGTGCGGCGACGCTTAACGCCGCAATTTTCTGTACCACCACAACGCATCAATTGTCGTACAAAATTTTTGACTTTCAGGCCTGACCGGTCGATGACTGAGGCAGCCGTCGGAAGAATGCGGAGCGGGGAGGGGCGCGGCAGTGATCGAGCTCTATCATTGTATCGACGCCCGCTCGTTTCGGGCGCTCTGGGCGCTCGAGGAGATGGGGCTGCCCTATCGCCTGCACGTTCTGCCGTTCCCGCCGCGTGTTCATCAGCCCGGATATCTCGAGCAGAATCCTCTCGGCACCATCCCGCTGATGATCGACGGCGAGGTGCGGATGACCGAATCCGCCGCCATCCCCCAGTATCTGGCGACCCGGTATGGGCCGACGCCACTGGCCGTCGGGGTCGAGGAGCCGGACTACGGGCTCTGGCTCGATTGGCTGCATCGCAGCGAGGCGACCCTGACATTCCCGCAGACGATCGTGCTCCGTTACACCCGGCTCGAGCCCGAAGAACGGCGGCTGCAGCAGGCCGCTGACGACTACGCCCAGTGGTTCCTGTCGCGGCTTCGGCACCTTACGCGCGCGCTGGCGGATGGCCGCGAGTGGCTGTGCGCCGGGCGGTTCACGATGGCGGATCTGTGCGTCGGCTACGCCCTGCTGTTCGCCCGCACCCTGAACCTCGACCACAAGTTCAGTCCCGAGGTTTCGGCCTACTGGGACCGGCTTTCCGCACGCACGGCCTTCATCGCCGCGCAGGCAGCGCAGACGTCCAATCCCGAGGAGCTCGCATGACCGCCCCGACGACCCCGACGTCTGCCGCGATCGCCGTCCCGATCCACGGTCGTTGGTATCCCCGCCTGGTGCTGGCGATGCTGCTGATCGTCTACATCTTCAACTGGCTGGACCGGCAGATCCTCGGGATCCTGGCTCCGGCGATCAAGGCGGACCTGGGCCTGTCCAACACCCAGCTGGGTCTGTTGGGCGGCCTGGCCTTCGCCGCACTTTACTCCACCCTGGCCATTCCGCTGGCGGTGATCGCCGACCGTACGAGCCGGACGTGGGTGATCACCCTCTCCATGGTCGTCTGGAGCGGCTTCACCGCCCTGTGCGGGATGGCGAACAGTTTCTGGTCCCTGTTCCTCTTCCGACTCGGTGTCGGGGTGGGCGAGGCCGGCGGCGTCGCGCCCAGCTATGCCATCATCTCTCAATATTTCCCGCCCGAGCGCCGGGCGCGCGCCATCAGCATCTATTCGCTGGGCATTCCCGTCGGCCTGGCCTGCGGGGTTCTGTTCGGCGCGGCCATCGCCAGGGCGGTCGACTGGCGGGCGGCTTTCATCGTCGTGGGCCTCGCCGGGGTGATCATCGCGCCGATCTTCCGCCTCGTGGTCAAGGAGCCGCCGCGCGTCGCCACATCGAAGGCGGACCGCGTCCGCGCCGGCGCCGTATTCGCCATCCTCGCCCGGAAGCCCAGCTTCTGGCTGCTGGCCTTCGCCGCAGCGATGAGCAGCACAGCCGGCTACGGCCTGGCCTTCTGGACGCCGTCCATCCTGATGCAGACCTTCGGTTTCGACCTGAGCGTCGTCTCCTACTTTGTCGGCTCCCTGCTGCTGGTCGGCGGCGTGGGCGGCGTCTTCCTCGGCGGCGTGCTGGCTGACCGGCTGGGCAAGGCGGACCGCGGCGCCTACGCCGGCGTGTCTTCCCTCGCCTGGGTCCTGACCGCGCCCCTGTTCATCGCCGGCTTCCTGTCGTCGTCGCCGACGCTCGCCTGGGGGCTGCTGCTGATCCCGAATGCACTGAACATCCTGTTCGTCGGCCCGGTGACCACCGCCGTCCAACACCTCGTGCCGCCGCAGATGCGCGCGACCGCGGCGGCCTGCTTCATGCTGATCAACAATCTGGTCGGCATCGGCGCCGGATCATGGTTGCTGGGCGGATTGAGCGACGTCCTGACCCCGCAGTTCGGCGCCGAGGCGCTGCGCTATTCGGCGATCGCCCTTGTCGGCCTGTATTTCGTCGCGTCCGCGCTCGCTCTGTTCGCGGTGCGTCCGCTGCGACGTGACTGGGTCGAGGAACCGACGGCCTGACCGCTTTCTCCGGAGGCCGTCGTGCGCGGCGGCCCGAGCCGGACCATCGAAAGGAATTTTGTATGCGTATCGATCTCTCGGACCGCGTGGCGATCGTCACCGGGGCGGGCGGCGGCCTCGGCGCCGCGCACGCGATCGCGCTTGGCCGCCGCGGCGCCAGGGTCGTCGTCGCGGACATGAACGCCGAGGCGGCGGCTGCCGTGTCCGATCAGATAGTCGCCGCCGGGGGCGAAGCCCTCGCCTGTGGCGTCAGCGTCACCGATCAGGCGGGCGTCCAGGCCATGTGCGACGAGGTGATGGCGCGCTGGGGCCGGATCGACATTCTGATCAACAACGCCGGTGTCTTGCGCGACCGAACCTTCGCCAAGATGGACCTCGACGACTTCCGACTGGTGCTGGACGTGCATCTGATGGGATCGGTGAACTGCACCAAGGCGGTGTGGGAAATCATGCGGGCCCAGAACTACGGGCGCATCGTCTTCACCACCTCCTCGTCAGGTCTGTACGGCAGCTTCGGCCAGGCCAACTATTCCGCCGCCAAGATGGGGCTGGTCGGCCTGATGCAGACGCTGGCGCTTGAGGGCGAACGCTACGGCATCCGGGTGAACTGTCTCGCACCCAGCGCGGCCACCGGCATGACCAACGACCTCTACTCGCCCGAACTGCTGGCCGGACTGGACGCCTCGCTGGTCAGCCCGGCGGTGGTGGTCCTGGCCAGCGACCAGGCGCCCAACCGCGCGGTCCTGCTGGCCGGGGCGGGGAGCTTCGAGCAGGCTCACGTCACCATGACGCGCGGCGTCTTCCTCGATGCGGGGGACGCGACCGCGGAAGCCCTGCTGGATCGGCTGGACGAAGTCGCGCACCGAGAGGGCGAGAGCATCCCGGCGCGCGGCGAGGAGCAGCATCGCTACGAGATGGGCGTGCGCGCAGCGCAACGGGTTGACGCCTGAGACCTGAACTCCGGGATGGTCGCCGCACATGCGGCGACCGTCAGCTTGCGCTGTAGGTCGCGCGCAAGCGAATCTTGTCGACCTTGCCGGTCGAGGCCAGCGGCATGGCCGGCACACGCAGGACGGAATCCGGAATCCACCACGAGGCGACGCGTCCGCGGATGGCGTCAAGCAGGGCTTCGTCGCTGATCTCGTGGCCCTCGCGCACTTCGACGATCAGGATGGGGCGCTCGCTCCACTTGACATCGGCGCGGCCGATGACGGCCGCCAGCGACACTTCGGGCAGGGCGCAGACGAGGGCCTCGATCTCCGCCGGATTGATCCATTCGCCGCCGGACTTGATCAGATCCTTGGCGCGTCCGGTGATGACCAGATTGCCCTTGCGGTCGATCTTTGCGAGGTCTCCGGTGTCGAACCACCCGTCGACGTCGACGACGGGCTCGGTCTGGCCGAAATAGCGTTCAATGACCGCGGCGCCGCGGACGTGGAGCCGGCCCTCGTTCTCCCTTTGCTCGGCAAGGGGAACGCCGTGCTGGTCGGCTACCATTAGATCCACGCCAATCGCCGGACGGCCCGACACCGCGGCCTGACGATCCGGATCGCTGAGGACGCCGAACACGCCGACCGGCGACAGCTCGGTCATGCCCCAGCTGTTCTGCACCACCACGCCCAACTGTTTCTCAAGCCGTTCCATCAGCGCGGGCGGCGTCGGCGCGCCGCCGAGGATGATCCTCTCCAGCGAGGGTAGTTTGGCGCCGCTGGCGTCCAGATGCTCGCATAGGCCCAGGAAGACCGTCGGCACGCCGACGGCGACCGTCACGCCTTCGGCGGCGATCAGGCGAGCGAGGCTGGCGCCGTCGGTGTGCCGGCCCGGCAGGACCATGCGGCTGCCGGCCGCCGGCAGGGCGAACGGCAGACCCCAGGCGTTGGCGTGGAAAAGGGGCACGATCGGCAGCACCACATCCGTGCTGCGCGCCGCCAGCACGTCCGCCTGCAGCATTTTCATGGTGTGCAGGAAGCTGGAGCGGTGAGTGTATGTCACGCCCTTGGGCGCGCCGGTCGAACCCGAGGTGAAGCAGAGACTCGACGCCGTCGTTTCATCGAACCGGCCCCATTCGACAGCGTCCTCCGCCGCGGACTCGACCATGGGTTCAAGCGCCATCACCGCGGCGCGCGCATGGGTGTCTGCGGTCTCGCCGTCGATAACGAGGATGCGCTCCAGACCCGCCGCGTGATCCGCGACGTCGAGGATCAGCTTCATCAGGTCGGCGCTGACGATGACGATGCTGGCGCCGGACTGATCCAGCATCCAGGCCAGCTGGACGGCCGTCAGGCGGGGATTGAGCGTGTGGCACACCGCGCCCATGCCCATTATCGCGTACCAGGATTCGACGTGGGCCTGGGTGTTCCAGGCCAGGGTCGCGACGCGGGCGCCGGCCGTCACGCCGAAGCCGGACAGCACGGTCGAGACCTTGCGGGCGCGTCGGCGCAACTCCTCATAGGTGACCCGGGCGCTGTGTTCGCCGCCGCGGGCGGTGACGACTTCAGCTTCGGAATGCCATTTCGCCGCGTGATCGATAAGCTTGTCGAGCGTCAGGGAAAAGGCTTGCATGCTGCCGTCAATCACGGGCGCGTGTCCTGCATCTTGGGGAGGGGTGGGCGACCGCCCCTAAGGCCGGAGCGGATCGCGTCGTACGGTTCGTGCCGGCCTCAGCCGATCACCTTCATCAGACGCAGCCAGAGCTGCTGGTCGAAGTCCCGTTCGTTCGTGGCGGCGCCGGTCCGCACCACCACCAGATTGCGGCTGGGCACGACGTAGAGGCGGCGGTCGAAGGCGCCGAGCGCGCCGACAAGATCGGCCGGCGCCGCATCGATCAGCGGGCCGTCGCTGCGACCGACCAGCGGACGCATGACGTACTCGCCGCCGTTCAGCCACCAGAGCCGGCCGTAGGCGGGGTTGGTTTCCGAGCGTGCGAACAGGGCGTTCAGTTGCGCCTCCGAGACGACGCGCGTCCCGTCCTGCGCCACCCCGCCGTGCAGGATCATCAGGCCGAAGCGCGCGACGTCGCGCGGCGTCGTCACCAGTCCGGTGTCATTGCCGACCGAGGCCAGAGCGGCCGGGCGGCGGCGCCACTCGGTGTTGGCCATGCCGATCGGGGCCGTGAGCCACTCGCGCGTGATCACGTCCAGCGGCTGGCCGGCGGCCGCCGCGACGATACGCTTGGACACGGCGTAAACCGGGGTGTTGTAGAAGAAGGTCGTGCCCGGCTCGGCGGTGTAGCCGAACCGTTCGTCCAGTCCCGAACTCATCGTCAGGATGTCGATGACGCGGATACGGGCTTCCTGGTCCGGCGTGGCCTGCGACCAGCCGGAGCCGAGGTAGGCCGACACCGGC
The DNA here is from genome assembly GCF_014196335.1 of Brevundimonas lenta. Lineage (GTDB taxonomy): Bacteria > Pseudomonadota > Alphaproteobacteria > Caulobacterales > Caulobacteraceae > Brevundimonas > Brevundimonas lenta. The sequence continues at coordinate 237,669 of NZ_JACIDM010000002.1, forward strand.
CGCTCGACGTCCAGCAGGCCCTTGTCGACGGCGATGGCGGCCAGGACCGCCACAAAGCTCTTCTGCTGGGAGGCTACGTCCTCGAGCAGGCCGCCGTCGGCGGCCTGGCCGTACACGAAGTTGGCGAACATCCGGTCGTCTTCCGGCGCCGCCCAGGTCTCATCGATCAGGAGAGCGCCGTTCTGGATTACGATGAAGCCGGTCGAGCCGTGGTTACGGACGTAGTTGAGCAGGTTGCGCAGATCCGCCGACGGGGCGGCCTGCGGCGTCGGTTCGGCGGGAACAGTCGCGCAGGCGACGCCCGACCCGACAGTCAGGGCGGCGAGCGCGACCGAAGCGAGCACGCGGAGATACAGGCGCGACATTATCCGACTCCCCCTTCAGCGACCGTACGACGTTTGCGTGGCGCGCCCGGTCGCGGCGACGACGCTTCAGTTCGCATGCGCGGGCCCCGCGCCAGCATGATGCGGGCGACTTCGCCCTGCATGAAGTAGAGGATGTCGCGCGCCGACTTGCTGGCCCGCTCCGCATCGCGGTCGATCAGGGCTGCGCGCACCTGGCGCCAGTGCTCGTACGGCCCGGGGCCGTCGACGGTCAGCGCCAGGGCGACATAGGAGAAATGGAAGCGCGTCTTGCGGCGGACGACCTCGATCATGCGCTGCGCGTCGGCGCTGGCGCACGCTGACATCTCGCTGAAGATCGCCTCACTGATCTCGATGATGTTCTCGGCCGGCGCCCCGTGCTCCGCCGCGTCCAGCAGGCGGTCGATGTTGGCGATCAGGCCGCGGATGACGGCGTCCGATCCGCGCAGGCAGGCGAAGCGCGCAGCCAGGCCGTACAGCGCGGCGCGAACCTCATACAGGTCGAACACTTCCTCGACCGAGGTGGTCGAGACGCGCGCGCCCCGGTTCTCCTCGATCTCGATGAGACCGTCGTCGGCGAGCGTGCGCAGGGCGCGCCGCACCGTCGAACGGCCCACGCCGAATTCTTCGCACAGGCGGACTTCGCGCAGCCATTCGCCCGGCGCCAGTTCGCTCTTCTGGATGCGTACCCGAAGGGCGTGGGCGATGTCGTCGGCGGTCGGAGCGGGGCCCTGGGGCGCCGCGTCCTTGCCGGACTGGCCTGATGTATTCGCCATATCTCCCAAGGACCTGTTCTCCCTCAGCCTCGACAGGAGCCTGCCGACGCCACCCTCGTCATTCCTATTTCGCGCCGTTCGCTCGAGCAAGAAGTTTGTCTCATGTTGCTGCGTGATTGTTGTACAATACATCGCTCCTGGCGCAACTCGCTCAGCCAGGACCCCCCACAGGCGGTGGTGCTCCTGCTGCCCTGTCGAATTCAGCCTCGGCGCTGTAGCTACAGGATCGTCCAACGGCGTCGCAGGATCGGTGCCAGGTTCTGGCCAGGGAGACGGATGAGCTGCAGGCGCAGCGAAACGCCGCGATGGGCCGCAGGGTGGGGGCTCTCTCGCCGGGATCACCGCGCGGGCGCAGACCATGGCAGAGACGCGCGACCGTTGACGCGGAGAAGCGGGTGAGAATGGTGAAACTCGACCGCCGACGGTTCGGAAACGCGCCAGAACCGCCCCGGAAGTCCGGGGCGTTCGGGGCGTGGGGTTGAGAAGAGAGCCTTGGAGGCGGTCGGTGGCGGACAGGGTGGGATTCGAACCCACGGTAGGCTTCCACCTACGGCGGTTTTCAAGACCGCTGCCTTAAACCACTCGGCCACCTGTCCGTGTCCCGCGAGCGGACAAGCCGCATAGCGTCAAACCCGCCGTTAACCAAAGCGGAAATATCCGCCCGGCATGCTATGGGGCCTCAAGGGCTGGGACATGGCTGCAAGATTTCTCAAGGCCGCGACGATCGCGGCGCTGTTGTCGCTTGTGGCCGCCTGCGCGGGCGCGCCGCGTCCGGGCGGCGGGCGCGTGCCCGTGGTCACCGATCCGGCCCCCATCGTGTCCGGCACCATGCGGCCCTACCAGATCCGCGGCCGCTGGTATCATCCCGCCGAACAGCCCGGCTATGACGAGACCGGCCAGGCCTCCTGGTACGGCGATCAGCACCACGGCCGGCCCACCTCGACCGGCGAGCTGTTCGACCAGTACGCCCTGACCGCCGCCCACAAGACCCTGCCGCTGCCGGGCCTGGTCGAGGTCACCAACCTCGCCAACGGCCGCACCATCGTCGTGCGCATCAACGACCGCGGCCCGTTCGTCGACGGCCGCATCATCGACCTGTCGCGCGGCGCGGCCGACGCGCTCGGCATGCTTCAGCAGGGCGTCGGCGAGGTCCGCGTACGCTACCTCGGCTTCGCGCCGCGTCTCGGTTCGTCCCAGCCCCTCCGCTACGCCGCCGCGGTCGCCCCGGCGCCGGCGGCGCCCGCGCCCGCCGCCCCGAACGAGAGCGGCGCCTACTGGATCCAGGCCGGGACCTTCGCCGATCGCGGCAACGCCCGCCGGGTCGCCGACCGCCTCGGCGAGCGCGCCGTCATCGACATGGTCCGCCAGGGCGATTCGACGCTGTACCGGGTTCTCATCGGCCCCTGGCCTGATCCCAACGCCGCGGAACAGGCGCGTCAGGCCGTGGTCGCACGCGGTTACGCCGACGCCCTGTTGATATCGGCCCGCTAAGGCTTGCCTCATCGCCCGGCGCCGCCATTGTGCGCCGGTGACCCACGGCAGATTCATCACGTTCGAAGGCGGCGAGGGGGCCGGCAAGTCGACCCAGGTCGGCCGCCTGGTCGAGCGCCTGCGCGAGCGCCACCTCGAGGTCGTCCAGACCCGCGAGCCGGGCGGCTCCCAGGGCGCCGAGGAGATTCGCGCCATCGCCCTGAACGGCGACGCCGGCCGCTGGTCGCCGATGACCGAGACCATGCTGATGTTCGCCGCCCGCAGCGACCATCTGGAGAAGACCATCCGCCCGGCGCTCGAGGCCGGCCGCTGGGTCGTCTGCGATCGCTTCGCCGATTCCAGCCGCGCCTACCAGGGCGCCGGCGGCGGCGCGCCCGAAGCCTTCATCGAGAGCCTGGACGCCGCCATCGTCGGCGCGACCCAGCCGGACCTGACCCTGATCTTCGACCTGCCCGTCGAGATCGGCCTCGAACGCGCCTTCGGCCGCGGCCTGTTCGAGACGCGGTTCGAGTCCAAGGGGCTGGAGTTCCATGAGAGACTCCGTCGCCGCTTCCTTGAGATCGCGAAGGAAAAATCGGATCGCTGCGTCGTCATCGACGCCGTCGGCGACGAGGAGGCCGTGGCCGCCCGCGTCTGGGCCGCGGTCGAGGGGCGGCTCCTGTGAGCGAGCATCCGCGCGACCGGTTCGACCTGATCCCGGACGCCGCGGCCGAGGCCGCCTTCCTCGACGCCCAGGCCAAGGGGCGTCTGCACCACGCCTGGCTGCTGTGCGGGGTCGAGGGCTCGGGCAAGTCGACCTTCGCCTACCGCGCCGCCCGCCGTCTGCTGGGCGCCGCGCCGGATTCGTCGCGCGGCCTGCTGGGCACGGACCCCTACGACCACGTCGCCCGCATGATCGCGGCCCAGTCGCACCCGGACCTGCTGGTGCTGGAGCGGGCCGTCGAGGGCGGCAAGGTCAAGAAGTCGATCTCCGTCGACCAGGCCCGCGACCTGCCCGAGTTCTTCTCCAAGAGCCCGTCGCAGGCGTCGTATCGCGTCGCCATCATCGACGCGGCCGATGATCTGAATCTCAACGCGGCCAACGCCTTGCTGAAGGTTCTTGAGGAGCCGCCGGAGAACGGCGTGCTGTTCCTGGTGACCCATGCGCCCGGCCGCCTGCTGGCCACCATCCGCTCCCGCTGCCGCCGCCTGGCCTTCCCGGTCTGGCCGCAGCATGCGCTGGAGGAGATGGTCCGCAACCGCACCGGCGTCTCGTCCGCCGAGGCCTCGCGCATCGCCGGCATGGCAGGCGGCTCGCCGGGACAGGCCCTGGCCCTGGCCTCGGGCGCCACGCTCGAAGCCGATCAGCTGGCCCAGGCCTGGGTCGCAGCCGACCAGATCGACCGCGCCGAGGCCATGGCCGTCGCCGACAAATTCCGTGGGGCTGAAGGTCAGGAGCGGTTCGAGACCCTGATGGATCGCCTGATCGCCGCCGTGAAGGTGCGCGCGCTGGAGGAAGGGGCCGCCGGCGCCCGCTGGGCCGAGCTGTGGACCCGCCTGTCCGAACTGCCCGACCGCACCGCCGCCATCAACCTCGACCGCGCCGACGTCCTCGCCGGGGCCCTGGCCGACCTGCAACGCACCAAGGCGACGGCCCGCTGATGCTGATCGACAGCCACGTCAACCTGCACGCCCACCAGTTCGACGAGGACCGCGACGAGGTCATCGCCCGCGCACGCGAGGCCGGCGTCGGCCTGATGGTCGAGATTTCGGACAAGCTGTCGACCTTCGAGGCCACCCATGGCTTGGCCATGGGCCACGACGACATCTGGTGCACCGTCGGCGCCCATCCGCATGAGGCGAAGGACCACGTCGATCTGACCGCCGCCCGTCTGGCCGAGTTGGCCGGGCGTCCCCGCGTCGTCGGCATCGGCGAGTGCGGCCTCGACTTCCACTACGACCTCAGCCCGCGCGACGTGCAGGCCGCGGTCTTCCGTCAGCATGTCGAGGCGTCGCGCCTGACCGGCCTGCCGCTGGTGGTCCACACCCGCGAGGCCGACCAGGTCATGGGCGACATCCTTGAGGAAGAGCAGGCGAGGGCGCCCTTCCGCTTCCTCATGCATTGCTACACCAGCGGCCCGGAACTGGCGGAACGCGCGGCGAAAATGGGGGCGTGGTTCTCCGTCTCCGGCATCGCCACCTTCCGCGCGGCCGAGGGGGTGCGCGAGATCATCCGCACCATGCCGGCCGACCGCATCATCGTCGAAACCGACTGCCCCTACCTGGCCCCGATCCCGCATCGGGGGCGGCGCAACGAGCCGGCGTATGTCGGCCACGTCCTCGACAAGCTGGCCGAGGTTCGCGGCTGGACCCGCGACGAGGCCGAGGCCCGCACCACCGACGCCTTCTTCGCCCTGTTCGACCGCATCCCCAGACCCGAGGGCGCATGATGGACCGGCTGGAGGTCGTCATCCTGGGCAGTGGATCGTCGGGCGGGGTGCCCCGCGGCGACGGCGACTGGGGCGACTGCGATCCGTCCGAGCCGAAGAACTACCGCACCCGCTGCTCCCTGCTGGTCCGCCGCCACGGGCCTGACGGCGTCACCAGCGTCCTGATCGACACCTCGCCGGATCTGCGCGCCCAGATGCTGGCGGCCCAGGTCCGCCACGTCGACGCCGTCCTCTACACCCACGATCACGCCGACCAGACCCACGGCATCGACGATCTGCGCGTCTTCGCCATGCGCGCGCGCCGCCGCATCCCGGCCTTCATGGACGCCGCCACCCGCGCGGCCCTGTTCACCCGCTTCGGCTACATTTTCGAGAGCGTCGAAGGCTATCCGGCCATCGTCGAGGCGCACGACGTCCCGGCCCACGGCCGGCCGTGGTCGGTCGACGGTCCCGGCGGCGCCGTCCCGGTCGTCACCTTTGACCAGGCCCACGGTCCGATCCGCTCGGTCGGCTACCGCATCGGGCCTGTCGCCTATTCCAGCGACGTCTCCGAACTGGATGACGATGCGCTGGAGGCGGTGCGCGGATGCGATCTCTGGATCGTCGACGCCCTGCGCTTCACGCCTCATCCGACCCACGCCCACGTCGACCGCACCCTGGACTGGATCGCCCGCACCGGGGTCAAGCGCGCGGTTCTGACGAACCTGCATATCGATCTGGATTACAACGCCTTGTCGGCGATAGTTCCGCCCAATGTCGAAGTGGCCTTCGACGGCTGGAACGCCACCCTGTCCCTCTGAACCGGAGTTTCGGACGATGAAGCGGTATCTCCCGGCCCTGTGCGGCCTCGTCGGCCTCGCCCTGTCGACCACCGCCCTGGCCCAGCCCGTTCCGGCCGAGGGCGATTACACCGCGCGTGACTTCGCCGTCGCCGGCCAGACCCTGCCGGAGCTGAAGATCCACTATCGCACCCTCGGCCGGCCGCACCGCGGCGCCGACGGCCGCGTCGACAACGCCGTCCTGCTGCTGCACGGCACCGGCGGTTCCGGGGCCCAGTTTCTGTCGCCGCAGTTCGCCGGCGAGCTGTTCGGCCCCGGCCAGCCGCTGGATACGACGCGCTACTTCATCATCATGCCGGACAACCTCGGCCACGGCGCCTCGTCCAAACCCTCCGACGGCCTGCGCGCCCGCTTCCCGGAGTACGGATACGACGACATGGTCGAGGCCCAGCGCCGCCTGCTGGTCGACGGTCTCGGCGTCGACCGCCTGCGCCTGATCCTCGGCACCTCGATGGGCTGCATGCACGCCTTCGTCTGGGGCGAGGAACATCCCGACTTCGCCGACGCCCTGATGCCCCTGGCCTGCCAGCCGACCGCCATCGTCGGCCGCAACCGCCTGTGGCGCGCCATGCTGCAGGACGGCATCCGGTCAGACCCGGCCTGGCAGGGCGGCGACTACCAGACCCAGCCGCAGCAGGGCCTGCGCACCGCCGTCGACCTGCTGATCCTCGCCGGCGGCGCCGCCATCCCGCTGCAGAACGACCTGCCGACCCGCGCCGCCGCCGACGAATGGCTGACGGCCCAGCAGACCCGCCGCCTGCCGGCGCTGGACGCCAACGACCTCTGGTACCAGGTCAACGCCTCGCACGACTACGACCCGTCGGCGAACCTGGAGGCCATCACCGCCCCGGTGATGTGGATCAACTCGGCCGACGACTTCATCAATCCGCCGGAACTGGGGCTCACGGAGCAATTCCTCCCGCGGCTCCGGAACGGCGAATACCGCCTGATCCCCAACAGCCCGGAAGGCAAGGGCCACGGCACCCACACCTGGGCGAAATTCTGGAAGGACGATCTGGTCCGGTTGCTGGCTAGATCGGAGGACTAGGCGCCCATCAACCGCGCCGCCTGCGGGGCGAAATAGCTCAGCACCCCGGCGCAGCCCGCGCGTTTGAAGGCGTGCAGGCTCTCCAGGATGGCGCGGTCCTCGTCCAGCCAGCCGTTGGCCATCGAGGCGCGCATCATCGCGTACTCGCCCGACACCTGGTAGGCGAAGGTCGGTACGCGGAAGGTCTCCGACACCCGCCGGACGATGTCCAGGTACAGCATCCCCGGCTTCACCATCACCGCGTCGGCGCCCTCCGAAATGTCCATCGCCACCTCGCGCAGGGCCTCGTCGGTGTTGGCGTAGTCCATCTGGTAGGTCTTCTTGTCGCCGGTCAGCATCTTCGCCGACCCCACCGCGTCGCGGTACGGACCATAGAAGGCCGAAGCGTATTTGGCGGCGTAGGACAGGATCATAACATCCTGAAGTCCATTGGCTTCCAGCGCCTCACGGATGGCCTGCACCCGCCCGTCCATCATGTCTGAGGGGGCGACGATGTCGGCGCCCGCGTGGGCCTGGATGAAGGCCTGTTCGGCCAGCCGCTCCAGCGTCGCGTCGTTGAGGATGCGCTGGCCCTCGACCACGCCGTCGTGGCCGTGGTCGGTGTAGCAATCCAGCGCCACGTCGCACATCACGCCGATCTCCGGCGCGGCGTCCTTGATGGCCTTGATGCAGTCCGGGATCAGGCCGTCGGGGTCGGTCGCGCCGGTGCCGACGGCGTCCTTGATCGCCCCGTCGACATTGGGGAACAGCGCCACCGCCGGAATGCCCAGGTCGCGCGCCTCGACCGCCGCCTGCGCAGCCGCCTTCGGGCTCAGCCGGAACACGCCCGGCATGGAGGCGACCGGCTGCCGGTCCTCGGCCCCGTCATGCACGATCAGCGGCCAGATCAGGTCGGCCGGCGTCAGCGTCGTCTCGGCCACCAGCCGGCGCACCCACGGGCTCGAGCGCAGGCGGCGGGGGCGGGCGTAGGGGAAGGCGGCGGGAGCGAACGGCTGGGTCATGGCGGCGATGTAGGCCGACCTTGGCCGCTCTGCAAAGCCGCAGCGGGGTGCAGCCTGTCGACGCCCGCCGCGGACATCGCTAGACACGCGCCCGAACCGGCCCGTCAGAGGCCGCCGCGACCAGACGACCGGGAGACCCCCATGGACTTCGCCCTCACCGACGACCAGCGCGCCATCCAGGACGCCGCCCGCGCCTTCGCCGACGCCGAGCTGGCCCCGCACAGCGCCGAGTGGGACGAGACCAAACATTTCCCCGTCGACGTCATGCGCCACGCCGCCGAGATGGGCTTCTGCGGCATCTACACGGGCGAGGAGCACGGCGGCATGGCCCTGGGCCGCGTCGAGGCGGCGGTGATCTTCGAGGAGCTGTCGCGCGGCGACGTCTCCACGGCCGCATTCATCTCGATCCACAACATGGCCACCTGGATGATCGACCGGTTCGGCTCCGACGACCTGCGCGGCCGCTACGTCCCGTCGCTGGTGACCATGGAGAAGATCGCCAGCTACTGCCTGACCGAGCCGGGCTCGGGCTCCGACGCGGCCGCCCTGCGCACGACCGCCAGGCTGGACGGCGACCACTACGTCCTGAACGGCTCCAAGGCCTTTATCTCTGGCGCCGGGACCTCGGACGTCTATGTCGTCATGGCCCGCACCGGCGTCGACGGCCCCAAGGGCATCTCGACCTTCGTGGTCGAGAAAGACACGCCGGGCCTCAGCTTCGGCGCCCAGGAGAAGAAGATGGGCTGGAACTCCCAGCCCACCGCCATCGTCAGCTTCGACGACTGCCGTATCCCGGCCGCCAACCTGCTGGGCAAGGAAGGCGACGGCTTCCGCTACGCCATGATGGGCCTCGACGGCGGCCGCCTGAACATCGCCGCCTGTTCGCTGGGCGGCGCCCGCCTCGCGCTCGAGGCCTCGCTGGAATACGTCAACACCCGCAAGCAGTTCGGCAAGCCGATCGCCGATTTCCAGAACACCCAGTTCAAGCTCGCCGACATGGCCACCCAGCTGGACGCCTGCCGCCTGATGGTGATGCGCGGCGCCTGGGCGATGGACACCAACCATCCCGAGAAGACCAAATGGTGCGCCATGGCCAAGCGCATGGCCACGGACATCTGCTTCCAGATCGCCGACGAGGCCCTGCAGCTGCACGGCGGCTACGGCTACCTCAAGGACTATCCGCTGGAGCGCATCGTCCGCGACCTGCGCGTCCACCGCATCCTCGAGGGCACCAACGAGATCATGCGCGTGATCACGGCGCGCGAGATGCTGCGGCAGTGAGCGGGCATTGCGTCGCGGGCCGGCGGCGATAGGGTCCGGCAAGGTCCGGGGGATCGTTCATGCTGCTCGTCACAATTCTGGCCGCGCTCGCCGTCCTCCCGCAGGCCGTTGAGGAGCGAGCGCCTCGCCACTGGGCGAACGGCGTCAACTGGTCGCGTATGCCGCGTCCGGACTACTCGCCTGACGAGGATAGCGTCGTCATGGCCCGGGTCACCTGCACCGTTGCGGACGGCGAGCGCCTGCAGGCTTGTCGGATAGACCGGCTGCTTCCCGAAGACACGAGGTTCGGCCGTCCGGTGCTGGTGAGCATCCGGCGAGCGCGCCTTGCCGAGGGGTGGGCGCTGCCCGGGGATACGGTGACGTTCGACATCTGGGCCTGCGGGGCGTCGGAGAGCCGACGCAACTGTCCCAAGCCTGACTGGCCGGACGCCGGCCTCACGAACGCCGCCACCCAACCGTAACGGCCAAGGTGACGACACGCTGAAGGCGTGCCAACCTCTCAACCGGGAGGATCGTCACATGAACGGACCAGCGGCAGCCGCAAGGACCGAACCATCCGTCGCCTGCGAACGCCTGTTCCAGCTCGCGCTTCCCGCAGAGCCCCGACCGTTCAGGGCCGTCTGGATGCAGCCGGTCCCCGACGGGAAAGACTGGGCCTGCGAATATGTGATCGAGTGGCCTCACCGGCCCTGGCGGCCCCGGCGTATCAAGGGCGTGGATTCGGCGCAGGCGCTGCTTCTGGCCATGAAGATGGTGGCGAGCGAGCTCTACGGCGCCGACCCGCAGGTCTTCTGGTTTGAGCCTGACGACACACTCGGTCTTCCGCTCGTACCTGAAGACGCCGACGAGGAAGCCGCTCGGACGAAGGGCCGGATCTGAGGGATCCAACAGCCAGGGTGACGACACGCTGAACGCGTGCCAACCTCTCAACCGGGAGGACCACCACATGAAAATGCTCGTCGCCGTCGCCGCCGCCACGCTGCTCGCCACCCCTGCGCTCGCCCAGGACCAGACCGAAATCAACGAGATCGTGGTCACCGGATCGCGCATGCAGAGGCCCTATGAGGTTGCGCCCCCGGTCGTGCCCGTAGTGACCGTCGCCCGGCGCGCCGACAATCTGATCGTGTCCATCTGGGCCGTGAACGACACGCGTGAGGCCGCCGGCCGTCGCGACGAACTCATGCGGACCCTGCGCAGCATGGCGCGGGCAGCCCAGAACGAGCCCGATATCGCCCTGAGCATCCAGGTGGATGGCCAACTGGTCGCCTTCAACGAGGACATGGTGTCCAGCCTGACGCTGGGTGTCGACGACGACCGCTCGGACACCAGCACCGCCAGCCTGATCGTCAAGACGCCGATCCGCCCCGGCGACACGCTCGACTCCGCCTCGGGACGGATCGTCCAGTTCGTCGCCCGGATCGACAAGGCCGGCCGGTCGCTGGTCAACATCAACGGCGGCTGGCAGCTGTCGATCGTCAATCCCGCCCAGTACCGGCCTGCGGTTGTCGAGGCGATCGCCGCGGACGCCAGGCGGACCACGGCGATGTTTGGGCCGGACTATGCGGTCGAGGTCGAGGGCATGGCCAACAACCTCACTTGGGTGCAGTCGGGCCCGCTCGATCTGGCGCTGTTCATTCCCTACAGCATGTCGGTGACGCCGAAGCCGTGACGCGTCGGCCGCTACGGGGTCGGCGACGCGACGCCGACCTCCGGCGCTCCGCCCAGGAAGGTCGCGCACCACGTCAGCGGGCGGCGCAGGCCTTCCGGCGGCATCCGCCCCGTCAGGCTCAGCCGGCAGTAGGCGCCCGCGGCCGGTCCCGTGTCCGACGGCGAGAACAGAACGACCGTCCTTGCGCCAGGCGACGACAGCATCCGCATCGGCACGCCGTTGTGGTTGATGTTGAACAGGACGCCGTCGGCGGCTTGCGCGCCCAGCAGGCTGCGGGCCTGGCCCTCGCGGTCTCCCGGCTCCAGCCGGAACAGCTCGGCGTGGTACGCGTCGCCGGGCTCGGCCGTCATCGTGAACGCCGGATCGGCCGCCGCCGTCGCCAGGGCGATAAACAAATGGATCATGAAGCGACTCCCCCACGGCCACGCTAGCCTGGGCGGCCAGGTCGCCACAAGCTGACGGCTGGACCCTTGGCGCGGGCCGCCGTATCAGCCCGGCATGACCGAAGAACCCGAAGTCCTCGCCCGCATCGAATCCGGCATCGGCCGCATCACCCTGAACCGGCCGAAGGCGCTGCACGCCCTGAACCGCGCCATGTGCGAGGCGATGATCGAGGCGCTGCTGGCCTGGCGCGAGGACGACGCGGTCAAATCGGTGCTGATCGACCATTCGGGCGAGCGCGGCTTCTGCGCCGGCGGCGACATCCGCATGATCGCCGAAAGCGGGGCAGGGGACGCCTCGGCGGCCAAGGCCTTCTTCGACACCGAGTACAAGCTGAACCACCTGCTGTTCGAATACCCCAAGGCGGTGACGGCCATCGTCGACGGCATCGTCATGGGCGGCGGCGTCGGCATCTCCGAGCCGGCGGATGTCCGCATCGCCACCGAACGCACCACCTACGCCATGCCCGAGACCGGCATCGGCCTGTTCCCCGACGTCGGCGGCGGCTGGTTCCTGCCGCGTCTGCCGGGCCAGACCGGCGTCTGGCTGGCGCTGACCGGCGCGCGCCTCAAGGCGGCCGACACCGTCTTCCTCGGCATCCACACCCACTATCTGTCGACCGACAGCCTGGAGGCGTTCCGCGCCATCCTGTCGGCCGACCCGGCCTATCCCATCGACGTCGCCGACGGCCTCGAGGAAGACGCCGGCGAAGCGCCGGTCGAGGCCCATCTGGAGGCCATCGACCGCCTGTTCGGCTTCGACACCGTCGAGGAGATCTTCGCGGCGCTGGAAGCCGACGGTTCGGACTGGGCCCTGGCCCAGCTCGCCGTGCTGAAGACCAAGTCGCCGCAGTCCCTGAAGGTCTCCCTGCGCCAGCTCCGCACCGGCGCCGGCCTGACCTCCTTCGCCGACAACATGGCCATGGAATATGCGCTGGGCGGCCGCGCCGTCCGCACCCACGACTTCCAGGAAGGCGTCCGCGCCGTCATCGTCGACAAGGACAACGCCCCCAGATGGTCGCCCGCCGAGCTGGCCGGCGTCACCGACGCCGACCTCGACGCCCTGTTCGCCCCGTTGCCGGACGATGAGGCCTGGAAGCCGCTCCTCTAACTCCGGAGGGGTTGCATCCCGCCGCGAACCGGAGCGTATCTTCGCGGTCCGGTTGGAGGGATCGCCATGCTGAAACCCGTCGTTGTCATCGTCGCCGTAGCCGCCGCGCTGATCGCAGGCTGCTCATCCGCCGAACCGTGGGCGGGCCGGGGCGACCGGATGGCGACGAACACCTATCAGGCCATGGCCCTGGCCGATCTCCAGCGCGCCGCCATCACCGATCCGCTGCGCCCGGCTGACGAGGTCGCCCGCGACCAGTATCGCCATCCGGACCGCATCCTGGCCTTCGCCCAGGTCCAGCCGGGCTGGAAGATCGCCGACATCCGTCCCGGCGCCGGCTATTTCACCCGCCTGTTCTCCCGCGTCGTCGGCGACGAGGGGAAGGTCTACGCCTTCGTGCCCAACCGCACCGCCGAGCGCGAGAACCCCCGCGCCGACCTGCTGGTCGAGGCCTATTCCAACGTCATGCGGGTCAACGGCGACCTGAACACCATGAGCTTCCCCGAGCCGCTCGACGCCGTGTTCATGAGCCAGGAATATCACGACTTCCACATCCCGGCGTTCAACACCGACGTGGCCCTGATGAACCGGGCGATCTACGACGCGCTCAAGCCGGGTGGTTATTTCATCGTCATCGACCACTCGGGCCGCGCCGGCACCGGACACACCGAAGTCCAGAGCCTGCACCGCATCGAGGGCGCCTCGCTGCGCGCCGAGGTCGAGGCCGCCGGCTTCATCTTCGACGGGGAGTCATCCGCCCTCGTCAACACCGCCGACGACCGCACCATCAATGTCTTCGACGAGGCCATTCGCGGCCGCACCGACCAGTTTGTGTACCGTTTCCGAAAACCCGGCTGAGGCCGGGTCCCCCCAAGGAGGCCTGCCCATGCGTCGTTCCGTCATCCTGGCCGTCTCGGCCGTTCTCGCCCTCTCGCCGTTCGCCGCGGTCGCCCAGACCGGGCCCCAGCCGGCGGCCTTCACAGCCGCCCTCGCGGATTCCGTACGAACGCCCGGCGACCGGGCCCGTGACGAGGTCCGCCACCCCGCCGAAACCCTCGCCTTCGCCGAGGTCGAGCCCGGCCAGAAGGTCGTCGATATGATCATCGGCGGCGGCTACTTCACCCGCACCTTCTCCGCCGCCGTCGGCCCCGAGGGCCATGTCACGGCCTGGCAGCCCGAGCAGTTCGTCGCCTTCGATCCCGGCTACGGCGCCGCCCTGATGGAGGTCGACGCCCTGGTCAATGTGGAGGGTCTGCGCACGCCCATCGGCGAGCCCGGCTTCCCGTCCGGCCAGGACCTGATCTTCACCGCCCAGAACTATCACGACCTGCATCTCCGGCCGTTCCCCGCCGACACCGCCTCCAGGGTCAACGCCGCCGCCTTCGCCGCCCTCAAGCCCGGCGGCCTCTATGTCATCATCGACCACAACGCCGTCGCCGGCTCGGACCTCGCCGTCGCCGACGACCTGCACCGCATCGACATCGAGACGGTCAAGCGCGAGGTCGAGGCCGCCGGCTTCGTCCTCGACGGCCAGAGCGACCTCCTCGCCAACACCACCGACCCGCTCACCGCCAACGTCTTCGACGACTCCATCCGCGGCCACACCAGCCAGTTCATGCTGCGCTTCAAAAAGCCGGAGTAACCTCCCTCTCCCGATGGGAGAGGGCTTGAGCGCCCGCGAGCGAAGCGAGTGGCTGCGCGAAAGGGTGAGGGTCGACTGTCGGCCAGTCGGCGCGCGCCGACCCTCATCCGACCGGGCTCCGCCCGGCCACCTTCTCCCATCGGGAGAAGGACTCCTCCTTTGCTTTCGTCATCCTCCGGCGACCCTCGCGCATGCGAGGGGAGACCGGGGGACCCAGCGGCGCGCGTGAGCGCGAACTGTCACGAGCACCGGCGGCTGACGTTCGCCTTCGCTGACGCTTCGGCGCCCGCTGGGTCCCCCGGTCGCCCTTCGGGCGCCGGAGGATGACGATAGCAGGAAGAAAGCGTCGGCTATTCCCGGATTCTTTTCGCCAACCCTCTGACTTCCCCCAGCTAAATTCCCTCTACGCAGCGAGGTATCCGCCGCGCCCATAATCTCCGCATCCCGTCGATGGGGAAGGCGTCGGATCCAGTGCCTCGACGACGACGGGGTGTGGTCGAGCGATGAAGCCCGGGCGAAGGGTAGTCCGGGGGTCCTCGTCGGACAGCGATGGATGCTGTCCGCTTGCTCGCCGCGCATCGAAGGTGTGACCGCTGGCTCAGCCGATGTCCCACCCACGTCGCTTCCAGCAATGGCGGCGGCGGAGATCCGTCAAGGCTCTAACAGGGCCGCCAGCCGGAGGGCGCGCGAAACCAACGACCACGCGGGGCGTCCACCTCGTCGAAACGGTAAAACACAAAGCATTCCGGGCGAGGCCCGGACGCCCCGCGCCTTCCCCTCCATCCTGCCGGTCCCGCCGGCGGGCGCCTCGACGCATGTCCGGAGACTGGCGGCTGGCGCAACGCTCCGCCGCGCGCTAACCCCTCCCCAAAATCAAAGGGAGAACGCCATGACCCACAAGATCGCCTTCATCGGCCTCGGCAACATGGGCGGGGGCATGGCCGCCAACCAGGCGAAGGCCGGCCAACAGGTCGCCGCCTTCGACCTCTCCCAGGCCGCGCTGGATCGCGCCGCCGCCGCCGGCTGCACGCCCGTGGCCTCGGTCGCCGAGGCGGTGAAGGACGCCGACGTGGTCATCACCATGCTGCCCGCCGGCCCGCATGTGCTGAAGGTCTATTCGGAGCAGATCATCGGCGCCGCGCCCTCGACCGCCCTGCTGCTCGACTGCTCGACCATCGACGTCGACACCGCCCGCAAGGTCGCCGGCCTGGCCAGGGACGCCGGCTACGCCTTCGCCGACGCACCCGTCTCGGGCGGCACCATGGCCGCCGACGCCGGCACCCTGGCCTTCATGGTCGGCTGCGACGAGCCCGACTTCGCCCGCATCGAGGCGGCCCTGGAACCCATGAGCCGCGCCACCTTCCGCGCCGGCGACCACGGCGCGGGGCAGGCGGCCAAGATCTGCAACAACATGATCCTCGGCATCACCATGCTGGGCACCTGCGAGGCCGTCGCCCTCGCCGAGAAGCTGGGCCTCGACCCGGCGAAGATGTTCGACATCGTCGCCAAATCCTCGGGCCAGAGCTGGTCGGTCACCACCTACTATCCGTGGCCCGGCCCGGTGCCGACCGCGCCGTCCAACCGCAACTACGACGGCGGATTCGCCGCCGCCATGATGCTCAAGGACCTCAAGCTGGCCCAGGGCGCCGCCGCGAAGGCCGGCGCCTCGACCCCGCTCGGCGCCCAGACCGAGGCCCTGTTCCAGATGTTCAACGGCCTCGGCTACGGCGGCCGCGACTTCTCCGGCATCCTGCAGATGTTGCGCGGCAAGCTGGATGAGCTCGAAAAGGGCTAGGCGCACGTCCATTTCCCGAAACGGCGATCACCTGCACATCGCAACTGAGAACCGTTATCAATTGAGGACGTTGCGACGATTTAGCCTGTTCGTCTGATAGACTTTCGCGGCGTCGCGGCGCAAAACCCGCGAAACTTCGTCAGGCGCGCAGAGACTGAATTGTTCGACTACCAGGCCGCATTCGAAACCGCCGTTGAGCAGGTGAAGGGCGAGGGGCGCTACCGCGTCTTCGCCGACCTCAAGCGCGTGCGCGGCCAGTTCCCCAAGGCCATCCGCCGCCGCGCCGACGGGTCCGAACAGGACGTCGTCGTCTGGTGCTCGAACGACTACCTCGGCATGGGCCAGCACCCGGTCGTGCTCGACGCCATGAAGGACGAGGTCGATGCGGCGGGCGCCGGCGCCGGCGGCACCCGCAACATCTCCGGCACGACCCGCTCGGCCGTCGACCTGGAAGCCGAGCTCGCCTCCTGGCACCGCAAGGAAGCCGCGCTCCTCTTCACCTCGGGCTACGTCGCCAACGAGGCCACCCTGACCACCCTGCAGCGCATCCTGCCGGGCCTGATCATCTTCTCCGACTCGCTGAACCACGCCTCGATGATTGCCGGCATCCGCAACGGCGGCTGCGAGCGGCACATCTTCGCCCACAACGACCTCGAACACCTCGAAGCCCTGCTGGCCGCGGCCCCGGCTGACGCGCCCAAGCTGATCGCCTTCGAGAGCGTCTACTCGATGGACGGCGACATCGCCGACCTCGCCGGCACCATCGCCCTGGCGAAGAAATACGGCGCCATGACCTATCTGGACGAAGTCCACGCGGTTGGCCTCTACGGCCCCACCGGCGCAGGCGTCGCCGAGCGCGACGGTCTGCTGGACGGCATCGACATCGTCGAATGCACCCTCGGCAAGGCCATCGGCGTCATGGGCGGCTACATCGCCGCCGACGCGGTGATCATCGACGCCGTGCGCAGCTGGGCCTCGGGCTTCATCTTCACCACCAGCCTGCCGCCCGCGCTCACCGCCGGCGCCCTGGCCTCGGTGCGTCACCTCAAGGCCCACCCGGAACTGCGCGACGCCCACCAGGAGCGCGCCGCCACCCTCAAGGCCCGCTTCGTCGCCGCCGGCATCCCGGTGATGGAATCGGTCAGCCACATCGTCCCGGTCTTCGTCGGCGATCCGGTCCACACCAAGATGATCTCGGACATGCTGCTGGAGCAGCACGGCATCTACGTCCAGCCGATCAACTATCCGACCGTGCCCAAGGGCACCGAGCGCCTGCGCTTCACGCCCTCGCCGAACCACACCGACGCCATGATGGACGATCTGGTGCAGGCGATGGACGCGCTCTGGACCCACTGCAACGTGGCGCGCCTCCCTGCCGTCGCCTGACCCGGAGCTCGGCGAGGTCATCCTTGAGATGACCCGCACCGGCACATATCTGAAGTGCTCCGCGATCCACGTCGCCACCGGCCTCGAAGTCTCCGCCATCGGCCCTGTCACTGAACCGAGGGCCTTGGAACGCGTCGCCGTGGCCAAGCTGAAACGGGCTCTGTCCGCTCGCTGACCCACAAGATGTTGTGGCGGGGCCCTCGGAGGCATAAATGAACCGCCGCCATTCCCGGGGACTCCAGTGACCGCCTTCACCCACGACGCCTATTTCTCGAAATCCCTCGCCGAGGCCGATCCGGACATCTTCGGTGGCATCCAGGGCGAACTGCGTCGTCAGCAGGAACAGATCGAGCTGATCGCGTCCGAGAACATCGTCTCGAAGGCGGTGCTCGAGGCCCAGGGCTCGGTCCTGACCAACAAATACGCCGAGGGGTATCCGGGCCGTCGCTACTACGGCGGCTGCGAGTACGTCGACGTCACCGAGGATCTGGCGCGTAGCCGGGCGAAGCAATTGTTCAACTGCGCCTTCGCCAACGTCCAGCCGCACTCGGGCGCCCAGGCCAACCAGGCCGTCTTCCAGGCGCTGCTGACGCCGGGCGACACCTTCCTCGGCATGGATCTCGCGGCCGGCGGCCACCTGACCCACGGCTCCCCCGCCAACCAGTCGGGCAAGTGGTTCCGGCCCGTGACCTACAAGGTCTCCGAGGACACCCACCTGATCGACTACGACCACGTGGCCCAGATGGCCGAGCAGGAGAAGCCGAAGCTGATCCTCGCCGGCGCCTCGGCCTACAGTCGCCACATCGACTTCAAGCGCTTCCGCGAGATCGCGGATTCGGTCGGCGCCTATCTGATGGTCGACATGGCCCACTACGCGGGCCTGATCGCCGGCGGCGTCTATCCTGACCCGCTACCGCACGCCCACGTCGTTACCACCACCACTCACAAGACCCTGCGCGGCCCGCGCGGCGGCATGGTGCTGTCGAACGACGTCGAGCTGGGCAAGAAGATCAACTCGGCCGTCTTCCCCGGCCTGCAGGGCGGCCCGCTGGAGCACGTCATCGCCGCCAAGGCCGTAGCGTTCGGCGAGGCCCTCAAGCCCGAGTTCAAGGCCTACGCCCGTCAGGTCGTCGACAACGCCCAGGCCCTGGCCGCCGTGCTGGTCGAGCGTGGCGCCGCCATCGTCTCGGGCGGCACCGATAGCCACCTGATGCTGGTCGACCTGCGGCCCAAGGGCGTCACCGGCAAGGCCACCGAGCACCAGCTCGAGAAGGCGCTGATGACCTGCAACAAGAACGGCGTGCCGTTCGACACCGCGCCGTTCACGGTCACTTCGGGCGTCCGTCTGGGCACGCCGGCCGGCACGACCCGCGGCTTCGGCGTCGACGAGTTCCAGCAGATCGGCCACTGGATCGCCGACGTCATCGACTCGATGAAGGGCACGGACGAGGCCGATCCGGCCGTCCAGGCCCGCGTCGCCGCCGAAGTGCGTGAGCTGACCCACCGCTTCCCGATCTACGGATGACGCGCCCATGAAGTGCCCCTTCTGCGGAAATCAGGACACCCAGGTGAAGGACAGCCGCCCGTCGGATGACGGCGCGGCCATCCGCCGTCGCCGGTCCTGCCCGCAGTGCAACGGGCGCTTCACCACCTTCGAGCGCGTCCAGCTGCGCGAGCTGATGATCCTCAAGCGCAATGGCCGCCGCACGCCCTTCGATCGCGACAAGCTGGAGCGCTCGCTGGGCATCGCCCTGCGCAAGCGCCCGGTGCAGCCCGAGCAGATCGAACAGCTGGTCAGCCGCATCACCCGCCAGCTGGAAAGCCTGGGCGAGACCGAGATCCCGTCCTCGACCGTCGGCGACTTCATCATGAAGGCGCTGAAGGGCGTCGATGAGGTCGCCTACGTCCGCTACGCCTCGGTCTACAAGGACTTCCGCCACACCGGCGACTTCGCCCGATTCCTCGGCGACGAGGGTCTGGACGACGAGACCGGCTCGCGCTGATGCGGCCCACCGTCACCCTGAAGCTGGCGACGTCGCTCGACGGTCGCATCGCCACCGCGTCCGGCGAGAGCAAATGGATCACCGGCGAGCCCGCGCGCCTTGAAGGGCATCGCCTGCGCGCCGGTCATGACGCCATCCTCGTCGGCGTCGAGACCGTTCTGGCCGATGATCCCGAACTGACCGCGCGCTTGCCGGGCCGTCCCGTCGATCAGCCCCTCCGCGTCGTCCTCGACAGCCGCCTGCGCACGCCGGAAACGGCCAAGGTCGCGAGCGGCGACACCCTCATCCTCACCGTCTCCGGGCCTCGCCCGGTCGGTCACGCCAAGGTCGAACAGATCGACGCGCTGGATGGGCGGCCGTCTCCGGAGGCCGTGTTGCGGGCCATCCGTCGTGCCGGAGAGAATTCGGTCCTCATCGAGGGCGGCGGACAGGTGGCGGCGTCGTTCCTCCGCGCCGGCCTTGTCGACCGGCTGGAGTGGTTCCGGGCGCCGATCCTGCTGGGCGGGGAGGGGCGGCCCTGCGTCGCCGCCCTCGCGCTTGCAAAGCTGGCCGACGCCCCCAAGTTCCGGCGTCTGTCGGTCGAGCCGTGCGGCGACGACCTTTGGGAACGCTACGAAAGACTCTGAATGTTCACCGGCATCGTCACGGACATCGGCCGCGTACGGAAGGTCGAGCAGACCGCGCGCGACCGACGCTATGAGGTCGAGACGGCGTGGGACACGTCGGGCATCGATCTCGGCGCCTCGATCAGCCATGCCGGCTGCTGCCTGACGGTCACCGAAAAAGGCCCGGGCTGGTTCGCGGTCGAGGTGTCCGGCGAGACCCTGTCGAAGACCAACCTGGGCGACTGGACCGAAGGCCATCGCGTCAATCTCGAGCGCGCGGCGAAGCTGGGCGACGAGCTCGGCGGCCACATCGTGTCGGGCCACGTGGATGGCCTGGGCCGTGTCGTCGCGGTCGAACCCGAGGGCGGCTCGCACCGCGTTCACATCGAGGTTCCGGCGCCCCTGCATCGCTTCATCGCGCCGAAAGGCTCGATCACCGTCGATGGCGTTTCGCTGACCGTCAACGCCGTCGAGGGACAGCGCTTCGAGGTCAACATCATCCCTCACACCTGGGAAGCGACCACCCTGGGGACGCTGAATCCGGGCGATCCGGTGAATCTCGAGATCGACATGCTGGCGCGATACCTCGCGCGGTGGCAGGAGACGGCGTGATGCAACTGGCCGCTAACATGAACGACAGCCCGATCAGCCCCATCGAGGATATCCTCGAAGACGCCCGTAACGGGAAGCCCTACATCCTCGTCGACGCCGAGGATCGTGAGAACGAGGGCGACGTCATCATCCCGGCGCAGTTCGCGACGCCGGACCAGATCAATTTCATGGCCCGCCACGCGCGCGGCCTGATCTGCCTGGCCATGACCGCAGAGCGCGCCCGTCAGCTGCGCCTGCCGCCGATGGCCGCGGACAATCGCGAGAGCATGGGCACCGCCTTCACCGTCTCGATCGAGGCGAAGGAGGGTGTAACGACCGGGATCAGCGCCGCCGACCGCGCTCGCACCGTTCAGGTCGCCTCCGATCCGACGAAGGGCGCGGACGACATCGTCTCGCCGGGCCACATCTTCCCGCTGGTCGCGCGTGACGGCGGCGTGCTGGTCCGCACCGGTCACACCGAGGCCGCTGTCGACATCAGCCGCATGGCGGGCCTGACCCCCGCCGGCGTCATCTGCGAGATCATGAACGACGACGGCACCATGGCCCGCATGCCGGACCTCGTCGCCTTCGCCCAGCTGCACGGCCTGAAGATCGGCACCATCGCCGACCTGATCGCCTATCGCCGTCGCACCGAGCGTTTCGTCGAGCGGGTGATGGATACGCCGTTCGAGAGCGTTCACGGCGGCCCGTACCGCCTGATGCTCTACAGGAACATCATCGAGGGCCATGAACACGTCGCCCTGGTTCACGGCAAGATCGAGCCGGGCAAGCCGACCCTGGTGCGGATGCACCAGGTCGATTTCGCCGCCGACCTGCTGGGCCATGTCGAGGCGCGTCAGAACTACGTGCCCGCGGCCCTGAAGGCGATCAGCGAGCATGACGGCGCCGGTGTCACTGTCTTCCTGCGCGATCCCGACCTGCAGGGTCTGGCGGAACGCTTGGCCGGCGTCGAGAAGCCCAAGGCCGTCGACCGCTCGATCCGCAACTACGGCGTCGGCGCCCAGATCCTGCTGGACCTCGGCGTGCGCGACATGATCGTCATGAGCTCGACGCGCCCCAATCCCACCGCGCTCGAAGGCTACGGCCTGCGCATCGTCGGCTGGCGCGACATGGACGGAGAAGACCAATCGTAAGCGAACCCATCCGCGTCCTCATCGTTGAGGCGCGCTTCTATGACGACCTGGCCGACGCCCTGCTGGACGGGGCGAAGGACGTCCTGCGTTCGCAAGGCGTCGAATTCGACGTCGTCTCGGTTCCCGGCGCTCTGGAAGTGCCGACCGCCATCGCCATGGCCGATGACGCCGCCCGTCTGCCGACGGCGCCGCGCTACGACGGCTACGTCGCCCTGGGCTGCGTGATCCGTGGCGAAACCTATCATTTCGAGATCGTGTCGGACCAATCGGCCGCCGGTCTGCGCAACCTCGGCCTCAAGGGCGTCGCCATCGGCAACGGCATCCTGACGACCGAGGACGAGGACCAGGCCTGGGCCCGCGCGCGTCGCAGCGAGGGCGACAAGGGCGGCGGCGCCGCACGTGCCTGTCTCGACCTCATTGCGCTGCGCAAGCGGCTGCGCGTAGGACTGGGCTCGTGACCGAACCCAACAGCCTCAAGTCCGTCCTCGAGCAACTCGCCGAGGCGGAAAAGTCCCGCGCCGAACCGACCCTGACCTCGCGTCAGCGCCGCGCGCGCACCGTCGCACGCCTCGCCGCGGTCCAGGCGCTCTACCAGATGGAGCTGGCCGGGGAGGGCGTCGACACCGTCATCACCGAGTTCTCGAACCATCGCTTCGACGCCGACATCGAGGGTGAACCCCTGGCTGAGGCCGATGAGGCGTATTTCGCCGACATCGTCCGGGGCGTGGTCGGCCATCAGCGTCAGATCGATGAGACGGTGAAGGCTCGCCTGGCGTCCAACTGGCGTCTGGAACGCCTCGACTCCACGCTGCGCGCCCTGCTGCGCGCCGGCGCCTGGGAGCTGCGCGAGCGCAAGGACGTGCCGAAGGAGATCGTCATCGACGAGTACGTCGAACTGGCGAAGGCCTTCTTCGACGACTCCGAGGCCAAGTTCGTCAACGCTGCGCTGGATGGCGTGGCCCGGGACGTGCGCGGCTGATCGCTGATGCCCGCGATCGACGTCGCCGGCGAGTTTGAAACCATCCGGCGGCTGTTCGCCCCGCTGGCCCACCCTGAGTGGGGCCGCGGCCTGCTGGACGACGTCGCCGTCGTGCCGTCGAAGCCGGGCTTCGATCTGGTCCTGACCAAGGACACGATCGTCGAAGGCGTCCACTTCCTGCCGACCGACCCGCTGGACACGGTCGCCCAGAAGCTGCTGCGCGTGAACCTGTCGGACCTCGCCGCCAAGGGCGCCGAAGCCTTCGGCTACCTCCTGTCCTGCGGCTGGTCCGAGCGCTGTGGCTGGCCCGAGCGCGAGGCCTTCGCCCAGGGGCTGGCCCGGGACCAGAAGGCCTTCGGCGTCGCCCTGCTGGGCGGCGACACGGTCGTCACGCCCGGTCCCGCGACCTTCTCCCTGACCCTCATGGGCTGGACCCCCAAGGGCCGGGCTGTCAGCCGCGGCGGGGCGCAACCCGGCGACCTGGTCTTCGTCACCGGCCACATCGGCGACGGCTGGCTGGGTCTGGAAGCGGTTCAGGACAAGACCTCGCTCGACATGGAACGCGTCGCCGCCCTGGTCGAACACTACCGCCGGCCGGTTCCCTGCACGGATTTCCTCCTGCCGGTGCGTGACATGGCCACCGCCTCCATCGACGTCTCGGATGGCCTGATCGCCGATCTTGGCCATCTGGCCAGCGCCAGTCGCGTGGCCGTAGACATTGATCTGGAACTCACGCCTCTGTCCGGCGCCGCCCAGGCCTGGTTCGAGGGCCGGGTGGATCCCCAGGCCGCGCTGGAAAAGCTGGTCACCGGCGGGGACGACTACGAGATCGCCTTCACGGCCAATCCCCGCGACGAGCCGGCCCTTCGTCGCGAGGCCGACCGTCGCCACCTCCGCCTGACCTGTCTCGGCCGCGTCACCGCCGGCAAGGGCGTCACGGCGCGCTTCGGCGGTGAACCGGTCGCCTTCGAGACCTCCGGCTTCACCCACGGCTAGGCAACGAAATCTCAAGGCGCGCCGGGGCAGGGTGTCGCCATGCGCCGCAGAGACCTCATCGCCGCCACCGCCGTCCTTCCCGCCGCGATCGCGACCGGCGCCGCGGCCAGCGACCGTCCGGCCCCCAGCGCGGCCAGCGTCGGCATCTCGGGCGTCGGCCTCCCGGTCATCGTCGGCGGCCGCATCCGCAACTACGTCTTCGTCTCTCTCCGCCTGCACCTCGGCGGCTCGGCGACGCCGGAGTCCATGCGCCTGAAGGAGGCCTATCTGCGCGACGCCCTGGTCCGCGCCGGGCATCGGACGCCCTTCGTCCTCGCCGACGACTGGACCCAGCTGGATGCCGCCGCCCTGTCCGCCAGTCTGATGCGCTCAGCCGCGACAATCGCTGGCCGCGGAGCAGTCACACGGGTCGAAATCGTCAGCCAGGCGCCCCGCCGGCGGACGGGCGTTCGCGCAGGCTGACCAGCGTTCACTAACCCTGTTGCGTCCCTTCGACGCATTTGGCACGCTTTCGCCGCAATTCCCGAGGGACGCACTTGATGCGTCCGTTGCGCACGGGGGGACCGGAAGGCGGAAAGAGGCGAACAACGCCCACCGCGCCAAGGGTCCGGGCGCCTTACAGACACAGGGTTTGGAAACGCCATGAGTAACTATCTGTGGCTTGTCATAGCCGCAGGCGCGCTGGGAGTCCTTTACGGGGCCATCCAGACCGCCGCCTTGATGAAAGCTTCAACCGGCAACGACCGGATGCGCGAGATCGCCGCGGCGATCCAGGAAGGCGCTTCGGCCTATCTGCGCCGGCAATACACCACCATCGCCATGGTCGGGGTCGTGATCCTGATCGCCGCCTGGCTTCTGATCGGCCAATGGGCTGCCATCGGCTTCCTGATCGGCGCCGTCCTCTCGGGCGCCGCAGGCTTCGCCGGCATGCTGATCTCGGTCCGCGCCAACGTCCGCACGGCCCAGGCCGCATCTGAAAGTCTGTCGAAGGGTCTGGACCTCGCCTTCCGCTCGGGCGCCATCACCGGCATGTTCGTGGCTGGCGGCGCCCTGCTGGGCGTGGCGGGCTACTACGCGTTCATGACCCTGGGTATGGGCTTCGAAGGCACCAGCCGCACCGTCATCGACGGACTCGTGGCCCTCGGCTTCGGCGCCTCGCTGATCTCCATCTTCGCCCGACTGGGCGGCGGCATCTTCACCAAGGGCGCCGACGTGGGCGGCGACATGGTGGGCAAGGTCGAGGCCGGCATTCCGGAGGATGACCCCCGCAACGCGGCGACCATCGCCGATAACGTGGGCGACAACGTCGGCGACTGCGCCGGCATGGCCGCCGACCTGTTCGAGACCTATGCGGTGACCACGGTCGCCACCATGGTCCTGGCGGCGATCTTCTTCCGCGGCAATCCTGCCGTCGACGTCATGATGCTGCTGCCGCTCGCCATCTGCGGCATCTGCATCGTCACCTCGATCATCGGCTCGTTCTTCGTTCGCCTGGGCAAGAAGCAGAACATTATGGGCGCCCTGTACCAGGGGCTGATCGTGACCGGCTTGCTGTCGGCCGGGGCCGTCTACTGGGTGATCAGCACGCTGATGACCGGGCCGGTGCAGACCAACGGCGGTCTGATGATCGAGCCGATGAACTTGTTCTGGTCCGGCATGGTCGGCCTGGTCGTGACCGCCGCCATCGTGGTGATCACCGAATACTACACCGGCACCAACTTCCGTCCGGTGAAGTCGGTGGCCAACGCCTCGGTCTCCGGCCATGGCACCAACGTCATCCAGGGTCTGGCCATGTCGCTGGAATCGACGGCGCTTCCGGCGCTGACGATCATCATCGGCATCGTCGTCACCTACCAGCTGGCGGGCCTCTTCGGCATCGCCATCGCCACCACCACCATGCTCGGCGTGGCCGGCATGATCGTCGCTCTGGACGCCTTCGGTCCAGTCACCGACAACGCCGGCGGCATCGCCGAAATGGCGGGGCTGCCGCCGGAAGTGCGTCACTCCACCGACGCGCTCGACGCCGTGGGCAACACGACCAAGGCTGTGACCAAGGGCTACGCCATCGGTTCGGCCGGCCTCGGCGCGCTGGTGCTGTTCGCCGCCTACACCGAAGACCTGAAACACTTCACGGCCGAAGCGGCGCCGGGAAGCTTCTTCGAGGGCGTGGGCACGGTCGCCTTCGACCTGACCAACCCCTACGTCGTGATCGGTCTGCTGTTCGGCGGTCTGCTGCCCTTCCTGTTCGGCGGCATGTCGATGACGGCGGTTGGTCGCGCGGCCGAATCGGTCGTCGCCGAGGTGCGTCGTCAGTTCCGCGAGAACCCGGGCATTATGACCGGCGAAGTGAAGCCGGAGTACGGCAAGGCCGTCGACATCCTGACCTCGGCGGCGATCAAGGAGATGATCGTTCCGTCGCTGCTGCCGGTGCTGTCGCCGATCGTGCTGTTCACGGTGGTGCTGTTCATCCAGCCGGACAAGGCCAACGCCTTCGCCGCTCTGGGCGCCATGCTGATGGGCGTCATCGTGACCGGTCTGTTCGTGGCCATCTCGATGACCTCGGGTGGCGGCGCATGGGACAACGCCAAGAAGGTCATTGAAGAGGGCTTCACCGACAAGAACGGCGTCGTCCACGGCAAGGGCTCCGAGGCTCATAAGGCAGCGGTGACCGGCGATACGGTCGGCGATCCCTACAAGGACACCTCCGGGCCGGCGGTGAACCCGATGATCAAGATCACCAACATCGTGGCGCTCCTGCTTCTCGCCGTCCTGGCGAGCGGCAAGATCGGCTGATCGATCTGATACCGCCGCGCCTCGCCGTTCGCGGCGGGGCGGGCCATCAAGAAAAACGCCCCGGAGAGCGATCTCCGGGGCGTTTGCTTTTCTGTTGTAGCCAGAAGCTAGTCCGGGCGGCGCTGGCCGGGGACGTCTTCCTCGGTCCGGGGCAGCTGGCCACGGGCGACGTTGCCCAGCAGCTGCTCCAGGATGGTCAGCTGGCGGCCGCGGGTCGGCGTCTCGCGGCTGTTCATGGCCAGACGGTCGCCATCCTCAAGCCCGAGCGTCCGGACACCCGCGACCTGGCCGGCGTCGTTGAACGTGATCTCGGTCACGGTGCGCTGCGTCACCTGGGGCCGGTTGTAGGTATATTTCTCGGTCGTCTGGCTCATGTAGTACCAGACGTTGTCGCTTTCGAACGTCGAGGTGGTCGACGGCGATCCCAGCTTGGTCAGCACCGATTCCCGCGTATCCGTGCCGGCGACGATATCGGTCGGCTTGGTATCGATGGCCTGGAAGCCGTTCTGGCCCACGACCGGCGCACAGGCCGAAGTCAGGGCAGCGGCCGACAGAGCGGCGAGAAGGAGCTTCGAACGGAGCATTGGCGGCGCCTGCGACATAACAAGGTCTTTGACCTAACCGGACCCGAGCCTTAGTTCAACGGCGCGGCGGAAAAGGGGCCGCGAAACATGCTTCAGAATCTGTTCCGACACCGTCGCCGCGAGCGACTTGGCCAAGCCCTGTACGAGCTGGTGGTGCTCCAGGCCCGGGATCCGGGATTTTATACGACGCTGGGCGTTGCTGATCGTATCGATGCGCGTTTTGAGCTCTACACGCTCCATATGCTGCTGCTCACGATGCGACTGCGCGACGAGGGCGAGCGAGGCGCAGAGGCAGGCCAGCAGTTGTTCGACACCTATGTTTCCGCGCTGGATCACACGCTGCGGGAACTCGGCGTGGGCGACATCTCGGTCGGCAAGAAGATGCGCAAGCTCGGCGAGTCGCTCTTCGGGCGCATGACGGCCTGGGAAACGCCGTTGCGCGCCGAAGACGCCGATGCACTGGCGGTTACACTGGCGCGCAATATCTATGAGAGCGAAGACGTCGCCGAGGCGACGTCGCTTGCCGCCTATGCTCTCGCCAGCCGGCGGAGCCTGGCGGCGCAGACATTTGAACAGGTCGTGGCCGCTCCGGCCTGGGCCGAGGTGAGAGCATGAGTGGTCTGGACCTGCCCTATAGCGAACCTGTCCGACTGCATCAGATTGGCGGCGGACTGAAGCGGACGCTGTCTCCCGATGCTGCGGCGCGCGCCCGGATCGCGAAAGCGCTGGATCTGGCGTCGCTCGACGCGTTCGAGGCGGAACTCGATCTGCGGACGACGGCGGCCGGCTGGTCGCTTTCCGGTCGTCTGCGGGCCAGCGCCGTCCAGACCTGCGGAATCACCCTTGAGCCGCTGCCCGTCGAGATTGACGCGCCCTTCTCGGTTTCGCTGGCCGAACCGGTCGACGAGGACTCGGACGAGATCATCATCTCGATGGAGGACGAATCGCCCGACGTCGTCGAGGAGGGGCAGATCGACCTCGGACAGTATGCCGTCGAGCAACTGGCGCTCAGGCTGGATCCCTTCCCGAGGAAGCCGGGCGCTGAGTTCGTTCAACCGGCGGAGCCGGGCGAAATCTCGCCGTTCGCCGTGCTGAAACAGCTTCGCCCTTCCGGCGAAGGTTGACGCAGCGTCGACCCGGTTGCATCCCCCTTACGCGACGCTATCGTCGCCGCCTGACCAGTGCCGTGGATGACGGCGCGACGGAGTCGAAACGGCTTGCCTTCCCCCATTCTCATCTCGCTTGACGCCATGGGCGGGGATCACGGCCCGTCGGTCGTGGTCGGCGGCGTACGTGACTACCGCAAACGCCATGGCGGCGAAGGCGTGCGCTTCCAGCTTCACGGCGATGAGGCGGCGATCCGCGCCGAGATGGCGAAGTGCGATCTTGCAGACGACGTCTGCGAGGTCCGTCACACGGACAAGGTCGTCTCGATGGAAGAGAAGCCGGCGCAGGCCATGCGCCGGGGCAAGGGTTCCAGCCTGTGGAACGCGATCGACGCCGTGAAGCATGGCGAAGCCGCGGCGGTGGTTTCCGCCGGCAACACCGGCGCACTGATGGCGATCTCGAAGCTGCTGCTGCGGATGTCGGCGCACGGCCTTGAGCGTCCCGCCATCGTGGCCAGCTGGCCGACTTTCCGCGGCGTGACGGCGGTGCTGGACGTCGGCGCCAATGTTGAGAGCGACGCCGAGCAACTGGTCGAGTTCGCGATC
Source organism: Brevundimonas lenta (assembly GCF_014196335.1). GTDB lineage: Bacteria > Pseudomonadota > Alphaproteobacteria > Caulobacterales > Caulobacteraceae > Brevundimonas > Brevundimonas lenta. The sequence continues at coordinate 266,356 of NZ_JACIDM010000002.1, forward strand.
ATGGGCGAGGCCTTCCATGCCGCGGTGCACGGCGTGGCCCGCCCGACCATCGGCCTGTTGAACGTCGGCTCCGAGGACATGAAGGGCCACGAAGAGGTCCGCGAGGCTGCACGGCTGCTTCGTGAGGGCGGTTTCGGGCTGGACTACAAGGGTTTCGTCGAGGGCGACGATATCGCCAAGGGCACGGTCGACGTGGTCGTCACCGACGGGTTCACAGGCAACATCGCCCTGAAGACCGCCGAGGGCGTCGCCAAATTCATCGGCGCGTTGACCAAGGAGGCGCTAACCTCGAGCCTGTTGGCCAAGGCTGGTGCGGCGTTGGCCTACCCGGCGCTGAAGGCCATGAGCGCGAAGATCGATCCCAACGCCATCAACGGCGGTCCGCTGCTGGGCCTCAACGGCATTGTGGTGAAGAGCCACGGCGGCGCGACGGCCGCCGGTTTCGGGGCCGCTATCCGCATCGCTGTGGATCTGGCCCGCAGCGACTATTTGACCAAGGTGAGCGACAGCCTCAATCGCCTGACCACCGTGCTCGAACAGCCCGCAACGCCGGGCGCCGACGCGGCTATGGAGACTTCCCAGTGAGCGTCATCCGCAGCGCCGTGACAGGCGTCGGCTCCTATCTTCCCGAGCAGATCGTGACCAACGCCGACCTGGCGCAGATCGTCGAGACCTCCGACGAGTGGATCCAGGAACGGACGGGCATCAAGCAGCGCCACAAGGCGCGCGACGATCAGCCGACCAGCGATCTGGCCGTCGAGGCGGCGAAACGCGCGCTCATCGACGCCGGCAAGACCGCCGCGGACGTCGATCTGATCGTCGTTGCGACCACCACGCCGGACATGACATTCCCGGCCACCGCATCGATCGTCCAGCGCAAGCTGGGCGTGCCGGTCTGCCCGGCCTTCGACGTTCAGGCGGTTTGCTCCGGTTTCGTCTACGCGCTCAGCGTCGCTGACGGCTTCGTGGCCCGGGGCCTGGCGAAATGCGCCCTGGTCATCGGCGCCGAAGAGATGACCCGGTTGCTGGACTGGACGGACCGCTCGACGTGCGTGCTGTTCGGCGACGGCGCCGGCGCCTTTGTTGTCGAGCCGCGCGAAGGGCAGGGGACCACGGCTGATCAGGGCCTGCTCGGCTTCGCCCTGCGCTGCGATGGCTCAAAGACGGATCTGCTCTACGTCGACGGCGGGCCTGCGACGACCGGATCGGTCGGCCACCTGCGGATGGCGGGCAATCAGGTCTTCAAATACGCCGTGATCAATATCGCCGAGGCGATCACCGCGGCATGCAAGGTTTCCGGTCTGGAGGTCTCGGAGGTCGATTGGTTCGTGCCTCACCAGGCCAATCAGCGCATCCTCCGTGGCGTCGGCGACCGGCTCGGCCTTGAAGAGCACAAGGTGATCTCGACGGTCGCCATGCACGCCAATACCTCGGCCGCCTCGATTCCACTGGCGATGGATGCGGCAATCCAGGATGGTCGGATCAAGCGGGGCGATCTCGTGCTGCTGGAAGCCATGGGCGGCGGTCTGACGTGGGGCGCCTGCGCGTTTCGCTTCTAGAGAGCATTTCCGGCTTTCCATTTGACGATGCTTGCCCTTTTATGGGCGTGACGGATCAATCGAGGGGGAGTGAGCGGTGACGCAGACGCTGACACGCGCGGATCTTTGCGAGGCCGTGCATGAGGAAGTCGGCCTTTCGCGCCAGGAATGCTCGGCCATGGTCGAGCGGACGCTCGAACTTATCGTGGAATCGCTTGAGCGCGGTGAGACGGTGAAGCTGTCCGGCTTCGGCGTCTTCCAGGTGCGCGAGAAGCGCGCCCGCATGGGACGCAATCCGAAGACCGGCGAGCCGGCGGCGATTCATCCGCGCCGGGTGATCAGCTTCCGGGCCAGCCAGATCATGAAGGGACGGGTGCACGACGCGGTCGTCGCCTGAAGACACCGGTGACCAAAAGTCCCAACGCGTTCCGCACGATCTCGGAAGCCGCCGATGAAGTGGGCGCGCCCCAGCATGTGCTGCGATTTTGGGAAACCAAATTCACCTTCATCACGCCTCTGAAGCGAGCCGGCGGGCGACGCTTTTATCGACAGCAGGATATCGTGCTGCTGAAGGCCGTGAAGCGGCTGCTGCATGAGGACGGCCTGACCATCAAGGGCGTCCAGCGGCTCCACAAGGAGCAGGGCGTCAAGCGAATCGCGGCCTACGGAGACCCCGAAGGTCTGGTCTCGTTCGAGCCGGAGGCGGCTGCCTCGACGGCTTCCGCGGGCGTCTCTTCGACAACTGGATCGTCGATCCGGTTGCGCCAGGTGCTGGCGGAATTGGAGGGCGCGCGGGCGCGTCTCGAGGCGGTTCTGTCGCGAAGCGCCTGAACTCGCTTTTTTGGGTTTGCGCCCGCCCGAACCCCGTCTATAGGGAGCGCCTCTCGGAGCGTGGCGCAGCCTGGTAGCGCACTTGACTGGGGGTCAAGGGGTCGCAGGTTCGAATCCTGTCGCTCCGACCATCTTCCCTTGACCCGGTCTCTATTTCTGCAGCGGACGACGGCTTCGGCCGTCAGTGTTTGCCGCCGCCTTCAGCCCATTTGAACAGCGGGTAGAGCGGGAAGGCCCACCCGATTCCGCCGACGGCGAAGAACAGCAGGTCGATCAACTGGCCCGGTGGCAGCAGGCCGCGCACGGTGACCACGCCCCAGATCCAGACGACCAGGAAGCCCAGCACGCCGATCATGGCGATGAACCGGCGCGTGCGGGGGCCCATCAGCGCTTGTTCCGGAAGAGGAAGAAGGCGACCAGGGCGAGGACGGACGCGGCCATCGACCAGAGGAGCCAGTTCCACTGATCCATGGTCGAGATGGCGAAGACGCGAACGGCCAGGAACCAGCCGGCGACAGCGCCGACGCCGGAGACCAGCGAGGTGGCGAACAGACCGCGGCGACCGGTCGTGAGATCGGCCAGCCAGGCGAGGACGAAGGCGCCCAGAACCGCGATGACGATGTCGGCGTATTGCAAGCCGTCTCTCCAGAGGTGTGGCGACAAGGCGCCGAAAAGCGACTCGATCTCGCCGTCGTGCGCGGGCATACCGCTCAGGCCCGGACGCGACCAGTGATGCGGCGGGTACTGTAGCGGTCGGAACAGCGGGCGTCGAATGAAGCGTTTGGGCGGTGGCGATCGGAGCCAGGCGGTGGCGATCTGGCTGTGGCTGACCGCCGCGCTGGTGTTCGCCATGGTCGTGGTCGGCGGCGTGACGCGCCTGACGGGCTCGGGCCTGTCGATCACCGAGTGGAAGCCGATCATGGGCGCGCTGCCGCCGATGAATGCGGCCGACTGGGCCGAGGCCTTCGAGAAGTACAAGGCGATCCCGCAGTACCAGCAGGTCAACGCCGGCATGACGATGGGCGAGTTCCAGGGGATTTTCTTCTGGGAGTGGTTCCACCGGCTGCTAGGGCGGCTGATCGGCGTGGTGTTCGCGCTGCCGTTCGTGGTGTTCCTGGTGATGCGGAAGCTGCCGCGGCGGCTGATCGGTCGGTGCGCGGTGCTGCTGGCGCTGGGCGGGCTGCAGGGGCTGATCGGCTGGTGGATGGTGACCAGCGGGCTGAGCGAGCGGGTCGATGTGGCGCCGGAGCGGCTGGCGACGCACCTGGGCCTGGCGCTGCTGATTTTCATGGGTCTGATCTGGACCGGGCTGGAGGCCTGGAACGGCGAGGAGCGGTCGCGGTCGCCGGGCGGCTGGAGCCGGGGCGCGGCGATCCTGCTGGGGGCGGTGTTCCTGCAGTGCCTGCTGGGCGGGCTGGTGGCCGGGGCCAAGGCGGGCTTCGTCTACACCGACTGGCCGATGATGAGCGGCGGGTTCCTGCCGCCGGTCGACTGGGGCAAGGGCGCGCTGGCCTTCCTGCACGACCAGGCGCTGGTGCAGTTCAATCACCGCATCTGGGCCTATGCGCTGCTGCTGGGCGGGACCGTCTATGCGGTGCAGGCGTGGCGCTGGCGGCTGGCGCAGGGGCTTGGCGCGGCGGCGTTCGCGGTGGCGATCGCCCTGTGGCTGCAGGCGGCGCTGGGCGTGGTGACCCTGATCCACGCCGTGCCGCTGTGGCTGGGGGCGCTGCATCAGGCGGGCGCGGCCCTGGTGCTGGCGACCGCGACCGTGAACCTGTGGATGGTCCGCCGGTCGCAGCCGCGGCTGTTTACGTCCGGACCGCGTTCCAGGGGCCTGTGATCGCGAAGGTCAGGCCCGGGTAGTAGAGGTTCACGAACAGGGTCGAACCGTCCGGCGAGAAGACCGCGCCGGCGAACTCGGAGTTGCCGGTGAAGACGTTGCGGGCGATGGCGTAGACGCGGCCGTCCGGGGTGACGCCCTTCACGTGGTTCTTCGTGTCGGTGGAGTAGTTGTCCTCGCAGACGACCAGGTGACCCCAGGGCGCGACGGTCAGGTTGTCGGCCATGTTGAGGGTCTTCGGGTCGGCGCTTTCGACGAACAGCTGGACGCGGCCGGGCTGACGGGCCTCGCCGGAGCGGCCTTCCTCGGGGGAGGGGATGTAGCGCAGGATCTGGCCGCGCTTCAGCGGACCGCCCGAGGTGGCGGTCATGAACATCTCGCTCCCGGCCCAGAAGACGCCTTCGCCGCGGGCGACGCGGACGGCGCCGTCGGCATGACCGCGCAGGCGCAGGTCCGAGTTGGGGCTTTCGACATCCTGGAGATCGACCCAGACGACGTCACGCCAGTCGCCCGGCGACCAGACGCGGGTCTCGTGATTGGTGGAGTCGGCGCCCGGCGCGTCGCGGAAGGCCATGGCCTGGAGGCGGCCGCCCTTGATCAGCTCGCCGGGGGTCTCGGGGATGAAGCGGTAGAAGAGGCCGTCGGTCTTGTCCTCGGTCAGGTAGACGATGCCGGTGCCGGGATCGACGCAGACGGCCTCGTGGTCGAAGCGGCCCATGGCCTTGAGCGGCACGGCGTCGACAAGGCCGGGAGCGGTGGCCGGCACTTCGAAGACGAAACCGTGCGGTTTGGTGACGTCGGCGTCTTCCGGCGTGGCCTCGGTCTCCTCGCAGCTCAGCCAGCTGCCCCAGGGGGTGACGCCGCCGCAGCAGTTGGTCGAGGTGCCGATCAGGCTGAGGTGCTGGCTGACCGTACGGCCCGTGGCCATGTCATAGACCTGGGTGGTCGTGCCGCCGGGGATGATGATGCCGGCCTTGGTGACGTCATAGGCCCTGGACTTGTCGATCAGGGCCTCGCGCTCCTGGTGGAAGCCGGCCGGACCCCAGTTGCGATGGGTCGGGCGCGAGGTCTTGAGCTCGTGGTTGCGGACCAGTGCGATCTGCGAGCCGCCGAGGGCGAAACAGCCCATGCCGTCAAAATTCTGCGGCACCAGCAGGCCGTCGTTCATCGTCTCGCCGCCCTGGGAGATGATGCGGTAGGAGAAGCCTTCCGGCAGGTCGAGGACGCCGTTGGGGTCGCGCTGCAGGGGGCCGTAACCCTCGACGTCGTTGACGTAGGTCTCCTCGCCCGCGGCCTGGGCGGCGGCGTGGCGGGCGAAGCCCGTGAAGGCGAGGGCGGCAGCGCCCGTGGTGAGCAGGCCGCGACGGTTGAAACGCATGTACAGATATCCCCGAACGTGCAGCGCTTATGACGCGCCGTACGCGGCTCCGTCATCATGGTTCTGTGACCGTTTTTTGGAACGCGGGTCACCTTGGGTTTCACGCGTGACGGTGCGTCCTCCGGCGGAAGCCGCCGGAGGGGAGGGGAAGGCGCGGGGCGTCCGGGCCTCGCCCGGAGCTTTGATAGTTTTACCGTTTCGACGAAGCTGGCCGCCCCGCGTGGTCGTTGGTTTCGCGCGCCCTCCGGCTGGCGGCCCTGTTAGAGCCTTGACGGATCTCCGCCGCCGCCATTGCTGGAAGCGACGTGGGTGGGACATCGGCTGAGCCAGCGGTCCGCACCTTCGATGCGCGGCGAGCAAGCGGACAGCATCCATCGCTGTCCGACGAGGACCCCCGGACTACCCTTCGCCCGGGCTTCATCGCTCGACCACAGCCCGTCGTCGTCGAGGCGCTGGATCCGACGCCCTCCCCATCGACGGGATGGGGGCATTATCGCCGCGGCGGATACCTCGCTGCGTAGAGGGAATTTTGGTGGGGGAAGTCAGAGGGTTGGCGAAAAGAATAAGAAAACAGCCGACAGATTCACCTCCCCATCGCCCCCGAGGCGATGGGGAGGACAGACCGCGAAGCGGTCAGGAGGGGGCGGCGCCGGCGGGTGTTGTTGGAGCTCTGATCGCATGCGCCGGCGACGCCCCCTCCACCATTCCGGCTGAGTCGCCGGAATGGTCCCCCTCCCCATCTACGATGGGGAGGTGAGTGGCGGCGTCCTTCCCCCATTTCGGGGGAAGGACGCTCGCGGAGCGAGACGGATGGGGGCTCTGTCCGGGAGCGGCCGGCGGGAGTCCTGTCGCCGTTGACAGCCCCCATCCGGCCCTCCGGGCCATCTTCCCCCGAAATGGGGGAAGGGATTGGTGTGGTATTTTAATACCGGTATTTGTTTGTGTAATGAAATCAGATATTTGACGCCGAACCGGTCATGCAAACAGCATTGACCCACAGGCTGGCTTCCTCTATCAGCGCGCCTTCCGCTCGTCCCGGTCATCCGGGAGGGGCAACCGTTTCGCCCGTCTCCCCAAGGACTCCTCGTTATGCTGAAGAGCACTACGGCTTCGCTGAAGCCGGCCGAGGTCGAGAAGAAGTGGATCCATATCGACGCCGAAGGCGTCGTCGTGGGCCGTCTCGCGACCTTCATCGCCAACCGTCTGCGCGGCAAGCACCGCGGTGACTACACCCCGCACGTCGATTGCGGCGACTACGTCGTCGTCACCAACGTCGACAAGGTCGTGTTCACCGGCAAGAAGAACACCGACAAGATCTACTACCGCCACACCGGTCACCCGGGCGGCGTCAAGTCGACGACCCCGGAGAAGGTTCTGGGCGGCCGCTTCCCCGAGCGCGTGCTCGAGAAGGCCGTCGAGCGCATGCTGCCGAAGGAAAGCCCGCTGGCCCGCAAGCAAATGACGCACCTGCGTCTGTTCGCCGGCGCCGCGCACACCCACGAAGCCCAGTCGCCCGAGACGATCGACTTCAAGTCGGCCTCGGCCAAGAACACCCGGAGCGTCTAAGCATGACCGATGTGACTGCTGAAACCGCCACCGGCTTCGACGCCCTGAAAGCCCTCGGCACCCCGGGCGTCGGCGAAGAGCACCCGGTTTACGTCCAGAAGCTGGACGCCCAGGGTCGCGCCTATTCGACCGGCAAGCGCAAGAACGCCATCGCCCGCGTGTGGATCAAGCCGGGCACCGGCAAGTTCACCATCAACGGCCGCGACCAGGAAGTTTACTTCGCGCGTCCGGTGCTGCGCATGATGATCGCCCAGCCGCTGGTCGTCACCGAGCGTGAAACCCAGTTCGACGTGATCTGCACCGTTGAAGGTTCGGGCCTGTCGGGCCAGGCCGGCGCCATCCGCCACGGCCTGTCGCACGCCCTGACGCACTACGAGCCGGAACTGCGCAAGGTTCTGAAGCCGCACGGCTTCCTGACCCGCGACAGCCGCGTCGTCGAGCGCAAGAAGTACGGCCGCGCCAAGGCTCGCCGTTCCTTCCAGTTCTCGAAGCGCTAAGCCGTTTCATACGGTCTGGATTTGGGGCGCTTCGGGAAACCGGAGCGCCCTTTTTCTTTGTCGTTTCCCTTCTCCCCTTGCGGGAGAAGGTGGCGGCCGAAGGCCGACGGATGAGGGGTTGCTCCGGCGTCTCCATCCCGGGTGTCTGAAAGTCGCCAGATTGTCGGGTCACTGCGACCCCTCATCCGCCCCTCCGGGGCACCTTCTCCCGCAAGGGGAGAAGGATCGGGAGCGTCTGATGACCCACACCATCTTCATCGACGGCGAAGCCGGAACGACCGGTCTCGAAATCCGCGAGCGGCTTGAGGCGCGCGACGACCTCGAACTGATCCTGCTCGGCGACCGCCGCCGCGACGTCGAGGCGCGGCGCGAGGCGCTGAACAGCGCCGACGCGGTGATCCTGTGCCTGCCGGACGATGCGGCGATCGAGGCGGTGTCGATGATCGAGAACCCGCGGGTGCGGGTGATCGACGCCTCGACCGCCTATCGGGTCGATCCGGCCTGGGCCTACGGTTTCGCCGAGATGGCGCCGGGGCAGCGCGAGGCGATCGCGGCGTCGACGCGGGTGTCGAACCCCGGCTGTTATCCGACCGGGCTGATCGGCCTGGTGCGGCCGCTGGTGTCGGCAGGGATCATTCCGGCGGGATGGCCGGTGACGGTCAACGCCGTGTCCGGCTACTCGGGCGGCGGCAAGGCGATGATCGCCGAGTTCGAGGCTGAGGGCGGCGCCGAGGCGTTCCGCGCCTATGGCCTGTCGCTGAAGCACAAGCACGTGCCGGAGATGACGAAACACACCGGGCTGGAGCGCAAGGTGCTGTTCGCCCCGGCGGTGGGTTCGTACCGGCAGGGGATGCTGGTCGAAGTTCCGCTGCATCTGTCGGCCCTGCCGTCGTCGCCGTCGGTCGAGGTGGTGCATGGCGCGCTGGTCGAGGCCTACGAAGGCGCGCGGTTCGTCGAGGTGGCCCCGCTGGAGGCGACCGAGGCGATGACCGGGATCGACCCGGAGGGCCTGAACGGGACCAACCGGATGCGGCTGCACGTGTTCGGCGATCGTGGCGGGGAGCAGGTGCGGCTGGTCGCGCTGCTGGACAACCTGGGCAAGGGCGCTTCGGGGGCCGCGGTGCAGAACCTGAACATCATGCTGGGGCTGGATGAGGCGACGGGGCTGAGCTGAGTTTCCTTCTCCCGATGGGAGAAGGTGGCCGGGCGGAGCCCGGTCGGATGAGGGGCGGGTCGCGCCGATAGCTCGCCAGACGACCCTCACCCTTTCGCGCAAGGACGATCGCTTTGCTCTCGTGCGCTCAAGCCCTCTCCCATCGGGAGAGGGAGATGGTCACGCTTGCGAACCAATCCGCCCGCTCCAACGTATCCCTTCCATGGATACCCGCCGCCAACTTCTGCTGTCCGCCGGCGCGCTGGCCCTGGCCGGGTGCGCGCCCGAAGCGGCGGATGCGTCGGAGGGGCAGTATGCGGGGTCGCCGTTCCGGCGGCTGAGCGACGCCCAATGGCGCGAGCGGTTGCCGGATCTCAGTTATCGCGTGCTGCGGCACGAGGCGACTGAGCGGGCGGGAACCAGCGCGCTGAACGACGAGCACCGGCGCGGGACGTTCGTGTGCCGGGGCTGCGAGCTGCCGCTGTTCCGGTCGGCGTGGAAGTTCGAGAGCGGGACGGGCTGGCCGAGCTTCTACCGGACCATGACGGCCAATGTGGCGACCAAGACGGACCGTCTGCTGGGCATTCCGCGGACCGAGTATCACTGCGCCCGCTGTCTGGGGCATCAGGGGCATGTGTTCGACGACGGGCCGCCGCCGACCGGCAAGCGGTACTGCAACAACGGCGCGGCGCTGAGCTTCCGGCCGGCCTGACTCTCCTGGTACCGCTCATCCCCGCGAAGGCGGGGATCCAGTCCTGTTTGTGGAACGCCGGCGCTTCAGGACCGCGGGACGTGAGCAGTCGGCGGATACTGATCACCCAAAGCACTGGTTCCCCGCCTTCGCGGGGATGAGCGGAAGGAGGGACGCTAGCGCGCCGCGCGGGCCTTGAGGGCGGACTCGGCGGTGGCGCCGAAGATGACGGCGGCGATGATGACCACCAGGCCGTAGTCGTGGCCGGGCCAGAATACGGGGACCGCCGCCAGCAGCAGCACGATCATCGGGAACAGGCCGGCCCACAGCAGGGCGCCGGGGTTGCCCGCATCGATCATGGGCGGACGCGGCGGCTGGCCCATCATCTTCATCATGCGCGGGTTGAGCAGGATGAAGCCGCCGGCGCAGATGATGGCGAGCAACGGATTGCGCAGCGCCGCCTGGGGCGGGCCGAACAGGATGGTCGTCATCAGGACGAGCGCGAGGGCGAAGGCGGTGGAGATCGCCAGCAGAAGGTTCGGTTCGATACGCTTCAAGACTTCACTTTCACATACGATCCCGGCGCAGCCTCTAGCGGCGGAAGCGGGCCTTTTTCGGGATCGCGGGCGGGAATCCAGTCGCCGGACTTCGCGTGGAGCCAGTCGGCCCAGTGATTCCACCAGCTGCCGGGATGCTCTACCGCGCCGGCCTGCCATTCGGCGAGGGAGGCGGGCAGGGCCGCGTTGGTCCAGTGCTGGTATTTGTTCGCCGAGGGCGGATTGACCACGCCGGCGATGTGGCCGGAGCCGGCCAGCGTCAGGGTGACGTCGGCGCCGGAGAAGGCGCGGGCCGAGCGGTAGACCGAGTTCATCGGCGCGATGTGGTCCTCGCGGCTGGCCTGGAAGTAGAGCGGGGTCTTCACCTTCGACAGGTCGACCTTGAGGCCGCCGATCTCGAATTCGCCTTTGGTCAGGGCGTTCTGGCCATACATCTTGCGCAGATAGTCGAGGTGCAGGGTCTTCGGCATGCGGGTCTGGTCGGCGTTCCAGAACAGCAGGTCGAAGGCGGGCGGGGCCTTGCCCATCAGATAGTTGCTGACGAAGAACGACCAGATCAGGTCGTTGGCGCGCAGGGCGTTGAAGGTCTCGGCCATGGCCGCGCCGGGCAGGACGCCGCCGGCCGCGTCCATCTGCTGCTCGACCTCATTGAGCCAGTGTTCGTCGGTGAACAGCAGCAGGTCGCCGGCCTCGGCGAAGTCGTGCTGGGCGGCGAAGAAGGTGTTGGCGGAGACGCGATCGTCCTTCTTCGCAGCCATGTGGGCCAGCGCCGCGCCCATCAGGGTGCCGCCGATGCAGTAGCCGACGGTGTTGAGGTGTTTCGACCTGGTCTGTGCGAGCACCTTTTCGACGGCGCGGTAGACGCCCTTCTCCAGATAGTCGTCGAAGCCGAAACCGGCCTTGTCCTGATCCGGATTGACCCAGGAGCAGACGAAGACGGTGAAGCCCTGGGCCGAGAGCCAGCGGATCATCGAGTTCGCCGGCTGGAGGTCCAGGATGTAGAATTTGTTGATCCACGGCGGGAAGATCAGCAGCGGGACAGCGCGCTGCTTGTCGGTGGCCGCGTCGTACTGGATCAGTTCGAACAGCTCGTCGCGCCAGACCACCTTGCCGGGGGCGGTGGCGACGTTGCGGCCGATTTCGAAATGGCCGTAGTCGGCCTGGCTGATCTTCAGCTTGCCGTGGCCGCGCTCGAGGTCGGCGGCGAAATTCTGCATCCCCTTCACCAGCGATTCGCCGTTGGTCTCGGCCAGGGCCTTCAGGGCGACCGGGTTGGAGGCGAGGAAGTTGGAGGGGGAGAAGGCGTCGGTCAGCAGTTTGGTGAAGAACTCGGCGCGGCGGCGCGTGCGCGGATCGACGTCGTCGACGCTGGAGACGAGGCCGTTCATCCAGTCGGCCGTGACCAGGTAGGACTGGCGCATGACGTCGAACATCGGGTTCTCGGACCAGGCGGGATCCTTGAAGCGCTTGTCCTTCGAGGGGGCGGCGGCGGGCTCCTCGCCGGCGGCGCGGCGGGCCGTGGAGGCCCACAGGTCCATGTAGCGGCTGAACAGATCGGCCTGGGCGCTGAACAGGCGGTCGGGGCGGGCGGCGAGGCTGGACATGACCGAGGTCATGGCCGGGCCGACGTTGAAGGGGTCGGGCGACAGGGCGGCGGGGCGGTCGGCCTGGCTGAGCGCGGCCTCGGCGATGGCGGCCTGGGCGGTCATGGCGGCGCGGGCGAGGTTGAGCGACAGGGTCTCCAGCATCTCGCGCTGGTCGGGGCCGGGAGCGGCGGCGGCCGGTTCGGGCGCAGGCTCGGGCCGGGGCGGGGGAGATTCGGGCGCGGCGACTTTCGGAGACGCGGCCTTGGGCGCGCGGGGCCTGGCGGAGGTCGGGCGGCCGGAGCGCCGCGGGGCGCGCGGAGCGGCGTCGGCGGGCGGGACAGTCGGACGCTTTGCCATGGGTTGCGGCTCCGGGAGGTCGTCAGGATCGGACGCAAGGACGCGCGCCGCCCTTCCGCCTGTCACGATCATGGCATATGACCGGCAGTGAAATGAACGCGCCGATCCGGAAAATTGCTGCGCTTTCGGTCCTTGTGGCCGGAACCCTGGGGCTGACGGCGTGCGCCGGGGCCTTCGATCCCGAGACGGACGCCACTTCGCCGCTGGCGCCGCGGGTCCAGGAGATGGTCGACTCGCACCGCGAATTCCCCCGCTGGGAGCAGTTCCCGCGCCAGCTGGAGCCTGAACCGGAGCCCGTCGCCATCGCCGCCAATGTGAACACCCTGCGGGTGTCGTCGGGCGCGCTGGCGGGCGAGGCGTCGCGGATCGACTGGCAGACCAGCGGCGACGCGGCGGCCTTCGCGGAATCGACCCGGGCGCGCGTTTCCGCCGTCGAGGTGGCTCGTCCGACCGCCGAGACCGCGGCCGAGATCGAGGCTTTCGCCCGCCGGGCCCGTGAACGGGGCCGCGCCCCGCCGCCGATCGACCGGCGCTAGACCCCAAAATCATCGCCCGGACGACAGAATCCGGGGAGTATCGTCGCAGGAGAACGCCTATGGCCGGATCGGCCCCCTATGCATCCACGCTCGCGGCCGACGCCGCCCGGGTGACCGAGCTGGCCGCCATCGCCAGCTACGCCCAGATCGGCCGCGGCGATGAGAAGAAGGCCGACCAGCTGGCCGTGGACGCCATGCGCACGGCGCTGAACGCGCTCGACATCGACGGCAAGATCGTCATCGGCGAGGGCGAGCGCGACGAGGCCCCGATGCTGTACATCGGCGAGAAGGTCGGCACCGGCAAAGGCCCGGAGATCGACATCGCCCTGGACCCGCTGGAAGGCACGACGCTGACGGCCAAGGCCATGGCGAACGCCCTGTGCGTGCTGTCGATGTCGCCGGGCGGCGGCATGCTACATGCCCCCGACACCTATATGGACAAGATCGCCATCGGCCCGGGCTATCCGGCCGGCACGGTCGACCTGGACCACTCGCCGCAGGACAACGTCCGCGCGCTGGCCAAGGCCAAGGGCGTTTCGCCGTCGGAAATCACCGTCTGCGTCATGGACCGTCCGCGCCATGCGGAGCTGATCGCGGCGCTGCGCGAGGTCGGCGCCAAGGTGGTGCTGATCACCGACGGCGACGTGGCCGGCGTGATCCACACGGCCGAGCCGGAGACGGGCATCGATATGTACCTGGGTTCGGGCGGCGCGCCGGAAGGCGTGCTGGCGGCCTCGGCGCTGAAATGCGTCGGCGGCTTCTTCCAGGGCCGGCTGATCTTCCGCAACGACGACGAGCGCGAGCGTGCCCGTCGCACCGGCGTGACCGACTTCGACCGCAAATACGACCTGCACGAGCTGGTGTCGAAGGACGCCATCTTCGCCGCCACGGGCGTGACCAAGGGCGCGATGCTGGACGGCGTCCAGTTCCGCGACGGCTTCGTCACCACCCATACGCTGGTGATGGATTCCTCGACCCGCACGGTGCAGCGCATCCGCACGACGCGTCCGGTGGCCTGATGGCCGACGGCGGGAGCCTGCCTGCTTTTCTGGGTGTCTCCCGCTCGCTGTCGGGCCGGGCGTGGCGGCAAAGGCCGGCCGAGCCGGGCCTGATCCGCGCGCATATGCAGACCCTGGGTCTGGACGAGCCGCTGGCGCGGGCGCTGGCGGCGCGGGGCGTGCGCGCCGACCAGGGCGCGGACTTCCTGACGCCGACGCTGAAGGCGCTGTTCCCCGATCCGTCCAGCTTCATGGACATGGACACCGCCGCGGGCGCGATCCTGGACGCGTTTCAGGCCGGGTCGTCGATCCATGTGTTCGCCGACTATGACGTCGACGGCGCGTCGAGCGCGGCCCTGCTGGTGCGCTGGTTCCGGGCCATGGGCGCGGAGCTGCCGATCTACGTCCCCGACCGGATCACCGAGGGGTATGGCCCCAGCGCGAAGGCGTTCGACACGCTGAAGGCGTCGGGCGCGGACCTGGTCATCACCGTCGACTGCGGCGCGGCGGCCAACGAGGCCGTGGCCCATGCGGCGGCGATCGGGCTGAAGGTCGTGGTCATCGACCACCACATGATGCGCGAGCACCCGCCGCAGTGTCTGGCGGTCGTCAATCCGAACCGGCCGGGCTGCAACTCGGGCCAGGGCAATCTGGCGGCAGCGGGGGTGGTGTTCGTGCTGCTGGCGGCGCTGAACCGCGAGGGGCGGAGCAGGGGACTGTTCGCGGACCGGGCCCAACCGGATATCCGGCAGTGGCTGGACCTGGCCGCGATGGGCGCGATCTGCGACGTGACCGGCCTGACCGGCTTCAACCGGGCGCTGACCAGCCTGGGCCTGAAGGTCATGTCCGAGTGGAGCAATCCGGGACTGCGGGCGCTGCTGGCGGCGGCGAACGCGGAGCAGGGACCGGCCAAGGTCAATCACGCCGGCTTCATCCTGGGACCGCGGATCAATGCGGGCGGACGGATCGGCAAGTCGGACCTCGGCGCACGCCTGCTGTCGACGGACGACGAGGCCGAGGCCCGCGAACTGGCGCAGGAGCTGGACGCCCTGAACATCGCCCGGCGCGAGGTCGAGAAACAGGTGACCGATCAGGCCCAGCGCCGGGTCGAGGCGACCGGCGCGCATGCGGACGGATCCGCCGTGGTGGTGATCGAGGGCGACGACTGGCACCCGGGCGTGGTGGGCATCGTCGCCGGGCGGCTGCGGGAACGCTGGCGCAAGCCGGTCGTGGTCATCGGCGTGGATGCAGTGAACGGCGTGGGCAAGGGCTCGGGCCGGTCGCAGCCGGGCATGAACCTGGGCAAGGCGATCCAGGCGGCCTGGGAGGCCGGGGTGCTGCTGGCGGGCGGCGGGCACGCCATGGCCGCGGGCCTGACCGTGAAGACGGAAGACATCGGCCGGCTGCGCGATTTCCTGAACGACCGGATGATGGGCGAACAGGCGGCGGCCGAGGCGCTGGACGCGGTGGAGATCGACGCCCTGATCGATCCGTCGTCGGCGACGCGCGGCCTGTTCGAACAGTTCGAGCAGCTGGCGCCGTTCGGCCCGGCCAATCCCGAGCCGCTGTTCGCGCTGGAGCACGTCAGCGTGCGCGAGCCGGTGGCCATGAACGGCGGCCATGTGCGCTGCCGCCTGGTCGGCGCCGACGGCGCGTCGGTGAAGGCCATCGCCTGGCGTTGCGCCGACCTGCCGTCGGGCAAGGCGCTGCTGGCGGGCGAGGGCGGACTGAGCATCGTCGGTCGTCTGAAGGCGGACGACTGGAACGGCCGCCGGGGCGTGCAATTCGAGATCGAGGACGTCGCCGATCCGCGTATGGCGCAGCCGTAACGGCGATCTCAACTTTTCTTTGAAAAAGGCGTTGCAGCCTTCGGAGGCCCCGGCTATATCGCCGCTTCCCCGCGCAGCGGTCCCTTCGTCTATCGGTTAGGACGTCAGGTTTTCAACCTGAAAAGAGGGGTTCGACTCCCCTAGGGACTGCCACGCGGGGCATTCTCCTCACATCATCAGAACTACCGTACGGCGAGCCTTTTGCGGCCGGACGCGTTAGCATGCAGCGCCGGCTTCGGCGCGATGGAGGACTCCCCCTTGCACGAACAGACGGACTCCTCGACCGACGCCCTGCAGGCTGCGCCGTACGGCAGCAGCGAAACGATCCTGATGGTCGAGGACAACGCCGACGTTCTGGAGCTGGGGTCGATGATCCTGCGTGAGGCCGGTTACGGGGTTATCGAGGCGGATTCCGCCGAGGATGCGCTGGAAGCCGTGCAGGACGGCGCGGTGTTCGATCTTCTGTTTACGGACATTGTCATGCCCGGCGGAATGGACGGTCTGGCCCTGGCGGAGCGCGTCCGGACGCTGATTCCGGCCGTTCCGGTGCTGCTGACGACCGGTTGGGCGGACCGGGCGGCCGAGCAGAAAGGCCAATCGGACTATGCCCTTATCGGTAAGCCTTACCGGCCGATCGACCTGGTCCGGCGGGTTCGTGCGCTCCTGGACGGGCATTCCGGCGGCAGTTGAGGAGAATTGTCTCCCGACGGGCCAGAAATTGACGTTTTTCGCTTTCCTGCAGTTCACAGAACCGTGTTAAACAAATCTTGTCCGTACAGATCGCGGGCAGGGGGAAGGTTGTGTCGGACTACGAGGGTGTGGAGGCGGCCGAGGCCGTAAGGATCGCCGGACGGGTCAAATGGTTCGATCCGGGGAAGGGGTATGGATTCATCATCCCCGACGATCCAGGCCTGACCGACCTGAAGGACGTGCTGCTGCACATATCGAGCCTGCGTGACAGCGGGCGCGAGAACGCGCCTGAAGGCGCGGCGATCTCCTGCGATTGCGTACGCCGCCCCAAGGGCTGGCAGGTCACCGAGATTCACGATCTGGGCGAGGGCGACCCCTCCATCCAGGTTGCGCCGCGCCGCACCGGCTATGACAGCCTGCGCGAAAGCGGCCCTGTGACGATGGACGGCGCCGGCGGCCCGCTGGAAGCGGCCGTGGTGAAATGGTTCAACCGCACCAAGGGCTACGGATTCGTGGTGCGCGACAGCCAACCGGGCGATATCTTCGTCCATGTCGAGACGTTGCGGCGTTGCGGGCTGGATGATCTTCTGCCCGGAGAGCCCGTCTCGGTGCGTTTCGCCGAGGGCCCCAAGGGGCTGGTGGTCGCGGAAATCAGACCGGGCGGCTGAGCGTCGCCCTAACAGGGTGGCGTGTGCCTATGTCGAATCGTCGGGGCTTCATCAGCGGGATCGTGGGCGGTCTGGCCGCGGCCGTGCTTCTGGCGGGCTGCGCCGGCGCGGGCGCGCCCAAGGATCAGAATGGCAATCCCATGGAGCCGCTGACGATCACCACCGCCTCGGGCGAGCACAAATTCATGGTCGAGATCGCCGACGACGAGGCCGAGCGTCAGCGCGGGCTGATGGAGCGGGAGCCGCTGGCCGCCGACCGGGGCATGCTGTTCGAGTTTCCGGACGTGCGCGAGCGCAGCTTCTGGATGCACAACACGCCCAGCCCGCTGGACATCATCTACATCGACCCGCACGGCGTGATCATCTCGATCGCCAAGAACGCGCCGCCGAACAGCGACGCCCTGATCCCGTCCAACGGCGCGGCGATGGGCGTGCTGGAGCTGCGGGCCGGGCGGGCGGACGAGATCGGCGCCAAGGCAGGCGACAAGGTCCGCCACCCGTTCTTCGCCGAATAGCTGAACTATCCGAAGCGCGTCCGTTGCGGCGCGGGGCCGAGTGTGTCAAATCCCGCCGCCGGAGTGTAGCGCAGCCTGGTAGCGCATCTGGTTTGGGACCAGAGGGTCGGAGGTTCGAATCCTCTCACTCCGACCAATTCACCGGTTGAGCGACAGACACCATCGCCGGCGGGATCGGCAGCGCCGGGCCGGATGCGGCGTCCGGCGCCGGTTCGATCGCCAGAGTCGCCATCCGGAACCGCCCGCACTTGTAGCAAGCATGGCCGCGCCGGCGTTCCGACCAGTACATTTCATGCTGGCAAAACAAGCGCTTGAGCTTCGTGATCATGCCGCCCCTCCGATCGGGCATCGAAGCGGGCGGGCCGCCTTATGGTCAAGCTGGCCTTTGGGTCTATGACCTTCGGGGGAGGGGAGCGATCCCTTCCCGAGCCGGCGAACCGTGCGACGCCTTGATCGGAGCCGCGAAGGCTCCTAGACGCGGGGGACCGGTTCCGGCCGGAAGAAGAGGTTCTTTCATGCTCGCCCGCATCTACCGCCCCGCCAAGACCGCCATGCAGTCCGGCAAGGCCAAGTCGAGAGACTGGCGGCTGGAGTTCGAGCCGGCCTCGGCCCGCACCATCGATCCGCTGATGGGCTGGACGTCGTCGAGCGACATGAACGGCCAGGTGCGGCTGACCTTCGACTCGAAGGAAGAGGCGGTCGCCTACGCCGAGCGCCACGGCATCCCGTTCCGCCTGCAGGAGCCGCAGGAGCCGCCGGTGATCATCAAGGCCTACGCCGACAATTTCGCCACCTTCCGCAAGCAGTCCTGGACGCACTGATCGCGGCCGGCGATCAGCGCCTTTTGAGGGCCTGTCGCCTGTCGGCTACTTGAGGCCCGGGATTTCCGCGTACCTTGCCCCCTCGGGCGCCCTTAGCTCAGCTGGATAGAGCACCCGCCTTCTAAGCGGACGGTCGCAGGTTCGAATCCTGCAGGGCGCGCCACGGGCGGATCAGATCCCCAGGAACCGGAAGGGCTCCGCGGGCTGGAAGTCCGTGGTCGCAACCGCATCGAAGCGGCGCCGTTCAACGGCGATGAAGATCGCCACCTTCAACATCAACGGGATCAACACCCGGCTGGCGGGGCTGCTGCAGTGGCTGGGCGAGGCGCGGCCGGACGTGGCCTGCCTGCAGGAGCTGAAGGCGACCGACGCGCAGTTTCCGGCCGATGCGATCCGCGACGCCGGCTATCACGCGGAATGGATCGGCGAGCACCGCTGGAACGGGGTGGCGATCCTGTCGCGGTCGGAGGCGATCGTGACGCGGCGCGGGCTGCCGGGCGATCCGCGCGATGCGCAGAGCCGCTATCTGGAAGCGGCGGTGGATGGGGTTCTGGTCGCCTGCCTGTACCTGCCCAACGGCAATCCGCAGCCAGGGCCGAAGTTCGACTACAAGCTGGCGTGGATGGAGCGGCTGAACGCCCATGCGGCAGGGCTGCTGGCGACCGGCGCGCCCGTGGTGCTGGCCGGCGACTACAACGTCGTGCCGACCGAGGCGGACATCTACAACAGCCGCTCGTGGAAGAAGGACGCCCTGCTGCAGCCGGAGAGCCGGGCGGCGTTCGCACGGCTGCTGGAGCAGGGCTGGACGGACGCGCTGCGCGAGCGGTTTCCGCAGGACCCGCCGCCGTGGACCTTCTGGCAGTATTTCCGCCAGGCGTGGGAGCGGGACGCGGGCCTGCGCATCGACCACCTGCTGCTGAGCCCTGCGGCGGCGGAGCGGCTGACGGACGCGGGCGTCGACAAGGCGGTGCGCGGCCGCGAGCGGGCCAGCGATCACGCGCCGGCGTGGATCATTCTCGACTGAGCGGGACTACTGGCCCGGTCGGGCGTTGGCGTTCAGCTGGGCGAGGACGCCGTTGTCGATGACGTCCCGGACGGCCCAGCGGCTGAAGTCGAGGGCGGAGGCCTCATTGGCCTGATCGAACGGCCAGTCGTTGCTGCAGGCGGCGTTGAACTGACGCTCAAGGACGCTGTTGCGGCCGCCGAGGTCGACATCGGCTTCAGGCTGATGGACTTCGAGCGGGGCGCCGTCCGGGCCGAAGGTGTCGATGCGGGCGACGTGCCCGGTGCGGGCGGCGCAGTCGAAGCGGGTGGTGGTGACGTAGTAGCGGCGGCCGTCGGTGACCGCGGCCTCGACCACCACGCCGGTGATGTGGGCGATGTCGCCCTCGCGCCGGACGGAGCCGGCGTCGGCGCCGAAGATCGAATCCTCGCCCATGCCGATCAGAAGCCATTTGTGCGTCGGGCCGTCCTGGGGAGCGAGCGACAGGGCGGCGGCGGCGGCGAGGACGGCGAGCATTGAGTGTTCCCTTGAGCAGTCAGGTCAGTTGTCGCGTGCGGCGCGCCAGGCGGCGAGGCCCTTCTCCAGATCGGCGATCAGGTCGGCGGGGTCCTCGAGGCCGATGTGCATGCGCAGGAGTTCCCCGGCGAGGGCGGGGCGATGGCGGCGGATGGAGAGCTGGCCGGTCTCGTGGGTGATCAGGCTTTCAAAGCCGCCCCAGGAATAGCCGAGGCCGAACAGTTCGAGCGCCGACATCAGGGCGTGGGCGGCGGCCTCGTCGCCGCCCTGCATGACGACGCCGACCAGGGAGGCGGCGCCGGCGTAGTCGCGTGTCCACAGCGCGTGGCCGGGCGAGGCGGGCAGGGCGGGCCAGAGGACGTCCGCGACCTCGGGCTGCGCCTGCAGCCAGGCGGCGACCAGGTGGGTCGAGCGGGCCTGTTCGGCGTAGCGGACCGGCAGGGTGCGCAGGCCGCGCAGGGCCAGCCAGGCATCATCCGATGTGACGCGCCAGCCGAGGTCCTCGATGGTCTCGGCGATATGGCGGCTGACGCCCGGATCGACGGCGGCGATGGAGCCCATCAGCAGGTCGGAGTGGCCGCCGACGTATTTGGTGAGCGCCTGGACGCTGACGTCGACGCCGTGCTCCAGCGGCTTGAAGGCGAAGCCGGCGGCCCAGGTGTTGTCCATGATGGTGATCACGCCCCGCGCGCGGCAGGCGGCGGTCAGGGCGGCGACGTCGACCATGTCGAAGGTCAGCGAGCCCGGCGATTCGATCAGCAGGACGCGGGTGCGCTCGTTGATGGCGGCGATGATCGCCCCCGCATCGGCGTCGGCGGGGTGGAAGGTCGTGGTCACGCCGCGCGGGGCGAGGTGGCGTTTGAGGAATCGGCGGGTGGGGCCGTAGGCGGCGTCCGTGGTCAGGACCTCGTCGCCGGGGCGGAGCAGGGCGGTGAGGGGCACGGTGACGGCGGCGAGGCCGGACGGGACCAGCCAGGCGTCGGCGGCGCCCTCCAGATCGGCGAGAGCAAGGCGCAGTTCGCGGGCCGCCGACAGGTCCTCGATGCCGTAGATGGGACCTGTCGAGCCGTCGCGCATGTCGGCGGGCGAATCGTTCAGCAGGGTGGAGGCGCGCTCGACCGGAGGGGCGACCGGACGACGTCCGTGGCCGCGCCGCGTGGCTCCGGCGATCAGGCGGGTGCGGTCGGATCGGTCGTTCATGGGCGCGTCCCGGGGTTGCGGATCGTCCTCCAAAGGCCTCTAAACAGGCGGGGGCGCAAGTCTGGCGGGTACGGCGAGGCGCGTATGAGGGCAGGTATGGTCGGACGGTTCGCGGCGACGGGCATGGCGCTCGTGCTTGCGCTGACGGTCGCCGCCTGCGGCCGCAACGACGAAGCGGAGAAGACCGACGAGCCCGCCGCCGCCCAGACCGTGACGGCCGCGCCGGCGTTCGACAGCCCGACGCTGAAGGCGATCCGCGCGCGGGGCCGGCTGAATTGCGGGGTGCACGAGGGGCTGGTCGGCTTCGCCTTCACAGACAACCGGGGTGAGTGGCGCGGGTTCGACGCGGACTTCTGCCGCGCGCTGGCGGCCGCCGTGCTCGGCGACGCGAACGCGGTGCGGTTCGTGCCGCTGAACACCAGCCAGAGGTTCGAGGCGCTGCGCAGCGGCCGCGTCGACGTGCTGTGGCGGACGACGTCCTGGACCCTGACGCGCGAGGCCCAGGAGGGGGTCAGCTTCGCCGGGGTCAACTATTACGACGGTCAGGGCTTCCTGGTGCGCCGGTCGCTGGACCTGGCGAGCGCCGCGGAGCTGAACGGTGCGCGGGTTTGCGTGCAGCGGGCGTCGACGTCGGAGCTGAACGTCGCGGACTGGTTCCGGTCGCGCGGGATCGAATACCGGCCGGTCGTCACGGCTGACGAGGAAGCGGCGCGCGAGGCCTACGCGCGGGAGGACTGCGACGCGTTCAGCGCCGACGTGTCGGCCCTGGCGGCGGCGCGGACGCTGCTGCCGAACCCCGAACAGCATGCCATTCTGCCGGACGTGATCTCCAAGGAGCCGTTGGGCCCGGCGGTGAAGCGGGGCGACGAGGCCTGGGCCTCGATCGTGCGCTGGACGCTGAATGGATTGATCCTGGCCGAGGAGCTGGGCGTGACCCGACAGAATGTGGAGACGATGGCCGAGGATTCGCGCGATCCGCGGATCAGACGCCTGCTGGGCCTTGAGGGCGGCTATGGCGCGATGATGGGTCTGTCGAACGACTGGATGAAGAGCGCGATCGAGGCCGAGGGAAATTACGGTGAAATCTTCGCCCGCAATATCGGCGCAGATTCAACGCTCGACCTGGCCCGCGGGCTTAACGCACAATGGAACGCTCGGCCCGGCGGCTTGATCTACGCCCTGCCGATCCGATAACGACGCGGCACGAGGGGCCGGGGGATACTCATGGAAACGAAGAAACGCGGCGGCATTCCGCTTTATGTGTGGATGCTGGTCGGCTTCATCGCCGGTCTGGGCGGCGGGCTGTACGTCAACCTGAACGGCCTCGAGGTCCTTCCGTGGGTGATGGACCTGGTCCAGTCGGTCGGCCAGATCTTCCTGCGCCTGCTGTTCATGCTGGTCCTGCCGCTGCTGTTCTCGGCCCTGGCGGTCGGCGTCGCCGAGATGGGCGACCTGAAATCGCTGGGCCGCGCCGGGTTCAAGACCCTGATCTTCACCATCATCGTTTCGGCCATCGCCGTCGCCATCGGCCTGGGCATGGTCAACTATTTCCGCCCGGGCGAAGGCGTAAATCCGGCCCTGGCCGCTCAGTTGCTGGCGCAGGGCGCCGACAGCGCCGCCGGCATCGTCGGCAGTGCGCCCAAGAGCATTGAGGCGGGCAAATTCTTCCTCGACATGATCCCGTCGAACGTCGTCACCGCGGCGGCCGAGAACCAGATTCTGCCGGTGATGATCTTCGCCCTGATGTTCGGCATCGGCATGGTCATGGCCAAGAGCCCGGCCACCGACCAGCTGCAGCAGACCCTGCAGGGCGTGTTCGAGGTGATGATGAAGCTCATCAACCTCGTCATCAAACTGGCCCCGATCGCGATCGCCTGCCTGATGTTCAACCTGGCGGCGGTGTTCGGTTGGGATCTGCTGGTCCGTCTGGGCGCCTATGCGGCCGTGGCGGTGGGCGCGATGGCGATCCACATGTTCGTCGTCTACCCGCTGGTCGTCTGGATCGCCGGCGGGATGAACCCGTTCAAATTCTTCTACGGCGTGCGCGAGCCGATCGTGGTCGCCTTCTCGACCGCCTCGTCGAACGCCACCCTGCCGGTGTCGATTCGCGTCGCCGAGACCGAGCTGAAGCTGCCGCGCCGCATCTCGCGCTTCGTGCTGACGGTCGGCGCCACCGCCAACCAGAACGGCACCGCCCTGTTCGAAGGCGTGACGGTTCTGTTCCTCGCGCAGTTCTTCGGCGTCGACCTGAACCTGGGTCAGCAGCTGATCGTCATGCTGGTCTGCATCCTGGGCGGCATCGGCACGGCGGGCGTGCCCGCCGGTTCGCTGCCGGTCATCGCCCTGATCCTGGCCATGGTCGGCGTGCCGCCGGAAGGCATCGGCCTGATCCTGGGCGTCGACCGCTTCCTGGACATGTGCCGCACGACGCTGAACGTCACCGGCGACCTGGTGGCCGCGACGGTGGTGTCGCGCGGCGAGACCGATGCGATCGTGCCGGCCGATGCGGTGGAGCCGGTGGCTCCGCCGGCCTAGGTCTCTTCCGATCCGCTCATCCCCGCGAAAGCGGGGACCCGGTCCTGTCGTCGGAACGCCGGCGCTTCAGGACTACGGTTTGCGTGTGAGCGGCCTGGACTGATCATCCAAAGCACTGTGTCCCCGCTTTCGCGGGGATGAGCGGATTTTGTGGTTATCCGGTCAGGACGGTCGTATCCGCGCGCGCGCCCCACTCGGCCCAGCTGCCGTCGTAGACCCGCGAGGGGCGGCCCAGCTGCGCCAGGGCCAGCGACAGGATCGCCGCCGTCACCCCGGAGCCGCAGGTGGTGATGATGGGACGGTCGAGGTTCACGCCCGCCCAGCGGAAGACGTCGCGCAGGGCGTGGTCGTCCTTGAGGGCGCCGTGCTCATCCAGCACTTCGGGGAAGGGCAGGTTCAGCGCGCCCGGCATGTGGCCCGAACGGAGACCGGGCCGGGGCTCGGGCGCCTCGCCGCGGAAACGTGCGGCGGCGCGGGCGTCGACGACCTGGACCTCGTCGCCGATGGAGCCGCGGACATCCTCGATGTCGGCGAGCCAGCCCGGGGTCGGACGGGCCGTGAAGGTCGCGGGTGAAGGAGGCGTCGCCGGACCGGAGTCGACCGGCCGGGCCTCGCCCAGCCACCGGGGAAGGCCGCCGTCGAGCACGAAGACGCGGTCGGCGCCCATGGCGCGGAGCATCCACCAGACGCGCGCCGAGGAGCGGATGCCGACGGTGTCGTAGACGACGATGAAGTCGCTGTCGGAGACGCCCAGCTGGCTCATGCGCGCGGCGAAGGCGGCCGGCGTCGGCAGCATGTGGGGCAGGTCGCTGTCCTGATCCGAGCTGGCCTCGAGATCGAAGAAGACCGCGCCGGGAATGCGCGCCGCCTCGAAGTCCGGGCGTCCGTCGCGGCCGTCCAGGTGCCAGCTGGCGTCGATGATCCTGAGATCCGACTGTCCGAGCCGGGCGGCGAGGTCTGCGGTGGAGATGAGGGGCGAGATCATGCGGGCGGATATGAGCCCGCCGTCAGCCCTTCGCCAGCGCCAGCTGGATCACGTCGGTGCGTCCCGAGCGGAAGCCGGCCTCGCAATAGGCGAGGTAGAAGCGCCAGAGGCGGCGGAAGCGCTCGTCGAAGCCGCCGATGCGCAGGATGTCGGTCCAGGCCGATTCGAACCGCTCGTCCCATTGTTTGAGGGTCTCGGCGTAGTCGATCCCGAAGCGTTCGACGGAGCGCCAGGCGAGGCCCGCCTTGTCGACGACCGGCTTGAGGGCGCCTTCAGACGGGAGCATGCCGCCCGGGAAGATGTATTTCTGGATGAAGTCGGTGCGTTTGAAATAGCCGGCGAAATAGGCGTCATCGATGGTGATGATCTGCAGGCCGGCGCGGCCGCCGGGGGCCAGCACCTCGTTGATCTTGCCGAAATAGGCGGGCCAGTACTCCTGACCGACGGCCTCGAACATCTCGATGGAGGCGACGCGGTCGAAGCGGCCGGTGACGTCGCGATAGTCGATCAGCTGGATGTCGGCCCGTTCGCTGAGACCGGCGTCGAACATGCGCTTGCGAGCGAAATCGTACTGCTGCTGCGAGATGGTGATGCCGGTGACGCGGGCGCCGACCTCCTTCGCCGCGAACTCGGCGAAGCCGCCCCAGCCGCAACCGATCTCGAGCACCGTCTGATCCGGACGCAGGTCCATGGTGCGGGCGAGCGAGGCGTATTTCTCGCGCTGGGCCGCCTCCAGGGGTTGGGTCGGGCTGTCGAAGCGGGCCGACGAATAGGTCATCGAGGGGTCGAGCCAGCTGGCGTAGAAGGCGTTGCCGAGGTCGTAGTGGGCGTGGATGTTCTTGCGCGAGCCCGCCCGGCTGTTGCCGTTCATGCGGTGGGCCAGCCAGTTCACCACCCGCATGACCGAGTTCCCGGCGACGAGGCGGCGGATATAGGCTTGGTTGCGGACGAGAACCTCGAGCAGGGGCGCGAGGTGGGGCGTCTCCCATTCGCCGGCCATGTAGCCCTCGGCGAATCCGATGTCCCCGGAGGCCAGCACGCGGCCGGCGAAGCGGTAGTCGCGAATGTCCAGAACCGCCGCGGGGCCGGGTTCGGAACCTTCCAGTCGATGGGTTTCGCCGGTGGGGAGGAGGACCGTCAGCCGGCCGACCGTCCAGTTCGAGGCGAGCAGACGCAGCAGAAGAGCGAACCCGCGCGATGTGCGGGTGGCTGCCTCATGCCGCTCGGCTGTTACCGACGTCATGCGGGAAATGTGGGGTGCATACCGCCGATGCGTCAACCCCGGCGAGCGGCGCTCCCGCATGGTCAGGCGGTCGAACGCCGTGATAGGTTGCGCCGGGGCGTCCGCGACGCCACCTGATCGCCCCATAGGTGCGGCATGAGCCGCGCGACTCAATCCGTTTTCCGGGAATTCGCTGTGTCCAAGCCCAACGCCATCATCGACATCAAGGACGGCCTGAAGCGCCCCGTCAGCATCGGCGGCGGTCAGCGCATCGTCTTCATCGCCGGTCCGTGCCAGCTGGAGAGCCGCGAGCACGCGCTGGAGATGGCGCATGCGCTGAAGGAGATTGGCGAGCGCCTGAACGTCGGCATCATCTACAAGACCAGCTTCGACAAGGCGAACCGCACCAGCGCCAACGCGGCGCGCGGCTTCGGGCTGGAAGGCTCGCTGCCCATCTTCGCCGAGATCCGCGATAGCGTCGGCCTGCCGGTGCTGACGGACGTCCACACCGAGGAGCAGGCCGCTATCGCCGCCGAGGTGGTCGACGTGCTGCAGATTCCGGCCTTCCTGAGCCGCCAGACCGACCTGCTGCTGGCCGCCGCGGCGACCGGCAAGGCGATCAACATCAAGAAGGGCCAGTTCCTGGCGCCCTGGGATATGAAGAACGTCATCGCCAAGGTGGTCGGCGCGGGCAATCCGAACGTCATGGCCTGCGAGCGGGGCGCGAGCTTCGGCTACAACACCCTGGTCAGTGACATGCGCGCCCTGCCGGTGCTGCGCGACATCGGCTGCCCGGTCGTGTTCGACGCCACCCACAGCGTGCAGCAACCGGGCGGGCAGGGCACCTCGTCGGGCGGCCAGCGGGAGTTCGTGCCGGTGCTGGCGCGTGCGGCCGTGGCCGTGGGCGTGGACGCGGTGTTCATGGAGACCCACCAGGATCCGGATCACGCCCCGTCGGACGGCCCGAACATGGTGCCGCTGAGCGAGTTCGAGGCCCTGGCCGCCGACCTGATCGCCTACGACGACCTGTCGAAGGCGCGGATGGCGAAGGCCGCCTGAATCCGTTAGTCGGGTTGCATGGCTGACCGGACGCTCGACCTAGGGGAACTGCAGGCTCTGCTGGAGCGCGTGCGCGGGCTGAAAGTGGCCTGCGTGGGCGACCTGATGCTGGACCGCTACGTCTATGGCGAGGTCAGCCGGATCTCGCCCGAGGCGCCGATCCCGGTTCTGAAGACCAGGCGGCGCATCGCCATGCCGGGCGGGGTGGGCAATGTCGCCCGCAACGTCGCGGCCCTGGGCGGGGTGGCGCGGCTGGGCGCGGTGGCCGGGCAGGATGCGGCCGGCGACGAACTGGCCGGCCTGGTGGCGGCGGAAGCCGGCATTGAGGACGCCATCGAACGCCGCGAGGGCGTGGACACGATCGTCAAGACGCGCTTCGTCGCGGCCGGGCAGCAGCTGCTGCGGCTGGACGAAGAGTCCGCTGCGATCCTGGCGACGGAAACGGACGCGTTTACGGGCGCTTCTGTCTATCTGCTGTCTGATTACGCGAAGGGCGTCGTGAGCGATCTGGTGATCGCCCAGGCGCTGAACGCGGCCGCGACGAGTGGTGCGCCGGTCGTGGTGGACCCCAAGGGACGCGACTTCGCGCGATACGGCGCGGTCGATCTGATCAAGCCGAACGCCAGCGAACTGGCCGGGGCCACGGGCCTGCCGGTGGATACGGACGCCGAGGTCGAGGCGGCGCTGAAGGCGCTGCTGGAGGCGACGACGGCGAAGGCCATCGTGGTGACGCGCGCCGGCAAGGGCATGAGCCTGATGCGGCGTGGGGGGGCGGCGAAGCATTTCCCGGGCCGGGCGCGCGAGGTGTTCGACGTCTCGGGCGCCGGCGACACCGGCCTGGCGGCGCTGGGGCTGGCCCTGGGCGCGGGCGCGTCGCTGGAGACGGCGGTCGAGTTCGCCATCCTGGCTTCGGGCGTGGTGGTCGGCAAGGCGGGCACCGCCGTGGTGACGCCCGCCGAACTGATCGACGCCGAGATGAGCCAGCATGCCGCGGGCGCGCACGCCAAGGTGATGCCGCTGGACGAGCTGACGCACGTGGTCGAGGGCTGGAAGCGGCAGGGGCTGAAGGTCGGCTTCACCAACGGCTGTTTCGACATCCTGCACCGCGGCCACGTCGCCTACCTGGCCCAGGCGCGCAGCTGGTGCGACCGGCTGGTGGTGGCGCTGAACACCGACGCCTCGGTCAAGCGGCTGAAGGGCGAGGGGCGGCCGATCAACGATCTGGACAGCCGCGCCGTGGTCATCGGCGGTCTGCAGAGCGTGGACCGGGTGACCAGTTTCGACGATCCGACGCCGCTGGCGCTGATCGAACGGCTGCGGCCGGACGTTCTGATCAAGGGTGCGGACTACACGCGCGAAGGCGTAGTCGGCGGCGATCTGGTGGAGAGCTGGGGCGGCGAGGTGAAGCTGGCGACCTTCGAGGACGGCTACTCGACCACCCGGACCATTGAAAAGATGAAGGCTGACTGATGGCGCGTCGGATGATCGTGGTGACCGGCGGGGCGGGCTTCATCGGCTCGAACATCGTCGCGCGCCTGTGCGCCGAGGATCGTCGCGACATCGTCGTCTGCGACCGCATGGAAGACGCGGCCCTGGGCAAGTGGAAGAATCTGGCCAAGCATCCGATCGCAGACTTCTGGCAGCCGGAAGAGCTGTTCGAACAGCTGGAGCGGCATGCCGAGGCGATCGAGGCCGTGGTGCATATGGGCGCGATCTCGTCGACGACGGAGGCCGACGCCGACCTGATCATGCGCACCAACTTCACCCTGTCGCGCGACATCTGGGACTGGTGCGCGTTGCGGGACGCGCGGATGATCTACGCCTCGTCGGCGGCGACCTACGGCGACGGCGATCAGGGCTTCGTGGACGACGACAGTCTTGAGGGTCTGGCTTCGCTTCGTCCGCTAAACGCCTACGGCTATTCGAAAATGCTGTTCGATCAGTATGCCGCGAGGCAGTCGGATCGGGGGCAGTCGCCCAGCCAGTGGGCGGGGCTGAAATTCTTCAACGTCTATGGCCCGAACGAGGGCCACAAGGGCGGCATGAAGTCGGTCGTGGCGCAGATCTGGCCCAAGGTTCAGGCCGGCGAGCCGGTGACCCTGTTCCGCTCGCACAACCCGAACTACGCCGACGGCGGCCAGCTGCGCGACTTCGTGTTCGTGGACGACGTGGTCGACATCATCGAGTGGCTGCTCGACACGCCGGAGGTCTCCGGGGTGTTCAACGCCGGCTCCGGCCAGGCGCGGTCCTTCCTCGATCTGGCCAACGCCACCTTCGCCGCCGCGGGCAAGGCGCCCAGCGTCGAATACGTCGATACGCCGGTGTCGATCCGCGACAAGTACCAGTACTTCACCCAGGCCAGCATGGACCGGGTGCGGGCCGCCGGGTTCGGCGGCCAGTCGACGCCGCTGGAAGAAGGCGTCCGGCGCTATGTGCAGGACTTCCTGATGAAGGCGGACCCGTACCGGTGAAAGGTCCCGGACTGACCCTTCGCCAGTGGATCGGCGTGATCGGGCTGACGCTCGTCGCGCTGGTGGTGATTGCGGTGCTGGTCTGGCGCGGGGACATCCTGAAGGCGGGGCTGGACCCGCAGGTGCCGTTCCAGACCTATGAACCGCCCCCGGCGCCGGACTATTCGCAAGCCTCGGCCTGGGTGCTGCAGGACGCGCGCGCGCCGGACGCGGGCCCGGCGGCGATCTTCTTCGTGCATTCGACGACCTATGAGGGCGGCAAGCACTGGAACGGGCCGATCGGCGATCCGGGCGGCGAGGGCTGGCTGCGTCGTGTGGTGCTGCCGAACCATGCGGGGCCGTTCGCCCGCGCCGGGGAGGTCAGTGCGCCGCGCTACCGGCAGGGCAGCCTGTACACCCGTCTGACCCTGCGCGAGGACGCGCGGGAGGCTCGGGCCTTCGCCTATCGCGACATCGCCGCCGCCTTCGAGGTCTGGCTGGAGCGTCATCCGACGGGACCGATCGTGGTGGCGGGCGTGGAGCAGGGCGGCGACCTGGTCGACCGGCTCGTGCGCGAGCGGATCGCGCCCGATCCGGCCCTGCGCCAGCGCCTGGTGGCCGTCTATATGACCGATGTGATCACCCCGGCCGACAGCCTGTCGCCCGCAGTTCCGGCCTGCGCGCGGCGCGATCAGGTCGGCTGCGTGGTGGCCTTCTCGCCGGTCGGGGATCGCAGCGACGGGGCCGCGCGCCGGCGCCTGATGCGGGCCCTGGTGTGGGACGACAAGGGGCGGCTGGTCGAACTGGACGGGCGTCCTGCGCTGTGCGTGAACCCGGTGACCGGTTCGACGGACTCCGCCCCGGTGGAGGCCCGCGCGCACCGCGGTGCGACCAACGCCACGGGGCTGGAATGGGGCGCGCGACCGGCGCTGCGGGCGCGGGAGGTAGCGACCCAGTGCCGGGACGGTCTGCTGCGCCATACCCAGCCGGAGTCCGAGGCCTTCCGGGCGACGGGAAGCTGGGCGGATCGTAGAAAGACCCGCGCGTACAATCTGTTCTACGGCGATATTGAAGCAGACGTCCAAACGCGTCTGATGGCCTGGCGGACGCAGAACCCGCTCTAGTCGACGCCGCCGCGGTCGTTGCGCCAGTCGAAGAGGGCCTCCAGCACCTTCACCGCCTCGCCGCGCGGGCTGAGCAAATCCGGGTCACGGCCGAGGACCAGCCGGGCGTCATCGGCGGCGGCCAGCAACAGGGATCTGTGACGGATCGGGTCGGCGAAGCGGTAGGCCGGGAAGCCGCTTTGCTTCAGGCCGAGCGGATCGCCGCCGCCGCGGAGGCGGAAGTCCTCCTCGGCGATCTCGAAGCCGTCCTCGGTGCGGCGCAGGGTTTCGAGCCGCTCACGCGCGGTGTCGCCCAGGCCGTTGTCGCCGCCGCCGTAGAGCAGCAGGCAGGTGCTGGCCGCCGTGCCCCGGCCGACGCGTCCGCGCAGCTGGTGCAACTGGGCGAGGCCGAAACGGTCGGCGTGTTCGATGACCATGATCGAAGCGTTGGGCACGTCGACGCCGACCTCGACCACCGTGGTGGCGACCAGCAGCGGAATGCGGCCGTCGGCGAAGTCGGCCATAACGGCTTCGCGCTCTGGTCCGGCCATCTGCCCGTGGGCGAGGCCGACCTCGACCTGGAGGATGCGGCGCAGATCGGCGGCGCGGGCTTCGGCGGCGGCGAGGTCCGACGCTTCGCTTTCGGCCACCAAAGGACAGATCCAGTAGGCCTGGGCGCCGGCGTCGAGTGCGGCCTTGAGACGTTTGGCGACCTCGCCGATGCGGGCCAGCGGCAGGACGGCGGTCGTCACCGGCGTGCGGCCGGGCGGCTTTTCGGTCAGGCGCGAGACCTCAAGCTCGCCGTACTGCGTCAGCTCAAGGGTGCGCGGGATGGGCGTGGCCGACATGGTCAGCAGGTGGACGCCGCCGGTGCGCGGGTCGCCCTTGGCCTGGAGGCGCTGACGCTCGTTGACGCCGAAGCGATGCTGTTCGTCGATGACGGCCAGCGCCAGTCGGTCGAAGCGGACGGCGTCCTGGAACAGGGCGTGGGTGCCGATGGCGACCTGGGCCTCGCCGGATGCCAGCGCAGCCAGCCGGGCGCGGCGCTCGGCCGGGGTGTCGCGGCCGGTGAGCAGGACGGTGCTGACGCCCGCCGCGTCGAGCATGGGCGACAGGCGTTGATAGTGCTGGCGGGCGAGGATTTCGGTGGGCGCCATCAGCGCCGCCTGGAAGCCGGAAGCGGCGGCGTCGGCGAGCGCGAGGGCGGCGACCGCGGTCTTGCCGGAGCCGACGTCGCCCTGGAGCAGTCGGCCCATCTGTTCGCCCGAGGCCAGGTCGTGGCGGATTTCCTCGATGGCGCGTTCCTGCGCGCCGGTCAGGGCGAAGGGCAGGGCGGTCAGCAGGCGCTCCGACGCCTCGCCCGGCCGGATGACGGGCCCTGGGGTGATCTGGCGGATGCGGCGACGGCGGGCGAGGGCCAGCTGGTGCGCGAACAGTTCGTCATAGGCCAGGCGCTGCCGGGCCACGGCCTCGGGGGCGAGATCCGGCTCGCCGGCGGGGCTATGCAGGCGCTCGAGCGCCGTGCGCCAGCCGGGGAAGCGGGACTTCTTCAGCCAGGCCTCGTCCTGCCATTCCGGGAGCTCGGTCGCGTGTTCGAGCGCGCCCTGGACGAATTTGCGGATCTGGCGCGAGCTCAGCCCCTGGGTCGCCGGGTAGACCGGTTCGACGGCGGCGATCTCGCCGGCCTGTTCGAGGGTGTAGACGTCGGGGTGCGCGATCTGCACCTCGTTGTTGAAACGCTCGACCTTGCCGGCGACGAGTCGCTTCTGGCCCTTCGGCAGCAGGCGCTCGATGTGCTGGGCCGAGCCGCCGAACCAGACCATGTGGACGAAGCCGGTGTCGTCGGTGGCCCGCACCTTGATCGGCGCGCCGGGCTTGCCGGGAATGAACAGTCTATCGACCAGAACTTCGAAGATGCCGATCTGGCCCTCGATCGCATTCGTCGCCGTCATCGGCTGGCGGGTGATCAGGCCTGACGGGGTCAGGAACAGGACGTCGCGCACCAGCGGCCCGGCCAGCTTCTGGACGAGCGGCAGCACCTTGGGCCCCACGCCTTTGAGGCTGGAGACGTCTGCGAACAGCGGAAAGAGAATCTGGGGCCGCATACTGTGCAGCATAGCTGGCGGACGGCGGTCTGGAACGCTATCTGCTCGGCTTCATTGTGAGTGCGCTACCGCAGGCCGCGCGGCGGCCCGCTGCTTGAGCGCATTCCTCTATAATCTCAACGGGCAAGGATTCTTGTGGCCGATACGAACGCGCGTCCGAATGAAACCCGGCAGGCCCGGCTGGGCCGCATCGCCTTCCGGGCGTGGCGGCGCGGATTCCGCGAGGCCGACCTGGTGCTGGGGCCGTTCTCGGAACAGGTCGGACCTACGCTGGACGAGGCCGAGCTGGACCTGTTCGAGCAGATGCTGATGGAGGACGACGACCACGCCCTCTACGCCTGGATCATCCAGACCGCGCCGACGCCCGAGCGCTACGACGGAAGCCTGATGACGAAGATCCGCGCCTTCATGGCCGAGCATGTGGCGGCTGAAGTGGCGAAGGGAGCCGGTTGATGGACGCCGTGATCCCGAAGCGGGGCGATCAGGAACTGGGCGGCGCGCCCGAGGGGCTGGATGCGCTGACGGTCGCCGAACGGCTGCGCGCCGCGGGCGGCCTGGGCCTGTTCGTGGCGCGCGACTACGCCCGCATGGGCGAGTTCGTGCAGGCGTTCCGCTTCTTCGCCGGCGACATCGAGGTGGTGGAGTTCCCGGCCTGGGACTGCCTGCCCTACGACCGTCTGAGCCCGACGTCGTCGGTATCGGCCGAGCGGATGGCGGCGCTGACGAAGCTGGCCTGTCGCGAGGATGACGACGCGAAGCCGATGCTGGTGGTGACGACGATCGCCGCGGCGATGCAGCGGACGCCGCCGCGCGAGGTGACGTGCGGGGCCGGGTTCGAGACGACGGTCGGGCTGGAGCTCGATACGGCCGTGCTGGAGCGGTATTTCGCGGCCAACGGCTATATGCGCGCCTCGACGGTGTCGGAGCGCGGCGAGTTCGCGGTGCGCGGCGGGGTGATCGACGTCTTCCCGCCGGGCTTCGAGGAGCCGGTGCGGCTGGACATGTTCGGCTCGGAGCTGGAGTCGATCCGCACCTTCGATCCGGCGACCCAGCGCTCGACCGGCCAGATGCGGAACGTGTCGCTGGCGCCGGTGTCGGAGGCCCTGCTGGATGCGGACA
The DNA here is from genome assembly GCF_014196335.1 of Brevundimonas lenta. Lineage (GTDB taxonomy): Bacteria > Pseudomonadota > Alphaproteobacteria > Caulobacterales > Caulobacteraceae > Brevundimonas > Brevundimonas lenta. The sequence goes on from NZ_JACIDM010000002.1 coordinate 299,704, forward strand.
GCATCTCGCGGTTCCGGACCGGCTATCTGAACCTGTTCGGCGCGCCCGGCGACGACCCGCTGTACACCGCGATCAGCGAGGGCGCGCGGCGGCAGGGCATGGAGCACTGGCTGCCGCTGCTCTACGACCGGCTGGAGACGCTGTTCGACTATCTGCCGGACGATGCCGCCGTGTTCCTGGACAACCAGGTGGAGGCGGCGCGGGGCGAGCGGTGGAGCCTGACGTCGGACGCCTATGACGCGCGGCGCGACGCGGCGATGGGCAAGGGCGGGGCCGCCTATCGCGCCCTGCCGCCGAAGCGGCTGTATCTGGACGAGGGCGACTGGAACAGCGCCCTGGCGGGTCGTGAAGTGCGCCGGCTGTCGCCGTTCCACGGGACGGGCGAGGACGCCGGCGGACGGCTGGGGCGCAGCTTCGCGGCCGAGCGATCGCAGGACAGCGTCAATCTGTTCGAGGCGGTGGCGCGGCACGCGGAGACGGTGAAGGGCGCCGGCAAGCGGGTGTTGTTCGCCTCGTGGACCGAGGGCTCGTCCGAGCGGCTGGCCTCGATGCTGGCCGACCACGGGCTGGAGCATGTGGTCGCGGTGCGCGACTGGGCGGACGTCCAGAAGGCGCCGAAGGACATCTATCTGCGCGGCGTGCTGCCGGTGGAGCACGGCTTCGAGACCGACGACATCGCGGTCATCTCGGAGACCGACATCCTCGGCGACCGGCTGGCGCGGCCGAAGAAGAAGCGGCGGGCGTCGAACTTCCTGGCCGAGGCGTCGGCGCTGACGACCGGGGACCTGGTGGTCCACCTGGATCACGGCATCGGCCGCTACGAGGGCCTGAAGACGCTGGAGATCCAGGAGGCGCCGCACGACTGCCTGGAGCTGCTCTACGCCGGTGAGAGCAAGCTGTACCTGCCGGTCGAGAACATCGACCTGCTGACCCGCTACGGCACCGACGCCGACGGGGTGCAGCTGGACCGGCTGGGCGGGGCGGGCTGGCAGGCGCGCAAGGCCAAGGCCAAGGCCCGCCTGCGCGACATGGCCGAGGGTCTGATCGCCCTGGCCGCCAAGCGGTCGCTGCGGACGGCGGACCCGATCGTGCCGCCGCAGGGCCTGTTCGACGAGTTCTGCGCCCGCTTCCCGTACGAGGAGACGGACGACCAGCTGGCCGCCATCGGCGACGTGCTGGAGGACCTGGGCAAGGGCACGCCGATGGATCGCCTGATCTGCGGCGACGTCGGCTTCGGCAAGACCGAGGTGGCGCTGCGGGCGGCCTTCGTGGTGGCGATGGGCGGGCAGCAGGTGGCGGTCGTCTGTCCGACGACCCTGCTGGCGCGCCAGCATTTCAAGACCTTCAGCGAGCGCTTCGCCGGCTGGCCGATCACCGTACGGCACCTCTCGCGGATGGTGACGGCCAAGGACGCGGCGGAGACGCGCGCGGGTCTGAAGGACGGCACGTTCGAGATCGTCGTGGGCACCCATGCGGTGCTGAGCGAACAGGTCGGGTTCAAGGACCTGGGCCTGGTGATCGTCGACGAGGAGCAGCACTTCGGGGTCAAGCACAAGGAGAAGCTGAAGTCGCTGCGGGCCGACGTGCACCTGCTGACGCTGACGGCGACGCCCATTCCGCGCACGCTGCAGATGGCGCTGTCGGGCATCCGCGAGATGTCGATCATCGCCACGCCGCCGGTCGATCGCCTGGCGGTGCGGACCTACGTCACGCCGTGGGACCAGGTGCTGGTGCGCGAGGCGCTGCTGCGGGAGAAATACCGCGGCGGTCAGGCCTACTATGTCGTGCCGCGTCTGGCGGACCTGCCGGACATCGAACAGTTCCTGCGCGAGAAGGTGCCGGAGATCCGCTTCGTGGTCGGCCACGGCCAGATGACGCCGACCCAGCTGGAAGACGTGATGAGCGCCTTCTACGACGGCAGCTACGACCTGCTGCTGTCGACGACCATCGTCGAGAGCGGGCTGGACGTGCCGACGGCCAACACCCTGATCGTGCACAAGGCGGACATGTTCGGCCTGGCGCAGCTGCACCAGATCCGCGGACGGATCGGCCGGGCCAAGGCGCGAGCCTTCGCCTATCTGACCACTGATCCGAAGCGACCCCTGAGCCTGTCGTCGGAGCGGCGGCTGCAGGTGCTGCAGTCGCTGGACAACCTGGGCGCCGGCTTCCAGCTCGCCAGCCACGATCTGGACCAGCGCGGCGGCGGCAATCTGCTGGGCGACGAACAGTCGGGCCACATCCGCGAGGTCGGGGTCGAGCTGTACCAGCAGATGCTGGAGGACGCGGTGGCCGAGCTGCGGCTGGCGGGCGAGGGCGGGGTCGTCGACCGCGGCTGGTCGCCGGCCATCAACGTCGGCGCGGCGGTGCTGATCCCGGAAGAGTACGTGCCGGATCTGAACGTGCGGCTGAGCCTGTATCGTCGCCTGTCGGACGCCGAGAACTCGGAGACGCGCGAGGCGCTGGCGGCAGAGCTGATCGACCGGTTCGGGCCGCTGCCGGACGAGGCGAAGCAGCTGCTGCGCATCGTCGGCATCAAGGCGAACTGCAAGATCGCCAGCATCGAACGGATCGACATCGGACCCAAGGGCGCGGTGCTGACGCTGCGCAACAACGCCTTCCCGAACCCGATCGGCCTGGTCGGCCTGATCCAGAAGAACCATGCCTTCTGGAAGATTCGCCCGGACCAGAAGATCGTCGTGAAGGGCGACTGGGATACGCCCGAGGACCGCCTGAAGGTCGCCGAGCGCATCACGGCCGATCTGGCGCGGGTGGCGGGCGCGGCCTAGCAGCCGGGCTCGACGTTTTCGAAGCGCTCGTCCCACCAGACCGTCCAGCGCGCCTGGAGGTCGGCGCGCTGCGCCTCGGACAGGCCGTAGGTGGTCAGGGTGAGCATGGTCGAGCCGCGGGGCTTCTTCTCCGTCGGCGGCTGATCGAGGACCACCAGCAGGCCATCGCCCCAGGCGTCGACGGTGACGCCGATCTGGTGACGGGCGGTGAACCAGACCTGGCCGGAAGCCTCCGCATCCGGGCCGAGCGGGCCGGACCAGGGTTCGCCCTTCGCCGGGGCGGCGTCGAGGCCGAGCAATGAGCGACCGAGCTGGTCCGCTTTCGGCGGGCCGGAGAAGAAGATCGTTCGGCGGGGCTGAAGGTCGTGGCGGGCGAAGGCGAACGACAGCTGCCAGGTGAAGGAAATCCAGCCCTCGATCATGCCGTCGAAGACGTCGGTCCAGGTCCCGACCGGGGCCGAGCGGACGACACGGACGACGCTGCCGTCGCCGCGGGCCTCGACCTCGTAGCGGTCGTTGACGCCGACGAAGGTGACGACGCGTCGCTCTTCATCCGCAGACGCGTGGGTGACGAATATGAAGTCGATCTCGTCCTTCAGGCCGTCGGTCTCCCAGCCGAACCAGTGCTTGATCTTCTGCGGGTCCCGCAGGGCGTCCCAGACGACGTCGGCGGGCGCCGGCACGGTGACCTCGACGAGGACGTGGTCTTCCATGGGCTGGTCGGCGGCGGCTTCGGTCATGGCTCAGTTCCTTGTCGGGGCAGGGCGGGCGACGGCGGGATGGGCCGCGGCGGTGAGGCGGTAGCGGCGACCCGAGGGGGCCGCGTATTTGCGGGCGAGGACGGCGACGGCCTCGGCGACATCGTTGGAGAAGGCGTCGAAATCGGCGGGCGTGGCGAAGGCGACGTCGGCCTCGACCGTCAGGGTCAGGAGGCGCGCGCCCTGGGCGGCGGCGGCCTCGCGCATGCGGGCGACGTCGCGGACCATGGCGGAGGCGGTGGAGACCAGATGGTCGACGGCGTGACGGTCCTGGGCCTCGATTGCGTCGGGGTCCGGCGGGGCGGCCTGAAGCAGGGCTGGGTCGAGGACGTAGCGTTCGGCGGCGACGAACAGGCGCTCGGTGAAACCGCGCTTCTTCCGCTCGCCCGCCAGCTGGACCAGACCCGCATCCTCGAGGGCGCGGAGGTGATAGCCGATCTTCTGGCGCGGCATGTCGAGCTGCTCGGCCAGGCCGGCGGCGGAGGCGGGTTCGACGAGGGCGGCGAGGATGCGGCGTCGGATCGGCGCCAGCGCCAGATGGGCGGCGTCGAGGGTGTCGAGCAGGGCTGATGGCCGGGCCGTCATGGCCCGAACCTGCATTAGACAGATTGAGTTGTCAAATCAGCGCCGGGCGGATCCGATGTCCGCCGAGGCCCGCTCCAGCACCACGGCCGGGGACTCGCCGGGCATCACCTCGGCGACGCCGACCTCGAACTCGACCACGAACGGCGCGCGGTCGGGACCGGCGTCGAAGGCGGTGCAGCCGATGACGGCGGCGATGCGGTCGGCGGCGATGCGGGCGGCCGGGCCGCGCGTCGCGGGAAGGGCGAGGGCGAAGATGTCGGACGACAGACGGGCGGCCGTGTCCTCGGTCCGGATCAGGCGCGAGACCATGGCCCCGATCTGGGGCAGGGCGCGATCCAGCCAGCCGCCCTGGCGGGCCTCGACCACCGCTTCGGTGTCGGAGACGCGAAGCACGGCGACCGACAGAGGGCGGCGACGCAGGCGTGCGCCCTCGGCGATGCGGGCGAGGTGGCTGGCGAACAGTTCGCGGGTGAACAGGCCGGTGGCCGGATCGGTCAGGCCGGAGCCGCGGGCGCCTTCGAGGGCGCGGCGGATGGCGAGGTGGCGGCGGTGGGCGTGTGCCAGGGCCACGATCCGGTCGGCGGTCTCATCCTCGGGCGTGTCGGCCGCGGCGACGTCGGCGAAGCCGCGGTTGTAGAGTTCGGCCAGATTTATCTCGCCGGAGCCGCGCAGATAGAGCACCGCCGGGATGTGATAGAGGCGCGTGTTGCGCTTCATGCCCGAGGCGATGGAGAGGGCGGGGGCGTGATCCTCGGCGCCCCACAGGACGGCGGCGTCGAACGGCCGCTCATGCAGATAGTCGAAGGCGGTGTAGGGCGTGGGCGCGGCGACGACGTCGCAGCCGTGAGCGACGAGGGCGTTGGACAGGGCGATGAAATGGCGGTCGGGCTTGCCGGCGGCCAGTACGCGCAGGGGCGCGGAGTCGGCCACGGCGGTCGCCAGCGGTTCGCCGCGCGAGGCGAAGGTGGCTTCGCGCAGGCCGACTTCTTCCTCGGCGATGGCGGTGCGGACGAGGTGTTCGAGGCGCAGGGCGGCCTGGGCGGCGTGGGGCGGCGCCGACATGGCGATGTCGATCAGTCCCGGTTCCCAGTTCGAAGCCTCTGCACCGATGACCAGGACCGGCAGGCGTCGCGGGGAGACGGTGTGGCGCATGGCGCGGGCGCCTTCCTCGGCCTCGTCGAGGCGGGCGTCGAGGATGACGGCCTCGAGCGGCCAGTCGATCAGGACCTGGACCGCGCCGGCCAGGGAGCGGGCCGTCACCGTGCGCCAGCCAAGGGCGTCGAGCCCCTGACACAGGGGGCCGACCAGGTCATCGTCAGGCGCGACGACCAGAATGCGCGGATCGGAAGACAAGCGGTGGGCACTCCGGACCGCTCCTGCCCCAGGGCGGTCTTCAGGGAGGGGACCATAGCGCTCCGCCGACGCCAGGCAACCGGCGATAGAAGGTTTCCCCAACGGCAAAAACCCAAGCCCGTTTCGTGGGGACCGAATTGGGGTATGGGTGACGGCTGGGGCGACTGCGGGAACCGGATTGGACGCGAAAACGGATATCAGTACGGCGGCGCGCTGGGCTGCGCCCATGCTGTGGGGCCGACTCGCGGTCAAGGCGTTCACGCGCAGCTGGGGCCGCGACGTCATGCTCTATACGGGCGGGGTGTCGTTCTTCGCCCTGCTGGCGGTGTTCCCGGCGATCGCCATCCTGATCGGCTTCTACAAGGCCGTGCTGTCCATCGCCCAGGTCAGCGAGCAGGCGGCGGCGCTGGCCGACGTCATGCCCGCGGCGGCGCGGGCCATCTTCCGGGCCGAGATCGAGCGGCTGGCCAACGCCTCGGCGCGGACGGTGTCGGCGCAGAGCTTCTTCGCCCTGGTCATCGGCGGATACGCCGCGCATCGCGGCTTCAAGGCGCTGCTGGCCGGGCTGAACCTGATCCACGACGAGACCGAGCCGCACGGCTTCTTCAAGTTCAACCTGCTGGCCTTCTTCGTCGCCCTGTTCGCCTTCGCCCTGTTCACCGTGGTGTCCGGCGCGGTCGTGACCTCGCGCCTGCTGGAGCACGCTGGCCCCGCGACGACGGCGGCGGCGAGCGGCGGCGGGCTTGCGCTGGATGGTCTGTGGCCCGCGCTCGGGCTCGCGATCGGCCTGACCATGCTCTACCGCTACGCCATGTCCCACCGGACGCCGGTGGCCTGGGCGCCGTCGATCGCCGGCGGCGTGGTGGCGATGGTGATGTCGACCGTCTCGTCCTGGCTGTGCGCCATCTACGTCGAGCAGATCGCGCCGCTGGGCGCGACCTACGGCTCGGTCGGCGCGGTCGTGGTGCTGCTGATCTGGCTGTCGTGGAACGTCAACGCGATCTTCTACGGCGGCGCCTTCGCCACCGAGATGGAGATCGCCGCCCGTTCGATCGGCGCGCCGTCGCTGGAGCCGACCGAGGACGACTCGGACACCGTGGTCAGGCTGTCGGAGCGCCGGGCGTCTCGACCACGATAGTCAGGACGCCTTCGGCCTCCTGGATTTCGACCACGCGACCGCCGAGGTCCGTCATCAGATACGGCACGTCGATGCGCGCCATCGGGTCGGTGGCCAGCAGGGTGATCCGTTCGCCCGGCCCGGACTGGTGGATCGCCTTCTGAAGCTTGAGGCTGGGGGTCGGGCAGCGGTGGCCGCGGGCGTCGACGATCATGCGTCGATCCGGTCGAGCAGCAGACCCAGCGCCACACGCACGCCGGCGAGGCGGACGGCTTCGCGGCCGATGTCGCCGAAGCGGTGTTCCTGATGGACGACGCCGTCCGGGCCGGCGGCGGCGAAATGCACCAGGCCGACCGGCTTGTCGTCCGAGCCGCCGCCGGGGCCGGCGACGCCCGTGACGGCGACAGAAATCTGCGCCGCCGAGCGGGTGAGGGCGCCCTGGGCCATGGCCCGGGCGACGGTTTCGGACACGGCGCCGTGGGCCTCGATCAGCGATGGCGGGACGGCGACGAGGTCGGTCTTCGCCTCGTTGCTGTAGGTGACGAAGCCCCGGTCGACGACGTCGGACGAGCCGGCGATATCGGTCAGCGCGCCGGCGACGAGTCCGCCGGTGCAGCTCTCGGCCGTGGCGATCATCAGGCCGCGCTCGCGCGCCCGGTCGATGACCTGACGTGCAAGGGTCTGGATATCGTCGGGGAACATCAGTTGGGGGCTTTCCGAAGGGGTGGCGAGTCGCGCTAGGGTGAGGGGCGCGCCGTTCGGGCGCCAGCATACGGGGCGGGCATGATCGACACCACCATCGACAAGGCGGAGAGCCGTCCGGCGGACCGGCTGACTCCTATCCTGTTCGCCGTGGCCATCTTCACCTCGGCCTCGCTGGTGTTCGTGGTCCAGCCGATGGTGACCAAGCTGGTCCTGCCGATGCTGGGCGGATCGCCGTCGGTGTGGAACACCTCGATGGTCTTCTTCCAGACGGCGCTGCTGGCCGGCTACGCCTACGCGCACGCGGTGCAGCGGGTGAAGTCGATCAAGGCGCAGGTGGGCATCCACCTGGCGCTGCTGACGGCCGCGGCGCTGTTCCTGCCGCTGCATATCAACGGCTGGCTGGGCGATCCCAATCCGTCGGCGCCGATCGGCTGGCTGCTGGCGACGCTGGCCCTGTCGGTGGGCGCGCCGTTCGCGGTGCTGTCGGCGACCGCGCCGCTGCTGCAGGCCTGGTACGCGCGGGTGCGCGCCGGCTATCCGGACGGCAAGAACCCCTATGTGCTGTACGCCGCGTCGAACCTCGGCAGCTTCCTGGCGCTGCTGTCCTATCCGATCCTGATCGAGCCGCTGGCGACCCTGTCGGGCCAGCGCTGGGGCTGGAGCGGCGGCTATGTCGCCTTCATGCTGATGGTGGTGCTGCTGGCCTTCGTGGTCTGGAGCCGCCGGATGGACGCCTCGACCGAGCCGGCGCCGCTGGCGAAGAGCCCGGCGATGTCGTGGCGCGAGAAGGGCATCCTGGTCCTGCTGGCCGCCGCCCCGTCCAGCCTGATGCTGGGCGTGACGACGCACCTGTCGACGGACGTGGCCTCGGCGCCGTTCCTGTGGGTCATCCCGCTGGCCCTGTACCTGCTGACCTTCGTCATCGCCTTCCAGAACAAGCCGTGGATTCCGCTGCCGATCACCCTGGCAGTCCAGGCCGCCGTCGGCGCCGTGTGCGTGCTGATCGTGGCCTTCCGCTCGGCCAACTGGGCGATGGCCTTCAGCATCCACCTGGTCGCCTTCTTCTTCACCGCCCTGATGTGCCACCAGCTGCTGGCCGCACGGCGTCCGGCGCCGGACCGGCTGACGGAGTTCTACCTGCTGATGTCGCTGGGCGGCGTGGTGGGCGGCGCGTTCACGGCCCTGCTGGCGCCGGTGATCTTCAACATGGTCTGGGAGTACCCGCTGGTGCTGGTGCTGGTCGGGCTGGCGCGGCCGTGGGGCAAGGGCCGGCTGAACGGCCAGTATATCGGCGCCCTGGTGGCCGCGGCGGCCGTGGCGCTGACGCCGGTGCTGCTGTCGATCTGGCTGAACGCCAACGACGGGCCGCGGGCGACCTTCTATCAGTATTTCCCGCTCGGCATGGGCCAGTTGGCGATGATCATGCTGATCCCGGCGGCGATCTGCGCCTTCCTGGTGCGGGACCGGGCGCTGGTGTTCACGGCCATCCTGCTGATGATCACGGGCTCGGCCCAGTGGATCGCCCGGGGCTACGACTGGAGCTATTCGGAGCGCAGCTTCTTCGGCGTGATGCGGGTGGCCAACGTGCCCGACGCGCGGATGGGCGGCGACGTGCATGTGCTGATGCACGGCACGACCCTGCACGGCGCCCAGGCCCGCAACGAGATCAACGAGTGCGCGCCGACGCTGTACTACAACGTCGCCACGCCGATCGGTCAGTCGGCGCTGATGGTGCAGAACCGGGGCCCGTCGCGGATCGGCGTGGTCGGTCAGGGCTCAGGCGCGATGGCGGCCTACAAGCGCGGCGTCGACCGGATGACCTTCTTCGAGATCGATCCGATGGTCGACCGGCTGTCGCGCGATCCGAAATGGTTCACCTTCATTTCGAAATGCGCCGAGGGCCCGATCGACACGGTGCTGGGCGACGCGCGCCTGACGCTGGCGAAGCAGCTGGTCGGCAGCTACGACCTGCTGATCATCGACGCCTTCTCGTCGGACGCGGTGCCGACGCACCTGCTGACCGCCGAGGCGATCCAGGGCTATCTGCGCCTGCTGAAGCCGAACGGGGTGGTGCTGCTGCACCTGTCGAACCGCAACCTCGACATCACCATGCCGGCGATCGCCGCGGCGCAGTCGCTGAACGCGCCGGTGCTGCATCAGATCTATGGCGAGACCAACAGCCTGCCGGAGATGGCGGAGGCCTCGACCGAGGCGATCGTGCTGTCGCCGACCGAGGCGGGGCTGGCCGACTTCCGGCGCGATCCGCGCTGGCGGGCGGTGGAGCCGACCCAGGTGCGGCCGTGGACCGACGACTACGTCAATCTGTTCGGCTCGCTGTACCGCAGCATGTTCCCGACGCCCGAGATGGACGCGATCAGGCTGGCATCTCGACCGACGCAACCGCCTGCGCAGCGAGACCCTCACCCCGCCCCGTAAAGCCCATGGCCTCGGTCGTGGTGGCTTTCACGCTGACCGCGTCGAGGGGCAGGGCGAGGAGCTCGGCGAGGCGTTCGCGCATCGCCTGACGGTGCGGTTTCACCTTCGGCCGCTCACAGATCAGGGTGACGTCGATATTGACCAGCCGGCCGCCGCGGGCATGCAGACGCTCGACGGCATGAACCAGGAAGCGGTCGGACGAGGCGCCCTTCCACTGCGGATCGGTGGGCGGGAAATGGTCGCCGATGTCGCCGTCGCCCATGGCGCCGAGGATGGCGTCGGTGAGGGCGTGGAGGCCGGCGTCGGCGTCGGAGTGGCCGATCAGGGTCTGGTCGTGCGGAATCTCGACGCCGCACAGCCAGACCGACGATCCCGGACCCCAGCGGTGGGCGTCGAAGCCCTGACCAATGCGCATCTGGCGGGGGATCAGGGCCTCGGCCATGGCGAAATCCTCGGGGTAGGTGAGTTTCATCAGGCGGGCGTCGCCCTCGACGATGCGGACCCGGCCGCCGGCGCGTTCGACGACGGTCGCCTCGTCGGTGGCGGTCTCGTCCGAGGCCCACGCGGCGTATGCGTCGACAAGCGTCTTCAGGCGGAAGGCCTGCGGGGTCTGGGCGCGCCACAGGGCGTCGCGCTCGACGGCGCCGGTGACGAAACCGTCGGCGGCGCGGCGCAGGCTGTCGGCGACGGGCAGGGCGGGCAGGGCGCCGTCGGCCTCATCCAGCGCCAGGACGCAGCGCTCGATGACGGCGCGTGAGAGGAAGGGCCGGGCTGCGTCGTGAACCAGCACCGGGCGGTCGTCGGCGGCGCCGAGAGCGGCCAGGCCGTTACGGACGGAGTCGGCGCGCGAGGCGCCGCCGCCGACGGCGCGCCAGCCGGACAGACCCGCCAGGGCGTCCGCGGCTTCCGCTTCCGAGCCGGGCGAGATGACGACGACGAGGTCGGTCGCGCCGGCGTCCAGCAAGGCCTCGACCGACCAGCGGATGACGGGCTTGCCGCCGAGGAGGCGCCATTGCTTGGCCCCGCCGGCGCGCGATCCGGAACCGGCGGCGACGACGACAGCGGCGAAGGCGGGAAGCGGAGCGGTCATGTCGGCCTTCTAATCGCCGCCGTGATGCTTGACGAGAGCGCATCAAGCGGCGGTAAGGGGCCGATGAACGCAGGCCTTCAGATCGGCGACGTGTGGGTGCCCGGACGGGTGCTGACCGCGCCCATGACCGGAATCACGGACCTGCCCTTCCGCGTGCTGGCCTCGCGGCTGGGCGCGGCCTACGTCGCGACCGAGATGGTCGCGGCCGCCGAACTGGCGCGGGCGCGGCCGGACGTGGTGCGGCGCGCGGCCGTGGGCGAGGGCCTGCCGCTGACGGTGATCCAGCTGGTGGGCCGCGATCCCGGGGCCATGGCCGAGGGCGCGCGGATGGCCGAGAAGGCCGGCGCCGACATCATCGATCTGAATTTCGGCTGCCCGGCCAAGGAAGTGACCGGCGCGGCCTGCGGCTCGGCCCTGATGCGGACGCCCGATCTGGCCTGCCGGCTGATCGAGGCGGCGGTGACGGCGACGACGCGGCCGGTGACGGTGAAGATGCGGCTGGGCTGGGACGACGCCAGCCGGAACGCGGCCGAGCTGGCGCGGCGGGCCGAGGCGCTGGGCGTAAAGGCGATCACCGTGCACGGCCGGACGCGGCAGCAGTTCTATACCGGCTCGGCGGACTGGCGGGCGGTCGGCGAGGTCAAGGCGGCGGTGAGCGTGCCGGTGATCGTCAACGGCGACATCCTGACCGCCGACGACGCCCGGGCGGCGCTGGAGCAGTCCGGCGCGGACGCCCTGATGCTGGGGCGCGGCGTTTATGGCCGGCCGTGGCTGGCGGCGCATTTGGAGCGGGCGCTGGCGGACGGGACCGTGCTGGAAGAGCCCGGTCGCGAGGCGCGGCGGGACATCGTCATCGAGCATCTGCGGGCGTCGATCGCCTTCTACGGCATGCCGCTGGGGCTGAAGATGTTCCGCAAGCATCTGGGCTGGTACGTCGAACAGGCGCCCTGGCCCGAGGACGCGACGGAGCGGCGGGCCGCGAAGTCGCGGCTGTGCCGCCTGGATCAGCCGGACGAGGTCGAAAAGGCGCTCACGGAACTGTGGGGCCTGGTGACGCTTTCCAGCAACTCCGTTGTTGATATTCAGTCACAGCTGGCGGAAGCTGATGCGGCATGAAGGACACGCCCGCCGCTGACGCCCAGCCCGCACCGACCGCCTCGCGCGGACCGGCGCGCTGGTTCGACGGCTGGTCGGAGGAGCGGAGACGCAACGCCTTCCTGATCGCCTATGCAATCGCCTTTCTGATCACCGGCGCGGCGATCTGGCTGCTGGCCACGGTTCCAGGCAGCAGCGTCGAGGGGGCGCGTCAGTCGGCGAGCCGGTCCGTCCTCATCCTTCTGGGCGTGAATTTCCTGCTGATCACGACCCTGGCCGTGGTGATCGGGCGGCGCGCGTTCAGCCTGTTCCGGCGGCGAACCCACGCCGGGGCGCGGTTGCACCTGAGGTTCGTGACGCTGTTTTCGCTGGTGGCCCTGGTCCCGGCGGTCGCCATCGCCCTGGTGTTCGGCGTGCTGGTGAATCGCGGCGTCGACCAGTGGTTCAGCGGCAATGTGCAGTCGGCGGTGGAGAACGGGGCGGACATCGCCCGGGCCTATCTGGAGGACGTGTCCGATCAGATGGACGCTGATCTGGTGGTGATCTCGGATCAGCTGACCGGGGCCCGGCCGCTGTTCGAGAACCGCATCCAGTTCTCGGACGCCCTGACCCAGATCGCACAGCTGTTCGGCTATCCGGCCATCTACATCCTGGGGCCGAACGGCGAGGTGCTGGCCAGCGGCGAGTCGCCGGGCGCGCCGGCCTTCGTCGCTCCGCCCCGTGCGGCGCTGGAAGCGGCCGCCGAGGGTGGTCCGCCGCCGCAGGAACTGACCGAGAATCCGGACGCTGCGCGTTCGCTGGTCGCCCTGCCGGCCTACGGCGACGCCTTCCTGTATCTGGTGCGGCCGCTGAAGCCGGGCCTGATCGCGCAGATGCGCCGCGGTGAGGAATCCATCGTCGCCTATCGCGAGGCCGAAGAGAGCCGGGAGCGCATCCAGGCCGCATTCGCCATCAGCTATCTGGAGACGGCGCTGCTGGTGCTGGTGGGCGCGATCTGGCTGGGCATGTCGGCGGCCACGGCGATCTCGGCGCCGATCGGGCGTCTGGTCGAGGCCGCGGACCGGGTCGCCGGGGGCGATCTGACGGCTCGGGTGGAGGACGAGGACGGGCCGGGCGAGATCAAGACGCTGACGGCCGCCTTCAACCGCATGACCGGCGATCTGGAGACCCAGCAGGCGGCCCTGCGGACGGCCAGCGAGGAAGCCACGGGGCGCACCCGGTTCATCGAGACCGTGCTGTCGGGCGTATCGGCGGGCGTGATCGGCGTCGACCGACGTCGGCGCGTGTCGGCGATCAACGACAGCGCGGTCGAGCTGCTGGCCATCTCGGACCCTGAAATCATCGGCCGGCCGTTGGGCGAGGTGTCGCCTGAGCTGAGCGAACTGGCAGGTCGGGCCGAGGCGCATATCGAGGAAGAGATCGACGTCAGCCTGGAGGGCGAGACGCGCCGTCTGCGGGTCCGGATCGAGGGCGGTCTGGGTGGCGAGATGGTGCTGACCTTCGACGACATCACCCGTCTGGTGACGGCCCAGCGCAACGCCGCATGGCGGGACGTGGCGCGCCGCATCGCGCACGAGATCAAGAACCCGCTGACGCCGATCCAGCTGTCGGCCGAGCGACTGCGCCGCCGGTACCGCAAACAGGTCGGCGAGGACGTCGAGGTGTTCGACCGCTGCACCGAGACCATCATCCGCCAGGTGGGCGACATCGGCCGGATGGTGGACGAGTTCTCGTCCTTCGCCCGCATGCCCGCGCCGCGCTTCACCGCCGAAAACCCGGCCGAGCTATTGCGCGAGTCGGTGTTCGCCCAGCGCGTGGCCGCGCCGGATATCGACGTCGAACTGGTCGAGCCGCTGCCCAAGGTCGTGCTGCACGCCGACCGTCAGATGGTCGGCCAGGCGCTGACCAATATCCTGAAGAACGCCGGTGAGGCGGTGGCCGCGCGTCGCGAGGCCGCGCCGCGTCCAGGCGATGGGTCCGGACCGGGCATCCTGGCGCGGCTGACGGTCGAGGACGGAATCGCGATCTTCGCGATCGAGGACGACGGCGCCGGCCTGCCGGTTCGCGACCGCGACCGGTTGACCGAGCCCTATGTGACGACGCGCGAGAAGGGGACGGGCCTCGGCCTGGCCATCGTCAAGCGCATCTGTGAAGAACACGGCGGCGAGCTGAAGCTGGCTGACGCCGAGACCCTGTCAGGCGCCCGGGTGTGCCTGACCTTCCCACTGAAATCCCAACAGCAACCCGCCGGGTCTGCTGGATCCAGGGACGCGAAGGCGTCCAGCGGTCCAGTCACCGCGGCGGAATAGCGAGGCGATATGCGATCTACGGGAGCTGATATTCTGGTCGTGGACGACGAGGCGGACATCCGCGAGCTGGTTTCCGGCCTGCTCGAGGACGAAGGCCATGCCGTTCGCGTCGCCTCCAACTCCGACGAGGCCATGGCCGCCATCCGGGCGCGGAAGCCGTCGCTGGCGCTCCTGGACATCTGGATGCAGGGCGGCGGTCTGGACGGGCTGGAGCTGCTGGACGTAATCAAGGAGCTGGATCCCGACCTGCCGGTCGTCATGATCTCGGGCCACGGCAACATCGAAACGGCCGTCAGCGCGCTGCAGCGCGGGGCCTACGACTTCATCGAAAAACCCTTCAAGTCCGACCGGTTGGTCGTCGTTGTTCAGCGCGCGCTTGAAACGTCGCAGCTGAAACGCGAGAACCGCCGGCTGCGCGCCCAGGTCGCCGCGCCTACGGGGCTGATCGGCAAGTCGGCGGCGGCGCAGACCCTGCGCAGCACCATCTCCAAGGTCGCCCCGGCCAACAGCCGCGTGCTGATCTCGGGCCCGCCCGGATCGGGCAAGGAGCTGGTGGCGCGCCAGATCCACGAAGCCAGCGCCCGGGCCAAGGCCGAGTTCGTGGCCATCGCCGCCGCCGGCATGACGCCCGAGCGGCTGGACCTGGAACTGTTCGGCGAGGAGGGCGTCGACGGCCGTCCGCGCAAGATCGGCGTGTTCGAACGCGCCCATAACGGCACCCTGTATCTGGACGACGTGGGCGACATGCCGCGCGAGAGCCAGAGCCGGGTTCTGAGGGTGCTGGTCGAACAGCGCTTCCGCCGGGTCGGCGGCGAACAGGACGTGCAGGTGGACGTGCGCGTCATCACCTCGACGTCCCGCGACCTGAAGACCGAGATCGCCGAGGGGCGGTTCCGCGAGGACCTGTTCCACCGTCTGAACGTGGTGCCGATCCGGGTGCCGGCGCTGGCCGAGCGGCGCGAGGACATCCAGGAGCTGGTCGACTATTTCATCGAGACCCTGGCGTCTTCGCAGGGGCTGCCGCGCCGCCGCCTGGGCGACGACGCCATCGCCGTGCTGCAGGTCCATCCGTGGCCGGGCAACGTCCGCCAGCTGCGCAACAACGTCGAACGGCTGCTGATCCTGGCCACCGGCGACATCAACGATCCGATCGGGGCAGACGCCCTGCCGCAGGAGGCGACCAACGCCAACTCGACCGGGACCCTCGGCGCCGAGCGCATCATCGCCCTGCCGCTGCGCGAGGCCCGCGAGGTGTTCGAGCGCGAATATCTGGCGGCCCAGATCATGCGGTTCGGCGGAAACATCTCGCGCACGGCCGCCTTCATCGGCATGGAACGGTCGGCGCTTCACCGCAAACTGAAGTCGCTGGGCGTATCGCCGGCCCGTGGCGGCGAGGATGAGGAAGAGGGACACCTCGAGGAATGAGCCGGGTCGCCTACGTCAACGGAACCTATCGCCCGCACGGCGACGCCACTGTCCATGTCGAGGACCGGGGCTTCCAGTTCGCCGACGGCGTCTATGAGGTGTGGTCGATCTTCGATGGCCGTCTGGCCGATTTCGACGCCCACATGACGCGCCTGCACCGCAGCCTGAACGAGCTGCGCATTCCGATCCCGATGACCCGTGAGGCCCTGACCCAGGTGCTGAAGGAGACGGTCCGCCGCAACCGCGTCCGTGACGGCATCGTCTATCTGCAGGTCACGCGCGGCACCGCCCGCCGCGACCATCCGTTCCCGGCCGAAGGCACGCCGCCCAGCGTCGTCGTGACGGCCAAGTCTATCCCGCAGGCGAAGGCCGAGGCCACCGCCGCCAAGGGCGTGGCCGTCGTCACCCAGCCGGACATCCGGTGGGGCCGTTGCGACATCAAGACGGTCGGCCTGCTGCCGAACGTGCTGGCCAAACAGGCGGCGCGCGAGCGTGGCGCCTATGAGGCGTGGATGGTCGACGAGATGGGTCTGGTGACCGAAGGCTCCTCGACCAACGCCTGGATCGTCGACGAGAACGGCAAGCTGCGCACGCGCGACACCCAGGCCAACATCCTGCGCGGCTGCACCCGTGCGGCGATCTTGGAGCTGATCAAGGAAGAGGGCGTCGAGTTCGAGGAACGCGCCTTTAGCGTCGACGAGGCGAAGCGCGCGAAGGAGGCCTTCTTCACCGCCGCGGGCGCCTGGGTCATGCCGGCGGTGTCGATCGACGGCGTGAAGATCGGCAACGGCAAGCCGGGCCCGATCACGAAGAAGCTGCGGGAACTGTATCTTGATCAGGCGCGCCGCGACGCCATCTAGAGCCTGATCGGTTGAGGAGGAATCGCTTCGCGATTCCGCTGAAGCCGTGAATCAGGCTCCAGCATTATCCTGGAGCGAAATCTGAGCCTTGTTGGACTGCGTCCAACAAGACCGATTTCGCTCTGGGGCGTTGCGACCACGGCAGGGGCCGTTAAGGTGGCCGGGCCGGCATCGATCGGCCCCGCGCCGCTCCCACGGCCGGCGAACAAACAAGAACAGGATGAACCTGCCATGTCGCAAGACAAACGCCAGAACCTTCAGGACACCTTCCTCAACAGCGTTCGCAAGACGAAGACCCCGCTGACCATCTTCCTGGTCAACGGCGTAAAGCTGCAGGGCATCGTGACCTGGTTCGACAACTTCTGTGTGCTGCTGCGTCGCGATGGCCAGTCGCAGCTCGTCTACAAGCACGCCATCTCGACCATCATGCCGTCCGCGCCCGTGCAGCTGTACGAGCCCGACGCAGAAGAAGACTGATTGACCACCAAACATATCGACCACGCCGTCCCGCTGATCCGGGCGGTCGTCATCCATCCCGACGGACGCAGCGAAAGCTCGCGGCTCGCTGAGGAGCGTCTGGAAGAGGCCGTCGGCCTGGCCCGGGCGCTCGACCTCGACGTGCGCGCGGAAGAGATCGTGCGCATCCGCAAGACCGTGCCCGCGACCATGTTCGGCTCCGGCAAGGTCGAGGAGCTGGCCGCCCTGATCCGCGCCGCCGAGGCCGAGGCCGCCGTCATCGACGACGACCTGACGCCGGTGCAGCAGCGCAATCTGGAGAAGGCCTGGGACTGCAAGGTCATCGACCGCACGGGCCTGATCCTCGAAATCTTCGGCCGCCGCGCGCGGACCAAGGAAGGCCGGCTGCAGGTCGAACTGGCCCGACTCGATTACGAGAAGTCGCGGCTGGTGCGGACCTGGACCCACCTGGAACGCCAGCGGGGCGGCACCGGCGCGACCGGCGGTCCCGGCGAGACCCAGATCGAACTGGACCGGCGTCTGATCGCCGACCGGATCGTCAAGCTGAAGGGCGAGCTGGAGGAGGTGCGCCGCACCCGCGGCCTGCATCGCAAGGCGCGCCAGAAGGTGCCGTTCCCGACGGTGGCGCTGGTCGGCTATACCAACGCCGGCAAGTCGACGCTGTTCAACCGGCTGACCGGATCCGAGGTGTTCGCCAAGGACCTGCTGTTCGCCACCCTGGACACGACCCAGCGCACCATTCGCCTGCCGCAGGGCCGGCCGGCGATCGTGGCCGACACCGTCGGCTTCATCTCGGACCTGCCGCACGAACTGGTGGAGAGCTTCCGGGCGACGCTGGAGGAGGTCGGCGAGGCCGATCTGATCCTGCACGTGCGCGACATCGCCAGCGCCGACTCGGACGCCCAGGCGAAGGACGTCGAGGCGGTGCTGAAACAGATCCCGATGGTCGAGGGCAAGGCGCGCCGCGTGCTGGAGGTCTGGAACAAGATCGACCTGCTGGACGGCGAGGCCCGCGAGGCGGTGCTGGGCCAGGCCGAGCGCTTGCGGGTGCAGGGCAAGGCCGTGGCCGTGTCCGCCTGGACCGGGGAGGGGATCGAACCCCTGCGGGAGACCATCGCCGGCCTGATCGACGACGATCCCGAGACGGAGGTGGTGCTGGAGCCGCATCAGGGCGAGGCGCTGGCCTGGCTGTACGAGAACGGCCGGGTCACCGGGCGTGAGACGGACGACGAGGGCCGGACGCATGTGCGCGTGCGGCTGCACGCGTCGGCGCTGGGGCGGTTCGAGCGGCAGTTCGGCTAGCGCGGTTGGCTGAGCCGGAGCGTGGGCGCATGCTCCGGCGATGGCTGATCTGGACGGCATCCGGAGGCGTGTGGAACGGGCGATGATCGCCCATGCGCGCACCATCGTGCCGAAGGCCGACGGGTTTTCGTTCGGCGCGATCGACATCGACCCGAAGCACCTGGCCGTCTGGATCACCACGCCGACCGACCGCGAGCGCGACCGGCTGGCGAGGGATCCGGCCGTGGCGGCCCGCTTCCGGGAGATACTGGCTGAAGAAGGCTATCCGCCGGCCGCGATCCCGGACGTCGGGCTCGCCTTTGAATCGCAGGAGACCGTCGATCGCGTGTTCGGCGGAAACTGGTGGCACGCGGTGAAGTGACGGGCCGTCTCCTCCCTGTCCGCGAAGCGAATGGGGAGGGGGACCGCAGCGGTGGAGGGGCGTCAGGCCGTCAGTACGGCCTCAATGCCCGCGTAGTCGTCGACCACGTGGTGAGCACCGGCATCACGGAGACGGTCCGCGTGCCCCGCCCGGATGTGGCCGCCGGCGCAGAGGCCGATGACGGTCATGCCGGCGGCGACGCCGGCGCGGACGCCCGTGGGCGTGTCCTCGATGACGAGGGCGCGGGCCGGGTCGACGCCCATGGTCGCGGCGGCGTGAAGGAACAGGTCCGGGTGGGGCTTGCCGCGCGTGACGTGGACGGCGGCGCTGAAGATGGGGCCGTCGAAGGTCTGTGCGACGCCGAAGCGTTCGAGGCCCATCTCGATCCACGAGACCGGGCTGGAGGAGGCGATGCAGCGCCGCTCGTGGCGACCGGCGAGGAAGTCGACGAAGCCGGGCACCGGCTGCAGCTCGGTCGCGGCGCGCTCGTGGCAGCGGCGGGTCCACTCGCTGTCGATATGGGCGGGGCAGGGGCCGCCCAGCCGCTCCTCGATCAGCGGCACGCAGTCCAGCCAGCGCTTGCCCATGTAGATCGACAAGGCGTCGTCGAGGCTGGTGGGCAGGCCGGCCCCGGTGAGCACCTCCGCCATGATCCGGTTGTTCAGCAGTTCGCTGTCGGCGACGACGCCGTCGTAGTCGAAGACGATCAGGTCGTAGCGGCTCACGCGCGCTCCGCCGCCTTCGCCGCGTCCCACAGGCCGTCCATTTCGGCGAGATCCGACTGTTCCGGCGTGCGGCCGTCCTGCGCCAGGGCGGCCTCGATGAAGTGGAAGCGGCGGATGAATTTGGCGTTGGCGCCGCGAAGCGCGTCCTCGGGCTCGACGCCCAATTTGCGGGCGAGGTTGGCGAGGACGAACAGCAGGTCGCCCATTTCGTCCTTCGCCTTGTCCAGGTCTCCGGCGGCGATCTCGGCGCGGAGTTCGGCGACCTCCTCGACGAACTTGTCGAACACCTCGTCGGTGGAGGGCCAGTCGAAACCGACGCGGGCGGCGCGTTTGGTCAGTTTGGCGGCGCGGGCGAGGGCGGGCAGGCCGACAGGGACGTCGTCGAGGACGCCGTGCTGTTCCTTGTCCTTGCGTTCGGCGGCCTTGATGTCCTCCCACCGCACCTTCTGGGCGGCGCCGTCGATCTTCGCGTCCTCTTCACCGAAGACGTGCGGGTGGCGGCGCTCCAGCTTGTCGGCGATGGCGTTGGCCACATCGTTGAAGACGAACAGCCCCTTCTCCTCGGCCATGCGGGCGTGGAAAACGACCTGGAACAGCAGGTCGCCGAGCTCGGACTTCAGGTCGTCCATGTCGCCGCGCTCGATGGCGTCGGCGACCTCGTAGGCCTCTTCCAGCGTGTAGGGGGCGATGGTCTCGAAGGTCTGCTCGACGTCCCACGGGCAGCCGCCGACCGGAGCGCGGAGCTGCGCCATAATGGCGATGAGGCGGTCGACGGGGGTCATGCGGTTTCCGTGGCGACGCCGTCGCGGGCCTCGAGCTCGCGGCGGATCTCGTCGTGGCGCGCGGGCGTCAGGGGGTAGCCCTTGAGCACCAGGGCGGCGGCGGCGAGCAGCAGGCCGGGCAGGAGGATGAAGAGGACCTGCAGCGTCAGCAGCGAGGCCTCGCTGTTGCCCTCCGGCCCGGGCAGGGCGCGGAAGCCGACCCACTGCAGGATCAGATATGGGATCAGGGCGACGACGTGGCCGATCTTGGTGGTGGCCGAGAGGATGGAGAACATCAGGCCGGTGCGGTCGACACCGGTCTCCAGCCGCACCTCATCGCCGGCGTCGGCCATCATGGCGCGCAGCAGGAACAGGCCCGCGGCGTAGGGCAGACCGGCGATGAACATGACGATGGCGGTGATCATGAAGTTGCCGCCCGGAACCAGGGTCGCGCCGATGTAGAGGGCGGCGAAGATGATGCTGGCCGTGGCCAGGGCCTTGTCCTTGCCGATCCTGGTCGCGAGCCAGGCCCAGATGGGCGCGCCCACCAGGCCGGCCACGAAGTAGAACAGCATGAACAGCGACGCCTGGGTGTGGTCGTAGCCCTTGATCTGGCCGAAGAAGAAGAACAGCAGCGAGCCGGTGATGCCCGGCGCGACGCCCAGCAGCAGGTCGGCGAACAGCAGCTTGCGCACGGTCTTGCGGCTGAACAGGGCGAGGTAGGCCTTCGGCCCGCCATGCGGGGCGGCGCCGGCGTTGACCGGCTCGGGCACCACGAACATGGCCAGGCCGATGGTGACGGGCAGGGCGATCATGATGGCCCAGCCCATGATGCGGACGCCCTCGGCGTAGTCGCCGATGCCGGTCTTCACGACGACGGTCGGCAGGATCAGGATCAGGATCACGCCGATGATGTTGAACACCTGCCACCAGCCGTAGACGCGCGAGCGCTGGTCGTACTGGGGCGCCAGCACCGAGGCCCAGCCGAGCTGGCCCAGGGTGCCGACCGAGAAGCCGAGGTAGAGGACCAGCAGCCAGCCGAAGAGATAGGCGGCGCCGGCGCCGGGCTGGACCAGGACGAACATCATCAGGGCCGACAGCATCAGGATCGGCGTCGACAGGGCCATCCACGGGCGGTAGCGGCCCCATTTCGTCTTGGTGCGATCCATGCCCCAGCCGATGAAGGGGTCGAAGACGATGTCGATCAGACGCACGGCCATGAACACCGCGGCGACCACGCCCAGCTCCAGTCCCACGAAGGTGGCGTAGAACTCGGGCAGGGTGACCGGCAGGGCGACGCCGAAGGCCGCCAGCGGCAGGCAAGGGCCCGAGAAGGCGGCCAGCACGGCGTTGGAGCGGCGGGCGGGCGCCGGCGCGGCGGCCTGTTCGGTCTGTACGACGTCGGTCATGGACGGGTCCGGAGCGCGGTCGTGAGTCGGCCGCAGCGTCACCATGCCGCCTTTGCGCCTCGCGCGCGAGGCGTCGCGCAGTCGTGACCGGCAGGGCGCGAAGGCTCTTGCGGCGCACCCGGCAACGGGGTCACCCTGCACCCATGCCGCTGCGTCATTTCCTGCTGTCGCTGAGCGCCTGCGCCGTTGCGTGGATGGCCGCGGGCGGGGCTATGGCGCAGACCGATGAGGGCGGGGCCGAGATCTGCGACGCCGACGCAGTCGAATGGAGCGGCCCGGCCTATTCGAACGCCATCTCGCTGCACTCGCTGGTGTGGACCCCGTTCGGGACCGAGGAGTGGGGCTGGGAGACCTATGTCCCGCTGATGCAGAAGGAACTGAACACCAACTGCTCGCCGGACTCGCCGAAGTTCGCGCGCAAGCTCGCGGAGTTCCAGGCGGCGCATGCCCTGCCGCCTACCGGTTGGTTCGACCAGATCACCTTCCAGACCTTCCGCGGCATGTGGCAGGAGCGCCGGCCCTTCATCATGGGGCGGGTGCGGCAGGAGCCGTGTCCGGAGCCGCCGCCGCTGTACCAGCTGGGCTATCTGGTCGAGTCCGAGGAGCATGCGGACCGGCTGACGCGTCTGCTGCGGCGTGACGTGCTGGACGCCTATCGGGCGATGGTCGCCGCCGCCCGCGCCGAGGTGCCGGAAGTCGCGGCCAATCCGGAACTGCTGCAGATCTTTTCCGGCTTCCGGGATCCGGCGGCCGACGCCGCCCGATGCGCCCAGCAAAACAACTGCGACGGCCTGCGACGGGCCACCTGTTCCGCCCACCGCACGGGCACGGCGGTCGACCTGTATGTGGGCCAGGTGTTCGGCCTGGGAGTAGATAACACCTCGCCATCCAGCCGACTGTACATGAGCAAGACGCCGACCTATCGCTGGTTGGTCAGGAACGCCGGACGGTTCGGCTTCACGCCCTACGTCTATGAACCCTGGCACTGGGAGTGGATCAGTCCCACGGGAGGCTACGCCGGGCCATGAAGCGCGCGCTGACGAAGGGGGAGCGGGACCTGGCCATGGAGGCCTTCGGTTCGGCGCTGGCCCTGGAGTCGATCCGCTTCATGCCGTCGCCCTGGCCCTTCACGCGGGCCTTCGTGGCCGGACGCTGGTTCGGGCGGGACTGGATCGTGTGGCCGAAGAAGTCCCTGCCCGACGATTTCGATTTCTGCCCCCTGTGGCAGCAGGCGATCTTCATCCACGAACTGACGCACGTCTGGCAGGCCCAGCACGGGGTGAACCTGCTGACCGGCAAGCTGAAGGCCGGCGACCGGCCGGAGTCCTACGAGTACCCGATCGGCATGGACGTCGACTGGGGCAAGCTGAACATCGAGCAGCAGGCCATGATCGTACAGGACCGGTTCTACTGCACCCGCGGGATCGAGGTGAAGGCTGACAAGGCCTTCTACGACCGGGTGTGCCCGCTGAACCGACCGGCCGAGCTGGAAGCAGCGATGAGCCAGATCATCTAGGCTTGCCGGACGCGATCGTCGCTCCCAAATAAGCACCATGACTGTTGCGGAATGCGCCGCGACCCTGGAGCCCGCCTTATGCGTCACCCCGCCATCTTCTTTGGACACGGTTCCCCGATGAACGCCCTCGGCGGCTCGCACGCGGATGCGTGGCGGGCGATCGGTGAAGCGGTCGGCAAGCCGAAAGGCGTGGTCATGGTGTCCGCGCACTGGGAGTCGAACGGCCTCGGCGTCACGGCGCAGGAGCGGCCGGAAACCATCCATGATTTCGGCGGCTTCCCGGCGGAACTGCATGCGATGCAATACCCTGCACCGGGCTCGCCCGAGCTGGCGGAGCGCGTTTCTGCGCTGACCGGGGCGACGCCGACGACGCAGTGGGGCCTGGATCACGGGACCTGGTCGGTGCTGGCCCATGTGTGGCCGGACGCCGACGTGCCGATCGTGCAGCTGTCGCTGAACCGGCGGCTGGATGCGCGCGGGCATTACGAGCTGGCCAGGGCGCTGCGGCCGCTGCGGGACGAGGGCGTGGTGATCGCCGGCTCAGGCGACTTCGTGCACAACCTGCGCACCTGGAAGCGAGCCGGGGGCGAGCCGTACGACTGGGCGACCGGCTTCAACGAGGCGGTGAAGGCGGCGCTGCTGCGCGGCGACGACGATGCCCTGATCGACTGGGTGGGTCTGGCCGAGGATGCGCAGCTGAGCGTGCCGACGGACGAGCACTATCTGCCGCTGCTGTACGTCGCCGCCCAGCGGATGCCGGGCGACGACGTGAGCTTCTTCAATGACGTCATCGAGGGCGGTTCGATCTCGATGACGGGCGTGCGGATCGGCTGATCAGCGACGCTTCATGACGGCGTCGACCGACAGCGGGCCGGCGCCCGAGGCGACGAAGTACAGGAAGACGAAGCAGTAGAGTGCGATCGTCTCGCCGCCGTTGGCGATCGGGAACGGCCCCTGGGGCGCGTGGATCATCCAGTAGCCGACGGCGCAGAAGCCGGAGGCCAGGAAGGCGACCGGGCGCGTGAACAGGCCGATCAGGAACAGTGTGCCGAGCACGAGCTCGAGCGGGCCGGACAGGCCGGCCAGGCTGAGGCCGGGAGGCGGTACGCCCTCGACGGCCGGGAAGCCCAGCACCTTGGCGGTGCCGTGGCAGACGAACAGAAGGCCAGTGACGATGCGCAGTACGCTGAGCAGCTGCGGCTGGTACTTTGAGAACCCGGTGAACATGGAACCCTCCCTCATAGGAGGGAGAACTGTGCGACCGAGTCGCGATCAGTTCAAAGCGGGGGCTCAGGCGGCCTTGTCGACCTCGACCATCTGCTGGATGGCGACATAGTCGGTCTTGCCCGTGCCGAGGACCGGCACCTCGCCCACGCGCATGATCTTTTTGGGCACCGCGAGCTCCGGCGCGCCGTGGCTGCGGGCCCATTCGGCGAGGCGCGAGACGTCGGCGTCCTTGCGGTCGGTGACCAGCACCAGCTTCTCGCCCTTGCGGCTGTCGGGGATGGAGACGACGGCGTGGCGGGCGTCCGGCCATACGGCGCTGGCGAGGCCTTCGACGGCGGTCAGGCTGACCATTTCGCCGCCGATCTTGGCGAAGCGCTTCACCCGGCCGAGGATGGCGATGTAGCCGTCTTCATCCAGCGAGACGATGTCGCCGGTGTCGTGCCAGCCGTCCTTGAGCGGATCGATCGCCAGCGGATCTTCGGCCGAGAGATAGCCTTCCATGACGTTCGGGCCGCGCAGGTAGAGGCGGCCGCCTTCGGCGATGCCCGGAACTTCTTCGATCTTCCAGTCCATGCCCGGCATGATCTGGCCGACGGTGCCCGGACGATTGCGCTCCGGGTGGTTCACCGCGACGACCGGCGCGGCTTCGGTGGCGCCGTAGCCTTCCAGAAGCTTGAGGCCGTGGAAGCGGGTGTTGAACAGGTGGTGGGTCTCGTCGCGCACCTTCTCGGCGCCGGCGACGACGAATTCCAGGGTCGAGAAATCGTCCGGCCCGGCGACGCGGGCGTACTGGTTCAGGAAGGTGTCGGTGGCGAACAGGATCGACGCCTTTACCTGCGGCAGCAGCTCGACGATCTGCTTGGCGTGCAGCGGCGAAGGGTACTGGAACGCCTTCATGCCCTGCAGCAGGGGCAGCAGCACGCCGCCGGTCAGGCCGAAGCAGTGGAAGGTCGGCAGCGGGTTGAACATCACCCACTCCGGCTTCAGGTGGATGTGCTGGGCGACCTGGCGGCAGTTGGCGACCAGGTTCCACTGGCTGAGGACGACGCCCTTCGGCGCGCCGAAGCTGCCCGAGGTGAACAGCACCACGCCCGGCGACGACGGCTCGGTTTTCACGCGGAAGCGTTTGGGCATCATGCCGGCCATCAGGCCGTAGAGCTTGTCCTGCAGACCGATGGTCTTGCGAACGTCGTCCAGCCAGACGACCTCGGCCACGGTTTCGATGTCGGCGATCAGGTCTTCCAGCTTGGCCTGCTGGATGAAGCGTTTCGCGGTCAGGACCTTCTTTACGCCCGCGGCCTTGATCGCCGCCTTGATGTTGGCTTCGCCGGCCGTGAAATTGATCATCACCGGGACGCGGCCGTGCGCATGCAGGCCGTAGAAGGTGACCACCACGCCCATGCTGGACGGCAGCAGGATGCCGACGCGCTCGTTCAGCTCGGTCATCGCCGCGACCTTGCGGCCCAGTACGAAGGCGGCGCGGATCAGGCCCGTGTAGGTGAGGGGCTTGCGGTCCTGGTCTTCCAGGATCTCCTTGTCGCCGAACGTATCGCGAGCCGAGATCAGGGCGTCGAAGATCGTTTCCTCGCCGGCCTTGGTGTCCAGGGGTACGCGCAAAAGACATCCTCCGTTCGGTCGCGTTGGCCGCGCCCGTGATTTGGGCGGCAAACTAGAGCGCGGCGTGACCCTTGAAAAGATGTGTTACCGGCCGTGAGGTTCCCGTTCGCCTTGCCTTCGACACGCGGAAAGACGACATACCCGGTTCCAGACGCCGGAGCCCGAGCCTGCCTTGGTCACGTTGATCGACACGCTGAAGAAGACGCCGGCCGAGCTGCGTCACCCTGAAAAGCAGAACCGCCCGGACTCCGTGGTGCTGAAAAAGCCCGACTGGCTGCGCGTGAAAGCGCCCGGCTCGGGCCAGTACAATGCGACGAAGGCGATCGTGAAGGAGAAGGGTCTCCACACGGTCTGCGAAGAGGCGGCCTGCCCGAACATCGGCGAGTGCTGGAGCCAGAAGCACGCCACCCTGATGATCATGGGCGACACCTGCACGCGGGCCTGCGCCTTCTGCAATGTGAAGACCGGCATGCCGGACCCGCTGGATCCGGAAGAGCCCGCCAAGGTCGGCCTGGCCGTCCAGCAGATGGGCCTGAATCACGTCGTCATCACTTCGGTGGACCGCGATGACGTGTCGGACGGCGGCGCGGCGCACTTCGCCGAGGTCGTGCGCCAGATCCGCATCCAGGCGCCAGACACCACGATCGAGATTCTGACGCCCGACTTCCTGCGCAAGGACGGCGCGGCCGAGGTGATGATCGACGCCACCCCGGACGTCTTCAACCACAACCTCGAGACCGTTCCGCGCCTGTATCTGAAGATCCGGCCCGGCGCCCGCTACTTCCACTCGCTGCGCCTGCTGCAGATGGTCAAGGAGCGCGACCCCAACCAGTTCACCAAGTCCGGCATCATGGTCGGCCTGGGCGAGACCAAGGAAGAGGTCATGCAGGTGATGGACGACATGCGGTCCGCCGGCGTCGACTTCATCACCATCGGCCAGTACCTGCAGCCGACCCGCAAGCACGCGGCCATCGAGCGCTTCGTCACCCCGGAAGAGTTCAAGGCCTATGAGGCGATCGCCCGGGCCAAGGGCTTCCTGATGGTGTCGTCGTCGCCGCTGACGCGCAGTTCGCACCACGCCGGCGAGGACTTCGCCCGGCTGAAGGCGGCCCGCGAAGCCCAGAACCGCCGGTGACCGGCGCGCCCGACCGTTCCAACGGTCGGAGCGTGTTGCGGGGACTGTTGTTCGTCGCCGGCCTGGTGCTGGCGGTGTTGAACGCGGTGATGCTTTTCATCTTCGCGACGCTGAACAGCCAGCCGGCGCATTCGGTGACGGGGCCTGCAACGGGATCGGGCGCTGCGCCGTTCTATGTCGCCCTGGCCGTTCTGGTGGTCCTGGCGGTGGTTTCGGTCGTGGCGTGGTTCAGAGGGCGGCGGACGCTTGCGGCCACGCTGGCTGCGGTACAGTTCATTCCGATCCTGCTGATTCTGTTATGGATCGCTTCCCAGACCCTCTGAGGCTCAGTCCGTTTGGCCGTCCATCGCGTCACGAAAATCCTGCCCTATCAGCCGGATCAGCTCGCCGAGCTGGTTGCGGACGTGAAGTCCTATCCGGAGTTCGTGCCCTGGGTGACGGGCATGCGGACCTGGAACCTGCGCGAGGAACGCCCCGGCATCTGCGTCGAGGACGCCGAGGCGTCGGTCGGCTTCTCGTTCCTGAAGGAGCGGTTCTCGACCTGGGTGCGGCATGACCGGAATGTTCCGAAGGTCGAGGTCGGCCTGCTGCGCGGGCCGTTCCATCACCTGAAGAACCGTTGGGAGTTCTTCCCCGATCCGGCGGGGACGCGGATCGAGTTCATGATCGACTTCGCCTTCCGCTCGCGGCTGCTGGACGGAATGCTGCAGGCCAATTTCGACCGGGCGGTCGGCAAGCTGATGGCCTGTTTCGAGGCCCGGGCCGCAAAGCTGTACGGCCCGCAGGCGTGACCTTCGACTTCGACGCGACGGTCGTGGGCGCCGGCGCGGTCGGCCTGGCCTGCGGTCGCGCGCTGTCGAAGCGGGGCCTGTCGGTGCTGGTGCTCGAGAAGGAGCCGCACATCGGCCAGGGCGTGTCGTCGCGCAACAGCGAGGTCATCCACGCCGGCCTCTACTATCCGACCGGGTCGCTGAAGGCGCGGCTGTGCGTCGAGGGACGCCGGCTGCTGTATCCTTTTCTGGATAGCCACAAGGTCGACTACCGCAAATGCGGCAAGCTGGTCGTGGCGACGAACGAGGCCGAGGTCCCGCGGATCGAGGCGATCTTCGATCAGTCCGTGGCCAACGGCGTCGAGGGTCTGGAGCATCTGACCGGCGCCCAGGCGCGGGCGCTGGAGCCTGGGCTGAACGCCCATGGGGCGATCCTGTCGCCGGAGAGCGGCCTGTTCGCCAGTCACGATTACATGCTGGCCCTGCAGGGCGAGATCGAGGATGCGGGCGGGTCGGTCGTGGTCTCGACGCCGTTCGAGCGCGCCGAGGCGCTGCCGGGCGGCGGGTGGAGCATCGTGGCGGGCGGAGAGGGGGGAGCGACACTGACCAGCCGTCTGCTGGTCACCGCGCCGGGTCTGGGCGCCCAGGATGTCGCCGGACGGATCGAGGGCTATCCGGCCGACCGGATCCCGGTCGGGCATCTGGGCAAGGGGATTTATTTCAGGCTGACCGGCCCGGCGCCGTTCGAGCGGCTGGTCTATCCGCCGCCGATCCCGGGCGCGCTGGGCACCCACTATCGCAAGGACCTGGGCGGGCAGGGCGTGTTCGGTCCGGACCTGAGCTATGTCGAGACCGAGGACTATTCGGTCGATCCGGCCAAGGCGGCGGAGTTCGAAGGCTACATCCGGCGCTTCTGGCCCGGGTTGCCCGAGGGGCGTTTGACGCCGGACTACGCGGGCATCCGGCCGAAGCTGCACGGGCCGGGCGAGGCGCAGCCGGACTTCCAGATTCGCGGACGCGAGGATCACGGTTTCGACGGCCTTGTCGCCCTGTTCGGAATCGAGAGCCCCGGCCTGACCAGCTCCCTTGCCATCGGCGAGGCGGTCGCCGACATGCTGGCGCATGACTGAGCTGACGATACGCGACGCCGCGACGACTGACATTCCAGCCCTGCACGGCCTGATCGAGAGCGCCTACCGGGGCGAGGCCTCGCGCGCGGGCTGGACGACCGAAGCGGACCTGCTGGGCGGCCAGCGCACCGATCCCGACGGTCTGGCGGATATCCTGGCCGATCCGAAGCAGTTGCTGCTGACGGCGTGGCGCGGCGACGACCTCGTCGGCTGCGTGCTGATCGCGGACCGAGGAGAGGGTGTCGGCTATTTCGGCATGCTGTCGGTCAGTCCGACCCTGCAAGGCGGCGGTCTGGGGCGGCGGTTGGTCGAGGCGGCGCACGCGACCCTGGCGGAGCGATTCGGCGCGCGCCGGGTGCGGATATCGGTCTTCCCGCAGCGCGACACCCTCATCGCCTGGTACGAGCGGCTGGGCTATGCGGGGACCGGCGAAACCCTGCCTTTCCCGTACGACGACCCCAGATTCGGCCTGCCGCTGCGGGACGATCTGCACTTCATCGTCATGGAGTGCGCCCTGGACTGAAGACAGGGCAGAACCTGCCTTGAAATCGTCCACGGGTTCATGCATAAGCCCGCGCTCGCTGGCGGCTCGTTCGGGCCGCCGCTCTTGTATTCGCGCCTTTACCGGCGCCCGACCAGAAGATTGAGACGGAAATGGCCGTTCCGAAGCGCAAAGTATCGCCCTCGCGTCGCAACATGCGCCGCGCCCACGACTCGCTGGGCACCAACGCCTACGTTGAGGACAAGGACACGGGCGAGCTGAAGCGCCCGCACCACATCGACCTGAAGACCGGCACCTATCGCGGCCGCCAGGTTCTGACACCCAAGGAAGAGTAGTCTTCTGAATCCGTCATTCCGGCCCACGTAGCTTGAAGCGCGTAGGCCGGGCCGGAACGATTTAACGGCGCGCGGTTCTCCGCGCGCCGTTTTCGTGCGTTGTTCTCCGGTTACAACCTTCCGGAGAGACTGATGATGCGCCTGATCGCCCTCGGTTCCGCAGCCCTGCTGGGGCTGGCCGCCTGCAGCCAGCCATTGCCGGAGGAGCCTGCGTCGGCCCCGGCGCCGGGGCCGGCGACGCCTTCCCAACCGACCGGCGATCCCGTTTCCGCGGGCGACAAGCTGACCGCGCAGGGATTCGGCCCGCTGCGCATCGGCATGACGCGGGCGGAGGTCGAGGCCGCGCTGGGCCCGGATGCGAATCCGAACGCCGTCGGCGGGCCCGATCCCGAGGCCTGCGACATGTTCCGGCCGAATCGCGCGCCCGAAGGCATGCTGGTGATGCTGGAGAACGGCGTGCTGACCAGCGTGTGGGTCAGCCGCAACGCCGCCGTCGAGACCGACCGGGCGCTGAATGTCGGCGACACGGCCGCCGAAGTGAAGCGGGTCTACGGCGCGTCCGCCGAAGCCACGCCGCACAAGTATGTCGACGCCCCGGCCGAATACATCACGGTCTGGACGGGCAGCGACCACACCAGCGCGGCGGCGCGGGGGCTGAAGTACGAGATCGGCACGGACGGCAAGGTGAGTTCGATCGCCGCCGGGGGTCCGTCGATCCAGTACGTCGAAGGCTGCGCCTGACCGGCGTCAGCCTTCCGGCATCTCGAACGTCAGGGTGACGGCGTCGGCCGAACGCTCGGCGGGGCCGTGATAGACGGCCTCGATGTTGTTGCCGTCCGGATCGAAGGCGAAGGCGGCGTAGTAGCCGGGGTGGTACTTCCTGCGCTCCCCCGGCGCGCCGTTGTCGCGCCCGCCGTTGCGTAGGGCGGCGGCATGAAATTGCTGGACCGTCTCTTCGTCGGGGGCCTGGAAGGCGAGGTGGATACGGCTTTCCGGTTCGCCGGCGTCGATCCAGAATTCGTCGGCCCAGAGGTGGGTTTCCTCCTCGTGCCAGGGAATGCCGAGGGCCTCGAACACGCCCTTGTAGAAGGCCTTGCTGGCCGCGAGGTCGCGGGCGCGCAGGTGGACATGGTCGATGAGACGGCCGCGTTTCAGTTCCATGGGAGACTCCTTCGGGCGAGGAACGCACAGACCACACGCGCGGGTTCCTTGCCGTGGCGGTGCGGCGCGGGCTAAACGCGGCGTCAGATCGCCTCGCACAACCAGAGTCTTCCCATGACCGACATCGCCGAAATCGTCGCCCGCCAGATCCTCGACAGCCGCGGCAATCCGACGGTCGAGGTCGATGTCGTACTGGAAGACGGCAGCTTCGGCCGCGCCGCCGTGCCCTCGGGCGCCTCGACCGGCGCGCACGAAGCCGTCGAACTGCGCGACGGCGACAAGGACGTCTGGGGCGGCAAGGGCGTCCAGAAGGCCGTCGACAACGTCAACGGCGAGATCTTCGACGCCCTGTCCGGCATGGACGCCGAGGACCAGCGTCGCATCGACGAGGCCCTGATCGGCCTCGACGGCACGCCCAACAAGGGCCGCCTGGGCGCCAACGCCATCCTCGGCGTGTCGCTGGCCTGCGCCAAGGCGAGCGCTGTCAGCTCGAACCTGCCGCTGTACCGCTATCTGGGCGGCGTCTCGGCCCGCGTGCTGCCGACCCCGATGATGAACATCATCAACGGCGGCGCCCACGCCGACAATCCGATCGACATCCAGGAGTTCATGATCCTGCCGACCGGCGCCGAGACCTTCACGGACGGCCTGCGTATGGGCGCGGAGATCTTCCACTCCCTGAAGAAGGCGCTGAAGGACGCCGGCCATAACACCAACGTCGGCGACGAGGGCGGCTTCGCCCCGAACCTGCTGTCGGCCGAGGCCGCGCTGGAGTTCATCACGAAGGCGGGCCAGGCGGCCGGCTATCTGGCGGGCGAGGACTTCCACCTGGGCCTCGACGTCGCCGCGACCGAGTTCTTCAAGGACGGCAAGTACGTCATGGCGGGGGAGGGCAAGACCTTCGACGCCGACGGCATGGTCGGCTACCTGGCCGATCTGTGCGAGCGCTTCCCGATCGTGTCGATCGAGGACGGCTGCGCCGAGGACGACTTTGACGGCTGGCGTCTGCTGACCGAGCGCCTGGGCGACCGCGTCCAGATCGTCGGCGACGACCTGTTCGTGACCAATCCGGCCCGTCTGGCCGCCGGCATCGGCGAAGGCCTGGCCAACTCGATCCTGATCAAGGTCAACCAGATCGGCACGCTTTCCGAGACCCTGGATGCGGTCGATATGGCCCATCGCGCCGGCTACACCGCCGTCATGAGCCACCGTTCGGGCGAAACCGAAGATTCGATCATCGCCGACCTGGCCGTGGCGACCAACTGCGGACAGATCAAGACGGGCTCCCTGGCGCGCTCGGATCGCACGGCCAAGTACAACCAGCTGCTGCGCATCGAGGAGATGCTGGGCGACCAGGGCATGTATTTCGGCGACGGCATGCTGCTGAAATAGGCGGCTTCGGCCGCGACTGCGGCCTGAGCAGGATTGGCGGCTGCGACTTTGCAGTGGTTGCAGTCGCCGCTTTGCGGTCTTGGCAGTTACGGCCAAGCTACGGTTCGTTAGGCATTTTCGGTCAGACTCGATCAATCACGAGTCTACGCTCAGAAGGAGCGTCCGAAGTGCCCGATCGGATGAAGCCCTACATACCGTCCGCAGTCCTGCTGCTGCTGATCGCCTACCTGGGCGTTCAGGCCCTGACGGGCGAGCGCGGGCTGCTGAGCGGCGGGGCGCGGGACGCGATGCTGGAGCGCCGCGAGTCCCAGCTGGCCGATATTCTTGAAGAGCGTCAGGACCTTGAGGTTCGTGTCCGCTACCTGCGCACGGACAGTTTGTCGCGCGATCTGCTGGAAGAACGAGCCCGTGCGGTGCTTGGGTTCGCCGATCCGCGCGACTATGTGATCCGCGTCTCGCATCCGACCGAAGAGGCCCGCGCTCCGCGCAGGTCGTGAACTTTAGTTACAGCTTCACCGGGTCGCTTTGCGTTTCAGGAACGAAGGCTGCTAAAGCCCCTTTCCGTAACGACAAGAGGCCCCGTTGGCGGGGTCCAGCCGGGAGATGACGGATGGCGAAAGCCCCCGCCGCCAAAGCCGATTCCAGGCAGGCGAAGATTCCAAACACGCCCCAGGCCTCGAAAGAGGACCTGCTGCGCTTCTACCGTGAGATGGTTCTGATCCGTCGCTTCGAGGAGCGCGCGGGCCAGCTGTACGGCATGGGCCTGATCGGCGGCTTCTGCCACCTGTACATCGGTCAGGAGGCCGTGGCGGTCGGCGTTCAGGAGAGCGTCAAACAGGGCCACGACAAGATCATCACGGGCTACCGCGACCACGGCCACATGCTGGCCGCGGGCATGGATCCCAAGGAAGTGATGGCCGAGCTGACCGGCCGCATCGGCGGTTCGTCGAAGGGCAAGGGCGGCTCGATGCACATGTTCGACGTGCCGACCGGCTTCTACGGCGGTCACGGGATCGTGGGGGCGCAGGTGGCGCTCGGCACCGGCCTGGCCTTCGCCGGCCACTACCGCGGCGATGACTCGGTCGCGTTCGTCTATTTCGGCGACGGCGCCTCGAACCAGGGTCAGGTCTACGAGAGCTTCAACATGGCCCAGCTGTGGAAGCTGCCGGCCATCTACATCATCGAGAACAACCAGTACGCCATGGGCACGAGCATCGAGCGCTCGTCGTCCACGACCGAGCTCTACATGCGCGGCGCCAGCTTCGGCATCCCGGGCGAGCAGGTCGACGGCATGGATGTGCTGGCGGTCCGCGACGCCACGGCCCGCGCCGTGAAGCGCGCCCGTGAAGGCGGCGGCCCCTTCATCCTCGAGGTGAAGACCTATCGTTACCGCGGCCACTCGATGTCCGACCCGGCCAAGTACCGGAGCAAGGAAGAGGTCGACGAGGTCAAGAAGACCCGCGATCCGATCGAGCACGTGAAGATGCTGCTCGAACAGGCGAAGGCCACTGAGGACGAACTCAAGGCCATCGACAACGAGATCAAGGCGATCGTCGCCGAAGCCGTGCAATTCGCTCAAGAGAGCCCGGAGCCGGATCCGTCCGAGCTCTACACTGACGTCTACGTGGAGGCCTGATCGTGACCGACATTCTGATGCCGGCGCTGTCGCCCACCATGGAAGAGGGCACGCTGACCAAGTGGCACATCAAGGCCGGGGACGTCGTTTCCGCCGGCCAGGTGATCGCCGAGATCGAGACCGACAAGGCCACGATGGAAGTCGAGGCCGTCGACGAGGGCGAGGTGCTTGAAATCCTCGTTCCGGAAGGTTCGGAGAACGTGAAGGTCAACACGCCGATCGCCCGTCTGGCGGGCGAGGACGGCGCGGCCGCCCCGGCGCCGAAGGCCGATGCGCCGAAGGCCGACGCTCCGCTGCCCATCGCGACGTCCGGTTCGGGCGAGACCGAAGAGAAGACGGACGACACCGCGGTCGGACCGAAGGTCCAGCTGCGCGATCCGGAAATCCCGGCCGACGCCAAACTGGTCAAGACGACCATCCGCGACGCCCTGCGCGACGCGATGGCCGAAGAGATGCGCCGGGATGACCGCGTGTTCCTGATCGGCGAGGAAGTCGCCCAGTACCAGGGCGCCTACAAGGTCAGCCGCGAACTGCTGCAGGAGTTCGGCGACAAGCGCGTCGTCGACACCCCGATCACCGAGCACGGCTTCGCCGGCCTGGGCGTCGGCGCCGCCATGGCGGGCCTGAAGCCGATCGTCGAGTTCATGACGTGGAACTTCGGCATGCAGGCCATCGACCACATCATCAACTCGGCGGCCAAGACGCTGTACATGTCGGGCGGCCAGATCCGGGCGCCCATCGTGTTCCGCGGTCCGAACGGCGCCGCGTCGCGCGTGGCGGCCCAGCACAGCCAGGACTACTCGGCCTGGTACGCCCAGGTCCCGGGCCTGAAGGTCATCGCGCCCTATGATGCGGCCGACGCCAAGGGCCTGCTGAAGGCGGCCATCCGCGATCCGAACCCGGTCGTCTTCCTCGAGCACGAGATGATGTACGGCCTCGAGTTCGACGTGCCGGACGTCGAGGACTACGTCGTGCCGATCGGCAAGGCCAAGGTTCGCCGCGAGGGCACGGACGTCACCATCACGGCGCACAGCCGGATGGTCGGCTTCGCCCTGCAGGCCGCCGAAAAGCTGGCCGAGGAAGGCATCTCCTGCGAGGTCGTCGACCTGCGGACCCTGCGTCCGCTGGACCACGAGACGATCGTCGAGAGCGTCAAGAAGACCAACCGTCTGGTCTCGGCCGAAGAAGGCTGGGGTCCGATGGGCGTCGGCGCCGAGGTTGTGGCCCGCGTGATCGAGCACGCCTTCGACTATCTGGACGCCCCGCCGCTGCGGGTGCACCAGGAAGACGTGCCGCTGCCCTACGCGGCCAACCTGGAAGTGCTGTCGCTGCCGGGCGCGGACAAGATCATCAAGGCTGTGAAGCAGGTGATAGCATGACGGACATCCTGATGCCGGCGCTGTCGCCGACGATGGAAGAGGGCGTGCTGGCCAAATGGCACGTCAAGGTCGGCGACACGGTCAAGGCCGGCGACGTGATCGCCGAGATCGAAACCGACAAGGCCACGATGGAAGTCGAGGCCGTCGACGAGGGCGAGATCACCGACATCCTCGTGCCCGAGGGCTCGGAAGGCGTGAAGGTCAACACGCCTATCGCCCGTCTGAAGGACGAGGGCGGCGCGGCCGCTCCGGCGCCGAAGGCGGACGCTCCGAAGGCTGAAGCCGCAAAGGCTGAACCGGTGAAGGCTGAGGCCGCTCCGGCGAAGGCCGAGGCGCCGAAGAGCGCTCCGGCGCCCGTCAGCGCGGACGGCGGACGTCTGTTCGCCTCGCCGCTGGCGCGCCGTCTGGCCGCCCAGGCCGGCGTCGATCTGAAGTCGGTCAAGGGCACCGGCCCGCACGGCCGCATCGTCAAACGCGACGTCGAGGGCGCGCCGAAGGGCGGCGCCAAGCCGGCCGCCGGGGCTGCTGCTGCAGCAGGCATCGCCTCGCGTCCGGTGCAGTCGCTGGCCCAGATGGGCATTCCGGACGGCACCTACGACCTGATCCCGCTGGACGGCATGAAGAAGGCCATCGCCCGGCGCATGGTCGACTCGATCCAGCAGGTGCCGCACTTCCCGCTGTTCATCGACGTCGAGATCGACGCCCTGCTGGCGGCGCGCGCCAAGGTCAATGCGCTGCTCGAGAAGTCGGGTGTGAAGGTCTCGGTCAACGACTTCGTCATCAAGGCCGCCGCCATGGCCCTGAAGGCCGTGCCGGAAGCCAACGCCAGCTACACGCCGGAGGGCATCGCCATGCACCACAACGCCGACGTGGCGATGGCGGTGGCGATCGACGGCGGTCTGATCACGCCGATCATCCGCAAGGCCGAGCTGAAGTCGCTGTCGCAGATCGCGACGGAATCCAAGGATCTCGCCAAACGCGCCCGCGACCGCAAGCTGAAGCCGGAAGAGTTCCAGGGCGGCACCTTCTCGGTGTCCAACCTGGGCATGTTCGGCATCAAGTCGTTCTCGTCGATCATCAACGAGCCCCAGGGCGCGATCATGAGCGTCGGGGCAGGGGAGCAGCGTCCGGTCGTGAAGAACGGCCAGCTGGCGATCGCCACCGTCATGACGGTGACGATGACCTGCGATCACCGCGTGGTCGACGGCGCGACGGGAGCCCGCTTCCTGCAGGCCTTCAAGCCGCTGATCGAAGATCCGGTGACGATGCTGGCCTAGTCATAGGCCGACGGCTCAGCTTGAAGCCGTCTTCCGGGCGCTGGCATAACCGGGGTTCCTCGCGGAGGAACCCTTGGTCGATGCGGCGCCCGAACCCGGCCTGCCTTCGTCCCCGCCTCCGCGGCGCGGCATGCGGCGTGCGCGCCCCGTGCGGGGCGAGGCGTTGGGAAACTGCCGGACCTGCGGCGCGAAACTGCACGGGCGGTATTGTCACGACTGCGGTCACGACAGCCTGCCGATGGCGCGCAAGCTCAAGGACCTCGGCGTCGAGGTCATAGACTCCGTCTTCTCCTACTCGTCCGCCGTCCCGCGAACGGCCTGGACGCTGATCCATGAGCCGGGGGCGGTGCCGGACGCCCAGAGGGCAGGGGACAAGACCCGCTTTCTGCCGCCGGTCCGGCTGTATCTGACGGCGTCCCTGCTGTTCTTCCTGTTCCTCGGACTTTCCGGGATTCAGCTGGTGCAGGTGGAGTTCGTGAGGACCGGCACGCCCTGGGTCCGCAGCACCTCGACGCAATGGCAGGGCGGCGGGTTTCGCTTCCAGTTCGTCGCTCTTGAACGCCGTCTGGAGCAGCCACCCGATCCCGCAATTCTTGCAGCGTTTGACGCGGCGTCCAGGCAACAGTCCGGCGCGGATGAGTTTGATCGGGCTGTCATGGGGGTGATGCGCGACACGGCCAAAGACCCTTCAGTCCTGAACAGAAGCCTCAACAACTGGGTCTCCAGGGCGTTGTGGCTGATGATGCCGCTCTATGCGCTGCTGCTGTGGCCCCTGTTCGCGAAGGGGCGATTGCTCAGCGAGCATTTGATCTTCGCCCTGTTCGCGCACAGCATAATGTTCCTCATGCTCACGCTCGGGGCGCTGTGGAACCTGCTGGGGGTCGGGTACGGGTTCATTCTGGCTCTTATCGGGTATCAGATCTGGCTGACCCGAAGCCTGAAGGCCTACTACGGCTCGCGCTGGTCGGACGCCGTCGCCAAGGGATGGATCCACTCGGTGACCTATGTGGTCTTCCTGTGGGGCCCGCTGCTTTTCACCTTCTTCCTGTTCGAGGTCGGGCAGCACACCTCCGCGGCCTTCTGGGGTCTCGAGTAGCCCGGAGGGCCCGGTCACAAACCCTTACGGGCGGGTTTCGGCGGCGGCCGCATGGCGCTAGAAGCGCTCATCAACTCGTGCGGGAGCCCAGTCTATGGCCGAATTCGACCTCATCGTGATCGGCTCCGGCCCGGGCGGTTATGTCGCCGCGATCCGCGCGAGCCAACTGGGTCTGAAGACGGCCATCGTCGAGCGCGAGAACCTGGGCGGCATCTGCCTGAACTGGGGCTGTATCCCGACCAAGGCGCTGCTCAAGTCCGGCGAGAAGTACGAAAGCCTGTCGCACCTGAAGGAGTACGGCCTGTCGGCGGACAAGGTCGGCTTCGACTTCGACGCCATCATCCAGCGCTCGCGCGGCGTCGCGGCGACGATGAACAAGGGCGTCGCCTTCCTGATGAAGAAGAACAAGATCGAGGTGATCGAGGGCGCGGCGAAGCTGGAGAAGGGGGCTGGGGCCCCGAAGGTGGTCATCGCCCTGAAGGCCGGCGGCAGCCGGACGGTCGAGGCGAAGAACGTCATGCTGGCGGTAGGCGCACGGGCGCGGGCGCTGCCGCAGATCGGCCTCGAGGCCGACGGCGACAAGATCTGGGCCTACCGCGAGGCTCTGGCGCCGAAGAAGCTACCGAAGACCTTCGTGGTCATCGGCTCAGGGGCGATCGGTCTCGAATTCGCCAGCTTCTACCGTGCTTTGGGTGCTGAAGTTACTGTTGTGGAAGCGGTCGACCGGATCATGCCGGTCGAGGACGCCGAGGTCTCCAAGACCGCCCAGCGCGCGTTCGAGAAGCGCGGCATCAAATTCCGCGTCGGCGCCAAGGTGACGAAGGTCTCGAAGACCGCGTCGGGCGTGTCGGTGGCGGTCGAGGTCGGCGGCAAGGCCGAGACCCTGGAGGCCGAGGTCTGCATCTCGGCGGTCGGCATCACCGCCAACACCGACGGCATCGGTCTGGAGGCGCTGGGCGTCAACATGGACCGCGGCCATATCACCATCGACAGCCACTGCCAGACCAATGTGAAGGGCCTGTTCGCCATCGGCGACTGCGCCGGCGCGCCCTGGCTGGCGCACAAGGCCAGCCACGAAGGCATTCACGCCGCCGAGTTCATCGCCGGCCACAAGGGTCCGCATGTCGACAGCCCGATCGCCGGCTGCACCTATACCCAGCCGCAGGTCGCTTCGGTCGGCCTGACCGAACAGGCGGCGAAGGAGTCCGGTCGCGAGGTGAAGATCGGCCGCTTCCCGTTCAAGGTGAACGGCAAGGCCGTGGCCGCCGGCGAGACCGAGGGTTTCGTGAAGGTGCTGTTCGACGCGAAGTCGGGCGCCCTGGTCGGCGCCCATATGATCGGCCACGAGGTCACCGAGATGATCCAGGGCTACGTCACCGCCATCACCATGGAGGCGACGGAAGAGGACATGCACGGCATCGTCTATCCGCACCCGACGATGTCCGAAGCGATGCACGAGGCCTCGCTGGACGCCTACGGACGCGTTCTGCACATCTGAGGTTCCTGAGGCGCGGGAAAGGGCGGTTGATCGGAGGATCGGCGGCCCTTTTTCCTGCCATCCGGAGTGCGCCTAAGATATATTATGCGAAATCCGATATGGCGGTTTGGCGCACCGGAACCTCGTCAGTGAAGGATTCGGGCCTTCTGGGTGGCGAACTCCTCGTCCGTCAGGACGCCGGACGCATGCAGCTCAGCGAGGGTCTTGAGCTGTTCAAGGTCTGTTGCCGACAATCCGGACGGCGCCGCCACTGGCGGCGTGTCCGGCGCAGCCGCGGCCTGTCTGCCGGCGACCTTGCCTGAGACGGCTGTGGCGGTTCCGGCGATAACCGCCGTACGCGCCACGGTTTTCGCCGTTCGGCCGATAAGGCCCGGTCCGCTACGTCTCATGATCATTTCCGGGCTCCTTCTTCCGGACGGTCCTGCGGCCGTGCCGTACGAAGCCGGCTCCGCAGCGTCTCTCGCAATGTGAGACTATCCGCCTGCCGATCCGCCGGGTCCATCGGGGTTACCCCCAAGGGTGCGCCGTCCGGGCGACGGTTCCCGACAAGCTTCACCATTCGCGGTTTTGACCCTTGACCTTCATCGCTCCGTCGAACACAGGCGTTAATGTTGGTTAACGTCGTTCGTGGAGAGTTGTTATGGGATGGCTTTTCGGGCGGAAGAAGCCGCGCGCAGGACACCCGGCACAGCCTCTCGTCATCGAAGAGGCTCCGCCTGTGGCAAATGCACCTGCCCCTGCCCCCCTGCCCGGTCCGGACGAAGCGCTGGCCATGCTGCTGGAAGGAAACGCAGCCTTCCTGCGCGGCGAGAACAACCTGGGTCACGTGAAGGCCGGCGATCTGGACGATCTGCAGGGCGGACAACACCCGATCGCGACCATCGTCGGCTGCGCCGACAGCCGCACGCCGCCGACCATTCTGTTCAATCAGGGCTTCGGCCGACTGTTCAGCATCCGCGTGGCCGGCAATACGGTCGACCGGCGCGGTCTGGCCTCGATCGTCTATGCCGTGAAGCACCTGCATTGCCCGCTGGTGGTGGTCATGGGCCACACCGGCTGCGGCGCGGTGGCGGCGGCCGAGGCGATCGTCGACGGCAAGGCGCAGATGGATCCGTCACTGGAAGAGATGATCGTGCCGATCATACCGGCCGTGCTGGACGCCCGGCGTTCGGGCGCCGCCGACATGGCCCTGCGCGCCGTCGAGGAGAACGCCCGTCGCGTCGCCGAAAAGCTGGTGACCGCCGACACCTCGCTGGCCGACGCCATCAAGGCCGGCAAGCTGAAGGTCGTGGCGGCCGTGAAGCAGATGCATTCGGGCGAGGTCAGGTTCCTTGAGATGTCGCCTTCGCCCGCGCCTTCGGCCGGGGCTCACGCCGGGGAGCTGGAGCCGGCCTGACTCCGCCAGGAGGCAGGCCCCGCTCCAGTCGCCACAGCTCCAGCACGGCGACCAGCTGCCGGGCGCGCCATAGGCCGATCATATAAATCGCGGCGCCGATGGTCAGCATGGCGACCAGGTTCAGCACCAGCTCGTGGTGGTCGCGGAAGGTTGCAATCAGGCTGTCCGGCATGACTTCGGCCAGACCCAGCACGATCGTCACGGGGATGCTGATGTAGCCCAGCGCGACGAGCTGGAACATCTGCTGGTGCCGGGCGGCGTTCAGCGCCGCCAGCGCCGTGGTGCCTTCGAACTGGTCTGGCGCGGCGTCCAGAAGCGCGAAGGACCGCAGGGTCGACCGGTTGCGACGCAGGCCTGAAACGAAGTCGTTGCCGAAATAGCCCCACGAGCCGGGCGTGGTCAGCCAACTGGCCGGCGCGCCCAGGATGCTGAATTCCTTTTTCAGGCCCCACCACAAGTCCCAGACCGGATGCGGCGCAGTGCGGGCCTTCCAGAACGGACGCGACCGGAACAGGCCGGCGGCTGTCTTCAGGCCGGACGCTTCCGGTCCTGCAACCTCGCCGCCAGACTCGACGTGTCCCATCGCGATCCCCCCATGGACTGCACTTCGGAATAAAACTGATCCACCAGGGCCGTCAGCGCCAGGTGGCTGCCGTTGGCGCGCGCCTCATCCAGCACGAGGCCGAGATCCTTGCGCATCCAGTCGACGGCGAAGCCGAAGTCGAAGCGACCCTCGGCCATCGTCTTCCAGCGATTGTCCATCTGCCACGACTGGGCCGCGCCCTTCGACACGGCCGCGTAGGCGGCGTCGGTGTCGAGCCCGGCCTGCTGGGCGAAATGGACCGCCTCGGCGAGACCCTGGACGACGCCGGCGATGCAGATCTGGTTGACCATCTTGGTCAGCTGGCCGGCGCCCGAGGGCCCCATGTGCTGGATCGCCTTCGAATAGGATTTCAGCGCCGGTTCGACCCGGGCCAGGGCGTCGGCGTCGCCGCCGGCCATCACGCTGAGCTGGCCGTTCTCGGCGCCCGCCTGACCGCCCGAGACGGGGGCGTCGATGAAGAAGGCCCCCTGCCCCGCCGCCAGGGCTGACATCTCGCGCGCGACCTTCGCCGAGGTCGTGGTGTGGTCGACGATCACGGCGCCCGGCGCCAGATGCGGCAGGGCCTCGGCCACGACCTGGCGGACGTCGTCATCGTTGCCGACGCACAGGATGAAGAGTTCGGCGTCGCGCGCGGCGTCGGCGACGGTGGCGGCGAAGGTCCCGCCCGTCGCCGCGGCCCAGGTCAGCGCCTTGTCGGGCGAACGGTTGTAGCCGGCGGCGGGGAAGCCGGCGGCGATCAGGTGGCGGCCCATTGGCGCGCCCATCACGCCCAGTCCCGCGAAACCGGTCTTCATGCGTCGTCTCCCAGCGACCCGTAGCGGCCGCGCCAGAACGTGAGGGCCGCGCCGTCGGTCGAGGTGAAGGCCTCGACGCGGCCGACGATGACCATGTGATCGCCCATCTGGATGCGGTCGTGGGCGGCGCACTCAAACCGGGCGAGCGCCTCGGTCAGGCACGGCGGCCCGTCACCGCAGCGTTCGAACTCGTCGTCC
The DNA here is from genome assembly GCF_014196335.1 of Brevundimonas lenta. Taxonomy (GTDB): domain Bacteria; phylum Pseudomonadota; class Alphaproteobacteria; order Caulobacterales; family Caulobacteraceae; genus Brevundimonas; species Brevundimonas lenta. The sequence goes on from NZ_JACIDM010000002.1 coordinate 341,921, forward strand.
TTGAGCAGGGCCACGCCCCGCGCGAACCGCGCCGCCTTCTCGCGATCTTCCGCCGGCAGGATATGCAGGGCGAACCGCCCGGCGGCGGCGAAAGCGGACCAGCGCTCTGAACGCTCGTCGAGGCACCACAGGATCAGGCGCGGTTCGAGCGAGACCGAGGTGAACGAGTTGATGGTCAGGCCCAGCGGCCCCTGGTCGCTGTCGGCCGTGACCACGCACACGCCGGTCGCGAAGGCGCCCAGCGCCCGGCGATACGCCACGGTGTCGGCGGATGGGGCGAGCGGTGGCGGTTCAAGGGTCACCACCCCGACCTAAGGGAGGCCGGCTGTCGCGGCAAGCGGCGGAAGGGGCGTCGGAGCCGCCAAAAACATTGCAAACGGGTTCTTAACGACGATCGGCGACCCTGGGGCTTACGTACCCGGTTCCGCGAGCCTGTTTCCATGTCCATGAGCGATCGCCCGATCCTCATCAAGAAGGTCAAGAAGGTGGCTGGTCACGGCCACCACGGCGGCGCGTGGAAGGTGGCCTACGCCGACTTCGTCACCGCGATGATGGCCTTCTTCCTGCTGATGTGGCTGATCAACACGACCGATCCGGAACAGAAGCGCGGCATCGCTGAATATTTCGCGCCGGCCAGCGTCTCGCAGACCACGTCGGGCTCGGGCGGCATCCTGGGCGGGACGTCGCTGGGCGACGACGGAGCCAAGGGCGCGGGCGCCATGTCGGTGATCACCCAGCTGGCGCCGGAAGCGCCGCCGGACGCGCCGCAGGAAGCCGGCCAGAGCGCCAATCTGGCCGCCGCCAGCGAGGCCGAACTGCGCGAGGAGATCGCCCGCCGCGAGGCCGCCGACTTCGCCTCGGCCGCCGAGTCGCTGCGCCAGGCTATGCAGTCGATGCCGGAACTGGCGGAACTGTCGAAACAACTGATCATCGACCAGACGCCGGAAGGCCTGCGTATCCAGCTGGTCGACCAGGAAGGCCGGTCGATGTTCGAGCAGAACTCGGCCCGCCCGAACGCACGCGCCCAGTTGCTGCTGCGGGCCATTTCGCGGGTCATCAACCAGTTGCCGAACCGCATCTCGATCACCGGCCACACCTCGGCGGCGCCGGGCTCGAACCGGGCGACGGGGCCGAACGACTGGACCCTGTCGTCGGCGCGGGCCAACGCCTCGCGGCTGATCCTGCAGGGCGCGGGCGTCGATCCGGACCGGGTCTACCAGGTCTCGGGCAAGGCGGGCTCCGATCCGCTGTATCCCGACGATCCGACCCTGGCGGGCAACCGCCGGATCGCCATCGTGCTGCTGCGCGAGGCGCCGGTCCTGCCTACGGACACCAGCCTGTGACCCCCGGCCTGCCGCTTCGATATCGGGCGGCGGGCGAACGGGCTTGCGCCGGGGAGCGACGCAGCGCCAAATCCGTTTATGCGTGGGTTGTCAAAATCCCGGCGGAATTGGATGCGGACGTAAGGCCGTGACGCAGTTTGTCCCCCAGCGCCAGCTTCGCTTCTACATGACGTCCGTGGCGCCGTGCCCCTATCTGCCGGGCCAGACGGAGCGGAAGGTGTTCGCCAACCTGCCGTTCAGCGACGGCGCACATGTGAATGACGAGCTGACCCAGGCCGGGTTCCGGCGCAGCCAGAACATCGCCTACCGCCCGGCGTGCGAGACCTGCGACGCCTGCGTGTCGGTGCGCATTCCGGTGGCGGAGTTCGCCTTTTCCAGGTCGCAGCGACGGATCCTGAAGCGCAACGACGACCTGTCGCGCGATCTGGTCGAGGCCGAGGCGACGACGGAGCAGTTCGACCTGCTGCGCCGCTATCTGGCGTCGCGCCATCCCGGCGGCGGGATGACCGGCATGGCCTGGCTGGACTATGTGGCGATGGTTGAGGATACGGCCGTGCGCACGCATCTGATCGAGTACCGCCTGCCCTCCTCCGACGGCGGGCCGGGCGACCTGGTCGGCGTGTGCCTGACCGACCTGCTCTCGGACGGCCTGTCGATGGTCTACAGCTTCTTCGACCCGACGATGGACAGCCGCAGCCTGGGCCGGTTCGCCATCCTGGATCATGCACGTCAGGCGCAGGCGGTCGGCCTGCCGTTCGTCTACCTGGGCTACTGGGTCCGGGGCTCGCAGAAGATGGACTACAAGGCCAGCTTCCGGCCGATGGAGCAGCTGACCCGCCTGGGCTGGGAGCGGATGGCCGACCCGGCCTAGGTCTTCCTGAGCCGCACGGGCGACTTCGGCCCGCGCACGATCACGCCCTTCGCCTCCAGGTCCAGCTGAACGCATTTGGCCCACCAGCCGGCGGTGGCTCCGCCCGGGAACAGGTCGTCCGGGAGAGCGGGCTTCACTGCGGTCAGGATTTCCGCGGGCGTGGCGCCGGGGTCGCCCGAGGGCACGGCCTTCAGATAGGCGTCGCGCATGGCCTCGTACTTGTCGGCGTTGACCGCCGTCGGCTTGCCGCCGCTGACGGCGTTCTCGACCAGGATGGTGCGTGGCGGCATCCGGGGCTCCTCAGGTGATGGGGACCGATGTGGTCGCGCGAGGCAGGGGATCAGGCGGGCCGCCGCTCCAGGGGCCGGGGTCGCGGCCGCCGCCGAACTTCACCAGCGCCTCGATGCGCTTGCCGATCGGCGGATGGCTGGCGAACAGGCCTTCGAGACCCTTTCCGTCCGGCTGGTTGTCGAGGAACAACTGCTGGACCTCGTCCACGGCGGGGACGGAGGAGCGGCCCTCGACCTTGCGCAGGGCCGAGATCATGGAGTCGGGGTTCTTGGTCAGCTCGACCGCCCCGGCATCGGCGACGTACTCGCGGCTGCGCGAGAGCATCATGCGGATGACGATGGCGAGGATGAAGCCGATGGCGGCGAAGGCCAGGCCGATCAGGAGCAGCGGGCCGGCGTTGTTGTTCTTCGATCGCCCCCGGCCGAGGTAGAACAGGCCCCGGAAGACCAGCTCGGCGATGACGCTGATGATGCCGGCGAAGATCGAGGCGATGACCATCGTCCGCACGTCCTTGTTGATGACGTGGGTCAACTCGTGGGCCAGCACCGCCTCAAGCTCGTCGCGGGTCAGAGAGTTCACGAGGCCGCGGGTGACGGTGATGCTGTAGCGGCCCTCATGCAGGCCGGTGGCGAAGGCGTTGAGGCTGTCGCTCTCGATGACGCGCAATGTGGGCGTCTTCAGGCCGCGGGAGATCGCGAGGTTTTCCAGCAGGTTGTAGAGCTCGGGTTCAGACCGTCTCTCAACCTTCCGGGCCCCGGTCATGGCGTCGATCATGACCTGGTTGCCGAAGTAGGCGATGACGAACCAGATACCCGCGGCGACCAGGGCCATGGGGATGGTCCAGCCCAGCCAGGAGGCTGCCAGGAACATGTCGTCGTCCAGCCCCCTGCCCGTCCCCGGCAGCATGCCCAGACCCATGAGGATCAGCTGCACGCCGTACAGGATGAAGACCAGCAGCACGGGGAAGGCCGCCAGCAGCAGGATCGATCGCGTATTGTTCGCCCAGATGTGGGTCTGGAGCCCGACGGCGCCCATGGGACTGACTTAGAACTTCACCTGCGGCGGCGCGGCGTTCATGGCGGCGCGGTCGGCCTCGCCCACGTCGAAGAAGGGCTTGTCCGCGCCGAAGCCGAACAGGCCGGCGAACAGGACCGTCGGGAACGAGCGACGCACGGCGTTGAACTCGCTGACGGCGTTGTTGAAGAAGCGACGGGCGGCGGCGAGCTTGTTCTCGATGTCCGAGAGTTCGGCCTGCAACTGCTGGAAATTGGCGTTGGCCTTGAGGTCCGGATAGGCCTCGGCGACGGCGAACAGCCGGCCCAGGGCGCCGGTCAGCATGTTCTCGGCGGCGACCTTGTCGTTGACCGAGGTCGCGCCGGCGGCTGCGGCCCGGGCGGCGGTGACGGCGTCCAGGGTGCCGCGCTCGTGCGTGGCGTAGCCCTTCACGGTCTCGACGAGGTTCGGGATCAGGTCCTGGCGCTGCTTCAGCTGCACGTCGATGTCGGCGAAGGACTGGTCGGCCCGCTGGTCCAGCGCGACCAGCCGGTTGTAGCCGCCCGCGACGACGAACAGCAGGATGAGGACGATGACGCCGATGACGATCAGGGTGATCATTTCGATCTCCAGCACGGCCGGTTGAGCCACCCCCGAACTATCGCGCGATATGGCTCAGCCTGAAAATGACATCCGCGTCACCGTTTAGCGGAACTTCCGGAGGCCCCGCGGGCCTTGGCGGCCGGCCTGGGCGCGTTTGCCGAGCCAGTCCTTCCAGTCGGGCCAGTTGCGGCGACGGCCGCCGCCGTCGGCCCATTCCGGTCCCTGCTCGGCGTTGAACACCGAGACGTCAGCCAGGCCGCCCTGTTTGAAGTTCTGCAGCTTCACGCCCTTGCCGCGTCCCATTTCGGGCAGTTCGGCGATCGGGAAGATCAGCGCCTTGATGTTCTCGCCGATGGTGGCGACGTGGTCGCCGGTGACGCGCAGCGCCGCCAGCAGGTCACCGTTCAGCACCTGTTTGCCGCCGCGCTTCTGGGCCAGCAGGTCGTCCTCCGGCGCGACGAAGCCGTAGCCGGCCTTCGAGGCGATCAGCAGCTTGCCGCCCGGCTGGTGGGCCAGGATGTTGATGATGTCGGCCTTCTCGTCGAGCTCGATCATCAGGCGCAGCGGCTCGCCGTGGCCGCGGCCCGAGGCCAGCTTGTCGGCGCCGATGGTGAAGATGCGGCCGTCCGAGGCGGCCACCAGCAGCTTGTCGGTCGTGTATGCCGGGACGAGGAAGGCCAGGCTGTCGCCTTCCTTGAACTTCAGCTCCGACGGGTCCTCGACCTTGCCCTTTGCGGCGCGGATCCAGCCGCGCTCGGACAGGATGACGGTGATGGCTTCGCGCGGGATGAAGGCCTCGACCGGGGCGTAGGCCGAGGTGTCGACGGCTTCCGAGATCGTGGTCCGGCGCGGCGAGACCAGCGCCTTGCGGACCGCCTCGAGGTCCTTGCCGATCTGCTTCCACTGTTTCGCCGGGGACGACGAGAGCGATTGCAGGTTGGCAAGTTCTTCGGACAGTTCCTTGTATTCGTTCTCGATCGCCATTTCCTCGATCCGCGCCAGCTGGCGCAGCCGGGTATCGAGGATGTAGTCGGCCTGCATCTCGGTCAGGCCGAAGCGCGCGATCAGGACGGCCTTGGGCTGTTCCTCCTCGCGGACGATGCGGATGACCTCGTCAAGGTTGAGGAAGACGATCCGCAGGCCTTCCAGGAGGTGCAGTCGCTTCTCGACCCGCTCGATGCGCCACTGGGCGCGGCGGACCAGCACTTCCTGGCGGTGATCGAGGAAGGCCCGCAGGCAGGCCTTGAGGCCCATGACGCGCGGCGTGCCGCTGGCGTCGAGGACGTTCATGTTGATCGGGAAGCGGACTTCCAGATCGGAAAGCTTGAACAGGCTTTCCATAAGGACTTCAGGCTCGACCGTCCGGGACTTCGGCTCGATGATGAGGCGAATGTCCTCCGCCGACTCGTCGCGGACGTCGGCCAGAAGCGGAGCCTTCTTGTTCTCGATCAGGTCGGCGAGGTCGGCGATCAGCTTCGACTTCTGGACCTGGTAGGGCATCTCGGTGACGACGATGCGCCACACGCCGCGGCCGAGATCCTCGGTCTCCCAGCGGGCGCGCAGGCGAACGCCGCCGCGGCCGGTCTCATAGGCGTCGAGAATGGAGGCGTGGCCCTCGACGGCGACGCCGCCGGTCGGGAAGTCCGGTCCCGGGACGATGGTCGCCAGCTCTTCGGTCGTCGCTTCGGGACGCTCCAGCAGCAGGTGGCAGGCGTCGATCAGCTCGCCGACGTTGTGCGGCGGGATCGAGGTGGCCATGCCGACGGCGATGCCGGACGAGCCGTTGGCCAGCAGGTTCGGGAAGCCGGCCGGCAGGACGATCGGCTCCTCGTCCTGATCGTCATAGGTGGAGCGGAAGTCGACGGCGTTCTGGTCGATGCCGTCCATCAGCAGGACGGCGGCGGCGGTCAGCTTGCACTCGGTGTAGCGCATGGCTGCGGCGTTATCGCCGTCGATGTTGCCGAAATTGCCCTGCCCGTCGACCAGCGGATAGCGCTGCGAGAAGTCCTGGGCCAGGCGGACCAGGGCGTCATAGATCGAGGCGTCGCCGTGCGGGTGATAGCTGCCCATCACCTCGCCGACGACCTTGGCGCATTTGCGCGCCGCGGCCTGCGGGTTCAGGCGCATCTGGTGCATGGCGTACATGATGCGCCGGTGCACCGGCTTGAAGCCGTCGCGGACGTCCGGGAGGGCCCGGTTGGTGATGGTCGACAGGGCGTAGGCGAGATAGCGCTTCGACAGCGCCTCGCTCATCGGCTCGTCGACGATGCGACCGCCTTCCGGCGGCGGGGTGTGAACGGTCATGGGATCCGAATCGGCAATCTGAACCTGGAAGTCTAGCCGTCAGAGTCCGGTCCGCCGTGAATTTCAGCGGACTTTCCGGACATATCGGACTCTGTCCCCAGCCCGAACGGGTTGGTCTCCAGATGATCGCCGACAGAGCGCAGCATTCCCGCGCGCAGATAGTCTGCGCGACTGAATGGACGCACGTCCACGTCGATCTGCGTCCGGACCCGCACCGTCAGATGCACCAGCCGCATCCATGCCGCTGCTTCGTTCGGCGAATCCAGCGCCGCGGCCTCGGCCGCCCGCCGGAAAGCGAAGCGGCACATGTTGACCCCGTCCGGCAGGAACAGGAGATCGTGCATGTCCTGATTGTTGACGTCGAGGATGTCGGTCAGCTCGGGCAAGGCCTCGATCTCGTTGTCGATGCGGTCACCGAGGTTTCTGTAGCGCTGGCGCGGCCGCGCCTCCCGGCGCCAGCCTTCCTGGGCGGCGCGGCGGCGAACCGAACGGTCGGTCAGGCCGTAGCGCTCGGCGATCACGCCTGTGGAGACGCCTGCGAGATAGTCCTCCCGGGCTTCGGCCCAGGTTTCGTCGGAGAGGCGGGTGCGGGGTTTCGGGTCGTTGTTTGTCATGGGCGCATTATCCGGCGAGCCCTGAACATGGCGCGTCGAATGATGCAGAGGCGCCCGGGGCCATTGTTCCGGCAGATGTTTTTCGCCGGCGATATGGTGGCAGACCGCGATCGTGCGCAGGAATTCCGCGTCGGAGTTGCCCGGGGACACGCGCGTCGCCATCTGCGTCCAGATCACATCTGGAGGCTGTTCGATGTCCCATCCGGCTCTCGTTCCCGGCGCGGTCGCCTTCGTCACGGGCGGCGCATCCGGGATAGGCCTGGCGGCGGCGCGCCGCTTCGCCGGCCTCGGTCTGCACGTCGTCATCGCGGACCTCGGGGCGGAGCGCCTCAAACAGGCGGTCGCCGATCTTCAGGACAGCGCGGCCGCCGGCGTTGAGATCGTCGGGCTGGAGGTCGACGTGTCGGACCGCGCCGCGCTGGAGACGGCCGAGGCCACGGTCGCGGACCGGTTCGGCGGGACCGACGTGCTGATGAACAATGCAGCCATCCAGATTCCGAACGACGCATTCGGCTCCGGAGCCGACTGGCGGCGCCTGATGCGCGTGAACGTCTGGGGCGTGATCGACGGCAGCCAGGTCTTCGCGCCCCGGATGGTCGAGCGCGGCCGGCGCGGCCTGATCATCAACACCGGCTCGAAACAGGGCATCACCACCCCGCCCGGCAATCCGGCCTACAACGTCAGCAAGGCGGCGGTGAAAGCCTATACCGAGGCGCTGGCGCACCAGCTGCGCAACACCGGGGCGGCGACCATCAGCGCCCACCTGCTGATCCCCGGCTTCGTCTGGACGCCGCTGGCGTCCGGCGGCCGTCAGGAACGTCCGGCCGGGGCCTGGACGTCGGAACTGACGGTCGACTTCATGCTGGAGCGGCTGGAGGCCGGCGACTTCTACATCCTGTGTCCCGACAACGACGTCGATCGGGCGCTGGATGAGAAGCGCATCGCCTGGGCCGTGGGCGACATCATCAACAACCGCCCCGCCCTGTCGCGCTGGCACCCGGACTATGCGGCGCAGTTCGAGGCGTTTGCGGCGGGGGCCTAGAGCCGCCCCGCTTCCCGCAGCTTGTCGACCATCCAGACGCGCGCGGGCGGGATGGGGCGGTTTTGCGGGTGGAAGACGAACTGTTCGAGGAAATGGCCGGTGAGGTCCAGGCCTGAGCCGACGTCGCCCTCGCCCAGCCCCGCCTGGGCGCCGAGCATGAAGGGCGGGAGCTTCAGCAGCTTGTCGGCATAGGGCGCGCCTGCTTCGCGGCTGACGGCGCGGCCGGTGCGGGGGCTGACCCAGACCAGATCGTCCATGCCGCCGGTAACGGCGCAGCGGCTGAGGTCGAGGCCGAAGCCGAGGTCTTCCAGCAGGCCCGCCTCGAAGCGGACGAAGATGGCGGGCCAGACGTCCGGCAGGGCGAAGGCGGCCATCAGGGCCTCGAAAGCGAAGAAGGCGCCGGGGTGGGGTTCGCGCTCGGGCAGCGCGCCCTGCGCCACCGCGGCGGCGGCGGCCAGGCCGGTGAGGGCCAGGGGATCGTCGAACAGGGCGCTGGGCCCCTCCCCCACCGGCTCCAGCCGTGCCGAGCCCAGGTGATCGGACGTCCGGGCCCGATAGTCGGCGACGACCCGCGCCCCCGCCTGCAGGAAGGGCTTCATCCGCCGCGACGCGCCGCCGGCGACATAGGCCGCCCGGCGTCCGTGGGACTCGGTCAGCAGTTCGACGACGACGCCTGTGTCGCCATGCGCACGGGCCGACAGAACGTAGGCGTCCTCGGTGAAGTCCATAGGTCCAGACCTAGTCGGCGGTCGGGCGGCGCGCTAGCGTAACCTGATCGTGAGGGGCGCCGGGGGGCGGACAATGGACAAATTCACCGGCCGCCGCCGCGCGACCTGGCAATCGAAGCTGCCGCCGTGGCCGTTCGTGATCGTCGCCTTTGTGCTGGCGGGCGTCGGCTGCTGGCTGGCCGGTCCGCTGTTCAGCGGCATCGTGTTCGGCGACGGCACCAACGGCGGCCGGGCCATGGTCTGGATGAAGACCGCCTCCAACATCGTGCTGCCTGCCGTGCTGGTCGGGGTCGCCGTGGGCGCGCTGCTGAACGCGATCTATCTGGCGCCGGCGGGACGTCACGGGGCGCTGATGTGGACGGCCCTGCTGGTCGGCCTGGGCGTCATCGTGGGCGCGCCGGCCAGCGTGGCGCGGGGCTTCGTGGCGGACAAGGTCGGCTATGAGATGCGGCTGCAGACTTCGGCCGCCGAAGCGCGGGCGGAGTCGCGGCGCAGCGAAGCGGACCTGAACCATCGGCTGGGCCTGCTGCTGCACAACAATCCGTTCGAGCCGTCGCGGCTGGCGGCCGAGGATGGGCTGGAAGACGCACGCAAGGCCATCGCCGGGCATCGCGACCTGATCGCCGCGGCGCGCCGCGACTACGGGCCGGGACAGGTCAAGGCGCGCGCCGCTCTGGCCGGGGCCATCGTCGGCGAGATGGATCGCGAGGCGGTTCTGGACCGGTTCGACGAGGCGGCGGGCCCGCGCAAGGCGCTGATGGAGCGCATCTGGGCCGCCCACGACCGGATCATCGCCCTGCGCGAGGACGAGTTGGCGGCGCTGTCCGCCAACCGCAGCGGCTGGCGCAAGGCGCCGGGCGGGGCGGAAATCACCAGCCGGCCCCTGCTGGTCCGCATCCGCCGCATCGAGGCGGGCCTTGATCAGGTGTTCGACGAGGTGCGGACCGCCGAGATCGAGCTGGCGCAACTGGATTACGAAACCGACGCCGGCATCGACCGCGTCCTGAAGGCTGCGAAGTAGCGATGAGTGAAGAAGAGATCAGGTATTCCGGCGACGCGTTCACGACGCCGCGGAAGCGCAAGAAGACGACCTGGCCGTGGTTGGCCGTGGGGCTGGTCGCCGTCGTCATCCTGACGGTGATCATGGGCGCCGGCTGGACGCCGCAGGACGAAGGCAGCGCCGCGTACAATCTCGGCTATGCGCTCGGCGCGACGCTGGGGCGGGCGCTGCTGGCCGCGGGCGTGGTCTATCTGCCGATCTGGCTGTTCGCTGTGCGGCCCGCCAAGAAGGGTAACGGCGGGAAGTATTTCGGCATCCTCCTGGGCGTGGCCTGCCTCTTCAGCGTGCTGGTCACGCTGGTCGCGACCGGCGCCGCGAGCAACCGCCATACCGAGGAGCAGATCCGGGTGGTGCTGTCCCAGGCGGTCGCTGAACGGACCGCCCAACGCGAAGCCCTTCTGGCCGAAGTGGCGAAGGTGTCGGAAAACGATGTGTTCAATCCGCGCGTGCTGAAGTCGGCCGGCGGCTATCAGAAGGCGCGGAACGAGATCGCCCGTCGACGGGCGCTGGTCGAGAAGGCGCGGACGGACGGAGAGGCGCTGCGCCTGCGGACGCGCGAGCGGCTGGGCGCGGTCTTCACAAACGAGCGCCAGCGCGAGGCGGCCTATCGCAATTTCGACGCGGGCGGCGCGACGCGCAAGGCGGAGTTCGACGCCTACTGGGGCCTGCAGGAAGAGGCGCTGAAGAACCTTGAGGCGCAGATCGCCCTGGCCGAGCGCGTGCCGTGGCAGGTCGAGCAGAATCAGATCGCCTTCTTCCGCCAGGCCGACCTGAACGCCTTCAACCGGCTGGTGATCGAGAACCGTCGTCTGGTGGCCGAGATCGAGCGGGCCGAGACGGCCATCAACGCCAAGACCGAAGAGGCCCAGGCTGAGGTCGAGCGCGAGGTCGGCGCCCTTACGCCGGCAGAGTGACGGCGGCGGCCCGGATGCGGGCCGTCATGTCCCTCGCCAGGGCGTTGGGGATCGGGAACGTCAGAGCATAGAGGGCGACGCGCCATTTGCCGTCGTCGCCCCGGACCAGCACGCCCGTGCCGCGGCTGGTGCCGTAGGACTCGCTGTCCAGCGCCTCGTCGAACCACACGATGCAGCGGCAGTCCAGCGGGGCCAGGGTGAGCGAGCGGGAGCGCGGGGTGTAGGTCCAGCCCTTGCCCTGGGCGAAGTAGGGTTCGGCGAAGGCGCGGAATTCCGCGACGGACCAGCGCTCGGTCACGTCGGTGCCGATGTAGACGCCGTCGGGATCAAAGAGATCGAAATAGGTGGCGCCGTCGGCGGCGGCGGCGGCGCGGTGGACGGCGTCCAGGGTCGCGGCGGCGGCCAGTTCCTCGGGCGTATCGGCGGGCTCGCCGGGGGCGTCGACGACCGGCGTGGCGGCTTCGAAGGCGCGGATCTCGCCGGTCATCTCTTTCGCCAGATCGTTGGGGATCGGATAGCTGAGGGCGTAGCGGAGCACGCGCCAGTCGTCGCCCTCGCGGACCAGCATCCCCTCCCCGCGCGCCGTGCCGTAGGTCTGGCTGTCCAGCAGCTCGTCGAACCAGGCCACGCATTCGCAGGGGTCAGGCGCGAGGGTCACGTGGCGTTCGCGCGCCGAATAGGTCCAGCCCTCGCCGCGGGCGAAGATCGGCTGGGCGAAGGCGACGAAGGCGTCGTGGTCCCAGCGCTCGGATGTTTCGTTACCCACCCAGACCAGGCCGGGGGCCAGGCGGGCCTCCCAGGCGGCGCTGTCGGCGCGGGCGGCGGCGGCGTGCATGTCGGTCAGGGCGGCGGCGGCCTGCTGTTCCGGCGCCGTCTGCGGCGACAGGGCGATCAGGGCGGCGGCGACGAAAGGCAGCATGGCGGGCTCCGGAACGGTCGTCCCTGCATAGCCGTCGAAATGCATTTAACCGAACGGTTGACAACGCGTGGACGCGAGCGCATTTAACTTCTCAGTTAGATACGAAGCGGGCCGATGCAGACCGATCCCCTCTCCGCCAAGTTCGCCGCCCTGGCCGACCCGACCCGTCGGGCCATCCTGGCGCGGCTGACCCAGGGCGAGGCTTCCGTCAACGAACTGGCGGAGCCGTTCGACATGAGCCTGCCGGCCGTGTCGAAGCATCTGAAGGTGCTGGAGAAGGCCGGGCTGATCAGCCGGGGCAAGGAGGCGCAGTGGCGTCCCGCCCGTCTCGAACCGATGGCGCTGAAGGGCGTTGCGGACTGGTTGGAGCATTACCGCCGGTACTGGGACGCCAGCTTCGATCGCCTCGATGCGTATCTGAAGAATATCCAGAAGGGAGACCCCAGTGGCCCAAGAAATTAGCGACAACCCCTGCGACACCGACGGCGTCGCCCACGAGCACGCCCTGAGCCTGCGGCGGACGATGGACGCTACGCCGGAACAGATCTGGAAGGCGTGGATGACGCCGGAGCTGCTGCAGCAGTGGTTCGCGCCGCGGCCCTGGAGCATCTCGGACGTGCAGATCGATCCGCGGCCCGGCGGGGTGTTCAACTTCGTCATGCACGGTCCGGACGGCGAGCGGTTTCCGAACAGCGGCGTGTTCCTGGAGGTGATCCCGGGCAAGCGCTGGATCACGACCGACGCCTTCACGCCGGACTGGAAACCCGCAGGACAGCCGTTCATGGTGGCGACCGTCGAGCTGACGCCCACCGACGACGGCAAGACCGAATACGTCGCCACCGCCCGTCACTGGAACGCGGAGACCATGAAACAGCACGAGGCCATGGGCTTCCATGAAGGCTGGGGCACGTGCGCCGACCAGCTGGCCGAGTTGCTGAAGACCCACTGACACCCTCCCCGACCGCCGACCGGACCCTGCCGAGAGCCCGCGTATGACCCTCGCCGAAGACCTCGCCCTCAAGCCGACCTTGCACATGCAGCGCGTCTTCGATGCGCCGCGGTCCCTGGTCTGGCGGGCCTGGACGACGCCCGAGGCCATGGTTCTGTGGCTGGGGCCGGTCGAGTGGCCGGCGGTGAGCGTGTCGCAGGACCTGCGGGTCGGCGGCGAATGGCGGGCCTGCCTGCGCTCGCCCGACACCGGCCAGGATCTGTGGCAGGGCGGGGTCTATCGCGAGATCGTGCCGCCTGAGCGGCTGGTGTTCACATTCAAATGGGACGAGTCCCACGAGGACGGCCCGCCGGTGGACACCCTCGTGTCGCTGACCCTGACCGAGATGGAAGACGGCCAGACCCGCATGGACTTCGTCCACGAAGGGCTGAAGTCGGAGCAGAGCCTGGTCGGGCATCGCCATGGCTGGAACAGCACGGCCGACCGGCTGGAAGTCTGGCTCGCGGCCAATCAGGACGAGACCTGACGACCAACGAAACGAAGAGGAGACGACCATGCAGATCGTGACCAGCCTCAGCTTCCAGGGCCAATGCCGGGAAGCGTTCGAGTTTTACGCAAAAGTCCTGGGCGGAGAGATCACCGCCGCCTTCCCGTACGGCGAAGGTCCGCCCGACATGCCGGTCGGCCCGCAGTACAAGGACTGGCTGATGCACGCCTGGCTGCAGATCGGCGACCAGGCGATCATGGGCGCCGACATGGACAAGGACTGGGCTCCGAACATCGAGAAGCCCAAGAACGGCTTCGACGTGAGCCTGCATACGAAGGATGCGGCCGAGGCCAGGCGCTGGTTCGACGGCCTGTCCGAGGGCGGTACCGTGCAGATGGCCTTCGCCGAAACCTTCTGGTCGCCGGGCTTCGGCAACCTCGTCGACAAGTTCGGCGTGCCGTGGATGGTCAACACCATCCCCGCTGAGGGCTGGAGCGCGTCGCAGTCGTGAAGGCCACGCCCATGATCTGGAGCGGTCGAATCCTGACCGGCCTGTTCGCCCTGTTCATGGTCGGCGCGTCCGTCGTTCCCAAGCTGACCGGCATGCCGGTGGCCGAGGAGACGATGGCCGCGCTGGGCTGGCCGCCCGGCTACGCCTTCGCCATCGGCCTGATCGAGCTGACCTGCGTGGTCCTGTACCTGATCCCGCGCACGGCCGTGTTCGGCGCGGTGCTGATGATGGGACTGCTGGGCGGGGCCATGGCGACGCAGATCCGCGCCGGCAGCCCGCTGTTCAGCCATCAGTTGTTCAGCCTGTATCTGGGTCTGGCGATGTGGGGCGGACTCTGGCTGCGGGACGCCTCGTTCCGCGCCCTGTTCCCGCTGCGTCGGACGGCGTCATGAGCATCGCGGCGACCATTCCCGAACATCTGCGCACCCTGACGATCGTGCGCGAGTTCGATGCGCCGCGGGCGCTGGTCTGGAAGATGTGGACCGACCCGGCCCATGTCGGGGTGTGGTGGGCGCCGGAGGGCTTCACCACGCCCGTGGTCAGGATCGACGTGCGGCCGGGCGGCGCCATTCACATGGTCATGCGCGGGCCGGACGGGACCGACTATCCGTTCGACGGCCGCTATGTCTCCGTGGACGAACCCGAACGGCTGGTGACCCGCACCTGGGTCAACCATCCCGACGGCTCGATCTGGTTCGAGGTCGAGCAGACCATCTCGTTCGACGAGGTCGACGGCCTTACGATCCAGCGTCTGGACGCGGTGGTCATCCAGGCCGACGAGACCGCCGTGGGCCCGCTCAGCGGCATGGAGGCCGGCTGGACCGGCAGCCTGAACAAACTGGAAGCCCACCTCCTCGCCGTGAACCGGGACTGAGATGCGCAAGTCCCCGCCCCCCTCCAGTCCCGACGCCTATGTGGCCGCGCTGGACGGCTGGCGGCGGGAGCTTGTCGAGCGGTTGCGGGCGGCGGCGCTGTCGGTCGACGGCATGGTCGAGGTGATCAAATGGGGCCACATCGTCTACCTGCAGGACGGCCCCGCCCTGCTGATCCGCGCCGAGGAAGAACGGGTGCTGTTCGGCTTCTGGCGCGGCCAGAGGCTGCGCGGGATCGAACCGCGTCTGAAGCCCGGCGGCAAGTACGAGATGGCGACGCTGGATCTGCGCGAGGGCGACGACATCGCCCATGAGATCGCCGTCGATCTGGCCCGCGCGGCCGCACAGATGAACAGCGACCTGGGACGTCCCGACCGTCCCGCGGACGCCGACTGACACACCAAAAATCGAGGGATACGCCCGATGCGCAAGGTCACCGTAGCGGCCATGGTTTCCATCGACGGGGTCATGCAGGCCCCGGGCGGTCCGGACGAGGACCCGACCGGCGGCTTCGCCTTCGGCGGATGGGTCTGGCCCTGGTTCGACGAGACCGGCGGCGATCTCATGGATCACGCCATGGGTCAGGACTACGACCTGCTGCTGGGACGCAGGACCTATGAGATCTTCGCCGCCTACTGGCCCGGCAAGGACGACGCGATCGGCCGGAAGTTCGACGCCATCACCAAATATGTGGCGGCCTCGCCGGAGACGCCGATGACGTGGAAAGGCTCCGTGCGCCTGGAGGGCGATGTCGCCGACGCCGTGGAGCGGTTGAAGGCGGAGGACGGCCCCGATCTGCTGATCCAGGGCAGCAGCGAGGTGGTGCATGCCCTGCTGGCGAGAAACCTGATCGACCGGATCAGCCTGCTGACCTTCCCGGTCATCCTGGGGACTGGAAAGCGGTTCTTCGACCAGACGTCGGCGCCCGCGGCCTTCGCCCTGACCGAAACGCGCCGGTCGCCGTCGGGCGTGGTGGTGAACCGCTACGAACGCGACGGCGAAGTCCCGGTCGGCTCGTTCGGCGACGACACGCCGAGCGCACTTGAGCTTGAGCGCCGTGAGCGGTGGGCGCGCGAGGGCTGAGGTTTCGCCACCCGGCGAAAGCCGGGACCCAGTCCTTTTGCTGCGCACGGTGTCCGGGATAACGGTCGTCGGTCCATCGGCACGCCCAAATCACCCAAAACACTGGGTCCCGGCTTTCGCCGGGATGAGCGGTTTGAAAAGCCAGGCCTAGCGCGCCATCGCAGTCGGGAACGGCCGCCCCAGGGCCTCGGCCATGCCCTGCTGGGACAGCAGGAAGACGGCTTCGCGCTGGTGGTAGTTGTTCGACAGGACAACCACGGTCACGTCCGCGTCCGGCTGGTAGGTGACCATGTTGCGGAAGCCCGACCAGCTGCCGGTGTGCCAGATCTGGTTGTCGGTGAAGTCCGGACGGACCTGGCGGCCCAGCTCCTTCTGATAGATGCCGTAGCCCCACAGGCGGCGCGGCTTGCCGCGTTCGTTGGGCGTGTCGTCCGGCGCATGGTCGGCGATCATCTGGCCGTAGCTGTGCGGCGTCAGGACGTGGCCGCCGTGCAGCGCGCGCTCCCAGGCCAGCATGTCGTCCAGGGTGGAGTACAGGGCGCCCGCGGCGAAGATGATGCTGACGTTGGCGTCCGGCTGCGGCGTCGGGCCCCCGGCCAGGTTGGCGTAGCCCATGACGACGTCGGACATGCCGTCGTCGTAGCCGGTGTCCTTCATGCCCAGCGGCTCGAAGAAGGCGGTGCGCAGATAGTCGTGCAGCGGCTGGCCGCTGGCCTTCTCGACCACGACGCCCAGCAGATTGTAGCCGGCGTTGTCGTAGCGGACCTTGGTGCCCGGCTCGAACTGCAGGCCGTACTTCATCGAGTCGGCGGTCAGTTCCTCGACCGTGGCGGGGGTCACGCGGCGCAGGCCCCAGCCCGGACGGGCCATCAGGTCCGGCACGCCGGAGGTGTGCGACAGCAGGTGGTGCAGGGTGATCCGTTCCCACGCCGGCGGGCACGGCTGGATCCATTTGCACAGAGGATCCCAGACCGACAGCTTGCCGTCGTCCTGCAGCTTGAGGATGGCGGCGGCGGTGAACTGCTTGCTGACCGAGGCCAGGCGGAAGCGGGAGTTCAGCTCCAGCGGCTTGCCGAGGCTGCGGTCGGCGAAGCCGTGGACCTGGCGGTACAGGACCGTGTCGCCCTTCGCGACCAGAACCCCGCCCGTGAACTGGCCGGAGCCGCCCCAGCGGTCCAGCTGTTCCTTCAGCTGCGGCAGGTTCTCGACGACCTCGACCGGCGGACGTTGCGGCAGCGGATCAGGCACGACCGCCAGGGTCGGCTTGTGGACCGTGGCCCAGGCGATCAGCGCGGCGGCGACCGCGAACAGAACAGCAAGGGCGCCGAAGGTCAGCCGGGGATGGTTTCCGGCGCGACGGGGAACATTGAACAAGGGACTAGACGTCGTAATCGAGGCCGAACTGGGCGTAGAGGGCGCGGGAGTCCTGCCACTTCGGATCGACCTTGACCGTCAGGAACAGGTGGACGGGGCGATCGAGCAGCTCGGTGAGCTCCTCGCGGGACTTCTGGCCGATCCATTTCAGGGTCTGGCCGCCCTTGCCGAGGACGATGGGGCGCTGGCTCTCGCGCTCGACGTAGATGGTCTGCTCGATGCGGGCCGAGCCATCGGCGCGGTCCTCGAACGAGGTGGTTTCGACGGCGGCCGAATACGGCAGCTCCTCGTGGACGCGCAGATAGACCTTCTCGCGGGTGATCTCGGCGGCCAGCACGCGCATCGGCACGTCGGCGGACTGATCCTCGGGATACAGCCAGGGGCCTTCCGGCATCGAACGCGCCAGGCGTTGCTTCAGGTCGTCGACGCCGTCGCCGCTGAGCGCCGAGATCATATAGACCTCGGAGTAGACGCCGGTTTCGAACAGGCTGTGCGACAGGGCCAGCAAGGTGTCGCGGCGCATGCCGTCGATCTTGTTGAGCGCCAGGATGACCTGTTTGCCGGCCTCTTTCAGGCTGGCGATGATGGTCTCGGTGTCCTCGGCCGAGCGGCGGTCGGCGGCCTGGCCTTCCTTGCCCTCGGCGGCGATGTGCGAGGCGGCGTCGACCAGGTGGACGACGACGTCGGCGTCATCCGCGCCACCCCAGGCCGAGGCGACCATGGCGCGGTCGAGGCGGCGGCGGGGGGTGAAGATTCCGGGGGTGTCGACCAGCACGATCTGGGCGTCGCCCTCGATGGCGATGCCGCGCACCGGGAAGCGCGTGGTCTGGACCTTCTGGGTGACGATCGAGACCTTGGTTCCGGTCAGGCGATTGACCAGCGTGGACTTGCCGGCGTTGGGGGCGCCGATGATTGCGGCGAAGCCGGCTCGCTGGTTTTGGGGTTCGGTCAAATCACGCCTTCACGCTGAAGAAGGGCCGTTGCGGCCGCTTTCTCCGCGTCCTGACGCGAACGCCCCTGTGCGGTCAAGGGCGCATATCCGGCAACGCTTGCCTCAACGGTGAATGTCGGCGCGTGATCGGAGCCCGTGCGCTCGACGATGCGGTAGGTGGGAAGCGGCCTCCCCTGCCCCAGCGCCCACTCCTGCAGGGTCGATTTCGGATTGCTGAGCGAGCGCTTCGGCGGAGCCGCCAGTTCGGCCGCCCAGGCCTTTTCGAACACGTCGCGCGCCGCCTCGATGCCGGCGTCGAGCCAGATGGCGGCGAGGATGGCCTCCATGGCGTCGCCCAGAACGCCTTCGCGACGGCGGCCGCCCTGTTTGGTCTCGCCCGGCGACAGACGCATGGCCGGGCCGACGCCCATGGTCTCGGCGACGCGGGCGCAGGCGGCCTTGTCGACGAGGGCATGCAGGCGCGTCGACATCTCGCCCTCGTCGGCCGAGGGGAAGTCGCGCATCAGGCGGTCGGCGACCAGCAGGCCGAGGACGCGGTCGCCGAGGAACTCGAAACGCTGGTTGTCGGCGAACGGCCGGCCGCGCGCGTCGCGCTCGGCGCCCTCGCCCACGCTGGCGTGGGTCAGGGCCTGTTCCAGCAGGCTCGGGTCGCGGAAGTCGTGTCCGAGATTGCCCTTAAGCGCGGCGACAGCCTCGGCACGACGATCCGGCATCAGTCCAGCACTGTGAAGAACCGGCTCGGACGCACCTTCGAGAACCAGCTGACGGGATTCCACAGCGAGGCGCCCGGCTGCCACGAGAACAGGATGATCTCGGCCTTGCCGATGAGGTTTTCCTCCGGCACCAGGCCGACGCCCATCGACTGGTCGACACGGCTGTCGATCGAGTTGTCGCGGTTGTCGCCCATCATGAAGTAGTGGCCGGCGGGGACGAGGAATTCAGGCGTGTTGTCCAGATCCATGCCCGGACCGAAGTCCTGGATGCGGAAGGTGCGGCCGTCCGCCAGGGTCTCGTCGGCCTGGGTGATCGGATTGCCGTACATGTTGGTCAGCTGCTCGGTGCTGACGACGACGTCGCGAACCGGCGCGCCGTTGATGTGCAGGACGTTGTCGATCATCTGCACGCGGTCGCCCGGCAGGCCGATGACGCGCTTGATGTAGTCGGTCTTGTTGTCGCGCGGGAGCTTGAAGACGACGATGTCGCCCCGCTTCGGCGACTGGCCGAAGAGACGGCCCTCGAAGATCGGCGGGCTGAACGGGATCGAGTGCTTCGAATAGCCGTACGACCATTTCGAGACGACGATGTAGTCGCCTTCGTAGAGGTTGGGCTCCATCGAGGCCGACGGGATGGTGAAGGGCTGGAACAGCAGGACGCGCAGGACCAGCGCGATCAGGAGGGCGAAGACGATCGTCTTGATGATCTCCCAGCCTTCGTTGCTGGCGCCGCCGCCGCCGTCCTTCGACTTCTTGCCCTTCTTGCCCGCGGCGTAGACCGGGGTGCTGTCGACGTCCTCGAACGGGGCGTCGCCGGAGTCGCTCCACACCGGGCGCTTCTCGCCGGACGAGGCGGCGACGGCCGCGGCGCCGGCTACGGCTGCAGCAGCGGCGACCGGGGCGTGGTGGTCGTCGTGCGCATCGGCGGCCGGGGCCGCGTGGGCGACGGCGGCGTGATGGTCGGCGTGTTCGTGGTGACCGTGATCTTCGGCCGGGGCGTGATCGTGGTGATCCGCGTGATCGTGACCGTCGGAGACCGCCTCGACCGCGTGCGGCGCGTCGTGGGCGTCATGGCCGTGATCGTCGTGCGCCGGCGCGGCGTGGCCGTGGTCGTCGGCGTGCGCAGCAGGAGCGTGGTGGTCGTCGCCATGGGCCTCGGGCGCATGGTGATCGTCGGCATGAGCCGCCGGGGCGTGATGGTCGTCGGCGTGGGCCGCCGGAGCATGGTGATCGTCCGCGTGGGTCGCGGGGGCGTGATGGTCGTCGTGGACCGCCACTGCGCCGTGATCGTCATGGCCATGCGCGTCGTGGCCGTGACCGGCGTCGTGCCCGTGATCGTCGTGCGGCTTGTGCTCGTCGCTCATTGTGACCCTCATCCCCCGCCGCTGTCGCGGTCGTTAACCGGCGAAACCGGTATAACGTGATTAAGCCATCGGCAAGGCTTCGATCACCACGAAGGCGAGCGCATAGGGGTGCTCGTCGCTGAGAGTGAGATGTATACGGACGTCATGTCCGGGGGGCGTCAGCCGGGCCAGATGCTCGGCCGCATGACCGGTCAGGGCCATGGTCGGCTGACCCGAACGCAGGTTCACCACCCCCATGTCGCGCCAGTAGACATCGGCCCGCATGCCCGTCCCGAGGGCTTTTGCGCAGGCTTCCTTGGCCGCGAACCGCTTGGCGTAGCTCCAGGCAGGGTCAGGCTTTTGATCCGAACGCGCCCTTTCCAGATCGGTGAAACACCGCTCCTTGAAGCGGTCGCCGAAGCGGTCGAGCGAGTTCTGGATGCGGCGGATGTCCGACAGATCCGCGCCGACCCCGATGATCATTAATTCGCGTCCATGGCGGCGCGCATGCGGTGGATCGCGGCCGTCAGGCCGACGAAAACCGCCTCGCCGATGAGGAAGTGGCCGATGTTGAGCTCGCGGATTTCCGGGATGGCCATCATGTCGGCGGCGGTCCCGTAGTCGAGGCCGTGGCCGGCGTGGACCTCAAGGCCCAGGTCGGCGGCGCGGCCGGCAGCGGTCTGGAGGCGTTCGAACTCAACGGCCCGGTCGTCGCCCGACAGGTGGCAGTAGCGGCCGGTGTGGAACTCGACCACCTGGGCGCCGACGGCGTGGGCGGCCTCGACCTGTTCCAGGCTGGGCTCGATGAACAGGGACACGCGCATGCCCGCGTCGGCGAGCGCCTTCACGACCGGTGCGATGCGGGCCTCATGACCGGCGACGGCGAGACCGCCCTCGGTCGTCACCTCCTCGCGCCGTTCGGGCACCAGGCAGGCGGCGTGCGGGCGGTGGCGCAGGGCGATGGCCAGCATCTCTTCGGTGACCGCCATCTCGAGGTTCAGCGGCCGTCCCGCCCCCGCGCACAGGGCGCTGAGGGCGTCGATGTCGGCGTCGGTGATGTGGCGGCGATCCTCGCGCAGGTGGGCGGTGATGCCGTCGGCGCCGGCCGCCAGGGCTTCGCGTGCGGCGCGCACGGGGTCGGGATGAATCCCGCCGCGGGCGTTCCGCACCGTGGCGACGTGGTCGATGTTGACGCCCAGACGGACGGGGTGAGTCATTTCAAACTCCGCTCACCCCGGCGAATGCCGGGGCCCAGATCGCGTGCGTCAATGATGGGGGCGTAGTCCGCGAAATCAAATCCGGCATTGAGTTATTCCATCTGGGTCCCGGCATTCGCCGGGATGATCGGATGGAAGATCACTTCGACAGCCGGCGGCTGCCCGGGTCCTCGACCGGCACGGCGGCCAGTTCGGGCGGCAGGGCGTCCGCGGGATAAGCCGGCACGTCGAGGGTCGCCAGCGCCACCAGCGGCACGCCGACGTCGGCGCGACCGCCCGAGCGGTCGACGATGCAGGCCGCGGCGACGACATCGCCGCCCGCCGCCTTGATCGCCGCGATGCATTCGCGCGAGCTCAGGCCCGTGGTGACGATGTCCTCGACCATCACGACCTTCTGGCCGGGCTCGACCGAGAAGCCGCGGCGCAGTTTGAACTCGCCGCCCTCACGCTCGACGTACATCGAGGGGACCTTGAGCCAGCGGGCGGTCTCGTAGCCGGGGATGATGCCGCCGACGGCGGGCGAGATGGCGACGTCGACCGGGCCGACGGCGGCGACGATCTTCTCCGCCAGCGCCTTGCACAGGCGGGCGCAGCGCTCCGTGTCCATGAACACAAGATTCTTCTGCAGGAAGACGGGGCTGTGCAGGCCGGAAGACAGCACGAAATGGCCTTCGCGCAGGGCGCCGGCGTCGCGGAATTCGGCGAGGACATCTTCAGTTTGCATACGCTGCGCTTAGTCCCTGGGCCGGTTCGGCGCAACCGGGGTCGCCACGCGGCCGTCTTGCCAAACGCTGTTGTCTGGGGTCTGGTCGCCGGATCGGACGGGAGGCGATGATGCTCATTCCAAAATGGCTGCTCGTGGTGCTCGGCCTTTATCTGGTCGGCCTCACCGTATGGACATTCCTGCTGGCGACCGCCCGCAATCCCCTTCCCTTCCCGGATCCCGGGTCACGCATCTTTTCGGCCCCCACCGCCGAGGCCAGGGAGGCGGTCGTCGCCCTTCTGGCCAAGCACGGATTGGGCGAACGGCTCAGGGCTGACTCCGCCGGGGTCGGTCGTTCGATCCTGATGGATGGGACGATCATCAATCACCCGTCTCCGGATGCGCTGCGGAAGGTCGAGGGCGCCACGGCCTGCATCGGCCTGGTCGCCGACAAGCCGCAGGAAGCCGCTGAAGAGGCCGCCCGCTTCCTGCGTCAGCGAGGTTTCGCCGCGCGCGTTGCGGTCGATATCGAACCTGACCTGCCGATCGCCTTCGTGCTGACCGACGCCCTCAGCGGAAGCTGCATCAATTTCCGCCCCCACATCACCCGTATGCCTCGTCCGAAGTAAACCGGCCCGCCCGTTGTTCGGCAGGCCGGCGGGTTCGCTCAGCCCCGCGCCCGCTCGACCGTGTCGACCGACGGATTGGCCCGGAGGGCGGCCATGATCATGGTGGCGTGCTTGGCGTCCTCGACTTCCATGTCGATATCGACGTCGAAGAAGTCTTGCTGCCGGTGGCTCATGACCAGGTTCAGGATGTTGCCGCCGGCCTCGCCGATGATGGTGGCGACCTGGCCCAGCACGCCGGGGGCGTTCTTGATGGTGGCGCGGATGCGCGCGGCGGCGACGGCGCCGCGTTCGGCCTGCGGCGTCCACTGCAGATCCTGCCAGACCGAATCGTCGTCGGCGAAGTCGGCCAGACGCTGGCAGTCGATGGTGTGTACGGTCAGGCCGATGTCGGGTTCGAGGATGCCGACGATGCGATCACCCGGCACCGGCGAGCAGCAGTGGCCGAAATGGACGCTGACGCCCGGGGTCAGGCCGCCGCCGCGCACGAACAGGCGGGCCTGCTCGTCGCCGATGCGCTTGCGGTCCGGACCGGCCTTGAGGCGGCCCTTCAGCGCGGGGAACAGGGTCTCGCCGACCTTGGTGGCCGACAGGCGGCCGCGGCCGATGGATTCGTAGAGGTCGTCCTCGCTGGCGATGGCGAGGGTTTCCATGGCGGGCTTGAGCGTGACCTCGGCGGCGGTCTTGCCGGCGCGCGACAGGGTCTGCTCCAGTGTGGCGCGGCCCAGCTTCTGGAACTCGCCGCGCTCGGAGGTGCGGATGTGGCGGCGGATGGCGGACCGGGCGCGGCCGGTGACGGTCAGCGAGCGCCAGTCGGCCGGGATCTCGCGCTTGGCGCCGCGGATGATCTCGACCACGTCGCCGTTCTGCAGCTGGGTGCGCATCGGCTTCAGCTCGCCGTTGATCTTCACCCCGACGGCGGAATCGCCGACCTCGGTGTGGACGGCGTAGGCGAAGTCCAGCGGCATGCCGCCCCGCGGCAAGGTGATCAGGGAGCCCTTGGGCGTGAAGACGAAGACCTGCTCGAGGTACATTTCGAGCTTGGCATGTTCGACCCAGTCCTCCCCGCCCTCGCCGTGCTCGATGACCTGCACCAGGTGGCGCAGGTTCTGCAGCGGGTCGCGGCCGCCGTCGGCGGCCATGGCCTCGCGGTCGAAGCCGTAGGATTTGTTCTTGTAGGCCCAGTGCGCCGCCACCCCGTCCTCGGCCACGCGATCCATGGCCTCGGTGCGGATCTGCATCTCGATGCGCAGGCCCGAGGGGCCGACGACCGTCGTGTGCAGGGAGCGGTAGTTGTTCGACTTGGGAGTCGAGATGAAGTCCTTGAACCGCTCGGGCACCATCGGCCAGGCGCGGTGGATGACGCCCAGCGCGCGGTAGCAGTCGTCCTCGGCCTCGACGATGACGCGGAAGCCGTAGATGTCGGACAGGGACGAGAAGCCGACCGACTTGCGCTGCAGCTTGCGCCAGATCGAGTACGGGGTCTTCTGGCGGCCCACCACGCGGGCGTTGACACCGGCCTCCTGCAGGACCCGTTCGACCTCGTTCGACACGCCGTCGATGGCGCGGCCATGCTCCAGCTTCAGCGCCTCGAGGCGGCGCTCGATGGCGGTGCGGGCGGTCGGGTTCAGATGCTCGAACGCCAGCTCTTCCAGCTCGGAGGCGATCGAGTGGATGCCGATCGAACGGCCCAGCGGGGCGTAGACCTCAAGCGTTTCACGCGAGATGCGCTCGCGCTTCTCCGGCTTCACATATTTGAGCGTCCGCATGTTGTGCAGACGGTCGGCCAGCTTCACCAGCAGCACGCGGACGTCGCGTGAGATGGCGAGGATGAATTTGCGAAGGTTCTCGGCCTGGCGCGTGTGCTCGGCCTGGAGTTCGAGGCGTGACAGCTTGGTGACGCCCTCGACCAGGCTGGCGATCTCCTCGCCGAACATTTTGGCGATGTCGTCGCGGGTGGCCGAGGTGTCCTCGACCACGTCGTGCAGCAGGGCCGTGACGATGGTGGCCGTGTCGAGCCGGTAGTCGGTCAGGATGCCGGCGACCTGGATCGGATGCGCGAAATAGGGGTCGCCCGACGCCCGCAGCTGCGAGCCGTGCATCTTCATCGCATAGACGTAGGCGCGGTTCAGCAGGGCCTCGTCCGCGGTCGGATCGTAGGCCTTGACCGCTTCGACCAGTTCGAACTGGCGCAGCACCTTGCTGCGAACCGGCTCCGGCCCGACAGCCGGAGGCGGAGCCCCGTCAGGATCGTTCAGATTGGCAGCTTCAGGGGTCTGCGCGGGCTGCCGCGCCGGCAGGATGGTGATACCGTTGGCTGTTTCGGCCGTCAGTACCGCTCCTCCTGGCCGCCGTCGCGGTCGCTTTGCAGCGCGCGGATCAGCTCGGCTTCCGCCATGTTCATGTGTTGCGGCTCGGCCAGCAGGGCGACGACTTCAGCTTCGTCCTCGGCTTCGGTCCGCTCATCGACGCGCTGCAGCGTGGTGATGATGTTTTCCTGCAGCTCGTCCGGCACGACAGTGTCTTCAGCCAGTTCGCGCAGAGCCACGACCGGGTTCTTGTCGTTGTCGCGATCGATCGTCAGCGCTGCGCCATTGGCGATGTTGCGGGCGCGGTGACCGGCCAGCAGAACCAGACCAAAGCGGTTCGGCACCTTCTCGATGCAGTCTTCGACAGTGACGCGGGCCATGAAAATCCTCGGACGCGGGGGAGAACCACACAAAATATAGACGCGGGCGCAATTGTGCAACGCCACATGACGTTGAAATGAGCCGGAATTGGTGATCGGCGACCGACCGGCCGCCGATCGATCAGTTCGCCGGGGCCGCCTGCGGGGCCGGAACCGGAGCGACGACGTCGCCCGACATGGGCTCGGCCGGAGCGGCGGCGGCTTCCTCGGCCGGGTCCGCGGCGACGGCGTCCGACGAGGGGGTGGTCATCACCAGGGCGCCGAAGGCGATGGCGACGACGGGGCCGACGTAGGCCCAGTAGCGGGTCGGGATGAAGAACAGCGAGCCGGCGTGCGGCTTGACGACGATGCGCTGTTGGGTGGCCTCGTCGATGTAGGCGCGGCCCTGGCCGCTCTCGATCTTGCGGGCCAGCAGGAAGGAACCGAGGCCGGCGACCAGACCGCCGATGATGATGGCGGCCGACATGGCGATGTCGGAGTCCTTGGAGATCATCTCACCGACCGGGATCCCTATCAGGCAGCCGACGAAGAAGAAGATGACGACGAGAAAGCCCCAGCCGGACCAGATGATCATTTGAATTCCCCCCGCGTCACTGTGACGCTGCTGGGGGTTCTAATGCAGTCGTCGCCGGTGGAAACGACTTTCGTGCGTCAGCCGAACGACGTCGGCCGAATGTTGAAATTTTGCCTCACCAGATTGGAGAGGCGTCCGCTCCGACCGGCGCCGCGTTCGCCAGCTCGGCGGCGTTGCGGCCGGCGGCGGGCTCGATCCAGCCCGGCGCGATCTCGGCCAGCGGTCCCATGACGAACTTCCGCTCATGCGCCCGGGGGTGCGGCAGGATCAGGCCGCCGAACTCGCCGACCTCGCGGCCGTAGGCGATCAGGTCGAGGTCGAGGGTGCGGGGCGCGTTCCGCCCTGCCCGCTTGCGCCCGAAGATCTCCTCGATCCGGCCCAGGGCAGACATCAGCTCATGCGGTCCGTGGTCGGTGCGGACCAGCACCACGCCGTTGAGGAACGGCGGATCGGCCGGGTCCGGCCACGCCTCGGACCGCCACCAGGAGGATCGGGCCAGCACGTCGATGCCCTCGATGCGGAAGCGGGCCAGCGCCGCCTCCAGCGCCTCGCGGCAGTCCTGCCAGGCCCCCTTGTCATTGCAGCCGAGCGCGACGATGACGACGGTGTCCAGATCAGGCTCGCCGTCTATTTCGACGAGGGGCTGGACACTCATTTCCGCGGAGCTGTTTTCCATGACGCCTTATCCGACAGAGCGCGTCGCCCTGTTTATTGACGGGGCCAACCTTTATTCCGCGGCCAAGTCGCTGAACGCCGACCTCGATTTCCGCAAACTGGTCGATATGTATCGCGCGAAAGCCGTTCTGGTTCGCGCCTACTATTACACGGCGGTCGTCGAGGGGGAGGAATTCTCGCCGATCAAGCCGTTGGTCGACTGGCTGGACTACAACGGCTTCACCGTCGTGAAGAAGCCGGTGAAGCGCTTCACCGACGCCCAGGGCCACACCCGCACCAAGGGCAATATGGATATCGAGATCGCGGTCGACATGCTGGAGCTGGCGCCCCGGCTGGATCACGCGGTGCTGTTCTCCGGCGACGGGGATTTCCGTCGGCTGGTCCAGGCGGTGCAGGCGAAGGGCGTGCGGGTGACCGTGGTGTCGACGCTGAAATCCCAGCCGCCGCAGATAGCCGACGAACTGCGCCGCCAGGCCGACGTCTTCATCGAGCTGGAAAGCCTGCTGCCCGAGATCGGACGCCCGCGCGGCGCGCCTGGCTCGCTGATCACCGGGAGCGACCGGCCGTGACCGCCGTTCCGACCGAACCGCCGCACGACTGTCCGCTGTGCCCTCGCCTGGTGGAATACCGGCACGAGAACGCGCGGCAGAACCCCGGCTGGTTCAACGGCCCGGCCCCGTCGTTCGGCGATCCTAACGCCCGATTGCTGGTGGCGGGGCTGGCGCCGGGACGGACCGGAGCCAACCGGACCGGGCGGCCGTTCACCGGCGATCACGCCGGCTGGCTACTGTACGAGACGCTGAAGAACACCGGCTTCTCGCGCGGCGAATACCGCGCCGATCCGGACG
Source organism: Brevundimonas lenta (assembly GCF_014196335.1). GTDB lineage: Bacteria > Pseudomonadota > Alphaproteobacteria > Caulobacterales > Caulobacteraceae > Brevundimonas > Brevundimonas lenta. The sequence continues at coordinate 369,219 of NZ_JACIDM010000002.1, forward strand.
ACGGGGTCGAGCTGGTCGACTGCATGATCACCAACGCCGTGCGCTGCGCCCCGCCGGGGAACAAGCCGCTGCCGATCGAGGAGGCGACCTGCCGGCCATTCCTGCAGGCGCGGCTGGCCGCCCTGCCCCGGCTGAAAGTGATCGTCACCCTGGGCGACGTATCGCGCCGCAACATCCTGAAGACCCTGGGCAAGCCGGGCTCGGCCATGCCGGCGGGCCACGGGGCCGAGGCGCAGATCGGTCCCTATGTGCTGCTGAACAGCTATCACTGCTCCAGGCTCAACACGAACACCGGCCGCCTGACGCCGGAGATGTTCGAGGCCATCTTCCGGCGGGCCCGGGCGATCATCGAAAATTGATCGAACAATGGTCGCCCAACGGCCAGGTGTGGCTCCCCTGACACGCGAATCAGCGTTCTCCCGGTGTAGCGTCAAGCTCCCGGAACAGCGCCGCCTGACCGGCGTTGATCGGACAGCTGGAGGGCTGTCATGCATAGGGCTGATGGGGTGTTCACACCCCGGGAACGACGTACCGCGCTGCTGGCGCTGCTGGGGGCTGCGCTGATCACATTGCTGGGGTTCACCGCCCCGCACTGGATGCGACCATCCCTGGGCGGGATGGACTCCTATCAATCAGAAGCGCCTCCGGGCGTGATGGACGCCCGTCCGGCCGGCTGACGGCTCAGCCGCGCTCCTTCATCAGACGCGCCTTGTCGCGCTGCCAGTCGCGCTGGGCCGTGGCCTCGCGCTTGTCGTGCAGCTTCTTGCCCTTGGCGAGCGCGATCTCGATCTTCGCCTTGCCCGCCTCGTTCAGATAGAGGCGGACCGGGATGATGGTCTGGCCGTCGCGCTGCACGGCGCCGATGAATTTGTCGATCTGCTTGCGGTGCAGCAGCAGCTTCCGGTGCCGGCGCGGCTCGTGGTTGAAGCGGTTGGCCTGTTTGTAGGGCGGGATGTCGGCGTTCACGAGCACGATCTCGCGCCCCTCCACCGCCGCGTAGGACTCGGCGATGTTGGCCCGGCCGTCGCGCAGCGCCTTGATCTCGGTGCCCAGCAGCTGGATCCCGGCCTCGGTGTAGTCCTCGAGGAAGTAGTCGAACTTCGCCCGGCGGTTCTCGGCGATCACCTTCATTTTCGGCTTGTCGGAAGCCATCAGCCTGATCCTTACCCGAGGCCCGCGTCCGCCATGGCCTTGTCGATGGCGGGCTTCACGGCGTCGGACGTCGGCGCCAGCGGCAGACGGACCTCTTCCGTGCACAGCTGCAGGCGCGACAGGGCGTATTTGGTGGGCGACGGCGAGTTGTCGAGGAACAGACCCTTGTGCAGGCCGATCAGACGGTCCTGCCAGGTGCGGGCGGTGACGTAGTCCCCGGCCTGGGCGGCCTCGTGCAGCGCGACCATGCCTTCCGGCGAGACGTTGGAGGTCACCGAGATGACGCCGACGCCGCCCTGGGCGTGATAGCCGAGGTAGCTGGGGTCGTCGCCCGAGATCAGGTCGAACTGGCCGCCGATGTTGGCGCGCATCCAGCTGACGCGCGACAGGTCGCCGGTGGCGTCCTTGATGCCGACGACGTTCGGATGGGCGGCCAGCTTCGCGACCGTCTCGTTGGACAGGTCCACGCCGGTGCGGCCGGGCACGTTGTACAGCAGGATCGGCAGCTGGACGGCGTCGGCGATGGCCTCGAAATGCGCCGCCATCCCCGCCTGCGACGGGCGGTTGTAGTAGGGCGTGACGACCAGGGCGCCGTCGGCGCCGACGGTCTTGGCGAAGCGGACCAGCTCGATCGACTTGTCGGTCGCAGACGATCCGGCGCCGGCGATTACGCGGATGCGGCCGGCCGCGACCTGCACGCACAGTTCGACCACCCGCTTGTGCTCGTCGGGGTGCAGCGAGGCGCTTTCACCGGTCGTGCCCATCGGCACCACGCCGTGCACTCCGGCGGCGATCTGGCGTTCGAGCAACCGCGTAAAGGCGGCCTCGTCCACCTTTCCGTCACGAAGAGGTGTGATCAGGGCGGTGATCACGCCCTTGAACAAGGGGGCGGTCATTGAAACGATAGTCCTGCGTGGAGTTGGGCGACGGTCGCCTGGATTTGAGCGTCGGAGGGTAGGTTGCCGGTCGTCCGACCGCAACTGCGAGAAATGGGGATCGTACACGGAATGATCGGAACAAGTCTTGTGGCCGCACTGGCCTTGCTCGGCGCTGCGCCCGAGGCCCTGACGTCGCAAGAGGTTCCGTACGCCGCCGTGGCGTCGCCCATGAGCAACCAGCCGCGGACCCTGAGCGATCAGGACACGGCGCTGTTCCGCCAGGGTCTGGCCGCGGCGCGAGCGCGCGACTCGTTCGGCGCGCGCTCGGCGATGTCCCAGATCAGCGATCCGGCCGCGCGCAAGCTGGTCGAATGGGCGCTGCTGGACACCTCCGCCGACCAGATGGCGTGGGGCGACCTGTCGAACTCCGGAAGCACCTTCGCCGGCTGGCCGCGCGCCGGCAGCCGACGCGAGGCGACCGAGCGCGCTCTGGGGCGCGCCTATGCCAGTCCGGACACCGTCCTGGCCCTGTTCAACCAGGCGCCGCCAAGCACGGTCGAGGGCGCCATCGCGCTCGCCGAAGCGCTGGACCAGAGCGGCCGCGGCGACGAGGCGCGCAGCCTGATCCGCGACTGGTGGCGGACCCGCTCGTTCGACGACGCCAACCAGAGCCGGATCCTGGCGCGCTGGGGCACGGCCCTGACCCAGGACGACCACGTCACGCGTCTGAACATGCTGCTGCTCGGGCCGCACGGACCGGCGACGCGGGCCATGATCACCATGGTTCCCTACGAGCGGCAGTCGATCGCCAACGCCGTGATGGCGCTGCGCACCGCCTACAGCCCCGACTCCGTGATCGCCGGCCTGACGCCGGACCAGGCGCGGGATCCGGCCGTGGCGCTGGAGCGGGTGCGCATCCTGCGCTCGCAAAGCCGGCAGTCGGAAGGCTTCAGCCTGCTGCGCTACCTGCCCCCTGCCCCGGCCTCGACCGATGCGCAGAACACCCTGTGGACCGAGCGCCGCAACTACTTCCTCGACGCCCTGCAACTGCGGAACTGGCAGGCGGCCTACGACGCCATGGCCGGGCACGGCTTCCCGGCGGGCGAGCGCAAGGTCGACGCCGAGTTCTTCGCCGGCTGGGCCGCCCTGACCAAGCTGAACGATCCGGCGCGCGCCGCGCAGCATTTCGAAACGCTGCGCCAGTCGTCGTCGACGCCGATCACCCAGGGCCGCGCCCTCTACTGGCTGGGCCGCGCGGCCGAAGCCCAGGGCGATACGGTCCGGGCTATCGAGTACTATCGGGCCGGTTCGCGCCACTTCCAGACCTTCTACGGCCAGCTGGCCGCCGAGAAGGCAGGGATGACCACCCTTACCCTGCCTGCTGATCCGGTTCCGAGCGACAGCGACCGCGCCGCGTTCGAGAGCAATGAAGTGGTGCGCGCCATGCGCATCCTCGGCGAGACCGGCGAGACCACCCTGTTCCGCGTCTTCGCCTATCAGCTGGACGACGACCTGCCGGGGCCCGAGCAACTGGCCCTGCTGATGGACACCTCGCGCGGCTACGGCGAAGGCTTCACCGCCATGATGGTCGGCCGCGCCGCCAGCCAGCGCGGCTTCCTGATGCCGGAGCGACAGTATCCGGTGCGCCTGCCGCCTTCGGTGCCGGGCGCTGCGCCGGTGGAGTTCACCCTCGCCATCACGCGCCAGGAATCCAGCTTCGACCCGCGCGCCCGTTCACACGCCAATGCGCGCGGCATGATGCAATTTCTGCCCGCGACCGGCCGCCAGGTGGCGCGTCAGCTGGGCATGCCGTTCTCGGACGACCGACTCTACGACCCCGATTTCAATATGACGCTGGGCAGCTATCACCTCGGCGATCTGATGGGGAATTTCGGCGGTTCGATGCTGCTGACGACCGTCGCCTACAACGCCGGTCCGGCGCGCCCGCCGCAGTGGGTGTCGCGCTGTGGCGACCCGCGCGGCGCGTCGGTCGATCCGGTCGACTTCATCGAGTGCGCGCCCTTCACCGAGACCCGCAACTACATGATGCGGGTGATGGAGAATATGCAGGTCTACAAGGCCCGGCTGAACGGCGGTTCGGCGCCGCTGACCCTGTCCGACGATCTGCGCCGCGGCGTGCGGCCCAGCGCCGGACCCCAGCCCTATTCGCCCTACAGTTCGGACGACACCGGCCTGACCACCCCGCCTCCGCCGCCGTCGGAATAGCGGCTGGACGCCAGCAGCGGACCCTCAGGCCCTTCGACCCATCGCGCCGTCAGACCGAAGACGCGCGCGATGACGTCAGGCGTCAGCGCCTCCAGCGGGGCGGCGTCCGCCACGACCTGGCCGTCGTCCAACACGACCACCCGGTCCGCATAGCGGGCGGCCAGTCCGAGGTCGTGCAGACTGACCAGCACCGCCTGGCCGTTGCGAGCACGGGCCTTCAGCCGGTCCAGCACCATCAGCTGTGCGTCCGGATCGAGGCCGGCGATCGGTTCGTCGGCCAGAAGCGCCCGCGCGCCGGTCGTCAGGGCGCGGGCCAGCAGCACCCGGGCGCGTTCGCCGCCCGACATCTCGGCCACGCCGCGATCGGCGAGATAGCCGACCTCCAGCTCGTCCAGCGCCGCACGACCGGCGGCCGTGGCTTCGGCTCCGGCGAGGAAGGGCGCGCCGAGGGCGGCGATCTCGACCGCCGGCAGGTTCCAGGCGATCCGGCGCTCCTGCGGCAGATAGGCGACGCGCGCCGCCCGCTCGCGCGGGGACAGGGTCGACAGATCAGCCCCGTCGAGGCGCGTATGCCCTCCGGTCAGCGGCAGCAGTCCACCGAGCGCGCGAATGGCGCTCGATTTGCCGGCTCCGTTCGGGCCAACGACTGCGACCAGCTCACCCGCGGCGACGGTCAGGTTGACGTCCCTGAGCACCGGCCGCCCGCCAAGGCTGGCGGTTGCGAGGGCAAGTTGAAGCGCGCTCACAGCCGCCACTCCCGCGCCGCCCGCCAGGCGATCAGCGCGAAAAGCGGCGCGCCGACCAGGGCCGTGAAGACGCCCAGCTTCAGCTCCTGATCCGTGGGCGTCATGCGCGCCAGCAGGTCGGCGAGAATCAGCATCAGCCCGCCGGCCAGGGCGGCCGGGACCAGCAGCCGACCCGGATCGCCTCGCACGGCCGTCCGCACCAGATGCGGCGCCGCCAGACCGACGAAGCCGATGACGCCGGCCACCGCCACCGCCGCACCGGTCGCCAGAGCGGCGGCCAGGAGGGCCAGCAGACGCAGGCGCGCCATCGGGAGGCCGGAGGTGCGGGCGGTCTCCTCGCCCAGGCTGAGCATGCGCAGACCCGGCGCAGCCAGGATCGCGAGCCCGCCGGACAGGAGCACGGCGGGCGTCACCCAGGCGACGTCGATCCAGCTGCGGTTCTGCACCGAGCCCAGCAGCCAGCTCATCACCTCGGCGGTGGCGATCGGCGACGGCGACAGGTTGAATATCAGTGCCGTGGCGGCGCCCGCGAAGCTGGACAGGGCCACGCCGAACAGGATTAGCGCTTCGGGTGAACGGACCCGCGCCGAGAACAGCACCAGCAAGGCCCCCGCCAGGCCCGCGCCGACGAGGGCCGCCGTCTCGACCGCGCCGGGGACGGCCGCTGCGCCCAGGACGATGGCCCCCGCCGCGCCCAACGCGGCAACCGCCGAGACGCCCAGCACGCCCGGATCGGCCAGGGGATTACGCAGCAGGCCCTGCATCACGGCGCCCGACAGGCCGAGGGCGACGCCGACGATCAGCGCGGTGGCGACGCGCGGCGCCCGTACCTGCCAAAGCACCTCGCCCGGCCCCGATGACGGGTCACGGAAGGCCTCGGCGAATTGGGCGCCTGTCAGCGCGGTTTCGCCGAACAGCACGGCGAACACGGCGGCGATTACGATCGCGAGGGTGATCGCAAGGATGAGACGCGCACCGGAGGTCACTTCGGGGCGTCCCTGAGCATGGCGGCGGCGTCGGCGGCGAACCATCCGGGACAGGTCAGGGCCGCCGCCGGAAGACGGGCGGCGACGCGCCCGACCGTCGCTCGCTGGACGACGGGATGACGACCCGGCCCGCGCCAGTCGCCGCGCGCCTGATCGAAGAAGCCCAGCACGAACCGCACTGGCGGAAACAGCGCGACCCGCTCGACGCTGACCGGGCTGAAGAACGGACGGTCCGCGGCGTTGCGGAAGCCCGCGGCGGTCAGGATGGCGTCGACCAGTGTCCCCTTCCCGGCCGTGAACCCGCCAGGCGTCAGATACAGGGCCGACGGGCGGACGGAGTCGGCGCCGGCGGGCGTTCCCAGCCGGCTGTCCATGCGGGCGATCAGCGCCTCGCCCGCCTCGCGCGCCTCCAGCACCTCGGCGACCGAGCGAATATTGGCGCGTACGCCGTTGAAATCAGTTGCATCCGTGATCGTCGCGACGCGCGTTCCCCCGCTCTCCAGCCGGGACAGCAGCCGCGGTTCGCCGCCCCAGTAGCGGACCACGACGTCGGGCCTGAAAGCCACCGCGGCCTCGAGCGTCGGGCGTACGCGCGGCCGGCCGGCGGCTTCCCTGCGCAGCCAGGCGTCGGGATCGTCAGCGCGCGGCGACAGGGCCAGGTCCGCGTCCGGCCGCAGCGCCAGAGCATACTGATCAGCGCACTGGTCCAGCGCCATCACCCGCAGCGGCCGCGCCTCAACTGCGCCGCCGGCGGCCAGGGCCAGCAGGACGCCGAGCGGCGCCCCGGGGCCGAACCTCAAGGCTTCAGCAGGCCTGCGAAGAGCCCCTCCAGCAGGGTGGTCACGAGCTTCTCGTGCTCCACCCAGTCGAAATAGGGCTTGGTGATCACCAGTGAGATGACGCCATGGCCGCCGGCCCAGAGCGCCTGGGCCGTGGTCCGGGCGTCGCCGCGCAGCCGGCCTTCGGCCTCGACCTCCTCGACGACCTTTTCGAACGAGCGGAACAGATCGGTGCCCATTTCGCGCGCGGCGGACTGGGCGCCCTCGCGCAGTTCGACCGGTCGGGTCATGTAGACCAGCCGGTAGGCATTCGGATTGGCGAAGCCGAAATCGACATAGGCGCGCATCATGCGCCGCAGCCGCTGCTCGGGCGGGCCTTCCTGGCCGCCGATCGACTCATTAGTGGCCCGCAGCGCCGTGAACGCCTGGCGGCAGATCTCCTGCAGGATCTCGCCCTTCTCGGAGAAATGCATGTAGAGCGCGGTCGACGACAGGCCGACCTCGTCGGCGATCTTGCGGATCGTCGCGCCCTCGTAGCCGTGCTCGACGAAGATACGTTCGGCGGCGGCGAGAATCTCGGCGCGGCGCTCATGCCCCTCGCCCTTGGGCTTGCGGTGGGATCGTGCGGCTGTCGTAGGCGGTGTGAGGGTCAAACGGACGCTCCGGGCTCGAACCCTCTGATTACCGCCATTCGGCGCTCCACGCCAACCGCTTGCAGCACACGGATAGCGACGATATCAATACAACCTGGGCGCTAACGAAGTTCGGGGGGACTGCGTGCTGCGAGAAACCGCGCTGTGCCGACGCCTGTCGCCGCTGCAGTCGGCGGCCGCGTTCGTCCTGCTGGTCGGGCCGCCGGTCGCGATGCTTGCAGCGCCTGACGCCACGGCGATGACGCTGGGGCTGGCGCTGGCCTTCGTGTTCCTGTTCTCCGCCGCATGGAAGGCCTGTCTGGTCGCCGCGACGCTCCGATGGCGGCCGCCTGCAGCCCTTCCCGCCCGTGGCCCTCTGCCCCGCTATACAATCCTGGCGGCGCTATACGACGAGGGGCCGGTCGTCGGCCAGTTGGTCCGGCGCCTGGCGGCCATCGACTATCCGGCGAACCGCCTGGAAGGGTTCCTGATCCTCGAAGAGGCCGACGCCGCCACGCGGGCGGCGGTCGCGCGGGTTCGACTGCCGAAATGGCTGAGGGTGATCATCGCCCCGCCCGGCTGCCCGCAAACCAAGCCCCGGGCGCTCAATGTCGCGCTCGAACAGGCGACCGGCGAGCTGCTCACGGTCTATGACGCCGAGGACGAGCCCGATCCGCATCAGCTGCGCGAGGCCGCGGCCCGGTTCGCGGCGGACGCCGGAAAGCGGATCGCCGCCCTGCAGGCTCCTCTCCGGATTCGCTGCCGGCCCGGCGGGGCCACGCCCCTGCTGGATCAGCAGTTCGCCGCCGAGTACGCGGCCCTGTTCGAGGTCGCCCTGCCCGGCGCGACGCGGCTCGGGCTTCCCTTCCCGCTGGGCGGCACCAGCAATCATTTCCGCGTCGAGGCGCTTCGGGCCGTCGGCGGCTGGGATTCGTGGAATGTGACGGAAGACGCGGACCTGGGCTTCCGGCTGTGGCGGCACGGCTGGACCCTGGGCGTGCTGACCCGGCCGACCTGGGAATCCCCGCCGGGGGCGTTCCGCAACTGGCTGCCGCAGAGAACGCGCTGGCTGAAGGGCTATATGCAGACCTGGGGCGTGCATACGCGGCGGGTTTCCGGCCTGGGATGGCGGGGCGGGTTCTCGTTGGTCGCCACGCTGGGACTGGGTCTGGCCTCGGCGGCGGCGCATGCGCCGTCGATGCTGTGGCTGCTTGGATCGCTGATCGCCCTGGGCTTCGGCGGCGATCTGCATGGGCCCGGTTTGACGTTGAGCGTGCTGATTCTCGGCTCCGCGACGGCTTGGCTTACCTGCCTGCTCGGCGCCCGGCGTGCGGGCGTTCGCTATGGTCCTGTGACGATGATGCTCGCCCCGGCCTACTGGGCGCTGCTGACGCTCGCCTGGGGTCAGGCGGTGTGGCGGTTGATCCGCGAGCCCTTCTTCTGGGACAAGACCCCGCACGAGCCCGACGAGCCCGCCGTCGCCGTCGCCACGCCCGCACTGGACGCGCACGACCTCGTCGGCCTATCAGCGACCCATGCCGCGCCTGAACCCGTCGCCTGAAACCCTGGTCACCCGCGCGTGGCAGGACTACGCCCTGCTGGACAGCGGGGATGGCCGCAAGCTGGAGCGCTACGGGCGCTTCACCGTCGTGCGGCCCGAGCCGCAATGCTTCTGGTCGCCGCGCGATCCGGCGGCGTTCGACAACGCCGACGCGGTGTTCGATCCGAGCGACGAGGACGAAGCCGGCCGCTGGCGTTTCGGCGGCAAGCCGATCGACACCTTCCCGCTGGCCTGGCGCGACGTGCGCTTCACCGGCCGGTTCACGCCGTTCCGGCACCTGGCCTTCTTCCCCGAGCAGGCCGCGAACTGGGAGTGGCTGGACGGGCGCGTTCGCTCCCTGAAGAAACCGAAGATCCTGAACCTGTTCGGCTACACCGGAGTGGCCAGCCTGGCGTGCGCCGCGGCCGGGGCCGAGGTGACGCACGTCGACGCGTCGAAGAAGTCCGTCGGCTACGCCCGCGAGAACGCGGAGCAATCCGGCCTGGCGGATCGCCCGATCCGCTGGATCGTCGAGGACTGCCGGAAATACGTGGCCCGCGAGGTGCGGCGCGGCTCGAAATACGACGGCATCATCCTGGACCCGCCGAAATACGGGCGCGGGCCGACCGGCGAAGTGTGGCGCCTGTTCGAGGACCTGCCTGGCCTGCTGAAGGACTGCGCGGCCCTGCTGTCGGACGACGCCTCCTTCCTGCTGCTGAACGCCTATGCGGCGCGCATCTCCGGCCTGTCGCTGGCGCATCTGATGGCCGAGGCGACGGCGGATCGGGGCGGCGTGATCGACTGGGGCGAGCTGGCTTTGGCGGAGGACGGCAAGGACGGCCGGGCGATCGGCCTGAGCTTCTTCGCGCGCTGGAGCGCCGAATGACGGATCGCCTGATCACCTCCCTGACCAACGACACGGTCAAGAACGTGCGCGCGCTGAACATGCGCAAGGAGCGCGAGTCGACGGGGCGCTTCCTGGCCGAGGGGCTGAAATTCATCGGCGAAGCGCTGGATCAGGGCCGGACGCCGGAACTGCTGCTGGTCGGCATGGAGGCGCGGGAGCATCCGCTGCTGGACCGGGCCAAGGCCGAAACGCGCGCCGCCGGCGGCGAGGTGGTCATCGTCACCCATCCGATCCTCGAAAAGATCAGCCGGCGCGACAATCCGCAGACCGTGCTGGGCGTGTTCGAGCAGGTCTATACGCCCCTGTCGGCGATCCAGCCGAAGTCGGCGCCCTGCTGGGTGGCGCTGGAGCAGGTGCGCGATCCGGGCAACCTGGGAACCATCATCCGCACGGCCGACGCGGCGGGTTGCGGCGGGGTGATCCTGATCGACGACTGCGTCGATCCCTATTCGACCGAGGCGGTGCGGGCGACGATGGGCTCGGTGTTCGCCGTGGCCATCGCGCGGGCGACCTCGGCGGAGTTCCTGGCCTGGCGGCAGAGCTGGCCGGGCAGCGTCATTGGCACCCGGCTGGACGCCACCCACGGCTATCGCGACGCCTCCATCCAGCACCCGGCCCTGATCCTGATGGGCAATGAGCAGGCGGGCCTGACGGATACGCTGGCCGCGGCCTGCGACGTCAATGTGAAGATCCCGATGCGGGGCCGGGCCGACAGCCTGAACCTGGCGATCGCCACGGGGATCATGGTCTATGCGGTGACCGACGCGGCCTGACGGCTCAGAAGCTGCGGCCATCGACGCGTTTGGGAGTCAGGCTCCAGGGTTCGACGTCGGTCAGGGTCCGGACGTTGACGGCGACCATCTGGGAGCCGTCGGGCGTCTCGCCGCGGGCGAAGGTCTGGACGCCGCAGGCCTCGCAGAACTGATGCCGGATCTTGTGGCTGTTGAAGGTGTAGGCGTTCTGCGCGCCGTACGCCGTCTGGCGGAAATTGTCCGGCGGCACGAAGGCCAGCATGAAGCCCTTGCGGTAGCAGTGCGAGCAGTTGCACTCGATGACGCCGTCCAGGTCGGTGTCGACCTCATAGGCGACCGCGCCGCAGTGGCAGGATCCCTGGTGCGTCTTCGGCTCGGCCATCACGCGTCCTCCAGATAACTGACCCCCGGCGCCGATTTAAGCGCCCCGCGGAGCGCGCCGTCCAGCCGGTAACGCCCGGGCAGTTTCATCTCGACCTCGCGCCGGCCGTCCAGCGAGGCGATGAGCGAGATCTCGCCGCCCTTGCCGCCCGTGGCCGCCGCCCGCTCCAGACGTGTACGAAGGGCCTGCGGGTCCGCGCCGCGCGACGAAACGTGAATGCGCAGCCCCATCTGGCCGTCGTCGATCAGCGTATCCAGCTTCGAGGCGCTGTCGCCGAAGAAGCGCACCTCGCCGTCAGCGCTCTTGGCGCGCACCTTGACCATGACCGAGGCGCCCGGCTCCAGCACCTCGCGGGAGTTACGCAGCTGTTCGGGCGGGAACAGGCATTCGAACTCGCCGGTCGGGTCCGAGAAGGTGACGAAGGCGAATTTCTCGCCGGTCTTGGCGCTGGCCCGCTCCTGGCGGCGACGCACCACGCCGGCCATCAGGAAGGCCTCGTGCCCGCTTTCGGCCAGGGCCGTGGCCTCGGCGACGAAGGTGACGCGCTTGCGCTTCAGCGCCGGGGCCATGTCCTCCAGCGGGTGGCCGGACAGGTAGAAGCCGACGGCGGCCAGTTCCTGGTCCAGCTTCTCCGGGCCGACCCAGGGCTCGACGGGCGAAAGACGCGGACGGCCCGCCGCGACCTGGTCGCCGCCGAACAGGCTGACCTGGGACGAGGCGCGCTCCGCGGCAACGCTCTGGCAATAGGCGATCAGCTTGTCGGCCTGTTCGAACAGTTGGCGGCGGTTGGTGTGGAAGCCGTCGAAAGCGCCGGCGCGGGCGAGGTTCTCCAGCGCGCGCTTGTTGACGAATTTCGGATCGACCCGCTCGAGGAAGTCGAAGATGTCGGTGAAGCGGCCGCCGGTCTCGCGCACCTCGACGAGGTGTTTCATGGCCTCGAGGCCGACGTTGCGGATGGCGCCCAGGGCGTAGAGCACCGAGCCGATCTTCTCGCCCTTGGCCCCCTCCTCCCAGGCGACGTCGAAGTCGGCCGAGGAGCGGTTCACGCAGGGTGCCTTCACCGGCACGTCGAAGCGGCGGCAATCCTGATAGAAAACAGCCAGCTTGTCGGTGTTGCTGAGATCGAGCGACATGGACGCGGCCATGAATTCGACCGGATGGTTGGCCTTCAGCCAGCCCGTCTGGAACGAGATCAGCGCATAGGCGGCGGCGTGCGACTTGTTGAAGCCGTAGCCGGCGAACTTGGCCACCAGGTCGAAGATGCCGCCCGATTGCTGTTCCGAAACGTCCTTCTCGGACGCGCCCTTGATGAAGCGGGCGCGCTGGAAGTCCATCTCCTCCTTCTTCTTCTTGCCCATGGCGCGGCGAAGAAGGTCGGCCTCACCCAGCGAATAGCCGGCCAGGATCTGGGCGATCTTCATCACCTGTTCCTGGTAGATGATGACGCCGTAGGTCTCGGTCAGCACCTCCTGCAGCGAGGGGTGCAGGTAGTCGACGTCCTGACGACCGAATTTCCGGTCGATGTAGGTGTCGATCATCTCCATCGGGCCCGGCCGGTAGAGGGAGATCAGGGCGGTGATCTCCTCGATCGACCCGCAGCGCATCTTGCGCAGGGTGTCGCGCATGCCCTGGGATTCCAGCTGGAACACGCCGACCGTCTGGCCCGAGGCCATCAGTTCGTAGGTCGGCTTGTCGTCCAGCGGCAGGCCGTTCCAGTCGGGCGCCGCGCCGCGCCGTTCCAGATATTCGCGGGCGCGATCCAGCACGGTCAGGGTCTTCAGGCCGAGGAAGTCGAACTTCACCAGGCCCGCCGGCTCGACCCATTTCATGTTGAACTGGGTGGCGGGAATGTCGGAGCGCGGGTCCTGGTACAGCGGCACCAGTTCGGTCAGCGGCCGGTCGCCGATGACGATGCCGGCGGCGTGGGTCGAGGCGTTGCGGTACAGCCCCTCCAGTTCCAGCGCCGTATCCAGCAGGGTGCGGACCGCAGCCTCGTTGTCGCGCGCCTCGCGCAGCCGCGGCTCGAGGTCGATGGCCTGGGCCAGGGTCACCGGATTGGCCGGGTTGGCCGGCACCATCTTGGCGAGGCGGTCGACCTGGCCGAGCGGCATCTGCAGCACCCGGCCGACGTCGCGCAGCACGGCGCGTGCCTGCAGGGTGCCGAAGGTGATGATCTGGGCGACGCGGTCGTTTCCGTAGCGCTGCTGCACGTAGGTGATCACCTCCTCGCGCCGCTCCTGGCAGAAGTCGATGTCGAAGTCGGGCATCGACACGCGTTCCGGGTTCAGGAAGCGCTCGAACAGCAGGCCGAACCGCAGGGGGTCCAGGTCGGTGATGGTCAGGGCCCAGGCGACCAGCGAGCCGGCGCCGGAACCCCGGCCGGGGCCCACGGGAATCCCGTGGTTCTTGGCCCATTTGATGAAGTCCGACACGATCAGGAAGTAACCGGGGAACCCCATCTGGGTGATGATCCCCACCTCCCATTCGAGGCGGGTCCAGTAGTCCTCTTCCGGCGCCGCGGGCGTGACCTGTTTGAGGCGCTCCTTCAGGCCCTCGCGCGCCTGGTGCATCAGCTCGTCGGGCTCGGAGCGGCCGGCGCCGGTGTCGAAGCGCGGCAGGATCGGCGCGCGCGTGGTCACCAGGAAGGCGCAGCGGCGGGCGATGTCGATGGTGTTGTCGCAGGCCTCGGGCAGATCCTTGAACAGCTCGCGCATGGCCGCGGCGGGCTTGAACCAGTGTTCGCCGGTGATGCGGCGGCGATCTTCCTGTCCGGTGAAGGCGCCGTCGGCGATGCACAGCAGGGCGTCGTGCGACTTGGCCTGGGCCGCCTTGGCGTAGTGGACGTCGTTGGTGGCGACGAGCGGGATGTCGTTCTCGTAGGCCCAGGCCACCAGGCCGCGCTCGGCCGCCCGCTCGGACGGCAGGTTGTGGCGCTGGAGCTCGACGTACATGCGGTCGCCGAAGGTGGCCTGCATCTCGTTGAGGGCGGCGTTCCCCTCGGTCGTCTTGCCCTGGACGAACAGCGGATCGACGGGGCCGTCGGGGCCGCCCGTCAGCAGCAGCAGGCCGTCGGAGTGCTCGACCACCTTGTTCCAGGGCACGCCCGGCTCGTCCATGGCGCCGGCGTCGAGATAGGCCGAGGACGACAGGACGCAGAGGTTCAGCCAGCCGGTCTCGTTCTGGACGACGACCACGACGGTCGGGACCTTGGCCCAGCGGTCGGAGATCTGGCCGCCGATGCCGGTGACCGGCAGGGCGCAGGCGATGATCGGCTGGACGCCGGTGTCTTTCGCGGCCTGGCTGAACTCCAGCGCGCCGAACAGATTGGCGCGGTCGGCGACGGCCACCGCCGGCATGCCCGCATCGGCCGCCAGACGCGGGACCTTGCCCGCCTTGATCGCGCCTTCCAGCAGCGAATAGGCCGAGCGGACGCGCAGGTGGATGAAACCCTGACTGTTCGCCGCTTCGGTCAATGCCTGCTCCGTCCTGCGCCGGCCGCACCGGCGCGCCGCCCTACCCTGCCCCGAGTCTCACATCCCGGGGCGCCCGAACATGGCAAAGCGGACAGACCGGGTCCGTTGTCGGGGATGGTTTGTGGACGGGGACGCCGGCTGTTCGAAAAAACAGTCTCACGAGTCTCACGGCGCTCCGCCGGTGCCTCAGGCCATTGGATTCACGGCGTTCGGCGAGACCGGAGCCCGTGCGCGGAGTCTCGCCGGAGTCTCGTCAGGCGACCGCGGTCAGCGCCACCTGCCAGCACATCCACACGAAGCCGCCGCACGCCGCCAACGACAGGGTTTCCCTCACCAGACGCGCCATGTTCGCTCTCCCGGATTGCATGTTCCGGGTATGTTCTATGTTCTCGATGTGTTCACGTCAAGCTCGGTGCAATCGAGATAAAAGCGCTCCTGACGTCCGGGTAGGCCGTGCGGCCGTCGGAACGCCTGTCGGCTTCCGTCCCGCAAATGAAATCGACCATGTCCTGATCGGCCTCGTTCCCGACGGGGTAGGCCAATCCGTCTCCGGGTTGCTCCCACATCACGTTCATATCTTTGTCGAGCACCGTCGCATCGCCGGTCCGAACTTGCTCGGTCGCGCAGTTCACGAACAGATCTGCGACGAACGCCACCGTCTCCGGCTCTCTTTCGGCGGCGGCCCCGGCGCCCCAATGTACGATGAGAATGCCCGCCGTTCTCGCCTGCATGTCCCCGTTCGGCCCCTTAGAGACCGAATTCACGTCGACCATCAGTGCGCCGTTCGACTGACGGGACACCAGGCGGAAATCGCCCGTGATCGGATTCCCGCCAGCGATAGCTGCGGCCAGCACCAGGACGCCCAAAACCAGACTCATCGCAATCCCCCCGTCCCGGCCTCAACGGTGCGACAGCAGGCGATTGGTCGCAAGAGAGCTTAGTGCGGCCAGACTTCCTTCAGCACCTCGGTCTTCCCGTCCTTGACCCGCACCTCCAGCACCGGGGTCTCCGGCTGGCCGTCGGCAAACAGTTCGTAGATGACCGCGCCGTCCTCCGCCTGGGTGCTCTCGATGACGCGGACCGGGGTGAAGCCCGCACGGGCGGCTTCCGCCGCCGCGTGCACGCCGGCCGGGACGGCGCTCCAGGCCAGGTCCCGCTGGATCTCGACCACGCGCCAGCCCTGCGGCGTCTCCAGCAGGTCCAGTTCGATCTCCGCGCCGTCGACCGAGCCCTCGACGTCGTAGTAGCGGCGCCCTTCCCGCTCCTTCAGCTCGGCCTCGGCGATGACCATTCCCGGGCGGGCGGCGAGGACGGCGGCGCGGACGGCCTCGGGGATGTCGGCGGCGGTCGTGGCGGTGATCTTGGTCTCAGGGGCGACGGGCGCGTCGGCGGGGGGAGCCGGTTCGGCCTGATTACAGGCCGCGAGGGCTATGACACCGGTGGCCAGAATGGCGGGGGCGATGCGACGGATCATGGCGGACCTCATGGCTGGGGATGCCGGAGGGTAACGCCGTGAACGGCGGGAACCAAGCGGATGCCGTGGTCGTCAGACTCGCCAGCGGGTGTATGGTCCGCCGCGACGCCGCCAACGATCCGCCTTCTGGCGGCAGGCGTCGCAGGAGAGCGGTCATGGCCAAGGGTCAGGTACGCAGCAACAAGGAAACCCGGAAACCGAAGGCGGAGAAGCCCAAGCCGGCCGTGTCGGTGGGAAGCTCGCCCTTCACCCAGCCGCCGGGGAAGAAATAGCGGCCAGACGCGCCTCACACTCGGCGACCCCGGCCGCGGCGCCGGCGGCCTCATACAGATCGCGCGCTTCGGTCCAGACGACCGTCGCCTGATCGCGGCGGCGCAGCACGTCGAGGGCCAGGGCCTTCAGGCGCAGCGCATTGGCCAGATCCAGCGGCTGGGCCTCGCCGTTGGCGCGGTACAAGGCCGCCGCCTGTTCGGCGTGGGCCAGCGCCTCGCCGGGCTGTCCGGTGTCACGATCGATGTCCGACAGGTGACGCAGGGCGTGGGCGCGAAGCAGCGGCCGGGCGCTTTCACGGCTGAGTGCGGCGGCGCGGGCGTAGCCGTTGCGGGCGTCGGTCGTGCGCCCCTCGTCCTCGGCCAGGCGGGCGGCCTGAAGATGGGCCTCGATGGCGTCGGTCATGGGCGGCTCCGCGGAAACCGCATCCTAGCACGGGACAGCGTCCTGCGTTGCCCGGGTCGAGGGGCGAGGGGCGAGGGGCGAGGGTTGGGGGTCGAGAGGCGGGAAAGTGTGGGAGCGTCGGCTCACCTCGCCCCTCGACCCTCGACCCTAGTACTCGTGGCTCTCCGCCGGGCGCTCTTCCAGATGGCCGTCCTTCAGGGCGAAGACGCGGTCCATGTGACCGGCCAGCTCCATGTTGTGGGTGGCGATCAGGGCGGCGACGCCGGTTTCCTTGACCAGGGCGTGCAGCGCCTCGAACACCGTCTGGCTGGTGGCGGGGTCGAGGTTGCCGGTCGGCTCGTCGGCCAGGAGCAGTCGCGGACGGTTGGCCAGGGCGCGGGCGACGGCGACGCGCTGCTGCTCGCCGCCGGACAGCTGGCCGGGCTGGTGGGTCAGGCGCTCGCCGAGACCCAGCTGGGTCAGGACTTCCTCGGCGCGGGCGCGGGCGTCGGCCTGTTTCACCCCGGCGATGCGGAGCGGCAGGGCGACGTTGTCGCGCGCGTCGAACTCCGGCAGCAGATGGTGGAACTGATAGACGAAGCCGATGGAGTTCAGGCGGATATGGGTGCGCGCGCGCTCGCCCAGGCCGCCGACGTCGACGCCGTCGATCTGGATGGCGCCGGAAGTCGGATGCTCCAGCAGGCCGGCGGCGTGCAGCAGGGATGACTTGCCCGAACCGGACGGGCCGATCAGGCCGACGACCTCGCCCGGCATGACGTCGAGATCGACGCCCTTGAGCACGGTCAGGCCGCCGGTGCCGGTCTGGTAGGTGCGGGTGACGCCGCGGGCGGAAAAGACGGGCTTACTCATAGCGGAGCGCCTCCACCGGATCCATTTTGGCGGCCCGCCACGAGGGCAGCAGACTGGCGACGCACGACATGAACACCGACCACAGGGTGACCCAGGTAACGTCGGCCGGATCGACCAGGGCGGGGATGGAGTCGAGCATGTAGACGTCGGCGTTGAACAGCTGGACGCCCAGAAGCCACTCGAGGAAGTGCTGGATGGCGCCGATGTTCAGGCAGAACAGCAGGCCCAGTACCAGACCCGTCAGGGTGCCGGCGATGCCGATGGTCGCGCCGGAGATGAAGAAGACCCGCAGCATCGACGACTGGCTGGCCCCGACGGTGCGCAGGATGGCGATGTCCTTGGTCTTGTTCTTCACCAGCATGACGATGCCGGAGATGATGTTCAGGGCGGCGATGGCGACGACGAGGCCGAGGATGATGCTCATGGCCACGCGCTCGACCTTCAGGGCGCCCCAGAAGGCGGCCAGACGGTCACGCCAGTCGTTGACGATGGCGAAGCGGCCGGCGGCGGCGCGCACGGCGGGGGTCAGGGCCTCGACGCGGTCCGGCTCGGCCACCTTCAGCTCGATGACGTCCCAGACGCCCTCCTTGCCGAAGAACAACTGGGCCTGCTCCAGCGGCATGAAGACGAAGGCCTGATCGAAATCGGCCGCGCCGGAGCTGAACACGCCGCCGACGCGGTAGGTCTTCTCGAGCCCGCCGAGGTTGCCGAAGGCGCTGTCGGCGCCGGTCGGGGAATACAGGGTGATGGGATCGCCGGGACGCAGACCCAGCTGCTGGGCCAGCGCCTTGCCGATCAGGACGTTGTCGCCGCCGTAGGCGCCCTGGCCGAAGCTGCGCCGGGCCTCGGGCGTGAGGCTTTCGTAGACGTACTGCATCGAGTTCAGATCGGCCGGGCGGATGCCTCGGACATAGCCGCCGGCCGCCGCGCCGCCGCGCCCGCGGAACACGCCGATGTTCTCGGTCAGGGGCGAGACGTGCAGCACGCCGGGCACGTCCTTGATGCGCTGGACCGCAGCCTCGCGGTCGGCTGCGACCAACACCTGGCCCTGGACGTACATATGCCCGTTGAAGGACAGCATGCGGCTGAGCAGTTCGGACCGGAAGCCGGCCATGATGCTCATGACCGTGATCAGGGCCATGACCGCCAGCGCGATGGCGACGTAGGAGATGATGGCGATCAGGGCGATGCCGCCCTCGCGCCGTCGCGCCTTCAGATAGCGGAAGGCCAGACCGAATTCCCAGGCGGAGAACGGTCCGGCGGGCTTCACGGGCTTCGCAGCCGTGGCGTCCGTCATGCAGTGAGCCTCGCGATGGCGTCTTCGAGGGAAACGGAGATCTTCTCGCCGGTGGCGCGGCGCTTCAGCTCGACCACGCCGTCCGCCAGGCCCTTGGGCCCGATGGTCAGCTGCCACGGCACGCCGATCAGATCGGCGGTGGCGAACTTGCCGCCCGGACGCTCGTCGGTGTCGTCGTAGAGGACGTCCTTGCCCAGCGCTTCCAGCTTGGCGACGGCGTCCTCGCAGGCGGCCGAGACGGCCTCGTCATTGGCGCGCAGGTTGATGACCACCACGTCGAACGGGGCGACCGAGTCCGGCCAGATGATGCCGCCGGCGTCATGGCTGGCCTCGATGATGGCGCCCAGCAGGCGCGACACGCCGACGCCGTAGCTGCCCATGTGGACCTCGGTGTCCTGGCCGTCCGGCCCGGCGACCTTCGCCTTCATCGGGGCCGAGTATTTGGTGCCGAAATAGAAGATGTGACCGACCTCGATGCCGCGGGCCGACAGGCGGTCGCCCTCGGCGGTCTGGGCCTCGAACTGGGCGACGTCGTGCATTTCCTCGGTCGCGGCGTACAGGGCGGTGCGTTCGTCGAACACGGCCTGGACGGCGGCGGCGTCGAAGTCATGCCCGGGCGCGGCCATCTCGACCAGCTTGCGGTCGCAGAAGACTTCGCTCTCGCCGGTGTCGGCCAGGACGATGAACTCGTGGCTCAGGTCGCCGCCGATGGGGCCGGTGTCGGCGCGCATCGGCACGGCCTTCAGGCCCAGGCGGGCGAAGGTGTTCAGATAGGCGACGAACATGCGGTTGTAGGCGACGCGGGCGGCGGCCTCGTCGATGTCGAACGAATAGGCGTCCTTCATCAGGAATTCGCGGCCGCGCATGACGCCGAAGCGCGGACGGCGCTCGTCGCGGAACTTCCACTGGATGTGGAAGAGGTTCAGCGGCAGCGCCTTGTAGCTCTTCACGAAGCCCCGGAAGATGTCGGTGATCATCTCCTCGTTGGTGGGGCCGTACAGCAGCTCGCGCTCGTGACGGTCGGTGATGCGCAGCATCTCCGGGCCGTAGGCGTCATACCGCCCCGACTCCCGCCACAGGTCGGCCAGCTGCAGCGTCGGCATCAGCAGCTCGACGGCCCCTGCCCGCTCCTGCTCCTCGCGCACGATCTGCTCGATCTTCTTGAGCACCCGCAGACCCAGCGGCAGCCAGGCGTAGATGCCGGCGGCCTCCTGCTTGATGAGGCCCGCGCGCAGCATCAGCTGGTGCGAAACGATCTGGGCGTCCGAGGGCGCCTCTTTCAGGGTCGGGAGGAAGTAGCGCGACAGGCGCATGGGGGAGAATCCGGCAACGAGGCGTGGGGTACGTGCTTTAGCCGGGACGAAGGGGCGAAAGCTAGGCCGACCCAAACGCACAAGCGCGATCAGGGATGCGGCGAACCGATGCCGTAGCGCGCGACGAGGTAGGGAATGATGGCTTCGTTCTGCAGGAAACGGGCGCCCGTGGCCTCGCTGGTTTGCGCCGCGGGCCAGTCGAGATCGCCGTCCAGCACCAGGATCGGGCAGCTCTGGTGATCCTCGCCGACGGCCTCGATGACCGGCGGGCGCGGCCGCGGATGGTCGAGGTAGCGGATCTCGAGCTGCTTACGCAGGGCCGGATAGAAGGCCAGCACGCCCTCGACCACGGCGCCGGCCGGGCAGTACCAGGGACCGCCCTCGTCGTCGTGCCAGTCGGGATTGAGCAGGAACAGGCGTTCGGTCACGCGGTCAGCCTCCCGGCGGGGCCAGGTCGGGCAGCGGCATCCAGCCGATGAAGACCAGCACCATGACCAGCAGCCATATCAGGGCCGACACCCAGGTCGTGGTGATGAATTTCTTCTTCAGGTTCGGATTGGCGGGCGCGCCCCACTGGGCTCCGTCGGTCGGACGTTCCTGGTCCTGCTGGTTCATGCCGATGGGCAGGACGGCGAACAGCACCGTCCACCAGCAGACGATATAGATGGCGATCATGGTGATCGGGCCGATGGGCATGGACATCAGTGGGCTCCGCCCTTGGGGGTTTCCATCAGCTCGACCAGCACGCCGCCCATGTCCTTGGGATGGACGAAGATGATCGGCGTGCCATGGGCGCCGATACGCGGCTCGCCCGTGCCGAGGATGGTCGCGCCCTTCGCCCGCAGGGCGTCGCGGGCGGCGATGATGTCCTCGACCTCGAAACAGACGTGGTGCTGGCCGCCCCTGGGGTTCTTCGCCAGGAAGCCGTGGATCGGGCTGTCCTCGCCCAGCGGCTCGATCAGCTCGATCTGGCTGTTGGGCAGGTCGACGAAGCAGACGCGCACGCCCTGGGCCGGCAGGTCGAACGGCTCATGCGCCTTCGTGGCGCCGAGCATGTCGCGGTACAGGGCGACGCTGGTCTCGATGGAGGGCGTGGCGACGCCGACGTGGTTCAGTCTTCCGATCATCAGCACGCCTTAGCCGGTCGCGAGGTCCGGGTGAAGGCGGGCGGGGTGTCGCGGGAAGCGATCAGCGGGAGCGTGTCGCCTGGATGGTTCGCTCTGCCGCCGGAGTCTCCCTGTTCTTTTGCAGTTCGCTCCAGGCGACAGCGTAGCAGCACAGAAATACGAGCAACCCGAATAGCGTCCAGGCCTGCCTTTTCGTCGGCCTTTCCGGTTGTCCCTTCTGGTCAAACATCTCCACCTGCCTCACTCACCCAGCACGCCACACTTCATCGCCAGCGCGAGTCTGTTCTGGATGGGGGCTGTACAGCTCGTCTCCACGGTAGGCAAAGACCTCGTGGCCGTGGAATTCAGCCGGTATCCAAACTCTGATGAAGCCAAGGCGCGTCAGGGCCAGACGATCATCAGCGCGTCCGGCCCCGACAGGAACATGGCTTCGGGGCCGGTGAAGGCTTCGGCCCGCATATCAACAGTCACAACAGCGCCGTTTCCGAACTCAAGCCGTTCGAAATCGCCATGATCGATGAACGACACGAGCGGTTGGCCGACCAGATCGTCGAGCCGACAGCCCGCGATCGAGTTGGCGTTCCATACACGCAGAACCCAGTCATCCCCGAAGCCCAGGCCGATCCCGCCTTCGTCGTCCTGATCGACCCAGGAAACGGCGTTGCCGGTCAGCCCAAGTCTTGGGTCGGTCCAGGTTCCGGGCGTCATCCGCTCGCTCTCAGTACGCGAACGGATCGCTCGGCGTCGGCTGGGTCGGCAGCGGCATGCGCGGCAAGGGCTCGTCGCTGTTGGCGGCGGTCAGCAGCAGGCCGGCCAGGACCACGGCCGCCTGACGCAGGTCTTCCGGCTTGATGTGGTCGTAGCTGTCGATCGAGGTGTGGTGCAGGCGGCTGCCGTAATCCAGCGGGTCCTGGATGAACTGGTAGCCCGGGATGCCGACGCTCTGCATGTAGACGTGGTCGGTGCCGCCCGAGGTGCGCAGCGAGACGGTCGAGGCGCCCATGCTGGCGAACGGGGCCAGCCACTCCTCGAAGATCGGGGCGGCGGCGACGTTGCCCTCGGCGTTGATGCCGCGGATCTTCCCGGAGCCGTTGTCGATGTTGAAATAGGCCACCAGGTCGGCGTGACCGGGGCGCGGCTGGACCGGCCAGCGCTGACGCCAGGTGCGGCCGTTCGGCAGGGAGTCCAGTTCCGGATCGTTCAGCGGGGCGCGCGTGGCCAGGTGCTGGTCGACATAGGCCAGCGAGCCGAGCAGCCCCTGCTCTTCCCCGTTCCACAGGGCGAAGCGGATGGTGCGCTTCGGACGCACGCCCATCTCCTTCAGGATGCGGGCGGCCTCCATGACCACGGCGACGCCGGCGGCGTTGTCGACGGCGCCGTCCGAGGCGACCCAGCTGTCCAGGTGGGCGCCGGCCATGACGTATTCGCCGCCGCGGGCCGTGCCGGGGATGTCGGCGAGGATGTTGTAGGCGTTGACGTCCTCGTCGTGGAACCGGACCTCGCTCATCAGCTCCAGCCGCGGGCTGGCGTCGGTCTTCGCCAGGCGCGCCAGGCGGCGGTAGTCCTCGGCCGCCAGCTCCATGCCCGGCAGGGTCGGGGTGGTTCCGACGCGGTAGGTGTAGCCGGTGCCGTGCAGCAGGCCGCCGTCACGCTGGGACATCTTCACCCAGGCGATGGCGCCCTCTTCCTTCAGGAAGGCGTCGAGGCGTTCGGCGAAGGAGGCCTCGCGCAGACCGCCCAGGCTGGGCTCGGCATGGGCCGGCTGGACGAACGCGGTGCGGCCGGCGAGCTCGTCGTCGGTCCAGCGGCGGAAGGCGGGTTCGGTCGGCTCGGAGCCGGTGTCCGGCTTCGTGATCATGACGATCTTGCCCGCCAGCTTGCCGCGCCATTTGTCGAAGTCGGCCGGGGTGGTCATGGGGGCGACCACGACGTCGCCGCTGATCACGCCGTCGGTCGAGGGCGTCCAGGCCACGGGAATGGCGCGCAGGTCGATGCTGCGCGGGGCGGTCATGCGGGCGCTGGAGCGGACGATCGACCAGCCGCGGCCGAACTCGAAGCCCTCGGCGCGGACATTGGACAGGCCCCAGTCGCGGAACTGCTGCGCCGTCCAGCTCTCGGCCTCGCGCATCTGGGGCGAATTGGTCAGGCGGCCGCCGATCCGGTCCGTCAGCCAGGCGGCGGTGTTCATCACCTCGCTGTGGTTGAAGCCCTGGTCGATGATGCCGTTGATGGCCACCCGGTCGGGCGCCTGGGCAAGCACAGGCGTGGCGATGACAAGGGCGGTTGCGGACAACAAGGCGGCCAGACGCATGGAAGCTCCCCCGGGGAATCACTGAACGACCGCGATCAGACGCGAAGCGCGGCCGTTATTCAAAGGGGTGCAAACGTTTGTGGCGCGTCAGTCCGTCGCGCCGAGGCCGATCTAGTTCCGGCGCGAGGCGTAGGCGCGGTAGGTCGCGCGGACCTCGAGACCCTCTACGACCGCCGAAGCTTCGTGGAAGGTCAGATGCCGCCAGCCAGGTCGTGGGTCATGACGATCGCGGGGGCGAAGGTGAAGATGTCCCGATACCCGATCACGGCTCATGACCAGTCCGAGTTGGGTAGCGCGTTTCTGCAGCTCCCCGAACTTCGGATAGCTTTCCCCCGATTCGGGTACGGACGTTGCGTTGGCAGGGCGCATATCCATGCGACAGAAACCGGTGTCTCTGAATTGCGTTCCACCTTGGCTGTCGAAAAACGTTAACCACGTTGAACTATCCGGGGTTGCCGGAAGTCATGCTGCGGCGTGCAAGCACCATGGCGCCGACGACGCAGGCGCCAAACAGCAGGCCTTCGATCCCCGCACTGACGGCCTGGCTGACGGGACCGAAACCGGTCTCTCCGAACAGGGCGCCGAGGTGGTCGAGGCGGAACCGGGAGTTGGGGAAGTGCCGGGCCAGCAGATCGAGGCTTCCGCCCATCAGACGCCCGCCCAGCAGGACGATCGCGACCCCGGCGACAGCCGCCGACAGCCCGCCCGCGATCATCGCCCGCCGCAGGGACAAGGCGCCGCCTCGCACGGCCAGCCACGCGCCGAAGCCGATGGCGCCGCCCAGAAGGGCGCCCTCCCCCGCCCCGGTGATCTCGCCGGGTGACTGGCCCAGCAGGATGGTGAAGGCGTCCAGACCCAGCATCTTGCCGAAAGCCCCGACCAGCAGGCCGCCGACGGCTCCGCCGAGGGTGCTCCAGGCCCAGCGGCGACCCGGCGCCAGCTCTGAGACGCCGACGCCCAGGCCCACGCCCGCGCCTCCGATCAGGCCGACCAGGATGGTGATGAAGATCAGCACCAGCACTACGGACGACGCCCCGGCGCCCGACTGCCCCGGCGCGCTGGCGAAACCGTACAGAAGACCGCCGAACGCCCCCGCGAACCCGCCGCCCAGCATGCCGGCGACGCCGAGCACGAGAGCCTGACGGCGGGACCAGTCCGGAGCGCCGACTGCTGCGGGCACGGCTGGCGCAGCGGGCTCATCCCCGATGCGTTCGACCGGGGCGATGAAGCGATAGCCGTGCTTGGGCACCGTCTCGATGAAGCGCGGCCGGGCGGCGTCGTCGCCAAGCTGGCGCCGCAGGGTGCGGATGCACTGGGTCAGGGCCTCGTCGGTGACCGGCACGCCGCGCCAGACCTCGTCGAGGAAGCGGTCCTTGGACACCAACCGGCCCTGTTCGCTGACCAGCAGGGCCAGCGCGTCCAGATAGCGGTTGTTCAGCTCGACCGTCGCGTCGTCGCGGCGCAGCCGGCGGTCGCGCGGATCGAGGTGAAAGCGTTCGAAGCGAAAGCCGCCGGGCGCCATGTGTCGCTTTCAAAAACCGGGCAAATCAGACCGGGAGCCTCCTCCAGGCGGCGAGGCATGGCAATGGACGGCGCAAACGAAAAAGGGGGCGGCGACCGAAGTCGCCAGCCCCCTGATCACGGTCCCCGAAGGGATCGGTCGTGGCTTATTGGCCGGCCATCATCGAGGCGACTTCCGAAGCGAAGTCCGGGCCTTCGACCTTCTCGACGCCTTCGCCCAGGGCGAGGCGGACGAAGCCGGCCAGGTGCAGACCGGGCGCGCCCAGTTCCTTGCCGGTGTCGGCGACCAGCTGCTCGATGGTCACGTCGGGGTTCATGACGAACGGCTGCTTGGAGAGCACCACGTCCTTCTGGAACTTGTTGATCTGACCTTCGACGATCTTGGCGATCATCGCTTCCGGACGGCCTTCTTCCTTGGCCTTCTCGGTCAGGACCTGACGTTCCTTCTCGACCGCGGCCGGGTCCAGATCGTCGGTGTTCAGCGACAGCGGAGCCGTGGCGGCCACGTGCATGGCGATCTTGCGGCCCAGTTCACGCAGGGCGGCCTTGTCGCCGCCGCCGTGCAGGGCGACCAGCACGCCGATGCGGCCCACGCCCGGCGAGACCGAGTTGTGGACGTACGAGGCGACGACGCCTTCGTCGACCGACAGGCGGGCGGCGCGGCGCAGCTGCATGTTTTCGCCGATGGTGGCGATCATGCTGGTCACTTCGTCCTGGACCGTCTTGCCGGCTTCCAGTTCAGCGCCGTGCAGACCTTCGAGCGTGGCGTGCTCGAGGCCCAGCTGGGCGAACTTCTTGGCGGCGTTCTGGAACAGGTCGTTGCGGGCGACGAAGTCGGTTTCGGCGTTGAACTCGATGGCGGCGCCGACTTCACCGGCTCCGACTTCCTTCGAGGCGACGGCCACCAGGCCTTCGGCGGCGACGCGGTCGGCCTTCTTGGCGGCCTTGGACAGGCCCTTGGCGCGCAGCCAGTCGATCGCGGCGTTGATGTCGCCGTCGGTCTCTTGCAGCGCCTTCTTGCAGTCCATCATGCCGACGCCGGACTTGGCGCGGAGTTCCATAACGAGAGCGGCGGTGATCTCAGCCATTGTATAGCTCCTTGGGTATTCGAATGCGGTAACGGCCCGGCTGATTAGCCGGGCCGTATGTCAGTTAGACGTACGGCCTTCATCCGAAGGCCGGTGCGATCCTCAGACCGCGGCCTTGTCGGTTTCGACGGCGTCGAGGGCTTCCGTCGTCGCTTCCTGGGCGGCTTCGTCGGCGACGGCCGGTTCAGCAGCGGCTTCCAGTTCGGCGGCGACGCCTTCGGTGCCGGCCGGGGCGGCTTCAGCGGCGACCGGGGCCGAGGCCTCGCGCAGCATCGGCTCTTCCGGGTTGATCGCAGCGCCCAGGTCCACGCCCGAGGCCGACTGGCCGGCGGCCAGGCCGTCGAGGACGGCGTCGGCGATCAGGTCGCAGTAGGTCTGGATGGCGCGGGCGGCGTCGTCGTTGCCCGGGACCGGATAGGTGATGCCGTCCGGATCCGAGTTGGTGTCCAGGATCGCGATGATCGGGATGTTCAGCTTGCGGGCTTCCTGGATCGCGATCGCTTCCTTGTTGGTGTCGATCACGAACATGATGTCCGGGATCGAACCCATGTCCTTGATGCCGCCCAGCGACAGCTCAAGCTTGTCCTTCTCGCGCTGCAGGGTCAGCAGCTCTTTCTTGACGCGGCCTTCGCCGCCGGCTTCCAGAACGCCTTCCAGCTCGCGCAGGCGGGCGATCGAGCCCGAGACGGTGCGCCAGTTGGTCAGCGTGCCGCCGAGCCAACGGTTGTTCATGTAGTACTGGGCGCAGCGCTTGGCGGCTTCGGCGACCGGATCAGCGGCCTGGCGCTTGGTGCCGACGAACAGCACGCGGCCGCCCTTGGCGGCGACGTCGCGCACGGCGACCAGCGCCTGGTGCATCAGCGGCATCGTCTGCGACAGGTCGATGATGTGAATGTTGGAGCGCGAGCCGAAGATGTACTTGTCCATCTTCGGGTTCCAGCGGTGCGTCTGGTGGCCGAAGTGGGCGCCGGCTTCGAGCAGCGAACGCATGGAGAATTCAGGCAGAGCCATGATCGGTAGTGTCCTTTTTCCGATAGACGTTGCGTGGGCGCTTTAAAGGTCCGCATGGACCCTCGGAATGGAGCGGACGGGGATGTCTCCCCCGGCTGCGCCACGCCCACGTGCGAAGTGCGGGCGCCATGTAGGCGCAAAGCCCCGGAATAGCAAGCCGCTGGACAATGATCCCGCCATTGCGGACGCTGGGATCGAGGGGGAGCCACCATGTACAGAATCACAGCCGTCGTCGTCGCCTTGCTGCTTTGCGCCACGGGTGCCCAGGCGGCGTCCGGGCAGGCCTCGGACAACGCAGCGCGAACCGCCGCCGCGCACAGGCTTATGGATCCCGTCATCGAGGGCATGATGCGGGCGCCGCTGGAGGCGCTTTGGACCGGCATGGACCAGACTGGCTACGCGCCGGAAGAAGTCGCCGTCATGAGCACCACCTTCCACCTCGAGGTCGATGGGGTGATCCGGACGGTGCAGGACGAGATGGCCGCCGCCGTTGTTCTCCATGTTCCGCTGGATCAGATCAACGACAACGCTGACTTCAACTCTCCCGCCTGGAGCGCGGTGGGCGAGTCGCTCGGCCGGGCGATGGAAGGCCGGGGCCAAAAGATCGGTCTGGAGATGATGATGCGCGTCTACGAGAAGGGCTGTGCGGCGCGGTCCGACCCCTCTCCGACCTGCCGGCAGACTCTCGAGCGGGTCGCGGAAT
This sequence comes from Brevundimonas lenta, assembly GCF_014196335.1. Taxonomy (GTDB): domain Bacteria; phylum Pseudomonadota; class Alphaproteobacteria; order Caulobacterales; family Caulobacteraceae; genus Brevundimonas; species Brevundimonas lenta. The sequence goes on from NZ_JACIDM010000002.1 coordinate 397,041, forward strand.
ACCGGTCCGGCCGGGTGACGGCCGAAGACATTCTCGGCCGCTGACGGCATCCCGAAACGACCTCTCGCGCACTTCGCATACCGCTGGTATGGTGAAGGTCGGAGGTGGGCGAGATGACTTACCGGACCTGGCTGGGCGTCACCGCGACGCTGATGTTCGCCGCGATCGCGGGCGTGACCACATCACAGCAGCCACCGCCCGCCCCGACCGCCGCGACACAGGTCGAACTGCCGCGCTCGCGCGTCGATGAGGCCGAGCTGGCGCAGGCGCGTCAGGACCCGTTGGCCGAGCGACTGCGCGGGGTGCTGAACCAGCAGCCGCAGACGGTCGAGGTGCTGCGTACGGCCCAGGCGTCGGACGTGCCGGTGCTGGCGCCCGCCGATCCGGCCCTGCTGGGAACCGCGCAGATCTACGGCGGCGACGGCCACTATATGATGGTGGTGCAGCGGGCCGGTCAGATCATCGAGATCTACGGCGCGACCAAGGCCCTGCAGTCCCCCGTGTCCAAGCCCCCTGCCCGCCCGGCGGCGGAGCCCGTGGCGGCGCGCCGGATCGATGCGAAGTTCGCCGCGCGGCGTCAGGCGCGGGCCAGCGAGCTCAGCGACGTCCGCACCGAGCGCACGGAGTACGGCGTCGACGTCGCCTTCAACCGCTTCGGCGCGGCCTACAACGTCACCTTCATCTGCGAGGCCCAGGCGTCGCCGGGCTGCACCGAGGCGGACGCGGTGGCGTTCGCGGAAAGCCTGATCCTGATCGGGGGCGGCGCGTGAGGCGGCCCGCGGCCCTGGCGGCGCTGTTGCTGCTGACCGCCTGCTCGCCCGGCGGCTGCGGCCAGACGGCGACGACGCCGGAGAAGAAGGCTGATGCGCCTGCGCCCGGCGATCCCACGCCTGATCCCGGTCCGGCCACCCCGCCCGCGCCGACGCCGGTCAGCTGGCCGCACGACGGCGGTGGGGCCCTGTATCCGGGCTCGGGCAGCGGCGCGACCGACGCGACCCTGTGGGCCGTCGGCATGCGTTTCCCGATGGAGGCCGGGCCGGCCTACGCCAACTCCCAGGTCTACGGCTACGGCGGTTTCGCCGCGCCCGGCCCGGGCGGCCAGTGCGATGCACGGAACTACAGCTACCCGTGGCGCGACAATTTCTGCGAGACCCGCTCCTGGACCAACGGCATGTGCCCCGCCGGCAAGGGTCACCAGGGCCAGGACATCCGCCCGGCCACCTGCGAGAAGAAGGTCCACTGGGTGGTCGCCGCCGAGAAGGGCCGCATCACCTCGATCGGCAGCTACACCGTCACCGTGCTGGGCGACTCCGGGCGCATCTATCGCTACCTGCACATGGACATGCCGGGCGTGAACGCGATGTTCCCGAACGAGGCCTCGCGCGCCGTCACCCGCGGTCAGCGCATCGGCAAGGTGTCGGCCGACTTCGGCGGCTCGGCGACCACCATCCACCTGCATTTCGAGATCAAGGCCCCGGTGTCGAACGGCTCCGGCGCGACCGTGATGTTCGTGCCGACCTATTCCAGCCTGGTCGACAGCTACGGCCGCCTGCTGAACGGCGCGGGCTGACCCAATTCCCGCTCATCCCCGCGAAAGCGGGGACCCAGTGATTTCGGGGAAACACCGGCGGGCGGGATGACTGTCAGCGCGGGCTCGGTCGCACCGATCACCCAAAGGACTGGATCCCCGCTTTCGCGGGGATGAGCGGAAAACAGGGGTCACGTCCCGCGCGGCTTGGCCCGGTTGGTGGCCTCGGCGACCGACGGATCCTCGGGCCACGGGTGGCGCGGATAGCGGCCGCGCATGTCGGCGCGCACGTCCCGCCATGAGCCGGCCCAGAAGCCGGGCAGGTCTTTCGTCATCTGGATCGGCCGTCGCGCCGGCGACAGCAGGGCGAGCGTCAGGGGCGTGCCGCGGCCGACGGTCGGATGGGTCTTCACCCCGAACAGCTCCTGCACCCGGATGTCGACCCGCGGTCCGCCCTCGGCGGCGTAGTCGATGGCGGCGGAGCCGAGGGGAGTCTCCAGCCGGGCCGGAGCCAGATCATCAAGCGCCCGCTGGCGATCCCACGGGATCAGCGAGCGCAGCCCGTTCTCCAGCGCGCCGTCGGCGATGGCCTCCAGCGACTGGACGCCATCCAGCAGCGGCCACAGCCAGATCTCCCGCTCGGCCGCCAGGCCATCATCGGACATGTCCGGCCAGCCATCATCGAGTGTGCGCAGGAAGGCGAGCCGGGCGCGCAGGGCCGAGGCCCGCTCGCCCCAGCGCAGCGCCTTCAGCCCGTCGCGCTCGACCTCGCCTTTCAGCGCCGCGGTGATGGCGGCGCGGTCCGGCGCGCCCTTGATCTTCTCGTCGACGACGATCGCGCCGATGCGGCGGATGCGCTTCAGCACCATGCGGCCGGACGGCTCGCGGTTCAGCCGGTCCTCGCTCTCGATGCGATGATCCAGCGCCGCAAGGTCGACCGGCGCAGCCAGCCGGATGCGATCCCGCGCCTCGCCGCCGCCCAGTTCGGCGACCGCCAGCCAGGGCTCCCGCGCAAGGGCGTCGGTCGGATCGAGGAAGGCGCCGCGACCGGACGCCAGCAGCACCTCGCCCGGCTTGCCCCGCGCCTTGGCCACCCGTTCGGGGAAGGCCTCGGCCAGCAGCACGCCCACATCCGCCGATCCGCCCTGCCCGCCCCCGGCCGCACGCGCCCAGCGGTCGGCCAGCTTCATCGCGTCGCGGGCGCGAGGCGTGCGGTCCCGATCCAGACCGCGCAGCCGGTCGCGCAGGTCAGTGTCGTTCCCGCCCAGCCCCGGCTCGCTGAGCACGGCGGCGATGCGGGCGCCCAGGGCGGCGTCGCCGGCGTCACTGGCCACGGCGACCATGTGCGCCAGCCGCGGCGGCAGCGGGATGCGGGTCAGGCGACGGCCGTGGTCCGTCAGGGCGCCGTCGGCGTCGAGCGCATCAAGCCTCTGCAGCACCTTGCGCGCCTCGGCGAAGGCGCCGGACGGCGGCTGGTCCAGCAGGGCCAGGTCCTCCGTCGACCGCGCGCCCCAGCGGGCGAGGTCGAGGGCGAAGGCGGTCAGGTCGGCTTCCAGGATTTCCGGCCGCTGGTGGGCGACCAGGCCGCGGGACTGTTCCTCGTCCCACAGGCGATAGCAGACGCCGGGTTCGACGCGGCCGGCGCGACCCCGCCGCTGTTCGGCCGAGGACCGGCTGACGCGGACGGTGGCCAGGCGGGTCAGGCCGCTGGACGGCTCGAAGCGCGGCACCCGCGACAGACCGCCGTCGATTACGACGCGCACGCCCTCGATAGTCAGACTGGTCTCGGCCACCGAGGTCGCCAGCACCACCTTGCGACGGCCCGGCGCCGCCGGCTCGATCGCCCGATCCTGCTCGCCCTTGTCGAGCGCGCCGTAGAGGGGGACGACATCGACGCCGACGGGCACACGATCGTTCAGCCGCTGGGCCGTTCGATGGATTTCGCCCTGTCCCGGCAGGAAGACGAGGACCGAGCCGCCCTCCTCCGCCAGGGCCTGGCGCACGGCTCGGGCGACGGCGTCCTCGAACCGCTCGGCGGCGTTGCGGCCGAGATAGCGGGTCTCGACCGGGAACATACGCCCCTCGGCCTCGATCACCGGCGCCCCGTCCAGAAGGCGCGAGACCCCGGCGATGTCCAGGGTGGCCGACATGACCAGCAGCCGCAGGTCGTCGCGCAGCAGCCCCTGCGCCTCCCGCGCCAGCGCCAGGCCGAGGTCGGCGTCGAGACTGCGCTCGTGGAATTCGTCGAACAGAACCGCGCCGACGCCGTCCAGGCCCGGGTCGTCCAGAATCATCCGCGTGAAGACGCCCTCGGTGATCACCTCGATGCGCGTCTTCGGGCCGATGCGGTTTTGCAGACGGGTTCGATAACCAACCGTGCCGCCGGCCTGTTCGCCGAGTGTCTTCGCCATGCGGTCGGCGGCGGCCCGTGCGGCCAGGCGTCGCGGCTCCAGCACCAGCACCTTGCTGTCGTCCAGCCACGGCTGATCCAGCAGGGCCAGCGGCACGACGGTCGTCTTGCCCGCCCCCGGCGGCGCCGCGAGCACCACGGCGTTCGCCCCGGTCAGGGCGGCCTTCAGCGGTTCGAGGACGGCGTGGATCGGCAGCATCGGCGCTCAGGTAGCGCGAAGCGCCACGGCGCCGCCAGCGTTTCAGGTGCGGTCCAGCCGACACGCCCGTGGTCACGAAAGCGTCGTCGCGTCTTCACCTATCGGAAACCGCGTTGCCAGCGCCCACGAGCGCCGCTAGCGTCCGCGCCATTGAAGGCGGCCCGGGGAGGGCTTCGCCGTGTAAGGGGGCGAGACTCTATGTCCGCAGAAGGCATCAGGCCTAAGGGGAACCGACTGTTCCTCAAGAAATCCGTAGCCCAGATCCAGAAAGAAGCCGCGAAAAGCGAGCTGAAGCGGACTCTCGGCCCGATCAACCTCATGAGCCTGGGCATCGGCGCCATCATCGGCGCCGGCATCTTCGTTCTGACCGGCCAGGTCGCCGCCGCCAACGCGGGCCCGGCCATCATGCTGTCGTTCGTCGTCGCCGGCATCGCCTGCGCCCTCGCCGGCCTGTGCTACGCCGAACTGGCCTCGACCATGCCGGTCTCCGGCTCGGCCTACACCTACGCCTACGGCACCCTCGGCGAAGTCTTCGCCTGGATCATGGGCTGGCTGCTGGTGCTGGAATACGGCGTCGCCGCCTCGACCGTCGCGGTCGGCTGGTCCGGCTACGTCGTCTCGATCCTGCATGACTTCGGTCTGAGCGAGTCGATCTTCCCGACCATCCAGTACGCCGGTGGCGAAGGCCCGCAGTGGGCGACGCCGCTGGTCCAGCTGGTGCAGGACGCAGGCGCGACCTCCTTCCCGCTGACCGGCACCTTCAACCTGGTGGCCGCCATCGGCATCGCCGCCGTCTGCTCCCTGCTGGTGCTGGGCGTGTCGGAATCGGCCTCGATCAACAACATCATCGTGGTCATCAAGATCGTCGTCCTGCTGACCTTCATCGCGGTGGGCATCCAGTACATCAACCCGGCGAACTGGACCCCGTTCATCCCTGAACCGACCGGCCAACCCGGCCAGTTCGGCGTCGGCGGCATCTTCCGCGGCGCGGCGATCATCTTCTTCGCCTACGTCGGCTTCGAAGCGGTCTCGACCGCTGCGGCCGAGGCCAAGAACCCGTCCAAGGACGTCCCGATCGGCATCCTCGGCGCCCTGATCGTCTGCACCCTGATCTACATGGCCGTCGCGGCCGTGATGACCGGCGTGGTTCCCTACCTCGAGCTCGCCAGCCCGGCGCCGGTGGCCGTCGCCATCGACCGCATGGGTCTGGAATGGGCCAATGTGCCGCTGGCTTCGGCCGCGGGCGGCCAGCTGAACCTGATCAGCTTCCTGATCAAGATCGGCGCGATCACCGGCCTGTCCTCGGTCATGCTGGTGCTGTGCTACGGCCAGACGCGCATCTTCTACACCATGGCCCGGGACGGCCTGCTGCCGAAGGCCTTCGCCATCGTGCACCCGAAGTTCCGCACGCCCTGGATCGGCACCATCGTGCTCGGCATCCTGATCGCCATCGCGGCGGCCTTCCTGCCGATCTCGATCCTCGGCGACCTGGTGTCGCTGGGCACCGCCACGGCCTTCGCCATCGTCTGCCTGAGCGTCATCTTCCTGCGCATCAAGCACCCGGAGATGGAGCGTCCGTTCAAGGTCCCGGGCGGCATCTTCACGGCGGTTCTGGGCATCCTGGCCTGCCTGTTCCTGGCCAGCCAGAACCTGATCCCGATGTTCCAGCACGCGGCGGAGGACAATCCCCTCCCGCTGATGCTGCTGGGCGGCTACGCGGCCGTCGGCGCGGTGATCTACATCATCTACGGCTTCTGGAACTCGAAGCTCGCCAAGGGCATCGACATCACGGAAGACGTGAAGCTGGAAAGCGCCGCCGAAGCCTTCGGTCGTGGCGTGGACAACAAGAAGGACGACTGATCTCCGGATCGGTCCTGAAAGACGAAGGCCCGGGGTTCGCCCCGGGCCTTTTTCTTTGTCCCATTGCCCGCCGCCCGCGCCTCCCCTACAGGCTTGGACAGAACCTGGGCGGATGTGGCGGAACTGGTAGACGCACTGGATTTAGGTTCCAGCGCCGCAAGGCGTGGAGGTTCGAGTCCTCTCATCCGCACCATCCTGCTTCGCCCGTGCGGGCTTCGCAGGACAGGTCCCCGACAGAGCTTGCGAAGCAGGATGTCCTGCGAAGCCTCGGCGTAGCAGGGCGATCTCTCACACCATGACTTGATCCGCGGCATCAGTAAGTCATGCCCGAAGAGTTCTTGCTTTGTTCTCATTCGATGCTATCGTTCCTTCATGGCCGAGGCAGCGAAAGGACGGGGTGCGCGATCGAATGCGACCGGGCGCCATGAGCCTGAAAAGGTCGAGGCCTTCGATGACGGATGGACCGCCGACGACGTCGAGGCCGCGCCGCTGCGCACGACCCTGACGCCGGAACGGGCCCGGACGATCATCGCGAAGAACACCAGTCCGGACGTCGGTTTCGACCGGTCCATCAACCCCTACAAGGGCTGCGAACATGGCTGCATCTACTGCTACGCCCGTCCGTCCCATGCCTGGATGGGCCTATCCCCGGGCCTGGATTTCGAGAGCCGGCTCTTCTTCAAGCCAGAGGCCGCGGGTCTGCTGGAGCAGGAGCTCTGCAAGCCCCGATACGTCTGCAAACGCATCCACATAGGCGGCAACACCGACCCCTATCAGCCGGTCGAGCGCGAGCTGAAATCGACGCGCTCGATCCTGGAGGTGATGCAGCGGTTCAATCACCCCTTCAGCATCATCACCAAGTCGGTGCTGATCGCCCGCGACGTCGACATCCTCGGGCCCATGGGCCGCGAGGGTCTGGCCTCGGCCTTCGTCTCCATCACCACACTGGATCGCGGTCTGGCCCGGGCGATGGAGCCCCGCGCGTCGACACCGGCCAAACGGCTGGAGGCGATCAGCCGGCTTGCCGAGGCGGGCGTCCCCGTGGGCGTCGGCTTCGCCCCGGTCATCCCCGGCCTCAACGACCATGAGCTCGAGTCCGTGCTGGAGGCGGCGGCCAAGGCCGGGGCGACCTCGGCCATGTACGTGACCCTGCGTCTGCCGCTGGAAATCAAGGATCTGTTCCGCGAATGGCTGGCCGACGCGCGTCCGGACCGCGCCGCCCGCGTCATGTCCCTGGTCCGCCAGACCCGCGGCGGCCGCGACTACGACCCCGACTGGACCACGCGCATGAAGGGTTCAGGCCCGGTGGCCGACCTGATCGCCACCCGCTTCCACGCCGCCATCAAACGCTACGGCCTCGACGCCTCGCGCACGCCTCTGGACGAGACCAAATTCCGGGTGCCGGCGAGCGCGCGGAAACAGATGGACCTGTTCGACGCGGCATGAGCCTCAGCGTTTGAAGATTCCCACCAGCTCCACATGCGCCGACCACAGGAACTGGTCGACGGGCATGACCCGTTCCAGCGTGAAACCGGCGTCCAGCAGGACGCGGGCGTCGCGGGCGAAGGTGACGGGGTTGCAGGAGACGTAGACGACGGTCGAAGCCTTGGTCTGGGCGATCTGCTGGGTCTGCTCCAGGGCGCCGGCGCGGGGCGGGTCCAGCACGATGGCGTCGCAGCCGCGCAGGTCGTAGGGGGCGAGCGGCCGGCGGAACAGGTCGCGGGCGTGGGCCTCGATGGCTTTCAGCTTCCGCGCCGAACCGATGCCGGCCTTCAGCGCGGCGATGCCGGGCGCCGAGGCGTCGGCGGCCAGCACCGGCGCGACCGTGGCCAGCGGGAAGGTGAAGGCCCCTGCCCCGCAGAACAGGTCGGCGACCTTCTTCGCGCCCTTCACGGCGGCGACGGCGCGCTCGACCATGGCCTCCTCGGCGGGCCGTGCGGCCTGCAGGAAGCCGCCGGCGGGCAGCGGGATGGTGGCCGGGCCGAAGGCGATCATCGGCTGGCGCGCCATGACCAGGGTGTCCCCGGCCAGGCTCAGACGGGCCAGGTCGGCGGCGTTCGCGGCCTCGATGGCGCGCATCTGGGCGTCGCGGGACAGGCCGCCGCCCGAACGGCGCTCGACCCCGGTGACATCGACGTCCAGGCCGGACAGCGTCCAGGTGGCGTGCACGGTCGGCGCGGACTTCGGATGTTCGAGGAAGGCGTCGGCGATCCGGGCCAACGCCGGGAAGGCCGCGACCAGGCGGGGATCGGCCACCGGACAGGCCGTGACCTCGACCAGTCGCCAGCTCTTGCGCGCCTTGAAGCCGAGAAGCACGCGGCCGTCCGGACCGCGGCGCGCGTGCAGGGCCACGCGGCGGCGCGTGCCGGGCGCGACGGCGACGGTCGCCTCGATCTCCGTTTCGATGCCCTCTCGCGCCAGGGCCAGACGGACCTGCTCGCGCTTCCAGTCCAGATACGGGCCGGCCGCCCAGTGCTGCAGCGAACAGCCGCCGCAATCACCGTAGTGCGGCGAGACGGGCGGCACGCGCTCGGGACTGGCCGTGAGGATCTCGACGTCCTCCAGCCGGCCGTCGTTGACGACGCCGCGCACGGTTTCGCCCGGCAGGGTCAGGGGCGCGAACACCGGACCCGTTGGCGTCTCGGCGATCCCGTCGCCCTGCCCGCCTACGCGCGAGATGATCAGCGTCTCCGTCATCCGGCGCTTCTAGCGGGACCGGAGCCCCGGCGAAACCTGAACGAAGATGAACGTCGCGATCAAAGGCCGTTCAGTTTCGAACGCCTAGAAACGAGGTCACAGGACAGGAAGCCCCCGTCTCCCGGTCCGCCCACAAACCCAGGACGCCGCATGTTCGCCTCCCCGATCCGCAAGGCCGCCGCCGGAGCCGCCGTTCTCGCCGCAGCGGGCGTCATCCTGGCCCCCGCCGCCGCCTCGGCGCAGAGCTATCAGCCCTATCCGCAGAGCTATGGCTACGATCAGTCGTACGGCCAGGACCGTTACGGGTCGGATCGCTACGACAGCCGCTACAACAATCCGCAGTACTGCCGCAGCGACCGTAACCAGCGCGTCGCGGCCGGCGCCACCTTCGGCGCGGCCCTGGGCGCCATCGCCGGCTCGCAGGTCGCTGCCCGCGGCAACCGCACCGAAGGCAGCCTGATCGGCGGCGTGCTCGGCGCCGTTCTCGGCGGCGGCGCCGGCAACAGCACGGCCCGCGACTGCGGCTACTACGATCGCTCCAGCAGCTCGTACCAGTACGACCGCGGCTACTACGACCAGGGCCGCTACGACCAGAGCCGCTACGACGACCGGTACGCCAACGACAGCCGCTACGGCTACGACACGCGCTACGCCTCGGATGATCGCTACGGCTACGACAACCGCGATCGCTCGAACGAACGCTACGGCTGCCGCACGGTCTCGGTCCGCAGCACGGATTGGAACGGCCGCGTCGTGACCCGCTACGAAGAGGTCTGCAACGGCAACTAACAGGATCGCGTCGCTGATTATCTTTCAGCCCCCCTGTCGATCAGCGATGCGAGAGCCGCCGGTGGAGAAATCCACCGGCGGTTTCTACTTGTTCAGGGCGCTATCGCCCGCGACGCGGTCGCTCGCTGCTTGAGCGCAGAGCTGCGCGAAGCGCCAGGCCGCGTCGGGTCGAGAAGGCGGAGCCTTCTGAGCGCGGCCCAATGGATGCGAAGCGCCAGGCCGCGTCGGGTCGGGAGGCCCCGAAGGGCCGACGATCGCGGCTACTTCAATGAAGCCCAGAGCAGGTATTCGACGTTGCCGTCGCCGCCGGTGATGGGGCTTTCGGCGGTTTCGCGGACGGACCAGCCCTGCCCTTCCAGCCAGGCCGCGACGCGGTCCAGCGCCGCCTGGCGGGCCTCAGCGTCCTTGACCACGCCGCCGCGGCCGATCTCGCTGCGGCTGTCCATTTCGAACTGGGGTTTCACCAGGGTCACCAGGTCCGCGCCGGGCCCGGCCAGCGCCAGGGCGGCGGGCAGCACCTTGGCCAGGCCGATGAAGCTGGCGTCGCAGACGATCAGACCGGGCGCTTCCGGAACGACGGCCGGCGTCAGATCGCGGGCGTCGGTCTTCTCCAGATTGGTCACGCGCGGGTCGCCGGCGATGCGCGGATGCATCTGCCCCTGGCCGACATCGACCGCATGGACGTGGCGCGCGCCGCGTTCGAGGCAGACCTCGGTGAAGCCGCCGGTCGAGGCGCCGATGTCCAGCACCGCCCGGTCTGTGACCTGCACGGGCCACAGGCTCAGGGCGTGATCCAGCTTCAGCGCCGCGCGGCCGACGAACCGGTGCGCGTCGGCGAAGGTCAGGTCGGCGTCGTCGGACACCAGCTGGGACGCGGCCTTCGCCGGTTCGCCGTCGACGGTGACCTTGCCGGCCTCGATCGCCGCCTTCGCCCGGGCCCGGCTTTCAGCCAGACCACGGGCGACCAGCAGCTGATCCAGCCGCGACTTCACCCCACCGCGTCCAGACGGGCCAGGGCGGCTTCCAGCTTGGTCTTCCCGGCCTCGGCCTCGGCCAGTTTCTCGCGCTGCTCGTCGACGACTTCAGGGGCGGCGCGCGACACGAAATTGGGATTGCCCAGCTTCTTGTTCACGTGACCGATGTCGCTTTCGAAGACCGCGATCTCCTTCAGCAGACGGGCCCGCTCGGCGGCCAGGTCGATGATCCCCGCCAGCGACAGGGCCGCCGTGGCTCCGCCCGAGACGAAGGTCATGGCCCCGGCCGGCGCGGCGTCGGCGGTCGTCAGCTCGGACACCCGGCCCAGCGTCAGGATCAGGTCGCGGTGGCGCCCGATGCGCTCCGCCGTGCCTGCGTCCGGCGCGACGAAGGCCAGCGGCGGCTTGGCCGACGGCGGCACGTTCATCTCGGCCCGCAGCTGGCGGATCTCGGTGACCAGGTCGACCAGCCAGCCGATCTCCGCTTCCGCCGAGGCGTCGACGAAGGCGTCCGGCAGTTCCGGCCACGACGCGCCGATCAGGGTCGCCTCGGTGCGCGGCGCGCCTTCTTCGGCCAGCTTGTCCCACAGCTCCTCGGTGATGAAGGGCATCACCGGGTGCATCAGCTTCAGCGTCTGGTCGAGCGTCCAGGCGGTCATGGCGCGGGTCTCGGCCCTGGCCGCCTCGTCGGCGCCGTTGAACACCGGCTTGGCCAGTTCCAGGTACCAGTCGCAGAAGACGTTCCAGACGAAGCGGTACAACGCCGAGGCGGCGTCGTCGAAACGACCGCCCTCGATGGCTTCCGACACCTGACGCTCGGCCTTGGTCAGCTCGCCGCGGATCCAGCGGTTGATGGTCTGCTGCACGCCGGCGGGGTCGAAGCCCTCGGCGCGCTGCGCCTCGTTCATCTGCGAGAAGCGCGCGGCGTTCCACAGCTTGGTGCCGAAGTTGCGATAACCTTCAATGCGTTGCTTCGACAATTTGATGTCGCGTGTGCCCGACAGGATGGCCATGGTGAAGCGCAGCGGGTCGGCGCCCAGCTCGTCCACGATGTCGAGGGGGTCGATGACGTTCCCCTTCGACTTGCTCATCTTCTGGCCCTTCTCGTCGCGGACCAGGCCGTTGATGATGACCCGCTTGAACGGAACCTCATCCATGAAGTGAAGTCCCATCATCATCATCCGGGCGACCCAGAAGAAAATGATGTCGGCAGCCGTCACCAGATCGGCGGTCGGATAGAACCGAGCGAGGTCGTCGGTCTTCTCCGGCCAGCCCATGGTCGAGAACGGCCACAGGGCCGAGCTGAACCAGGTGTCGAGCACGTCCTCGTCCTGACGCAGCGTCTTGCCGCCGGCGGCGGCCTGGGCGGCCTCCTCCGACTCCTCGACGTAGATATTGCCGTCCTCGTCGTACCAGGCCGGAATGCGGTGGCCCCACCAGAGCTGGCGCGAGATGCACCACGGCTCGATGTTGCGCAGCCATTCGAAATAGATCTTCGAATAGCTGGCCGGTTCGAAGGTGGTGTCGCCCTGCTCCACCGCCTTGATGGCCGGCTGCGCCAGCGTGTGGGCGTCGACGTACCACTGGTCAGTCAGCCACGGCTCGATGACCACGCCCGAACGGTCGCCGTGCGGGATGACGTGGCGGGTCTTCTCGATCTCCTTCAGCCAGCCCTCTTCCTCGGCGCGAGCGACGATCGCCTTCCGCGCAGCGAAGCGGTCCATGCCCTCGTAGGTCGCAGGCACGTCCGGCGTGTCGGCGGCGGTGATGCGGCCGAAAGCGTCCATGACGTTCAGCGCCTGCAGCCCGGCGCGCTTGCCGACCTGGAAGTCGTTGAAGTCATGCGCCGGGGTGATCTTCACCGCGCCCGAGCCCTTGGTCGGATCGGCGTAGTCGTCGGCGACGATCTGAATGCGACGGCCGACGATCGGCAGGGTCACGAATTTGCCGATCAGGCCCGCGTAGCGCTCGTCCGTCGGATGCACGGCCACGCCGGTGTCGCCCAGCATGGTCTCCGGGCGCGTCGTGGCGACGACGATGTAGTCGCGCGTCTCGTATTCCGTCGCCTTGCCGTCCTCGTCGAAGGCGACCGGGTGCTCATAGGTCACGCCGTCGGCCAGCGGATAGGCGAAATGCCAGTAGTGGCCGTCCATCTCGCGCTGCTCGACCTCGAGGTCCGAGATGGCGGTCTGGAAATGCGGATCCCAGTTCACCAGCCGCTTGTCGCGGTAGATCAGGCCTTCCTTGAACAGCTGGACGAAGACCTTGCGGACGGCGACCTGCAGGGCCGGGTCCAGGGTGAAACGCTCGCGCGACCAGTCGCACGACGCGCCCAGGCGGCGCAGCTGGTTCTGGATCGAGCCGGCGCTGGTCGCCTTCCACTCCCAGACCTTCTCCAGGAAGGCCTCGCGGCCCATTTCGCGCCGTCCGACGTTGCCCGCGGCGGCCAGCTGGCGCTCGACCACCATCTGGGTGGCGATGCCCGCGTGATCGGTGCCGGGCAGCCACAGTGCGGCCTTGCCCTTCATCCGGTGATAGCGGGTCAGGATGTCCTGCAGGGTGTTGTTCAGCGCGTGGCCGATGTGCAGCGAGCCCGTCACGTTCGGCGGCGGGATGACGATCGAATAGGCCTCGGCGGCGCCGTCCGTCTTCGGCGCGAACACGCCGCTCTCCTCCCACATCGCGTACAGGCGCGGTTCGGAGGCCTTGGGGTCGAAGGTCTTGTCGAGCATGGGGGAGGACTCTGGGTTCCCTATCGCGTCGCACGCGGTGCGCCGCTGCTTGAGGGGGTAGACAAAAAGAGAGGGGCGGCCCCGCTGGAGCCGCCCCGGAATGATCTAGCCTTGATCAGGTCGCAGGTGAAGCTAGCCGGCGGTGCGGGCGATGCGTTCGACTTCCTTGCGTACCTGGGCCTCGACGATGGCCGGCAGATTGGCGTCCAGCCATTCCTTCAGCAGCGGGCGCAGCAGCGAGCGCGCCAGTTCGTCGATGGTCGGGCCGGAGGGGAAGGATGCGTCCATGGGTTCGGGCTTCCTGAGGGACGAGGCGAGACCGGCGAAGGCCGAGGCGGCGCTGGCCGCAGCGGTGTCGCCGACGAGGGGATCATGGCTGTCGGTCGCGACGACGGCCGGAGCCGGCGCTTCGAAGACCGGCGCGCTGTAGACGGGCTCTTCGACCGGGAAGGCTTCCGGCTCGGGCTCGGACGCCGAAACGTCGAGGTCGCCGATGCTTTCGGCGGGAGCTTCGTAGGTGTCGGTCAGCTCCAGCACGTCCTCTTCGGACGAGACGGGCTCCTGGACCGACGGGGTCTCGTCCATCATGGCCGGCGACACGACCGCCTCGGCCACGACGGGCTCGGGCGCGGGCTCAGGCTCGACCGGCGCGGCGACGGCGGCCGGCGCAGCGGTTTCCGCCGGAGCGTCGTCCTCGGAAATGATCCGGCGGATCGACGCCAGGATTTCCTCCATCGTCGGTTCCTGGGCGGTCTGGTCGGTCATGGCGAATTCCCGAAGCGCACGGATGTGCACGGTCAAATCGAAATGTCAGCGGTTTTGGGCGGCCCCGTTCCGCATGAATGTCGTCGCATCTACGCCCGCCGGAATCAACGGGCGTTTTTCGCCTGACAGGCTAGCCGCCGGGGACGAACTCGCGCACCCGGCGATCCGCCTGTGATCAGTTGCGGGGCGCGGTCTGGATGACCTCGCTCTTCAGCTGGGCGTCGATCGGCGCGTCCGGCTGGTCCGTCGCCGGACGGATCGAGGGCGAGCCGAAGCGGTCGAAGGATTCGAGCACGCCGTCCCACGGCAGGCCGCCGCGGTTGCGCACGCGCTCGAAGTTGGCCGCCGGATCGTAGGGCGCGATGGTCGGATCGAGATCCTGGCCTTCCAGGCGGCCCATGGCGGACAGCAGGTTGGCCTGGGCGACGTATTCGTTGCGGCGGGCGCTGGCCAGGGTGACCTGGGCGTTGCGCAGCTCCAGCTCCTGGTTCAGCACGTCCAGGGTGGTGCGCAGGCCGACCTGGGCCTCCTGACGCACGCCCTCGGCGGCGACGGTGGCGGCGCGAACCGCTTCCTCGCCGGCCTGCATCGTGGCGCGGGCCGAGATCGACTGGGCGTAGGCCGAGCTGACGGCCTGCAGAGTGTTGCGGCGCTCCAGCTCGACGTTGATCTGGGCGGCGTTGGCGCGTTCCTGCGCCTGGGCGATGCGCGAGTTGGTCAGGCCGCCGGTGAACAGCGGCACCGACAGGGTCGCGCCGGCGCGGAACTGGGTGTTGTCCGAGATATTGACGAACTCATCCAGGGCGTCGACCGAGCCGCCGTACGAGGCGTTGATGCCCAGCGACGGCAGGAATTCGGCCTTGGCCTGGGCGACGGTCGCCTCAGCCGCGCGCTGGCTGTAGCCGGCCGAACGGATGCCCGGATTGTCGTTCATGGCGACGTCGACGGCGTTGTCGAAGTCGGACGGCACTCCCGGCAGCACCGGCATGGGGGCCAGATCGCCCGGCGCCTGGCCGACGACGGCGGCGTAGGCCGCGCGCGACACCGACAGCTGGGCCCGGGCGTTGGCCAGGTCGGCTTCCGACTGGGCCAGGCGGGCTTCCGACTGGGCGACGTCGGTGCGGGTGATCTCGCCGACCTCGAATCGGGCGGTCGCCTCTTCCAGCTGACGCTGCAGGACGGACAGGTTGGCTTCGCGGATGCGCAGGATCTCGCTGTCGCGCAGCACGTCGGCATAGGCCTGGATGACGGCGGCGAGCACGTTCTGCTCAAGATCGCGCAGGTTTTCGCGGCCGGCCATGATGTCGGCTTCCGCCGCCGTGATGCCGTGACCGATACGGCCGCCGCTCCACAGCGTCTGGTTCAGACCGATGCTGGCGCCGCCGCCGGTGTTGTCGGTGTCCGGCAGGACGTCGTTCCACGACTTCACGTATTCGCCGCTGACGGTGATATCCAGCTGCGGACGCAGGCCGGCGCGGGCCTGGACGATCGTCTCGTCCAGCGCGCGCTGGTTGGCGCGCTGGGCCAGCAGGGACGGATTGGTGCGGTAGGCCAGGGCCAGCGCTTCCTGCAGCGTCTCCGCCCAGGCGGGAGCCCCCACGCTCGAGATGATGGCGATGACGGCGACCGAGGCGAGCGCGCGCGAACTTTTCAGCATGGTTGTTCCTGCCTGGCGCGTGGGATGCGCGCCCCCTTTGTATCCCAAAGGCCTGATGCGGGACGGTTTACGCCCACGCCAGTTAAGTTTTTTTCACGCGGGTTGCACAGCCCCCACGGTAGGGAGCCCGCCACTAGAGGGCGAACGTGGGCTCCGGAGCCAGTTCCGCAAGCACCGGCGGGGCGGCGTCGAACAATTCCCGGCGCGATATGCCCTGTTCGCCACGCATGTAGAGAACGGCCTTGCCCGCCGGGCCGACGCGTTCGACGACCGCCAGACGGCCGCCGACGTTCAGGGCGTTGATCCATGCGTCCGGGCGGCCCGGCACGGCGGCTTCCGAAATGATCACGTCCCAGCCGGCGCCCGTCGGGGCGGACAGCGGGGCGACGACGGCGGTGACATGTTCTTCCGCCAGCACGGGACCAAGCACCTCGATCACAGCGGCGTCCGATTCCTGGGCGGTCGCATCCAGGCCCATGCGGCCCAGAACGGCGGCGGCGTAGGGTCCGGCGATGCCCAGGGCCGTCTCGCCCTGCTTCGCGCCCAGCGCCATCAGCAGCTTGGACAGATCGCGAGCCAGCATCAGGCGGCGGCCGCCGGCGATTTCCGGTTCGATCTCGGCATAGGCGGAGTAGGCGCGTTCGGCCGGCACGAAACGTTCGCGCGGCACGGCCAGAAGGGCCGCCTGAAGGGCGCGATCGGTGACGTCATTCACCCGAACCTGACTGTCGACCATGACCTTGCGCGCGGCGGCGTAATCCATCTGGGGGAATCCTGCTGAAATCTGGCGCGCTTATAGGTCTGTGCGTTGCGGCGGACAATCCGATCTGATAGCGAACCCGCCTCGCGATGGTGCGGCTGTTCAAAACAGCCCGATGGCCTGATGGCGGAGTGGTTACGCAGAGGACTGCAAATCCTTGCACCCGAGTTCGATTCTCGGTCAGGCCTCCATCGCGAGTTTTCATCCGACATCACCGAATCCGCCCTGCCGCTTGCGGCGGGGCGTCGGCGCGCGAGTCTGAAATCGGCAGTCAGACCGGCGCGGTGATCCAGCCGATGGCCCCGGCGGCGCTGACCGCCCCGGCCACGATACATACCGCCAGCGCGATGCGCGCATTGCGATGAATGAAGACGAAAACCCCGCCAAACATGACCCACACTCCCCGGACGGGGGACAGAGCGACATAGCTTTGCCGGTTCATCAAGGTGTAGAAATCGTTAATCGCGAACTGGTGATCGCTTTACGCTCCACGCGCGAAATGATGCAGGGCAATGGCCCCCGCAGTCGCCACATTGAGCGAATCGAAGCCGCCGGACATGCGGATGCCGACCGGCTCGCACGCCGCGATCAGCGAATCCGGCAGCCCCGGCCCCTCGGCGCCCAGCACGATGGCGACTCGCCCGCCCCGCGGCGCCTGGTCCAGGGTGACTCCCGCCGACGGCGTCATCGCCAGCCCCCGGAAGCCCGCCGCCTTCAGGCCCGAGACAGCCGCCATCGCTTCCAGACCTGTCGCCATGGGCGTTCGCAGCACCGCCCCGACCGAGACGCGGATGGCCTTGCGGTAGAAGGGATCGCAGCACTGCGCGTCCAGCAGCACCGCCCCGGCGCCGAAGGCCGCCGCATTGCGGAAGATGCCGCCCATGTTGTCGTGGTTGCCGATTCCACAGGCCAGCACGACGACGGCGTCGTCGCCCATCGCGGCCAGAAGGGCCTCCAGCGGCTGCGCCGGCGGCTTCTCGCCCAGCGCCAGGATGCCGCGATGCAGGTGGAAGCCCGCCACCGAATCCAGCACCCCCTGCCCCGCCACATGCACGGGCACGTCGTCCGGCAGGGATTCCAGCACCTCCGCCAGCCCCGCGACGCGATTCTCCGCCAGCAGCACCGAGCGCGGGCGGCACAGGGCGTGCGGCGACGCCAGCACGCGCAGCACCACCTCCCCTTCCGCCACGAACAGGCCCTGACGGCCCGTCAGGTCGCGTTCGCGGATATCGCGGAAGGCCGAGACGCGAGGGTCCAGCGGGTCGTCGATGCGGCTTATTTCCAAGTTCCGATAATTCCCGTTGCGTTGCGCAGATTCCCGCTGCTATAGCGCCCGCCTTCCCGAGAGGAAGTGTTCCGCGGTAGCTCAGTGGTAGAGCAGCCGACTGTTAATCGGCTGGTCGTAGGTTCGAATCCTACCCGCGGAGCCACTCTCTCCGGTCTGCCCCCTTCAGGGGCGTGAATATCTCCCCAACATTGCAGGTCATACGCGCCCCGCGAACGATTTCGCGCGCCTCGATCTCATGCGTCCTTCAGGTTGCTCGCTGCTCGCAAGCGTTGCAGTTCCCGCCGGCTCTACTACAACGAGGCGACCTGTAGTCCGTTCGAGTTCGTGATGCCTGACAAGTCGCTGCCGCGGCGGGCCCGTACCATGCTCGCTGCGATGAACGCCCTCCGCGCACTGGAGGGCGCCTCTCTCCAGACCGTCCGTGACTGGCTTCGATACAACGCCGTCTTTCCCGGCAACCTGCAGCCGGACGACACGGATATCCGCCACGCTCTTGCGATGCTGGCCCACGCGGGCCTCGTCCGGCTTGAAGGCGGCGACGGATATCTGGTCACCGCCGCAGTGCGCGACGCTCCCGATTCCCTGCCCCTGATGACCCGTGTGCTGCGGGCCCTCGACGGCGAGCGGCGCGGCCTTCTCAGCGCCGAGCGAACCTACAGCGCCATCCTTCAGGCCGCCCGTAGCGGAAGATTCCTCAGCTACGGCGACCTGGCCGCCGCCAATCGCGTCGCCTGGCCCAGGGTCCGGCGCGCCGTTCCCACGATGCTGGACCGGCTGGCCGTCCTGGCGCACGTGCGCGGCTGGCCGCTCATCACGTCCATCGTGGTGCGGAAGAAGGACCGGGCGACCGGGCATCTCAGCGAATCGAGCCTTCAGGGGCTGATCCGGGCCGCAGCGGCTGTCGGCCTGTCGCCCGGCGAGGATCACCAGGCCTTCCTCCGCCATCAACAGCAGGCCGTCTTCGCCTGGGCGGCCACGGCTCCCGATCGTCTGGGATTTCCCGAGCCTCTCGCGGATGAGCCGCTCTTCGATGTGCCGGCGCCGGCGCCGACCTCAGTCCGCGAACCGCCCGCCGTACCGATCCCGCTGCCCTACGGCATCTCCGACATCGTCGCCGACGGCTGCTTCCTCTCCGCCGGCGAGATCGACGAAGCCCTCGGACGCCTCCGGGCGAAGAAGAACCTGATCCTTCAAGGGCCGCCGGGCACCGGCAAGACGTGGCTGGCGAAACGTCTCGGCTACGCCCTGCTGGGCACGAGCGAGCCCGAGATCGTCCGGGCGCGCATGCGGGTCGTCCAATTCCACCCCTCGCTCGCCTACGAGGATTTCGTGCGCGGCTGGCGGCCGGTGAACGGCCGGCTGGAGCTGGCCGACGGCGTCTTCCTGCAGGCCATCGACGCCGCCCTGTCCGAGCCCGGCCCGTTCGTGCTGGTGATCGAGGAGATCAACCGCGGCAACCCGGCCCAGGTGCTCGGTGAAATGCTGACCTTGCTGGAGGACAGCAAGCGGACATCCGGAGAAGGTCTCGAACTGGCCTATCCGCGCGACAAGCCCGGCGGCGAGCGCGTCCATATCCCCGACAATCTCTACGTCATCGGCACCATGAACGTGGCCGACCGGTCTCTGGCGCTGGTCGATCTGGCGCTGCGGCGGCGCTTCGCCTTCGTCTCGCTGGAGCCCCGGCTCGGTCCCGCCTGGAAGGACTGGTCCGGCCGCCGCGCGGGTCTGCAACCGGCCGTCGCCGACCTGATCGAGACGCGTCTCGGCGCCCTGAACGACCTGATCGGCAAGGACCGGGCGCTGGGCCCGCAGTTCCGTGTCGGCCACAGCTACGTCACCCCGACCGCTCCGGTCGGTGAAGACGGCGGCCACGACTGGTTCCGGAGCGTCGTCCGGACGGAAATCATGCCGCTGCTGGAGGAGTACTGGTTCGACCAGCCCGACAAGGTCGAGGACGCGCGGGCCGCCCTCCTCCCGGAGCTCGCTTGAGCGTCGGCGAAGGGCGCATCGGCCGGATTCCCGTTCGGAACATCTGGCTGCTGTTCCTCTATGCATCGGATCTGGCCCGCTTCGGCGACCGGTTCGACGCAGCGCTGATCGAGGACGGCGCCGACCTGCCGTCGCTGGTCGCCCGCATTCTCGTCCACGCCGTGGAGCGCCGCCTGCGTCGAAGCCTCAGCACGGCCTATCGCCCGTGCCAGGCGGCCCTGACCCGTGTTCGCGGCCGCATCGATATCCTGCGGACGGATGCCAACCGACTGCTTGATCGCGGTCAGGTCGCCTGCCGCTTCGAGGAATTCACCGTCGACACGCCGCGCAACCGGCTGGTCCGCGCCGCCCTGGACGCCATTGCAGCGCGCGTGCGTGACCGTGACCTGTCGCGTCGCTGTCGGACCCTCGCCGCCGACCTCGACCGTACGGGCGTCAGCGCCCGCCGCCCGACCCCGGCCGAGCTCGCCGTCGACGTCATCAGCCGTAACGAGGCGGAGGACCGGTTGATGGTGGCCGCCGCCCGGCTGGCCCTTGACCTCGCCCTGCCGACCGAGGACAGCGGCTCCACCGCGCTGAACGCCGCCGAGCGCGACGAACGCGCCGCCCGCAAGCTGTTCGAGAAGGCCGTCGCCGGCTTCTACGCCGCCGAACTGCGGGCGAAGGACGGCTGGAAGGTCAACCGCGGCACGCACCTCGACTGGCAGATCGAGGACGCCACATCCGGCATGCGCGACATCCTGCCCGCCATGCGCTGCGACGTCGTGCTGGACAATGCGACGGCCGGCCGTCGCCTGGTCATCGACACGAAATTCACGCACATCCTGACGTCCGGCTGGCATCGGGCGCGGTCGGTGCGGTCGAACTATCTGTACCAGATCTACGCCTACCTCCGGTCCCAGGCCGGACGGCATCCGCTGGCGGATCGCGCCGAGGGCCTGCTGCTGCACCCCGCCGTCGACGCCGCGGTGGACGAGGAGGTGGTCATCCAGGGCCACCGCATCCGCTTCGCCACCGTCGACCTGGCGGCGAAGGACCCGGGCGAAATCCGCAAGCGACTGCTCGACCTCGCGCTCCGCCCCGACCTCGCTCCGGCCTGAGCAGAAAAAAAGCCCGACGCGAGCGCCGGGCTAAAGAAGTTCGGTGATGGTGGGTGTCCCCGAAAAGGAAGACAAACCTCCGATGAAGCGAATTGGTTAATCGGTCGTAAATTACGCAGCCGGGGCGGCGTCGGGCAACCAGGTCCATTGCCGGGCGCCGGCCGAGCCGACCCAGCCCACGCGCCAGCCTGCGCCGGCGCGCTCGACCTGCAGGTCGGGGCCGGGCGATCCCGGACCGGGCCACACGAATTCGCGACCGGCGACGCGGATGGCCTCGCCGGGCCCGGCCGAGCCCAGCATCAGGCTCCAGCGGCCTTCTCCGTCCGTCTCGACCGGCATCGATTCCCCGGCCACGGCGATCTCGATCCGGCCACCGGTGGTCCGCACCTGGCCCGAGGCCAGCAGCGAGCGGTCGTCGCTGTCGACGGCCCCCAGCATCGGCGCCGCATCCAGGCGGCGGGTCGGGCCGCCGGCGCGCAGCACGGCGATCGGCCCGGCGCCGCCCGCCACGATCAGCAGCCGGTCCGGCGACGGCGCCGCGTCCTGACCCATCTGGATCTCGGGCCGCAGCAGCAGGGCGCCCTGGGGCGCGGCCATGCGAATCTCGAACTTGCCGTCGGGGTCTGCCACGGCGGCGTAGGCCACGCCCTCGTCGTTGCGCAGCACCACGCGCGCGCCCGGTTCGGCGGTCCCGGTGAAGATCAGGCTGGCCTGGGCGCGGCGGACCGAGGCGATCATCGGCGGCCGCTTCCAGCCGTTGGCCGATTCGGCCTCCCGGGCCTCGCGCGGACGGGGCGACGAACAGCCGGACAGGCCGAGCGCCATGGCTGCGGCAAGGATCGCCGCCCGTCCGAACATGCCCCGTTTCATCCCGCCTCTCCGACCGCTAGGACTACACAACCAGATAGCGCGCGAATGCGCCTGCTGTCTCCCACCCATCCCGAGGCTTCATGTCCATCTCCATCCAGCCGTTCGACGGCAAGTCCGTCTGCCTCTTCTGCGGCTCCTCCGACCGGTCCGACCCCGCCTACACCGTCGCCGCCCGCGCGTTCGGGACGCAGACGGCCGAGGCGGGCTGGCGCCTGGTCTACGGCGGCGGCGGCGTGGGCCTGATGGGCGCCTCGGCGCGGGCGGCGCACGAGGCCGGCGGGCGGGTGCTGGGCGTCATGCCGGGCTTCCTGCGCAGCCGCGAGCGCCTGTTCGACGAGGTCGAGACCCTGGTCGTCACCTCGATGCACGAGCGCAAGACGATCATGTACGACCAGTCCGACGCATTCGTCGTCGCGCCGGGCGGCGTCGGCACCCTGGAAGAGGTCATCGAGGTGCTGTCGTGGAAGCGGCTGGACCTGCACCACAAGCCGGTGATCTTCCTCAATATCAACGGCTTCTGGGACACCCTTCTGGCCGTGCTGGAGCACAGCATCGCCGAGGGCATGACCCCGGCGAGCTTCCGTGAGGCGTGGTCCGTGGCCAACACGGTCGAGGAAGCGATCGAGGCGATGCAGGGGGCGGACGATCTGCCTCACTTGCAACATGATCGTCGATAAGTAATCGTCGATCAGTCGCGTTACTGCGTTTCGTTTAGCAACGCGCCTTGACAGTTTCGAATAACAACGCACACTGAAGGCGACGGGGCGTAGAGACGCCCTGCCCTCACCGGAGATCCTCCCCATGCGCGCCCTGCTCATCGCCGCGGCCCTTCTCGTCGCCGCCCCCGCTGTCGCCCAGACGTCCGCCTCGAGCGCCGTCCTGGTCGACGCCGGCCGCGCTCCCGCCGGCCGCACCATCATCGACGGCGCCAACTGGACCTGCGCCGGCACGACCTGCACCGCCAACGGCGGCGCCAACCAGACCGCAACCCGCGCCTGCCGCCGCGTCGTGGCCAAGTTCGGCGCAGTCTCGGCCTTCACCTACAAGGGCGTGGCCCTGTCGGCCGAAGAAGTCGCCGCCTGCAACGCCTGATCCGGCAAGCGCATCGCTGAATACGAAAAGGCCGCCCTTCGCGAGAGGGGCGGCCTTTTTGCTGTCCGATGCAGAGGGGCGCGCGGCTCTCAGGCCGTCTCGCCCTGCAGGCGCTTCACGATGCGTTCGCGGCCGATCATCGGCGCGATGGTCGCCATGTCCGGGCCGTGCGACTGGCCGGTCAGGATCAGGCGCAGCGGCATGAACAGCCCCTTGCCCTTGGCGCCGGTCGCTTCCTTCACGGCGTTGGTCCAGGTCGGCCACAGGGTCTCGTCGACCGTCTCCGGCAGCACCGCCAGGGCGGCGGCGGCGAAGGCCGGATCCTCGACGACCGGCGTCACCGGACCGCGCACGATGTTCGCCAGTTCAACCACATCGGCGAATTTCTGCAGGTTCGGGCGGATGGCGTTCCAGAAGTCCTCGCCCAGATCGGCGTCCAGCTCGGCCAGACGCGGCTGGGCGACCTTGTGGTCCATGGCGTGCAGCGCCTGGGCGTTCAGACGGTCCAGGTCGGCGGTGTCGTAGCGCGCCGGCGAGCGGCCCATCTTGGAGAAGGCGAAGCTGTCGCCCAGCGCCTGCACCGAGGCGCCGACTTCCAGCGGATCCGAGGTGCCGATGCGGCCCAGATGGCTGGTGATGGCGATCGGCTCATAGCCCAGCTCGCGCATCTCCTGGATCGACAGCGAGCCCAGACGCTTGGACAGGGCCGAACCATCCTCGCCGACCAGCAGCGGCATGTGGGCGAAGGCGGGCACCGGGCCGCCCAGGGCCTCGAAAATCTCGATCTGCGCGCCGGTGTTGGTGACGTGGTCCTCGCCGCGGATCACGTGGGTGATGTCCATCTCGATGTCATCGACGACCGACGGCAGGGTGTAGAGGAACAGGCCGTCCTCGCGGATCAGCACCGGGTCCGACATCGAGGCCGTATCGACCTCGGCGTGGCCGCGGGCCATGTCTTCCCAGGCGACGCGCTTGCCGTCCAGCTTGAAGCGCCAGTGCGGGCGACGGCCCTCGGCTTCATAGGCGGCCTTTTCGGCGTCGGTCAGATCCAGGGCGGCGCGGTCGTAGACCGGCGGCAGGCCGCGCGACAGCTGCACCTTGCGGCGGCGATCCAGCTCTTCCGAGGTCTCATAGCAGGCGTACAGGCGACCGGCGGCCTTCAGGCGCTCGGCGGCGGCCTCATAGCGGTCGAAGCGCTTCGACTGGTTGTGGCGTTCATCCCAGTACATGCCCAGCCAGGCCAGATCGGTTTCGATGCCCTGCTCGAACTCGGCGGTCGAACGCGCCAGGTCGGTGTCGTCGATGCGCAGGACGAACTTGCCGCCCTGGCCTTTGGCGAACATCCAGTTCACCAGGGCGGTGCGGACGTTGCCGACGTGCAGCTTACCCGTCGGCGACGGGGCGAAACGGACCTTGACGGACATGAACTTCAGCGGACCTCGTGTGGGAGGCGGCTAGGTCGCGCTCCAGCGCCGCCAAGTCAAGGCGAGGCGTCCGGACCGAACAGCCGGTTCATGCCCAGGCGATAGGCGTCCGGCGCGTTCGCGGCATGGGTGCCGCCCTCCAGACTGTAGATGTCCAGCCGCCAGGGCTTGTCCGTGCGAGGCTCCCATGCGGCCTGCCAGCGCCCGATCGCCTCCAGCCGGTCGGGCCGGTCGCGGGTTCCGCTGACCACCACCAGGCCCAGGTCGGTCCGGCTGGCCGCCGCCGACTCCAGCAGCGGCTCCATGCCGACGATCAGCGACGGATTGCTGGCGATGCGCCCCCGGAACAGGTCCGGATCGCTGACGGCCGAATACAGCACGAAGGCGCCGCCCAGCGACTGGCCGAACAGCACGCGCTGCGCCGGATCGGACCGGTAGCGCCGTTCGATCTCGGGCAACAGCTCGGTCTTCAGGAAGGCCTGAAAGGCCGGCGCCCCGGCGGGGCTTCCGTTGTGGGGCACGGTCGCGAAGTCGATGTTGCGCCTGTTCACCGACGGATCGAACCCGCCATAGGCGATGCCGACCACGATCGCCTCGGGCAGGCGGTCGTCATAGGTCAGGAACAGGTGATTGGCCGCCAGGATCGGGAACAGCGAGTCCCCGTCCGTCAGATAGACGGTCGGATAGAGCCGCGCCGCCGAAGGATCGTAGCCCTCCGGATAGCGGACATAGATGTGATACGGCCGCCCCGTCTCGACGGAGTCGAACCGGAAATAGTCCCCGCGCAGCGCTGGAAGGTGATCCAGCGGCGTTACGGCCTCGGCGATGGGTCGATTGGCCGGGATCGCGGCGCACCCCACGGCTCCGCTGATAGCCGCAAGCAGGCAAAGCGCGGTCGCGATCCGCATCGTCCCCCCGGTTCTGGACCGCCCTTTCGGGCGGTCAGTCGTCGCGGTGAACCCGTTCCCGACGCTCGTGGCGTTCCTGGGCTTCCACCGACAGCGTCGCCGTCGGGCGGGCCTCAAGACGGCCGAGCGTGATCGGTTCGCCGGTTTCCTCGCAGTAGCCGTACGATCCGTCCTCGATACGGCGCAGCGCTTCGTCGATCTTGGAGATCAGCTTGCGCTGGCGGTCGCGGGTGCGGAGCTCCAGCGCCCGGTCGGATTCGGACGATGCCCGGTCGACCAGATCCGGATGATTTTCCGTCTCGGCCTTCAGGTTGATCACCGTGCCCTTGGACTCGCGAAGGATGTCGTCCTTCCAGTCCAGCAGCTTGGCCTTGAAGTAGGCCAGTTGCCGCTCGTTCATGAACGGCTCGTCGTCGGTCGGCCGATACTGGACCGGTTCGACAACTGCAGACGCTAATGCGTTCATCATCGCACTCACGCTCTCAATCAGCGCCCCCCTGTGGCGCACTGTGCGTATAGGGACGACGAAGAGTCGCAGCAACAACGCTCGCGCGAGCGTGACCAGCTAAGGTTCAACGATCACTGTGACCGTGACATTTCTTCATCACCCGACACCCCGGCGACGGGTTTTTGCGAACGATTTCGTCGATTTATGCTGCATTGCGGCGAAGATCGGCCTTCGCCAGCTCAACCGCGGCGCGCAGATCGATCTGGTTCAGCACGCTGGTCAGGCCCGGATCGGCGTCTTCGGGCCGCTCCTCGCGCAGGGTGCGCGACAGGCGCTCCAGCGCGCCCTCCCCGGCCTCGCCTGACAGCAGGGCCAGTTTCAGTTCGTCCAGACGGTCCAGCAGACAGCCGCCCCGACGGATGGCCCGGCGGCGACGCTCGGTCGCGTCCTCCACCCCTTGCAGGGCCATGAGCGCGCCGACATCCGCCACGCCCGAGACGGACGCGGCCGAGGCCGTGGCGCTCGCCGAGGACCCGGCGCTCGCTCCCGGAACGGAAAAGCCGCCTGCGGCGCGGGCAGGACGCGAGGTCTGCGGCGCGGAGGGGCCGGAGGGACCGGTGACCTTCATGCGGAACGACTCCAGGACATGTCGGACCATCGCTTCCGGCGAGTCACCGTTTGGTTAACGGCCCGGCAGATTCTGCCTCCGGCGCCGGGCGCCAGGAACGGCCATTCGTTGTAATTCCTCATTGTTTTCTCTGGCACAAGGTTAGCATCAGGCGGTCCGACAACTGTTTGCGGACGTACGACCGATGCAGAAACTGCTGGCCACCCTCCTGACCGCCGCCGCCCTGGCCGGATTCGCCGCGCCGGCGATGGCCCAGTCGCGGATCAAGGACATCGCCTCCGTCGAGGGCGTCCGCACCAACCAGCTGGTCGGCTACGGCCTCGTGGTCGGCCTCAACGGCACCGGCGACAGCCTGCGCAACTGCCCCTTCACCCGGCAATCGCTGGAAGGCATGACCGAGCGCCTCGGCGTCAACATCCGCGGCTCGAACGCCAACTCCAAGAACATGGCCGCCATCATGGTGACGGCCGAGCTGCCGCCCTTCGCCACCCCCGGCTCGCGCATCGATGTCAGCGTCTCGTCCATGTGCGACGCCAAGAGCCTGCTGGGCGGCACCCTGCTGGTCACCAGCCTCCAGGGCGCGGACGGTCAGGTCTATGCGGTGGCCCAGGGCTCCATCCAGACCGGCGCCGTCTCGGCCTCCGGTTCGTCGGGCTCCTCGGTGACGCGCGGCGTGCCGACCGCCGGCCGCATCGCCTCGGGCGCCACGGTCGAACGCGAGACCGGCTTCGAACTCGCCAATATGACGGAGGTGCGGCTGACGCTGCGCAATCCGGACTTCACCACGGCCCAGCGCGTCGCCGGCGCCATCAACCAGGTCTATCCGAACACCGCCCTGGCCGAGAACGGCACCGTCATCGCCCTGCGCTCGCCCGGCAACATGGGCATGGCCGGCTTCATCAGTCAGGTCGAGAACCTGTCGGTCGCGGTCGACGCCCCGGCCAAGGTCATCATCGACGAGGTCAACGGCGTCATCGTCATGGGCGACGCCGTCCGCGTCTCCACCGTCGCCATCGCCCACGGCAATCTGACCGTCTCGGTCCAGGAAACCCCGCAGGTCAGCCAGCCCGAGCCGTTCAGCCGCGGCGGCGAGACCGTGGTCGTCCCCCAATCGACCGTCGCGGTCGAGGAAGAGCGCGGCGTCGAGATGCGCATCCTCGGCGGCGGGACCTCGCTGTCCACCCTCGTCAACGGCCTGAACGCCCTCGGCGTCAGCCCGCGCGACATGATCAGCATCCTGCAGGCCATCAAGGCCGCGGGCGCCCTCCAGGCCGACATCGAGGTGATGTGAGCATGACCGACCTGACCGTCTCCCCCCTGACCCAGCCCATCGCTCCCAAGCCGGCGGAAACCGCCCGCATGCGCGAGACCGCCAACGCCTTCGAAGCCTCCTTCCTCAGCCAGATGCTGAAGCCGATGTTCGAGGGTCTGCAGACCGACGGCATGTTCGGCGGAGGCGAGGCCGAGGGCCAGTGGCGCAGCTTCATGATCGACGCCATGGCGAAGCAGACCGTGAAGGCCGGCGGCATCGGCCTGGCCGATCAGGTCGTCGCCCAGATGCTGAAGATGCAGGAGATGGGTCAGTGACCGACGCCGCCGTTCTCAACGCCACCGCCCGCGTGCGTCAGCTGATCGACTTGACCGACCGCCTCACCGCCCGCCTGGTCGAGGAGGCCGCGGCGTTCGAGAGCCACCGTCCGCAGGACGTGGCCGCAACCCTCGCCGCGACCCAGGATCTGGCCAACGCCTATCGCCGCGAGTCGGCCCGGGTGAAGGCCGATCCGGCCTCGATCGCCCCTGCCCCGCTCGCTGAACGCAATGCCCTGATCAAGGCGACCGAGACCTTCGAGGGCATCCTGACGCGTCACTCGCGCGCGATCGAGGCCGCCCGCGTGGTCTCCGAAGGCCTGGTCCGCACCATCGCCGAGGAAGTCGCCGGCCAGCGCGTCAGCCCCTCGGCCTACGGCGCCTCCGGCCGCGCCAACGCCGGCGACAGCCGCGCGGTCACCTTCAACCGTATGGCGTAAGCTTGACCATTACGCGTTAAGGCTGCGCTTACCCCCCGACCGCGATAGTCCAATTATGAGTATGAAGTCCCGCCTGCTTGGAATGGCGTTCGCATCCGCCGACGTTCTCCTCGAACTCGACGGGGAGCGCGTGACCTTCGCGCTCGGCGCGGGACCGGTCCCCGGCGTCGACCCCGGCGCGGCCTGGGCGGGGCAGCCCCTCGACACCATCCTCGATCCCGCCTGTCAGAACGCCGTCGCGAGCCAGCTTCGCAAGCTCAAGCCCGGCGTCCGCTCTGAACCGGTCGGCATTCGCGTCCTCACCGGCGATGGTCGCGCCCGCAAGGCCATCATCCGCGCCTTCGCCCTGCCCGAACTGGCTCCTTTCATCTCCTGCGCCCTCGTGTGGGACGGCCCGCCGGTCCAGGCCGAAACGCCGAAGCCGATCCTCGACGCCCGCGGCCTGCTGCAGCGCCTCGGCTCGATCCTCAGCCAGGGCGGCACCGGCCCTGAACTGGCCGTCGACTTCCTCGAGATCCCTGGCCTCGGCGCCGCCGACGAGGCCCACCGCCGCGCCGGCGCGCGCATCGAGGCCAGCCTGCAGGCCCGCTCGCACCAGGGCGCCAGCGCCGCCCGCCTGGCCCCCGACCGCTTCGCCCTGGTGCGCGACTCCGCCGACATCTCCGACCTCGCCGAGGCCATCCGCACCGCCGGCGTCGCCGAGGGCCTCAACCTGTCGGCCATCACCAGCCGCGGCGAGCTGGGCAAGGCGGAAGCCGCCGTCGCCGTCCGCACCCTCCGCTTCGCGCTGGAGGACTGCCTCAAGGACGGGGCCGAGGCCGGGTCCCGCTTCGGCGAGCGCCTGAAGCGCACCGTCCAGGACGCCGACCGCTTCCGCGGCATCGTCCGCGAGCGCCAGTTCTCCCTCGCCTGGCAGCCCATCCTCGCGCTCGACAGCCGCGCCGTGCATCATTTCGAAGCCCTGGCCCGCTTCGGCGGCGCCGCCCAGGCTCCCACCGGCCCCATCTCCATGGCCGAAGAGCTGGGCCTGATCGAAAGCTTCGACCTCGCCGTCGCCGAAAAGGCCCTGCTGCAACTCCGCCAGCCCGGCTTCGGCCTGACGAAGGCCGCGGTGAACGTGTCGGCCGTGTCCCTGACCGGTGACGGCTATGTTCAGGGCCTGCTGCGCATGACCTCGGCCTACCCGGACATGCGCAAGCGCCTGATGGTCGAGATCACCGAGACCTCCGAACTCGCCGACCTCGACGCCGCCAACCGCCGGGTGAAGGCGCTGCGCGACGCGGGCATCAAGGTCTGTCTCGACGACTTCGGCGTCGGCGCCGCCTCGCTGGACTATCTGCGCAAGCTGCAGATCGACATCGTCAAGATTGACGGCGCCTTCGTCCGCGATATCGAGACCGATGCGAAGGTCCGCACCCTCGCCGGGCACCTGGTCGACCTGTGCCGCGAACTGAAGATCGAGACCGTCGCCGAAATGGTCGAGACCGAAGGCCAGGCCGAGGCGGTCAAGGCGCTGGGCGTCGACTACGGCCAGGGCTGGCTGTTCGGCCGCCCGACGCCCACCCCCGCCCTCTCCGCGCCGGCGGCGGTCGGCAAGCGCGTCGGCGAGGTCGTCGGCTGGGGCTAGGCCAGTTCGATCCGCCGTTCGACGCCGATCGCCTCCAGGAAGTCCGCGTCGTGGCTGACCACCACCAGCGCTCCGTCATAGGCCCGCAACGCCGCCTCCACCGCGGCGATAGAGTCGAGGTCCAGATGGTTGGTCGGCTCGTCCAGGATCAGCAACTGCGGCGGCCGCGCCCCCGTCATCACGCACGCCAGCGCCGCCCTCAGCCGCTCGCCGCCTGACAGCGTCCCCGCCAGCCGCTGCGCCGCCGTATTGCGGAACAGGAACCGCGCCAGGGCCGCGTGCGCATCATTGGCCGTCGCCTCCGGATTGATCCGCCGGTACGCCTCGACCAGGGTCTCGTCCGGCCGCAACAGCGCCGCCTCCTGATCCAGCAGGGCCGCCGCGACCGGCCGCTCGACCCGGCCTGACGTCGCCGCCAGGTCTCCCACCGCCAGGTTCAGCAGCGTCGACTTGCCGGACCCGTTCGCCCCCGTCACCGCCACCCGCTCCGGCCCGGTCACCCGCAGCGAGACCGGACCGACGATCCGCCGCCCGTCCGGCGCGTCCCACGCCCCCTCGTCCAGCACCAGCACCGTCTTGCCCGCCGCCAGCCCCGTCGACGGCATGGGAATATCCAGAGCCCGCACCCGCTCGACCCGTTCGCGGGCGGCGTCCAGGTCGGCTTCCGCCTCGGCCGCGCGCTTCTCCGCCAGCCGGTTCTCGCGCGCACCGCTGTTCTCCGCGCGCTCGGCCATGGCTCCCAGCAGGATCTTCGGCTCCGACTTCTTCGCCGCGAACGCCCGCCCGGCCTTGTCGCGCCGCGCCTTCTTCTCGACGGCCTTCTGGCCTTCACGAGCCACCCGAGCCGCTTCGCGCCCGGCGACGTCCAGATCGCGCTCCGCCGCGGTCCGTTCGGCGGTCTTGCGCTCGGCGTACAGGTCGTAGTTGCCACCGTAGGTCGCCGCGCCCAGGCTCGACAGCTCGACGATCCGGTCCATCCGCCGCAGCAGTTCCCGGTCATGGCTGACAACCACCACGCCGCCAGGCCAACGGCCCAGCACCTCGGCGACCAGCGCCCGTCCCTCACGATCCAGATGATTGGTCGGCTCGTCCAGCAGCAGCAGATCAGGCGGATCCAGCAACAGCCCAGCCAGCCGCAGCCGCGTCTGCTCCCCGCCGCTCAGCGAAGCCACTTCGCGTCCCGGCTCCAGGTCCGCCAGGCCCACGGCCTCCAGCGCCTCGGCCATCCGGGCCTCCAGCGTCCAGTCGGCCTCCGCCAGATCGTCCTCGCCGCCTTCGCCGGCCAGAACCCGCGCGATCACCGCCAGCGGCCCGGTCACGCCCAGCGCGTCCGCAACCGTCTCGCCGGGCGCCGGCTCGCGCCTCTGCTCCAGCCACGCCACGGAGCCGGCACGCGCCACGACGCCGTCAGCCGGTTCGGCCAGACCCGCGATCAACCGCAGCAGCGTGGTCTTGCCCACGCCGTTGCGGCCCACCAGGCCGGTGCGCTCACGCCCGAAGGCGACGCTCAGATTGTCGAAAAGGCTTTGTCCGTCAGGCGTTCGGGCCGCGACGTGATCGAGCGTCACGAATGCGGACGGGGACGGGCTTCGGCTTGGGTTGGGTGAGGACATAGGCGAACACGAGCAGCGGAACGGAAAGGGCGAGACCGATTTCCAGGGCGCTGATCATGATCGTGAACCTCAACTCTCAACTGGCGAAGACGAGAGGATGGGTGCGGCGCCGCAAACGCGCAAGCTCTTTCCGCCAACGTGTCGGTGACAAATCCGTCAGGAGGCTGTTGATCGGCAACTGACGGGCTGCTGCCACCCTGTGGCAGCAGACTGGCGGTCCCGGCCTCCAGTTCCTATAATGTTCTTGCTGAACTTCCCGAACCACTCCCCATATAGCGCTGTCGCGCCGGACCCCTCCCCGGCCCCACCGCGTTCCCGGACTCCATGACCGAAAAGCATAACTTCATCCGCGTGCGCGGCGCGCGCGAGCACAATCTCAAGGGCGTCGATCTCGACATCCCGCGTGAGCAGCTTGTGGTCATGACCGGTCTGTCGGGCTCGGGCAAAAGCTCGCTCGCCTTCGACACCATCTACGCCGAGGGCCAGCGTCGCTATGTCGAGAGCCTGAGCGCCTACGCCCGCCAGTTCCTGGAGCTGATGGGCAAGCCGGACGTGGACCTGATCGAGGGCCTCTCGCCGGCCATCTCGATCGAACAGAAGACCACCTCGAAGAACCCGCGCTCGACCGTCGGCACGGTGACCGAGATCCACGACTACATGCGCCTGCTGTGGGCCCGCGTCGGCGTGCCCTATTCGCCGGCCACCGGCCTGCCGATCGAGAGCCAGACCATCTCCATGATGGTCGACAAACTGATCGCCCTGCCCGACGGCGAACGCCTGCTGCTGCTGGCCCCCGTCGTTCGCGGCCGCAAGGGCGAGTACAAGAAGGAGATCGCCGAGTGGCAGCGCTCGGGCTTCCAGCGCCTGAAGATCGACGGCGAGTTCTACGCCATCGAGGACGCGCCGACGCTCGACAAGAAGTTCAAGCACGACATCGACATCGTCGTGGACCGCATCGTCACCAAGGAAGGGCTTGAGGGCCGCTACGCCGACAGCCTGCAGACCGCGCTCGGCCTGGCCGACGGCATCGCCGTGGCCGAATGGGCCAATGTCGCCGAGGGCGAGAAGGAGCCGCGCCGGATCACCTTCTCCGAAAAGTTCGCCTGCCCGGTCTCCGGCTTCACCATCAGCGAGATCGAGCCGCGGCTGTTCTCGTTCAACAACCCGTTCGGCGCCTGTCCGGTGTGCGACGGCCTGGGCGTCAAG
This sequence comes from Brevundimonas lenta, assembly GCF_014196335.1. Lineage (GTDB taxonomy): Bacteria > Pseudomonadota > Alphaproteobacteria > Caulobacterales > Caulobacteraceae > Brevundimonas > Brevundimonas lenta. The sequence continues at coordinate 429,632 of NZ_JACIDM010000002.1, forward strand.
CTGGCATTCGACGCCGACCTGGTCATCCCTGATCGCGACAAGACCCTGCACAAGGGCGCGGTCGCGCCGTGGTCGCGCGGTCCCTCGCCGCTCTACACCCAGACCCTGCAGTCGCTCAGCCGCCATTTCGGCTTCTCGATGGACGTGGCCTGGCGCGACCTGCCCGAGAAGGCGCAGACCGTCATCCTGCACGGCTCCGGCGGCGAGAAGGTCAAGTTCACCTACGACGACAACGCCCGCACCTATGAGACCTCCAAGGCCTTCGAGGGCGTGCTGCCGAACCTCGAGCGCCGCTGGCGCGAGACCGACAGCGCCTGGGTCCGCGAGGAGCTGGGCCGCTTCCAGTCCGAGACTCCGTGCGAGGCCTGCGGCGGCAAGCGCCTGAAGCCCGAGGCCCTGGCGGTCAAGATCGCCGCCACGGACATCGCCGAAGTGTCGTGGCTGTCGATCAAACACGCCCACGAGTGGTTCACCGCTCTCGGCGACAAGCTGACCGACAAGCAGCTGGAGATCGGCCGGCGGATCCTGAAGGAGATCACCGACCGCCTGCGCTTCCTCAACAACGTCGGCCTCGACTATCTCAGCCTGTCGCGCTCCTCCGGCACCCTGTCCGGCGGCGAGAGCCAGCGCATCCGCCTGGCGTCGCAGATCGGCTCGGGCCTGACCGGCGTTCTGTACGTTCTGGACGAGCCGTCGATCGGCCTGCACCAGCGCGACAACTCCCGCCTGCTGGAAAGCCTGCGCGGCCTGCGCGACCTCGGCAACTCGGTCCTCGTGGTCGAGCATGACGAGGAGGCGATCATGACCGCCGACTACGTCATCGACATGGGCCCGGCCGCCGGCATCCATGGCGGCGAGGTCTGCGCCCAGGGCACGCCCGCCGACGTCATGGCCAATCCCAACTCGCTGACCGGCAAATACCTGACCGGCGAGCGCGAGATCGAACTGCCGACCGACGGCCGCCGTCCGGTCGACCGCAAGCGCATGCTGAAGATCAGCGGCGCGACCGGCAACAATCTGAAGAACGTTACCGGCGAGATTCCGGCCGGCCTGTTCACCTGCATCACCGGCGTGTCCGGCGGCGGCAAATCGACCTTCACCATCGAGACCCTCTACAAGGCCGCCGCGCGCCGTCTGCACAACGCGTCCGACGCCCCCGCTTCCTTCGACCGCATCGAGGGGCTGGAGATGTTCGACAAGGTCATCGACATCGACCAGTCGCCCATCGGCCGCACCCCGCGATCGAACCCGGCCACCTACACCGGCGCCTTCGGCCCGATCCGCGACTGGTACGCCGGCCTGCCGGAGTCCAAGGCCCGTGGCTACGGCCCCGGCCGCTTCTCGTTCAATGTGAAGGGCGGCCGCTGCGAGGCCTGCCAGGGCGACGGCCTGATCAAGATCGAGATGCACTTCCTGCCGGACGTCTACGTCACCTGCGACGTCTGCAAGGGCAAACGCTACAACCGCGAGACGCTGGAGATCGTGTTCAAGGGCAAGTCGATCTCCGACGTGCTGGACATGACCGTCGAGGAGGCCGGCACCTTCTTCAAGGCCGTGCCCTCGATCCGGGACAAGATGCTGACCCTGAACCGCGTCGGCCTCGGCTACGTCAAGGTCGGCCAGTCCGCGACGACGCTCTCGGGCGGCGAGGCCCAGCGGGTCAAGCTGTCCAAGGAGCTGTCCAAGCGCGCCACCGGCAAGACGCTCTACATCCTCGACGAGCCGACGACCGGCCTGCATTTCGAGGACACGCGCAAGCTGCTGGAGGTGCTCCAGGAGCTGGTCGAGAGCGGCAACACCATCGTGGTCATCGAGCACAATCTCGACGTCATCAAAGTCGCCGACTACCTGCTCGACTTCGGCCCCGAGGGCGGTGACGGCGGCGGCGAAATCGTCGCGGTCGGCACGCCGGAAGAGGTGGCGAAGAACCCGAACAGCTGGACCGGAAAATACCTCAAGGAGGTGCTCGACCGGCACGAGTCCCGCCGCAAGGCACGGATAGCGGACCTCAAGAAGCGCGCCTGAGGAGCGCGGGCCCTCGCGGACCCGCCTCCCGTCAGGCCGTCGGCGTTTCCGGGCCGAGGCCCTTGATGTCGCGATAGGCCGCGGCGAACGGCGCATACAACACGCCGACCGTCAGGGCCGAGACCACGGCGTCCGCGATGGCGCCGACCACGACCCACGGATTGGTCAGGTCGAAGGCGCGCATCATCATCTCGGCGTCCGTTCCGGTCGTGCCCGACCAGCTGCCCAGCCCCGACGCCATGCTCAGGGGCATCCTGATGATCATCGACAGGAAGCCGATCACCAGCACCATGATGCCGGCGATTAAGGCCATGCCGAACAGCGGCCAGAACCTGCCCCTGGTCACGGCGAAGGAGTCGAAGAAGGCGAACCGGTTCTCGGCCACCGTGATCGGCACCGCCAGGCTCAGGCGCACCGACAGCCAGATCAGCAGGGCCACCGCGCCCAGGCCGGCCGCGAGCACCAGCAGCCACATCCAGCCCGCGCCGAGGCCGGCGGCCAGGCCGGCGAACACGCCGACGGCGGCGAAGGCGCACATGGAGACCAGACCCATGAACAGCGCCAGCACCAGGGTCACGACGAACACGCGGACCTCATCCATGCCGAAGCGAAGATAGCCGAAGCCCTTCGCGCGCGGATTGAGCACGCCCCGCGCGATGGCAGCGGTCAGCATCGCCGACACCACCAGGGACACGGGAATCAGCCAGAGCATCCGGTTCATCACCTCGGCATAGCCCTGGAAGAACGGGGCGAAGTCCGCGGAGGTGGTCGGCGGCGATGATTCGAACGCCTTCATGGACTCGGTCAGGGCCATAAGCGGCCCCGCGCTGCGCGACATGATGTAGACGCTGGCCAGGCTCAGGACGGTATAGAGCAGCGTCCAGGCGACCAGCGCCATCGGGTTGCGCCGGACGAGGCGAAAGCCTTCGAACGCCGCGTCAGTTGCCGAAAACGCCATCTATTCCTCCTGAAACCGGTCGTGAGCCTAAACAGTCGGCTCAGGCAGGTGAACCCACCTCGTCGTGGACGGGAACCGGCTCCGGATCCGGCTTCGGCGCGCTGCTGTCGGCGAGCTGGCGGCAGGCCGATGCGAAGGGCGCGATGCTGAGCGTCAGCACGATCCCGTAGAACAGCGACACGACCACGCCCGCGATGGCGAACCAGTACCAGTTCGCCGCCATCCAGCTCGCGACCTCCGGCAGAGCGTCGTCGCCGCTATGGATCCACGACCAGTCGGCGCTCGCCGCAACACCGGTGAACACGCCCACACCGATCAGCACCACGACCAGCTCGATGGCGAGGATGATCAGGCCAATCAGGATCATCATCCCGAACAGCGGCCAGGACTTGCCGGCGGCCAGTTTCCAGCCCTCGGCGAAGGCGAAGTCGCGACGCAGCACGCTGGCGGGCGCGATCATGCTGACCCGCGCCATGCCCCAGAAGAGGGCGACCATGAAGGCCAGGATCATGATCACTGCGCCCAGGACCATCAGACCCTGGTCGACCGACCACAGCGCGAAGCCGACGGCCATACCGAGAAGCACGGCCACGATCATCACGGCGTACAGACCGACCATGATGGCCAGGCCCACGACGGCGACCCGCAACTCGTCCATGCCGATCCGCAGCGCGAAGAAGCTCTTCTCCTTCGGACGCAGCACGGCGCGCATGATCGCGGTGTAGACGACGGCCATGGCCAGCAGCTGCCCGATGTTGAGCAGCATCGACGCCAGCTGCACCTGCATCATCTGGGCCATCATGGCCTGGGACGCCGCGGCCTCGGCCTCGGCGCCGGTCGCGCCTTCGGGCATCGCGGCCATCATCGCCGCCATCGCCGGGAACATCAGCGCCATGCTGGCGTAGGTCGGCGCGAGGATCAGCAGACCCCACACGAACACCGACAACGGCCGCTCGCGGACCAGTGCGAATGCGTCGCCGATCGACGCGCCGATGGAAAATCGTTTCATAAGCCCCTCCTCATCCCCACCGCGAAGCTAGCCCGGATCATCGCGCCCCGCTAGAAGCCGCGCATGACGACCTCCCCCTCCCCCATTCATGTCATCGGCGGCGGCCTCGCCGGCTCCGAAGCCGCCTGGCAGATCGCCAACGCCGGCGTGCCCGTCATCCTGCACGAGATGCGCGGCGTGCCCGGGATCAAGACCGACGCCCACCACACCGACGGCCTGGCCGAGCTGGTCTGCTCCAACTCGTTCCGCTCGGACGACTGGGAGTACAACGCCGTCGGCCTGCTGCACGCCGAGATGCGCGCCCTCGACTCCATCATCATGAGCTGCGGCGACGCCAATCAGGTGCCCGCCGGCGGCGCCCTGGCCGTCGACCGTGACGGCTTCTCCCAGGCCGTGACCGCGAAGCTGGAAGCCCATCCGCTGGTCACCATCGTGCGCGAGGAGATCGCCGGTCTGCCGCCCGAGGAGTGGGACAACGTCATCGTCGCCACCGGCCCGCTGACCTCGCCCGCCCTGGCCGACGCCATCCTGAAGACGACCGGCGAGGAGAGCCTCAGCTTCTTCGACGCCATCGCCCCCATCGTCCACGCCGACTCCATCGACTTCGACATCGCCTGGCGCCAGTCGCGCTACGACAAGGAAGGCCCGGGCGGCGACGCCGCCGCCTACGTCAACTGCCCGATGGACAAGGCCCAGTACGACGCCTTCATCGACGCCCTGCTCGAAGGCCCCAAGGCCGAGTTCAAGGACTGGGAGAACGTCCCCTATTTCGACGGCTGCCTGCCCATCGAGGTCATGGCCGAACGCGGTCGCGAGACCCTGCGCCACGGCCCGATGAAGCCCGTCGGCCTGACCAATCCGCGCAACCCGACGGTCAAGGCGCACGCCATCGTACAGCTGCGCCAGGACAACGCCCTGGGCACCCTGTTCAACCTCGTCGGCTTCCAGACCAAGCTGAAGCACGGGGCCCAGGCCGAAACCTTCCGCATGATCCCGGGCTTGCAGGACGCCCAGTTCGCCCGCCTCGGCGGCCTGCACCGCAACACCTTCCTGAACAGCCCGAAGCTGCTGGACCGCCAGCTGCGCCTCAAGGCCATGCCACGCCTGCGCTTCGCCGGCCAGGTCACGGGCGTCGAGGGCTATGTCGAGTCCGCCGCCATGGGCCTGCTGACCGGCCGCCTCGCCGCCGCCCAGGCGCTGGGCCGCGACCTCGCCCCGCCGCCGCCCGAAACGGCCATGGGCGCCCTGGTCGAGCACATCACCGGCGGCCACCTGGAAGGCTCGAAATTCCAGCCGATGAACATCAACTACGGCCTGCTGCCGCCGCTCGAGGCGCCGAAGGTCGACGAGGACGGCAAGCGCATCAATCCGAAGGACCGCGGCCGCGCCAGGAAGCGGCTCATGAGCATCCGCGGCCTCGCCGCGCTCAAGGCCTGGCGGGACGCGGCGTAATGGCTGAAGAGACCGAACTCGACCGCCTCAAGGCCCGGCGCGTGACCATGCTCTACCGTCTCGACCTGATCGCGAAGGGCGCCCAGCTGTCCTACGAGGACGGCACGCCCGTCGACATGGCGTCCGAGAAGGCCCGGCTCGAGGACGAGGTCGGCCGCCTCGACCGCCGCATCGAGGCGCTGGAGCGCACCGTCCACTGATGCGGCCGACCGGCAGGCGATCCTTGTTCGAGCCCGTGAAGGCCGGCATCCGCCAGAAGATCACCGACGTCTTCAACGACGCGGAGAAGGGCGAGCGTCCCGTACTGCGCCGGACCGACGCCCTGTTCCCGCCGGACTCGGTCGCGGCCCGGGTCAACGGCGACGTCGTCACCATGATGATCGGCGGCGTCTCGGGTCTGCTGCTGCAGATGCTGCATCCGGCGGTTCTGGCCGGCGTCTGGGACCATTCGGACTTCCGCGCCGACATGCACGGCCGCCTGCGCCGGACGGCCAAATTCATCGCCACCACCACCTATGACCATGCCGAGCGGGGCCAGGCCGCCATCGACAAGGTCATCCGCATCCACGCCAAACTGGGCGGCGTCCTGCCCGACGGCACGCCCTATCGCGTCTCCGATCCCCACCTGCTGGCCTGGGTCCACGTCACCGAGACCCTCAGCTTCCTCGACTCCTGGATCCGCTATTCCGAGCCGGACATGTCGATGGCCGACCAGGACGCCTATCTCGACGAGATGGCCCGCATCGGCGCGGCCCTCGGCGCCGATCCCCTGCCCCGCACGCGCGCCGGGGCCGAAAGCCTGATCCGCTCGTACCGCCCCGAGCTCCGCGCCGACGACCGCACGCGCGAGGTCGCCCGCATGGTCCTGCGCCAGACGGTCGGTCAGGCCTCGGTCGACATGGCGGCGGGGGTCATCATGCAGGCCGGCCTCGACATGCTGCCGGAATGGGCCCGCCGCATGCACGGCATCCCGCCGTCCCTGCCCACGGTGCTGGTCCGCGGCGGCGCCCTCTCCACCGCCCGCTTCCTCCGCTGGGCCTTCCGCGGGTCTCCGAATACGCGGGTGCACGCGCGGGAAGTGACGAGCTACTGAGGGACCCGCCATTGTCGGATTGATCACGTTCCAGACCGCAGTGGACGGAAGCGGGACCCTTGTCATCCCGGACGCCGCTTGCGGCGATCCGGGACGCCCGGGACCGAAACTTTCACCCTCCCGGAAGCTGCGTCAGCAGCTGTCCGGGAGCCAGCCTGCTGCACCCTTCTCCCGGACAATCGCGCGGCGATTTCCGGGAGATCCGGGCAGTGATTACGCCTCGTCCCGGATCGCCGCTACGCGACGTCCGGGATGACAAGGCGCCACCTCAGATCCGTCCGCGCGCGCTGGCCCAGACCAGCTTCAGCCGTTTCAACGGCTCCGGGGCCGCATGATCGCGGATCGCGGCGTGAGCCACCGCAGGAAACCCCGCCACCGGCAGCGCCTTCAGCGCCGCGTTGGCCGTACGACGCAGCGCATCGGCCTCATCCCCGCGACCCGTCTGCGTCATTCCCCAGACCCGCGCCGCATCCGCAACCGCCGCCTCATGCCCCGGTCCCGCCAGCACCCGAACCGCCGCCTGCATCGGCCCGACGAACAGGGCCTCCAGATCGTGCGGCCGCCGGTGCACCCGGTCGATATGCGCCTCGATCAGCGCATCCAGCGGCTCGCGCTCCAGCCCGTGACGCGTCACCGCCGCGGTCAGGGCCTCCAGCACTGGATGACCCTTGCGCGGCTCTCCGGCGAACACCCCGTCCATCTGCTCGCTCCACCAGGTGAAGCGCATCTCGGCCAGCAGCGGCTGGCTGACCCGCGACGGTATGGCGGCCAGTTCCGCCTCGAAGGCGTACAGGGCGATCAGGTCCGCGCGCAGCGCTTCGTCGGACACGAACCGGCTGGACATCCAGCGGTCGATGTCGGCGGCGCGAACCTGTCCATCCAATGTCTTGCCGAGGTCGGTCATCGGGGTTCCGTAACGCACAAGGCCGGGAAGGTCGCCCTCCCCGGCCCCGCGATCGTGTCTGTCGGTGAAATCAGCCGAACAGGGTCTGGTACATCGCCATCGAGGTCAGCATCGGCAGCGACAGCAGCAGGTTGGTGCGGCTGGCCAGCATGGCGACGCGGGCGGCCTTCGCCTTCACGTCATCCTCGGCCGGGACGATGCCCAGGGCGCGCTTCTGGTTCGGCCAGATGATGCCCCAGACGTTGAGGAACATGACGATCGCCAGCCAGACGCCGACGCCCATCAGGGTGAAGCCCTTCTGGTCTTCGGTCAGGCCGCCGGCCAGGCCGAAGCTCAGCACTTCCATGGCGTAGGCGTGGCCGCGCAGGAACATGACGCCCAGGCCGAACACCACGGTCGCCAGCGCCGACCAGCGGAACCAGAACAGCGCCTCGGGGGCGATGTGCTTGCCGACCGCCGGCTTCAGCTCGGCCGGGATCGACGGCATGACGCGGATCTGGACGAAGTTGAAATAGTACAGCAGGCCGATCCACAGGATGCCCGACGCCACGTGCGCCCAGCGCAGCACGGCCTGCCAGAAGGCCTCGCCGAAACCGCCGGAGATCTGGCCGAACGAGAAGATCATGACGCCCGCGAGCACGAGGCTCAGCAGGATGGTCGTACGGAAGTTCGAGAGCAGTTTGCCCATGTAGCCGCCCCTCCCAGAGCGAGAATCGTTGAAGCGGGACTGTAGCCCCCACCGCCGCCAGCGCAAACGCGCCCCGTCGCCGCCGAATTGCGAAAGGGGCGCCGAACCGACGCCCCTTCCTTCAGACTTCGTCCTTCGCGGCCCTGGACTCAGGGCCGGCTCGCCATGCCGAACTTGATGGGCTTGGCGTCGTCGGCCGCGCCGCCGCGCTTCACGCCCCACAGCAGGATGATCGGCGCGCCGACGTAGATCGACGAATAGGTGCCGACGATGATCCCGAACATCAGGACGATCGAGAAGCCGAACAGGGCCGGGCCGCCGTAGACGGCCAGCGCCGCCAGCACCATGACCGCGGTCAGGCCGGTGATGATGGTGCGGCTCAGCGTTTCGTTGATCGACAGGTCGATCACCTCACGCAGCGGCATCGTCTTGTACTTGCGCAGGTTCTCGCGAAGGCGGTCGAACACGACGACGGTGTCGTTCATCGAATAGCCGATGACGGTCAGCACGGCCGCGACCATGTTCAGGTTGAACTCCAGCTTCATGATCACGATCAGGCCGAAGCACAGGATCACGTCGTGCAGCAGGCCGGCCACGGCGCCGAAGCCGAACTGCGGTTCGAAGCGGAACCAGATGTAGAGGAACATCAGGCCGATCGCCGCCGCCAGGGCGAACAGGCCCTTCTGGAACAGCTCGCCCGAGACCTTGGACCCGACGATGCTGGGCGACGAGAAGGTCACCTCGCCGGCGGCTTCAGTGACCGTCTGCTTGACGCGGTTCACGACCGCGGCCTGCTCCTGGCCCTGCGGAATCTGGAAGCGAACCATGGCCAGAGACGGCCGGCCGGCTTCCTGCACCCCGACTTCGCCGATGTGCAGACCTTCCATGCCGGCGCGGATCGACTCGAGATCCAGCGCCTTCCCGGACGGATCGATCACTTCCATGGTCGCGCCGCCGCGGAAGTCGATGCCCATCGTCAGGCCCGGCTTGAACGTCGAGAAGATCGCCGCCGCGCACAGGATCAGCGAGATCACGCCGAAGATCCGCGCGTACTTCACGAAGTGGAAGTTCGTCGTCTGCGGCAGCAGTTTGATGAGAGGCCATCCACGCATCGCCATCACTCCGCGATCGGCAGTTTCTTGGGTTTGGCCGTCTTCAGCCAGAAGGCGAGGCAGACCTGGGCGACCAGCACCGAAGACAGCACCGAGGTGAACACGCCGATCGACAGCGTCCAGGCGAAGCCCTTCACGGGGCCGGCGCCGAAGATGAACATGATCGCCGCGGCCACCAGGGTCGTCAGGTTGGCGTCGACGATGGTGCCGATGGCCTTGTTGAAGCCGGCGTCCATCGAAGCGATGACGCTTCGTCCCGCCCGCGCCTCGTCACGCATCCGCTCATAGATCAGCACGTTGGCGTCGACCGCGACCGCGAAGGTCAGGATCAGGCCGGCGATGCCGGGAAGCGTCAGCGTCGCCTGGGTCAGCGACATACAGGCGATGATCAGCAAGCCGTTCAACAGCAGGCCGAAGACCGAGATGCCGCCGAACAGCAGGCCGTAGGCCAGCAGCATGAAGACCACGATGATGACGAAGCCGATGGCGGTCGAAAGGCCGCCCTTGGCGACTGCGTCCTTGCCCAGCTCGGCGCCGACGGTGCGGCGCTCCTCGACCTTCAGCGGGGCCGGCAGGGCGCCGCCGTTCAGCAGGTTCACGAACTCGCTGGCCGTTTCGATGGTGTAGCTGCCGGTGATCTGGCCCGAGCCGCCGGTGATGGCGCTGTTGATCGTCGGGGCCGAGATGACCTTGCCGTCCAGGATGATCGCGAACGGGCGGCCGATGTTGGCGGCGGTGGCTTCGGCGAAGCGGCGCGAGCCGGCGCCGTCGAAGCGGAAGTCGATGGCCACCTGGCGGTTCTGGTCGGAGCCGACCTCGGCCTTGGTCAGGTTCTCGCCCGACACCAGGATGCGGCGCTTGACCAGATAGGGGTTGCCCGTCTCGTCGAAGAGCAGTTCGGCGTCCGGCGGCACGGCGCCGTTCACGGCGTCCTGCACCGAATTCTGCACATCGACCATCTGGAAGGTCAGCTGCGCGGTCTGGCCGATCAGGCGTTCCAGCTCGGCCGGATCGCTCTGGCCCGGGGCCTGGACCACGATGCGGTCGGCGCCCTGACGGGTGATCGAGATTTCCTTGTTGCCGTCCTTGTCCAGACGGCGGCGCACGACCTCGATCGACTGGGTCACGGCGTCCGAACCCATCGAGTTCACGGCCGCTTCGGTGAAGGCGTAGCGGATGCGGTCCGCGCCCTGACGCTGCACGGTCCGGTCGGCCACGCCCGAGGCGCCGCCGGCGACCAGGCTGCGCATGGCCTGCAGCGCCGGCTCCATCTGCGCCGGGTCGGCCAGGGTGACGTTCACGCCGTTGCCGTCGCGGGCGATGCTCGCCACGCCGACCTGGGCCTCGCCCAGCACGGTGCGGGCGTCTTCGGCCAGGTTGGTCAAGCGCTTCTCGCGCATGGCCGGCACGTCGACTTCCAGCAGCAGGTACGACCCGCCCTGAAGGTCCAGACCGAGGTTCAGGGTGTTGCTCGGCAGCCAGCCCGGCAGCGCCGCCCTCTGGGCGGGCGTCAGCACGTTCGGCATCGCGAACAGCAGACCGAAAACAAGCGAAACGGCGAGAAGAATGACCTTCCAGCGCGACAGATGGATCATGCGGGCTGCCCCGAACCTTTCAGAACGCCGGTCAGGCCTTGGCGTCGTTGGCGGCGATGGCGGTGCGGTTGCGCACTTCCGAGATCATGCCCTTGATGACGCGCACGTTCACGCTCGTGGCGATCTCGACCATGACTTCGTCGTTCTCGACGCGGGTGATCTTGCCGATCATGCCGTTCGACAGGACGACCGTGTCGCCGCGCTTCAGGCCGGTGACCATGGCCGTGTGGGCCTTCATCCGCTGCTGCTGCGGGCGGATCAGCATGAAGTAGAACAGGATGATGACAGGGACGAAGAAGATCAGGGTGCCGAAAGGCCCGGCCAGAAGTTCCTGCACGTCGTTCTCCGCTAGGTATGGGGCGTCTGCGCGCCCCCTGAAAATGAGGCGCGGAACCTAGGGTGCGCCGTCACACATTGCAACGCGATGTGCGGTCGCGCCCCGACCGCTGCGTTATCGCGGCAACACGGTCTCGGGATCGATCGCCGTCGGCTCGTCGCCGCGCATGCGCCAGGTCTCGAAATGGATCGAGGGACGGCCGTCGCCGGCGGTCGTTCCGACCGTGCCGATCTGCTGTCCGGCGGCCACGTCGTCGCCGTCGCGCACCAGCGCCGTGCCGAGGTGGCCATAGACCGTGCGCCAGCCGTCGCGGTGCACGATCAGGATGGTCAGCCCCTGCCCCGCCAGGTCGTCGCCGACATAGCCGACGCGGCCCGAGGCCGAGGCGCGCACTTCGGCGCCGGCGGCGGCGCCGATGTTCACGCCGTTGTTGCGCTCGCCCATGCCCACCGGGCCGAAGCGCCGCACCAGATCGCCGCGCACCGGCCAGTCCAGCGCCACGGTCGTCGCTGCAGGCGCGGCGGCGGCCGGAGCGGCGGTCGCGGCGGGCTGGCGGGCCGGCGGCGGGGCCGCGGCATAGACCGGAGCCGGCGGCGGCGGCGGAGGCGGCGGCGGCGGGGCGCCGATCTCCGGCGTATCCATGCCCATCGGCGACGGACCGGTCGCATAGGGATCGCCGCCGATGTCGATGGCGTCGGCCGGCAGAATCAGCCGTTGGCCCGGCGCGATCGGCGCACGCGGACCGAGGGCGTTCAGGTCGATCAGCACCTGCACCGGCGTCTGGAAGCGGCGGCCGACGCCCGACAGGGTGTCGCCCGGCTGGATTTCATAGGCCGCGCCCGGCACGGCGGCGACGACGTTGCGCGCCGGCGGCGGCGGGGCCGCGAACCCTTCGGAGGCCGGACCGGCGGCCGGCGCGGGGCTGTTCGAATAGGGACGCGGGCCGCTGCTGACCGGCGAATCCAGCGAACCGCCCTCGATCGAGGCGACGGGCGCGATGGCCGGCGGCGGAACCTCGCGGGCCGGATCGGTCGCCCCCAGCACGCCCTCGCCCGACGGCGCGGGCACGGCCGGGGCCGCCACCGGATAGGTCGGCGCGCGCACGGGGGCCGGCGGCTGGTCGGCGAAGATCGAATACCGGGGCTCGGACGGATAGGTCGAGCAGGCGGCCAGCGTCAGCGTCGCGCCAACCGTCAGCGCCACGCGCAGTCCCGCGTTCTTCCAGTCCATGTTCGCCCGCTCCGAATCCACGCCCGCCGTCTACGACAGCCAACTCAATAAACCGCACCAAAGTTGGGCGGGAAGGTTAATGACACCTTGCGCCAGGCAGGCCGAAGGCCGTTAGCGCGCCAAAAAAGGGCCTAGCCCTCCTTCGCGGTGCCCTCCACCAGCGGCACGAAGCGCACCTCGGCCAGGCTTTCGCGGCGGAACGACCCATCCGGCTGGCCGACATAGCGATGCAGCATCTGCACCGAGCTGCGCCCCACCGGCGACACCAGGATGCCGCCCGGCTTCAGCTGGTGCAGCAGTTCCGTCGGCTCGCCGGGCGAAGCCGCCGTCACCATGATCCGGTCGAACGGCGCCTGTTCGGGCCACCCCAGGCCGCCGTCGCCATGACGGGTGATCACATTGTCGATCTTCAGCGTCTTCAGCCGGTTCTCGGCCTCGGTCAGCAGGCTGCGATAACGCTCGACCGAATAGACATAGCGCGCCAGCCGACTCAGCACCGCGGCCTGGTATCCGCTGCCGGTGCCGATCTCCAGCACCCGGTGGCGCGGCTGCACCTCCAGCGCCTGGGTCATCAGGCCGACGATGTACGGCTGGCTGATCGTCTGGGCGCAGTCGATCGGCAGGGGCTTGTCGTCCCAGGCCTGGTCGAGGAATTTCTCGTGCACGAAGACCGACCGGTCGATCGACTCCATCGCCTGCAGCACATTCGGGTCCGTGACGCCCTGTTGCCGCAGCCCCAGGATCAGCCGGCCCGCCCGGTCGTCGTTCAGCTTCATGCGGCGACCGTCTTCGGCGGAGCCCCGCCCAGGACGCCCTTCAGGTCGTTGACGCTGGGCATGTGCGTCAGGTCGATGTGCAGCGGCGTGACCGAGATCTTGCCCTCGTCGACGGCGCGCAGGTCCGTGCCCGCCGCATGCTCCTGCCGCGCCCCGCGGAAGCTCATCCAGTAGTAGTCGCGGCCGCGCAGGTCGGTGCGGCGCACCGCATGCATCTCGCCGATGTCGCGGAAGCCCTGGCGCGTCACCTCGACCTCGGTCACCTGCTCGGGCGGCCGGGCCGGGAAGTTCAGGTTCATCACCACCCCGTTCTGCCACGGCCGCTCCAGCAGCCGCGAGATGATCGCCGGCGCGAACATCTCCGCCGTCTCCCAGTGCGCCGTCACCTCGTCGTGGAACCGCTCCAGCGACTGGCTCAACGCGATCGAGCGGATGCCGAAGGCCATCCCCTGCAGCGCCCCGGCCACCGTGCCGGAATAGGAGCAGTCCTCGCCGACGTTGTGCCCGCGATTGACGCCCGACAGCACCAGGTCCGGCTTCTCCGGCATCAGGTCGTTGACCGCCAGCACCACGCAGTCGGTCGGCGTCCCCGTCACCGCGAACCGCTTCTCGCCCAGCCGGTTGACCCGCAGCGGCTCGGTCAGGGTGATGCCCCGCCCCTTGCCCGACTGCTCGACGGCCGGCGCGCACACCCAGACGTCGTCCGACAGCGTCCGGGCGATCCGCTCCAGGCATTCCAGCCCTTCGGCCTCGATCCCGTCGTCGTTGGTCAGAAGGATGCGCATTGAACTCCTAGCGGATGACGGAAACGCTCTCGGCGAGGATCACATAGTCCCCGCCGCAGGTGTTGCGGATGATCGACGCCTCATGCGTCAGGCCGGTCGGCGTCGAACGGTCGGCCCAGCTGACCGCCCGGCCGGTGAAGGTCACCATCTGGCCCGACAGGTCGCGGCGCGCCGTGCGCTGCAGGTCCAGCGGCAGGGCGCCCGACACGCAGGGGCGCGAGAACTCGTTGCGCACCTGGACCTCGCGCTCGAACAGCTGGAACTCGCCGTCCGTGAACCGCACCCAGCCGGTGAAGCTGGTCGCGGCGGGATCGAACGAGGCCGGCGGCGTCGGCGTCGTGGCGCAGGCCGTGAGGGCGAGAAACCCGATGGCGGGGAGAAGAGTAGCAATTTTCATCGACCCATCCTTTTTTCCGCTCATCCCGGCGAAAGCCGGGACCCAGTTCTTTGGATGATCAGGATCATCCGGTTATCCGCCATCCCGATCCCGCCCTCCAGCGCCTCTGTAAAAGCACTGGGTCCCGGCTTTCGCCGGGATGAGCGGACCTATTGGGCCGACACGAACTCGACACCGCCCATATAGGGGCGCAGCGCGTCCGGAACCCGGATCGAGCCGTCGTCCTGCTGATAGTTCTCCATGATCGCGACCAGCGTGCGACCGACCGCCAGGCCCGAGCCGTTCAGCGTATGGACGAACTCGGTCTTCTTCTCGCCGTCCCGCTTGAACCGCGCGTCCATCCGCCGGGCCTGGAAGTCCCCGCAATTCGAGCACGAGCTGATCTCGCGATAGGTCCCCTGCGACGGCAGCCAGACCTCCAGGTCGAAGGTCTTGCGGGCGCCGAAGCCCATATCGCCCTTGCACAGCAGCAGGCGTCGATAGGGCAGCTCCAGCTTCTGCAGGATCGCTTCCGCGCAGGCCGTCATCCGCTCGTGTTCGGCTTCACTGTCCTCGGGCCGGGTAATCGAGACCAGTTCGACCTTGTAGAACTGGTGCTGCCGGATCAGACCGCGCGTGTCCCGACCGGCGGACCCCGCTTCGGCCCGGAAGCAGGCGGTCAGCGCCGTCATGCGAATCGGCGTCTTCACTTCGGTCTCGGGCAGCAGTTGCCCCATCACGGTCGCCGTCAGCGACACTTCGGCGGTCGGAATCAGCCAGCGACCGTCCGTCGTCCGGAACAGGTCGTCGGCGAATTTGGGCAGCTTGTCGGTGCCGTAGGCCGCGGCGTCATTCACCAGCAGCGGCGGACTGGTCTCCTGATAGCCGTGTTCGGTCGTCTGGACGTCCAACATGAACTGGCCGAGCGCGCGTTCCAGCCGCGCCAGTCCGCCCTTCAACACAGCGAAGCGTGCGCCCGACATCCGGGCCGCCGCCTCGAAGTCCAGCAGGCCCAGCGCTTCGCCCAGATCGGCGTGATCCTTGGCCGGGCCGCCTTCGCGGGGCGTGCCCCAGCGAGAGACCTCGACGTTGCCGCTCTCGTCCTCACCTTCGGGTACGTCGTCTGCGGCGATGTTCTTCTGCGCCGCCAGCAGGTCGCGCAACTGCTTGCCGACGTCGGCCTCCACGGCCTCGGCCGCGGCGATGTCGCCCTTCAGCGCCTCGACCTCGGCCTTCAGCCGGTCAGCCTCGACCATGTCCTTTTTGCCCATGGCGGCGCCGATGAGCTTGGACGCCGCATTGCGCTTCGCCAGCGCGTCCTGGCCGGTCGTCTGGGCGGTCCGCAATTCCTTGTCCAGGCGCAGGATGTCCGCCACCAGCCCGTCGGCGTCATCGACGCCGCGCGACGACCACCCGGCCACGAAGGCGGCGGGATTGTCTCGAATGGCGCGGATGTCGTGCATGGTCGGTCCTCAGGGAAGAAGGCCGCGTCGGGTCGGAAAGGCGGAGCCTTCCGACCGCGGCCCGGCGAAGTGCTGCTCTAGCCCCCGCCGAAGATTCCGCCAACCCGCCGCCGCCAGTTACCCTCTCCCGATCGGAGAGGGCTTGAGCGCCCGCGAACGAAGCGATCGAACGCCGCCACTCACCTCCCCATCGCAGATGGGGAGGGGGACCATCCGAAGCCCGCAGGGCGAAGGATGGTGGAGGGGGCGTCGCCGGCGGATGCGATTTGAGCTCAACCGGCCCAGGCCGGCGTCGCCCCCACCTGACCGCTTACGCGGTCTGTCCTCCCCATCGCCTCGGGGGGCGATGGGGAGGTGAATCTGTCGGCTATTCCCGAACTCTTTTCGCCAACCCGCTGACTTCCCCCACCAAAATTCCTTCTACGCAGCGAGGTATCCGCCTCCCGCATAATCTCCGCATCCCGTCGATGGGGAAGGCGTCGGATCCAGCGCCTCGACGACGGCGGGGTGTGGTCGAGCGATGAAGCCCGGGCGAAGGGTAGTCCGGGGGTCCTCGTCGGACAGCGATGGATGCTGTCCGCTTGCTCGCCGCGCATCGAAGGTGCGGACCGCTGGCTCAGCCGATGTCCCACCCACGTCGCTTCCGGCAATGGCGGCGGCGGAGATCCGTCAAGGCTCTAACAGGGCCGCCAGCCGGAGGGCGCGCGAAACCAACGACCACGCGGGGCGTCCACCTCGTCGAAACGGTAAAACTATCAAGCTCCGGGCGAGGCCCGGACGCCCCGCGCCTTCCCCTCACCGCTCCTTCCGGACGCGGCGATGACGCATGCCCGCAATCTCCCTCCCCGTTCGGGGAGGGTGGTCGCGCAGCGACCGGGTGGGGGCGGCTGGAGGATGGGCCCTCCCCACCCCGCCGCCGCTTCGCGTCGCCGACCCTCCCCGTGCCGGGGAGGGAGAAGCGCCACGGTCTTTGAAATCCTAGATCATTCCGCTCAGCGGCGAGCTGGCGCTGGCGTACAGGCGCTTCGGCATCCGCCCGGCCAGATAGCCCTGACGCCCGGCGATCACCGCATGCTTCATGGCGCTGGCCATCAGGATCGGGTCGGCGGCGCCCGCGATGGCCGTGTTCATCAGCACCGCGTCGCAGCCCAGCTCCATCGCCAGCACCGCGTCCGACGGCGTGCCCACGCCCGCGTCGACCAGTACCGGCACCGTCGCCTGTTCGACGATCAGGCGGATGTTGACCCGGTTCTGGATGCCCAGGCCCGAGCCGATCGGGGCGGCGGCCGGCATGATGGCGGCGGCGCCCGCCTCCTCCAGACGCTTCGCCATCACCACGTCGTCGGTGCAGTAGACCATGACCTGGAAGCCGTCCTTCACCAGCAGGTCCAGCGCCCGCAGCGTCTCGACCATGTCCGGGTACAGGTGCGCCGTGTCCGACAGCACCTCCAGCTTGACCAGGTCCCAGCCGCCGGCCTCGCGCGCCAGCCGCAGCGTCCGCACCGCGTCCTCGCCGGTGAAACAGCCCGCCGTATTGGGCAGGAAGGTGAAGCGGTCCGGCTTCACATAGTCGACCAGCATCGGCTGGTTCGGATCGGTCAGGTTCACCCGGCGCACCGCCACGGTGACGATCTCGGCCCCTGCGGCCTCGGCGGCGGCGGCGTTCTGGGCGTAGCCCTTGTATTTGCCGGTGCCGACGATCAGGCGGCTGCTGAAGGTCCGGCCGGCGACGGTCCAGGTGTCGGATGCGGTGGTCATGGCCGCCAGATAGACCGTCTCGCCCGGCGCGAGAAGGCGTCGACGACGAACCGTGGTTCCCGATGGGCTGCGGCGGGCCTATGAATTCAACCGGGGAACACAGGAGGCCGGGTCATGGGTGCGACGCAGGGCGAGCCGAAAGGCCCCGATTTCAGCAACGGCGTCCCCCTGGCCGACGTCCCGGATCAGGGCGCCCTGCCCGGCCACGTCGCCGGCGAGCCGGTCCTGCTGCTGCGTCGTCACGACGGTCTGTTCGCCGTCAATGCGACCTGCACCCACTACGGCGGCCCGCTGGGCGAAGGCCTGGTGACCGGCGACACGGTGCATTGCCCCTGGCACCACGCCTGCTTCGACCTCCGCACCGGCGAGGCGGTCGGGGCCCCGGCCATAGACCGCCTCCAGCGCTGGACGGTCGAGATCGAGGGCGACCGGGCCTTCGTCCGCACTCCCGCCCCCGCCGCTCCGCCGCAACCGTCCCCCACCGCCGGCCATCCGGATCGCGTGGTCATCGTCGGCGGCGGCGCGGCCGGCTTCGCGGCGGCGGAGATGCTGCGCCGACGCGGCTACGCCGGCGCCCTGACCATGCTCAGCGCCGACTCCGCCCCGCCCTGCGACCGGCCCAACCTGTCCAAGGACTATCTGGCCGGCACGGCGCCCGAGGACTGGATCCCGCTCCGGTCGCCGAAATTCTACGAGAAACGCCAGATCGACCTTCGACTCGAGGTCGAGGTCGCGACGATCGACCTGAAGGCCCGTGAGGTCGTGACGTCGGACGGCGAACGCATCGCCTGGGACGCCCTGCTCCTCGCCACCGGCGCCGAGCCCATACGGCTGGCGGGGGCGGGCTTCGACCGGCCCGAGGTCCACGTCCTGCGCACCCTGGCCGACGCCCGCCGCCTGATCGCGGCCTTGCCCGGCGTGAATACCGCGGCCGTGGTCGGCTCCAGCTTCATCGGCCTGGAAGCCGCCGCCAGCCTGCGCGAACGCGGCCTCGACGTGGCCGTGATCGGCCCCGACGCCCTCCCGCTGGCAAAGGTGATGGGGCCGGAGATCGGCGCCTTCGTGAAAGCCCTGCACGAAACGAAGGGCGTCCGCTTCCTCCTCGGCCAGGCGGCCGAGGCCTTCGACGGCGAGGCGGTGATTCTGGCGGACGGCAGCCGCGTTCCCGCCGAACTGGTCGTGCTGGGCGTCGGCGTCCGCGCACGCCTGCAACTGGCCATCGACGCCGGGCTGGAGGTCGACCGGGGCGTGGTCGTCGACACCGCCATGCGCACCAGCGCTCCGGGCGTCTGGGCCGCCGGCGACATCGCCCGCTACCCCGAGCCGGTCTCGGCCGCCCCCGCCCGCATCGAGCACTGGGTCGTCGCCGAACGCCAGGGCCAGATCGCCGCCCTGTCCATCCTCGGCGAGGACGCCGCCATGACCGACACGCCCTTCTTCTGGAGCCGGCACTACGACACGACGATCAACTATGTCGGCCACGCCGAAGGCTGGGACGCCATCCGGCTCGACGGGTCGCTGGCCGACGCCGACGCGACCGTCCGGTTCGAACGCGGCGGCCGCCTGCTGGCGGCGGCCACGATCGGACGCGACCTCGAAAGCCTCGAGATCGCCGACGCCATGGGGAATTGAAGCGTTGGAGTCAGCCGCCGCCGACGAACTGCACGACCTCGATCCGGTCGCCGTCCATGATGGCCGTCCCGGAATGGAGCGATTTCGGAACGATCTCCAGATTGCGCTCCACGGCGACCTTGCGGACGTCCAGTCCCAGCTCCTCGACGAGGCCCAGAATAGTCGTCGCGGAGACCTCGCGCTCCTCGCCGTTGACCTGTATGCGCATGACGCTACGTCACTCTCTTGTGGCGCGCGGCTTGCTTGACGCCACGCCTCAGCTAAAAGGCCGGTCCGATTCCGGTCGGAACGCCATCTCCGCGAGCGAATGCCCGACAGACCCGTCCTCTACGTCCTGAACGGCCCGAACCTCAACCTGCTTGGGGTCCGCGAGCCTGAAATCTATGGACGCGAGACCCTGGCCGACGTCCAGGCGCTGTGCGAACGCGCCGCCGACGGCGCGACCGTGGTGTTCCACCAGACCAATCACGAGGGCGTTCTGATCGATCAGGTGCACGAGGCCCGCGAAAAGGCCGACGCCCTGGTGATCAATCCCGCCGGTTACGGCCACACCTCCGTGGCCCTGCTGGACGCCCTGAAGACCCTGACGATCCCGGTCGTCGAATGTCATCTGTCGAATCCGGCGGCGCGCGAGCGCTTCCGGCATCGCTCCTATGTGTCGGCGGTCGCCGCCGGCGTGGTTTCGGGTTTCGGCCCGATGAGTTACGAACTCGCGGTCAAGGCCGCCCTCGGTCTGGCGCAGGAACGCAGCCAGGCCGCGGACCGTTCGGTTTAAAGGACAACAAGAGGCTCCCATGGCCGATCCGAAGACGACTGCACCGAAGCTCAAGAACGAAGCCGAGATCGACGCGACGCTCGTCCGTCAGCTCGCCGACATCCTGAACGACACCGATCTGACCGAGATCGAGGTCGAGCGCGGGGAACTGCGCATCCGCGTCGCCCGTGAAATCACGGCCGCGCCGGTCATGCAGTACGCCGCCGCCCCGATGGCCCACGCCGCGCCCGCCGCCGCTCCGGCCGCCGCTGCGCCGGTCTCGATGCCGTCGGACCCGGCCACCATCGTCGCCCGCGCCGGCGAAGAGGTGAAGTCGCCGATGGTCGGCACCGCCTACCTGAAGCCCGCTCCGGAAGCGCCGGCCTTCATCGCGCCGGGCGACAAGGTCAAGAAGGGCCAGACCCTCCTCATCGTCGAGGCCATGAAGACCATGAACCCGATCCAGGCTCCCCGCGACGGCGTCGTGAAGGAAGTTCTGGTCGGCGACGCCCAGCCGGTCGAGTTCGGCGAGCCGCTCGTCCTGCTCGAGGCGTAAGCCCATGTTCACGAAGGTCCTGATCGCGAACCGCGGCGAAATCGCCCTGCGGATCCACCGTGCGTGCAAGGAGATGGGAATCTCCACCGTCGCCGTGCACTCCGAAGCCGACCGCGGCGCCATGTGGGTGCGCCTCGCCGACGAAAGCGTCTGCATCGGCCCGGCTCCGGCCGCCAAGTCGTACCTGAACATCCCGTCGATCATCGCGGCCGCAGAGATCACCGGCGCCCAGGCGATCCACCCGGGCTATGGCTTCCTGTCCGAGAACGCGCGCTTCGCCGAGATCGTCCAGGCGCACGGCATGACCTTCATCGGACCCAAGCCGGAGCACATCCGGATCATGGGCGACAAGATCACCGCCAAACAGACCGTCATGGACGCGGGCATCCCCGTGGTCCCCGGTTCGAAGGGGGAGGTCGAGACCGTCGACGCCGCCATCGCCGCGTCAAAGGCCATCGGCTTCCCGCTGATCGTCAAGGCCGCCGCCGGCGGCGGCGGACGCGGCATGAAGGTCGCCCTGACGCCGGACGACCTGGTCGAGGCCGTCCAGACCGCCCAATCGGAAGCCCTCGCCGCCTTCGGAAACGGCGCCGTCTACATGGAGCGCTACCTCCAGAAGCCGCGCCACATCGAACTGCAGGTCATCGCCGACAGCCACGGCAACGTCGTCCACCTCGGCGAACGCGACTGCTCGCTGCAGCGCCGCCACCAGAAGATTCTGGAAGAGGCCCCCTCGCCCGCCCTGTCGGCCGCCGAGCGCGCCGCCATCGGCCGCACGGTCAACGAGGCCATCGGCAAGATCGGCTACCTCGGCGTCGGCACCATCGAGTTCCTGTGGGAGGACGGCGAGTTCTTCTTCATCGAGATGAACACCCGCCTGCAGGTCGAACATCCGGTCACCGAAATGATCACCGGCGTCGACCTGGTGCGCGAACAGATCCGCATCGCCGCCGGCCTGCCGCTGTCGTTCACCCAGGAAGACGTCCACTTCGAAGGCCACGCCATCGAATGCCGGATCAACGCCGAGAACGCCGAGACCTTCACGCCGTCGCCCGGCACCATCACCGACTTCCACGCCCCCGGCGGTCTGGGCGTGCGGCTGGATAGCGCCATCTACGCCGGCTATTCGATCCCGCCCTACTACGACAGCCTGATCGGCAAGCTGATAGTCCACGGCCGCGACCGCGAGGAGTGCATCGCACGCCTGCGCCGCAGCCTGAACGAGATGGTCATCGGCGGCATCGACACCACCATTCCCCTGTTCCAGAAGCTGCTGCAGGAGCCTGACATCCTGTCCGGCGACTACGACATCCACTGGCTGGAGAACTGGGCGAAGCGCCAGAAGGGCGAAGCCTGACGGCGGTGGAAGAGCCTGGCTTCAGCGCCGCGCCTTCCTTCGGGACCTTCGGCCCCGACGACCTGCTTCGCTGCTACGCCACGGGCGTCTTCCCCATGGGAGAGGCCCGTGACGACCCCCGCGTCTTCCTCGTCGAGCCGGAGCAGCGCGGGGTCCTGCCGCTGGACCGGTTCCACATCCCCTCCCGCCTGCGCCGGACGGTCCGCTCCGAACCCTTCGAGATCCGCGTCGACACCGCCTTCGACGCTGTCGTCGCCGCCTGCGCTGCCCCTGGCCGGGACCGCGAGGAAAGCTGGATCAATGACCCGATCCGGCGCCTCTACGCCGAACTGAACGCCCGCGGTCACGCCCACTCCATCGAATGCTGGCGCGACGAAAAGCTGGTCGGCGGCCTGTACGGCGTCACTCTCGGCGGCGCCTTCTTCGGCGAGAGCATGTTCAGCCGCGAACGGGACGCCTCAAAGGTGGCGCTGGTCCACCTGGTCGCCCGGCTGAAGCGTGGCGGCTGGCGCTTGCTGGACGCGCAATTCCTGACCGAGCACCTCAGCCAATTCGGCGCGGTCGAGACCCCCCAGGCCGCCTATCTGAAACTGCTGAAAGCCGCCCGCCCGCTCACGCCGGACCCGCACGCCCTGCGACTGCCGATGACAGGTGAAGAGGCGGTCGCCTACGCCCTGCAGCCGACGACCCAGGCGTCGTAGATCGGGTGCTCGAGGCCGTTCACGGCCGGAGACGAGGCGAACATCCATCCGCGGAAAATCTGCCGGGGATCCGACACCTGCAGCACGCCGCGCGGCTGGATGCTGACTTCCAGATAGGCGATGGCGTCACCGACCTGCTCGTCCGAGGCCGAAACTTCACACGCCTTGGCGGTGAAGATCAGGGTCTTCTGGAAGCGGACCGGTCGGCCGCCGACCTCGACCTCGAAGCGCATGCGCTCCGCCGTGATCTTGTCGACCGCCTCGACGATGGCCACACGGCGGCGCTGTCGCCGGCCAGGTGTGGTCGTCTCTTCGGCCCGGACTTCTCTCTTCTCCTCGACCTTCTCGTCGTCCGCCTTCTCGGCGGTCTCGGTCGCGGTCGGCGGAACGGTCACGACGATGGACGGGTCGGAGGGCGTGATGGCGATCGGCGCCGTCGGAGCGGGCGCCGCTTCAGGCGCGGGCTCTGCCGGAACGATATTGGGCGTCGGAGGCGTCGCCGGCTGGCGGTTGAGGTCGCCGGTCGTCTCCTGCACCGGACGCGCATCCTGCGGCAGGTCGTTCAGCGCGGACGCTACGACGCCGCCGGCGGCCAGTACAGCGGCCGCCGTCACGCTCGCCAGGATGGTCGCGCGCAGCTTCATTCGGGACGCCAGGCCTCATAGTCGCCGGTCGCGGCGGGGCGCTTGCCTTCTGCGGCCAGCGAGCCCTGCGGACGCCACGCCATCGGCGTGCCGGTCAGGTTCGGCAGGTGATCCTTCTCCCACGCACGACGGGGCAGCGGGACTTCGGTCGGCGGCTCATCGAAGGTGTAGTGCAGCCAGCCGTGCCAGTCCGGCGTCACCTTCGAGGCGTCAGCATAGCCGTTGTAGATGACCCAGCGACGGCGACGACCGTCATAGCTGGTCGTATCGCGCGACTGGAAATAGCGGTTGCCGAACTCGTCGGTGCCGACAAGAGAGCCGCGCTTGGCGATGGTGAAGAAGGTGCCGATGGTGGCGCCGCTGGTCCAGCCGAAGATTCTGCCTAGCACGTCGGGAATTCCACTCGTCTCGCGTCGGCCGGAACGCCCGGCGACAGCGATGCGATCATAGAAACCGCAGAGGCTTCCGTCCAGCGCGACGCAGCATCGGCTGCGCTCAACATCTTGGGGGTAACCATAGCCTGGCGCCCCAGATTTATTGCGGCGAACGTCATTCGGCGGCTAGCATTCCGGTACAGCCGCGTCGAGACGTCCGAATGCGTTCCCAAACCCGCCTCGCCTCCCTCGCTCCCGCAGACGCCCGGCCTGCGCGCGAGGTCGAATGGTGCGGCGGCCTGATCGATGTTCGGGCCCCTGATGGCTGGACCGATGTGCAGATCGAAGCCTGGCTGGACTGGGCGACCGCTGAGGGACTGCCGACCACGGGCGCCGATCCGCTGGCCGCAGCCATCGCCGGGTACGTGGACCGTCTCGGCCCGGCAAAGCACGATGCGAAAGAACTCATCGCTTCGATGCTGCTCGGCGTCGCCACTCCCGCCCGGCCTACCCCGACGGCTGGAGGGGATGCGCTGATTCTGTCCGATCCCACGGCTGTGGGCGCGCTTCGGATTGAAATGGCGCAACGCCGCGCGGAACGGCTCGCGGCCGGAGCGATAGATGCTGTGGCGGGCTCGCTGTCCGGTGTCGGGGAAGCCGTCAGCCGTTGCGAAGGGCCGCGAGGCGACTGTTCGGATCCCACCCGCAATCCTGCCCTGGCGAGAGCCGCCGCTGCCGCGCGCCGCGCCGGCGCGTCCGACACAGACATCCTTCGGGCCATCGCCGGCGAATCGTTCGAAGCCGCCGCGCTTCCGGTCCCTGAACGGGCTCCGATGGTTGCGGTGGCCCAACGCGACCTCATCGCCTCGGGCGCCCCCGACGCGACGATCGCGGCGGCGGCCGCCCTCGACGGCGACCTGATCCTGACCTTCGATCCGGAGACGGCCGAACGCATCATCGACGCCGGGCGCGGCAACGGGGTGCTTATCTCCGTGAGCCGACTGAAAGCGCTCGCCGGAGATGATTTCGAGGCAGTACTGACAGCGCTGGTCCAGCTGTGGGCCGGCGCACTTGTCGGACCGATAACTGTGGGCCTGGCAGCTGTTGCGGACCTGATCCTGACGGAAGGGGCGGCGACGACCGCGACGGAGCGCGCTGCGCGCCTCGCCGAACTGGTCGCCGAAGCCGCGCCCGGCGCCGGCCTGTTCATCGATGACGCCGAGGCAGCGCTTCGGCTCGGCGTCACGCCACTGGCGGCGCACGACCTGTTCCAGACCGCTGACGGCGAAGTCGTTCCTCGTCTACGCCCGTCGCTCGCCGACGCTGTGGCGCGAGCAGGCGGCGACGTCGAGGACGCCGAGCGCGCCTTGCTCGGCCGACGCACGCTGTGCGGTGCTCCGGCGATCGACCACGCGGCGCTGCGCGCCAGCGGCTTCACCGACGTCGAGCTGGAAGGTGTCGAACTCGCCCTCGCAACGGTTGGCCGGCTTGAAGACGCCTTCCGATCGCCGGTCCTGGATGCCGGCTTCATGCGCGACGTGCTCGGCGTTGAAGCGGACGCAGACGCGGACCTGCTGGTTCGCCTCGGCTTCTCCGGCGACGAGATCACGGCGTCCGGAAACTGGGTGTTCGGCCACGGCGATCTCGCGCACTGGGAAGGCGCGCCCGACCACCTCGTCGGCATCCTCAAAGACCCCAGCGGGTTTGAAGCCTCCCTGAGAGCGGCGATGGAGCCGTTCAGTGCGGCGCCCGATCTCCAACCCGCCGAACTGGACTGGGCGGCCACAACATCCCAGGGCGCCCGTCTCCTGGCGGACCAGGCCCGAAACGGCCGGCGCGCCATCAGAATGAAGCGGAAGCCCGCCCCGACCACGCAGTTGCTGGACCTTCCCGAGTTCACGCCACACGAGCGCGAACGCCGTCCTGAACCTGAGGCGCGGACGGTCGAGCGGGTCGTCGAGAAGGTCATCGAGCGCGACCGGACGCGGCGCAAGCTGCCAGACCGGCGCAAAGGCTACATCCAGAAGGCGGCCGTCGGCGGCCACAAGGTCTACATCCACACCGGCGAGTACGAGGACGGCGAGCTCGGCGAGATCTTCATCGACATGCACAAGGAAGGCGCCGCCTTCCGCAGCCTGATGAACAATTTCGCCATCGCGATCTCGATCGGGCTTCAGTACGGCGTGCCCCTGGACGAGTTCGTGGACGCCTTCGTGTTCACCCGCTTCGAGCCGGCTGGCCGGGTCACCGGCAACGATTCCATTCGTTCGGCGACCTCGATCCTCGACTACATCTTCCGCGAATTGGGCGTGTCCTATCTGGACCGGACCGAACTGGCGAACGCCGACCCGGAAACTCTGGCAGGCGATGGACTGGGGTCTGCGGGCGCCGAAGGCGACGCGCCGGAGACGGTGCCGGCGGCCCGGTTCATCTCCAAGGGCTTCGCCCGCGGCGCAGCGCCGGACAACCTGGTGGTCCTTCCCTTTGGACAGAAGCGTGGGGTCGCTTCGGAGCCCGCAATGGCGACCGAGGCTGTAGCCTGCCCCGCCTGCGGCGATTTCTCGCTGCAGCAACGCGGCGGCGGCTGGGTCTGCGACACCTGCGGCGCAGCCCCCTCTATGCAGGGCTGATTGCGCGAAGAGGAATGAAACCTTTTGCGGTCAAGGTGGCGTTCCGGATCACGCAGAGCCCCGTCATGAAGCCTTTCCTGACCGTCGTCGCCCTCGCCGCCCTTACCTGCGCCAGCACATCGGCGATGGCCCAGAATGCCGACCAGATCGCGCGTGTACGCAGCGGATCGAGCTGCGCCGGATGCAATCTGTTCCAGGCGAGCCTCTCCGGCCTCGAGGCCCGCGGCCTTAACCTGACGGGCGCACGCCTGCGGCAGGCGGACCTGAGTCTGGCCGTGATGAATCGCACCCGGTTCTCCAACGCCGACCTGCGCGACGTCGAAGCCTATGGCGGCGTCTTCTCCAGCGCGAATTTTTCGGGTGCCAACCTGACGAACGCCAGCTTTGTCGGCGCCTACCTCGACGGCGCAGCGTTTTCGGGCGCTACCCTGAACGGCGCCAATTTCTCCGGCGCATCGCTTGAACGGGCGACTGGATTGAGCCAGTCCCGGCTCAATGCGGCCTGCGGGGACGAAGCGACGAAACTGCCCGCGGGCCTGACACTTCCCCGCTGCTGATCCGCCACCGACCTTACCGCGATTTAAGTAGGGTCCATGGGGTTTTAGGCTCATGAAGAGGTCGTGATGCAGTTCGCTCAAACCCTTCTCCGTCGCCTCCTGACCACCGGTGTCGCCGTGGGCGCCGCTACGGTTGCTCTGGCCGCCGCCGGTTCGGCTTCCGCAGAAATCCAGCTGCAGTTCCAGTACCAGGACCGTGATGTGGCGCGGATGGTCTCGCTGGGCGGCTCGTGCAATCGCTGCGAACTCTCCGGCCGGGACCTGACCGGCGCCGCTTTCACGGGCGCCAGCTTCACCAACGCCACCCTCGTCGGCGCGGACCTGCGCGGCGCGGAAATGGTGGGCTCGAACTTCGCGGGCAGCGACTTCAGCCGGGCCGACATGGCCGGGGCCGAGATGGTCGGCGCCAACTTCACCGCCTCCCTGTTCACGAACGCCGACCTGACCGGCGTCAGCGCAGTCGGCGCGACCCTGGTCCGGGTGCGGATGGACCGCGCCGACCTGACGGGCGCCGAACTCAACGGCGCCAATATGAACGGCGCGCTGCTGACCGGCGCGACCTTCGAGGGCGCGGAAATGAACGCGGCCACCCTGGCCAACGTCAGCGCCCGCAACGCCAACTTCTCGAGCGCCGAGATCGGCATGTCCAACCTGTCGAACGGCGACTTCCGTTCGGCCTCGTTCCGCGCCGCCACCCTGAACGGCGCCCGCCTGACCGGCGGCTCGTTCGGAGGGGCGGACTTCCGCGACGCCGAGATGAACCGCACGGACATCCGCGGGACGGACCTGTCCGGCGCGCGGGGCCTGACCCAGGACCAGGTCGGCCGGGCCTGCGGCGACGCCAACACCCGCCTGCCGGGCAATCTGACGCCGCGGGTCTGCCGCGGCCTGGCGGGAGCTCGTCCGGCGCCGCCGGCGCCTCCTGCCCCGCCCGCTCCGCCGCGGGTGAGAAACCTGGTCGTCGCCAGCGGCGGCAACTAGCCCATCCCGTTCGCAGCGACCATTCTCCGTCGCCTCAGCACCGCCGCCCTGGCGACTGGCGTCACCGTCGCGACCCTGACGGTAGCGGGCTCCGCCCTGGCGGGGATATCCGCTCCCCTTGATCAGCACCGCGAGGCAGCGGGAACGCTCGCGCAGGGCGGATCGTGCAAGCGCTGCGACCTGACGGGCCAGGACCTGACCGAGGCTGATTTCGCCAACGCGGACCTGACCGGCGTCACCGCCTTGGGCGCGACTCTGGTGCGAGCCCGTATGTACCGCGTCAACGCCGACGGCGCTGATCTGAGAGGGGCGAACATGACTGGCGCGGTCCTGGCCAACGGCGCTTTCACCGACGCCCAGATCGACATGGCGACGCTGATCGACGCAGACGCCCGTTGGACCAACTTCAAGGACGCAGAGCTAAGCGC
The DNA here is from genome assembly GCF_014196335.1 of Brevundimonas lenta. GTDB lineage: Bacteria > Pseudomonadota > Alphaproteobacteria > Caulobacterales > Caulobacteraceae > Brevundimonas > Brevundimonas lenta. The sequence continues at coordinate 457,807 of NZ_JACIDM010000002.1, forward strand.
GGCCAACCTCTCCCGCGGCGATTTCCGCGACGCCTCGTTCCGGGATGCGGACCTGCGCGGCGCACGGCTGACCCGGGGCCGGTTCGAGGGCGCGGACTTCGGAGGCGCCGATCTGGATCAGACGGATATCCGGGGCGCGGACCTGTCGGGCGCGCGCGGCCTGACGCAGGCTCAAGTCGGCCGGGCCTGCGGCGACGCCAGTACCCTTCTCCCGGGCCGCCTGATTGTGCCCGTCTGCCGCGCTCGCTGAGCCCCTTCTGACATGACAAAGGCCGCCGTCGCAGGACGGCGGCCTTTAATTTGCGCGGCGCGCCTCAGACCTTGAGCGGCAGGGCGGTGCGGATGTGGACGTCCTTGAGCTGTCGGTCCTGGGCCTCGGTCGGGGCGTTCATGAGGAGGTCCTCGCCCTGCTGGTTCAGCGGGAAGGCGATGACCTCGCGGATCGCGGTCTCCTCGGCCAGCAGCATGACGATGCGGTCGATGCCCGGGGCCAGGCCGCCGTGCGGCGGCGCGCCGTAGCGGAAGGCGTTGAGCATGCCGCCGAACTGATCCTCGACCACCGAGGCGTCGTAGCCGGCGATGCCGAAGGCCTTGAGCATGATTTCGGCCTTGTGGTTCCGGATCGCGCCCGAGCACAGCTCATAGCCGTTGCAGACGATGTCGTACTGGTAGGCGCGGATAGTCAGCGGGTCCTGGGTCTCCAAGGCCTCCAGACCGCCCTGCGGCATCGAGAACGGGTTGTGGGAGAAGTCGACCTTCTTCTCTTCCTCGGACCACTCGAACATCGGGAAGTCGACGATCCAGCAGAATTTGAACTGGTTCTCGTCGATCAGCTTCAGCTCCGTGCCGACGCGCGTGCGGGCGAGACCGGCGAATTTGGCGAAGGCCGACGGCAGGCCGGCGGTGAAGAAGGCGGCATCGCCCTGTCCCAGGCCCAGAGAGTTCATCAGGGCCTCGGTCGGCTCCTGACCCAGGTTCTTGGCGATCGGGCCGCCCCAGGCGCCCTGGTCGTCCGACCAGAAGATGTAGCCGAGGCCGGGCTGGCCCTCACCCTGGGCCCAGGAGTTCATGCGGTCGCAGAAGGCGCGCGAGCCGCCGGTCGGGGCCGGGATCGCCCAGACGGCGTTCTTGTCGTCGGCGCCCAGGATTTTAGCGAACAGACCAAAGCCACCATCGCGGAAGTGGTCGGAGACGACCTGCATCTTGATCGGGTTGCGGGTGTCCGGCTTGTCGGTGCCGTACCAGGCCATCGACTGTTCGTAGGTCAGGCGCTCGAAACCCTTGTGCTCGAACGTCTCGCCGAAGTCGTTGGTGAAGGTGTGGGCGCCGCTGATCGGCGAGACCGGCTTGCCATCCGCGAACTCCTCGAACACGCCATGCATGACGGGCTCGATGGCGGCGAAAACGTCCTCTTGCGTGACGAAGCTCATTTCGACGTCGAGCTGGTAGAACTCCAGCGAACGGTCGGCGCGCAGGTCTTCGTCGCGGAAGCAGGGGGCGATCTGGAAATAGCGGTCGAAGCCCGAGACCATCAGCAGCTGCTTGAACTGCTGCGGGGCCTGCGGGAGGGCGTAGAACTTGCCCGGGTGCAGACGCGACGGCACCAGGAAGTCGCGCGCGCCTTCCGGCGACGAGGCTGTCAGGATCGGGGTCTGATATTCGAGGAAGCCCTGCCCGACCATGCGCTGGCGGATCGAGGAGATCACCTTCGAGCGCAGGACGATGTTCTTGTGCAGACGCTCGCGGCGCAGGTCGAGGAAGCGGTTCGCGAGGCGGATCTCTTCCGGATACTCCTGCTCGCCAAAGACGGGCATCGGCAGTTCAGCGGCTTCCGACAGCACCTCGAGCCCCTGGACGCGGACTTCGACCTCGCCGGTCGGCAGCAGCGCGTTCACCGTGCTGGCGTCGCGCATCACGGCTTCACCGTCGATGCGGATGACGCTTTCGGCGCGGATGCGCTCGACAATGGCGAAGCCCGGCGTCGACGGGTGCAGCACCAGCTGCGTGATGCCGTAGTGGTCGCGAAGGTCCACGAACAGCAGGCCGCCGAGGTCGCGCTTGCGGTGCACCCAGCCGGACAGACGGACATTGGAGCCGGCATCGGTCGAACGGAGGGCGCCGCAGGTGTGGGAGCGGTAGGCGTGCATGATCGTTCGTCTTGGGAGGAAATGAGAGGGAATTAGAGGAAATTGGAGGGCGGAAGGGCGCATTATCGCCCCTGAAAGTCAAGGCTGGCGGGCACTTGAGTGGAACGGAGCGACTGCATTCGGAAAAAATGCCGAAATCCTCTCAAGTCCTCTCATTTCCTCTCATCCCTCTCATCTGCGCCGACCTCCCGGAACTATGGACTGTCCGGACGTCAAAAGCGGTCGCAGCGCTCCACAGAAGCTTGACCTTGTCCACGACCACGACCGCCGAAAACAGCGTCGGACGGCGGCATCTGCTATGATGAACGGGATGTCGACCCGTCTGACCCCGCCTGACCAGATGCGCCTTCCGCTGCAAAGCGACCTTCCGGAGGGCGTGGAAGGCTTCGTCGTTTCAGAGTGCAACCACGCGGCCGACGAGGCGCTGGCCGACTGGCCCAACCTGCTGGGCGGCACGATGGCGATCTGCGGACCGGAAGGCTGCGGCAAGAGCCGACTGGGGCAGATCTGGGCCGAGCGCGTGGGCGCGGTGGCGCTGGACGGCGCGGAAGCCGCCCTGATCGATCCCATGGAGTTGGAGGGGCGTCCGGTGCTGCTGGACCGCGCCCGCGAGGTCGACGACGAGACCCTGTTCCACCTGATCAACCTGGCGCAGTCTCCCGGCGGGGCGCTGCTGATGATTTCGCGCGCGGCGCCGTCATCGTGGGAGGCTGCCCTGCCCGACCTGCGCTCGCGGCTGGACGCGGTGATCACCGTGCCAATGGAGGCCCCGGACGACGCGGTGTTGGCGGCGATGCTGGAGGCGCGGTTCGCCGAGCGCGGCATCCGCGCGACTAAGGACGTGATCCCCTATCTGCTGCGCCGGATCGACCGGTCGGCGGCGGCGGCGGCGGATGTGGTCGAACGGCTGGACGCCATGCATCGACCCGTGACCCGGGCGTTGGCGCGGGAGCTGGTCGAGGGCGCGGACGAGAGCGGGGATTTGTTCGAGTGATCCCAACTCTGTCCTTGGGACCTTGGGACTCTCCGGACTTCGAAATCCTACCGTGGGATCTCTATCCAATCATCGCTTTGCTCATCGAGCGTAGCGGGCCGATGAGCCCTGACGACCTGGAGAGTGCGTTCTCCCTGCTCATGCTGGACACTCTATTCCTGCGCGGGAAATCAGAGGGCTTCTTTTTGAAGTTCGAAGATGCGTGCCGCCGCATTCAGTCGGGCGAGTTGACTCACTACGGGCCCTCGACGCTCGCCGCCTCGGGTTTCGCAGAATATCTCGAAAAGTGCAGTCACGATGGGACTGTCACACCAGATGTGAAGGCCGCCGCCCAACGGTTTCTGGACTTCCTTGAAGCCAATCCCGGACACTGGCCCTTGCGGTGATCCAGCCTTGGCGCGCGTGGCGATAGAGGACGCGGACGAGAGCGGGAGTTGTTCGGGTAGCCTTTCGTCATCCCGGCGAAGGCCGGGACCCAGCGGCGCCGAAGCGCCAGCGAAGGCGATGCTTCCACGAGCTGCGTGCGTGGCAGCTTCGCGCTCCCGCGCGCCGCTGGGTCCCGGGGTCGCTGCGCGCCCCGGGATGACGAAAGAAAATTACAGCCCCAGCTTGGCCTTCAGGATGTCGTTGACCGCGGCCGGGTTGGCCTTGCCGCCGGTGGCCTTCATGACCTGGCCGACGAACCAGCCGATGGCCTGGGGCTTTTCGGCGACGGCGGCGGCCTTGTCCGGGTTGGCGGCGATGATTTCGTCGACGGCCTTCTCGATGGCGCCGGTGTCGGTGACCTGTTTGAGGCCGTGCTTCTCGACGACCTCTGACGGACTGCCCTCGCCGTTCCAGACCCAGTCGAAGACCTCCTTGGCGATCTTGGACGAGATGACGCCGGTCTCGATCAGCTCGACCAACTGGGCCACGTGGGCGGCGGGCAGCGGGTTCTCCGAGAAGTCCTTGCCGTCGGCGGTCAGGCGGGCGGAGACCTCGTTGGTCACCCAGTTGGAGACCAGTTTGGCGTCACGGCCCTTGGCGGCGGCTTCAAAATAGTCGGCCTTGGCCTGTTCCGAGATGAGGACGACGGCGTCGTACTGCGACAGGCCGTACTGGCTCATCAGGCGACGGCGCTTCTCGTCCGGCAGCTCGGGCAGCGAACTACGGATGTCGGCGATCCACGCCTCTTCCAGTTCAAGCGGCAGGAGATCAGGATCGGGGAAGTAGCGGTAATCGTGAGCTTCTTCCTTGGATCGCATCGAGCGGGTTTCGCCGGCCGTCGGATCGTAGAGGCGGGTCTCCTGGGTGATGGAGCCGCCGTCCTCGAGGATCTCGATCTGGCGGCGCGCCTCGTACTGGATGGCCTGGGAGATGAAGCGGAACGAGTTGACGTTCTTGATCTCGCAGCGAGTGCCCAGATGGCTGAAGTCGCCGGTCGCCTTGTACTTGTCGTACTGGCCGGCGCGGCAGACCGAGACGTTCACGTCGGCGCGCAGATTGCCCTTCTCCATGTCACCGTCGCAGGTGCCCAGGTACATCAGGATGGTGCGGATCTTCTTGACGTAGGCCACCGCCTCTTCCGGCGAACGGATGTCCGGAAGGGAGACGATCTCCATCAGGGCCGTGCCGGCGCGGTTCAGGTCGACGAAGGACTCGGTCGGCGACAGGTCATGGATCAGCTTGCCCGCATCCTGTTCCAGGTGCAGGCGCTCGATGCCGACGTTGAAGAAGGAGCCGTCCTCGGCCTCCACCTCGACGACGCCCTCGCCGACGATAGGGAAGTAGAGCTGGCTGATCTGATAGCCGGTCGGCAGGTCGGGATAGAAATAGTTCTTCCGGTCGAACTGGCTCTTGCGGTTGATCTGCGCATTGAGGCCCAGGCCGGTCTTCACCGCCTGCTCGACGCAGTGACGGTTCAGGGTCGGCAGCATGCCGGGGAAACCGGCGTCGACCAGCGAAACCTGCTCGTTCGGGCCCGCGCCGAAGCCGACCGCGGCGCCGGAGAACAGCTTGGCCTTCGACGCGACCTGGGCGTGGATCTCCAGGCCCATGACGACTTCCCAGGCGCCGGTGCGGCCCTGGATGAGTTTGGAGTTCGCGGATGCGGTATCAGTCATGGTGCGTATCTAGGGCGACCGGCGCGACGGGTGAAGGATTTTCAGCGGGCCGGCGGGTCAAAAGGCGCAGCAGCGGCCAATTCAGCGCCGCCCCGAGGCCGAGGGTGAGCAAGCCGCCTCCCGCGATTGCGAGGTTGAAGAGTCGATCGCCCGATTGCGCGATCGAGGGCGGGTCCAGCGCCAGCCACAGGCCGAAGCCGGTCCAGGCAAGACCGAGCAGGATCACGACCACACCCAGGACGGCCAGGAGAATCCGCGGAAGGAAGGCCGACAGCACCCGTGGTCCGGACGGCAGCGGGCCGGCGGCTCCCAATGCCCGACGGTACAGCCACAGCCGCCAGCCGATCACGCCCGCGAGGGCGGCCGCCACGGGGGCGATGGTCCACGAAGGGGCGTAGCGGCCTTCCGGACTGACGGTCGCAAACGAGGCGACAAAGGCGAGGACGCAGAGTGGGAGCGCGATCCAGTAGATCACGACCACGGACTGCTGAAAGGCGCGGTTCGAACGAAGCTTCACAGGGGTTGTCTAGGATGGCGTGGCGTCCGCGTGAAGGCCCTTCGCGCGTCGCGATGGCGCATCACCAACCCCATTCACTCACTGGCGGGTGAGTGTTGACGGCGGGTCCGAAACCCGCCCAAGCTTCGGCCACGGGCGGAAAGCCGATGACCGAGGGAAACTGCATGGGACGCCACGAGAACGCAGCCGGGTTAGGCCGTCGAGCCCTGCTCAAGGCCGGAGGCATGAGCCTGGCCGCCGGCGCGGCGCCGTCAGTCGCCGCTGCGACGCCCCCCAGGGCCGAACGAAAGCCGGCGCCGCCCGGTTTTCTCTGGGGGACGGCCATCTCGGCCTACCAAAGCGAGGGCAACAACACCAACAGCGACGCCTGGCTGATGGAGAACCTGAAGCCCAGCATGTTCCGCGAGCGTTCGGGCGACGCCTGTGACAGCTATCACCGCTTCGACGAGGATTTCGCCCTGGCCCAGGCCTTGGGCTTCAACTGCCATCGCTTCGGCGTGGAATGGGCGCGGATCGAGCCGAGCGAAGGGCATTTCTCCAACGCCGTGCTCGACCACTATGCGCGCATGCTCGACGCCTGCCAGGCGCGCGGCCTGAAGCCGATCATCACCCTGAACCACTTCACCACCCCGCTGTGGTTCGCGCAGCGCGGCGGATTCGAGGTCGAGGATTCGCCGGACCTCTTCGCCCGCTTCTGCCGCAAGGTCGTCGAGCGACTGGGCGACCGGATGCACATGGTCACGACCTTCAACGAGGCCAACATCCGGCTGCTGGTCGATATCATGCCCGGGATCGCGGCCGGGCGCCGCGCCGCCGACGCCGCCATCGCCGCCGCGGCAAGGGCGACGGATTCGCCGCGCTTCTCGCGGCTGGCTTTCGCCGACGCCGCCGTGGCCACGCCGCTGATGCAGGAGGCGCATCGCCGGGCCTATGACGCGATCAAGGCCGTGAAGCCGGACCTGCCGGTCGGGGTGACGCTGACGACGCAGGACATCCAGTCGCCGGGCCGGCCCGATCTGGTCGAGACCTATCAACGGCGGCTGTACGGCGACTGGGTGGAGGTCGCCCGGACGCATGCCGACTTCTTCGGGGTGCAGACCTATACGCGCTTCATCGTCGGTGAGGACGGCGTGCAGGCGCCGCCGGCCGGGGCCGAGATGACGATGGCCGGCTATGAATTCTATCCGCAGGCCCTCGCCAACACGATCCGCTGGGCCCACGCGGCGGTCGGCAAGCCGATCTATGTGACCGAAAGCGGCGTGGCGGTGCAGGACGACGCCGGCCGGATCGCCTTCATCGAGGCGGCCCTGGACGGCGTGCGGGAATGCCTGGACGAGGGCATTCCGGTGCACAGCTATCTGTACTGGTCGCTGCTGGACAATTTCGAATGGACGTCAGGCTACGGCGTGCCGTTCGGCCTGACGGCGGTGGACCGGGAGACGTTCGTGAGGAGCCCCCGGCCCAGCGCTTTGCACCTGGGTCGGGTCGCGAAGGCGAACCGGATCTGACGGAGACGGCCTCCCCTCTCCCGCCGGGAGAAGGGAGCTGCCTATCTCACCACCACTTCTCGGGCTTCGCCGTGAAGCCCGCAGCGTCTTCGAGCGCGCTGGCGACCTGGAAGACGGTGGCCTCGTCCAGCGCCTTGCCGATCACCTGGAGACCCAGCGGCAGGCCGCCGGAGTCGACGCCGGCGGGGACCGAGATGCCCGGCAGGCCGGCGAGGTTGGCGGTGACCGTGAAGACGTCGTTCAGGTACATCGTCAGCGGATCGACCTGCTTGTCGCCGAGCGCGAAAGCGGCCGACGGCGTGGACGGCGTCAGGATGGCGTCGACCTGGCCCCAGACCTTGTCGAAATCCTCGGCGATGCGGCGGCGCACCTTGAGGGCGCGGACGTAATAGGCGTCGTAGAAGCCGGCCGAGAGGACGTAGGCGCCGATGGTCAGGCGGCGTTTGACCTCATTGCCGAAGCCCTCGGCGCGCGAGGTTTCGTAGAGGTCGGTCAGGCTCTTCGCCTCGGCGGCGCGGTGGCCGAAACGCATGCCGTCGTAGCGGGCCAGGTTCGACGAGGCCTCGGCCGGGGCGATGATGTAGTAGGCCGGCAGGGCGTATTTCGTGTGCGGCAGGCTGATCTCGACGATCTCGGCGCCGCCGTCCTTCAGCCACTGGACGCCCTTGTCCCACAGCGCCTGGATTTCGGCAGGCATTCCGTCGACGACGTATTCCTTCGGCACGCCGATGCGTAGACCCTTGACGCCCTTGTGCAGGGACTGGGTCCAGTCGGGGGTGTCGACGTCGAGGCTGGTGGAGTCCTTCGGGTCGAAGGAGCACATCGAGCGCAGCAGGATGGCGGCGTCCTCGACGGTCTTCGTGATCGGCCCGGCCTGGTCGAGCGACGAGGCGAAGGCGACCATGCCGAAACGGCTGGCGCGGCCGTAGGTCGGCTTGATGCCGACGGTGCCGGTGAAGGCGGCCGGCTGACGGATCGAGCCGCCGGTGTCCGAGGCGGTGGCGGCCAGGCAGAGGTCGCCGGCGACGGCCGAGGCCGAACCGCCCGACGAACCGCCCGGGGTCAGGTCGGCGTTGGAGGTCTTGGACTTCCACGGATTGACGACGGGACCGTAGGCCGAGGTCTCGTTCGACGAGCCCATGGCGAACTCGTCCATGTTGAGCTTGCCGAGCATGACTGCGCCGTCGCGCCACAGATTGGTGGAGACGGTGGACTCATACGGGGGCACGAAGCCCTTGAGCATATTGGAGCCGGCGGTGGTCTGGACGCCGTCGGTGCAGAACAGGTCCTTGATGCCCAGCGGCGCGCCTTCGAGGGCCCCGCCCTCCCCCTTGGCCAGACGGGCGTCGGAGGCGCGGGCCATCTCGAGCGCCTTGTCCGTGGTCTGGACGACGTAGGCGTTCAGGCGCGGGTTGGCGGCGTCGATGTTGGCGACGAAGGCCTTGGTGATCTCCTCCGAAGAGAAGTCGCGGGCCTTGAGGCCGTCGAGGGCGGCCTTGAGGGTCAGTTTGGTCAGGTCGGTCATGGCTTACTCGACCACCTTGGGCACGACGAAGAAGCCGTCGGCGGACTTCGGCGCGTTGGACAGGACGTCGGCGATCTTGTCGCCGTCGGTGACGACATCGTCGCGCATGCGCAGCGGCTGGGCCACGTTCGAGGTCATGGGCTCGACGCCCAGGACGTCGACCTCGTTCAGCTGTTCGATCCACGCCAGGATGCCGTTCAGCTCCTGGACCAGCGGCTCGAGCCGCTCTTCGGGGGTCTTGATGCGAGCGAGGTGCGCCACCTTGCGCACGGTCGCGACGTCGACGGCCATGCGGCCCTCCAAATGCGAAACCTGAGCCGGCGGGATTAGCGTTCCGGGCCCGGATTCACAAGGATTCTGACGAAGGCGCGCGCTATTGGGCGGGCGTGACCGTCACGCCCGCGGGGGGCGAGCCGTCCGGAGCGACGGTCCAGCCGAGGATGAGGCGGCGCTTCTGGCCGCTGATCATCCCGGTGGCGGCGTTCATGACGCTTTCCTCGACCTCGATATCGACCCGGCCAGGCGCCTCCGAGAGGACGCGGTAGCTGAGGAAGTCGCCGACGCGGAAGACGCGCCAGCCCTCGGCGGGCGAATGGAAGAAGGCGACGTAGGTGTAGAGACCGTTCATGGCCGGATCGCCGCCGCCCGTGCCCATCAGCTTCACCGTGGCGTCGCCCTGACGGATCAGCGGATCCAGCTGCACGACCGACGCGGCGTACTGCAGGTTGACGTCGACATCCGGCCGGACGGTCGCGGCGGGCCCTGAGGCGACCAACGGATCGGCGGCCTGGGCGGGCGCCGGATTCTCCGCGGCGGGCACGGCCTCGCGGCGGCTTTCGACCTGTGCGTCGCAGGCGGTCAGGCCAACAAGGGCGGTCAGGAACAGGAGCGGATGCTTCATCAGACGGATTCCCCAAAACGTCGATATGCCACAGCTTGCACTTTGACTCGCAGCTCCGCCAGTCCTACCGCCGGGGCGTGACCGTCCTGACCCTCGAAGAACTCGCCGAACAGACGCCGCCCGGCACGCCGTGGCTGGGGCTGGATCTGGGCGAGAAGACCATCGGCGTGGCCGTGTCGGACACGACGCGCATCATCGCCAGCCCGCTGCAGCTGATCCGGAAGACTAAGTTCACGGACGACGCCAATGCCGTGCTGAAGCTTATGGACGGCCGCAAGGCGTCGGGGCTGGTGATCGGCCTGCCGCTGAACATGGACGGATCCGAGGGGCCGCGGGCGCAGTCGTGCCGGGCCTTCGCGCGCAATCTGCAGCGCATCCGCACGGTGCCCTGCGTATTCCAGGACGAGCGCCTGTCGACCAGCGCGGTCGAGCGCTTCCTGATCGAGGAGCTGGACCTGAACCGGAAGCGGCGGGCGAATGTCGTCGACCGCACGGCCGCCGCCTGGATCCTGCAGGGCGCGCTGGATCGTCTGAGGGTCTGATGGGGGCGCTGGTCGCGGGGGTCGTCCCCGTCTTCGTGCTGATCGCCATCGGCTATGGCCTGCGGAAATCGGACTTCCTGCCCGACGCGACGTGGCGGCCGATCGAGAAGCTTTCGATCCACATTCTCTATCCCGGCTTCCTGATCCCGGCGATCTGGAGCGCGGACATCTCGGGCGGCGGCGCGGGCGCGGCAGGGGCAGCGTCGGTGACCTCGGTCATCATCATCGCGACGCTGACGCTGGCGCTGAAGCCGCTGATGAAGATCGACGGGCCAGCCTTCACCAGTGTGTTCCAGGGCGCGATCCGCTGGAACAGCTTCGTTTTCCTGCCGGTGATCCAGTCGGTGTACGGCCCGGACGGCCTCGCGCTGGCGGCGGTGGTGATCGCGGCGATGATCCCGGTGACCAACATCCTGTGCGTGATCGCGCTGGTGCGCTGGGGGGCGGATCAGAAGACGATGTCGCCGTGGTCGCTGACGAAGGCGATCCTGTCGAACCCGATCCTTCTGGCCTGCCTGATCGGCCTGGCGCTGAACCTGACGGGCGTGCCGCGACTGGGCGGGATTTCAGATACGCTGGAGCTTCTTGGCGGAGCCGCGTTGCCGCTGGGGCTGATCGTGGCCGGCGCGGGCCTGAGCTTCGCCGAGGTGGCGCGACGGAAGATCACCATCGGGGCGGTGTCGTTCGTGAAGCTGGTGATCACCCCGCCGCTGATGTGGGGCCTGTGCATCCTGTACGGCGGCGACCAGACGGCGCAGGGAATCGCGCTGCTGTGCGGCGCGGCGCCGGGCGCGGCGGCCAGCTACATTCTCGCAAGGCAGATGGGCGGGGACGCGCCGCTGATGGCTGGAATCGTGGCGCTGACGACCGTGGGGAGCGCGGTAAGCATTCCTGTGCTGCTGGCGCTGTTCCATTTGGCCTAGATGCGCCCTATAGCCGGGCCTCGATGACCCAGCCCGATGTCACCGACCTGATTCATGAGCGGCTGGCGCCGTTTCCCCGCGATCATTTCCTGTCCGCAGGCGATCTGAACCCCGCGACGGCCCGGCAGATGCTGGACCTCGCCGACGCGTTCGTCGACTTCAACCGCCAGTCCGCAAAGTCGCTGGACATCATGCGCGGCCGGACGGTGATGAACCTGTTCTTCGAGAACTCGACCCGCACCTCGGCCTCGTTCGAGATCGCGGCCAAGCGGCTGGGCGCCGATGTGACCGCGCTGAGCCCGCGCACCTCGTCGGTGGCCAAGGGCGAGACCCTGATCGACACGGCGGCGACGCTGAACGCGATGAAACCGGACGTGCTGGTGGTTCGCCACTCGGCATCAGGCGCGGCGGCGTTGCTGTCGCAGAAGGTCGGCTGCGCCGTGGTCAACGCCGGCGACGGCCGGCACGAGCATCCGACCCAGGCGCTGCTGGACATGCTGAGCATGCGCCGCGCCTTTGGTGACGTGACCAGCCTGACGGTCGCCATCTGCGGCGACATCGCCCATAGCCGCGTGGCGCGCTCGAACGTCGCTCTGCTGCAGATGATGGGCGCGCGGGTGCGGCTGATCGGGCCGCCGACCCTGGTGCCAGGCGACGCCGACCGCTGGGGCTGCGAGGTCTTCCACGACATGAAGGACGGCCTGCAGGGCTGCGATGTCGTGATGATGCTGCGGCTGCAGCTGGAGCGGATGGAGGGCGCGCTGGTGCCGTCGACCCGCGAGTATTTCCGCTTCTGGGGCCTGGACCGCGAGAAGCTGGCCTGGGCCAAACCGGGCGCCAAGGTGATGCACCCGGGGCCGATGAACCGCGGCGTGGAGATCGATTCGGAGGTCGCGGACGATCTGTCGATCTCTCTGATCCAGGACCAGGTCGAGATGGGCGTGGCGGCGCGGATGGCGGTGCTGGCGGCCCTGTCGGTCCGGCGCGAAGGAGCCGCAGCATGACCGCTCTGGCGATCCTGAACGCACGCCTGCTGGACCCGGTGTCGGAATACGACGGCCTCGGCTCGATCCTGATCGAGGACGGCCGGATCAAGGAGGTCGTGCACGGCGCGGGCGCCAATGCACCCGAGGGCCTGGAGGTCATCGACGCGGGCGGCCTGTGCCTGGCCCCCGGCCTGATCGACATCCGCGTGAAGACCGGCGAGCCGGGCGCGGAGCCGAAGGAGACGCTGAAATCGGCGGCGCTTTCGGCGGCGGCGGGCGGCGTGACCACCATCGTCATCCAGCCGGACACCGATCCGGCCATCGACGATCCGGCGATGATCGACCACATCCAGCGGCGCGGCGCGGCCCTGGGCCTCGTCAACGTCCGTGCGGCGGGCGCGGCGACAAAGACGCGCGACGGCGTCCGCATGGCCGAGATCGGCCTGATGGACGAGGCGGGCGCCCTCTATTTCACCGACGTCGACAGGGTCATCGCCAACAGCCGCACCCTGCAGCGGGTGATGAGCTACGCCGCCGCCTTCAACGCCCTGATCGCCTGCCGTCCCGCGGACCCGTGGCTGAGCGAGGGCGCGGTCGCGACCTCGGGCGAACTGGCGACGCGGCTGGGGCTGGCCTCGGTTCCGGCTATCGCCGAGCGCATCCAGCTGGAGCGCGATCTGGCGCTGGTCGAACAGACCGGCGCACGCTTCCTGGTCGACCAGATCTCGACCGCGGGCGCGCTGGAGACGCTGGCGCGAGCCCGGGCGAAAGGGCTGGAGGTCGCCGCCTCGGTGTCGATCAACCACCTGTGCTTCAACGAGATCGACATCGGCGACTACCGGACCTTCTACCGGCTGGACCCGCCGCTGCGCAGCGAGAGCGACCGCCAGGCGCTGATCGAGGCGGTGCGCGACGGCCTGATCGACGCCATCACCAGCGCCCACGCCCCCGCCCCGGCCGAGGACAAGCGCCGGCCCTTCGCCGAGGCGACGCCGGGCGCGATCGGTCTCGAGACGCTGCTGCCCGCCGCGCTGACGCTGCATCATGACGCCGGACTGGACCTGCTGGACGTGCTGCGCCCATTGACGAGCGGACCCGCGACCCTGCTGGGTCTGGACGCCGGCGTGCTGGCCGCCGGAGCGCCCGCCGATCTGGTGCTGTTCGATCCGGGCGCGCCGGTGGTGATCGATGCAGACCGTCTGCACTCAAAATCCAAGAATTCTCCATTCGACGGCCGCCGACTGCAGGGCCAGGTTCACGGGACCTGGGTGGGCGGTCTTCGAAAGCGGTAGCGAATGACATGGCGGAGTGATCGTTCGCTTTGGGTGTTTGTCGCCCTGTGGGTGTTGGGGGCGGCGGCTCTGCTCCTGGGCACGGACTGGCTGATTGAAGCACTCTTCATTGTCGGATCGCTTCTGCAACTTCTCTGGGCCCTTGCAGGCCTCATCGTCCTGATTGTTCTGCTCCTGAACCGAGGTTGGCTGCCCGCGCTGGCCCTCATCGTCGCGGCGGTAGGGCTCGTGTTCTCGCCCCTTCCGCAGTGGGGCGGCTGGCTGTGGTTTCGCATCAGTTTCGAGCGGAACAGACCGATCTACGAACAGGTCGTAGCGAGGGCGGCCACCCTCCCCGCCGAGGGCGAACTGGACGGCGCTGGATACCGGATCGAGCCTGGGCCGCCTGTCAGGATCGCCTTCCCCCAACCGGTCGGCGTGGCCGATAACTGGGGTGCGGTGATCCACGATCCGTCCGACGCCGTGCTCACTGCGAGGGGATGGGGCCCGGCCGGTGGCCCCGACTACACGGTCCGGCCCGATTTGCAGGAACTATGGGGCGGCGATCTCCTTTCATGTACCCGAATCACCGGACACTGGCACCGGTGCTGGTTCACATGAGCATCAGCGTGCTATGCACGCTCCGGCTGTAGGGGAAGAATGTGCAGGATCTGGTCGGGCCCGCTCTGGGAACGCTCGCGCTGGTGGCGGCCGGCGGATACCTGCTGGGCTCCATCCCCTTCGGCGTGATCCTGACCCGCGCCGCCGGCGCCGGCGACGTGCGCCAGATCGGCTCGGGCAATATCGGCGCGACCAATGTGCTGCGCACCGGCCGCAAGGATCTGGCGCTGGCCACCCTGCTGCTGGACGCCGGCAAGGGCGCCGCGGCGCTGCTGATAGCGCGCTACCTGTTCAACAGCGACGTCGCGGGCGCCATCGCGGGCGGCGCGGCCTTCCTCGGCCACCTGTTCCCGGTGTGGCTGGGCTTCAAGGGCGGCAAGGGCGTGGCGACCTTCTTCGGTCTGCTGCTGGCCGCGGCGTGGCCGCTGGGTCTGCTGGCGGCCGCGACCTGGCTGGTGGTCGCGGCCCTGTTCCGGATTTCGTCGCTGTCGGCCCTGGTCGCTTCGGCCGCCTCGCCGGTCTACGCCCTGCTGCCGATCGCGGCCCTGGCCCTGCCGACGCCCATGCCGATCACGATCCTGGCGGCCTTCACCGCCGTGCTGATCTGGATCCGGCACGCCGACAACATCGGGCGTCTGCTCAAGGGCACCGAACCCCGGATCGGGGCGAAGAAGGCGTGAGCCTGACGCCGGCCGAGCGTTTCGCCCGGCTACGGCTGGCGCGCACCGATCGCATCGGGCCGGTCACCTTCCGCCAACTGCTGGATCGCTTCGGGACCGCGGAGCGGGCGCTGGACGCCCTGCCCGATCTGATGCGCCGGGGTGGTTCTGGGCAGGCGCCGCCTGTCGCCCGAATCGAGGACGAACTGGCCGCCGGCGACCGGATCGGCGCGCGACTGATCGTGCTGGGCGACGGAGACTATCCGGAGATGCTGGCGGCCGTGGATCCGCCCCCGCCTGTGTTGTGGACGCTGGGCGATGCGTCGCTGATGAGCCGCCCCTGCATTGCGGTCGTCGGCGCCCGGATCGCTTCGGCGGGCGGGCAGCGGATCGCGCGCGGTCTGGCGCAGCAGCTGGGTCAGGCGAGTCATGTGGTCGTGTCGGGCCTGGCCCGCGGCATCGATGGAGCGGCGCATGCAGGCGCATTGCCGACGGGCACGGTGGCGGTGCTGGGCGGCGGGGTGGACGACGTCTATCCACCGGACAACGCGAGCCTCTACCAGGAGATCGTCGAGCAGGGCTGCATCGTGTCGGAGAGCCCGGTCGGGGCGCGGGCGCAGGCGAAGGACTTCCCACGGCGCAACCGGATCATCTCGGGCCTGTCACGAGGCGTGATCGTGGTCGAGGCGGAGTTGCGGTCGGGCTCCCTCATAACGGCGCGACTCGCCAACGAACAGGGCCGCGACGTCTTCGCCGTGCCCGGTTCGCCACTGGACCCGCGTTCCAAGGGGCCGAACGAACTGCTGCGCCAGGGCGCGATCCTGTGTGAAGGCCTGGAAGATATAGAGCGGGAGTTCGGCCGGGTGCGGTCGGTGCGCGAACCGGCGGGCGACCCGTTCGCCGGAGCGCCGGACGAGGTGGATCCGGTGCTGTTGGAGCGCGTGGCGGCCCTGTTGTCGCCCACGTCGACACCGCGCGACGAACTGGCCCGGGCGGCGAACGCCCCCATCGGCGCGGTTGCGGCGGCGCTGCTGGAGCTCAGTCTGGCGGGTCGCGCGACGCTTCTTTCCGGCGGAATGGCCTCGCTCTGACCACCCTGTCCGACTGGCCGATTGACAGCGGGGCTCGGGCCAACCACGTTCCCGCCCCTCTGAAAGGCCCCCTCCCCGCATGAACCTCGTCGTCGTCGAGAGCCCCGCAAAGGCCAAGACCATCAATAAGTACCTGGGACCGGACTATACGGTCCTGGCCTCCTACGGCCACGTCCGCGACCTGCCGTCGAAGGACGGATCGGTCCTGCCCGACGACGATTTCGCCATGAGCTGGGAGATCGACGCCAAGGCGTCCAAGCGCCTGAGCGAGATCGCCGAAGTCGCCAAGCGGTCCGACCGCGTCATCCTGGCGACCGACCCGGATCGCGAGGGTGAGGCGATCAGCTGGCACGTGCTGGAGATTCTGACGAAGAAGAAGGTGCTGAAGGACACGCAGGTCCAGCGGGTCACCTTCAACGCCATCACCAAGTCCGCCGTGCTGGAGGCGATGGCCGCCCCGCGCGACCTGGATATGGAACTGGTCGAAGCCTATCTGGCCCGCCGCGCGCTGGACTATCTGGTGGGCTTCACCCTGTCGCCCGTGCTGTGGCGCAAACTGCCGGGCGCGCGCTCGGCCGGTCGGGTGCAATCGGTCGCCCTGCGCATCGTCGTCGATCGCGAGATGGAGATCGAGAAGTTCAAGGCGCAGGAATACTGGTCGGTCGAGGCCGATCTGGCCGCCGACAGCCCGCCGTTCACCGCCCGTCTGGTGAAGCACGCCGGCAAGCGCGTGCAGCGCCTCGACATCATCTCCGAAGCCATGGCGACGGCCGCGCGTGACGCGATCAACGCCGGCGTCTTCAAGATCAACTCGGTCGAGAAGAAGCCGGTCAAGCGCGCGCCCAGCCCGCCGTTCATGACCTCGACGCTGCAGCAGGAAGCGTCGCGCAAGCTGGGCTTCACCGCCCAGCGGACCATGCAGGCGGCGCAGAAACTGTACGAAGGCGTCGACGACCAGGGCGGCCTGATCACCTATATGCGGACCGACGGCCTGTCGGTCAGCCCCGAGGGCATCGCCCAGGCGCGCGAGGTGATCGGCGAGCGCTTCGGCCCTGCATACGTTCCGGAAAATCCGCGTTATTACAAGACGAAAGCCAAGAACGCTCAGGAAGCGCACGAAGCCATTCGGCCAACCAACATGGCCCGCGCGCCCGAGACCCTGCGTCTCGAAAGCGACCTGCAGCGCCTCTACGAACTGATCTGGAAGCGCACCATCGCCAGCCAGATGGAGTCCGCACGTCTGGACCGCACCACGGTCGAGATCGAGGAGCCATCCGGCCAGACCGGTCTGCGCGCCACCGGCCAGGTGGTGGCGTTCGACGGCTTCATGGCCGTCTATGAAGAAGGTCGCGACGACAAGCCGAAGACCGGCGACGACGACGAGGATGACACCACCCGCCTGCCCGCGCTGAAGGAAGGCGCGACCGCGAAGGTCGAGGCGATCCGCACCGAGCAGCACTTCACCGAGCCGCCCCCGCGCTATTCGGAAGCGACCCTGGTGAAGAAGCTGGAAGAGCTGGGGATCGGCCGTCCGTCGACCTACGCCTCGATCCTGACGACCCTGCGCGACCGCGAATACGTCCGCATGGACAAGAACCGCTTCTATCCCGAGGACAAGGGACGTCTGGTGACGGCCTTCCTCGAGCAGTTCTTCCGCAAATGGGTCGAATACGACTTCACCGCGGCGCTGGAGAACCGGCTGGACGAGGTTTCGGCCGGCGAACTGAACTGGAAGGTGCTGCTGCGCGACTTCTGGACCGACTTCCATGCGGCGACGAGCGCGGCGGGCGAACTGCGCACGACGGCGATCCTGGACGCGCTGAACGAGTCGCTGGGGCCGCACATCTTCCCGCAGAAGGAAGACGGCAGCGATCCGCGCGAATGCCCGCTGTGCCATCAGGGCCAGCTGAGCCTGAAGACCAGCCGGTTCGGGGCCTTCATCGGCTGCTCGCGCTATCCCGAGTGCAAATACACCCGCCCGGTGGCGTCTCCGGACGCGGCCGAAGGCGGCGCGGACGGCGGCGACCGCGAACTGGGCGTCGATCCGGTGACCGGCCAGCCGGTGTCGCTGAAGATCGGCCGCTTCGGGCCGTACGTCGAAACCATGCCTCCGGGCGAGGAGAAGCCGAAGCGCTCGTCCCTGCCCAAGGGCTGGTCGCCGGCGTCGCTGCAGCTGGAGCAGGCCCTGCGTCTGCTGGCCCTGCCGCGCGAGGTCGGGATGCACCCGGAGGACGGCAAGCCGATCACGGCGGGCCTGGGCCGCTATGGCCCCTTCGTGCAACACGCGGGGACTTACGCGAATGTATCTGACATCGATGAAGTTTTCGAGGTCGGGCTGAACCGCGCCGTGGCGCTGCTGGCCGAGAAACGGGCGGGCCGTCCGGGTCGTGGCGCGGCGACCGCGCCGCTGAAGGAACTGGGCGAGCACCCCGAGGACAAGGCGCCCGTGCAGGTCATGGCCGGCCGCTTCGGTCCCTATGTGAAGTGGGGCAAGGTCAACGCCACCCTGCCCAAGGGCACCGCGCCCGAGGACATGACGCTGGAAGCGGCGATCCCGCTGCTGGCCGAGCGGGCGGCGAAGGCTCCGGCGGCCAAGGCAAAGAAGGCTCCGGCCAAGAAGGCGGCCGCCAAGAAACCCGCCGCCAAGAAGCCGGCGGCGAAGAAGGCCGCTCCGAAGAAGGCCGCGAAGGCGGACTAGCGCTTCAGCAGGTGGTCGCGCGCGGCGTTGAGGCGCGCGGCCAGCCCCTGGGTGCCGCCCTGATCCGGGTGGGCACGGGCCATGAGGCGCTTCCAGGCGGCGTTGATCTGCGCGGGCGTGGCGTCGGCGGAGACGCCGAGGAGCGAGCGCGCCTCCGTGTCCGTCATCGCCTGGGCGCGCGGCGGAACAGTGCGCTGGCGAGAGCTGACGGTGAGCCAGAGGCCGGCGCCGATCAGGCCGGCGGCGAGAATCCACGAACCGCGGGCGACGGCGAGCACGCCTCCGCCGATCAGGACAGCGCTGAATAACGTGGCGGTGACGCGCCATTGGCCGCGCCCTGCCCCCTCGCCCTGACGTCCGAGCCGGATCAGGGCCCAGACGGCGATCGCCGCGAGGGCCAGCCAGATCAGGCTCAAGGCGTCACGCGGCCGCGTCGAGCGGAGAGTTGATGGCGCCGCCGTCGAGGCCGAGGGCCTGCATCAGGTTGCGCAGCTCCTGGCGGGCTGCGACGTGGGCCAGCGAGACGGCGACCGGGCGCACCTCATTTGACAGGTCGGCGACGGTCAGACCGAACGGGAAGAGCTCGCGATAGATAACCCGGTCGCGCAGACCGGGGCCCATGCGGAAGCCGACCCGGCGGGCCAGCTTCTCCATCCGCTCTTCCAGACGGCGGCGATTGCGCGCTTCGGCGACGGCGAGGCGGTTGGTGACCACGATCCAGTCGATGGTGGCGGTGCGGCCCTGGGTGATGGCGCGGTGCTTGCGGGCCTCCCAGACGCTTTCCGAATAGATGGACGGCTTGAGCAGTTCGAGGGTGACCGGATCGACCGTGCCGAGCAGGTCGAAGTCGACGAAACTGTCGTTCATCGGGGTGACGATCTGGTCGGCGAGGCCGTGTGCCGTGCGCGACAGCAGGGTGTCGCCGCCGGGAGTGTCGATCAGGATGACGTCGGCCTGCTCCTTCGAGGCGGCGAAGGCGGCCTCGAACCGTTGCGTCTGTTCGGCCTCGTCGGCCTTGGCCAGCGCCTTGCCGTCGCCGAGGTCGGCTTCGAAGGGCATGGGCAGGAAACAGCCGTTGCCGGCCGTCCAGGCGGCGCGGTTGGCGAAGAATTTGGCCAGCGAGCGCTGGCGCAGGTCCAGATCGATGATGGCGACGCGCTTGCCGGCGTGCAGCAGGCCGGTGGCGATGTGGATGGCCAGGGTGGACTTGCCCGCCCCGCCCTTTTCGTTGCCGACAACGATGACTGTGGGTTCAGCCATGGATCATACGCCCCTTAGCGATCGCCGACTCGACGCGCGATCAGACGACGTAGAGTCGCGTTCAGCGGGCCGCCCGTCAACGGATGGCTAAAGTCGCCTGTGGATGCTGAGCCGTTACGCGGTGCGACGGCACCACGGATCGTCGACGCCGGCGGCGGCGCAGAGCGCCCCCGCACCGGCGCCGGGGGCGCGGACCTTGAGGCGAACAAGACGGCGACCGTCGATCTCGACCGGCTCATAGACCGGGGACAGACCGTCGAGGGCCCAGGCGGCGGGGCCGGACTTCAGGCGGTTCCAGGCGTCGCGGGCGGCGCTCTCGCTGGAATAGGCGCCCAGCTGAACCAGGCCGGCGCCGCTGCGGGCGGCGGGCGGCGGAAGCGCGGGGCGGAGTTCGGCCGGGGCCGCTTCCTGGACGCGGGCGGAGGCTTCACGGACGACGGCCTGGGCCACAGCGGGCGCGGCGGTGCGGACGACGCCGTCGCGGACATCCCAGAGCGTATGCGGATCCAGCACCTCGACCTTCAGGGCGGGACGCATGCCCCGCTCCTCGGCGGTGCGAACGGGCTTCTGTGCGGGCTTCTCGGCGGCTTCCGACGGTTCGGAGCCATCCAGCGGCACGGAGGCCACGCGATCGGCGAGATTCTCGAAGCGGTGCGGGTCGCTGTCGATCATGCCGCAGGCGCTGAGGCCCGCTGCGAGAAGGATAGCCAGCACTGGACGGATCGGGAGGCTCGGCGTCATAAGCCGGAGATTGGCACGCCGGGGTTTGAAACCTGGTTCACAAGCAGGCTTAAGACGGAAGGTTAATCGGTTCACTATGACCGTCGACATCTCAGATGCCTCCGCACTCAATATAACGCGCACTGTCACCGACCTTCGTTCACTTGTAAGTGCGTGGAAGCGTGAAGGGTTCACTATTGGTTTCGTGCCCACGATGGGGGCCCTGCACGAGGGACATCTGGGCCTGGTGCGCGAAGCTGCGCAGCGCGCGGATCGCGTGATCGCCAGCGTCTTCGTCAATCCGACCCAGTTCGCCGCGCACGAGGATCTGGGCTCCTATCCGCGGCAGGAAGCCCGCGACGCCGAACTACTGGCCGGCGCCGGCTGCCACCTGCTGTTCGCCCCGTCCGTCGATGAGATGTACCCGGCGGGCGCGACCACCACGATCAGCGTCGGCGGGCCGGCGGAGGATCTGGAGGGCGCCTTCCGGCCGCAGATGTTCGGCGGGGTGGCCCTGGTCGTGTCAAAGCTGTTCAACCAGGTGCAGCCTGATGTGGCCGTGTTCGGCGAGAAGGACTTTCAACAGTTGATGGTCGTGCGCCGGATGGTCCGCGACCTGGACATCCCGGTGGAGATCGTCGGCAATCCGACCGAGCGCGACGGCTACGGCCTGGCCCTGTCGTCACGGAATGCGTACCTCAGCGAGGCCGAGCTGGAGGTGGCGCGCCAGTTGAACGGCGTGCTGGCCGAAGGCGCAGCGAAGGCCGGCACCGGCGTATCAGCGGCAGTCATCGAACGGGAAGCAGAAGCCGCTTTGCTGGGCGCAGGCTTCGACAGCATCGACTACGTCGCCGTGCGCGACGCCTCCGACCTGTCCGCGTTTGAAGGCCCGGTGGACCGCCCTGCCCGCATTCTCGCCGCCGCCCGGATCGGCAAGACGCGGCTGATCGACAACATGGCGGTCCCGGCCTAGGCCCCTAGCCGATCGCCCCGACGCAACCTTCATCGCCGCCGACGCCGAGACGGGCGTCGGTGAGCGAGAGAGTCCAGCCGTGGTGGGTGGCCAGGCCGCGACGGCGGATGCCGGAGCCGTCGCCCGCGTCGCCGCCGGCGTCGATCATGACGCGCGGACCGTTCGGCAGGGCGGCGGGATCGATCTTGCCGACGGCCAGGGCGGTGGGGATGTCACCGCCGAACCCGTCGAAGACGCTGAGCGAGGACCATTCCCGGCGCAGGCCGATCCACCAGGGATCGCCGGAGTTGACCGCCAGCACGGCGACGCCGTGGCCTTCCGCGGCCCATTTGAGCGCGGCCTGGGGGTCGTAGACGGCGCGCATGTCGGCGGCGGCGCCGAAACGCAGGCGGGCGCCGTCGAAGGCGCGGGTGGGCTCGACCGGAGACCAGACCTGGACCTTCATCCGCCCCTGGCGGGCCAGACCCCAGCCGACGATCTGACGCCAGAGGGATTCCACGGCCTCGGAGTTGTCCGGCGCGGCCCGTGCGATGACGCGGTCGAGGACGGTCTGCTCGCGGTCGGGACGCAGCTTCACGTGCGGGCCGGACGGAGCGTCCTTGGCCTTGCCGACGCGGGCGGCGATGGCCAGGCGGCGCTCGAACAGGGCGAGGAGTTCGTCGTCCAGCAGGTCGATCTCATGGCGCAGGGCGGCCAGAGCCATGTGTTCGGGCGAGATATCGGTCAACGGGTCGCTCGACGGCGACGGCCAGACCTGGTGGAGAGCGGATTTCGAATGGGGCACGGGTGACAGGCTTTCGATTTCAGTACGGCTGTGAGGACTTTTGCGAGCCGCCGCCCCGTAGCAGGGCGGTCGCCGGCGAGGCCGTCAGGAACGAATGCCCGACGCCTCAGCCGGCGTATCGAAAGCCGTAGAAATACAGGTCCGCGGCCGCGCAAGCGCGGGCGGTGAAAGTCGCAGCGATGGCTTGCGAACGGACCATGACCTTCAGAAGCCGCAACGTTCGTGCGTCGTCAAGCGTCAGCGCTACTGAGCAGGACAAAACGCGTGCGATTATCGCTGTTATCCTGGATGTCGTGACGCAGAATCGACAGTTCGTAGACTTCGGCCGCCCGTAGAGGGGCGACGGCGGCGCGGGTCATATCCCCCGCTTCGGCGACGTCCCGGGCGGCGCCGGCGGTGTCGAACGCCTCCACCGCCTTCACTCCGATACCCGCAAGGAAGTTCACGCACTGCCCGAGGGCGGCGGGGTGGCTTTCGGCGGTGCGGATGTCAGCCAGGCGGGCTCCGCGGGGCGCCATCAGGGCCAGGCGGATGGGTCGCCAGGCGTCCGACACCTGGACGAGGCCGGACTGCTCGACGAGCGTGGCGGCCGGCTCGACACGGCCGATGGTCGAATTCTCGACGGGAATGAGGACGCAGCCCACCTCCCCTGCCTTCAGCGCTCCGATCGCCTCGGCGAAGGTATCGAAGGCCACAGGTTCGTCCCACGGACGCAGGT
This sequence comes from Brevundimonas lenta, assembly GCF_014196335.1. Lineage (GTDB taxonomy): Bacteria > Pseudomonadota > Alphaproteobacteria > Caulobacterales > Caulobacteraceae > Brevundimonas > Brevundimonas lenta. The sequence goes on from NZ_JACIDM010000002.1 coordinate 480,747, forward strand.
CGAGACAGGCCTCATAGCTGAAGGCCCCGGGGGCGCCCTGGTAACCGCAGCGGCCCGCCGCCTCCTCGCTGACGATGGGGGCGGCGTCCGTCATGATCCTAGGCCGCCTCCGAACGGACGCGACGACCGGCCTTCAGCCGCTCGGCGACCAGGAAGGCCAGTTCCAGCGCCTGATCCGCGTTCAGGCGCGGGTCGCAGTGGGTGTGGTAGCGGCTGGACAGGTCGTCCTCGGTCAGCGCCTGGGCGCCGCCCAGACATTCGGTGACGTTCTGGCCGGTCATCTCGAGGTGGACGCCGCCGGGGTGAACGCCCTCGGCCTCGGCCACGTCGATGAAGCTGCGGACCTCGCCCAGGATGCGCTCGAACGGACGCGTCTTGTAGCCGTTGCCGGCCTTGAGCGTGTTGCCGTGCATCGGGTCGATCGACCAGACCACCCGCTTGCCGTTCTCCTTCACCGCCTTCATCAGGCGCGGCAGGCGGTCGCCGACCTTGTCGGCGCCGAAGCGGCCGATGAGCGTCAGACGGCCCGGGGTGTTGTCCGGGTTGAGGACGTCGATGAGCGGCAGCAGGTCGTCCGGCTCCATGGTCGGACCGCACTTCAGGCCGACCGGATTCTTGATGCCGCGCACGAACTCGACGTGGGCGCCGTCCAGCTGACGCGTGCGCTCGCCGATCCAGACCATGTGGGCCGAGGTGTCGAACCATTCGCCGCTGGCGCCGTCGAGACGCGTCAGGGCGCTTTCGAGGTTGAGCAGCAGGGCCTCATGACTGGTGAAGACCTCGACTCGGCTGAGGTCCGGATGCGTGTCGGGCGTGACGCCGACCGCCTCCATGAAGGCCAGGGCCTCGGTGATCTTGTCGGCCAGCTCGCGGTATTTGGCGCCGTAGGCCGTGTCGGCCGCGAAGCCCATCGTCCAGCGGTGGATGTTGTACAGGTCGGCGTAACCGCCGCCGGCGAAGGCGCGCAGCAGGTTCAGGGTCGAGGCCGACTGGTTGTAGGCGCGGATCAGGCGCTGCGGATCCGGTACGCGCTCTTCCGGCGTGAAGGCCATGCCGTTGATGATGTCGCCGCGGTAGCTGGGCAGCTCGACGCCGTCGATCTGCTCGATCGAAGACGAGCGCGGCTTGGCGAACTGGCCGGCGATGCGGCCGACCTTCACCACCGGCTTGCGGCCGGCGAAGGTCAGGACCACCGCCATCTGCAGGATCAGGCGGAAGGTGTCGCGGATGTTGTCGGTCGAGAACTCCTTGAAGCTCTCGGCGCAGTCGCCGCCCTGCAGCAGGAAGGCCTCGCCGGCCTCGACCTGGGCGAGCTTGGCGGTGAGATGGCGGGCTTCGCCGGCGAAGACGAGCGGCGGCATGGCGCGCAGTTCGTCCTCGACACGGTGCAGTGCGGCCATGTCCGGATAATCCGTCGGCATCTGCACGACGGGTTTCGATCTCCAGCTATCTGGGGTCCAGCGGGGGGTACTCATGAGGCCAAGATAGGCTGAGGGGCGTCGCGGGACAACGCGACACCTTTTCTCTTGTGACGCTATCCCGCCGAAACGTTGCCTGGATGCTGCTTGTCTTTCAGCGTGACCAGTTCCTCGGCCATGGTCGGGTGGACGGCGCAGGTGGCGTCCCACTGGGCCTTGGTCAGGCCCGCCTTCACCGCGATGGCGGCCAGCTGGATCATCTCCGGGGCTTCGGGACCGACGATGTGGACCCCGACGACCTTCTGCGACGTGGCGTCGACGACCAGCTTCATCAGGACGCGCTCTTCCTGGCCGGTGAAGGCGTATTTCATCGGCCGGAAACGGGTGACGTAGACATCGACCTCGCCCGGGCAGGTGTGGCGCGCCTCGCTCTCCGACAGGCCGACGACGCCGACCGGGGGCTGACTGAACACGCCGGTGGCGACGGCCTCGTAGTCGAAGTGGACCGGATTATTCCGGTAGACCGTCTCGTGGAAGGCCACGGCCTCGCGGATCGCGACGGGCGTAAGGTTCATCCGGTCGGTGACGTCGCCGATGGCCCAGATGTTGTCGGCGGAGGTTTTGGAGAAGGCGTCCACCTTGATCGCGCCTTCGGGGGTCAGGTCGACCCCGGCAAGCTCGAGACCCAGCCCCTTCACGTGCGGAACCCGGCCGGTGGCGAACATGACGACGTCGGTCTCGATCGCCATGCCGTTGCCGAGGCGGTTGAGCAGGCCGGTCTCGGTCTGTTCGATCGCCTGATGCTGGCAGCCGAGGATGACCTTGATGCCGCGCTTTTCGATCTCTCCGGCCAGGTGGGCGCGGACGTCGTCGTCGAAGCCGCGCAGGATGTTCGGGCCGCGATAGATCAGTGTGGTCTCGACGCCGAGGCCGGCGAAGATGCCGGCGAACTCGACCGCGATGTAGCCGCCGCCGGCGATCATGATGCGCTTCGGCAGCTCGGGCAGGTGGAAGGCCTCTTCCGAGGTGATGGCGAGGTCGATGCCCGGCAGGTTCTCGGGGACCCAGGGCCGGCCGCCGGTGGCGACCAGGATGCGTTCGGCGGTGATGGTCTGACCCTTGCCGACGATCTCGACGGTGTGCGCGTCCTTGAGGACGGCGCGACCGTGCACCAGGTCGACTCCGGCCTTGCCCAGGTTCGCCGCGTAGATGCCGGACAGGCGGGCGATCTCGACGTCCTTGGAGTGAATGAATTTCGGCCAGTCGAAACTGGCCTCGACGGTCCAGCCGTAGCCCTCGGCGGTCTCGAACTGGTGGGCGAAGTCCGAGGCCATGACCATGAATTTCTTGGGCACGCAGCCACGGATGACGCAGGTGCCGCCGACGCGGTGCTCCTCGGCGATGGCGACGCGCTTGCCGCCCAGGGCGGTCAGGCGGGCCGCGCGGACGCCGCCGGAGCCGGCGCCGATGACGAAGAGGTCGTAGTCGTAGGTCTGGGTCATGAGCCTGCCGATTCAGCGGAGCGGTTGCCTCCCGCCATGTAGACGGTCCACGCCTGATTCCAAGCGGGCTCTACTCGCGGGACACCTCGGCAAGCGCCCGGTGGAGCGGCGCAGGGTCGGTCTGGATCGCGCCCCAGTAGGGCTCGTTCATGTCGACAATCACATAGAGCGACGCCGACAGGAGGGCCGCCGAGCCGATGAAGGAGGCCAGCACCACGGGCGTCCGGGGCGCGCGATAGCCGAAGCTGGCGAAGATCATCATCAGCCAAACGATCAGCATGCCGATGACGGGATGCGGCACCCTCCCCTCCCCGCGCCCGATCAGCACCCAGCGATCACGCTCGACCTGACGGAACATCAAGCGTGCGTCATTCCACAGCGCAGTCTGTTGGAGATTGGTCGTCCGGATGGCGCGCAGACTGTCGCCGGCCTTCTGCAGGGTCTCTCCAGCGGCGTGGTTCTCGACCGCGACGGGGCGGTCATGAACCGCCTGACGAAGGTAGGCGCGCAGGTGGGCGCGGGTCTCGTCACCCGCTGGACCAAGCCCGCGAACCGTGCGGTCCAGCAAGATGATCTCTGTGGCGAAGGCGTGGATGTTGGCGTTACTGGCCTCGAAGGTGGTCTTGGCCGAGTTCGCCATCAGACCGAGCAACAAGGAGGCCATGACAACGAACAGGTTGGCGACCAATCGGATCGTGGTGTTGGTTTCGTCCTGCAAGTTGCGCGGCGACAGGCGCACATGGGCGAACAGGCTGCCGAGCCCTGCCGCCAACAGGCAAATGAAGGTCAGGCAGGCGATGACGACGGCGGCCATGGCGCGACTCCCTCCATCACGACCGATGGATCACCAACTGCTAAGCCCGGATCGGACCTCTGGGTTGCATTGTGGAGAGCTAAACCGACCTGCGCGGTCTCAGGGCGTCAGCAGCTCCACGCCGTCATCCGTGCCGATGATCGCTTCGTCAGCGAGATCGAGGAACAGGCCGTGTTCGACGACGCCGGTGATCAGCTTGAGATCGTCGGCGAGGCGGATCGGGTTGTGGATGGCCTGGCAGGAGGCATCGTAGATCAGGTTGCCGCCATCTGTGCGCACCAGGCCGCGCTCGGCGGTTCGGACGCGGGCCGGCATGGCGATCTCGTGGTCGGACAGGACGTCGGCGATGCGGTTGGCCGTGGTCTTGTGGCCGAAGGCGACGACCTCGATCGGCAGGGCGAACTTGCCCAGCACCGGTACGACCTTGGCCTTGTCAGCGATGACGATGCAGCGGGACGAGGCCTCCCACACCAGCTTCTCGCGCAGCAGGGCCGCGCCGCCGCCCTTGATCAGGGCGAGGCCGGGACCGACTTCGTCGGCGCCGTCGACGGTCAGGTCGATACGAGGCGTGTCTTCGAGGGTCGAAAGCGGCAGGCCCAGCTCACGGGCCAGCTCGGCCGTCGCTTCGGACGTGGGCACACAGCGCAGGCCGGACAGGCCGCGGGCGGCCAGCGCCTTCACGAACCAGGCGGCGGTGGAGCCTGTGCCGAGACCGACGATCATGCCGGATTCGACGCGGAGGGCGGCGGCCTCGCCGGCGAGGCGTTTCTGGGTGTCTGCGCTCATGCGGGCGTCCATACAGCGTTCCGACGGGATGCGGAACGGCTGGATTGAGGCTTGGACAGTTCCGCAATCGTGGTATTCGGCCAGCCCCCGGCGGGAGCGGCCGGGCCTGTTTGAAGGAGCGCCCGATGGCGAATGAGCACCCGCTGGAACTGGCGATCGCAAGCGCCCTGAAGGATCCGACGCGCGCGTCCGGGCTGGAAGTCGCCCTGCTGTCGGCCGAGCTCTATGTCGTGCCAACCGATGGCGTTCCCGCAGCCGGCGTCGAGCTGGGCCGCGATCGGCCGCTGGACCTGCAGGGCATCGTCCTGAAGAACGGCAAACAGGCCACGGCCGCCTTCATCCGCCGCGAAGGCGCGACCGTGGTGTTCGGCGCCCCGGCGAGCATGGGCATGCGCGGGCAGCACCTTCTGGAAGCGTTCCGCAACGGCTGGGTCGTGCTGAACCCCGGCCAGGAGCAGGGGCTGGTCCTGTCGCCCGAAGATATCGCGATCATCCTCGGCGCCGCCGGCGCGGCGCAGCCGGCGCCGGAGCGTGAAGACGTCACGCTGAGCGTTCCGGAGCGCACCCCCGACGTGCTGATCGCCCGGCTGAAGACGGTCCTGACCGCCGATGGAATCACCGCCGCCTGGCTGGCGCGCTCGACGACCCGCGCCGGCGAAAAGGGCTGGCGGCTTGAAGTGCGCGGCGATCGCGGACTGGACGACGTGCGCAGCCGCGTGGCGGCCGCCGTCGACGGTCTGGATTTCGGCGGCGAGCCGCTGGACCTGGTGTTCGCCCAGGGCGCCGGCGCGGACGCGGTGGGCGTCAAGCTGGTCTGAGGATCAGACTTTCGCCGCCTTCTTCGCGCGCATCATGTCCATGAAGCGCTTCGCCCAGCCGGCCTTATGAACCTGCGGCGCGCGGGCGAGGGCGAGATCACCGGTGGGCACGTCGATCGTGACGACCGAGCCTGAGCCGACCATGGCGCCGGCGCCGATGCTGACCGGGGCGACCAGCGAGGTATTGGAGCCGACGAAGGCACCCTCGCCCACCGTGGTGCGGTGTTTGAAGAAGCCGTCGTAGTTACAGAAGATGGTCCCGGCGCCGATGTTGGCCTTCGCGCCGACGTCGCCGTCGCCGAGGTACGCCAGGTGGTTGGCCTTGGCGCCCTTGCCCATCGAGACGTTCTTCACCTCGACGAAGTTTCCGATCTTCACACCCTCGGCCAGCTTCGCGCCGGGGCGCAGACGGGCGTAGGGACCGACCTCGGCGCCGCCGGCGACGGACGCGCCCTCGACATGGCTGAAGCTGCGGATGCGGGCGCCCGCGGCGATCTTCGCGCCGGGACCGAAGACCACATAGGGTTCGATTGTCGAGCCGCCGCCGACCTCGGTGTCCCAGGAGAAGTGGACGGTGTCAGGCGCAGGCATGGTGACGCCGGCGGCCATGAAGGTCTCGCGCTGGACCTTCTGGAACAGGGCCTCGGCCTGGGCGAGTTCGGCCTGGGCGTTGACGCCCATGACGGCGTCCTCGTCAGCGAAAACGGCCCGGGTCGGTTCGCCCCGCTTGCGCGCCAGTTCGACCACGTCGGTCAGATAGTATTCGCCCTTGGCGTTGGCGTTCGTGACCTCACCGAGCAGTTCGAACAGCAGGCCGACGGGGGCGGCCATGACGCCCGAGTTGCAGGCGGTGAGCGCCAGAACCTCGGGCGAAGCCTCCTTGGCCTCGGTGATGGCGAGGAGTTCGCCGCCCTCGATGACCAGACGACCATAGGCGGCCGGATCGCGGGCTTCGAAGCCGATGACGGTGACGCCCTCGCTCTCGGCGAAGACCGGTTCGATGTCGGCGGCGCGCAGCAGGGGCACGTCGCCATAGGTGATGACGACCTGGCCGACAAAATCGCCCAGCACGGCCTCGGCGGCGCGGACGGCGTGACCGGTGCCCAACGGCGGGTCCTGGACGGCGATGGCGTCCTCGCCGAGGCGTTTGACGACGTGGTCGCGGACCTCGGGCGAATGGCCGCCGACGACGACGATGATGCGCTCGCAGCCCAGGGCTTCGGCGGCGTCGATGGCGTGGTCCAGCATGGCGCGGCCGCCGACCGGGTGCAGCACCTTGGGCAAGGGCGATTTCATCCGCGTCCCCTGCCCTGCGGCGAGGATGATGGCGGCGCGGGCTTCCCGGGTGCTGGTCATGAATCGGTCCGAACGATAGTCACCCCTGAGGTCTAGCCCATCGGGGCCAGCGACGGGAGAGACGGTTGGCTGAACGCGATCTGGAAGGCTGGACCATCGCCTTCGACCTGGACGGCACCCTGGTGGAGACGGCTCCGGATCTGATCGGCACGCTAAACCGCATGCTGACGGCGCGCGGCCTGCCGTCGATGCCGGTGGAAGCGGCCAGCCATCTGGTCGGCCACGGGGCGCTGGCCCTGCTGCGTCACGGCTTCATGGAAGCCGGCGCGGCCTGGGACGAGGCGAACAACCAGCCGATGCTGGAGGAGTTCATCACCGACTATACAGCCCACATCGCCGACCATAGCCTTCCCTATCCGGGCGTGATCGAGAGCCTGGACCGGCTGGCGGCGCGCGGAGCAATCCTGTGCGTGGCGACCAACAAGCGTTCCGACATGTCCGACGCCCTGATCGAGGCGCTGGGCATGACCCGCCATTTCGCCGGCATCTTCGGCCCGGACAGGGTGTCGGCCCGCAAGCCGGACGGTGCGCACGTCCGGGAGGCGGTGGAGAAGTCGGGCGGCGATCCGGCCCGCGCCATCATGGTCGGCGATGGCGCGCCGGACACCCAGGCCGCTAAAGCCGCCGGCGTGCCGTCGGTGGTGGTGAGCTTCGGCTACACCCCGATCCCGGCCGCCGAATTGGGCGGTGACGTGCTGATCGACCGGTTCGACGAGCTGGACGCAGCGGTGAACAGCCTTATCGCGCGCCGCTAGCCGACCAGTTTCGCTGACCCGTTGCGGATTGCTGCACCTGCGAACACATTGGGAGGCCGTTCTGCCGGAGCCCCCGCCCGATGATCCGTCGCTTCTTCGCCATTCCGCTCTGGCAGCGGACCGCCGCCGGCTTTGCACTGGGCATCCTCGCCGGCCTGATCCTGCGGGAGCACGCGGAGACCTGGCTACAGCCGATCGGCGACGTCTATCTGAACCTGATCCGCATGGTGGTCGCGCCACTGGTGCTGTTCACCATCGCCAGCTCGATCGCGAAACTGGGTGAAGGCGTGGGCGCCGTGCGGCTGGGCGTACGGACCATCGTCTGGTTCGCCATCACCTCGCTGCTGGCGGTGCTGGTCGGCTTCGCCTTCGGACATATCGTCAATCCGGGCCTGGGGCTGGCGAACCTGCCGCTGGGCGAAGTGCGCGAGCGGGTGATCCCGACGCCGCTGGAGGTGCTGATCGGCATCGTCCCGACCAATCCCTTCGCCGCGCTGAGCGAAGGCAAGGTGCTGCAGATCATCTTCTTCTCCGCCCTGGTCGGCGCGGCGCTGGTGGCGCTGGGGGATCGGGCGCAGACGGCGCGCCGACTGATCGACGAAGGCGCTGCGATCACCTTCCGCATCACCCGCTGGGTGATCCAGCTGACGCCTTTCGGCGTGTTCGGCCTGATCGGCGCGGTCGTCGGCGGTTACGGCTGGGAGGCGCTGCTGCCGCTCGGCAAGTTCATTTTCGCAATCTACGCCGCCTGCCTGTTCCACATTCTGGTGGTCTATTCCGGCCTGCTGAAGCTGCACGGGCTGAAGGTGCGAAGCTTCTTCCGCGGGGCCTTCGCGGCGCAGCAGACGGCGTTTGCGACATCATCGTCGCTGGGCACCCTGCCCGTCACCCTGCGCCAGACCGTGGAACGGCTGGGCGTGCCCCAGGCCTATGCGTCGTTCGCCGTGCCGCTGGGCGCCAGTGTGAAGATGGACGGGTGCGGGGCGATCTATCCGGCCATCGCCTCGATCTTCATCGCCCAGTATTTCCAGATCGACCTGACGCTGACGCAGTACATCCTGATCGGCCTGACCGCCGTGCTGGGGTCGCTGGGGACCGCCGGCGTGCCCGGCACCTCAATCGTCATGCTGACCCTGACGCTGTCCACCGCGGGCCTGCCGCTGGAGGGAATCGGCTACATTGTCGCCATCGACCGGATCATCGACATGATGCGGACCGCGACCAATGTGACCGGCCAGATGCTGGTCCCGGTGCTGGTGGCGAAGGAAGAGGGAATCCTCAACGAGGACATCTACAACGGCCACGTGGCCTGGCTTCCGGGCGACCCGGAGGCGGAAACCGCCGAGGCGATGCAGGCTTCCGGCATCTGACGCTTGCGCGTCCGGAGAGGTCGGGCTATGTCCGCGCCCTCCCCGGCAGCGGGGCCCGAAGATGGATGCGTAGCTCAGCGGGAGAGCACCTCGTTCACACCGAGGGGGTCACAGGTTCAATCCCTGTCGCATCCACCATCTTCCTCCTGACAATCAGAACGGCTGAAGCCGCCTACTCGGGCAGGCCGGCCTTGCGCAGTCCGTCGGCAAAACGCGCGATGTCTTCGGCGCGCTCGAACGGAAGCCAGTCTTCCAGACTCCCCAGCCGCAGTGCGGGGTCGAGCTTGCGAAACTCCTCCATGGCGCGCCGGGCGTCGTCCTGCCGGCCGTCGAGGGCGTGGCTGGCGGCGATGACGGCGACGGACAGGCCGAAAATCGGCACGTCGCGCCAGGCCTTCTCAGCCCAGACCCGCGCCTGGTCGAGACGACCGGCCATAAAATGCGCCATGCCGACGCCGGCCTGCATCCGGAACATCTCGGTATCGAGGGGGCTGAGCCGCATGGCGTGCTCGAACCGGGTGATGGCGTCCTCGGGCTGCCCCCGCCAGATGCGCAGATAGCCCCCGAGGAACCAGGCGGCCGCAAGGTTCGGATTGAGGACCAGGGCCTTGTCGAGAAAGTCGATGCCGACATCGAGGTCGCGGGTGAAATGCGCGAGCGCGTGGCCGCCGCGGGTCAGGGCCACGGCGTCGTTCTTGCCGAGGTCGACGGCGGCACGGGCCAGGCGCGCGCCCTCGGTCGTGTCCAGCGCCGGGTCAGCAGTCCATCCGTTCAAGCGCCGCCAGAACAGGCACCAGGCCGCCATGCCATAGGCCGATGCGTACTCCGGATCGAGCGCGATCGCCTTGCGGAAGGAGCCGAGCGCCTGGTCGACGGACGGCTGGGTGCCGGCATGGAAGTTCGCCATGCCGCGCAGGAAATGGTCGTAGGCGTCGAGGCTTTCGGTCGGCTTGCGCTTGGCGCGCTCGATCTCGGCGCGCTCCAGCTCGTGGGCGATGGCGCCGACGACGCTTTCGGTGATGCGGTCCTGAAGCTCGAAGACGTCGTCGAGGGCGCCTTCGTAGCGTTCGGCCCACAGGTGGCCGCCGGTCGTGGCGTCGATGAGCTGGCCGGTGATGCGGACGCGGTTCGCCGCCTTGCGAACGCTGCCTTCGAGGACGTAGCGGACGCCGAGATCGCGGCCGATCTGCGTCACCTCGCTGGCCCGTCCCTTGTAGGTGAAGCTGGAATTGCGCGCGATCACGAACAGCCAGCGGATATGCGACAGCGCCGTAATGATGTCCTCGACCATGCCGTCGGCGAAATAGTCCTGCTCGGGGTCACCACTCAGATTGACGAACGGCAGGACCGCGATCGAGGGCTTGTCGGGCAACGGGACCGACCTGTCGCTCCGCGCGGCGTCAGGTGTGGCGGCCTGCGACGCGACCTCGGCGACCTCGCCCACGAAGCGGAAGCCCTTACGAGCCACGGTGCGGATCAGGCGCTGTTCCTGGCCATTGTCGCCGATGGCCGTGCGCGCGGCGTTGATGTGACTGGTGATCGTGGACTCGCTGACGATCCGCCCGCGCCAGACCACTTCGAGCAGTTCGTCCTTGCTGACGACGCGGGTGCGGTTCTCGACCAGATGCAGAAGCAGGTCGAAGACCTGCGGGCCCACCGACACACCTTCGGAGGCGCGTCTGAGCTCCCGGCTGTCGGGGTCGAGCACGCAATCTCCGAACCGTAGCAGCATCGACGCTCCCTGGACCTGCCGGCCCGATCTTTGGACGTATCTTCAAGACCCTTTGGACGCCGACGCAAGGACCTGCGTCCGCGCCTCCGTCAAACACTCTGCATCGAACTCATACCGAAAGCGGAGCGGCGCGATGACCACGATCCAGACCAGCGACGGCACGGAAATCTTCTACAAGGACTGGGGTCCGAAGGACGCCCCGCCCATCGTCTTCCATCACGGCTGGCCGCTGACCGGCGACGACTGGGATACGCAGTTACTCTTCTTCCTGAAGCAGGGCTATCGGGTGATCGCCCACGATCGCCGCGGCCACGGGCGTTCGACCCACACGGCGACCGGCCACGACATGGACACGTATGCCGCGGATGTCGCGGCGCTGGTCCAGGCGCTGGATCTGAAAGACGCCATTCACGTCGGCCACTCGACCGGCGGCGGGGAAGCGACCCGCTATGTCGCCCGGCACGGCAAGGGCCGCGCCTCGAAACTGGTGCTGATCGGGGCGGTGCCGCCGACGCTGGTGAAGACGTCGTCCTACCCGGACGGCACGCCGCTGGACGTGTTCGACGGCCTGCGCGCCGGGTTCGCCGCCAACCGGGCGGACTTCTACTGGACATTCCCCATCCCCTTCTATGGCTGGAACCGGGAAGGCGCGCCCCTGAACGAGGCGATCCGCCAGAACTGGTGGCGCCAGGCGATGATGGGCGCGGCCAACGCCCAGTACGAATGCATCAAGGCGTTCTCGGAAACCGACTTCACCGACGACCTGAAGTCGATCGACGTGCCGGTCATCATCCTGCACGGCGAGGACGACCAGATCGTGCCGGTCGTGAATGCGCGGAACACCGCGGCGCTGGTGAAGCACGGGACGCTGAAGACGTACTCCGGCCTGCCGCACGGCATGTGCACCACGCACGCCGAAACGCTCAACGCCGACCTGCTCGACTTCTTCAAGGCCTGAGCCAAACCACGATCAAGGAGAGGGACCATGAAAATCGTCGTCATCGGAGGCAGCGGCCTCATCGGATCGAAGCTCGTCAGTCTGCTGCGCGCGAGCGGGAGCGAGGTCGTCGCGGCCTCGCCGAACACCGGGGTGAACACCATCACCGGCGAAGGCCTGGCGGAGGTGGTTGAAGGCGCCGACGTCGTCGTCGATGTGGCGAACTCACCGTCGCTGGACGACACGGCTGCGATGGAGTTCTTCCTGACTTCCGGCCGCAATCTGCTGGCGGCCGAGGCCGCAGCGGGCGTGAAGCATCACGTGGCGCTGTCCATCGTCGGCACCCAGCGGATGGCTGACAGCGGTTACATGCGGGCCAAGGCCGCGCAGGAGAACCTGATCAAGGCCTCGCCTATCCCCTGGTCGATACTGCAGTCGACCCAGTTCTACGAGTTCATCGGCCGGATCGTCAGCAGCGCACTGGATGGCGAGGTGTACCGGCTGTCGCCGGCGCTCATGCAGCCGATCGTGTCGGACGAGGTGGTCGAGGCCCTTGCGGAAATCACGCTCGGCGCGCCGCTGAACCACACCGTCGAGGTGGGCGGTCCCGAGGCCATTCCGCTGGACGAACTCGGCCGCGAACTGCTGGCGGCGCACGAGGACACCCGTGCGATCGTGGCGGATGCGCACGCCCGCTACTTCGGCGCCGAACTGAACGACCGCTCCCTGGTCACGGGACCGGAGGCGCGGATCGGTTCGCTGACCTTCGGCGACTGGCTGCGCCAGTCGATCGCCGCCGACTGAGATCGGACCAGGAAGGAGGACCGACATGAAACTCTACTACGCACCCGGGGCCTGCAGCCTGGCTGACCAGATCGCCCTGTTCGAGGCCGGCATGACCTTCGAGTCCGTGCGCGTCGACATCCACACCAAGCGGACGGCCTCGGGCGGAGATTTCCGCGAGATCAATCCGAAGGGCTACGTGCCGGCGCTCGTGCTCGACGACGGCGAGATCATCACCGAGAACATCGCGGTGCTGGACTGGATCGCAGAGCAGTATCCGCCGCTGCGGCCGGGCGGCCCGCTGGGGCGCACGCGCCTGATCGAGATGCTGGCCTTCGTCTCGACGGAGATCCACCACGCCTACAAGCCGCTCTGGCATGGCGGGGGCGAGCTGGAGAAGCAGAAGGCGCGGGAGAGGGTTTCCGACCTGCTCCGGTTCGCCGCCGGCCAGATGCAGGGCGACTTCCTGTTCGGCGACCGGATCAGCTCTGCCGACTGCTATCTGTTCGTGATGCTGCGCTGGACCGGGCGGTTCGACATCGTCGTGCCGGAGACCATGGAACGCTTCTACCGCCGGATGGAGGCCCTGCCTTCGGTGCAGGCCGCCCTGGCGATCGAAGGCCTGGCCCAGGCGGCCTGATCCTCGGGAGCCGTGTCAACCGGACGAGACAGGGATGGCGAATGCAGGGATTTTTCCGGTTTCTCCCTGCAGCCGACGAATTGGCAGGCGAGCGCCCCACCTGTCCGGCTCCACATCATGCTGACGGATCAGATCAACTGCCGGCCGCTGCGTTCTGCACGGCCGGCAGGCGCACGATGACGTCGTCCACCTGCACGCCGCCACGATCGATGACGAGGTTCTGGTAGTTGCGCTGGCCGTCCTGGGTCTCGGACTGCACGTCCTCGACCTCGATGCGGAACTGGCGACGGAGATAGGTCGACAGCTCACCGGCGGTGACCAGCCGATCACCGTCGGCGTCGGCCTGCCCGGCCATGCCCTCGCGCAGGAAGTGGGACAGGTAGCCGCCGGCCTGGAATTTGTCGGCGACGGCGCTGGTCAAATCCTCTTCCGAGCTGAACAGGCCCATGACGCCCGGGCGGTCGACGACGTTGCGGGCGAAGCCGCCCGAGAAGCAGGAATCGATCACCAACAATGACAGGCGGGTCCGCAGCGAGCCGAACAGGCGGCCCATCTCGGCATCGGTGATTTCGCCATCGGCGAGCACGATCGACTCCCGCTTGCCGTCAGGCTCCAGGCCGCTGACGGCCACCGCCTCCTGATTGCCGTGGCCGGAGAAGAAGAACAGGAACATGTCGTCAGGCCCCGCCTCGGCCGCGACACGCTCGAAGGCGCGGCGGACGCCGGAGACGGTGGCTTCGGCATTGGTCAGGACAAGGCTGGCGTCATTGAGCGATCCCTCGCGCTGAAGCGTCTCCGCCAGCTTGCGGGCGTCCTCATCGGTGAACGGCAGGTCGTTCTGGGTCTCATAGTCCGAGACGCCGACCATGACGGCGAAGACGCGGGCGCCGCCGGGTACGGAGGCCTGGCGGACCGGCTCGGCGCCGACATCGACGCTGAAACGATACGAACCGGTCTCGCCCGGACGGTAGGAAGTGACCCTCACCTCGTACTGGCCATCCTCGGGCAGGGTCAGCTGCTGGCGGCTATCGGTGCCGTTCTCGCCGTCGTCGTTGTCGAACTGTTCGCCGGAGGGCGTCAGCAGGATGGTGTAGGCGTCGAAGGCTGACGAGGTCAGTTGAACCGCCACCCGCTGTCCGCGCCGCCCGGCGAAGCTGTAGGTGTCGGCGTACTCGCCGCTGTCGAGGGTGTCGTCGCCAGCCGACAGCGCACCGCTGACGGACTGGCCGATGGCGATGGCGCCGCCGGGAGACGCCTGTTCGGACGGGCGGACCGGATTGGCGGGCGGTTTCGATGCGCCCGCGCCTTCCAGCACAGCCAGACGATAGGCGCCGCTTTCTCCAGGTTCGTAGCTGGTCGCCGTGATCTCGTATTCCCCGTCGACCGGCAGGGTGACCAGCATACGGCTGTCACGGGAGCCGTCTGCGGACGGGTCGTCGTCATTGAACGCGGAGAAGCCGTCGGGGCCGGTGATGGCGACGTACGGATCGAACGCGCCGGACGTCAGGCGCACTTCCAGTTGCTGGCCGCGCCGGCCACGCAGGGCCCAGCTGTCCATGAACTCGCCGCTCGCGAGGCGGGCATCGCCGCTGGCGAGGGCGCCGTTCAAGGTCTGGCCGAGCTGAACGCTGCCCGTCGAAGCCGAAACCGTGTCCCGGACCGGCGGCGTGCCCCCTCCCCCCATCGTCAGGACATAGGCGCCGGTTTCACGCGCTGCGTAACTGGTGGCCGAAATAGTCGCCTCGCCGTCGGCCGGCGCGGTGAAGCGGATGCGGCTGTCGCGCGATCCGCGCGCGGACGGGTCGTCGTCATTGTCTTCGCTGAGGCCGCCCGGGCCGCGCACGATCAGATAGGGATCGAAGCCGGAGGCGCTCAACGACACCTCATAGGTCTGGCCGCGACGGACCGCCAGGGTCCAGTGGTCGGCGTATTCGCCGGTGCTCAGGGTGGCGTCGCCGCGCGACAGGTCACCCCGGGCGGTTTGTCCGACGCGGAGCTCGCCCGCCGAGGCCGCGGCAGCGCGCGGACCGCCGCGAACGGGCGGCGTATCGGCCGGGCGGGTGGAGACCTGGGCGGCGGCCGAACCGCCAAGCAGCGTCAGCGCGGTCGTGGCGGTGAGCAAGGTTCTGAGCATGCGATCCCCCATCCCTGGAGCTTGCCCGCATTCCGGCGAATTGTCAGCCGGGGGTCAGGTTTCGGAAGGCCGACCTTCGGGGACCCTTCGGTCACGCCACCGAAGCAGGCTGGCCTCGGCGGTGAAGCCAGGACCAAAGGCGGCGAGAAGGCTGAGAGCGCCGGGCGATGGATGCGCGTCGCGAATGGCCTGATCGAGGACGAACAGTACGGTGGCGCTGGACATGTTCCCGAACCCGGCGAGCGTGGCGTAGCTGGCGGCCAGGCGTGGGCGAGCATCGGGAATCAGCTCCTCGACCCGGGCCAGGATCTTGGCCCCGCCGGGATGGAGCAGCAGGGAGGCGAGGTCGTCCGGACCGGCGAGGTCGGCGAACGCCTCCATCACCTCCGGCACCAGATCACGGACCACATCGGGGACGGTTCCCGAAACGCGGACGCGGAAGCCGCCGTCGTCGAAGTCCCATCCCATGACCCCCGCCGTTCCCGGACTGCGCAACGTCGTTGAGCGCAGCAATGCCAGAGGTCCATCGAGACCGGCTTCATCACCGGCGACCAGCACCGCCGCGGCGCCGTCGGCGAAGATGGCGGTGGAGACCAGGTTCTGCAGCGAGACGTCGGTGCGCTGGAAGGTGATCGAGTTCAGCTCCAGCGCGATCAGCAGCCAGCGTGAGGCCGGCCGCCCCTCGGTCAGGCGGGCGGCCAGGGCCAGGCCCGCCGCGCCGCCGGCGCAGCCGAGGCCGAACAGCGGCACGCGGGTGACGGTGCGCGGCAGGCCCAGGGTTTCGGCGACGTAGGTGTCGATGCTGGGCGCGGCGATGCCGCTGGAGGAGACATAGATGACGCCGTCAATCATTGAGGGCTCGACCCCGGCCTTGGCCAGGCAGTCGCGTGCGACCTCGGCAGCCAGGGACTTGGCCGCCTCCAGATAGACGTCGTTGGCCTCGCCCGGACCGGCGCCGCGGGCGAACCAGTCGGGCGGCACGGCGAAATGGCGCTCATCGACGAGGGCGTTGTCGAAAACCGAGAGATAGCGACGGTGCCCGGGTCCGAAATGAGCCTCGGCCAGGGCCCGCACCTCGGGCTGGGTGAGCCGATACCCGGGAACGGCGGTGGCGACGGCGACGATCTGCGGCACGAAACCACGTCCCCTGACGCCCTGCCGCAACCGGGTTCGAAAGCGCGATTGCATCCTTCAACGTCGAGGCACACTGTCGCCCAGATCAGGGGTGGGCGCAAACGTGACTCAGCCGGACGCAGAGGCTTCGAATCCCGGGCTGCTTCAGCGCTCCCGCTGGCGCGGACTGCTGGTGACGACCCACCCTTTTCCGGCCGCGCTGAACGGACTGGCGGGCGGCGCCGTCCACGCCGTTGCGGCCAACGGTCTGTCGCCAGAGAGCCTGGCGGTGGCCGGATCGATCACCCTGATCCACGCCTCCATCGGGACGATGAACGACTGGGTCGGACGCGACACCGACCGGCAGACCAACCCCGACAAGCCCCTGGTGCGCGGAACGGTGACTCCCGGCGAGGCTCTGACGGCCTCTGTCCTGACCGCCGCAACCGGACTGGCGGGAGCCTGGGCGACCGGCGCCTTCGCCATCGGCCTGGCCATGCTGCTGGCCGGCGCGGCCTACAATCTGGTCCTGAAGGGCACGCTGTGGAGCTGGGCGCCCTATGCGGTCGCCATTCCGTCGGTCGCAGTCTGGGCCTTTCTGGCCGCCGGATCGACCTCGCCGTGGATCTGGCTCAGCTATCCGGTCGGCGCGGCGATGGGGGTGGGGCTGAACCTGGCCAACACGATCCCGGACATTGAGGGAGACGCGGCGGTGAAGGCGGCGGGACTCGCCCACCGGCTGGGCGCGCGCCGGGCCCAGGCTGCGGCGACGGCGCTGATCGCGATTTCGGGCGTGGCGGTCGGCACGCTCGCATTCCAGACAGGCCAGCCCTCCGCGGGACTCGCGGCGCTGGCTGCCGGCGGTGCGGGCGCAGCGATCATGACGGTGCAGTACAGCAGCGGCCAACGCGCGGCGCTGAGGCGGGCCTGGTTCGCCTGTGCTTTTTCCGCCGTGGGTCTGGCGGTGTGCTGGGCGGCGCTGCTGAAGGGCCTTGTGGCCTGAACCGCCAAAGGAATGTGACCCGCGGTCACCCTTCCGCCTTGTTCAAGGCGCACATGCCCCGCCCTTCGCCCGCCCTCCCCTGGCTGGCGCGCGCCGCTCTGGCGCCTTACGGACCAGTCCATGCCCTTCCCCGCCAGTCATCCCGCGCTCGACCGAGCGCTTTCCGAACGCGGCTATGCCGAGCCGACTCCGGTCCAGGCCGCCGTGCTGGAGGCCGAGGAAGGCCGCGACCTGCTGGTCTCCGCCCAGACCGGCTCGGGCAAGACCGTCGCCTTCGGCCTGGCCCTGGCCACGACCCTGCTGGGTGATGCCGAGCGCTTCGCCGACAACGGCGCGCCCGTCGCCCTGGTCATCGCCCCGACCCGCGAACTGGCCCTGCAGGTGTCCAAGGAGCTGGAGTGGCTCTATGCCAACACCGGCGCGCGCATCGCCACCTGCGTCGGCGGCATGGACCCGCGCGCCGAGCGCCGGGTGCTGGATCGCGGCGCCGCCATCGTGGTCGGCACCCCCGGTCGCCTGAAGGACCATATCGAGCGCGACGCCCTGGACCTGTCGGAGCTGAAGGCCGTCGTCCTCGACGAGGCCGACGAGATGCTGGACATGGGCTTCTCGGAAGACCTGACCTTCATCCTCGATCAAGCTCCGGCCGAACGCCGCACCCTGCTGTTCTCGGCCACCATCGCGCGCGACATCGCCGAACTGGCCAAGACCTACCAGCGCGATGCGATCCGCATCGACACCACCAACAAGAACGTCGCCCACGGCGACATCGAGTACCGCGCCATCCGCGTCGCCCCGCACGAGGTCGAGCACGGCGTGGTCAACATCCTGCGCTATTTCGAGAGCCCGGGCGCCCTGGTGTTCGCCAACACCCGCGAGCGGGTGAAGCACCTGACCGCCAGCCTGCGCGAACGCGGCTTCTCGGTCGTCGGCCTGTCCGGCGAACTGACCCAGTCGCTGCGGTCCGAGGCGCTGCAAGCCCTTCGGGATGGCCATGCGCGGGTCTGCGTGGCCACCGACGTGGCGGCGCGCGGCCTCGACCTGCCCGACCTGGGCCTGGTCATCCACGCCGAGATCCCGGTCAACAAGGCCACCCTGCTGCACCGTTCGGGCCGCACCGGCCGCGCGGGCAAGAAGGGCGTCTCGGTCCTGATGGTCACGCACACGCGTCGCCGCAAGGTCGAGCTGATGCTGCAGTCGGCCGCGATCAAGGCCGAATGGGCGGGCCCGCCGTCGGCCGACGACATCCGCGCCAAGGACCATGAGCGGATGCTGACCGATCCGATCCTGATGGCCGAGGCCGACGAGGAATCGATCGCCATGGGCAAGGAACTGCTGGCGCGGACCTCGCCAGAGCATGTCGCCGCCGCCCTGATCCGTCTGTACCGCGAGAAGCTGCCGCCGCCGGAAGACGTCCATGACGACGAGCGCATGAAGCGCGCGCAGGCGTCGGGCGTGAACGAGCGCGGCCAGAAGGACGGCCCGCTGACCGACTTCGCCCGCGGCGGCGAGATGACCTGGTTCAAGGTCAACATCGGCCGCGAGAAGAACGCTGATCCGAAATGGCTGCTGCCGCTGATCTGCCGCCTGGGTCACGTGACCAAGCGCGACGTCGGCTCGATCAAGATTTTCGACCGCGAGACCAAGTTCGAGATCACCAAGGACGCCGAGGCCAAGTTCCGCGCGGCCCTGACCCAGCCGAACGATGACGGCGTGACCATCGGCGACGCCGTGGCCCCCGCCGCCGGCGAGAAGAGCCTGCGCAAATGGGACAAGCCCGGCGGCGGCGACCGCCCCGACCGCGGCGACAAGCCCTTCCACAAGCCGCGCGCCGATGGCGACGCGCCCAGGAAGCCGTGGAAAGCGCGTGAGGATCGCCCCCAGGGCGACGCTCCGAAGAAGCCCTGGAAGCCCCGCGAAGACCGCGCCGAGGGCGATAGCCCGAAGAAGCCGTGGACGCCCCGCACCGATCGCGAGGCCGCTCCGGCCGCTGCTTCCGGCGAGACCGGCGGCAAGTGGGTGAAGCGCACCAAGGACGGCCCGACGCCGGAAGGCAAGAAGCCCTGGGTCGAGAAGCCCAGAAGCGACAAGAAGCCCTGGGCGCCCCGCGCCGAAGGCACCGCGCCCGCCGGCGACCGTCCGTGGACGGGCAAGCCGAAGCCCGGCTTCAAGCCCAAGGCCGGCGGCAAGCCGTTCAAGGGCAAGACCAGCCGCGGCTAGGGATCAGGCGGCGGGCGCCAGCGCCCGCCGCACCTCCGCGATCAGGGCGTCCATGTCCTGGACCTGCGTCACGCCGTAGACCTCGGCCGTGATGTCGACGTTGCCCTTGCGCCAGAATCCGTCCGGGCAAAGCACGATCATCTTGCCCGACCGCGCGTGCAGTCCGAGCTCCAGCAGACTGATCGGGCTCTGCGTGCCCGGCGCGAAATACATGACGATGACGTCGGACGCCTCGAGCGCCGCCAGCTCCCATTCCACCTGACGACGAAACTCCGGTTCATCGGCCTCCGGCCGCCAGGCCGGATTCCAGTCCGCGCGTCGGGGATTGAGAATCACCACATCGGTGTCGGACAGCGCTTCGATCAACGCCGCCTGCCAGTCGGGCGCGTCGCCGCCCGCAATGCTGCCGCCCAGGAACAGACGTGGTCGGCCGTCCGGCTCGGGCAGCGCCTGGGGCGACACGACGATCGTGCTCAATCCGGATGGTGACTGAGCCACAGCGCCGCCTGCGACGCCGAGCACCAGGGCGGCGAGCGAAGCGGCGATCAGGATTGAACGGGGCATGGCGTGTCTCCGGTCGGAATGGATCGCCTTCGCAGGGAAGGCGTTGCTCAGCAACGGCGACGATCCCGCGGGAGATTGCGTACTGTCTGTAACCGATTACGTTGCCGCCAACGAGAAGAGCAGCAGGCAGAAAACATGGCGGACGTCCGGCTAACCGGCGTGACCAAGCGGTTCGGGACGACCGAGGTGCTGAAGGGAATCGATCTTGAGATCGCGGACGGAGAGTTCGTGGTCTTCGTCGGCCCGTCGGGTTGCGGCAAGTCCACCCTGTTGCGGACCATCGCCGGTCTCGAGGAAGCGTCGGGCGGCGACATCGCCATCGACGGACGGACGGTCAACGACCTGTCGCCGTCGGACCGGGGCATCGCCATGGTGTTCCAGTCGTACGCCCTCTACCCGCACATGAGCGTCTACGAGAACATGGCGTTCGGGCTGAAGCTGGCGAAGGCGGACAAGGCCGAGATCGACCGCCGGGTGCGGGGTGCGGCCGAGACGCTGAACATCAGCGACTATCTGGACCGCAAGCCCAAGGCCCTGTCCGGCGGGCAGCGGCAGCGGGTGGCGATCGGCCGGGCCATCGTACGCGAGCCGAAGGTCTTCCTGTTCGACGAACCGTTGTCGAACCTCGACGCCGCCCTGCGGGTGCGGATGCGTTACGAGTTCGCCAGCCTGCACGAGCGGCTGAAGACGACGATGGTCTACGTCACCCACGACCAGGTCGAGGCGATGACGCTGGCGGACCGGATTGTGGTGCTGAACGGCGGCGTGATCGAGCAGGTCGGCGCGCCGATGGAGCTGTACGAGCGCCCCCGAAACCTGTTCGTGGCCGAGTTCATCGGCAGCCCGAAGATGAACCTGATCCCTGCCCAGGTGGTCTCGGTCACGGCCAAGGGGGCCACTGTGAAGACCGCGGCGGGCGACACGCTGAAGGTCGCGGTCGATGCGTCCGGGGCGAAGGCCGGCGATTCGGTGACGTTGGGCATCCGGCCCGAGCATATGGCTCCGGGCGGCAAGGCCGGCGGGATCTCGGCCGAGGTCACCTTCGCCGAGACGCTGGGACACGCGACCTACGCCTATGCGACCTACGGCGAGACGGCGCTGACGGTGCAGTTGCCGGGCGATGTGCGGCCGGAGGCGGGCAAGGCGATTGCGCTCACCGTTCCGGCGGAGCAGGCGCACCTGTTTGGCGCTGACGGACAGGCTTTCCCACGGATCTGACAGCGCCGCGTGTTGCATCGCACAAGCGGAGCCTTCTAGATGGCCGGATGCCCTCCCCGGCCACGCTGACCATCGACCTCAACGCGCTCGCCGCGAACTTCCACGCCCTGCAGGCCGCAGGCGGAGCCCCCGTGCATCCGGTGGTGAAGGCTGACAGCTACGGCCTGGGCGCGGCGGCCTGCGCGAAGCGGTTGATGACCGAGGGCGCGCGGACCTTCTTCGTGGCGCGGGCCAGCGAGGGAACGGCGTTGCGGGCGGCGCTGGGCGATGAGCCGGTCATCTATGTGCTGGACGGTTGTGCGGCCGGGCGGGCGGCGCGGTTGCGGGCGGCGAACCTGCGGCCGGTGATCAATACCGCGGCGCAGCTGGCGGAATGGAATGAGGCCGGCGGGGGCGCCTGCGGGCTGCAGATCGACACCGGGATGAACCGGCTGGGCTTCCGGCCGGACGATGCGCCGGAGGCGTTCGAGGGACTGGCCCTGGTGCTGAGCCATCTGGCCTGCGCGGACGATCCGGCCGAGCCGATGAATGCGCGGCAGCGGGACGCCTTCGCCGAGGTTTCGAAGCGGTATCCGGGGACGGTGCGGTCGTTCGCCAACTCGGGCGGGGCCTTCCTGGGACCGGACTATGCGTTCGACGCGCTGCGACCGGGGATCTGCATGTACGGCGGCGGGCCCGAGGGCCGGCCGGATGCGCGGATCGCGCCGGTGGCGACGCTGACGGCCGAAGTGCTGCAGGTGCGCGACGTGCCGGCGGGCGAGACGGTCGGTTATTCGCGCGGCTTCCAGGCCGGAGGGCCGACGCGGATCGCGACCTGCGCCACCGGCTACGCCGACGGGGTGCTGCGCGCCTACAGCCCGAAGGGTCTGGCGTTTGCGGGCGGCGCGCTGCGGCCGATCGTGGGCCGGGTGTCGATGGACGTCTGCGCGGTCGACGTGACCGGACTGGACGTCGCGGTCGGCGACCGGGTCGAGCTGTTCGGCCCGAACCGGATGCTGGATGACGCGGCGGCGGCGGCGGGCACCATCGCCTATGAGCTGCTGACCTCGATCACCGCCCGGGTGCCGCGGATTTACGTCGGCTAGCGCGCGTCCTTCACCACCTCGCCGCCCTTGACCACGACCGCGACGGTTTCGAGCGCACGGACGTCGGCGAGCGGGTCGCCAGCGACGGCGATGAGGTCGCCGTAGCGACCGACGGCGATGGCGCCGACGTTGTTCTCCTGGCCGAGAGCCTGACCGGCGTTCCAGGTGGCGGCGCGGATCGCCTCCGCCGGGGTCATGCCGTACTCGACCATGACGGCGAACTGTTTGGCGTTCTGGCCGTGCGGATAGATGGCGGCGTCGGTGCCGAAGACCATCCGGGCGCCGGCGTCATGGGCGGCGCGGAAATTGTCGCGCTGCAGCTGGCCGATCTCGCGGTCCTTGCGGAGGTTGTCCTCGGTGACGCCGAACTCGGTGCCCGTCGCCTGGGTGAAGTCGGTGTTGTAGATGTCCATCGACAGCCAGGTGCCGTGCTGGACCGCCAGGCGGATGCCCTCGGCGTCGATCAGCGAGGCGTGCTCGATGGTGTCGATGCCGGCGAGGATGGCGTCGCGGATGCCCGAGGCGCCGTGGGCGTGGGCGGCGACCTTGAGACCCCACATGTGCGCCTCGTCGGCGACGGCGGTCATCTCGGCCAGGGTCATTTGCTGCTGGCCGGGCTCGGTGTTGCGCGAGAAGACGCCGCCGGTGGCGCAGATCTTGATCACCCGCGCGCCGTATTTGCGCACCTCGCGCACGCTGTGGCGGGCCTCGTCCACGCTGTCGGCGTTGTAGTCATTGGCCTGGGCCAGGGAGCGCGGCATGCCGGTGTAGTCGCAATGGCCGCCGGTGGCGCCGAAGGAGACGCCGGCCGGAACGACGCGCGGGCCGACGACGAATCCGGCGTCGATGGCCTGCATCAGGGCCACGTCGGCGAAGTCCGGACCGCCCAGATTGCGCACCGTGGTGAAGCCGGCGTCGAGATTGGCGCGGGCGTTCGGCACCTGCAGCACGGTCTCGAAATCGTCGGCATAGGACAGGATGTTGAAGCCGGAGACGTAGGGGGTGTTGGCCAGATGGACGTGCATGTCGATCAGGCCGGGCAGCAGGGTCAGACCGCCCAGGTCGAGGCGTTCGGCGTCGGCGGGCAGGTTCGCCGGGAGGGTCGTGCCGACCGAGACGATGCGGCCGTCGGTGACGACGACGACGGGATTGTCGATGTAGCGACCCCGCTCGACATCAACCATGCGGGCGGCGGTGACGACCAGGGTCTCCGCGTTCGCGGGTGCGGACAGGCTGAGTACGGCGGCGAGAGCAGCGGCCGCGACGGCCAGACGGTTCAGCATGGTGGTCCCTCTCCAGAGCGCGGCGAAGCTGGCACGTGGGCGGAAGCCGGGCAACCGCGCATACGTATTCGTCCCCGCCGGCGAGACCGGCGAAGGGAGGGGAAGGCGCGGGGCGTCCGGGCCTCGCCCGGAATGCTTTGTGTTTTACCGTTTCGACGAAGCTGGCCGCCCCGCGTGGTCGTTGGTTTCGCGCGCCCTCCGGCTGGCGGCCCTGTTAGAGCCTTGACGGATCTCCGCCGCCGCCATTGCTGGAAGCGACGTGGGTGGGACATCGGCTGAGCCAGCGGTCCGCACCTTCGATGCGCGGCGAGCAAGCGGACAGCATCCATCGCTGTCCGACGAGGACCCCCGGACTACCCTTCGCCCGGGCTTCATCGCTCGACCACAGCCCGTCGTCGTCGAGGCGCTGGATCCGACGCCTTCCCCATCGACGGGATGGGAGGATTATGGCCGAGGCGGATACCTCGCTGCGTAGAGGGAATTTAGGTGGGGGAAATCAGAGGGTTGGCGAAAAGAATCCGGGAATAGCCGACGCTTTCTTCCTGCTATCGTCATCCTCCGGCGCCCGAAGGGCGACCGGGGGACCCAGCGGCGCCGAAGGCGAAACCGGGCCGCCAGCGCTCCCGACAGGTTCGCGCTCCAGCGCGCCGCTGGGTCCCCCGGTCTCCCCTCGCATGCGCGAGGGTCGCCGGAGGATGACGAAAGCAAAGGAGGAGTCCTTCTCCCGATGGGAGAAGGTGGCCGGGCAGAGCCCGGTCGGATGAGGGTCGGATGGCGATGATCAGCCCGCAGTCGACCCTCACCCTTTCGCGCAGCCACTCGCTTCGCTCGCGGGCGCTCAAGCCCTCTCCCATCGGGAGAGGGAAAAGATCAGCGCCGCCCGAGCACCGTGGTCGCGACTTCGGCGCGCCATTTCTGATTGTCGCCGCCGTTGGGGTCCCAGCCGAGGAGGGGCTGGCCCTCGTCCGTGCCGGAACCGGCGACGTCGACGACCATGGAGCCGTCGGCGTTGTTGAGGGTGAACCAGCAGCCGTCGACGAAGGTGACGGTGAAGACAGGGTCGGCGGCGATGACCGTGACCTCGTTGCAGAACAGGGTCAGGGGCTCGCGGTAGGCCGACCAGGACAGTTGCTGCCGGGAATCGCCGCCGCGCGAGAGGGTGAAGCCGCCGTCAGTGGCCTGGGCGGAGAAGATGGAGTTTCCGGCGTTGCCGTTGGAGAGATGGGACAGCGCGACCGACGGGCTCTCCATGCAGGGAATGCCGATGGGCCCGCTGACGACCTGGCCGCTGGCGCCGATCACCAGCCCCTGCCCGAGGTAGGAGATGAAGCGGATGCGCCGCCCGTTGGCGAACTCGTCCTGACTGGTGAGATTGTTACAGGCGTCCATGAGCGCTCCCCCGAGATCGAACGACGATATGCGGTCCTTACGGCAAAGGTAAGAGGCCCCGGGCTCCCTACGTCATTTTCGGACGTAGGCCCTGATCCGCCCCCTGCCCCGCTTCGTCCGACTCCTGTAAGCCGGGGTCATGGCGAGAGACGGTGCGATCTATGTTTGTCAGTCCTGCGGGGCGGTGCACGGCAAGTGGTCCGGGCAGTGCAGCGCGTGCGGACAGTGGAATTCGATCGTCGAGGAGAGCCGCTCGGCTCCGCCCGGCGCGCTGAAGCCGACCGCGAACAGCCGCACGCGCGGCCTGCAGTTCGAGACGCTGCAGTCGGATACGCCGGAGCCGCCGCGGATCATCACCGGAGTGACCGAATTCGACCGGGTGTGCGGCGGCGGCGTGGTGCCCGGATCCGCCATCCTGCTGAGCGGCGATCCCGGCGTGGGCAAGTCGACACTGCTGCTGGATGTGGCCGGGCGCGCCGCGCTGGCGGGCAAGCGGATCGCCTACATCTCGGGCGAGGAGGCGGTCGAGCAGATCCGCTCGCGGGCGCGGCGGATGGGGCTGGAGAAGGCGCCGGTGGAGCTGGCGTCGGCGACGGCGCTGCGGGAAATCCTGGGCACGCTGAAGCGCGAGAAGTTCGACATCGTCATCGTCGATTCGATCCAGACCCTGTGGTCGGACGCGCACGAGGCGGGGCCGGGATCGGTGACCCAGGTGCGCGCCTGCGCCAGCGAGATGGTGCGGATGGCCAAGGCCGGCGGTCCCGCCGTGATCCTGGTCGGGCACGTGACCAAGGACGGCCAGGTGGCCGGGCCGCGGGTGGTCGAGCACATGGTCGACGCGGTGCTGAGCTTCGAGGGCGAGCGGGGCTATCCGTTCCGCATCCTGCGCGCCGGCAAGAACCGCTTCGGCGCAACCGACGAGATCGGCGTGTTCGAGATGGGCGACGCAGGGCTGCGCGAAGTGGCCAATCCGTCGGCCCTGTTCCTGGGCGAGGGCAAGGACCGGGCGCCGGGCGCGGCGGTGTTCGCGGGGATCGAAGGATCGCGGCCCGTCCTGGTCGAGATGCAGGCGCTGGTTTCGAAGTCGGCCTACGGCACGCCGCGGCGGGCCGTGGTGGGCTGGGACACCGGACGGCTGGCCATGGTGCTGGCGGTGCTGGAGGCGCGCTGCGGGATCGGGTTCGGGGATCAGGACGTCTATCTGAATGTCGCGGGCGGGCTGCGGATCAACGAACCGGCGGCCGATCTGGCGGCGGCGGCGGCGCTGATCAGCTCGGCCACCGATATGCCGTTGCCGCAGGGCTGCGTGGTGTTCGGCGAGGTCAGCCTGTCGGGCGAACTGCGGGCCGTGGGCCGGGCCGAGGCGCGGCTGAGAGAGGCGCAGAAGCTGGGCTTCGACCACGTTCTGTCCCCTCCCCTGACGGTCAAGGACAAGGGCGTGAAGGTGACGGCGATCAACCGGCTGGCGCAAGCGGTCGAACGAATCTCGCAAAACCGCTATTGATGTTCGTACCGTAGAGGTTGCGAGCGAGCATGACCGGTTTCGACGCTTTCGCCATCCTGGTCATCCTGGCGTCCGCCGCTGCCGGCTGGGTGCGCGGGGGGACGCGCGAGATCATCACCCTGCTGAGCTTCGTGCTGGCGGCGTTCATCGCCCTGGTGGCCCTGCCGATCACCGCGCCGCTGGGCCGCGGCCTGATCGATCCGGACTGGGCCGGGACCATCTTCGCGGCCGTGCTGTCGTTCCTGCTGATCTATTTCGGCATCCGCATCTTCGGCTCGCAGCTGTCGAAGCGGGCGCAGGCGCATCCGCACCTGGGCGGGGTCGACCGGTTCATCGGCGTGTTCGTGGGTTCGGCGCGGGCGCTGGTGCTGCTGGGGGCGATCCATCTGGTCGTCGTGGCCGCCATGCCGGGCGAGAAAACGCCGCGCTGGCTGACCGAAGCGGCGCTGCGGCCGGTGACGGCGGGAGCCGCGCGGGTGATCCAGATCATCCTGCCCGGCATCGGACGCGGGGCCGACGCGTTGTCCCCGGTAGTAAGTTCTTCCGTGAGCAAAGGGTTTTCCGACGACGAAGCCTTGCCCTCGCCCCAAACAGACAATACTTCGCCGCCGTCCGCCCAGCCCTGACGTCCGCCCGCATCATCGGAGTTCACGATGAGCACGCTCGAGCATTCCATCGCCGCCCCCGTCGTTCACCGGGAGCATCACCGCGACGCCGACGACGATCGTCCGCGCCTGGAATGCGGCGTCTGCGGTGTCTGGGGCGCGGATCAGGACGAAGCCTCCTCCATCGTCGCCCTGGG
The DNA here is from genome assembly GCF_014196335.1 of Brevundimonas lenta. Taxonomy (GTDB): domain Bacteria; phylum Pseudomonadota; class Alphaproteobacteria; order Caulobacterales; family Caulobacteraceae; genus Brevundimonas; species Brevundimonas lenta. Next base: position 507,973 of record NZ_JACIDM010000002.1, read on the forward strand.
CCTGCACGCCCTGCAACACCGCGGGCAGGAAGCCTGCGGCATCGCCAGCGTGCATGAGGCCCGCTTCTACACCGAGCGCCACATGGGCCTGGTCGGCGAGGCCTTCGGCGGGACCAACCTGGCCGAGCGGATGCCGGGCTCGGCGGCTGTGGGCCACACCCGCTATTCGACCGCCGGCGGATCGTTCCTGCGCAACATCCAGCCGATGTTCGCCGATCTGGACCAGGGCGGCATCGCCGTCGCCCACAACGGCAATCTGACCAACTTCAAATACCTGCACAGCCAGCTGGTGTCGGAAGGCGCGATCTTCCAGTCGACGTCGGACTCGGAAGTCATCCTTCACCTGATCGCCCGCAGCCGTAAGGCCAAGATCGTCGACCGCTTCATCGACGCCATCGGCCGGATCGAGGGCGGCTACGCCCTGGTCTGCCAGACCCGCTCGAAGATGATCGGCGCGCGCGACCCGCTGGGCATCCGCCCGCTGGTGCTGGGCCGGATCGGCGACACCTGGGTGCTGGCGTCCGAGACCTGCGCCCTGGACACCGTCGGCGCCGACTTCGTGCGCGACGTCGAGCATGGCGAGGTCATCGTGATCGATCACGAGGGCCTGCGCTCGATCAAGCCGTTCCCGGTGAAGGCCGCGCGGCCCTGCCTGTTCGAATACGTCTACTTCTCGCGCCCCGACAGCGTCGTGAACGGCAAGTCGGTCTATGAGGTGCGCAAGCGCATGGGCCGCGGCCTGGCGCGCGAGCACGCGGTCGAGGCCGACGTGGTCGTGCCGGTGCCGGACTCGGGCGTGCCGGCGGCGCTGGGCTATGCGCAGGAGAGCGGCATCCCCTACGAGATGGGGATCATCCGCAGCCACTATCTGGGCCGGACCTTCATCCAGCCGAGCCAGGGCGCCCGGCAGAAGGGCGTGCGCATGAAGCACAGTCCGAACCGCGAGGTTCTGGCCGGCAAGCGCGTGGTGCTGATCGACGATTCGATCGTGCGTGGCACGACGTCGGTGAAGCTGGTGCGGGCCGTGCGCGCCGCCGGCGCGACCGAGGTGCACCTGCGTTCGGCCTCGCCGCCGATCCTGTATCCGGACTTCTACGGCATCGACATGCCGGAGCGGGACCAGCTGATCGCCGCCAACAAGACGCTGGAGGAGATGCGGGCCTATCTCGAGGTCGACTCGCTGGGCTTCCTGTCGGTCGACGGCCTGTACGACGCCATGGAGGCGGGTCCGCGCGACGCCAAGAACCCGCAGTTCACCGACCACTATTTCACCGGCGAGTACCCCACCCGCCTGCTGGACCGGGAGATCGAGGAAGGCGGGCGCGAGGATTCCACGCGGCAACTTTCCCTGCTGGTCAGCGCTTAAGCTGGATGATCCAGCCAGGCTATTTCACGCTCGACACCCCTGATATCGCGAAGGCCCGGGCCTTCTACGGCGCCCTGTTCGGGTGGACGTTCGACGAGGCGTCGTCGAGCCCGACCTACGCCCATGTGGCGGACAGCACGCCGGCGTTCGGCTTCACCAAGGTGGAGCGGGCCAGGGACTTCACCCACCTGTATTTCCGCGTCGACGACGTGGACGCCGCGTGCGCGCGGGTCGGCGAACTGGGCGGCAAGGCGGCCATGCCGTCGGACAGCGCGTCAGGCCGGTCGGCCGTGGTGTGCGACGATCAAGGCGTGAGTTTCAGCCTGTGGCAGCCTGCCGCCGGGCTTTAGCTTTCGCACCGCGCGACGGCGCGCTATCAGGCGCGCCATGACCGACCTCCCCCTGAAAGACCGCATCGCCCTCGTCGTCGGCGCCTCGCGCGGCATCGGCTACGAAAGCGCCCTGGCGCTGGCGAAGGCCGGCGCGCACGTCATCGCCACCGCCCGCACGCAAGGCGGACTGGAGGAGCTGGACGACGCCATCTATGCGGCCACCGGCCAGCACGCGACGCTGATCCCGTTCGACCTGGTGGACGGCGGCGCGATCGACCGCATGGGCGGGGCGATCTACGAGCGCTTCGGCCGGCTGGACATCTGGGTGCAGGCGGCCGCGACCATGGGCGCCGAGGGGCTGACGCCGGTGTCGAACGCCGACCCGCGCGGCTTCGCCAAGATCGAGAAGACCAACTTCACCGCCGTCTATCGCCTGATCCGCTCGCTGGAGCCGCTGCTGAAGGCGTCTGACAGCGGACGGGTGATCCATCTGACGACCAGCGTGGCGACCGCGCCCAGGGCCTTCTGGGGCGCCTATGCGGCGACCAAGGCGGGGGCCGAGGCGCTGCTGAAATGCTGGGCCGACGAGATCGAGTCGATGCCGATCCGCGTCTCGATCGTCGATCCGGGCCGGATGCGCACGGCGATGCGCGCCCAGGCCTATCCGGGCGAGGATCCGCAGGACGTGATCCATCCGTCGGCCATCGGCCCGCTGGTGGTCGAACTGGCCCGCGGCGACCTGCAGCCGCCGCTGACGGTGAGCTTCAGGGAGTGGAACGCGGCGCCGGGGGCGTCAGCGCTGGTCTGATTACCGAGCGACGACCGCCGTCGGGAGAAATCGGACCTCGGCCTGTGTCCAGCAGTCGCTCCATTCAGTCGCCAGGATCGCGCCACAGCTACACGCTCGATTGGGCCCATCGCATCCGTCAGAGCCGCAGCAACCGTTGTCGGCTCCAGCTCGCGTAAGAGCACCAGGGAGGACGTCTTCGGGATTTGCGGCGATGGCGTTCGCGGGTGAATAGACGTGGGTACTGACAACGGCATCACCTTGAATCACAGGCACCTCGTCTGCAGCATCAAGGCGCACCATTAGCCCAGCTGGCACCGCCGGCGCACGGTCAGCCGATGTCGCGTCATAGTCCTCGGCGCTTCCCCAGGTGCAAGCTCGCGTCAAGATCGCACCACACGCTCCGCATTCCAGATGGGCCAGCGGACTAACCCTACTTCTTCGGCGCGTGCTTCTGGCCGGTCCGGATGCGGCCGGAGCGGGAGACCTGGCGGGCGCCGCCGCGGGCGCCCTTCTGGACCGCGATGGAGGAGCCGGCCTTCTTGGAGGAGCTGGCCTTCACGCCGGAGACGACCTTGGGCTGATGCTTGCGGGTCTTCTTCTGCTCCAGCGCCTTGCCGGGCAGGTTGGACAGCATCTCGGCCTTCTCGGCCTTCTTGATGACGCGGCGCGGCGCGGTCTTGGCGTCGCCCTTGTAGCGTTCGGGGCCCGATTTGGAGCCGCCTTCGGCATAGGGGTTGTCGCCGCTGGACTTGACGATCAGGCGGATCGGCGTGCCCGGCAGGTCGAAGCTCTCGCGGATCGAGTTGACCAGGTAGCGCTTGTACTGCTCCGGCATCGACTCGGCGCGGCTGGCCATCAGCACGAAGGTCGGCGGGCGCGCCTTGGTCTGGGCGATGTATTTCGGCTTGATGCGCTTGCCGTCGACGGCGGGCGGCGGGTGCCTCTGGGTGGCCATGGACAGCCAGGTGTTGAGGTCCTTGGTCTTCACCTTCACCGACCAGGTCTCATAGGCCTTGATGACGGCGGGCATCAGACGCTCGACGCCGCGGCCCGAGTGGGCCGACAGCACGACGAAGGGCGTGCCCTTGAGCTGGGGCAGCTTGTCCTCGGCGAGGCGCTTGAGCTCGGCCATGCGGGACTGGGGCTCTTCCTCGAGGTCCCATTTGGAGGCGACGTAGATCAGCGCCCTGCCCTCGCGCTCGACCAGGTCGGCGAGCTGAAGGTCCTGGATGTCGAAGGCGTGGTCCTTGTCCATCATCAGGATCACCACCTCGGCGAAGGTGATGGCGCGGATGGTGTCGGCGACCGAGAGCTTCTCGAGCTTCTCCTGGACGCGCGCCTTGCGGCGCATGCCGGCGGTGTCGACGAAGCGGATGGCGCGGCCTTCGTATTCCCAGTCGACCGAGATGGAGTCGCGGGTGATGCCGGCTTCCGGACCGGTCAGCAGGCGATCCTCGCCCAGCAGACGGTTGACCAGGGTCGACTTGCCGGCGTTCGGACGGCCGATGACGGCGATGCGGATCGGTTTGTCGGGCTCGTCGATCTCTTCGATGAAGATGTCTGCCGAAGCCCCCACGATGGCCTGATACAGGTCGGCCATGCCTTCGCCATGCTCGGCCGAGATGGCGACCGGTTCGCCGAAGCCGAGGGCGTAGGCCTCGCCGATGCCGCCACCGCTTTCGCGGCTCTCGGACTTGTTGGCCAACATGATCACCGGCTTGGCGACCTTGCGCAGGCGATCGGCGAAGATGCGGTCCAGCGAGGTCACGCCTTCGCGGGCGTCCATCATGAACAGGATCAGCTCGGCGTCGTCGATGGCCGCCTCGGTCTGCTCGCGCATGCGCGACTCGAGGCTTTCGTCGGTGACGTCCTCGTAGCCGGCGGTGTCGATCAGCGTCAGATCCATGTCGCCGATGTTGCCGTCGGCATAGCGACGGTCGCGGGTCACGCCCGGGCGATCATCGACCAGCGCGAGGCGCTTGCCGACGAGGCGATTGAATAGTGTCGACTTGCCCACGTTGGGGCGGCCGACGATGGCGACTTTGAGAGCCATGTCGGCCTTCTAACGCAAGTTGGGGGCTTTTGGTCAGCGAATGCTGACGAGCTCACCCTTGTCGGTCAGGACGAAGAGCGAGCCGTTGTAGGCGGCGGGAGCGACATAGGCCGCTGCGCCGAGGCGCAGGGTGGCGGTCTGCGCACCGGTCTTGGGATCCAGCGCGACGAGTTCGCCCTCGGAATTGACCAGCAGCAGACGGTTGGAGGCCATCAGCGGGCCCGACCATTCCGGATAGACGGTGCGGTCGAACATGCCGAGGAAGCCGCCTTCCTTGCGACCGCGACCCTCGTTGAGGTCGCGGGTCCAGTAGACCTGGCCGTTGTCGCGGTTGATGACGGTCAGTTCGCCGTTCTTGGACACGACATAGACGACGTCGCCGACCGGCAGCGGCGCGTTCACGCCGGCGACCGGGAGCTGCCACTTCGGCTGGCCCGAACGGATGTCCATGGCCGAGAGCACGCCCGAGTGGCCGACGGCGTAGACGACGCCGCGGCTGACGACCGGACGGCCGGCGATGTCGCGGATTTCCGACAGGGCGCTGGTGCGGCTGGTGCGCGAGAGGGTCTGGCTCCACAGCGTCTGACCCGTCGAGGCGCGCAGGGCGACGACTTCACCCGACGAGAACGGGGCGATGACGGTGTCGCCGACCACAGCCGGGCTGGAGGCGCGCATGATGCGGGCCGGTTCCGGAATGCCGCGGAACGACCAGTCCTGACGGCCCGTGGTCGTGTCGAAGGCGAAGATCTGGTTCTCGACGTCGACGACGAAGACGCGGTTGCCCGCGACCGTCGGCGCGCCGTGGATCGGCACGTCGACCGGCGAGGTCCACAGGACGGCGCCCGAGGCCTGGTCGATGGCCGTCATGGTGCGGTAGCCCGAGGCCACGAACACCTTGCCGCCGCCGACGGCCACGCCGCCGCCGAAGCCGCCGCGTTCCTTGCCCTCAGGGCGAACATTGACCTTCCAGGCCGGCGCGCCGGTGCCGGCGTCGACGGCGCTGACGGTCGATTCACCGTCGAGGACGAAGACGCGGCCGTTGTCGGCCACGACCGGGGCCATGACCTGCTGGTTGCGCGACGAACCGGCGCCGACGTTGCGACGCCAGGCCACGGTGAAGTCAGCGGCGGCGATCACGTGCTCGGGCGCGTTCTCGACGTTGCCGCCGGGCTGGGTCCAGGCGACCGCGGCCTGCGGGCCCGGAATGAAGAAGTCACGGCCCGACAGCGCCGGCGACGGGGCCAGTTGCTGTTCGAACTCGAGCACCGAGATGCGCTGGCCTTCCGAGGCCGTGGCCTGGGGCTCCTTGTCGCCGCCGAGGCCGAACGGCAGGGCGCTGCGCACGGTGCTGCACGAAGCGAGGGTTACGGCTACGCCGCAAAGCAGGGCGACTTTGAGCACACGGGTCATGGCGAGCGTCCTGGGAGCGAAGATCACGGGCGGGCCGGAGCGGCGGCGGGAGCGGCCGGAGGGGCCTGGGGCGCGATGGGGGCGCGGGCCATCTGGTCGGTGATGGCCTTGAGGTTGGCGGCCGAACCGCTGTCGATGGCGGCGATCAGAAGTTCGCTGCGCTGGCTGATGATCTGCGGCGTATCGAGACCGCTCTTGAGCACGGTCAGCATGTCCTTGGCCTCGGCGGCCTTGCCGTGCTGGGCCATGGCCATGGCGAGGGCTTCCTTGGCGAAGTCGCGGAACGGGCGCTTGTCTCCGGTCAGCGGCTCCAGACGGGCCTGAATGTCCTCGAGCGAGGCGGTGTCCATGGCCAGCCAGGCGGCCTTGACTGCGGCGGCGTCGGCGATCAGCGGATCACGGTTGGCCTTGGCGGCGTCATCGAGGAAGGCGATCGCTTCCGGAACGCGGTTGGCGTCGAGGGCGATGCCGGCGCGCTGCATCAGGGCCAGGGCCTTGTAGGCGCCGTTGCCTTCCTTGGCCGCCTGGGTGAAGGCGGCGTCGGCGCCGACGGGGTTGTTCGACTGCAGCGATTCGAGGCCGCGCTCGTAGGCGATCGAGCCCTTGTCGGCGCGCGAGGTCTCCCAGCTCTGGTAGCCCCACCAAGCCAGGGCGGCGATCAGAGCGACCAGAAGGATGCCGCCCACGACGGGCAGCCAGGTGCGGGCCAGCCGCTTGTAGCGGTCGGAGCGAAGCTCCTCCTCGACCTGCTCGAAGACATCAACCACGGAGTGTCGCCCCAAAACGCTTAAATTCAATCCGGCCGGACCCTAGAGCCTCAGCAGCGCCCCCGCAACGCAGGCGTTACTGCGCAACCGGCTTTTTCGAGAAGTAGGTCTCGACTTCGGCAGGAAAACGGCGGGTCTTCACGTCCGCGGCGTAGCCCGCGACGGCCCGATCGATCTCGCCGCGCATGTCGGCGTAGCGGCGGACGAATTTCGGCGTCCAGTCGAACAGGCCCAGCATGTCGTGGGTGACGAGGATCTGGCCGTCGCACGCCGCCGAGGCGCCGATGCCGATGGTGGGCTTGTCGATGGCCTCGGTGATCTCGCGCGCCAGCCCCTCGGCCACGCCCTCGATGACGACGGCGAAGGCGCCGGCGTCGGCGGTGGCCTCGGCCTCGCTCATGACCCGCAGGCGTTCATCGTCGGTCTTGCCCTTGGCCTTGAAGCCGCCCTCGGTCAGCACGGCCTGGGGCCGGAGGCCGACGTGGCCCATGACCGGAATGCCGCGCTGGACCAGATAGGCGATGGTTTCGGCGATGGTCGGGCCGCTTTCGACCTTCACGCCCTGGGCGCCCGTTTCCTGCATGACGCGGGCGCAGTTCTGGTACGCCAGCTCCCTGGAGCCCTCATAGGTCCCGAACGGCATGTCGATGACGACCATGGCCCGTTTCGAACCGCGCATGACGGCCTTGCCGTGCAGGATCATCATATCGAGGGTGACGCCGACGGTGTTGGGCAGGCCGTGCACGACCATGCCGACGCTGTCGCCGACCAGCAGGACGTCGCAGTGGGCGTCGAGGATTTCGGCCGTGGGCGCGTCGTAGGCGGTCAGGCAGACGAGCGGCTCACCGCCTTTTCGGGCCCGGATGTCCGGCGCGGCGAGGCGGCGGACGACTTCCTGCTTCTGGCTGGACATGACGGGGCTCCGGAATGGTGGAGCCCCTAGATAGGGCCCAACCCAACGTCCGTCATCCTCGGGCTCGTCCCGAGGACCCATTTATCCGCGGGCGAGCCAGTGAACCGGGGCAATACCGGACTGAGAGCGTCTGCCGTCCGCGCCGGCTGCCAGCATGGGTCCTCGGGACAAGCCCGAGGATGACGGGTGGATGAGCGTCACACTTCCTGCGACAGACGAACCACGCCGGCCGCGGCCACCGCGATCAGGGCGCCCGCGACGATCCAGAACAGCTGCATGCCGTTCATGGAGCCGAGCTCGAGCGTGCCGAGACCGAACTGGTCCAGGCCGGACTGGACGGCCGTCTGGGCGTTGACCGAGGCCGAGCGCATGCCCTCGCCCAGCGCGTCGCCGGCAACGACCCCCTCCCCCGCGATGTTGACGGTCAGCAGCTCGCTGACGGCGACGACGCCGCCGATGACGCCGGCTAGGCCGAGGGCGACGGCCCGGAGACTGGAGCCCTTCTGCAGACGCTGTTCGACCTGGGCGGTGAACAGGGGCGCGTCGGGCATGGAGGGCGTGCGGGCGAAGAGGCGCTCGATCGCCGGATCGAACTCATCAGCCGACATGCTGTGTTCTCCCCAGGGTTTGAGCGGGTTCCGGCTGGAGCCGCGCGCGGAGTTTATCCAGACCACGTTTGACATGAGACTTCACCGTGCCGAGTGGCAAATTGAGGGCGGTCGCGATCTCGGAATGGGCCATGCCCGCACCGTGACAGAGCGACACGCACAGACGCTCCGGCTCACTGAGCGCCTTGAGAGCTTCGTCGAGATCGACGAGGCCGGCCGGATCGGGAGCGGCCGAGGCCTCGTCGTTTTCGATTTCAGCGACATAGCGGGCTTCCTTCGCGATGCGCTTGATGTAGAGCCGCGCCGCGATCCGCTTGACCCAGGCCGCGAACGTGCCCTCGCCGCGGAATTCGGCGCACCGCTCGAACGCCTGGATGAAGGCGTCCTGGGCGATGTCGTCGGCCAGCGAGGGCTGGGCCCCCATCCGGCGCAGCAGGCCCCGCACCGCCGAGCCGTGGCGGCGCACCAGTTCACCGAACTCCCGCCGTCCGCCCGCCGCCGCGAGGGCGGCGAGCTCGACGTCGTGTCGGTCGACCAAGGGCTGGGTCATGATCTTTCCCCTGTCCCTGCGCGGCTCAATCCTTGTTCGGGTTGAAGAAGCTCAGGACGATAAAGGCCAGACCGATGGTGGCCGGGATGGCGGCGATGCCCAGCAGCGGGTTGCCGAAGTCATGGTCGCCCCAGCCGTCGTTGTACCAGGGGCCGTGCAGCAGCAGGCCGAAGGCGGCGATGCCAATGCCCGACGCCAGCCAGATAACGCCGCGGCGCAGGTCCCGGGTCCGCGACGGCACCTTGCTGGCGACTTCGCGGGTCATGGCGTCGATCAGTTCCGCCGGGAGCTTCTCGCCCTTGTCTATGGCGTGGCGGACGGTGTTCTGAATCTCGCGCTTCTCGCGGAACTTCAGATAGGTCGGGCCGAAGATCACGGCCGTGATGGCGCTGAAGATGATCAGGACGATCAGAATAGGCGTCATATCCATTGGGGTATCCCCTCGTTCTCGTTTCCACCGGAGCGTGACGTTCCGGCCTTCTGACGACAAGAGGCGATGGCGGGGGCGTACGGATGCGTTCGGCCGGGTGAAACTTTCGTAAGGCGGATGAAACCGGTTACATCCAGTCAAACAGTGAGGATTCGCCGATGCTCGACCGCCGCACCCTGCTTGCCGCTCTCGCCGCCACGCCGCTGGCCGCCTGCGCCACGACCGCGACACAGGATGGAAAGGCGCCGCTGCGGCTGGTCACGTTCAACATCTGGCACAACCAGGGGAACTGGGCCGCGCGTCTGCCGCTGATCGTGGCCGAGCTGAAGGCCCAGGACGCCGACGTCATCGCCCTGCAGGAGGTGCTGGAGGACGCGGCCGTCGGCCTGCCCAACCAGGCGACGACGATCGCCGGGGCGCTGGGCGGCTATGAGGTGTATTTCGTCTCGACCGATCCCGAGGACAGCGGTCGCCGCTACGGCAACGCCATTCTCAGCCGTCTGCCGGTGCTGGCGCACGACACGCGCAAGCTGGAGCCGCTGAACGACTTCCGCACCGCGATCCGCGCGCGGGTGGCGTTCCAGGGTCGGGAGATCGACGTGGTCGGCACCCACCTGGCCTGGCAGCCGGACCAGGCGCCGGTGCGGGCGCAGCAGATCGCCGACCTGCTGGCGTGGCTGCCGCAGGACGGGACTCCGCTGGTGGTGATGGGCGACTTCAACGCGGTGCAGGAGGACGCTGGCCTGGCCGTGCTGACCGGCGAGCGGTTCTTCAGCGTGCTGCCGCGCGGCTCGGCGCCGACCACGCTGAACCCGGCCAAGGGCCACCAGCCGCGGGTGATCGACCACATCTTCGCCGAGACGGCGCATTTCGCGCCCGTGCACGGCCTGGTGTTCGGGACCGAAACGACGGGCGGCGAGCACCCGTCGGATCACTTCGGCGTGGCGGGTTCGATCAGGCTGCGCTGAAGCGGCGGGACAACCACAGGGCGGCGATGGCGGCGGCGGAGGCCACGGCCAGCACCAGGGCCGACGGCTCGATGGTCGCCTCCAGGCTTTCGGCGAGCGGCGCGACGATGGGGCTGAGGCCCCACAGCACGGCGGCGGCGGCGATGGCCCAGGGGACCAGGGCCATGACCGTCATCCAGGCGCGGCGGGCGGCGATGCGTTCGGCGATCCGCGCCTGGAAGGCGTAGTCGCGCGCCGGCGGGGCGTCGGCGGCGAACAGGGCGGCCAGTTTCTGTTCAGGCGTCATCAGAACCTCCGAGCGCCTTGAGCAAACGCGCCCGACCGCGGGCAACATGCGACTTCACGGTGCCCAGGGGCAAGTCCAGCGCCAGCGACGCCTCGCCGTGCGACCAGCCGTCGGCCAGACACAGGGCCACGCAGGCGCGGACGTCGGGCGGGAGTTCGGCCATGGCGGCGGCCAGCGCCAGCTTCTCGACCGGCGAAATGCCGGCCGGGGTCTCGACCGTCTCCAGCCAGGCGGCGTCGCGGGCCGCGCCCCGCCGCGAGGAGCGGATGCGGTCCTGGGCCTTGCGCCAGGCGATGCCGCACAGCCAGGCGCGGACGCCGGCCGGATCCTTCAAGGTGCGAAGCGAGGCCCAGGCCGCGAGGAAGGCCTCCTGCGCCAGGTCGTCGGCCTCGGCCCAGCCGCCGCCCAGCAGACGGCGCAGAAAGGCGCGCACTGCGGCCTGATGGCGCTCCACCAGCCGCGAAAAGGCCGCGTCCGAGCCGGCGAGCGCGCGGCTCACCAACTCGGCGTCGGTCTGTAATCCCCCCATCCCGTGCGCCCCGGTCCCGCATCACTTCCGCGAACGGCGGCCGGACCGCAGGGCCTGGAACAGGCAGGCCAGGCACAGGCCGGCCAGCACGAAGGTGACGATGATCAGCGCGTCGCGGGCGCCGTACATGTCGGTCGAGGCGCCGTAGCCGAAGCCGACCGCCATGACCCCGAACAGGATGGCCGAGAACCAGGAGCCGTCGTTGCCCCGGCTGCCGCCCTGATCCTTGGTCGAGCCCCAGATCATCTCGCCCTCCTCGTCCAGCGGCCGGTCGAGGACTTTCAGAAGCTGCTCGGGCGGCTCCTGGCCCTTGTCGGCGTAGGTCTTGATGAGATTCAGCGCGTCCTTCTGACGACGGTAGTTCAGGAAGCTCTGGAAACCGCCGAACACGAACCAGGCCAGCGGAAACATCAGCCACCAAAAGGAACGGAACAGGTCTTCCATGGTCGTCGATCCCGATGCGCGGGCCCATCGCCCTGCGCTTTCACAGGGTAGTCGGCGCCGTCGGCGTGCATGGATGCAAGGCTGTCATTTTTTTCCGCACACGGCCACGCTCGACATCCGGCGCGGATGGCGCGAGACAGGTCCCGTCCGCTTGCGTAACGTTGTTCCGTGTCCGTCCGGGTCATTCTTGGGCGAAACGGGACACTGCAACCGTCGCCGCAGCGTTGCGTTCGCTCCCGGACAGTCGCCAGACGCCCTCGCCTGCCGGAGCCCTTGCCCATGGTCCAGATCACCTATCGCATCGTCGAGCATGACGGCGGCTGGGCTTACAAGCTCGGCGACACCTACTCCGAGACCTATCCGAACCACGACGCGGCGCGCGCCGCGGCGGTCGCGGCCGCCCGCGAGCAAAAAGTACCGGACGAGGACTCGCTAATAGAGTACGCCGACACAACCGGTCGCTGGGTCACCGAACGCGCGGACGGACATGACCGGCCCGAAGCGGAAGTTGAGGGCTGACGCCGCAACCCTATGTGATCGCCGGAGGCTAGGCGGATGATAATTCGACCGTTAGTCCACGGCTTTCCGCAATTGGAACCGGTTACATGCGTCATGAATCCCTGTTTGATCCGAGTCGCCGCCGAGTCCTCGCCGGGGGCGTTCTGGCAGCGGGGATGGTGATGATGGCTCCACGAATGGCGACAGCGAAGACGCAGGCGAATCTCGAGCGGGTCAACGACCTGATCTCGCGGATGACGATCGAAGAGAAGGCGGGTCAGCTGAACCTGCAGAACGACCCGTTCCGCTGGCGGCCCGAGGGGGTGAACCCCGGCGACTTCAACGCCGACCAGGATGCGACGGCGGCCGAGATTCGCGCGGGCCACATCGGCGCGCTGTTCAACGGCGTGGGCGCGGCGACGACGCGCATGGTGCAGGACATGGCCGTGCGCGAGAGCCGGCTGGGCATTCCGCTGCTGTTCGCCGCCGACATCGTTCACGGCCTGAAGACCACCTTCCCCGTGCCGCTAGGCGAATCCGCCAGCTGGGACATGGACCTGGCCGAGCGCACCGCGCGGGCCGCGGCGGTCGAGGGCGGCGCCGCGGGCGTGCACCAGACCTATGCGCCGATGGTCGACGTCGCGCGCGACCAACGCTGGGGCCGCGTCGTCGAGGGCGCGGGCGAGGACGTGCACCTGGGCAATCTGTTCGCCATCGCGCGGACCAAGGGCTTCCAGGGCGACGACCTGAAGGACTGGTCCTCGCTGCTGGCCTGTCCGAAGCATTTCGCCGCCTACGGCGCCGCCGAGTCGGGCATGGACTACAATTCGACGGACATGAGCGAGCTGGAGCTGCGCTCGGTCTATCTGCCGCCGTTCAAGGCGGCGTTCGACGCCGGCGCCCTGTCGACGATGAGCGCCTTCAACGACCTGAACGGCGTGCCGACCAGCGGCAACCACTGGCTGCTGACCCAGATCCTGCGCGACGAATGGGGTTTCACCGGCTTCGTCGTGTCGGACTACACCTCCGAGCAGGAGCTGATCGCCCACGGCTTCGCCGCCGACGGCCGCGACGCGGCGCGCATCGCCCTGATGGCCGGCGTCGACATGTCGATGAAGAGCGGCCTGTACATGAAGCACATCCCCGACCTGGTGCGGTCGGGCGACGTGCCGATGAGCCGCGTCGATGAGGCCGTCCGCCGGGTGCTGATGACCAAGGCGGCGCTGGGCCTGTTCGAAAACCCCTATCGCGGCGCCGACGTCGAGATCGAGACCCGGGTGACCGGCAGCCGCGAGCATCTGGACCTCGCCCGCGAGGCCGGTCGCAAGTCGATCGTGATGCTGAAGAACGACGGCGACCTGCTGCCGCTGTCGAAGAACGGCAGGAAGATCGCCCTGATCGGCCCGTTCGGCGCGGACAAGAGCGACCTGTTCGGCCCGTGGTCCATCTTCAAGGACACCGACCTGGCCGTGTCGCTGGAGGAAGGCCTTCGTTCGGCCATGGGCGCCGGCTCCAGCCTGACCGTGACCAAGGGCTCCGAGGTCGAAGCTGCGATCGACGGCGGGATCGAGGCGGCCGTGGCCGCAGCGTCCCAGGCCGACGTGATCCTGCTGGCCATCGGCGAGTCAGGCGAGATGTCCGCGGAATCGAAGTCCCGCGTGGATATCGGCGTCCCCGCCCCGCAGCTGGCGCTGGCCGAGGCGGTCGCCGCCACGGGCAAGCCGGTCGTGGTGCTGCTGCGCAACGGCCGCGGCATGGAGCTGGCGGGCGCGGTCAAGGACGCCCCGGCGATCCTGGTGACCTGGTTCCTGGGTTCGGAGACCGGCAACGCGGTCGCCGACGTGCTGTTCGGGGATCACGCCCCGACGGGCCGTCTGCCGGTCAGCTTCCCGTTCCGCTCGGGCCAGTCGCCCTATTACTACGCGCACAAATCTACGGGCCGCCCGTCGCAGCCGACCGACCGCGAGTTCACGTCGAAATTCCGGGAAGTCCCGCACGCGGCCCTGTACCCGTTCGGCCACGGCCTGACCTATGCGCCGGTGCGGTATTCGGCCGTGCGGCTGTCGTCGGAGACGATGGCGCGCGAGGGCCAGATCACGGCCAGCGTCACCCTGAGCAACGCCGGAAGTCGCGAGGCGTCCGAGGTGGTGCAGCTGTACATCCGCGACCGCACCGCCTCGATCACCCAGCCGGTGCGCCTGCTGCGCAATTTCCGCCGCGTGACGGTCCCGGCCGGCGGCTCGGTCGAGGTGTCGATCCCGCTGACCTACGCCGAACTGCTGTTCCTGGGTCAGAACCTGAAGCCGACCGTGGAGCCCGGCCTGTTCGACGTCTGGCTGGCGCCGAGCGCCCAGGACGGCGAACCGGCGCAGTTCACCCTGACCGCCTAGCCGAAGACGGCCGCATAGATCTCGGGTTTGAAGCCCACGGTCGTGCGGCCGTTCACGTCCAGCACCGGCCGTTTGATCATCGACGGCTGGGCCAGCATGAGTTCGATCGCCTTGCCGGCGTCGAGGTCGGCCTTCGCTTCCGGCGGCAGCGCCCGGAAGGTCGTACCGGCGCGGTTCAGCACCGTCTCCCAGCCGTGGGCCGAGACCCAGTCCTGCAGCGTGGCGCGGTCGACGCCGAGCTTCTTGTAGTCATGGAAGGCGTAGGCCTCGCCGTGCGCGTCCAGCCAGACGCGGGCCTTCTTGACCGTATCGCAGTTGGGGATGCCGTAGAGTGTGGGGATCATCGGGGGGCCTCCTGGGTTCGGAGAGCGCGTCTCTCATGTTTTCGCGGCGACGTCAGCCATCGCCCGTTGCGGACATCAGCGATCGACGCTCCCGCCCCCGCTCTTGATCGGTTCAGCCCGGATGGTCGCTCTCATTGGGGATCAAGTGATGCGACGCCGACTTCCAGAGACCATCGACGTTCAGAGGCGGCGCCGGAACCCTCGGGCGGCCTCGGTCGATCGTAGGCTTCCTGCATACGACGCGAATTGTAGATCGTGACACTCATGTAAACGCCGCCCTTCGACATATTGAAGAGCGTCGCGTCGGTAACCTGCGCAGATGGATCGACAAGGACGGTTCGCGCGTCGTCGAAACTCTGAATGCTTTCGGTGGCTACGGTCGAACGGACTGAGTTGTCGTGGAATCCAATGCCAGGTTCATTCACCTCGAACCCGGCGCTCAGGAACCAGTCGTAAAGCTCGCGCCCCTTGGCCAGTGCTTCGTCCAAAGAGACTTCCTGCGGAAAGGGCTGCACGTTCATGCTGACGACTCGCCCCTCGGAACCAAGGACGGAGCTGAATGCTTGATCCTCTCCGAGGTTGGAAAAATGCAGTTCGCGGCCCCCGTCTACGAACGTCAGGCTGTGCGGCTCACGCACAGTAAACATGCCCAGGGCCTCATCCGCCCTCCCGGCGATTGGATAGGTTGAGCCCGCGCGAAGGTCTCCCAGAGGCATGCGCATGGCGACGCGGAGGTTCCCCGCATCCGCCTCATGCGTTCTCAGGGCCAGGGCCGGCGTAGCGGCGCAGCTCGCGATCATCACAAACATGATTGAAGCGAGACGGAGAACCGATGGGGTCATGCGAGAGCTTCTGCTGATTGAGGAACACGGAAGGCGGCATCACTCCGTGTTCGGGATTCCGACTCATGGGGCGCCGTATTCACTATGGCCAGGAGACGACGATCCAACTCATCAATCCCGCCGGCCGGAGGCGACCACGTAGACGTACCCGTTAGATGACAGCGGAGAAGCGACCCCTGCATCCCGGCACTCGGCAATCCGGAACTCGGTCCAGCCGTTGAAGCCATGCGCGTCGGTAATGCGAGCTGACTCGCAATAGTTGATGTCCCCGGGAGCAGTCGACACCCACCACGTGAAGCCCTTTCTGTCGCCACGGGCTGCGAACGAGATGAGCGCGTATTCCGATTCAACCGCACCGGCGATGGAAAGCAGTTCTTCCCGCTCGGCAGCGGTCATCTCGGCCCGCATATAAATCTCGCGGTCTCGACCACGCCCGAAGTCATCGAACAGCATCCGGTCGCCAGTCAGGGTCGTGGGATGGCCGAACACCTCTTCCGCAAGCGCCTCATCGCTCTTCTGGACCAGAGTGCCCACGACAAAGAGCAGGCCGCCGACAAGGACGACGCCGACGATCGGCATAGCGATGCAGCCGACCGGAACAGCGAGGACCGCCAAGAGGTTCGGGCGGTTCCCCTTGCCGCGGCTGAAGTACCAAATGGCCGCAATGACCACGCCGACGATCAGGCAGATGAACATCACCGGTATCAGAAGGAGGAACGCGAACATCTGCCTGGCCCCGACCGTCTATGCGTGGGGTCCTGGCGGTCCCTCCAACCGCCCGACGGCTCATGCGGCAAAGCTTAGCCAGGCGGAGGTCAGCCTTCCACCCTGTTCAGACGATCGCAACGCCAGCCCGCCGACGCGGAACCGCAGCGTCCGATTTGCATTTAACTGACAGGTTCGATACCCATTCGGTTATACGCAACGGAGAGACGTCATGTCCGCCCACAAGATCGCTCCCTGCCTGTGGTTCGACCACCAGGCCGAAGAGGCCGCCCGCTTCTACGTATCGCTGCTGCCGGACTCGCGGATCGACGAGGTCATCGCCTCCCCCGGCGACTATCCCGACGGCAAGGCGGGCGAGACGATCGTGGTGGAGTTCACCCTCGCCGGCAGCCGCTACACCGGCTTGAACGGCGGGCCGGCGTTCAAATTCAACGAGGCGATCTCGCTGCAGGTCTATTGCGACGACCAGGCCGAGGTCGACCGGCTGTCCGACGCCCTGTCGGTCGTGCCGGAGGCCGAACAGTGCGGCTGGGTGAAGGACCGCTACGGCCTGTCGTGGCAGATCGTGCCGCGCCGGCTGATCGAGCTGATGTCGAGCAAGGACGCGGCCCAGAACAAGCGGGTGTTCGACGCCATGATGGAGATGAAGCGCCTGAACATCGCCGCGCTGGAAGCCGCCGCGAAAGGCTGAGATCAGGCGTCTGGCGGGCACACCCTGGGGGAATCCCCGATCATCCGCGCCGGGATGCTGCGCCATGGTCCGCCGGACTGCGGGCGCGGCCCGCCTGGAAGGAGCGGGTCGATGAACGCCACCCTGATCTCAAGTCTCGCGGCCGCCGCCGCCCTGCTCACCCTGTCCGGCTCCTGCGCCGACGCCCAGTCCGGCCAGGACGACATGGCCCCCTTCCCCGCCGCCGAGGCCGGTCAGACGCGGCATGTCATCCGGCTGCCGGCGGCCGAGGACGAGGACGCCAAACGGGTCAGCGTCATCGTCGGCCGGACCATGCTGGTGGACTGCAACCGGGTGCTGTTCTCCTCGCATCTGGAGGAGCGGACGGCCGAGGGCTGGGGCTTCAACTACTATGTCGTGACCGGCGTGGGCGGCGGCGCCACCACGAGGATGGCCTGCCCGACCCAGGAGAAGACGGAGCAGTTCGTGCGCAGCGCCGACGAGCCCATGCTGCGCTACAACAGCCGCCTGCCGCTGGTGGTCTATGCGCCGAACGATATCGAGGTGCGCTACCGGGTGTGGAGCGCGGGCGCGGAGCAGCGGCCGGGGACCTGACGCGTCAGGGCGTGGGCTGCAGCTCGTCGGGTAGCGGCCGCTCCGGCAGGAGGGTCTGCGGACCGCTCCCGGCGTTGAGCACATACCAGGCGTTGCCGCCCAGCGCGGTTCTGCGGCCCAGGTCGAACAGGGCGTTCATGGCCTGCTGGTGCAGATCCAGCGATCCGGCCTGGGCGTCCATCGGGATGGAGGCGATCTTCAGATCGATGTTGTGGCGCGCGGCATAGGCGGCGTTGGCGGTCAGATGCATGCGCCGGCTGGCCTTGCTCATGCTGTCGTAGCTGTTCATCGCGATGGCGTTGAAGGTGCCCGGGACGGCCTGCGGATTGGCGTCCACCTGGCCGTTGACGACCACATAGATGGCCGGCCGGCCCGGGCCCGTTCTGGCGGGCGAGTCCACCAGCAGACGGTCGGGCACGGCGAGGAAGGGCATGTTGACCCCGCCGTCCACGTGCATCTCGTCGACGACGAGGTCGCCCTGGAGGCCGGCGATCATGACCGGCGGGAAGACGCCGGGGATGCTGGCCGAGGCCAGCAGCACCTGGCGGAACAGGTACAGGGCCTGATCGTCGCCCTGGGTGGCGAGGACGCCCATGTCCCAGATGATCGATTGCTTGGTGTCCAGATGGGTGGTCACCACCAGCAGACGGCGGCCCTTGGCGTGCTCGATGGCGACCGCCCGCAGGAGACGGGGCGTCACGTTCTCCTCTATCAGCCGCCGCAGGGGCGCGGAGCTGTACAGGCTGGGCGAGACCAGGATCGACAGGCCGGACAGGTTCAGCATCCCGTCGATCCCGCCGCCGATGTAGGCCTCCTGCAGCTCGTCATCCCAGTCCGGGCCGAGGAAGGCGAAGGGTGCGCTCAGCGCCCCGGTGCTGATGCCGGTGACGATATCGAACTGCGGGCGCGTGCCGGTCTGGGTCCAGCCGACCAGCAGGCCGGCGCCGAAGGCTCCGTTGGCGCCGCCGCCGGACAGGGCGAGGACGGCGCCGGAGCTGTTTTCGTCTTCCAGTCGGGCCGCGAAGGTCCTGAGCAGTTCGTTGAGCTTCGCCTCGTCCGTGGGCCGGATGCGGGGATCGACCGTGGGGCGTATCTGGCCGTCCGCCTGACGCACGGGCACGGGATCGAACCGGTGGAGCGTGCCGCAGCCCGCCAGCGACAGCGCCGCCGTCGCCGTCATCGCCAGGCCGAGGGCGCGCAGGGTCATGTCATCGCTCCGGCGGCGTCGTTTCAGGCCTCGCCACGGCCTGGCCGTCGATGACCGCATCGAACCAGGCGTCGCCGGCCAGGGCGCGGGCGCGGCCCATCTCGAACACGTCGGTCATGGCCTTGCGGTCGAAATTGAGCGCGGAGACCTGGGCCTCGACCGGGATGGCGGCGATCCGCAGATCGATCCGGTGCCGCTCGGCATAGGCGGCGTTGGCGACCAGATGGGTGCGGGTGCTGGCCCGGCTCATGCTGTCGTAGGTGCTCATGACGATCGACCGGAGACTGCCGCGCACCACCTGCGGATCACGCCCGACCTGGCCGTTGATCACGATGTAGACGGAGGGCTTGCCCAGGCCGGTGCGCGGCGGCGAGTCGACCAGCAGGCCTTCGGGGATGGCCAGGAACGGCATGTTGATGCCGCCGTCGACATGCATCTCCTCGACCACCTTGTCGCCGTACAGGCCGGCGATCAGCACCGGAGGAAAGACGCCGGGAATGCTGGCCGAGGCCAGAAGCACCCGCCGGAACAGAACCAGGGCCTGGTCGTCGCCCTGGGTCGCCAGCAGGCCCATGTCCCAGATGACCGACTCCTGGGCGTCGAGATTGGTCGTCACCACCAGCAGGCGACGGCCGGTCGCATGTTCCGCCGCGATCGCGCGAAGCAATTCGGGGGTGACGTTCTCGTCGACCAGCCGGCGCAGGGGCGCGGAGCTGAACAGGCTGGGCCCGACCAGGGCGGACAGACCGCGGATGCCGATGATCCCCTCGGCCACGCCGCTGGTGTAGGCGTGCTGCAGTTCATCGTCCCACTCCGGGCCGAGGAAGGCGAAGGGCGCGGCCAGGGCGCCGGTGCTGATGCCGGTGACGATGTCGAACTCGGGCCGGTTTCCGGTCTGGGTCCAGCCGACGAGCAGGCCCGCGCCGAAGGCCCCGTTGGCCCCGCCGCCGGACAGGGCCAGCAGCGTCCCGGCGCTGTCGGGTTCCGCCAGGCGCGCCGAGAAGTCCTTCTGCATCGCCAGCAGCCGTTCCTCGTCGTCCGGGCGGATGCGCGGATCGATGGTCGGCATGATCTCGCCCTCGACGAGGCGAAGGGGCACGGGATCGGTTCGCGAGATGGTGCCGCACGCGGCCAGCGACATCGCCGCCGTCAGCACGGTCGCCACGACAAGGGCCCGACACATCATGAGCTGTCGCTTTCGCCGGACAGAACCTCCGGTCGTAACGACCTTGGCCGTCGACAGGTTTCACGGAGCTGCTATTGCGCCGATCAGGGCTGGACCCGCCGGGTCCCGAGCAGCGGCAGGAACAGGTCGGCCTCCAGGCCGCCGTCGGGATTGTTGCGGAGCTTCACATCGCCACCGTGCGCGCGAATGGCGTGCCGTGCGATGGCCAGCCCGAGGCCCGCCCCGCCCGTCTGGCGACTGCGGGAGATCTCGATGCGGAAAAAGGGATCGAAGACGCGTTCCAGCAGGTCGGGCGGGATGCCCGGCCCATTGTCCCGGACCTGCACCAGCGCCTGATCGCCATCGGCGCGCGCCGTCACGGTCACCGGTCCGCCATATGCGAGGGCGTTGTCGATGAGGTTCGTCAGGCCGCGTCGCAGGGCGCTGGCGTCGGCTTCCACCCGGAGGCCGGGCTCGACCGCGATATTCATCGCCGCGCCGGTTTCCACGTACCGGTTCACGGTGGCCTGGACGAGGTCCGAGATGTCCAGCACCTCCCTTTGGTCCGCGGCGAAGTCCCCTTTGGCGAACTGCATCGCCCGGGCGATCAGCGTATCCATCTCCTCGATGTCCGCGCTCATGTCCGGCCGGTACCGCGCGGGCAACTCCTCGACCCGGAACCGCAAGCGGGTCAGCGGCGTCCGAAGATCGTGGGCGACGGCCGCCACCGTCTGCGTCCGGCGCTGGATATGCTCCCGCAGGCGGGCCTGCATTTCATTGAAGGCCGAAACCGCCAGCCGCACCTCGTTCGGCCCGTCGGACATGAGCGGAGGGGCGTCCGGGTCAGCGCCCAGCCGATCGGCGGCCATGGCGAACCGGTGGATGGGACGCGCCAGTCTCCGGGCCATCCACCAGATCAGCGGCGCCAGAACAATCAGGCTGACCAGCATGCCGAGAAGAATGGTGATCTCCCATGGCGCGAGCAGGGATTTCGGTATCCGGACCATCGCCCAACGACCGTCGTCGAGCTGCACAGCCGCCAGGAAGGGCGGCAGGGTCTGCTGGGCCGAAAACAGGCCCTGCGGCTTGTCCCCGGGCGCCGGGAGCGGGCCCGCCGAGGGGCGCACCACTTCCGGACGGGGACCGAACCGCTCCCGCGCTCGCCTGTCGGATTGAACGCGAATCCGCCGGACATCCAGCCCCATCTCGACCGCCAGGGAGCGCGCCGCGGCCTTCGCCAGGGATGACGTGCCCTGCTCCAGCGGCTCGCCGTCGCTGAGTTCCCGCACCAGCAGGCGGCCATCGGCGGTCCTCGCCGGCTCGCCGTTCAGGGCGGCGGCGGCGGCGGCCAGGGTGTAGCCCGTCGGCGCCGGACTCGGCGCCAGGAAGATGATGGCCAGGGTGACGAGCTGGGTCGCCGCGACCGCGGCCGCGGCGACCAGGGCGACCTGCAGCAGGACGGACGACGACCTGAAATTCATGCGGCCAGGGCGTCGTTCGCGACGACGGCGTCGAAGAGATAACCGTGACCGCGAACCGTGACGATCAGATCCCGCGAGCTGTCTTCCTCGCTCAGCTTGCTGCGAAGCCGGCTGATCTGCACGTCCATGGCGCGTTCGTTCACCTCGCGCCCCGCGGCGCGGGCGCGATCGAGAAGCTGGTCGCGCCGGACGATGCGGCCCGCGTGCTCGACCAGGACCTCCAGGGTGACGAATTCGCTACGCGACAGGGAGACCGACTTGCCGCCGGGAGTGACGACCTCACGCCGCAGCCGATCCAGTCGCCACCCCGCGAAGGTGACGACGGTGCCCGCCGGGCGTGACTGCCCCGTATCATGGCGACGCAGAATGGCGCGGATACGGGCCAACAGTTCACGGGGATTGCAGGGCTTGCCGACATAGTCGGCGGCGCCGAGTTCGAGGCCGACGATGCGATCGGTCTCCTCGCTCATGGCGCTGAGCATCAGGATAGGCGTGCCCCGGCCGGACAGGCGCCGGCACACGGACAGGCCGTCCTCGCCCGGCATCATCATGTCCAGAACGATCAGATCGATCGCCTCGGTCGCCAGAACATCGTCCATCTCGGGGGCCGACGCGGCGCGATAGACCTTGAAGCCATGCTTGCCGAGATAGGCGCCCATGACGTCCCGAATGCCGGGGTCGTCGTCGACGACCAGTATCCGGGACACAGCGGTGTCCAACATCAGGTTTTCCCGACTGAAAGACTCTTTGTTTCAGTCACGAAACGAAACAGCCTGAAAGCCGGACAATAGCCGCCCGAAAGCGCGATTTTATGGCGCCGCACGAGATTCCGGCGGTGTGTCCGAACAGCAGAAAGGCGGGGGAATGATCCCCCGCCTCCTGTCACGACACAGCCTGAAAAGTCCGGATCAGAAGGACTTGCTCAGGTTGATGAACGCCGTCCGGCCCACATAGTCGTAGCCGGAGTACAGCGGCACGTTGCCGACCATGTCCACGACCCCGGCCGACACCAGACCGCCGGTCTCGTTGGTCAGGTTCCGGATGCCGGCGGTCACGGCCCAGTCGTCAGCCTCGTAACGAACCGAGACGTTCTGGGTCGCGTAGCTGCCCACCTCGGCGTCGTAGCCGAGCTCGGCCAGCGTGTAGCCGTAGTTCTTCAGATAGTAGTCATCGTAGCCCGTGGCGCTGATCCACTCGACGCCGTAGTGCACGCGCCACTGATCCCAGGCGTAGGAGACGTCGGCCGTGGCCGTGAACTCCGGCGTGCCGATCGTGCCCACTTCGTCGTAGACGGGATCGTCGGCGGACAGGGTGCTGTGGCGTTCCAGCATCTGGGTGACGCCCAGGTTGATCAGCGCCGTGCCCGGGCCGACCGGCTTGCGGTAGCGCAGGGTGTAGTCGATCCCGTGCACCACATCCGTCGCCAGGTTGAGGTAGCTGTCGTCAACGGTCAGGGCGTTGGACGTACCGTCGCGGTCGACCAGGGCGCAGTAGCCGTTGCCGGCCGCGAAGTCGGCGCTTGCCGACGAGTAGCAGCGATCAAGGACGCCGGAGGCGCCCAGACGATCCACGCCGTTCTCGACTTCGATCTCATAGTAGTCGACGGCGAAGGCCAGCTCGCCCCAGGCGTCGGGCAGCGTGGGCTGCAGCACCATGCCGACGGTCAGGTTGGTCGAGGTTTCCGCCTCCAGGCCGGCGTCGGCGCCGCCCTTGGTGACGACCGTCACGCCGGACGTCTGCTGGAAGTCCGGAGCCAGGCCCTGGCTGGCGCAGTTGGCGGCCACGATGGGATCGGCGCCAGCGTCGCCGTAGTTGTTGCAGGGATCGAAGGACGTGCCGAGGAAGCCCGTGGTCGCGCCGACGAACTGCTCGAACAGCGCCGGGGCGCGGTAGGAGGTGCCGTAGCTGCCGCGGAACGTCACGAAGTCGACCGGGGTGTAGACCAGGCCCAGCTTGTAGGTCGTGTCGTCGCCGTAGGAGTCGTAGTTCGTGTAACGGCCCGACGCGCTCAGCGTCAGGTTCTCGGCGAAGGGCTGATCCCGCAGCAGCGGAACCTCGACCTCGCCGAACACCTCCCACACCGAGTCGTCGCCGCGCGTCACCGCCGAGGACGAATAGTTGTAGACGTTGGACGTCTGCATATCGATGCCGGGGGTGTCGTCGATCGACATCTCCCGATACTCGGCGCCGACGAACCCGCGCACGACGCCCGCGGGCATGGTGAACAGGTCGCCGTCGATGCTCGCCGACAGCACGGCCTCGTCATAGACGGTCGTGCCGACGACGTCGGCCATGACGTAGTTCAGCCAGTCGGCGGGCAGATCGCCGGCCAGGGTCTGGTTGTTGATGGCCGGAGCCGCGACGCAGCCTGCGGCCAGGTTGGCGCAGGAGAAGCCACCGGCGCCGTTGGACACCACGTCGAGGCTGTTCTGCAGCCGGTCGATCAGGAACTGGGGGCTCGAGTAGGTCGAGTCCGACTTCGTGTAGCTGGCCGAAACGTCATAGTGCCAGCCATCCAGCGGCAGGAAGTCGCCCCGGATTCCGGCGACCGACTTGGTGAAGTCGACCGTCTGGCTGGAGGTATCGTTGCCGTAGCCGATGAAGGCGCGGACGCCGACGGCCTGGCCCAGGTTCAGGCCCAGGTCGCCGGGCGAGAAGACGCTGCCCGCAAGGTTGGCCGGAATCAGCGGGCTGCCGACGGCGTAGTCCAGCGCCAGCTGGCGGTAGCCGGTCTGCGACGACTTGCGCTGGTTGTACAGGAACTCGCCATAGACCTCGGCATTGCCGAGAGCCTGCAGGTCGTAGGAGCCCTGGAGGTAGAGCGTGGCCACCTCAACCGGGGAGATCAGCGACTGGTTCAGCATGTCCGGATCGAAGGTATCGCGGACGTTGGTGTTGGTGGCCGTGTTGCCCACGCCCTCGAACCCGGTCAGACCGGTCGTGACCGCCGTGTTCGGACGCCAGCGGTTGAAGACCGTGCCCACGGCGCCGTCCGCGGCCACGCCCGCGATGTTGGACGTGCCGATGGTGTTGACCGTCACGCCGCCCGCGTTCAGCGACCAGCATTTTGAACGGCCGGTCATCGGATCGATGTAGTCCGTGCCGTCGATGTAGTTGTCGATCGGGCAGCGGGCGAACTCGCGGTCGCCCAGCGTCAGTTCTTCGCGATTGTAGTATTCCGCCGAGCCCGACAGGCTCCAGCGATCGCCGTGCGTACCCGCGACGATGGAGAGGCGCGTTTGATCGCCGGCGCCGCTGGCGTCCAGCGGAGCGTTGTACTGGCCCTCGACGGTCACACCGTCCAGGTCATTGCGGGTGACGATGTTGACGACGCCGGCGACGGCGTCCGAGCCGTACAGCGAGGAAGCGCCGTCCTTGAGGATCTCGACCCGCTCGATCATGGCGGTGGGCAGGACGTTCAGGTCGGCCGAACCGACCGAGCCGCGCGAGCCCGCCGGGGCGACGCGACGGCCGTTCAGCAGCACCAGCGTCCGCGTCGCGCCGAGGCCCCGCAGGGACAGGGTGTTGGCGCCCGGCCCGCCGTCGGTGACGTAGCCGCCGTAAGCGTTGTTGATCTGCGACGTTCCCTGGGTGACGGCCGTGCTCTGCAGCACGTCAGTGACCGAGGCGAAGCCGGCCAGGGTGGCCTCCTCGCGGGTCACCACCTGGATCGGCGACGGCGAATTGAAGGTGTCCCGGCGCAGACGCGAACCGACGACCACGATGTCGTCGATAACGCCCGGATCGGACTCTGCGCTCGCGGCGTCGGCCGTTTCCGACTGCGGTTGCGACTGCGCCCACACCGGCGCCCCAACGGCGGCCAGGCCCATCACGATCGTGGTGCCCAGCAGGTATTTCTTGAAATCGACCATTCTTGTGACCGGCCCTCAGAACTCTGAAAACGGCCACCTACCGAGCCGCGAGCGTACTGAGCCGAAACCAGACGATAATGAGAGCCGAATTTGGCGCGATGGACACTTCAGGAACAAGCATGAGACTTTGCGGTGACAGTTTTATTCACCAACACCGACAACATCTACTTACCGGATACATAGCGGCGATATGGTTATACGTTACGGCAACATACCTGTGTTTTATGTTTCCGGATGGAAACACTGACGCGCCCCCAGACGCGCAGTTCGTTTCCATGGAGGGCGCCGCCCGCAGATCGCCGCCCCCGCCCGGAGGCGGGCGCACGAACCCGTCAGGCGCGCCGGTCGTGGAGGATGGCGGCGGCGGCGGGGTAGCGGTGTTCGAGCCGTCCGGCCCAGGCATCGGCTTCGGGGAGGCTACGGGGGAGTTCGGACTGGCGGTTCTCGATCAGCCGGGCCGCCTCGCGCAAGGCGGGCCAGGACATGAGGAAGGTCAGGGCGTCGCGGGCGTTCGGGCCGGCGGCGACGAAGGCGAAGGCGCGGTCGAGGGCCTCGACGTCCTCGAAGTCCGGCAAGCGGGTGACGAAGTCGCGCAGCGCCGTCTGAGACAGGGCCGCCTCGAACAGCCGCCAGCGGGCGTCCTGGGCCTCGGCGCTGCGGCCTTCGGCCTCCAGCAGGGCGATCTCGCTGAGGATGAAGGCCTCGGGCACGGTCTTCGGCGCGGCGCGGCGCAGGGACCAGCGCGACGGCGACGCGTCCCAGTCGGCGCTCTCGAGCGTCAACCGCGCCTCGCTGAGGCGACCGGCGGCGATCAGGCGATCGGCCAGGGCGGAGGCCATGTCCGGCTGCTTGCGTTCGGCCAGCGGCAGGACGCGGATCAGGGCGTCGACGTCGTCGCTCGCTTCGGCCAGCAGACGGATCACCGGACGCAGGCCGGGCGTGACCCCCTCCTCCGTCGGCGCGAGGCGGTTCAGCAGATCCCGGGTGAGCGCCGGCGCGAGGTTCGGGGCCGCAGGTTCCAGCCAGCGCACCCAGGCGAGGGGACGGCGCAGGGTGGCGGCGGCCAGACGTTCGGGCGCGGTCAGCGGGGTCAGATTGGCGACGATCGCCAGATCGGGCGCGGACTCGACGAACAGGTCGGCGACCTCGCCCTTGGGGTCCTTCACCCGCCCGGCCAGGCCAGGCTGAAGGTCGAACCAGTCGACCAGGCGGTCGAGCGCGGAGGCGGCGTCCAGGCCCGCCAGCCGCTCGACGATCATGGTCTTCAGGCCGCGCAGCTCGCGGATCAGGTCGGGCCGTTTGCGCCACGAAACTCGGGCGCGGCCGGCGGCCAGGGCGGCGATACGCTTGTCGATCTCGTCGGCCAGCGGCTCGGGGCCGACCGCAGCGGCCAGCTCCATACGCAGGCGGCGCTTCCAGGCCGCGTCCTGCTCGCCCATCTCGATCAGCAGATCGGCGAGCGCCGGGGCGCCCAGCGACGCCAGGTTCGCCGCGTTCAGACGCTTTGTGGAAACCGACTTCTTCGCCATGGGGACCGGCGAACGGTCATTCCCACTCGATTACACAAATTACCCCAAGCCGCTGATCGGCTTGGGGTTTTTCCTCGCTTATCGGCCGCCGAACCGATTGAACAACCGACAGACGGGAAGTATTCTGAAAACATTCAGAAAATTCTAAGCAATAACATTTACGTGAATTCGTCATCTTTTGCGGTCTATCGGACTTTCTGCGCACTGAGATGCAATGCAACGAGTTCGATTCGCCTTGCCACCTTGCACCATCACTTGGACGTACACTGTATCTCATCCGCACGTTCGTCGTCGAGCTTACCGGCTCGATCGTATGGCGATAGCGACAAGCGTCGTCGATGCCTGTCATGCCGCGCTCGACGACCGGAATGCAAACGCCGCACTGGCTTTGCGGCCGACGGCGTCCTGATTTTCGACGACGGCGGGACTGGCCGATCGGTCTTTCGCCACGAGGACGACAGATGGCGGATTACGCACATCGTTGGTCGTCGGACGCGGTGCGCTGATCTCGCGATCAGGCGGCGGGAGCCGCCGACGCTCCCTTCTGGGCGAGCCAGGCGTCGATCAGGGTGATTTCGCGCTCCTGCGCCGTGATCACCTCCTGGGCCAGGTCCCGCGCTTGGGCGTCCTTGCCTTGCGCGAGCTCCACACGGGCCATCGAGACGGCGGCGACGTGGTGACCTCGCATCTGCTTCATGAAGTCGATGTCGGCGTCCCCGGTGAAGGCGGGCATCGCCTCCATCATCGTGTTCATCGAGGCCTTGTAGCCTTGGGTGGCGACGGAGTCGCCGGGCGCAGGCGCAGCCATGCCGCCCTCCATTCCGCCATGGGCGTCCGCCGCTGCGGCGGCCTCAGGCGTGGCTACGGCGGGCTCTTCGGCTTGCGGGGAACAGGCCGTAGCCAAGGCGCAGGCGGCAAGGACGAGGCTGATGCGTTTCATGACGGCTCCTTGGGATCCCGACGTTAGCGACCAGGAGGGCCCATTCGTTCCGCCGACTCTACCGTCCGGCCCGCGCCAAGAGCTCGATCAGCTCGCCGGCCTTGGCCTTGCGATCCTCGGGATCGTCGCCGGTCATGGCGCCCATGACGCAGTGGTCGAGGTGATCCCGTAGCACTTCGGTCTCCACGCGATGGAGCGCGGCTCGAACGGCCTGAAGTTGCGTCAGCAAGTCGACGCAATACCGGTCATCTTCAACCATGCGGGAGATTCCCCGCACCTGGCCTTCGATCCGACTGAGCCTGTTGAGGACTTTGGGTTTCGTGTCGGTTTGCATGCGGCCTGTCCTCCTGAGCACCCCCATATACCCCAGACGGGTATCTTGCGATATACCCCCCATGGGTATATGTGAGCCCTTCGGTCAGCCGGAGAGAGCGACATGTCCACGCATCCTCACAATCATCCCTCGGGTCACGCCTGCTGCGGGGCGAAGGCCTCGGATGGCGCGGCAACGGTCAAGGATCCCGTCTGCGGCATGTCGGTCGATCCGACGACTACCACTCACCGAGCCAGTCATGACGGTCAGGACTATTTCTTCTGCTCGGCGGGGTGCCGGACCAAATTCATCGGCGATCCGATGCGTTACCTGAACCCTCGCGTGGAGGCTGAGCCGGCCGTTCCCGGCGCCATCTACACCTGCCCGATGCACCCCGAGATCCGACAGGAAGGCCCAGGCTCCTGCCCGATCTGCGGCATGGCGCTTGAGCCGGAGATGGTCACGGCGGAAGCCCCACCCAACCACGAGCTGATCGACTTCACCAGACGCTTCTGGGTCGGTCTGGTCCTGACCCTGCCGGTCTTCGCCCTGGAAATGGGCGGACACCTGACCAATCTCCACATGTTCATCCCGGGCCAGATGTCGAACTGGATCCAGTTCGCTTTAGCGACCCCCGTGGTTCTCTGGTGCGGCTGGCCCTTCTTCGAGCGCGGCTGGACATCGCTGCGCACCCGTCGGCTGAATATGTTCACCCTGATCGCCATGGGGGTCGGCGTGGCATGGCTTTACAGCGTCGTGGCCGTCGTCGCGCCAACCCTGTTCCCGCCCGCCTTCCTGAAGGCCGACGGCAGCGCGCCGGTGTATTTCGAGGCGGCGGCGGTCATCACCGTGCTGGTCCTCGTCGGGCAGATTTTGGAACTGCGCGCCCGCGAACAGACGTCGGGCGCGATCCGCGCCCTGCTGGACCTCACGCCCAAGACCGCGCGCCGAATCCGGGCGGACGGCGTCGATGAAGATGTCTCGCTTGACCAGATCGCCGTCGGCGACCGCCTGCGGGTAAGGCCCGGAGAGAAGATCCCGGTCGATGGCGAACTCCTGGAGGGTCGGGTCGCTGTCGACGAATCCATGGTGACCGGCGAGTCCATGCCGGTGACCAAGGACGTCGGCGACCGCGTCGTGGCCGGCGCGCTCAACAAGACCGGGTCCTTCATCATGCGCGCCGACAAGGTGGGCGCCGACACCCTGCTGGCGCAGATCGTCCAGATGGTGGCCCAGGCCCAGCGCAGTCGCGCCCCGATCCAGCGGCTGGCCGATACGGTCTCCGGATGGTTCGTGCCCACAGTGATCGCGATCGCCCTGCTCGCGGCCGTCGTCTGGGGCCTGGTCGGTCCCGAGCCCCGTTTGTCCTACGCCCTGGTCGCCGCGGTTTCGGTGCTCATCATCGCCTGTCCCTGTGCGTTGGGTCTGGCCACGCCGATCTCGATCATGGTCGGGGTGGGACGTGGCGCCCACGCCGGCGTCCTGATCAAGAACGCCGAGGCGCTCGAACGCTTCGAGAAGGTCGACACTCTCGTTCTGGACAAGACCGGCACCCTGACAGAGGGCCGTCCGTCGGTAACGGCGATCCTGCCCGCCCTCGGTTTCGTTGAAGCCGACATCTTGCGTCTTTCGGCCAGCCTCGAGCGGGGCAGCGAACATCCGTTGGCCGACGCGATTGTCCGGGCAGCCAAGGACCGGGACATCCCCCTTACCGAGGCCGCGGACTTCGACAGCCCGGTCGGTCGCGGCGTCCGCGGGACGATTGAGGGCCGCCAGGTCGCCCTGGGCAACACCCGATTTCTCGGCGAGCTTTCGATCGACGTCTCCGCGCTGGAGCCGAAGGCGGAGGCCCTTCGCCACGACGGCGCCACCGCCATATTCGCGGCGATCGACGGAAAGGCGGCCGGGGTCATCGGCATCGCCGATCCCATCAAGGCCACCACGCCGGCCGCGATCCTCGCGCTGAAAGCGGCCGGTCTGCGGCTGGTGATGATGACCGGGGACAACCGGACGACGGCCGAAGCGGTCGCGCGGCGCCTCGGCATCGACGAAGTGCAGGCGGAGGTTCTGCCGCAGGACAAGGCGTCTGTGGTTCAACAGCTTCGTTCGCAGGGTCGGATCGTCGCCATGGCGGGGGATGGCGTCAACGATGCCCCTGCCCTCGCCGCCGCCGATGTCGGCGTCGCCATGGGGGCGGGTTCGGACGTCGCTATCGAGAGCGCCGGCGTCACGCTGCTGGGCGGTGATCTGCAAGGCATCGTGCGCGCACGGCATCTGTCCCGTGCGGTGATGGGCAACATCCGCCAGAACCTCGTTTTCGCCTTCGGCTACAACGCCCTTGGCATCCCCGTGGCGGCCGGCCTGCTTTATCCCGTCTTCGGCTGGCTTCTCTCGCCTGCCCTTGCGGCGCTCGCAATGGCGCTCTCCTCGGTCAGCGTCATCGGCAATGCGCTGAGACTGCGGGCGGTGAAGCTTTAGCCAGGATAGCCGATCAACAGTCCGCCCACCCACCGAAGGGAGGAACCGGCTGTGACGGGCCGGATTGATTCAGACGGTGACCGCAGTCTCCAGGCATTCGCAGCGGCAGGCGATGACGAACTGAAATTTCTGAAGAGGATACGGACGATGTCTCATCAACAGATGGACCACGGCGGGCAAGGCAACGCTCGTGGACTCGGCCCTTATCGGAGCCTGTACCTCGAGTTGGCGATCGATTTCGTCATCATGTACCTGGTCATGTACACGATGATCGCCACGCTCGGTCACTTCTATCTCAACCTGAACAACGTCTACATGACCCTGATGATGGTCGCGCCGATGGCGGTCCTCATGCTCGTCTTCATGCGGTCCATGTACCCGTCGCGCAAAACGAACCTGGCCATTGGCGCGGTCGCGGCCGTAATCTTCGTCGGCAGCTTCATCGGCATGCGCACCCAGGCGTTCGTTGGCGACGACGAATTCCTGCGATCGATGATCCCGCACCATTCCGGGGCCGTGTTGATGTGCGAGCAAGCCTCCCTGACCGATCCGGAGATCATCGCCCTGTGCGACGGCATCGTGCGTGGTCAACAGGAGGAGATCGCCCAGATGCAGGCGCTCCTCGAGAAGCGTCGCCGCTGACCCCGGCGTGCGGGGGAAGGCCTCAGCCGCCGCCCGATTCTTCTTCATGAGGGACGCGGTCGTGTGGCGCGTAGAGAAGCAGAAGGCCGGGACCGGCCAAACGTCTGGAGACTGAGTATGCGTTACTTCCACCCCGCGCCCTTCATCGCCGTCGCGGCGGTCGTGGCCTTCGCCGCCGGACCGGCGGCGGCCCACGCTCGCCTGGTCAGCGCCACCCCGGCGCCCGACTCCACCGTGGCCGCGACCCGGACGCTGACCCTTACCTTCAGCGAACGCAGCGTTCCCGCCTTTTCCGGCTTCGACGTCCTCAATGCGGCGGGGGAGAAGATCGCGATCCGCACCTCGGTGGCCGAGGACGGCAGGACCCTCACGGGCGCGCTGGCTCGCCCGCTGGCCGCCGGCGCCTACCGTGTCGACTGGCGTATCGCGTCGAGCGACGGCCACCGCATGACGGGATCCTACACCTTCACGGTGCGCTGACGCCGTGCTGGAAGTCGCGGTCATCGCGCTTCGCTGGCTTCAATACGGCGGCGGCGTCGTCCTTCTCGGCGCGCCGCTGTTCCTTCTCTACAGCTTTAAAGACGCCGACGCGCCGAACCTGGAATGGTCGCGACCGACATTGCGCCTCGCGGCGATCATCGTCGCGCTCGGCTCGCTCGCCGCTCTGGTGGCACAGACGGCCGTCATGGCGGGGTCGCTGAGCGAAGCCGTCAAACCCGCGTCCCTGTCCTTCATGGTCACCGGCACGGCCCTGGGCATGGCGATGGTCGTGCGGGCCGCCGCCGCCTTGCTTGGGCTCGTCGCCTTGGTCGCCCTGAAACCCGGTCGCGCGCTCTGGAGCGTGACGGCCGCCTTGGGTCTGATCGTGGCCGCCAGCTTCGCATGGACGGGTCACGGCGCGGCCACCGAGGGCCCTGGCGGGCCCATCCATCTTGTCGCCAACATCATTCACGCGGTGGCAGCGGCCTTATGGCTGGGCGCCTTGGCGGCGTTGACGGCCCTGCTTCTGCGCCGAGCCGGTCCGGACCTTGCAATCCATCGCGCCCTGCATGGCTTCGCCGGCCTTGGAACGCTCGCGGTCCTGATGCTGGTGCTGACCGGTCTCGTGAACAGCTGGTTCCTGATCGGTCCCGAGCGCGTGGCGTCGATCGCGGGCAACCTCTACGGCCAGCTTCTGGTCGCCAAGCTCGTCCTCTTCGGTTTGATGCTTGCGCTGGCGGCGAGCAACCGGTTCCGGCTGACGCCGACATTGGGCTCTGCGCTGGAGACGGGCCAACCCTCCGTCGCCGCCATGAGCGCGCTCCGGCGCAGCCTGTTGGTCGAAACGGGTCTGGGACTCGCCCTGATCGGCGTCGTGGCGGTCATGGGAACCCTGCCGCCCCCGGCGTCTCTGTAGGCTCGATTGCGATGATCAAAATGAGATCGTCGCTCCGCCGACCGTTGAAGTATGATCAGACAATGCCGTTCCTGCGTCATGACCTCGTCCGACTGACGACCGCGCTGCTCGCGGCGTTTGCCGTGCTGTTCGTGTCCACCGCTTCGATCGCCTGCGAAGCTCCGGTCGATCAGGATATGGCGTCCATGTCGATGAGCGGCGACGGCGTCCCGTGCGAGCCGAAGACCGTCAGGATCTCGTGCCATAAGGCGTGTCTGGCCATCTGCCAGGGCCTTGTCCCCCAGGGCCGTGAACCCACCCCCGCACGGGTCTATGCATCTGTCCTCTATCCATCCCTTGATGCGCGGCATGCCGATTTCACCGTGGAGGCGGACGACCCGCCCCCACGACGCTGATCCTGATGAAGATGACCGAACTCATTCAATCAAACAGAGATCAAAACCATGAAACGCACTCTCACCCTCGCAGCCCTGGTGCTGCTGGCTTCCGGTTCAGCCGCCTTCGCGGCCGCGCCGGACGCCGTGGCGCAGGCCGTATGCGCTTGCTGCGACGCTATCGCAGCCTGCGCGGAAGCCTGCACCTGCTGCTGATCGTATGATCGGGGACGCCCGCCCGCGAGGGCGGGCGTCTTCTCGATGTTCCTCACCGACGTCGCAGGGCCGGCGACCCGCTGGCGCGGGCCTGAGCGTCAGCCGGGCGCGCGCGACGACCAGTGAATGTGGTGGATGCGCCAGCCGTCGGCATGGCGTTTGAGGACCATGGTTTCGGTCGTCAGGCGGTCTACGGCGCGGCCGTTGAATTGGCCCGTGGTGCGGCCTTCGCTGGCGATCCAGGCGATGTCCCCGTCGGCCCATCCCGATCTTCGCGTCACCGTCGCTTCAGAGGCGGCGGCGAAGGCGGCGTCCGAGCCCAGGTGATGGGACGCATACTCGTCGCGCGATCGCTCCGCGCCACCCTCCTCGAAGATCATCACATCCGGCGCCATCAGTGCCAGGGCGACGGCCGTGTCGCCGGCCTTCAGGGCGACGTGAAAAGCGTCGACGGCCGCCGCCGCGTCCGTAGCTTCCGCGGCGACCGAGCCGGCGGCCTGGGCATGCCCGTGGGCGTGGTCCTGGGCGAAGGCGGGTGTCGCCGAAAGAACGGCGAGCGACAGGACGAGTGCGAGAGAGGTGCGGGACATGGCGAACTCCGGATTGTGGGTGATCTGAACGGGCTGAGCGCGATCTGCGTCAGGCCGGCGGGTTGTGGCGGGCGAACACGCGGGTCGCGCCCGAGCGAAGCACCAGCAGGGTGTCGTAGGGCTCCTTGTGCCCCTGCGGCGTCTCCATGCCGGGCGAACCGAGCGGCATGCCCGGGACCGCGACGCCCACCGCCGCCGGTCTCTCGGTCAGCAGTCGAATGACGTCCGGGGCCGGCACATGACCCTCGACCAGATAACCATCGATCAGACCGGTATGACAGGAGGCGAGCGCGTCCGGCATGCCGCGGCTGCTCCGGACCGATTGAAGGCTCGGAAGGACGGTGATGGTGGTGGTGAAGCCCGCCTGGCGCATGTGCGCGATCCAGGCGTCGCAACAGGCGCAGGTCGGCGTCTTGAAGACCGTGAGGTTTCTGGACGGACGGGTCTGGGCGCAGGCGGACCCGCCCATGCCGATGAAGACGGCCGCGCCCATCAGCAGACGACGGTTCAGATTGGCGGGATTCAAAAGGGTTCTCCCTGATCGCTGTGGACGGATCGCTGCGCCTCGACAGGGTCTGCGCGCTGCGGTGCCAGCCGCGCCCGCAGCCACCGTCGGCCGGGCTGCTCGACGAAGAGATGGATGGCGGCCGCGGCGGCGAGCGTCAACACAAGCATGTCGGCCAGTTCGACCAGGCCCATTCGATAGTCGGCACCCCAGCCGGCGAACGCCTGCGCCGCGTTACGCCACACCATCAGGATGGGGATGTGGACGAGATAGAGGGCGAACGAAGCCTCGCCGGCGAACAGAAGCACGGGGTGAGACAGGAAGGTCCGGACCGGAGCCTTGGCCAACAGGGCAAGCGACAGGATGAGGGGACCGGCCGCCGCCACGATGACCCGGTCGTCGGCGCCGATCTGCATGAGCGTCAGCAGCAGGGTCGTGGTGACCAGGGCGCCCATGAGGGACATTCGCGGCGAAGGCGTCCAGCGCTGACCGAGATAGTAGAGGCCAATCCCGTAAAGGAATTCGGGAACGATCCGCAGGATCCCGAGGCTGTCCTCGGCCCGAGGCAGCATCCGGCCGAACCAGGCGCGGTAGAAGGCGTCGAGGGCGACGAACAACAGCATGGCGAGTGCGATCAAGACCCACGGCCTGGCCCGCAGCCGGAGCGCGAGGGCGGCATAGGCGGGGAAGGCCAGATAGGCGAACCACTCCGCCGACAGCGACCAGGCCGGTCCGTTCCAGAGCGCCATGCTCTGGCGCGGGAACCACGCCTGGACGAGCAGAAGGGTTCCCGCGAAGTCGACGGGATTGAACCGGCCAGGCTCGAGCCCGACGCCGAACACAGGCGCGATCAGCACCAGCCCAAGCATGGCCAGGAGGATGAACAGGTGAGCCGGATAGACCCGGGCGAGGCGCGCCGCCAGGAATCGACCGTAGTTCGGGGCCCTGTCTCCCTGCAGGTAGACGTGGGTCAGGATGAAGCCCGACAGGATGAAGAAGACATCCACGCCCAGGCGCGCGCGGTTCAGCAAGCCCGCGCTCTCCGCCGGGAGCGTCCAGTAGAGCTGGAAGTGAAACAGCACGACGCCGAGGGCGAGAAAGAACCTCACGCCCGTGAGCGGATCGAGCACGTCGGGGAATGGAACCCGCGTGGGCCCTGCTCTGTCGCTCACGTCTTTTCCCCGGACGACAGGGCGCGTCCCGGTCGTTCTCTGGTATCTACGCGGGCGACGGCTCGTCCCCTCGTGAGGGGACCGGAAGGCCGGCGCGTATGGCAGATGGGGCGTGACGCAGGTGCGCAATGACTGACGACATGAATGAATTGATCGCAGCGGTCGGGCCGGGCGACGCCGGCCGGCTGGTCGGCATGGAAGACGCGGTCTGGGTGCGGATCGGCGAACGCAGGGAGCGCGCCCGCATGGGTCAGGTCCGGGTCGCCGCCGTTGCACTCGCGCTGGTGATCGGCGTCGCGAACGGAGGGCTGATGCTCATGGCTCCGCGGCCGGAGCCGTCCGAGATGCGGATTTTCACCGTCTCGGCGGGCTTGTCGCCTCTCTCCGGCCTGGACGTTCGGGGATGAGGGCCGCCTGGAAGTCGATCGTTATCACGGCCATCCTGGCCGCGCTGGCCAGCGGCGCGGCGACCTGGGCGAGCGCGACCTGGGTCATGCGGGAGCGGCAACCGCCAAGCCTGCACAGCGTCGTCCATGAGAAACTCGACCTGAGCCCTGAGCAGGATCGACGGCTCGACGTGGTCGAAGCCCGGTTCGCCGCTCAGCGGCCGGCGCTCGAAGCGGAAGTCCGCGCGGCCAATCGCGAACTGGCGGCCGCCATCGCCGCCAGTGACGGCGACACGCCCCAGGTCCAGGCCGCGGTCGATCATTTCCACGCGGCCATGGGCGATCTGCAGAAGGCGACGATCACCCATGTGTTCGAGATGCGATCCGTCCTGACCCCGGCGCAGGCCGAGGTGTTCGACGCCGCGGTCGTCGAGGCCCTGCACGACGACGCCGGCTAAGCGCCGCGCGTGGGTGCCGAGCAGAGCATCGAGGCCCGTGCGGCGACCGGAGACCGGGCCGCCTTCACCGCCTTGATGGCCGCCACAAAGGCCGATCTCTACCGGTTCGTGCGCCGCTATGTCGGCGACGAGTCCGAAGCGCATGACGTGCTTCAGGAAAGCTATGCGTCCGCCTGGCTCGCCCTGCGGCGGTATGATCCGGCGCGGCCGTTCGACGTCTGGCTGCGCTCCATCGCCCTCAACAAATGTCGAGACTGGGGCCGGCGGCGCGCGGTGCGCCGGGTCGTGCGCGGCGTCATGGGCCTGGAGGCGCCCGAGGCGGCGGCGGTGGGCGACGACGCGCCCTCACCCGAGACCCGGCTGGACGATCAGCGCAGGGCCGAAGCTCTGCAACGCGCCTTGCGGGACCTTCCCGACGCCCTGAAGGGGCCGCTTCTGCTCGCCACGCTCGAGGGACGGTCTCACGCCGAGATCGCCTCGATCCTCGGCATCACGCCCAAGGCGGTCGAGACCCGCGTCGCCCGCGCCCGCAAGACCTTGGCGGCGGCTCTGGGCCAGGCTTCCGGCGGAGACGCTTGACCTTGCCATGATGGGAAGGTGCAGAAGCCGCGATCCCGACGTCTGTGGCGTCCTGACGCAAGGGGAATGCCGCCCGGCTGCGTATCTGAACGAACGGCTGAATAGCCCGACCAAGGAATTTCTCGCCTATGTCTACGCCCCGCCTCGATCGCCGAACGCTTCTCCGTGGCGCAGCCGCCGGCGGCGGGCTGCTGGGCCTGCAGGGTCTGCTCCCCGCCTGGGCGCAAACCGGATCGGCGGGACTGCGGGCGGATCTTCCGACGCTGACGGGACCGAACATCGACCTGACCGTCGGACACACGCCCTTCACCGTGGGCGGCCGCACCGGCCATGCGGTGACCATCAACGGCGTTCTGCCGGCGCCGCTGCTGCGCCTTAGAGAAGGCCAGAACGTCCGGCTGGCGGTGACCAATACGCTGGACGAGGACACCTCGATCCACTGGCACGGCCTGCTCGTCCCGTTCCAGATGGACGGCGTGCCCGGCATCAGCTTCCCCGGCATCCGGGCGCGTGAAACCTTCGTCTACGAGTTCCCGATCAAGCAGTCGGGCACCTTCTGGTATCACAGCCACTCCAACCTTCAGGAGGCGATGGGCCACTACGGTCCGATCGTCATCGACCCGGCGAACGCCGATCCGGTCGCCTACGAGCGCGAGCATGTGCTGGTCCTGTCGGACTGGAGTTTCATGCATCCGCACGAAATCCTGGCCAAGCTGAAGAAGAGCCCGGGCTACTTCAACCAGCAGCGCACCACGCTGGCGGGGCTTATGGACGGCAGCGACCGCATGAGCCTGGAGGAACGGCGCATGTGGGGCCAGATGCGGATGGACCCGCGCGACATCCTCGACGTCAGCGGATCGACCTACACCTATCTGATCAACGGCCATGGGCCGCAGGAGAACTGGACCGGCCTGTTCCGGCCCGGCGAGCGGGTGCGGCTGCGCATCATCAACGCGTCGGCCATGTCCATCTTCAACGTTCGCATCCCGGGCTTGCCGATGACCGTGGTGCAGGCCGACGGCGAGAACGTGCGCCCGGTCGAGACGGACGAGTTCCAAATTTCAGTCGCCGAGACCTACGACGTCATCGTCCAGCCGACCGAGGACCGCGCCTACACCATCGTCTCCGAAGCCATCGACCGGTCCGGCATGGGCCGGGCAACCCTGGCGCCGCGCCTGGGCATGACCGCCGAGGTCCCTCCCCTGCGCGAGGTCCCGAACCTCACCATGCGCGACATGGGCATGGGCGGCATGGATCACGGCGCGATGGGCGACATGTCCGGTATGGACCATGACGCGATGTCCGGCATGGACCACGCGGCTCCGACCCAGAACGCGCCCGCAGCCGGCGAGATGGCCGGGATGTCCATGTCGGGCATGAACATGCGCGATCCCGAGAACGCTCCGCCCGACATGGCGGTGGGCGTCGGCGTCGATGCGATCGCCATGGACCCCGCCAACCGTCTGGGTGAGCGTCCGATCGGTCTCACGACCGTCGATCATCGCGTCCTCGTCTACACCGACCTGGTGTCACTCCAGCCGAACAAGGACCCGCGCCCCCCGTCTCGGACGATGGAGATCCACCTGACCGGCAACATGGAGCGGTTCATGTGGGGCTTCGACGGCCGAAAGTTCAGCGAACTGGTCGAACCGATCCGCTTCGAGCGCAACGAGCGGGTGCGGGTGACCCTGGTCAACGACACCATGATGGCCCACCCGATCCATCTGCATGGTCATTTCTTTGAACTGGTGACCGGCGGACCGGCCGGGCACCAGCCCCTCAAGCACACGGTCAACGTCGCGCCCGGCGGCAAGGTGACCTTCGATCTGACCGCCGACGCGCCCGGTGATTGGGCCTTCCACTGCCACATGCTGATGCACATGCACGCCGGCATGTTCAATGTTGTGACGGTGCGGCCCATGGACGGAGCTGCGTCATGAACCGCCTCGCCGTCGCCCTCGCCCCGCTGGTGCTCGCCGCCAGCGCCTTCAGCGCCCAGGCCCAGGACCCTCACGCGGGCCACACGATGCCGGCGACCGCGGCGCCGACGCGCCCCGCGCCAGCACCGCGGCCCACGCCACAGGCGCCGGCCCGACCGGCGCAGGATCCGCACGCCGGTCACGTCATGCCGCCCGCGCAGACGCCGCCCGCCGCGGATCCGCATGCAGGCCACCAGATGCCGGCGCAGCCCGCGCCCGTAGACCCGCACGCGGGACACCAGATGCCGGCGGCGACGCCCGGCCAGGCTGATCCGCACGCGGGCCACGACATGTCGGCCATGTCGCCCGCGCAGACCGACCCTCACGCCGGGCATGACATGTCGACCATGAGCATGGGGCCGCCCGATGTGGCGACCAGCGCCGACAATCCCGGCCGCCCTCCGGAGGACCCACTCCCGCCCGCCGCCCTGGCCGGCCCTGTCCACGCCGCCGATCTCGTCTTCGGCGCCGAGGCCATGGCCGCCTCTCGCCGGACCCTGATTCACGAAAACGGCGACGTCCGCACCACGGCCGTCATTCTCGATCGCCTCGAAGCCGGCTTCGGCGACGACGGCGAGACCTACCTCTGGGACGTCCAGGGCTGGACGGGCGGCGACATCAACCGCTTCTGGTGGAAATCCGAGGGCGAAGGCGACTTCGGCGGCGAGCTCGAGGAGGCTGAAGTCCAGGCGCTCTACAGCCGCGCGGTCACGCCCTTCTGGGACGTCCAGGCCGGCGTGCGTCAGGACTTCCGGCCCGACGGCGAGGATACGACGCATCTGGTCCTTGGCCTGCAGGGCCTGGCGCCCCATTGGTGGGAGCTTGACGCCGCCGCCTTCCTGTCGACCGACGGCGACCTGACCGCCCGCGTCGAGGCCGAATACGACCAGCGCATCACCCAGCGCCTGATCCTTCAGCCCCGCCTCGAAATCGACGCTTCGGCCAGCGACATTCCGGAACTGGAGATCGGTTCGGGCCTGTCCTCGATCGAGGCGGGCCTGCGACTGCGCTACGAATTCCGCAAGGAGTTCGCCCCCTATGTCGGCATCGAGTGGAGCCGCGCGTTCGGCGATACCGCCGACTACATCGAGGCCCGAGGCGGCGAGACCGACGACACCCGCTTCGTCGTCGGCCTCAAGGCCTGGTTCTAACCGAAGGAGACCACCCCATGATGATCCGCACTCTCGTTGTCACCGCCGCCCTCGCGTTCGCCGGCGCCGCCGCCGCCCA
Source organism: Brevundimonas lenta (assembly GCF_014196335.1). Classification (GTDB taxonomy): domain Bacteria; phylum Pseudomonadota; class Alphaproteobacteria; order Caulobacterales; family Caulobacteraceae; genus Brevundimonas; species Brevundimonas lenta. Next base: position 548,016 of record NZ_JACIDM010000002.1, read on the forward strand.
GGACCCGCATGCGGGTCACGCTATGCCGGCCCAGGCCGCTGCGCCCCAATCCGGCATCACGACCGTTCCTGCGAATGGCGCGATGACCCAGGGGTCGCCCGAGCGGTTCAGCGTCACCTTCCCCCACGCCATGGTCCTCAAAACCGTCGCCCTCTCCGCCGAGGGTCAGGCTCCGGTCGACGTCACTGTCCCCGCCGCGCCGGCTGCCGCCACCGTCGGCGTGGCTCTTCCGCGGCTCGCGCCGGGCACCTACACTGCCGCCTGGACCGCCGAAGGCCCGGACGGTCACAAGATGTCCGGTTCCGTCAGCTTCATGGTTCACTAGGAGAACGACGATGAAGGTTTCCAACCTGCTGGCCGCCGCCGGCGCGATCCTGACCCTGAGCGCGGGCGCGGCTCTGGCGGCCGAAGGCTGCGATTGTTGCAAGGACATGGCCGCAGACGCCCCCATGACGTGCTGCGACGAGATGAAGACCGAGCCCGCCCCGGCCGAACCCGCGCCGCCCGCGCCGGCGCCATCGGACACGCCGGCGCCCCAGGGGCATGCCGACCACAACTGATCGACCCGGTCCGATCGTGTCCGCAGCCCCTTCGGGGCCGGAACGATCGGACATCAGCTTGTCCTGCTCCCATCCTCGGCCTCCTCCGCGTCGGAGAATGACCGGGCGGCGTCCAGTCGAACGAAGTGCACGGTTTCGGCTCGCGTTTTCGGCTCGGCCACGAAGCCGGCGTCCGCGAACGCAATGTGTTGGGGCATCACTGGCCCGGATGGATCCGCTCGCCACCATCCGTCCACGGCCGCGGCTTTGGGCAGGATGCCGCCTACAATCCGTTCGATGTCCCGAAAAGTCAGATTCACTTCAGCCCGCTTCTGCCGGCGAAGAAAGGATGCGAGGGGCGCGTATTTGGCCATTGGCGTGTTTTCCTCCATCGCCGTTTTCGGTCAAGGTCGACTCGCGGGATCGACCGTGAACGGTGTAGTATCCTCTGCGGCGGGCTCCGGAACGGACAGGCGCTGGTCTTGAGCCAGGGGACGCAATGCGTCGGCGGCGATCAGGGCCGAAACCTCCGGCTTCTGTACAGAAGTTCCAGGCCCGCCCCCTTCCCTTCCAGGCGCGTCGGACAGGCGACGGGGCTCAGCCGTCTTCAGGGTCTATGATGCCGGTGCGAACGCCGATCGCAACCGCTTCGATCCGGGTTCTGACGCCGAGCTTGGCGCAGGCCTTTTCAAGATAGCTGTCGACGGTTCGCGGAGAGAGCCCAACGATCTGGCCGATGTCCGCAGAGCTCTTCCCTCGGCTGACCCAGAGCAAGCATTCGGCTTCGCGGCCGCTCAGGAGCACGACCGGGCGACGTTCCGCGTGACGACTGGGCTCCATGGCCGGCTCCGTTCGCATTGATCTCGATGCACGGTGAGCGGGAATCAACGGCCGGGCAACGACAGTGAATTGCGGGGTGTCCGCCAATTTTTTGCGGTTGGCGCCGGCCTTACCGTAGGGCGAATTGACGCGCTTGCTCCGGGGCAAACGCCCTTCTAGACCGCCCCGGTCGGGCGCCGTGACATAGGCGCACAGCTTGAGCCGGGGTCTGTCCGAGCGACAGGGGCGCCGCTGTGGACCGAAGCAGCGGGCCTCGCGATCGCGGAGGATTCCAACGCCCGACCCCTCCGGCTTGCGCCGGGATTCCGTTTGATTCATGCTGGCCTGGCCGACGCTTGCGTTGGTGGGGCCTGGAATCCCCTGTGCGATATCAATTCATCGACGGCGTCGCGCATCGCGCGTCTGCCCGTTCCCAACGCCTGACGGCGCGCGCCTGCGTGCCTGTCCCGGGCCGTGTGGACGCGTCTGGGTTCCGGACCCTCTCGTCGAGAGGCCGGAGAACCGTGGTGACCGATACGAAGCAGCTTGGTGCGGAGGCGCAGGACGGTATCAACCGTCTCTATCGGCGCTATGCCGCCTGGCTGGATCGGCGCTTGAGAGCCCATGTCGACGCCGATGCCGCGGCCGATGTCGTCCAGGAGACCTATATCCGCGTTGCGCCCTATGCGCTGGACGACATCCGCCACCCGAAAGCGTTTCTGCTCAAGATCGCCCTGAACCTAGTCCGCGATGAGAGCCGGAAAGAGGGTCGGCGGCGGCGGGATCGGTCGTTTCAGCGACCGGCCGAAGCCGAGGCCGCGCCCCAGTTCGATCAGGTTCTGCTCGAACAGGTGATCCGGTCCATGCCGCAACTCTACCGCGACGTCTTCGTCTTGAGCCGCTTTGGCGGTATGACCTATCCGGAGATCGCCCAGTCGTTCGGGATCAGCGTAAAAACGGTGGAATGGCGAATGTCCAGGGCGCTCGAGTACTGCGCGTCTCGGCTGGACTTGTAGGCAAGACGGATGACGATCGAGGCTGAAGCCGAAATCAGGCGCAAGGAAGCGGCGGAATGGTTCAGCAGATTGAACCAGCGCCAGGTCACGACCGCCGACATCAAGGACTTCAGCGACTGGCGGCGGGATCCTGAGAACGCCCGCGCCTTCAGTCGTCTGGAGGCGATGTGGGACGCGGCCGGAACGCTCGCGAAGACCCCCGGCATGGCCGCGCTCACGGAAGAGGCGACGAACCGGGCCCGTCAGGCCCCGCCCAGCCGGCGGAGGAGTCCTTCCGGCCGCCTGATCCCGCTCGGTGCGGCGGGCGTGGTCGCCCTGGCGCTCGCGGTGGGAAGCTGGTCGTGGTGGTCCGCCCAACTTCCGGACGCCTATGACACCGCCATCGGTGAGCAGCGAACGGTTCGGCTCGAGGACGGCTCACGCATTATTCTGGACACGGACTCCCGCGTCACGGTCCGGTTCAGCGGTTCCGAACGGCTGGTGACCCTGGCCTCCGGACGCGCCATGTTCGAGGTGCAGGGGGATGCGGCCCGCCCCTTCCTGGTGAGGGCCGGCGACACCGAGGTGACCGCGATCGGCACCCGCTTCGATGTCCGCCGGGCCGGCGCCGGCGCCCAGGTCGTTCTGGTCGAGGGTCAGGTTGCGGTCCGGCAGGACTCGTCGTCGCGGTCGGCCTGGACCCTCGCACCGGGACAACAGGTCACGACTTCGATTCAACGCCCCGCAGTCGTTGCGGTGAACGTGCCGGCGGCCACGAGTTGGACGACCGGCCGCCTGACGTTCGAGAACACCCCGATCGCCGTCGCCGTTGCGGAGGTCAATCGCTACAGCCCGTCACCGGTCGAACTGCGAGACGACCGGATCTCCACCATACGAGTCAGCGGCGTCTTTGATGCCGGCGATGTCGACGGCTTCGTCGCGGCGCTGAGGGACCTCTACGCCCTCGAAGCGACCCGGGCGCCGGACGGCCATCTCGTCCTGACGGGACCCGCCTGAAAATATTCTGACCCCGGACTTAGGGGATGGCCCGCGACCCGACGTCTCCTCCCCGGCCCGCAAATCTGCGGGTAGAAAATCGGGGGAGATCATGGGTCACAGGTTCACTTCAACCGCGCTCGCCGCGCTGATGATGGGTGTAACGACGCCGGTAGCCGCGCAGTCGGTCGACGCCGTGCGCGCGTTCAGCATCGGGGCGGGACCGCTCGAGCGAAGCCTGCCGGTCTTCGCCCAGCAGAGCGGACTGCAGATCCTCTATCCCAGCGCCCTCGTCGTCGGACGTCAGTCCCCGGCCGTCACCGGCGATTACACGGCGGAAGCGGCGCTCGCCCAGTTGCTGCGCGGGACAGGCCTCACCTATCGGCAGAGCCGTCCGACGGTCTTCGTGCTCGTTGATCCATCGGCCCGCGCCCAACTCGAACCGGAAGCGACGCAGCTTGAGGAAGTCGTCGTCACGGGCACCTATCTGCGGGGGGCGGAGAGCCCGTCGCCGGTCACTGTGATCACCCAGGAGGACGTGGCGCGGCAGGGTCGCGCGACGGTCGCCGAGACGCTCGCCGCCTTGCCGCAGAACTTCACCGGAGCCGCCTACGAGGGTTCGGCGGGCACGGGGGCCGACCGCACAAGCCGCAACTCCGCCTATGCGACCGGGGTTAACCTGCGGGGTCTTGGGGCGGACGCGACCCTCGTTCTGGTCAACGGCCGGCGGATCGCCGGCACCGGCAGCGCCGGCGACTTCTCGGACATCTCCAATCTTCCCAGCAGCGCGATCGCCCGCGCGGATGTGTTGCTCGACGGCGCATCGGCCCTTTACGGCGCGGACGCGGTCGGCGGCGTGGTCAACATCATCCTGAAATCCCGCTTTGACGGCGCCGAAAGCCGGGTGCGCGTCGGGGGCACGAGCGACGGCGGGGCCGTGGAGACCCTCCTGTCCCACAGCGGCGGCTTTAACTGGTCCAGCGGCAGCCTCATCGCAGCTTATGAATTTCATGACCGGGGCGAGTTGCGCGCCGCCGACCGTCGCGCGACAGCGAGCGCTGACTTGCGCCCGCTGGGCGGCTCCGACTGGCGCTTCTTTTACGCCGCGCCGGGAAACCTCATGGCGTTCGATCCGGTCAGCGGATCCTACGAACCGACCTACGCCATCCCCCGCAATCAGAACGGGGTGGGCCTCACGCCGGGAGACTTTCGACCCGGCGAGGTCAATCTGACCAACCAGATGGAAGGCCAGTGGAACCTGCCCCACCAGCGCCGGCACAGCGTGTTCGTCGCGGGCCGACAGGACCTTCCGGGCGGCTTCAGTCTGGACGGCGACCTTCGCTACACCGATCGAACCTACAACCAGGACTCGGTGGCCGACATCGGCATCCTGTTCGTGACGCCGGACAATCCCTTCTTCGTGCCGGTGGCGGGCGAGCCATATCAGGAAATCGCCTATTCCTTCGTCAACGACCTGGGACCGGGTCGCGACGAAGGCTTCTCCCGCAGCATCGGCGGCGCGTTCGGGATCGAGGGCGAACTCGTCGGCTGGAACCTCGCGGCCTATCTGAGCGGCGGTCGCGAGACCACCGGCCTCACGGCCTCGAACCGGGTGCAGACGACGCGTCTCGACGAGGCCCTTGGCGCGACGCCCGACGATCCGTTGACCACCTTCAACCCGGCGGTCGACGGCTATTTCAACCCTTATGGCGACCCCGCCGCCCATAGCGCGGCTCTGTTGGCCTTCATCGGGTCCGGCTACCTCCGATCCGAGAACATCAGCACGGTCGGCTCTTTCAACCTCAAGGCCGACGGCGTCCTCCTCACCCTGCCGGGCGGCGACCTGCGCATGGCCGTGGGTGTCGACTATCGCCAGGAGCGCTTCGAAACCTCCGGGGAGAATTTCATCTCCGGCGCGGCGCCGCGCATCGCCGCTCCGACGGCGTTCGAGCGTGACGTCTCGGCCGCCTTCGTCGAACTCCGCGCACCGCTGGTGGGCCCCGACAACGCTCGGCCCGGCCTCGAGCGGCTGGAGCTGTCGCTCGCCGGTCGTATCGAAGACCATGAGGGGATCGGCCAGACCAGCAATCCCAAGGTCGGCGTCCTCTACAACCCGACGCCCGATCTGCTGCTGCGCGCCAGCTTCGGAACCTCGTTCCGCGCCCCGTCGCTCAGGGAGTTGAACAGCGCCTACCGGCTCGGCCCGGTGTTTCTAGATCGCGCCGGCGCCAATGTGATCAGCATCGTCCAGTACGGGGGCAACCCCGACCTGATCCCGGAGACCGCAGAGTCCTGGACGGCGGGTTTCGTCTGGACGCCCGCCGCCGCCGAAGGGTTGCGGATAGAGGCCGGCTGGTTTCGGACGACCTTCGAGGACCGGATCGCAACGCCGGTCGCGGAGAACCTGATCAACGCCCTGAACGACCCGACCCTGGCGCCCTTCATCCGGTATGTGAGCCCCGGCTCCAGTGCGGACGACTTGGCCTATGTCCAGTCCCTGCTCAGCCATCCGGGGAACTACAATCCGAACGTCTTCCCTGCGACCGCCTACGGCGCCGTGATCGACAACCGGTACGTCAACGCCTCGGCTGTGGAAGTCGAGGGGCTCGATCTTTCCACACGCTATCGCTTCACCTTGGGGTCGGACGACATCTCGCTCGATGCGACCGTGACCCATCTCCTCACCAACGACCGGGCGGTCACCGCCACCTCCCCCACCGAGGACCTGCTGGGCGCGCCGAACTTCCCGGCGCGCTGGCGAGGCCGCTTCAGCGGCCAGTGGGTTCGCGGCCCGCTCACGCTCGGCGGCGCGCTCAATCACGTCAGCGGAGGACGGGATCCGGTCAACGGTCGCGGGATAGACGACTGGATCACTCTGGACGGCCAGGTCCGCTACGACATCGACAGCGGATGGGCCGAAAATCTTTCGCTCACCCTCAACGTGCTGAACCTGACCAATGAGGAGCCGCCCTTCTACGATGCTCCGGCGGGGATCGGTTACGACGCCGCCAACACCAATGTGCTCGGCCGGCAGGTCTCGCTTCAGCTCGTCAAGCGCTGGTGATCGCCCATGCGCATGGTCGTTGTGGCCCTCGCGGGCCTGCTCGCCGCGGCGTGCCCCTCGTCGGCCCGGTCGGAGCCGCTCACGGTGGACGCTATTCTGGCACTCAAGAGCTTCGGCCGGGTGGCGATCGACCCGTCCGGGGAGGTGGCGGTCTTCGAGGAACGGCGCGCCCGAAGTGACCTCCCTCGCCATGATCTGGAAGCCGAAGGCGCCAACCGGTACGCCCGACTCTACCGCATCGACCTCGACGTCCCCGACCGTCCGCGACCGCTCCTGGCGATGGAGGAGGACGCCGGCTATTCCATCGGCGCCTTTTCGCCAAGCGGCCGGCGCCTGGCCGTGTTTCGGCTACGGAACGACGAATGGCGGTTGGGGCTCGTCGAGATCGCGACCGGGCGCGTGGTCTGGACCGAGGTAGCGCCGGACCTCGGCCTTTGGGGCCGGTCCCTCGAGTGGCTGACGGACGACGCCTTGGTCGTTTTGGGCATGCCTGACGGGGCGCTTCCCCCGCGACTGGCCGGCCCCCGCGCCGAGCAGGCGCGCCTGTTGGCGCTGAGGGCGGCCGCGACGGCCGGGTCCGCGGCCGCGATCACGGTGGGTGAGGATGGTGCGCCGGAGGCGTTGTCGCCGCGGCGTCTGTGGCGGATCGACGCCGTCACCGGCGAGGCGGCCGCGATCGCCGACGGCCCCTTCCTCGACCTCGAAACCTCCCCGGACGGGCGATACGCCGCGCTTCTCCTGGACGGTCCGCTCCTCCCGCCTCCCGCCGCCGATACTGCGACCGAGGTGCGGCGCGCCCGAGGTCTGCAGATCGTCGACCTGATCTCCGGCTCCGCCGTACGGCCATCCGACGCCCGCAACATCTCGACAAGCCTTTTGGCCTGGTCGCCGGCTTCCGACGCCCTTCTGGTGGCGGGAATCGACGAAGAGCCGGCCCGGCTCCTGACCATCGCCCCAGACGGCGCGACGCGGGACGTGACGCCTGCCGGGGCACGCCCGACAACGCCGATCGATTTCCAGGGCATGGCGACAGCCGAGGGCGGCTGGTTGGGCGGAACTCCGATCTTCAAGGGCCGGTCGGGATCCCGGGAGGGCTGGTTCTTCGCCGACGCCGACGCCTCGCCGCTGACTGGCCTCTCCCCGGACGCCCGGCTCCTCGCCGAGGGAGGGTCTGCGGTTCTGTTCAACAGCGGCGGTCACGTCGTGCGGTTCGACGCCGACGACGGGCACGCAGATCTCGGCCCCGCCGCATCGGCCGCAAACCCCCGCGGTCCGTTTGGATTGCGGGCGCAGAGCGGTTCTCTGAAAGCCGCCTTCGCCGTGGTCGCAGTTGGCGACGGACGCCTGTGCCGGGTCTGGGTCGACCCTGATGCCGACTCCCGATGCGTCGCGGCGACGCCCGGAGCCGCGATCAGTTGGAGCGGGGGGATCAGCCTCGATCGGGGCGCCCTGGAAGATGATCCAAACGCTCTGCGCCTGCAACGCGGCCAACGCCGAGAGGTGGTCTGGCGGCTGAACTCCGAACTCGAGCGTATCTCGGTCGCGGCCCCTCGGCGGATCGCCGGCGTCGGCGGCGCTGGCGGCTGGCTCTATCTGCCGCCGAACCCGACGGCGACACCGCCCGTGATCGTGGTGCCCTATCAGGGCGAGTCGTACCCCGCCCCGCCGTGGTGGATGCGGCGGGAGTCCACCAGCCTGTCCATGGCGCCCCAGCTGATGGCGGCGGCCGGCTACGCCATCCTCGTCCCGGATCTTCCGGCGACTCCGGAACCGGCGGACGGCCTCGCCCATCGCATCCTGGCGGTCGTCGACGCCGCGGCGGCGGAAGGCCTGGTTGATGCGGAGCGGATCGGCTTGTGGGGCTGGAGCTTCGGCGCCTGGTCCGCGGTGATGAGCGCGGCGCAGTCTCCTCGCTTCGACGCCGTGGTGGCGTTGAACGGGCCAATGAATTTCTCGACCGTCATCGGAGACGTGGGATCGACGCTGCGCCTCGACGGCGGACATGCGCTCGCCGCGGCGGCGAGTGCGCGTTGGCTGGAATCCGGCCAGGCCGAGATGCGGGACGCCTATTGGCGAGCGCCCGACCGGTATCGCCGCAACAGCCCGTTTGAGCAGGCGGACCGCATCGTCGCGCCGACGCTTCTCGTGGTGGGCGAGTACGATCTGATGCTCGGTCAGTCGGAGCAACTCTACGGCGCCCTGCACCGTCTGAACCGGCCCGTCGCCCTGACCCTCCTCATCGGCGAGGAACACGGCCTCCGGAGTCCGGGGAATATTCGGCTCTACTACGACCAGGTCCGGAGCTGGTTCGACCGGTATCTCATGGGGTCCGGCGGTCTAGCCGTTCCCGCCAGCGACGCACCCACGCCTCCGTCAGGGCCAAACTAAGCAGTTGGGAATGCCCGCCGCGCCACAGCAGCGCGTCCCGGGTGAGGCGGTCCTCCAGGCCCGGATCGATCAACCCCGCTTCCGCCAGGGCGCCGCCGAGCAGATAGTCGCGCAGGAACGCCAGATGCGCGGCGACCGCGCCACCATAATAGGCGCCCAGTTCGCCTTTCGAGCGGCGATCCAGGATCGATGGCGGAAGGACAGCCGCGAAGGCGGCGCGCGCTGCAGCCCGGTCGCGCCCGCCCCAGGTCAGATCGACCGTCGACATGGCCAGCCCGGCCTCCATCACAGGCTGGCTCAGCAACGGATTGACGCATGGACCAAGCCGACTGCGGAGCGCCGGCCCCTGAAAGGTCTGGCAGAAGGCCAAGGCCGACATCTGGATCGCCTTGGCTGGGGGGACGTTGGCCAGATCATCCAGCCAGGGATGGTCCCAACCGGCGCGGTGGCGGACTTCGTCGCGCCAGTCCCGGGCGAGGGCCGTCGGCCAGACGGAGTGCCGCAGCCATCGCGCGAGCCGATGCAGGATCGCCGCGCGCGCTCGGCCTCGGCGCTCCCAAATCTCGTCCAAGGCGATCAGGAGGCTCGGCATCTGGAAGAAGACGGCGTCGCCTCCCTGCCCTGTCAACGAGCCCCAGGCGCCCATCGCCTCGATCCGGTCGGCGATGTCGTCGTTGTAGTCGGGATCGATGTCGTTGGCGGCCGGTCGGAAGGTTTCGGCGCAGGCCGCCAGACGGGCGGCGTCGAGCCTGAGGCCGTCGCGGCGGACTTCTGTCAGCGTGAAGCCGTACCGCCCCGCGACCGCCCGGGCGTAGGCCCGTTCGTCGCCCTCCGGCTGGTCGACGTAGTGGTTGACCCAGGCGGCGACACTCCGGCGCTGATCGGCGGTCAGGACGCCCGCCACGATGGCGGAGTCCAGTCCGCCGCTGACCTCGGCGATCCAGCGCCTTTCGCCCGCCAGCGCCCTCACCGACCGTTCCACCGCCTCTCGAAGGTTCGGAGGCGGAAGCAAGGCGCGGTCTCGATAGAGGTTGGCGGGCCGCCAGATCTGGTGCGCTCGGTTGACGCCGTCCCCGATAACCCGCAACTCGCCGCCGGCGACGGCCTGCAATCCGGTCAGGGCCAGCCGATGTCGATGCTCGCCGGGGCGGTCCACCAAGGCGGCCACCGCGTCCCAATCCAACGTGATCCCGTCGGGCAACCAAGGGTCGATGACGGCCGCAGCGCTCGTCGAGATCAGAGTTACGCCGGCCTTGCGCCAGACGACACAGTCCAGGGCGCCGGACGGGTCGCGGAGCACCGCGACGTCGCCTTCGACCCGCCGGACCAACAGGTATCGCCCCCAATAGTCCGCGCAAATGGCGCGTGCATGCGCCGCATCGAGACGCCGGCATCCCAGGGCGCCCCGGGCCCGCGGCGACAGCGTATGGCCGTCGCCGTCGTAGACCTCGCCAATCAGCACGCCGTGCCCGTCCAGCCCCCGCGCGGCCTCCAGCCGTCCACCGGTAGGAGCGAACACCTGGATGAAGGGGTCGTGCGACTTGCGCGACCAGCCGGCCCGGCTCAGGCGCTGTCGAACGGGCGCCACCAGGGCGTCGAGTGCGGCCGGCGTGTCACCCACGAGAATGATTGCGCAGTCCGCCGCCACCTCAGATCACCAGGATCGGCCGATAGACGGTCAGGGTTTCCGGCGCCTCGCTGACGCACCGGTCGCCGCTCTGCAGCCAGCAATGGGCGAGAAAGGGGAAGGTGCGGACCCCGAACACCCAGTCCGCGTCCAGATCCGCCGCATTGACGAAGCGCAGCAGCAGCTCTGCTTGGAGAAGACAGGCGCCGGTCCAGGGGGCCAGCGGGAGCAACTGGCGGAACACCTCGACCCGCGCCGCAAGCGCTTCGGGATCCGAACGGCGGCCGCCACGCCGGGCGTATCGGCGGCTGAGCTCCAGAAGCGTCGGGCGGCGCCGCACCGCGTCGATCCAGATGAAAGCGAAAGTGGCCACGTCCCGCAGCGTCGGCCGGATCGGCGGCGGAGCCGGAAGGCGGGCAGACGGCAGGGCCGGCGGCGGGATTCGATCGTCCGGCGCCGACGTGGGGTGCAGTAGTTCCTCGGCCGCCAGGCGAAGAAGCTCCTCGATCGACCCGCGAACTTGCCGACCGTCTATCCGGAGATCGCCGCACTCCGGCAAGCAAAGATAGTCGTCTGCGGCGAGATCGAGCAGGACCAGATCGGCACCGACGCGGACCGCATGTATCCCCTCCCCGAGCCACCCGCGGTCAACATCGGACGCCCCATCGGCTAGAAGCGCGTCGGTCATCCTCACCCCGCGGGTCGGTTTGAATGGAGGCCCGGATTGAGGTCCAGGTATTGGCCTCCCCCGCGTCGCGTGCAGTTCCGCGCCATCCCGAGGCGCAGAAGCCGATGGATCGTCGGCTTTGACATCAGTATCTCCCTGTTGCGACGAAAGGCGGCCGATCCGCCCTCCGACAGGACGCTCGGCGGGGCCGTCCGAAGCGGGCGGCCCCTTGGAGTCATTCCGGCGGCATCGTCCAGTGGCGGGCCGGGTTCAGTTCGGTGAACGGGCCCATCAGAATCGCCCGGGTCAGCCGACGGGCGGCCCCCAGACGCAGGACGCGCGTCTTGGTTTGGATCTTCATGGATCCTCTCCTGTGTCAGGACTGGCCTCTGGTTGTGGCGTCCGGAGCGAGGCCGGGTCCGGACGTCCGGGCCGCCGGAGCGGCCCGTCCGGTCATTCGCTGGGCGGAATGGTGTACTTCAGCACCGGATTCAGCTCGTCGAACTCGCCGCGTGAGACCGCGCGGGTCAGGGTGCGGGCGGACCCGAGGCGCACGAGGCGCGAGGTTTTCTTGGTCATGGTCGTCTCCTGTTTTGAAGGTCGACAAAACGTCGACGACGAACCATCAGCGCCGGAAAGCAAATCGATTCAAACTATATTTCGCGTATACTTTGACTGATCTGGATTGATACGCCGGACGCGGGACGCGAGACCCGTCGCGGCGATCCGCCAGCGCGCGTAATAGGCCTCGACGTCGCTCGCCGGCTCGGGACCGGCCGCCGCTTCCGTCGGGCCGTTCAGGCGTCTGAGCGGCGCCAGGCGACGGCGCACGCGAACGAGGCTTTCGATCAAGGGCTGGTTGTCACAGGCGCCGACCAGGTCGTCGATCCACGCCTCGACGGACGCATCCGAACCGTCTCGGGGTTGAGCCACCGGAGCATAGAGCGCTGCAAGCCGGACATGGGCGGCCTCGAGGTCCAGCAAGCCCAGAACATCCTCCAAGGGGGCCGCCCGGGTGAAATAACCCAGACCGCGGCGATCCTCGACGAGGCCTTCGCCGCACAGTCGGGACAGGGCTTCCCGCACCGGGCTGGTGCTCAGGCCGAGCGAAGCGGCGATGTCCACTACGGAGAGGTGCTGTCCGGGAGCCAGGCCGTCCTCAAGCGCGGTGCGCAGGCCGGCGAGCGCCATGCCAAAGGGATCGCGCTGCCTCACGGCCGCCTCCAGGCCACGCTGAGATGCAGATCGACGACCGGCATGCTTCGGGTCGATCGTGTCATGCCGCGCCTCCTATACTGTCGTCCGCAAGAAACTTGCGTCATAGCCGCAGCTTTTATGCTGTTGATCTTTATCAACTTTCATTTGACGCATGGCTGAGTCATTTTTCAACCTGTAGGGGTGAACTAGGTTCGTAACGCGTGGTGCCGACGGCGAGGGAGTAAACCGAGAGATGGACGCCCGGCACACCCCGTCGACGAATGCGGTGCTCTCCTCGAGCCTCCGTCTGATCCGCTCTCACCGGCGCATGCGGTCGATCGACGTCGCCCAGGCCATGAACATGGCGCTTCGGTCCTACGAGCATTTCGAGTCCGGTGCGGGGCGAATCAACATCGAACGCATTCACCGCTTCGCCGAGGTCACGAACAGCGATCCGCACGGGATTCTCGCGGCCCTCGCCCTCGGGTCCCCCGCCTTCGCCTTGCGGTGCGCCGACAACAAATTGGCGACGATCCTCGCCGTGGCGCTTCAGGAATTCGACGAGGAAGCCGGCGACGCCATCACCGATCTCGACGCCCGACCGATCATCAACACCTTCACCAGGATGTTCAGGGATCTCGCGGATCAGTCCGTCAAGCGCGACGCCGAGGCAGACGCTTGGCTCGAGCAACGGCGGAGCAGACTGTTAGCGCCCGATCGGGAGGACAGCGGAACCAACAACGGCGGCTGAGACCGCCTGCCGGCGCCCCGCCCCGGTCGTAGAGTCACGGTGGGAAGGTTCCGGACTGGCGCGCAGCCGTGATTTCCCGGCTGGATTCGGCGATGAAAGCGCACCCCTCCCTGCCCGCTGCTTCATCCACCCCGGGGCTCGAGTCCCTGACCGATCGGCAGCGCGAATGCCTGCAACTCGCCGCCACGGGATTGACCTCATCCGGCATCGGCGAACGGCTGGGACTTTCCCCCAGGACAGTCGATGAGCATTTGATGACGGCCTGCAGTGTCCTCGGCGTGCGGACGCGCATTCAGGCCGTCGCCTGCCTGGCGGTGGCCGCCCGACGCGCCGACGAACCCCGCAGCTTCCTACCGTAGATCTCCGACGGGGCGCTCGCGGGTCGCCGTCGCCGGCCTGATCCGATGGGATGGCGGCGGTTCCTGGAGGCCCCCCATGCTCGACCTCGCGTTCGTTCTCGCCCTCTCGCAAAGCTGCGCGCCTTCGGTGGCCCCCCAGACCCTGGCGGCGATCGCGCACGTCGAGAGCCGGTTCGATCCCTTGGCGATCGGCGTCAATCGCAACGGCGCCCGCCCCGCTCGAGCGCGTAGTGCGACGGAGGCCGCGACGACGGCCCGTCGGCTCCTGAGCCGCGGCGCCAACCTCGATCTCGGGCTGGCCCAGATCAACAGCGACAACCTCGGCTGGCTGGGTCTGACGGTCGAAGAGACCTTCGATCCCTGCCTCAACCTGCGGGCCGCGGCGACGGTCCTTCGCGCGGGCTACCGACCCGTCGGCGAGACTCCGGCGCATCGTCAGTCAGCCCTGCGCGTCGCCCTGTCCCGCTACAACACTGGCGACGCCCAGCGAGGATTCCGCAACGGCTACGTCGCCAGGGTCGAGCAGGCTGCGGTCGACTTGAACCTGGCCGCCCCGCTTGCGGCGACCGCCGTCGAACCGTCCGACGCGCGCCTTCCCGAACCGCCGCTCCCGAACGCCCCGCCTGCCGCTTGGGACGTGTTCGCGCGCGGGCCCGTGCGGGTCGCCTTTTCCACTTCCGTCGACCGGAGCCACTGATGTTTCGTCCCCTGACCCTTTCACCCTTCCCGCGTCACGCCGGCGCGGCGGCCTGCATCGCGCTGGCCGCCACCTGTCTGTCGGCGCAGCCGGCGCTCGCCTCGGCCAACGTCGAAGGCCTGCTGCAGAACGTCGTCGACATGCTCACGGGCAATACGGCCCGTTTGCTGGCCGTGCTGGCGGTCGTGGTCGTCGGCATCCTGTGGATGTTCGGCCTGTTCGACCTGCGCCGGGCGGCGATCGTCGTCCTCGGCATCGTCGTGGTCTTCGGCGCGGCCGAGATCGTCAATCTGATCACGGGCGGCGCCTGATGACCGTCGCCGCGCCCTGGCTGTGGATCGGATCGGCGTCGGCCTTTCTCGCCCTGTGTCTGATGCTCGGCCTGAAGCTGATCTCGCCCAAGCGGTTCGCCCAGATCCTCGCCGGTCTCGGCTCAGGGCTGGCCATCGGCCTGGCCCTGTCGCGCCTGTCGGCGGGAGGGCCCCATGGCTGACGAACGTCTGACCGAGGATCCGCTGTTCCTGGCCTGCACGCGGCCGGCGATGATCCTCGGCGTGCCCATGGAGGCGATGGGCGTCAACGTCATCGTATCGGGCGTCGTCTTCCTCGTCGGCGGCAGCCTCCTCTATCTGCTCGTCGCCCCGGCCCTGCACCTGGTGTTCCGGGCGATCTGCCGGGCCGACCACAACGCCTTCCGGTTGCTCTTCGTCTATGTCGACACCAAGGGCCGGTCACGCAACGCGGCGCTCTGGGGCGGGAGCTCGGCGACGCCCCTCCCCCTCGTCCGCCGCTATCGTCTGGCGGAGCTGTCCCGTGGCTGAGGGCGGCGTTCCTCCGGCGCGGCTGCGGCGCGAGGCCGACGCCCGGCCGCACCTGCCCTACGCCCGCCACGTCTCGGACCATGTGGTGGCGCTCGACAGCGGCGCCCTGATGATGGTGTTCCAGGTCGACGGCGCCAGCTTCGAGACCGCCGACGCCCGGGACCTCAACGACTGGCACGTCAAGCTCAACCAGGCCTGGCGCAATCTCGCCGACGACCGTCTGGCGGTCTGGCACCATGTGGCGCGACGCCCGGTCGAGCTGGAGCGATCCGCCGGCTTCCGCTCGGCCTTCGCCGGGGAGCTCGGCGCCCTTTACGATGACCGTGTCGCGGGACGGCGGCTCTGGATCAATGAGCTGTTCGTCACCCTTGTGCTGCATCCGGGCCGGGACGCCGGCGATCGCGCCGCGGCGCTCGCCAAACGTCTGAGGGCGTCGCGCCGCAACGACGCCGAGGTCGAGTTGGCCCATATCCAGCGCATCGAGGAGGCCGGGCGCGACCTGGTGCAGTACCTCGGGCGCTATGCGCCGCGCCGGCTCGGCCTCTACGAACGCGGCGGCCTGTGGTTCTCCGAGCCGATGGAGGTCATGCGGCTGGTCCTGACCGGGCGCCGGTCGTCGGTCCCGATCGTGTTCGGCCACCTCGGTTCGGCAGTCTACACCGTGCGCGCCATCTTCGGGCGCGAGACGCTCGAGCTGCGGGACGCCGCCGAGGCGCGCTACGCCGGCGTCCTGGCCGTCAAGGAATACCCGGCCACGACCCGGCCCGGGCTGTGGGACGAACTGCTGAGCGTCCGGTTCGGCTTCGTGATCAGCCAGTCCTTCGCCTTCCTGTCCAAGGCCTCGGCCCGCGCCGTGATGGAGCGCAAGCAGAACCAGATGGTCTCGGCGCGGGACCGCGCGGCCTCGCAAATCACCGGCCTGTCGGACGCGCTCGACGACCTTGTCAGCAACCGCTTCGTCATGGGCGAGCACCAGGCCTCGGTCCTCGTCCACGGCGACACGCCAACCGCGCTAGCCGACCACCTGTCCAAGGCCCGCGCCATCCTCGCGGACTCCGGCCTCGTCGTGGCGCGCGAGGATCTCGGCCTGGAGGCGGCCTTCTGGTCCCAATTCCCCGGAGCCTTCGCCCGTCGCACCCGGCCGGCCGCGATCACCTCGCGCAATTTCGCGGCCCTGGCGCCCTTCCACGCCCATCCGGTGGGCAAGGCGCGCGGCAACCATTGGGGCGACGCCGTCGCGGTGCTGCGTACCACGGCCGGTTCGCCCTTCTGGTTCAACTTCCATGTCGGCGATCTCGGCCACACCTTCATCTGCGGGCCTTCGGGGTCGGGCAAGACCGTGGTCCAGAACTTCATGCTGGCGCAGTTGGAGCGGTTCGACGCCCAGCAGCTCTTCATCGACAAGGACCGGGGCGCCGAGATCTTTGTCCGCGCCTGCGGCGGGACCTATCTCGCCCTGCGCAACGGCGAACCGACCGGTTTCGCCCCCTTCAAGGCCCTCGCCCCCAGTCCCGCCAATCGCGCCTTCCTCGTCCGCCTGGTCCGGACCCTCGTCGCCCGGCCGGACGAAACCCTGACTGTGCCCCAGGCCCGCGCTATCGATCAGGGCGTGGCCGCGCTGGAGGCCCTGCCGCGTGAGCGGCGGTCCATCGCCGCCCTGCGCAGCCTCCTCGGCCAGGGCGACGCCGGCGGCGTGGGCGCGCGGCTGGAGCGTTGGCAAAGGGGCGGTCCCCTCGGCTGGGTCCTCGACAATGACGAGGACGCCCTCAGACTTGAGGCGCGCTTCGCCGGCTTCGACATCACCCAGGTCCTCGACCACGACGAGGTCCGTACGCCAGCGATGTTGTATCTGTTCCACCGCATCGCCGAGCGCGTCGACGGTCGTCGCCTCGTCCTCGACATCGACGAGTTCTGGAAGGTCCTCGGCGACCCGGCCTTCACGGAACTGGCCCAGGACGGGCTCAAGACCTGGCGCAAGCAGAACGCCCTGATGGTGTTCGGCACCCAGTCGCCCGCCGACGCCCTGCGCTCCCCGATCGCCCACGCCATCCTCGAACAGTGCGCGACCAAGATCTTCCTGCCCAACGCCCACGGCCAGGCGCGCGACTACATCGACGGCTTCGGTCTCACCCAGGAGGAATTCCGGCTGGTGCGCGAGGTCCTAACCCCGGAATCGCACCGCTTCCTGGTCAAGCAGGGCCACGACAGCGTGGTCGTCGAACTGGACCTGAGCGGCATGGACGACGCCCTGTCGGTCCTGTCGGGCCGCACCGAAACCACCGCCCTGCTCGACCGGCTGCGCGCCGAGCTCGGCGACGACTACGCGCTGTGGCGCGATCCCTTCCATGACCAGAGGAGGTTCCTGTGAGAACCCGCATCCCCTTCGCCGCGGCGGCTGCCGCCCTCGTCCTCGCCTGCGCGCCGGCTGTCCAGGCGCAGCAGATCGTCCACGATCCCCGGGCCTTGGCCCAGATGGTCGAGGAGGCCCGCACCACCCTGGACCAGCTGAGGGCGCTGCAGACCCAGATCGAGCAGGGCCAGCAGCTCTTCGACAGCCTGAACGACCTGTCCGGCGTCAACGCCCTCGCCGGCGAGCTCGGCCTGCCGCAGGTGCGCAATCCGCTGCCGGACATACGCGCGCTGCGCGCGGCGGCCGACGGCGATCTGTCCGCGCTCGGCGACCTGGCCGACCGGGCCGACGCCATCCGCCGCGACACCAGGGTCTACACGCCGCCCGCGGGCGATCCGGGGTCGGCGGAGGCCTATTATCGCGACAGCCTGGAGCGCGCCGGCGCAAGGACCGCGCGGGATCTGGCCATCGGCGAGGCGGTGAGCGGCGCGGCGGACCGGCGTCTTCAGGGCCTGGAGACGCTCCGCTCCGCCCTCGACACCGCTCCCAACGCCCGCGCCGTCATGGACCTCGAAGCCCGCCTCGCGGCCGAACAGGCGCTGATCCAGAACGAGCAGGTCAGGCTGCAGGGTCTCGCCCTGACCCAGGCGGCCGAGGCGCGGCTGGAAGAGCAGCGCGCGCGGGAACGGGCCGAGGCCGCCCGGGCGGCCCGCATGGATGTCTACGAACGGGCGTTCCGGTGAAACGGTCCGCGCTGGTCGTCGCTCTCGGCCTCGTCGACTGCGGGGCGACCGACCGGACCGCTGCAGACTTCGCCGCCGATCCCGAAGCGGCCGAAGCGATCGTGGCGGCCTGCGACGCCGGCCGCGAGACGGACGAATGCGAGGCGGCGCGGCGCGGTCTGGCCGACGCGCGGCGCGAGGCGCGGATGCGCGCCTATGAGCGGGTCTTCTGAGGAGCCCGACGATGAGCTTTCGCGTCTTCGAGCCCAGCTACGACTTCATCGACGAACGGCTCAACGTCTTCCTCGGCGACCGTCTGTCGTCGGTGGTCGCCGAGGTCGAGGGACCGCTGCGCATCGCCCTGGTCCTCTATGTCGTGCTCTATGGCGTCGCCATCCTGAGGGGCGCGATCAGCGAACCGGTGATGGATTTCGCGGTCCGGTCGCTGAAGCTGGCCTTCCTGTATTTGCTGGCGACCACGGCCGCCTATTCGACCTTCGTCACCGAGCCGCTGTTCACCGGCCTGCCCAACGCCCTGACCCGGGCCGTCAGCGGCGCGGACACGCCGAGCGTCGGCGCAGCCTTCGACCAGTTCTTCGCCTATGCGGCCTGGCTGGGCGAGGACATCTCGCGCGAGGGCTCGGCCTTCAATCCCGGGCCCTGGGTGGTGTCCGCCGCCGTCTTCATCATCGGCGCCCTGGCCGCCGCCCTCGGCTTCGGCGTGGTGCTGGTGGCCAAACTGGCTCTCGCGCTGCTCGTCACCCTCGGCCCCATCTTCATCGCCTGCGCCCTGTTCGACGCCACTCGCCGCTTCTTCTTCGGCTGGCTCAGCCAAGCGGTGAACTATCTCGTCCTGTTCGCCCTGATCATCGTCATCTTCCAGCTGGTCCTGTCGCTCGTGCGCGACCAGTGGGGCGCGATCCAGGGCGCCGACCCGATGATCGGCGGCCTGATCTTCATCGCCCTGTGCCTGCTCGGGGCGATCTTCTTTCTGCAGACGCCGGCCATCGCCGCCGGCATCGCGGGCGGCGCCAGCGCCGGACTCGCCGACTTCGCCAACGCCGCGGCCCTGGGCGGGAGCGGCTCCGGCCGCAGCCAGGGCCCGCAAGAAGCCAGCCGCCAGCCGCCCAGGGGCGGCGGCACCATTCGACCGAGAGGCGCCTGACATGACCTATCGCTCCCTCCTGTTCACCGGCCTGATGCTGCTGGGCGCCTGCGCCCACCGCGGCGATCCGGCGTTGCCGACTTGCGACGGCGCGGCCCGGCGACCCGCCAATCCCCACGGATCGGTGCTCGCGCCGCAGACCGAACCCCCATCGGTCCCCGAGGCCGTAACCTCGGACACGGGAGGCTGCGCATGAGCGGCGTCCCCTCTCCTGACCTGAAGCGCTACTTCACCGAGGCGCGACGCTGGGACCAGGACCGTCTGGCCTCGGCGCTCCGGTCGCGTCGCCTGGCCTGGTCGGCCGCCGCCGTGGCCACGGGTCTGGCGGTGATCGCGACCGGCGCGGTGGCGATGCTGACGCCGCTGAAGTCCACCGAGCCTTTCGTCATCCGGGTGGACCAGGCGACCGGCGCGGTCGACGTCATGCGCGGCCTCTCGGCCGAGGACGGGCCGGTCCGCTACGACGAGGCGGTCAGCAAATATTTCCTCGGCCAGTATGTGCGCCAGCGCGAGGGCTACCTCGATCCGGCCGCCGAGGACGCCTTCCGGCTGGTCTCCATCCTGTCGGCGCCGGCCGAACAGCGGCGCTGGGCCGACCTGTTCCGTGGCTCCAATCCCGCCAGTCCGCAGAACCTCTACGGCCGCGACGGCGAGGCCATCATCTCGATCCGCGCCATCGGCTTCATCAACGACGGCGTCGCCAACGTCCGTTTCCACCGCACGGTCCGCCAGGCCCAGCAGACCGTGGAGAGCGACTGGATCGCCACCATCGCCTTCACCTACACCCGCGCGCCGATGTCCGAGCCCGATCGCCTGAGGAATCCCCTCGGCTTCCAGGTGACGTCCTACCGCGCCGATCCGGAGGTCATCCGATGAGACGCGTCAGTTCCCTTCTGCCCCTGATCGCCGCCCTCGCCCTCGCGTCCCCGGTCGCGGCGCAAGCCCCGCTGGATCCGCGTATTCGCGAGCTCACCTATGATCCTGCGGCCGTCTACCCGATCGCCGGGGCGTTCCGGACGGCGACCCAGATCGTCTTCTCACCGGAGGAGACCATCCGCCATGCCGCCATCGGCGACAGCGTCGCCTGGGAGGTGGCCGCCGAGGGTTCGGTGCTCTTCCTCAAGCCTCGGGAACGCCATCAGGCGACCAACCTCCTGGTCGTCACAGAGCGCGACGGCGCGGTCCGGCACTACGCCTTCGAGTTGCTCGCCCGCGAGGCCGGCGACCGGACGGCGATCGCCTATCAGGTCCGGTTCCGCTACCCGGCCGACGAACAGGCCCAGGCGGCCCGCGCATTGGCCGTCCAGGCCGAGGCCGTGGAGCAACGCCTCATCGGACTGGAACTGGAGCGCGGCGTGGTCGAAGGTCCTCGCAATCTGGCCTGGTCCGCCCAGGGCGACGCCGCCTTGCAGCCGAGCGAGGTCAGCGACAACGGCCGCTTCAGCGTGCTGCGCTTCCCCGGCGTCCAGGCCCTGCCGGCCGTGTTCGAGGTCGGCGAGGACGGATCGGAGCGCCTGATCCCCTACGATGTCCGCGGCGAGTTCGTGGTGATCCACGGCGTGACCCGGGGTCTGCGGCTGAGACGGGGTCCGTCGGTCCTGTGCCTGTTCAACGACGCCTATGACCGCCGCGGCGTAGGCGTGGGCACCGGAACGGCCTCGCCGGTCGTCGATCGTGCGCCCGTCGCAGGCCGGTCATGAGCGCGCCCGATCCCACGCCGCCGGCCGACGCGCCTCGCCCGCCCTCCGCGCCGGCCGATCGCGGCGTCTCGCCGATCGCCGGACAGCTCGGCGGTCGTCAGGGCAAGGTCGTCACCCTCGCCGCCCTGGCCGTCGGATGCGGCGTCTTCCTGATCGCCAGCTGGGATCGCGGCGACGCCGGCGACGCCGAACCGGCCCGTCGCGACGAGCCCGCCCGGCAGACGACGCCGTTCGAGCCCGCCCGCCGCGAGGCCCCGCCCCTGCTGAGCGACGCCGCCGTCGATCCCGACGCGCCGACCCTGACCGGCGAAGAGGCTATCCCGCCATTGGAGGCCGCGCCCCGGGATCCGGCGACATCCCGGTCCGGCCCCAGTCCGGCGGAACAGCGGCGCGCCCTGGCCGAAAGCGCCCGGCGCGCGCCCGTGCTCGCCTATAGCCGGGCGGGCGGCGGCCAGCCGGGCGCGCCGCCGACCCTGACGGCGCCGACGCCTCCGGGCGAACCGACGTCGCTCGATCAGCTGCGTCAGCTCACGCCCGTGGGCCAGACGCGCGCCGGTCGCCTGCCCGACCGCAACCTGCTGGTCACGGCGGGGACCAGCGTGCCCTGCGTCCTGCAGACGGCCCTGGACAGCACCACGCCCGGCTATGTGACCTGCGTCCTGCCGCGAGACGTCTGGTCCGACAACGGCGCCGTGATCCTGATGGAGCGCGGCACCCGGGTTCTGGGCGAG
Source organism: Brevundimonas lenta (assembly GCF_014196335.1). GTDB lineage: Bacteria > Pseudomonadota > Alphaproteobacteria > Caulobacterales > Caulobacteraceae > Brevundimonas > Brevundimonas lenta. The sequence continues at coordinate 569,604 of NZ_JACIDM010000002.1, forward strand.
TACCGCGGCGGGCTTCAACAGGGCCGACGCCGGCTGTTCGTCCTCTGGACCCGGGCGGTGACGCCGACCGGGGTCGCCGTCGCCCTCGCCTCCCCGGCCGCCGACGCCCTGGGCCGGGCGGGGTTCGACGGCGTGGTCGACACCCATTTCTGGGACCGGTTCGGCGGCGCGCTCCTGCTCTCCATCGTCGATGACGGCGTCTACGCCGCCGCCGGCCGGAACGACGGCGCATCCTCGATGGCCCGCGTCCCATCCGATGCGGCGAGCGTCGCCCTCCAGGGTTCGGTCGAGATCCCGCCGACGCTGCGCCAAGGCCAGGGCGCCGAGGTGTCGATCTTCGTGGCCCAGGACCTGGATTTCGCCGGGGTCTACCAGCTTCGGCCGCGCTGATGGACGACACCTCGGTCCTGGATCACTACCTCGCGCCGCTCCGACCCTTCCTGGAGCCGGCGGACGTGACCGAGGTCGTCATCAACCGGCCCGGCGAGGTCGGGGTCGAGGCGGACGGCGCCTGGCGCTGGACGGAGGCGCCCGAACTGACCGAGGCGTGGCTGCGCACCCTGGCGGTGGCGGCCGCGGCCTACACCCGTCAGGACGTGGGCCCTGAACAGCCGATCTGTTCGACCACCCTGCCCGGCGACGTGCGCTGCCAGATCGTCCTGCCCCCGGTGGCGGCGGACGGCGGCCTCTCCCTGACCTTGAGAAAGCCGTCGCGGCGCCGTCTCGGCCTGAAGGAGTTCGCGGCGGCCGGCCTGTTCGACGAGGTCGCCGACGCCCAGGCGGACGCCACGGACCTCGTCGACGCCGAACTGATCCGTCTGCGGCAGGCCGGCGACTGGCCGGCCTTCCTCACCCTGGCGGTCACCGCCCGGCGCAACATCCTGATCTCGGGCGCGACCGGCTCGGGCAAGACGACCTTGGCCAAGGGGCTGATCGAACTCATCCCGGACCATGAGCGCCTGTTGACCATCGAGGACACCCGCGAGTTCGTGGTGCCGCACCGCAACGTCGTCCATCTGGTCTATTCCAAGGACGGTCAGGGGTTGGCCAGGATCGGACCGAAGCAGCTCCTGGAAAGCGCCCTGCGCATGCGCCCGGACCGCATCCTGTTGCAGGAACTGCGCGACGGCACGGCCTTCTTCTATCTGCGCAACGTCAACTCGGGCCATCCCGGGTCGATCACCACGGTGCATGCGGATTCCGCCGCCCTGGCCTTCGAGCAGCTCACCCTGCTGGTGCGGGAATCCGAAGGCGGACGCGACCTGCCGCGCGCGGACATCCGCGCCCTGCTGCATCTGCTCGTCGACGTCGTCATCCAGATGAAGAAGATCGATGGGCGCTTCCGCGTGACGGAGGTCTGGCATGACCCGGTTCGCAAGCGCCAGCCCGGGAGCTAGGGCGACGGCGGTCGCCCTCGGCGGTCTGGGCGCCGTGAGCCTTCTGGCCGTCCTCGCCATCCTCATCGCCTTGGTCGGTCTGGGCCAGTTCTCGGACGCCGTCGACCCGGCCCGGGTCCCCGGCTGGCTCTGGTATTATCGCCAGGACCCCGAGGTGCGCCGCTGGCTGACCGTCGGGGTCTCGGTTTCGGGCCTGGTCGGCGGGGTTCTCGTCGCGGCCGTGTTGCTCGCCCGACGCCGCCCCTTGCACGGCGCCGCCCGTTGGGCCTCGGGTTCGGAACAGCGGCGCGCGGGGCTGCGGGCGCATCGCGGCATCGTCCTGGGGCGGGCCGACGGCGGCTTCCTCATCGCCGACGGTCCCGAGCACGTCATGCTCTACGCCCCCACCCGCACCGGCAAGGGCGTCGGCGTGGTCATTCCCAACCTCCTGGCCTGGCCGGACTCCGTGGTCGTGCTGGACATCAAGCGCGAGAACTTCCTCGCCACGGCGGGCTATCGCGCCGAGGTCGGCCAGACGGTGCATCTGTTCGACCCCCTGGCGCGCGACGGCCGCACGGCGCGCTTCAACCCGCTGGGCCATGTCGATCGCACCGACCCGATCGCGGTGCTCGACGAGTTGCAGCGCATGGCGATGATGCTGTTCCCGGTCCACGAACGCGCCGACCCCTTCTGGGCGGAGGCGTCGCGGACCGGGTTCATCGGCGTCGGCGGCTATGTCGCGGCCACGCCCGACCGCCCCTTCACCCTCGGCGAAATCTTCCGCCAGCTCACCGCCGGCGACGCCCGCACGCGGCTGCCCCGGATCGTCGCGGCCCGGGAACAGGAGGGTCGTCCCCTCCCCAGACCGGTCGTGGCCGCGCTCACCGACTTCACCAGTTCCAGCGAGAACACCTTCGCCTCCGTGCGTCAGTCGATCACCACCCGGATGGGGCTGTGGCTCAATCCGCGGGTCGACGCCGCCACCTCCGTCTCGGACTTCGACCTCCGCGACCTGCGCGGCGGCCGCCTCTCCCTCTATCTGGGCGCCACCCCGGACAACATGCTGCGGATCCAGCCGCTCTACGCCCTGCTCTTTCAGCAGCTGGTCGATCTGAACAGCCGCGCCCTGCCCGGCCCCACCGACCGCCCCGCCCTGATCGTCCTCGACGAGTTCGCCCGTCTCGGGCCGGCGCCGGTCCTGGCCCACGCCTTCGCCTGGGTCGCCGGCTACGGGCTGCGGCTTCTGGCGGTGCTGCAGAGCCCGTCGCAGCTGAGGGCGATCTACGGCCCGGACGTGGCCGAGGAGGTCATGACCAACTGCGGGGTCGAGATCGTCTTCGCGCCCAAGGAGCTCAAGATCGCCCAGGAGCTCAGCGATCGGCTCGGCGCCTATACGACCGACGGCCGCAGCCGCAGCCGGCCGACGGGGCTCAGCCCGGGTCGGCGCAGCACGACCGTTTCCGATCAGCGTCGTGCTCTCATGCTGCCCCAGGAACTGATGCAGTTGCCGCAGACAGCCCTGATCGTCCTCACGGCCGGCCTGCCCCCGGTGCGGGGCCGGAAGATCGCCTATTTCCGGGAGCGCGTCTTCCAGCGCCGACTGCGGCCCGCCCCCGATCTGGCGCCGGTCGCCGCGCCGGCATCGCCCCCCGCTCTGGAGGAGGATCCCATGGATTTTGACGTCATCGCGCGCGCCTTCGCCGCCGAAGGCCTGCCGCCGCCTGAGGCCGGGGCGGATGAAGACGCCGTCGGCGCCTGGCTGGACCGGGTCGTCGATACGGCCGTGCTGGAGCGCGAGCCGTGAAGACCCCTGACACGGCCCCGCCGTCCAACCGCCTCGGTCCCGCGCCGGGCCCGGCCGGATCGCGCCGCTCCACAGCCAAGGGCGACGTGCCCGAGGCGGTGCTCGACCGCTATCTGGTCGAGCGCGACCTGCGGGGCCGGCCGGAGCGTTTCTTCCGCGATCATCGCGCGGCCGAGCCGATGTTCCGCGACCGCGGCCGCTCGCTTGTCTCCAACCAGGCCTATCCCGACGCCGTCATCGACATGCTCAAGATCGCCCGCCACCGCGGCTGGGACCAGGTTCGGGTGTCCGGAGATCCGGCCTTCCGTCGCGAGGTCTGGATTCAGGCCCAGGCCTTGGGGCTGGAGGTGAAAGGTCATCGACCGCGCGAGCGCGATCGGCAGGCCGCCGGCGAGCCACACCGCCAGACCCCGCCGGACCTCGGCGCGCGGCTCGACCGCGCCGCCGTGGTGGTGCGCGCCCTCATCGCCGATCCGGCCGCTCAAGCCCGCCTTATGGCCCGCGCCCTGACCCGGGCCGCCGAGCGGGCTCCGCAACCGGAGCAGGTCCGCGAGCAGCGAACCCGAACCCGGTGACCAGACGCCAGACCTGTTGATGATCGAACAACCCCGATTGACTAACGTCTATGTTCGCTATTTGTTCTCATCATGCCTGTCCGAAAGAAAGTCCTGGTCGAGTGGCAAACCGCGGGGCCGCGCCGGTCCTACTTCGTGCGCCCCGGTTCCCGATCGAGACCCTGGATCTGGTTCAGGGACGGTCACATGCCCCATTTCGACGAACCGAAAGCCTGGTTCATCGTCGAGAAGCGCGGCAGCTACTGGGTGGCGGTCGAACGGGTCGATCAACCCTGAAGACCCTGTCCCGGTGCTTTTCGTATTCGGCCTGACTGTGCCACGCTGGCGGCATGTGCAACCTCTACAGCCTGTCCAAGCATATCTCGGCGATCCTCCAGATGGTCGCCGCCATGACCAAGGACATCGGCAATTTCGGCCCGATGCCGGCGGTCTTCCCCGATTATTCCGGGCCGATCCTTCGTGGCCAGGCTGACGGCTCCCTGCTGCTCGCCCGGGCCCGTTGGGGCATGCCGAGCAGCCGGAAGGCGCTGCTCGAGGCGGCCACCAAGCGGGCCGACAAGCTGCGGGCCAAGGGCAAGCCCTTCGATTTCGACGACCTGCTGCGGATGGAGCCCGACAAGGGCACCACCAATATCCGCCGCACCGAGAGCCGGCACTGGTGGCCCTGGCTCGCTCCCGAGAACCGATGTCTGGTCCCCTTCACGGCCTTCAACGAACCCGATCAGGTCAGTCGCGGCGACAGCGTCTGGTTCGCTCTGGGCGAGGATCTCCCCCTCGCCTTCTTCGCCGGCGTCTGGACCCCGCATGCCTGCGTCCGGATGATCAGCAAGGGATGGGAAGAGCTGGACGCCTACGGCTTCCTGACGACGGACGCGAACGCCGACGTGGCGCCCTTCCATCCCAAGGCGATGCCGGTGATCCTGCGAACCGCGGAGGAGCGCGACGTCTGGATGCGGGCGCCCTGGAACGAAGCGCAGGCCCTTCAGCGGCCGTTGCCGGCGGGCGTCCTGACCATCGTCCAGCGCGGCGGCAAGGCGCACGGCGAAGACCCCGTGTCCTAGAAGTGGTTCTTCAGGAGTGGGGAGACCGAGAAGGCGGGGAACCAAAGGCCGCCCCTCACCCGGTTCATCAGCTCCCAGTACATGCCGAACGCCAGGGGATCGCGGATCTCGCTCGGGACGTCGAAACTGTAGTCCCCGTCGAACCGGTCGCCGCTTCGCCAGGCCCGCGCATATTCCGGTGAGAGATAGTCGAACAGCGCCCGTCGGATCTGGTCCAGGAATTCACCGATCGTGCTGGCGTGATAGGAGAACACGTCCGTGTAGAACCAGTCCTGGAAGTTGGGCAGGGCGCGATAGACCATCCCTTCGTCAACGACATGGCCGTGCCGCGCGAGCATGGCCTTGATCTGTCTCACCCGGGCGTCGAGCCGGGAGAAGTTGTGCTTGTTGGCGTCCCCTACGACCTTGAGCAGCCAGACTCGCGAGACGCGCAAGTCCAGGGACAGGTCCAGTTCCGGGAGCCAGACCGCCGGACAGTGGCATTCCGCGTTAAGCCAGTCGGCGAAGCCAGAGGCCGCGGTGGCCAGGCCTGACGCCTCCGCGCCGAGTTGCGGCTGGCGGCAGATGGCCTCGAGATAGAAGAGATAGGTGCGGTCGGTCTCCCGCGCGGCCTGCCCCGAAGGCGCAAAGGCGAACGGCAGGGCGGCCTGTCTCGGCTGAGCGAGAAAGTCGGCCAGCAGGATCGCGAAGATCCGTTTGTGCGAGCCGGACTTGAACACCAGATTGGTCGGGCGCGAGGTCACCGGAGACTGGAAGACCTCCAGATTGACCATGTCGTCGATCATGTCCCAGACGGCCTTCAACAGGATCGCCTCCTGCTCGACGCCGGCGTAGGTCATCGTCAGGCCGCCGCCACGGCGTTGGCGCGCCGGGCGAGATCCTCGCAGGCCTCCATCAAGGCCTCGAACGGTTCGGCATCCGCCTCAAGCAGACCGTCCTCGACCATCCGGCGATAGTCGTCTCCAAGAGCGTCCAGGGACGCGCCCTCCGGTTTCAGCCGCAGGCCGCCGGCGATCGCCCGGCCGTAGTCGATCTCCTCACCGTCGACGGTCGCGCGGAAGAACATGGCCTTGTGCCGCGCAACCGCCTGGGCCACGGCGCGATCCGCGATCGCGGTCTCGGCGAAGCCGGCGGCGTCCAGACGGGCCAGGTCATGCCAATGGCGAGAGAAACGGTCTCCCCGCAGTCGGCCCTGCGCGCAGTAGACGTGGGCGGCGGTGGCCTTCTCCCAGAAGGTCCGCTCGGCCGCCATCACGCGCGGCGTGGCGGTCGGGAACGCGACGCCTGCCAGGTGGGCGGCCGCATCGCAAACCACAGGACGCGGCGCGCTGGGCTCGCCCGTCGCGCGGGCGCCGAACTCGAGCATGACGCTGGGCGAGACATAGCCCGTTCCCGTGCTCGTCGGCGCATAGTCCACGAAGGCCTTGGCGCCCTCGATCCGGACCACGGCGGCGACGCCGTCCGCAGCTAGTCGCGCTTCGAGCATCGGTCGAGCCTCCCCCTCGACCCACAGCGGCAACAGCCGCTCAACGTCACGGGTCCAACGTCGCTCTTCGGCGCGAGTCTCCGGCACAGGGTCCTCGGCCGCGCCCGCCAGGTCCGGGATAAGCCGGCGGATGTCGTAGGTCAGGTCGATGTCTTCGGAGAACCGCTGGATGACGTCATAGGCCTTGGACAGGGAGGTGCCGCCTTTGAACACCAGGCCTTCGCCCAGCGGCGCCTCGAATAGGGCCCGAAGCGCCCAGACGACCCAGACGTCCTTCTCCAGCAGATGAGCGGGACGCCCGGACTCGGCCGCCGCCGTCGCGAGGGCGTCGATCCGGTCCTCGGCCGGGAGCTGCAGGAAGACGTCAGACATGCGCCGCCTGGCTAACCGAGCGCGCCAGCCAAGTCGGCAGGCGCGGCCCGACGGACACGAGTTCGCCGAACGCCGAGGGCCCCAGCTTTCGCTTCAGGGTTTCGAGCGCCGTTCCGGCCTTGTCCGGCCCGAGCCAGGACAGGGCGCGAACCGCCTCGCCGGCCGGACGATCGGCCAGGAGCAGCTGCCATGCGGGCGCATGCTGGAATTCCACCGTCTGCTTGCCGACACTGAAGGTGCGGCTTCTCCCATTGGTCAGATAGACCATGCGGATCGGCACCTGGGTGGTCAGGCCCAGGGCGTTGGCCGCCGCCGCACCGTTGGAGGCGACGACCTCGCCGCGCTGTTCGCTCACGGCGCGCACCACCTTTTCGACCGAGGGGGTGCGGGAGCCGAAGCGGCTTTCCAGCGGGCGCATGTAGAGGCCGCGACCGGCGCGCATGAGCCGGCCCCGGCGAACCAGCCGCGACAGGGCCTGGTCCACTGCCGCGCGCGTGCCCAGGTGCAGCAGCGACTTGGCGGCGATCGGCGCGCCTTCCGGCAGCGTCGAGGCGCGCTCCATGATCTGATCGGCGAGTACTTGCATGACAACCTCAGTGTCAGAAATATAGGATAACTTCTGACACTTCGCAAACGCGGGGCCGGCGACTTCGATAACGGCCGGCCTAGCGCTCACGGGTCCGGCCAGGGTCGCGCTGTGTCTCGCCCCTCTGTCGCAGCGCCTGATCCCGCGTCATCGGCGCCGGTCTCTCCCGCACGAATCGCTCCACCAGAGCGGCTAGGGCGCGATCCCCGACCCGTTCCGATCGCGCCAGACGCAAGGCCTCGGCCACCAGGACGCGCCGGATAGCCAACTCACGCGTACGGATCGCCTCCAGCCACGGCGCGTCGGCTCCGCCCGTGGTCAGCGCCGCGCGATAAGCGGCGGCTAGCACTTCGGGCAGAGGCCCCTGCCCCGCGGCGAACCGTTCCCGCATCTTGCGCACCGGGATGCGTTCGGCCTTGCGGGCGACGCCACGCGTCCGGCGCGGCGTCGCCTCGGCCTCGATGGATCGGTCGCGAAGCGCGCGGGCGAACCCTTCCCGCCAGGTCTGCAGGTCCGCCTTGCGCGGATTCAGCCGCTCGCCGTCCTGCCCGAGCCTTCGCACCGTCAGATGGACATGCGGGTGCCGACCCTCGTCATGCAGGGCGAAGAGATAGGGAAAGCGTTCGCCGAACGTCCCGGCCGCGAAGGCTCTCGCCGCATCATGCAGGCGGACGGCGTCGGTCCCCGCCGGCATGCTCAGAATGATCGACAAGGTGATCGAGGCGTCCTGTCTGCGTCCCGGCTCGAGCACGAACTCCTCGGCCCAGTCGCGCGCCAGATCCCGCACCTGTCCACGGCCTTCCAGCCGCTCTCCGTCGGGGCCCTCCAGGGCCAAGGCGCCGTTGCGGCTGATGTAGTCCAGGTGCGCTTTCAGATGGGCGCCGTCCCGGGTCCGGCCGGTGATCTTCACCATCACCTCCGGCGCTCGCCGCGCCACCCGCGTGAACCGGGCGGACGGACCGTCTCCGCCCCCGCGAGGCGGACGCAGCACCGCGGAAGTGATCCGGGCGCGCCGGAGATCGACGGGCGGCCGCAGCACCTCCTCGAATCCGCGCGATGACTGGAAGTCCGTCACGAGGCCGGCGCCCAGTAGGCGAGATTGCCCTCGAAGGCCTCACCAAGTGCGTCGACCCAAGCCGAGATTTCGGCCTGGAAGGCGCCGAGTTGAGCCAGCTCCAGATCTAGCACCGCGCCGTCCATCACGGTGGTGTTCAGGGCCCGGGCGATCTGGTTGACGTTCACGCCGATCCGCCTCAGCTCGCGGCGCACCTCGATCAGGGCCAGAGCTTCGGGCCGGCTGAACTGCGGCCGATCGTGCAGGCGACGACGGATGAGCGCCGCGCTCCATTGGGTCCGCGAGAGGCCCATCGCGGCCGCCTCGACCTCCAGGAGACGCAGGTCCGCTTCGCCCAGACGCAGGGTCAGCTTGCCCGACCTGGCCGTGGGCGGCCCTTCCCGCGGCGTCGGCAGAGGCGCTTGGGCGGCGCCTTCCATGAGCCGTCGAAGGAGCCGAGAGCGTCCGCCCTGATCGGCCGCGGCGGCGTCGAACCGGTGGGTCAGGTCGGGCGGGAGGCGAAGGGTGATGCGGTCCATCGGAGAGCGGGTTTGTCAGACATTGCCGGCGCAAAGCCTATCCTGCCCTAGACCGTCACCCCCCTCGCCCCGTAGGCCTCCGGTGCTGCCCGCCCTCCCCTCGGCGTCCCAAGCGGCCGCTCGCCCGCCGCCCCGAAGGGCGCCCCAGCCTGGGCGGGGCGACACGATGACGGCGCAAAGATCGAGCGAGAATCGTCGCATCAGTAGGCGAAGAAAGGCTCCGACGAGCCCCTCGGAGGCGTGAGCATGGACCCGACAGGCGCGGCCGAACGAGAGCCCATCGACGTCAACGCGATGCGGCGGCCCTCCATTCTTCGCAACGGCCTTCATAGGGCCGACGTCGCCTATGTCCTTCACTACGACGAGACCAACAACATCCGGCGGCTGCATCTGGAAGCCAACGCTTTCAACGTGCCGGTGCTGAACTGCTGGGTGCTCGGCGGGTTCGGCCGACGGGACGCGACGCCTATCGATCTCGGCCCCCTAAGAACCCGCGCCCGAATCCAGTCCAACGCGGAGGAGCTGCATTTCGGCCTCTTCGGCAAGGGTGCCTTTCCGACCGTGCTGGGGTCGCGAAAGCTGGAGGTGTTTCTCGAGTGGGCGATCGAGGAAGAGCTCCTGGTCCACTACCTCGCGCTCGACCCCTTCTACTGGTCGGTCGTCGATGTCGTCGACTCGGTGCTGGCTGCCGGCGAGATGCCGGACGGCTTCGACGAAACCTTGAAATCGGATCTCTCGACCGTGCTTCGCGCCGACCGGGCCCGGACCGCGGCCCTTATGTCCCGGTTCGACTACCCGGACCTTCTTCCGGAAAACCGGCACGCCTTCATGAGCGCGCTTATCGACTTCGCGAGCGACTACTCTGACCACCTCGACCACTTCGGCTATCAGATGCTCCGCGGACTTCTTCAAATGGGTCGCCACAACCCGTTGCCCTTCATCGAGGGCGGTACGGCACGCGTTCTGATCGACGGTTTCAGGGACTTCTTCCTCGAACGCATCTGCATCCTGAAGAACGCGAGCCACATCTTCGACGCCGAGGATGTCGTCTCCAGCGAGCTCACCGCGATGACGCTAACCGACAACGGAGCGCCGTTCTGCAACTACCGCTTCGTCATGCGGTCGCACGACGAACCAGGGGTCCAGGTTTCGGACGTGCTGGTCGGTCTGCTGGGACGGTTCTTCAGCTGGGTCTCTGCAAGCACCGACGAGGATGTCGCTGACCTCAAGGCCAACCTGTCGCCGGCCCAGGCACGAAACCGGGAACGCCTGATCCGACTGCTCGAGGCCAGCTACGCGGAGAACGCGGCGTTCACCCATACGATCGTCAGCCTCGCGGACCGTCAAAAGGCCGCCGTCTTCCTCGACTTCTGAACACCGTCGAAGGCGGAGCGGCGGCGCGGTCCCCGCGCCGCCGTGGCCCTTGGATCAGCGGGACCAGATCAGGCTGTGCCCACCTTCGATCTCGACCAGCGAGGCGTAGATCGGCGCCGGGAAGCTGGGATCGTCGAGCTTGACCGACAGGTACTCGCGGTTCTGCTGGCTCGTCTTCTTCCAGGCGGCGCCGAACTCGGTCTGGCCGGAGAAGATGCGGAAGTCGGGGGCCTTGTCGTCAGTCTTCTCGTTGGCCCGCAACTGGGCCGCCTTGACGTTGAGGGTCAGGGTCTTGATCGAACCGCTGTAGCTGCCGTCCGCTTGCTGGGTGAAGGTGCCGATGGTGGCCATGGAAGTCTCTCCTTGCTGATGTCGGGCCACGCCTGCCGCGGCCTCGATGGCGATCGGCGGATCGGAGACCGGACGGCCCGCAGGGCGAGCACGGCGAGACCCCGCAGCGCAGCGGAGGACCGGGAGAGCCGCTTTCTTGCCTCGCGAGGAAGGCCGTCAGGCCGGGGAAGAAAGCGGCGCGACCGGTTGCGGAGGCCGGACGGGCTTCGGTCAGATCAGGCCATTGAGAGGCCGCGCAAGGCTGGCCGTTGCAGGTAGGACGACCATGGTCACCCACGCCTGAACCAGGCGGGCCAGTCACGCCGGTCGTAGGGATCATGCCGCCAGTGTCGACGCAGCCGTTGTGCCACGAAGGGTTCGCCTAGGCCCCACCGCTCCAGCGTCTTCTGAACCTGTCCCCGTTCGATCAGCTCAAGCCGGGACGCCGGTCGCCGACACGCCGCACACCGAAACCGGCCAGCGAACCACAGTTCGCCGACCGCGATGGCGCGCGGGATCACAGGCAAGGCGGCTCCATCGATCGATTGGGTCCTGCCGCAGGGCTCACAGGCGATGCGCAACAGCAGACCATGCCGCCGAGCGGACTGCACCGTCACGAGGCGCGGGGGAGACGGCGGCCCAAACGGCCTGTGCATCTAGAACCAAAGCTTGAGCGCGGCAGGCGAAATCGATCCCTCGGCCTGATCTCCATTGTCGGTGTAGGAGACGGACGCCACTCGATGCCCGCACTGGCATCGGAACCGGTAGGATGGCCCGCTGGCCGGCCAATATTTCGGTGCGCCGAAGACCGGACGCGGATCCATCAAGACCGCATGATCACACAGCGGACTGTCGCACCGCACGACCAGACGCCGCCCAATCCGTGGAACTACGTCTTCTCGCGGCACCCGCCGCGCGCCCTGTTCTCTCACGGTCCGCTCCGATCCAGCCAACCGACCCGGCGTCGGGTTACGCGGGATGGCGACGTGATCGCAAGGTCTTTGTTCTCTATTTGTTCGAATTGCTGTGGAAGCTAGGCGCGCGTCGAGGCGGGATCGTCGGGCGCTGCTGGCGCGTGGGCGACCTCGTTCATGAGAAGCGCGGCATAGGCGGCGCGCGCGTCGTCGAACGCGGCCTTGTCGCGCCTCAGATGCGGGGCCTCTCGAAGGGACCTTCCGGGATGGATCAGATTTCGCGTCTGGCGCAGGTTCCGAAGCAGGCCCTCGACTGAGAATACGAAATCATCGTCTTCCAGCACGCCGATCCAGCCGGCCTCTCTCGCGACTTGGACCAGATTGTCGAGTGTCCACTCGACCGGGTCCGGCTTCCGAGGCCGCTCCTTCGCAGGGAGAGATTGTCGCGCCTCTTCGGCGACGACTGGCGCCCTGAGACACCACAGGAGCAGACGTCCTTCCACCGCCGCGCCCCACATCAGACACCCGGACAGATAGGCTCCTGCCGCGCCCGCCGTTTCGGCTTCGCTCTCGTAGTGGGCAATGAGGGTCGCCAACGCAGTGTGGCGATTGTCCTTCTCGAAGACCGATCGGCGCCCCTCTTCCCGCAACGCGTCGTATCGATCCGGGTGCTGCTCTCGAAGATCGGCGAGTTCGGCCTCGCCGAACTCCCGCATGACCCCGATCAGCTTGAGATCCAGGCAGGCGGAATAGGCCTCCGAGAGCTCGCGATACTCCGGGGGCTCGTCCTCACTCGCCCAGTACTGGTCATCGGAGAGGCCGTGCGCCCGGGTGACCCGCTGCATCGCGGCGTCGATCGGACCGAGGTCTGCGCTGTAGGCGCCCTCGGTCCACCGATGATCGGAGACCATCTCCATGCGGCTGCCGACTTGGAGCACATATTCAGCGAACGTGATCTGCCCGGCCTGTCGAAGGGCTCTGACTAGGTCGAGGTAGCGACGGGCCGCGTCAGCATCGCCGTAGTGAGACCGTTCCTTCCCCTGCATCTGAAGGGCAAGCTGATGAGCGACCAGTTGCCCTTCAGCTCGATCCCGGAGATGCCGCATCGTGGCGTCTCGCTCTCCTTCGTCGACCGAACGCAGGGGCGTCGGTCGGCTCCAGAACCGGCGGCGGTCCTTTTCATCGACCGCCATTCAACGCCTGCGCGCCGCCGCGCGCTCCCGTTCGACCCTGTCGCAGACCCCAACGAAGTCCTCCTCGATGAAGCGATCAATGATCGAGCTCGTCGCCGCGGTCAGACCCATCTTCCTGATGGAGCTGGAGACGATCTCCTCCAGGTCCGCCTTGATGCCGCGTGTCCAGCGCAATGGCGTGCGCCGCGCCGTCATCATCGCCGAACTGAATGCTCCGTTCGTCGTGATGATCCTGTCGCGATCCCAAGTCGCACGCTCCTTCAGGCCGTTTATGAGAAACGCCCGGATATCGGCGGGCAGCCAGTCACTGTCGGGCGCGAGGAGCCAAAAAATGTACTCCAGCTCTTCGTAGACGCTCGCCGAATGGTCGCCGCCCAGGCCCACCATCCATTTCTCGGCGACCTCGACAGCCGAGTGTCGACCGAACTCGGGGTGCCGAAGGGCGAGTTGCCGATCGCACATCGCCTCGGGAAACCGACGGTCCGGTTGCGTGCGCCAGCGCTCCTCGGACTCGCGGAGCAGGTCGTCGAAATCATCGGCGAACTCCGCCGAGAACTGAGGGATGAGAAGCTGCGGCGCGTAGTTCGCCAAGTGCTGGGGATAGTCGTGCGCCGCTTCGGTCAAAGCCGGATCGCCCCGAACGAAGGCCAGCACGTCGTCGGGATGGGTGATCTGGCAAATCTTCCGATGCTCCGCCTGGTGCTGCCAGTCGAGCTGAAGCGCGGTCCAGGCGATGTTCAGCCCCCGCCGGCGCCCTTGGCTGCCGAGGCGCTCCGGCAGCGGAAATCGCCATGGCACAGACCACATCGACGAGACGGCGTGTTCCTGGGCCTCGACCATGTCCAGCCACCACTCGTCCGAAATCGGCGGCGGCGACCAGCCGAGGCGGATCAGTTCGTCGCGGGCCACCATCAGCGGGCTTTCCTCAGGACGGATCGTCCGTAGAAGGTCCGCGCACATGCGGTCCATCCCGACCGACGACCGGGTGGCGACGACGTCCGCCAAGGGCGGCGAATAGGCGACGACATCCGACAGCTCGACATCATGCCAGATAGGCAGGACGAGTTTGCGGCCTTCACTCATCTCCCGCGCCACCAGCCCGTTCATCTCGCGCTGGGTCCAGCGCTTCTGGAAGAAGGCGGGACTGACGATCACCACGCCATACCGGCAGCTCGCCAATCCGCGGTCGATCGCCTCCCGAAGGCTGTCGCCGACCTTCATTGAGAACTCGTCGTACCAGACGTCGAGGTGCCACTCGCGAAGCGCTTCCGCCAGCGGTCGCGCGACCGCGTCCTTGTCCTCGCTGGCGTGGCAGATGAAGACGTCGTGCTGGATCATCCGATCTCATCTCGCTTACGCGGTGGCGGCGAGATGATCCCGGCGGCGATCAGGTTTTCGTCCACGAGATCGTAGAGGACGCTGGTGATCCGATCGATGCAGCCTTCCGGATCGGCGAGGATCTCCTCGCCGCTGAAGGTCATGACGCGGAAGCCCTGATCGACAAGCGCCTGCTCGACTCGAAGACGACCAGGCAGTCTCTCATTCGGCCTTTTGCTGTCAACGAACACGGCTAGGCGCCGCGCGTGCTCGTCATGTCGGGTTTCGAACGCGACATTCGGATGCAGACCGTTGCCGAGCGCCGGTTTGACGACCATCGTCGTCCGCCACCCTGACTTCGGCAATCGATCCCAACCGTCCCTCAATTCGACGTCGTTGTAACCGTCGGTCGCTGTCTCGAGGAAACCCAGCAGGATCGCTTCGGCGAGCGGAAGAGATGCTGTGTCGCCAAGCCAGTTCTCGAACTTGGTCTGCGCTCGATCCGATGCAACTTCATGCAAGCGGTCACGGACTGCGTTCTCGACGCTTTCCCGATCAGGATAGCGCGGGTCAATCGTGATCGGCGACCAGGGCCGCACGTCAAACCGGAGTGCGGCCAGCGCCAGCCGCAGCATGGCGGGAGGCTGGCGTCGGCCCGCTTCCCAGTCCTCAATGGACCGGCGCGACCCGCCTAGTTTTTCAGCCAGCTCTGCTTGGGTGAGATCCAGGTTCTGGCGAAACGTCCGGAGCTCATCCGGCTCCATATCGAGAAGTTCAGACATGCCGGACGATACCACGCAATGCGTGGTCTTAAAGCGTGAATCCACGCATTGCGTGGCTAATCGAGTGGGTCGTATGGATTGCCAGCCAAGAGCCACTTCGCGCGTTCAATCACCCGCCTGAGCCGAGGATTGATGTCGCCTTGGCTCTCTGACTGCCGGAGATCGTAGTCCAAGGGACCGACCGCTGCTTCGGCAAGTGAGCCGATGGAATCACGCCCCTCCTCTTCCGCTGCGGTTTGGTCGTTGGTCATGATGGCCATGAACGCCATATCCATCGCATCCTGGCGCTCCTCCAGCTTAGCCAAGCGATGTTCCGTGCTAGGCGTCGGCATTGGTCAAACCATTCGTATCGTCCCCGGCTTCAATGCGAAGTTGGACGATCCGCTTCTCGCATACTGCCGTGGTCAGAGTACGCAGGACCTCGACCCGCTCCGTCAGCCAAGCCAACTCCTCGCCGCTGATTTTGTAGTGTTTGGAGTAGCGGGCCTTCACATAGGCCTCGCGCAGAAGTTCGAAGCAGCGGCGTTCGAACTTGGTCTCGCGAGGCCAGGCTTCGGCCAGCCGGGCGTCGATGGCCTCGGTCTTCTTGCGGAGGAAGGCCAGGTTGTGGGCCTTGCCACTGTACAGCGTCACCACCAGCAGGATGCAGTGGTAGAGGTGTTCCGCAGTTTGATGGAGCATGAATGCCGCCCAGTTGGGCTGGCCTGTCTCGATCGAATGTTGGGCTATGGCTTGTGCGCCGGTGGCGCTGGTCATCCACTTCTCGAAGTGCTGCTCCGCCTCCTCCAAGGCCGCTGCAGCTTTCAAATCTGCGGGCTTGTGCAGCTTGGTGCCGGGCGTGTCGTCGAGGACGATTCCCTCGCGTACGATGTCGGCGAAGAAGTAGCGCCCCCGATCCAGCTGCTCGTTCACATCATCAAGGCTGTGCACGATGAGGCTGACGGGGGTGCGGATGTCCGGCCCCAGCGGCATCAGCCGGTTCTCGGCGTCATGCCAGAACTCGCCGTCGGTCAGGTCTTCATGATCGACGACGACCAGAAGGTCGAAGTCGGAGAAATACCGCCCGACCGGGTCGTGGACCCAGTCGCCGCGCGCGTACGATCCATAGAGGATGATCTTGAGGATCTTGCCGTTCTTCAGGCGCGCGGCGCGGCGCGTCGAGATGGCCTCCTCGAACGCAGCCTGGATGACGTCGACGACGTGGCGCAGTTCCGACTGTTTGCGCAGCGGCAGATGATCGAGGCTTTTCTTCACCCGGGGAGTCTCCCCGACCGCCCTGCTCCCGGCAAGCGTATTCTCATGGATAAGCGGCCTCGCGTCGTGATGTCGTCCAGTCTACAGCGTTTCGCGCCATCACAACTGCAGGAAGAGCCTCACCCGTGACGAGAGAGCATCTGGGACCCGCGCTCGGGATCGGAATCGTATTCGTGGCGATCTGCCTGCTGATCGGTGCCGACGCATTCGTGCCCGGGTTCGCGGCCCGCGTGTCCTCGATCCACAAATGGCAGGACTTGGCCGGGGCCGCCATCGCCCTGCTCGCCGCCTTCTACGGGGCCAATTATGTACTGTCGCAGATCAGGCAGGCCGACCGGATCGAGGCCGAACGAAACCGACGGGCCGCCGCGGCCGCCCGCGCCGTGCTGCCCCTCAGCCTGAACGACATCTCTGAATACGCTCGCGCCGTCATCAAGGCGGTCTCACCCCTGCTCGGCCGGGTCGGCAAGATCAGATTGCCGCGCGGCGGCTTGGTCGAACTGCCGGTGCTGCCCACCGAGTTGGTGCGCGATCTTCAGGCCTTCATCCTGACGGCGCCCGACGAACCGGGCGAGCAGGTCGCCCAGATCATCTCCGAACTCCAAGTGTTGGCGACGAACGCCGACGCCGCGTGGCGAAACCTGCAGACGCCTCGTGGGGACGCGGTGATGGCGGACACCATCCAGGTGATCGTCGCCCGCGCCGCCCTGATCGACGCCCGGGTCTCCATTCTGTTTCCGTACGCCCGGCGAGAGACCGACGACACGCCGCGCGTTCGTCCGAAGGACGTGGCGACGGCGCTCAACATCTCCGGCCTGTATCCGGAGGTTTTCACCGAGATCGCCCGCTTCGCCGAACGCCTGACGGGTCGGGCGCCGCTGACCTCGCCGGACAAACCGGCCTAGCCGTCCTCAGCCTCATCTCGCGGCCACCGGTC
This sequence comes from Brevundimonas lenta, assembly GCF_014196335.1. GTDB lineage: Bacteria > Pseudomonadota > Alphaproteobacteria > Caulobacterales > Caulobacteraceae > Brevundimonas > Brevundimonas lenta. The sequence continues at coordinate 586,558 of NZ_JACIDM010000002.1, forward strand.
CCGCTGGTTGACCTCGGCGAAGCGGCGGCCTTGATCGATCAGCCACGCGAGATGGCCGGGACGCTGGGCTTCCTCGATGTGGTCTTCCCAGACCGCCTCCAGCTGCCAGAGATTTATGTCGGACTCGCGGTTCGAACGCAGAAGTCGCCTGCGGTCGTAGAACAGGTCCAAACATCGGCGGCGGTGGAGGTCGTAGTCCTCGATCGCCGCCATGACCTCGAAATTGTCCTTCGCGCGGCGCGCGGCGGCCTGGCGATCGTACTCCGGCCGCTCGTGCGGCGTGACCGACATCAGCAGGTCCCGGACGTCGGCGACGCTGAGGCAGTCGTCCGTCAGGTTCTGGCCGGTCTGCTTGGCGTCCGTGATGATCAGACGGCAGTCCTTGCAGATCCAGACCGTCTCATGATTGGCGAAGGTGAGACCGTGCTCGTACCAGCCGTTCCGGCGCCACAGGGCGTCCGGATCGGCTTCGGCCAGGAAGACGCGCCGCCGGTGGGCGCCGGCGGTCCAGAGGCCGCTTTTCGGCGACTTGCGAAGCATCTCGAAGCGGGATCGGTCACAGGCCGCGCATCGCCAGTCCTCCGCCGGCGCATGCCAGAAATCTCGTTCGTGCTGGCTGGCGATGAACCGCGCCAGATCCTCCAGAGTCGGGACCGAAACGGCTTTCCTCGAGGGCTTTTTCACCGACGACGCAAAGCCGTCGCGCTGGATAGAGCGTTTCTCGACCGCGCCCGCCAGCCATTCAACCTGCATTCTGGGATGCCCGGCCGCGCTGAGGACATCGGTCAGAAGCGTGGCCTTGTAGTGAGGCGTATAACCGGATCCCTCGCGGCTGTGCCGGCCCTCGGCGACACGTCGGGCCATGACTTCCATAAAGGATAGCCGGTCCCGGACGTCGTCAGCAACCTCAAGCCAGACGGCCCGCGCGATGTCGGGATCGACTTCATGAGGACGGTTGTGGGCGATCCGGATGAATCTGGCGATCTCGGAGGGTGCGAAGCTGAACTCCGGATGCACGACGCCCGCCAGCGCCGATTTGGCCGCTCCGTCGGCGGCGTTGCAGTCGCTGCAGACCAGCGTCGGATGGAACCGCTCGCCGAGGGCCAGACAGGCCTGGATCGCGCTGTGAAGCGCGTCCTGCCTCGCCCGGTCGGGCTGCTTTTGCTGGCCGCGCCACAGAATGCGCGCGCCCTCGTCGCCGAGATGGTCGTGGTGTCGGTCGAGCTGGCAAAGCACGACGCCCGCCGGCGTCAATCGGGCGATCTCGGGCTTGTATCGTCGGCAGACCGGACAGCACCAATCGGTCGGCGTGCCGGCCCAGTTGCCGTTCAGGTCGAGCGGCTTCGCGCCCAGAGCCGTCAGAATCGCCTTGGTCTGTCGACTCCACCGACCGTCGAAGGAGGGCAGGAAACGCTCGAGCGTCGGATCGTCGGCGAAGTCGAAGTCGGGCAGTTCGAGAGGCTGCATCCCTAGCCTCAGAAGAATTCGACTTCATCCGGACGGGCGTCGCGTTCCTGAACAATCAGAACCACGTACTCGTCGTGCCCCCGAGCCTTGAAGTACCGCCCCGTCACTTCCCAGAGCGTGCCGGATTCGCCGACCTTGGAGGCGACGATGTGGTCCCCCGTCATGGGACACACTCCCGCGCATTCGCTCAGATCGATGTCATGTTGAAGGTCTTCCAGACGCCCTCCGGCGCCGCGGGCGTATAGACGGGCAATTGGCATCAGCTTGTCTCCGGTCGGAATCGCGATTGCACATTGGCGCGCGCTTGCGTCATTTTCGGTCGTATCGAAAAGGCGACCGAGACGACGCTCACGTCCATACCTCCTCGGGCGACAGCGAAATCGCGCGGCGACTGGCGATGTCCGCGACGAACCAGTCCCATTCGTCCCGACCGACGCGCGCGGCGCAATAGGCCGCCGCCATGCCGCTGAAGGCTCTGAGGACGGTGCGCAGGTCGTCGACGAACCCGTCGACCGACTTCGGCACCGACTTGCCGTAGGCGAGGAAGATGGCGTCGCGGTAGTTGGCTTTGCCGCGATACCGAGACGCCTGATGAAGGAAGCAGACGCTCCGTTTTCCGAGCGCGTCATCGCGGAGTTCGCGGGCCGCCTTCGTGCGAAAATTCTCCACGCCGAGATCGCGAAAACCAGACGATCCCCGGACCGCCTGTTCGACGTTCCACTGTTCCCACGACGCCGTGCCCGACAGGTATTCGGCGATGCACCCCCACGCCTCGTCGGCCGAGCCCGGCGGCAACGTCAGCGAGTGTTTGCCGCGACTGCGCGGCACGCGAAGCGCTTCCTCCACATCTGCCGCGCACAGGCGCCCGACGCGGTCAGCGAACGGCGGCATCACCAGGCCCGAAACGGCGAACTGTCGGTCCCATTGCCTGGCGGTGCTGGCGTGGGTTTCGGGAAACGAGCCGTCGGCCGCAGCGATCATCGCCGAGGCCGCGCCATAGACGCCGTAGTACCAGGCCACGATGCCGACGCGGCTCACGTCGGCCTTGTTCGGTGCGAGCGCGAGGGCGTCGAGCGCCGCGATGTGATGCAGTGACAGCAGAAGCTGCTCATAGATCGAGTTGAGCTGCCGATCAGGAAGCGGCTTGCGCTGGACCCTTTGGTAGAAGGGTCGCGCCGTTCGGAACGAGACGGTTTGCGCCTCGCACAGGATCGCCAGTCCGCGCATCCAGTGCAGGGTCGACGGCAGCGCATAGACGGCGTTGGCGATGTCGCGCGGCGACTCCGACAAGGTGCCGTGGGCCTGCATCCGTGCGTACAGCGAACCTGTGGGCATCTCTCGTTCCGGCGTGGCGACAGCTTTGACCCTAGCCTGCTTCGCGCTAAGAACAATATGCGAACACTTGGCAGGGAAAACGATGATGGAAGTTATGCGCGACCTCGAGGTTCGCGGGACGCGCGCGCAGGTCGATGCGCTCGTTGATCACATGACGCAGGCGGCCAAAGCGCCGTGGGCGCGCTCGGCGGAAGGCGAGGCGAACATCGGCGACGACAGCTACCGCGTCTTCTCGAGAGAGGCGGACGGCTCGCTTCCGGCGCTGGGGGTGGCGCTGCATCTGGAGCCGGAGGGCATCCAGATCGTGAACATCGTTCCCCGTGATGTCGGCAACCTCAGCACGGGCGTCTACAACGCGGCCCTTCAGGAGTTCCTCGAACAGCTTGTTCAGCCGGCGGCGGCGGCGCTCTCGTTGTCGGTGGTCACGTCCCTGCCCCGCACCTCGCTCGCGGCGGAAGTCGGACCCGAGATCGCGCGGCTTCTCGTGCAGTTTTCGGGTGCGGCCAACCAGTCTTCGGGGTCATCGCACCCCGCAGATTTCAAGCGTTGGGCGGCCTTCCTTGTCGCTGTGCATCGGAGGGGCAAACGGCTCGATACAGACCTTCTCTATGCAACCCTGCGAGAACAGGAATGGCCGAAGGAAAAGGCCAGCGAGCTCGTCAGCGAGTTCGAGTTTGCTCGTGAGCTGCTCAGCATCGCTGACGATGTTCACTGATAGCCCAACAAAAAAGCCGCGCGCCCCCAAAGGGCGCGCGGCGAGTTTTTGTCTCGGACGGAGCTATTCAGCGGCGAACGAATAGGCGTCGTCGTCACGCGGTGCCTTCGCGCCCTCATCCTCCGGCTCGGCTGCATCCGACACGGTTCGCAGCGGAACGGGCAGCCACCCCTTCCCTTCCACCAGCCTCTCGGCGGCCTCGGCCATGTCCGCCTTCTTGAACCCGGCGATCCGACCCGCTTCCTCCGGATTCACGGCCTCGGTCACGGCCTCCAGCGCCCGCGCCTTGGACACGCGGGTGAAATACGACGACGCCGTCGCCGTCCACGTCCCGGCCATGTCGAGCCCGACCGCCGTCGCCAGCGTCTCGGCCTGCGCCAAGGCGCCGGGTCGCCGGTCGTGCGGATCGCGCACGGCGTAGAGGCCGACCCCGGCGCAGCAGGCCATCAGGTCCAGTTGCTCCGAAGGCGGCAACGCGGCCACCACGCCCCAGAGGTCTTCCGGGCGCTCGGGCAGGCGCGCCCCCCACGCCTCGCACCGGTCGCTGACCCGGCGTCCGGCGGGGCCGTCGTCCACCCCCGGCGCCAGCCGCTCCAGCCCGGTCGTCGTCAGCCGAAGCTGCAACGGCGTCCAGACCCCGTAGCCCGGATAGAAGACCTGCAATGCGAGCGCGTGGACCACCGTCGCCAGCGCCGCATTCACATCGGCCTGCACCGCGTCGCGCAGCCCCATGGTCTTGTGGGCCGTCAGGTCGATCAGCAGACGATCCGACAGGGCCGACGGCGCCTCGTTCTCGGAGGCCTCCGCCTCCGCGCTCTGCCGGTCGTCCGCACCCTCGTCCGCCGCCGCGTCCTCCTGCCACGGCGACGGCGGATCGGCGGGCACGTCCTCGACGCGGACCAGTCCGCGCTCGAACCGGGCGAGGCCGTCGTGACCCAGCGTCACCACCACCCCGGCCCGCGCCCTGGCCTCGTCGGCGTAGGCGAAGTCCGGGCCGAACGCCTGCAAGGCCTTGTCGATCTCCTCCAGCCGCGCATCCGCCTCCGCCGACAGACCTTCCGCGCCCGCCCCGGAGACGATCCCGTCGTACTCCTCGGACAGGAGCACGATCTCGGCGGCGTCCGCCTCCGACCGCTCGACCGCCACCGGATAGACCCGCCCGAACGCGGACACGTCGGGATAGTCGAGGCTGACCTCGGCCCATTTCCAGCCCTCGCGCTCGCGCGCCTCGTCGGCCAGCCCGGCCAGCTTTTCGGCGACCAGCCGGTCCAGCAGGAAAACGTCTTCCAGCCAGCCGCCGCCGTCCTCGGTGAACAGGTCGCGGAGAACTCCGCCGCCCGCCTCGGCGTAGGCCTCGACGCCGACGAAGCGGACGCGCCGATCATCAGCCCTGACCTTGGCCTCGGTCATGGCGCGCCGGATGGCATAGGCCGGGGTATGCGGCCCGATCTGCTCGAACACCTGCCGCTGGCGGTCCCGATCCTCGCTGACACAGAAGGCCATCAACTGGTCGAGCGCCAGCGTCCCGGCGCGATAACCCGCCATCAACTCCGGGGCCGCCGATCCCAACCGAAGCCGCTGACGCACCACCTGAGCCGACACCCCGAACCGGGCGCCGATCTCGTCCGGGCCATAGGCCTTCTCCACGGCGAGCCGCTGGAAGGCCTCGAACTGATCGGCGGGGTGCATGGCCTCGCGGGTGATGTTCTCGTCGAGGCTGATTTCATGAGCGTCGTTCTCCGCGTCCACGATGCAGCGGACCGGGTGGGTCCGTTTGATCGCCTTGCGCTTGGCCAGCAACCGCAGGCCCTGACGCCGCCCCTCGCCGATGGTGACGAGGTAGTTCCCGGTCGGCGCGCCCTCCCCGTCCCGCTCGATCTCGACCACGGGCGGCTGCAACACCCCCTTGGCCTTGATGGAGGCGGCGAAGGCCTCGATGGTCGCCGGGCTGTGCGGGGTCTTCCTCGCATTCTTCGGCGAGGCCTTGAGCCGATTGAGCGGCACGATGATCTCGGCGCCGTGCTGCGGCTCCGTTGCGACGGTTTCGATGGATTGAGCAGTCATGTCTGCCTCCTTTGGGCATGGGTTGCAGGCACGCGAACTGCGCGCCTGAAACCCTGCCCGTCGGCGAGACCGGGGTAGCAAGGGCCAGGGCGGACCGGCCGGAGGGGGATCGCCCGACCTGCACAAGCCTGACCCTGATGATCATCGTGACGACATTCGCCGGCGCGGAAGGTCGGGGAGACCGGCCGGTCCGGCGGCGGGGCCGCTTCACCCTGGCCCGCGCGAGGGCGGAGCCCTTAGCCCTTCTGCGACGCCCGCCAGGTGTCCTTCTGGCGCGGCGTCGCGGGCTTCAGCTTGAGGAAGACGATCTGACCGGGCCGGGCCTCGCCCCAGCTGACGTAGATGCGGCTGCTCCGGTCCGGCCCCACCACATCGATCATGTGGGGTCTGAGCCCCGCGTCGGACGGCGCCGGCGCACCCTCGTCGTCGAGGTGAAACTTCAATCCCAGCCCTTGCAGGCGGAAGATCACCCCGACCAGCCGGCCCTGATCCTCGTCGATGACCGGAAGGGTCGAGACGGCCGAGCGGCCGAGGGACGCCTCGTGCGCGTCCGCATCCGTCGGCACCTCCAGACGCATGAGGCTTCGGGGCGGAGTCGCCGTCAAGGCGTCGGCGATGTCCGCCATAGGCGGCGGATAGTCGCGGAACCGGTAGGGCCCGACCTTGAAGTCCATGCCCGTCGCATAGAGACCGGCCAGGGTTTTCATCGCCCAGAGTTCGAGCGCCTCGCCGGAGACGAGGGTCGAGAACCGCTTGCGGGACAGGGACGCCTTGGTGGCGTGCATCTGCGCGGCCTCCAGAGCCAGAAACGCGCGCTGGGCATGGGCGTCCAGGGGCGAGAGCGCGGAGTTGTGGCGCTGGCACGGGATCTTGGATGTCAGGGCGTCAGCGGACGTGGCCATCACCGGCTCCGCCTGCCACGGCATGCCCCTGACCTTCAGCCCCGGCCGGCTGATCAGGCCCCGGCTGATGTAGTGCTCCCGGCTGATCGTGCGCGAGCAGTCGCCAGACCGGTTGAGATAGCATCTGGGGTGGGCATAGCCGGTGACCGGCGGCGGCGGGTGGATAGGCCCCAGCTTCAGATGGGGGCGGCCATCGGAACTCAGGCAGCATTCGCCGAACGGCTTCCCGCTCTCGCAGGGACAGCGGTCGCCGCGCGTCCAGGGGAAATCCCATTGATCCTGGGGCGGAGTGATCCAACGCCGGGGCGCCATCAGACCTCCGACGGCGGATAGGTTGTCAGATGATAGCCGCCGATCCAGCCGATCCGCTGGCCGTCATAAGCGATCATCGCGAACACGATCCGGGCGATGACCTCCCGAACGAACTGCACGTGAGGCCAGAGTCCCGATCCTGCCGATGACCGCGGCTCGTCGGCGCGATAGTGGCCCCGGTGCACGATCTCGTTTCGGACGTTCACTGCACGATCCAGCGCCTCGAGATTGAGATCGGCGACCGGGACATTCCACTGCTTCATGAGCAGCCTCACCTTGTCTTTCAGCGGCCGGCGATTCAGGTCCGCCATCTTACCCGGCAGGGCCGTCAATAGCGCTTCAAGGTCAGGATTGCCTTGAGCCACTGGAGCCGCAGCCCGCATCGCGGTCGAGAGCCGTTTGAACTGCGTCGGCGAGAGAAAATGGCTCTGGCGAGACGTCAGGTTGGCATGGCTCAGGTTTTCGAGAACGGTCATGGCCTGAACCAGCCGCATCTCCGTGTAACCCGCGGCCATGACGTACCATTCGAGGGCGAACATCAGCTGCTCGACCTTGAACACCGGTGAAAACCAGGCGTCGACGGCTGCACGCACGAAGGCCTGTTGGTTCAAGAAATGGATGACGGGCTGATGGGTGTCGCCCCCGCCGGCCTGCTCGAGGACTTCAAGCGTCCACTCCGTGCCGCTCGCGTACTCAAGGGTCGGGCCCTTGAGGCTCCGGCCGGCCGCGAAGCTCGTCATAAGCCTGAGGTACTCCAGCAGCCGCCCCGCCTCAGCCCGCCACGCCGGACGATCGGCGACGGCGGACGGCGCGACGAGAGTTATGAACCCCGAAATCGTGTCGTCGACTGGCTTGGCCGGGCCGCCGCCGACATAGATCGTTCCGAGGGCCGTCTCGACCTGATGCCGGCCGAAGCCCTGAAACGCCCGCAATCCCATACGTAGGAACGGCTCCTCGTGCGTCCGAGAGGCTGTCAGGGTCGCCAGCTGGGCCTGCCCCTTCAAGGCGAGATAAGACCCCTCCTGATCGTCATGAACGGGGGCGTTGAGGTGCAGATGATCCGTCGTCAGCGTCACCTCGCCCGACTGCGCGACCAAGCTGAAGTAGGACACCGTCTCACCGCGGTCGTCGGGGCCGCGCAGCCAGGCGGTAGCCTTGGTGAACGCCAGCTCCTCGAAGTCGAAGACGAGCGATCCGGACGGGGTGAGGGTGAGCTTGAACGCCACATATTGGTCGTCACCGCCTCTCGAAAGGCGGCCCGTAAACGCATGCGGCTTCCGGAAATCCAGCATGACACAACGGTACCCGTTCTCACGGGCTCCCGAAACCGAGGCGGTCCGTGAGCAGGCGCAGGACCGATCCACACCCAAAGTCGGCGGCGTTCAGACGGGCCGACAGCAGCGACTAGACGGGGAACAGCCCTCGTCGCCCGTCACCCCCGGAGAAGACTTCCAGATGCGCCCGAGTTTCCAGTCCGGTCGGCGGATCAACATTCTCCAGAATGACAAACTGAGCGTCGATCTCCAGCGAAGCCAGATGATCGAAGAAGCGGTCCTTGAGCGAGGTCGCCGCCAGCGCACGCTCGTCGTCCTCGAGCTCTCCGAACTTCGGCGTCTTTAAAGGATCGCGATAAGTCAGGAGCGGCGTGTCTAGGACCAGGAAGCCCGGGTGTGGCAAGCCCTTCTCACGGCAGAACAACAGGAGAGCGACCTTGAACGCAGCATGCGTGACGGCTCGGACGCCTTTGCCGTTGGCGACCCGAGCCTTGCCGTCAATCTTCAGATCGTAGGTCTCGTCATCAAACGAGACATGGTGCTCTCCGGGGAAGCCCCACTGCTCCAGCACGCCGCTGACGATCTGGGCGAACTCATGGGTGATGCTGCCGGCCAGGGCCAAGACAGGCCGATCCGCCTTGGGCGTCGCCTTCGCGCCTTCGTAACCGCCCCGACGTCGCGAGAGCTCGTCGCGCTGCGCCAGAAGGGCGAGGCCGCGTCGAGCCTGGTCCCGCGCCGCCACGATCTGTCCCAGGTCAGACTGCGATTGGGCGGCCTGGGGCGTTAGGTCAGCGATATCGGCCTCGAGCTTATCGAGGCGGTCTGTGAGGCGGGGGAGTTCATCACCCAGAAGCGATTGCTCATCGCGGAGGGTGGCGAGAGTGCTTGCCAAGTCTTCGGACTGCCGACGGATCTTGGCGATCTCAACCAGAGCCGCCTCTCTCACCAACGCGATATCCTGATGGTCGTGAGCATGGACCTGGGCGGCTGGCGCGGCTCCGCACAACGGGCATTGCCGTTCGGCGGACAGGCCCAGAAGGAAGCCCGCTTCTTCCAGAGATTCCAGTCGGTCGATGTCGGATGCATACACCTCTTGAAGCTGCTCGAAGCGGTCAATGTGCAGGTTCACTTCGTCGAGCCGGCTCGACGCATCCGGAATGGCGCGCGCCAACGTCTGCTTCTCGGCCATGAGACCGCGGATTGAGGTCTGCAGAGTGGCGAAGCTGGCACTTGCCCCCTCGATGGAGCTTTCCAATCGATTGAGCTGATCCTCAAGGTCTTCGGTGTCCGGATACTCCGCCTCGATCGCAGCCTCGATCTCGGCGATCATATCGTCGACGACCTCGAGCCGAACCTGTTTGGCGGCGTTAAAGGTCTTTGGATCTTCGACCGCCACGAGTGCACTGTCGTCCAGACCTGTCAGCAATAGTCGGAACACGCTTCGCTCGGTCGTTCGGGCGTCACGCTGCCCGCCTTCGATCGGCGATCGTTCGATCTGGATGCTCGTTTCATCGACGAGATAGATCAGGCCGAGGTCGCGGAAACTCAAAGGCCGCTTCTGGCCAAACGCGTTGGTGGCGACCTCTTTGCCGCGCAGCCCGACTTCAGTGAGTAGCAACGCCGACAAATTACCATCGGCAACGGCGTCATGCTTGGGCTGCAGGGTCCGGGCGTTCTCGCCAGCAACGGGCGCAGTGACGTGCCCTTGGTGAAGGGAGAATGCGCCCCCACTCAAAGCACGCGACAGAGTCACGTCGCCCTCTTTCGGCAGCGTAAGCGCCAGCCACGCGGTGTCGTAGCCTTGGCGCTCGTTGATGTCCGGCAAGGCCTTTGAGCCGCCGAACATGAAGTCCAGCGCTTTCAGCGTGAAGGATTTGCCGGTGTTGGACGCGCCCCAGATCAGAGTCAGCTTGTCGCCGAACGTCAGGGCCGCCGACACCTTGTCTGGCCCTGTGAAGGTCAAGCTGCGCAGAACAATCCGATCAGACATGGGTGCTGGTCTCGCCGGCATAGTCGCCGCCATGGAACTCGATCCGCCAGCGCCCGATCCGTTCGGCGACGAGGTGCTCAAGGTCCGGTCGAGACCGCGAGAGCACATTGGATGCAAGCCATTCGGCCCGTTCCCGCAATGCGATCGAGTAGGGCGATCGCATCAACTCGATGACACCTACGGCCTCCTCGCTCGCCCGATAGAGCAAACCCGCGTCGCCGTCGGGCACGAACTCCACCAGGTGAAGTCGCCGCATCACCAGCAGACTGTCCTCGACCAGCCGACGGCGCACGAGCAGCTCTCCGCTCCGTTGCGGGACGTCTGGATGGAGGCTCTCCGGTCCGCCGATATCGCCGGTGTGGACGATCAGATGGTCGAACCAGGCGATCTCAGTGACGTCGAAAGCGCGGGGATAGGCCGCGTTCAGGACAACAATCGCCCGTACGCCGGTTTCGAGCGGGCTATTGAACAAGACGGGGGCGGCGCCGCTCATGGCTTCTGCCATCGTAGCCTCGGCTCAGCCTCGTTGGCGAAGTGGTGGCAGATCCCCTGCTTCGCCTTCACGCGGGAATGCTGTGCAAGGACGCCGCTCGGCTGAACGGTCGCCGCTTGTGACATCACAGCATCGGCTCGGCTCAGCGCATCGGCGTGAGGTCCGTCGCAGGTGTCTGCCACGCCATGATATATGTCGCTTTCGAACGCCTCGATCGCGGTCGCGTCGGTGTTGTCACGGTAGAAACGTTTGAAGGCGTCGGCGTCGTAGAAGCGTTCACGCTGTCGGGCCAGATGGGTTCCGAAGTGCGGGTGGCCCGCTGCGGCCTGATGGTCGGCAATGGGCGCGTCGGCGCGCTCGGAGTACGCCGCAAGCAGTTGGCCGATGTATGGAAGCTCGTCGTCGTGGACGACATCGGGCGTAGCCCCTAGGGGTGCCGGGCCGGGATCAGCCCCGAACCACTTGTACAGGACCGGCTTGGCGGCGGGGTCGCCGATAAGATCATCCAAGCCTACGCGGCCAATACGCGAGAAGTCATAGGCTTGGATAAAGGCCGTCAACTCAGGCGTCAGAGGCACGCTGGCCCCCTCGATTATCGTGTTTTCGCAGTGCTCGTTCCAGCCCGCAATGAAGGCTTGTTTGAACTCGACCGGTTTGAACAGGAGGCGCTGCAGGTTGCGATTGACGCCCTTTGGGGCGACGAACGAGAATGCCCTAGGCGGGGTGAACTCACCTAGGCTGGCGTAATAGAGAATCTTGCCGATCTCGTGGAAGGCCGAGGCGGTAGGAAGCGTCTTGCCGTACTGCTTGCACTGGAAATTGTCCCAGTCGCCCTCATGCAGCGTCTGATCAACAAAGCCCACGACGTCACGGCCTCGATCACCCGAGCCGCTGAACACCTCGACCTTGAAATATTGTGTCTTCTTCTCAAGCGCCCAGTCGCGAACGAACTTTTCCAAGTCCGTCGCCGTCAAGGCAAGCAGCTGTCGATCGTATGTCGCCACCATGGCCTGGAGAACTTCCCCGAGCGAGTCTCTCCCGCCTGAGGACGCTACCCATACGCGAGGACCACAGCAATCCTCGCGGAGAACGATGATCCGGAGGCTGCCGCCGCCGATTGATCGCTGCGCCTGATATGCGGGGATCAGGGCGTTAAGCACGCCAGCGTCCGGAAGGTGATCGAATAGCGCAGCGCGGTCATCGGCGTGATCGAATGCTCCCAGTCCCGGCGCACCTCGCCCGACAGCAGGTAGGCCGAGCCCGGCGCGAGCGGCGCGCCGGCCCGCGTCCAGCCGGCGCCGCGCTTCTGCCTGAGACGCATGATGCAGGGCGAGAGCAGCGAGACCCCGAGGATCCGGCCATACACGGGCCGGTCCCTGTGCCAGCCGATCCCGGCGCCGGGTTGATATTCGTTGACCAGCGCCTGAACGAAATCCTCCGCCGGCAGACCGGCCCGGTCGGTCAACTGGCCTAGCAGCTCCTGCAGGAACGCCGGCCAAGGCTCGGCCGCCTCCAACGCCTGGCGCGCCAGATCATAGCGCCGCCCGAATGCGGCGATGCGACGGTTGCCGAGATAGCCGAGGTGCTCGTAGGGCTTGAAGGACAAGGCCTGAAGCGCGCGCACCACCCTCGCCTGCTCGTCCTCTGAAAGGAGATCGGGCCAGTAGCGGAACCCGGCCGGGGCGGCGGGCCCGGTGGCGACCGGCTCGCCGAAGAGGTCTGCCTGCACACCCATCAGGCCAGGGCGAGTTGATCGGACGCCGAGACCGCCGGCGCCTTGAAGTTGGACAGGCTGACGCCGACCAGGCGGATGCCCTTGGCGGGCGGATAGAGGGAGCGGACCAGCAGCAGGCTGATCTCTTCGAGCCGCTCCCTGGACGTCACCGGCTCCGGAAAGGAACGGCTGCGGGTGGACTGCTGGAAGTCGGCCCATTTGACCTTCACCGTCACCGTGCGCCCGTATGCGTCCGATTTCTCGCACCAGCCCCAGACATCGCCCGCCATGGCGATAACACCGGCCTCGATCGCCGAGGGATCGGTCAGGTCGCTTCCGAAGGTCGTCTCCGATCCGGACGATTTGCGCTCGCGGTTCGGATTCACCGCGCGATGATCCTCGCCTCGCGAGATGGCGTAGTACCAGGGGCCGGACTTGCCGAAATGCTGTTGCAGGAAGGTTAGGGATTGGTGCCGCAGGTCCTCGCCGGTCTCGATGCCCAGCCGGCTCATCTTGGCGGCGGTCACCGGCCCGACCCCATGGAAGCGTTTCACCGGCAGGGTCTGGACGAAGGCCTCGCCCCGACCGGGCGGCACCACGAACTGGCCGTTCGGCTTGCGCTGGTCGGAAGCCAGCTTGGCCAGGAATTTGTTGTAGGAAATCCCGGCCGACGCCGTCAGGCCGGTCTCCTCCAGGATCCGGGCCCGGATTTCGACGGCGGTCTCCGAGGCGGTCGGCAGGCCGCGCAGGTTGTCGGTGACGTCGAGATAGGCCTCGTCCAGGGACAACGGCTCCACCAGAGGCGTGTAGTCCGCGAAGATCGCCTGGATCTGTTTGGAGACGGCGCGATACACCTCGAACCGGGGCGGGACGAAGACGAGGCCCGGGCACTGGCGCAAGGCCGTGGTCGAGGGCATGGCCGAACGCACGCCGAAGACCCGCGCCTCATAGCTGGCCGCCGCCACGACGCCACGCTGGGCGGCGTACCCCACCGCCACCGGCCGCCCGCGCAAAGCCGGGTCGTCGCGCTGCTCCACCGAGGCGAAGAAGGCGTCCATGTCCACGTGGATGATCTTGCGAACCGGCCCGTCGCTCATATCCCGCTGTACCAAGATCGGAACAGAAAGGGAACACACACACCCCATGTCCCTATCGCCTGCGCCGCTTGGCGGCAGTCGCCTCCTGTGACACCGGGTCGTTTCGCGGCGCGGCGGTCATCAGTCTAGGGTGTCCGTCTTCGCCGCAGCATCCGGATCGCCGCCCATGACCCGTCCTTCCCGCCGCGCCCTGCTGGTCGGCCTCTCCCTGACCGCCCTCGCCGGCCCGGCCCTCGCCACGCCGTCGAAGCGGATGACCGCGTACAAGACCCCCTGGTGCGGCTGCTGCGGCGGGTGGATCGCCCACATGCGTCAGGCCGGCTGGACCGTCGAGGTCGTCGAGCGCGAGGACCTGGCACCGATCCGGGCCCAGCATGGCATTCCCGACCGGCTGGCCTCCTGTCACACGGCGGTGGTCGGCGCCTACGCCATCGAGGGCCATGTTCCGGCCGACGACGTCGACCGGCTGCTCAGCGAGCGTCCGGCCGCCCGGGCGTTGAGCGCGCCCGGCATGCCCGCGGGCTCGCCGGGCATGGAGGCCGCCGGGCGCGAACCCTATACGACTGTCCTGATCCTCAACGACGGCTCCACCCGCGTGTTCGGCCGGCACAACGGCGCCTGACGCCCGACAGGCCGGCGGAGGTCGTCAGGCGACCGGTTCACGGCCGGTCGGGTCAGTCCGCCTCGTTCCCGTCCACCGTCCTGCCGTCGCCGCCATCGGCGCTGCGCGAAAAGTCAGCCTGATGCGGGTGACCGCCATGCTGGGCGCGGTACTCGGCCGGGCTGAGCCCCCTGCCCGTCATATGAAGCTTTGGCCGGGCCGCAGGCGTGACCGGATCAGCCTCGATGCCGACCCGCTCGCGATTCGACGCGGCGCTGGACGGATTGAGCCAGACCTGCACCGGGCGGTCGAAGCCGTACCGGAAGACCGCCGCCGCCACGAAGGCCCCGACGAAGCCGACGGCCCACAGGACCCAGCGAACGCCGGACGACCAGGCCTCCTGGCCCAGGGCGTCGAGCAGGCCGAACCAGACGATGCGGCTCACCTCATTGGTCAGGAACATCGAGAACGACATCAGGGCCAGATGCTCGATCAGCCGTGAGGGACTGCGCACCGGCACGGCGCCGGCGGCCCAGATGATCACGGTCATCAGGCCCAGCGACAGCAGGCTGAAGGCGCCGAAGGCCTGGAACAGGATGAGCGTGACGGCGGCTGCGACGCCGATCGCTCCGGCCAGGCGCGGCCCGACATAGACCCGCGCGCCGTAGAAGGCCGCCGCGACCCCGAGCAGGAACAGCGGCAGGGCGCGCAGGATGCCGTAGCGCATCGGCAGGCGGTAGATCGGATCGCCGAGCCAGAGCGAGGCGGCGACGTCAGCGGCGAGGACCAGGACCGTCGCGCCGAACACGACGACGACCGGCGGCCAGCGCCACAGGGCGCGGCAGATCCAGGGCAACAGCAGATAGCAGCCGATCAGGGCCGAGAGGGTCCAGGTCGGGGCGTTCCACCCCTGCCCGCCCGGCACGCCATAGGCCTGGACCAGCAGCACCTGCGCGGGCAGCTGCGACCAGTCGAACCATCGCGGATTGCTCGGCGTGATCCCCGCCAGGGCGGCGGCTCCGACGATGGCCACGAGCACGAGGCTGACGGCCAAATGGGCCGGAATGACCCTAAGCAGCCGCTGACGGGCATAGGCGCGCAGCGAGGCCTGGCCGGCGGCGAGCCGGTCGCCGTAGATGCGGGCCAGGACATAGCCGGAGTCGATGATGAAGAAGTCGGTGAGCAGATAGCCCCGGTCGAACACCGGATGCAGTTGCGGCAGCGGGACCGGCGAGGCCTCGCGGAAATGGTAGAGGATGATCAGCGCCCCGACGATGAAGCGCAGCGCGTCCAGCCATCCGCCCCGCGCGATCCGGACGGGACGAGGCGACGGCGCAAGCGCGGCAGGCTCCGGCATTCAGGACGGCTCCCGACCGAAGACCACCGCCGCCGGCTTGCGGTGTTCGTGGGGGCGGAGATGAATAGCGTCCCGAACGACGTAGAGGCTCGCCGTTCCCAGGATCCAGACGAGCGCCAGACCGGCCGTGATCATCACCCCTCCCCGGTCGCGCGGGCCCATCAGCAGGCTGCAGAGGGTCACGCCGGCGAGGATGACGCCATACCCCAGATGAAGGGGCAAGCCGTAGGAGCCAAGCAGCAGGAAGGCCATGCAGAGCACGAGTCCCCCTGCGATCAGGCTGGCGACGAGCGCGATCACCACATCAAGGACGGGCCGCGGTCTCGGCGGGCGGCTCAACAACGGCGATCGCCGTCGCTTGCCGTAGCGGCCCTCGCGCCAGCGAATGTCGCGACTTCGGACGGTGAAGCGCTTGCCCGCCACTGACTCAGGGCCTTCCGGCGGGGACCGGGGCGTCCTCGTGGCGGGCAAGCATTACCTTCATCCGGACGATTTCGGCGTCCTGCGCGGCGATGATCTCCTCGGCCAGATTGCGGACGTCCCGGGCCTCCCCGTGCTCGACGGCGATCTTCGCCATGGCGAGGGCGCCTTCATGGTGAGCGATCATGCCGCGCAGGAAGTCGATGTCGGGGTCGCCCGTGTAGTCGATACTCATGGCCGCGTGCATCTGGGCGCTCGCTTCACGATAGGCCGCCGTCGAGGGGTTGTCGGCCGGTCCTCCGGCGTGGCTCGCCCCGGTGTCGATCGGACGCGCGTCCACGGCCGGGCCCCGATCGGGGACGTCGCGGGCCTGCCGCGAGATCATGCCGAAGGCGAAGGCCGACAGGGCGAGAAAGACGGCGATGACGGAGGCCCATCCGATCCGTTTCATATCGATGTCCTCGAGAGCGCCGGAGAGGCCGCAGGGCCCGCCGGGATTGCGGTTGAGACGGCCGTCCGGGCCGGATCGCGGTAGGCAAGCAGCCGAAGGGCGTTGAACACCACCAGCAGGGTCGAGCCTTCGTGGAGCGCCACGGCGGGGCCGATGCCAAGGCCGAGGATGGTCGCCGGCACCAGGAAGGCGACCACGCCGAGGCTCACATAGAGGTTCTGGAGGATGATCCGGCGGGTCTGCCGGCTAAGGCCGACCGTGAACGGCAGTTGCGCCAGATCGTCGGACATCAGGGCGACATCCGCGGTCTCCAGAGCGACATCGGACCCGGCCGCGCCCATGGCGATGCCGACCGTGGCCGTGGCCATGGCGGGGGCGTCGTTCACGCCGTCGCCCACCATGGCGATCTTGCCGTCCGCGCGGAGTTTCTTGATGGCGTCGACCTTGTCCTCCGGCATGAGATCGCCCCACGCCTCGGTCAGCCCGACCTGCTCCGCGATGGCCTGGGCGGCCTTCTGGTGATCGCCCGAGATCATAATCATGCGCTGGACGCCGAGGGCCCGCAGCGCGGCGAGCGCCGGCCCGGCCGCAACCCGGGGCGTGTCGAGCAGGCCGATGACACCGAGGTCTCGCGTCCCGCGCCGCACCACCATCAGGGTCCGCCCTTGCTCGCGCAGTTGCGCGACGACGGCCGTCGTCTCGTCGTCGAGACCCGCCACGCCGTCGGCCCCGAACATCTCGGGCTTGCCGATCCAGATCGTCTCGCCGCCGTGTTGGGCCGTCACCCCCTTGCCGGTCAGGCTCTTGAGCTCGGTCGCGGCCACGAGCGCGGTATCGCCCAGCCGTTCAGAGCCGTCGCGGGCGATCGCTTCCGCGAGCGGATGGTCGCTGAGCCGCTCGACGGCGACCGCGATCGCGAGGAGGTCGGCTTCCGTCGTCCCGCGCACCGGCATGACGTCGGTGATCCGGGGCCGACCCTCGGTCAGGGTCCCGGTCTTGTCGAAGGCGATGGCGTTGAGCGAGCCCAGATTCTCCAACGGCGCGCCGCCCTTGATCAGAACACCCGCGCGCGCCGCACGGGCGACGCCCGACAGGACCGCGCTCGGGGTAGCGATGGCGAGCGCGCAAGGGCTCGCGGCGACCAGGACGGCCATGGCGCGATAGAAGCTGTCGCGGAACGGCTCATCGACCACCACCCAGGCGAACAACAACACGAAGGCCAAGCCCAGGACGACGGGTACGAAGATACGCTCGAACCTGTCCGTGAAGCGCTGGGTCGGCGACTTCTGGGTCTCGGCCTCGCTCACCATCCGGACCACCTTGGCTAGGGTGGTGTCGCTCGATTTGCGGGTGGTCTCGATCTCGATCGCACCCGCGCCGTTGATGGTGCCCGCGAAGACGAGGGACGCCGATCCGACCTGGGCCGGCCGCTCGCGCGCCGCGGCGGCGTCCGGGACCGGCTGCTTGTCCACCGGCATGCTCTCGCCGGTCACCGGGGCCTGATTGATGCTTGTCGTTCCCACCACGACGAAGCCGTCGGCCGGAAGGCGCTCGTTCGGACGCACCACCACGGTATCGCCGACCAGCAGTTCTTCGACCGGCAGTTCGACGACCTGCCCGTCACGCCGCACGTGGGCGGTCCGGGGCGCCAGATCCGCCAAGGCCTCGATCGCCCGTTTGGCCCGCCCCATGGCGTAGTGCTCAAGCGCATGACCGATGCTGAACAGAAACAGCAAGAGCGCGCCTTCGGCCCAGGCACCGAGCGCCGCCGCGCCTGCGGCGGCGACGAGCATCAGGGTATCGATCTCGAACCGCTTCTGCAGGAGGTTCTGGACCGCCTCGCGGACGGTGAAGAAGCCGCCGAACGCGTAGGCGACAAGGTAGAGCGCGAGCGGGATCCAGGTCGGGACGCCCGGCGCGAGCTTCTCCAGCGCGAACCCCACACCCAAGGCTGCGCCCGACGAGAGCGCGAAGATCACCTCGGTGTTGGGACCGAGGATGCCGCCATGGCCGTGATCGTGGCCATCACCGGGACCGTGGTCTGCGGCCTTGGTCTGCTCTTCGGACGAATGTGTCGACGTCATACGCCGCTCTCCTTGTCGGATTTGGCGCGAGCTGCGTCGCGCAGGATTTCGACCCCACCCTTGGCGGCGATGGCGGCGACCAGCACGCCGACAACCAGGTCGGGCCAAGCCTGGTCCAGCCACATCACCAGTCCTCCGGCGACGAGGATGCCGCCGTTCGAGGCGAAGTCGTTGAAGCTGAAGGTTTCGGCCGCCTTCATGTTGACGTCGCCGCTGTTCTGGCGACGGATCAGGTGCAGGCAGATAAGATTGACGACGGCGGCGACCACGGCCAGCCCCATCATGGTCGGGCCGATCGGCTCTGTTCCGACGAGGAACCGGCGCCCGGCGTCGAGCAGGACGCCGGCGGCGAAGATCAGCAGCATGATCCCGGACAGACGGGCCGCGCCCCGCTTCCACGACCCGTCCCGACCGATCGCCAGGAAGCTGATCAGATAGACGGCGGCGTCGGATGCATTGTCGACGGCGTTGGCGAGCAAGGCGCTGGAATCGGCGGTGACGCCGCCGACGCCGAGCGCACCCGCCAGTCCGGCGTTGAGCGCGAGGACCGTCAACAGCGTGCGACGCTGCTGACGTTCGGTTTGATCGCGAGCCGTCAAAGCCGCTCTCCTAGTCGGCGTCCGCCGGAGCGGGGTTGGGCCAACGCAGGACCTCGACCGCCTCGAGCGTGACCGGGCCGAGGTGTTCGAGGTCGGAGAGGGTTTCAAGGAAACCCCTCAGCTTGGACTCATGATCGAGCAGTTCCACGATGAGGGATTGGTCGTCGTCGAGGACGTGACGGCGATGCAGGTGCGGGGTGTGGCCGAAGCCGACGAGGGCCTGCAGCACGGTCCCGCCGGCCAGACCGGCGGACCGGGCCCGCTCGGCCACGATTTCGAAGACCTTGCGATCGCCGAAATAGGCGGCCTCGTCGGTGTAGATGCGCATCAGTTTGATGGGGTCGGACATGATCGCCTCCTGAAAAGGGAGATCCCCGCCGCCGACGCGACGGCGGGGACCGGGACTATTCCGCCGGAACCGGTTCGCCGGCCGGCGCGTCGGTGGGCTTGGGACGCCGTCCCTCGGTCAGGCCGAGGACCAGCCGGCTCATCGCCGGCAGGACGAGCAGCGTCAGCAGGGTTGCGGTGACCAAGCCGCCGATGACGACCATGGCCAGGGGCTTCTGCACCTCGGCGCCGGTGCCGTGGGCCAGGGCCATGGGCACGAAGCCGATGGCCGGGACCAGGCCGGTCATGATGACCGGCCGCACCCGCTCCATGCAGCCCTCGATGATGGAGCGGGAGAGCTCCATTCCGGCGTCGAGCCGTTGCCGGATCGACGACATCACCACCAGGCCGTTCAGCACCGCGACCCCGGCGAGGCAGATAAAGCCCACCGCCGCCGACACCGAGAAGGAGATGCCGGTGAGGGCCAGGGCGAAGACGCCGCCCGCCAGACCGAGCGGCACGGTGAGGAAGACCGCCACCGCCCGCCCGAACGTCCCCACGGCGAGGAAGAGCACCGCGAAGATGGCCAGGAAGCAGATCGGCACGACCAGCGACAGGCGGTCGGAGGCCGCCTTGAGGTTCTGGAATTGGCCGCCCCACTCGATCCAGGAGCCGGCCGGCAAGGCGACCGTCTCCACCTTGGGCATGGCCTCCCGGACGAACGACCCGACGTCGCGGCCGCGGACGTTGGCCTGGACCACGACGCGACGCTTGCCGTTCTCGCGGCTGATCTGGTTCAGCCCCTCGGCGAAGCGGAACGACGCCACCTGCCGCAACGGGACGGACGCCCGTGTGCGGCCCTCCGCTTCCGGCAACATCACAGGGATGGCGCCGAGGGCGTCGAGGTCGTGTCGGCTGGCGTTGGGCACGCGGACCACCACGTCGAAGCGGCGGTCGCCTTCGAACAGCTGCCCGGCCTCACGCCCGCCCATGGCGGCGGCGACCGTGTCGGCCACCTCCTCCACCGTCAGGCCGAACCGCGCGATGGCGGCCCGGTCGAAGGTCACGTCCAGAGACGGCGCGCCGTCGGTCTGTTCGACCTTGACGTCGGCCGCGCCCGGCGTGGCGTTCAGCTGGGCCGCGATCCGGTTGGCCGTGGCCGTCAGCTTGTCGAGATCGTCGCCATAGATCTTGATGGCGACGTCGCCGCGGACGCCGGCGATCAGTTCGTTGAACCGCAACTCGATCGGCTGGCTGAGCTCATAGCCGTTGCCGACTTGGCCCGCCGCCGCGGCCTCGATGCGTTCGATCACGTCTTCCTTGGTGTTCACCCCGTCCGGCCACTGGTCCTGCGGCTTGAGGATGATGAAGCCGTCCGAGATGTTGGGCGGCATCGGATCGGTGGCCACCTCGGCGGTGCCGGTCTTGGAGAACATCAGCTCGACCTCGGGCAAGGCGATGATCGCGCTCTCCACGCCCCGCTGCATGCGGATCGACTGCTCCACCGCCGTGGAGGGCACCCGTTGGGAGGCCATGGCGAGGTTGCGTTCGTCCAGTGTCGGGATGAACTCCTGTCCCAGCATGGTGAAGATCACCCCGGCGACGGCGAACAGGGCCAGACCGCCGCCCACGAAGGGCCAGGGCCGGGCCACGGCCTGACGCAGCACAGGCTCGTACTTCGCCTTGATCCAGCGAATGACGAAGACGTCCTTTTCGGAGACCTTGTTGCGCATCACCAGGGCGACCATCGCCGGGATGAAGGTGATGGACAGGATGAAGGCCGCGACCAGGGCCAGCATCAGGGTGATGGCCATGGGCGAGAAGGTCTTGCCCTCGACGCCCTGGAAGGTGAGCAGCGGCGCGAAGACCAGCAGGATGATGGCCTGGCCGTAGACGGTCGGCTTGATCATCTCCTGGGTGGCGATGGTTGTTTCCTCGAGCCGCTCGCGCAGGCTCAGCAACCGGCCCTCGTGGTGTTGGCGCTCGGCCAGCCGCCGCAGGCAGTTCTCGATGATGATCACCGAGCCGTCGACGATGAGGCCGAAGTCGAGCGCCCCCAGGCTCATCAGATTGCCCGACACCCCCATGAAGTTCATGCCGATGGCGGTCATGAAGAAGGAGATCGGGATGATCGCCACCGCGATCAGGGCGGCGCGGACATTGCCCAGGAGCAGGAACAGAGCCACCGCCACGAGGATGGCGCCCTCGATCAGGTTGCGCTGAACGGTGGAGATGGTGGCGTTGACCAGTTTGGACCGGTCGAGGACGGGGGTCACCTTGATCCCCGGCGGGAGAGACCGAACGGTCGTCTCCAGCTGTTCGCCGACCGAACGGGCGACCGTGCGGCTGTTCTCGCCGATCAGCATCAGGGTGGTGCCGATGACGACCTCGTGGCCGTTCATGGTGGCCCCGCCGGTGCGCAGGTCCCCACCGAGACGGACGGCGGCGACGTCGCGAACGGCGACGGGCACGCCGCCACGGGTGGCGACGATGGCTTCCTCAATCTGGCTCAGGCTGCGGATACGGGCGTCGGCCCGCACCAGATAGGCCTCGCCGCCCCGCTCGACGAAATTGGCGCCGACGGAGAGGTTGGCGGATTCCAGACCGGCGGCCAGTTCGCTGAAGGAGACGCCGTACTGGGCCAAGCGGGTCGGGTCGGGTTCGACGACATACTGTTTCTCGAAGCCGCCGATGGTGTCGACGCCGGCCACGCCGTTCACCGTCCGCAGCTGCGGCGCGATGATCCAGTCCTGCACGGTCCGGAGATAGGCCGCGCGGGAGATGTCGTCGGTCAGGCGGTCGCCTTCCGGGGTCAGGAACGACCCGTCGGACTGCCAGCCCGGCTGGCCGTTACGCACGGTCGCGCCTCGCCCGCCCGGGTTGGTGAAGTCGATGGCGTACATGAAGACTTCGCCCAGACCGGTGGTGACCGGTCCGATCTGGGGCTGGACGCCCTCTGGCAGGCTTTCCTGGGCCTGGACGAGGCGCTCGCTGACCTGTTGCCGCGCGAAATAGAGGTCGACGTTCTCCTCGAAGATCACCGTGACCTGCGAGAAGCCGTTGCGCGACAGGGACCGGGTGGACTGCAGGCCGGGGATGCCGGCCATGGCCGTCTCGACCGGGAAGGTGACGCGCTTCTCGATCTCGACGGGGGAGAGCGAGGCGTCGGAGGTGTTGATCTGCACCTGGTTGTTGGTGATGTCGGGCACGGCGTCGATGGGCAGCTGTGTCAGCTGCCAGGCGCCGTAGGTGGAGACGAGCAGCACGAGCGCGATGATCATCCATCGCGCCCGCACCGACAGGGCCATGAGGTTGGCGATCATGGGCTAGTGCTCCACTTCGCCGGCGCCGAGCGCGGCCTTCAGAAGGAAGGCGTTGCGGGTGGCCACGGTCTGCCCCGCCGTCAGGCCGGAGGTGATCTGGGCCCGGCCGGCGCTGCGCTGGCCGACGATGACCGGCACGGGGTTGAAGCCCGTCGCCGTTCTGACGAAGACCACTTCGCGGCCTTCGACGGTCTGGATGGCTTCCTCGGGCACCGAAACGCCGGCGGAGGTCTGAGCGTCGCGGGTGTAGATCCGCACGGCGATGGCCTGGCCGGGGCGCAAGCCTCCCACGCCGGACACGGTGAGCAGGACGGTGGCGGCGCGGCTTTCCGCGTCCACCCCCGGGGTGATCGACCGCACCGTGGCCTGGACCTCGCCTTCCGGCAGGGTGATGCTGGCCCGGTCGCCTGGAGCGATCCGCCCCGCGTCGTCAGCGGAGACCGAGGCCTGGACCTCGATCTGGCTGGCGTTGGCGACCCGGAACAGTTCGGTCCCGGCCGTGACGAAGGCGCCGAGCGTCGCATTGGACACAGTCACTCGCCCGCTGATCGGGCTGACGACCCCGGTGCTGCGGCCGTCGCCGGAGACCCGGGCGGCGGCGGCAGCGGACGAAGTCCGGCGCGCTTCCGCCTCGGCCTCCGCCAGGACGGTCTGGGCGGCTTCGAGATCCTGTCGCGCGGTGATCTGCGAGTCGAACAGCCGCTGCTCGCGGGCGAGCGCCTGCCGGGCCGCGGTCAACCGGGCCTGGGCGGTCGCCCGTTCGGCGGCGATGGAGGAGGCCTCGCGGCTCTCGATCAGGGCCACGGTCTGGCCGGCGCGCACGCTGTCGCCGAGGCGCAGTGAGACGCCGGTGATCACGCCGTCGGCGCGGGCCGCGAGCACGGCCTCGCCTTGGGGCGTGCCCACGACGGTGCCCTGGGCCACGATCTCGGCGCTCAGCGAACCGCTGCCGACGGGCGCGAGGATGATGCCGGCCGCCTGAATGCGGGCGGCGTCCATCTCCAGGGCCTCGCCGGCGCCGTGTTCTTCTTCGGCTTCCGCCGCGGCTTCCGCCGGCGCTTCCGGACCACGCGTCATGCTCCAGACGGCGAACCCGCCGCCGAGGACGATCACGGCCGCCGCCGCGCCGCCGAGCAGGCGTTGCTGGTTGGTCAATCTCTTCATTGGGCGGATCCTTCGGTTTCGGTGGCGCGCGTCAGGGCGGCGACGGCTTGCGCCCGCTCCAGCTCGGCGGTGATCATGTCGGCCTGAACGGTGTTGAGCGCCTCTTCGGCGTCCAGCACGTCCAGCAGGGTGAAGCGGCCGGCCGAGAAGCCTTCACGCGCGATGCGCACGGCCTCGATCGCTTCGGGTTCGGCCTGGGTTTCGAGGAAGGCCAACTGGGCTTCGGCCGTGCGCAGCGCGGCCTGGGCGTCGCGGGTCCGCCGGATCGCGCCGGCGAGGGCGGCGTTACGGCGGGCCTCGGCTCCGGTCCGCTCGGCGTTGGCGGCGACGATATTGCCCTGGTTCCGGTCGAACAGACCGATCGGCATGGAGGCGCCGAACACCAGAGCCGTGTCGTCCGTGCCCCGGAACTGGCGGGCGCCGACGCTGACGGTCACATCGGGACGGGACAGGGTCCGCTCCCGCTCGACGACGGCGACCGAGGTGGCCACCTCCGCCTCGGCGAGACGCACGTCGAGCGCGCTGGCCGGGTCGATGACCGAGCTCGGCGCCGCTGGGGTCTCAGCGGCGGTCGGTTCGGGCAGCTCTTCACCGCCGCCCCACAGGGCGGCGAGCGCCCGCTGGGCTTCAGCGTACTCGGCTTCAGCCGCGCGAACCCGTCCGACCGCTTCCAGGGCGGCGGTGCGCGCTCGCAGAGCCCGCAACGGCGGTTCGCGGCCGGCGTCGACCAGTTCGGTGGCGATCGTCTGAAGGTTATCGGCGCGCATGAACTGATCGCGGGCCAGTTCGACCCGGCGGCTGTCCGCATAGGCCTCGGCGTAGGCGTCACGCACCTGTTGTTCCAGGTCCGCCCGCGCGACCGCGAGGCGCAGCCGGGCGGCGTCCACCTCGGCCTGGGCGGCGCGCTCGCGTGCGGGCCGCTTGCCGCCGAGTTCGAACCGCTGGCCGACGCTCAGGGTGCTTTCGGCGTCATCGACGCCGGAGAAGCCGCCAGTGCCGGCGAAATTCTCGACCTCCAGGCCGAGTTCGGGGTTGGGCCGGAAGCCGGCCTGTTGCGCGCGGCCGACGGCGGCGGCGACATCGGCTTCGGCGGCGGCCAGCGTGGGCGAAGAGGCCGCGGCGCGGGACAGCGCCTCGGCCAGGGTGACGGGTTCGGCGAAGGCTGACCCTGGGGCCAGCATGGCCAGGATCGCCGCGAGAGTGATCGCGGCTCCGCCGGCCGCGGGGTGCGGCAGACGGCGTTTAGGGGATGGCATAGGTCCTGTTTCCCGGATGGTTGACGTGGAAGGCGCGCGGTCGCGCGCAGTCTCGTCAGCCTCTGGGAGGGCGGTCTGGTCCGGCGGGCATGCGGGACGGCAAGCCGTCCGCCAGCGGAAGGGCGTCGAGATCGGACCCGGCATGGGTCACGACCGGCGCGTCAGGCGTCTGCGGCACGGCGACGCCGCCGTGGTGGCAGTGGCCGTGAGAGCAGATCGCGTGCTGATCCGGCCGGTCGGTGTTGTCGGAATCGGAGGGAGCGTCGGCGACGATCTCCGAGGCATGGGCGGTCGCGGCTTCGGGGGCGCACGTGGCGGCCTCGACGGCGGTGACCAGGACAAACAGGGCCAGGAACGACGCAAGCAGCGCCGTCATCCAACCGTGTCTGGCCGAGGAGAATCCCATGGCGTCCCATAACACGGACCGCCGCGACTGCAATCGCTGCATCGTCGCAGGGCCTGTGCGCCCGCTGGTCCCGACTTCGCCGACGCGGTTCATGAAGCGTCCCGCAGTTCCTGCCGCGACTGACGAATGATCGACCAGGCCGATTGCAGGAAGATCAGGGCCAGGACGGCGCCCGCGATCAGGTCGGGCCAACGAGAGGCGGTGAGCCAGACGAGGCCGCCGGCCGCCGCGACCACCAGGCTTTCGATCAGGTCATTGCGCGTGCAAAGCCAGACGGAGCGGACATTGGCGTCGCCATCGCGGTGACGCACCAGCAGGAGCGCGGCGACGGCATTGGCAAGGAAGCCGAACAGGCCCAGGCCGGTGATGACTGTCCCCTCGGGCGGCTGTCCAGACACGGCCCGCCAGATGGCGAAGCTCAGTATGACGACGGCGAGGAGCCCCAAACTCGCGCCCTTGAGCAGGGCCGCGCCCGAGCGCACCCGGACCGACTTGCCGATCGCCCACAGGCTGATGGCGTAGGTCGCGCTGTCGGCGAGGAAGTCCAGGGCGTTGGCGCCGAGAGACGCAGACCCTTGCGCGAGGGCGCCGCCGGCCACCGCTACGAAGGCGACGGCGTTGATGGCGATCACGGCCAGAAGGATGCGGCGATAGGCCGGCGAGGCGCCGTCGAACTTGACGGTGGCGCCGCAGCAGCTCGCGGCAGGTCTGTCCTGGATCAGGGGGGCGGTCATCGGAGCTCCAGCGCGGTGTCAGACGACCTATGCATGCTCTAGCGGCTAGAGGATCAAGCGCTTATTCTCGCCCTATGGCCGCTTCCGTCCCCTCGCCTCTCCGTTCTATCGGCAAACTGGCCGCGGCCACCGGGGTCAAGGTCCCGACCATCAGGTTTTACGAACAGATCGGCCTTCTGGCGCCCCCGCCCCGGACGGCAAGCGATCGTCGCCTCTATGACGACGCGGCCGTGCGCCGGCTGTCCTTCATCCGGCATGCGCGCCAGCTGGGCTTCGACCTCGACGCCATCCGCTCCCTGCTGGATCTCTCGGACCACCCAGACCGGCCCTGCGGCGAGGCCAACGCCATCGCCGAGCGTCATTTGTCCGAGGTCACCGAGAAGATCGCCCAACTTCAGGCGCTGCGGACCGAACTGTCTCGGATGTCGGCCGAATGCGCCGGCGGCCGGGTTTCGGCCTGCAAGGTGATCGAAGTCCTGCATGGTCATGATCTGTGCGCGGCGAGCGACCATCGGATCGGCTCTATGGCCGATCCGGCGTCTCACTGAGCGGCGATGGCGATGGCCGCCAGGTCCGTCGCGGCATCGAGCGGGAGTCCCGCCGCCTTGCGTTCGGAGTAGCGGTCCACGAGTTGGACCGCGTGGGGCCGGACCAGGACGGTGAAGCGCACCAGTTCCTCCATCACGTCGACGATGCGCTCATAGTAGGCCGAGGGCTTCATCCGGCCGGCGTCGTCGAACTCCTGGAAAGCCTTGGCCACGCTCGACTGGTTTGGGATGGTGACCATCCGCATCCAGCGTCCGAGCAGGCGCAGGGTGTTGACGGCGTTGAAGCTCTGGGACCCGCCCGAGACCTGCATGACGGCGAGGGTGCGGCCTTGGGTCGGACGCAGACTACCCAGGCTCAGCGGCAGGTGATCGATCTGCAGCTTCATCACGCCGGACACCTGGCCGTGCCGTTCCGGACTGCACCAGACCATGCCTTCCGACCACAGGGCGTGCTCTCGCAGCTCGCGCACCGCCGGGTGGTCGTCATCGCCCGGGGAGCCGGGCAACGGCAGGTCCGAGGGATCGAAAATGCGCGTCTCGCATCCCATCCGCTGCAACAGTCGGGCCGCCTCCTCGACACAGAGGCGCGAATAGGACCGCTCGCGCAGCGACCCGTAAAGGAGCAGAATTCGGGGCGCATGATCGTGCGGACCCAGGCCGCGGCCGGGATCGGCGGACAGATAGGACGCGTCCAGAGCCGGCAGATGATCCGAGTCCGGCAGCGAGCGCAGGCGGGCGAAGGTCATCACAGGTCCTTGGTCAGATAGGCGGCCGACGCCGGGCAGACGTCCGCGAACTCGCGGGTTCGCCGGATCGCGACGGGCGCGGACGCCCGATCGGCGGCGACGAAGCCACGCCGGGCGAAGAAGGGCTCGGCCGTCGTGGTGAGCAGGTGAAGCCGTTCTCCGCCCAGATCCCTCGCCACGGCCTCGGCGGCGGTCAGGATGCGGCTCCCGAGCCCTTGGGCCTTCAGGTCGGCGAGCACGACCAGGGAACGCAGCAGCAAATCCCGGCCCTCCCCCTCCAGGCCGACGTACCCGGCGAGGCCGCCGTGTTCGTGGGCGGTGAAGTAGCGACCGTCGCCGGGGTCCGGCAGACCCGCGCCCCTCAGAGACGCGATCAGGCCGGCGTCATGCGCGTCCACGAGATGCAGGACGACCATCAGACGGCGTCCGCCGGCGGGGCCGTGTCGGGGAACCAGCGTCGGCCCATCCACAGCGCGACTGACACCAGCAGGATCAGCACCGGCACCTCGACCAAGGGGCCGATGACGGCCGCGAAGGCGACGGGCGAGGTCAGCCCGAAGGCCGCGATCGCCACCGCTATGGCCAGCTCGAAATTGTTCGAGGCCGCTGTGAAGGCCAGGGCGGTGGTGCGCGGATAGTCGGCCTCGATCAGCTTGCCCATGAGGAAGCTGACCACGAACATGACGAGGAAATAGATCGTCAGCGGGATGGCGATGCGCAGGGCGTCCAGCGGCAGGGCCACCACCTCCCCGCCCTTGAGGCTGAACATGACCACGATGGTGAACAGCAGGGCGATCAGGGTGATCGGTCCGATGCGCGGCAGGAAACGCTGTTCGTACCAATCGGCGCCGCGGCGGGCGATCAGGCTGCGACGGGTCAGGAAGCCGGCCAGGAAGGGCAGACCGAGGTAGACGAGCACCGCGCTGGCGATGGTCCAGACGCTGACGTCCACCACGCTGCCCTGCAGGCCGAACAGGGGCGGCAGGACGGAGAGGAATATCCAGGCGTAGAGGCTGAAGAACAGGATCTGGAAAATCGAGTTGAAGGCGACGAGACCGGCGACATACTGGTTGTCGCCCCTCGCCAGTTGGTTCCAGACCAGCACCATGGCGATGCAGCGCGCCAGGCCGATCAGGATGACGCCGGTCATGTATTCCGGCTGATCGCGCAGGAAGATGACCGCCAAGGCGAACATCAGCACCGGGCCCAGCACCCAGTTCTGGAACAGGGACAAGGCCAGGACCCGCTTGTCGGCGAAGACGCGCGGCAGCTCTTCGTACCGGACCTTGGCCAGCGGGGGGTACATCATCAGGATCAGACCGATGGCGATCGGGATGTTGGTCGTGCCGATCGAAAGGCTGTCGACCCAGGTCGGCAGGCCCGGCGCCAGCGTCCCCAGAGCCACGCCGAGACTCATGGCCACGAAGATCCACAGCGTCAGCCAGCGGTCGAGGAAGGACAGGCGACGCGGCGACGCGTCCGCCATCGGGGTGTCGATCATCGCTTCACCCGCTGGCCGGCGGCGTCGATGACGACCTCGCCGTCCTCCTTGGTGAAGGGTTTGAGATCATCGGCGGGCAAGAGGTCCAGAACGGCCTCGGACGGTCGGCACAGGCCGACACCGAGAGGACTGACGACGATCGGGCGATTGAGCAGGATCGGATGAGCCTCGATCGCATCGAGCAACTGATCGTCCGTCAGGCCCGGGTCCCCGAGGCCCAGTTCGGCGAAGGGCGTGCCCTTCTCGCGCAACAGATCGCGCAACGGCTTGCCCGCCCGTTCGGTCAGCCAGGCGACCATGGTCCGCGACGGCGGTGTCTTCAGATACTCGACGACATGCGGCTCGATGCCGACGTGGCGGATCAGCTCGAGCGCGTTGCGCGACGTCCCGCAGGCGGGGTTGTGATAGATGACGATGTCCACAGGATCCTCAGGGGCAACAGGGCGCGAGTTCGGCCAGCAGGGGTTCGCACAGGTCCGCCCTGCCCCCGCAGCAGTCCTTGAGCAGGAAGAGGACCAGGTCGCGAAGCCGGTCCAGGTCAGCCCGGTAGATGATCGACCGGCTGCGGCGCTCCGACTTGATCAGTCCCGCCCGGGTCAGGACGCCGAGATGGGACGACAGGGTGTTGGCCGGAATCGCCAAGTGGTTTGAGATGTCACCGGCTGGCAGGCCGTCGGGTTCGTGACGCACGAGAAGGCGAAACGCCTCCAGCCGCGTCGATTGCGCCAGGGCGGCGAGAGCGAGAATCGAAGCTTCGGTTTCCATAGTTCCGAATTAGTCGAACTATGGAAATGTTCAAGCCCCCTCGCCCGTGTGCGCCGTAAGCCTACGGTGGAGAGGTTGCGGCTAGGCCTTCCGCAGTCTTTCGAGTTCGATTCCCCACAGCAACGTGGAGATACTCGATGGCCCAGGCCGACCCGCCGCTGAGGCGCACTATCAAGAAGCCGCAGCTCCGTCAGATGGTGCCGCTGGCCGACAGCACCATCTGGGAGATGGAGCAGCGCGGCCAGTTCCCCAGGCGGTTCCTGCTGACGCCGCGCTGCGTCGTCTGGGACCTCGCCGAGGTCGAGGCCTGGCTGGCGCTTCGCCGGGCCAAGCCGATCCGCCGGGCTCCGCCGCCCGACGTCCGCAAGCGGGTCACCCGACCGGTCAGAGCCGCGGATCGAAACGAGGACCGGCCGTTTCCGGGATGACGAGCACGGGCGTGAACGCCCGCCCCGCCTCCCAGGCGTCCACGGCGTTCGACCACTCCTGGGCCATATGCCGACGCTGGGCCTCGAACTCGGCCTTGTTGTAGACCCCGCGCGACGACCGCTCCTCGTGGGCGAGGCATTTCTCGATCCAGTCCGAGTTGAAACCCATCTCGTGCAGCAGCGTCGAGGCCGTCCGCCGCAGGTCGTGAACCGTGAAAGGCTCCAGCGGCAGGTCCCGCTCCCCCGCGCGCTCGGCGATCGCCGAAGTCACCCGGTTGAAGGTGGCCCGCGACATCGGCGCATCGGCGTCGTAGCGAGACGGCAGGATGTAGCGGGAGTTGCCGGCGCAGGTCTTCAACGCGATCAGGATGTCGAGCATCTGGGTCGAGAGGTAGACGTTGTGCGGCCGCGACCGCTTCATCCGCTCCTTCGGGATCGACCAGACGGCGTTGGCGAAATCGACCTCGTCCCAGACCCCGTCCTGGAGCTCGCTCTTCCGGACCATGCTCAGCAGGATAAACTTCAGGCCGAGGCGGATCGTCGGCAGGGTCGCCACCTCCCCCAGCAGATTCAGCGCGATCCGGATCTCCGTCGGCGACAGCGACCGGTCGCGCGGCCGGAAGGTGGCGATGGAGGCCGGCCCGACCCCGTCGGCCGGATTGTCGATCTTCTCGCCGTGCAGGATGGCGTAGGCGTAGATCTGTTTGACGATGTCGCGGACGTGGACGGCCGTCGCCGGCGCGCCCCGCTCGACGATGGTCTTGCAGTGGGCGCGAAGGTCGTTGGGCGTGATCTCGTTCAGCAACCGGTTGCGCCATTGAGGCAGGATTTCCCGGTTGAAGATGGACCGACGCATGTTGCGGGTGCTGTCCGCCATGGGCGCATGGTCTATCCACCGCTGGGCCACATGCTCGAAGCTCCGCGCCTGCTGCAGGCGCCGTTTGGCCCGCTGCTTCTCCAGCGCGGGCGAGACGCCTTCGGCGATCATTCGCTTGGCGTCGATGACCTTCTCGCGGGCCTTGGCGAGCGACAGGCCCGCCGGACCATAGGTGCCCAGGGTGACGGATTCCCGCCGCCCGTTGAAGCGGTAGTCGTACTTGAAGGCGATGCCGCCCTTGGGCGAAATCAGCAGGTACAGACCGTCCCTGTCGGTCATTTTGTAAGATTTTGATTTTGGGCGAATATTTCGCAATGCGGCGTCGGTAAGCATGCCGTTTTGACTCCAAAAGACCGTCAGGCGCTTTCGAGGTCTTTCGGGATCATTTTCCTTCGCCAAATCCGTAGCTTGGCTCGAAAAAAGACCGTCAGGACGCTCTCGGCCCTCTGACGGTATGGAGCGGAGTCCCGGCGGGCAATGGCGGCGGGACCGTCAGAGCGACCGACGCAGACGAAAGCAGCCCCTCGAATGATACCGAGAGGCTGCGAAATCATTTTTCTTATAAGTCAGTGTTTTAGCGCGACTTTCGGAAGCGCTCTGAAAAGATTCAGAAGGCTCTGAATCATTCCCACTCGATCGTTCCGGGCGGCTTCGACGTCACGTCGTAGACGACCCGGTTGACGCCGCGGACCTCGTTGATGATCCGGGTCGCGGTCTTGCCCAGCACATCCCACGGGAACTGGAAGAAGTCGGCGGTCATGCCGTCGGTCGAGCTGACGGCGCGCAGGGCCAGCACCTTCTCATAGGTGCGGGCGTCGCCCATGACGCCGACGGTCTTGACCGGCAGCAGGACGGCGAAGGCCTGCCAGATATCGTCGTAGAGGCCGGCCTTGCGGATCTCGTCCAGATAGATGGCGTCGGCGTCCTGCAGGGTGGCGACGGCCTCGGGCGTGATCTCGCCGGGGATGCGGATGGCCAGGCCCGGTCCGGGGAACGGGTGGCGGCCGACGAAGGCGTCGGTCAGGCCGAGCTCGCGGCCGAGGGCGCGGACCTCGTCCTTGAACAGCTCGCGAAGCGGCTCGACCAGCTTCAGCTTCATATAGTCCGGCAGGCCGCCGACGTTGTGGTGGCTCTTGATGACGTGGGCCTTGCCGCTGGACGACGACACGCTCTCGATCACGTCGGGATAGAGGGTGCCCTGGGCGAGGAATTCGGCGCCCTCGATCTTCGAGGCCTCGCGATCGAAAATCTCGATGAAGACGCGGCCGATGGTCTTGCGCTTGGTTTCGGGGTCCGACTGACCGGCCAGTTCGCCGAGGAATTCCTTCGACGCATCAACGTGGATCAGGGGAATGTTGTAGTGCTCGCGGAAGAGCGTGGTGACCTGTTTGGCCTCGTCCTTGCGCAGCAGGCCGGTGTCGACGAAGACGCAGGTCAGGTGGTCGCCGATGGCCTCGTGGATCAGGACCGCGGCGACCGAGCTGTCGACGCCGCCCGACAGGCCGCAGATGACCTTGGCCGAACCGACCTGTTCGCGGATCTGGGCGATCTTCTCGTCGCGATAGGCAGCCATGGTCCAGTCGCCCTTCAGCCCGGCGATGCCGTGGGTGAAGTTCTTGAGCATCTGGTGGCCGCGCGGGGTGTGCATCACCTCCGGGTGGAACTGGACGCCGTAGAAGCGACGGGTCTCGTCGGCGATGACGGCATAGGGCGAACCGGCCGAGGAGGCGACGACATCGAAGCCTTCGGGGATGGCGACGATCTTGTCGCCGTGGCTCATCCAGACGGTCTCTTCCTCACCGACGGGCGCCAGATCGGCCAGCAGGGGCGAGGCCTTTTCGACCGTGATCGCGGCGCGGCCGAACTCGCGGGTGTGGCCGCCCTCGACCTTGCCGCCGAGCTGTTCGCACATGGTCATTTCGCCGTAGCAGATGCCCAGGACCGGCACGCCGGCGTCGAAGACGGACTGCGGGGCGCGAGGGCTGCCCTCCTCGTGCACGCTCTCCGGTCCGCCGGACAGGATGATCGCCGCCGGGTTCATGGCCGCCAGCGCCGCTTCAGCCTTCGCGTAGGGATGGATCTCGCAATAGACGTTCGCCTCACGCAGGCGGCGGGCGATCAACTGGGTGACCTGGCTGCCGAAGTCGACGATCAGGACCTTCTGGTGGACGGGCGTGGTCATGGGCGTTCCAGATTCGGGGTCGGCGTGGAATGGGCGGGGTCTTGAAGGTTCGGGACGCCCGGATCAAGGGCGACGAGGCCGTCGGCCGTCAGCACGGCGGCGAGGCGATCGAGGGCGTCAGCCAGATTGGAGTCGACGTGATGCAGGGTGGAGGTCCAATCCTCGAGCTTCGTCAGCTCGGAGCGGCCGTCGCTGACGCCGCGCAGGGCCACCAGCGGGATGCCGAAGGTCTGGGCCGCGCGCAGCAGGGCGAAGGTCTCCATGTCGACCATGTCGGCGTCCACGGCGTCATAGGCGGCGCCGGAGACGACATTGGCCCCGGTCGACAGCCGGGCGGTCGGCAGGCCGGGCACCGGACACGGCAGGGTCATGACCGGCGGCAGGTCGAGCAACGGCGTCACGCCCTTCTCGAAACCGAGGACGCGGGCGTCCATGTCGCGGTAGCTGACCGACGAGGCCTGATAGACCGCCGCGTGTTCGAGATCGCGCGAGCCGCAGGAGCCGAGCGAGACGATCAGGTCCGGTTGATGGCTGGACGCCTCAAGGCGCGCCAGGGTCGCCGCCAGGGCGACGGCGGCCTCGACAGGGCCGACGCCGGTGATCAGGGGCTGGATGCGCGCGCGAAGCGCCGGGCCGTATTCGACCGGCGCCGCCATCACGCAGAGGACGGAAAGATCGCCGTAAGTCTGGAGGGACCAGCTCCCGTTCACGCCGTCCTCTCGTAGACGGCGGCGAAGAAGCCGTCGGTGTTGGTGGAAGCGGGCGAGAGACGCAGGCGGTGGCCGCTGGCGGCGTTCGCCAGCTTGGCGCGGGCGGCATCGGTCAGGGTCGGCGTGCTGAGCAGGTCGGAGATCGCGACCGGGATGAAGCCGGGGTGCGCGGCTTCGAAGGCGTCGGCGGTGGCTTCGTTCTCGCCGGTCAGCATCGAGCAGGTGACATAGACCAGGCGACCGCCCGGCTTCACCAGGTGGACGGCCTGGTCGAGGATGCGCAGTTGCAGGGCATGGAGGCGCTCGACCTCGTCGGTCTTCAGCCGCCAGGCGTCCTCGGGACGGCGGCGCCAGGTGCCGGAGCCGCTGCAGGGGGCGTCGACGAAGACCAGGTCGGCCTTGCCGTTGACGTCCTCGACCCCGCCGCCGTTCTGGCCCAGCAGGCGCAGATCGGCGGAGACGCCGGCGCGCTGCAGGCGCGGGCGGATGTTGTCGAGGCGCTTCTGGACCACGTCGCAGGCGATCAGCTTCATGCCCGCGGCGAGCTCGACCTTCGGCTTGCCGCCGGCGCCTTCTTCGCCGCCGGTGGGCGACCAGCCGGCCGGCTTCGGCGCGACCGCGCCGGGCTTGGCCTGCGGCAGGGCCTGGGCGGCCAGGGCGAGGGTCTTGCCGCCGCCGCCGGCGCAATAGTCGACGACGATGGTGTCAGGCGTGAACGGGATGCCGGCGCCGGCCAGCCAGGTGACGATCTGGCTGCCTTCGTCCTGGATCTCGATCTGGCCCGCCTTGAAGGCGTCCTGGGCCTGGACGTTGGGCGGCGGCTCGGACGGGAGGCGCAGGCCCCAGGTCGAGAACGGCGTCCGCTCGGGCGTCAGGCCGGCGGCCGTCAGCTCGCCCTTCACGCCGTCCACGGTGGCGCGGGCGCTGTTGACGCGCAGGTCGATCGGCGCGCGCGGGGCCATCAGCTCGCGGGCCTCTTCGGTCCAGCGGTCGCCGAAGGTGGTCTTGAAGTCCTCGACCACGAACTCGGGCAGGCCGGCGGCCACCCAGCCGGGCAGATCGCCTTCGCCGGCCGTCAGGCGGGCGCGTTCCTGCTTGGACAGCGGACGCGGGCCGTAGCCGTCGCCCGAGTGCAGGGCCTCGATCTCTTCAAGCGACAGGCCGTCGATCAGGCTGAGCGAGCCGATGACGAGGGCGCGGCCGTCCTCGCGGCCGCCCATGGCCCAGACCAGACGGCCGCGGGCGCGAAGCACGCGGTAGACGCGGTCGGCGACGGCGCGGCGGTCCTTGGACCCGGCGTAGCGGTTGGTCTGTCCCCAGGCCTTGAGCACGACTTCGGCCGGGGCGCGGCCCTGGGCGATGCTGTCCAGAACGGAGGCGGCGGCGGCGAGGCGGGCGGCTGGGGTCAATTCAGGCTTTCAAACAAACAATGCGGCGAGGACCATCACCAGACCGGCGGCGGCGACGAGCCAGACCAGGGTGCGGATGTATGGAACGCCGAAGGCGTAGAGCGGGACGTAAATGACCCGCGCAAAGAAATAGAGATGAGCGCCGAGGGCGGTCAGGAAACCGTCCTTACCCGCGATATGCGCCATGATAACGGCGGCGGCGAAGATCGGCAGGGTCTCGAACAGATTGGCCTGGGCGCGCATCAGGCGGCCGGCCAGCTTGCCGGGCGGCGGGACCTCGGCGTCGCGCGGTCCCGCATTCCATTTGGCGCCGAGCTCCGAGGTCCGGACCACGGTCGCCAGCCCGATCTGGACCAGCGCCAGGATCAGGGTGAAGGCCAGCATGATGAACTCAGGCGTCATATCCATGCCTGCCGGCCCTCCCTTCTCAGCCCTGACGGTAGTTCGGCGCCTCGCGCGTGATCATCACGTCGTGGACGTGGCTCTCCCGCAGACCGGCTCCGGTGATGCGCACGAAGCGGGCGCGTTCCTGGAAGTCGGCGATGGTGGCGGCGCCGACATAGCCCATGGCCGCGCGAAGACCGCCGACCATCTGGTGCAGCACCGGGGCGATCGGCCCCTTGTACGGCGTCTGGCCCTCGATGCCCTCGGGGACCAGCTTGCGCGTGTCCTCGACTTCCTTCTGGAAGTAGCGGTCGGCCGAGCCGGCGCCCATGGCCCCGACCGACCCCATGCCGCGGTACGACTTGTAGGACCGGCCCTGGTACAGGAAGACCTCGCCCGGGCTTTCGTCGGTGCCCGCGAACATCGAGCCCATCATGGCGACCGAGGCGCCAGCCGCGATGGCCTTGGCGAAGTCGCCCGAATACTTGATGCCGCCGTCGGCGATGATCGGCACGCCCGAGGCGCGTCCGGCGCGGACGGCTTCGAGGATGGCGGTCAGCTGGGGCACGCCCACGCCCGCGACGATGCGGGTGGTGCAGATCGAGCCCGGGCCGATGCCGACCTTCACGGCGTCGGCGCCCGCGTCGATCAGGGCGCGTGCGGCTTCATAGGTGGCGACATTGCCGGCGATGACCTGAAGGCGGTTGGATTCCCGCTTCACCCGTTCGACGGCGCGCGCGACCTGGATCGAGTGGCCATGGGCGGTGTCGATGACGACCACGTCGACGCCGGCGTCAGCCAGGGCCATCGAGCGCTCGAAGCCGGCGTCGCCGACGGTGGAGGCGGCGCCGACCAGCAGGCGGCCCTGCTCGTCCTTGGCGGCGTTCGGGAAGGCGTGGGCCTTCTCGATGTCCTTCATCGTGATCAGGCCGACCGCGCGATAGGAGTCGTCGACGACGATGACGCGTTCGATCTTGCGAGTGCGCAGCAGGTTCTGCGCCTCCTCGCGGCCGGCGCCTTCGCGGACGGTGACCAGCTCGCCGGTCGTCATCAGCTCGGCGGCCTTGCGGTTCGGATCGGTGTCGAAGCGCATGTCGCGGTTGGTCAGGATGCCGACCAGCTTGCCCGACTTCGGATCGACGACCGGGAAGCCCGAGATCTTCTTGCGGGCCACGATGGCGCGGACCTCGCCGAGAGTCGTCTCGGGATTGATGGTCACCGGATTGATGACCATGCCGCTTTCGTAGCGTTTGACCTCGCGAACCTGGTCGGCCTGTTCCTCGACCGAGAGGTTGCGGTGAAGAACACCCAGACCGCCGGCCTGGGCCATGGCGATGGCCAGCCGGCTTTCGGTGACCGTGTCCATGGCGGACGAGGTCACAGGGATGTTCAACCTGATGTCGCGGGTGAGCTTCGTCGAGACATCCGCTTCAGCGGGCATGATCTCGGACGGGCCGGGTTCCAGCAAAACATCGTCGAAGGTGAGCCCTTCGCGTATCTCCATGAGGAGTCTCCGTTTTGCGGGCCGCGTATAGCGGTGGAAGGCCGGGAACCGCAAGGGCCGCCTGCGTCCTATCGACAGGATAAGAACAATTGCCTTGCCTGTTGCGGCGCCGGCCCCACATCTGAAGACTTCATGGTCCGACTGTTGATCAGCACCGCCCGCCGCCTCGCCCTGAAGATCGCGAGCTATGGCGTCATGCACCTGGTGGTCGCCATCCTGGTCGCCTTCGCCATCACGCGCGACTGGCGGCTGGCGCTGGCGGTCGGCGTGGTCGAGCCCTTCTTCCAGACCATCGCCTATTCGATTCACGACCGCGTCTGGCACCGCGTCGAACGGCGGCGGATGCTGTCGAACGTAGAGGAGGCGGCCGAGGCCTTCACCGCGCGCCTGGAGGTCATGACCCCCGAGGAGCAGACCCGGGCCCACGGCCACGGTCACGGCCACCACGGGCACAGCCATGCCCTGCCCCGCTCGTTCAAGCAGATCGCGCTGAAGACCGTCACCTACGGCCTGATGCATTTCACCGTGGCGGTGACGGTGGCCTATGCGCTGACCCAGAACATCCGGGTGGCGCTGGCCATCGGCATCACCGAGCCGCTGGTGCAGACGGTGTTCTTCACGATCCACGACCGCATCTGGACGCGGATCGAGGCGAAGAAGGCGAAGCGCGCGGCGGACCTGGCGCAGGCCTGACGATCACGTCGGGTTGCAATAATACTCTTTGAGATTGCAGTCCGACAACCTTGACCACTACGGTGGCGAGGCCCGCTTCCGGGCACAGGGAGTCCATGCAATGAACGTGAAGACCCTCAAATCCACGGTGGTGCGTACCGCCCAGATCGCCGTCCTTGCGCTGGCCACCACGACCGGCGTCGGCTTCGGCGCAGCTCTCGCCGCGCCTGCGTTCTCGATCGAACGGGAATACTTCTCGGACGCCACCTACAACGTCACGGTCGGCGGCAGCGGCATCACCTGCGGCGCCAACCAGTGGGGCTGGGGCGAGCGGACGGAGTACGTGCTGTACTACTACGAATCCTGCGCCTGACGCCGGTAGGTCTGGCCGCGGGGAGGGAATTGCCCTCCCCGCAAGGCTTCAACGCTTGTTCAGCGCGACCAGGAAGACCTCGGCGCTGTCCTTCCGGCTTGAGGCCGGCTTGACGTATTTCACCGTCTCGAACTCCGCGCGCAGGCGGGCCAGCACGCCGCCGGCGTCGCCGCCCTGGAAGTTCTTGGAGACGAAATTGCCGCCCGGTTTCAGGGTGCGGATGGCGAAGTCCGCCGCGATCTCGATCAGGGCGATGATCTTCAGATGGTCGGTCTGGCGGTGGCCGACGGTGTTGTGGGCCATGTCCGACAGGACCAGGTCCGGCGGGCCGCCCAGCAGGTCGATCATCTGTTGATCGACGCCCGGATGGGTGAAGTCGGCCTGAATCAGGGTGGCGCCGGGAATCGGCTCGATCATCAGCAGGTCGACGCCCACGACCGAGGTCGCACCGCGTTCCAGCGCCACCTGGACCCAGCCGCCGGGGGCCGCGCCCAGGTCGATGACCCGGCTGCCCCGTTTGATCAGGCGAAAGCGGTCGTCGATCTCCAGCAGTTTGAAGGCGGCGCGGCTGCGCCAGCCTTCGGCCCGCGCGCGCTCGGACCATTTGTCGGACAGCTGGCGTTTGATCCACTGCTGGCTGGACATCGACTTGGTGTCCGCCGTCTTCATCTTGGTGCCCATGCCGCGGCCTGCAGCCGTTCCGCCCGTGGGCGGTTTGACCATGCGGCGGCGTTCGACGGGCTTTTCGTCTTCGCTCATGCATCCCACATAGCCGCGACCGGCTTTGCGGGCTATGGACCCGCGACAATTCACAAGGAGCGTACCGATGACCGATGAAACCCTGACCTTCTCGCTGGACACCGGCGACGGCGAACAGCGCGACGTGGTCATCAAGCTGCGCCCCGACCTGGCGCCGGGCCACGTGGCCCGCATCACCGAGCTGGCCAAGGAAGGCTTCTACGACGACGTGGTCTTCCACCGCGTGATCCCGGGCTTCATGGCCCAGGGCGGCGATCCGACCGGCACCGGCACCTCGGGCTCGAAGAAGCCGGACCTGAAGGCCGAGTTCTCGGCAGAGCCGCACGTGCGCGGCGTGTGCTCGATGGCCCGCACCAGCGATCCGAACAGCGCCAACAGCCAGTTCTTCATCTGCCTGGACGACGCGACCTTCCTCGACCGCCAGTATACGGTCTGGGGCGAAGTGATCGAAGGCATGGACAACGTCGACGCCCTGCCGAAGGGCGAACCGCCCCGCAAGCCGGGCAAGATCGTCAAGGCCACGGTGGCCTAAAAGGAAAGGGCCGCTCGATGGAGCGGCCCTTTTTCTATTCGATCTCGACGACCTCGACCCGCGGTCCGTTGAGGACCAGGGCGATTTCGCCGCGCTTGAGCTTCAGGGCGTCGTCGCCGAACAGCTGGCGGCGCCAGCCGTGCAGAGCCTCGACGTCGGCGTTGTCGTCGAGCGCGATCTTCTCCAGGTCGGCGACGTTGGCGATCAGCTTGGTGGCCACGCCGGCGTTGTCGCTCTTGGCCTTGAGCAGGACCTTCAGCAGTTCGACGACCGAGGGCGGCGCAGGCTGGTTGTGCGACGGACGCTCCAGCTTGGGCGCATGCGCCTCCGGATCGGCCAGCACGCGCTTCAGCTCGGCGGTCAGCTCCAGACCGAGGCGCGAGGCGCCGAAGCCCTTGGGCACGGAGCGCAGGCGGTTGAAGGCGTCCGGGTCGGTCGGACCCTGGGCGGCGATCTCGTCGATCGCCTCATCCTTGAGGATGCGGCCGCGCGGCTGGTCGCGCTCCTGGGCCGCGCGCTCGCGCCAGACGGCGGTCGCGACGAAGGCGGCGAGATATTTGGCGGCGTACTTCTTGGGCTTCAGACGCTTCCACGCCTTTTCCGGATCGGTGTCGTACAGCGCCGGATCGGTCAGATCCTCCATCTCGGCGGTGACCCAGTCGATGCGGCCGTCCTTCTTCAGACGATCGCGCAGCTTGGGGAACAGGGCCGCGAGATGGGTCACGTCGCCGAGCGCATAGACCAGCTGCGCCTCGGACAGCGGCCGGC
Organism: Brevundimonas lenta; assembly: GCF_014196335.1. GTDB lineage: Bacteria > Pseudomonadota > Alphaproteobacteria > Caulobacterales > Caulobacteraceae > Brevundimonas > Brevundimonas lenta. The sequence goes on from NZ_JACIDM010000002.1 coordinate 626,801, forward strand.
GGGCCCAGTCGGTGAAGCGGCTGCCCTTGTCGACTTCCTGGCGCAGCATCTGGCGGACCAGGGCCTCGTACGAGACCTGATCGCCGAAGCCGGCGGCCATGGCGGCGACCTGGGTGTCGAACATCGGCTTGGGCATCGCGCCCAGCTTCACAAAAATTTCCACGTCCTGGCGGGCGGCGTGGAAGACCTTGAGAATCGATTCGTCGCGCAGGAGCTCGAGGAAGGGCTCCAGATCGAGGCCCTCCGCCAGCGGATCAATGATGGCGGCGTCCGTCGGCGAAGCGGCCTGGATCAGGCACAGCTTGGGCCAGTACGTCGTCTCCCGCATGAATTCCGTATCGACGGTGATGAAGGGAGCTGTGGCGAGGCGTGCACAGAAGTCGCGCAGAGCGTCGGTGGTGGTGATCGGCGTCATTCGGATGCTATAGCCCCGCGCGCGCCCGTTGTGGCAAGAGCCGCGACACAATTCCGCCCTCTGATTCAGGCCCGTGACCGATGAGCGACACCCCCGACAGCCTTCGTAACGGCCTTACCTATGCCGACGCGGGCGTGGATATCGACGCCGGCGAGATGCTGGTGGACGCGATCAAGCCGCTGGCGAAGTCGACCCGCCGCCCCGGCGCGGAGGCGTCGCTGGGCGGATTCGGCGCCCTGTTCGACCTGAAGGCGGCCGGATTCGAAGACCCGCTGATCGTCGCCACGACGGACGGCGTCGGCACCAAGCTGAAGATCGCCATCGAGACCGGCCGTCATGACGGCGTCGGCGTCGACCTGGTCGCCATGTGCGTCAACGATCTGCTGGCCCAGGGCGCCGAGCCGCTGCTGTTCCTCGACTACTACGCCACCGGCAAGCTGGAGATCGACGCCGCCAAGCGCGTCGTCGCCGGGATCGCCGAGGGCTGCCGTCAGGCCGGCTGTGCGCTGGTGGGCGGCGAGACAGCCGAAATGCCGGGCATGTACGCCGGCGGGGACTACGACCTGGCCGGCTTCTCGCTGGGCGCGGTCGAGCGCGGCCACGCCCTGCCCTACCTGGATCGCCAGCAGGCCGGCGACGTCATCATCGGCCTGGCCTCGTCGGGCCCGCACTCGAACGGCTATTCGCTGATCCGCAAGGTGGTCGAGAAGTCCGGCCTGGGCTGGGACGCCGACGCGCCCTTCGCCAAGGACCGCACCCTGGCCCAGGCGCTGATGGAGCCGACCCGCATCTATGTGAAGCCGGTGCTGCCGCTGATGAAGGCGGGCCTGGTCAAGGGCGCGGCCCACATCACCGGCGGCGGCCTGATCGAGAATCCGCCGCGCTGCATCGCCGAGGGCCTGAAGGCCTCGTTCGACTGGGATGCGTGGCCGATGCCGCAGGTGTTCCAGTGGATGGGCGAAGTCGGCGGCATCTCGGATCACGAGCTGCGCCGCACCTTCAACTGCGGCGTGGGCTTCATCCTGGTCGTCGCGCCGGAGAACGCCGAGCCCGTGCTCGCCGCCCTGCTGAACGCCGGCGAGGTCGCCTTCGTGTGCGGCCAGCTGGAAGCCGCCTGAGCGGCGCCATGACCGACACCGCCCGTCGCCGCGTCCGCACGGCGATCCTGATTTCCGGCGCCGGGTCGAACATGGCCGCGCTGATCGAGGCCTCGCGCGCGGCCGACGCCCCGTTCGAGGTCGCCGTGGTGATCTCGAACAAGCCGGACGCCAGCGGCCTGACCGTCGCGGCGGCCCTGGACGTGCCGGTCATGGCCGTCGACCATCGCCTGTTCGGCAAGGATCGCGAGGCGCATGAGCGGGCGATCGACGCGGTGCTGATGGATCATGGCGTCGAGGTGGTGGCCCTGGCCGGCTATATGCGCCTGCTGACGCCCTGGCTGGTCGGGCGCTGGAACGGGCTGATGCTGAACATCCACCCCAGCCTGCTGCCGAAATATCCCGGCCTGGACACCCACGCCCGTGCGCTGGCGGCGGGGGATGAGGAGGCCGGCTGCACGGTGCATCTGGTCGACGAAGGCGTCGACGAAGGCCCGGTTCTGGACCAGGAAGCGGTGCCGGTGCTGCCGTTCGACACGCCGGAAACCCTCGCCCAGCGGGTGCTGACGGCCGAGCATCGGCTGTATCCGCGGGCGCTGGCCGCCTTCTGTCGCGGCTTGCATTAGAAGTTCGTAATCAAAGGCCTTTTCCGGCGACAGCGCGCCGGGCTTGAGTCAGGTTGCCGCCAGCAATTCCACTGGGGGCTTTCATGCTCAAAATCCGCCTCATGGCCTGCGCCGCCGGCGCCGTTCTCACCCTCGCCGCGACCGCCGCGGCCGCCCAGTCGGCGCCCCCGATCGTCGAGATCCCGGCCGCGACCAACCCCGCCATCGGCCAGTTCGGCTTCGACGTCGGCGGCATGGATACGTCCATCTCCGCCGGTGACGACTTCAACCGCTACGCCAGCGGCACCTACCTGCACAACACGCCGATCCCGGGCGACAAGACGTCCTACGGCGCGTTCGACATGCTGTACGACAACTCGCAGGAGAACCTGAAAGCCCTGATCGAGGAAAGCGCCGCCAATCCGACGTCCAGCGCCGAGGCCGCCCGTATCGGCGCCTTCTATTCCAGCTTCATGGACGAGGCGACGGTCAACCAGCTGGGCGCCAGCCCGCTGCAGGCCGACCTGGCCGAGGTGCGCGCCGCCGACACCCGCGAAGAGATCGCCGCCCTGATGGGCCGCACCCAGGGCGGCTTCGGCTCCAGCCTGTTCGGCATCTATGTCGCCGAGGATCTGAAGGACCCGGACGAGCACAGCGCCTACATCGTGCAAGGCGGCATCGGCCTGCCGGACCGCGACTACTACCTCGAGGAAAACTTCGCCCCGCAGCGCGCCGCCTACCTCGCCTATATGACGAAGGCGCTGGAGCTGGCCGGCTGGCCGAACCCCGAGCAGGCGGCGGCCGACATCATGGCCTTCGAGACCCGCATCGCCGAGCAGCACTGGACCCAGGTCCAGAGCCGCGACATCGAGAAGAGCTACGCCCCGACCACCCTCGCCGACCTGGCCCGTAACGCGCCGGGCTTCGACTGGAACGCCTGGGCGACCGGCGCCGGCATCCAGGACGCGCCGCGCATCGTGCAGTCGCAGGACAGCGCCTATCCGGGCATGGCCCGCGTCTTCGCCGAGACGCCGATCGCCACCCTGCAGTCATGGCAGGCCTTCCACGTCATCGACCAGGCCTCGCCCTATCTGTCGCAGCCCTTCGTTGACGCCCGCTTCGACTTCTACGGCAAGGCCCTGAGCGGCCAACCGGAGAACCGCCCGCGCTGGAAGCGCGGCGTGTCGCTGGTCAACGGCTCGCTCGGCGAGGCGCTGGGCAAGGAATATGTGGCCCGTCACTTCCCGGCCGAGTCCAAGGCCCAGATGGAGGCCCTGGTCGCCAACCTGCGCGCCGCCATGACCGAGCGCCTGAAGCACCTCGACTGGATGAGCGAGGAGACGCGCGAGCAGGCCCTCTACAAGATGAGCCGTTTCGGCGTGAAGATCGGCTACCCGGACCAGTGGCGCAGCTATGACGGCCTGCAGCTGATCCCGGGCGATCTGTACGGCAACGTCGAGCGCTCGAACGCCTTCGACTGGGCCTGGAATCTCGGCAAGCTGAAGCGTCCGGTCGATCCGCTGGAGTGGGGCATGACCCCGCAGACGGTGAACGCCTACTACAACCCCCCGCGCAACGAGATCGTCTTCCCGGCCGCCATCCTGCAGCCGCCGTTCTTCGATCCGAACGCCGACCCGGCGGTGAACTACGGCGGCATCGGCGCGGTCATCGGCCACGAGATCACGCACGGCTTCGACGACCAGGGCCGCAAGGTCGACGGCGACGGCGTGCTGCGCGACTGGTGGACGGCCGAGGACGGCGCCAAGTTCGAGCAGCGCGCGGCCGTTCTGGGCGCCCAGTATTCGGCCCTGGCCCCGCTGGAAGGCTCGAACGTCAACGGCGACCTGACCATGGGCGAGAACATCGCCGACCTGGGCGGTCTGCTGATGGCGCTGGACGCCTACCACATGTCGCTGAACGGCCAGCCGGCCCCGGTGATCAACGGCCTGACCGGCGACCAGCGGGTCTTCCTCGGCTGGGCCCAGGTCTGGCGCGAGAACATCCGCGACGAGGCCCTGCGCCAGCAGGTGACCGTCGATCCGCACGCCCCGGCCCAGTACCGGGCCGCCGTGCCGGTTCGCAACATCGACGCCTGGTACGAGGCGTTCGGCGTGAAGCCGGGCGATGAGCAGTACCTGGCTCCGGAAGCGCGCGCCCGCATCTGGTAAGGACCTCCTCTCCGAAACGGACACGGCCCCGGCGAGCGATCGCCGGGGCCGTTCTGCATTCAGGGCCAGGGTTCGACCGGATCGACCTCTGCCCGCGGGTTCTTAGCTTCCGCTGAAACCTCCGGAGGCTTCCCGTGACCACTTCATCGATCGCCGCCACCCTGTCGCCGGGCTGGACCCGTGCCCTGCCCGCTGGACCGGACACCAAGGTCAAGGTCACCGACGCCTGGGTCCGCCTGATCGCCGGCGAGGCCTATTTCTGGGGCTGGCCGCTGACCAACATCTACACCCGGCGGCTCAACTTCCAGGACGTCCCGGAACCGATGCTGGCCGGACCGGCGCCGGCGGCGCCTCTGAACCAGGTCAGCATGCTGACCGACTATGTCACCCCGGACCAGCGGCTGGTCTGCTGCCCGAACCAGGACGTGGTCTACGGCGCCGGAAGCCTTGCGCTCGACCTGACGCCTGCGGTGGTCCAGGTGCCGGACTTCGGCGACCGCTTCTGGGTCTACCAGATGGTCGACCTCCGCACCGACGGCTTCGTGCAACTGGGAAAGATGTACGGGACGACGCCGGGCTTCTACCTCGTGGTCGGTCCCGACTGGGCCGGCGAGATCCCCAAGGGCATCACCGACGTCTTTCGCTCGCCGACCAATACCGGTTTCGCGGCGCCGCGCATCTTCCAGGATGACACCGCGGAGGACCGGGCGGCGATCCAGCCGCTGCTCAACCAGGTGATGGTCTATCCCCTCAACCAGTTCGACGGGACGATGAAGACCCGGGACTGGAAGGGCATCAAAACCGTTCCCGGCGAGGAAGGCGGCGCGAGCGAAAAGCGGTTCGTGTTCCCCGAGACCTTCTTCGACCTGCTGCCGTCGATCCTGGACGACGCCCCGCCCCTGCCCGGCGAGGAGGCTCGCTACGCCCTGTTGCGCGGCCTGATCGCGGCCATCAAGGCGGACCCCACGCTGAAGAAGGCGGCGGTCGAGGCCGCGACGGCGGTGGAGGAGACGGTCATCCTGCCGCTGCTGCAGTTCCGCAACTACGGCCAACAGCTGCCGCACAACTGGAGCACCATCTCGAACGAGGCGGCGTTCGGCACCGACTATTTCACCCGCACAGCCGCCGCCCGCTCCAATATCCTGGTCAATGCGCCCAACGAGACGAAGTATTTCTACCAGGACCTCGACGTCTCGGGCGACCGGCTCAACGGCGCCAAGCGCTACACGGTGACCTTCGCGAAGGACGAGACGCCGCCGGTCAACGGCTTCTGGTCGCTGACCCTCTACAACGAGCACCACTTCTTCGCGCCCAACGACCTGAAGCGGTATTCGCTCGGCACCAAGAACAAGGACCTCATCGTCGCTTCCGACGGCTCGCTGACGATCTACGTCCAGGCCGATCCGCCGTCCGACGACAAGCGCAGCAATTGGCTGCCCGCGCCGAAGGACGCCGATTTCACCCTCTACGTCCGCAGCTACTGGCCGAAGGCGGCCGTTCTCGACGGCTCATGGACGCCGCCGCCGGTTGAACGGACCTGATCCAAAGGAGAGATGACATGAACGCGCCTGTCCCGGTCACACCCGACAATTTCGCCCGCGCGGAGACCGACCTCTACTTCGGCAACGCCGTCCGCGAAGGCGGCTTCGGCAAGTTCCACCACTTCCGCGAGCCGATGCCGATCGACCATCAGTCCGTGGTGAGGGCCAACCGCGACACCCTCTACTCGTCGGCCGTATTCGACCTCGACGCCGGGCCGGTGACGGTGATCCTGCCGGACGCCGGCAAGCGGTTCATGTCGCTGCAGGTGTTCGACGAGGACCAGTACACGGTCCAGGTCGCCTACCGCGCCGGCCGCTACACCTTCGACCGCGCGAGCGTCGGCACCCGGTACATCATGGCCGGCATCCGCACCCTGGTGAATCCCGACGACCCGGCCGACCTGGCCGCCGTGCACGCGGTGCAGGACTCCCTCGCCAGCGAGCAGGCCGCGCCGGGCGCTTTCGAACCCTCGTCGTGGGACAAGGACAGCCAGGACAAGGTGCGCAAGGCGCTCGTCGAGCTGGGAACCACCCTCCCCGACACCAAGGGGATGTTCGGCCGTAAGGACCAGGTCGATCCGGTCCTGCGGCTGATAGGCTCGGCCATGGCCTGGGGCGGGAATCCGGAGACGGAGGCGCTCTATCTCAACGTCACGCCGCCGAAGAACGACGGGAAAGCGGTCTACCGCCTGAGGGTCAAGGACGTGCCGGTCGACGGCTTCTGGTCGGTCAGCGTTTACAACGCCGAAGGCTACTACGAGGCCAATGACCGCAACGCCTATACCCTGAACAGCATCACGGCGAAGACCGACCCGGACGGCGCTGTGACCATTCAGTTCGGCGGCGCGGGCGACGCGCCCAACCTGCTGCCGATCACGCCGGGCTGGAACTATATGGTCCGGCTGTACCGGCCACGCCCAGAGGTTCTCGACGGCTCCTGGACATTCCCGGAAGCGACCGAGGTCTAGACAGCAAAACGGCCGGACCCGCGAAGATCCGGCCGTTCCGATGTTCAGCAGTCGTGGGCCTTAGCCGACGATCTGGTCGTCCGAGAAGAACTGCTCGATTTCGATGGCGGCGTTCTCGAGCGAGTCCGAGCCGTGGACCGAGTTTTCACCGATCGACAGGGCGAACTGCTTGCGGATGGTGCCTTCGGCGGCCTGTTCCGGGTTGGTGGCGCCCATGACTTCACGGTAGGCGGCGACGGCGTTCGGGCCTTCCAGGACCTGGACGACAACCGGCTCGGCGGTCATCTGGCCGACCAGCTCGCCGTAGAACGGGCGCTCGGCGTGAACGGCGTAGAATTTCTGGGCTTGCTCGGTCGACAGCTTGACGCGGCGTTGGCCGACGATGCGCAGGCCGGCGCCTTCGATCACGGCGTTGATCGCGCCGGTCAGGTTGCGGCGCGTGGCGTCGGGCTTGATGATCGAGAAGGTGCGTTCGGTCATGGGAAGTGACTTCTTGTTTGGGAGATTGAGGGTCGCGGGCTTATAGCGGCGCCCTCCCCGCTTTCCAACCGCCTCACAATTTTGCCTCGATCGCCCGCCGAACGGCGTTGCAGACCGAAGCCGCATAAGAATCTGACCGACCGATGCTGCAGATCAATCGCCTGACCCTCAACGCCTGGGGCCGTTCGTTTCTGGACGACGCCTCCGTCAGCCTGCCGCCCGGCGCCAAGGTCGGCCTGGTGGGCCGCAACGGCATCGGCAAGTCGACCCTGTTCAAGGTGATCCTTGGCGAGCTGGTCGCCGGCGGCGACGAGGTCAGTCTGCCGAAGACCGCGCGCATCGGCTCGGTGGATCAGGAACACCCGGCCACGCCCGTCAGCGTGCTGGAGACCATCCTCGAGGCCGACGCCGAGCGCCACGACCTGCTGACCCGGCTGGAGACGGCCGAGCCGGAGGAGATGGGCGAGATCTGGGGCCGGCTGATCGAGATCGACGCCGACGCCGCCCCGGCGCGCGCCTCGGAAATCCTCGTCGGCCTCGGCTTCAGCCAGGAAGACATCCAGCGGCCGATGTCGCATTTCTCGGGCGGCTGGCGGATGCGCGTGGCCCTGGCGGCGGCCCTGTTCGCCGAGCCGGACATGCTGCTGCTCGACGAACCGACCAACTACCTCGATCTGGAAGGCGCCCTGTGGCTTGAGGCGCGCCTGAAGAAATATCCGGCGACGGCGCTGATCATTTCGCACGACCGCGAGATGCTGAACGAAGTCTGCACCCACATCCTGCACCTCTCGAACCGCAAGCTGGACCTCTACTCGGGCAACTACGACACCTTCGAGAAGACCCGGGCTGAAAAGCTGCGCCTGATGAGCGCGACCCAGGCCAAGCAGGAAGTCGAGCGGGCGCACCTGCAGAAGTTCATCGACCGCTTCAAGGCCAAGGCGTCCAAGGCCACCCAGGCCCAGTCGCGGGTCAAGAAGCTGGAGAAGATGGAGCGGATCGAGCTGCCGCCGGAGGAGCGCGTCGCGCCCTTCGTCCTGCCGTCGCCGGAACGTCCCCTGCCCCCGCCGCTCATCCGCCTGGAGCGGGCCAATGTCGGCTACGAGCCGGGCAAGCCGATCCTGAAGAACCTCAACCTGCGCATGGACCTGGACGACCGCATCGGCCTGCTGGGCGTCAACGGCGCGGGCAAGTCGACCTTCGCCAAGCTGATCGCCAAGGCCCTGACGGTCGAGACCGGCGAGTTCCACCGCGACGGCAAGATGCGCGTGGGCTGGTTCCACCAGCACCAGATCGAGGCGATGGACCCGACCGACACGCCGCTGGAGATCATCCGCCGCGCCATGCCCGAGTCCTCGGAATCCAGCCGACGCTCGAAGCTGGCGCGGTTCGGTCTGCCGTTCCAGAAGCAGGAGACCACGGTCGCCAGCCTGTCGGGCGGCGAGCGCGCCCGTCTGCTGCTGAACCTGGTGGCGATGGACTCGCCGCATATCCTGATCCTCGACGAACCGACCAACCACCTGGACATCGACAGCCGCCGCGCCCTGCTGGATGCGCTGAACGAGTACACCGGCGCGGTCATCCTGATCACCCACGACCGCTCGCTCATGGAACTGGTGGCCGATCGCCTGTGGCTGGCCGCCGACGGCACGGTGAAGCCGTTCGAGGGCGACATGGACGACTACGCCAAATTCGTCCTCGACCGCGCGAAGCAGGTCGGGATGAAGCCGTCGCAGGTGAAGCAGGAGCTGGTTGAGGAAGCCGCCCCGGCCCCGGCCGCCAAACCGCAGCAGAAGAAGGGCGGGCCCTCGCCCTCGACCCTGCGACATGCGGTGAAGAAGGCCGAGGAGCGGATGACCCAGCTGACCGCCGAGCTCGCCCGCCTGGACGACGATCTGGCCAACGCCGCGGTCAGCGATCCGAAGAAGCTGGAGGGTCTGACCCGCGCCCGCGCGAAAGCCCAGGCCGATCTGGACGCCGCCGAGGCCGCCTGGGTGGAAGCCGAAGAAGCCCTCGCCGAGGTGGCATGACGAAGGCGATCGCTTTCAGCCGGGAGGAGATCGCGGCGATCACGGCGAAGCTGCGGACCTATTTCCGCGACGAGCTGGACGTCGAGCTGCGCGACCTGCCGGCCGAAATGCTGATCGACTTCCTGGGTCGGGAGATCGGGCCGTTCTTCTACAATCGGGGCCTCTACGACGCCCAGGCCGTGGTGGCGAAGAAGGCCGAGGACATCGCCGAGGCGATTGCGGGGCTGGAGCGGGCCGACCCGAACTGAGCGGCCTTCTTCCCTTCCGGCGAAACCGGCATACTTGCGAATCCATGCCAATCCGCCGCCTCCCGCCCGAAACCGTCAATCGCATCGCCGCCGGCGAGGTGGTCGAACGCCCGTCCAGCGCCATCAAGGAGCTGGTCGAGAACGCGCTCGACGCGGGCGCGACGCGCGTCGAGGTGCAGGCCGACGGCGGCGGGCTGACCCGCATCCTGATCGCCGACGACGGGCACGGCATGGCGGCCGACCAGCTGGCCCTGGCGATCGAGCGCCACGCGACCTCCAAGCTGGAGCCGGACGACGCGGGCGACGTCGACCTGTTGCGCATCCACACCCTGGGCTTCCGCGGCGAGGCCCTGCCCTCCATCGGCTCGGTCGCGCGCCTGACCATCACCAGCCGCCCGAAGGAAGGCGGCGACGCGCACGCCATCACCGTCGAGGGCGGCGATCAGCGCCCGGTCTCGCCCGCCGGCTTCCCCGGCCCGCATGGCGCCCGGGTCGAGGTGCGCGACCTGTTCTACGCCACCCCCGCCCGCCTGAAATTCATGAAGTCCGAGCGGTCGGAAGCCATGGCCATCTCGGAAGAGATCAAACGCCAGGCTATGGCGCACGAGGCGGTGGCCTTCACCCTGGATCTGGACGGCAAGACCACCCTGCGCCTGCCCGCCGAACATCCCGGCGACGTCGGGCGGCTGAAGCGGCTGGCGGCCCTACTGGGCCGAGATTTCGAGGCCAACGCCCTGCTGATCGACCAGGAGCGCGACGGGGTGCGTCTGTCGGGCTATGCGGGCCTGCCCACCTATTCGCGCGGCAACGCCGCCCACCAGTACCTGTTCGTCAACGGGCGGCCGGTGAAGGATCGCCTGCTGCAGGGCGCGCTGCGCGGGGCGTACGCCGACTTCCTGGCGCGCGACCGCCACCCCGCGGCGGTGCTGTTCCTCGACATCGACCCGCTCTACGTCGACGTGAACGTCCATCCGGCCAAGGCCGAGGTGCGGTTCCGCGATCCGGCGCTGGTCCGGGGTCTGATTGTCGGGGCCCTGCGCCACGCGCTGGCGGCGGCGGGGCACCGCGCCTCGACGACCGTGGCGGCGGACGCCCTGTCCGGGTTCCGCCCGCATTCGGGCGTGGCGGCGGGCGCGGGCTACAGCCCGTCCTCGCCCTCGGCCCAGGGCTGGAGCGGCTGGCAGGGCTGGGCCGCCCCGGCCACGGCCACCGCCCAGGTGCTGCCCGGTCTCAACGAACGCTCGGCCCGGATCGAGACGCTGGACCGTCCGGAAGAGTTCGCCCAGCCGGTTCAGAGCCACGGCCAGGTCATTGATCCGCTGGACTATCCGCTCGGCGCGGCGCGGGCGCAGCTGCACGGCACCTACATCGTCTCCCAGACCCGCGACGGCCTGATCGTGGTCGACCAGCATGCCGCCCACGAGCGCCTCGTCTACGAGCGGATGAAGACCCAGATGGCCGCCGGCTCGGTGACGCGTCAGGCCCTGCTCACGCCCGAAGTGGTCGAGCTGGACCCGGCCGAGGCGGAACGCGTCTCGGCCCGCGCCGACGAGCTGGCGCAGCTGGGCCTGATCGTAGAGCCGTTCGGCGCCGGCGCCGTGCTGGTGCGCGAGACCCCGGCCCTGCTCGGCGACACCGACGTCCAGGGCCTGATCCGCGACATCGCCGACGACCTGGCCGAGCACGGCGCCGCGCTGGCCCTTTCGGAGCGTCTGGGCGAGGTCTGCGGCACCATGGCCTGCCACGGCTCGGTCCGCGCCGGCCGGGTGCTGTCCGCCCCCGAGATGAACGCCCTGCTCCGCCAGATGGAGGCCACGCCGCATAGCGGCCAGTGCAACCACGGGCGTCCGACGTATGTGGAGCTCAAGCTGGGGGACCTGGAGAAGCTGTTCGGACGGCGGTGAGCAATCGGGCCACCTCGCAACCCGGACCGGTGCCATGGCTTACGTAGCGGGTGGACGCCAAGGAAGACAACAGCATGGGATCGCCGCATGTAAGAGTCATGACCTCGGCCGATGAAGACGCCGCGGCTCAAACCGTCGTCCTGGCGTTTGCGGCAGACCCGATGGCGCGGTGGACCTGGCCCAACGCCCGCCGATACCTGGAGGCCATGCCCCGGATGGTTCGGGCGTTCGGCAGCAAGGCGTTCGAAAGCGGAACCGCCTATTGCACGGATGACTACGGCGCGACGGCGTTGTGGCTGCCCCCCGGGGTGCAATCCGACGAGGAAGGTCTCGGCGCGGTGATCGAATCCACGGTCGCCAGGGCCCGCCGGCCCGAAACCGACGCCGTTTTCGAGCAGATGGCTGCCTTCCACCCGACTGCACCTCATTGGTACCTGCCTCTGATCGGCACGGATCCAGCGCACCAGGGCAAAGGCCTCGGAGACGCGTTGATGGCCTACGCGCTTGAACAATGTGATCGCGACCACGCGCCGGCCTATCTGGAATCCTCGAACCCGCGAAACATCCCTTTCTACCGTCGCCACGGCTTCGAAGTGATGGGCGAGATCCAGGTCGGTTCCTCGCCGACGCTCGTCCCGATGCTGCGGCCGCCGCGTTGAGCTTGAGGACGGACTGGTCAAGAATACGGTCCATGCCCTCCATCCTCTTCGTCTGCCTCGGCAACATCTGTCGCTCGCCGCTGGCCGAGGGGGCGCTGCGGGCCGAGGCCGAACGGCGGCGGATGGATGTCGAGATCGACTCCGCCGGCACCGGCAATTGGCACGCGGGCGAGCCGCCGGATCGGCGGGCGCAGGCCGTGGCGCTTGGACATGGCGTGGATATCTCGCGGCTGCGGGCGCGGCAGGTGCGGCCGGCGGACTTCCGGCGCTTCACCCACATCGTGGCCCTGGATCACGAGAACCTGGCCAATCTGAAGAAGCTGCGCCCGGCGGATGCGACCGCCGGGCTGAGCCTGCTGCTGGACTATGTGGAGGGCCGCGAGGGCCAGGCCGTCGCCGATCCGTGGTTCGGCGACGATGCGGGATTCGAGGTCACCTGGACCGAGGTGACGGCCGCGGCCCAGGGACTGCTCGCCCGTCTCAGCCGCGACCGGTGATCTTGCGCCAGATGCGCTTGCGGGCCTCGAACACCGAGACGCCCAGGGCGGCGGCGCTGATCCAGAACAGCAGCTCGGTCGAGACAGCGGCCACGATCGCGAGGATCAGGCGCGTGCCGCGATCGACGTCGAGGTACAGGCCGACGCCCAGCGAGATCCAGCCACAGACGGCGACGACCGCGACCAGCCCGGCCAGGGTCCAGAGGAATTTACGGCTGCGCTTCACGGCGCCCGCGGGTTGGGCTGCCGGGGTTTCGGGGATCGGGTCGGCGGACATGGGGGGAGGCTCCTGTGAAAATCATGCTCCTGAGGTGAAAGTCCCGGCCGATCGGCGAGTCTTTCATCCTGCCGACGCAGCGGAGCGTCGAAGGTGGTGAGACCGGGCGGTTTGGGCAGGGACGCGGGATTTGAGGCGCTGGTCGGCGAGCACGGCGCGATGCTGCGCCGCATCGCCGGCAGCTACGAAGCCGACCGCGAACGCCGGCGCGAGCTGGAACAGGACATCCTGCTGGCCGTCTGGCGCGCCCTGCCGTCCTTCCGGGGCGAGGCGCCGATCCGCGCCTTCCTCGCCCGCGTGGCCCACAATCGGGCGGTGACCCATGTCTCGCGCGAGGCCGCCGCACCGCGCCGCAGCCCGCTGGACGAGGCCCTGCCCTCCTCCGACCCGTCGCCGCTGGACCGGGTGGAGGCGGACGATCTGCGGGAACGGCTGGCGTCGGCCGTGCGCAGCCTGCCGCTGTCGCTGCGCCAGCCCGCCAGCCTGACCCTGGAGGGGTTCAGCCCGGCCGAGATCGGCCAGATGCTGGGCCTGAACGCCAACGCCGTTTCGATCCGCCTGACCCGCGCCCGCGCCGAACTGCGCGCCCTGATGAACCCGGAGGCCCCGCGATGACGCACGAACGGCCCGACGACTGGAGCGACCTCGCCGAGGTCTGGACCACCCCGAACGGGGGCGTCGAACCGACCGCTGAACTGGTGCGGGGCATCCGTCGCCGCGCGTGGCTGGCGCGGGTGAATTTCCAGCTCGAAGCCTGGGGGGCCGTGCTGGCAGGCGTCGCCGGCGGCTGGATCGCCTTCCGGCACGACGAGCCGTTGCTGGGCGCGGCGGCCTTCGTCTTCGCCGTCTTCGCCCTGGCCGTGACCCTGTGGGCGCGGCGGGGCGCCGAGCCCGGCGAGGCGGATACGCCGGCGGCGGCCCTGCGCACCGCGATCGGCCAGGCTCGCTCTGGCCTGCGTTGGGCGAGAGCCGGTCAGGCGACCACGGTGGCCGCCCTGCTGTTCGTGGTGGTGGTCGCGGTGGATGAGGGCATCGCCGGCAAGGCCTGGCTGTATGTGCCCGCGGGCATGTTCCTGACAGCCTGCTCGATCCTGTACGAACGCCACACCTGGCGCTGCCGACGGCGGATCGCCGACCATGAGGCGGCGCTGGCGGAGCTGGATCCGCCGGCCTGACCTCAGAGGGTCAGCGCCTCGACGATGCCGGTCGCCTCGCCGCCGGACGCGACCGCTCCACCGGCGACCGCATAGACGGTGTCGCCGATGGCCGCCGCGGCGAGACCGTGGCGCGGCGTCAGCATGGCGGGGCCGGCCGACCACGCGTCGGCGGCCGGGTCGTAGATCCAGGTCTCGCGGAACACGCCGCCGTCGCCGCGCCCGGCGAACCATTCGCCGCCGAAGGCCACCAGCCGGTCGCCGACCGCCGCCATAGCGAGGCCGCCGCCGACCTGATTGTCGGACGCTCTCGAGCGCGGAATGGGCGCCAGGGTGTCCCAGCGGTCGCGCTTGGGATCGTAGCGATCCAGCCGACCGGTCCCGCTGCCCTCGACGGTGCGGCCGCCCGCCACCCAGATGACGCCGTTCAGCACCGCTCCGGCGGCGCTGTTACGAGCCATGGGATTGGGACGCGCGGTCTCCCAACTGCCGCCGAGGAAGACGCGGTGGGTGGCGATGTCGCGCTGGTCGGACCACTCGCCGTTAGCGGAGCCGCGGGGCGCCCGCCCGGTGATCAGATGCAGCGCGCCTTCGAAGGCGACGCCGACCGCCTCGCTCTGCGGCCCCGGCAGGGAGGGCGCTTCCTCCCAGCCATTGGTCCCGAGGGTCCAGACGTCGGTCATGGAGGTCCAGTCGCCGGCGTCGGTGCGGCCGTAGCCGCCGAGGGCGTAGACCCGGCCATCGCCGTTGGCGATCAGCATCGGATGGTGCCGCGGCTCCGGCAGGGACGGTCCGAGGTCCCACTGATCGGCGGCGGGTGAATAGAAGGCGGTGCGATCCTCGATGTGCAGCCCGTCCGGGCGACCGACCAGGCCGCCGGCGATGACGATGCGGCCCTTGGAGACCGTGGCGTAGATCTCCTGCACCGGCCAGGGCATCGACTCCCGGGCGCTCCAGGCGGGGGCCGGCTCCTGCGCACAGGCGGCGAACGGGACCGCGGCCGAGGCTCCGGCGGCGGCGAGAAACACGCGTCGATCGATCGGATACATGCCCCAGCCTAGCCCCACAGAGGCGGAATGCGCTATACGGCCGCGTCCAACCCTGTCGGGAAGCCTATGTCCGAGATTGCGCGAAAGGCCTGAGGCCTCGCAGTCACCGCTGTGAAGAGCCTCTGAACCACCCGCCGGCGTGAGTGCGCCGGCGTGAGCCTTCACGCCTTTCCGGACCATTCTGAAATGAACATCTCCCGTGCGGAGCAACGCACGTTGCACGCCCTCGCGCAGGGCGGCGGCATCGTGCTGGAACGCGATACCGACGGCCGCATCCTGCGTGCCGACTGCTTCACCCGTGACGGCTTCCTGCTGACCGACTGCAATCTGTCGGTGTGGAAGAAGCTGAAAACCAAGGGGCTGATCGCCTCGCACTGCGGCGGACCCTACCGGGTCAACCGCGACGGCCTGGCGCGCATGCGCAGCCAGCTGGACAACCGGGTGTCAGCCCGGCGCTGGTAGAGCCCGAAGGAAGAGGACGCGCGCGGCGCCGTAGTCGCGCGCGTCCAGCCGTTCGTAGCCGGGCGTGTCGATCTCGGGCTCGTCCGAGCCGCGCTCGAAGACGACGGTGGCGCCGGGCTTCAGCCAGTTTCCTTCCAGCAGACGCGCCAGGGTCTGTTCGCCGAGGCCCTTGCGGTAGGGCGGATCGAGGAAGGCGATGTCAAAGGCCTCGCCGGCCGATCCAGGGCGGACGCCCAGGTCGGTGGCGCTGCGCCGGTGCACGCGCGTGCGGCCCATCAGGCCCCAGGCGTCGCCGTTCTCGCGGATGGCGCCGCGGGCCTCGTCGTCGATCTCGACGAACAGGGCGAAGGCCGCGCCCCGGCTGATGGCTTCATAACCCAAGGCGCCGGAGCCGGCGTACAGGTCGATGATCCGGGCGCCGTTCAGCGGCTGCGCCCAGTCGGCATGCTCAAGGATGTTGAAGATGGCCTGCCGCGCGCGGTCGGAGGTCGGACGGGTGTTCTGGCCGTCAGGCGTGACGATGGCGCGGCCCTTCAGGCTGCCGGCGACGATGCGCATTGCTCAGGTCTCGTCGGAAAACTGCGCCATGACCTCTTCGCCGGTCAGGCGCGGACGGTCGCCGGCGAAGGCGTAGTTGGCGGGCTTGGAGTCGATGAATATCTCGTCCTTGAAGGCGAAGGCGCCGGGATCGTCGAACGCCTGCACCGACACGGCGGTGATCCCGCCGGCCTTTAGCCTCCAGAACAGGGTCGAGCCGCAGGTGCGGCAGAACTGGCGATCCGCCCACTCCGACGAGTCGTAGGTTCCCACGGCCGCCGGATCGGCGACCTCAAGGCTGTCGCCGCAGTCGACGCTCAGATAGACGCCGCCCGACCAGCGCCGGCAGCTCTCGCAGTGACAGGCGTGCATGCCGTGTTCGGGCACGGCCGTGAAGGTCACAGCGCCGCACAGGCAGCGCCCGGACAGACGGGCGTCAGACATGATCGTTCAGCCTCCGGGTGTCAGCGCGGCCCGCGCGGGCCGCCCTTGCCCCCGCCGCCGGGACGCGAACCGCCAGGGCGAGCGCCGCCCGGCGGGTTGCTGCGGGTTCCGCCACCGCGCTTGAAGGGCGCGTCGCCCCGCGGGGCCTGACCGTCACGCGGCTTGAACGGCCGACTCGGACGATCTCCCTCAGCCGCCGGCCTTGAGCCGAAGGCTGGTTTGGCGCCCGGCTTGCGGGGGCCGCCGGCGCCGCGCGGCTTGTCGATGAACTGGTCGGCGCGCGGCGTGAAGGCGCGTTTCGGACGCTCGTCGCGGTCGGAGCGCTCGCCGTCGGCCGGACGCGGGGCGGTCCGCTCGCGGGGCTTGAAGGTCTTCGAGTGCTCGAACTTCGGCTTGGCCTTCGCCCAGCCTTCGCCCTTCGGGGCACGACGACCGGTGTCGCCGCCCTCGGATGCGGCGGCTTCGGCGGCGCGGGTCCGGCTGGGCTTGCGCGAGGGATCGGACATGGCCGAGCCGGACGCGCCCTTGACGATGGGGGCCGAGGTGCGGCGGCCGGGGATCGGCGCCGGCGTCTGGACCGTGTTGCCGGTCGGCAGGTTCTCGGGGCGGATATGCTGCGCCAGCATTTCGCGGATCACGCGCGGGCCGACTTCCTCGACCGAGCCCACCGGCAGGGTGCCGAGCTGGAACGGGCCGTAGGCGAGACGGATCAGGCGGTTCACGGTCAGACCCAGATGCTCCAGCACCTTGCGGACTTCGCGGTTCTTGCCCTCGGTGATCGAGACGCTGATCCAGAGGTTGGCCGGACCGCGGCCTTCCGAGTCGCTCTTCTCCTTGGCCTTGTCGAGGGTCGCCTCGATCGGGCCGTAGCGGACGCCGTCGACGGTGACGCCGTCCTTCAGCGAATCCAGCTGCAGCTGGCTGACCCGGCCGCGGGCGCGGGCGCGGTACTGACGGACCAGTTCGGTCGAGGGCAGCTCCAGCGCACGGCTGAGCTCGCCGTCGTTGGTGAGGATCAGCAGGCCCTCGGTGTTGAGGTCGAGGCGGCCGACGGAGATGACGCGCGGCAGGCTGCTGGGCAGGGCGTCGAAGACGGTCGGGCGACCGCCGGGGTCGCCGTGCGAGGTCACCAGGCCGGCGGGCTTGTGATAGCGCCACACGCGCGTCGCCTGGGCCGAACCGATCGGCTTGCCGTCAACGGTGATGACGTCGTCGCGCGTGACCAGGGTCGCGGGCGTGTCGAGGATCTTGCCGTTCACCGCGACCTTGCCGAGGCCGATCAGGCGCTCGACCTCGCGGCGCGAGGCGATGCCGGCGCGGGCCATGGCTTTGGCGATGCGTTCGCTGCGCTTGGGGCCCTCGTCGGCCTTGGCGCCGGGCTTCGCATCCCTGGAAGAAGGCTTGCCGTCTTTGGCGAAAGGCTTGCCGCCCGGCTTGCCGAAGGATTTGCCGCCCTTGGGCGGGCCACGGTCATCGGCGCCTTCGACGCGCTTGACGTAGGGTTTGCGGGGGCCGTCGCGGCTGTCGTCTTGACGCGGGCGCGGCTTCTTGTCGTTGTCTCGGGGATGGCTGACCATGATGAGCGGTTCATGCACATGGCCTTGGCCCTGGCGCAAGCGGCGGCGGACGCGGGAGAGACTCCCGTCGGCTGCGTGATCGTCGATGAATCGACCGGAAACGTGATCTCAGAGGGCATGAACGGCCCGATCGGCGCCCACGATCCGACCGCCCACGCCGAGATCGTGGCCATGCGCGCGGCCGCGGAAAAACTCGGAAACTACCGGCTGACCGGCCTGACGCTCTATGTGACGCTGGAGCCGTGCGCCATGTGCGCCGGGGCGATCAGCCATGCGCGGATCGGCCGGGTCGTCTGGGGGGCCGACGACGCCAAGGGCGGCGCGGTGATCCACGGCCCGCGCTTTTTCGAACAGCCGACCTGCCACTGGCGGCCGAAGGTCGAGGGCGGGATTCTGGCTGGCGAAGGCGGTGATCTGCTGCGGGCTTTTTTCCGCGCGCGGCGCAAAGGAACGGCGGCCCAGACGGCGCGTTGAGCAGTCGATGTAACTGCAAGGCTTGCGCGTATGAGACTGACGACCGCCTCCGTCCTGCTCGTGGTCGCGCTGGGAGCCTGCGGCCCCAAGCCCGCTGACGCCCCGACCGACGGCGATTCCGTGCGCGAGCGGGCCCAGGAGGCACAGACGGCCCGACGCCGCACCGGGGCCGAACTTCAGGATCGGGCGATGAACCGGGTGATCCGGACCGTCTACCTCTGCAACAACAGCGAGCGCCTGTCGGTCGATTTCGACAACCCGCGCCAGATGGCGACCGTTCGCAATTCCAGCGGCGAGGCCGTGGATCTGTTCCAGGAACACGGCGCCGACGGAATCTGGTATCGCGCCTCCGGTTACGAGCTGCGCGGCAAGGGCGTCATGGCGACCTGGACCGCAGATGGCCGCCCGCCGACGGACTGCCGCGCCGTCGACTAGCACGAACGACACATTTCGTTCGCCGTAGCCCGGCCTGGCTAGCCCGTTTCCTGAAATTGACGTCCGTTCGGATAGGGAGCCACCTGCCCTCCGATCCGGACGGCCTGGCCGATCTGAAGGCCGTCCCCAACGCGAAACGCGCACTGTGGGAGCAGGCAAATGGCTGTTTTTGAAGGCGGTTCGGGGAGAGACACGTATGTCGGCGGAGCCGACGCGGACACGATAAGGGGCAACGGGGGCAACGACCGTCTGGACGGCGGCGGCGGCAATGACGTCGTCGAAGGCGGCGCAGGCAATGACGACCTTCGCGGCGGCGCCGGACGCGACCGGGTCGACGGCGGCATCGGCAATGACGTCCTGTGGGGCGGCGACGACGGCGACTTCCTCGCGGGCGAGGAAGGCAATGACTGGGTCTCGGGAGACGCCGGGAATGACAATGTCTCCGGCGGCGATGGCAACGACATCGTCCTCGGCGGCGACGGCAATGACAACGTCGACGGCGACGACGGCAACGACGTCCTGTTCGGCGGCGCCGGAGGCGACGACATCGTGGCCGGGGACGGCAACGACATCCTGTGGGGCGACGAGGGCGACGACGATCTGCAGGGCGGCGCCGGCGATGACCTGATGTATGGCGGCGTCGGCGACGATGACCTGACCGGCTATGAGGGCGTCGACATCAGCCTCGGCGGCGCGGGCGCCGACACCTTCGGCTTCTTCCTGGGCGATTTCGCACCCAGCTCGACCCTGGCGGTCACTGACATCGTGCTGGACTTCCAGGGCGCGGGCGTCGCGGGCGGCGATCTGCTCAGCCTGAATTTCGAGACGGTCGCATGGGGCGGCAAGATCAACGTCCGGGTCCGTGAGGGCTCCCTGCTGCCGGGCGCCGGCGACGGCGTGACCCAGATTTTCTACACCCAGCGCCAGGGCAGAACCTGGCTGATCGCCGACGAGAACGATAACGGACGCCTCGACGATTCCGACTTCACAGTCGAGTTCCTGGGCACGCAGAACTTCACCCAGGACGACTTCACCCGCACCGACTTCGTCATCGTCGGCACGGGCGGCGATGACGAGCTGGAAGGGACGGAGGACGCCGATCGGATCTTCGGGGCCGGTGGCGACGACACGATCAACGGCCTCGGCGGCGACGACGAGCTTCACGGCGGCGAAGGCAATGACGTCATCGACGGGGGGCCGGGCGGCTTCGACTTCCTGTTCGGTGACGGCGGAGACGACACCCTGACGCTGGCGAGTAGCGACGGCGGGGGCGTGGCCGACGGCGGCGAAGGCGATGACACCCTGTTCGGAAGCGACGTCGGCTTCTTCAGCGACCTGCAGGGCGGGAACGGAAACGACACCCTCAACGCCGGAGCCACATCCACGACCCTGAGCGGCGGCGACGGGGCGGACGTGCTGGTCAGCGGCGCGGGCGATGATCAGTTGAACGGCGGATACAACGAGGACTTCTCGCTGGACGGCGATCCGGATCTGTTCGTCTACGGCGCCGGGCCGTGGGGCACGGACAACGTCTATCAGTTCGAGGACGGCTCGGACCTGTTCGACCTGCGCGGCAGCGGCCTGACCTTCGCGGACCTCGTCATCGTCAACGAGGAGTTCCTGACCACGATCACCTCCGCCAACGGAACGATCTTCATCAACAAATTCGACGGGCCGGTGGAGATCACCGCCGACGACTTCATCTTCGAATAGGCGTCAGAACGCCGCCAGCCGGGCGTCCAGGCGCGCCCGGACCTCGGGCCAGTCGTCATCGAGGATGGCGAACTGGGCGGTGTCGCGGATACGGCCGGTGAAGGTGATCTTGTGCTTGAGCAGGACGCCTTCATCACGCGCGCCCAGCTTGCGGATGGCGGCCTGGCTGCCGGGATTGGTCGCGTCGGTGATGATCTCGATCCGCACCGCGCCGGCGTCGAAGGCGTGACCGAGCAGCAGGCGCTTGCAGGCCGGATTGACCGGCCCTCCCCTCGCCTCGGGCCGGTAGAAGGTCGAACCGATCTCGCAGCGGCGATAGTCGGGCTTGATCTCGTACAGGCTGGTCGTGCCGACGAGGGCGTTGTCGGACTTGCGACGCACAGCCCACGGGATGCGGGTCCCCTGCTCCATCGCGGACATCGCAGACGCCCACCAGCCGTCGAAGTACGGGCCGTAGGCGGCGGCGACCATGATGTCCCACGCCGGCTGGTCGCAATCGAGCGCGGCCTGCATTTCGGACCGTAGCGCCTCTGACAGAGGCTCCAGCCGAACGAAGCGGTCCTCGAGCGGGATAGCCTGCAGCTCCATCCGCATCAGGCCGCGCCTTCCGACTTGAGGAAGTCCCGCACGGCGGCGCGGTCGACGTCGCGGGCGGTGAAGGCGTCGCCCAAGTCGCGAGCGAGGATCAGGGTCAGACGCCCGCCCTCGGCCTTCTTGTCGCCGGCCATGCGTTTCACCAGGCGGTCGGCGGAGAAGGTTCCGACCTGGTCGAGCCGGACCGGCAGGCCCGCAGCCGCGATCACCGCCTCAACCCGGGCCGCGGCGTCAGGCGGGCAGAGGCCGGTCGCGGCGGAGAAGCGGAAGGCCAGGGCGCAGCCGAGGGCGACGCCCTCGCCGTGGGTCAGCTTCGTCTCGTCGAAGTCGAGTTCGGCCTCGATGGCGTGACCGAAGGTGTGGCCGAGGTTCAGCAGGGCGCGGCGGCCCGCCTCCTTCTCGTCCTCGCCGACGATGGCGCTCTTGATCTCGACCGAGCGCACGACGGCGCGCTCCAGCGCCGCCGGGTCGCCCTTCGCGCCGGAGGCTCCCTCGCCCGCCAGCCAGTCGAGGAAGGCGGCGTCGCAGATCAGGCCGTGCTTCAGGACCTCGGCCCAGCCGGACTTCAGCTGCCGTTCCGGCAGGGTGCCGAGCACGTCGATGTCGGCCAGCACGAGGCGCGGCTGATGGAAGGCGCCGACAAGGTTCTTGCCGCGCGGCGTGTCGATCGCGGTCTTGCCGCCGACCGAGGAGTCGACCTGGGCCAGCAGGGTCGTGGGGACCTGAACGAAGTCGATGCCGCGCATGTAGAGGGCGGCCGCCAGCCCGGCGAGGTCGCCGACGACGCCTCCGCCCAGCGCCACCACGACATCGCTGCGGTCCAGCTCGAAGGCCAGCAGGCGATCCAGCACCCGCTCCAGCTCGGCGAAGGATTTGGAGCCCTCACCCGGCGGCACGGTCAGCAGCCGGGCCTTGATGCCGGCGGCGGCCAGCGAGGCCAGCACGGCCGGGCCATGGATGGCGGCCACGGTCTCATCGGTGACGACGGCGGTTCGCCCCTTCGCCAGGGGCGCGATGCGGGCGCCGAGTTCGGACAGCAGTCCGCGCCCGACGACGACGTCGTAGGGGCGGAAGGCGCCGCCGGAAACGGGGATGGTCGTGGTCATGCGCGCTTCCTTAGCGCGCCGTGCGCCTCAAGCGCAGCCACGATGGCGTCGACCGCCTGGGCATGCGCCCCGCCCGCCACGTCGACCATCACGTCGGCCTCGCTGTAGATCGGGTAGCGGGCCTCGGCCAGGGCCGTCAGGGCTTCCAGCGGATCGCGCCCGCGCAGCAGGGGCCGGGTATCGCGGCGTTGCACGCGCTGGGCTACCGTTTCCAGATCGGCGCGCATCCAGACAGTGACCGCACGCGCCTTCAACAGACCGCGCGTCTCGGCATTGAGCATTGCGCCGCCGCCCGTTGCGAGGATCAGGCGGGGCCCCTCCAGCAAGCGGCGCATGACGCGGGCCTCACCCGCACGGAACTCCGACTCGCCCAGTTCGGCGAAGATGTCGGAGACCGTCATGGCGGCGGCCTCCTCGATCTCGATGTCCCCGTCAGCGAACGGAAGGTTCAGCCGCCTGGCCAGCCGCCGGCCGACCGTCGATTTCCCCACGCCCATCAGACCGACGAGGGCTATGGTGCGGCGATGGACGGGAATCGGTTCGACATCGCTCATCGCCGGCCTCGGGCGGGCGTGCGACGGAACAGGGTTGGCGGGAACGGCGGGCGCGACATGGTCCAACAACCCTCTACACCAAGCCGCGCGGGCGAAAAGCGGGCGCAGCGATGAGCAGTCCACAGATCGAGGCCTTTCTGGAGATGATGGCGGTCGAACGCGACGCCTCGCCCCACACCCTGTCCGCCTACGGACGGGACCTGGCGGACGCCGAAGGCGGCGTTCCCGGCGGGCTGATGACGGCGGACGAGGCCGGGGTCGAAGCCTGGTACGCCGGGCTGGGCGCGCGCGGCCTGTCGCCGGCGACCCAGTCGCGACGTCGGGCAGCGGTGCGGCAGTTCTACCGTTTCGCGCTCGGCGAGGGCTGGCGCACGGACGATCCGTCCCGCCGGCTGGACGCCCCGAAACAGGGCCGCCCCCTGCCCAACACCCTGAGCCGGGACGAGGTCGAACGCCTGCTGACCGCCTCTGCAATGCGCGATGGGGCGGCAGGCGTGCGGCTGGTGGCGCT
Organism: Brevundimonas lenta; assembly: GCF_014196335.1. Taxonomy (GTDB): domain Bacteria; phylum Pseudomonadota; class Alphaproteobacteria; order Caulobacterales; family Caulobacteraceae; genus Brevundimonas; species Brevundimonas lenta. The sequence goes on from NZ_JACIDM010000002.1 coordinate 650,297, forward strand.
GGTCGAGCTGGCCTACGCGTCCGGACTGCGCGTGTCGGAACTGCTGGCGCTGAAGGTGGAGGCGGTGCGCCGCGATCCGGCCTGGCTGATCGTGCGGGGCAAGGGCGGGAAGGAACGGCTGGCGCCGTTGAACCTGTCGGCACGTACGGCTGTCAAAGCCTGGCTGACGACGCGGGATGCGGGCCGCAAGCCCGAGACGCCCGACAGCCCGTGGCTGTTCCCCTCCCCCGTCGGCAAGAGCCACCTGACGCCGCGTCGTTTCGCGCAACTGCTGGACCAGGCGGCGATCGATGCCGGCATCGACCCATCCCGGGTCAGTCCGCACGTGCTGCGCCACGCCTTCGCGACCCATTTGCTGGAAGGCGGGGCCGATCTGCGGGTCGTCCAGACCCTGCTTGGCCATGCCGACATCGCCACGACCCAGATCTACACCCATGTCGCCACGGACCGTCTGGCCCAGATGGTGCGCTCCAAACACCCGCTGGCGAGGGATGACTGAACCGCCGCTTGCCCCGCGGCGTTGACCTGACTAGGTTCCGCCGCCTTCCGAAGCGCCACACGGCGCGCCTGTTCCGGACGCCTTGATGGCCACCCATTACCTCGAGTTCGAAAAGCCGATCGCCGACCTGGAGGCGAAGATCGAGGAGCTGTCGCTGCTCGCATCCACCGCGGGCTCGTTCGACTCCGAGATCGAAGGCCTTCGCAAGAAGGCCGAGCAGCTGCGCAGGAAGACCTACAGCAGCCTGGACCCGTGGATGAAGACGCAGGTGGCGCGCCATCCGCAGCGCCCGCACTTCGTCGACTACGTCGAGAGCCTGCTGACCGACTTCGTCGAGCTGAAGGGCGACCGGCAGTTCGGCGACGACCAGGCGATTCTGGGCGGTCTGGCCCGCTTCCGCGGTCAGGCTGTCGTGGTCATGGGCCACGAGAAGGGTCATGACACCCAGACCCGCCTGACGCACAATTTCGGCATGGCCCGGCCCGAGGGCTACCGCAAGGCGGTGCGCCTGATGGACATGGCCGAGCAGTACGGCCTGCCGGTGCTGACCTTCGTCGACACGGCCGGCGCCTATCCGGGGCTCGGCGCCGAGGAGCGCGGCCAGGCGGAAGCCATCGCCCGCTCGACCGAGCGCGGCCTGACCCTGGGCGTGCCCTCGATCGCCACCATCACGGGCGAAGGCGGATCGGGCGGGGCCATCGCCATCGCCGCGGCCAGCCGCGTGCTGATGCTCGAGCACTCGATCTATTCGGTCATCTCGCCGGAAGGCGCCGCGGGCATCCTGTGGCGCGACGGCAGCCGCGCCCGCGACGCCGCCATGGCCATGAAGATCACCGCGCCCGACCTGGTCGACCTGAAGATCGTCGACCGAATCATCGGCGAACCGCTGGGCGGGGCGCACGCGGACCGGGAAGCGGCCATCAAGGGCGTCGGCGACGTGATCGAGGAAGAGCTCAAGGCTCTGTCGGGCCTGTCGCCGGACGAACTGCGCAAGGATCGGGCCCGCAGGTTCTACGCGATCGGCCGTTTGAGCTGAGCCGTTAACCTCCCGCTCACCATGAGTTGAGACTATCCCGTTATGCGGGATCACATTTCAATGTTCACCTTCAGGGTGCCGGGATGACACCGGGAATGGAGTCGCTGCGTGAAAGCGCGGTGATCAATCTGACGGGCGCCGTGACCATGGTGGTCGACGACTCTCCCTTCGGTCTCGACATCACCGCCAGCGCCCTGCTCGGCTTCGGCATCAAGACCCGCTACGCCTGCCACAGCGCGGCCGAGGCGATCGATATCCTCAAGGAACAGAGCATCGACCTGCTGGTGGTCGACACCGAGATGCCGGAGATGGACGGCTATCAGCTGGTGCGCTGGCTGCGTCGGTCCGGCCTCGACCCCAACGCCTTCGCCCCGGTGATCATGACCGCGACGCACATGCGTCGGTCCCGCGTGGCCGAGGCGCGCGACTGCGGCGCGAATTTCGTCATCACCAAACCGTTCAGCGCCGCCAGTCTGCTGGAGCGAATCGTCTGGGTGTCCCGCGATACGCGTCCCTTCCTCGAAGTCGGCGATTACTTCGGTCCCGATCGTCGATTCCGCCGGGGAAATCCGCCTGGTGAAGAACGCCGCGCAGACGTGCTACGCAAAGCTCAGTTCGAAGCTGAGAAGGCCGCGGCCGCCGCGGAATCCGGTGAATGACGGTTATCACCCACGCCCGACGGGCGTCCCGACTGGCCAAGCTTATCGACACGCCGGGCGGCGTGAGCATCGGCACAGCGTTGGCGCAGGCCAAATCGAATCTCGAGGCGCTGCAGCCGCGTAGCCTGGAAGAGGTGGCGAAGGCCGTCGCAGAACTCGGCGCCATCCAGCCGCCCGCGACGCCCGAAGACGGCGACGCCGCCCTGACCACCGCCTACCACGCCGCGTCGCGCGTCATCGACGCCGTGGGGCCGTTCGGGCTGGAAGACATCCGCCTGGCCGCCCTGGGCCTGTGTGAACTGATCGACGCAACCTCGGCCGACAAGCCGTTCGACTGGCGCGTCCTGCCCGTTTACGCCCAGTCGCTGCAGCTGCTGCTGTCCTTGCCGGCGGAACAGACGGACGCCCGGGCCAAGGTTCGCGCCAGCCTGGGCGAAATGGTCGACCGGAAGCTGGCTCAGACCGGCTGAGTCGTCCGCGCGCCGCGCGTCTGCTTGCGCCACAGCGCCGCATATTCCCCGCCCTGCCGCGCGACCAGTTCATGGTGCGCGCCGCGTTCGAGGATGCGCCCGGCCTTGAGGACCAGGATCTGTTCGGCGTCGGCGATGGTCGACAGGCGGTGGGCGACAACCAGGGTGGTGCGGCCGGTGCGCGCCTTGCGCAGGGTCTTCTGGATCGCCGCCTCGGTGCGGCTGTCCAGGGCGCTTGTGGCCTCATCGAGGATCAGGATGCAGGGATCCGCCAGCAGGGCGCGGGCGATGCCGACGCGCTGACGCTCGCCGCCGGAAAGCTTCAGGCCGCGCTCGCCGACGACGGTCTCCATGCCCTGCGGCAGGTCGCGGATGAAGTCGGCCAGCTCCGCCGCCTCGGCCGCCGCCCAGATCGCGACATCGTCGGCGTCGGGCCGGGCGAAACCGATGTTGGCCCGCAGGCTGTCGTTGAACAGGGCCACGTCCTGCGGGACCAGCGCGACGGCCGCCCGCAGCGATTCCTGGGTCACCTGCCGGACGTCGACGCCGTCGATCAACACGCGGCCTTCCTGCGGATCGAGCAGGCGCAGGGCCAGTTTGACGATCGTGGACTTGCCGGAGCCCGACGGGCCGACCAGGGCGGTCGTGGTGCCGGGAGCGGCGAGGAAGCTGACGTCCTCGAGGCCATTGGCCCGCGCGTCGTGCCGGAAGCCGACGCTTTCGAAGGCCAGGGCGGCGCCCCGGGCGTCCGCAGGCTGCGGCAGCGGAATGGCGTCGGGCGCATCCGCCACCTGCGGCGTCTGACGGGTGACCTTCAGCATCTCCTCCATGTCGATGAAGGACTGGCGGATTTCGCGGTAGGCGAAGCCGAGGATGTTCAGCGGCGCATACAGCGAGATCATGATCAGCACGGCGGCCGTCACATCGCCGGGGCCCATGCGGCCGGCGGCGGCCTCGAAGCCGGCCATGACCGCCATGACGCCCAGGCCGATGTTCATGATCACCGCCTGGACGATGTTCAGAAGCGCCAGCGAGCTGTTCGCTTTCAGCGCGGCTCGCGTGTAGTCGCCCAGCGCCTCATCGTAGCTGCGGGCGGCGCGCGCCTCGGCGCCGAAGGACTTCACCGTCTCGTAGTTCAGCAGGGCGTCGACGGAGACGCCGGCGGCCTCGCTGTCGGCCGCATTCATTTCGCGCCGGTGCTCGATGCGCCAGTTGGACAGGGCGAAGGTCGAGACGGCGTAGATCGCCACCACCACCACCGCCAGCACGCCGAAACGCCAGTCGTAGCGGCCCGCCAGCACCCCGGCGGCCAGCACCAGTTCGACGCCGGTCGGGACGAGGTTGAACGCCAGAATGCGCAACAGGAAGTCGACCGCCCGCGAGCCGCGATCCATCGTCCGCGACAGGGAGCCCGAGCGCTTGGTCTGGTGGAAATCCAGCGACAGGCTGAGCGCATGGGCGAAGGTCTCGGCCGCGGCGGTGCGTTGCGCGGCGGAGCGGACGGGCGCGAAGATCACGTCGGAGACGTTGGGCGCGACCGCCGACAGCAGGCGGACGAAGGCCCAGCCCACCGCAAAGGCCGCGAAGCCGAGGCCGAAGGCGACGCCCGCCCCCTGCCCCGCCGCCAGGTGGTTCACGGCGGCTCCGAGCACCAGCGGCGCCAGGACGCCCAACGCCTTGCCTGCGAGGGTCATCAGGATCGCGGCGATCAGGCGCAGATGAAGCTGGGGCGCGTTCGACCGCCGGACCAGCTGCGCCAGATCGGCCAGGGCGCGCCAGGTCGGCGGCCCGTCGGGATTGGGGGCGCCGGCCTGGGCCGCCTTCGCCACCGGATCACGCCGCCGTCCGGATCGTTCGCCTCGCATACTCATCCCCGGGATATGGACCCCATGCCCCGGGGATCAAAGGCTTCGTTCAGCCGCGACCGCCGTGCTTCGCATATTCCAGCCGCGCGATGGCCCGGTTGTGGACCTCGTCGGGGCCGTCGGCGATGCGTAGGGTTCGGACCATGGCGTACATCTCGGCCAGCGGCGTGTCGGAGGACACCCCCGCCCCGCCGTGCGCCTGGATGGCGTCGTCGATGATCTTCAGGGCCATGCGCGGCGCGGCGACCTTGATCTGGGCGATCTCGGAGCGGGCGTTCTTGGCCCCGCCGTTGTCCATCATCCACGCGGCCTTCAGCACCAGCAGGCGGCACATCTCGATCTCGGTCCGGGCCTCGCCGATGCGCTGCTCCCAGACCGAGTGCTCGGCCAGGGTCTTGCGGAAGGCGGTGCGCGACAGCAGCCGCTGGACCATCAGCTCCAGCGCCCGCTCGGCGGCGCCGATGACGCGCATGCAGTGGTGGATGCGGCCCGGCCCGAGGCGGCCCTGGGCGATCTCGAAGCCCCGGCCCTCGCCGGCGATCAGGTTCTCGACCGGAACGCGGACGTTCTCCAGCACCACCTCGGCGTGGCCGATGGGGCGTTCGTCATAGCCGAACACGGTCAGCATGCGCTCGACGCGGAAACCGGGCGTGTCGACGGGCACCAGGATCTGCGACTGCTGGGCGTGGGTGGCGGCGTCCGGGTCGGTCTTGCCCATGACGATGCTGATGGCGACGTTCGGGTGGCCCATGTTGGTCGACCACCATTTGCGGCCGTTGATGACGTAGTGGTCGCCGTCGCGGTCAATGCGGGTCTGGATGTTGGTGGCGTCGGACGAGGCTACTTCCGGCTCGGTCATCAGGAAGGCCGAACGGATCTCGCCGGCCATCAGCGGCTTGAGCCAACGCGCCTGCTGTTCGGCGTTCCCGTACATATGGAGCACTTCCATATTGCCGGTGTCCGGGGCGTTGCAGTTGAACACCTCGGCCGACCACAGGTGGCGGCCCATGATCTCAGCCAGCGGGGCGTATTCCAGATTGGTCAGGCCGGCGCCGTGCTCGCCCGGTAGGAACATGTTCCACAGACCCGCCTCGCGCGCCTGGGCCTTCATCTCCTCCATGACCGGCGGCTGGCGCGTATGATCCTCGCGGACCTGGGCCCAGTACTCGGCCGAGCGCGGCAGCACCTTCTCGTCCATGAAGCGGCGGACGCGCTCCTGCCAGTGCAGGGCCCTGTCGCTGGGGCGGAAGTCCATGGTCGTTCTCCGATACGAAAACGGCGCGGCCCCTTTCGGAGCCGCGCCGTGAAATCATCTGGTCGCCGTCAGCGTCTCAGCGCTTCAGCAGCGGGGCCAGCTTCTGGGCGATCATCATGTCGCCGGCGATCTTCAGCTTGCCCTGCATGAAGGCCATCATCGGATCCAGCTTGCCTTCCGACAGGGCGATGAAGTCGTCCCACGAGATCGAGACGGTGGCGTCGGCCGGCTTGTCGTCGTTGCTCACCGAGTTCGGAACCGAGGCGCCGTCGATGAAGATCTTGCCGGTGTCGCCCAGGTCGATCTTCACGGTCTTGCCCAGACCGGAGTTCTCGCCCACGGCGCCGCGGATGTGTTCGGTGACAGATGCCAGATCGGCCATGAGAGTTCTCCGGTAACGGTTGAGGCTCCGACCTAGACCGCCCGGACGACCCTGCCAAGATCACGCGAGGTCAAGTTATCCGGCGCGATCTGTCGCGCCCGGCGCGTGTGGTCAGTAGAAGGTCGTTTCCGGATCAGCCTCGGGACCGATCGCGCCTGGCGCGGCCTGTTGAAGGCGGTCCAGTCTTTCCTGCCGCGCCCGCCGCTCGGCCGCGTAGTCGGGAGTCGGCGCATCGAAGCCGAAACGGCTTGTATGGGCGACAACCGGAGCGACGTCCGGGGGCCGCACGTTAGCCGCCTCCTGCGTCCATCGCACACGCGGCTCGTTCCGGGGCGGAGGTTCGATCCAGGCGGTCTGGTAGGTCGCATCGTACACGTCCATGTCGGGATCCCGCGCCGGGATCGGAACATGCTCGTAGGCATCGACCAGTTCGCCGACCTCCATGCGGGCTCCGGGTTGGACGACCGGCTCGACCGGCGCCACGACCTCGACCCTGACCGCGTCGTCGGAGCTGATCCGCCCGGGCTGAGGCAAGGGCGCCCGCAGCAGGGCAGCCGTTGCGAGGCCGGCGCAGGCCACAACACCCGCGGCCGCCACCGCCACGACTCGCGTGCGACGGGGAACGGCGCCGTACGCCTCGCCTGATCGAATATGCGCCAACCCGGGTACTCCACGGATACCAGGACAAGGGAAGGCGCGAGAGCTGATTTGGTTCGGACCGGGACGCGTAGACTTTGTCAGTGATCAGATAACGTCGATTTCATTCCCGCCGAGGGTGAGTTAATACTCGCGTAAATATAGGGGCGGGGGGCACGCATGTCGGTCATTCACGGCACGGACGGTCACGACTTCATCGAAGGAACGTCGGGGCCCGATGTTCTCATCGGCGGAACCGGCAGCGACACCTATGTCGTCAACAGCGCGGGCGACATCGTCATTGAAGACGCCGACCCGGAAGGAGCAGCCGCGCGCGCATGGTGGGGAACCACCGCCGCCGAGCCGATCACGCTCGTGCGCACGGGGCCCGGTGAATACTGGGTGCGCATCCAGATCGAGGGGGCGCCGGACGGCGTGTTCGCGGAGTTCCGCCTGGCAGATGTTTCGGCCGGCGTGCTCGGCATCAGCGGTCTGCGAGTCGCGGACACGGCCGGCGAAATTCCGGTCACGGTGATGGCGGACGGGGATTCGGTCTGGGAGTACGCTTTCCAGCTCGGTCGTCCGAACACCGACGGTTCGCCTACCGATTTCGAATGGTACGGCGGAGGCCACGGATTCCAGCAACTCAAGGCTCTGGGCCTTACGCTGGACGGCATCGACTTCTCGGCACTTCCGATCGGCAGGCCGGTCAACGGAAGCGCCCTGTCCGTGCTTCAGGACCTGCGGATCATGCTGCCCGAAGACGGAGTCACCGAGGCGGGATCCGTGCTGCTTCAGCACGTCTTCAACCAGTCCGGCATGTCCATTCGCCATGCTCATGACTTCCACGAAGGGTTTGAGCTCTCGCGCGCCTACAGCGCCATGATGCCAGTCCAGGGAGCGGGACAAGGCGGCATCGACTGGATGCAGGTCGGCGACGGGCCGGCGCACCGGATTCTGTACGACGGGACCTCATACCTCGAGCCGGGTCGGCCGACGTTCGCAACGGCCTGGGGCGATGCGCACAACTTCCTGCTTCGTATGAGCCTGCCCACGGGCGGGCCCGACGCGAACGGCGACTGGTCGCAGGCCGAACCGTGGGGAATGTGGCTCTACGACACGTCGGTCGACTACTCGAAGATCTACGTCAACTGGCTGGAGGGCGGCCTCGCCGGCACGTACCCCGCCGGCGCGAGCCGTCACGAGACCCACTACGCCGTATCCCTGCGAGACACGGCTCTGCCGACCGGAGTGACGCCTCTCGGACCGCGCGCGGCCAGTCAGGGGGTCGACACCATCCTCGCCTCCATCAGCCTCACCCTGCCCGAGAACGTCGAAATTCTGCGTCTTACCGGCGCCGACAACCTGTCCGGCTTTGGCAACCGCCTGAACAACACCATCATCGGCAACGCCGGAAACAACACCCTGGACGGCGGCGGTGGAGCGGACCTTCTCTACGGCGGCGCCGGCGACGACACCTACCTGGTTCGGGACCTCGAAGACTACGTCGGGGAGGAAGCCGGCGAGGGCGTGGACACCGTCCTGAGCTTCGTCACCCTGCATACCCTCACCGGCCACATCGAGAACCTGATCTACCTTGGCCGCGCGAACTTCGCCGGAACAGGCAACGCCGCCGACAACCGCATCGAGGGGAGCTTCGGATCCGACACCCTGCGCGGCATGGGCGGCGACGATGAGTTGCTGGGCAAGTCCGGGGACGACACCCTTGTGGGCGGCGCGGGTCGGGACCTCCTGGTCGGCGGCGCCGGTCTGAACATCATGCTGGGCGAGGAAGGCGACGACGTCCTGGACAGTCGCGGCGGGGTCGGCACCCTGCAGGGCGGCTCGGGCAACGATGTCTATTTCGTCGACGACCGCACGATCAGCGTCGTCGAAGCGGCCGGCGACGGCATGGATGAGGTACGGACCGCATCGGTCAGCTTCGTCCTGCCCACCGAAATCGAAATCCTGACCTATACCGGGAGCCAGGCCTTCTCCGGCATCGGCAACAGCCTGGCCAACACTGTGACCGGCGGCGGTCTCGCCGACCTACTGAATGGCGAGGGCGGCGATGATCACCTGTCCGGCCTCGGCGGCGCGGATGTCCTGATCGGCGGATCCGGCCACAACCACCTCGACGGCGGAGACGGGCTGGACAGCGCCTACTACGCCGCGGATCCGACCGCCGTGTTCGTCGATCTGGGGGCCGGGGTGGCGACGAACGGCCACGGCGGTCACGACACCCTGGTCGGCATCGAGAACGTGGTCGGCACGGCCTTTGCCGACAGCATCCTGGGCAACGCGGCGGCCAATGTGATCAACGCGGGCGGCGGCGACGATCTTCTGGCCGGCCGTGGCGGCTCCGACACTCTCGTCGGCGGAGCGGGCATCGACACCGCCAGCTACGCTTTCGCCATCCGCGGAGTCGACGTGCGTCTGCATCTCGGAACGACCCGAAACGACGGCGAAGGCTCGGTGGACACCCTGATCGGCATCGAAAACATCCTCGGCTCGGATTTCAGCGACTTCATCACCGGGGACGCCGGCTCCAACAGCCTTCGCGGCGGAGGCGGAGCCGACAATCTGATCGGCTTCGCCGGCAACGACGCTCTCTACGGGGGGGCCGGCGCGCTCAACACGCTGCAGGGCGGCCTGGGCGACGATCTGTACGTCATCGAGGCGGCCGACTCCGTCATCGAGCTTGTCGGCGAGGGCACCGACACGGTGCAGGCGTACATCGGCGTCTACGTGCTGGCCGGCAACGTGGAGATCCTCACCTACGTCGGCGTCGGCGACTTCATGGGCACCGGAAACAACGACGCCAACACGATCAACGGCGGCGCCGGCGACGACATCCTGCGCGGCAGGGGCGGCGCCGATCTGCTGAACGGCGGCGGCGGGTCCGACACGATCGATTACACGCTCGCCGGCGGCGCGGTCTTCGCGCGGGTGGATCGCCAGCATGCCACCGACGACGGCGACGGTTCGGTCGACACCTATACCCAGGCCGAGCATCTGACCGGCTCGAACTACAACGACATCCTGATCGGAGACGCCGGGGCGAATGTGCTCAAGGGCGGAATCGGCAAGGACATCCTGCTGGGGATGGACGGAAACGACATCCTCTGGGGCGGCGCCGCCGGCGGCGACAATCAGCTGCAGGGCGGACGCGGCGACGACTATTACATCCTCGAATCCGTCGACACCGTCGTCGAACTGGCCGGGGAAGGCATCGACACAGTCGAGGCCCGCATCGCCAAATACGTCATCCGCGACAACGTCGAGAACGTCATCTTCACCGGCACGACCAAGTTCCAGTGCTTCGGCAATGTGCTCGACAACCACATCACCGGCGGGGACAAGGACGACATCTTCCGGGGCGGCGGCGGCAATGACACGATCCTGGGCGGCGGCGGCAATGACGAGTTGCAGCTGCGGGGCTCGGCCCAGGACTACGTCATCACGCGGGAGGAGGACGGCTGGCGCATCACGGACAACGTCCTGGGACGTGACGGCTCGGCCTATGTCGAAAGCATCGAAATGCTGCGCTTCCTGACCGGCGGCGCCACCCAGGCCCTGGGCGGTTTCGGCGACGGCTTCTGAGGCGGCACGCTCCCGGGGCGGCGGCGCGACCCGGGAAGTTCTGGCGGAGACGGAGGGATTCGAACCCTCGGTACCCCTTACAGGGTACGACGATTTAGCAAACCGTTGCCTTCAGCCACTCGGCCACGTCTCCGGCAGGCGGCGTGCTTAGCGGAGCCGGCGGCGCTGTGCAACGGGTCAGGCGACGACGAGCGTTAACGGGACGGTCAGCCGGCTGTGCATAGATGCGCGCGAACTCTCGTCAGAGCCGTATGACCGACGCCGCGACACGACTTTCGCACGACGACGCCCTGCCTCCGGCGGGGGCGGACGCGTCCGGGCTGCGCGCCTGGGCGGCCGCGGCCGTGAACGACAAGGCGAAGGGGGCCGCACGGCGTGGGCCGTTCCGGCCGGACGTCTGGCTGAACGCGCGGCAGCGGCACGCTTCGCGGCTGGCGGCGCATTATTTCCGGGCCTTCGACGTGCTGGCGGTGGGCGCGATCGCCCTGCTGTGCGCCTGGGCCGCCTCCCCCGGGCCGTTGGTGCATGCGGAGCTGTCGCAGGCGGCGCCGTTCGGCGTCGGGGCGCTGACGGTGCTGGCGCTGATGCGGTCGCTGGGCCGGTATCGATTCGCGCGCGGTCAGAAGACCTCACTGCATCTGGCCTCGGTCGCCGCGATCGTCGGCGTTGGGGCCGTGGCCGCCATGGCGACCGGCGGGTTGCTGCGCGGGGGCGAGGCGCAATGGTCGGCCTATCTAGTGTGGGCGGCGCTGACCCTGGTCAGTCTCAACGCCCTGCATATGGGCTGGAGCGACATCGTCGGGCGCTGGCGGGCCTCGGGCGCGCTGACGCCGAACATCGTGCTGGTCGGGGCCACCCGGCGGGCGGAGGCGCTGATCCGGGAGGCGTTGAAGCGGCGCGACCTGAACGTTCTGGGCATCTTCGACGACCGGATGGCGCGTTCGCCGCAGGCCATAGAGGGCGTGCCGGTGCTGGGCGCCTCCGGCGACCTGCTGACGCACAAGATGACGCCCTATGTGGACCGGGTGGTGCTGGCCATCGATCCGAAGGCCGAGGCGCGAGTGCGCGAGCTGACGGCGCGGCTGGGAGCCCTGCCCAATGAGGTGACCCTGCTGGTCGAACCCAATGGCGCGGCCGAGACGGCGTCGGCGCTGGACCGGCTGGCGGCGGCGCCGCTGGCCGACGTGCAGGGGCCGGTGGATGAGGACCGGCGGGCGTTCAACAAGCGAATTCAGGACCTTGTCATCGGCCTGATCGCCCTGGTGCTGCTGGCGCCGGTGATGGCGCTGATCGCGCTGGCGATCCGGATGGACAGCCCGGGGCCCGTGATGTTCCGGCAGCGCCGGCACGGCTTCAATCAGGAAGAGATCGTCGTCTGGAAATTCCGTTCGATGCGGCAGGAGACGGCCGACGCGACGGCGAGCCGTCAGGTGACGCATGACGACGACCGGGTGACCAGGGTCGGGAAGTTCATCCGCAAGACCAGCCTCGACGAATTGCCTCAGCTTCTCAATGTGCTGGCGGGCGAGATGTCGCTGGTGGGACCCCGGCCGCACGCGATCGGCATGAAGACCGGACATGTGGAGTCGGCGCGGCTGGTGGCGGAGTATGCGCACCGGCACCGGATCAAGCCGGGCATGACCGGCTGGGCGGCCGTGAACGGCTCGCGCGGGCCGCTGCATACGGCCCAGGACGTGCGCCGCCGGGTGCAGCTGGATATCGACTATGTCGAGCGCCAGAGCCTGTGGATGGATCTGTGGATTATGGCGATCACCATTCCCGTGCTGCTCGGCGACCGGACGGCGATCCGTTGAGACGGAGTCGCTGATGTTCTGGAGGGGGGTCTGGGGCTACCTGCCGGCCAATATCGTCCAGGGGGTGGTCGGGTTCCTGACCATCGTGCTGTTTACGCGGCTGCTGAGCCCCGAAGACTTCGGGCGGTATGCGCTGGCGTTCTCGGTGATGACGCTGGCGCATGTGGCGGTGTTCAGCTGGCTGGAGGCCGCGATGGCGCGGTTCTGGGCGGCGGAGAGCGGCGCGGGGCTGCAGGGGCATTTCGCGAGCCTGTACCGGGCGGCGTTCGGGCTGAGCGGCCTGTTCGTGATCGCAGCCGGCCTGGCGGTGTGGCTGTGGCCGGCGGATGCGCTGTTCAAGGTGGCGCTGGCAGCGGGTCTCGCGGGGGCGCCGGCGCGGTGCCTGCTGAAGCTGGGCCAGGAACGGTATCGGGCGGCGGGCGAGGTCGGCAAGGCGGCCGGGCTGGATATGGCGGTGGCGATCGGCGGGCTGGCGATCGGCGTGGGCTTCGCGCTGGCGGGCGCAGGCGGCGCGGCGCCGTTGCTGGGGCTGGGGCTGGCGCCGCTGGCCGCCCTGCCCTTCGTGCTGCCGGGAGAGTTGAAGGAAGCGCGGGGCGGAACCTTCGAGCGCGAGCGGGTGCGGACCTATGCGGTCTATGGCTATCCGATCGCGGCGTCGCTGGCGCTGACCGTCGTGCTGGCCTCGACGGACCGGTTCCTGCTGGCGGCCTTCGTGGATGAGGCGGCGGTGGGCGCCTATCACGCAGGCTATTCGATCGCGAACCGGACGCTGGACGTGCTGTTCCTGTGGCTGGGGTCGGCGGGGCAGCCGGCGCTGGTGATGGCGCTGGAGCGCGGCGGGACGGACCGGCTGAAGATCGCGGCGCGGGAGCAGTTGTCGACCTTCCTGCTGATCGGCCTGCCGGCGGCGGCGGGGGTGGCCCTGGTGGCGACACCGCTGGCCGAGGTGTTGATCGGCGAGGACCTGCGCGGCGCGGCAGCGGCGATCACGCCGTGGATCGCCCTGTCGGCGCTGCTGTACGGCCTGACGGCCTACTATTTCGGCCAGGCGTTCACGCTCGGCCGCAAGACGAAACATCTGCTGGCGGCGATGGCCGTGCCGGCGGTGGCGAATGTGATCCTGAACCTGCTGCTGATCCCGCGCTTCGGCGTGATGGGGGCGGCCTGGGCGACGGCGGCGAGCTTCGGCCTCGGGCTGCTGACGACGGCGGCGATGGGGCGTCGGGTGATGGCGCTGCCGGTGCCGTGGGACAGCCTGATCCGCTGCGCAGGGGCGACGGCGGTGATGGCGCTGGCCGTGTCCGCCCTGCCCCCGATCGGCGGCTTCGCGGAGCTGATGCTGGATGCAGCGACGGGTGTGGTGGTGTATGCCGTTGTAGCCCTGTTGCTGAATGCAGCGGGAGTGCGCGACGTGGCGCTGAGACTTCTGAACCGGATGCGGACGCGAAAGGCGGAGGCATGAGCGGACCGGCGAAGATCACGGACAACGCGGCCTGGAAGGCGGCGACGCCAGCGGTGTCGGTGCTGATCCCCTTTCTGCGCGACGATCCGACCGAACTGCTGGGCCTGCTGGACGAAGAAGCCGCCTCGGTGAAGGGCGGGGTCGAGATCGTGGTGCTGGATGACGGCACCAAGGACGCCGACCTGACCGCCCGCCTGAAGACGCTGGTGAAGGGCATGGCCCTGCCCGTCCGGCTGATCAGCCTGTCGGCCAACGAAGGCCGTGCCGTGGGCCGCAACCGGCTGGCTTCGGCGGCGCGCGGCGGCAGCCTGCTGTTCCTCGACAGCGACATGCGGCCGGATCACCGGCGCTTCCTGCGCGACTGGGCCGACCTGGTGTCGCGCGAGGATCCGGCAGTGGCGTTCGGCGGCTTCTCGCTGCTGCAGGCGCCGAACGATGCGAAATTCCACGTGCACCGGGCCATGGCGGCCAAGTCGGAGTGCGTGCCCTACACCGAGCGGGCGAAGCAGCCCGAGAAATACGTCTACACCTCCAACCTGCTGGTCCGGCGCGACGTGTTCGAGGCCGAGGCCTTCGACAGCGGCTTCACCGGCTGGGGCTGGGAGGACGTCGAGTGGGCCATGCGCGTGTCGCGCCGGTTCCGCGTCGTGCACCTGGACAATGCGGCGACGCATATGGGCCTGGACACGGTCGAGGCCCTGGCCGGCAAGTATGAACAGTCGGCGCCGAATTTCGCGCGCATGGCGGACCGGCACCCGCAGATCGTCGCGGCCTATCCGAGCTACAAGGCGGCGAAGCTGCTGAAGCGGCTGCCCGCCCTGCCCCGCCTGCGCGCGGCGATGCGCAAGGCGGCGTCGATCAACTGGCTGCCGGTGGCGGCGCGGGCCTTCTCGCTGCGCCTGTATCGCGCGGCGCTGTACGCCGAGGCCGTCTGATGGGCGACGTCGCGGTCATCATTCCGACCCTGAGGCGGCCCGAAAGCCTTGAGCGGGCCTTGCGCTCGCTGTTCAAACAGACCGGCGTGGCGGATCGCCTGAACGAGGTGGTGGTGGTCGACAACGATCCGACCGGGTCGGCGGCCGCGACGGTCGAGGCGCTGCGTCCCTACTCGCCCTGGGGCCTCGTGTATCGCCATGCGCCGCAGCCGGGCGTGGCCACCGCGCGGAACGAGGGCCTGAGAGCCACCGCCGCGCCGCTGATCGCCTTTCTGGACGATGATGAGGCCGCGAGCCCCGGATGGCTGGCCGCCCTGCTAAAGGCGCAGGAGACGACCGGCGCGGACGTGGTGTTCGGGCCGATCACCGGCCGGGCGCCGGACGCGAAGCCGTGGCTGAAGCCGTGGCTGGAGAAATTCTTCGGTCGCGAAGGACCGGACACGACGCGGCTGATCGACCACTCGTACGGATGCGGCAACTCGCTGATGGTGCGGGCCAATGCGCTGCGCGGCTGCGAGCCGTTCAATACGGCGGCGGATCATGCGGGCGGCGAGGACGACGCCCTGTTCGCGGCGCTGAAGGCGCGCGGCGGACGGTTCGGCTGGGCGGCGGACGCCCGCGTCGAGGAGTTCGCTCCGGCGCACCGGGCGACGCTGGAATACGCCCTGGCGCGGGCTTTCGCCTATGGCCAGGGACCGAGCCAGACGGCGGCGACGGCGCAGGACTGGCCGGCCGTCGTGCGCTGGATGTTCATCGGCGGCGCCCAGACCGTGGTGTACGGGACGGCGGCGGCGGGCCTGACGCTGATCGGCAGCCCGAAGCGCGCCGACTTCTATGACCGCACCGCGCGGGGCATCGGCAAGCTGTTCTGGATGAAGGGCTTCGAGCCGCATTTCTATGGCGCCCGTGAGCTTGCCCGGCTGGATCGGACGGTGGCGGCAAGCCCCGTCGAAAAGCCGGCCCGCACCCGGTCGGCGGGTCAGCCCGTCAGGCGCTTCAGGAAGGCCGGCGGGTTGTAGGTCGAGCGATTGACCACAACGCCGGCGATGCGTCCGCCGACAGCCTCGATTTCATCGCGCAGAATCATCGGCTCGCCCGCCGCGGTGCTTTCGGCCGCAACCACCAGGACTGTCGCGTCGACGAAGGGGGCCAAGGTGATGGCTGTGTCGCTGCGGTCGGCCGCGGGCGAGTCGATGACCACAGTATCCGCGTGGCGGCGCAGGACGTCCCAGTAGCGGGCGTCGCCGACGACCTCGGCGCGCTGGCCTGAACGCAGACTTTCACCGGCGAAACGCGTGACCCACAGGCGGCCGCCGAGGAATGGCCGGGCGGTGATCAGGCGGGCCGGATGCACCGGGTTGCCCTGACGATCGAGCACGCGCGGAGTGACGGCGAAGAAGATGGAGCCGTCGGGCGTGGCCATGGCGGCCTTGCCGACGCCGCCGAAGCGCTCGGGCTCGGCCGCAGCGGCGTCGAACTGCCCCTGCTGGGCGAGGTCGGCGTCGATCAGCCAGACGGGGCGGCGGGCGCGGACGGCAGCCAGACGGGCGTACTCGCGGGCGACGGTGGAGACCCCCTCCCCCGTATTGGCGGCGGCGATCTGGACCACGCGGCCGCGATGGCCCGGCGCTGGACCCAGCGCCGCCCAGAGGGCTGCCATTTCGGACGTCAGATCGACCATCGAATCGCTACGCGCCAATCACCAGGGCGTACGCTAACACGGGCCGCTCACCGCCCCTTCATGGGGGCGACGGCGAGCACGGGCATGTCGAGGGTGCGGCCGGTGGAGGCCGGGGTGACGAAGCCGCGGCGCGTGAAGACCCGCAACAGGCCGATGCACAGGGCGGTGAAGCCGGCGAACAGGAAGACGGCCGCCAGAAGCGGCGCCTTCAGGCTCTTGCCGCGCGTGGGGGCCTCGGCCCGCTCGATGACGGTGACGTTGTCGGCGCCGGCGGCGACCAGGGCGCTGTCGGCGCGCGACTGGCTTTCGCGCTGCTGGAACTCACGGACGGCGGCGGTGAGGTTCTCGCGATTGCCGGCCAGGGTGGCGTTGGTCGATTCCAGACGGGTCAGTTCGGCCTGACGGCTGCGCAGCTGGTTCAGCTGGCCTTCGAGCACCGACAGGCGGGCGGCCAGGGCGTCGCGGTCGGCGGCGGCGTTGATGCGCGCGGTCTCGATCTCGGTGAAGATGGTGCTGGGGCCGGTGCGGACCTCCTTGGCGCCGACGGCGGTGCCGGTGGCGACGAAGGCCTGGAGGGCGGCGATGCGTTCGTCGATGTCGCGGATCGGCTGGGCGTCCTCGGTGTAGCGGGACAGCAGGTTCTCGCGCTCGGTGCGCAGTTGCAGGATCTGGTCCTGGGCGGAGATGTTGAGGTCCTGCTGGAGGACGACCTCGGCAGGCTGTTGCGCCAGCTGGGCCTCGAGCGTGGCGAGGCGCTGGCTGGCCTGGTTCAGCTGGGCGCGGACGGACAGGGTTTCGGTGAAGACGGTCTGGTAGGTGGCCGCCAAAGTCGCCTTGGCGGTGGCGAAGTCGCCAAGGTTGTTCGACTGCAGGAAGGCCTCATAGGCGTCGTCGGCCTGGGCCAGTTCGTTCTCGAAGGCGAGGCGCTGGGCGGCGAAGGCCGGACTGGCGCGGTCGCGGAACACGGCGCGGCGCTGGATCAGATACTGGTCGACGACGGCGTTCAGCACCTTGGCGGCGCGCTGCGGGTCATTCGACTGGAAGGAGACGGAGATGATGGCGCTGCCCGGCGTCACGCCGACGCCGAGACCGGCGTCCAAAGCCTTGAGGGCGGCGGTCTTGCGCTCGCCGGCCGTGCCGCGGCCGGGACCGAGGATGGCGTCGGGGCCGAGGGCGTCGACGGTGCGGCGCTTGACCTCGAGGCTGCCGAGGATGGCGGCTTCGGATTGAGCGACGGCGTCGGCCTCAAGCGGCTGGCCGCTGCGGTCAGTGACGCCGACGCGGGGCTGGTAGACGTACTCCTGCCCGACGCCGGCATAGACGCTGGCGGTGGCGGTGTAGGATTTCTGGAGCATCAGCACGGCGGCCGCGCCGATGGCGAACACCGCCAGGAAGATGACGATCATCAGCACCAGTTCGCGGAACAGCAGGCCGACGACATCGAAGAAGCCGTAGCGCGGTCGGACTGTCGTGTACGCCGTCGTGCGCATGCGGGCGGGGTGATTCCATCGAACAGGACTAACCAGCTCAGCCTTGGGGCGCCCGCGTTAACCATGGGTTACCCATAAGCCCCCACCCTGCTCTCGAAACCGCTTCCGGGAACGATTCCGCCATGTCCATCGACCGTCGCCTGATGCTGCTGGGTCTGTGCGGGATCGGCGGCGCCATGGCCAGCGGCTGCGCCAACGGCGACCGTGAGGCCCGGAACCTCAGAATCACGGAGGCGGGTCCCGGACGGATCCAGACCGTGCCGCCGCAGTATTTCCAGGACATCGGCTTCTCGGACTGGAGCGACGCCGAGCCGGAATATGTGCTGTACCCCGGCGACGAGATCGAGATCGCCACCCCGACCGCCAGCGAACTGACGCGGACCCAGAAGATCGGCCCGGACGGGCGTATCTCGCTGCCGCTGGTCGGACAGATCATGGCGGCGGACCGGACCATCGCGGAGCTGGAGGCCGACGCCTCGGCCGCCTACGCCAGCCAGCTGCGCCGGCCCGTGGTCGAGGTGACGCTGAAGACGGCCGGACCGCTGAAGGTATGGGTCGACGGCCAGGTGCGGACGCCGGGCGTCTACGACATGCCGGGCGACATCGATGCCTGGCAGGCGGTGATCCAGGCGGGCGGCTTCACGCCGTCAGCCAAGCGCGACCAGGTGGCGCTGGTCCGGCGCGGTCCGGGCGGTTCGCGCATGCTGCGGGCGGTGGACCTGAGCCCCAACGACCGCGAGATCGTGGCCCTGCGGCGGGGCGACATCGTCTTCGTGCCGCTGACGGTCATCGGCGAGGTCGCGGAATGGGTGACCCAGTTCCGGTTGGCCCTGCCGATCGGCTTCAGCTACGCCATTGGCGGGCAGTATCAGTCGTTCTAGCGGCGCGTCGTCGGAGGCGCCCTGCCTGCGAAGTGATTAGTGGCTAGTGGTTAGTGATTGCACCGGAGCTGGGTCGCAGGGGGCAGCCTATGACCGAGGGCGTTACGAACTATCGAGACCTTCAGGTCTGGCGCCAGGCCCTCGACTGGGCAGAGGCCATCTACGAAGCGACGGCGCATTGGCCACGCGATGAGCGGTTTGGCCTCATAGCGCAAATCCTACGGGCCGCCGTCTCTGTCGCCTCAAACATCGCCGAGGGAGCGGCTCGCCGCAGCACGGGGGAATTTCTTCAGTTCGTGGGAATGGCTCGCGGATCTCTCGCCGAAGCCGAAACCCAGCTCATTCTGTCCCAGCGACTGGGCTATTTGCCCGCGGCCGACGCGACCGCTCTTCTCACCGCCTCGCGAGACATCAGCCGGATGCTGGTGGCGCTCTCCGGGTCGCTGACCCGTCGCAGGAACGGCGCCCCAGGCAACCACTAGTCACTAGCCACTAATCACTTGCCACGCTCGATATCCGAAGGCGGCGTCCGATCTCCTACGCCGCGAGCTTGACCACGCCGGCGTCGATCCAGCGGCGGGCGGCCTTCTGGGCTTCGCAGATTTCGTCCTGATCCATCTCCTGGCTCATTTCGCGGCGATAGACGCGCGCCTCAATGGAGCCCTTCATGGCGGCCAGGTTGAAGATCATGTGGGCCGAGACCCGGTCCATCGGGCAGCCGTTCTGCCCGGTCGAATAGGACATGCCGAGGCGGAACAGGTCCGAGCCGTCCATGTCAGCGGTCGGCAGGGGCAGAGCCTCCTCGACCATGTCAGGCGCCATTTCTTGCGCGTTCATCACCGTATCTCCCGGATCCGGAGCCTTTCTGGCCCCGCTCTCTGACCCGAATGAAATACCCGCGGTTTGAAGTTAAAGTTAACAGCAGAGGGCCCGGAAGACCTTTTGTGTAAAGGCCCGATGAACTTTCGGACCTTCCTTCAGACCTCTGAAATAGTTTGGAAATCCCTGATTCAGAGGGACTAACGAAACCTCACCCGGAAGCTTACGAACGGTTACCGGGCGCGTTGTCCGAACAGCACCTTGCGCGCTTCTTCGGCCTCCTTGCCAGAGGCGGCCAGGTTGCGGCGCAGGTCGTCGCCGAGGGCGCGGCCGGCGATGACGGCGGGCCTGCTCCCTACCCGCTCATGCCAGGCCTTGAGGTGCGGGAAGTCGGCGAGGTCCTGTCCCTGATGCTCGGGCAGGACCCAGGGCCAGGCGGCCATGTCGGCGATGGAATAGTCGCCGGCGAGGTAGGGACGGTCGGCCAGGCGGCGGTCCATGACGCCGTACAGGCGGTTTGTCTCATTGGTGTAGCGGCGCACGCCATAGGCCAGGTGGCGCTGGTCCTTCGTGAGGGCGGGCGCGTACTGGCGGAAGTGGTGCGTCTGCCCGGCCATGGGGCCGAGGCCGCCGACCTGCCAGAACAGCCACTGGTCGACCTCGGCCTTGCCGCGCAGGTCGTGCGGATAGAATTTGCCGGTCTTGGCGCCGAGGTACTGCAGGATGGCGCCGGACTCGAAGATCGACAGGGGCATGCCGTCGGGGCCGTCCGGATCGACGATGGCGGGCATGCGGCCGTTGGGGCTGATGGCCTGGAAGGCGGGCGTGAATTGCTCGCCGACGCCGATGTTCACCGGCTTCATCTCATAGGGCAGGCCCATCTCCTCCAGCGCGATGGAGATCTTCCAGCCGTTGGGCGTGGGCCAGTACCAGAGTTCGATCGGGCGGGTCATGCGGGCTCCTGCGACGCTTCATGGCAGGTGGCCCCGCCGACGTCCTCGCGCAACGGCGAACCTGACAGGAATGTTCAGAAGCGGTTCATGCACCAGGGTTGAGCGTGGCCGCATGTTTAACGGGACGCGGACAGGGCGTCGCCGGGAGCAGGGAGACTGAACATGAACCGCTTCACCAAAGCCGCCTTGATGGGCCTGGTGCTGGCCGCGACGGCCGCGCCGCTGGCCGCCGAGGCGCAGAGCCGGGGCGACCGCCGCGACGACCGGGGCCGGGAGTACCGCCAGGACCGCCGCGACGACGACCGGGACTACCGCCGTGACCGTGACCGCCGCGACGACCGTCGTGACT
The DNA here is from genome assembly GCF_014196335.1 of Brevundimonas lenta. Classification (GTDB taxonomy): domain Bacteria; phylum Pseudomonadota; class Alphaproteobacteria; order Caulobacterales; family Caulobacteraceae; genus Brevundimonas; species Brevundimonas lenta. The sequence continues at coordinate 671,086 of NZ_JACIDM010000002.1, forward strand.
ATCGGGACGACCGCCGCGACTATCGTTCGGAGCGCAGTGACAACTATCGCCCCCAACGCTGGAGCCGCAGCAACCGCGACTGGTGGCGCGGCCGGGACGACTTCAACGACTATCGCGGATACCGCAGCGGCTACTGGTATGCGCCGAGCTACGGCTACTACCGGGTCGAGCCGCGCTACTCCGGCTATCGCTGGCAGCGGGGCGGATATCTGCCGTACGCCTATCGCAGCTACTACGTCCGTGATCCGTACGTGTACGGCCTGCGCCCTGCCCCGCGCGGCTATCGCTATGTCTACGCCGGCGACGACATCGTCATGATCGCCGTCGCCACGGGCCTGATCGCGAGCGTGCTGTACGACGTGTTCTGATCCGGCGCTTCAGATGTGAACGACGCCCTGCGGACTTCGGTTTGCAGGGCGTTTTTCATGGGCGCAAAATCGCAAAACGTGAGACGTCGTTCGTTCAGTCACGGTTCAGGTTAACGGCGCGACCTTGCCGACAAGCCGCCTGACAGGGGCGTGCGGAGAGAAACGAGAATGAAACGATCATTTATGGTCGCGGTCGCGGTGGCGTCCTTCGTCGTGCCGGCCGTCGCGCCGGTCGTGGCGGCGGCGCAGGACGGGGTGTCGGAAAGCCGGCGCCGTCCGGGAGCCTCGCGACCCGAGAGCAATGAAGGGTCCCGGGGGGGATCCGGCCGGAGCGGCTCAAGCAGCGGCGGCTCCAGCTCGAACAGCGGCTCCAGCAGTTCCGACACGCCCCGCGTCGAACGGCCGCGGCCGGACACGCCGCGTCCGTCGCGGCCGAACCAGCCGCGCCCGGAGACGTCGGACTCCGACCGTCCGGACACGCCGACGACCCCGCGCCCCAACCGGCCGGATCGTCCGGACCGGCCAGGCGGATCGGATCAGCCGAACCGCCCGGATCGCCCCGGCGGCGAGCGGCCGGATCGTCCCGGGCGTCCCGGCGGCGGCGATCGTCCCGACCAGCCGGGCCGTCCTGATCAGCCCGGCCGACCCGATCGGCCTGGTCGTCCCGACGGTGGCGGCCGCCCTGATCGTCCGGGCACGCCCGGCCGGCCGGGCGGCTGGACCGGAGACCGTGGTGATCGCGGAGACCGGGGTGATCGTGGTGACCGGGGTGACCGTGGGGATCGCGGTGACCGGGGCGACTATCGCGGACGGGATCGTGACCGCGACCGAGATCGCGACGACTTCCGCCGGCGCTTCAACGGCGAGCAATGGAGACGCGACTGGAACCGCCGCCACGGCGACGGCTGGTGGCGTCATGACCGGCGCTTCCGGGACTACAGCGGCGTGCGGATCGGCTTCTATTTCGCGCCCGGCTACGGCTACTACAGCGTTCCCCGCAACTACTGGGGTCAGCGCTGGCAAGTGGGCGAGTACCTGCCGTCGATCTTCTGGCGCTACCAGCTGAACGACTGGCGCACCTTCGGCCTCGGCTATCCGCCGGCCGGGACGCGCTGGGTGCTTGTCGACAACCAGATCTATCTGATCGACGCCTACGACGGCTACATCATCGAGGTCATCTACGACGCCTGGTCCTGGTAGGTCCGAACGTCTGAAATGCCTGACGCCGGTCGCTGTACGCAGCGGCCGGCGTTTCGCTGTCGCAAAGGCGAGGTTGCAGCCGCCGCCGGGTCGGGCCAGAACCGGAGGATGACGGATCCGGTAATCAGCGACAGCACCACCGGCGAGGAGATCTCCTCCTCCCGCGCGCCCCAGCTGCAGTTGTCCGAAGAGCTGATGGCCTCGCCCGAACGGTTCTTCAACCGCGAGACCTCGTGGCTGGCCTTCAACGGGCGAGTGCTGGAGGAAGCCGCCAACCCGGCCCACCCGCTGCTGGAGCGCCTGCGCTTCCTGTCGATCTCGGCCAACAACCTGGATGAGTTCTTCATGACCCGCGTCGCCGGCCTGAAGGGCCAGGTGCGCGAGCGGGTGCGGGTGGTGTCGGCCGACGGCCTGACGCCCGCCGAGACGCTGGAGCGGGTCAATGTCGCCGCCGGCGGCCTGATGGCCGAGCAGCAGCGCCGCTGGCGCAAGCTGCGCAAGGAGCTGGCGGTCGCCGGGATCGAGGTCGTCGATCCGTCGAAGATCACCAAGACCGAGCGCGAGCGGCTGGAGCCCGAGTTCCTGAACCAGCTGTTCGCCGTGCTGACGCCGATGGCGATCGACCCGGCCCACCCCTTCCCCTTCCTGCCCAACCTGGGCTTCTCGCTGGCGCTGAAGCTGAAGCGGAAGTCCGACCGGCGGACGCTGTACGCCCTGGTGCCCGTGCCGACGCAGGTGAAGCGGTTCTGGCCGCTGGCGACCGACGGCCGCTCCTCGCCGGGGCGGAAGCGCTACATCACGCTGGAGAGCCTGCTGATGCTCTTCATCGACCACCTGTTCCCCGGGTGCGAGGTGATGGAGCGCGGCGTGTTCCGCCTGATCCGCGACTCCGACATCGAGATCGAGGAAGAGGCCGAGGACCTGGTCATGGAGTTCGAGGAGGCGCTGAAGCAGCGTCGCCTGGGCTCGGTGGTGCGCATCAAGATCGAGGCGTCGATGCCCGACGATCTGCGCACCTTCATCACCGACGAGCTGGACGCCGCGCCGCAGGACACGGTTCTGATCGACGGCATGCTGGGTCTGGCGCAGGTGGCCGAACTGATCCCCACCGGCCACCCGGAGCTGAAATTCCCCGGCTACGAGCCGCGCTATCCCGAGCGGGTGCGCGACAACGGCGGCGACATCTTCGCGGCGGTCCGCGAGAAGGACATGCTGATCCACCACCCGTTCGAGAGCTTCGACGTGGTGGTCCAGTTCCTGCGCCAGGCGGCGCGCGATCCGAACGTCATCGCCATCAAGCAGACGCTGTACCGGACGTCGAAGGACAGTCCGATCGTGGCCGCCCTGATCGAGGCGGCCGAGAACGGCAAGAACGTCACCGCCCTGGTCGAGATCAAGGCGCGCTTCGACGAGGAGGCAAACCTGAAATGGGCCCGCGCCATGGAGCGCGCCGGGGTCCATGTCGTGTTCGGCTTCGTCGAGTGGAAGACCCACGCGAAGCTCAGCGTCGTGGTGCGGCGCGAGGGCGACGGGCTGAAGACCTACTGCCATTTCGGCACCGGCAACTATCATCCGTTCACCGCGCGCATCTACACGGACCTGAGCCTGTTCAGCTGCGACCCCGTGCTGGCCCGGGACGCTTCGCGCGTGTTCAACTACATCACCGGCTATGCCCAGCCCGACGAGTTGGAGGCGCTGGTCGTTTCGCCGCTGAACATGAAGCGGACGCTGATCGACCTGATCGGCAAGGAGATGACGGCGGCGGCCCAGGGCAAGCCGGCGGCGATCTGGGCCAAGATGAACGCCCTGGTCGACCCGGAGATCATCGACGCCCTGTATCGCGCCAGCCAGTGGGGCGTGCGCATCGAGCTGGTTATCCGCGGCATCTGCTGCCTGCGTCCGGGCGTGCCCGGGCTGAGCGAGAACATCCGGGTCAAGTCGATCGTCGGCCGCTTCCTGGAACACAGCCGGATCGTGGCCTTCGCCAACGGCCATGACCTGCCCAACAACAAGGCGAAACTGTTCATTTCCTCGGCCGACTGGATGCCGCGCAACCTTGATCGCCGGGTCGAGTTGATGACCCCGGTGCGCAACGCGACGGTGCACGACCAGGTGCTGGACCAGATCATGGTCGCCAATCTCAAGGACGACGCCCAGAGCTGGGTGCTGGCGGCGGACGGCGGCTATCGCCGCGTCGCGCCCGCCGACGCCGAACGGCCGTTCTCGGCGCACCGCTACTTCATGACCAACCCGAGTCTGTCCGGCCGCGGCCGCAAGGTGAAAACCCTGCCCGGTCACCTCAGCTACGATCGCCCCGAGCGGAAAAAGCACTGATGCCCGAGGCCCTGCTGTCTGCGATCGGCGCGCCACGCGACGTCGCGGCGATCGATATCGGCTCAAACTCCGTGCGTCTGGTGCTGTACCGGCTGGAAGGCCGGGCGATCTGGACCGTGTTCAACGAGAAGGTCCTGGCCGGTCTGGGCCGCGATCTGGCCGCGACCGGCAAACTGTCCGTCGAAGGCGCGGCGCAGGCGCTGACCGCCCTGAAGCGGTTCGCGGCGGTGATCGACGGCGTGCAGCCGGCGCACACCTTCGTCGCCGCCACCGCCGCCGTGCGGGAGGCCGAAGACGGTCGAGCCTTCTGCGACCGCGTGGCGGCGGAGACCGGACTGCGCATCCGCATCCTGTCGGGCGAGGAAGAGGCCCGGTACGCGGCGCTGGGCGTGCTGGCCGGCATTCCCGACGCCGAAGGCGTGGTGGCCGACCTGGGCGGCTCCAGCCTGGAGCTGACGCGCGTCGAGGGCGGTACGGTCGGGCGGGGCGTGACCCTGCCGCTGGGTCCGTTCGCCATGGGCGACCAGAAGGGCGACGACACCGACCGCCGGCGGGCCGCCATCGCCAGCCGACTGGAACCGGCGAACGCCTACCGGACCGACACCCTGTACGCCGTCGGCGGCGCCTGGCGGACGCTGGCGCAGGTGCATATGGATGTCACCGGCTATCCCCTGCACGTGGTGCACCAGTACGCAATGAGCGCAGCCGATGTGCGCGAGACGGCCCGGCTGATCGCGCGGCAGTCGAAGGCCTCGCTGGAGAAATGGCCCGGCCTGTCGAAGAAGCGCGCCGAGACCCTGCCGCACGCGGCCCTGGTGCTGGAGGGCCTGATCGAACGGCTGGGCCTGAAGCGGGTCATGCTGTCGGCCTGGGGCGTGCGCGAGGGCCTGGTCTATGAGGCGCTGGACGCCGAGACGGCGATCACCGACCCCCTGCTGGCGGGCAGCTCCGCACTGGGGGCGCGCCAGGGCATTTCACCGACGCTTCCCGGGGCGCTCAGGGCGTGGATCGATCCGGTGGTCGGCGCCCTGCCCGCCTCGTTCGGCAAGGAGCGCGACGCCGTGCTGGCCGACGCCGCCTGCCGGCTGGCCGATCTGGGCGCGCGTCTACATCCGGATCACCGCATCGAGCTGGCGTTCGACCAGGTGCTGCGCGCGCCGGTGGCGGGGCAGACCCACGCCGAGCGGGCCTATCTGGCGACAGCGGTGAACGCGCGCTACGGCGGCTCGTCGGCCACGCCCGAGCCCGCGACCATCAGCCGGCTGCTAACCGAGGAGCAGCGCAAGGGTGGACGCGCCCTGGGGCTGGCGATCCGCCTGGCCTGCGATCTGTCGGGCCGGTCGCCGCAGTTGCTGGTCAACGCCCGGGCGTCGGTGAAGGACGGCGTGCTGGGGCTGACCGCGGCCGAGGGCTATGCGGACGTGCTGCTGGGCGAACAGACCCGCCGGCGCGGCAAGGCGCTGGCCGAGGCGATGGGGCTGAAGCTGGAGATCGCGGGACGGGAGTGACGTCCTCCACCGCTCATCCCCGCGAAAGCGGGGACCAAGTACTTTGGGTGATCGGTGCAAGCCGTGATGGCCCGTCCGCTGCCCGGAAACGCCGGCGCTCAAGCGACAGAACTGGGTCCCCGCTTTCGCGGGGATGAGCGGATCAAATGCCGTGGCGTGAGCTCAGTCGCCCATCCACCAGCGCAGGCGCACGGCCTGGGCCGGGGCGTCGCCGACCTTGAGCGAGCCGGTCAGGACCACGCCCTCGTCGCCGAGATTGCGCCGCGACGTGGCCAGCGCGCCCTGATCCAGACGGCCGTCGAAGATCACACGACCCAGCTCCGGCGAACGGCCCTCGAAGCGGACCTGGGCGTCGTTGACGGTGTACGAGGTCGGCAGCACGCGGGCCGTGATGCTGTGGGCCTCGCCGATCTCGGTCCTGACCATCGGGCTGTTGACGTCGTCGAACTGCAGCATGACCGGGCCGAAGGTCGCGCTGCGCTCGCCGCCCTGCCAGGACTGGAACTCGGCCGCCTGGCCGATGAAGAGATGGTCGAGCGACCAGTTGCCGACGCGGACCGGATCCAGCGGCATGTAGTAGCCGGAGAGATCGCCGCTGGCGGCGTAGACGGACGCGGCGGCGGCCGGCGGCGCGTCGGCGCCTTTCGACGGCTCTGAAGGACCATCGCAGGAAGACAGGCCGAAGACGGCGAGCGCCGCGAAGGCGGTGGCGAGAACGCGACGACGCATGGGCAACCTCAGGGAAGGTGAAGGAGCGGGGCCAGCCAACCGATGTTCTGGAGATGCTCCACGGATTCGAACAGCGGAACAGCCAGCAGGAAGACCAGACCATCACGAATGGTGGTCAGGAAGAAGCGGGGACGAACCTCGAGCATGCCGTCATCGCGCCATTTCGAAAAGTCCAGACCGAAACGCGGGGTGCGCGCGCGATAGGAAGCGTATTCCGCTCCGAAGGCCTCGTTCAACCAGGCCTCTTCACGGCGAACCGTGAACCAGAAGACCACGACAGTCAGCGCGAGGAACAGGAGCGCCAGCGAGAGGCTGCCCGTCTGGGCGCCGACGCCGAAGGCACCGATGAAGCTGAACACATACAGCGGATTGCGGCTGACCGAATACGGTCCGCGGTCGACGATCTCGGCCTTCTTGCGCCCGCCGATGTAGAGCGAGCACCACGCCCGACCGACGATGCACAGCGCGATCATGCCGAGGCCCAACGCCTCAAGCCCTTCGTGCAACTCGCCCGTACCCCAGGCGGAACGGGTCAGGACGGCCACGGTGACGACGGCGAGGATGCCGACTCCCATGACGGCTTTGCGGATCTTCTGAACGCGCTGCAGATCGAAACTGGCTGTGGTCATGACTGAACTCCGGACGACGAATGGATCGTCCGCGTCGCGCCCCGTTGCAACCGGTTTGTTTGCGCGCCCGCCCTAGCGATCCAGCGACTGATCCAACGCCCGGAATGAGGCGATCGAAAGATTGGTGGCGCTGACGAAGACCGAGGGCGTGATGCGCTCGAAATCATCCGAGGGGCGGTGATAGTCGGGGTGGTAGTTCACGCCGAGATACAGGAACGGAATCTGCGCCTTGTAGAAGGCGGCGTGGTCGGAGGACTCGACCCAGTTGTCCTCGCCGATGTCCTGCGGGGTGTCCTTGCCGAAGGCCAGGGCGACCGCGCCGTCAGCCGGAATGCGGTCGAGGACCGGGCGGAACTGCGGGTTCTGCCAGGTGCCGGTGACCCACAGCTTGCCGTCGGTCTCGGCGCGGGCGGTCATGTCGAAATTGAGGTTCATGGCGATGGATTCGAGCGGCACCGGCGGGGCCTCGACGAAATGCTTGGCGCCCAGCAGACCGCGCTCCTCGCCGTCGAGGGCGACGATCAGGACGCTGTGTTCGGGAGCCTGGCGCTTCAGATCGGCGGCCAGGGCCAGCATGGTGGCGACGCCCGAGGCGTTGTCGTCGGCGCCGTTGTAGATCTGGCCGTTCGAAACGCCGACGTGGTCGTAGTGGGCGGTGACGACGATGTATTTGTCGCTGACCCGCGTGCCGGGGATGACGCCGATGATGTTGACGCCGTTGAAGGTCTTGGGCCCCTCGCGGGTGCGGCCGGTCATCTCCCACGGCTGCAGCCGGCCCATCATGGGGGCGCCGACGCCCAGCGCGTCCAGACGGCCGACGATGTAGTTGCGCGCCATCTCGCCGCCGGGGGCGCCGGTGTCGCGGCCCTGCATCTCGTCGGAAGCGAGGATGCGGACATCTTCCAGCAGTTGGGCCTGGAAGGCGGCGGGCGGTTGCGCCACGGGCGTTGCGACGGGCGTCGCGCCGTCGGTGACGCAGGCGGACAGCAGCAGGCCGGCGGCGGCGGACGACAGGGCCAGGCGGCGGAACGGGATCATGGGAGCTTCCTCGGGATTCGCGGCGACGCTAGCGGGTCGTTGCGGCGGCGTCAGTTTAACTCTGTGTCATGGGCGGCTCGCGGCGCGCGGCCGGGATGCTAGAACGGCGGACCGATTCCGGAGTCCCCCATGTCCGACCTTCCCGTCGATCAGCTGAGCGAAAGCGACGCCCGCGCCGAGCTGGACCGGCTGGCGGCCGAACTGGCGCGGCACGACGCCCTGTATCACCAGCAGGACGCGCCGGAGATTTCGGACGCCGACTACGATGCGCTGAAGCGCCGGGCGCTGGAGATTGAGGACACGTTCCCCGACCTGACTTCCCCGGAGTCGCCGTCTCAGGTCGTCGGATCAGCGGCGTCCAGCCAGTTCGCGCCGGTGCGCCACGGCGTGCCGATGCTGTCGCTGGACAACGCCTTCTCGACGGACGAGGTGACTGACTTCGAGGCGCGGATCCGGCGCTTCCTGAAACTGCCGGCGGACGAGCATGTCGCCTTCGTCGCCGAGCCCAAGATCGACGGCCTGTCGGCCAGCCTGCGCTACGAAAACGGCGTGCTGGTGCGCGGCGCGACGCGCGGCGACGGGCGGACCGGCGAGGACGTCACCGCCAACCTGCGCACCATCGCCGACATTCCGCAGACCCTGTCCGGCTCGGGCTGGCCCGAGGTGATCGAGGTGCGGGGCGAGGTCTATGCGCCCAACGACGAGTTCGACGCCTTCAACGCCGCAGCGGAGGCCGAGGGCGGACGCACCTACGCCAACCCGCGCAATTTCGCGGCTGGGTCGCTGCGGCAGAAGGATCCGGCGATCACGGCGACGCGGCCGCTGCGGTTCTTCGCCTATGCGTGGGGCGAGGTGTCGGCGCCGTTCGCGGACACCCAGGCGCATGCGCTGGATGCGCTGAAGGCCTGGGGCTTCAAGGTCAATGCGCGGTCCAAGCGGGTCGAGGATGCGGCGGGGCTGATCGCCCTCTACGACGGGCTGCAGACCGACCGGGCGGGGCTCGGCTACGATATCGACGGCGTGGTCTACAAGGTCGACCGACTGGACTGGCAGGCGCGGCTGGGCTTCGTCGCCCGCACCCCGCGCTGGGCCATCGCGCACAAATTCCCGGCGCAGCAGGCGCAGACGGTGCTGGAGGGGATCGACATCCAGGTCGGCCGGACGGGCTCGCTGACGCCGGTGGCGCGGCTGCATCCGGTGACGGTCGGCGGCGTGGTGGTGCGCAACGCGACCCTGCACAACGAGGATGAGATCGCCCGCAAGGACGTGCGCATCGGCGACACGGTGATCCTGCAGCGCGCCGGCGACGTGATCCCCCAGATCCTCGGCATCGTGCCGGAGAAGCGGCCGGCGGATGCGGCGCCGTATGTGTTTCCGACGCGCTGCCCGGTGTGCGACTCCGAGGCCGTGCGCGAGGACGGCGAGGTGCGGCGGCGCTGCACCGGGGGGCTGATCTGCAACGCCCAGCTGGTCGAGCGGCTGAAGCATTTCGTCGGCCGCCGCGCCTTCGATATCGAAGGCCTGGGCGAGAAGCAGCTGACCGCCTTCCACGAACGCGGCTGGCTGAAAGAGCCGGCGGATATCTTCCGTCTGGCGCGCGACGAAACGCGGCTGTCCGAGCTGCGGACCGAGGAAGGCTATGGCGAAGCCAGCGTGCGCAACCTGGTCGCCGGGATCGACGCGCGGCGGACGATCGCGCTGGACCGGCTGATCTTCGCCCTCGGCATCCGCGAGATCGGCGAGCAGACCTCGATCCTGCTGTCGCGGCATTTCGGGACTTGGGCCGCCTTCCATGCGGCATGCCTCGACGCCGCGGAAGGAATTCCCTCGGCGGAGTGGACGCAGCTGGCCGAGGGGCATGGGGTGTCCGAGCGCACCCTGTCCGTGCTCGCCGCCGCCACGCCGCCCGCCGACGATCCGTGGCCCGAGGCACCGCTGGACCAGAAGCTGGCGCTGGCCTTCCCGGGCGTCGCCTCCCCTGCCCGCCGGGCCCTGGCGCTGCTGGCCCCGGACTGGCCGGCGATCGTGCGGCTGGCGCAGGTGGCGCGCGAGGAAGGGCCGTCCATGACGCTGGGCGAGATCGCGGGCATCGCGGGCGTGGGGCCAGTGGCGGCGCGGGCGCTGGCCCAGTTCTTCCACGAGCCGCACAACCGCGCGGTCGTCGACGCGCTGATCGAACAGCTGGACAGGGTCGAGGACGCCGAACGGCCGAAGACCGACACCGCCGTGGCCGGCAAGACTGTGGTCTTCACCGGCGCGCTGGAGCGGTTCACCCGCGACGAGGCCAAGGCGCGGGCGGAGAGCCTGGGCGCCAAGGTGTCGGGATCGGTTTCGAAGAAGACCGACTATCTGGTCGCCGGTCCGGGCGCGGGATCGAAGATGGCCGATGCGCAGAAGCACGGCGTTGTGATTTTGACTGAAGACGAATGGCTGGCCCTGATCGGCGGCTGATATCCAGACCGGAGCAATCGATGCGTCCCGCCCTTTTCGCCGCCGTCGTAACGGCCGTCGCCGCCCTCGCCGCCCCCGCCCTCGCCGGCGATCCGACCGGCTTGTGGCAGACCCCGACCAACGGCGGACAGGTGCGCATCAGCCGATGCGGCCAGGCGCTGTGCGGCGTGCTGGTGACCTCGGCCACCATCCGCGCCAATCCGGGCGAGCTGGACGTGAACAATCAGGACCGTTCCCTGCGCACCCGGCCGCTGCGCAACCTGCCCCTGCTGCGCGGCTTCACCGGCGGGCCGACGGAATGGACCGGCGGCAGCGTCTACAACCCCGCCGACGGCCGGACCTATCGCGGGACCATCACCATGCAGGGCGACAACACCCTGCAACTGCGCGGCTGCGTGGTCGCGCCGCTGTGCCGGACCCAGACCTGGACGCGCGTGCCCTAGGGCGATGGCGAAGACCGACTTCCGCACCGTCGAGGATTATTTCGCCTCGCGTTCGCCGGAGGAGCGCGAAGTCCTGCTGGCGATGCAGGCGGCGATCCTGGACGCCGTTCCGGGCGCGGAGTCCGTGATCAGCTACCAGATCCCGGCCTACAAATCGGATGGCTGGCTGTTCTACATTTCGGCGCACGCGAACCACTACAGCCTGTCCTGCCCGCCGCCGTTTTTCGACGGCTTCAGGAACGAACTGGCGTCGTACAGGGTGTCGAAATCGGCCGCGCAGTTCCCGAAGAACCGGCCGGTCCCCTACGCCCTGATCTCCGACATGGCGAAGGTCAGGGCGCGGGAGAACCGTGAGCGCGCCAAGGCCTAGCGGTTCAGCGCCGCCCGGGCGGTTTCCGCATAGCGGTGACCCGACGCGGCGCCCTTGGGGAAGACCGCCTCGATACGCGCGAGGTCGTCGGCCGTCAGCATGATGTCGGCGGCGGCGGCATTGTCTTCCAGAGTGCGGATACGGCGGGTGCCGGGGATCGGGACCAAGTGTTCACCCTGCGCCAGCACCCAGGCCAGCGCGAGTTGGGCCGCAGTGACGCCCTTGTCATCGGCGATGGCCGTGACCGCCTCGACCAGGTCGAGGTTCTTCTGGAAATTCTCGCCGGTGAAGCGCGGGTTGGTGCGGCGGAAGTCGTCGGCGGCGAGGTCGTCGATGGAGCGGATCTCGCCCGACAGGAAGCCGCGGCCCAACGGGCTGTAGGGCACGAAGCCGATGCCCAGTTCCTCACAGGTGGCCAGCAGTTCGTCCTCCGGCTCGCGGCTCCACAGGGAGTACTCGGTCTGCAGGGCGGTGATCGGATGGGTGGCGTGGCCGCGACGCAGGGTCTCCGGCGCGGCTTCCGACAGGCCGAGGAAGCGGACCTTGCCCTCCTTCACCAGCTCGCCCATCGCCCCGACCGTCTCCTCGATCGGCGTGTTCGGGTCGACGCGGTGCAGATAATAGAGATCGACGTGGTCGACCTGCAGCCGCTTCAGGCTGCCCTCGATGGCGCGACGCACATTGGCGGGCGAACCATCGACGGTCAGGGCGGTGCGCTCGGCGTTGTAGCCGATGCCGAATTTGGTGGCGATGAAGGCCTGGTCGCGACGGCCCTTGAGCGCCTCGCCGAGCAGTTCCTCGTTGGTGTGGGGGCCGTACATCTCGGCCGTGTCGAGGAAGGTGACGCCCAGATCGAGGGCGCGATGGATGACCTCGGCGCCGCCCGCCATGTCGAGCTTGTCGCCATAGAAGGCGCTCATGCCCATGCAGCCGAGACCGATGGCCGAAACCTCAGGGCCCGAACGACCCAGCTTGCGCGTCTTCATCTGCGCGTCTCCTGAAATGTGAGGAAGCCGGCGGTCGTCCCGCCGGCTCACAGGAGATGGGCGCCGTTCCGCCTTATTTCAAGGGCGCGCAGGCGGTCTCCAGCCAGGCCTTCGACTCGCCGTCCAGCAGCGGACCGACCTTGGCCCAGGTCTCGGCGTGGTAGGCGTCGACGTAGGCGCGCTCGTCCGGGGTCAGCAGATCGACGTCGATCAGTTTGCGGTCCAGCGGCGCGAAGGTCAGCTGTTCGAAGCCATGCATGGGGCGCTCGCCGCCCGGGATGGCGGTCGGCGCGGTAACCACCTGCAGGGTCTCGATGCGGATGCCCCAGTGGCCCTCACGGTAGTAGCCGGGCTCGTTGGACAGAATCATGCCGGTCAGCAGCGGCTGGGTGTTCACCGCCTTGGCGATGCGCTGCGGGCCCTCGTGGACGCCGAGGTAGCTGCCGACGCCGTGGCCGGTGCCGTGGTCGTAGTCGAAGCCCTGCATCCACAGCGGCAGGCGCGCCAGCGCGTCCAGCTGGTGCCCGGTCGTGCCGGCCGGGAAGCGCACGGTCGCCATGGCGATGTGGCCCTTGAGCACGAGGGTGAACATGCGGCGCTGGTCGGCGGTGGCCTCGCCGACGGCCATGGTGCGGGTGACGTCGGTGGTGCCGTCCAGATACTGGCCGCCGCCGTCGACGAGCAGCAGCGAGCCCTTCTCGATGCGGCGGATGGTGCGCGTCACCGGCTTGTAGTGCGGCAGGGCCCCGTTCGGACCGGCGCCGGCGATGGTGTCGAAGCTGAGGTCCTTGAGCGCGCCGGTCTCCTCGCGGAAACGCTCCAGCGCCTCGGCGACCTCACGCTCGCTGGGCAGGGTCTCCTGGGCGACGGTGTCGACCCAGTGCAGGAAACGGGTCAGGGCCGCGCCGTCGCGGATGTGGGCCTGGCGCGTGCCCTCGATCTCGACCGGGTTCTTGGACGCGCGCGGCAGGGTGCAGGGGTCCATGCCGCGAACGACGGCGGCGCCGGCGTTCTGGAGGCGGTCGAAATACCAGGCCGAGGACTGGCCCGGGTCGACCAGCACCTTCTGACCGGACAGGGCGTCGAGGGCGCCTTCGAGAGCGTCCGGCGACTCCAGGGTCACCGCATCGCCCAGCCAGGCGGGCAGCTCGTTGGTGACCTTGCGCGGGTCGAGGAACAGCCGCGCCGAACCGTCGCTCTTCACGACGGCCTGGGCCAGCGGCAAGGGCGTGCGGATGACGTCGCCGCCGCGAATGTTGAACAGCCAGGCGATCGAGGCCGGGGCAGTCAGGACGGTGGCGTCGGCGCCGGCCTTGGCCACCGCCTCGCCGATGCGGGCGCGTTTCGCGGCGCTGGTCTCGCCCGTGTAGCGATCCTCGTGCGGCACGACGGGCGCGGTCGGCTGGCCGGGACGATCCTCGGCCCAGGCCAGGTCCAGCGGATTGACGTCGACGGGCTTCAGTTCGGCGCCGGCCTTCTTCGCCGCGCGCTTCAACGTCGCGAGCGCATCGGGGCTGTGCAGGCGGGGGTCGTAGCCGATGACCGAGCCCTTCGGCGCGCGCTCGAGGTAGGCGGGGACGCCGCCCTCGACGAGATCGAGAATCTCGAACTGCGCCGGGTCGACCTGGGCGCGGACCTGAACCGTGTAGCGGCCATCGGCGAAGACCGCTGCGCGGTCCTTCATCACCACCCCGGCGCCGGCCGAGCCGGTGAAGCCGCTGACCCAGGCCAGCCGGTCATTGGCGGCGGGAAGATATTCGTTCTGGTGCTCGTCCTCGTGAGGGACCAGCAGGCCGTCGAGGCCCTGCTCGGCCATCTTCGCGCGGACGCGGGGAAGGTGTTTGGCCCCGAAGGACGGATCGGTGGTTTCGTCGTAGGTCTGGCGCATGGGGGAGGCTTAGCATCCCCACGACCGCCTTGTGGAGAGCATCCCTCTCCCGATGGGAGAGGGCTTGAGCGCACGAGCGCATCGCGCTCGTCCTGGCGCGAAAGGGTGAGGGTCGGCAGCGCGTAAATCATCGCCACCCGACCCTCATCCGACGGGGCTCCGCCCCGCCACCTTCTCCCATCGGGAGAAGGAAGCGCGTCAGCCCTGCGGCGGCGTCGGTGAAACCGTTTCGCCCGGCGCGGGACGCGGCGGCGGCTGGACCTCGCGTTCGATCACGATCGGGCTGGGCTGAACCGCCCTGGCCTCGGCGGCGCGGGCCTCGCTGGCGGCGCGGACGGCGTCGGCCTGGGAGCGGGCGGCGTCGGCGCGGGCGATGTCGACGCTGGCCTGGGCGCCGGCGACCTGGCCGGCGATCACCGCCTGGTCGGCCTGGGCCTGGGCGGCGGCCGCATCGGCCTGGGCCTGCAGCAGCGCCTCGTCGGTCTGCGGGCCGGAGCCGCGCGCGAACAGAATCCAGAGGACGGCGATCAGCGCCAGTCCCCCGAGGATGCCGGCGATCCACCATCCGGTGTTGGATTCGCGCACGACGACGGTCTCGACCGTCTCGGTCGTCGTTACATGCGGGCGTTGGGGATCGATATTGGGATCGTACGTCACTGCGGGCTCCTCCGGGTTACCCCTTAGGAACGGCCCCGCTCGCGCGCCGTTCCGCCTAGCCCATCCGTCTCAGAACCAGGGCGCTCCAGGCGTCGCGGTGGATGCGGCGCTCCAGCACGAAGCCGCGCGACAGATAGGCGGCGGTGACGCGGCGCTCCTGGGTGCGCAGCAGGCCGGACAGGATGGCGACGCCGCCGATGTGCAGCGCCTCCTTGATGTCCTGGGACAGGCTGACCAGCGGCGGAGCGAGGATGTTGGCGAACACCAGATCGTAGGGCCCCTGCCCGCGCACCTTGCGATCGTTCAGGCCCGAGGCGTGGACGAAGCGGGCGTCGGCCATGTTCAGCTTCGCGTTCTCGTTGGCGATGCGGACCGAGGGCGCGTCGATGTCGGTGCCGACGGCGACCTTCGATCCGCTCTTCGCCGCGGCGATGGCGAGGATGCCCGTACCGCAGCCGACGTCGAGCACGCGCTCGAAACGTTCGCGCTTCAGCAGTTCGTCGAAGGCCTGCAGGCAACCGACCGTGGTGCCGTGGTGGCCGGTGCCGAAGGCGGCGCCGGCGTCGATCTTCAGGTTCACGGTGTTGCGCGGGACCCGGCCCTGGTCGTGGGCGCCGTAGACGAAGAAGCGGCCGGCGCGCACCGGCGGCAGGCCCGACAGGGACATGGCCAGCCAGTCAGCGTCGGCCAGTTTCTCGACGGTGACGGACAGACCGTCGTGCGCCTTCAGGGTCGCCTCGACCCCCTCGGCTTCCTCGTCCGTGGTCGGGAAGGCGTCGATGCGCCAGATGCCGCGATCCTCGTCTTCCTCGAGGATCGAGTAGGTCGCACCCTCCAGCATGGGGTCGGCGTCGAGGGCCTCGGCGGCGGTCTCGGCGATAAAGCGCGGGCCACGCGCGATTATTTGAACAGCGGACTCGGACATTTCTCAAACACCGCTAAGATCACGAATCGAGACACGCGCTGGCGTGCTCTCTTTCGCCAGCAAACTTATCATCCGAGGGGTCGGGGAATTCATGGCTAAAGCACCATCCAAGTCGAGTACCGCAAAGCCGAAAGCGGCCACCGCCGCTTCCAAGCCTAAAGCAGCGCCGAAGTCGAGCGCCGCGAAGACCGCGACTGCAAAACCTGCTGTGAAGGCTGTGGCTCCCAAGGCCGCCGCCAAGCCCGCGACCAAGGTCGTCGCCCCCGCCAAGGCCGCCGCGCCGAAGGCTGCGGCTCCGAAGAAGGCCGCTGCTCCGAAGGCCGCCGCCAAGCCGGCCGCTGCGAAGACCGCGGCTCCCAAGGCTGCTCCGAAGGCGGCTGCGAAGCCCGCCGCCAAGGCCGCTCCGAAGGCCGCCGCCAAACCGGCCGCCCCCAAGGTTGCTCCGAAGGCCGCGGCTCCCAAGGCCGCTCCGAAGGCTGCTGCTCCGAAGGCCGCCGCGCCGGTCGTGGCTCCGAAGCCGGTCGTGGCTCCGGTCGCCGCCGCTCCGGTCGCTGCGCCGAAGCCCGCCGTGGCTCCCGCGCCGGCTCCCGCCGCCGCCAAGCCGGCCGAGAGCAAGGGCTTCTTCGCCTGGCTCGACCGCGCGATCTTCGGCAAGAAGTAAGCACCGGGTCCGACCAGACCTGAAATGAAGAAGCCCCGGAGGATCGTTCCTCCGGGGCTTTCTCATGCGCGCTCTACAGCAAAACTATTCCGGCAGATCTTCGGCCAGGATCGCCATCTCGAACATGAAGCTGCCCGCCTCATCCTCGTCCTCGAAGACGACGCCGATGAACTCGTCGCCGACGTAGACCTCAGCCGAGTCGCTGGGCTTGCCGCGCGGCTTCAGGATGATGCCGCCGGTGTTGAAAGTGCGCTTCAGGTGCGTCTCGACGCGCTTCATGTCGGCGGTGTTCATTGGGGGGACCTCAGGCTGAATTTCGCGGCGGACCCTAGAGAAACGGCGCCGCCAGGGGAACCCTAGATGACGAAGTCGTACACGATGTCAGCGAGGGTATGATCCATCGTGCGGGCCGGAGCGGGCTCGGTCGGGCAGTTGACCAGGCGCGCCGGGACGCCGGCGACGGTGCAACCGGCGGGAACGGCCTTCAGCACGACGGAGCCTGAGGCCACCTTGGCGAAGTCGCCGACCTTGATGTTGCCCAGCACCTTGGCGCCCGCGCCCAGCAGGACGCCGTTGCCGATCTTGGGATGGCGGTCGCCGCGATCAGCGCCGGTGCCGCCCAGGGTGACGCCGTGCAGCATGGAGACGCCGTCGCCGACCACCGCCGTCTCGCCGATGACGATGCCGGTGCCGTGGTCGAGGAACAGGCCCGAGCCCATCCGGGCGGCCGGGTGGATGTCGATCTGGAACAGCTCCGACATGCGACTCTGCAGATGGAAGGCCAGGGTCTCGCGCCCTTGCGTCCACAGCCAGTGGGCCACGCGATGGCCCTGCAGCGCCTGGTAGCCCTTGAAGTAGAGGAAGGGCTGCAACAGCGAACGGATGGCGGGATCACGCTCCGACACCGCATGCAGGTCCGCTTCGGCGGCCGCGACGATGGCGGGATCGGCGTCGTAGGCGTCGCGGCAGATCTCGCGCACCGACATGGCGCCCAGCTCGGCGTCGCCCAGCTTGCGGGCCAGCTGGAAGCTGAGGGCCGAGGCCAGATCGTTGTGCGACAGGATCACCGCATTCATCTGGGTGGCCAGATGCGGCTCGGCCCGCGCGGCCTCCTCGGCGGCGGCGCGCAACAGCGACCAGGCGCCCAGGTCCGGGGCGGGTTCAGCGGCGACGACTTCGAGCTTGGGCATCAAGGGCTCCATCAGGCGGCGATCATACGCCCGCCAGCATGGCTTTGGACAGATCGGCGGGCAGTTCGCCCTCCTTCGCCATATGGTAGGCGCGCAGAACCGTCGCCAGGGTGAACATGTCCCGGATCGATCCGCGCGCGACCTCGCGCAGCAGATCGCCGAACGGCACGCGGATGACGCGGATGATCTCGGTCTCGTCCGGCGCGATCGGAACCTGGGTGAAGTCCCACGCCAGCCAGGCGATGGCGCGCTCGTCGGTGATCGAGTTCGACATCTCGGCCTTGTAGGCCAACCGCCATTGCGCCGCGGCCAGACCGGCCTCCTCGGCCAGTTCGCGCTTGGCGCCGTCCAGCGGGTCTTCGTTGAAAGGGGCGCCGCCTTCGGGCATCTCCCACGACCAGTTCATCAGGGCGAAGCGCTGCTGGCCGACCAGGGTGACGGTTCCGTCGGCGTGCAGGGGCAGGACGCCGACCGACATGTTCTGCGGCCGCATGACCATGTAGTCCGCCTTGTGCCCGGTCGGGGCGGTGGCGTCGTGGCGCGTCAGGCGCATCCACGGGCTTTCGAAGAAGACGCTGTGGCCGGCGTCCTGCCACGGCGGCGGGCGGTTGCTTCCGTCGTCCCATGAGGGCAGCGGGCGGTCGGCGTCGAAGTCAGCGCGGGAGTCGGTCATGCGTCGGGTATGGCGCCGGAGGGATCGGACGACTAGCTAGGCTGCATGACCGACGCCGACCTGGGATCCGCCCTCCCCCTCCCGACCGCCTCCGCCGAGCTGCAGCATCGCCTCGCCACCCGCCGCTCGGCGCCCGCCCAGGCGCTGACGGAGCCAGGTCCGTCGAAGGCGGAGATCGAACGCATCCTGGAGCTGGGCGCGCGCACGCCGGATCACGGCAAGCTGTTCCCGTGGCGGTTCGTGGTCATGGGGCCGCAATCGCGCGCAAGGCTCGCCGAAGACCTGGCCGTGCTGGCGAAGCACCAGCCCGACCCCGGCAAGGCGGACAAGGTGCTGTCCAAGCTGACCGCCGCGCCGGTGACCATTCTGGTCGTCTCGACGCCCATCGCCGGCCACAAGGTCCCGAAGTGGGAGCAGCGGCTGTCCGCCGGCGCGGTGTGCATGAACATCGAGCACGCGGCGGCGGCGCTGGGCTACGCCTCCAGCTGGATCACCGACTGGTACAGCTACGACCGCAAGGCGCTGGCGATGTATGAGGTCGGCGAGGACGAGCGGGTGGCGGGCTTCATCCACATCGGCAGTCTGGCAGAGGCGCCGCTGGAGCGGCCGCGGCCGGACCTGGCCGGCCTGACGACCTACCGGCCCTGAGTCAGGATCGCCTCGATCTGGAAGCCGACAGCGACGACGAACGCCAGGCTCACCAGCACGATGGCGGCGATGAACAGGTCGTCGATCAGGTCATGGGTCTGACGCATGCCCGTGAGGATGCGCAGATTCGCGTTATCTGACGATTAAGCCGCCCGACCGCCGACATAGCGCCGCGCCAGCAGCGGCTTGCCCAGCCAGTAGCAGAGCTCGGCCGGGCGCTGGATGTCCCAGACCGCCAGATCGGCGACCTTGCCGACCTCGATGGTCCCGACCTCGTCCTGCAGACCCAGGGCCTTCGCCGCGATGCGCGTGGCTCCGGCCAGGGCCTCCTCCGGCGTGAGGCGGAACTGCACGCAGGCGAGGTTCAGCGCGGCGGTCATCGACGCCACCGGCGAGGTGCCGGGGTTGCAGTCGGTCGCCACGGCCATGGCCACCCCGTGCTTGCGGAACATCGCGATCGGCGGCGGGGTGGTCTCGCGCAGCATCAGGAAGGCGCCCGGCAGCAGAACGGCGACGACGCCCGCCTCGCCCATCGCCCGGGCCCCGGCCTCGGTCGTGTGTTCGACATGGTCCGCCGAAAGGGCGCCGTATTTCGCCGCGAGCGCCGCGCCGCCGCCGTCCGAAAGCTGGTCGGCGTGCAGTTTGACCGGCAGGCCCAGCGCTTCCGCCCGCTCGAACAGACGGGAGACCTCGTCGCCCGAGAAGGCGATGGGCTCGCAATAGGCGTCGACGGCATCGACCAGGCCGTCGGATGCCGCGGCGGGCAGGATGTCGTCGATGGCCAGATCGACATAGGCGCCGCGCTCCGCCCGATGCTCGGGCGGGACGGCATGCAGGCCCAGATAGCTGGTGCGCACGCGCACACCCGCCTCACGCCCTATGCGCCGGGCGACGCGCAGCATCTTCAGTTCGCTGTCGCGGTCGAGGCCGTAGCCCGACTTGATCTCGACCGTCGTGACGCCCGTGGCCTTCAGGCCCGCGAGACGCGCGATGGCCGAGGCGTAGAGGTCGTCTTCCGACGCCGTCCGGGTGGCCGCCATGGTCGAGACGATGCCGCCGCCGGCGCGGGCGA
Organism: Brevundimonas lenta; assembly: GCF_014196335.1. GTDB lineage: Bacteria > Pseudomonadota > Alphaproteobacteria > Caulobacterales > Caulobacteraceae > Brevundimonas > Brevundimonas lenta. The sequence continues at coordinate 690,856 of NZ_JACIDM010000002.1, forward strand.
TCTCTTCATACGTCACGCCCTGTAGCCGCTGTTCGAACTCGCCCGAACGGTCGCCGCCGAAGACGAGGTGGGTGTGGCAGTCGACCAGCCCCGGCGTGACCCAGCGGCCGTCGAGGCGATCGGCCTCTATGGCCTCATGCGGAGGCAAATCGGCGCGCGCGCCGGCCCAGACGATGCGGCCGTCGGCGATCAGGATCGCCCCATCCTCGATGGCGCCGTACGGCTCTCCGCCCTCGACCATGGTGGCCAGGCGGCAGTCGGTGATGAGTTTGTCGGCCTGAATCATTTTATCCGCTCATCCCCGCGAAAGCGGGGACCCAGTCCTTTGGGTGATCGGTGCAACCGAGCACGCGTTAACAGTCATCCCGCCCGCCAGTGTTTCCCCGAAATCACTGGGTCCCCGCTTTCGCGGGGATGAGCGGAAGGGGGAGTTCACCTGCTCTCGAACCCGGCCAGCAGTTCGCAGAACCACCGCCCCGCCGTCAGGGAACCAAGGTCGCCGATTTCAAGCGACGGGTCGTATTCGGTCAGGTCGACGGCCTTCACCTTCGGATGGGCGCCGATCACACGCGTGGCGTCGAAGAAGGCTTCGGCCGATACGCCGCCCGGGCGCGCGCCTGGCGAGGCGGGCCACTGGCTGCGGTCGATGACGTCGATGTCGAAGTCGACGTAGATGACGTCCGCAAGGGCCGAGAGCCGCGCGAGTTCCTCGGCCACCACGGCGGCCAGGCCCTGCTGGCGGCATTCGCGGGCGGTGCGGACCGAGATGCCCGCCGCCTTCGCCTTGTCGTGGGCGCGCTTCGTGTTGGCGAAGGGCGCCAGGCCGACCTGGCTGATCCGCTTGCCGTCCATGCCGTCGTCCAGCAGCGCCTGGATCGGATTGCCGTTGGTCAGGCCCTGATCGGTGTCGCGCAGATCGAAATGGGCGTCGAGGGTCAGTACGCCGACCCGTTCAAGCCCCAGGGCGTGCACGCCCGGCCGGGTGATGGCGTTGCTGCCGCCGATCAGGACGGTCAGGCCACGCTTCGCCTGGGCCGCCACGGCGTCGCGGATCGGCTGGAAGGCGGCGGCGGGCGACAGGGCCTTCACCGCGACATCGCCGGCGTCGTGGACCAGGGTCGACAGCTCGCTGCCCGTCTCCACGTCATAGGTCGAGAAGCGCGGCAGGACGGCGCGAAACGCCTTCGGTCCAAGGTCGCAGCGACCCGGCGTCAGCGAGCGCTCGTTGACCCCGGCGCCGACGATGGCGACCGGCGCGTCCGGACGGTTTCCGACCAGGTCGGCGATCGAGCGCCAGGACAGCGCTTCCGAAGGAGGGGTGCTCATGCTCAGGCTTTCGTCGGCTGGAAGCGGGCGACCAGATCGTAGGCGTCGCCGGGGAAGGTCTGGAAGGCCCAGGTCACGCCCTGCCCGTCGCGCCAGGTGCGGCGCTCCAGCCTCAGGCATGCCGCGCCCGGCGGCAACAGCAGATGACGGGCCATGACGACGTCGGCGCCCACAGCCGAGATCCGGTGCTCGGCCTCGGTCCACGGCGTATGGGCCAGCAGCCAGCTGCCCGCGGGCTGGGCGGCGAAGTCAGCGGCTTCGGCCTCGGGCGCCGCGTCCAGCGAGATCACCCGCCGTTCGTGGGCGAAGGGCGCGCCGTCGGCGAGGTGGACGGTCTCCAGCTGGATCACCCGACCCGCCCCGGCCAGCCAGGCCTCGACATCTTCCGCGGGGCGCACCCGCCGCGCCAGCAGGCGATGCTCATAGGCGTGCCCCCGTCCCTCGACCTCGGTCTGGATGTCGGGGATGGCGACCAGGGCGGCCGAATGCAGCGGCGGATGGGCGACGATGGTCCCTGCCCTGCGGCGTCGCGTCACCAGACCGCGCGCAGCCAGGCCGGACATGGCCTTTGACGCCGTCATGCGGGCGCAGCCGTACTCGGCCATCAGCTCGCTCTCGGTCGGCAGGCGATGCCCCGGACGCCATTCGCCCGACAGGATGCGCCGCTCGATGTCGCTCTCGATGCGCCGGTGGATGACCATGTCCATGCCGAACTATCCCGCTTGCCTCGACTTATGTCTAGACATAATGATGCCGCTCGCTGAACCGCATCCGTCGCGAGGTCCCTCATGAGCACCACCCCCAACACACGCGTCGTCCGCAGCCCCCGCGGAACGGAAATGACCGCGAAGACCTGGGCCGCCGAGGCGGCGCTGCGCATGCTGATGAACAACCTCGACCCCGAGGTCGCCGAGCGTCCCGAGGACCTCGTCGTCTACGGCGGCATCGGCAAGGCGGCCCGCAACTGGCAGGCCTTCGATCGCATCGTCGAGGAGCTGCGCAAGCTGGAAGCCGACGAGACCCTGCTGGTTCAGTCGGGCAAGCCGGTCGGCGTCTTCCGCACCCACGCCGACGCCCCGCGCGTGCTGATCGCCAACTCCAACCTGGTGCCCAAATGGGCGACCTGGGAGCATTTCAACGAGCTCGATCGCAAGGGTCTCATGATGTACGGCCAGATGACGGCCGGCTCGTGGATCTACATCGGCACCCAGGGCATCGTTCAGGGCACCTACGAGACCTTCATGGAGGCCGGGCGCCAGCACTACGGCGGCGACTGGTCGGGCAAATGGATCGTGACCGCCGGCCTCGGCGGCATGGGCGGGGCCCAGACCCTGGCGGCGACCATGGCGGGCGCCTCCTGCCTCGCGGTCGAGTGCCAGCGCAGCCGCATCGAGATGCGCCTGAAGACCCGCTACCTCGACGTCATGGCCGAAACTCTCGACGAGGCCCTGGCCCTGATCGAGAAGGCCAATGCGGACAAAAAACCTATTTCTGTCGGCCTGTTGGGCAATGCGGCGGATGTTCTGCCTGAACTGGTCAAGCGCGGCGTGCGGCCCGATCTGGTCACCGACCAGACCAGCGCCCACGACCTGATCAACGGCTACCTGCCCCAGGGCTGGACCGTCGCCGAATGGGAGGACAAGCGCGTCTCCGACCCCGCCGCCGTCGAGGCCGCGGCCCGTCAGTCGTGCGCCGTCCACGTCCAGGCCATGCTCGATTTCCAGAAGATGGGCATCCCGGTCACCGACTACGGCAACAACATCCGCCAGGTCGCCTTCGACCAGGGCGTGGCCAACGCCTTCGACTTCCCCGGCTTCGTCCCGGCCTACATCCGCCCGCTGTTCTGCCGCGGCGTCGGCCCGTTCCGCTGGGCCTCGCTGACCGGCGATCCGGAGGACATCCGCAAGACCGACGCGGCGATGAAAAAGCTGTTCCCGGACAACGCCGGCCTGCATCGCTGGCTGGACATGGCCGGCGAGCGCATCGCCTTCCAGGGCCTGCCCGCCCGCATCTGCTGGATCGGCCTGGGCGATCGCCACCGCGCCGGCCTGATGTTCAATGAGATGGTCGCCTCGGGCGAACTGTCCGGCCCGATAGTCATCGGCCGCGACCACCTCGACTCGGGTTCGGTCGCCAGCCCCAACCGCGAAACCGAGGCCATGATGGACGGCTCGGACGCCGTGTCGGACTGGCCGCTGCTGAACGCCCTGCTGAACACCGCCTCGGGCGCCAGCTGGGTGTCGCTGCACCACGGCGGCGGCGTCGGCATGGGCTACAGCCAACACTCGGGCGTGGTCATCGTCGCCGACGGCACGCCGGAAGCCGCGGCCCGCCTCGAGCGCGTGCTGTGGAACGACCCCGCCACCGGCGTCATGCGCCACGCCGACGCCGGCTATGAGATCGCGAAGGAGGCCGCGCGCGCGAACGGCCTCAACCTGCCGAGCATGGAAGACTGAAGATGACCACGATCACCATCGGGGCCGCCCCGCTCACGCTCGCCCAGCTGCGCGCCGTTCTTGAAGGACCGGTCACCGTCTCCCTGACCGAGGCCGCCTGGGCCAATGTCGAGAAGGGCGCCGCCGTCGTCGCCGCCATCCTCGCCGAGGGCCGCACGGTCTATGGCATCAACACCGGCTTCGGCCTGCTGGCCAACACCAGCATTGCGCCGGAAGACCTTGAAACCCTTCAGAAGAACCTGGTGCTCAGCCACGCCTGCGGCGTCGGCGCTCTGCTGTCCGAGGACGTCACCCGCCTGCTGATGGTGCTGAAGATCGCCTCGCTGTCGAAGGGCGCCTCGGGCATCCGCCGCGAGACGCTGGAGACGCTGATCGCGCTGGTGAATAACGAAGTCCTGCCGTGCATCCCGTCCAAGGGTTCGGTCGGGGCCTCGGGCGATCTGGCCCCGCTGGCGCACATGTCCTGCGTCCTGATCGGCGTCGGCGAGGCCCGGGCGAAGGGTGAGACGCTGGCCGCCGAGGCCGCGCTGGCCGGGATCGGCCTGAAGCCGCTGGTGCTGGGGCCCAAGGAAGGCCTCGCCCTGCTGAACGGCACCCAGTGCTCGACGGCGCTGGCCCTGGCCGGCCTGTTCGCGAGCGAGGCCGTGTTCGCCGCCGCCGTCGCCGCCGGCGCCCTGTCGGTGGACGCGCTGAAAGGCTCCGACGCCCCGTTCGACCACCGCATCCACGCCCTGCGCGGCCAGCCCGGCCAGATCGATGTCGCCGCCCGCCTGCGCGGCCTGATCGCCGGGTCCGCGATCCGCGAGAGCCACCGCGAGGACTGCGCCAAGGTGCAGGACCCCTACTCCCTGCGCTGCCAGCCGCAGGTCATGGGCGCGACCCTGGACGTGCTGCGCAACGCCGCCGCGACGCTGGAGCGCGAAGCCAACGCCGTGACCGACAATCCGCTGGTCTTCATCGACGACGGCGATGTCATCTCGGGCGGCAACTTCCACGCCGAACCCGTTGCTTATGCAGCAGATCAGATCGCCATGACCCTGTGCGAGATCGGCAATATCTCCGAGCGCCGCACCTCGATCCTGGTCGACCCGAAGATGAGCGAGCTGCCCGCCTTCCTCGTGAAGGAGAGCGGTCTGAACTCCGGCTTCATGATCGCCCAGGTGACCGCCGCCGCCCTCGTCGCCGAAAACCGGATGGTGGCCCATCCGTGCGTCATCGACACTGTGCCGACCAGCGCCAACCAGGAAGACCACGTCTCCATGGCCACCCACGGCGCCCGCCGTCTGCTGGACATGGCCGAGAACACGGCCGCCGTGGTCGGCATCGAACTGCTGGCCGCCGCCCAGGGGATAGAGTTCCACCGCCCGATGAAGACCTCGGACGATCTGGAGAAGGTCTTCGCCATCGTGCGCGAGGCCGCCGCCCCCTACACTTCGGACCACTATTTCGCGCCGGACATCGAGAAGGCCACGGCTGGCGTGCGCGCCGGGCGGTATCGGGCGTTCGCGAAGGATCTTCTGCCCTCGGCCTGAGGTTCAGCTCTGTAGCGGGGCCCGTCTCAGCGCCGTCAGATTGGCCGAGCCGGTGCAGAAGCAGACGGTGCGCAGCTGGCGGATGACGGTCTGGAAGTGGGCCACGACGGCTTCGGTCGAGACCGTGGCGGCGGTCAGCACGCCCGCCGCCTGACCGACCATGTCGGCGCCCAGCCGCAGGGCGCGGGCGACGTCGATGCCGTCGCGGACGCCGCCCGAACCGATGATCAGGGTGCGCGGACAGGCGGCGCGGGCCTCAACGATGGCGCGGGCCGTCGACAGGCCCCAGTCGCCGAAGGCCGAGGCGTGAACCTTGTCGAGCTCGCTTTCGGAGCGTTCGCCCTCGACCAGGGCCCAGTTGGAGCCTCCCGCGCCGGCGACGTCGATGGCGGCGACGCCCATGTCGGCCAGCCGCCGCGCGGTCGGGCCGGAGATGCCTGCGCCGGTCTCCTTGACCACCACAGGGGCATCGAGGGCCTTCACCAGCGCCTCCAGCGACGCGCCGACGCCCCACCAGTCGCGATCGCCCTCGGGCTGACAGGCTTCCTGGAGCGGGTTCAGGTGCACGACCAGGGCGTCGGCCGCGACCATGTCGATGATCCGCCGCGCCTCGTCGACGCCGAAGCCGCGGGTCAGCTGGGCGGCGCCGATATTGGCGAGGATCGGCGTGTCCGGCGCGCGCAGGCGCAGGGCCATGTCGAGGCCGGGCGCCCCGCCCTGCTCCAGCGCCGCGCGCTGCGAACCGACGGCGAGCGCTATGCCCAGATGCTGGGCCGCCTCGGCCAGGCGGGCGTTGATCGCTTCGGCCCGCGCCGGACCGCCGGTCATGGCGCTGATCAGCATCGGGGCCTTGAGCCGCCGGCCGAGGAAATCGGCGCCGAGATCGATCTTGCCGTAGTCCAGGTCCGGCAGCGCCTCGTGGACGAAGCGCACCGCGTCGAAACCGCTGTCGAGGCCGTGCCGCGCCTTGCCCGCCAGGATCACATCCAGATGCTGGTCCTTGCGGGAGACAATGTCGGCCATCGCTGTCCTACGGTTGCTTCTCGACGATCAGGGCGTAGGCCCCGGTCTGGCCTTGCTGGAACGTGCCTGCGCGGATTTCGTACACGCCGTCCGACGGCGCGGTCCATTCGAGGCGGGCGTGGGTGTCCGACAGGCTGTCGTCGTCCGAGGCCAGCGCCTCGAACTCGCCCTCGTCCTTCTCGCGCCCGACGCTCAGGAAGCTGTCGACCTCGTTGGAGACCATGATGATCACCAGCTTCTCGTCTTCCTTCAGCGTGACCCGGTAGGCGTCGTAGAAGCTGTTGTCGTCGGCGGCGGCGTCGGACTCGGTCAGGGTCCCGCGGGCGGTGGAGCCGACCAGCAGGCTGCCCGGACGGGGCTGAGGGCCGCGGTCGATGAGTTCCAGCGAGTAGAGGCCCTTGCCTTCAGACGCCAGGGGCGAGGCGCGCAGCACGTACTGACCGCTTTCGGGCAGGGTGAAGTTCAGGCGCGAGTCCGTGCCCTCGCCGAGGCCGTCGTCGTCGGAGCCCAGGGCCGTGAACTCCGTTCCGACCCGGCCGACCTGCAGATAGGTGTCGAAATCGCCCGAGCGCATGATGGCCTGGACGCGCTGGCCCTCGACGCCGGTGAAGACGTAGCCGTCGAAGCCGCGGTCGTCGTTGTCGCGGCTGTCGGCCTCGGCGATCTCGCCCTGGACCAGACGGCCGAACGGGATGGCCACCGGCGGCTTCTCGGGCGCGACCTCGCTGACCGACAGCGAATAATCGCCGGTCGCCGTCGCGAAGGCCCGGGCCTCGATCACATAGGAGCCGTCGCGCGGCAGGGTGAAGATCAGGCGCGAGTCGGTGCCTTCGGGCCCGCCGTCATCGTCATTGGCGAGGCTGGTCCGGTTGTCGTCGAACAGCTCCAGGAAGGTGTCGAAGTCGTCCGAGCTCATGTCGATCCGGACACGCTGACCTTCACGGCCCGTGAAGCGGTAGGCGTCCGCCGGCATGCCGGCGGCGCTCTTGCCGTCGCCGTCGGTCAGTTCGCCCTCGACCGTGTCGCCGATTCGGATCGAGCGGGCGGCCACGGGCGCGGGGCCTTCCCCGAGCGACAGCGAATAGGCGCCGGCCGAAGCGGTGTTCAGCGCCGTGGCGCGGATCACGTAGTCGCCGCCGTCAGCGGCGGTGAAGACCAGACGGGAGTTCAGACCCGCGCCATCGCCGTCGTCATTGGTCTCCAGCTCCGTGAACACGTCGCCTTCCATCCGGCCGACGCGCAGCACGGGGTCGAAAGCCTCGCTGTCGAGCGAGATCGAAACGCGATCGCCCCGCCGGGCGGTGAAGGTCCAGGCATCGTACGGACGGCCGTCGTCGGCCTCGGCGTCGTCGGCGCCGAGTTCGCCCTGGACGGTCTGCCCGAGGCGAATCGACGACGGCTGTGGCGCGGCGGGCGCGGCGTCGCGCTGGGCGAGGCTGAGCGTATAGGCCCCGCCTTCCAGCCCCGACAGATTGCGGGCGCGCAGGATGTAGACGCCGTCGTGGTCGGCAGTGAAGCGCAGGCGCGAGTTGGTGCCGTCGCCCAGGCCGTCATCGTCGGTGGCGATCGGCTCGCCGTCGGCGGTTGTCAGAACCTCGAGCACCGTATCGAAGGCGTCAGAGCGCATCACGGCTTCCAGCCGCTGCCCGGCCACGGCGCTGACGGCGTAGCTGTCGAAGCGCCAGGCGTTGTCGGCGGCCGTGGAATCACCGTCGGCGATTTCGCCCTCGACGCTGTCTCCGACGGCGAGAGGCGTCGCCTCCTGGGCCAGAACGGGTCCCGCCGCTGCGGCGACAAGCGCCAGACTGCTGACGGCGGCGAGTACGGTCTGACGGCGCATGCGGATCCCCTGGAGTCGACAGGGATCATAGACGCCGAACCCCGCCCTCTGTAAATCGCGCGGACCGCACGATTCCTGACGACCGGAGCCGAAACCATGACGGCCGCCCCCCCACGCGCGACCATAATCGACGGCAAGGCCTTCGCCGCCGGCCTTGTAGACCGCGTCGCCGCCGCCTCCGGCCGGCTGGAAGCCGCCCACGGCGTGAAGCCGGGACTGGCGGTCGTGATCGTCGGCGAGGACCCTGCGAGCCAGATTTACGTGCGCAACAAGGGCGAGACGACCCAGCGCGCCGGCATGCGGTCCGACACCCATCGACTGTCCGACAATACGAGCGAGGCCGAACTGCTGGCGCTGATCGCCGCCCTGAACGCCGACTCAGGCATTCACGGGATTCTGGTCCAGCTGCCCCTGCCCGCCCACATCGACAGCGCCGCCGTCCTGGCCGCGATCGATCCGGACAAGGACGTGGACGGGTTCCACGTGGTCAACGTCGGCCGCCTGTCGGTCGGGGTTCCGGGCATGGTCCCGTGCACGCCGCTGGGCTGCCTGATGCTGCTGAAGGCCGAGTTGGGCGACCTGTCCGGCCTGAACGCCGTGGTCGTCGGCCGCTCGAACATCGTCGGCAAGCCGATGGCGCAACTGCTGCTCGGCGAAAGCTGCACCGTGACGATCGCCCATTCGCGCACCCGCGACCTGCCGTCCCTGTTCCGGACGGCCGATATTCTGGTGGCGGCGGTGGGTCGACCGGAGATGATCCGCGGCGACTGGGTGAAGCCGGGTGCGACCGTGATCGACGTGGGCATCAACCGCGTGCCGTCCCGCGATCCGGTCAAGGCCGCCGAGGGCAAGACCCGCGTGGTCGGCGATGTGGCCTTCGAGGAGGCCGCGGCCGTCGCCGGACGCATCACGCCGGTGCCGGGGGGGGTCGGTCCGATGACCATCGCCTGCCTGCTGGCCAACACCTACACGGCCGCCTGCCGCGCCGCCGGAATCGAACCTGAACCGTTGGACGCTTGAACCGTTGGGCGTCCGCGCCCAATAGTCGGGTAACGCTGTCAGGAGACGTCCATGATCCGGTTCTCGCCCCGCGCCGCGGCATTCGCCACCGTGCTTGTGATGACCCCCGCCGTCGCCGGCTGCGGGATCAACAGCATTCCCACCAAGGAAGAGGCCGCAAAGGCCCGCTGGGCCGACGTACAGTCGCAGTACCAGCGGCGCTCGGACCTGATTCCGAACCTGGTGCAGACCGTGCAGGGCGCGGCGATCCAGGAACGCACCACCCTGACCGCCGTGGTCGAGGCCCGCGCCCGCGCCACCAGCGTGCAGGTCACCCCTGAAACGCTGAACGATCCTCAGGCCTTCCAACGCTTCCAGGCCGCGCAGGGCGAGCTTTCCCAGGCCTTGTCCCGCCTGCTGATGGTGGTCGAGAACTATCCGCAGCTGCAGTCCAACCAGAATTTCCTCGCCCTGCAGTCGCAGCTGGAGGGGACCGAGAACCGCATCGCCGTGGCGCGCCGCGACTACAATGAGGCCGTTCGCGACTACAACACCTCGCTGCGGACCTTCCCGACGGTGATCTGGGCCAAGACGATCCACGGCGGCTCGCAGCCGATGCAGCTGTTCAGCGCCACCGAGGCCGCCCAGACCGCTCCGAACGTCAATTTCGACGCCCTGAACCCCGCTGCCCCCGGCGCTGCTCCGGGCGGGGTGGCCCCATCGGCCGCGCCCGGTTCCGCACCGCCGGCCGCGCCGGCCCAGTGATCCGTCACTCCCAGGCAAGCCTCGGAAGCCGCGCGGCGGCGCTGATCGTCGTGCTGCTGACGGCCGTCTGGCTGGCGGCGACGCCGGCGATGGCCGCCCCGATCTTCCCGCAGCTGACCGGTCGCGTGGTGGATCAGGCCAACCTGCTCACCCCGGACCAGGAGGCCGCGCTGAACACGCGGCTGGAGACGCTGGAGCGTGACACGACGAACCAGTTGGTCGTCGTCACCGTGCCGGACCTGCAGGGGTACGAGATCGAGGAATACGGCTACCAGCTGGGTCGGGCGTGGGGCATCGGGCAGGCCGGCAAGAACAACGGCGCCCTGCTGATCGTCGCGCCCACCGAGCGAAAGGTGCGGATCGAGGTCGGCTACGGCCTGGAGGGCGTTCTGACGGACGCCCTGTCCGCCGTGATCATTCACAATCAGATCCTGCCGCCCTTCCGCGAAGGCCGGTATGACCAGGGCATCGAACAGGGCGTCACAGCCATCGAGGAGCAGCTGAGGCTGGATCCCGCCGAGGCGCAGGCGCGCGCCGTGGCCGCCGAACAGCCGCAGGCGGAAGCTCCGATAGGCCCAGCCCTGCTGATCATCGCGGTCTTCGTCTTCCTGGCCCTGGGCCTGATGGGGCGGATCGCCGGCGGACGACGTCGGCGCGGCGATGGCGTGGCTCCCATCCTGATCTGGGCGGCCTCCGAGGCGCTGCGTAACAGCGGGCGCGGAGGCGGCTCGTCGTGGGGCGGCGGGGGTGGCGGCGGCTTCGGCGGCGGCGGCGGAAGTTTCGGCGGCGGAGGCGCATCGGGCGGATGGTGATACGGCACGATTCCAACGCCCACGCCCGCATCGCCAAGGCGATCGCCGAGGCGGAAACCCGGACCTCGGGCGAGATCTTCTGCGTCCTGGCCAAGAAGGTGTCGCCCTATCGCGACGTGTCGCTGGCCTGGGCCGCCGCGGCGGCGTTGATCCTGCCGATGGCCCTGATCCCGCTGGGCTTCGAGCCGGGCTGGATTCCGGGCCTGGGCGCCGGCTGGGAGGCGGCGCATCTGGCGGCGCGCGAAGCCACGATCGGCCATGCACTGACGGCCTACGCCCTGATCCAGGCGGCGATATTCGTAGTCGTCTTCCTGCTGACCTCGATCCCGCCGATCCAGCGGATGGTGACGCCACGCAGCGTGCGACGAGCCCGGGTCCGCAAGGCGGCCATGCGGCAGTTCCTGGCGCATGGCCTGCATGTGACCGAGGCCAGGACCGGCGTGTTGCTGTTCGCTTCGCTGGCCGATCACCAGGTGGAGGTGATCGCCGACAAGGGCATCCATTCGCGGGTCGACCAGTCCGTGTGGGGGGATGCGGTCGAGGCGCTGTCGCGCGGCATGAAGCGGGGCGATTCCGCCGCCGGGTTCGAGGCCGCCGTCGCCCTGTGCGGCGCAGTGCTGGCCGAGCATTTCCCGCCCGCTGAACGCGACGTCAACGAGATCGAGGACAAGCTGGTCATCATCTGAGCGCCCGGTCCGCGCCCCTTTGGGGTCGCATTCAGGGACGAAAGACCTGCACGCCCCCGCGGCCGCCCGGAGCCCCATGCCACGCCTGCTTACCTATAACGTGCACCGATGCGCAGGCATGGACCGTCGCGTCGATGTCGCGCGCATCGCCGGCGTCATCGCCGAGCATGAGCCGGATATCGTCTGTCTGCAGGAGCTGGACGTCGGTCGCGCGCGAACAGGGTTCGTGGATCAGGCCAGCTCGATCGCCAAACAGCTGTCGATGACCTTCCACTTCCACGCGGCCATGCAGGTCGAGGCGGAGCTGTACGGCGACGCTATCCTGACCCACCTTCCCGAGCGTCTGGTTCGCTCAGGCCCCCTGCCGTCCGTGCGCGGCGTGCCCGGTCTGGAGCCGCGCGGCGCCCTGTGGGTGGAGATCGAGATCGGCGCGGCGAAGCTGAACGTCTTCAACACCCACCTGGGGCTCGTTCCCCGTGAGCAGCGGCTGCAGGCGGCGGCGCTGGTCGGCGACCAGTGGCTGGGCCATCCCGACTGCACGGGACCGACCCTGCTGACCGGCGACTTCAACGCCACCTCGGTGACCCGGCCGTATCAGACACTCGTCCGGAAGCTGGCCGATTGTCAGCGCACGCTCGGGCTGAAGCCGTCGGTGAAGACCTTCCCGTCCAGCTTCCCCGCCATCCGCATCGATCACTGCTTCACCAGCCCCGAAGTGGTCGTGACGGGGGTGAAGGCGCCGTTCTCGCCCCTGGCCCGGATGGCGTCTGACCACCTGCCCCTGATCGTGGACTTCGAGGTCAGGGGGGCGTGAGCGCCCTGCGGCGGTGCGACGTCAGCCGCCGCTTCCATGGACGGAACGCATCGTCCGGAGAGATCGGGTCGCCCAGCTGGAACTCGGCGATCAGCTGTTCGATGTGCGACGGCGGCGTCGCGCCCAGAACCTGCATCCGGCCGCTGTCGAAACGCTGGATCGCCTCGCCGACCGATCCGCTGAGGGCCTCGGCGGCGGCGTAACTTTCCGCCGACACGCCGATCCAGTGACCGATGGTCCGATGGCGGAAGCGGCGGATCGCCTCGCGCCCCGCCTCGGTTCCCGGCTCGGCGGCGATATCGCACTCGGTGTCGAAGCCCAGCGACCGGTTGTTCAGATTGGTCGAGCCGATGCGCAGGATTTCGTCGTCGTAGATCGACATCTTGGCGTGGACGATGATGCGCTCGCCCGATCGCGTATGCGGGGCGAAGGCGAAGAAGCGATTGTGCCGGTCAGCCTGCTCCAGCCGAAACAGGACCTCGGACCGGGCCGTGTCCATGGCCATCTTGTCGAACCAGCTGGGGCTGGCGCCGGTGGACACCAGAACGATCTCCGGCCCGTCCTCCTCGCCGAGACGTTCGGCCAGGGCGGCGGCGATCACCGGCGAGGTGAAATACTGGTTCTCAAGATAGATCAGCCGCTTCGCACGGCGGATCGCATCCAGATGCAGGGCCTCGTTCTCGCGGATGTCCGCGCGGGCGCCCTCCCTCGGCTCGGTGCGGGCGATGGCCACAGGGGTGTCGAGAAGATCCGGCGGGACGTCGTCGGGCCACGGGTCGCCTGGCGCCGTCTCGACGACCGTGCGCTCGCCGGTGGCGCGGTACCAGCGCTCGCGCGCCAGATCGCCCAGCGCCCGGGCGGCGGGGCCGTCCATCACGCACATGACCTCGTGCCGGGGCGACGCGATCAGGCCCGAGGGCATGCAGCGACGGGGGTCGTCGCTGTGGTGCTCTGGCGAGTCCCAGCGATCGACCGAGATGTCGCCGCCGCCGCAGAAGGCGACGGCGTCGTCGATGATGACCACCTTCTGATGGTGGCAGGCGCCCATCGCGGCGGGGGAGTCGAGCCGGAACTCGACCATCCGCTTGCGGAACCAGCCCTGGGCGCGCTGGGGGAAGAAGCCCTGGGACGCGGCGATCAGCAGCGGCGATTTCCAGATCAGCAGGCGGACGTCCAGCTCTGGCCGGGTCTTCACCATCATGCGCAGCAGGTGGCCGATCTCGTCGGCGGGGCCGTAGCCGGGGGCCTCGGGGTGCAGGCGGGTGCGCGGATCGAATTGCCAGCCGAGCACGACGACCGACTGCTGCGCCTTGTCGAGGGCCGACCGCAAGGCGGCGAAATAGGCTGCGTTCTCCATGAGCACGGCGAACCGGCCCGCGGTTTCGACCCGCCAGCAGTTCCGGCCGGGCGCAAACAGATTATCGCTCTGGTCTTTCATGCCGTCCGGCCTGACCGATTCGCGTGACGACGACATGCGCCTCCCCGTTCAGGAGACGCGCGCCGCCCCTTTCCGTTCCATGCGTTGCACGTGACGGTCAATGGTGACGCTTTCTTCATGCGGCGGCGCATTGTTATGCACCGGGTTTCGGCGCATTATGTCCGCCGTCATATGGACAGGGGAGTGATCGGCGAATGCAGGCGCTGATCGAAATCATCGCCGGCTTTGTAGCCATGCTCGCCGCTGCGGCCCTGTCGCAGTTCGGCCTGGACATGGACGCGCCGCAGAAGCCCCAGCGTGAGATTCACCGCGTCCGCGATTGCGGCGGCGACAACGCCTCCGCGTCGATGCTGGCCGTGACGTCCGAGCGCAAGCAGGACTGCTGATCCCTTCGGGGACGTCCACCGTGAATCGTCCGGATCGCCTTTGCGCGTCGCGATTGAGCCGCTAGGGTCGTCATGCCCCTACGCGTGCGCCAAATGACGCCGTTCCGAGACGAGATCGCCGCCTGATGAAGCCTCCCCGCCAACGGCCCCCTCTGGATCTGACCGAGCCCGCTCCGGAGCCGCCGGTAACGCTGGCCGAAGAGATCGGGACCCCGTCTGAGGTCGCCCCCGAGGTCGACCCGGAGTCCGCGCCTTCGACCGAGCGTCCAATGTCCGAACGCCGCCGTCGGCGCCTCGCCGAGGAGCAGCGCATGGCCGCCGAGCGCGCCGCCGCGGGTGACACCCTCCGCATCCACGCCGTGATGGAGACCCCGGTCGCACAGCCCGCGCCCCTGGCCGAGACTGCAGACACGTCGCCCGCTCCTTATTCGCCACCGCCCGCACCCGCCGTGCGTTCGCGCAGCGCCACGCCCCCTCCGTCCGGCCGGCACGCCTATCTGCTGGCCGGCATGGCCGCGACACTGTGGATCGCCGGCGTCGCCGCCTGGGCCGCGTTCGAGTTCGGCGCGGGATCGATGGAGCTGGATCCGCTGCGGCTGGCCGTCTACGCGCTGATCGCCCTGGCCCCGGCCGGTCTGGCGATCATGCTGGCGCATGCGGTGCGTCAGGGGGCCGGCCTTGCCGCCGAGACCCGACGGGCCCGTGAGCTGTCGGAAGCGCTGATCGCCCCGACCGCCCTGGCCGCCCAGCAGACCGGAGAGGTGCTGCAGAGCCTGCGGGTCGACATCGACCAGGCGTCGCTGGCGGCCGAGCGCGCCCGCAACGACATGGCCCTGCTGCGCGAGGCGCTGGCGCAGGAGACCACCCGCCTTAACGAGGCCGCGGAAAACGCCGGCCGCACCGCCCGCCGTCTGGCCGAACAGCTGGGCAGCGAGCGCGAGCAGATGACCGTGCTGGGCGCCCAGCTGGACGATCAGGCCACCGGCGTGATCGACGCCGTGGAGCGTCAGTCGCGCATGGTGGTCGACGCCTCCGACCTGGCCCAGACGCAGTTGCGCGAAGCCGAGGCCGCCCTGGCCGCCCGCGCCGCCGACCTGGCCGCCGCCGCCGGCGAGGCGCAGGACGCCGCCCGCGTCGCCGCCGACGACCTGTCGCGGCAGACGCTGCGGCTTGAGAACGCCGGATCGGGCGTCGCCGAGCAGATCCAGTCGGTCGAGGAAGGCCTGGGCCAGCAGCGCGCCGCCCTGGTCACCGCCGCCTACGCCCTGCGCACCGACCAGGAGGACTTCTCCGCCCAGGTCGAGAGCCAGCGTGCGCAGTTGAGCGAGCAACTGTCCGCCGCCCGCACCGCCGCGGGCGAACTGGGCGAGACCTCCAACCGCACGACCGAGACCGTGAAGGATCTGGTCGAGGCCGCCACCGACCAGTTCCGCGCCCTCGTCGAAATGTCCCAACGCGAGGCCGACGGCTTCGACGCGGCGACCAAGGTGGCGCTGGACCGGTTCGAGGCGCTGGCCGCCGAGGCGCGCGACGCCCTGGTGGAGGAGACCCGCCGCGCGCTCAGCGCCCTGCAGGCCACCGCCGAGGAATCCCGCATCGCCGCCGCCGAGGCCACGGAGCAGGCGCAGGTGCGCGCCGACCGGCTGGGCGAGTCCCTGTTCGACGCCGCGCAGAAGGCTGACCAGGCCGCCGACGCCCGCGTCGACAGCGCCCGCCGCATCGTCCAGGAGACAGGCGGCCTGATCGACGAGGCCGGCGAACGCGCGCTGGAACGTCTCGAGCTGATGGTCGAGCGCATGGACGCCGCCCTGTCCCGGATCGACGAGAACATCGGCGATCTGGACGAACGCTCCGCCCGCCTGCCGGAGGAGGCCCGCAAGCGGGTCGATGCGGTGCGCAGCTCGGTCGAGGAAGGCCTGGCCGCCTTGTCGGCCGCGTCGCAGAAGGCCGCAGCGGACACCGAGGCGCTGGACGCCGGCTTCCAGGAGCGGGTGCGCCGCAACTACGACATGCTGACCGAGGCAGTACGCCTGATGGGCGTGGTGTCGGGCGATACGCCGACGACGACGCGTCGCCGGGAACCGATCGCGACCCCGCCCCCCGAGCCGGAAGCGCCGCGGGCAGGACGTTCGGACGAGCCGCGCGGCTTCGGCCTGCGTGGCCGGCTGAAGCTGGAGCCGGCGCCCGGCGGACCGACGCCGCCTCCGGCCGGACTGGACTGGGCCGACCTGGTCGACGACGGCGGCCCGGGCGAACCGCCGCTGGATCTCGACACCCCGGTGATGCCGGCCGCCGATCCCGCCGCGACCGAGGAGCTGGGCCAGCGCGTAGTCGCGGCCATCCGTCGGATGGGCGTGGATCCGAACGCCCTGCTGCCCCGCTCGCGGGTCGAGGAGGCCGCCCAGGCGGTGACCGACCGCGATCCGGACCGGGCGCGCCAGATCGTGCGTCGCGTCGCCCCGGCGGCCGTGCGCAGCGTTTCGCGCCGGGTGCTGACCGATCCGGCCCTGCGCGCCGACGCCGAGAGCTATGTGCGGGCGTTCGGCCGGGAGCTGGCCGCCCATGCGAGCTCGGGCGACGGACCGGCGGTGCTGGGCCGGCTGACCTCCGACGGCGGACGGGCGTTCATGCTGCTGGACGCCGCCATCGGCGATCTGTCCTGAGGCGTTCGCGCACCGGGTGAATCGCGGTTCCTGATCGCGATTCAGCTTGACGCGCCGCGGGGGATGGCGACACCGTTCGCCGCTCTCGTCATGTAACCGTCACACGTGAGGTCCGAGCCATGGCTGACATCGCTCCGTCGCCTTCCGACGCTCGCCCCGGGATCGTGATCTGCGCCTGGGACGCGGGCGAGACCGGCTGGGACCCGATCGAGGACCTGTCCGGCGAGCCGTGGAGCCCGAACGGGGCCCGCACCGTGGCGGTGGCGTCAGCCGATCCCGAAGCCCTCGCATCGACCCTGACCGACCATTTGCGCGACCAGCGCTGCCGGGCGCTGTTGCTGGTCGGACGGACGCGGCGCAGCGACGGCTTCCGTCTGCAGATGCGGGCCGAGAACCGGTCGCTGGACGGCGAGCATCGCCAGACCGAGGACGGGCCGGGCGTGGCCCGCGCCACCGCCCCGGTCGCCGAGATGGTGCGCGCTTTGCGGGAGGCCGGAATGGCCGCCGGGGCGACGTCCGACGCCGAGGAGGATGCCGGCAGCTATCTGCTGTATCGCATCCTGGCCAATCTGCCGGACGGCGCCGATACGCCGGCCATCGGCCTGTTGCGGGCACCGGAGAATGAGCCGGACGCCGCCGTGCAGCGGGCGGTGAAGACCGCGGCCCAGGCGATGGCGCGGCAGATGGCGCCCCTGCCCCGCTCGCGCGCCGTCTAGGCCAGACGCGACCGCAGCGGCAGCGCGGCCAGCAGGCCCACGGCCGACATGACCGCCATCGCCGCATAGCCGCCGGCGCCGAAGCGGTCGTAGAGCGGACCCGACGCCGCCGTGGCCAGACCGATCAGAGCGCCGGCCGAGAGGACCGAGCTGAGCGTCTGGGCGGCCGTCTGGCTGTCGCGGGGGGCGAGCTTCTCGACGATCTGGACCCCGGCCAGGAAGGTGGCGGCGAAGGTCAGGGCGTGGAGCGCCTGCAGCGGCCAGAGCAGCCAGAGCGGCGGGGCGAAGGCCATGGCGGTCCAGCGGATCACGGCGGCGATGGAGCCGACGACGAGCATGCTCCATGGACCGATGCCGACGCGGCGGCGCCACGGCTCGAACAGCCACATCAGGCCGATCTCGACGACGACGCCGAAGGCCCAGAGCTGGCCGGTGACGGCTTCGGAGATGCCTTGCGTCTTCCAGAGGATGGCGGAGAAGCCGTACTGGAAGGCGTGGGCGGCCTGGACCGCGCCGACGGCGAAGATGGCGGTCATGAAGACCGGATCGACGACCAGCCGGCCGAGGCCGCGGAAGCGATCGCGTTTCCTGAGCGGCGCGCCGTCGCCGACGGGCTCGCGCGGCAGGGCCAGGGCGGCGACGACGCCGATGAGAGCGCCCATGACCGTGAGCCAGACGACGATGACGTCGATCGGCGCGGTCAGCAGCCAGGCCCCCATGCCGACGTTGACGGCGACGAAGGCGGCGGAGCCGAAGCCGCGCGGCAGGGCGAAGGTGAAACCGTCGCGGGCGGCCAGACGCATGGTCATGACGTCGGTCAGCGGGATCAGGGCGGCGGCGGCGGTGGCGCCGACGAACCAGCAGACAGCCTGGACGGCGAAGAGGTCCGTCAGTCCCGCCCCGCCGTAGCCGAACGCCATGACCAGGCCCAGCAGGGCGATGGGGGCGCGACGGGTGCGGAAGCCGTCGGCCCAGACCGCGAGCAGCGGGCCGGTGACGATGCGGCCGAGCATGGGCGCGGCGAGCAGGACGCCGATCTGGGCGCCGCTGAGACCCTGGGCCCGGAACCACAATCCGGCGAACGGCAGGGACACGCCGCTGGCTCCGAAGAGCAGGATGTACTGCAGGGCCATGCGCCGGGCGGAGTTCATGGCGGCCCATAGCAGACGGCGGGGATTCTGTCGGCTAGCGTGGCCGGATGACCGTGAATCGCTCCCTCGCCGCCTTCGCCGCCCTGAACGGGGCCATGGCCGTCGCCGTCGGCGCCTTCGCCGCCCATGGCGCGGGTCCGGCGATCAAGACCCTGCTGACGACGGGGGCTCACTACCAGATCACCCACGCCCTGCTGGCCCTGGCCTGCGCCCTGTGGCCGGCGCGGGGGAAGCTGGTGACCGTCGCGGGCTGGCTGGGATCTATCGGCGGGCTGATCTTCGCGCTGGCGCTGTCGTCGATCGGGCTTCTGGGGCTGAGGGCGATGGGAGCGGTGGCGCCGATCGGCGGCGTTCTGATGATCGCGGCTTGGCTTTTGCTCGCCTTTGCCGCATTGCGGACACGACCTGACAACGCCTGACCGTCCCGCAGAAAAGACCCGATTGAGTATGGCCTTCCCCGCGCCCGAAACGCCCCGCCGCGACCTGTTCCCCGAGATCGAGCCGTTCAACACCGGCTTCATGCAAACGGGCGGGATCCACGAGGTTTATTACGAGGAATGCGGCAACCCCGAGGGTCTGCCGGTCGTCGTGCTGCACGGCGGTCCCGGCGGCGCGGTGAACCCGGGCATGCGCCGCTATTTCGACCCGTCGAAATACCGCATCGTCCTGTTCGACCAGCGCGGCTGCGGCAACAGCCGCCCGAACGCCTCGCTGGAAGAGAACACCACCTGGACGCTGATCGAGGACATCGAACGCCTGCGGGAGATGCTGGGCATCGACAGGTGGGCGGTGTTCGGCGGCAGCTGGGGTTCAACCCTGTCGCTGGCCTATGCGATCACCCACCCGGACCGCGTCACCGCCCTGCTGCTGCGCGGCATCTTCCTGCTGACCAAGCCGGAACTGCACTGGTTCTACCAGGACGGCGCCTCGCAGATCTTCCCGGACGCCTGGGAGCGGTTCGTGGAGCCGATCCCCGAGGCCGAGCGTCACGACCTGATGGGCGCCTACTACAAGCGGCTGACCGGCGACGACAAGGCGGAGCGGGAGCGCTGCGCCGTGGCCTGGTCGAGCTGGGAAGGCGAGACCGTCAGCGTGCTGGGGCCGGACGCCCGCCCCGAGAAATTCGCCGAGCCCGAGTTCGCCGTCGCCTTCGCCCGCATCGAGTGCTGGTACTTCATGAACGGCGGCTTCTTCCCCGAGGAAGGCTGGCTGCTGAACAACGTGAGCCGCATCCGCCACATCCCGTGCTGGATCGCCCAGGGCCGTTTCGACGTCGTGACCCCGATCACCAGCGCCTGGGCCCTGCACCGCGCCTGGCCGGAAGCGAAACTGGACATCGTCAAGGACGCCGGCCACGCCTCGAGCGAGCCTGGCATCGTCGACAGCCTGGTGCGGGCGACCGACTGGGCGGCTTCGCTCTAGATTTCAAAGACCGCGCACGCTGAAGCCTCTTCCGGCGGGAACCGCTGGAAGAGAGGGGAAGGCGCGGGGCGTCCGGGCCTCGCCCGGAATGCTTTGTGTTTTACCGTTTCGACGAGGTGGACGCCCCGCGTGGTCGTTGGTTTCGCGCGCCCTCCGGCTGGCGGCCCTGTTAGAGCCTTGACGGATCTCCGCCGCCGCCATTGCTGGACCCGACGTGGGTGGGACATCGGCTGAGCCAGCGGTCCGCACCTTCGATGCGCGGCGAGCAAGCGGACAGCATCCATCGCTGTCCGACGAGGCCCCCCGGACTACCCTTCGCCCGGGCTTCATCGCTCGACCACAGCCCGTCGTCGTCGAGAAGCGTGGATCCGACGCCTTCCCCATCGACGGGATGCGGAGATTATGCGGCGGGCGGATACCTCGCTGCGTAGAGGGAATTTTGGCGGGGGAAGTCAGCGGGTTGGCGAAAAGAATCCGGAAATAGCCGACAGATTCACCTCCCCATCGCCCCCCGAGGCGATGGGGAGGACAGACCGCGTAAGCGGTCAGGTGGGGGCGACGCCGGCCTGGTCCGGTTGAGCTCAAATCACATCCGCCGGCGACGCCCCCTCCACCATCCTTCGCCCTGCGGGCTTCGGATGGTCCCCCTCCCCATCTGCGATGGGGAGGTGAGTGGCGGCGTTCGATCGCTTCGTTCGCGGGCGCTCAAGCCCTCTCCGATCGGGAGAGGGTCAGGATCAGCCCCCCTGCCCTATTTCGGGTTGGTCTTTTCGACCATCTCGGACAGCTGGAAGCCGATGCGGCGGGCGGGGCGTTCCTCGGGTTTGCGGCGGGCGTCGAGGAGGACGTTGATCTGGGCGTAGTGCTGGATCAGGCGGACCGGCTTGCCCTCGGAATTCTTGCCGAGGAACATGATGAAGTCCGGGCCCCAGAAGCCGACGTCCTCGATCTGCATGGTGCCGTCGCCGGGCAGGCCGACGATGCGGGCGCCGACCTCCTCGTCCTTGTCGAGGCCCTTCTCATAGTCCTCGATCAGCTTGGACAGGCGCACGAAGGCCCATTCGGCGGGGTTTTCGCGCATGCGCACGCCGTCGGTCAGGGCGGCGGCCTGCTGGGCCGTATGGGTGGGCAGGACGGGTTCGGGACAGGGCTTCTCGCCACAGTCCGAGAACATGGACGCCGGCGCGACGACGGGGGCGTCGGGCGCGGGTTCGGGAGCGGGTTTCGGCGCGACGTCGGGGGCGGTCTTCTGATCGGTCATGACCCGACCCTAACGCGCCAGAGCCGCGATCAGAACAGGCTGTGGCCCTTGGGCAGTTCGGCGTAGCGGTGGACGCGGGTGGCGAGCACCAGGGCGAAGCCGAACATGACCGTCATCATCGACGAGCCGCCGTACGACAGCAGCGGCATCGGCACGCCCACGACCGGCGCCAGACCCATGACCATGGCGCCGTTGATCAGCACGAACAGGGCGAAATAGGCGGTCATGCCGGCGGCGGCGAGGCGGCCGAAATGGCTGTGCGAGAGCGAGGCGATGCGCAGGGCGATGAGGATGATGGCGACGTAGCAGGCCAGCAGGGCGAAGGAGCCGACGAAGCCGAATTCCTCGGCCACGGTGGAGAAGATGAAGTCGGTGTGCCGCTCGGGCAGGAATTCCAGCTGGCTCTGGCTGCCGAGGCCGTAGCCCTTGCCCATGAGGCCGCCGGAGCCCAGCGCGATCTTGGACTGGATGATGTTGTAGCCCGTACCCGAGGGGTCGGATTCCGGACTGAGGAAGGTCAGCACGCGGTTCCGCTGGTACTCGTGCATGCCGAACATGACGAAGGGCGGGATGATGGCCACGGCCGCCGCGCCGCAGGCGGCGATGATGCGCCAGCTGAGGCCGGCCATGAACATGACCACGGCGCCGGTCAGGCCGATGACCATGGCCGAGCCGAGGTCGGGCTGTTTGGCGACGAGGATGAACGGCAGACCGACCATGGCGGCGGGGAAGACCAGCTTCCACGACCAGCTGGCCTCCTTGGCGGTGTGGCTGTGGTACCAGCGGGCCAGGGCCAGGACGAGGCCGATCTTCATGAACTCGGCCGGCTGGATGCGGATGAAGCCGAGGTTCAGCCAGTTCTTGGCCCCGCCGGCGGTGTAGCCCAGCGGGGTGAACTCGATGAGCAGGACGAGGAAGAGCAGCACGCCGTAGAGCGGATAGGCCGCGCGGAACCACCATTTCGGGTGGACCATGGCCAGGCCGAGCATGACGATCAGCAGGGCGCCGAAACGGATGATGTGCTTGGCCGCCCACGGCTGCCAGTGCCCGCCCGTGATCGAATAGAGCATGGCCGTGCCGACGCCGGCGACGACGCACAGCAGGCCGATCAGACGCCAGTCCAGCTCGGCGATCTTGGTCGAGAGCCGGTCGCGCTCGCCGGGACGGGTCAGGGCGGAGGCGGTCATTGCGGCGGCGCCTGCAGATAGGGTTGCGGACCGGCCGGCGCGGGGGCCGCAGCGGCGGGCTCGGGCGCCGGGACGGCCGTGGCGGCGACGGGATCCTCGGGCGCGGCCCCGGCCTCGACGCCTTCGGGCGCCTCGGGCGCGAGGGCTTCGGGCGGCAGCGGACGCTGGATGCGGGCCAGCATCTCGGGATCCTTCAGCAGGGTCGTGCGCATGACCTCGCGGGCGCGCGGAGCGCCGGCGGTGGCGCCGCCCTTGCCGCCGTGCTCGACGATGACGGCCACGGCGTAGCGCGGCGCATCGATCGGGGCGAAGGCGACGAAGAGGTTGTGGTCCTTGAGGGCCCAGACATCGCTCTTGCGGGACTTGCGGCGGTCATAGCTGCTGACCTGGGCCGTGCCGGTCTTGCCGGCCATCTGGATGTCGCCGAGGCCCAGCTGGGACTGGCGATAGGCGGTGCCGGAGCGGTCGTTGGCCACGGCGATCATGCCCTGACGGACGATCTCGAGGTGCTCGCGCGGGAACGGCAGGTCTGCGACCGCGGCGCCCGAGGGCCGCTCGACGCCGCCGACGGACTTGATCAGACGCGGCACCACGGCCTTCTGGGCGTTGGCGATGCGCGAGGTCATGACGGCGAGCTGCAGCGCCGTGACGTTGACGTCGCCCTGGCCGATGGCGACCGACAGGGTCTCGCCCGGGAACCAGACCCGCGACTCGGGATTCGGATTGTTCCGGTTGTAGTGGGCCTTCCAGGCGCGGCTGGGCACGGAGCCGGGCTTCTGGTTGCCGACGCCGATGTCGAAGGTCTGCATGAAGCCGATCTTCTTGGCCGTCTCCTGAATGCGGTCGACGCCGGCGCGATTGGCCATGTGGTAGAAATAGACGTCGCAGGAGTTCTTGATGGCGTTGTGCATGTCCTGCGCGCCGTGACCGCCGTGCTCCCAGCAACGGAAGACGCGGCTGCCGTAGCGATAGCCGCCGGTGCAGACCACCCGCTCGGTCGGATCGACGCCGGCGTCGAGGATGGCCAGGGCGGTGGTCATCTTGAACGTTGAGCCTGGGTGGAAGACGCCGTTCAGCGTCTTGTCCAGCAGCGGCTTGCGCTCGTAGTCCGAGAGGGCGCGGTAGACCTTGGACGGCACGCCGCCGACGAACAGGTTGGCGTCGAAGGACGGCGCCGAGACCATGCACAGGATGTCGCCGTTGCGGATGTCCATGACCACGCAGGCGCCGGACTCGTCGCCGAAGACCTCGAGCGCGCGGTTCTGGACGTCGGCGTCGAGGGTCAGGACGACGTCCTTGCCGGGGATCGCGGGACGCGAGCCGCCGATGTCCTCGGCCACGACGCGGCCGCGGGCGTCGACCTCGACCCGGTTGCCGCCGGCCTCGCCGCGCAGGTCGCTGTCGAAAGCCTTTTCGACGCCCTGACGACCGATGCGGAAGCCGGGGTTGTAGAGGATCTGCGGCACGTCCTCGCCGCGCTCCTCGATGGCCTTGATGTCGCGGTCGTTGGGCTTGGCGACATAGCCGATGACGTGGGCGAACGAGCCGCCGAACGGGTAGAAGCGCGCCTCGTTCATGTCGGCCATCACGCCGGGCAGTTCGTTGGCGTAGAGGTTGACCCGGGCGAACTCCTCCCAGGTCAGGTCGCTCTTGACCGGGACCGGCGAGAAGCGCGGGGCGGCGTTTACGTCGCGGATGATGGAGCGGCGGCGCTCGAGCGTGTCGGGCAGCAGGCGGCCCAGCAGGTCCAGCGTCTGGTCCAGATCCTTGGTCTCGTCGCGGACGACCAGCACCCGGAAGCTGGGGCGGTTGCCGGCGATGACCACGCCGTGGCGGTCGAGGATGCGCCCGCGCGGCGGCGGCACGAGGCGGAAGTTGAACTGGTTGTTCGAGGCGAGGGTCGCGTATTCCTGGGCCTGGAACACCTGCAGCTGGGCCAGACGGCCGGTCAGGGCGAGACCGCCGAGCGTCGTCAGCCCGCCCAGCACGAAGGTGCGGCGCAGGAACGAGCCCTGACGCTCGTTAGGATCCGAGAAGATGATGGACGGTTCCGCGCTCATCCTCCTGCGCTCCCTGCGGGAGCTTCGGAGGACTTCGTCCCCGCGCACATCGGGACCTGTCCTTCGTAGCCTTGGCGAAGAAGGATCATCGGAACCTCACGTCCCCGTCCTCGAAGCGCTCGATCATGCGATCGGCGAACGGGAAGAGCAGAAGGGTCGGCACGACCTGGCCGATCAGGGCCAGGATGCTGGGCGCGTTGCCGGCGCTGACGGTCTTGATCAGATAGGCGATCAGGAAGGCCAGGCCGCAGCAGGCGGCGTACCAGACGAACAGGACGACGGTGTCCTGGCCGATCAGGAAGCTGCGCGAGCCGAGCACGACGGCGTAGATGGCCAGCAGGGACAGGGGCCACATGCCCATCTGGCCGCCCCAGAAGATGTCGAGGAACAGGCCCAGCGTAGCCAGCACCAGCGGCGCGATGACCGACGGACGGATCAGCGGCCAGGCGAAGGCCAGCACCATCGGGATGACCGGCTCGGGCAGGCTGAAGCCGAACAGCTTCACCGGAGTGGCCAGGATGAAGGTGACGGCGGCCGTGATCAGGGCCGGATAGACGATCCACTGCGTCGGTCCCACGACGCGGACCGCGACGGGGCGTCTCATTCGGTCCCTCCCGGCGGGGAGGCGGCGGGCTGGGCCGGAGGCGGCGCGGCCTGCGGACGCGGCTGGGCCGGCGCGGGCGTCGGAACCGGCGGCGGCGCGGCGGCGGCGGCGCGGGCGCGTTCGGCGGCGGCGCGGGCGGCGCTGTCGCGGCGGGCGGCGGCGTCGTCGATGGCCGAGGCCTGGGCGCCCGTGGCTTCCGGCAGGGTGTCGAGCGCGGCGAGCGGCGCGGCGTTCAGGTCGTCGGCGCCGATCAGCTGGCCGAAGTCCTCGAACAGGAGAATCTTGACGAAGTCGATGGCGCCGCGGTCGCTGAACAGTTTCACGCGCCAGGTGCCGTCGATGCCCTTGGCGGCGACGCCGATGGGCACGCCGCGCGGGAAGCCGCCGCCGTCGCCCGAGGTCAGGATGCGGTCGCCGGGCTGAACCGAGCCGACGCCGCGCACGAACTCGAGACGCGGATTGCCCGAGCCGTCGCCGGTCAGGATGGCGCGGGCGTCGGTGCGGTCGACGAGGACCGGGGTGCGGCTGGCGACGTCGGTGAGCAGCAGCATGCGGCTGACGCTGCCCGACGTGCCGACGACGCGGCCGACGAGGCCGTGCTCGTTGATGACGGGGTTGCCGACCTTGATGCCCTGGCGCGCGCCGATGTCGAGCAGGCGGGCGTTCGAGAACGGACCGCGCGAGTCCGACACCGAACGGGCCGTGCGCATCGGGACGTCAGGCTCGGCGCGCAGGCCGAGCATGGCCTCGTAGCGGGCGTTGATGTTCTTGAGGGCGATGGCCTGGTCGCGCCACGGCTGCAGCTCGGCCAGTTCGCGCTTGAGGCGCCGGTTCTCGGAGACGGCGAAGAAATAGCCGCCGACGTAGTCGCTGACGTGGCCGAACCAGCGCACCGGGGCGGCGAAGACGCCGCCGACGGGGCCGGCCACGGTCTCCACCGCGGCGCGGGCCGGCTGGTACGGCGAGGCCTGCGCCCGCGCATCGCTGATGAGCAGGAGGATGGCGCCGACCGCGCACACAACCACAGCCACCGCTGAGGTCCAGACCAGCGGCACCTTCAGGTTCTCAAACGGTCCGTCGCGAAACGCCACGGCGCGCCTTCCTTAAAAACGGAATCAGCGGGACCCCCCTGCCGATACGCCGAGCCTATCGCAAAAACCGGGCCAGTTGGGAACTGGCCGGTCCGCCGTAATGACAGGGATTTGAGGCGGTCTTTCGACCTGAGCCTTACAGAGCCGAGTCGAGGACGCCCTTCATCCAGCGCGGATGCTCGAGCACACGGCCGCAGCCGATGGCCACGCAAGACAGCGGATCGTCCGCCACCGACACCGGCAGGCCGGTGTGATCGCGGATTTCAGCGTCCAGACCGCGCAGCAGCGCGCCGCCGCCGGTGAGCATGATGCCCTTGTCGGCGATGTCGGCGGCCAGTTCCGGCGGGGTGGCTTCCAGAGCGACCTTCACGGCCTCAACGATCTGCGAGACCGGCTCGGCCAGGGCTTCGGCGGCCTGACGTTCCGAGATGCGGACCTCGCGGGGCACGCCCTGCATGAGGTCGCGGCCCTTGACGTCGATCGACAGGCCTTCGCCGTCGGCCGGGATGCGGGCGGTGCCGATGTCCTTCTTGATGCGCTCGGCGGTGGTTTCGCCGATCAGAAGGTTATGGTTGCGGCGCATGTACGAGATGATCGCCTCGTCCATCTTGTCGCCGCCGACGCGGACCGAACGCGAATAGACGATGCCCGACAGCGACAGGACAGCCACCTCGGTGGTGCCGCCGCCGATGTCGACGACCATGGAGCCGGTCGGCTCGTGGATCGGCAGGCCGGCGCCGATCGCGGCGGCCATCGGCTCGTCGATCAGGCCGACGCGGCGGGCCGAGGCGTTGAGGCAGGAATCGTTGATGGCGCGGCGTTCGACGGCGGTGGCGCCCGACGGCACGCACACGATGACCTTCGGGTTCACGAAGCCCTTGCGGTTATGAACCTTGCGGATGAAGTGCTTGATCATCTCTTCGGCGACTTCGAAGTCGGCGATGACCCCGTCGCGCATCGGGCGGATGGCTTCCATGTGGCCCGGAGTACGGCCGAGCATCTGCTTGGCCTCGATGCCCACGGCGTGGACGATCTTGCGTCCGCCGACGTTGCGCAGGGCGACGACCGACGGCTCGTTCAGCACAATGCCTTTACCCTTCATATAGATGAGGGTGTTGGCGGTGCCGAGGTCGATGGCGATATCGTTCGAGATCGCGCCGAAAACGTGGGAGAACATGGGTTCGGGATACCGTTCGTTCGGGCCTTGAGGGCGTGCGTCAAATTGATCCGTTTCGGCGACGCCCCGGCCGCGCGCATCCCCATACGCGCCGCCTCCTGATCGTCTTCGCCTGACTGACCGTAGGCTCGTTTGCCCGTGTAAGAAGGCGATTACAAGCCCTCGAAAGCTTGGCTGGCGAACCCGTGATGAGGCTCAGGCGTCCGCCATCTCCGCCCTGCGCCCGTGGGCCGCTGCCTGAGCCGCCGGATAGAGAAGATTCTCCTCCAGTTCGATCCTCAACATAAGGGCGTCGAGGGTGCTCGACATGGCGTCAGCAAAGCGCGCCGGGTCCGCCAGAATGGCGGTTCGGGTCCAGTGGGCGCTTAACATCCGCCAAGCGCTGACGAGGCCTCCGACGTCGCCGAAGGCGTCAGCTGCGAGGGACCGAATGCCCGGATCCGGGTCACTCATCAGGACGGAATAGACGTCCCGGTCCTCGGCGATGAGGTGATCGGTCAGCCGGCGGCCGAAGGCGGCCAGCTGGACGACCGCCTGATCCGCGTCCTCGGGGGTCTTCAAAGCGGAGGCCAGCCCGCTGAGACTCGCCGCGCCGGCCACAAGCTCGCGGTGTTCCCGGGCCATCGAAAGCAGATCCATACGCCACTCATCCCCAACTTTGATGAGGACCGTGGGCCGTAAACCTTAATGAGCGACCAACGGTTCGTGCGAGGCCAGGGCCGGCTGCAGCCCTTCAAGGTGCAGAACCTTGATCACCGCGGGCCGCGACTGGACCAGGTTCAGGTGGGCGTTGAGCTTGGGGAAGCGTTCCCGGTCCAGAAGATCGTTAAGGCGGGCCCAGCGGGTGAAGACCGACAGATAGCCGTCGGCGACGGTGTATTGCTCGCCCATGGCCCAGGGGCCCTTGAGCAGATGGTGTTCGACCAGGTCGTATTTGGCGAGCGCGGCGGTTTCCGCCTGGACCTTCGCCGCCCCTTCCAGCGCCGGATGGCTGAAGATCGCCTTGCCGATGGCGGGGTGCAGGGAGGCGGCGAGGAAGCCGTTGAAGGCCTGCATGCGGGCGAACTGGAACGGCGAATCGAGGTCGGCGAGGTTCGCTTCGGGGTGGGTGCGGGCCAGCCAGGCCATGATGGCGGCGTTCTCGGTCAGAACGCCCAGTTCGGTCACGAGGGCCGGCGTGACGCCGGCCGGGTTGATGGCGAGATAGTCCGGCGTCTTCTGCTCGCCCTTTCGCAGGTCGATCTTCACCAGTTCGTATTCGGCATGGGCCTCTTCCAGCGCGATGTGGGAGGCCATGGCGCAGGCGCCGGGCGAATAATAGAGCTTGAGCATGGGACGTCTCCTGAGACGGGGGCGGCTGCTCCCGAAACGCGCGGGCGCCCCTCCCCTTTCCGCCCATGCGGCGATTAATCCGGCCGCTCAGTCGTCGTCCGGAACCCCGGCGGCCTTCTCGCGGCGCTTCACGAACTCGCGGACGGCCAGCATGAGGCCCAGCCAGACCACGGCGACGCCGGCGAGGATCAGGGAAGTCCAGACGCCGTCGCCGCTGACCGCCGAAACCACCGCCCCGCCGAAGAAGGCGACCAGGGCCGTCTTGGGCAGGACGCCGAGGGCGCAGCCGGCCAGGTAGGTCCAGAAATTGGCCCGGGTGGCGCCGAAGGCCATGTTGACGACGATGAACGGCGCCGAGGGCACGTTGCGGATCATGAAGCTGGCGTAGAAGGCGTTCTTGCCGACGAAGCGCTTGAGGCGGTCGAGGGTGCGGCTGTCGAAACGGTCGATGAGCCGGGCCGTGGGCCCGCGGCCCAGCCAGTAGGTGACGCCGGCCGAGGCGATCGTCGCCGCCCAGCTGTAGAGGAAGCCCAGGTTCGGCCCGAAGGCGACGACGCAGGCGGCGATGAGGATGAACTGGGGCACGCCGATGAAGGCCGAGGCGACGAACAGGACGACGGTCGCCGCGAACGCCCACGGGCTGCCGGAATAGCCCTGCAGCCACGCCTCGAGCCGCTCCTCGGCGTCGAGACCGAGCTGGGTCTTGCCGACGGCCAGCAGGCCGAGGGTCGCGCCGAGCAGCAGCGCGGTCGCCAGCGCCGCCTTCCAGCGGCGGGCCTCCATGTTGAGGATGAAGTCGAGGAAGCGGCGCATGGGGACGGGCGTTAGCACTCCGGTGAAGTCAGGGCGACGGCGGCGGGCGTCCGCGGCGAGACTCAGGCGCGGTCATCTGGACGCGTCCCCGCGCGTCGAACAAGTCCCCGCATCTTGATCACGCCCCCTCGATCCCCATCTCCGGCGTCCTGTTCAACAGCGAAAAGGAGGTGGTCGAATGTCTCATTGTCACAAGCCGGGCGAGGCTATGCGCATGGGTGCGGCCCCTCACGGGACGTACCAGGCCTGAGCTGAAGCCCTGGCCGGCAATGCGGGGCCGTCTCCTTCGGGAGGCGGCCCTTTTTGCTGCGCGCGGCGCTCATGGAAAAGGCGGCCGCCGGAGCGACCGCCTTCCATGGTTTCGAACCTGACGGGGCGTTCAGGCCGCCAGTATCCAGTCGCCCTGGTTGCGGGCGGCCAACAGGCCGTAGTCGGTCGCGGCGGAGGCGTCGTCCTCGTACCAGGCGCCGCGAAGGTCGCGCAGGGCGAGGCCTTCCAGGAGGACCGAGGAACCGTCCTCGAAGCTGATGAGGACGCCGGCGCCCGAGTACGTGATCGTGGCGTCGTAGCCGGCGGCGGTCATGGCCGACCAGTCGACGACGTCGCCGTTGCGGAAGTCGGTGATGCGGTCATCGCCGGACGAGGGTCCGATGATGAAGGCGTCATTGCCGAGACCGCCGGTGAGGACGTCGTCCCCCGCCCCGCCGACCAGGGTGTCATTGCCCGTGTCGCCGAAGAGCGAGTCGTTGTCCGCGCCGCCGAGGAGCAGGTCGTTGCCCGTGCCGCCGACGAGGCTGTCGGCCCCGGCGCCGGCGTTGAGCGTGTCGTTGCCGGTGCCGCCGTCGAGGGCGTCGTCGCCGTCTCCGGCCAGCAGGATGTCGTTGCCTGTGCCGCCGATGAGAACGTCGGCGCCGGCGCCGCCGTCGAGCGTGTCATTGCCCGTCCCGCCGTCGAGGCTGTCGTTGTCGTCGCCGCCGGACAGCTGGTCGTCGCCGGTGCCGCCGATCAGCTGATCCGCGCCCGCCTCGCCGTACAGGATGTCGTCGGCCGTGCCGCCGTCGAGAACATCGGCCCCGGCGCCGCCGCGAAGCGTGTCGAAGCCCGTGCCGCCGAACAGGAAGTCGTCTCCGGCGCCGGCGATGATGATGTTGT
This sequence comes from Brevundimonas lenta, assembly GCF_014196335.1. GTDB lineage: Bacteria > Pseudomonadota > Alphaproteobacteria > Caulobacterales > Caulobacteraceae > Brevundimonas > Brevundimonas lenta. The sequence goes on from NZ_JACIDM010000002.1 coordinate 721,562, forward strand.
CGAGGGTGTTGCCGGTCAGGCTTTGGCCGGTGGCCGAGAGGCCGGTGAGGTTCTCGACATTCTGGCCGAGGACGTAGGCGGTCAGCGTGGTGCGGACCTCGTCGACGCCGGCGTTGGCCTTTTCGGTGACCCGGTCGCCGGCGTTGTCGACGACGTAGACGTCGTTGCCCGTGCCGCCGGTCAGGCTGTCCGCGCCCGCGCCGCCGTCGAGGAAGTCGTCGCCCGCGCCGCCGTCGAGGGCGTCGGCGCCTGCGCCCGCCAGGATGACGTTGTTGAGGCCGTTGCCGGTCAGGCGCTGGCCGGTGGAGGCCGTGCCGGTCAGGTTCTCGACATTCTGGCCGAGGGTGTAGACGGCGAGGCCGGTGCGGACCTCGTCGGTCCCGGCGTCGGCGCCTTCGGCGACCTGGTCGGCCGCGTTGTCGACGAGGTAGAGGTCGTTGTCGGCGCCGCCGATCATCAGATCGGCGCCGACACCGCCGTCCAGCTGGTCATTGCCCGCGCCGCCGTCGAGGGTGTCGTTCCCTTCCCGGCCGAGGATGACGTCGTCGCCGGCATTGCCGGTCAGGACGTTGTTGGCGGTGTTGCCGATAATGGCGTCCGCGCCGGAGCCGCCGACGGCGTTCTCGATGATCACGCCATAGGCGATGCCGACGTTGTCGGTCAGGCGGCCGACGACCGGATTGGCGATCAGGGCGGCGATGTTGGCGTTGTAGGTCGCCAGGGTGATCGGGGCGTAGCCGGCCGCGGCGCGGTTGGCGTTGGTCTGCTCGAAGGTCGGGGCCGAGGCCGCGGTGACGCCGCCGATGCTGCTGAGCGCGCCGGGGGTCAGGTCGATCAGCTGGACGGTGTCGTAGCCGGACGCGTCGAGGGTATCGATGCCGCCGGCGTCCCAGATGGCCATGACCGGCGCGGGGGTCAGGGTGAAGTCGTAGGAATCCCGGCCGGCGTTCGAGTTGAAGCCGTAGGTCGTGTTCCCCGTGCGGGTGGTCATGTCGGCGCCGTAGATCGCCTGGATCGCCGCGATGTCATGGATCAGCGGCGTGGCGGCGTAGACGGTCGTCGAGATGTTGAAGTCGAAGTGGCGCGCGCCCAGCGACGAGGCGTTGAAGTAGGACATGACCGTATAGGCGCGGGTGTCCTGGGCGTATTCGGCATTGGCCGGATAGGTGATGCTGAGGCCCGGCGCGGCGTTGTAGGCGCCCGGGTGGCTGAGGCCCAGCGCGTGGCCGGCTTCGTGAACCAGGGTGTGGATGCCGTAGAGGCCTTCATCGAGCTGGAAATTGCTGGCCTGGGCGGTGCTGACCCAGACGTCGCCGCCGATTTCGCGGATCTGTTCGTTGATGGCCGGATTGGCGGTCAGGGTCGCGGCCGGGAGGCGGGCGTAGGCCTGGGTGTTGGGGGCGTTCAGCAGATTGCCGAAATTGATGTCCGCGTCGTCGGCCGAAGTCTCGACGAAGGTGGTGGTGATCAGGTCGTCCCAGGCCTCGATGGCCGCGCGGGTGGCGTCGCGCTGGGCGGGGGTGAAGGCGGCGAAGTTGAAGTATTCGGTGAAGGCGAAAAGGCTGCCGCCGGACTCATAGCCGTAGCCGTTCTCGAAGACCTGGTCCTGGGTGTCGAAGAAGCCGAAATTGATCACGGCGGCGCTGCCGCTGACCGGCACGGCGTTGTTGGGGCCGGGCGTCCAGGAGATGCCGGTGCGGTTCAGGTGGGCGGTGACCTGTTCGATCGTCCAGACGGGCTTGCCGGCGACGGTGCCGCCCGTGCCGTCAATGTTGACGTCCAGCGGCGAGGTGACGGGCTCCAGACCGGGGAAAGGCGCGTCGCCGTCGCCGCCGTCGTCCGGATGGAGGGTGACGTTCACGAGAGCGTCCGGGGCGGACGTGGAGGCCGTTTGGACCGGGGTCGTTTCACCGCTGCGTGTACGCATGGTCGTCTCCTGTGGGGGGTGGGGGGTTAGTCGAGGGGCTGCGCTCCGGACGGCGCCGCGTCGGCGCGCCAGGGCAGGATTTCGGAAAGGGAGGCGTCGATCGCGGCGTCGAGCGCGTCGCCGGAGAGAGGCGCGGCGCGCGGGGCGGCGCTGAACAGCTGGGCGGTCTGTTCGACGGTGGCGCGGAAGGGCCGGATGGTGAAGGCGACCAGCGGTCCCTCCTGGACGGAGGCGTGGACCAGCAGGGCGACGGTATGGGCGTCAATGACCTGCGGATCGCCGTGGGCGATCTCGATCACCGGCAGCGGGGCGTCGCGCGAGGCGTCGGCGACGACGCGGCGGCACAGGTCAGCCTGGAGTTCGCGGGGATTTACGAGGCGGGTGTCGGCGACGAGGCAGAGGACGGCGACCTGACGGGCGTCCTGCCAGAGAAGGGTCGGCGTAGAGGCCGTCACCGGGCCGGACCCCAGCAGAAGGGCGACGATGGCGACGATCGTCGCGCGACGCTTTCCGACCATGACACGCTACACCCCGACCACAATCCATCCGGAGCAGCCGATCAACCCGAGCGGGTAAACCGGACGGCGGGTTCAGAGGATGGGGTTATCGGAACAGCGTCAAGCGTGGCAGGAAAATGGCGGGCATTTTTCCGTGGGCGCCCTGGGTTGTGCCCGGTGATCGCTGATCACTCTGTGCCGAAGCGGCACAAACGGGCGGATTCCGGAGGAACGTCGGCGCCGCGGGGGTGGGTCCCGCGGCGCCGTTCCTGGTCAGCCTGATCAGGCTCAGACCGCCCAGGGATCGATCGCGGCCAGATGGCCGTCGTGGTGCGACCGGCCGTCGAAGGCGTCGAGCAGGCCCTGCATGCCGTCCGTCATGCTCCACGGCACCGTCGCGTCGCCGAAGGTGAAGACGGCGCTGGAGCCGGTGTCGACGACGCTGTCGAACTGCGTATGAGACGGCGTGGACGGGACGCCGGCCAGATCGAGGAAGGCGTCGTCGAGAGCCAGCGGCATGACCTGGGCTGCGAACGCCTTGGCGTCCGGTTCCGGCGCGCTGAGGCCCGCCAGGCTGACCAGGGTCCCGCCGACATCGAAGCGCAGGAAGTCGATGTCCTCGACATAGGTCGAGCCGTCACGGCCGGCGACCGAGTCGACGATGCGCCAGCCGATGCCCTCCTCGGTGATGGTGTAGGCGCCGACGGCTCCGCGCAGGGCGACGGTGTCCTCGCCCGATCCGCCGTACAGTTGATCGTCACCGCCGCCGCCACGGAGAATGTCGTTGCCGTCGCCGCCCAGGATCATGTTGTCCAGCGCATTGCCCGTGCCGATGAAGCGGCCCGGACCGGCGTAGTACATGTTCTCGATATTGGCCCCCATGACCCAGGCGCCGATGCGGGCCTCGACCGTGTCATGGCCCTGCCCCGCCAGTTCGACGACGGTGTCGTTGGCGTCGAGGATGTAGAGGTCGTTCCCTGCCCCGCCCTGCAGCTGGTTGGCCAGACCCTGGCCGCCCGACAGGACGTCGTCGCCGGCGCCGCCCAGCAGGGTGTCGCGGCCGAGACCGCCGCTGAGGTGATCGTCGTGAGTCCCGCCGACCAGCAGGTCGTCGAAGGCCGAGCCGACGATGGCCTCGACGGAGTTGTAGGCATCCGACCCACCGTCGCCGTCGTTGACGGCGCGCATGATGTCGAGACGGGCGTGGACGCCGGCCGAGGCCCGCGAATAGTCGACCGTATCGACGCCGAGGCCGCCGTTCAGGGTGTCCGAGCCGCCGCCGCCGCGCAGGAGATCGTTACCCGCGCCGCCGGTGATGACGTTGTCGCCGGCGTTGCCGTTGCCGGTGAAGTCGCCCTGACCGGTGAAGACCAGGTTCTCCACATTGGCCGCCAGATTGACGGTGTGGATGTGGGCCTCGACCGTGTCGACGCCGCCGCCGGCCAGTTCGACGACCGTGTCGTTGGCGTCGAGAATGTAGAGGTCGTCGCCGGCGCCGCCCTGAAGCTGGTTGGCCGCGCCCGAGCCGCCGGACAGGACGTCGTCGCCCGCGCCGCCGAGAAGGGTGTCGCCGCCCAGACCGCCCTCGAGCATGTCGCCCGCCGCGCCGCCGATCAGCAGATCGTTGAAGGCGGAGCCGACCAGACGTTCGATCGAGGAGAAGGTGTCCGAACCGCCGTCGCCGTCGTTGCCGGCGCGCTTTGTGTCCAGGCGCGCGGTGACGCCGCCGGCGGCCTGGCTGTAGTCCGCCGTATCGAAGCCGTCGCCGCCGATCAGGACGTCGGAACCGCCGCCGCCGCTGAGGGTGTCGTCGCCGTCGCCGCCGTCGAGGCTGTCCGAGCCGGAGCCGGCCTTGACGCTGTCGTCGCCGTCGCCGGCTTCGACGACATTGTCGCCATCGCCCGCGTCGATCCGGTCGTCATCGGTGCTGCCGGTGACGCTGTCGTCGAACGCGGTGCCGGAGACATCGCCGCCGCCGACGGGCGCGGTGACGGTCTCGTAGTCGCCGTGGATGGTGACGGTGACGGTCCGGCTGTCCGTGCCGCCGGCCTGGTCATCGACCGAGACGGTCCAGGTGACCTCGACCGTCTCGCCGTCGCCGAGGCCGTTCAGGTCGACGGCAGTGGCGTCGAACGACCAGTCGACGACGGCGCCATTCACCGAGGTGGCAAGCGCCGCTTCGAGCGCCTGCTGCTGCGCCGGCGTGAGGGATGCGCCGCCCGACAGGACGATCGCGCTGACCGCGCTGGACACATGGACGTCGGTCCGGTCGAGGCCGGCGAACGCCAGCGCGCCCGAGGTAGAGAGCGTGTCGTCCTCGCCGAAGCAGACGTCGGCGTCGGAGTCGGTGAAGTCGGGCGCGTCGTCCTGGCCCTCGACGGTGACCGTCAGGGTCTGGGCGACCACGCCGCCGGAATCGTCGACGATATTGTAGCTGAAGGTCAGCTCGATATCATCACCGTCGCCGAGGCCGTTGAACCAGGCGGGATCGAAGCCGAGCGTGCCGGAGCCATCGATGGCGAGGGCGTAGTTGAAGTTCGCCAGGTCGATGGCGGTCCCGGCCGTCTGGGTGACGGTCAGGGCGTCGATGTACAACGACGCGCCGGCGTCGACATCAGAGGCGCCATCCAGCAGGTTGTAGCTGTAGCCGACGTCGTCCTCGCTGACATCGTCCGTCAACGGGCCGGTGACCACAGGCGCGTCGTTCTCGCCGGTGATGGTGAAGGTCAGCGTCGTCAGGTCGCCGTCGCCGTTCGAATCCGCCACCCGGTAGGTGAAGGTCTCGGTCGCCGTCTCGCCGGCTCCGAGAGCCGCATCATCGGCGGTGTAGGTCCAGGTCCCGTCCGCGTTGAGCGTCAGGGAGCCGTAGGCGCCGTCGATCGCCACACCGACGCCGCCGGTGGTCAGGGCGGCGTTGGAGGCCTCGTCGCCGGCAGCGACGCCGGTGACGGTCCGGGCCTGTCCCTCGAGGTCGATGTCGTTGGACAGGACGTTTCCGGCGACGCCGGGTCCGTTGGCGCCGGCGGTCGCGGTATCGGCGATGCCGAGCGCGTGGGCGTTGCCGGTGGCCGTGTTGAGCAGGACGGTCCCGTTGCTGAACTGCAGGCGTTCGATGGACTGGACCGTGTCCACACCGGCGCCGGTGGTGATCTGCAGACGGCCGCCGCCGATATCAACGGCGATGCCCGAGGCCGCGTCGGCGGCGAAAATCGCCGTATCCGCGCCGAGGCCGCCGTCGAGCGTGTCGTTCCCCGCGCCGCCGGCGAGACTGTCGTCGCCCGATCCGGCGATGATGACATTGTCGCCGCTGTTGCCGGTCAGGGTCTGGCCGGCGCCCGACGTGCCGGTGAGGTTCTCGATGCCGCCGCTGTTGGCGGTGACGCCGAGGGTGAAGGTCGCCAGGCCGGTGCGGATCTCGTCCGCCGTGTCCGAGGTCCCGATCTCGGCGACGATGTCGTTGGCGGAATCGACGATGTAGGTGTCGTCGCCGGCGCCGCCGATCATCTGGTCGTCGCCCGCGCCGCCGTCGAGGTAGTCGTTCCCGTCCCGGCCGGCGAGAATGTTGTAGCCGGCGTCGCCGACGATGCGGTCGTCGAAGGCCGTTCCGACCACAGTCTCAATACTGACGAAGGCGTCGGTGTCGCCATAGGCGTCCGTGCCCGTGCCCGCCGCGAGGTCGACGTTGAGACCCTGGGTCCCTTCGCCGTCGTAGGAGACGGAGTCGTAGCCGGCGCCGCCATCGAACGCATCATTGCCGCGACCGCCGTACAGGGCGTCCTGGCCCGCGCCGCCGTTCAGCGTGTCATCGCCGTTGTAGCCAAACAGGCTGTCGATGCCGTCGCCGCCGTTCAGCGTGTCGGCGAAGGTTCCGGTGTTGTGCGCGTAGATGACGTCGTTGCCATCGCCGCCGTTCAGGGTGACCGCGGACGACCCCAACTGCACGATCTGGTTGCCCAGCGCATTGCCGGTCAGGACCCCGCCGGTCATCGAGGTTCCCCACAGCGCCTCAACGTTGTCGGCGAGGGTGTAGGCGGCCAGGTTGGTGTAGACGGAGTCGGTTCCGGCGGCGCCGGCCTGCTCGACGATGACGTCGGTCTCGTCACCCGCGGCCTCGAGCCAGTAGTTGTCGCCGTCAGCGCCGCCGATCAGGGTGTCGGCGCCCTGGCCGCCCCGCAGGCTGTCGATGCCGGCCCCGCCGATCAGGACGTTGGCGACCGCATTACCGGTGATGTTGTCCCAGCCGGAGCCGCCGGTGACGTTCTCGATGCTGTTGAAGGTGTCGCCGGCCGCGTCCTGCAGACCGGTGTTGGTGGCCAGGTTGACGTTTACGTTGGCGGTGGACGTGCTGTAGTCCGCCGTATCGAGGCCGAGGCCGCCGATCAGCACATCCGCGCCGGCACCGCCGCGCAGGGTGTCGTCGCCGGAGCCGCCGGTGATGATGTTGTTCCCGCTGTTGCCGATCAGGGTCTGGCCGGTGGACAGCAGGCCGGTGAGGTTCTCGATGTTCCCGCTGTTCGCGGTCGCGCCCAGGGTGAAGGTCGCCAGGGTGGTGCGCACCACGTCGGCGGAGTCTCCGGCGGCCTCGCTGATCATGTCCGAAGCGGAGTCGACGACGTAGACGTCGTTGCCCGTCCCGCCGATGAGAATGTCGTCGCCGCCGGCGCCGTCGAGGACGTCGTCGCCGGCGTAGCCGTAAACCTGGTCGGCGCCCGCGCCGCCGGTCACTGTGTCCGTCTGATTGGTCGCGAAGATCCGCTCGACGGAGATCAGGGTGTCGGTCGAGCCGAAGGTGTCGGTGGCAACGCCTGTGCCGAGGTTCACGGTCACGCCCGCCGGGCCGCCCTCAAACAGGTAGTTGACGGAGTCGACGCCCGCGCCGCCGTCGAAGCTGTCGTCGCCCGCACCGCCGACCATGTTGTCGTCGCCGTCGTCGCCGTTCAGCGTGTCGCCGCCTTCCCAGCCATAGAGGGTGTCATTGCCGGCTCCGCCTGACAGCGCGTCGGCCGCCACGAGGCCGGAGGCGCCCTCCAGGGTGTCGTTGCCGCCTTCGCCGTTCAGGACGCCGGGTCCGTTCTGCACACGGATGGCGTTGCCCGCGTCATTGCCGGTCAGCGTCTGGCGGCCGGCGAACTGGCCGACCAGGTTCTCGATATTGGCGCCCAGGACGTAGCCGCTGATGGTCGTGTAGACCGTGTCCGTCCCCTCGCCGACCTGTTCGACGACGATATCGTTCGCGTCCCCGGCGCTGTTCAGCATGTACCAGTCGTCGCCAATACCGCCGTGGAGGGTGTCGAGACCCTGGCCGCCCCGCAGGGTGTCGTTGCCGGAGCCGCCGCTCAGGATGTTGTCGTTGACGTCTCCGGTGAGGGTGTCGGCGCCCGATCCGCCGATGACGTTCTCGATGCCGATCAGGGTGTCGCCCGCGGCGTCGCCGCCCGAGCCTGAGCCGGATCCGAGGTTCACGTTCACGGCGCTGGAGTAGCGATAGTCGGCCGTATCGACGCCCGCGCCGCCGTTCAGGATGTCCGCGCCGCCCCAGCCCATCAGCACGTCGTCGCCGTCGCCGCCGGTGATGGCGTTGTCGGAGCTGTTGCCCCACAGCGTCTGACCGGTCGTAAGCAGGCCCGTCAGGTTCTCGATGTTGTAGCTGTACGCCGTACTGCCGAGGGTGAAGCTCGCCAGCGTCGTGCGGACCTCGTCCGTCCCCTCGCCGCCGTATTCGACAGCCAGGTCGCCCTGGTCGTCGACGAAGATGACGTCGTCGCCGTCCTCGCCGAACATCATGTCGGCGCCTGCGCCGCCATCGATGATGTCGTTGCCTTCACGACCGCCGAATTCGTCGTTCCCTGCGCTGCCGATCAGCACGTCGTCATACTCGGTGCCGTAGGCGCCTTCGAAGCCGGAGATGGTGTCGGTGTCGCCGTAGCTGTCGGTCGCGATCCCGGTGGCCAGGTTGACGTTGACGCTGATCCCGCGCCCGCCCCAGCTGCTCTCGTTGTCGTAGCGCAGGAGGTCGACGCCATCGCCGCCGATCAGGACGTCCGCGCCGGCCCTGCCCCAGATGTGGTCGCCGCCGGCGCCGCCGTCGATCACATCGTCGCCAGCCGTGCCCTGCAGGGGTTCGCCGCCGTCCGTGCCGGTGATGACGTCGGTCTGCGGATCGTCGCCCGGAGCGGGCGCAGCGAGCGGCCCGCCAACGAAAGGCGCCCTGGCGCGCACGTCGTCTTCAGGCGCGTCGATCGGCGCGCCGGCCTGCGGCGCTACGAAAGTCATGATCAGATTCCAAATCCCGGTCGCGCAGCCGCGCGACAAACTCCAGGCCGGAGCGGCCCCCCAGGTGACTGTTTTCGCTTGGTTTCGCGAGACGCTCCATGCCCGGGCGTCTCAAATCTTGAGCCTGTGCGTTCCACAATGGGACGGAAAACGATGGCTGCGAGGTCCGAAACAGGACCTCATTTGATCCCTCCTTCGCATCTGCGTAATGAGGGCCGCCGTCCCCGGGAGTCGCCATGTCCAGCCTGCAGTCCTCCGCCCTCGCCCGCGTCAAGCCGTCGGCCACCCTGGCGGTCACCGCCAGGGCCCGCGAACTGAAGCGCGAAGGTCGCGACGTGATCGGCCTGGGCGCCGGCGAGCCCGACTTCGACACCCCCGAGAACATCAAGGAAGCGGCCATCGCCGCCATCCGCCGGGGCGAGACGAAATACACCGACGTCGACGGCACGCCGGAGCTGAAGGCCGCCGTCGCAGCCAAGTTCGCGCGCGAGAACGGGCTGACCTACGAGACCAACCAGATCCACGTCGCCACCGGCGGCAAGGCGGTGATCTACAACGCCCTGCTGGCCACCCTGTCGCCCGGCGACGAGGTGATCGTGCCGGCGCCCTACTGGGTGTCGTACCCAGACATGGTGCTGCTGGCCGGCGGCGAGCCGGTGACGGTGATCGGCCATGAGGCGGACGGCTTCAAGCTGAAGCCCGCGGTGCTGGAAGCGGCGATCACGCCGAAGACGAAATGGCTGATCCTGAACAGCCCGTCGAACCCGACCGGCGCCGCCTACACCGGCGAGGAGCTGGAGGCGCTGGCCGAGGTGCTGCGCCGTCACCCGCAGGTGTGGGTGATGACCGACGACATGTACGAACACCTGATCTACGGCGACTTCGACTACCGGACGATCGCCCAGGTGGCGCCGGATCTGTACGACCGGACGCTGACGGTGAACGGGGTCTCGAAGGCCTATGCGATGACCGGCTGGCGGATCGGCTACGCCGGCGGGCCGAAGCCGTTGATCGACCTGATGCGCAAGGTGGCGGGGCAGACGACGTCGAACCCGTCGTCGATCAGCCAGGCGGCGGCGGTCGAGGCGCTGAACGGGCCGCAGGCCTTCATCGCCGAGCGCGGCGCCGCCTTCGAGAAGCGCCGCGACCTGGTCGTGTCGATGCTGAACCAGGCGACCGGCATCCGCTGCGCCGTGCCGGAGGGGGCGTTCTACGTCTATCCGTCGATCGAGGGGCTGATCGGCAAGACCACCGAAGGCGGCGTGGTGATCGACAGCGACGACACCTTCGCGACCGCCCTGCTGGACGCCGAGGGCGTGGCCGTGGTGCAGGGCTCGGCGTTCGGCCTGAGCCCGTATTTCCGCATCAGCTATGCGACGAGCGAGGCGGTGCTGGAGGCGGCGTGCAGCCGGATCCAGCGGTTCTGCGCTTCGCTGAAGTAGAACTCACCTCTCCACGCAGTGGGGAGGTGGCGCGGCGCAGATATGCGCCGTGACGGAGGGGGCGGCTCTCTGGATCCGGCGAAACGCCGAACGAACCTGAGGCCGGCGACGCCCCCTCCACCATCCTTCGCCCTGCGGGCTTCGGATGGTCCCCCTCCCCATCTGCGATGGGGAGGTGAGTGAAGGCCGGCGTTCCCGTCCTAGATCATCGCCATGCCGCCGTTCACGTGGAGCGTTTGTCCCGTGACGTAGGCGGCTTCGTCGGACGACAGGTAGACGGCGGCGGCGGCGATCTCGTCGCCGGTACCCAGGCGGCCCGCCGGGATGTTCTTCAGGATGGTCTCGCGCTGCTGCTCGTTCAGCACATCGGTCATCGGCGAGGCGATGAAGCCCGGCGCGATGCAGTTGACCGTGATGCCGCGCGAGCCGACCTCGGCCGCCAGCGACTTGGAGAAGCCGATCATGCCGGCCTTGGAGGCCGAATAGTTGGTCTGGCCGGGGTTGCCCGTGACGCCGACCACCGAGGTGACGCCGATGATGCGGCCCGAGCGGCGCTTCATCATGCCCTTCATGGCGGCGCGCGAGAGGCGGAAATAGCTCTCGAGGTTGATCTTGATGACGTCGCTGAAGTCTTCGTCCTTCATGCGCATCAGCAGGCCGTCCTTCGTGATGCCGGCGTTGGCCACCAGGATGTCCAGCGGGGCGCCGGCGGCGGTTTCGGCCGCGTTGACGAGGTTGTCGACCGACTCGGGGTCCGAGAGGTTGGCGGTGGCGAAGTGGGCGCGCTCGCCCAGTTCCTTCGCCAGGTCCTGGAGCACGGCTTCACGGGTGCCGGAGAGAACGACGGTGGCGCCTTGCGCATGCAGGGCGCGGGCGACAGCGCCGCCGATGCCGCCCGTGGCGCCCGTGACGAGCGCGGTCTTGCCGGTGAGATTGAACATCGAGTCAGCTCCGCCTTTGAGTTCGCTGCGTCCTAGCCGAGGGCGCGCCGCATCGCCAGAGCAACGCCGTGATCCAACGCGTGACGGGGGCCGACAGCCTCAGATTATCGAGCCGGTCAGGCCGGGCGGACTGCCAGACGGCGAACTGCTGATCGCAACAGGGCGCGGGCATATGGCCGGTGGAAGGGGACGAGCGCGCGGAAGCCGAGGCCCAGGCGGTCGCCACGGGGGTGCGGGAGGAGCGCGGTTCCGAAATAGAGGGTGGTCGTGCCCGTGGCGCCGTCCGCGACGCTCATGAGCCAGGACCGCGAGGCCCCCAGGAAGTCGCACAGCAGGATCTGGTCCGCCTCCCTGCCCTCAACGGTCCAGGCTGCGAACCTCGAAATCTCTCCGGCCGCCATGCATCGCGCCTGCTGGTCCGTCGACGGGAACCAGAGCAGCACGGCCAGGGCGAGCCGCTCGAGCTTGAACAGGGGCGTCGTGTAGAAGGCTTCGACGTAGGCCGCCTGGGTGATCGAACCGGGGACGGTGACGACGAAGCAGTCGGTATAGCTGCCGGCGGACACATAGCGGCCGAGCAAGGCGCCCGACGGCAGGGCGGCTTCGGCCACGCCGGCCGGCAGTCTACGCCATCGCATGGTGCGTCCCCCGTCAGAGACCGCTCAATAGCAGGAACAGGCGGGTCCGGCGCTGCGACAGGTCGCGCAGGTTACAGGACGACCGAAGCCGTCTGGGCCAGCACCAGGGGCAGATAGGCCGCAACCAGGAGCAGCCACGCAGGTCGGCACCTCTGTCCCAGGTAAGCGACGATTCCTGCGCCGACGAGCACGATTGTCAGTGCGCAGACGCCTAATACGACCCAGTCCAGAAGGCCAAGACCGCCGGTGCGTGGGAGCTTCGGTGTGAGGAACAGTAGAACCCCCAATCCGGCGTAGAGGAGTGGGGGTACACAGGCAGCCAAATAGGCAAGCGCCACCAGGTAGCGCACGCCTAGCCGAGCGACTTCGCGAAGGCTTCCAGCTCTTCGGGCGTGTTGAGCGACAGGCTTTCAGCGTCCGGCGCGATGCGCTTGGCCATGCCGGTCAGGACCTTGCCCGAGCCAATCTCGGCGAAGCGGGTGACGCCGCCTTCGCCGGCCATCCATTCCATCGACTCGCGCCAGCGGACGCGGCCGGTGACCTGCTCGACCAGCAGGCGGCGGATGACTTCCGGATCGGTTTCCGGACGGGCGGTGACGTTGGCGACGACCGGGACGACCGGAGCGAGGATGGTCGCCGAGGCGAGCGCCGCGGCCATTTCATCGGCGGCGGGCTGCATCAGCGGGCAGTGGAAGGGCGCCGAGACGTTCAGCGGAATGGCGCGAGCGCCCAGTTCCTTGGCCTTTTCAATAGCGCGGTCGACGGCGGCCTTGTCGCCCGAGATGACGATGTTGCCGGCGTTGTTGTCGTTGGCGACGACGCAGACGCCGACTTCCGACCCGGCGCGGGCGGCTTCCTCGGCGAGGGCGAGGTCGGTCTTGGGGCCGATCAGCGAGGCCATGGCCCCCTTCCCGACCGGCACGGCGCGCTGCATGGCCTGGCCGCGCAGCTTGAGCAGGCGGGCGGTGTCGGACAGTGAGATGGCGCCCGAGGCGCACAGGGCCGAGTATTCGCCGAGCGAGTGACCGGCGACGAAGGCGGCCTTCGACAGGTCGACGCCGAACTCGGCCTTCAGGGCGCGGGCGGCGGCGACCGAGACGGCCATCAGGGCCGGTTGGGCGTTCTCGGTCAGGGTGAGTTGATCCTCGGGGCCTTCGCGCATCAGCTGCGACAGCTTCTGGCCCAGCGCCTCGTCGACCTCGGCGAAGACCTCGCGGGCGCTGGCGAAGGAGTCCGCCAGGGCGGCTCCCATGCCGACCGACTGGCTGCCTTGTCCGGGGAACAGCAGGGCGAGGGTCATATGGGCGCTCCGAAGGCCGTGAATCGAGCGCGCAGCGATAGGCCGGGCTTGCCGCAGGGGCAAGTCGTCGGGGGCAAGTCGCCGACGCGATCAGCCCCAGAGGTGGATGGCGTCCGGGGCGGCGGCGGCCTCGGCCGGAGCGGCGCCGGCGGCATAGCTGATACGGCTTTCACGGCCGCCGCAGACGCAGCGGAAGCGCTGCGAACGCCCGGCGGCGGGCCAGTCGCGGGTCGGGCCGAACAGGCCGCGCGGATCCATCAGGGCGACGTGAACGCAGCCCGGCGACAGGCAACGCACGATCATCCGTCCACGTGACGCATCAGTTTGAGATTCGGCCATGATTCCTCCCGGACCCGGACGCTAGTCGGTCCGGCCGGTGAGTCTCAAGGGCAATTGTTCCCTTTTTGTTCTATATCCACAGCAGATCAGAACAGAACCGCCGGATTCATGATCCGGAGGGGGTCCAGGGCGTGGCGGACGGCCTGCATGGCCTCGATCTCGACGGGGGATTTGTAGCGGCGGGCTTCCTCGGTCTTGAGGCGGCCGAGGCCGTGTTCGGCGGAGATGGAGCCGTCGTAGCGGTCGACGATGTCGTGAACGATGCGCGAGCCCTCGGCCCAGCGGGCGATGAAGGCGGCGCGGTCGGCGTCGGGCGGGCACAGGACATCGTAGTGGATGTTGCCGTCGCCGACATGGCCGAAGGCGCTGACGCGGGCGCCGGGCTCGAAGCGTTCGACGGCGGCGGTGGCCTCCTCAAGGAAATCGCCGACGCGGGAGACGGGGACGGAGACGTCGTGCTTCCAGCCGGGGCCCTCGGGCTTCTGGCCGGCGGACTGCTCTTCCCTCACCTTCCAGAAGTCGCCGCGCTGGGCGTCGTTCTGGGCGACGGCGGCGTCGGTGATCAAGCCGCCGTCCAGGGCCTCGGACAGCAGACGTTCGAGGGCGGAGTCGGCGGCGCCCGGCTCGCCCGAGGCCAGTTCGATCAGGGCGTACCAGGGCGGGGTCGAGTCCAGCGGCTCGCGCGTGTCCGGGATATTGCGCAGCACGAACTCCAGACCGATCCGCTTCATCAGCTCGAACGCCTCGACGCCGCCGCCGGTTTCGGCCTTGGCGCGGGCCAGAAGTTCGACGGCGGCGCGAGGGCTGTCGAGGCCGACCACGGCGGTGGCGCGGGACTGCATGACGGGGAAGAGTTTGAGCGTGGCGGCGGTGACGATGCCCAGCGTGCCCTCAGCCCCGATCAACAGTTGCTTGAGGTCGTAGCCGGTGTTGTCTTTCCGCAGCCTTTTCAAGCCATTGAAGATGCGGCCGTCGGGCATGACGGCCTCGATGCCCAGCACCAGGTCGCGCATCATGCCGTAGCGCAGGACGGCGGTGCCGCCGGCGTTGCTGGAGATGGCGCCGCCGATGGTGGCGGTGCCTTCAGAGGCGAGGCCGAGGGGGAAGCGGCGATCGGCGGTCGCGGCGGCCAGCTGGGCCTCCAGCAGGGTGACCCCGGCCTCGACCGTCATGGCGTCGTCCAGGGCGTTGACGTCGCGAACGGCGCGCAGCTTGCGGGTGGAGATCAGGACCTCGCCGAAGGGGATCTGGCCGCCGACCAGGCCGGTGCAGCCGCCCTGGGGCACCAGCGGGATGCGGTGTTCGGCGCAGACGGTGACGGCGCGGGCGACCTCATCGGTCGAGCGGGGCGTCAGCATCAGCGGGGTGTCGCCGTTCCAGCGGCCGCGCCACTCCTTGAGCCAGGGCGCGATTTCGGAGGGATCCCCGGTCCAGCCGCCGGGCCCGACGGCGGCCTTGAGGGCATCGAGGGCGGCGGCGGAGGGCTGGGTCATGGCCCGTTGTCTCAAAGACGGGCGGCGGACTCCAGTGATTCGAAGAGGCTCGACCCAGGGTTGCCCCTGATAGGCCACGCTTGGCGACAGGCGGAAGGTTAACGCTCCGGCCGTTCCGGCCTAGAGCCAGTTCGATGTGCGTCGCCTGCCAGCCTGGTCTCACAGCGTTCCTGCGCACCGCAGGGTCCCGCCGTGACTTCCTGCGCTATGCGGGCCTGGCCGGGGCCGCCACGACCCTCGGCGGATGCGCGCTGAACCGGCCGGAAGGCGACGGGGCCACGGTGATCTTCCGCGGCGGGCCGATCCTGACGATGGATCCGTCCAATCCGCGCGCGGAGGCGCTGGCCGTCGCGGACGGCCGCATCCTGGCGGTCGGCGGACGGGCCGAAGTGGATATCCACCGGCGCGCGGGGACCCGGATCGTGGAGCTGGACGGACGGGCCCTGCTGCCGGGCCTGATCGACCCGCATGTCCACTACAGCTTCGTGCTGTTCGACGACTGGCTGGATGTCAGTCCGCTGACCGTTCCGGACCAGAACGGGGTCATGGCCCGACTGAGGGACGCGGCGGCCCAGACGCCGGAGGGGCAATGGGTGCGCGCGCACGGCTTCGATCCGTCGATCACGCGCGGCGGCCGCAGCCCGACGCTGGTGGAGCTGGACGCCCTGTCGCCCGACCGGCCGCTGTTCATGATGGAGGGCAACGGGCACGTCGCCTGGGTGAACTCGCGCGCCTTCGCGGTGGCGGGGATCAGCCGGGCGTCGCGCAATCCGCCGCAGGCCCGCTTCGGGCGGAACGAGGACGGGGCGCTGACCGGGCGGCTGGAGGAGACCGGGGCCATGGCGCCGTTCGCGGCGCGGATGCCGCTGCCGACCAGCGCGCAGATGGCGATGCGCGTGAGCCGGCTGTACGACGTCGCCGCCTCCAAGGGCTGCACCGCCCTGCATGACTGCAGCATCGGGGTTCAGGCCGGGATGGACGACATCCGGATGCTGGACGCGGTGATGGCTGACAATCCGCCGATCCGGCTGCGGGGCATGCTGGTCTCGACCGCCATGGACGTGTGGGAGCGCGAAGGCGTGCGGCCGGGGCGCGGCGACGACCGGTTCCGGATCGAGGGGGTGAAGGCGTGGTCGGACGGCTCGAACCAGGCCTTCACCGGCTATCAGCGCGAGCCGTATCTGGGGAAATCGACGCGGGGGTCGCTGAACTACACCCTGCCGGAGCTGACCGATGCGGTGCGGCGGGCGCATCAGGGGGGCTGGCAGGTCGGGGTGCACGCCAACGGCGACGCGGGCATCGACACGACTCTGGACGCCTTCGAGACGGTGCTGGGCGAGGTGCGGCGGCCCGACCCGCGGCACCGGATCGAGCACTGCAGCATCCTGCACCCCGAACAGATCGAGCGAATGGCGCGGATGGGGCTGTCGCCCTCGTTCCTGATCGGCCACGTGCGTTGGTGGGGCAAGGCGTTCCGGGATCGCATCCTGGGGCCGGAGCGGGCGCAGTTCTATGATCCCGCCGCGTCGGCGCTGGCGGGGGGCCTGCGGATTTCGCTGCATTCGGATTACGGGGTGACGCCGCTGGAGCCGCTGCGCTGCGTCGAGGACGCGGTGACGCGGGTAATGCACGAGGGCGGCGGCGTCTTCTTCCCCGATGAGCGGATACCGGTCGAGGCGGCCTTGCGGGCGGTGACCATCGACGCGGCGTGGCAGTGCCGGCTGGATCACATCGCCGGCAGCCTGGAGCCGGGCAAGTACGCGGATCTGACAATCCTGGAACAGGACCCGACGACGGTCGATCCAAAGCGGATCGCCGCCATCACCGTCAGCGAGACCTGGCTGTCGGGGGACCAGCGCTACGGGCTGTAGTTCGGCCCGGCGACCGCCTAGGCTCGGGCCCATGAGAACGCCCCTGCCCGCCCCCGTTCCCGCCGTCGGCGTGGTCTGCCTGCGCGGCGACGAGGTGCTGCTGATCCGCCGTGGGCAGCCGCCCCGCCAGGGCGAGTGGAGCCTGCCCGGGGGGCGCATCGAGGCCGGAGAGCGGGTCGTCGATGCGGCCCTGCGGGAGCTGCGAGAGGAGACCGGCGTGGAGGCGCGGATCACCGGCCTGCTGGATGTGGTCGACGGCGTGTTTCCGGACGCGGGCCGGCACTATGTGCTGATCGACTATGCGGCCGAATGGCTGTCCGGCGAGCCGGTGGCGGGGGACGACGCGGCCGAGGCGCGATTCGTGGCGCTGGATCAGGTCACGGCGCTGATCGACTGGTCTGAGACGCGGCGGATCATCGATCTGGCCGTCGCGACACGCTGAACGGGCGCAATTAACGCGGAAGTCATCCGCCCGTGTCCGGTTTCTGTGGCGCGGCCGCCACAGCCTGATAACCTGAGCCGGATTGGGAGGCTTTGATGGACTTTTCCGTACTTTTCACCCTGGCGCTCGTGGCGCTGGCGTTCGTTCTGCTGTTCAGCGTCGTGAAGATCGTGCCGCAAGGCCGTGAATTCACTGTCGAACGCTTCGGCAAATACACCAAGACGATCTCCCCGGGCATCAGCGTGCTGGCGCCGTTCGTCGAGCGCATCGGGCGCCGCATGAACATGATGGAGCAGGTGCTCGACGTTCCGACGCAGGAAGTCATCACCAAGGACAACGCCGTGGTGAAGGTCGACGGCATCGTCTTCATCCAGGTGATGGACGCCGCGCGCGCCGCCTACCGGGTGGACGACCTGCCCTACGCCATCAGCCAGCTCTGCATGACCAACCTGCGGACCGTGGTCGGCTCGATGGAGCTGGACGAGGTGCTGTCGCAGCGCGACGCCATCAACACGCGCCTGCTGCACGTCATCGACGCGGCGACCGAGCCGTGGGGCGTGAAGGCCAACCGGATCGAGATCAAGGATCTGACGCCGCCGGCCGACATCACCAACGCCATGGCCCGCCAGATGAAGGCCGAGCGCGAACGTCGCGCCGTGGTCACCGAGGCGGACGGCGAGAAGCAGGCCGCGATCACCCGCGCCGAGGGCGCCAAACAGGCCGCCATTCTGGAGGCCGAAGGCCGCAAGGAAGCCGCCTTCCGCGACGCCGAGGCGCGCGAACGGGAAGCCGAGGCCGAAGCCCGCGCCACCGCCATGGTGTCCGAGGCCATCGCCCGCGGGGACGTGAACGCGATCAACTACTTCGTCGCCCAGAAGTATGTGGAGGCCTTCGCCGAACTGGCCCGCAGCCCGCAGCAGAAGACGGTCATCGTGCCCGCCGAGATGGGCGCACTGGTCGGCACCATCGCCGGCATCGGCCAGCTGGTCGGCCTGGCGCAGGACCAGCAGCAGACGCCCCGCGCCGCCGCGGCTGCGACCGCTGCACCGACGCCTCCCCGTCCGCCCGCACCGCCGCGCCCGCGCGGCTCCGTTCCGAGGACCTGATCCATGGACGCCCTGATCGAGTTCTACACGGCCCAGCCGTTCTGGATCTGGCTGGCGCTCGGGGTTCTGCTGCTGGCGATCGAGGCCGCGTTCTCGACCGAGTGGCTGCTGTGGCCGGCCGTGGCCGCAGGCGTGGTGGCGGTCGTCACCGCCCTGGGCCTGCCGCTGGGCGGGTTCTGGGGCCAGACGGCGCTGTTCGCCGGACTGACGGTGTTGGCGACCCTGCTGTCGCGACGCCTGATCCAGCGCGTCAATCCGAGCGACGCGCCGGACATCAACGCCCGTGACAGCCGCCTGGTCGGCCAGCGGGCGCAGGTGGTCCAGGCCTTCGTCGACGGCCGCGGCCGGGTCTTCGTCTCGGGCGCCGAATGGCCGGCCGAGATCGACGGCGCGGCGCCGCTGGCCGGCGAGAGCGTGGTCGTCGAGTCGATTGACGGTCCGAAGCTGAAGGTGCGGGCGGCCTAGGCCGCCGCCGGAAGGCGGCTCAGCGGGCCGCCTTCATGTCCTCGATCCCGCGATTCGCCAGGCCGTCGGCGCGTTCATTGAGCTCGTGGCCGGCGTGGCCCTTCACCCAGTGCCATTTGACCTCGTGGCGGGCGCGGGCGGCGTCGAGGCGTTTCCACAGGTCCTCGTTCTTGACCGGCTTCTTGTCGGCGGTCTTCCAGCCGCGCGCCTTCCAGCCCCGGATCCATTCGGTGATGCCGGTCATCACGTATTTGCTATCCGTGTGCAGGTCGACGCGGCACGGGCGGGTCAGGGCCTCCAGCGCCATGATCGCGCCCATCAGCTCCATGCGGTTGTTGGTGGTCAGCGGCTCGCCGCCCCACAGCTCCTTCTCGTGACCGCCGCCGGTTTGAAGAATGGCGCCCCAGCCGCCTGGGCCAGGATTGCCCTTGCAGGCGCCGTCGGTGTGGATGATCACGTGACTCATCACCGCGCTGTATCAGGTTCGCTTGGCGTCGCGCCACCGAACCGCCTATATGCGGCGACAGTATTCAAGACGGGCCGCGCATCGGTCCGAACGAGGAGAGATCGTCTTGGGCTCAATGAGCATCTGGCACTGGGCCCTGGTGGTCCTGGTCGTGGTCGTGCTGTTCGGCGGACGCGGCAAGCTTTCCAGCCTGATGGGCGACGCAGCCAAGGGCGTGAAGGCGTTCAAGGACGGCCTGAAGGACTCGGACGAGGACAAGCCGCGCGACGAACGCGCGGGCGCCCTGCCGCGCACCGACGCCGAAAAAGAAGACCTCAAGAACTAAGCGCGCCCGCGCGTCGGAGACTGACGGATGGGTGGCCTGGGCCCCGGTATCGGGGGCATGGAATATGTTGTGATCGCGGTCGTGGCCCTGCTTGTCGTGGGTCCCGAACGGCTGCCTGCCATGCTGAACAAGCTGGGCAAGATGGTCGGCAAGGCCCGCGCCATGGCCAACGATTTCCGCAGCAGCTTCGACGAGATGGCGCGGCAGTCCGAGCTGGACGACCTGCGCAAGGAAGTCGACGCCCTGCGGCGAGGCCAGTCGAACATGATGCCGCTGGGCGCCGAGGCCGAGGCCACGTTCCGCAGCATCCGCGACGACCTGAACAAGCCGGTCCACACGGCGCTGCCGACGGCGGACGCCGGGTCCGCCCCGGCGCTGACCGGGCCGGACGAATGGCCCGACAGCCCGCCCGTGCTCGAACCGCTTGAGGAAGCTCCGGCTCCGGCGCCCGCTCCCGCAGCGGCGCCGCAGAAGACGAAAGCGCCGGCGAAGAAGCCGGCCGCGAAGAAGACCGCTACGACCGCCGCCGCGAAGCCGAAGGCCGCGCGCAAGAAGGTCGTCGAACTGTGAGCCATACCGATATCGACGAAGCCGAGATCGAGGCGTCGCGCGCGCCGCTGATGTCGCATCTGATCGAGCTGCGCGGCCGGTTGTTGATCTGCGTGGTGGCCTTCGCCCTCGCCTTCATCGGCTGCTTCTATTTCGCCGCCGACATCCAGCTGATCCTGATCCACCCGTTCCAGGCCGCCTCGGCCATGCATGCGGCGGCCGGCGCGAACGGACACCATGTGTCGCCGTTCGACCTGATCGCGGTCACCGCGGGCCTGAAGCCCGTGCCCGCCGGCGGCCAGGGCGTGGTGCAGCTGATCGCCACCGCGCCGCTGGAACAGCTTTTCACCAAGATGAAGATCGCCGGTTTCGGCGCCGTGGTCGTGGCCTTCCCGGTGCTGGCCTGGCAGCTGTACCGCTTCGTTGCGCCGGGCCTGTACCGCAACGAGAAGGGCGCCTTCCTGCCCTTCCTGATCGCCGCCCCGCTGCTGTTCCTGATGGGCGCGGCGCTGGTCTATTTCGTCATGCTGCCGTTCGTCATGTGGTTCTCGCTGGGCCAGCAGGTGACGGGCGACGGCGTGTCGGTGGCGCTGCTGCCGAAGATCTCGGAGTATCTGAACCTGGTGACGGCGCTGCTGCTGGCCTTCGGCCTGTGCTTCCAGCTGCCGATCGTCATGACCCTGCTGGGCATGGCCGGGATCATCAGCTCGAAGGTGATGTCCGAGGGCCGCCGTTACGCCATCGTCGCCGTGGTCGTGGTGGCCGCCGTGGTCACGCCGCCGGATCCGATCAGCCAGCTGATGCTCGCGATCCCGCTGGTGCTGCTCTACGAAATTTCGATCTGGTGCGTGCGCCTGATCGAGCTGCGCCGGAACAAGCGCGACATCGCCGAGGGCCTGGCCGTCTGATCGGCATTCGCCGAGCGACGGAACGCCGGAGCTTCCCCGTTGGATCGTCCGTGTTACGACAGCGGACATGACGATGCTTGCACCCGCCCCTCCCCGCCCCGTCGCCGGCCTGATCGAGCGCGCCCGTGGCGTGCCCGGCGCGCCGTACTGGGGCGCCGTGCTGCTGGTGATGGCGTCGCTGGTCGTGCGCCTGTGGCTGGATCCGATCCTGTCGCAGGGCTACGGCTTCACCTGCTTCTATCCGGCGGTGATCCTGACGGCCTACTGGCTGGGCGGACGTCCGGCGCTGCTGGCGACCGCGCTGTCGACCGTGATCGTCTACTGCTTCATGGGACCGGCGCCGCTGACCCTGCAGCTGGACGGGCGGGCGGCGGTGGGCCTGTCGTTCTTCCTGTTCTCGTCGCTGCTGCTGAACCACATCCTGAGCAGCATCCGGGGCCGCTTCAACGATCTGGCGCGCAGCCACGCCCGCGTCGAGGCGCTGGCCACCGGTCAGGCGGAACTGTTCCGCGAGCACGCCCAGCGCACGACCGACCATCTCCAACTGATCGCCGCCATCCTGCAGGTCAGCGCCCGGGGCGAGACCGATCCGGCCGTGTCGCGCGTGCTGAGCAATGCGGCGTCGCGGACCCTGGTCATCTCCCGCACCCATCGCGCCTTCGTCGACGATGAGGCCAAGACCATCCATTTCGAGGCCTTCGCCCGCAGGCTGGCCGACGCCGCCGCCGGCCGGGGCGGCCTGCCCTCCGACCGCGTGCTGTTCGGCGGCGGCGAGGTGGCGGTGCCGATCGAACAGGCGACCTCGCTGGGCCTGATCCTGCTGGAGTACCTGTCGACCCTGCGCGCCAGCAAGCCGGACGCCATGCTGCTGGTGACGCTGAACGAGACGGGCGGCGAGCGGGTCATGATGCTGGCGGCGGGCGGCGCCATCGACATTCCGGGGCCCCGTGACGCCACCCTGGTCGAGGCCATGACCGAACAACTGGGCGGTCGTCTGCGGGTGGACCGGGGCAGCGCCGGCTGCGACGTCCGCATCGCCTTCCCGACGACGCTTCAGCCGCCGCCGGTGTGGGACCCGCTGACGTTCAGCCTGCACTAGGCGACAGGTCGTTCAGCGACTGGACTTGAAGAGCAGGGGAATCGCCGCGCCAATCACCAATCCGGCGCCTGCGCCAAGGACAAGGCCGATCGACCCCGTCAGCGGTGTGAGTATGAAGCCCAGTGCTGCGCCGGCGACCATACCGGAGCCCGAACTGATGGCGATGGCTTGCTGATCCGGGCGGTCGCTCATCCCGCGATGATGACACCCACGAGAACCTGACCGTCAAGCCGCGCCTAAAGAAAAGAGCGCCGGACGGTGTTCCGTCCGGCGCCCTGATCGTCTGGCCTCAGCTGCGGATCAGCAGCTGTAGTACATGTCGAATTCGACCGGGTGCGGGTGCAGTTGCAGGCGCATCACCTCTTCCATCTTCAGCTCGATGTAGCTGTCGATGAAGTCGTCATCCATGACGCCGCCCTTCTTGAGGAAGGCGCGATCCTTGTCGAGGCTCTCGAGGGCCTCGCGCAGCGAGCCGCAGACCTCGGGGATGTTGCCGCGCTCTTCCGGCGGCAGATCGTAGAGGTTCTTGTCGGCGGGCGCGCCCGGATCGATGCGGTTCTCGATGCCGTCGAGGCCGGCCATGAGCAGGGCCACGAAGGTCAGGTAGGGGTTGCCCATCGGATCCGGGAAGCGGGCTTCGATGCGCTTGGCCTTCGGCGAGTTGACCCACGGAATACGGATCGAGGCAGAGCGGTTGCGGGCCGAATAGGCCAGCTTGACCGGCGCTTCGTAGCCCGGGACCAGACGCTTGTAGGAGTTGGTCGTCGAGTTGGCGAAGGCGTTGATGGCCTTGGCGTGCTTGATGATGCCGCCGATGTACCAGAGGCAGAGGTCCGACAGGCCGGCGTATTTGTCGCCGGCGAAGAGCGGCTTGCCGTCGCGCCAGATCGACTGGTGCACGTGCATGCCCGAGCCGTTGTCGCCGAAGGTCGGCTTGGCCATGAAGGTCGCCGACTTGCCGTAGGACGCGGCCACATTGTGGATCACGTACTTATACAGCTGGGTGCGGTCGGCCATGGTCAGCAGGTCGCTGAACTTGAGGCCGAGCTCGTGCTGGGCCGGGGCCACTTCGTGGTGGTGCTTCTCGGGCTGCATGCCGAGGTCGCGCATGACGCCGAGCATCTCGCCGCGCAGGTCCTGGGCGCTGTCGACCGGGTTGACCGGGAAGTAGCCGCCCTTGATCCCCGGGCGGTGACCCATGTTGCCTTCCGAGTACTCGGCGCCCGTGTTGGCCGGCAGCTCGATCGAGTCGTAGGTGTAGCCGGTGTCGTGCGGAGCGGTGCTCCAGCGGACGTCGTCGAAGATGAAGAACTCGGCTTCCGGTCCGAAATAGACCGTGTCGCCCACGCCCGAGGACTGGACATAGGCCAGGGCCTTCTTGGCCATCGAGCGGCTGTCGCGGTTGTAGGGCTCGCCGGTGTCCGGGTTCAGCACGTCGCAGAACAGGAACATCGTGGTCTGCTGGTAGAACGGGTCGATCCAGTAGCCGTTGAGGTCCGGCTTCAGGAGCATGTCGGACTCGTTGATGGCCTTCCAGCCGGCGATCGACGAACCGTCGAACATGGTCCCTTCTTCAAGGAACTCCTCGTCGACCAGGTCGATGTCGAAGGTGACGTGCTGCATCCGACCCTTGGTGTCGGTGAAGCGGAGATCGACGTACTGAACGTCTTTCTCCTTAATTTCTTTAAGGATCTTGCTGGCGTCACTCATTTCGAAGAGTCCGGTTGGAGTGGGGAGGAAGTGAAACGGCCGCCCCGAGGAGCGGCCGGTGGTTCTGGCGGTCAGACGGCCTGGGCCCCCGTTTCGCCGGTTCGGATGCGAATGACGTCGAGGACGTCAGACACGAAAATCTTGCCGTCGCCGATCTTGCCGGTTCGGGCCGCAGTCTGGATCGCCTCGATCACCGAAGGCGCGAGATCGTCGGGAACCACGACCTCGATTTTGATCTTGGGCAGGAAGTCGATGACGTATTCGGCGCCGCGATAGAGTTCGGAATGACCCTTCTGGCGCCCATAGCCCCTAGCCTCGAGCACAGTCATCCCCTGGACGCCAGCGTCCTGCAGCGCCTCTTTCACTTCATCCAGCTTGAAGGGCTTGATGACGGCTTCAATCTTTTTCATTGGCGATCCCAGGCGGGCCTTATCGTGCCTCGCGCTCGGGCGGTAAAGGGACATTGCATTGCACAATAAGGCAAGCCCTTTTCAGACGCTGTCGCGATCCGTGAACGGACGGGCTGCGTGGTGACCGGGGACACCCTCCCCGACTGGCGGGACAGCCTGCCGTGGCCGGCGGCGGACACCCACAAACACGCGCGCGGACGGCTGGGCGTGGTGTCCGGAAAGGCGACCCAGACCGGCGCCGCGAGGCTGGCGGCGCGGGGCGGATTGCGCATCGGCGCGGGGCTGGTGCGAATCCTGTGCCCGCCCGATGCGGCGGCGGTGGTCGCGCCGACGATCGAGGCGATCATGCTGACGCCCTTCGGCTCGGACGAGGCGCTGGCCGAGGCCGCGGCCGAGATGGATGCGGTGGTGATCGGCCCGGCCGCGGGCGTGAACGAAGTGACCCAGGCCAACATCCGGGCGCTGGCCGGAACCGGCGCGGTGCTGGTGGTGGACGCCGACGGACTGACGGCGTTCGAGGGCTGGCCCGCCGATCTGTTCGAATTGCTGGACCGCGACGACGTGCTGACCCCGCACGAGGGCGAGTTCAAACGGCTGTTCCCCGGCCTGCTGGACCAGGGCCGCGAGGCCGCCGCCGCCGAGGCGGCGCGACGGGCGGACGCGGTGATGGTGCTGAAGGGACCGGCGACCGTAATCGCGGCGCCGGACGGACGGCTGGCGATCAACGACAACGGCACGCCGTGGCTGGCCACGGCCGGGAGCGGCGACGTGCTGGCCGGGATGATCGGCGGGCTGGTCGCCCAGAGGATGGACAGTTTCGACGCGGCCCGGGCGGCGGTGTGGATGCACGCGGAGGCGGCGCGAGGGTTCGGCCCCGGGCTGATCGCCGAGGACCTGCCCGAGCGGCTGCCGGCGGTGCTGGCGGCGCTGTTTGCACAGTCGTCTCATTGATCCGCTCATCCCGGCGAAAGCCGGGACCCAGTTCTTTTTGTGAGGCGGGCTCCATGGGATCGGCGGCGGGACTGAAGCGGGGTTCGCCGTTCTTCCAAACCACTGGGTCCCGGCTTTCGCCGGGATGAGCGGCAAGTGGTAGCAACCCGGTTCAATTCGTCATCGAAGCGGCCTATCCCCGGGCGTCGTTCGCCCCCGGAGCTTCGCCTTGCTGATCGTTCTGTCTCCCGCCAAGCGGCTGGATTTCACGGAAGCCGACCCCGCCCTGCCCGCCACGGAGCGGCGGTTCCATGAGGACACGGGCTCGCTGGCGCGGACGGCGCGGGCGCGGACGGTGGCCGAGCTGCGCCGGCTGATGGGGATTTCGGACGATCTGGCGCGGCTGAACCGCGAGCGCTTCCAGGCCTTCGACGCCGAATCGCTGGACGGGGTGCAGGCGGCGTTCGCCTTCGCGGGCGACGTCTATGAGGGGCTGAAGGCGCGCGAACTGGATGCGGCGGGACTGGCCTACGCCCAGGATCACCTGCGCATCCTGTCGGGCCTGTACGGCCTGCTGCGGCCGCTGGACCGGATCCAGCCCTACCGCTTGGAGATGGGCACGCGGCTGAAGACCCGGCGCGGGACCAGCCTGTACGATTTCTGGGGCGACCGGATCTCGAAATGCCTGAACGACGACGCCGAGGGTCAGGCCGAGCCGACGCTGGTGAACCTGGCCAGCCAGGAATATTTCGGCGCGGTCGACGCCAAGGCGCTGAAGCTGACGGTGATCACGCCGCACTTCTACGAGGACAAGGCGGGCGACCGGCGGATCATCTCGTTCTTCGCCAAGCGGGCGCGCGGGACGATGGCGCGCTTCGCCATCGACGAGCGCATCGAACGGGCGGAAGAGCTGAAGCGTTTCGACCGCGACGGCTACCGGTTCGACAAGGCGGCCTCGACCGATACGGACTGGATATTCATCAGATCGGGAAATTCTTGAGCGAGACCGTCGCCTTGGCGTATGGCTAAGGCTAGAGTCGGCGCGAGACCGATCCAAGGACAGGGTGGACGACAGCATGTTCCAGTGGCCCCGGCGCGGCGAAGCCGAAAAGGAAACGGCGCCTTTCCGCGACATCGGCGACCTGAAGGGTCAGGTGGCGGTGATCTCGGGCTCGACCTCGGGCATCGGCCTGGCGATGGCGCGCGCCATCGCGGCGCGCGGCGGCGACGTGGTGCTGAACGGCCTGGGCGACCCCTCGGAGATCGAACGCACGCGCGCGGAGCTGGAAGCCAGCTGCGGCGTGCGGGTGCGCTATCACGCCGCCAATATGCTGCGCGGCGACGAGGTCGCGGACATGGTCGCCTTCGGCAAGCACCAGCTGGGCCGGGTCGACATCCTGATCAACAACGCCGGCGTCCAGCACGTCGAGGCGGTCGAGAAATTCCCCGCCGACAAGTGGGAGCAGATCATCGCCATCAACCTGTCGTCGACCTTCTATGCGACGCGGGCGGCGATCCCGATCATGAAGGCGCAGGGACGCGGGCGGATCATCAACGTCGCCTCGGCCCACGGCCTGGTCGCCAGCCCGTTCAAGTCGGCCTATGTCGCGGCCAAGCACGGCGTGATCGGCTTCACCAAGACGGTGGCGCTGGAACTGGCGCAGGACAACATCACCTGCAACGCCATCTGCCCCGGCTTCGTCGAGACCCCGATCGTCGAGAAGCAGATCGCCGATCAGGCCCGCACGCGCGGCATGTCGAAGGACGCGGTGCTGAAGGACGTGATCCTGGGCTCGCAGCCGACCAAGCGGTTCGTCACCACCGACGAACTGGTGGGCATGATGCTGTACCTGGTCTCGGACCTGGGCGCCTCGGCCAACGGGGCCAGCTTCTCGATCGACGGCGGCTGGACGGCGCAATAGCGCCTAGCCGACGTATCCCGCAGCGCGTTTCAGACGGTCGTTGATCGCCTCGCCCAGGCCTTTGCTCGGGATCGGCGCGACGGCGATGCCGGCGGGCTTTTCGCGGTCGGCCTCGCGGAACAGGCGGAACAGGTTGGCGGCCGCCTCGCGCAGGTCGCCGGTGGGGCTGAGGTTCCAGCGCGGATCGCCGACGTCCGGGCCGAAGCCGAGCAGGAGCTCGCCGTTGCGGGGTGCGGTGACGTTGACGCGGACCGGCGAGTCCGGGGCGTAGTGCAGGGTCAGACGGCCCGGCGAACGGTGCCCGTCGCCACCCTGGTCCAGCGGGCCGATCAGATCCTCGATGTCCTCGCGCGTCACCGACCCCGGACGCAACAGGCTGACCTGGCCGTTGAGGATCGAAACCACCGTGCTCTCGACGCCCACGGCGCAGGGGCCGCCATCGACGGCGTCGGCGGCGGCGAAGCCGGTTTCCTCGACAGCGTCCTCGAAGGTGGTGGGGCTGGGCCGGCCGGAGCGGTTGGCGGACGGGGCCACCACGGGGCGGCCGAAGGCGGCGATGATGGCGCGGGCGCGGGCGTGGCCCGGAACGCGGACGGCGACGCTGTCCAGGCCGGCACGGGCTAGATCGCAGACGCGGTGGCGATCGCGCACCGGCGCAACGATGGTCAGGGGACCGGGCCAGAAGGCTTCGGCCAGTTCACGGGCGCGGTCGTCGAGCAGGGCGATGGCCTCGGCCTCTGTGGCGTCGGCGACGTGGGCGATGAGCGGATTGAAGCGCGGGCGGCCCTTGGCCTCGAAGATGGCGGCGACCGCTTTGGCGTCCCCGGCGTCGGCGGCGAGGCCGTAGACGGTCTCGGTCGGGAGGATCAGCAGGCCGCCGCCGGCCAGCGCCTCGACCGCCTGGGCGTCGGTCGCGCCTAGGTACGTCGCGCCTGAAGCGCGAACCGCACTGTCGCCTGTCGTCCGACCAGCCTGTTCCAAGGCCCTGAGGTCCCTATTCCAAAATCCGTGCGATTGACGGTGAACGCACCCGTCAGATGCGCCCTGTCGCCGGTCGCACGCAAGTCTACAGGAAAGCTGACCGCGTTGGTGCGTCCCTTGATGGTGACGTCGGCGCGCGCGTTGTAGCTGTCGCCGCCCGCCGGTTCGACGGACAAAAGCACGAAGCGGATGGTCGGATAGCGGGCGGCGTCGAGGAATCCCGGGCCCGTGGCGCGATCGGTGCCTATGGACGGGGACAGTCTCAGGGACGCCGCCTGGACAACGACATTCGCCCGGGTGCGCGAAAGGGACGCAGGATCGAAGATGATGTCGCCGCTCCAGTCAGAGAACCGGCCGCGCCGCGTCTGACCGAAGGCGCTGACCGACATTTCGATGGAGGAGACGGATCGGTCGAACGTCCACCGCGACTGGGCCGCGGCAGGCAGGGTGAGAAGCGACGCGCTCCCGCCGAGGAGGACGTCGCGCCGTCTCACGGGCGCCGCGGAATGATGGGGAGCATACGGTGCAGGACGTTGTCCCGGTCGACGAACTGGTGCTTCAGCGCCCCGGCCACGTGGAGGAAGATCAGGATGTAGACGACCTTGGCCCCCAGAGAGTGGACGTCCATCAGGTCGCGGGCCATGTCGCGGCCGCCGCCGATGGGCAGGAGCGGCCACTGCAACAGTCCGAACCACAGAATGTCCCGTCCCGCGGCCGATGAGGCGGCCCAGCCGACCAGCGGCATGGCCAGCAGCATGACGTAGAAGCCGACGTGGGTGGTCCGCGCGAGGATCTTCGCCCAGGGCTTTATGTGATCCGGCAGCGGCGGGGCCGGATTGGCCAGCCGCCAGCCGATGCGGGCGAGGGTCAGAACCAGGATCGTCAGGCCCACGGACTTGTGCAGATTGACGAACTCGCGGGACGCGGGGCCTTCCGTCGCGTCGTGGGCCATGATCAGCAGGACCTGCCCGATCACCATCGCGGCGATCACCCAGTGCAGGGTCAGGGAGACAGCGGAATATCGGTTGCGCGGCTCAGCCATCGAAAACTCCCGAAGTGTCAAACGCCAACGTGCCTCAGCCGCCAAGGTTCTCCAAGGGTCGCTTGCATCCCCCTGCGGCAAGGCGGCATGAACGCGGGACGTTCGACAACAAGGCCCTCCCCCATGACCTTCCGCGCTCCCGTCCGCGACCTCGCCTTCACGCTCCAGGCCGTGGCCGGAATCGATCAGGTGGCGGCGACAGGGGCCTTCCCCGACTACGACGCGGACCTGCTGGGCGCTGTGCTGGAAGCGGCGGCGCAGTTTTCGGAAGGCGTGCTGGCGCCGCTGAACCGCGTCGGCGACCAGAAGGGTTCGACCTGCGTGAACGGCAATGTGACCCCCGCCCCCGGCTTCTCCGACGCCTATCGCCAGTTCGCGGCGGGCGGCTGGACCGGCCTGTCGGCCCAGGCCCACTCGGGCGGCCAGCAGCTGCCCAAGGCGCTGGAGCTGGCGGCCTATGAGACGGTGCATGCGGCGAACATGGCCTTCGGCCTGTGCCCGATGCTTTCGCTGGCGACGATCGAGGCGCTGGAGACCCACGGCACGGACGCCCAGAAGGAAACCTATCTGACCAAGCTGGTGTCCGGCGAATGGACCGGGGCGATGGTGCTGACCGAGCCGCAGGCCGGGTCGGACCTGGGCGCCCTGACGGCGACGGCGGTGCCGGTCGGCGACGGGACCTACAAGCTGACGGGCCAGAAGATCTTCATCACCTGGGGCGATCACGACGCCACGGACAACATCGTCCACATGGTGCTGGCCCGCCTGCCCGACGCGCCCGCGGGGCCGAAGGGCATCAGCCTGTTCCTGACGTCGAAATACCTGGTCGGGGCGGACGGGACCCTGGGCGAGCGCAACGCCTTCCACCCCGTCAGCGTCGAGCACAAGCTGGGCATTCACGGCTCCCCTACCTGCGTCATGGCCTATGAGGGCGCGATCGCCGAACTGGTCGGCCGCCCCAACGAGGGGCTGTCGCACATGTTTGTGATGATGAACGCCGCGCGTCTGGCCGTGGGCGTCGAGGGCGTGGGCATCGCCGAACGCGCCTATCAGCACGCGCTGGCCTATGCGCAGGAGCGCAAGCAGGGCCGCTCGGTCTGGACCGGCCAGTCCAACGCCCCGATCGTCGATCATCCGGACGTGCGCCGCTTGCTGTCGGTGATGAAGGCCAAGGTCGCCGCCGCGCGGGCCATCTGCCTGTCGACCGGCGTCGCCGCCGATCTGGCGCAGCACGCTCCGGACGAGGCCGCCCGCAAGCGCTGGAAGGGCCGCGAGGACCTGTTCACGCCGATCGCCAAGGCCTGGTCGACGGACGTCGGCGTCGAGGTGGCGTCCATGGGCGTGCAGGTGCACGGCGGCATGGGCTTCATCGAGGAGACCGGCGCTGCCCAGTACTATCGCGACGCCCGCATCGCCCCGATCTACGAGGGCACCAACGGCATCCAGGCGATGGACCTGGTCGGCCGCAAGCTGTCGCAGGACGGCGGCCAGTCGGCCCGCGACCTGATCGCCGACATGAAGGAGACGCTGGCGAAACTGCCGAAGCTGTACTCCGGCAAGCCGGTCGAACGCTTCGCCAACGCCGTCGAGGCGGTCGAGGACGCGACCATGTGGCTGCTGGACGCCAAGGCCGACGCCAAACGCGGAGCCGACGTGCTGACAGCGGCGGACGCCTACCTGAAACTGCTGGGCGACGTGACGGGCGGCTGGATGTTGGCGAAGGCGGCGCTGTGGGCGCGGGCCGAGCTGGACGCCGGCCAGGGCGATCCCGCCTGGCTGGAAGGCAAGATCACTCTGTACGAGGTCTACGCCGCCAACGTGCTGGGCCACGTGTCGAGCCGGCTGGCCACCATCGGCCAGGGTGGAGCGCTGCTGGAGCGAATGAGCGTGGACGTGCTGGTCGGCTGACGAGTTTCTCCTCTCCACGCAGTGGGGAGGTGGCGCGGCGCGTCTTCGCGCCGTGACGGAGGGGGCGTCGCCGGCGTCAGCCCGTAGCGCTCCAATGACATCTGCCGGAGTCGCCCCCTCCACCACCCTTCGGGCGGTTCCCCTCCCCATCTGTGATGGGGAGGTGAGTTACGGAGACGGAGCGTCGAGCAGGGCGATGGCTTCGCGGATGTATTCGGCGTGGGCGACCACGCCGATGCCGACGGACTGGTCGTTGACGCGCATCTCCTGAACCAGCACCCCGGCGATGAAGGGGTGATCCGGCTGGGCCGTGCCCGGCAGCTTGCGCGCGGCGGGCGTCCAGAACACCGGGCCGCCCGAGTTGCCCGGGAAGACCGCGAAATCGAGCAGGAAGGTCGGGAAGGCGCTGATCGGCGTCAGCGGCCATGACGCCACCCGCCCGGCGCGCAGGATCGGGAAGCCGGCCGTGTTGGCGGCATAGCCGTGCGGATAACCGAGGGTCAGCAGTTCGTCGCCCGGCCCGACCTGCCAGACGTCCAGCGCCTGCGGTTCCGCCAGCCAGCCCAGCGGGATGGCGGCGCTGGCGAAGGCGGCGGGGGCGAAGACCTCCATCACCGCCACGTCGCGCTCGGGATGCTTCGTCCAGAGCGGATCGCCATCGTCGGTGCGGATGCGCAGGGGCTCGGGGGCGAAGCGCCAGCCGCCGCCGGTGATCTGGGTCCGCCAGCCGATGCGGGCCTCGGGCGCCGGCATGCCGTCCAGCACATGGGCGGCGGTGACCATGACGGTGCGGGGACGTCCATCCGGGCGCGGCGCATCGACCAGGAAGGCCGTGCCGACGCGGCGGGTGGCGCCGTTCACCGGCTGGTCGATCTGCACGGTGGCGTTGATCAGGCCGACGGTCAGGTCCCAGGCGGGACGGGCCTGCACGACCTCGGCGACCGGCGGCGCGGAGACGTTCGAGGGCGGGGTCTGCAGGTCGAACATGGCGGGCATCCGGCCAGCGGCGTTTGTTCATTTGACGGCGAGCGGTCGGCTCGCACAAGGTCCCGCCCAACAACCAGGGGGCCCATATGAATCGCCGCGACCTTCTCGCCACTTCCGCCGCCGCGCTGGCGGCCACCGCCCTGCCCGCCGCAGCCCATGCCCGTCCCACCGGAGTCTCGATGCCCCCCGTCCCGCCCGTCGCGAAGAAAATCCCCGTCACCATCGAGCAACTGGGCCGCACGCGGACCGACGACTATCAGTGGATGAAGGACGACAACTGGCAGGCCGTGCTGCGCGATCCGACCCTGATCAAGGCGGACGTGAAGGAGCACCTGACGGCCGAGAACGCCTATCGCGAGGCGATGATGGCCTCGACCCTGCCGCTGCAGGCGGCGATGTTCGAGGAGATGAAGGGCCGCATCAAGGAGGACGACAGCTCCGTCCCCGCCGCCGACGGTCCGTGGGAGTACTACACCGAGTTCAAGACCGGCGATCAGCACGCCCGCTACATGCGCCGTCCCCGTGGCCAGGCGGACGGGACTGTTCAACAGTTGCTCGACGCCAACGAACTGGCGCACGGCAAGGCGTTCTCGGACGTCGGCTCGACCGCCTACAGCCCCGACCACAAGCTGTTCGCCTACAGCGAGGACGCGCAGGGGTCCGAGGTCTTCCGCATCGACGTGAAGGATCTCGAGACCGGCCAGGTGCTGCCGGACTCGATCCAGTCGGCCAGCGACAATTTCGCCTTCTCGGCCGACAGCCAGTGGATCTACTGGACCAACCGCGACGACAACGGCCGTCCGGACAAGATCTTCCGCCGCGCCGCACGCGGCGGCGCCACGACCGTCGTCTACGAGGAAGCCGACGACGGCATGTTCATGGGCGTCGGCCGGAGCTCGGACGACCAGTTCATCATCATCAACATCGCCAACCAGGAAACGTCGGAGACCCGCTACATCCCGTCCGGGACGCCGGAAGCCGAGCCGGTGGTGCTTGAGCCGCGCCACGTCGGCCGCCTCTATGATTCCGACCACTGGGGCGATCGCTGGGTGATCCGCACCAACGCCGACGACGCGGTCAATTTCCAGATCGTCGAGGCCCCGACCGGTGCGCCGGCCAAGGCCAACTGGAAGGTCCTGGTCCCGCACACGCCCGGCCGCTTCATCGAGGGCGTCGCCCTGGTGAAGGATTTCGTCGCCCGCCAGGAGCGCGCCGACGCCAACACCAAGATCGTCATCCGTGACCGCGCGGGCGCCGAGCACGAGATCGCGGTGGACGAGCCCGCCTATTCGCTGTCGCTGGGCGGGGCGTCGGAGTTCGACACCACGACCATGCGCTACGGCTACAACTCGCCGTCGACGCCGACCTCGACCTACGACTACGACCTGAAGACCCGCGAGCGCACCCTGCGGAAGGTTCAGCAGGTGCCGTCGGGCCATAACGCAGCCGACTATGTCGTCGAACGCCTGAACGCCCCGACGGCGGACGGCCAGCTGGTGCCGGTGACGGTGCTGCGCCGGAAGTCGACGCCGGTCGACGGGTCCGCCCCGCTGCTGCTGTACGGCTACGGCAGCTACGGCATCCCGATGGCGGCCAGCTTCTCGACCAACCGCCTGTCGCTGGTCGATCGCGGCTGGATCTACGCCATCGCCCACATCCGCGGCGGCTCGGACAAGGGCTGGGACTGGTTCCTGTCCGCCCGCCGGATGACCAAGAAGAACACCTTCACCGACTTCATCGCCGCGGCCGAACACCTGATCGCGCAGAACTATGCAACGGCCGGAAACATCGTGGCGCACGGCGGATCGGCCGGCGGCATGCTGATGGGGGCGGTCAACAACATGCGGCCCGATCTGTGGGCCGGCGTGATGGCGGCGGTGCCGTTCGTCGACGTGATCAACACCATGAGCGACACCACCCTGCCGCTGACGCCGCCGGAGTGGCCGGAGTGGGGCAACCCGATCGAGGACGCCGAAGCCTACGACTACATGATGAGCTACAGCCCCTACGACCAGGTGGCGCCGCGGGCCTATCCGGCGATCCTGGCGACGGGCGGTCTGTCCGACCCGCGGGTGACCTACTGGGAGCCGGAGAAGTGGGTGGCCAAGCTGCGTCCAGCCACGACCTCGGGCAAGCCGGTGCTGCTGAAGATCAACATGGAGGCCGGGCACGCCGGGTCGTCGGGCCGCTTCGACTATCTGAAGGAGGTCGCCCACGACTACGCCTTCGCGATCTGGGCGATCAACAAGGGCTGGGAGCAGGCCTGATCCCATGGCCGGCGTGAGCCTTCGCGACGCCGACGACCGCGACCTGCCCGCCATCGCCGCCCTGTACGGGCGCGAGGTGACGGGCGGGACGGCGACCTTCGAGCTTGAGCCGCCGTCCGTTGAGGAAATGGGCCGGCGGATGGAGGCGGTGCGCCGCCATGGGCTGCCGTGGCTGGTCGCCGAGGTCGACGGGGCCTTCGCGGGCTATGCCTACGCCTCGCCGTTCCGGCCGAGGCCGGCCTATCGCTACGGCGTCGAGGGATCGATCTATGTCGAGCCTGCGGCGCGTGGACGCGGCGTCGGACGGGCGCTGCTGGAAGCATTGATCGGTCGGGCCCGCGACATGGGGCTGCGACACGTGATCGGGGCGATCAGCGACAGCGAGACCAGCCGGGCCTCGATCGCCCTGCACGCCTCGCTGGGCTTCGTCCAGGCGGGGGTCTACCGGCAGGTCGGGTGGAAGTTCGAGCGCTGGCTGGACGTCACCCTGATGCAGCTGGACCTGGCGCCGGACGGCGCGCCGCCGACGGCTCCGGGGCTGGACCTCGGCGGCGGGCTGGCTTGACCCCGGCGGCGGAAGCGCCCAGGTCAGGCGCATGACGGCCCTGCGGACCTTCATTCTGTTGCTCGGCGCCCTGGCGGTGCTGATCCTCGGCGCGCTGGCGACGCCGGGGAGCGCCGAAGCGTCCGCGCCGCCCTGTCACGAGATGAGCCACGGCCAGCCTGCGGATGAGGCCCCGTCGTCGCCCGACAAGCCGGTGAAGCCGATGGGCTGCTGCGTCGCCTGCGTGGCGACGGTCGCGCCCGAACCGCCGATGCGCGCGGCCCTCGCCCTGCCGGCGCCGCCCCGCTCGGCCGCCCTGCCGCCGATGCCGGTCGGCCAGACCCTGTCGCCCGAACCGGGCCCTCCCCGCCTCCTGATCGCCTGACCTGCCGTTCGCGCGGCGCTGTCCGCGCGCGTTCAAGCGTATCCATGGAGGCCTCATTGGCTCACCACACCCTCGCGCCCATGCTCGGCGCATCCCTGCTCGCCCTCGCCCTTCCGGCCGCGGCGCAGGACCATCAGCACCACTCCGCTCCGCCCGCGCAGCCTGTCCAACCGGCGCCCGCGCACCCGCCCGCTCCGGCGCACCAGCATGACGCGCCGCCCGTCGCGGCGGCCGATCCGCACGCCGGCCACGACATGTCCGGTCACGACAGGTCGGCCGAGGACCATCAGGCGCACGGCGAAGGCCACGCCATGACGAGCGCGCTGGGGCCATGGCCGATGTCGCGCGACGCTTCGGGCACAAGCTGGCAGCCCGATCTGTCGGAGCACGGCGGCGTCCACTGGGGTTCAGGCGACTGGACCTTCATGGGCCACGCCCTGCTGAACCTCACCTACGACTGGCAGAACGGTCCGCGCGGCGACGACATGACCTTCGTCAGCGGCATGATCATGGGCGCGGCGCGGCGCGACTTCGCCGACGGCTCGGTCCTGAACCTGCGGGCCATGCTCAGCCCCGATCCCTTCATGGGCAAGGACGGCTATCCGCTGCTGCTGGCGGCGGGCGAGACCGCGGACGGTGTCACTCCGCTGGTCGACCGGCAGCATCCGCACGAACTGGTGATGGAGTTGTCGGCGTCCTACAGCCGCCGTCTGTCCGACAAGGACTCGGTGTTCGCCTACATCGGCTATCCGGGCGAGCCCGCCTTCGGCCCGCCGGCCTTCATGCACCGCATGAGCACGATGGACAGCCCGGAGGCGCCGATCACCCACCACTGGCTGGACTCGACGCACATCGTGTTCGGCGTGACCACGCTGGGCTGGGCGCACGACGCGTTCAAGCTGGAGGCCTCGGCCTTCACCGGGCGCGAGCCGGACGAGGACCGCTACGACTTCGACCAGCCGGACCTGGACAGCTGGGCGGTGCGCGGCTCGTGGAACCCATCGCCGGAGTGGTCGCTGCAGGCGTCCTACGCCGATGTCACCGGGCCGGAGCAGCTGGAGCCGGAAGAGGACGAGACCAAGCTGTCGGCCAGCGCCATCCATACGCGCCGCGTCGGCGCCGACGGCTGGTGGTCGTCGACCCTCGCCTGGGGCCGCAAGACCAACGACCACGACGAGTCGAAGGACGCCTGGCTGTTCGAGACGGCGGTCAGCCCGGACGACCGCTGGACCCTGTTCGCACGGGCCGAGCGGATCGAGACGGACGAGTTGGTCCCCGGCCACGGCGGAGGACACGGCGAGTTGTATACGGTCGCCAAGGCGTCCGTCGGCGCGATCCATGACTGGCGGGTGGCGCAGAACGTACGTGTGGGCGTCGGCGCGCTCTACAGCCTGAACAGCGTGCCCGGCGCGCTGGAGCCGCTGTACGGCGGCGATCCGGACGGCGGCATGGTCTTCGTGCGGCTGAAGGTGCAGTAGGCGCACCCGCGGCCGGCGACGCCCCCTCCACCACCCTTCGGGCGGTCCCCCTCCCCATCTGCGATGGGGAGGTGAGGCCAGGCGCTCGCCTTTCACCTCTCCACGAAGTGGGGAGGTGGCGCGGCGCGGCTTCGCGCCGTGACGGAGGGGGGCTCCGCCAGTCGGGAATTCAGTGCGGCGCGATGTCGTTGGGCGGCGTCGTCAGCCAGGGGGCCAGCCGGAAGCGACGGGGCGGCGCGCCGACGGTGCGATTGCGGATGAACTCGCGGGCGAAGCCGATGGCGGCGCGGATGGTGAGCTCGTCGAACGGCTTGGACACGGCCCCGAGGGCGCCGGCGAAACCTTCGGGAATCTGCTCCGGGTTTGCGGTCAGAAAGATCACGGCCGTGCCGTACTCTCCGACGATGCGCTGGGCGATCTGCGGGCCGGTCATGCCGTCGAGCAGGTTCACATCTATGAGAGCGAGGTCGGGGCGTTCGCGCTCGGCGATCTCGAAGGCGCCGGCCTTGTCCATGGCGCAACCGACGACGTCGCAACCGGCTTCGCCCAGCACCAGTTCGAGCTCCATCGCAAGCAGAGCCTGGTCTTCCACGATCATAACCCGGAGGTCCGGCAGGTCTGGCACTCCACTACCCCAACACACGCTAACCAGGGACGTTTACACTACTATGTCCGGTAGCGGACCAAGCAACGCTCCCGTGGCTATTTGGTTCGCTATGGAGTAGGATTTTTAAGGGCTTTTTTGTCGTTGGGGGAACGATGGGCGCGGCTACGGACGACCACGTCGTGGAACTTCAGCGACGTCTGCTGGGCGGCTATCAGCTGCTGCAGACGCTGGTGGGGATTCGCCTGCGCAACGTCCGGGATCCGGAAAGCGTCCGCCACCTGACCTGGCTGAGCGACGTCACCGCCGCCATGGAGCTGATCAGCCGGCGGATGACCGCCGACGGTCCGGTCGATTTCGTGGCCTATCTGGAAGAGGTGGCGGCGTTCTGGACCCGCGCCTGCGAGGGCCGGCCGGTGCGGCTGGATATCCGGGGACAAACCGCCCGCCTGCCCGACACCCATCTGCTGCCGCTGGCCATCATCACCCACGAGCTGATCTCCAACGCCTGCCGTCACGGCTTTCCGGGCGACCGGCGCGGCTCGATCGCCGTCGCCTTCTCGCGCGCCACCGACGGCCTCAGCCTGGTGGTCCGGGACTCGGGAATCGGCTCCGAGTCGCTGGAGCCTGGCGAAGGCCTGGCCCTGGTCCGCGGCCTGGTCGAACACCTGGGCGGCACGATGAGCATCGAGACGGCGCCGGAAGCCGGCGTAGGCGTCCGCCTGCGCCTTCCGCTGGACGGCGCACAGACGCACTGACGATCGTCCGACGACGACCAGGGGCATTCTATCTGTGGGAAGCGGCGAGACCGTCAGCGGAAACGCGCGCCGCGGTTGCGGGCGGTTCGGGCGGGTCTGTTCGGGGAAAGGCGGATGGCTGGGGAACTAGGACTCGAACCTAGAATGACGGTACCAAAAGCGCGTCGTCTTTCGGCGTTATCAGAGACTTGGGTGTAAAAACGAGCCAAATTCGATCCAGAAAGATCAATAACTTGGCGGCCAATTGGAAAACTAGCCCCGTCCTCCTGAGCACGCTCCGTCGGCTATCGGCACCCTGGCTGGTTTCCGCTTTCGACCCAAAGCGGACGTTCAGTCCACCACACACTCTCAACAAAGACCTGAAGAGGACGTAGGATTGCAAGAACAAGAACGCTTCTTCGTGGTG
This sequence comes from Brevundimonas lenta, assembly GCF_014196335.1. Classification (GTDB taxonomy): domain Bacteria; phylum Pseudomonadota; class Alphaproteobacteria; order Caulobacterales; family Caulobacteraceae; genus Brevundimonas; species Brevundimonas lenta. The sequence goes on from NZ_JACIDM010000002.1 coordinate 759,975, forward strand.
ACGGGCGGTCCCGGCTCCGGAAAGACCACGCTGATCGACGCCCTCTCCGCCAAGGGGTTACGAGCGATGCCGGAAGCTGGCCGAGCAGTCATCAAAGACCAGACAGCGACTGGAGGCTCTGCCCTACCGTGGGGCGACCAAGCCGCCTTCGCTGAGGCGATGTTGAGTCGCGACCTGCAATCTTTTCAGGATGCGAGCGATGCCGAAGGAACTGTCCTGTTTGATCGCGGCCTGCCCGATCTGGTTGGGTATCTCACTCTGTGCGGCCTTCCGGTTCCGGCGCATTTCCTGAAGGCGGTGCGTAGCTTCCGCTACAACCGAACGGTCTTCATCGCGCCGCCGTGGCCGGAGATTTTCCGACAGGATGAGGAGCGTAAACAGTCGGTCGAAGAGGCGCGCCAGACCTTCGATGCGATGGTCAGAGCCTACACTGTGTTCGGCTATGAACTGATCCACCTTCCGTTGGCTCCGGTGCCAGATCGGGCTTCCTTCGTTCTGGAGCGGATCAGCTAGGTCCGCTTCCCACCCTTAGACGACGTTCGGAATGTCCGCTTGCGGCAGCGGCGGAAGAACCGAGTTCACGCTGAGGGTTGGGGGGCGTCACGGCTGCAAATGTAAAACCGTGTTGGAAAACACCGGCGGATTTCGACCGCGTTTTCAAGGCGGCGGATGGCTGGGGAACTAGGACTCGAACCTAGAATGACGGTACCAAAAACCGGAGTGTTACCATTACACCATTCCCCAGCAGGTCCGGCGCGCCCCGCCCTGCGGCGAGGAGGCGGTCGATTACGACAAGGCGGCGCGGGACGCAATACCCCCCGTTCGAGACTATTTTCGCAAACGCGTTTTCCGCGCTTGCGGCCCCCAAACCCCCTCGCTATAAGCCCGCTCCTCAAGTCGGAGTGTGGCTCAGTCTGGTAGAGCACTGCGTTCGGGACGCAGGGGTCGCAGGTTCGAATCCTGCCACTCCGACCATCTATTTCAGGGCGCAAACCAGAGCGCCTCGAAGGGCGCCCTCCGGGGCGCCTTTTGCGTTTTCAGCCCTTCGCCTTCGCCGCCACCGCCGCCAGATGCGCGCCCACGGATTCGATGGTGCGAAGGCCCAGGGCCTCGCGGCGGGCCAGCAGTTCGGGCGAGCCGGCGTCGTAGTCGGTCATGAGCTTTTTGACGAAGGCGCCGGAGCGGACCTCTGACAGCACCTCGTCCATCGCCGCCTTCGAAGGTTCGCCGATGATGCGGGGACCGGTCAGGTACGCGCCGTACTCGGCGGTGTTGGAGATTCGGCCGAAGGCGCGGGCGATTCCCATGTCGAACATCAGGTCGGTGACCAGCTTCAGCTCGTAGAAGCATTCGAACCAGGCGACCTCGGGCGGATAGCCGGCCTCGACCAGCTTCATGAAGGCGCCGTCGACCAGTTCGGCGACGCCGCCGCACAGCACAACCTGCTCGCCGAACAGGTCGGATTCGCATTCGGCGGCGAAGGTGGTCTCGAGGATGCCCTTGCGGCCGCAGCCCAGCGCCGCAGCGTAGGACAGACCGAGTGAGTGCGCGCCGCCGGACGCGTCCTGGTGAACCCCGAACAGACAGAAGACCCCCTCCCCGGCTTCGTAGAGGTCGCGGATGCGCGGGCCGATGCCCTTGGGCGAGGCGAGAATGACGTCGAGGTCGGCGCGCGGCTGGACCAGGCCGAACCGCACCGACAGGCCGTGGGCGAAGATCAGCGCCGCGCCGGGCTTGATGTTGGGCTCCAGCTCGTCACGCCACAGATCGCGGTGAGCCTCATCCGAGACCATGACGGCGACGACGTCGGCCGAGGCGGCGGCCTCGCCGGCGGTCAGGACCGTGAAGCCGTCGGCCTCGGCCTTCGCGCGGGTCGCCGAGCCGGCCTTCAGCCCGACAACGATGTCGGCGACGCCGGAGTCGCGCAGGTTCAGTGCGTGGGTCCGCCCCTGGCTGCCGTAGCCGATCACGGCGACGCGTTTGCCGCGGATGATGGACAGATCGCAGTCGCGGTCATGGAACGTGGGCAGCGGCGTCGCTATTTGCTGGGTCATGAGCACAGACATAACCCCTTCCGCCGTCGTCGCCTTCTGGAAAGAGGCCGGAGCCGACAAGTGGTTCGCCAAGGACGACGCGTTCGACGCGGCGTTCCGCCGGCGGTGGGAGGCCGCGCATATGATGGCGGCGCGGCGGGAGCTGGATCACTGGGCAGAGACGCCGGAGGGGTCGCTGGCGCTGCTGATCCTGCTGGACCAGTTTCCGCGGAACGTGTTCCGGGGCACGGCGCACCAGTTCGCCACTGACCCGCTGGCCCGGCATTTCGCGGTGATGGCCCTGGATGACGGCCAGGACCAGTTGGTCGAGAACGACCTGCGCCGCTTCTTCTACCTGCCGCTGCAGCACGCGGAGGACATGGCGCTGCAGGACCGGCAGGTGGCGTTGTTCCAGGCCATGGAGCGGCCCGCCGACGATCGCTGGGCAGAGCACCATCACGGCATCATCGCCCGCTTCGGCCGCTTCCCCCACCGCAACCGGGCGCTGGGACGCGAGACCACGCCGGACGAACAGATGTTCCTGGACAAGGACGGCTGGCGGGGCTGATCGCCCTGTTCCAGGGCGGGTGCCTTGGAGCGCTGCGGTTTCTGGATTAAGCGGGGAAACGGCCCGTCGGGGGCCGTTTTTTATGCGATCCAGGGGCCATCGCCAATGAAGTCCAACATTCTCCTTCGCCACGCCGTTCGCGGCCTGGCCGTACTGTCCTGCGCCGTGGTGCTGACCGGCTGTCTGGCGACGAAGTCGTACGTCGATCCGACGCTGCCGCGCGTCGCCCGGGCCGATATCGCCGCGCCGGCGAACCTGCATCCGGTCCAGGTCGCGGTCGAGTTCCGCACCAGGGGCACCGCCAACGCCGCCGGGACGGCCGAAGTGCAGCCGCGCGTCGTCGCGATCGCCGCCGAGTCGGGCCTGTTCTCCACGGTTTCGCGCGAGGCCGCCGGCCCCGACGCCGGCCTGCTGACGGTCATGATCGACAACGTTCCGCTGGAAGGCGAGAACGCCGAGGCCGAAGGCTTCGGCACCGGCCTGACGCTCGGCGCCGTCGGCTCGATGGTCACCGACACCTACGTCGCCACCGTCACCTACAGCCGCGGCGGTGAAACGACCTCGGTCGACGTGCGCCATGCCCTGCACACGACGATCGGCAACCACGCCGGCCCCGAAGGCCTGGCGCCGGTGTCGATGCTGGAAGGCTCGCACCAGGTGATCGACCAGATCGTCTGGAACGGCCTCGACCAACTCGCCGACAAGAAGGCGTTCGAGTGATGCGCGTCGCCATCCGCGGCGGCGTCGCGCTGGCGATGCTGCTGGTGCTGGCCGCCTGCGTGAACTCGCCGGCGCCGGCCTACCAGCCCGGCATCGCCAACCTGCAGGTGCTGCGCGCCGGCGCCGCGCCGATCGCGGTGGACGACTTCGCGGCCGACGCCGGCGTCAACAACAGCCGGTTCAGCCTGCGCGGCAACACGATGACCGGCGCCGGCGTCGACAGCGACTTCAGCACCTACCTGCAGCAGGCGCTGGAGTCCGAACTGCGCACCGCCGGGCGGCTCGACGCCGCCTCCGGCCTGCGCCTGTCCGGAACGCTGACCACGAACCGCCTGGACGCCGCCGACTCCGCCGTCGGCAACGCCACGGTCGGCGCCCGCTTCGTGCTGACCCGCGACGGCCGGGTCGTCTACGACCGGCGGCTTGTCGCCGACCACACCTGGGAATCGTCGTTCATGGGCGCGATCGCGATCCCGGCGGCGTTTCAGGGGTATGCCGCGACCGTACAGATGCTGATCGGACAGTTGTTCGCTGATCCGGCCTTCATCGAAGCGAGCCGCTAGACGAACGGACGGGCGGGGGTTCGCCCCCGCCCGCTCCACCTCCGCTCAGGGCTTCGCGCGGCCTTTCGCGGCGATATGGCCGACCATCATGTAGGGCTCTACGGCCTCGATGTAGTCGAGGACGGCGGCGTCCAGCGCCTCGCGCGCGTCCCCGGCCGGATCTTCCTCGGTGTTCGGCGGATCGCCCTTGAGCCCGTCGAGAACCACAAGCGCACGTTCGACCCCTTCGAGCGCCGCCTTGACCTCCGGCCCGAACAGGAAGTGGGACACGGCCACCGCCCGGTAGAAGGACTCCATCGGCTCCTTCGGCAACTTTCCCATCAGCACGCCCAGGCGCTGGTTCCTCATGACGTCGTCATGGCGCGAGGCGATGGCCCCCATGATGGTGCGGAAATTCTCGAAGCGCCGGTCGAACAGATCCATCAGCAGCTTGTCGTTGGCCGTCTTCCACTGGCGGAAGGTGATGGCGCTGACGACGGAGGCGGTGATCAGGGCGATAAAGCCCGTGATGAAAGCCGCGATGACCTGCGGGCTCCAGAAGCCGGGCGAAGCCGCGGCCGCAGGCGGTACGATGTTGATGTCGATCATCGCCTGGACGTCTCCCGCGCGCTGCCGGAGGCCACCCTACAGGCGCGGCGGCCATTGGGCCAATCAGGTCCCGAGGAAGACGGTTCGCACGAAGGTGCGGTAGGCGAGGATCTGGCGGGCCATGATCTGCGGCTCCTGCAGCGCCTTCGAGACGATGATGCCGCCGTCGATGACGGTCATGAGCATGTCGGCCAGGTCGGCGAGCGGAATGTCGACCCGCGGGGGGTGGACCTCGGCGACACGCTCCAGCCGGGCGAGGAACTGGGCGCACCAGACCTGGATCACGTCGACCAGCATCTGGCGAACGCGGCCGTCGAACTGCTGGTCCTGAAAGACGAAGGTGGAGACGAGGCAGCCGGGGCGTTCGGTCTGGACCTCGGCCATGATCTCGGCGAGCAGCTTCAGCCCGAGCAGAAAGGCCTGCAGCGGATCCTCGACGAGTTCGTCGGCGCGGGCGAAATTCTCTTCGAAGATCGACAGGTTACGCTCGCGGAAGCGCTCGATCAGCGCCAGGGCGAGATCGTTCTTGTCGCGGAAATGGTAGAAGAAGCCGCTCTTGGTGATGCAGGCCTCGAACAGGATCTCGTCGATCGAGGTGGCGGCGAAGCCCTTCTCCAGGACCGAGGCCTCGGCGATGTCCATGATCCGGTCGCGCGTCTGTTCGCCCTTGGCGACACGCTGCACCGGTCTTTCGCGGGTCAGGGACTGCACCATGAGTGCGGTTTTCCTTATTTCGGCCACAGGACGACGACGGGCCTGGCGTCAGGAGGGGCTGTTATATCGCTGTAAATGTGCGGGGAAATCGCCCCGTTACTGAACTGGACCACGCGACGACTGAACTCGTGCGGCCTGAACTTCTACCACTTCGACCTCCCGAAATCGACCGCCGCCCTCCCCGGCGCCCGCTCAACGAGGTTGAAGATGTTCAATATTGTAACCGGTTCGATCCTGGCGATGTTCGTCGGCTTCATCGCACTCGACACGCTGTGGAGACCACGCGGATACCCGACATCGCCGTGGTGGCGACTGAAGGGCGTGCTGGCCTTCGTCACCTATATGGCCGTCTCGATCAGCGCGCCGTTGTTGTGGGACAGGTTCCTGTCGGAATACCGCCTGATCGACTTCACCGGCGAGCCGCTGTGGCTGCAGCTCGGCGTCGGCTTCGTGATGTTCCAGTTGACCATGTACCTGTGGCACCGGACGCTGCACGGGAATGACTTCCTGTGGCGGCACCTGCATCAGACCCACCACGCGGCCGAGCGCGTCGACGTCTACGGCGCCTTCTGGTTCCATCCGCTGGATATGCTCGCCTGGACGCTGCAGGGCAGCCTGACCCTGGTCTGGTTCATCGGCCTGTCGGTCGAGGCGGTGATCCCGATAGTGCTGGCGAACAGCTTCATGGCCATGTTCACCCACGCCAACGTCCGCACGCCCCGGTGGCTGGGCCGGTTCATCGCCCGCCCGGAGATGCACGCCGCACACCATGAGCGCGGGGTCCACCGCTCGAACTACTGCGACCTGCCGCTGATCGACATGATCTTCGGCACCTGGAACAACCCGAAGACCGCGCCGAAGGAGGCGGGCTTCTACGATGGAGCGTCGGATCAGCTGGGTTCGCTGCTGATCGGGCGAAAGCTGGCCTGAACGGCCAGGCTGTTGACCCCGAAATCATAACCGGCCGAAACTTCCCCCTGGAGCGGCGTCGCTTCAGGGGGATTTTTCATGATCGAACTTCTGGCCGTGCTGGCCCTGTCCGGGATCGCGAATCCGTCGTCCGCGATGACCGGACCGCCTGCGATCGTCGCGCCGGCGGCGCCGCGGTCGAAGTTCGAGGACGGCGTGCTGACCCTGGTCAGGGGCGAGCGGGCGATCCTGCGGCAGGACGACGGCGGGACGTTCTCGCTGGTCCGGGCCGAAGCTGCGAACGGAGAGGTCACAGCCGAGCCAGGTACGGTGGTGTTCACCCTGGACAACAGCATGGGCACGGCGCTCCGGGTGAAGAGCGGCCTCAGCAAGCCGATGCGGTACGACGCCTATTTCGATGAGGCGCGGCGCAACCGGACCTCGACCTGCACCGTGCGGGCCGGGCTGATGGTCTTCGAGCACTGGGGTCAGTCGGTGCCGCAGTTCACCCTCGCCAACTTCCGCATCGTCGGCGACGACGAGATGACATGCGAGTAAGCGCTTCCTTCCCCCTTCATGGGGGAAGGTGGCAGGCGGAGCCTGACGGACGGGGGCTGGTTGCTGCGACATGGCTTCGGCCAGTCCGGATACGGAAAGAGCCCCCATCCGAGCCGCTCCGCGGCCCACCTTCCGCCGAAATGGGGGAAGGATTGGTGGGTGTCAGAGGCAGTTATCCCCGCAACCCACGACTTTGATTGCGGCTGCTGGCCAATTTTGAGGGCTACGAATCACAGAGTGAGTCAACCTGCCCGCTATGAACGCAATGGCCGCATTGGTTGATCTGGAAGCCCGCACCGGAGCGGTCGCGGCTGACCATCCCGAGTGGCAGTACCTGAATCTTCTGCGCGACATCCTCGACAACGGGGCAACACGCGATGATCGAACAGGGACAGGCACCAAGGGCGTGTTCGGCCGCCAGATGCGTTTCGACCTGTCGAAGGGCTTCCCGGTTCTGACGACCAAGAAGCTGCACCTGCGCTCGATCATCGTCGAGCTGCTGTGGTTCCTGCGCGGCGAGACCAACATCGGCTGGCTGAAGGACAACGGCGTCAGCATCTGGGACGAATGGGCGGACGCCGAGGGCGAGCTGGGCCCGGTCTACGGCAAGCAGTGGCGCAGCTGGGCGGCCCCGGATGGCCGCGTCATCGACCAGATCGAGAAGCTGATCCACGGTCTGAAGACCAATCCGAACGGGCGCCGGCACATCGTCTCGGCGTGGAACCCGGCGGACGTGGACGACATGGCCCTGCCGCCCTGCCACTGCCTGTTCCAGTTCTTCGTCGCCGACGGCAAGCTGAGCTGCCAGCTGTACCAGCGGTCGGCCGACGTCTTCCTGGGCGTGCCGTTCAACATCGCCTCCTACGCCCTGCTGACCATGATGGTGGCGCAGGTGTGCGGCCTGGAGCCGGGCGAGTTCGTGCACACCTTCGGCGATGCGCACCTGTATCTGAACCACATCGAACAGGCCGAGTTGCAGCTGAGCCGCGAGCCCCTGCCCCTGCCGGTGATGACGATCACGCCGAAGGACGACCTGTTCGCCTATCGGGTGGAGGACTTCGTGCTGGACGGCTATGCGCCGTGGCCGCACATCAAGGCGCCGGTCGCGGTCTAATGAGTCTCGACCTGAAGGCGCTGCAGGACGACGTCCTGCGCATCTCCGACATCTATGCGCGCGAGCACGGCATCGAACGGTCGGCGGACTGGGCGCTGCTGAAAGTGCAGGAGGAGCTGGGCGAGCTGACCGCCGAGCATCTCCGCATGAGCGGACGGGCGCGGGGCGCCGCCGACGCCGGCAAGCTGGGCGACGAGGCGGCGGACGTACTGGGCATGTTGCTGATCTATTGCGACGCCGCCGGGATCGATATCGAGGCGGCGATGCAGCGGAAATGGCTGCACTGGCTGGAGGTGAAGGCGTGATCGTCGGACTGGTCGCGGCGCTGGCGCTGCAGCAGCTGTCGCCCCTGTGGTACGGGACGGGGCCGGACCTGGCGAACATTGTCACCGGGTCGCTCGACGTGTGCGGCCGGATTCAGGGGCCGGCCAATCCCATGGCTCCCGTCGCCACCGGCGGCGGCAGCTCCGGGTACGCCCGGGGCATCCGTTATACGACGACCGACCGGCCCGGCCATTGCGAGCTTCATGCGTGGGACTGGCGACCCCAGGGCGACCGGATCGCCCAGGCCGCCGCCGCAGGCCTGACCGGATGGGCGCCGGGCTTCAGCACGGGAAAATGGCGTGAGCCTTTCGCCAATGAGTTCGGGCCGACCGTCTGGACGACCTTCGAGCAGCATGACGCTGAAGGCCGCCTGATCGCGGTCGTGCGCGTGATAGAGCCCGCCGACGGCGCCGTCGGCGAGATGTCGGTGACCTACGAGGCCGTCGCGCCCTGACCCGCTGGCGTTGCACCGCGCCTCCGGGTTCCACCTGATGTTCCGACCCTGATGCCCTGACCAGAATGTCTCCGGGTCCAGGATTCGGAGGCGCGAGTGATGACCGGGAAATTCACGGCGGAGCTGATCGGCACGATGGTGCTGGTGTTCTTCGGGTGCGGCGCGGCCGTGCTGGGCGGGTTCGACCATGTCGGACAGCTGGGCATCGCCTTCGCCTTCGGCCTGGCGATCGTGGCCATGGCCTACGGGATCGGGCCGGTCTCGGGCTGCCACGTGAACCCGGCCGTCAGCCTGGCGGTGTTCCTCGCCGGGCGGATGAGCGCGAAGGAAATGGGCGTCTACTGGGTGGCGCAGTTCATCGGCGCGGTGATCGGGGCGGTGCTGATCGGACTGATCGCCCAGACCGGTTTCGCCAGTCTGGGACAGAACGGCTACGACGCCGCCTCGCCGGGCGGATACGGCCTGGCCGCCGGGGCGGTGTTCGAGGTGGTCGCGACCGCGATCTTCGTCATCGTCATCCTTGGCGTGACCGGCGCCGGCGGACAGGCGCCGTTCGCCGGCCTGGCCATCGGCCTGACCCTGACCGTGATCCACATCGTCGGAATCCAGGTGACGGGGGTGTCGGTCAATCCGGCCCGCAGCTTCGGGCCCGCCGTGCTGGTCGGCGGCGAAGCGCTGAGCCAGCTGTGGCTGTTTATCGTCGCGCCGCTGATCGGGGCGGCGCTGGGGGCTCTTCTCTTCCGTTCACGGCTGCTGGAGGCCGAACAATGATGAGCGCGCGCAACCGGGCGCTGGGGCTGGCCATGCTGAAGGCCCATGCCGACTTCCGCCTGCCGCCCTGGCCCCGGACGCCGGAGCCCGCTCCTTCTCCGGAACCGGAATCGCCCCCGCCGCAGAGCGGTCGCCGGGCCTGACGCCTTGAAGGCGCCGGGCGGAATCGCGCAAAGAGCAGGGTGAAAGAGCGCCGCGGCCGTCCGGTCCGTGCGCGCGAGAGGTCGCCGTGCCCCTGCCCCAGATCGCCCTCGTCGTCGCCCGCGCCAGGAACGGGGTGATCGGCCGTGACGGGGACCTGCCCTGGCGTCTGCGCAGCGACCTGCAGCGCTTCAAGGCGATCACCATCGGCAAGCCCTGCATCATGGGCCGCAAGACGTGGGAGAGCCTGCCGCTGAAGCCCCTGCCCGGCCGGCTGAATGTCGTGCTGACCCGCGACGAGGGCTATGGCGAGCAGGGCGAGGCCAGGGGCGCGCTGGTCTGCCGGACGCTGGACGAGGCGATCGAAATCGCCCGCGAACAGGCCGAGGACGACGGCGCGACCGAGATCTGCATCATCGGCGGCGCCGGCCTTTTCGAGGCCGCCCTGCCGCGCGCAAAGCGACTGTATGTCACCGAGGTCGACGCCGAACCCGAGGGCGACGTGCTGTTCCCGGCGTTCGATGAAGACGCCTGGACCGAGGTCTCGTCCGAAGGCCATTCGGCCGGAGAGAAGGACGACCACGCCTTCGTCTTCCGCGTTCTGGAGCGGAGTTAGGGTCGAGGGGCGAGGGTCGAGGGTCGAAAACGACGCCCCTGCCCCCTGATCCCTCGACCCTCGACCCTACGAGAGCGTGGCCATCGCCGCGCGTTCGAAGTCTTTCAGCTCGTCGTGGCGGCCGTCGCGGATCTTCTCGACCCAGTGCGGATCGGCCAGGAGGGCGCGGCCGACGGCGACGAGGTCGAACTCGTCCTTCTCGAGCCGGGCGATCAGGCCGTCCAGCGAGGCCGGCTTCGAGCCCGCGCCGCCGAAGGCCGCGATGAACTCGCCGTCGAGACCAACCGAGCCGACGGTGATGGTCGGCAGGCCGGTGACCTTCTTGGTCCAGCCGGCGAAGTTGAGGTCCGAGCCCTCGAACTCCGGTTCCCAGAAGCGGCGCTGCGAGCAGTGGAAGACGTCGACGCCGGCCTCGACCAGCGGGCTGAGCCACTGCTCCAGCTCGGCCGGATCGTGGGCGTTCTTCGCGCCGAAATCGTGCGACTTCCACTGTGACAGACGCAGGATCAGGGCCATGTCCGGGCCGACGCCCTCGCGCACCGCCTTGACCACCTCGGCCCCGAAGCGGGCGCGGTCGGCGATGGTCCCGCCGCCCCATTTGTCGGCGCGGTCGTTGAGGCCGTTCCAGAAGAACTGGTCGATCAAATAGCCGTGGGCGCCATGGATCTCGACGGCGTCGAAGCCGAGCTCGCGGGTGGCGCGGGCCGAGCGGCCGAAGGCGGCGATGGTGTCGGCGATGTCCTCGTCGGTCATCGGCTCGAGCTTGCGATTGCCCGGCGTGGTGAAGCCCGAGGGGCTGTCGACCTTGCCGAGCGGCTGCCAGTCCGCGCCCTGACCGCGGGCCGAGCCGACGTGCCACAGCTGGGGCGCGATCAGGCCGCCGGCGGCGTGGACTTCCTCGACGACCTTCCTCCACTCGGGAAGGGCCTCGCCGTGGAAGACTGGCACCTTCGCGTCGTTCCGGGCCGCCGGACGCTCGACCACCGTGCCCTCGGTGACGATCAGACCGACGCCGCCTTCCGCGCGGCGGCGGTAGTAGCCGGCCACGTCGGAGGTGGGGATCCCGCCCGGCGAGAAGGACCGCGTCATCGGCGCCATGACGATGCGGTTCGGCAGGGTCAGGGACTTGACGGTGAACGGGCGAAACAGGGCGTCGACGGACATGGGCAACCGGAGAAGGTGACTGGAACCGACAAGGTGGCCAATAAAGTTTCTTTTGGAAACCCTGTCGCGTTCACTTTTTCCGTCAGAGCCGCAGAGCTTCGACCACTCGCTCCGCGATCGCTGCGAAGCGCGCTGCGACCTCGCCGTCCGGGTCGGTGAGAACCACCGGCCGCCCCGCGTCGCCGGCTTCGCGCACGGCGGCCTCAAGCGGCAGGTCGCCGAGGTAAGGCACGTCCAGCCGTTTGGCCTCGGCCTCCGCGCCGCCCTTGCCGAAGATCGGGCCGGACATGTTCTCGATCAGGCCGAGCGTCGGGACCTTCACCTTCTGGAACAGGACATGGGCGCGGCGGGCGTCGGCGAGGGCGACCTCCTGTGGGGTCGAGACGATGACGGCGCCGTCCAGCGGCGTCTTCTGGATCAGGGTCAGCTGGACGTCGCCGGTGCCGGGCGGCAGGTCGACGACCAGCACGTCCAGCGGCGCCTCCTCCGTGCCCCAGCGGGTCTGGGTCAGCATCTGGGTGATGGCCTGGGACGCCATCGGCCCGCGCCAGATCATGGCGTCGTCGGCCTGGGTCAGGAGACCGACCGACATGGCCTTCAGACCATGGGCGACGTGAGGCTCGATCATGCCGTCGCGGTAGTCGGGCTTGCCCGAGATGCCGAGCATGGTCGGCAGTGACGGACCGTAGACGTCGGCGTCCAGCACCCCGACCGACAGGCCGCGCGCCGCCAGGGCGGCGGCCAGATTGACGGCGACCGTAGACTTGCCGACGCCGCCCTTACCGGACGCGACGGCCAGCACGCGGCGGACGTGGGCGGGGCGATCGGTGGGGACCGGCGCTTTCGGGCGGGTCTGGTCGACGGCCTGGGGCGACAGCGATGCCGTGCGGCGGGCCGGCGCGTGCTGGACGGCTTCGGCGGTCAGGACGACCGAGACCCGCTCCATGCCCGGAAGCGCCTTCAGCGCCGCCTCGGCCGCATCGCGGACGGGGGCGTACAGGGCGGTTTCCGTCGCCGGCACCTCCATGACGAAACCCGCCCGGTCCGCCGCGACGGTCAGGCCCTGCGCCAGTCCGGCGGCGACCAGCCCCTTGCCGCTCTTCGGATCGAGCACGGCGTCGAGGGCGGCGATGACGGAAGCGCGGTCGGGCAAGGTCTGGAGTCCTGCGGGTTGCGGCTGCGGGGCCTGCGTTCTATCGCCGGAGGCCCTGCCCTGCGAGCGCCGATTTGTCCCTGCCCCCGATACAGCTGATCGCCGGCCCAACCGCCTCGGGCAAGTCGAGCCTGGCGATGGAGACGGCGGCGCGCACCGGGGCCGTGATCGTCAACGCCGACAGCCAGCAGCTGTACGCCGATCTGCAGGTGCTGAGCGCACGGCCGTCGGAGGCGGATGAGGCCGCGATCGAACACCGGCTGTACGGCGTCGCCGACGCCGCGGACGCCTGGTCGGTCGGGCGCTGGAGCCGCACGGTGCTTGAAGTTCTGGCCGAGCTTGCCGAGGCCGGGCGGCCCGCGCTGCTGGTCGGGGGCACGGGTCTGTATTTCACCGCCCTGACCAAGGGGCTGGCGGACATTCCGGCGATTCCGACGGAAGCGCGCGAGGCGGCGACCGCCGCGTTCGAGGCGGAAGGCGAGACGGCTTTCCGCCGGCGTCTCGCCGAACTGGACCCGGCCGCCGCGCAGCGGATCGAGGTTGGGGACCGGCAGCGGTTGATCCGGGCGCGTGCGGTGGCCGAGCACACCGGCCGCGCGCTGACGGACTGGACGACCGACACCACGCCCCTGCTGCCGCCCGGTTCGTGGACGGGCATGGTGGTCGAGCCCGACCGGGCGACGCTCTACGCCAATTGCGACCGCCGCGTCGCGCTGATGGTCGAACAGGGCGCGCTGCAAGAGGTGGAGGCGCTGATGGCGCGCGGTCTCGATCCGGACCTGCCGGCGATGAAGGCCGTCGGCGTGCGCGAGTTCGCCGCCCATCTGAACGGCGAGGCGACCCTGGACGAGGCCGTCGAAGCGACCCGCCAGGCCACCCGAAACTACGCCAAGCGGCAGCTGACCTGGTTCCGGAACCAGACCCCCGGCTGGACCAGGATCAACCAAAACGCGCACGCCCAAGCTTGACCGCGCGGAAATCCACGGCATCTTGCCTGCGCGCCTGACGCCGCGGTTGGCCAGGCAAGCAACTGACGCTGGAAAAGCGCCGGTACAGGAGAGTCTTTTTCGATGCTTGTAATCCTCGCCGCGTTCGCCATTGGCCTCGCCTCCCCCCAGGACACCACCACCCCGCAAACTCCCGCGCCCACGGGCGACGCGTCGACCACCACGGTTCTGCCGCCGGTGACGGCGACCGGCACGCGCAACGGTGAGGAAGATCCCAACCGGATGGTGTGCCGCCGCAGCGCCGCGACCGTCGGCAGCAACCGTCCGCGCCGCGTCTGCGCCACGGCCGCGCAATGGGAAGAAGCGCGTCAGGAAACCCGCGAAGCCCTGCGTCGCGACAGCCAGGGCCAGAACCTCGGCGGCGCCTCGACCACGGGCGGCGAAGGCCCTCCCGGCCGCGGCTTCTAAAACACACCCCCGGCGCTAGCCGGGGAGTCGGCGCCGCAGTTGGCGAAACGGGTAACTTGCGATAGAAAACGCGGGTATGGGAGGATGATCCATGCTCGCCGTTCTCGCCGCATTCGCCGTCAGCCTTGCCGCGCCGCAGGATACGGGCCCGCAAGCCGCTCCATCCGCCGCAACCAGTCAGCAGACCACGGTGCTGCCGCCCGTCACAACGACCGGCGTCCGACCGGAGGCGGAAGACCCGAACCGCATGATCTGTCGTCGAGGCACGACGGTCGTCGGCAGCAACCGGCCGCGCCGCGTCTGTGCGCCCGCGTGGGAATGGGAACAGGCTCGCCAGGACACGCGCGAGGCCCTGCGTCGCGACACCTATGGTCCGAACACGGGCGGCAACATCCAGGTCGGCGGCGGTCCTCCCGGACGCGCGTTCTGAAACGCATGGCTGCAGCCTGACCGCATCTGCGCGGGCCGCAGCCCGGCTTGAGCGCTTGGACTTCGGGGCGCTGTCACCTATATTGGTCCTGTTCGGGTTCGCCCGGACTATGGCGATAAACGTGCCTGTAATAAGCGGACCGGACCCGGGTGCGATTCCCGGCGGCTCCACCATTCTCTCCCGGTTATCGGCGGGCGAGCGCGGGGCCGACTAGCATCGACGGACGTGTAAAGAGGATTGCTTTCGCTCGTCCTGACCCACCGTATCGGGTCATTTTCTAACTGCGAACGATAACTTCGCTGGGGAATACGCCGTCGCCGCGTAATGCGGTTCCGGTAATTCCGAACTAAGTCCTCGGGGTTCAGATCCCGGGGCGGGGCTCGCCGGGGGCCTGGCAACAGAACCCCGGCACTTTCATCCCCGGAATCGAACGATCGAACGCGGTTCGCGAAAACGCGGCGTTTTCACCTTCTTGCTCTCTTCCGCGCGCGCCCGGCGGCGGGTATCACCGCCACTGAGCAGCCGAGACTCCCGATGTCCGAAGAGACGCCTCCCGTCGACGAAATGCACTACGAGCAGCTGGCGCAGGACGCCCTGCGCGGCGTGATCCGCTCGGCGCTTGAACGGGCGGCCGGACCCGGCGGCATCCCCGGCGCGCACCATTTCTACGTCACCTTCAAGACCCGGGCCCCGGGCGTGAGCGTGCCGCCGGACATTCTCGCCAAATATCCGGACGAGATGACGGTCGTGCTGCAGCACCAGTACTGGGACCTGAAGGTCGAGCAGTCGCGCTTCTCGGTGATGCTGAAGTTCGGCGGCATGCCCAAGGTTCTGGCCATGCCCTACACCGCCGTGACCCGGTTCTACGATCCGTCGGTGCAGTTCCTGCTGCAGTTCGAGCCGCCGGCGACGATCGAGGAGATCGCCGCCGAGATCGCAGCGACCGAGCCCGACGAAACCCCGCCCCCGGCCGGCGGCGACGACACGCCCAAGGTCGTATCGCTGGACCAGTTCCGGAAGAAGTGACCCCCCCCTTCCCCTGCCCGCCTGATCGGCTAACGTCGGTACAGCTTGGGCGAAGGGGCAGACGATGGTCCGGGGTCTGATCGTACTTGTGACGGGGTTGCTGGCGCTGGCCGGCCCTGCAGGCGCGCAAGGCGCGCCCAGCCGCTTCGAAGGCTGGACCGCGGCGATCATCCAGGCCGACTGGCGAGACGGGCATGGTCGTCCGATCGAGGCCTTCGACAATGCGCGCCGCGATCTGGTGAAGGGCTTCCAGGACGCCGGCTTCAGCCGCGCCGACATGGTCGACTATTCCCTGCGCACCGACGTGCCCGAGCCGACGCCCGCCTCAGCGGTGAGCACGGGCATGATGCAGACCGCGGCCCGGGCGACGCGGGGCTGTCTGATCTATTTCACCTCGCACGGCACGCCCGAGGGCATGGTCTACGGCGATGACCTGATGACGCCCGACATCATGGCCGGCGCCGTCCGGCGGACCTGCGGGACGCGACCGACGGTGGTGATCATCTCGGCCTGTTTCTCCGGCGTCTTCGTGAACGCGCTACAGGGGCCCAACAGGATGGTGCTGACCGCCGCGCGGCGCGACCGGACGTCCTTCGGATGCGGCGCGGACGAGCGCTATCCGTGGTTCGATGGCTGCGTGCTGGAGGCCCTGCCGACGGCGACGGACTTCCTCTCGCTGGCCGCGGGCGCCCGCGCCTGCGTGACGCGCAAGGAGCAGGCGGCGGCCGTGCCGCTGCCGTCCGAGCCGCAGCTGTTCGTGGGCGCCGACATGCAGATGCGCCTGCCGACGCTGCGCTTCACGCGGCCGACCGGCTGAGGTCAGGTTCTGGGAAACACCCGGATGGTGATGCGTTCTCGCTCGCCTTCGCCGCGCTCGACCAGCAGGCGGGCGACCTGGCTGTCGTCGTGGAACAGATAGCCCTTGATGGCGTCCAGCAGCGCCTTGGCCAGATTGTCGAGGTCGATCCAGGGCGGATCGCCGACATGCTCCATGCGGATCTCGACGACGAAATCGCCCCAGGAGGGCCGCGACGTCCATTCCTTGCGCATGAACTCGTAGACCAGCGGCTTGTAGTATTTGGCCTGGGTGGTCAGGCCGTCGATCATGATCTCGACGGCGCCGTCGCCCTCGCGGGCGCGAACCTTGCCCGTGCCGATCCAGCCGTCCCGATCCTGCGCCGCCATTGCCGTTCCTTCGACCATGGGCGATGACGCGTCAACGTGGCGGTTGTGGCGCGTGTGAGTGGCGGAGGACCCGATGAAGCGTCTGCTGGCGACCCTGATCCTCGCGCTGATCGTCTCCCCCGCGCCCGTCATGGCGCAGGCGGACCCCACGCCGCCAAGGACGGTCGCGGTGTTGGAAGGTCCGCTCGCCGCGCAGATCGATCAGGGACTGACCGCCGCGATGGCGAACGGCTTTGGCGGCGCGGTGGTTCTGCAGGTCGACGGGCGGACCGTACTTCAGGCCGGCTATGGCTATGCGGATCGCGAGCGTCGCGTGCCGTTCACCGCCGAGACCTCGGCCCAGATCGGATCGATCACCAAGACCTTCACCGCGCTGGCGGTCAGCCAGCTGGCGGCCGAGGGGCGGCTCGATCTGGAGGCGCCGGTGCGGACCTGGTTGCCCGGCGCGGCCGAACCCGCGGCCTCGGCGAGTCTGCACCAGTTGATGACCCACACCGCCGGCCTGGCCGACTACTGCGGCGACGATTTCGAGCCACGCACCCGGGATCAACTGTTGACCCAGTGCATGGCCCTGCCACTGGCGCACGAGCCGGGCCGCTCGGTCTATTCGAACATGGGGCTGAGCATCGCCGCAGCGGTGGTCGAGAGCGTCTCGGGGCAATCGTGGCCGGAGTATCTGCGCGACCACGTCTGGACGCCGTTCGGCATGACGGGAACCGGCTGGACCTTCCCCACGCCGGCGCCCGGCGGCCACGCCGTGGGCTATCTGGACGACGTTTCGCAGGGCGTGATCTCGGACCGGATCGCCGCCCTGGACGGCGCCGACTGGAATTTGAGGGGCAATGGCGGGCTGCAGGCCTCGGCCGCCGACATGGCCCGATTCCACGCCGGCCTCATGGCCTCGCCGGAGGCCGTGCGGACGCTGATGCTGCAGCCCCACGCGGACGGGGACTCGCCCGGCGTGAAGGAGGGCTACGGCCTGTTCTTCCGCGTCGACGACGCCGGGCGTCCCTGGCGCGTGGGGCACGGCGGCTCTGACGGGGTCTTCTTCTCCTACCTGGCGCTCTACCCCCGGACCGGCGCCGTCCTCTATTTCGTCGGCAACAATGGCGAAGCGCCGGTGCGTGATCAGCTGCGCGCGGTGTTGGCGCTGATCGAGGCCGATCCGGGAGTACGCGGTCCGACCGACTGACGACCCATTGGTGTTCCTCGACGCCTGACATAGCGTGGGCGCGAGGGGGAGCCGTCGATGCTGCGTTCAAGATATCTGTTGGCGGCCGCCTTGGCGGCGCTGACGCTGGCGTCGTGCGCGGTGCCGACGGAGGGCGTCACCCAACGGCGTCAGGAGATCACGCCGCGGCCGGAAGGCCAGCGCTGGACGGAGCTGCTGCGGGGGATTGGCCAGCCGGAACTGCGGCTGGGCGACCGGGTGTACCGCAAGACCACGGAGGGGCCTGGCGGCGGCTCCGGCTATTTCGAGGTCATCGAACACGCCGACGGGACGGGCTGGACCCGATACAGCGGCGATGCCCGGCCCGTGCAGCTTCACCGGGGCGACCTGGACGTCTTCCACTCGCTGTTCGACGCCCACGCGTTTCTGACGATGCCGTACGAAGACCCCGGTCGCTTCACCTGTCTGGACGAATGTTTCGAGGTCTATTTCGAGATGGAGTCGGACGAGGGCTACAGGCAGATCCATCTCCGCCCGTCAGATCAGGCGGTGGAGGATGCTGCGTGGGAACTGCAGCAGATCAGCGGCGCCCGACGCCGTGCCGGCCTGTTCCAGCCCCGGCCGTGGTGGCAGCCGTCCCGCACCCGCCCGGCGGGCCGCCCGTGGATTGAGGATCGATCATTCGCGGAACTCGGCTTCGCTCCGTCCTACGAAGACCGCTTCTACCGTCTGATCCGGTTTCGGGGCGATGCGGCGCCTGAAGCGATCGAGATCGGCCTGACCCGGGGACCGTATGATGATTGCGGCACCTATCGCACCCGTGACGGTCAGATCAGGCAGATCGTGTTCTGCGACATCAATGCCCCGAACCAGATCGAGATCACCGCGCGCGGGCGTACCGTAACGCAAAGGGCCAGCGGCGATCCGCTTGAGGAGATCCTGGGCCGCAGCGAATTCCCGGCCATGAGCACTGAGGACGCGGCCTGTACGGTCCCACCTCCCGGCCGGACCCCGTGGGTGCTCGAGGCCGTGGTGAACGGCCGCTATCGCTATGTCTGCAGCAACGGATGCAACGACCGTGGCCTGAATCAGGTGCTGGCCGGGATCGACCGACTTGCCGACGAGGTTCGCTGAGGTTGATCGGCGGGGGCCGCGTGCTACACCCCGCGCCATCCTCCGCCACGCCTGACCTGCCCGGATTCCTCCCATGACGCACCGCACCGAAACCGACACCTTCGGCCCGATCGAGGTCGCCTCGGATCGTTACTGGGGGGCGCAGGCGCAGCGCAGCCTGGGCAATTTCAAGATCGGCTGGGAGAAGCAGCCCCTGCCGATCGTCCGCGCCCTGGGCATCGTCAAGCGCGCCGCCGCCGAGACCAATATGGCGCTGGGCAAGCTGGACCCGGCCATCGGCAAGGCCATCGTCGACGCCGCCAATGAGGTGATCGAGGGCAAGCTGAACGACCACTTCCCGCTGGTCGTCTGGCAGACGGGCTCGGGCACCCAGTCGAACATGAACGCCAACGAGGTGATCTCGAACCGCGCCATCGAGATGCTGGGCGGCGAGATGGGGACCAAGAAGCCGGTCCACCCGAACGACCACGTCAACATGAGCCAGTCGTCGAACGACACCTATCCGACGGCGATGCACGTCGCCTGCGCCGAGCAGGTGGTCCGCGACCTGATCCCGGCCCTCAAGCACCTGCACGCCGCGCTGAAGGCCAAGTCGGAGGCCTGGGCGCACATCATCAAGATCGGCCGCACCCACACCCAGGACGCCACCCCGCTGACGCTGGGCCAGGAGTTCGGCGGCTACGCCCAGCAGGTCGCCAACGGCATCGAGCGCATCGAGCTGACCCTGCCGAAGCTGATGGAGCTGGCCCAGGGCGGCACCGCCGTCGGCACCGGGCTGAACGCGCCCGTCGGCTTCGCCGAGAAGGTCGCCGAGCAGATCGCCGGCATCACCGGCCTGCCCTTCGTCACCGCCCCGAACAAGTTCGAGGCCCTGGCCGCCCACGACGCCATGGTCTTCAGCCACGGCGCGATCAACACGGTCGCCGCCAGCCTGTTCAAGATCGCCAACGACATCCGCTTCCTCGGTTCCGGCCCGCGTTCGGGCCTCGGCGAACTGGCCCTGCCGGAGAACGAGCCGGGCTCGTCGATCATGCCCGGCAAGGTCAATCCGACCCAGTCGGAAGCCCTGACCCAGGTCTGCGTCCAGGTGTTCGGCAACCACGCCGCGGTCACCTTCGCCGGCTCGCAGGGGCATTTCGAGCTGAACGTCTTCAACCCGGTGATGGCCTACAACTTCCTGCAGTCGGTCCGCCTGATGGCCGACGCGGCGATCAGCTTCACGGACAACTGCGTCGTCGGCATCGAGCCGCGCGAGGACAACATCAAGCGCGGCCTCGACAACTCGCTGATGCTGGTGACGGCGCTGAACGGCCGTCTGGGCTACGACGCCTGCGCCAAGATCGCCAAAACGGCGCACAAGAACGGCACCACCCTGCGCGAGGAAGCGGTCGGCGGCGGCTATCTTACGAACGAGGAGTTCGACCAGTACGTCCGTCCCGAGAACATGATCTCGCCGGGATGATGGCCGCGCTGGACCGTCCCTACTGGATCGAGGCGCGGCTTGAGCGGCGCGAGGGCTGGGACGACGACGCCTATCCGTTCAACCTTCCGGTGGTTCGGACAACCGACGTCCTGTCCTTCCACCCGCGGGTGACCTTCCTTGTGGGCGAGAACGGGTCCGGCAAGTCGACCCTGGTCGAGGCCCTGGCGGTGGCGTGGGGGTTCAACGCCGAGGGCGGATCACGGAATTTCGGCTTCTCGACGCGAGGGTCGCACTCGCCCCTGCATCGGTTCGTGCGGCCGGTGCGCGCGGCCCATCGGCCGAATGACGGCTTCTTCCTGAGGGCGGAGAGCTATTTCAACGTCGCGTCGGAGATCGAGCGACTGGATGAGGAACCGGGGGGCGGCCCGCCGGTCATCCACAGTTACGGCGGAAAATCCCTGCACGAGCAGTCGCATGGCGAAAGCTTCTTCGCGCTGTTCTCACACCGGTTCCGCGGTGGCGGTCTCTACATCCTCGACGAGCCGGAAGCCGCGCTGTCGCCGTCGCGCCAGCTGTCGTTCCTCGCGCGGTTGCACGACCTGGTGCGGCAGGGCTCACAGTTCATCATCGCCACCCATTCGCCGATCCTGCTCGGCTATCCGGATGCGTGGATCTATCAGGCCTCGCGGCACGGACTGGAGCGCGTGGCCTGGGAGGACACCGAACACTACCAGGTGACGAAGGGCTTCCTGAACCGGCCGGCCACCTATCTGGACGTACTGCTGAATCCCGAATGAGGGCGCCGCAACGCTTGATCGAACATCGGTAGAAGAATAGCCTCCCGCAACTCCTGCGCGAGAGCTCTGCGCCTGCGCGGGAACCGACAGGAGGGGGCGTATGGCTGGCATCCGGGTGTTCTTCGCGACCAACCGAAACCATCAGGAAGGCAACAAGAAGCAGGTCTTCGGCAAGACCTTCAACCCGGACGGCGTGGCCGCCCTGCGGTTCGGATACGCCGACTTCACGCCCGACCCGGTGAAGCCGAAGCTGGACACGCTGCACGTCTATCCGGACGTGAAGGGCGAGACCGACATCAAGAAGACCGGCGGCGGCATGTTCATGGAAGCGCTGCACAAGGTCATGACCGGGACGAAGAGGACCGACACCCTGGTCTTCATCCACGGCTTCAACGTCTCCTTCACCGGCGCGCTGACCGCCGGCGCCCTGCTGGCCCAGAGCCTGAAGGTCGAGGGGCGGCCGGTGAACATCGTGGTGTTCAGCTGGCCGTCGGACGGCACGGCGGTGCCGCTGATGTCCTACTACAGCGACCGCGAGGACGCCCGCGTGTCGGGCCCGGCAGTGGCGCGGGCGTTCCTGAAGCTGAAGGAATTCATCGAGGAGATGCCGGAGGAGGAATACTGCCAGCGGCGTATCCACCTGCTGGCGCACAGCATGGGCAACTATGTGCTGCGCAACGGACTGCAGGCGCTGATCGCCAAGGACAAGGACAGTCTGATCCGGCTGTTCGACCAGATCCTGATGGCCGCGCCGGACGAGGACGACGACACCTTCGAACACGACACCAAGCTGCGCCTGCTGCCGAGGATCGGACGGCAGGTGACGGTCTATTACAACCCCACCGACCGGGCGCTGCTGATCTCGGACAAGACCAAGGCCAACCCGGACCGTCTGGGATCAGACGGCCCGAGGCTGGTGGATCTGATACCCAAGAAGGTGATCCTGATCGACGCCCGGCATGTGGCCCGGGGCGCCGACCGTTGGGTCCACCACGGCTACTTCGTGCGCAGCAAGGCCATGGAGCTGGACATGTGCGCAGTCCTGTCGGACGCGATCCCGGAGGAGATTTCGAACCGCGTCTATGTCGAGCGGCTGCGCAGCTGGCGGCTGATCGAGGAACTCGGAGAGAAGCCCGCGGAGGTCCCGCGGGTGGAGCCCGACGAGGCCTAGACCGCCTAGTGCATCCTTTCGCTCCAACGCGCTCTGGCGTCGTCCTTCGTCACGTTCAGATGCACATGCTCATCGACGTGATCGACCCAGCTGACCGGGATCATGTGGTGTTTGAAGCCGGCGCCGAGGTCCAGCTTGGCCAGCTCGATCTGGTCGCCGTGAACGTGATCGACGCGGCCGACATGCTCGCCGTCCGAACCGAGGACTTCGAGGTGTTCGCGGATCTGCGAGGCGTCTACCATGATGGTCTCCTGTGGTGTTGAGTGCAGGAGAACCGGCCCAGGCCGGTCGGGTTGCATCACGGAGGTCTTCATGGGCGAGGTCGTGAACCTGAACCGGCTGCGCAAGGATCGCGCAAAAGCCGATGCCAAGGCGACTGCCGCTGCGAACCGCGCCGTCCACGGGCGGACCAAGGCCGAGCGCACGAAGGCCGACAAGGAACGCGCCCGCGCCGAGCGGCTTCTGGATGGGTCGAAACGGGAAGACTGAACCGATGTCCAGCCTCCGCCAGGACCCGCGCATCAAACACGGACTGATCCCGATCCTTGTCGCCATGAGGGTTCAGGGGGAACGGGAGCGTCGCGCGGCGGAGGCTGCGCGCAAGGCCGGTCAGCCGGTCCCGCCGAAGAAGAAGCGCGGCTGGTTCGGCTAGGCCGCCGAGACCTTGGGCGCGCGGATGAGCAGCGCCTGACCCGACAGAACCAGCAGCAGGCCGGCCAGGGCCGGCCAGCCGAAGCGGGCGCCCTCGAACAGCACCGACACCAGCATGGCGATCGGCGGCGTCAGGGCCGAGATGTAGCTGGCCAGCGCATAGCCGCGCGTGCGGGCGACCCAGAAATAGACGGCGAACGCCACCACCGAGCCGATGACCGACAGGTACAGCAGCGAGATGATGTAGCCGGGGGTCATCTCCAGACGCCATTCGACGCCCGTCAGCAGGCCGTAGATGGCCAGCATGGCGGTGCCGTAACCCATGGCCCAGGCCGTCGAGGACAGGACCGGTGAGCCGGCCTGCTGGCCGCGCCACGAGAAGAAATTGCCGATGGCCGAGCTGCTGACGGCCAGAACCGCCATGCCGATGCCGATCAGGGCGCGCGTATCCATGTCGGCGGCGACGACCTCGCTGCCGGACAGGACGATGACCCCGGCGACGCCGAGGCTCGCGCCCAGCCAGGCGGCCGGCGCGGCCTTCTGGCCGCCGACGACGCGGAACAGGACCAGGTTGAGGAAGGCCAGGGCGGCGAAGATCACCGCCACGATGGCCGAGGCCACCCGTTGCTCCGACTGGTAGACGAAGGCGTAGCTGATCGCGAAGACGAAGGCCCCCTGCCCGATCGCCGCCAGGTGCTGGCTCCAGTTCAGGCGCACCGGCTGGCGAGCGACGAGGCAGCCGGCGAACAGCACCAGTGAGGCCAGGCCGAAGCGCCAGACCACCGAGGCGATGGGATCCACCGTCCCCAGTTGCCAGGTGATGGCGTACCAGGTCGTGCCCCAGATCAGCGCGCACAGCGCCACGCCGCCGATCGCCAGCAGCGTCGCCTGGGGCAGGCCCTTCGCCTTCGGGGGCGCGATGGACTCAGTGGGGGCGGACATTCACGCCAAGTGGAGGACGGGGGACCAGGACGCAAGCCGAGGAATGGGGCGGCCGGCACAAGCGGTCCTTATGACAGCCGGAAGGCGCGTTCGGGCGCCGGGGCTCAGGCGCGCAGCTTCAGCGCCAGCCGGGTCTCCACCGGGATCGCGCCATAGACGTCGGCCGGGCGGATGTTCAGACGTTCGCGCGCCTCCTCCAGCGGGCGGGCGAAGAGGGCCTCGTAGTCCAGACCCGGCAGCCAACGCGCGGCCTTGCCGTTGCGGTACGCCTGCCAGACGGCGCGCCGGGCGGGCACCGACGGGGCCTCGCGCTGGATTTCGCGCGCCGCGCCCCAGCCGATGAAGGCGAAACCTAGATTGCGGGTCTGGGCGTAGGAGAAGGCGACCACGCAGGCCTCTCCAAGGGCGTCGGTCTCGTAGCCGGTCAGCACGTGCCAGATGTCGTGCACGTCGCGCAGGCGGCGCGAGTACCAGATGACCGGATGCTGGGCGTCGACCGCCGGCCCGATCTTGCGCGCCTCCTCGGCCAGGCCCTCGGCGGTGAAGCCGCGCGCGGTGCGGAAGTCGCGATAGGCGGCGCCGACGGTGCCCGGCTTGAAGCGGGCCAGCCACACCGGATCGTCCAGCTTGTGGGCCAGTTCCTCGCGCAGGAAGGCCTGACGGCCGCCCTCCATCGTCTTCAGCATCCGGTTGTAGCCGCGGCCGATCGAACGGCCGCTCAGCGCCCGCATGATCTCGAACACCTGGGCGGTGTCCTCCTTGTTGCGGATCAGCCGGCCGAAGGCCCGGAACGCCTTGATCGGCTCCAGTCTCTGGGGCCTGAAGCGATCGAACTCGTCGAGGTCGGCGGCGGTCATGGGCGGTCCTGCGATGCCCATTGATCATAGCGCGATAACACGGACGGGTGAACGCCGATAACGTGTCGCGGTCCTCGCACCATGACGCGAATTCTGGCATACTGTGGCGGATTGGAAGGAACCCGCCATGCGACGCGCTGTTCTCGCCCTCACCCTCGCATTGACTGCCTGCTCAACCGTGCCGCCTACGCCACCCGGCGTGACGCCCGTCGAGGTCACGGCCAGCTACCGCGAGTTCATGACCCTGTACCCGTATTACCGTCTGACCGTCCGACTTGAGGACGTCAGCCGGGCCGACGCTCCAGCCGTGGTTCTGGCCGAAAGTTCGGAGCTGCTGGCCGGACGCAGGCCGCCGTACAAGGTCTGGCTCGACGTGCCGGACGACCGGGTCGATCCGCGCTACACCTATGCGGTGCGGGCCGATATCCACGACGAGCACGGCAAGCTGCTCTTCACCACCGATACGCGACATCCCGTGCTGACCAACGGTTCGGGAAACACTGCGGACGTAGTCATGATCCACGTGCGTTGAGCGGCCTGGTCAAGCGATCGGTATCCCTGTCGGGGCATGCGACGTCGGTGGCGCTGGAGCCGGCCTTCTGGGCCGTGCTGGACCGCGTCGGGGCGGCGCTTGGCCTGTCGCACGCGGGGCTGATGAAGCGCATCGACGAGACCCGTGGGCGGACGCCGCTGGCCTCCGCCTGCCGGCTTCTGGCGCTGGCCTGGGCGGGCGGCGATCGATCTTTCGCCGAACACAGGTCGTCCGATTGACAGCCGCCGGCATCGGCGCATCCTCCGTCGTGGAGACCACGACATGACCGACAACCGCCTCATCCCCGCCGCCGTATTCGGCGGCATTCTTGCACTCGGCTTCATCGGAGGCGGCGCCCTGATCGGACAGGGCGTGGTCAACGCCCGGGTCGGGGACCGCGCGGTGACCGTCCGCGGCGTGGCCGAGAAGGACGTGCAGGCCGATCTGGCCATCCTGCCGCTACGCTTCACCGCCTCCGGAGAGGTGCTGTCCGAGGTGCAGGCGCGGATCGACGGCGATCTGGCCATCGTGCGCCAGTTCCTGACCGCGCAGGGCTATCCGGCCAACGCCGTGTCGCTGGGACGGCTCGAGGTCGCGGACCGGCGCTCGCGCGAATACGCCACCCAGGACGGCGGCCCCCGCTTCATCCTGGCCCAGACGGTCATCGTGCGCACGACGGACGTGAACCGGGTGCAGGCGACGACGCGGGCGCTGAACGACCTCGTGCGTCAGGGAGTGGTGCTGCAGGACTTCAACGGCCCGACCTATCTGTTCACCAAGCTCAACGACGTGCGCCCGGCCATGATCGCCGAGGCGACGGCCTCGGCCCGCACGGGCGCCGCGCAGTTCGCGAAGGATTCCGGCGCGCCGCTGGGGCCGATCCGCCAGGCGACGCAGGGCTCGTTCGAAATCCTGCCGCGCGACGGGTTCGGCGACGAAAGCCAGTCCCCGGACAAGAAGGTCCGGGTCGTGACCACGATCAGCTATCGACTGCGCTAGGTCGCGGGAGCGGGTTCGGGCGACGGCAGCGTCGGCGGCTCGACCGGCGGCGGGGTCGGCAGGTCCGGCAATTTCGGCGCTTCGGGCAGCTCCGGCCGCGGCATGTCCACGTCGATGTCGATGTCCGTGGTCTTCGGGGTCTCGACCCCGCCGTTGGACATCATGACGACGGCGATGACCGCGAGCACCACGACGATGCCGCCGACCAGGAAGGCGATCCAGCTATTGCCGCCGCCGCGCTGGGGCGGCGGGTTGTTGATGGTGGTGTGATGCACCACCTCGGGCCGCTCGGGCGGCGGGACGTTGGGGTCCGTCATGCGTCAGTTGCCGGCCGGCGCCGGAACGGCGGGCGCGGAGACCTCGGGCAGATCGACGTCGACGTTGACCTGTTTGGTCTCGCCGCCCATGCCGCCGCGGGCGAAGACGAAGTAGGCGACGATCGCCAGGACGACGACGACGGCGCCGACGATGAAGGCGAGACCGGTGTTGCCACCGCTGCTGGTGTTCTCGGCCATAGCTATGACCCTCCTTTGAATTGTCCCTGTCAGGCCGACGAAACGGAGGCGTGGCCGTAAGGGTTCCGGACGGTCGTTCCGTAACGGCTGACAAGCGGCTTCGGTCTCCTTATGTTCTCGCGGTTCAGATGACCGATTCCGCACCTCCCCGCATTTCCGATCTCGCCCGCTCGCACGGCCCCGGCGGCGTCGCGCCCGCCGCCGTTCGCGACTACCTGTCCGGCCTCAATCCCGAACAGCGGGATGCGGTCGAAACGACCGAGGGGCCGGTGCTGGTGCTGGCGGGCGCGGGCACAGGCAAGACGCGGGTGCTGACCACCCGGCTGGCGCACATCCTGGCGACCGGCCGCGCCAAGCCCTGGGAGCTGTTGGCGGTCACCTTCACCAACAAGGCCGCGCGCGAGATGCGCGAGCGGATCACCCATTTGATCGGCCCCTCGGCCGAGGGGCTGCGCTGGCTGGGCACCTTCCACTCGGTCGCCGCCCAGATCCTGCGCCGGCATGCCGAACTGGTCGGGCTGAAGTCGACCTTCACCATCCTGGACACCGACGATCAGGAGCGGGTCTGCAAGCAGTTGCTGGAGGCCGCCAACCTCGACACCAAGCGGTGGACGCCCCGTTCGCTCAGCGGCCTGATCGACCACTGGAAGAACCGCGGCTGGACGCCCGACAAGCTGCCGCCCAGCGAGGATTTCGCCAACGGAAAGGGCCACGGCCTGTACGCCGCCTATCAGGCGCGGCTGGCCAGCCTGAACGCCTGCGACTTCGGCGACCTGCTGCTGCACAACCTCACGATCCTGTCGAAACATGCGGATATCGCTGAGGAATACCGCCGCCGCTTCCGCTACATCCTGGTCGACGAATATCAGGACACCAACGTCGCCCAGTACCTGTGGCTGCGGCTGCTGACCTCCTCGACCGGCAACGTCTGCTGCGTCGGCGACGACGACCAGTCGATCTACGGCTGGCGCGGGGCCGAGGTGGACAACATCCTGCGCTTCGAACGCGACTTCCCGGGCGCCAAGGTCATCCGGCTGGAGCGCAACTACCGTTCGACCCACCACATCCTGGGCGCCGCCTCGGGCCTGATCGCGGCCAACAAGGGCCGGCTGGGCAAGACGCTGTGGACCGAGGAAACCAGCGGCGACAAGGTTCGCGTCCGCGGCGTGTGGGACGGCGAGGCCGAGGCCCGGCTGATCGCCGACGAGATCGAGACCGCCCGCAAACAGGGCGTGGCCTACAAGGACATGGCGGTGCTGGTGCGCGCCTCGTTCCAGATGCGGGCGTTCGAAGAGCGGTTCGTAATGCTGGCGGTGCCCTACACCGTCATCGGCGGCCCGCGCTTCTTCGAGCGGGCCGAAATCCGCGACGCCCACGCCTATCTGCGCCTGATCCTGAGCGAGGACGACGACCTGGCCTTCGAGCGGATCGTCAACGTGCCCAAGCGCGGCATCGGCGACACCAGCGTGCAGAAGGTGCTGCAGATCGCGCGCGAGAACGGCGTCTCGGCCATGACGGCCGTCCGCGCCCTGCTCGGCTCCGACGAACTGCAGGCGCGCACCCGCACCGCCCTGTCCAATTTCGTGCGCGACATCGATCGCTGGCGCGAGTTCGCCAACACCTCGACCCAATGGGAGCTGACCGAGACCGTTCTGGAAGAGAGCGGCTACACGGACATGCAGAAGGCCGACCGCGCGACCGGCCAGACCCGGCTCGACAACCTGAAAGAGCTGACCCAGTCGATGCAGGCCTTCGACGGCCTGACCGCCTATCTGGAGCACGTCTCTCTGGTCATGGACCTGGACCGCGGCGAGAGCGCGGACTCGGTGCAGATCATGACCCTGCACGGAGCCAAGGGGCTGGAGTTCCCGCTGGTCTTCCTGCCCGGCTGGGAGGAAGGCGTCTTCCCCAGTCAGCGCAGCATCGACGAGAAGGGCGAGAAGGGTCTCGAGGAGGAACGCCGCCTGGCCTACGTCGGCGTGACCCGGGCCAAGGCCGACGCGCGTATTTCGTTCGCCGCCAACCGGCTGGTCTACGGCCGCTGGACCTCGCAACTGCCCAGCCGCTTCGTCGACGAACTGCCCATCGACCACGTCGAGGCCCAGTCGGACACCGGCTACTACGGCGCGTCGGGTGGCATGAAGGAAGCCAAGTCCCGCTGGGACGAGATGCCGACCTTCGGCAGTGGCTATTCCTCGCCGGGCTGGAAGCGGGCGCAGTCGTTCACGGCGGCGAAAGCCCCTGCCGCCCGCCCGGCCCGTCACACCCTGATCGAGGGCGACGGCCGTCTGGTCGCCACCGCCGATCCGAAGGCCGGCTCCGGCTGGACCCGCGGTGACCGCGTCTTCCACCAGAAATTCGGCTACGGAAAAGTCCGCGTCATCGAGGGCAACAAACTGGTCGTCGACTTCGAAAAGGCCGGCGAGAAGAAGGTGATCGATACGTTTGTGGAGAAGGCGTGAGCCCTACTCCAGCACCTTCTCCGCCACCTTCCGCCCGAAGGAGCCCATGTCGGTCAGGTTGGTGTTGGACAGGATCACCACCGTCACGTTGGCCTCGCCGACGCGGAACAGCACGGCGTTGGCGCCCATGACGCCGCCGAAGCGGACGTAGGTCGGGTATTTGCGGCCGCCGGCCTCGATGTCCCAGATCCACTGGCCGTAGCCGTAGTCGTCCAGCCCCGGCGTCAGCATGCGTTGCAGGCTTTCGGCGCTGACCACCCGGCCGCCGTACAGGGCCTCGGCGAAGGTCAGCAGGTCGTCGGCGTCCGAATACATGCCCCCGCCGGCGAACCAGTTCTCGTTGTAGACCGGCAGGTCGTTGATCAGCGGCTGGTCGTCGCCCATGCGGAAATAGGAGCTGGCCAGCCGGGGGATGATGTCGCTCTGACGCAGCATGCCGCTGTCGGGCATGCCCAGGGGCGTCAGGATGCGCGCCTTCAACACCTCTTCGAACGGCTGGCCAGAGACCACCTCGATGATGCGGCCCAGTACGTAGTAGTCGGCGTTGCTGTAGTCGAAATGGGTCCCGACGGGGTGCGCCAAGGGCGCGCTGGCGTAGTCGGCGACCAGTTGAGCCGGCGTGTGCGGCAGCTGGTACATCGGCACGCCCTTCGTCGGATCGGCCCCGGCGTCCGGATTGGGCAGGCCGGACGTGTGGTTCAGCAGGCTATGAACGGTGATCGAGGGATCGCCCGCAAAGTCCGGCAGGTAGGTCCGCACCGGCGCCTGCAGGCCGATCTCCCCCCGCTCGACCATCTGCATGATCAGCGCCGAGGTGAAGAGCTTGGTGACCGAGGCGATCCAGTAACGGGTGTCGTTCGCCGCCGGGACGCCGAAGGCGCGCTCGGCCAAGCCGAAGCTCTCGAAGGTCAGCACCTCGCCGTCCCGCGCGACCAGCACCGTGCCGTTGAAATCGTGATCGGCGGCGTAGGTGCGCACCATCTCCGCGACAGCGGCCGACGACGCCGGCGCCTGGGCGGCAGCCGGTGTTCCGGCGGCGATGATGGCCGCGGCGGCGAAAGCGCCGGTCCACGACTGCAGGCGGCGGGCGTATCGGTTCATGGGACTCTCTTCCCCGGGAGTTGAGGCCGCGAGACGGCCCGTCGGATGCAGGACGCGACTGTCTTTCTCAGCCCCCGGGCGTGACGTACCGGGGATGGCCGATCGTCTCCCAGGTCGCCACGAAGATCAGCACCGCCGTCGCGGCGGCGGCCAGTTGCAGCGGCGTGAGCAGCATGGACACCACCGCCAGGGCGGCCAGCAGGCCGATGCCGGTCAGGCGCGACGGCGACCAGTTGCCGAAGCTGGCGTATTTGAACGCCTGGGCGCCCATCAGGAACAGCATGGGGCCGCCGACGATGACCGCGGCCGTGCCGAAGCTGGTGTGGCCGGTCGGATGGCTGAGCGACAGCTCGTCGCCCACCGCCGTCACGACGATGCCCGCCACCGCCAGAATGGGAGCGTAGGTGTAGGCGGAACGGGCGACGCGGCCGGCGTCCGTGGACCTGGAGATGACCTCCGACGCCGCGTCGTGAGCCTTGTTGAAATAGATCCACCACATGGCGAGCGTGCCGAGGAAGGCCGCGGCGAAGGCGGCGACCACGTCCGGCGTCCACTCCAGGCCGGCGAAGGTGGCGCCGGTGACCAGCACGGACTCGCCCAGGCAGATGATGATGAAGAGGCCGACGCGCTCGGCCAGATGCTCGCCCTCGATCTTCCAGTCCTGGGTATGCGACCGGCCCAGCCCCGGGACCCAGAAATAGCAGGCCGGAGCGACGAACTCGCCGAACACGGCGATCAGCCACAGGATCATGCGCATGTCGCCGGTCATCAGGCCGCCGGAGATCCACAGCGCCGCGCCGACGCTGGCCCAGATGACGATGCGCTGGAAATTGCGCCGCATGACCGGCTCGGCCCGCACGGCCCACAGGGTGAACAGGCCGCGCCCGACCTGGATGAAGGCGAAGGCGCAGGCGAACACCAGGCCCTTGTCGCCGAACGCATCGGGCAGCGAGGTCGACATGACCAGACCGCCCCCCATCAGGACGAACAACAGCAGCCGCACCGGCGTCCGCTCGGGGTTCAGCCAGTTGGTGATCCAGCTGGTGTCGATCCAGGCCCACCACAGGGCGCCCAGAAGCAGGGCGGCCTGCAGCGCGCCCAGCCACGTCAGATTGGCCAGCAAGGTGTGCGAGATCTGGGTGATGGCGAAAACGAAGACCAGATCGAAGAACAGCTCGACGAAGCCGACGCGGGCATGCCCGTCGCTGCGGTTGCGGAGCAGGTCGCCCTTCATCGTCCCAACCCTTCGTTAAGCCTGAGCGCCGACCCTGCATGGGTGCGCGAGTCACGTCCAGTCGAGGCCCTGACGGACCCGGCTCCCACCTGGTGGGAGGCGGCGATCTGCGCCGTCATCATCGCCATGCTGACCGGCGCCCTGATCGGACCCGTATTCGCCCCCACCCAGGAAGAGACGCCGGTGCTGCGCCTGGTCTGGTTGCCGGCCTATGCGGCCATCGCCGGGCTGATCGCCTTCCGCATCGACCGGATGTGGCGGGCGTGGCCCGCGGCGATCGCCCTGGTGCTGCTGCTGGGGCTGACCTTCGCCTCGCGCTACTGGTCGATCGATTTCGAGACCACCAGCCGCCGTGTCATCGCCCTGGCCATCAGCGGCATGTTCGCCCTGTACCTCGGCGCCGCCTTCCGCGGTCCGTACCTGCCGCGCCTGCTGATGCATACGGCGCTGGCCATGGCCGTCGGCAGCATCGTGATGGTCTTCGCCTTCCCCGAGATCGGCGTGCACCAGTTCGAGAACGCCGGCCTGTGGCGCGGGCTCTGGTACGAGAAGAACCAGATGGGCGCGGTGATGGTGATCGGCGCGACGGCCGCAGCCGCCTGCCTCGCCTCCCCCGATCCGCGCCGGCTGACGCCCGCCATCGCCCTGGCCCTGTCCAGCGGCCTGGTTCTGGCGACGCAGTCAAAGACCTCGCTGCTCTGCCTGATGATCGGTCTCGGCATGGTCGGCGGCTTCTGGGCCCTGCGCCGTGGCGGAGCCGCCTTCACCGTCGTGGCGATCTGGGCCGCCGTCGTCGTCGCGGGCGCGGGCATCTGGATCTGGGAATCCCACTCGGTCGCCGTGCTGGAGGCTCTGGGCAAGGACCCGTCGCTGACCGGCCGGACCGACATCTGGGAAGCCCTGATGCGTCGCGTCGCCGAGCGTCCGTGGACCGGCTACGGCTACGGCGCCTTCTGGGGCCGCGAGGGCGAGTCCGTCCCCGCCGACTGGGTGCGCAAGGAAACCGGCTGGACCGTGCCCTCGGCGCACAACGGCTGGATCGACCTGCTGGTGCAACTGGGTTGGCCCGGCGCGATCCTGACCGGCGTGCTGATGGCCACGACCTTCCTCGTCACCCTGTTCCGCAGCGGCGGCGCGGGCGTGCGCGAAGGCTGGTGGGCGCTGGGCTTCCTGGCCGCCTTCTTCGTGCTCAGCCTGTCGGAATCGATCCTGCTGACCCACCAGAGCCTGCCGTGGGTGCTGTTCCTGGCCGTGATGACCCGCGCTTTCCTGCCGTCGTCCACAGCAGAGGCGGTCCCGCTTGCCCCGAGGTCCCGCGGAGCCTACCAGACCGGTCCCCGAATCGCCGCACAGTATCCGAATGGGCCAGTCCGCCGACCTCCTTTCGCTGTTCGATGACGAGCCGACGCTGCCGCGTCCGGCCGAACCCGCTCCCGTGCCTGCCGTGGAGCCCGCGTTGACGCCCCAGGCGGCCGCGCCGAAGCCCGAACCCGCGCCGACGCCGAAGCCGGCCGATGTCCCCTCCTCCGCCCCGCTGGCGGCCGCGACGGGCTATTCCGCCTCGTCGATCGAGGTGCTGGAAGGCCTGGAGCCTGTCCGGAAGCGTCCGGGCATGTACATCGGCGGCACCGACGAGCGGGCGCTGCACCACCTGTTCGCCGAAGTGCTGGACAACGCGATGGACGAGGCCGTGGCCCGCCATGCGAAGGTGATCAAGGTCGATCTGGACGCCGACGGCTATCTGTCGGTGTTCGACGACGGCCGCGGCATCCCCGTCGATCCGCACCCCAAACACCCGGGCAAGTCGGCGCTGGAAGTCGTCATGACCGTGCTGCACTCGGGCGGCAAATTCTCGGGCAAGGCCTATGAGACGTCGGGCGGCCTGCACGGCGTCGGCGTTTCGGTCGTCAACGCCCTGTCGGACCACCTCGACGTCACCGTCTGGCGCGACGGCTTCGAATGGCGCCAGTCCTTCTCCAAGGGCCATGTGCTGGGACCGATCCAGCAGGTCGGACCTTCGAAGAAGAAGGGCACCCTGATCCGCTTCCACCCGGACGAAGAGATCTTCGGCGTCGGCGCGGCCTTCAAGCCCGCCCGCCTGTTCCGGATGGCCCGCTCCAAGGCCTATCTGTTCCGCGGCGTCGAGATCAAATGGACCTGCGCGCCCGAGCGGATCACCGACGCGACGCCGGAAACCGCCCTGCTGCACTTCCCCGGCGGTCTGGCCGACGCCCTGTCCGAACGCATCGGCCAGATCGAGACCGTCACCCCGGCTTTCGCCGGCCGGGTCGAACGCAAGGGCGAGGCCGGCGCGGTCGAATGGGCCGTGACCTGGTCCCCGATCGGCTTCGGCGAGGCCGACGGCTTCGTCTCCTCGTACTGCAACACCGTCTCGACGCCCGACGGCGGCACCCATGAAGCCGGCTTCCGGGCCGCCCTGGTCAAGGGCCTCAAGGCCTACGGCGAGCTGACCAACGAGAAACGCGCCGGCCTGATCACGGCCGAAGACGTCATCGCCAACGCCGGCGCCCTGATCTCGGTCTTCATCCGCAACCCCGAGTTCCAGGGGCAGACGAAGGACCGCCTGTCGTCGCCGGAAGGCTCGCGCCTGGTCGAACAGCTGCTGCGCGACCCGCTGGACCACTGGCTGACCGAAAGCCCCAAACAGGCCAACCAGCTGCTCGGCTTCGTCATCGAGCGCGCCGAGGACCGGCTGAAGCGCCGCAAGGACAAGGAAGTCCAGCGCGCCGCCGCGACCCGCAAGCTGCGCCTGCCCGGCAAGCTGTCGGACTGCTCGCGCCAGTCGGCCGAGGGCACCGAGCTCTTCATCGTCGAGGGCGACTCGGCCGGCGGCTCGGCCAAACAGGCGCGCGACCGGACGACCCAGGCCATCCTGCCCCTTCGCGGCAAGATTCTGAACGTGGCCTCGGCCACCGTCGACAAGCTGCGCCAGAACGTCGAACTGTCCGACCTGGCGCTGGCGCTGGGCGTTCAGCCCGGCAACAGGTTCAACATCGAGGACCTGCGCTACGAGCGCATCGTCATCATGACCGACGCCGACGTGGACGGGGCACATATCGCCGCGCTGCTGATCACCTTCTTCTACCGCGTCATGCCGGAGACGATCCGTCAGGGCCGGGTCTTCATGGCCCTGCCCCCGCTGTACCGCATCCAGGCGGGCGCCCTGTCCGAGTACGCCCGCGACGACGCCCACCGCGACGAGCTGCTGGCGACCGTCTTCAAGGGCAAGAAGACCGAGATCGGCCGGTTCAAGGGTCTCGGCGAGATGATGGCCTCCCAGCTGAAGGAGACCACCATGGATCCGAAGAAGCGGACGCTGGCCAAGATCGAACTGCCGTCCGACGAGGCCGAGATCGAAGATCTGGTCGAGCGTCTGATGGGCAAGAAGGCCGAGGCCCGCTACCAGTTCATCCAGGACAACGCCCGCTTCGCGGTCGCCGATCTGGACGTCTGATCAGGCCTGACCGGCGGCCGAAGCGGTCGCCGGCGGGACCAGGCCGGCCAGCTTCACCTTCAGCTGACGCCGGAGGAAGAACAGCGCCACGACGCACTGCAGCAGGCCGGCGCTGGCCGACAGCCACCAGAAATGCTCCAGCCGCGTCCACGGCTGGGCCGAAAGCCACAGGGCGCCGCCGGCGAACACCACCAGCCTGAGCACGCTGCCGACCAGGGCGGGCCGGGTGTCGCCCAGCGCCTGGAACGTGCCCGAGGCGATGAAGATCAGGCCGGTGGCGACGAAGTTCAGCGAGACGATGCGCAGATAGGTCGAGGCGACCTCGGCCACCGCCGGGTCGGGCGTGAACGGCGCCACCAGCCAGCGGGCCTCCCACTGGCAGACCAGGGTCAGGACCAGCATCAGGCCCGTGCTGATGACGGCGGCGTCGCGCACCGTGCGCCGCACGCGGTCCGGCAGGCCGGCGCCGAAATTCTGACCCGCGACCGGGGCCACGGCGAAGGACACGGCCATGGCCGGCAGGAAGACCGACTGCATGACGCGCGAGCCGACGCCGAACCCGGCCTGGGCCTCGGCTCCGAAATTGCGGATCACCGCGTAGACGACGCCCATGGTGCAGAACATCAGCAGGAACTCGGCCGCCGAGGGCAGGCCGATGCCGACGATGCGCGACAGCACCGCCCGATCCGGCTTCGCCAGCCGCAGCGGACCGGTCATCAGGGTCTGGACCCGTCCAAACAGCCACACCGCGCCGATGAAGCCCGCGAGCGCCGCCACCGAACTGGCCAGGCCGGCCCCGAACGCGCCCAGCGGTACGCCCGAGCCCCACCCTGCAATCAACACCGGGGCAAGGATGGCGTTCAGGACGACGGTCCCGGTCTGGATCAGCATCGTCGGGCGAACCACGCCCGCCGCCCGCAAGGCCGAGCCCATGGCCCCCGTGGGGAACATCAGGGCCAGCGCAGGCAGGAAGCCGTACAGGTAGGCGGTCCCCTGTCGCGCCGTCTCCGGATCCGCGGCAAGCGACGCGATGGCCATGCCGCCGAAGCCGTAGCCCCCGGCGAGGGTCAGCGCGGAGAGACCCAGCGACATGATCATCGACTGGCGGTAGACGCCGTCGACCTGCTGGAAATCCTTCGCCCCGATGCCACGCGCGATCAGCGACAGCGAGCCGACGGCGACCATCTGCGCCGCCGCCATGACGAGGAAGAAGACCACACCCGCGAGCCCCACGCCGGCAATGGCGTCCGGGCCGATCCCGGCCACGAAATACAGGTCGATCAGGAAATAGAGGGTCTGGAACAGCAGGCCGAGGCCGATGAAGGCGGCCATGCCAAGCAGGCGCCGGCTGATCGAGCCCTGGGTGAGGTCGTGCTGCATCGTCATCGCGTCCACGCCGCGCATGGCCTGCCCATGCGGAACGGCGTCGATTTACCCGGACAAAATATGTCCGTCAATATTACCCGGCATTTATTGCGTCAGCAGACCGTCGCCTCGCCGTAGCGGCTGACGTCGCCGGTGACGATCTCACCGTTGATCGTGACGACGGTCATCCGGTCGTACTCGCATTCGGGCATGTCGGCCGCTGCGCCGAAGCCGAGGGCGCGGACGATCAGCGGCACGGTGTTGCTGTGGCCGACGATCAGCACGGTCGTATCGTCCGGCAGGGCCGCGACCCGGGCGGCGATCACGTCGGCCTGCCCCTGGGCGCCGCCGTCGAACGGCACGGCCTCGGGCGTCAGCGAATGATACTCGGCCGTCGGCGCGGCGGTCAGCTGCGTGCGCTGCAGCGGGGTGACGAGGATCAGCGAGGGATGCGTGTCCGCCATGACGGCGGCCAACGCGCCTGCCCGCGCCTCGCCCGCGGGCGACAGCACCGGATCGGCGCTGGCGTCGGCCTTCTCGGCGTGACGGACGATGTAGACGGTCTGGGCCATGGCCGAGCCGGCGGTCAGCAACGAGAGCGCGGCGGCGAGCAGAAGGCGTTTCATCGGCGAGTCCCTGTTTCCACAAGGGCTACGTCCGCGGCGTGCGCCGGGCAAGTGTCCTGTGTTCAGGGACACCGCACGGCGGTCAGTTCAGCGCTTCTTCCATGTCCGCCCGCGCGAACGCGGTCTGTCCGCTCACGTCGGCGTAGGTCATGCACAGGTCCTCGAACACGCGGTTCCAGGCGAAGCGTTCGACCGCCTTCTGGCGGGCCGCGGCGCCGAGGGCCTCGATATCGCGCGCGAACAGCGCCTCGATGGCCTCGGCGTAGGCGTCGGGATCGGCGGAGGCGGCCAGTTGGCCGACGCTGTTGTCGACCGTCTCCTTCACCCCGCCGGCGTTGACGCCGACCACGGGACGGCCGCAGGCCATCGCCTCCAGCACGATCAGGCCGAACGGCTCCTTGTCGTTGGCGTGCACGAAGGCGTCGCAGGAAGCGATGATCCTGGCCACGACCTTGGGGTTGGCCTCATACGGCAGGGAGATGACCCGCTCTTCGGCCGGCAGACCCTGCCCGGCGCCGACCAGCACCAGGTGATAGGGGTCGCCCAGCTTCTGGACGGCCTCGATCAGCACATCGATGTTCTTCTCGCGCGCCGGACGGCCGGCGAAGCACAGCACCCGCGCAGACGAAGGCAGGCCCAGCTTCTTCAGCAGCCAGTCGCGGTCGCGCCGATCCGGGCGGAAGGTGTCGATCTCGACGCCCAGCGGCTGGATGACGATGTCCTTGATGCCCGCTTCTTCGAGACGACGAGCGATGTAGCGGCTGGGCGAAACGACGCGATCGAACTGGCCGAACAGGCGGGCCCAGCGCTTCTCGACCGGCTTCTTGGCCCATTCGCCGAAATGCAGGGCGGCGAGGCCCGCAGGATCCGAGTGGCAGAAGCCAACGACCGGGCAGCCTGCGCGCTGGCCGGCCTCGAGAGCCCCCTGCCCCGGCGTGTACGGATCGCCCGCCTCGATGATCGACGGATTCAGCGACGCGACCCAGGCGCCCCAGCGGCGCACCGAAGTCGGCCAACGGTAGCCGTCGCCGAACGGCAGTTTGGTGGCGTGCAGCTGGACGATGCCGTCCGGGCCGGCCTTGTGGTGCTGGCCCGGCACCACCAGCGAATGGGCGATGCCCGGGCGGTTGGCTTCGAGCCACGCCTTCTTGGAGAGGAGGTAGCGCTTCACCCCGCCCGAACGCGGCGCGTACAGCATGGTGGTGTCGACCAGCCGGGGACGTTCGTCCTCGCCGGCGGCCTTGGTGGCTTTCAGGGTGTCGGAAACTTCCTCGTCCCAGCCCGGGATCAGGCGCAGTTCGCCCTCCTGGACCTCAAGCCCGGCCAAACTCATCAGTTCCTGCTCCGCTGCGCTGACATTGGCAGCACCAACGCGCCGGACCCGCTTCTGGATGCGGCGGGCCTTGCGGACGCGGGACATATGCGACTTGACCATCAGCGGGCCGTAGCGCCGCTGGCGGTCAAGCTCAAGCGTCGTCCGTCGCCGGACCGTCTTCGGTAGTTGAAAGACCGCGGCGCGTGAGGGCTTCGCGCAGCAAGACCTCGACCTGGGCGTTGACCGAACGCAGCTCGGCGGCGGCCAATTTCTCGACCGCCGCCATCACGCCCGGAGACGCCCGCATCAGGAAAGGCTTCCTGGCCTTGGCTTTCGGGCCCTGGGCCATATCAGCCGTACAGGGTGCCGGTATTGACGACGGGCTGGGCCTCCCGGTCGGCGCACAACACCACCAGCAGGTTGGACACCATCATCGCCTTGCGGTCCTCGTCCAGCTCGACCACGCCGCGCTCGCCGAGGTCGGTCAGGGCGTTCTCGACCATGCCGACGGCGCCGCGCACGATCAGGCGTCGGGCGGAGAGCACCGCCTCGGCCTGCTGACGCTTCAGCATCGCGCCGGCGATCTCCGGGGCGTAGGCCAGGTGCGCCAGGCGCGCTTCATCGATCGAGACGCCCGCACGGGAGACCCGGCCGACCAGTTCGTCGCGCAGGCGGGTGGCGACGTCCTCGGCGTCGGCGCGCAGGGTCAGCTCGTGCTCCTCGCCGTGATCGTAGGCGTAGTGCGAGGCCAGGTCGCGCAGACCGGTGTCGACCTGGATGTTCACGAACGCCTGGTAGTCGTCGACGTCGAACAGGGCCTGGGCCGAATCCTCGACGCGCCAGACGACGTTGGCCGCGATCTCGATCGGATTGCCGCGTTTGTCGTTCACCTTCAGCTTGTCGCTGGTGAGGTTGCGGACCCGCAGGCTGATCTTCTTGCGGCTGTACCAGGGCAGGACCCAGCGCAGGCCGGTCTTTCGATCGGTGCCGCGGTAGTCGCCGAACAGCAGAATCGCCATGCCCTCGTTAGGCTGCAGCGAGTACAGGCCGCAGAGCAGCAGCAGGCCGACGATGGCCGCGAAGATCCCCGTCAGCAGCATGGGGATGTTGTCGGGATCCTGGGCCACGAGGACCGGACCGCCGATGATGAGCGCCAGCCCGACCAGCAACATGAGAATGCCGTTGGCCGTCGAGGCCGGGCGTTCGGTGGATTTTGAATGGGTGGTCGTCATGGCCCTCTCCCTGAAAGTCGATATGAAAATGATATCACTTTGATCGCTATTCTGGCAATAGCCCCGCTTCGTTCCGGCACACCCCAGGCACGTTCGGCCTTGCATTCGCCTCAAATTCGAGAAACTTGAGGCAGGCTGGCATGGTCCCTGTTAGAGGATCGCCGGCGTCTCTGCGCGCAGACCACAGGGGTTTCTTCCGAATGCGTATTTTGCTCGCGACCGCGGTGGCGATCGCTCCCCTGCTGGCGGCTTCCGGCGCTATGGCCGAGGTGGTCATCTCGACCACCCGCACGACGCCGATCACGACGTCCAACGCGACGGGCAGCGGCGCGGACAGCATCCGCCTGGCCACCAACGGCGCGATCAACGTTTCCAGCGGCGCCGCGGTCACGGTCGACAGCAGCCACAACTTCACCATGGACGGCGGCACGGTCACCATGGCCAGCGCGGCGGACGGTTCGACCGCCGTCCTCGTCAACCCGGGCGTCACCACCACGCTGAACATCGGCAGCGCCATCGTCGTCAGCGACACGATCGGCGACTACACGGACACGGACAACGACGGTGACGTCGACGGCGACTGGGCCACCGGCTCGGGCCGCTACGGCGTCCGCTACGCGCCCGGCGGAACCGTCACGGGCGACCTGCTGATCGGTCAGGGCGGCTCGATCACCGTGGACGGCAACGCCTCGTACGGCATCTCGCTCGAATCCAACCTGACCGGCAGGCTGCTGAACCGCGGCAATATCCGGGTGTTCGGCGACGACACCGTGGGCATCCGCACGACGGGCGCCATCAGCGGCGACTTCATGAACGTCGGTGGCGTTCTGGCGCGCGGCGAGGACGCCACGGCCATCTCGGTCGGTGGCGACGTCGCCGGCCGGCTGAGTCTGCAAGGTGACATCAACGTCACCGGCTATCGCTACACGACCCGCGGCAGCCAGGCGTTCATCGACAAGCTGGACCCGAACGACCTGCTCCAGGCCGGCCCGGCCGTGATCGTCGCCGCCGACGTTGGCGGCGGCATCGTCATCGATCGTCCGCCGGCCGACGCTGTCGCGACCAATCCGGATGAGGACAACGACGGGGTGCCGGACGCCGCCGAAAACATCGGCGCGGTCACCATCTTCGGCGAGGCCCCGGCCATCCAGATCGGTTCGGAAAGCCGCGGCATCACGATCGGCGTGGTGGGCACGGGCGACAACGCCTTCGGCTTCATCAACCGTGGCGCGATCAACGGCAACGGCGTCTATGACGGCATTGACGCGAACGGCGTGGTCGTCGGCAACACCGGCCAGACGGTGCAGCTGAACGGTGGCTTCCGCAACGAAAGCACGATCACCACCCTTTCGGCCGAGGGCCAGTCCACCGCCGTCCGCCTGGGCGACGGGGCAAGCACCCCGCTGATCTCCAACACCGGCACTATTACGGCCGGCGTCACGGGCGACGTCGCCACGGCGACGGCCACTGCCATCCGCATCGACGACGACGCGGTCGTTCCCGCACTGAACAACAACGGCAGCATCGTCGCCGTCGCCTCGGGCGGTGTCTCCAGCGTGACCGCCGTCCTCGACCTCAGCGGCACGTTGACGTCGATCACCAACACCAAGTCGATCCAGGCCAGCGTCACGCCGAACCTGAGCACGGGCGCCCTCACCGGCACCGCCACGGCCATCGACGTTCGCAACAACACGTCCGGCGTGACGGTCCTGCAGAACGGCATCACCGGTACGCCGTCCGCAACCAATCCCGACAGCGACGGCGACGGCGTCCCCAACGACAACGAACCTGTCATGGTCGGCAACGTGCTGCTGGGCTCGGGCGCGGACCTGTTCGACATCCGCAACGGCACCGTGACCGGCGACATCTCGTTCGGCGGCGGCGCGGACACTCTCTCGATCTCGGGCGGCGCGGTCGTCACGGGCGCGCTGAGCGACAGCGGCGGCGATCTGGCGATCAACATCGCCAACGGCACGCTCGACGCCCGCCAGACGGCGGCGATGAACGTCACCAGCATGAACATCGGCGGCGACGGCACCCTGATCGTCAGCGTCGATCCCGAGACGACCACCAACACCGGCTTCATCGTTTCGGGCACGGCGACGCTCGCCGACGGCGCCAGCCTGGGCATGCGCTTCAACTCGCTGCTGCAGGATCCGACCGAACGCTTCACCCTGATCGACGCGGGAACGCTGAACCTCGGCAACGTCGACCTGAGCTCGGTCGCCGAGAATTCGCCCTTCCTGTACGTGGTCCAGGCCGGGGCCGACGTGCCGAACGGCCTGGTCTACGCCGACGTCCGTCGCCGCACGGCCGAAGAGGCGGGGATGATCCCGGTCGAGGCGTCGATGTACGACTCCTTCTACACGGCCCTGGGCATCGACGGCGCCGAGAACATCCGCGACGCCTTCCTGGCCCAGACCGGCCGCGACGACTTCATCAACCTGTACGAACAGCTCCTGCCCGACCACTCGGGCGGTCCGCTGGTCTCGCTGGCGTCGGGCGTGGACGCCGTGACGCGCGCCCTGACCGGCCGCAACGCCGCCGCCGCGCCGGGTGAAACCAGCGCGTGGGTGCAGGAGATCAATTTCTACGCCGACAAGGAACGCACCGACACCTACGGCTTCCGCTCGGAAGGCTTCGGCGTCGCGGGCGGCGTCGAGCGCGGTACGGGCCTCGGCGCCCTCGGCTTCTCGGTGGCCTTCACCTCGTCCGACCTCGAGGATCCCGAGGCCGAGGCCGAGGAAGTCCTGTCGGCCAGCCTGCTGGAGCTGGGCCTCTACTGGCGCGCCCAGGGCCAGTACTGGACCACCTGGGCCCGCGCGGCCGCGGGCTACGCCTCCTTCGAGTCCGAGCGTCGCCTGGTCGGCGCCGGCCTGAACCTGACCACCACGTCCGACTGGAACGGCCTGACCTTGGCCGCCGCGGCCGGCGCGTCCTACGAGCGCGAGTTCGGTCGCTTCAGCGTCCGTCCGGAAATCTACGCCGAGTACTTCTCGCTCAGCGAGGACGGCCACTCGGAAGAAGGCGGCGGCGACGGCTTCGATCTCGAGATCGACGACCGCGACGGCCACCTGTTCTCGGCCACCGCTGCGATCAACGTCAGCATGGCCATGGGTGAAACCAGCTGGCTGCGTCCGGAACTGCGGCTCGGCTGGCGTCAGAACCTCTCGGTCGATCCGGGCGAGACCATCGCCCGCTTCCGCAACTCGACCGGCCCGGACTTCAT
The DNA here is from genome assembly GCF_014196335.1 of Brevundimonas lenta. Classification (GTDB taxonomy): domain Bacteria; phylum Pseudomonadota; class Alphaproteobacteria; order Caulobacterales; family Caulobacteraceae; genus Brevundimonas; species Brevundimonas lenta. The sequence goes on from NZ_JACIDM010000002.1 coordinate 802,652, forward strand.
CCTCAGCCCGGATACCATCGAAGGCGGCGGTCCGATCGTCGGCTTCCGTCTGAACGTCGGCAACGAGCTGGGCATGCTGTCGGTCAGCGCCGATGCCGAGATGCTCGACAACTACGTGCGCTACATGCTGTTCCTGCGGGCTAGCTTCCGGTTCTGATCGACCGGGGCGCACCAAGGGGCGGCTAGCTCAGCTGGTCAGAGCACCTCGTTTACACCGAGGGGGTCGGGGGTTCGAACCCCTCGCCGCCCACCACGCGACACAGAAAAGGGCGCTCCGTCGGATGACGGAGCGCCCTCTTCATTACGGGACTACGCTTCAGTGCCGCGCGGCGTCGCCCGCGTCATCCCCCGCCTCGGCATCCGAGGCGCCCAGCCGACGTCGCGCCGCCCGCATCTGGCGCTCGCGAATGCGGCGGTCGAGATCGTCGTGCAGATCGACTTGATCCTCATGCGAACGGGCGAACGACTTCTCTTCCGCGGCCACGACCGGCGACGGTCCGATCGCTGGGCGATCGTCTGCAGCCTTGGCGTACAAGAGCGCGGCCGGAGCGGCATGAACCGCCGGCGCCACGTCCGGCGCCACGCCGGGATGCGACCTTGCCCAGCGGGTGGACAGGTAGTGCTCCACGACGGTGAAGCCGATCAGGCACACGGCCAGCAGGACGGCATAGGCAGCCAGGAACACGTGGATCGGAGCGGCGAAATTCAGCTCACGAACCGTGCCGAGGAAAAAGGGCGTCCACCAGCTGGCGGCGGAGACCGCGCCACAGACGCGCATCCATATCCGGTCGCTGCGCGCGCCGGAGCGGCAGAACAGCGGGCGGCCGACGGCGCGTTCGACCTGCGGCAGAACCTTGAAGTGCAGGAAGGCGCCGTTGATCGTCAGAATGCCGACGACAAGCAGCTTGGCCTGCACCTTCGGACTGGTGAGCAGTTGCGGATTGTTGAACCAGGCCATGACCAGGAAGCCGATCCCGGAGATCCACAGGAACAGCAGGCCGAGGCCCGCGAGCTTGGCGACGAGGTCGACAAGGTGAGCATCGGATTTGGTGACGGTGTCGCCGCGCAGGAATTTCAGCAAATAGATATCAAGCGTGGTGACGCTTCCGAGCCCTACGACAAGCCCGATCAAATGGAGAAGAACAAGATAAGTCTTCGGGTCCAATAGAGGCACTCCCGTTTTAGATGGGAGGCGGTTTTGTCTCGATATTTGACCGGATTATGACTGGTATAGAATTATCCTATTTCGGTGACAGTATAGGTTTCTACTTAGTCCAAGTGGATTGGTGGTTGATTTTAATGGCGTATCACTAACGGCTTAGGAGGATCGGTGCGGATTACGAGAGCGTGATACCGGGATATTGGTGGGCTCCGGCCCGGTTCCGCTCGTCTCCGCGACTCACGCGAACCGACGCGCCGACACACCGCAAGGTTGGGGCAAGCGCGGGGAGGATCGCATGTGCAGATTGGCAAGGGTGGTTGCGCCAGGCCTTCCCCACCACGTCTCCCAATGGGGCAATCGTCGCGAGCAGGTCTTCTTCGGCGACGACGACTATCAGGCCTATCTCGACCTGGTGGACGCCGCCGCGCGCCGCGCCGGCACCGCCATCTGGGCGTTCTGCCTGCTCCCCAACCACGTCCACTTCGTCATGACCCCTACCCATGCGGACGGTCTGCGGGCGACCTTCGCCGAGGCGCACCGGCGCTACACCGCCCGGATCAACACCCGCCTCCGACAGACGGGCCACCTGTGGCAGGGCCGTTTCAGCTCGGCGGTCCTCGATGAGAAGCATCTGCTGACAGCGGTCCGGCACCTGTCCCTCAATCCCGTGCGCTGCCGATTGGTGGAGACGGCGGCGGAATGGCGCTGGTCCAGCGTCGCCGCCCATCTGACCGCCCGCGAAGACGACGTCGTCGACGTCACCCCCATCCTCGACCGGGTCGGCAATTTCGCGGGCTTCCTCGCCGAGCCCGAGGATGCACAGGCCGTTTCCGCCCTGCGCCGCTCCTACTCGACCGGCCGACCGGTCGGCGCGGCCGACTGGATCGCCCAGCTTGAGGAGATGACCTCCCGCTCGCTGGCGCCCCGCAAGCGCGGTCGCAAGCCGAGAGCGCAGGCTGAGGCCGGTCTGGCCGCCTGATCGCGCCCTGCTTTCACCACAGCGGCGTCAGACTGCATTCACCATTGGCGGTTAACCCTGCTCCGGTCGGGAGCAACGCCATGTCGAACACGTTCAGAAAAGCCGCCGCCCTGTCGGCGGTCCTCGCCGGAGCCCTGATGCTTCAGGGCTGCATCGTCGGCGCCGTGGTCGGCACGACCGGCGCCGTGATCGGCGGAACGGCCAAGGTCACGGGCGCCGTGCTGGGCGCGGGCGTCGACGCGGTGACGACCTCGGACGAAGAGACCAAACTCAAGCGCGAGCGCGAACAGCGCGAGTACGAACGCGAACAGCGCCGCTGCGAACAGCGTCGCGAGCGCGGCCAGAGCTGCTGATCAACCAACGTCCCTGAGCGCGACCAGGGCTTCGACCCGGTTTCGGACGCCCAAGGCCCTGTAGGCCGCATGGGTGTGAATCTTGACCGTGCCCTCGGCGATTTCGAGGTCCCGGGCGATCTGCTTGCAGGACTTCCCCGCGATGACCCCGGCGATGACGTCGCGCTGCCGGGGACTGAGGCTGTCGAACTTCGAGCGTCCCTCCCCGTCAGCCTTCCGCCGCGTCGGCGGGCCGCTGATCACTTCAGGCACATAGGTCTGCCCCGAAAGGACGCGAGTGAAGGCCGCCGCCAGTTCCTCCGAGGTCGCCTCCATCGAGACGCAGCCGTGGGCGCCCGCGGACAGCGCGCTGAGGGCCATGTCGCGATCCAGCAGAGAGCAGATCACCAGCGTCCGTAGCGAGGGCCACTCCAGGCGAATGCCCCGAAGGCCCGCGTCGCCGCCGAGGCCCGGAAGGTCCCTGGCGATGATCAGCGCCGAAACATCGGCCTTGTTGCGCAGACAATCGACTACAACGCCCATGGCGTCGGCGCACGCCACAACTTCAAGGCCGAGATCGTCGACGGCGATCGCACGCAGCCCGTTCCGGCACATCGGATGCCCGTGCGCGATCAGAACGCCCTGCGTTGTATTCCCGGCCATGTTAACGCCCAGCTTGTTTCCCGTAATGAAACATGCGGAGAACGCTGGTGTTCCAATGTCCGGAAACGGACATTTCGCCGCCAGGCGACGGTAACCGGGATCAATTTCTACAGGCTGAGGACGCAGCGCTCGTGGATGGTCGGCCGCGCCACGGCGATCCGGCACAGGCCCGGCCACTCCGGCTTCAGGCGATTGGCGAACCACAGGCACAGGTGTTCGAGGGTCGGCAGCTCCAACCCCGGCTTGTCGTTCAGCAGGCCGTGATCCAGCTCCTCCGCCGCCGCCTTCAGCGCGCGGTCCAGGGCGCCCAGGTCCGCCACCCAGCCATGACCGTCCAGGGCCTCGCCGCGCACGGTCGCCTCGACCGAGAACGAATGGCCGTGCATGCGCCGGTACGGGCTGCCGTCGGGCTCGTTGGGGAAGTGGTGGGCCGCGTCGAAGGTGGCCGCCTTGGTGATCTCGAAAACGCTCATCTCACGCCGATGTATTTGTGGGTCTGGACGCTGAGCCGCCATTGCGGGTGCGTCAGGCAGTAGTCGATGGCCGCGGCCGTATTGGCCTCGCGGTCAGGGCCGTCCATGGGCTGCAGCCAGAAGCGCTCGAACTCGAGCCCCTCGAACCGGTCGGGCATGGCCTTCGCCTGGGGGAAGACCAGTTTCAGTTCCTGGCCGCGGGTCTGGACGACCGGCGCGTCCGCCTTGGGACTGACGCACACCCAGTCGACGCCGTCGGGGGCTTCAAGCGTGCCATTGCTCTCGATGGCGATCTCGAAGCCGCGCGCGTGCAGGGCGTCGATCAGGGGCGCGTCCAGCTGCAGCAGCGGCTCGCCGCCCGTGCAGACGACCAGCTTCGGGTCCCCCGCCCTGCCCCGCCACATGGCCGCGACATGATCAGCCAGGGCGTCGGCCGTCGTGAACTTCCCGCCGCCGTCGCCGTCCACGCCGACGAAGTCCGTGTCGCAGAAGGTGCAGACCGACGTGGCGCGATCCCGCTCCAGCCCGTTCCACAGATTGCAGCCGGCGAAACGCAGGAAGACGGCCGGACGCCCGGCCTGCCCGCCCTCGCCCTGCACGGTCAGGAAGACTTCCTTGGCTGAGTAGGTCACGGGCGCGCCACCCACTCGCCGTAGCCGTTGGCCCGCAGCTCGCACGCCGGGCATTTGCCGCAGCCGTAGCCCCAGCCGAAGCGCGTGGCCCGGTCGCCGAGGTAGCAGGTGTGGCTGTCCTCAACGATCAGATCGACCAGCGCCTTGCCGCCGATCCGCTCGGCCAACGCCCAGGTCTCGGCCTTGGTCAGGGCCATCAGCGGCGTCTCGATGATCACCGGCTTGTCGAGGCCCAGGCTCAACGCCCGCGCCATCGCCTCGATCGTGTCGCGGCGGCAGTCGGGGTAGCCGGAATAGTCGGTCTCGCACATGCCGCCGACCAGCACCTCCAGCCCACGACGATCCGCCAGGGCGGCGGCGCAGGTCAGGAACACCAGGTTCCGGCCCGGCACGAAGGTCGTGGGCAGGCCGCGTTCGTCCATTTCGATCGCGCGCTCGGCGGTCAGGGCGCTTTCGGCGATTTTGCCATAGCCCGTCAGATCGACGACGTGGTCAGGGCCCAGCCGGTCGGCGAACTGCGGCAGGGCGCGCTTCATGCCCTCGCGCACGTCCAGGCGCGCCTGCATCTCGACCGAATGACGCTGGCCGTAGTCGAAGCCGACGGTCTCGACGCGCACAAACCGCTCCAGCGCCCAGGCCAGGCACGTGGCGCTGTCCTGCCCACCGGAGAACAGGACGAGAGCGGAGGTTGGGGTCGGTTGGGAGATTGCGCTCATGACAAACCTGCGGTCGGCCGTCTGGCCGCGCGCATGGACAAAAAGATGGGCCGTATGGATACGGGCGGGCCTTCTACACCACCGCGGCCAGCGGGGCAAAACCGGCGGGAAAATGACGGTTACCGTCCTTAACCCTTCCGCAAATGGTTATCGCCATTGTCCACCGGTCGCAGTGGAGTGCCGGCCGGACATGCCGACGATCGAAGTTCTTACCGAACGCGCCGAGGCGATCCCGCCCCAGACGCCGGGAAGCGATGTCTTCGCTCGTTTTGAAAGCGAGCCGGACACGCTGGTCATTCCCGTGGTCGACGGCGATCGTCCTGTCGGCCTGATCGAACGCAACGCCTTCCTGCTCAAGATCGCCGGCGCTTTCGGCCACGCCCTCTACGCCAAACGCCCCGTCATCCACGTGATGGATCCCGAGCCCGCCGTGGTCGAGGCGGGCGTCAGCATCGACACCTTCTGCGACAGCCTGCTGAAGGGCGGCCCCGGCGCGCTGATGCGCGGCTTCATCGTCACCCGCGGCGGAAAGTATCACGGCGTCGGCACCGCCGTTTCGCTGCTGCAGGCCGTCAACGACCGGCAGCGCCAGCAGAACGCCGAGCTGGAGGAACAGGCGCGCGTCCTGACCGACACCCGGACCCAGGCCCTCGCCTCCGCCCGCGCCAAGAGCCAGTTCCTCGCCATCATGAGCCACGAGTTGCGCACGCCGATGAACGGCGTGCTGGCCGTCGCCGAACTTCTGCGCCGCCAGCCGCTGAACAAGCAGGCCCACGCGCATGTCTCGACCATCGTCGAGTCCTCCGAGACCCTGCTGCGCATCCTCCAGGACGCGCTGGACCTGTCGCGCGCCGAAGCCGGCGAGCTGGAGTTGAACGCCGAAGTCACGCCGCTGCGGGCCCTGATGGACGACATCGAGGCCATGTGGGCGCCCCGCGCCTCGCAGGACAACGTCACCCTGATGGTCAGCTATGAGGGCGACACCGAGATGGCGGCCGTCATCGACGGCGCCCGCATGAAGCAGGTGTTCAACAACCTGATCGGCAACGCCCTGAAGTTCGCCCGCAACGGCGTGGTCGAGGCCGGCCTGAAGGCCACGGCCGACGGCGATACCATCCGCCTGGAAGCCCGCGTCCGCGACGACGGCCCCGGCATCGACGCCGACCGGGTCGACGTCATCTTCGAACCCTTCGTCCACGGCTCGGGCCCCGACGGCGCGGGCCTGGGCCTGTCGATCTGCCAGCAGGTCATCGAACGGATGAACGGCCGCATCTGGGCCGAGAACAATCCGGGCTGCGGCGCGACCTTCGCCTTCGACATCGAGGTCGAGCGCGCCGAGGCGCCCGCCGCCCAGTCCTCGAACGTCGAGAACCTGGCCGATCTGGACCTGCACAACAGCCCGCACGTCCTGATCGTCGACGACAACGCGACCAACCGCGTCGTCGCCCAGGCCCTGTGCGAGATGTTCGGCTGCACCTCGGAGACCGCCGAAGACGGCGTCGAGGCCGTCGAATGCGTCCAGGAGCGCCGCTTCGATCTGGTCCTGATGGACATCAAGATGCCTCGCATGGACGGCGTCCAGGCGACCCAGGCAATCCGCGCCCTGCCCGGCGAGCAGCGCCACATCCCGATCGTCGCCCTGACGGCCAACGCCGATCCGGAAGACGCGCGCAAATACCTGTCGATCGGCATGGCCGCGGTGGTTGAGAAGCCGATCAAGCCCGAGCGCCTGCGCATGGCCATGAACGCCGCGCTGGAACAGGCCGCAGCCCGCGAAGCGGCGGAAGTCACCGGTGGGCGGAGCCGCTCGGTCGCCTAGCTGACCGTTTCCTCGCTGTCCGCCTCGTCGTCTTCCTCGTCATAGCCGACCAGCCTCAGCGCCCGGGCCTTCTGGCCGTTCAGCTCGCACCAGCGCAGCAGACCTTCCTCACGTCCGTGGGTGATCCACACCTCCTCCGGCTTCAGCTCCGCGAAGGTCGCCGTCAGTTCGGGCCAGTCCGCATGGTCCGACAGCACCAGCGGCAGCTCCACGCCCCTCTGCCGCGCCCGCGCCTTGACCAGCATCCAGCCCGAGGCGAAGGCCAGCACCGGATCGGCGAACCGCCGCGACCATCGATCCTGGGTCGCGGATGGCGGAGCGATCACCACCTCGCCGCCCAATGAATTGTTCTTCAGCCCGGTCGCCGGCTCCAGCGGGCCCAGGGCGACGCCCTCGCGTTCGTACAGGCGGTTCAACCGCTCCAGCGCGCCGTGCACGTAGATCGGCCGCTCCCAGCCCGCCTCGCGTAGCAAACGGATGACCCGCTGCGCCTTGCCCAGCGCATAGGCACCGACCAGATGGGCGCGCTCCGGAAACTGCCTGAGCGACTGCACCAGCCGGGCGATCTCGCCTCCATCCGGTGGATGCACGAAGACCGGCAGGCCGAAGGTCGCCTCGGAGATGAAGACGTTGCACGGAACGGGTTCGAAGGCCGCGCAGGTTGGATCACGCCGGCGCTTGTAGTCGCCTGACACCACCATGGTGACGCCCTTCCAGCGGATCACGGCCTGGGCCGAGCCCAGCACATGCCCGGCGGGCGCCAGCGACACCTCCACGCCGTTGTGGGAGGCCGTCTCGCCGTACTTCAGGCCCTGCCGCTGCCCGGTGAAGTCCTCCCCGTAGCGCTCCGCCATGATCGCCAGGGTCTGGTGCGTGGCCAGAACCGCGCCGTGTCCGGCCCGCGCGTGGTCCGAATGGCCATGGGTGATCACCGCCCGGTCCACCGGGCGCACGGGATCCACGTAGAAGTCGCCCGGCGGGCAATACAGCCCTGCCGGCGTCGGCCTCAGCAGGTCCTCGAAGCGGATCATCTGGCGGTTAGCCTCCCGGTCGCTGTCCAGAACGCACGAGCCGGTCTTGCGCTCAACCGGCGACGGGGTGGATAGCTGGATCATGTCCGCTTCGCCCCTGATCTCCCTGCTGCCGACCCTGGCGACCGGCGCCGCCCATACGCACGCGCTCGGCTTCGCCTACGAAAGCCTGGTCGGCGACCGGGTGCGCATCCGTGTGCCGTGGCGCGAGGACCTGGTCGGGGACCCGGACACCGGCGTGCTCGCCGGCGGTCTGGTGACCACCCTGCTGGATCACGTCGGCGGGCTGGCGGTCTGGGTCGCGCTGGACCGGTTCGAATCCATCGCCACCCTCGATCTACGCGTCGACTACATGCGCGCCGCCCGCCCCCGGGCCGACCTGATCGCCGAGGCGCGCTGCTTCCGCCTGACCCATTCAGTCGCCTTCGTGCGGGCCTGGGCGTTCGAGGACCATCCGGACGATCCGGTAGCCGCCGCCCAGAGCGCCTACATGCTGAACTCCAGCAGCGGCCGCGGCGTCGGCGCCAACCTGGCCCCGCGTCGGGAGGCCGGAGAATGAGCGACGTCCTGGCCGACCTGCCCTACGCCCGCTTCCTCGGGCTCACGACCGAACAGGACGGCGACGCCCTGACGGTCACCATGCCATTCGCCGACAAGCTGATCGGCAACCCGATGCTGCCGGCCCTGCACGGGGGCTCGACCGCCGCCATGCTCGAACTGACCGCGGTCGCCCAGGTGGCCCTGCTGTACCCGCGACTGAAACTGCCCCGGCCGATCAATGTGACGGTGGCCTATCTGCGCTCGGGCCGGCCGGTCGACGTTCACGCCCGCGCCCGCATCAGCAAGGCCGGCCGCCGCGTCGCCCACGTCCAGGCCGAAGCGTGGCAGGAGGACGAGGCGCAGCCGATCGCCACCCTCAGCGCACACTTCCTGGTGGCGCAACTCGACCTCTAGAAACGCGACGCTCCCCGCCTGACGGCCAGACGTTCGGCCTGCTTGGCGACTTCCGCGACTGACACGCCATGGGCGAAGCTTGGCCACAGCGCTGGATGCTGCGCGGGCGGCGATCCACCACGCACGCCTGAACGACACCGCAAAGCTCGTTGACCGGCGCCTCGTCAGAGGCCTCCCGGCTCCATTCCCGGCACAACCCCAGAGACGCAAATCGCTTCCCCGGCGGCTCGCTGAACTGCGCCGAATTCCGGAAACATGGTTAAAAAAGCCTTGTCGAACAGGGAAAACAAATTCCTACCAAGCTCTACCGATCCGTGTTAAGGGCTCATTCATCCTGTTTAGTCCGGAGGGGATAATGAATAAGGCCGAAGTCATCGCCAGCGTTGCCGGCGATCTGAATGCGACCGAGCAATCGGTTGATGCCGCCATCGCCCACGCGGCGACCCTGGTGCAGGCCATGATCGGCGCCCGCACCCAGCTGAGCCTTTCGCCGGTGTCCGGCGCTGAGGCGCAGGCCAAGGCTATGGAAGCCATCGCCGCTCTCAGCACGGCCCGTCAGGCGATCGTCGCCTGCCACGCCGAACTGGCCAAGGATCACCGTCGCCTCGGCTACGGCACCTACGCCGGCGGCATCCTCGACAAGCCGGAAGAGCCGCCGCGCGAAACGCGTCCGGTCTATCAACTCCGGGCTTAATTCGATGTAATGTCGGCGACCGGTCATTCCGGTTTCCGCAGTTTCGATGCAAAGTCGCCCCCGTGCCGAATGGCGTGGGGGCGATTCTGTGTTTGACACGGCGTATTCGATGATTGGCGCGGCCGTCACCCTGCTGGTGGTGGCGTTCGCCTTCATCAAGGGCGAGGAACCCGAACGCATAGGCGCGGGCGCCTTCGTCTTCGTCTTCATCGCCTCGCTGCTGATCCAGGACGAAAGCAATCCATCGAACCCGCAATGGGGTCTGATGGCGGTCGATACGCTCCTGTTGGTCGTGTACGCAGGCTTGGCTTGGAAAAGCGGTCGCTCCTGGCCCCTGTGGGCCGCCGCCTGTCAGGCGCTGATCGTCATGACCCACGTCCTCGTGTTGCTGGATCTCAGCCCAACCGCCATAGCCTTCTATGTGGTCACCAACCTGGCCGGCTACGGCATCCTGGTGGCCATCGCCATCGGGACCTTCTGGGCGTGGCAGGACCGGCGCGCCGCCGGACTCGAGTAGCCGATGGCCGCGACGCCCGGCCTGACCGCATGATCGACAGCACCCTGTCGCCGGCCGGTTTCGCCGCGACGGCGCTGGTGGCCATCCTGGCCTTTCTGAAGGGCGACGAGCCCGAACGCATCGGCGCGGGCGCCTGCCTGCTCGCGCTGTTCACCACCCTCCTCCTCCGCGGCGGCCCCCCGGCCCAGCTCGTCATGGACCTCATCCTTCTGGCCATCTTCGCCGGACTGGCATGGAAGAGCCGGCGGACGTGGCTGCTCTGGGCCTGCGGGCTCCAGGCGGTGATCGTCATGGGTCGCACCTTCACGGTCCTAGGCCCGCAGCCGCCCCAGGACGCGCTCAACCTGGCCGTCTGGGGCGTGGTTCTGACGCTGGTCGTCGCGACCGTCCTGGCGTGGCGTGACCGGCGCGCGGCGGGCCCCGGCCGGAGCGATTGACGTCGCCGCCCGATAGGCGAATATTCCTACAAACCGATTCGCCGGGCCGCCCCCATGCCCCTGTCCCATGCCCAGATCTGGAAGGCCATCGACCGCCTGGCGCGGCGCGAAGGCCTGAGCGCGTCGGCCCTGGCGCGGCGCGCGGGGCTGGACGCGACCAGCTTCAACCCCTCCAAGCGGTTCGGCCCCGGCGAACCGCCCCGCCCCCGCTGGCCGTCCACGGAAAGCCTGACGCGCATCCTTGAGGCCACGGGCCTGTCGCTGGGCGATTTCGCGGCGCTGGCCCAGGATGCGCCTGACCGGCCGGCGACCCTGCCGATGCTCGGCATGGCCCAGGCGGGTCAGGACGGCTTCTTCGACGACGCGGGCCTGCCCACCGGCGACGGCTGGGAGCCGACCGAGCTGCCGCGCTCGGGCGACAGCCTGTTCAGCCTGAAGATCGCCGGCGACTCCATGGCTCCGCTGTACCGCGAGGGCGACCGCGTGATTATCGACCAGGCCGCCACCGAGGTGCGCAAGGGCGACCGAGTCGTGGTCCGCACCATGGACGGCCAGACCGTGGCCAAGGAAATCGCCGCCCTGAGCGCGCGTTCGGTCACCCTCGCCTCTATCAACCCGGCCTATGAGCCGCGCACGATCGCCCGCGCCGACATCGTCTGGATGGCGCGGATCCTTTGGGTCAGCCAGTAGGCCGCCCAACAAAAAAGGCCGCCCCGGAGGGCGGCCTTTCATTGTGACTGCGCTGATCCCTAGCGCGAGACGTAGTGGGCGTTGACCCAACCGCCGCCGGCGATCTGGACCCATTCGCCCTGCGAGCCGGTGGCCGTGAACGGCTGGCCGGCCGACAGACGGCCCACGGTGCGGTAGTTCGTGCCCGGGCCCGAACGAATGTTCAGGTTGGACGAGGCGCGATACTGGTCGCCGCTGCCGTAGTTGTAGTTCGACTGGTACTGACGGGCGCGCTGCTGGTTACAGCCGACGTACGAACCGGCGGCCGCACCGGCGGCGCCGCCTGCGACCGCGCCGAGGGCGCGTTCGTTGTCCGAAATCTGGCTGCCTGCGAGGGCGCCGATCACGCCGCCGATCAGGGCGCCGGCGCGCTGACGTCCGCCGGGGGCGTCACAGTTGGTGATGCCGTTGGCGCGCGACTGGGCCATGGCCATGGTGGGAAGGGCCGCAGGGGCGAGCGTGCCCAGCACAGCGGCGGCGGCGATAGCGACGGTGAGTTTCTTATTCGACATGGCTCATCTCCTGTCATCGAGTTGGTCGATGGCAGGCACAATGCGCCAGCGAAGCTGAAGGCTCCCGGTGGGTCGCCGTTATATTCGGTTCATCTTCGTTAGGGCGCTATCGCTCGCCGCGCGGCGGCTCGCTGCTTGAGCGCGAGCTCGCGAAGCGCCAGGCCGCGTCGGGTCGGGAGGTCCCGCAGGGCCGATGGTCCGCGGCCCCTAGGAAGCCAGCTTGCCGCTCGCCCCGTCCTCGATCAGCTGAATCGTTTGCGGCAGGCCGTAGATGGCCGCGAACGAGCCGAACCGCGGCCCCTGCGACGCGCCCAGCAGCACTTCGTACAGCGCCCCGAACCAGCCGCGCAGCGGTTCGAAGGCGTGTTCCTTGCCCACCGCATAGACCTCGCCCTGGATCAGTTCGCCGTCGGTCGTGTCGGCCGGCAGGGCTTTCAGGCGCGCCGCCAGATCCAGCAGCGCCGCCTTTTCCTTGTCGTCCGGCAGACGGTAGGACTTCGTCGGCTTCACGAAGTCGACGTAATAGTTCAGCGCCCGGTCCATTAGCTGGTCCAGCAGCGGCTCGTTCTCCGGCGTCGCGTCCGGCAGATATTTGGCGAAGTAGGCCCACAGCTGCGCCTTGTCCGACGCATTGGCCACGCCCACCAGGTTCAGCAGCAGGGCGAACGACACGGGCGAGGTGTGCTCCGGCGGCGCGCCGGCATGGATCGCCCACACGGCGTTGTCGATCCGCTTGGCCGGCTCCTGCGTCTTGTAGGCCTCGATGAAGGCCAGATAGTCGTCGATCGCGCGCGGAATGACGTTGAAGTGCAGCGACTTGGCCGACTTCGGCGACTGGAACATGTACCAGCTCAGCGACTCCGGCGTGCCGTAGCGCAGCCACTCCTCCATCGTCAGGCCGTTGCCCTTCGACTTCGAAATCTTCTTGCCCTCGATGTCGAGGAAGAGCTCGAAATTGAAGCCCTCCGGCGGAGTGCCGCCCAGCGCTCGACAGATCTTGCCGCTCTCGCGCACGCTCTCGATCAGGTCCTTGCCCGACATTTCGTAGTCGACGTCCAGCGCCGTCCAGCGCATGGCCCAGTCGGGCTTCCACTGCAGCTTCACATGACCGCCGGTGACCGGAACCTCGGTGCGTCCGCCGGCCGGATCGTCAAAGACGATCGTGCCCTTCTCGACGTTCCGCTCCAGCGTCGGCACCTGCAGCACCTGGCCGGTGATCGGGCTGATCGGCAGGAAGGGCGAATAGGTGGCGCGGCGCTCCTCGCCCAGCGTCGGCAGCATGATGGCCTGGATGGCGTCGAACCGTTCCAGCAGGCGCAGCAGCACCTCGTCGAAGCGGCCGGCCTTGTACTGCTCGGTCGACGATAGGAATTCGTATTCGAAGCCGAAGCTGTCGAGGAAGGCCCGCAGGCGGGCGTTGTTGTGCGCGCCGAAGCTGTCGTGCGTGCCGAACGGGTCGCGCACCACCGTCAGGGGCTTGTGCAGGTCCTCGCGCAGCATCTCCGGGTTGGGAATGCCCTCCGGCACCTTGCGCAGGCCGTCCATGTCGTCGCTGAAGGCGATCAACCGCGTCTGCCAGTGGTCGCCGGTCAGGGCGCGGAAGGCGTTGCGCACCATGGTCGTGCGCGCCACCTCGCCGAAGGTGCCCATGTGCGGCAGGCCCGACGGGCCGTAGCCGGTCTCCAGCACCACGGGCCGCTGCAGCGCCTCGAAGGTCGCCAGCGCCTCATCGGTCTTGCCGGCGTCGATCAGCAGTTTCGCCGCATTCCGCTCGGCGTCGGACAGCCGCTTCTTCAGCACATGGGCCAGAAGGTTGCGGGCCTGTTCAAACGGCCACGACTTGGCGTCGCGCGCGAGGGTGTCGATGTTCTGCAGCATGCGAGGGGCTTTGCAGCCTCACGGCCGCAGGGTCAACGCTCAGCCCGACGTAAACAGCCCGTACAGGGCGTGCGACACGGCCCGCCAGGCCGGCGAGTCGAATAGCAGCGCCTCGATCGTCTGCTCCAGGATCACCGGAATGCCGACGAACCACCACACCGGGTGAACGCGGCCCTCGACCAGCTTGTCCCGGATCATGGCGATGATGATCAGGGCGTCCGCGGCCACCACGGCGAACCAGATCTCGGGGCGGGGCACGCCCGGGAACCAGTGGCGCAGCCGGAACCAGGCCGGCCACAGCACGACGATGGTCGCCAGCAACATCAGCCGCTTGTGCGTCTGCGGCCGGTGACGGTTCATCACCCCGGCGATCACCAGGGCGAGGAACATCGCCATGGAGGTGAACACCCCCGGCAGGGTCGAAACGGCGAAATCCAGGTCCGCCGACAGGTCGCGCTCCACCGCATACAGGGCGACCGGAACGGCGGTGACGGCCACCACCACGGCCAGGACGGCCCCGATCGCGCCGGTCCGCGCATGGATGTCGTAGCGCCCCAGCCGGATCAGGCTGGGCTGAAGTACGAACAGCAGCACCCAGGCGAAGGCCGCGCCGCCATGCACGAACACCACCGCGGGCGCCTGGAACTCGCCCGCGCCGAGCGGCAGGAAGAAGGTCTTCGAAAAGCCGAGCACGGACACGACCAGCCCGAGCACGGCCACAGCGACGTAGAACATCGTCGCCGGCGTCTGCCTTTGCGCTTCGTTCATCCTCGCCCCCGCGATCCCCGTACCCCGTAAGGCTAACATAGGACGAACCGACAGCCAGCGTCATGCGCGCTGGCCCTGCCCCTTGTCCGGCGGCCGCATCGACGGCAACCTTCGCCGTGGAGATCGTGCGCTTTGGGAGGACGGTTCATGCTCAACCGGAGAGACGCCCTCGGGCTGACCGCCGCCGCGGCGGCCCTGCCCGCAACGGCCCTCGCCCGTCCCGCCGATCCGTGGACGTCCGTGCGCGACGCGGCCGCCCTCGCCGTGCGCGACCAGATGACGCCGGGGATGCAGCTCTCCGCCTGGTCCGGTTCGACGCCGCTGTTCAGCGAGGCTTTCGGCAGCGCCGATCTGGAAGCCGGCGCGGCCATGGCCCCGGCCAGCGTCGTCCGCATCGGCTCGGCCACCAAGACCTTCACCGCCGCCACGGTGCTCAAGCTGCAGGCCGAGGGCCTGCTGTCGATCCAGGATCCCCTCGCCCGCTTCCTGCCGGATTTCCCCCGCGCGGCCGACATCACGCTTGAGCGCTTGCTCAACCACACCGCCGGCCTGTCGAACTACACCGACGAAGGCACGCTGGAGGACATGTTCCGCACCCTGGCCACCCCGCGCTCCACCACTCAGATGGTCGATTTCCTCGCCGCCCAGCCGAAGCTGCAGCGCGTCGAGCCCGGCGCCGAATGGCACTACAGCAATACGGGCTACATCCTCCTGGGCGCCGTGATCGAGAAGGCCACGGGCCAGTCGCTGCAGGACGCAATGGCCAGCCGGCTGTTCAGCCCGCTGGGCCTGACCGCCAGCGCCGTCGACGACGAAACCGAGGTCGTGCGTGGTCGCGCCGCCGCCTACACCAACCTGCCCGGCGCCTCGGGCTTCGCCCACGCAGCCTTCGTGTCCATGAGCGCCATCGGCGGTTCCGGCGCCATGCGTTCGAGCGCGGACGATCTGTGCCGCTGGTTCACGCTGTTGCTCGGCGGACAGGCCCTGCCGCCGGACGCGCTGCGCCAGGCCCTGACGCCCGCCACGCTCGCAGGGGGCGATCCCACGCTCGACCTGGGCGATCCAGTGCAGTACGGCCTGGGCCTGTTCCTGCCCCTGCCCGGCCAGCCGCGGATCGTCACCCACACAGGGACGATCATGGGCTTCATGACCTATGTCGGCGCCGACCTGGACACGGGGATCACCACCGCCGTCGTCTTCAATACCGACAGCGGCTTCCACGGCCCCAACGGCGTCCGCACGCGGATGCGCAACATCCGCGAGGCCCTCCGGACCGCCGCGGTCGCAGCGACGGCCTGACGGTCTGAAGCCTTGACCCGCCCAATGCGAGGGCGTTCCTCGCAGAACGCCGTCACATCGAGGTTTCCCATGCGTATCCTCGCCGCCTGTCTGACCCTGCTGTCCGCCCTGCCCGTGGCGGCCCAAGAGAGCGCTCCAACCGCCACCCTCATCCGCCCCGCCGCCGTATTCGACGGCGTCGACGGCCGACGCCACGAGGGCTGGACCGTCCTGGTCGAGGGCGAGCGCATCGTCGCCGTCGGCCCTTCGGTCGCGGCCCCGCCCGGCGCCCGCGTGATCGATCTGCCCGGAGCCACGCTTCTTCCCGGCTTCATCGAAGGGCACTCGCACCTCTTCCTGCACCCCTACAACGAGGCGGCGTGGGACGATCAGGTGCTGCACGAGCCCCTGGCCCTGCGCACGGCCCGGGCCGTCGTGGCGGCGCGCGACACGTTGGACGCCGGCTTCACCACCATGCGCGATCTGGGCACCGAGGGGGCGGGCTATGCCGACGGCCTGCGTCAGGCCATCGATGAGGGAATCGTCCCCGGTCCGCGCCTGCTGGTCGCCACCCGCGCCATCGTCGCCACGGGGGCCTATGGGCCCAAAGGCTTCGAGCCCGGGGCCGGCACCCCTCTGGGGGCGGAGGAAGCCGACGACGACGAGATCGTCCGCGTGGTGCGCAGCCAGATCGGCGCGGGCGCGGATGTGATCAAACTCTACGCCGACTCGCCCTGGCGCCCCGGCGAACCCAGCCGCCCGACCTTCTCCGAGGCCGAGATGCGTCTGGCGGTCGAGACCGCCCATGCCGCCGGACGCCCGGTCTCGATCCACGCCAGCACGGCCGAGGGCATGCGCCGCGCGACCCTGGCGGGGGCCGACACCATCGAGCACGGCGATGGCGGCACGCCGGAGGTTTATCGCCTGATGGCGGAGCGCGGCGTGGTCCTGTGCCCGACGCTCGCCGCCACATACTCCAACGCGCGCTACGCCGGCTGGGACGGCGCGGAGCCCGCCCCGCCCCGCGTTCGGGCCCACCGCGACAACTTCGCGGCCGCCCGCGCCGCCGGGGTGACGATGTGCATGGGCGGCGACGTCGGCGTCTACTCTCACGGGACCAACGCCATCGAGATGGAGTTGATGACCGACTGGGGCATGCGCCCAACGGACGTGTTGATGGCGGCGACATCCGTCAACGCCGACGCCCTCGACGTCCCCGACCGGGGCCGGCTTCAACCCGGTCTGCTGGCCGATCTGGTGGCGGTCCAGGGCGACCCGACCGCGGACATCCGGGCGACGCGAAACGTCGTCTGGGTCATGAAGGGCGGCGAGGTGGTGACGGACCGCGGCCGTTAGAAGCGCGGATGCGGGTTGACGGCCATGTCCGTTGGTCCGCCCACCACGTCCCAGTGTTCGACTATGCGACAGTCCTCCACCCGGAAGATGTCAGCCAGGGCATAGACGCCGGCGCCTGGCGCCGGCGTCATACGGGCGTGAACAAAGACCAGGTCGTCCTGGGCCGCTGAACGCAGAATCTCCCAACGTGCCGTGGGCACGTCGCGAATGATCCCGCCGAGAAAGTCGACGGCGGCTTCGCGCGTGCCGCCCGGGATGTCCGGCTTGTGCTCGACGAAGTCAGGCGCAACGTAGCGCTCAAAAGCTGGCTGCGGTTGCCGCTCGACCAGCCCGAGCGTGTAGAAGGCCACAACCAGTTCGCGATTGGCGGCGGGGGAACCGTCGCAATCCGCTGCCTCTCCGGCGAGGGCGGGTCCGGCAGCAAGCGCGGTGATGCAGGCGATCAGGAAAAGGCCGGGATTGCGCATGAGCTCACAATCCAACGGTTTGCGAACCCTGTCCATGGCCGGAGCCCGCATCAGCCCTCGGCGGCGCGGGCCTCCGGCATCGGGATGCAGCGCTGGCGCGTACCGCCGGCCGCGGCCTCGACGCGCGGGGCGATCGAACTGACCGTCGTCCCGTCGGCGGCGTAGGTGGCCAGGAACTGGCAGCCCGTCTGCAGGTCGGTCAGCACATAGACGCCCGGCTGGTCGGTCGGGGCCTTGGCCAGATTGGCCGTCACCACGCCGCGCAGAGCGCCGACGGGATCGTCGACCGCCTGCTGGATCTGGTCCGTCCGCGTGTTGATTTCGTCGGCCGTGGCGCGGGCCTGGGCGGCGGTATCCTCGATCTCCTGCAGGGCGGAAGTGTCGATGTCGCAAGCCGCGACGGACAGGGCGAGCGCCGGGAAGGCGATGAGGCTGAGCAGTTTCATGCCCCCTCTATGGCGGATCGCGCGCGCCCGGTCAGGCTGACACATGGTCGCCCCGCCTTGACCCCGTCCCGTCCCCGTGGCCTTTGCGCCGCCTGATGAAGACCGCCGATTTCGACTTCGACCTGCCCGACGAGCGCATCGCCCTGCGCCCTGCGGAGCCGCGCGATTCCGCGCGCCTGCTGGTGGTTCACGGCGGCGATCTGGAGGACCGGATCATCCGCGATCTGCCGGACTTCCTGCGTCCCGGCGACGCCCTGGTGTTCAACGACACGCGGGTGATCCCGGCGCGCCTGTCCGGCGTCCGCCAGCGGCCGGGGCCCGAGGGCGAGACCCTGACCGTCGAGGTCGAGGCCACCCTGCACCACCGCGACGCCCCCGATGTCTGGTCGGCCTTCATGAAGCCCGGCAAGCGCATCAAGGAGGGCGACCGCATCCGCTTCGGCGCCGTCGCCGACGGAGCCTGCGACCTGGGCCGCCTCGACGCGACCGTGGTCGGCAAGGGCGAGGACGGGCTGGTGGCGCTGCGCTTCGACCTGACCGGGCCGGCGCTGGACGACGCCATCCGCGACGTCGGCGTCATGCCCCTGCCGCCCTACATCGCCGCCAAACGGGCCGAGGACGACCGCGACCGGTCCGACTATCAGACCATGTTCGCGCAATGGGACGGCTCGGTGGCCGCGCCGACGGCGGGGCTGCATTTCACCCCTGCTCTGCTGGAGGCGATCCGGGCGAAGGGCGTCGCGACCCACGCCGTGACCCTGCACGTCGGGGCCGGAACCTTCCTGCCGGTCAAGGCCGACGACACCGCCGACCACAAGATGCACTCAGAGTGGGGCGAGGTGTCCGCCGACACCGCCCATGCCCTGAACGCCGTGCGCGCCGCCGGCGGCCGCATCGTCTGCGTCGGCACGACCTCCCTGCGCCTGCTGGAGAGCGCGACCGACGACGACCGCGTGATCCGGCCGTTCCACGGCGACACGGCCATCTTCATCACCCCCGGCTACAGCTTCCGCGCCGCCGACGTGCTGATGACCAATTTCCACCTGCCGAAATCGACCCTGTTCATGCTGGTCAGCGCCTTCGCCGGTCTGGAGACCATGAAGGCGGCCTACGCCCACGCCATCGCCGACGGCTACCGGTTCTATTCCTACGGCGACGGCAGCCTGCTGTTCCGGCAAGCCCCATGACCGACGGCCTGCCCGAGGCGTTCCTTGACGGCCTGGACAGGCTCGCGGACGCGGCGGCCCGGGCCGGCATGCAGGATCCCTGGTGGGTGTTCGGCGGCGCGGCCATGGCCCTGGTCGGTCTGCGCGACTGGCGGGTGCCGGACATCGACGTCCTCACCAGTTCCGGCGACGCCCGACGGCTGCTCGCGGCGCTGGGCGCCGAGATCGTCACCGATCCCGGCGAAGGACAGTTTCGCTCGCGGGTCTATGGCCGCACCCGGGACGAGGCCGTGCCCATCGAGGTCATGGCCGGACTGGAGGTCCGCACCGGTCCCGACTGGAGCCCCGTCGTGTTCGAAACCCGCGTCCCTGTGGCGGCGGGCGATCATATCCTCCATATCCCGGCCCTGACCGAGCAGATCGCGGTCGCCCGCCAGTTCGGACGCCCCAAGGACCTGAGTCGGGCCGACGCCCTTGAACGACTGATCGATCCCGCATGAGCTTCCCCTTCGACATCTCCGCCACCGATGGCCGCGCGCGCACCGGCGTTCTGAAGACCCCGCGCGGCGACATCCGCACGCCCGCGTTCATGCCCGTCGGCACCGCGGCCACGGTGAAGGCGCTGACCGTCGACCAGGTGGCGCAGACCGGCGCCGACATCCTGCTGGGCAACACCTATCACCTGATGCTGCGCCCCGGTCCGGAGCGGATGGAGCGGCTGGGCGGGCTGCACAACTTCATGCGCTGGGACAAGCCGATCCTGACCGACTCGGGCGGCTTCCAGGTCATGTCCCTGTCCGGCATCTCCAAGCTGACCGAGGAGGCCGTGACCTTCTCCAGTCATATCGACGGGTCGAAGCACGTGCTGACGCCCGAGCGCTCGATCGAGATCCAGGCCGACCGGCTGGGCTCGGACATCGTCATGCAGCTGGACGAATGCGTCGCCTGGCCGGCCGAGGAAAGCCGCGCCCGCTCCGGCATGGAGCTGTCGGCGCGTTGGGCCCAACGGTCGAAGAACGCCTTCGGCACGCGTGAGACCCAGGCCCTGTTCGGCATCCAGCAGGGCTCGACCTTCCAGAACCTGCGCAAGGAATCCTCGGAGCGCCTGCAGGAGATCGGCTTCGACGGCTACGCCATCGGCGGCCTGGCCGTCGGCGAGGGCCACCAGGCGATGTGCGAGGTGCTGGACTATGCGCCGGAAATGCTGCCCGCCGATCGTCCGCGCTACCTGATGGGCGTCGGCAAGCCGGTCGATCTGGTCGAGGCGGTGTACCGCGGCGTCGACATGTTCGACTGCGTCCTGCCCACCCGCGCCGGCCGCCACGGCCAGGCCTGGACCTGGAACGGCCCCATCAACCTGAAGAACACCCGCTTCGCCGAGGATCAGGACCCGCTGGACGTCGACGTCCCCTGCCCGGCCTCGCAAGAGTATTCAAAGGCCTATCTGCACCACCTGATCCGGGCCGACGAGATCCTCGGCAAGGTGCTGCTCAGCTGGCACAACATCGCCTTCTTCCAGGCCCTGACGGCGGCCATGCGCGAGGCGATCGCGCGGGGGCGGTTCGAGGAATTCCGCCGCGACTTCCACGCCCGGCACACGTCGAACAGCGCGGGCTAGACCCGGCTGGGGCGGAACCACGCCGGCGCGGCCGGCGGGGCGCAGTTCTTCTGCATGCCCATGCCTTTCAGGAAGGCGCGTCGCATCCGTCCCGCCTGGATCGCCGACTGGACGTGGCGGCTGTGCTGTTCGGCTCCGCTGAGCTGGCGCACCCAGCTGCGGCCCGGGATGAAGTCCGTGGTGGCGTCGCGGATGGCGTCCAGCGCCGCCTTCGACGCCGCGTCGGCGGCGATCTCGCTCAGATAGGAGCCGTCCGGCGCCGGCGGCTCGTCGCTGTCCGGCCCCAGCGCCTCGTTCAGCCGCGCGATCTCGGCGCCGATGGTCGTGCACTGGTTCAGATTGCGCAGGTCATAGGGGTTCGATTCAGCCTGCAGCAGGACCGTCGGGATGTACTCCCGTCGCAGGTTCAGATCCTCCAGCGGCGCGGTCGCCGCGTCGCCGAATCCGGCGCCGAAGGTGCGCGCGCCCTCCACCGCGGAATGCCCCGCGTTGCAGGCAGCCAGAATGAGAAGGGTCGGAAGCAGGAAGAGACGACGCATCGCCTCTTCAACCATGGCCACGCCTGTAACGGAAGCGTCCGCCGATTCGCCTTTTCACGAGCGCCAAACAGCGTACCTTCGCTGCATCATGCTCCAGACGATCCAGTCATGGCTTGCCCGGTTCACCTGCAAGCACGAGTACAGATACAGCCGGTCAAAGCCGGGCACGCTTGTCTGCAAGAAGTGCCGTGCGCGACGAAAGCCGCCGCGCTAGGCCTCAGTTGCCGTCGGCGGAGCCGGTCTTCAGGCGTTGGCGATTGCCCTCGATAGTCTTCCGGCCCTGGATGGAATCCTTGGCCCGATGGCTCAGCCGGTTGTCGTGGGTCCCGCCCTGCTGGACGTCGGAGGCGCCCAGGGGCTCCCCGTCCTCATCCACGTAATCCTCAGCCGAGACGAAGGCACGTGGCTCTTCGACGTTCCGATTCGGCATCGCAATCTCCTTTGGGTGTCATCCGACAAACCCAACGACCGCCTGCTAGTTCCGGAAAAGGCGATGGTACGTCCTCTCGGGCTCGAACCGAGGACCCTCTGATTAAAAGTCAGATGCTCTAACCAACTGAGCTAAGGACGCACATCGAACCGGCCCGCACTTGCGAACCGGCGACGCGCCTTCTGGTTCATAGCGTGGCCGGGGTCAAGCGTCGCCTCGACGCTTATGAACGGACAAGCTAGGCAAGTGGCATGAAACCCCTCTCCGGCCTGCGCATCCTTGAGTTCGACGGCCTCGGTCCGGTGACCTTCGCCGGCATGGTCCTGGCCGACATGGGAGCCGAAATTCTGCGCCTGACGCGCAACGCATCGGCCGGGGCGGCGGTCATCAGCGAGGTGGGCGGCGAGGTCATGCATCGCGGTCGCGCCGCCGTCGGCGTCAATCTGAAGGATTCGGCCGACCACGCCCGCGTGCTGGATCTCATCGCCGGCGCCGATGCCCTGATCGAAGGCTTCCGCCCGGGCGTCATGGAGCGGCTGGGGCTGGGGCCCGACATCGTCGCCGCGCGAAACCCCCGCCTGGTCTACGGCCGCATCACCGGCTGGGGCCAGACCGGACCCAAGGCGGATCAGGTCGGGCACGACATCAACTACGCCGCCCTGTCCGGCGCCCTGCACCCGATGGGCGAGCCGGACCGCCCGCCTCGCCCGCCCCTGAACCTCGTCGCCGACTACGGCGGCGGGGCCATGTTCCTGGTCACCGGCGTGCTCGCGGGCCTGCTGGAGGCGAAGACCACCGGCCGGGGACGCGTCGTCGATGCGGCCATGACCGACGGCTCGGCCCTTCTGACCAGCCTGTTCCACGCCCTGGGCGCGCGCGAGCTGTGGAGCGACACCCGCGGAGCCAATCTTCTGGACGGCGGCGCGCCCTTCTATCGCTGCTACGCCTGTCGCGACGGCCGCTTCGTCGCGGTCGGCGCGCTGGAGCCGCAGTTCTACGCCGCCCTGATCGCCGGCCTGGGCCTGACGGCCGAAGAGGCGCCCCAGTTCGACATGGCCGGCTGGCCCGCCCTGCACGCCCGATTCGAAACCCTGTTCGCCGCTCGCGACCGCGACGACTGGACCGCGCATTTCGAGGGCACGGACGCCTGCGTCACGCCTGTCCTGACGTTGCACGAGGCCCCGCTGCATCCCCACAACCTGGCGCGAGGGACCTTCGCGCTCCAGCCCGTGCCACAGCCGGCCCCCGCCCCGCGCTTCGGCCAGACGCCGCCGACGCCCGCGCCGCAGCCGGCCCCTCTCTCGCTGGACGAGGCGCTGAACCTCTGGCGCTGAGACGGTTCGGGAGCCGTCACGGAAATTTCTCCGTGCGCGGTCTCTCGCAGGTGGTGACCCGCGCGCGGTTCACAGCTAGAGGCTGAAGCTTGAGCAGACGCGCGCAAGATGCGTCAAAGCTGAACCGCTCTATTGGAACAGGCGAAACGGCCAAGCGTTTGAAGGCCGAATCCGGGGGAGACGCCGAATATGAAACGCATTGTTGCCCTTCTGGCCCTCACCGGCGCTTTCGCGGTCGCTGCATGCGACGATCCGCGCCCGGTCGAGGACGACATGTCGACCGAAATGACGGTCGAAACGCCGGTGGCTCCGGCCGCCGAAGACGCCGGCGTCCCTGCAGACGCCACCGCGCCGACCACTCCGCCGCCGCCGACCGACTCGACGACCATGCCCTCCGAGAAGCGGACCTCGGAAGAGTCCGTCCAGCCGGAAAGCGAGACCCTGTTCTACTAGGCCGCGATCGAGGCGGTTCCCCTGCGGGCGAAGACGGCGGCCGGCGAGCGCGGCCAGTGATTTGGGCGTTCGCCCGCTGACGAAGGTTCGAGTTTGAAGCAAGGGCCCGCCTTCTTCCTGTTCAGCGTGGCGGGCCTGGCCTTCGCGTCCGCCGCAGCGGCCGATCCGCGCGCCCAGATCCGCGGCGAAATGGACGCCGACCTCCGTGAACAACTGGTCCGGGCGGTGGGCGAAGTCGATGGTCCTCCGGCCAACCGCTTCGAGGCGCGCGGACGCGCCCGTTCCGCCATGCAGGCGGCCGAAGCGCTGCTGCGGTCCGAAGGCTACTACCAGCCCGTTCTCGAAGACGAGGTCGAGGGCGAAGAGAACCCGATCGCCATCGTCACCGTCGTGCCCGGCCGTCGCTTCCTCATCGCCAATCCGGCGGTGCGCTGGATCGAACCCGAGCCCGACCCGACGAATGCCGCCACGGCCATCAGTGAAATGGGACTCACGCCTGGCGATCCGGGCCGCGCCGTCGAGGTGATCGCGGCCGAGGGCCGGATCGTCGCCGGCCTGAACCGCCGTGGCTACGCCGACGCCAAGGCCGAGCCGCGCCGGGTGGTGGTCGACCACGCGACCTTCAGCGTCCAGCCGACCTACAACATCGCCTCCGGCCAGCTGGTCCGCCTCGACGGCATCCGGATGGAGACCCGCGGACCGACCAACGCCCAATGGGTCGCGGGCCTGGCGCCCTGGTCCGAGGGCGACGTCTACGATCCCGAGGACGTCGCCGAGCTGGAGCGCCGGCTGCTGGACACAGGCGTCTATGACGGCGTCGGCGTGGCCCTCGCCCCCGTCGACCAGACCACCGCCGACGGCCACCGGCCGATCATCGTCACCCTCACCGACCGCCCGCGCCGCATTCTTGAGGCGGGCGCCACCTTCTCGACCTCCGGCGGCTCCGGCGTCGACGCCCACTGGACCTGGTACAACCGCTTCGGCCGCGCCGACACCCTGGTCTGGGAAGCCCGGCTGACCGATCTGGACAGCCGGTTGGGCGGCAGTCTCAGCCTGCCGCACTGGCGCAATCCGGGTCAGACCCTGACCCTGGCCGGCGCGCTGGTGAACGAGGACACCGACGCCTACCGGCGCACCGCCCTGACCGCCTCGGCCGACCTGCGCCAGCGCCTCGGCAAGACCTCGTGGTTCAGCTACGGCATCGCCCTCGACGCGGGGCGGTACAACGAGAACCGGTTCGATCCCGACACCCAGCAGCCCGTCACCCTCGACCGCGATCTGGTCATCCTGACCGGCCGCGGCGGCTTCTTCATGGATCGCTCGGACGATCCGCTGAACCCCACCACCGGTTGGCGACTGCTGGCCTCGGCCCAGCCGACTGCGGTGACCGGCGAGGACACGGTCTTCTTCCTTCGCGCCGAGTCCCAGGCGACGGCCTATATCCCGTTGCAGCAGGCAAAGACCGTGCTGGCCGGCCGGGTGCGCATCGGTTCGATCGTCGGCGGGTCAGAACTGACGGTCCCCTCCGACCGCCTTTTCTATTCGGGCGGCGGCGGCTCGGTCCGCGGCTATGAGTTCCAGGGCATCAACCCCCGACTGCCGGACAACACGCCCCGCGGCGGTCTCAGCCTGTTCGAGGCGTCGGCCGAGGTGCGCCGCACCGTCTGGCGCAATCTTCAGGCCGTGGCCTTCGTCGACGCGGGCGCCATCGGCTTCCAGGAGATTCCGAACCTCAACAACACCCGCTATGGCGCGGGCTTCGGCGTGCGCTACCTGCTGTCCTTCGGTCCGATCCGCGCCGACATCGCCTTCCCGCTCGACAAGCGTGAGGGCGACGCCGACTTCCAGGTCTACGTCAGCATCGGACAGGCGTTTTGACCGAGGTCCCGCCCCCGTCCGACGCGCCTGAAGCGCCCGACACGCCCGCCAAGAAGGCGAAGCGCAAACGCACGCGCCTGCAGGCCCTGGCCTTCTTCGCGGGCATGGGCCTGGCGGTCCTCGCCGCCGTGCTGGTCGTCGCCCTGGTCGGGGGGCGCATGTACCTGCTGTCCGGACCGGGCCGGGAGCTGGTCACCAGCTTCGTCGCCGGCAAGAAGGTCGGTCGCTACGGCCGCATCAACGTCGAGGGCGTGAAGGGCGATCTCTTCGACGACTTCACCATCGACCGCGTCACCATCACCGACGCCAAGGGCGTCTGGCTGGACGCGCGCCAGGTCCGGGTCGACTGGAACTGGTGGCCGCTGGTCACGCGCCGCTTCCACGCCACGAACATCGAAGCCGACGTCATCCGGCTGATCCGCCGCCCGGAGGTGGAGCCGCCGACGACCCCGCCGGGCCCGCAGGCCCTGTCCATCGACATCGACCGCTTCGCCGCCGACGTCGAACTGCTGGAGAATTTCAGCAAGGAATACGGCCGCTGGAACCTGTCCGGCGACGCGAACATCCCGCGCAGCGGGGCCAAGAATTTCACCGTCAATGCACTCAGCAACAGCCGGCCAGGCGACTATCTGCGGGTTCGCGCCACCCTGGGCGACGATATCGCCGACACCCGTCTGAACCTGCAGGCCAACGAGGCCGGCGGCGGTCCCATCGCCGGCGCGCTGGGCTATTCGCCGGACGAGCCGTTCCGAGCCTATGCCGTCGTCAACGGGCGCATCGTCGACGCCATGGTCCGCACCGGCGACTTCACGCCGCTCAGGATCACCGGCCGCTACGGGCCGAAGGAAGCCCGCATTTCCGGTTTCCTCGACTTCTCGGGCTCGGATCTGCTGGAGCCGTTCGCGGAGCGGATTGGCCGCACCGCGCGCTTCGGCTTCGCCACCTCGCCCGACCGCGATAGCGATGGCTTGCAAGGCGTCGGCTGGCGGCTGCTGTCCGACAACCTGAACTCCGGGGCCAGCGGCGAAATCCGGATGAGCGACCGCAGCAGCCCGGACGGCATCCGTCTGGACGTCTCGACCCCGTCCCTCAGCCGGCTGGTCGGGCGTCCGGCGGCGGGACGGGCCGCCTATGCGGGCCTGTTCAAGGGCGACGCGACCAACTGGACCCTGAACGGGACGGTCGACCTGATGGGCGTCAACGCCGTCAGCTATCGGGCGCAACGGCTGCAGGGGCCCCTGAACCTCCAGGTCCGCGCCGGGCGCATGGATCTGGAAGGCGACATCCGGGCCACTGGCGGCTCGACGGCGGGCATTATCGGCGGTCTGCTCGGCGCCCGACCCCGGGTCCAGTTCGAGGCGGTCCGCCAGACCGACGGAGCCATCCTGCTCGAACGGATCGACGCGGCCGGTCAGGCGATCAAGGTCACCGGCTCGGGCGGGCGCAATCTGATGGGTGGGCTCGGCTTCCGCGGCCAGGTCGACATCACCGACGCCTCGAAAATCCATGGCGGCGCCAGCGGAGCCTTCGGCGGCCCGGTCGCCGCCTCGACCACCCGCAGCGGCGCCCCGTGGCGCCTCACCTTCGACGCGCGCGGCCGTCGGCTGGCGACCGGTCTGGGCGAGCTCGACCGTCTGCTGGGCCAGACGCCCAGGCTCAAGGCCACCGGCGCGCTCAACAACGGTCGCATCGAGATCGAACAGGCCGACCTCACCGGCGCCCAGGGCTCGGCGGGGGCCCGGGGTCTGATCGAGAACGACGGACGCCTGCGTCTGGCCCTGAACTGGAACGCGCGCGGCCCCTTCGGCGTCGGCCCGGTGGCGATCGACGGCGCCATGACCGGCGACGGGGCCCTGACCGGCACGCTGGCCCAGCCGCGCGCCGACCTGCGCGCCGGCTTCGGCCGCGTCAGCGCCGGCGGGCTGACCCTGACCGACGCGGACATGATCCTCAGCTTCCGCCGCGGTCGCGACGCCTCCGACGGACGCATCGCCGTCACCGCGGGATCGAACTTCGGTCCCGCCAGGGCCAGCGGCAACTTCTTCCTCGGCGGCGACCGCATCCGCCTGACCGACGTCGATCTGGACGCCGGCGGCGTCACCGCCCAGGGCGCGATCGCCCTGTCCAACCGCATCCCGTCCAGCGCCGACCTGACCTTCACCGCCCGCCCCGGCGCCTTCCTGGCCTCCGGCGAGGTCGAGGGCCGCGTGCGCCTGACCGAAGGAGGCGGCGCCGAAACCGCCATCCTCGACGTCAGCGGGCGCAACGTCCGCCTCGCGGGCTCGACCTGGGTGATCAAGTCGCTGGATCTGAACGGCAGCGGCACGCTCGACCGCCTGCCCTTCACGCTCAAGGCCGACGTCGGCGGGGCCACGCCGGTCTCGTTCGACGGCACGGGCGTCTATTCGCGCGACGGCGCGGCGCAGTCCGTCATTCTCGACGGTTCGGGCAGCGTCCGCGACATCGACTTCACCACCCGCAGCCCCGCTGTGATCGCCTTCGCCGGGGACGGCCGGGTCGCCCGCGTCGATCTGGGCGTCGGCGGCGGCGTGCTGACCGGCGAGTACCGCCAGGATTCCCGCGCCGCCGTCATCGAGGCCAATCTGACCAGCGTCGAGCTGGGCTCGCTGGCGCCCGATGTGCGCGGCCGCGTCACCGGCAACCTGTCGCTGCGCGGGGCCGGCGACGACCTGTCGGGATCGGCCAACGTCAAACTCGAGGACCTGCGCAGCATCGACGCGCCCCGCGGCCTTGAGGTCGACGGCACGGTGACGGCGACTCTCGCCAACAACACCCTGCACCTGCAGGCCGAGGCGACCGACGAGACGGCGCTCCAGGCCCGGGCCGACATCACCCTGCCGGTCGAGGCGTCGGCGGCGCCGCTGCGTCTCGCCATCGCCCGCACCCGCGCCATGGAAGGCGATGTCGCCATCACGGGCCAGATCCAGCCGATCTGGGACCTGCTGCTCGGCGGGGAACGGTCGCTGGCCGGCGAGGTCGATGTTCGCGCCAGCCTGGCCGGCACGCTCAACGAGCCGCGCATCAACGGACGCTTCGACCTCAAGGAGGGCGCCTTCCGCGACAACGCCACGGGCCTGCGGCTGCAGGACATGACCCTGGCCAGCCGCTTCGACGACACCACCGCGCTGATCGAGACCTTCGCAGCGACCGACGGACACGGCGGATCGGTGGCGGGCAACGGCCGGATCGGGCTGCGGCAGGGATCGGGCTCCAGCTTCCAGCTGGCCCTGACCCGGTTCCGGATCATCGACAATGACCTGGCCGTCGCCCGCGCCTCCGGTCCGCTGACCGTGGTCCGCGCCGAGGACGGCAACATCCAGCTGGCCGGCCGGATCGACATCGACGACGCCCGCATCAGCGCCAATCCGCCGGGCTCGAACGGCATCGTCCGCATGGACGTCATCGAGGTGAACCGCCCCGGCGGCGATATCCCCGAAGACGAGCAGAACCGGCCTCGCGGTCCGCAGATCGGCCTCGACGTCACCATCCGCTCGCCCGGCGGCGACGTCCGCATCGTCGGGCGCGGCCTGAATGTCGAGATGAGCGTCTTCGCCCGGGTCACCGGCACCATCAGCCGCCCCGTCCTGACCGGCAACGCCCGCGTGGTGCGCGGCGACTACGACTTCGCCGGCAAGCGTTTCGTCTTCGACGACAGCGGCACCGTCAGCCTGTCGACCAATCCGGAGCAGATCCGTCTCAATCTGACGGCCACGCGAGAGGATCCGACGCTGACGGCCACGGTCCGCGTCACCGGCACCGCCGCCCAGCCCGAGATCGCCCTGAGCTCGACGCCGGTCCTGCCCCAGGACGAGATACTGTCGCAGGTGCTGTTCGGTCGCTCGGCCTCGCAACTGTCGCCGTTCGAGGCGGCCCAGCTGGCGGCGGGCGTGGCCTCGCTCGCGGGCGGCGGCGGCTTTGATGTGATCGGAAATCTGCGCGAGCTGGCCGGACTGGACCGTCTGTCCTTCGGCGGCGAGGCGTCGAGCATGACCGTCGCCGGCGGGCGCTACATCAGCGACAACGTCTATCTGGAGATCATCGGCGGCGGCGAGGGCGGCGGCGAGGTCAACGTCGAATGGCGCGTGCGCCGCAACGTGACCGTCAGTTCCTCCGTCACGGCGGAGGGCGACACCAATATTTCGATCCGCTGGCGCCGGCAGTCGCGGCAACCCGGAACGGCCCGAGAGGACCGGCGGCAGAGCCGCTGAGCAAAACAGAACGGGCGGCGATCGCGAGACCGCCGC
This sequence comes from Brevundimonas lenta, assembly GCF_014196335.1. Lineage (GTDB taxonomy): Bacteria > Pseudomonadota > Alphaproteobacteria > Caulobacterales > Caulobacteraceae > Brevundimonas > Brevundimonas lenta. Next base: position 832,178 of record NZ_JACIDM010000002.1, read on the forward strand.
CCGAACTTTCAGTCCTTACCGCGCGGCTTCGAAGCGCAGCTTGTCCAGTTTCGCAGCGCCGCGGATGCCCGCGATGTGCAGGACCATCTGGATCACCAGGATGATCAGGCCGATCACCACCTGCCACATCGGCGTGGCGGCGGTTTCAGGCATGTTCGGGCTGCCGGCCATCACCAGTCCGAAGATTCCCGAGACCAGGCCGAACGCGACCAGGATCACGAAGATGATCGGGATGACGATATTGGGCTTGGCCCACTGCACCAGGCCGATGACCAGCTGAATGACGACCAGGCCGACGGACAGCCACAGAGCGAACTGGGTCAGCGGTCCGGCCATTCCGGCCATCTCCGGGGTTTCGGCCGAGGCCTGGGCCATGGCGGCCTCCATGACGGCCTGACCGGCGGTCATGATGTAGATGATCCCGACGAGGCCCCACGCGACGCCCAGAAAAATGGCGATCGCGCTGGCGCGGGCGGCGGCCGTGGCCTCCGCCTCGGTCTTGATCAGCGATGTCGGATTCATCGCCTTCGTCCAGTCAGTCATCCAGTGTCCTCCCTTGGATAGGGGGAAAGGGTTACCCGGACTCGTCCCGAGTCGGAAGTTACGCTCGCTTCACCTTTGCCGCCGGCCCGGCTAGGGTCCGGCCGCATGCGGATTCTGCCCTCTGACCAGACCGTGCTCGACCACGTCGCGGCGCGCGAGACCGCCATCATCGGCCGTGCGATCGAGTGGGCGAACGTCAACTCGGGCAGTCGCAACGCCGAGGGGCTGAACGCCGTGCTGGCGCTGCTGGAAGCCGGGGCCCGCAGCCTGCCGGCGACCGTCGAGCGCATCCCCACCCGCGGCTCCACCACCGTCGCCGACGACGGCTCGGTCCGCGCCGAGGCCCATGCGGACGCGCTGAAGATCACCTGCCGCCCCGACGCCCCGCTGCAGGTCGTCCTGACCGGCCACTACGACACCGTCTTCCCCGCCGAGAGCGCCTTTCAGACCGTGACCACCCGCGCCGACGGCGCCCTGAACGGTCCCGGCATCGCCGACATGAAGGGCGGCATCTCCGTCCTGCTGGCGGCGCTGGAGGCCTTCGAGACGCATCCCGACCACGGCCGCGTCGGCTGGACCGTGCTGCTGTCACCCGACGAGGAGATCGGCTCGCCCGCTTCCGCTCCGCTGCTGGCCGAACTCGGCGCACGCGGCCACGTCGGCATGACCTATGAGCCCGCGCTGGCTGACGGCACCCTGGCCGGCGAGCGCAAGGGCAGCGGCAACTACCATCTGATCGTCACCGGCAAGGCGGCCCACGCCGGCCGCGCCTTCCACGAGGGCGCCAACGCCGTCGCCGGCGCCGCCATCATCGCGGGCCGCCTGCACGCCCTGAACGGCCAGCGCGAGGGCGTCACGGTCAATGTCGCCAAGATTTCGGGCGGCGGGCCGCTCAACGTCGTCGCCGACAACGCCGTGGTCCGCTTCAACGTCCGCGTCCCCGATGCCCAGGCCTCGGCATGGATCTCGGAGACGGTGCGTCAGATCGCCGCCGAGCCGCCCTTCCCCGGCCTGACCCTGGACCTGCACGGCGGCATGACCCGCGCGCCCAAGCCGATGGACGCGAGCCAGACCGCCCTGTTCGAAGCCGTGCGCGACACCGGCGCCTTGTTGGGCCAGACCATCGCCTGGAAGCCCTCGGGCGGCGTCTGCGAGGGTAACAACCTGCACGCCGCCGGCCTGCCGAACATCGACACCCTCGGCGTCCTGGGCGGCGACATCCATTCCGACCAGGAGTTCGCCTGGCCCGCCAGCTTCGTCGAACGGGCCCAGCTGTCAGCGCTGATCCTGTGCAAGATCGCCTCGGGCGAGATCGACGCCCTGAAACTGAAGTCCCTGCGTCTGGAGACGATGTAACCCCCATGCTCGTCGTCCGACCCGCAGCGCCTGCCGACCTCGACCACCTGCTGGAGCTGGCCATCCTGTCCGGCCCCGGCTTCACCAGCCTGCCCGAGGATCCGGACCAGCTGGCGGAACGCCTCGACCTCAGCCGCGACAGCTTCACCGGCGCCATCAAGCCGCAGGACCGCTGGTACACACTGATGCTGGAGGAGTCGGAGACCGGCGACGTCGACGGCGTCGGCTCGGTCAAGGCGGCGGTCGGCCTGCACCGCCCGTTCTTCTCGTTCCGCGTGGTCAACAACGCCCAGTCGTCGCCGTCGCTCGGCATCAAGCTGGAACAGAAGACCCTGGTGCTGGTCAACGAATGCACCGGCTGGACCGAGGTCGGATCGCTGTTCCTCAAGGCCGACCGGCGCAAGGGCGGTGCGGGCCGCCTGCTCAGCCAGTCGCGCTACATGCTGATCGGCGCCGAACCGGAGCTGTTCGCCGACAACGTCCTGGCCGAGCTGCGTGGGGTCTTCACCCCCGACGGCGCCTGTCCGTTCTGGGATCACGTCGCGAGCAAATTCTTCCCGATGGAATTCGACGAGGCCGACCGGCTGACCGGTTCGACCGACAAGCAGTTCATCCTCGACCTTTCGCCGCGCCATCCGATCTACATCGAGCTGCTGCCCGAGCCTGCGCGCGCCGTGATCGGCAAGGTCCACCCCCAGGGCGTCCCCGCCATGGCCCTGCTGGAGAGCGAGGGCTTCCGCCCCAACGGTCTGGTCGACATCTTCGACGCCGGTCCGACCGTGGCCTGCGGTCGCGACAACATCCGCACCGTCCGTGACGCGCGTCGCCTGACCGTGGCGATCTCCGAAGAGGTCAATGCCGAGTTGCCCGCCCTGATCTCGACGGACAGCGTCAGCGGCTTCCGCGCCGTCCGACAGCGCGCCTACATCGAGGGCGACGTCGCCACCCTGACCCGCGAAACCGCCGACGCCCTCAAGGTGCGGGCGGGCGAGACCGTGCGCGTAAAGACCTGAACCCCCATCTGGCTGCCATGACCACTTTCCGCTCGACCGATCCCGCCACCGGCGAAACCGTCTGGGAAGGCGCCGCCGCCTCACCCGCCGAGGTCCAGGCCGCAACCGACCGCGCCCGCGCCGCCTTCCCCGCCTGGGCCGACCTGCCCCGTCAGGACCGCATCGAGGCGGTGAAACGCTACCAGGCCGTGCTCAAGGATCGGGCGCCGCAGATGGCCGAGGCCATCAGCCGGGAAACCGGCAAGGCCCTGTGGGAGACCCAGACCGAGCTGCAGGCCATGCAGGGCAAGGTCGACATCTCGATCCGCGCCTATGACGAGCGCACCGGCGAACGCACCGCCCAGACCGCCTTCGGCCACGCCACCCTGCGTCACCGCCCGCACGGCGTAGCGGCGGTGCTTGGCCCGTTCAACTTCCCCGGCCACCTGCCCAACGGCCACATCGTTCCGGCCCTGCTGGCCGGCGACACCGTCGTGTTCAAACCGTCGGAAGAGACGCCCCTCACCGGCCAGCTGATGGCCGAGGCCTTCGCGGCCGCCGACCTGCCGACCGGCGTGGTCAACGTCGTCCAGGGCGGGCGAGCTGCCGGCGCGGCCCTGCTGGACAGCGGCATCGACGCCCTGATGTTCACCGGCTCGGGCGCGGCCGGCGCCCACTTCCGGCGCAAATTCGCCGACGATCCGCACGTCATCCTGGCCCTCGAGCTGGGCGGCAACAATCCGCTGGTTGTCTGGGACGCCGCCGACGCCGAGGCCGTGGCCGGCATCGTGGTCCAGTCCGCCTTCATCACCACCGGCCAGCGCTGCTCGTGCGCGCGTCGGCTGATCGTGCCGGAAGGTGCCCAAGGCGACGCCATCATCGAGGCCGTCGCCGCCCTCTCCGACCGCCTGACCTATGCGCCGTGGAACTCGACGCCCGAGCCCTACGCGGGCCCGCTGATCTCCGAGAAGGCCGCCGCCGCCGCCCTCGCCGCCCTGCAGGAGCGCGTCGACCTCGGCGCCCGCGTCATCCGCGCCTCCGGCCCCGTCGGCAACCTGCCCGGCGCCTTCGTGAAGCCGGCCATCATCGACGTCACCGGCGTCGCCGTGCCGGACGAGGAGATGTTCGCCCCCTTCCTGTCGGTGACCCGCGTCAGCTCGTTCGAGGCCGCCATCGCCGAGGCCAACGCGACCCGCTACGGCCTCAGCGCCGGCCTGGTCAGCGACGACCCGTTCACCTGGCAGACCTTCGTCCGCCGCATCCGCGCGGGCGTGGTCAACTTCAACCGCCCGACCACCGGCGCCGCCGGCGACATGCCCTTCGGCGGCCTCGGCGCCAGCGGCAACCACCGTCCCAGCGCCTACTACGCCGCCGACTACTGCGCCTATCCGGTCGCCAGTTTCGAAGCCGAGGCGGTGAAGAACATTGAAAGTGAGATCAAGGGCTTGCGGGCGTGATCTCAGGCTGGCGCACCAACCGTCAAATCGGCCCGGAACCCCTTCTGGTCAAAATTCGTCCAGCGATAATTTACGCATCGTGCTGTGTAGGGGCGACCGGTCTGCTCATAGCCTTCTACTGGTTGGTACGGAGTGATCGCGCCAACATCTACGTCGGCTGCGGATTCTTCGGCTGCGTGATGGTATTGGGAATGGTTCAATTACTTCAGACCCGGCGTTTCCTGAACGCAGGAGCTCTGTTGGTCTTGGCGGTGATCCTGATCGCGGCCGCGCTTTGGACGCACGAAATGATGTCGCCGACCGTTCGGATCGTTCCAGTTTGACAACCCTCGAAGCCAACGCCGACGGCCTGATCGGACCGACGCATTCCTATGCGGGCCTGTCCCCGGGCAATCTCGCATCGAGCCTCAACAAGGGCGAGGCGTCGAACCCGCGCGCGGCGGTGCTGCAGGGTCTCGACAAGATGAAGCGGCTCGCCGATCTCGGCCTGCCCCAGTACGTGTTGCCGCCGCACGAGCGGCCCAACGTCCCCTTCCTGCGTTCGCTGGGCTTCACCGGCACGGACGCCCAGGTGCTGGAGCGCGCCTGGAAGGACGCGCCGACCTTCGCCGCCGCCGCCTGTTCCGCCTCCCCCATGTGGGCCGCCAACGCCGCCACCGTCACCCCCAGCGCCGACAGCGCCGACGGCCGGGTCCACTTCACCCCCGCCAACCTGGTCACCAACCTGCACCGCTCGCTGGAGCACCAGCAGACGAAGCGGGCGCTGGACGCCCTCTTCCCCGATCCCGAGCGCTTCGCCGTCCACGACGCTCTGCCGTCGGTGGCTCACCTCGCCGACGAGGGCGCCGCCAACCACGTCCGCCTGTGCGCCGACCACGGCGCGCCGGGCGTCAACCTTCTGGTCTGGGGTCGCGAGGCCTATGAGCCGTGGACGGGCGCGTATCCCGCCCGCCAGACGCGCGAGGCCTCGGAAGCCGTCGCCCGCCGCCACGGCGCGCGCGGCGCGGTGCTGGCCCGGCAGTCGAAGGCGGCCATCGAGGGCGGGACCTTCCACAACGACGTCGTCTGCGTCGGCGCGCTGGAGACCCTTTTCTTCCACGAGCTGGCCTTCGAGGACACGGCCGGGACCAAGGCCGCCATCCGCGCCGCCGCCGAGGGCTTCGAGCCGATCTTCGTCGAGGTCTCCGCCGCCGATCTGCCGTTGGCCGACGCCATCTCCAGCTACCTCTTCAACTCCATGCTGGTGCGGATCCCGGGTGAGGACCGCCTGACCCTGATCTGCCCCACCGAGACCCGCGACAACGCCCGCAGCCATGCCGTCGCCGAGGCGCTGGCGGCCTCCAACGGCCCCATCGGCCGGGTCGAGTATGTCGATGTGCGCCAATCGATGCGCAATGGGGGCGGCCCCGCCTGCCTGCGGCTGCGCGTTGTCCTGAGCGCGGCGGAACAGGCTGCCGCCAACCCGGCCATGCGCATCAACGAGGAACTGCACGGCGCCCTCAGCGTCTGGGGTGCGACGTGGTATCGCGACCGCCTCAGCCCCGCCGACCTCGCCGACCCCGCCCTGCTGGACGAGAGCCGCGGCGCGCTGGACGAGCTGACGTCGATCCTCGGCCTTGGCTCCGGCTTCTATCCCTTCCAGCGCTAGTCGCCGCGTCTCGCCCCCCTCACCCGTCACCCTCGGGCTTGTCCCGAGGGCCCATACGCGCGGTCCAGGCGGCAGGCCCTCCGCCGCTATTGAGTTCCTGGATCCTCGGCACAAGGCCGAGGATGACGGGAGAGAAAGGGCAGCCTATTCGGTCACTATGTCCTCGCCCTTCACCCATCGCATCGCCACCGAGGCCGACATCCCGGCCCTGGTCGCGCTGATGGATCGCTCGATCAGCGGCCCGCTGGCCGCCTTCCTGACGCCCGAGCAGATCGTCGCCAGCCGCAAGCTGATGGGCCTCGACAGCCAGATCATCGCCGACCGCACCTATTTCATCGTCGAGCAGGACGGCGTCATGGCCGGGTGCGGCGGCTGGAGCGGGCGCATCACCACCTATGGCGGCGACCACACGCCCGGCCGCATCCCGGCTCCGCTGACGCCCGGCGTCGACGCCGCCCGGGTGCGGGCCATGTATACGGCGCCCGAGTTCGTCCGGCAGGGCGTCGGCCGCCTGATCCTGGACCTCTGCGAGGACGCCGCCCGCGCCGCCGGCTACGACCGCGTCGAACTGGTCGCCACCATGGGCGGAGAGCCGCTGTACCTCGCCGCCGGCTATCGCGAGATCGAACGCTTCGAGGACGACCGCGGCGGCGCGCCCGTGCCTCTGGTGCGGATGGGCAAACCGCTCTAGCCCTTTGTCCCGGAACAGGGTTCGGGGGGACGGCATGCGGGCGGACAACGACATGACTCCGGCCCGGCGGCTGCGGAACATCATCGGCGGCTCGGCGGGCAATCTGGTCGAGTGGTTCGACTGGTACGCCTATGCCGCCTTCACCCTCTATTTCGCGCCCGTCTTCTTCCCCAAGGGCGACACCACGGCCCAGCTGCTGAGCTCGGCCGCCATCTTCGCCGTCGGCTTCCTGATGCGCCCGGTCGGGGCGTGGATCATGGGCGTCTACGCCGACCGCCGGGGCCGCAAGGCCGGCCTGACCCTGTCGGTCACCCTGATGTGCACCGGCAGCCTGATCATCGCCCTGACGCCGGGCTATGCCGCGATCGGCGTCGCCGCGCCCGCCCTGCTGTTGTTCGCCCGCATGCTGCAGGGCCTAAGCGTCGGCGGCGAATACGGGTCTTCGGCCACGTATCTGTCCGAGATGGCGACCGAGAAGCACCGCGGCTTCTGGTCCAGCTTCCAGTACGTCACCCTGATCTCCGGCCAGCTGCTGGCGCTCATGCTCCTCATCCTGCTGCAGAACACGATGAGCGAGGACGCCCTCGCCTCCTGGGGCTGGCGCATTCCCTTCTTTGTCGGCGCGGCCTTGGCGGTGATCGTTTTCTGGCTGCGCCGCCGCCTCGACGAGACCCGCGCCTTCGTCGTCACAGACGCGAGCGAGGCGCCGAAATCCAGCGCCCTGCTGCTGATCCTGAAACACCCGAAGGAGGCCCTGCTGGTCATGGGCCTGACCGCCGGGGGCACGCTCGCCTTCTACGCCTACACGACCTACCTGCAGAAATTCCTCGTCAATACGACGGGCTTCTCCAAGGACGTCGCCACCCAGATCAGCGCCGCCGCCCTGTTCGTTTTCATGTGCCTGCAGCCGGCCGTCGGCGCGCTTTCGGACCGCATCGGCCGCAAGCCGGTGATGGTCGCGTTCGGCGTGCTGGGCGTGCTGTTCACCGTGCCGATCATGTCGACCCTGGCCCAGGTCGACAGCCCGTTCATGGCCTTCCTGCTGGCCATGGCGGCCCTGATCATCGTCAGCGGCTACACTTCCATCAACGCCGTGGTGAAGGCCGAACTGTTCCCGGCCCACATCCGCGCCCTGGGGGTCGCCCTGCCCTACGCCATCGCCAACGCCCTGTTCGGCGGCACGGCCGAATACGCGGCGCTGTGGTTCAAGAGCGAAGGCATCGAGAGCGCCTTCTTCTGGTACGTGACCGGCATGATCGGCGTGTCGCTGCTGGTCTATCTGTTCATGCGCGACACCAAGCACCGCAGCCTGATCGACCACGCGGACTAGGCCGCGTCGGGTCGGGAGGTCCCGAAGGGCCGACGACCGCGGCCCACCAGAGTGATCAGCCCTTGAGCCGCTCCAGCGCCCCGGGATAGCGACGCGACACCGGCGCCTCGACTGCGCCCAGCTCGACCGTCCAGTCGCCGGAGCCGTCGGGGCGCAGTCCCCTCACCTGATCAACATTGACCAGCCACGAGCGGTGGGCGCGGACGAAGCCGAAACGCTCCAGCTCGACCTCGATCGCCACCAGAGTCGCGCGCATCAGCGGCCGGCGTCCGTCGCTCAGCCAGAACTCGACGTAGTTTCCCGCCGAGGACACGGCCAGGATGCCGGACAGGGGCACGCGGATGATCCGGGCCCCGTCGCGGATATCGAAGCTGACCGGCCGCACCGGCTCGTCCCGCCGGCGCCGCACCCAGGTGATCAGCCAGAAGGTCCCGACGTAGACGCAGTAGCTGATGATGTCCTTGCGCAGCTCGTAGATGAAGCGGTTTCCGAACTCGTACGGCCCGGCGTCCATGAGCTGGTAAATCAGCGACCGAAGCAGCACGAAGCCGGCGACGTGCACGGCCGAAAAGATCAACAGCGCCGTCAGATGCACGGCCGCGAACCGGAGCTTGGGTCGCCAGCCCTCGCCCGCCGCCTCGTCTGGCGGGGCCGCCGCGGTCGCCAGCCAAGGCACGATCATCGCCACCAGAATGGCGATGGCGCTGCTGCCCTCCCACGCCCACGGCTCCCACCAGTCGACGTGCGGCATGTCCGCCAGATTGGACAGCGAGTTGACGACGGCGATGACCGCCGTCGCCGGCACGATCCACAACAGGGCGATCCGCAGGTCGCAGACCCTGGCGCGTCCGAACGTCGCCCACCAGCCGCCCGTCCCGCCCGGCTCGCCGTTCGTCACAGCCGCCGCTGCGTCGTCCCCACCAGGGCGCCGTACGGCCCGAGGCGATTGCTCCGCCGGGACGCCAGAGGTCCCATCGGTCGCATCACCGCCGTTTCCGGAGCCTTTCCGTGTCAACAGACGCCGCCTCCCCCGCTTCCCTCGCCGCCCCTTCGGCCCGCCGCATCGATCTGGACTGGATCCGCGTCGGGGCCTTCGGCCTGCTCATCCTCTACCACGTCGGCATGTTCTACGTGCCCTGGGACTGGCACGTGAAGAGCGGTCATGAGGTCGAGGCCCTTGAGCCGATCATGCAGCTGACCAATCCCTGGCGCCTGACCCTGCTGTTCCTGGTCTCCGGCGCGGCGACCCGCTTCATGGCCGACAGTTTCAGCGCCCGCGGCAGGGGCCCGGGATCGCTCGCCGGCTCGCGCACCCTGCGCCTGCTGCCGCCCCTGCTGTTCGGCATGTTCGTGATCGTGCCGCCGCAGAGCTACTACGAAGTCTGGGAGGCGTTGCGCGGCCTTGGCGTCGCCGATCCGGCCGGCAGCCCGTGGCTCAACGACTTCTGGATCAAGTACGCCACGGCGTCCGGCAACTGGTGCGACGCCGATGGCTGCCTGACCACGCCGACATGGAACCACCTGTGGTTCGTCGCCTATCTGCTGGTCTACAGCCTGCTCCTCGCCGGACTGCTTGCGCTGACGGGCGGACGGCTGCCGGCGCTGGGCGTCGTGCTGGAGCGCGCCCTGAAGGGCTGGGGCCTTCTGGTCTGGCCGATCGTCTTCCTCGCCCTGATCCGCTGGGCCCTGGCGGCCCGCTTCGAGATCACCCACGACCTGGTCGAGGACTGGTACAACCACGCCCTGTCGTTCAGCGCCTTCCTGTTCGGCTTCCTGACCGCCCGCTCGGACAGCCTGCGTCAGACCTTCATCCGCCTGCGCTGGCCCGCCCTGATGCTCGCCCTGACCGCCTGGGCCGTGTGGGCCGCCTACGCCTGGCAGTACCGCGCCGACGACGCCGTCCCGGCCGAGGCCCTGCGCCGCGTCATGCGGGTGGTCTACGCCGCCGACCAGTGGGCCTTCATCGCCGCCATTCTCGGCTTCGGCGCTAAACACCTGAACCGCGACACGCCGCTGCTCCGCTATCTGACGATCGGCGTCTTCCCGTTCTACATCGCCCATCAGACGATCATCGTCGTCGCGGGCCACCATCTGGCGAAGCTGAACCTTCCGCTGGCGGCGGAGGCCTCGATCCTGATCGGGACGACCGTCATCGGCTGCTGGGCGACCTATGAGATCGCCCGCCGCATCGGCTGGTTCGGTCTGGTGCTGGGCGTGCGGCCGCAGCCGTCACCGCGACTGGAGGTTCAGGCCGCGAACCTGCCGCCGCGGGCGGCATAGGCCTGGGTGCCGCGGGTGAAGACCCGGTCGGACGGCAGCACCGTCTCGATCGGGATCGCCTCGGCGCCCTCCAGCCGCCCATAGATCGGGCCGAAGTCCTGCAGCGTCTCGCGCTTCAGCTGCTCGATGCTGTCGATGACGAAATAGACCTGCTGGAAGTCGTCGATCCGGTAGAGCGTCTTCATCACCCGCTCGAGGTCGAAGCCCAGCCGGTTCGGCGACGGGTCGTCCAGCGAGAACACGCTCTCGGTCGCCGACGACACGATGCCCGCGCCGTAGATGCGCAGGCCGTCCGTGTCCTGCATCAGGCCGAACTCGACCGTATACCAGTACAGCCGCGCGAGGTTCTGCAGCATGCCCAACGACGCCGCCCGCTGCCCGCCCTTGCCATAGGCCTCCATATAGGCGGCGAAGTCGGGGTCGGTCAGCATCGGCACATGGCCGAAGACGTCGTGGAAGATGTCCGGCTCCTGCAGGTAGTCCAACTGGTCCGGCTTGCGGATGAATTGGCCCGAGGGGAAGCGGCGGTTGGCCAGGTGGTCGAAGAACACCTCGTCCGGCACCAGTCCGGGCACGCACACCACCGTCCAGCCGGTCAGGGCCTGCAGCTTGGGATTCATCAGGGCGAAGTCGGGAATGCCGCCGGTGTTCAGGTCCAGCGCGTCGAGACCCTTGATGAACACGTCCGCCGCCCGTCCCGGCAGGATCTTCATCTGCCGCGCGTACAGCGTGTCCCAGGTCTTGTGCTCGACCTCGGTATAGGCGCGCCAGTTCTGCGGAATAGTCCAGTCGGCGGCCGCGCCTTCGGGCGGGCTTTCGAAGACGTGTTCGAAGTCGGACATGGACGCACTCCTGCTACGGGCTCTGGCGGCCCCTTGCCGACAATCTAGGCCCGGCCGTCGAAGCGCGCCAGACGAAGCGCGTCAGTCGCCGGTCAGTGGATCGCCTGCGCCTTGGGGGCGTGCCGCCCGCTGGCGTCGACGTTGAACATCCGGCGCTCTTCAGCCCCCGTCAGCACCGCCGCCCCCGGATCATGCTCCAGCGCATCCTCGGGGGCATAGGCCATGAAGCCGCCCTCCGCGCCCATCGCCATCACCTGGTAGAAGGGCTGGTTGGGCGAAATGGCGCCGGTGTCCTGGGGCTGCCCCCGGAACACAGGATCGACGTCGACGACCACGCCGCGGAAGGCCGCCTGGCGGTGTCTGACGATCTGGCCGAGGCCGAAACGGGCGATGGTGGTGCTCATGATGGAGCCGAGGCTACGCCCCGCTCCCTGAGCGAAAGCCCTGTAGTCTCGTTCATTTTCGCGTCAGACACGCTTGGCGGGATCGCGAAGGCCGGTCTAGTTTGTCCGGGACGGGCGCCGCTTTGGACCGCCCACCTTGAAAGTTCGGCCCATGCCGGAGACCGACGGCGCCCCACGGCGTTCGCGGTCCCAGCCTCGGCGGTCCCACGGAACGAGCGCCCGCGGCGGCGCCTCCGGGGACACAGAGGCGTCAGGTCGCGAGGCGCCGCTCTACGGCGCCCTCGATCTGGGGACCAATAATTGCCGCCTGCTCATTGCGAAGCCGGCGCGCGACGGCTTTCGCGTCGTCGATTCCTTCAGCCGCATCGTCCGCCTCGGCGAAGGCCTGTCCCGCACCGGCCGTCTCGACGACGCCGCCATGGAGCGGGCCTATGACGCGCTGATGATGTGCGGCGAGCGCGTCGCCCGGCGCGGGGTCGAACCTGCACGCCTGATGGCCGTCGCCACCCAGGCCTGCCGTCAGGCCGACAACGGCGCCGCCTTCATCGAGCGCGTCCGCGTCGGCACCGGCCTGAAGCTGCGCATCATCGATCCGATCGAGGAAGCCAGGCTCGCGGTCGAGGGCTGCCTGAACCTGTTCGACCAGAACGCGGAGGCGGTGCTGGTCGTGGATGTCGGCGGCGGCTCGACCGAACTCAGCTGGCTGCGTCGTCACGAGGGCGGCTTCACGCTGGAGGGCTGGATGTCGGCCCCCATCGGCGTCGTCACCCTCGCCGAGCGGCATCCCGAACCGGCCAATGCGCGCAACGGCGAACTGGCCGGCTGGTACGAAGAGATGATCGTCGACATGGGCGCCGCCATCGCCGCCGCGCCGGTCGATCCCGCCTTGCGCACGATCTTCACCGCCGGGCGGGCGCACCTGGTCGGCACCTCGGGCGCGATCACCAGCCTGGCGGGCATCCACCTGGGCCTGCGCCGCTATCAGCGGAACCTCGTCGACGGTTTGTGGATGACGCGCGGCGACTGCGAAGCCGCCGCCGAACGGCTGAAGGCCCTGGGGCCCGAGGGGCGCGCGGCCGAGTCCTGCATCGGGCCGGACCGCGCGGACCTGGTTCTGGCCGGCGCCGCCATCATGGAAGCCGTCCAGCGCGCCTGGCCGTCAGAGCGCGTGCGCGTCGCCGATCGCGGCCTGCGCGAGGGGCTTCTGCTGCAAAGGATCCGTGAGGATCGCAAGCCGCCACGGCGTCGTCGCCGCCGCGGCCGGGGCGGTCAGCCGCCGGCGACCTGAACCGGCAGGGTCACGTCGCAGACCGAGAAATCGGCGCCGCGCGCGGCCCGGGCCTCGTCCACCAGCGCCCGGAAGCGGGTCGAGCTGGTCGACAGCACCTGCACCGTCGGCCGCTCGGCCTCGGGAATGTCGGCCGCGATCCGCACCCGGATCATCCGGTCCGGCTGCGCCTGGGCCATCATGCCGTTGTCGCCGTCGCCGGCCTGAAGCGAGCGCACCACGTCGAGGCCCGACACCGTCACGCCCCAGATCGTGTAGCGCTTGTCCAATGCCGGATAGGCCTGACGCATCAGGAAGAACTGGCTGTTGGCGGTGTCATTGCCTTCGTCGCGGGCCATGCCGGCCACGCCCGGGCAGTACAGACCCCAGCCGTGCACCTTGCCGTCGCCGGTCAGGGCGAAGGCCGCGTCCGGCTGCGTCTGCACCGGCAGGGCGTTGATAAAGCCCATGCGCGCGCCCATCGGATCGGCCACGCCCACGAACGGCATGGTCGGGTCGCGACGGAAGGTGAACTCGGCCTTCAGATCGGGGAACGGGCTCTGGCCGTCGCCGGTGCCCAGCGGATCGCCGGTCTGGGCCATGAACCAGTCGATCACGCGATGCCAGATCTGCCCATCGAAGAAGCCGCGACGGGTCAGCAACTTCATGCGCTCGACATGCAGCGGCGCGATTTCCGGCGCCAGCTCGACCATCACCCGCCCCTTGGAGGTGTCGATCACCATCAGGTTCTCGGCCGGCACGGTGCGCCAGTCGGTATCGGCGATGATCGTCTGCGCAGTCGGCGGCGGCGGAGGGGCCGGCGTGCCGCCGGCGTCCTGGGCGGCGGCGGCTCCGGCCGAAAGCACGGCCAGCGCGGCGATGGCGAGCGTCAGTCTCATGGTCCCCTCCCCCTTTTCGTCCCGATCAGCCGACGACCTGCACCGGCGGCTGGACGTCGCAGACGTTGAACTGCGCGCCGCGTGCGGTGCGCGTGGTCTCGATCAGCGCGGCGAACGCCGGAGCGTTGGTGTTCATCACCCGCACGACCGGACGCTGCCCCTCGGGCAGGGCCGCGGCGGTGCGCGTGCGGGTCATGGTGTCGGGATTGGTGACCTTGCCGTCCTCGCTCTCGGAACCGACCTTCAGCGATTCCACGACATTGAGGCCGTCCACCACGCGGCCGAACGCCGTGTACTGGCCGTTCAGCGAGGCGCGCGGGCCCATCATCAGGAAGAACTGGCTGTTGGCGCTGTTCGGGTCGTTCGAGCGCGCCATGCCCGCCACGCCCTGGCAGAACAGACCGACCGCCGCCGCCTTGAAGTCGGACGTCACCATCATCTGGGCGTCCGGCTGGGTCTGGACCGGCATCGAACCCATGATCCCCAGCTGTCCACCCGGCGTCGACGACAGCGAGACGTAGCCGTCGGCCCGACCCCGGCGGAAGCCGAACTCGCCCGCGACGTCCGGCAGCTCGCTGCCGCCCAGGCCTGTGCCCAGCGGATCGCCGGTCTGGGCCATGAAGCCCTCGATCACGCGGTGGAAGGCGTGGCCGTCGTAGAAGCCGCGATTGGCCAGGGTGCTGACCCGCTCGACCGCCAACGGCGCGATGCGGGGCTCCAGCTCCACCAGGATCCGCCCCTTGGCGGTCTGGATGACCAGCAGATTCTCCGGCGCGATCGTGCGCCATTCGGCCGCGGCGGGCGCTGCGGTCTGGGCCATGACCGGGACGGCCGAGGCCAGAAGCGCGGCCGAAACGGCCGCCGCGAAGGTGAACTTGAAACGCATGCTATCCCTTGACCCTTGCCAGCACAGCGGCCGCAACGGCCGGGCTGACGAAACTTCCGATATCCCCGCCCAGACGGGCGATTTCCTTGACCAGCCGCGAGGCGACCGCCTGATGCCGCGGATCGGCCATCAGGAAGACGGTCTCGATGTCGGCATTGAGGCGTTGGTTCATCGCCGTCATCTGGAACTCATATTCGAAGTCCGACACGGCGCGCAGGCCGCGCACGATCACCGTCGCGTCCAGTTCCTCGGCGAAATGCATCAGCAGGTTGGAGAACGAGCGTACTTCGACCCGGTCGCCGAACGTCGCCACCTCGGCGCGCACCAGTTCGACCCGCTCGTCGGTAGCGAACAGCGGCCCCTTGTCGTCATTGCGGGCGACGCCGATCACCAATTTGTCGACCAGCTTCACCGCCCGGCCGATGATGTCCATGTGGCCGTTGGTGATGGGATCGAAAGTGCCGGGATAAAGCCCGATACGCATGCAGTCCTCCCCGACTTTGTTCCCGTTTAGCAGGTGCGAAACGGGCGGCCTAGATCGGTTGCGGCGCGTTCGCCGCCCAGGCCGCCTGCAACCGGTCGATCAGCGCAGGGTCCACATCCAGTGACCGGCCGTCGATATTGCCGACCGGACAGACCGGCGTCGCGCTGTTGCATATGAAAGCCTGCCGGAAGTCCGCCAACGCAGCCCGGTCGATCGGCCGGCGCTCGCTGTCCAGGCCGACGGAGTCCAGCCCCCGCTCAATCAGGCCCTGCCCGGTCCCCGCCAGCATCCGCGCAACCGGCCAGACGATCCGTCCGTCCTCGACGAAGCCGATGTTCCAGATGCTGCCCTCGGAAACCAGGCCGTCGGACCCGATGAACAGGGCGTCGTCGAAGCCCGTCATGGCCGCCGCCCGCCGCGCCCGGGTCAGCCCGAATGTCCCGGCGTGTTTCAGATGCGCGGCCTCCCGCGCATAGGCCTGCGTCTGCAGTCGCAGCGGATCGCACAGGGGCGTTGCGGGATCAGTGGCGACGACCAGGACCGACGGCTCGCCCTGGGCGTCCGGACTTCGCAGCGTCACGGTCTGCAGGAACAGTTGCACCCGCAAGCTGCAGCGCCCGGTCCGACCGTTCAGAGCCGAGCGCATGCGCTCGCGCAGCCGCCCCTCCGGAACGGCCACGCCGAACAGCTCCAGCGCTTCCTGCTCCAACCGTTCCAGATGCAGGTCCAGCCCGCGCACGCCGCCGTCCTCGATCTGCATCGAGGTGAAGGCGCCGTAGTTCGACAGCACGACCGGCGTCAGCGTCTCGACGCTGGCCGGGCGACCGTCGATCTGGATCGTCAGGCTCAGGCCTCGCCCTCACCGCCCTCGATGTCGCCTTCAACGCCGGCGTCGTCGTTGTCGCCGCCGCTGTCCGGCAGGCGCTCGACCGAGACGACCTTTTCACCGTCGGCGGTGCGGAAGATGGTCACGCCCTGGCTGGAGCGACCGACCACGCGGACCTGGCCCACCGGCGTGCGGATCATCTGCCCGCCCGAGGTGACCATCAGCAGTTCGTCGGTGTCCTCGACCGGGAAGGCCGCGGCCAGACGGTTGCCCGCGCGACCGCCGAGGCCGTGCGCCGTCAGACCCTGACCGCCGCGACCCGTGCGACGATACTCATAGGCCGACGACCGCTTGCCGAAGCCGGTCTCGGTGACCGTCAGGATGAACTGCTCGGCGGCGCCCAGTTCGGCGATCCGCTCGACGCTCAGCACGGCGTCGCCGGTCGCTTCGTCGTCGGTCTCCACCGCCGGGGTTTCGTCCTCGCCCTCGCCCGCCGCGCGACGCATGGCGTTCGAGTGCTTGACGTAGGCGGCCCGCTCTTCCGGCGTCGCATCGACGCGGCCCAGCACGGCCATCGAGATGACCTCGTCGCCTTCCTGCAGGCGCACGCCGCGCACGCCGGTCGAATCCCGCCCCTTGAAGACGCGCACGTCGTCGGCCTTGAAGCGGATGGCGCGACCGAGGGCGGTCGTCAGCATGACGTCGTCCTCGGCGGTGCACAGGGCGACGCCGACCATGTGATCGTCGCCTTCCAGCTTCATGGCGATCTTGCCGGCGCGGTTCACGGTGGCGAAGTCCGACAGCTTGTTGCGGCGCACGTCGCCCGAACTGGTGGCGAACATGATGTCGTAGTTGCCCCAGTCCGCCTCGTCCTCGGGCAGCGGCAGCACGTTCATGATGCTGTCACCCGGTTCGATCGGCAGCAGGTTCACGAACGCCTTGCCGCGCGACTGCGGATTGCCCAGCGGCAGACGCCAGGTCTTCAGCTTGTAGGCCTTGCCGTTGGTGGCGAAGAACAGCACGGGCGTATGGGTCGAGGCCGAGAACACGCCGACGACGGCGTCGTCCTCCTTCATCGCCACGCCCGAGCGGCCCTTGCCGCCGCGATGCTGGGTCCGATAGGCGTTCAGCGCCACGCGCTTGACGTAGCCGCCGTGGGTGACGGTGACGACCATATCCTCGCGCGGGATCAGGTCCTCATCCTCCATCTCGCCGTCGCCTTCCCCGATCAGGGTGCGGCGCGGCACGGCGAACTCGTCCTTCACCGCGATCAGGTCCTCGCGGATCACCGCCAGGATGTTGGCGCGGTCCGACAGCAGGGTCAGATGGCCCTGGATGGTGTCGGCCAGGTTGCGCGCCTCGGCGAAGATGTCGTCGCGGCCCAGGCCGGTCAGACGCGACAGCGTCAGGGCCAGGATGGCGCGGGCCTGTTCGTCCGTCAGGTTCAGCTTGTCGCCGTCGACCAGCATCGAGCGCGGGTCGGCGATCAGTTCGACCAGGGCGATCATGTCGCCCACCGGCCAGCTCTTGGCCTGCAGACGCTCACGCGCTTCGGTCGGATCGGCCGACGAGCGGATGATGTGGATCACCTCGTCGATGTTGGCCACGGCCACGGCCAGGCCGACCAGCACGTGGCCGCGGTCGCGGGCCTTCGCCAGTTCGAACTTGATGCGGCGGACGACCACTTCCTCGCGGAAGTCGAGGAAGATCTGCAGCAGGTCGCGCAGACCCATCTGCTCCGGCCGGCCATGGTTCAGCGCCAGCATGTTGACGCCGAACGACGACTGCATCGCCGTGAAGCGCCACAGCTGGTTCAGCACCACGTCGCCCGAGGCGTCGCGCTTCAGCTCGATGACCATACGCATGCCGTCGCGGTCGGACTCGTCGCGGACGTCGGCGATGCCTTCGACACGCTTCTCGCGGACCAGTTCGACGATGCGCTCGATCAGGGTCTGTTTGTTGACCTGGAACGGCAGCTCGGTGACCACGATCGCCTCGCGGTCCTTGCGGATGGTCTCGATCGAGGCCTTGCCGCGCACGATGACCGAGCCGCGGCCGTCGCGCAGGGCGTTGCGGGGCGTCGTGCGGCCCATGATCTCGCCGCCGGTCGGGAAGTCCGGTCCCGGCACCAGATCCAGCAGGGCGTCGTCGGTGACGTTGGGGTCGTCCAGCAGCGCGACCAGGCCGTCGATCACTTCGCCGAGGTTATGCGGCGGAATGTTGGTGGCCATGCCGACGGCGATGCCGCCCGCGCCGTTGACCAGCAGGTTCGGGATCCGGCTCGGCAGGACGACCGGCTCCAGCTCCTTCTCGTCGTAGTTCGGCTGGAAATCGACCGTGTCCTTGTCGATGTCGGCCAGCAGCGCCACGGCGGCCGGGGCCATCCGGGCCTCGGTGTATCGCATCGAGGCGGGCATATCGCCGTCGACCGAGCCGAAATTGCCCTGGCCGTCGACCAGCATCAGGCCCATCGAGAACGGCTGCGCCATGCGCACCAGGGCCATGTAGACCGAGGCGTCGCCGTGCGGGTGGAACCGGCCCAGCACGTCGCCGACGACGCGCGCGCACTTCGAGTACGACTTCTCGGGCGTCATCTTCAGGTCGTGCATCGAATACAGGATGCGGCGGTGCACCGGCTTCAGGCCGTCGCGCGCATCGGGCAGCGCACGGCTCACGATCACGCTCATGGCGTAGTCGAGATACGAGCGGCGCAGCTCGTCTTCGATGGTGATAGTGGAGATGTCGCCGCCCGCAGGCGCTGCGGCGTTCTGGTAGCTGTCGTCGGTCAAGGAAATCGGGCTTTAAATGGCCGGAATCGGAACGTGATCCGCTGCGCCGATTTCTAGCATCCGGGGGCTGTAGAGGCAAAGCGAAGCCATGCACTCCCGTCGGTTTCAGACAGGGAGTTATGACCATGCGCATCCGCCTCCTCGCCGCCTGCCTGATCGCGCCGCTCGCGGCGGCCGCCGGAGCCGTCGCGGCCCAGACCGCGCCCCCCGCCGCCCCGCCTCCGGCGCCCGTCGCCCGCACCGAACTTCACACGGCGGAGGGCACGGATTTCGGGACCGTGACGGCCTTCAGCGGGCCGCAGGGCATGCTGTTCCGCATCGAGGGCCGCAACTGGCCGGCCGGCTGGCACAGCGTCCATCTGCACACGGTCGGCAAATGCGAGGGCCCGGGCTTCACCAGCGCCGGCGGCCACCTGAACCACGAGCACGCCAGCCCGCACGGCCTGCTGAACTTCAGCGGCGGCCCGGACATGGGCGACCTGCAGAACGTCTGGGCCGCCGCCGACGGGACCGCCAACGCCGAGGTCTATCTGGCCCACGCCGCCACCGAGGGCGTCGCGGTGGACCTGCTGGCCGGCGACGGCGTCACCTTCATGGTCCACGCGGCCGGCGACGACCACGTCAGCCAGCCCATCGGCGGGGCCGGTCCGCGCATCGCCTGCGGGGTCTTCGAAGCCCCGAACTGACCGCCGGACTTGAATTCCGGCCGCGGTGGCGCGCATCGTAGCCGCATGGTTCTGTTATTCGGCGATCCGGCCCCGACCTTCTCCATCGAGGGCGTCAGCAATCCCCGGTACGTGTTCGACACGGCCGCCGGACGCTATCTGGTGCTCGCCTTCGTTCCGGCCGGGCCTGAAGTCGCCCGCGCGGTCGAGACCCTCAGCCGGCAGCGCGACGCCTTCAACGACAAGCACGCCTGCGCCTTCATCGTCATCGTCGGCAAGGACAAGCAGCGCAAGAAGCGCGCCGACCTGCTGCCGGGCATCCGCTTCCTGTTCGACCAGGACGGTTCGGTCGCCACCCTGTTCGGCGTCCAGGAGAGCGGCTGGTTCCTGATCGACCCCGCGCTGCACGTCATGACCTCCGTCGGCCCTGACAAGGCCGCGACCCTGGTCGACCGGATCCCTTCCCTGCCGCCGCCCAACCGGCACGGCGGCCCGGAGGGCATCGCTCCGGTGCTGGTCACGCCGCGCATCTTCGAACAGTCGTTCTGCGATCATCTGATCGCCCTGTATCGCGAGACCGGCGGCGAACCCTCCGGCTTCATGCGCGAGGTTGACGGCGTCACCAAGCTGATGATGAACGACCAGCACAAGCGCCGTTCGGACGTGCTCGTCGAGGACGAAACGCTCCAGAAGCAGGTCGTCGCCCGCCTGACCCGCCGTCTCGTCCCGCAGATCGAAAAGGCGTTCAACTTCAAGCCGACGCGTATCGAACGCTATCTCGTCGCCCGCTACGACGCCGAGACCGGCGGCTTCTTCCGCCCGCACCGCGATAACACCACCAAGGGCACGGCCCATCGCCGGTTCGCGGTCTCGATCAATCTGAATTCGGACTACGACGGCGGCGACCTGCGCTTCCCCGAGTTCGGCGACCGCACCTATCGCCCGCCCCCCGGCGGCGCCTGCGTCTTCTCCTGCTCGGTCCTGCACGAGGCCACCGCCGTCACCCGAGGCGAACGCTTCGCCTTCCTGCCGTTCCTCTACGACGAGGACGCTGCGAAGGTCCGTGAGGAGAACCTGCAGTTCCTCGATCCGGCGCTCCTGGAGCGCTAGCGGCTAGTCCGCGCGGAACTGCAACTCCGCCAGACGCGCATACAGACCGCCCAGCGCCATCAGCGCGTGGTGGGTGCCCTCCTCGGCCACCTTGCCGTCTTCCATCACCACGATCCGGTCGGCCCGCAGAACGGTCGCCAGACGGTGGGCGATGACCAGGGTCGTCCGCGTCTCCATGGCCGGATCGAGGGCCGCCTGCACCAGACGCTCGTTCTCGGCGTCGAGGGCGGACGTCGCCTCGTCCAGCAGCAGGATCGGGGCCTCACGCACCAGGGCGCGGGC
The DNA here is from genome assembly GCF_014196335.1 of Brevundimonas lenta. Classification (GTDB taxonomy): domain Bacteria; phylum Pseudomonadota; class Alphaproteobacteria; order Caulobacterales; family Caulobacteraceae; genus Brevundimonas; species Brevundimonas lenta. The sequence goes on from NZ_JACIDM010000002.1 coordinate 852,929, forward strand.
GATCGCCAGACGCTGACGCTGGCCGCCTGACAGGCTCTTGCCGCGCTCGCCCAGCGGCGTGTCGAACTGTTCCGGCAGCGCCTCGATGAAGCCCAACGCCTGGGCCTCGTCGGCGGCGGCGCGCACTTCGTCCTCGCTCGCGCTTTCGCGGCCGAAGCGGATGTTTTCGCTGGCGGAACCGGAGAACAACGGGGCCTCCTGCGACACCCAGGCGAACCGGGCGCGCACATCCACCGGATCGGCCTCTCGCACGTCCACGCCGTCGACCGACACCATGCCGGACTGTGGGTCGTAGAAGCGCAGCAGCAGGCGGAACACCGTCGACTTGCCCGCGCCCGACGGCCCGACCAGCGCCACGGTCTCGCCCGGTCGCACAGTCAGCGAAAAGCCCTTCAGCGCCGGCAGGTCGGGACGGCCGGGATAGGCGAACTGCACCGCCGACATCGACACCTCGCCGATCGGCGGCGACGGCAGGGCTCGCGGCGTCGCCGGAGCGGCGATGGCGGGCTCGCTGCGCATCAGTTCGTCGATCCGCTCCATGGCGCCGGCGGCCTTCTGGACGTCGCCCCAGCTCTCGCCCAGTGCGCCCACGGCCCCCGCGGCGAACACCGACAGCAGCACGAACTGCAGCAGCGCGCCGGGGCTCATCCGGCCCGCGATCACGTCCTGGGCGCCCAGCCACAGGACCAGGGTCACGCCGCCGAACATCACCACGATGATCATGGCCGTCATCAGCGCGCGCGCCCGCATCCGCACCAGCGAGGACTCGAACGCCGACTCGACCGCCTCGCCGAAGCGCGTCACCGCGCTCCGCACGCGACCGAAGGCCTGCACCGTCTCGATCGCGTCCACGCTCTCGCCGGCGAAGCCGACGGCGTTGGCGAACTTGTCCTGGGTCGTCACGGTCAGCTTCCGCACCGTCCGCCCGAACAGGAAGATCGGCCCCAGCAGCAGCGGCACCACCAGCAGCACGAGCGCCGTCAGCTTGGGACTGACTACGAACAGCAGGATCACCCCGCCCACGAGCGTCAGGAAATTGCGCAGCGCGAACGACACCGAGGTCGTCATCAGCGTCTCGATCAGGGCGATGTCCGTCGTCAGGCGCGACAGCACCTCGCCGGTCCGCATCTTGGCGTAGAAGGCCGGGTCCAGCGTCAGGATGCGGTCGAACAGCCCCTTCCGCAGGTCCGCGACCACCCGTTCGCCGGTCTTGGTGACGTAGAAATACCGGACCGCCGTGGCCACGCCCAGGAACACAGCGTTCAGACCGAGCAGCATGAACCACAGGTTCAGTCGCTGCCCGCCGCCCTCGAACCCGTGATCGATCGCGCCCCGCGCGGCCGCCGTCAGGCTCAACGACGTCGCCGTCGACACGATCAGCCAGAAGCCCGCCAGCGCCAGATGCCCCTTGTGACGCAGCGCATAGGGGATCAGCCGGGCCAGCGGACGAATGTCGCGACGCTTCTCGCGGCGACCGCCCGCCTCGGCCATCTGTTCGGCCATGAGCGCACCCGCTCCGGGGCGACCGCGGAGGTCGGCGGCGTCGGCGGCGGGGGCGGTCATGTCAGTCATATCCGCGCCTCTTGCCCCGGAACGGCCCCCGGTGTAAACGCCGCCGCTCATTCCCGCCGGAGTCCTTCGGCGGGTTTCTCATTTACGTGCAAGGACGGTCGGCATCGTCCCCGCACAGAGACCGGATCACGACCATGAAGACCGATACGCACCCCGACTACCACTTCATCACCGTCGTGATGACCGATGGCAGCTCGTACCAGACCCGTTCGACCTACGGGAAAGAGGGCGCGACCCTGAACCTGGACATCGATCCGTCGACGCACCCGGCCTGGACCGGCGGCAACCAGCAGATGCTGGACCGCGGCGGCCGCGTTTCGCGCTTCAACAACAAGTTCGCCGGCTTCATCAAGAAGTAAGGCCGTTAACGGTCTGGCTTTCGGGCCACACCGCAACAGCAAGACGTACGGAAGGCGTCGGTCCACGGGACCGGCGCCTTTCTGTTTTTCCGGAACGCCGATAATGTCGATCGCGTTGGGCTTTCGGGGCGTGGGCGTAATGTCCGTGCAGCGACCGACGGACGAGAGCGAGCGAGATGAATCGACGGCAACTGGGTCTTGGCGCAGCGGTTTCAGCGCTGGCGTCGTCGTTTGGCGCGGGTGCGCTGGCGCAGACCCGCGATCCCAACGCCGTGGCCTTCTACGACAGCTTCAACGACCAGCTGGCCCTGCTGCCCGCCAACCAGCAGCCTGACGTCCGCGCCTTCTACGAACTGAACGGCTGGCGTCCGGTCTGGACGCCCGACCGTCTGCGCTCCCTTCAGGCCGCCGCCGGCCGCGCCGAGCGTCACGGCCTCGCCACCGGCGACTATTTCGACTTCGACGCCCTCGGCCGCGACCGTACCGGCGGCGAGATGCGCACCACTGCCGCCGCCCTCGACTACGCCCGCGTGCTGGCCCAGGGCCGCGTCCGCCCGGAGGACGTCGAAGATCTCTGGGAAATGCAGAAGAACGTGGTCGACCTGCCGGTCGGCCTCAACGACGCCCTCGCCCAGAACCGCCTGCTGGACTGGTTCGAAGGCCTGGCTCCCACCGATATCGGCTATTCCAACCTGTCGGCCGGCTACGTCCGCTATCGTCGCCTGATCCGTGACGGCGGCGGCTGGCCCGCGTTCCGCGTCGGCGAGGCCATCGAACCGGGCGCCAGCGACCCGCGCATCCCCGTCATTGTTCAGCGCCTGGTCGCCGAAGGCGATCTATCGGCCGCGGACGGCGCCCGCATCACCGCCCAGGGCAACGTCTACGGCCCCGACCTCCAGGCCGGCATGCGCAGCTTCCAGACCCGTCACGGCCTCGTCTCGGACGGCCGCATCGGCACCGGCAGCCAGCGCTCGCTGTCCGCCTCGGCCGAGGATCGGGCCCGCCAGATCGCCCTGAACCTCGAACGCCGCCGCTGGCTGAAGCGCGAGGTCAATCCCGAGCGGATCGAGGTCAACACCGCCGCCGCCATCATGGTCTACTGGAAGGACGGTCGCCCGGTTCACTCGAACCGCGTCGTCTGCGGCTCGCCGACCAACCAGACGCCCAGCCTCGAAAAGCCGTTCGCCTCGGTCGTCGCCAATCCGCCGTGGTACGTGCCCGCCTCGATTGCCCGCAACGAGATCCTGCCCAAGGGTCCGGGCTATCTGGCCAGCCAGAACATGTACATTTCGAACGGCACGGTCATCCAGCGCGCCGGTCCGACCGCCGCCCTCGGCTATGTGAAGTTCGAGCTGCGCGACAGCTACGCCATCTTCCTGCATGACACTCCGTCCAAGGCCGCCTTCAACCTGGCCATGCGCCAGCGCAGCCACGGCTGCGTGCGGGTCCAGAACGCGGTCGATTTCGCCCGCCTGCTGCTCTCGCCCGATCCGATGCTGCTGTCCGAGTTCGACACCGCCCAGGACACGCGCGAGACCAAGCGCATCCAGACGGGCCGCGAGATCGGCGTCCGCCTGCTGTACTGGACCGCCTTCGTCGACGGTCAGGGTCGCGTCGCCTTCCGCGAGGACGTCTACGAGCGCGACCACAAGCTGGCCGAGGCCCTCGGCATCGGCGTCAGCCTGCCCAAGCCGGTCGACGACGGCCGCAACGTCGCGAACGACGTCGGGCCGTAGGGGCTACGCCCTCCTCCGCTCATCCCCGCGAAGGCGGGGACCCAGTGCTTTGGATGATCGGTGTAGACCGGTCTCGCTCAGCCCGATGTCCTGAAGCGCCGGCGCTTCCCCGACAGAACTGGGTCCCCGCCTTCGCGGGGATGAGCGGTTTGGGGTGTCACTGCCGGAACGCGGCCGCCAGACGATCCATCTGGCTCTGCACCGGGTTGACCGCCTCTTCCTCGGGCTCGTCCAGGTACATGCGGTGGTCCAGGTGCAGGACGCGGTCGTACAGCTTCTCGGCCCGGACCATGTATTCCACCAGGGCGATCGGCAGTTCGGGGTGGGTCGGTTCGACCTCGATCTTGCGATCGGCCAGGCGATAGCGGGGCTCGCAGGCCGAAACCGCGGTCATGTCGCCTTCCCGTACAGCGCGCTGCACCAGCAGCCACGAGGCGATCTGCATCAGCCTGGTCGTCAGCTTCATGCTCTCGCCGGCGTAGGCCAGGGCGGCGGCGCGCGACAGGAGCTTGGATTCCCGGCGGCCGTCGCCGTCCAGATAGGACGCCGTGTCCTCGACCAGCTCCATCCCTTCGCGGAAGGTGCGATCAAACAGCTCCGAGCGCGCGAAATCATCCACCACAACCGCGCGGCTGCGTCCCGAAGGCATAAGGAGGGTGTCGTCGGTGGACATGAACTCAGCCAAACTCATCGATTACGAGCATCCGTATCACGGCCGGCGCGGATGCGCGCGGCCTCACCGCCAACTGCAACGCCTGTGCCACTGGCGTGTCAGGGGATAAGTTCAGGATCGGAAATTAAACAACGCGTCCGCGGCGTTACGTTGCGAGGACTTGCCCTCGATCGCCGCCTTCGACCGCTCGATTTCCGCCTCCAGGGACGCGATGCGTTCCTTCAGATCCTCGACCGAGTAACCGTCCAGATCCTCCCGCGTCACTGCAATCAGGGACGCTCCGCGCGCTGGACGCGGCTCCAGATCCTCGAACATCACCGCCTCCTTCGTGGCCATCGGGGACGCAACCCCCTATCTGAACGCCCGGTTACGGACGATTGCAAGAACAAGGGCTGTCGCATGCGGGTGATCGAGATTGCGGGCGGCAGCGGTCCGGCCGAGGCGCTGACTGTCTCGGAACGGCCCGATCCGGTCGCCGGACCCGGACAAATTCGCATCCGGATTCGCGCCGCGGGCGTGAACCGTCCCGATCTGCTGCAACGCCGCGGCCACTACCCTCCCCCGCCCGGCGCGCCCGACATCCTCGGCCTGGAAGTCGCCGGCGAGGTGGATCAGATCGGCCCCGGCGTCGACCGCTGGTCCGTCGGCGATCGCGTCTGCGCCCTTCTGGGCGGCGGCGGCTACGCCGATCATGCGGTCGTTGACGCCCGCCACGCCCTGCCGATTCCCGAAGGCCTCGACTTCGTCCAGGCCGCCGCCCTGCCGGAAACCGTCTGCACCGTCTTCGCCAATGTCTTCGAGGCCGGCGGGCTGAAGGCGGGCGAGACCTTGCTGATCCACGGCGCCACCAGCGGCATCGGCGTCACCGCCATCCAGATGGCGAAGGCCGCCGGCGCCCGCGTCGTCGCCACCTCGCGCGGCGCGGACAAGGCCGCCGCCGCCCGGGCGCTGGGCGCCGATCTCAGCCTCGACGCCCGCACCGACGATCTGGAGGCCGCCATCACGGCCTTCGGCGGCGTCGACGTCGTGCTGGACATGGTCGGAGCCGACTACGCCGCCCTCAACCAGGCCGTCCTCAAGCCGTTCGGCCGCTGGGTCGTCATCGCCACCCTCTCGGGCGCGAAGGCGGAGATCGATCTGATGCAGGTGATGCTGAAACGGATCGTCCTGACCGGCTCGACCCTGCGCGCCCGTCCCGCCGACGAAAAGGCCCGCCTGATCGCCGCCGTCCAAGCCGTCGCCTGGCCGTGGGTCGCTTCCGGCGCCCTGCGCCCGCCGGTCGAGGCGACCTTCCCGCTGGAACAGGCCGCCGCCGCCCACCTCCGGCTCGAGGCGGGCGATCACGTCGGCAAGATCGTGCTGACGGCCTAGAGCTCCAGCAGGGTGGTGAACCCGCCGTAGATCATCCGCTTCCCGTCGAACGGGGCGTCGCCCATGCCGCCGCTGATCCGCGGATCGGCCATGACCTTCTCGTTCACCTCATCCCGGTGTTCGCGCGAGTCATAGGTGATCCACGAAAAGACGACCGTCTCGTCCTCCTTCGCCTGCACGGCGCGCGGAAAGGACGTCAGCTCGCCATACGGCACGTCGTCGCCGACGCACTCGATGTAGGTCCTCGCGCCGTACTCCTTCCAGACCTCGCCGGCCTTGCGGGAGAACTCGCGATACTCGTCGACCCTGCCCCTGGGCACGGCGACCACGAAACCATCGACATAGGCCATGGGGAGGCTCCTTCATCGGTCAGTCCGTGAAGAAGCCTCCGACCTCCGGCCCGGTTCCCGATCGGGACTACCAGCCGCGGCTGCCGCGCACCGGCCGCATCGACGACACCCGGTCGTTGATCCCCCACGGACGCAGGTTGGTCACCTCGTCGTTGAAGACCCGGCACGAACCCCGGAAATAGGCGTCCGTGCAGACTTCCCAGCTGCCGCGGAAGCGCATCGAGCTGATCGTGTCGTTGAAGCCCGTGTTGGCCAGGTTCGCGACCTCGCCGTCGAAGCTCATCGACGCGCCCTGGAAGTTGGCGTCGCGGTAGACGACGATCGAGTTGCGCCCGCCGCCCCAGCCGCCGCCGTTGCCGCCGCCACCACCACCGCCGCCGCCGCTGTTCTCGACCTGGCCGCGGTACGGCCCGCACACCAGCACGCCGTCGTTGTTGCGAATCTCATGCTCGGTGCAGCGGTTCAGCTGGATCGAGGTGCCCTGCACCCGCCCCCGGCGCGTCTGACAGTCGGCGTAAAGCCGGCCGCGGTTGACGTATTCGCCGCTGCAGCTCTGGCGATAGTCGCCGCGCGGGGCGACCCGCTCCTGGCCACCGCCATAGGGCGCCGCTTCCTGGCCGCCGCCCGACATCACCGCCAGCGCCGCGAGGGTTTCGATAAACATGGGTTCCTCCTGAAGTCCGGTGTCACGCGCATTCGCGTTCTGGACCCCACTGTCACGCTTGCTGCATGAACCGCGGCTGTACGAGGTTGTCGGCTGTCGTTTTCTTTTCGGGCGAACAGGTCTATATCCCGATCATCAGCGCCCGGCCGAAAGGTCGGGCGCCGTCGTATCCGGAACCCGCCAGGCCCCGCGCCGGGGCGGGCCACAATAAGAAGCGAAGACGCCCATGACCGACATCCTGATGCCCAAGGCCACCGCGGTCTGGCTGGTCGACAACACGTCGCTGACGTTCGAGCAAATCGCCGCCTTCTGCGGCCTGCACCCGCTGGAAGTGCGCGGCATCGCCGACGGCGACGTCGCCCGCGACATCCGCGGCGTCGACCCCATCACCGGCGGTCAGCTGACCCGCGAGGAACTCGACAAGGCCCAGGAGAACTCAGCGTACTTCATGAAGGCCGTGGTCAGCCGCCACGCCGAACTGATGAAGGCCCACAAGCCGGCGCCGAAATACACGCCGGTGTCGCGTCGTCAGGACCGTCCGGACGCCATCGCCTGGTTCGTCCGCAACCACCCCGAAGTGACCGACGCCCAGATCTCCAAGCTGCTGGGCACGACCAAGGCCACCATCGAGAGCGTGCGCAGCCGCACCCACTGGAACTCGGCCAACATCAAGCCGGTCGATCCGGTGACGCTGGGTCTCGTCGGCCAGCTGGCCCTGGACGAACTGGTCCGCAAGGCCGCCGACAAGAAGGCCAAGGACGACGCCAGGAAGGGCGGCGCCACCCTGCAGGCCGTCGCTGCGCCGGAAGAGCCCGTCGAGCCGGAATTCGTTCCGGAAGAGCGCGAGCGCCGCGGCGCCGAGCCGACCGCCGCGTCGGTGTTCGGCACCAAGGAATAGGACTCGTCAGAGCCCGGATAAAAAAACGGCCCCGGAGAGCGATCTCCGGGGCCGTTGTCTGTTTCGGGAGGCGGACTAGTTCGTCCTGGCCTCCAGGCTGGTGATCTCTTCCTTCAACCGAAGCTTCTGTTGCTTGAGCTCCCTTACCCGAAGCGAGTCCGCTGCCGGGTGGGTCATCTCACGCTGGATGGTCTCATCCAGGCTCCGGTGACGGTTTCCCAGTTCGCGGATACGAGCTTCAATGGTCATGGCTTGCGCCTCCATGTCTAAGGGACCACTAGAGAGAGCGCCCGGCGGGACCGCCTGTGGAATCACTTTCCGGTGAGGCGGCGCCCCGTCTGACCCGCTCAGCCTGGAGCCCGATTTGGCCGAAGATGTGAACGGAGCCGTACCCGCCTTGCCTCGCCGCCTCGTGGTTGGAATTTCAGGCGCGTCCGGAGCGATTTACGGCGTACGGGCGCTGGATGCGCTGCGCGAACTGGGTGTCGAAAGTCACCTCGTCGTGACGCGCGCCGCCCTGCTGACCCTGTCCCAGGAGACCGATCTTTCGGCCGACGACCTGATGGGCCGCGCCGACGTGTCGCACCGCCTGAACGACGTCGGCGCCTCCATCGCCTCGGGGTCCTTCCGCACCATGGGCATGATCGTCGCGCCCTGCTCGGTCCGCACCATGGGCGAGATCGCCACCGGGGTGACCTCCACCCTCCTCACCCGCGCCGCCGACGTCATGCTGAAGGAGCGCCGGCCCCTGGTCCTGATGGTGCGCGAGACCCCGCTGCACCTCGGTCACCTGCGCACCATGACCGCCCTGGCCGAGATGGGCGCTGTCATCGCACCGCCCCTGCCCGCCTTCTATGCGAAGCCCGCCTCCATCGCCGAGATGGTCGACCAGTCCGTCGGCCGCGCGCTGGACGTCTTCGGCCTCGACTGGGCCGCGGTGAAGCGCTGGGACGGCCTCAAGGGTCCGGCAGGCGAATGAGCCTGTGGGACTGGTCGCTCAGGGCGTGGGAATCGAACGCCGTCCAGATCGCCTGCCTCGACCTGCAGGACGCCCAGGGCCAGAACATCCCGCTGCTGCTGTGGGCCGCCTGGGCCGCACAGACCGGCCGGGCGCCGGACGCCGACACGATCGAGGCCGCCTGCGACACCGCCCGCGTCTGGCAGGAGACGACCATCGCCCCGCTCAGGGCCATCCGCCGGTCGCTCAAGACCCGCACGCCCGACCTCGACGACGCGGCGCGCGAGGCTGTCCGGGCCCAGGTGAAGGCGGTCGAGCTTGAGGCGGAACGGCATCTTCTGACTGCGCTGGAAGCCCTGTCGCCTGCCCCCGGCGGCGCCGCGAAGCCTGTCCTGACCGTTCTCGTGGCCGTCTCGCGCGAGTGGTCCCCGATCACGCCGCGCGCCGCCCTGACCCTGCTCGCCGAGCGGCTTCCGGCCTAGACCATTCTTGCTTCAGGTCGGATCGACCTGAATCCAAAAAATGGTCCAGATTCAAACTGGAGCGAAATCTGGGCCTTGATGGACAGCGTCCATCAAGACCGATTTCGCTCTAGCCGGTCGCGCGCTATAAGCGGGCCGCTCCGGGGCCCGACATGAACGACGACGAACCGTTTCTCAGCGAGGAAGAACTCGCGCTGCATGCCCGCTTGAAGGAGCTGCAGCAGGAACACGCCGACCTGGACGCCTCCATCGAGGCCCTCGGCCTGATGCCGATTCCGGACCAGCTGATGATCGCGCGTCTCAAGAAGAAGAAGCTGACCCTGCGCGACGAGATCGTGAAGATCGAGGCCCGGATCCTGCCGGACATCATCGCCTAGTCGTCCAGCGGCGCCTGCACCGTCCACTGGGTCACCAGATCGGGATCGCGCACCAGTTCGCCTGTCGACTCCAGCGAATAGTCGCCCCTCGCCGCCGGCTGGAACGCCTCAAGATCAGGCGGCAGCCAGTAGCTTTCGCCGCCCCGGGCTCCCGACAGGTCCAGCTCGATGCCGTGTTCGCGATGGGCGGAGACGATCTGGCCGTAGAACTGCTCGCGCCGGTCGATCTCGCCTTCCTTGTTCAGGAAGGTCAGCCCCACCAGCACCACTGCGCCGACCCACTCGCTCTCGGCGCGGTCCCAGTCCATCAGCGGCCCTTCTTGCGGATCCACATCGCCGCGTCGGCCTCGGCCAGCCAGACCTCGGGGTCGGTATGGGCCGCGAACGCGCGTACGCCGAACGATCCGCCCAGCCCGGCAGCCGCGCCGTCCCACAGGAACGGATCGGCCTCCAGCGTCGCCGCCAGACGCCGGGCCTTCTCGCGCCCCTCGTCCAGACCGGCGTTCAGCATCAGCAGACCGAACTCGTCGCCGCCCAGCCGTCCGACGGCGTCCGACTCGCGCAGATTGGCGCGCAGCAACTCCGCCACGTGCACCAGGGCGGCGTCCCCGGCGGCATGACCCAGCCGGTCGTTGACGCCCTTGAACCCGTCCAGATCCAGATACAGCAGCACCGCCGGCGTGCCGTGACGCTGGCAGTAGGCCATCGCGCTCTTCATCGCGGCGACGAATCCGCGCCGGTTCAGGGCCGGCGTCAGCACGTCGTGATCGGCCGCCGCCTCCGCCGCCTCGGCGCGCGCGCGCAGGGCCTCAAGCTCGGCGCGCAGGCGCTCGATCTCGGCATAGGGGTCGATGACGGCCGCGTCGGTCACAGTAAGGAAGTCGCTCCCCGGCCGGCGACTCAGCGCGCCCGGCAATGCCCAAGCCTAACGCCGTCGGTTGCGGGCGCAACGCGAGTCCTGTATCGCGCCGCTTTCCGCGAAAGAGGCCGCAAGCAAATGGCGACCGATACCCCGCCGGTGGCGATCATCATGGGCAGTCGTTCCGACTGGCCGACGATGAAGCACGCGGCCGACGCCCTCGACCGTCTCGGCGTCGCCTGGGACGCCAGGGTCGTCAGCGCCCACCGCACGCCGAAGCGCCTGTTCGACTTCGCCACGGGCGCACGCGCCGCGGGCTACAAGATCATCATCGCCGGGGCCGGCGGCGCCGCCCACCTGCCGGGCATGGCCGCCTCCATGACCGAACTGCCCGTGCTGGGCGTGCCGGTGCAGTCGAAGGCGCTCAAGGGCCTCGATAGCCTGCTCTCCATCGTCCAGATGCCCGGCGGCGTGCCGGTGGCGACCCTGGCGGTCGGCGAGCCGGGCGCCAAGAACGCCGGCATCCTGGCCGCGCAAATCCTGGCCCTGTCCGATACGGTGCTGGCGGGACGGCTGACCGCCTTCCGCGAGGCCCAGACCGAGGCCGTCCACGAAAGCGTCGAGGACTGAGTGACCGCGTATCCCCTGCCCCCCGGTTCGACCATCGGCATCCTGGGCGGGGGTCAACTCGGCCGCATGCTCAGCCAGGCCGCCTCGCGGCTCGGCTTCAACGTCGTCATCCTCGACCCGGAAGAGAACAGCCCCGCCGGCCGGGTCTCCCAGGGTCAGATCGTCGCCGCCTATGACAATCCAACGGCGCTCGGCGTGCTGGGCCAGACCGCCCAGGCGGTGACCTTCGAGTTCGAGAACGTCCCCGCCTCCTCCGTCGCCCGACTGGCCGAGGGCGGCGCCGCCGTCGCGCCGGGCCCGCGCGCCCTGGCCGTCGCCCAGGACCGGGTCGAGGAGAAGAGCTTCCTCAACAGCGTCGGCGCCACCACCGTCGATTTCGCCCAGGTCGACAGCCTCGACGACCTGCTGGCCGCCCTCGACCGCCTCGGCGTCCCGGCCCTGCTCAAGACCCGCCGCGAAGGCTACGACGGCAAGGGCCAGGTCTGGGTCCGCTCCGCCGACATGGCCGCCGACGCCTGGAACGCCATCGGCGAACGCCCGGCCATCCTCGAGGCCAAGGCCGACTTCACCCGCGAGCTTTCCGTCATCGCCGCCCGCGGCCACGACAGCGGCATCGCCATCTATCCGCTGGGCGAGAACATCCACGCCGGCGGCGTGCTGAAGACCACCGTCGCCCCCGCGACCATCGATGCGAAGACCGAAGCGCGGGCGAAGGCCATCGCCACCGCCATTCTCGAAGGTCTCGACTACGTCGGCGTCCTCGGCGTCGAACTGTTCGACCACGGCGACGGGACCCTGCTGGTCAACGAGATCGCGCCGCGCGTCCACAACACCGGCCACTGGACCCAGGACGGCTGCGTCTGCGACCAGTTCGAACAGCACATCCGCGCCATCGCCGGCTGGCCGCTGGGCCCGACCGACGCCCACTTCCGTGTCGAGATGACCAATCTGCTGGGCGACGAGGTCGACCAGTGGAAGGCCCTCTCCGCCGAACCCGACGCCCGCCTCCACCTCTACGGCAAGGCCGAGGCCCGCGCCGGCCGCAAGATGGCGCATGTGAACAGGGTGAAGGGGCTCTAGCTCCCCCTGCTATCGTCATTCCGGGCGAAGCGCAGCGGAGACCCGGAACCCGGCGGCGCGCGAGAGCGCGAAACTGTCACGCACGCAGCTCGCTGATCCATCGCCTTCGCTGACGCTACGGCGCCGCTGGGTTCCGGGTCTCCGGCGCGCTGCGCTCGCCTCCGCCCGGAATGACGATAGCGGTAGCCGCTACGCCTCTTTCGCCCCGTACCGCATTCGGCTCAGCACGTCCGTCACCTTGCGCAGCGGGGCATCGAAATCCTTGCCGGCCTTCCATTTCTCGAAGGCCATGACGTTCTCGATGCGGCGCGCGACGAACGCTTCCGCCGCTTCGCGTCCGTCGAACCAGCGCATTGTCAGGGCCGGGACCAGGATGCCCGACAGGATCGCGCGCTTGGAATAGTGGTTCCAGTCCGTCGTCGTGTCGCCGGCCCAGCGCCACAGCAGGTCGGCGGTCTCCCAGGTCAGTTTCAGACCCAGATCGGCGTTGACCGGCAGGGCCAGGAAGGCGGCGCAGCGTTTCGTCGCCTCGATGTGTTCCGCCCCGGCCTCCATGCGGGCCGAGAGAGCCCGGGCGATTCGCTCGCGGATCTTCAGCGACTTCGGATCGACATCAGCGAGGATCGCCATCGCCCGATCATCGTGCCGGCGCGACAGCAGGGCGGCCAGGTCACGGGCCCCGTTGGGCAGCAGCAATTCCTCGTCGCCCTTCGACAGTCCCTTGTCCGCGCAGGCCGCCCGCACCAGCCGGCTGTTCCAGCCCAGCGCTGGCGCACGGGCGATCGCGGCGTCCAGCACCGCCTGCTCCATCTGGTCGGCCCAGTTCCCTTCGGGCTCGCTGTTCGACAGGTGTGGCGCGTCGGTCATAGGTGGAGCATAGGCCCGTCCGGCGGGCGTTTCGAGCCATTACAACTCTGCGCGACGATCTGGACACGGCGGAGCGGCTCGTGTATCAGCGCGCCTTCATCCGCGGACCCCATCCCGGAAGACTATTTTATTTGTTCGCCCGTCTCCCTCACAGGACGCGGCGGGCGGCCAAAGGAGAGTTCAACCTGGTACAGATTTTCGTTCGCGATAATAACGTCGATCAAGCGCTCAAAGCCCTCAAGAAGAAGATGCAGCGCGAAGGCAGCTTCCGTGAAATGAAGCGCCACGTTCATTACGAAAAGCCGTCGGAAAAGCGCGCCCGTCAAAAGGCCGAAGCTGTCCGCCGCGCCCGTAAGCTGGCCCGCAAGCGCGCCCAGCGCGAAGGCCTGCTGCCGGCTCCGAAGCCCCGCGTGCCGGGCGGTCGTTAAGACCCCGCCGCAAGGCTGAACAGATCAAGGGCCGCTCCGGTTTTCCGGAGCGGCCCTTTTCTTATGCGTGACGGGAGCGGCCTGGCTCCCTGTCTCCTCCCTGTTCGCGCAGCGAATGGGGAGGAGGATCGGCGGCGTAGCCGACGAGACGGAGGGGTTCTTTCCGCCTCTCCACCGCTTCGCGGTCCCCCTCCCCATCGCAAGGCGACGGGGAGGAGACGGGGATCAGTTCCCCCCGCCCTTGATCGCCGCGCCGAAGCTCTTCCAGCTCAGCTTCACGTCCGACAGGGCGCCCGCCCGGAACGCGCGGCCCGAGAGCCAGACCATCAGCAGGGCGAAGGCGAACATGCCGGCCATGGCGCCGATCAACTCGATCAGCGGCGGGTTGGAGTGCAGCCGCGCCACCATGAGGAAGGGCGTGAAGAACGGCACCCACGACAGGATCTGGACCAGGGGCGCGTCCGGCGTCTTCATGGTCATCACCATGATCATGATCGGCACCGTCAGGATCATCATGATCGGCCCCATCAGCGTCTGGGCGTCGCGCGGCGTCTCGCAGAAGGCGCCGATGGCCGCGAACAGCACCGCGTACATCAGATAGCCGCCGACCATGAAGGCCGCGAACCAGGCCAGCATGCCGCCCTGGATCAGTATCTCGGCAACCGCCGCCGCATAGTCGGGCTGGAACACCGCCAGTGCGCCGACCCCCATCCCGCCCCACGCCAGCAGCATGGTGAGCGTCAGCATGGCCACGCCCAACACCTTGCCGGTCAGGATTTCGGTCGGAGAGGCCGAGGACAGCAGGACCTCGAGAATCTTGTTCGACTTCTCCTCCATCACGCTGTTCAGCAGGATCGAGGCCCCTGTGATGATCAGCGACCACAGCAGGAAGCCGCCCATGAATCCCATCAGCATGGGCAGACGGTCGCGGAATGACACTTCACCGCCGGTCGAGGCCTTGGGCGAATAGGCGGTGACCTGCGGTCGGAACTGCTCGGACGTGACGATGACCTCCGGCGAGACCCCCGACGCACCGAACACCTCCCTGCGGTTGGCGGATTTGAGCGCGTCACGCACAAAGTCCTCGACGGCGTCGTCATTGGTGCGCGCAGTCCAGACGCGGGCGGCCGGCTTGCCGTCGGCCCGGGTCAGAAAGACGATCGCGCCCACAGTCCGGTCCTTCTTGCCGGCGGACAGATAGGTGCGGGCGGCGTCGTCCCGCGCCTTGCCCGGAGCAGCCGCCAGCACGACCGCGGGCGCCGGCGCCAGGGTGATCGGAGGTTTGGGCTCCCGCCAGGCGGCGGCTGCGATGGGGGCGACACGACGGAGCTCCGCCATACCCGCGTCGAAGCCGTCGCTTTCAGCGATCTCGCGGACGCGATCCGCAGCTTCGGTGCCGGCATCCGGCGTGGTCTGGGTCTCGGCCATGGCGGCCTGGCGCAAGGCATTGGCTCGACGGCGGCTGGTCTCGACCGCCAACGCATCCTGCACCGTGGCGGCCAGGCCGCTGGTGGCGGCGCCGTCCTCGACCAGTGCGACGGCGGGAACCGTCTCGGACGATTTGATCAGGATCGGCACGGCGCCGCCCAGCACCGCGAACAGCGGGAAGGCCAGCAGCGACAGCCAGAATCCGACCGTCATAGCGTAGGCGGCGTATTCACGCCGCGCGATCAGGAACGTGCGGTTCATCGGGCGGCCTCCACGCCGGTCGGCTTCACGGACTGATCCTGATCGGGATTGTCCCCGGTCAGGTCGATGAAGGCGTCATGCAGGCTCGGTTCGCGTAGTTCGAAGCGGCGCACGTCCAAACCGCCGAGGAAGGCGGCCTTCAGGGCGTCCTGGCCCCGGCCGCCCTGCCCCAGCGCGGCCTTCAGCACGCGCACGCCGTCCCGGTCGGACACCAGCTCCACGCCGGTCACGCCCGGCAGGGCCGCACAGGCCGCCGGATCGATGGCGCCTTCCAGCTCCAGGAAGCGCCGCGAGGTCGCGCGCGCCTCGGCCACCGTGCCCTCGAACGCCTTCTGACCCCGCGCCAGCAGCACGACCTTGTCGCACAGCCGCTCGGCGTGCTGCATCACATGGGTCGAGAACAGCACCGTCGCGCCGTCGGCGGCCAGGCCGCGGATCATCTGCTCCAGGCCCTGCTGATTGACCGGGTCGAGGCCGGAGAACGGCTCATCAAGGATCACGAACTCGGGCCGGTGCACCACCGACGAGATCAGCTGGACCTTCTGGGCCATCCCCTTGGACAGCTCCTTCATCTTCTTGCGGCTGGACGCGCCCAGTCCCTGCTCTTCCAGCATCTGGCGGGCGCGCTTGCGGCCCTCGCCCATCGGCAGGCCCTTCAGCGAGCCGAAGAACGCGATCGCGTCGACCGGCGTCATCTTCTTGTAGAGGCCGCGCTCCTCCGGGAGGAAGCCGATGCGGTTGCGCACCCGGCGACCGTCATCGGCGCCGAGGATCTCGATCCGCCCCGACGTCGCGGGCTGCAGGCCCAGGATCATGCGGATGGTTGAGGTCTTGCCCGCGCCGTTCGGCCCCAGGAAGCCGCAGATCGAGCCCTTCTCGACCTGGAAGCTGAGATCCCTCACGGCATGGAAATGGCCGTATCGCTTGTTCACCCCGTCAAGGGTCAGTGCCGCTGTCATGCGCCCTCCGTCGTCCTTCCATGATTGGTATGGATGTAAAGGACGTTTGACAACCCGCCTCTATCGCATCACCGCGCTATTGTCATGAATTCCGTGTCATGTTCGCGGGATACGAGTCGCACCCCCTGGATGCGTGAATGCCTTTCGAAGCCGCCCCTTCCCCTGTGATCCCCTCGGCCGCCTCCCGCCTGTGGACGGCGGGCGCCAGCGCGGGCGTGTCGATCGGGGTGCTGCTGGTGCTCGCTGTGGCCCAGCCCGGCCTTGCGCCATGGCTGCTGGGCGCAGCGGTCGTGGTCGGCGTCGCCACCTGGATGATCAATCGTGGATCCGCGTCGCGAATCCACGGCGGTGCCGGGGTCGCGAGCACGGCCCAGACGATCGACGCGGCCGATCCCCGCCTGCTCGACAGCGCGTTCGAGGCTCTCGCCGACCCGGTTCTGGTGGTCTCCGGCGGCGAGGCCGACGACATCGCGGGCCGCCGCGTCGTGCTGGCCAACGCCGCCGCGCGCGACCTCTTCCGCATCCAGCGCGAAGGCGCCCTGCTGGTCTCGGCGGTGCGCGAGCCGACCGTGCTGGAGGCGGTCGACGAGGCCCTGTTCGGCAATGTCGCGCGGACCACGGACTATTCCGGCGTGGGGGCCCAGACGCGGCACTGGCGGGCCCTGACCCGCCCCCTGCCCACGCCCGAAGGCGACGGCACCTTGGCCCTGCTGGTGCTCCGCGACGAGACGGACGTGCGTCGCATGGAGCTGATGCGCGTCGACTTCCTCGCCAACGCCAGCCACGAGCTGAAGACCCCCCTCGCCTCCCTGACCGGCTTCATCGAGACGCTGAAGGGCCACGCCCGGGACGACCCCAAGGCGCGCGACCGCTTCCTCGACATCATGGCCGTCCAGGCCGACCGCATGAGCCGCCTGGTCTCCGACCTGCTGTCTCTCAGCCGCATCGAACTGAACGAGCATATCCCGCCGGCCGGACGGGTCGATCTGTCGCGGGCCGCCATCGACGTCGTGGACGCCGTCAGCGTGCTGTCGGCCGAGCGCGGCGTCGCCATCCGCTTCGACACCCGCGACCTCTCCGCGCCCGTCCACGGCGACCGGGACGAGATCGTCCAGGTGGTCCAGAACCTGGTCGACAACGCCATCAAATACTCGGCCGCCGGCGACACCGTCGACATCTGCATCAAGCCGGATGTGCCGCTGGAAGAGGCGTCGGCGCCGTGGTCCGGCGGCGCCCGCGAGGGCGGTATGACGCGACTGCCCCTGGTGACGCCCGATCGCGAGCCTGGCCTTCGGTACGCCGCCGTGACCGTGCGCGACCACGGCCCCGGCATGGCCCGCGAAAACCTGCCGCGTCTGACGGAGCGATTCTACCGGGTCGAGGGCCAGAAAAGCGGCGAGCGGTCGGGCACCGGCCTGGGCCTCGCCATTGTCAAACACATCGTCAACCGGCACCGCGGCGGACTGACCGTCGAGAGCGCGCCGGGTCAGGGTTCGGTCTTCACGGCCTACTTCCCGGTGGCGCAAGCCAGGGCCGCCCAGGCGGAACTGTGACGCCTGCGTTGCAGGGGGCCTGACGCCGTAACAGAACTGTCACGTCGCCGTCTTAATCCGCTGACCATTCGAGGGCAGTTTCCGCCGCGGGGCAAACCGGGTGACCGGACCGTCCCGATTCTCCCTCCCGGACGCCCATGACCTGGCTTTTCCTGCCGATCCTGATCGCCGCAGCCGTCGCCGCATTCCTCGGCGGGCGAGCGCTGGCGCGTCGGCGCTCCGAAGGCCAGCGCGCCCATTCACGCCCCGGCCAGCATGGCGCCTATGCACTGATCTGGACCGCCGTTCCGGCCCTTATCGTCCTGATCGCCGCCTCGGTGTTCTCGCCACAGGTCGAGCGCCAGCTGATGGCCTCCGGCGCGCCCGAAGCGGTGCAGCAGTTGGAGCATTTCCGGCGTGAAGCCTTCTACGCCGACGCCCGCGCCGTCGGCGCCGGCCATCAGACCGCGCAAATCTGGCCCGCCCCCTACGCCGAACTCCTGCCCGCAGAAGGCCAGCGCGCCCACCGCATCAGCCTGATGCTGTCGCTCGGCGGAATCGTCGCCGCCGCCCTCGCCGCCCTGCTGGGCGCCCTGTTCGTCTTCAGCCAGATCCGCCCCGGCATGCGTGCGCGCAATCGCGTCGAGGGCTGGATCGTCGGCGCCCTGTTCGCCTGTTCGGCCGTCGCGGTCCTGACCACCATCGGCATCGTCGCCTCCCTGGTCTACGACTCGATCCGCTTCTTCCATTCGGTGCCGATCACCGAGTTCCTCTTCGGAACCCAGTGGAGCCCGCAGACCGCGATCCGCGCCGACCAGATCGGCTCCTCGGGCGCCTTCGGGGCCCTGCCGCTGTTCACCGGCACCTTCCTGATCATGCTCATCGCCATGTGCGTGGCCGCGCCGGTCGGGCTGTTCTCGGCCATCTACCTGTCGGAGTACGCGGGACCGGTGTTCCGGGCGACGGTGAAGCCGGTCCTCGAAATCCTCGCCGGCGTCCCGACCGTGGTCTACGGCTTCTTCGCCGCCCTGACCGTCGGCCCGGCGTTGCGGACCTTCTTCAACACCATCGGCAGCTGGATGGTCGGCGGTCCCCTGGACGGCCTCGGCCAGTATCTGATGCTGGTCCAGAACCAGATGGCCCTCGTCGCGGGCGGCGTGATGGGCATCATGCTGATCCCCTTCGTCAGCTCCCTGTCCGACGACATCATCAACGCCGTGCCCCAGTCGCTGCGCGACGGCTCCTACGCCATGGGCGCGACGAAGTCCGAAACCGTGAAGCGCGTGCTGCTGCCCGCCGCCCTGCCGGGCGTCTCCGGCGCCATGCTGCTGGCGATGTCGCGGGCCATCGGCGAGACCATGATCGTGACCATGGCCGCCGGCTTGGCTGCGAAGTTGACCCTGAACCCGCTCGAGACCGTCACCACCGTCACGGTGCAGATCGTCACCCTGCTGACCGGCGACCAGGAGTTCGACAGTCCCAAGACGCTGGCCGCCTTCGGCCTCGGCCTGACCCTCTTCCTCGTGACCCTGCTGCTGAACATCGTGGCCCAGCGCATCGTCCAGACCTACCGGCAGCAATATGACTGACGCCGCCGCCAACTCCCCCCGCATCGACCGCCTGCGCGCGGGCCTGAAGAAGCGCTACGCCCGCGAGAAGCGCTTCCGCGCCTATGGCCTGCTCGCCATCGCCATCGCGGTCGGCTTCCTGGTCCTGCTGCTCGGACGCATCGTCGAGCAGGGCCACACCGCCTTCTACGCCCACACCGTCACCGTGCCGGTCTACATGGACCCCGCCCGCATCGACCGCGGCTATCCGCAAGGCACCAATTTCGAGCAACTGGTCGCCGAGCAGCAGCTGGCGCGCATGGGCGTCCAGGACGACGCGGCCGGCACCAAGGCCACCGCCATGCGGGGCCTGTTCTCGTCGGAACTGAAATACCTCGCGGCGGATCGCGTGGCCAGGCAGCCCGGCCTGATCGGCCAGACCGTCACCATCGCCGCCCCGGCCTCCGACGACGCCGACCTGTTCTTCAAGGGCAAGGTGTCGCGCGACACGCCCGCCGACCAGCGCCGCCTCTCGGATCAGCAAATCCAGTGGCTGGACCAGATGAAGGCCGACGGCCACGTCTCGGCCCACTTCAACAGCGGCCTGTTCACCCGCGGCGACTCCACCGAGCCCGAACTCGCCGGCGTGCTGGGCGCGGTCATCGGCTCCGCGCTGATGCTTCTGGTCACCGCCCTGATCGCCATTCCGCTGGGCGTCGGCGCGGCCCTGTACCTCGAAGAGTTCGCGCCCAAGGGCAAGCTGACCGACCTGATCGAGGTCAATATCAACAACCTGGCCGCGGTGCCGTCGATCATCTACGGCCTGCTGGGCCTGGCGCTGTTCATCAACTGGATGCACCTGCCCCGCGCCAGCCCGCTGGTCGGCGGCCTCGTGCTGGCCCTGATGGCCCTGCCGACCATCATCATCGCCACCCGCTCCTCGCTGAAGGCGGTGCCGCCCTCGATCCGCGAGGCCGCGCTGGCCATGGGCGCCTCGAAGACCCAGACGGTTTTCCAGCACACCCTGCCGCTGGCCATGCCCGGCGTGATGACCGGCGCCATCATCTCGATGGCCCACGCGCTGGGCGAGACCGCCCCGCTCCTCCTCATCGGCATGGTCAGCTTCGTGCCCGGCCTGCCCCACAGCCTGGTCGAGCCGACCGGCGCCCTGCCCTCGCTCGTCTACATCTGGGAGAACGCGTCCGAACGCGCCTTCCACGAGCGTACGGCCGCCGCCATCCTGGTTCTGCTCGCCTTCATGATCGTGATGAACGCCGCCGCCATCCTGCTGCGCCGGCGCTTCGAACGCCGGTGGTAAGACAATGAAGTTCAAACTTTTCCGCGCACCGGACGGCAGCCAGGGCGGCGGTTCCGCCCCCGAAGCGCCCGTCATCTCGACGCCCGTCGTCACCCATGGCGCCGGCCCCGTCGGCCCGACCAAGATTTCGGCGCGCGACGTCTCCGTCTTCTACGGCGACAAACAGGCCCTCTACGACGTCTCGCTTGAGATTCCGGACAAGACCGTCACCGCCCTGATCGGCCCGTCGGGCTGCGGCAAGTCGACCTTCCTGCGGACCATGAACCGCATGAACGACACCATCTCGCACTGCCGTGTCACCGGCCGCATCGAGATGGACGGCGAGGACATCAACGCGAAGTCCGTCGACCCGGTGCTGCTGCGCGCCCGCGTCGGCATGGTGTTCCAGAAGCCGAACCCCTTCCCCAAGACGATCTACGAAAACGTCGCCTACGGCCCCCGCATCCACGGCCTCGCCTCTTCGAAGGGCGAGCTGGACGACATCGTCCAGATCTCGCTGAAGCGCGCCGGTCTCTGGGAAGAGGTCTCCGACCGCCTGCACTCGCCCGGCACCGGCCTTTCGGGCGGTCAGCAGCAGCGTCTGGTCATCGCCCGCGCCATCGCCGTCGAGCCTGAAGTGATCCTGATGGACGAGCCCTGCTCGGCCCTGGACCCCATCGCCACGGCCAAGATCGAGGAGCTGATCGACGAGCTGCGCGAGCGCTACTGCATCGTCATCGTCACCCACTCGATGGCCCAGGCCGCCCGCGTATCGCAGCGCACCGCCTTCTTCCACCTCGGCCGTCTGGTCGAGACCGGGCCGACCGAAGAGATCTTCACCAATCCCCGCGAGCGCCGCACGCTCGACTACATCACCGGCCGCTTCGGCTAGAGTGTCCCTGAAATGAACCAGCACACCGTCAAGGCCTACGGGGACGAGCTGAACCAGCTCACCGCCGAGGTCGCGCGTATGGGCGGTCTGGCCGAAGCCCAGGTCGCCGACGCCGTCGAATCCGTCGCCCGTCGCGATGTGGCCCTGGCCCGCGCCGTGATCGAGCGCGACGCCCGCCTCGACGGCATGCATCGCGATATCGAGAAGAAGGCCATACGCCTGATCGCCCTGCGCCAGCCGGTCGCCTCCGACCTGCGCCGCACCCTCGCGGCGATGAAGCTGGCAGTGGATCTGGAGCGCACCGGCGACCTCGCCAAGAACATCTCCAAGCGCGCCCTCATCCTCGCCGAGGGCGAGCCGATGCAGCCCCTGACGCGTTCGATCGAGCGCATGGGCAAGCTGGTGTCGATGCGCCTGCGCGACGTGCTGGACGCCTACGCCGTCGGCGAGGTCGACCGCGCCATCGCCGTCTGGAACACCGATGACGAGGTCGATGAGCACTACAACGCCCTGTTCCGCGAACTGCTGACCTACATGATGGGCGACCCGCGGACGATCACGGCCTGCACCCACCTGCTGTTCATGGCCAAGAACCTCGAACGCATCGGCGACCACGCGACCAACATCGCCGAGACCATCCACTACGAGATCACCGGGCTTGAGTTCACGGGCGAGCGCCCGCGCTGGAACCCCGACCCTGACCTCGACACCCCTGCCGCCTGAGACCCTCGAGCAAGACCGGAGAGCCTGACGTGCAACCCTATGTTCTGGTGATGGAAGACGAGGACGCGCTGGCCACGCTGCTGTCCTACAATCTCGAGAAGGAAGGCTATCGCGTCGTCGTCGCCTCCGACGGCGAGGAAGGCATGCTCCAGGTCGACGAACGCCTGCCGGACCTGGTGCTGCTGGACTGGATGCTGCCCAAGCTGTCGGGCATCGAGGTCTGCCGCCGTATCCGCGGCCGGGCCGAGACCCGCAACCTGCCGATTATCATGCTGACCGCCCGCGGCGAGGAATCGGACCGCGTCCGCGGCCTCGACACCGGCGCAGACGACTATCTGACCAAGCCCTTCTCGATGACCGAGCTGACGGCCCGCATCCGCGCCGTCCTGCGCCGCATCCGTCCGGGCTTGGCCGACGACCGCATCAACCACGGCGACATCGTCATCGACCGCGTCGCCCACCGCGTCCGCCGCGCCGGCCTCGAGATTCACCTCGGGCCCACCGAATTCCGCCTCCTCGACCACTTCATGCAGCACCCGGGCCGGGTCTTCAGCCGCGAGCAGCTGCTGGACGCCGTCTGGGGCTCCGACGTCTACGTCGAGGCCCGCACCGTCGACGTCCACGTCGGCCGTCTGCGCAAGGCCCTGAACGTCGAAGGCACGATCAACCCGATCCGCACGGTGCGCTCGGCGGGCTATTCGCTGGATCTGGGGGGCTGAAGCCCTTCGTCTCCCCTTGAGGGAGAAGGACTGCCGACGGACAGCCTTCACAGCCGCGTTAGACCCGCTAGGGTCCCCCGCACATTTCGTGGAGTCTGCCGATGCGTCGCCGCACCTTCCTGTCGACCTTGCCTGCGGGCGCGCTCCTTGCGGGCGCCGGCGTCGCAAACGCTGCGCCGTCCGCGCCCCAGTCGACAGGCGGCGCCGCCCCTGCCCCCGCCCGCCCGGCCGATCCCTTCGCCGGCATCGGCATCGGCGATCGCGTCACGGGTCCGAAATTCGTCGGCCGCTCGACGGTGTGGGGCGCGCACGGCGCCGCCGCCACGGCCCATCCGCGCGCGACCCTGGTCGGCATCGACACCCTGCGGCGCGGCGGTTCGGCGATCGATGCGGCCATCGCCATCAATGCGGCGCTCGGTTTCCTGGAGCCCACCGCCAACGGCATTGGCGGCGACGCCTTCTGCATGCTGTGGGACCCGGCCCAGCGGAAGGTCGTCGGCTTCAACGGCTCGGGGAACAGCCCCCGCGGCCTGTCGCTGGAGACAGCCCGTTCGAAAGCGCGCGAGGGTTATCTGCCTTCCTACGGCGCGGTCACGGTCAACGTCCCCGGCACCGTCGACGCCTGGTGGAGCGCCCACCAGCGCTATGGCAAGCTGCCGTGGAAGGACGTTCTGCTGCCGGTCGCCGAGCTGTGCGAGGAAGGCGTGCCGATCCCGCAGGTCATCGCCTGGTATCTCGAGCGCAACATGGCCGGCTTCGACCGCCAGTCGGCGACGATCGAGGAGAACGACAACCGCAAGAAGGTCTACGCCCCCGGCGGCGCGACACCCAAGGTCGGCCAGATGTTCGCCAATCCGGCGCTGGGCCGCACCCTGCGCCTGATCGCCGAGCACGGCCGCGACGCCTTCTATGACGGCCCCATCGCCGATGCGATCGAGGGCTACTTCAAGCGCATCGGCGGCTGGATGACCCGCGCCGACCTGGCTGCCCACCGCACCGAATGGGTCGAGCCGATCCAGACCAACTATCGCGGCGTCGACGTCTACGGCCTCGGCCCGAACACCCAGGGCCTGTCGACCAACCAGATCCTCAACATCTGCGAACAGTTCGACCTCAAGTCGATGGGCTTCCAGTCCGCCGCCTCGATCCACCACCAGGCCGAGGCCAAGCGCCTGGCCTTCGAGGACCGGGCGAAATGGTTCGCCGACGACCGCTTCAGCCAGACCCCGGTCGCGTGGCTGAACTCCAAGGAATACGCCCGCCAGCGCGCCGCCCTGATCCGTCCGGACCGCGTCATGGACCGCGCCTTCCCCGGCGACGCCCCGACCCAGGGCGACACCACCTATTTCAGCGTCGCCGACAAGGACGGCATGATGGTCAGCTGGATCCAGTCCAACTACCGCGGCATGGGCTCGGGCCTGACCCCCGACGACGGCCAGGGCGGCACGCTGGGCTTCATGTTCCAGAACCGCGGCGAGCTGTTCGCCCTGACCGACGGTCATCCGAACGTTTACGCCCCGGGCAAGCGGCCCTTCCACACCATCATTCCGGGCTTCGCCTGCAAGGACGGCAATCCGTGGATGGCCTTCGGCGTCATGGGCGGCGGCATGCAGCCCCAGGGCCAGGCCCAGATCATCATCAACATGGTCGACTACGGCCTCGACCCGCAGGAAGCCGGCGACGCGCCGCGCTGGCAGCACGAGGGCTCGTCCGAACCGACCGGCCAGCTGGCCGAGGGCGTCGGCGAACTGTTCCTCGAAACCGGCGTTCCGGCGGCCTCAAAGGCCCAGCTGGAAGCCATGGGCTGGGTCCTGCGCGGCCCCAACGGCGGCTTCGGCGGCTATCAGAACGTCATGATGCAGCAGAACCCGGGCGGCCGCTGGACCTACGGTGCGGCCACCGAGATGCGCAAGGACGGCATCGCGCTGGCGTACTGATGACGAAGCTGGTGGACCTCTCCGGCCGCTGGACGGGGGTGTATTTCTATCCCTTCGACCCGATTGAGAACCCATTCGACGACCTCCCGCCGGTCCCGTTCACGGCGGAGCTGAGCGATGTCGCCGGAGCAGTGTCAGGTACGGCGGCCGAGCCGGACCTGCTCTACGACGCCGCCGCCGTCATCCCGTCCATCATCGACGGCTGGCACGACGGGCGCACCCTGCGGTTCGTCAAGTTCAGCGAGGCGGCCGAAGGCTTCGAGCATCCGATCCACTATGACGGCGCGATCTCCAGCGACGGCCTGTCGGTCGACGGCCACTGGAGCATTCCCAGCGCCTGGTCGGGGACTTTCCAAATGCAGCGCCGGGCCGCGCCTGCGGCGGCGTCGATCAAGCAATCCGCCATCGCCGACGGCCGACCCTAGCGAAGCGCCCGGGCGATCAGCTCGTCCGCCGTCACCCCGTCCGGACCAAAGGCCAGTCGCGGCCAGTCGGGGGTCAGGCGTTCCAGCGCCAGCATGATCCCCAGACCCTCGTCCTGGCTCCAGTGCGTGCCGCCGCCGCGGATGAAGGCGGTGGCGTCGTCCGGCGACAGCCGCCCGCCCTCCGGATGGGTCAGCCACGCCCAGGCGGCCCAGTTGCCTGACCCTTCCATGGTCAGGAAGATGTCGTCGGCCTCGGCGTACAGCCTGTCCTCGCCGGTGAACCACCGGTCCCGGCGCGCCGTCATCCGGCGATCGGCCGCCTGCAGCAGGTCCCTCGCCTGGGCGGCGTCCCCCGCCTGCGCCGCCTGGTAGAACAGGTCCCGCTCGGCGACATAGGCGGCGGTATAGCCTTCGCGCGCGGCGAACCGGTCCTGCACCACGTCGTCATTGGCGTCTTCCGGCAGACCACGCGTCAGCAGGTCATCGATCCGCTCGCCCAGGCCTTCGCCCTGCTGGGTGTGCGCGAACTCATGCATGAACACGACCATCGACAGCAGCCGGGCGTCCCGCGGCTCCGACGCGTCCGCCCGCCACAGCGACGGCAGGGCCATGATGAAGAACATCTCGCCGTTCGAGATCGGCGCCGCGAACGCCAGCCGCTGCGCCGGGACGGTGTTCCCGTCCGGCAAGCCGATCCGCCCGTCGTGCGGCCTGCCGCCGGTGCGGTAGCGTCGTGCGCCGACCCGAAAATCGCCCCGCCGGTCAGGCGTCAGCGTGTAGGCGCAACTCTGGTCGAACAGGGTGATGACCGGCGTCACCGGCCGCTCAAGCCGCAACCGCTCGCGATCCAGCCGGTCCCACGACGCCAGCGCCTCTGCCGTCCATTGGCGAGGCTCGCCCTCGAAGCGGCACTGGGGCGCCGCGGGCGTGGTCGCCGGAGCTGTCAGCAGGGCGAAGGCGGAAAGCAGTGCGGTGATCATGGACGCATTGAATGTCCGGACCACCGCCAAGGTTCAAATGAACTCGCCCTCAGGATGCGGCGCTATTCCGCCGCGATCTCTTCCGGCTCCAGCTCATAGACCGTCGCGCAGTACTCGCAGGTCACGCGGATCTTGCCGTCGTCCTCGACCATGCCGGCCCGTTCCTCGGGACTGAACGAGCCCAGCACGGCCCCGATCCGGTCCTTCGAGCAGCGGCATTGGGCCAGCAGGGCGCGGGCGTCCTCCAGCCGCACGCCGTCCTCGTGGAACAGGCGGAACAGCAGGGTTTCCGGGGTGATCGTCGGGTCCAGAAGTTCGTCGTCCGCCAGCGTCTGGAACAGCGCCCGCGTGCGGTCCCAGACCTCCTCGGTCGAGCCGCGCGCATCATCGCCCGCGATCAGCTGGATCAGCGCGCCGCCCGCCCTCCAGGCCGTCCCGGCGTCGGTCGTGACCGATCCCACGGCCAGGCGCACCTTGGTCGGCACCTGTTCGGACTGCTGGAAATAGTGCTCGGCGGCCAGCGACAGCGACTCGCCCTCGATCGGAGTGATGCCCTGGGTGCGCTCGAAGTCCGGACCGCGATCCAGCGTCATCACGAACACGCCCTGCCCCAGCAGCGTCTTCGCGCCCGGGCGGGTGAAGCCTTGCGACGCGGCCTCGACCTCGTCCGGATCGAAGCGGCAATAGCCGCGCAGATGGCCCTCGGTGTCGTAATCGGCCACGACATAGCGCACCGGCCCGTCACCCTGCGCCTGCACGATCAGACGGCCGTCGAACTTCAGGCTCGAGCCGACCAGGGCCGCCAGCGCACAGGCCTCGCCCAGCAGCGCGGCGACCGGCTCGGGGTAGGCGTGGGCGGACAGAATGGCGTCGATCGTCTCGCCCAGACGAACCAGACGGCCACGCACGGGCCAGCCTTCGATCTGGAAGGCGGCGGCGAGATCGTCGGAAGGCGCGGAATGAATATGCGCGTGATCGGTCACGGGCTGTCCTCGAAAAGGCCGATGTTCGGAAGCGCCGCTAGATAGGCGTCCGTATCGCGAATGATAAGGCCTGCGTGCTAGAGGCAGGAACGAACGGAGTTCCGACCCCGTTTCGAAAGGCCAGATTTCAGCGCATCGAACCGGCGATTTCATGACCAGAGCGACCCTCAAGCCCCTGAGAAACCAGTCCATCGTCATCACCGGCGCCACGTCGGGCATCGGACTGGCCGTCGCCCGTCGCGCCGCCCGGGCCGGCGCCTGCGTCTTCCTGATCGCGCGTGGCGAAAGCGACCTGAAAGCCCTGTGCGAGGAGCTACAGGCCACCGGCGCGCGCGCGGCCTGGGCCGTGGCCGACGTCGCCGACTACGACGCCCTGGTCGAGGCGGCCGAAAAATGCCGCCGCCTGTTCGGCGGCTTCGACACCTGGGTGAACAACGCCGGCGTGTCGATCTTCGGCGTCATCCGCGACACCACCCTGGAGGATCAGCGCCGCCTGTTCGAAACCAACTACTGGGGCGTGGTCAACGGCTCTCTGGTGGCGGCAGAACGCCTGCGCGAACGGCCTTACGGCGGCGCCATCATCAACGTCGGCTCGACGCTGTCGGACGCCCCCATGCCCGTGCAGGGTGTCTATTCCGCCTCCAAACACGCCGTGAAGGGCTTCACCAACGCGCTGCGTATGGAGCTGATCAACGACGGCGCGCCGATCTCGGTCAGCCTCGTCAAA
The DNA here is from genome assembly GCF_014196335.1 of Brevundimonas lenta. GTDB lineage: Bacteria > Pseudomonadota > Alphaproteobacteria > Caulobacterales > Caulobacteraceae > Brevundimonas > Brevundimonas lenta. Next base: position 880,643 of record NZ_JACIDM010000002.1, read on the forward strand.
CCGGCCGCGGTCGACAGCCCCTACAGCAAGCACGCCCGCAACCTGACGGGCCAGGCGGTGCAGAACCCGCAGCCGGTCTACGCCACCCACGTCGTCGCCGACACCATCCTGTACTGCGCCAGCCACGCCATCCGCGAAATCACCGTGGGCGGCGGCGGCCGGCTGGTAGCCAGCTTCTACGCCGCCCTGCCCGGCGTCGCGGAACCACTCTTCGCCCGGTTCGCTCCTGTTCTCATGCGGGACAAACGTTCCGCTTATGAGCCGTACGACGACGGGCTGTACGACCCGACCGAAGACGGCCTCGATGAAGAGGTCTACTACCCGATGGTTCGACAGTTCTCCGCCCTGGCCGAAGTCCGCAAACATCCCGGCATCACCGCCGGCGTCATCGCGATACTGGCCGGCGTGGGCCTCGCCACCCTGCTGCTGAACCAGCGCACCGGCCCGACCCGCCTGCAGAGCCTGCGCGACCGCTTCGATCCGCGCGGTTGGGTGGATACCGACGCCCTGCGCGGCCGCTGGGATGATCTCGCCGAAAGCATGCGGCACGGCCTGCACGATGTCGGCGAACACGCCGCCGACCTGCGCGACGACGCCCGCCACCGCTCCGAGCGCTTCCTGCACGACGCCAAATATGCGTCCCGCAAAGCCCTGAAGAAGCACAAGAAGACCGCTGGCCGCTATGCGCACGACGCCGGCGACTATGCCCGCGGCCACGCGAAGGAGGCCGGTGCGCTGCTGGCGCTTGCGACCATCGCCGCCGCCGTCGGCGCCGCGGCGCTCGACGCCCGCCGCCCGGACAGCAAGCTGCGCGCCCTCGGAAAATTCTGAGGCCATAGTCTCCGGCCATTGCTGCACCTGCGAACGTCAGCCAGGGTCGTCGCATGGCTGATGCGGCGACCTTCGTCTTCGATTTCGATTCCACACTCGTCCGCATCGAGACGCTCGAGGCGCTGGCCGATCTCGCCCTCGCCGGCTGCCCGGACGCCGCCTCGATCCGCACGCAGATCGGCCGGCTGACCGACCAGGCCATGGCGGGCGAGCTCGATTTCGGCGAGGCCCTGCGCCGTCGCCTGGCCCTGCTGCCCCTGACCCGCGAGCACGTCGCGACGCTGGCGGCCCGCATCCTCGATGAAGGCACGCCCTCCGTGCGGCGGAACCTCGCCTTCTTCCGCGACAACCCCGGCCGCATCGTCATCGTCTCCGGCGGTTTCCGCGAGATCATCGCGCCGGTCGCCGAACGGCTGGGCGTCTCCCCGGACCGGGTGCTGTGCAACGACCTGACCTATGACGCCTCCGGGCGGGTAACCGGCGTCGACGGGACCAATCCGCTGTCACGCGCCGGCGGCAAGGCCGAGGCCATCCGCGGTCTCAACCTGACTGGCCCCATCGTCATGATCGGCGACGGCTGGACCGATGCGGAGGTCAAGCTGGCCGGCGCCGCCGATCGCTTCTACGCCTTCACCGAGGTCGTCCGCCGCGAGCCCGTCGTCGCCGCCGCCGACGCCGAGGTCGCCTCGATGGACGAACTGCTCCATGCCGAGGGACTGACGGGTCGCTGGTCCTACCCGCGCAGCCGCATGAAGATCCTGCTGCTCGAAAACGTCCACCCGGCCGCCGTCGAACGGCTGGAGGACGCCGGCTACACGGTCGACACCGTCAAGGGCGCGCTGGACGAGGACGAGCTCATCGCCCGCATCCGCGGCGTCCACGTCCTCGGCGTTCGCTCCAAGACCCAGGTCAGCGCCCGGGTGCTGGACGCCGCCGACCGGCTGATGGCCGTGGCCGCCTTCTGCATCGGCACCAACCAGATCGACCTCGCCGCCGCCGCCGACCGGGGCGTCGCGGTGTTCAACGCCCCCTACTCCAACACCCGCTCGGTCGTGGAACTGGCGGTCGGCGTGATGATCGCCCTGATGCGCGACGTCACCGACAAGTCGGCCGCCATGCACCGCGGCGAATGGAACAAGTCGGCCACCGGCTCTCGCGAGCTGCGCGGCAAGACCCTCGGCATCGTCGGCTACGGCGCCATCGGCTCGCAGCTGTCAGTGCTGGCCGAGTCGCTGGGCATGCGCGTGGTCTTCCACGACCTGACCGAGCGGCTGGCGCTGGGCAACGCGCGTCGCCTGCCTTCGCTGGACGTCCTGCTCGCCGAAAGCGACGTGGTCAGCCTGCATGTCGACGGCCGGGTCGAGAACACCGCCATCATCGGCGCCGCGCAGCTGGCCCGCATGAAGGAAGGCGCCCTGCTGCTGAACCTGTCGCGCGGGCACATCGTCGATGTCGGCGCCCTGTCGCAGGCTCTGGGCTCCGGCCGCATCGGCGGCGCGGCCGTCGATGTCTTCCCCGAAGAGCCGGCCACCAACGCCGATCCGTTCGACAGCCCGCTGCGCGGATTGAAGAACGTCATTCTGACCCCGCACATCGGCGGCTCGACCGAAGAAGCCCAGGAAGCCATCGGCGAATTCGCCGCCGACCGCCTGCTCGCCTACCTGAACCGGGGCGACACCACCTTCTGCGTCAACCTGCCGAACGTGCAGCTGGCCGAAGTCTCCGGCGCCCACCGCATCCTTCACATCCACCGCAATCAGCCCGGCGTCCTCGCCGACCTCAACAGGGCCCTGGCCGCGGCGGGACTGAACATTCTGGGCCAGCATCTGAAGACCGACGAACGCACCGGCTACGTCATTACAGACGTCGATCGCGACTATGATCCGCAAGCTCTGGACGGTCTGAAGACTGTGGCAGGGACGCTGCGCTTCCGCCTCCTCTACTGAAAGCTTACCTCGCGGCATCTTGCATGCCCGCGAAACGGGCGCAGACTACCCGTAACGGTCGCAACCCGACGACCGAGGGAGGATCTCAATGTCTCGTTTCCTGCGCAACGCGGCGGCAGCCGCGCTGGCCGTCGCCGCCGTGGGCGCGATCGCATCGGCCGCGAACGCCCAGTCCTACAACCGCCTCGTCGTCTTCGGCGACAGCCTCAGCGACAACGGCAACCTCTACGCCGCCAGCGGCGGAACGACCCCGACATCGCCTCCCTATTATCAGGGCCGATTCTCGAACGGCCCGGTGTTCACCGAACTGCTCGGCTTCAACGCCGGCCGCTACGCCCTCGGCGCCCCGGTCACCGGCAGCATCAACTACGCCTTCGGCGGCGCGCGGACCGACAGCTCCGCCTTCCCGCCCGGAATGCGCAACCAGCTGCTGGCCTACACGGGCGCGGGCGGCACCTTCGGCCCCAATGATCTGGTCAGCGTCCTCGGCGGCGCCAACAACATCTTCCAGCAGATCCAGGCCTTCTCGGCCCTGCCGCCGGGCAACCCGGCGCTGCTGAACCCGCAGGGCTTCGTCGCCCCGGCCGCCACCTCGGCCGCCGCCGACGTCAACTTCATCGTCAACTCCGTGGCTGGCGCCGGCGCAGGCACCATTCTGGTGACCAACCTGCCGCGCCTCGGCATCACGCCCCAGTTCAACCAGGGCCCCGGCGCCGCCGCGGGTCCGCTGGCCGACTTCGCCGGCACGACCTTCAACACCGCCCTGCTGAACGGCCTGATGACCACGGCCGCCGCCCGTCCGGGCACCAACATCATCATGATGGACCTGTACAAGATCAGCGATCCGCTGGCCGCCAACCCGGGCCGCTTCGGCCTGACCAACGCCCGCGACGCCTGCTTCAACGGCGTCACGGTCTGCGCCAATCCGGACGGCTATCTGTACTGGGACGGCGTCCACCCGACGGCCGCCGGTCACCGCCTGATCGCCGCGCTCGCCGACGACTATCTGTATTACGGCGACCAGGGCGCCCAATCGACGGTGCAGGGCGAAACCGCCTTCCGCCAGCGCGAGGACCTGCTGGACATGGCGTCCGAAAGTCTGGCCGGCCGTGAAGCCTGGGAGCCGGGCGGCCGCATCACCTTCTCCGCCATCGCCGACACCGTTGATACGGATCGCCGCGGCGTGGTCGCCGAATCCGAAGCCACCGGCTGGGGCGGTCGGGTCGGCATCGACTACACCATGGCCAGCAACATCCGCTTCGGCTTCGCGGGTGCCTTCCGCACCGCCGAGGTTGACGCCGGCGCGATGAATTTCGACGTCGAAACCTACGCCATCGACGCCTTCGCCGGCTGGCGCTCGGGCGACATGTTCGTGAACGTCGCCGCGGGCGGCTCGATCGACCAGTACGACGACATCACCCGCGCCACCTCGCTGGCTCCGATCGTTCACACCGGCCATACGGACGGCGGCAGCGTCGGCGCCCGTGTCCAGGGCGGCATGTGGTTCGACATGGGCGGCATCGCCCTGTCGCCCCGCGTCGCCGTCGGCATGGTTTCGACCGACGTCAACGGTTACACCGAACAAGGCCTCGCGGCGCAGTACCAGTACCAGGACCGGACGGTTCAGGGCGCCTCCGCCGAGATCACCCTGCGGGCCGAAGGCGGCGACGAACGCATGAACTTCTTCGCCGAAGGCGGCTACCGCGACTCCTTCGCCGACAGCAGCGATGACGTCCGGGTCGGCATCGCCGGTAACCCGGCCCAGGTTCTGCACCGCGAGTTCGCCGATCCGTTCGGCGGTTCCTTCCTGGCGGTGGTCGGGGTCGAGGCGGAAATGGGGCCGGGCACCATGTCCATCGGTTACCGCGGTCGCTTCGGCGACTCGGCCGACAGCCACATGGGCGGCATCAACTACACCATCAAGCTCCAGTAATACCGGGACTTTTTTGCCTGAAAGAAGGGCGCGCGACCTCCGGGTCGCGCGCCCTTTCCTTTGGTTCCTGGCCTGCGACGTCCTGCCGCGACGCGCCGCCCCAAAGTGGCCGCCGGGTGTCCCCAGATTAAGCGCTTCCCGGGACGCACTCCTGCTTTCACGGATCCGCCGCATCGGCGCCGGTCCTCGTGTCCCTTCCTGCTCTGCCCGAGCCGAATACGGAGCCGACGCCGCCCATGCGACGCCTGTTGCCGACCGCCCGGTCGTTTCTGATCCACTCCGGCCAAATCGCCGCTTTCGGCGCCGTCGCCGTCATGGCCATGGCCGCCGCCCCCCTCACCCCGTCGAGCGAGCCCGCGGCCGTCGATGCGGTTTCCATCCCCGAGGCTCCTCCGGTCACCGCCGTCGTTGAAGACGCGGGTCCGGTCACGCGCCTGATCGCCTTCGTCGAGCCGGTTCGCGGCCACGCCATCAACTCGGCCTTCGGCATCCGCCGTCTGGCCGGCAAGACCCGTCGCCACGAGGGCGTCGACATCGCGGCGCCGCAAGGCACCAGCGTCTACACGGCCGCCGAAGGCCGCGTGCTGCGCACCGGCTATGACGCCGGCGGCTACGGCCGCTTCATCGAAGTGCTGCACCCGAACGGCATGAGCACCCTCTACGGCCACCTCAGCCGCGTGGACGTGGCCTCCGGCGACGCCATTTCGACGGGTGAACGCATCGGTCTGGTCGGCTCCACCGGCCGTTCGACCGGCCCGCACCTGCATTTCGAGGTCCGTCGCGACGGCAGCCAGATCAATCCCGTCCAGGTGATGGGCCACGACTACGCTGTGGTTGTATCAACCGACGTGTAATTTCGCTTACGCCCACGCTTTCTTCACCCCTTTCGCGGATAGTCCTCCGCGAAAGGGGGCGTCTTGGACCGCATACTCTACTGCTTCGCCTTCCAGCATGACTGGCGCTGGACCGTCGCCGCGGCGCTGATCTGCGTCTTCGGCGTCGCCGTCGCCTGCCACCTGCTCGGCAAGGCGCGCGGGATGACGGGCGCCCGACAGCGTAATGTGGCGATGCTCGCGGCCTTCACCGGCGGCCTCGCGGTCTTCTCGACCCACTTCCTCGCCATGCAAGGCTACGACGCCGGCGCCCCGATCCGCTACGGCGTCTGGCTGACCATCAGCTCCTTCTTCATGGCCTTCGCCAGCATCGCCCTGGCCTGCATGGTCGTGCTGGCCCGCCCGGGCTGGCTCAACCGCGCGCTCGGCGCCGCACTGGGTCTGGCCGGCGTCGCCGCCATGCATTTCCTCGGCGTTGCCGCCCTCGAGATGCCCGGCCTGATCACCTGGCAGCCGGTGTTCGTCGCCGGCGGTGTGCTTGCGGGCATCGGCATCGCCGCCGGCGGCGCGGCCTTCCTCTACGGCCCCGGCCGCCTGCGCCTTTCGGCCACCGCGGCCTCCGGCGCGATTTCGATCGTGGTCCTGCACTTCGTCAGCATGAGCGCGATGACCATCGGCCCCGAGGGCGCGACGGTGGACGGCTGGACCGTCTCGGCGGGCGCCATGGGCGCCGTGATCGCCGCCATGGTGGTCAGCATGATCACCATCGCTGCGGCCGTCATCTGGATGGACCGCAGCCGTCGTTCCAGCATTCTCGCCCAGATCCGCGACGCCCTGGACGCCATGCCCGACGGGATGGCCTTCTATGACGCCGAAGACCGCCTGGTGCTGTGGAACAACCGCTACGCCGAGGTGAACCCGGAGCTGTCGTCCAATCTCCAGAGCGGCATGACCTTCCGCCAGATCATCCAGATCGGGCTCGACGAAGGCCTGTACGCCGAGGCCGTCGGCCGCGAGGAGGAATGGGTTCGCGAACGCCTCGCCACCCGCGCCGAGCGTGCAACGACCATGGAGCAGCACATCGCCGGCGACCGCTGGCTGCGCGTCTCGGACCGCAAGACCCGCGCCGGCGGCATCGTCACCGTCTGCACCGATATCACCGAGCTGAAGCACGACGCCCGCGCGCTGGGCGAAGCCCGCGACGCCGCCCAGGCCGCCAACAGCGCCAAGAGCCAGTTCCTGGCCAATATGAGCCATGAAATCCGCACGCCCCTGAACGGCGTCATCGGCGTGGCCCAGGCTCTCGCCAACACCGAGCTGAACGCGACCCAGCGCGAAATGCTGGATCTGATCCGTTCGTCAGGCCAGACGCTGCAGGTCCTGCTCAGCGACATCCTCGACCTCGCCCGCGTCGAATCCGGCCGGATGGAGCTCTCGGAAGAAGCCTTCGATCTCGGCCGCGCGGTGCGCGAGGCGGCGACCCTCTACGAGGCGTCGGCCCAGGAAAAAGGCCTACAGTTCTTCGTCGAGATCGCACCCGAGGTCGACCGCTGGATCCAGGGCGACGTCGTGCGCCTGAAGCAGATCCTGACCAACCTCGTCTCCAACGCGGTCAAGTTCACCTCCAGCGGCTTCGTCTGCCTGACCGCCGCGCCGGGACCGACGATCAAGGGCGTCCAGACCCTGCGGTTCTCGATCGAGGACACCGGCATCGGTTTCGACAGCGAGACCCGCATTCGCCTGTTCAGCCGCTTCGAACAGGCTGACGGCGCCATCACCCGCAAATTCGGCGGCTCCGGCCTGGGCCTCGCCATCTCGCGCCAGCTGGCCGAGATGATGAGCGGCGAACTGGACTGCGAAAGCGAACCGGGCGGCGGCTCCTCCTTCATGCTGACCATCCCGCTCCGCCTCGCGGAAGCGCCGGTCGCCCTGGCCGTCAGCGAGGAAGCGGCGCCGGGCGTCGATGAGCGCCGCATGCGCGTGCTGCTGGCCGACGACCACCCCGTGAACCGCAAGGTGGTCGAGATGATCCTCGCCCAGGCGGATATCGACCTGACCTCGGTGGAGGACGGCGCACAGGCGCTTCAGGCGGTGCGCGACGGCGACTACGACCTCGTCCTGATGGACATGCAGATGCCGGTCATGGACGGCCTGACCGCCACCCGCGAAATCCGCCTGCATGAGGTCGCCATGGGGCTGAGCCGACTGCCGATCGTCATGCTGACCGCCAACGCCCTGCCCGAGCACATCGCCGCGGCCGAAGGCGCCGGCGCCGACCGCCACCTGGCCAAGCCGTTCGATGCGGCCGAGCTGCTGGAACTGGTCGTCACCCTGCCCCGCGCCCGCGCCGCCTCGATCGCGGCCTGATCACCTACTCGTAGCCGTGCGCTGCCTCGTTGATGACCTGCGAAGGCATCGATGAGAAGTCGACGGCCACCGGGCGCGCGGCGCGTAGCTGGAAGGTCTTGATGACGTGTTCCAGCCGACGACGCACCTCGCGCTCCGCTTCGGTCTGGGTGTCCAGATTCAACGGGGCGAGGCAGAAGTCGATGATCTCCTGCGGGCGGATCATGGGTTCCATGGTCGTTCTCCTGTCTATTCGGCGGCGTGGAACTGGGCGGTTTCGGTCGAGTCCTTCAGCGCCGTGGTGGAGGACTGGCCGTTCGAGATGACGGTGGCGACCTGGTCGAAATAGCCGGTGCCGACCTCTCGCTGGTGGCGCGTGGCGGTATAGCCGCGGGCCTCGTTGGCGAACTCGCGCTGCTGCAGCTCGGAATAGGCGGCCATGCCCCGATCCCGGTAGCCGTCGGCCAGTTCGAACATGCCGTTGTTCAGGCTGTGGAACCCGGCCAGGGTCACGAACTGGAATTTGTAGCCCATGACCCCCAGCTCGCGCTGGAATTTGGCGATCGTCGCGTCATCCAGCCGGGCCTTCCAGTTGAACGACGGCGAACAGTTGTAGGCCATCAGCTTGCCGGGGTGCTCGCGCTGGACCGCCTCGGCGAAGCGGCGCGCGTCGTCCAGATCCGGGTGTGAGGTCTCCCACCACAGCACGTCGGCGTATCTGGCGTAGGCCAGGCCGCGGGCGATGCAGTGATCCAGCCCCGTCCCCGCCTTCAGCCGGTAGAAGCCCTCGGGCGTGCGGCTCTCGCGGTCGATGAAGGGGCGATCCCGCTCGTCGATGTCCGAGGTGATCAGCTGGGCTGACTCGGCGTCCGTACGGGCGACCGTCAGGGTCGGCGTGCCCATGACGTCGGCGGCCAGCCGGGCGGCGATCAGATTGCGCTCATGCGCCTGGGTCGGGATCAGCACCTTGCCGCCCAGGTGGCCGCACTTCTTCTCGGACGCCAGCTGGTCCTCGAAGTGAACGCCGGCCGCGCCCGCCTCGATAAAGGCCTTCATGATCTCGAAGCTGTTCAGGGGGCCGCCGAAGCCCGCCTCGGCGTCGGCGACGATGGGCGCGAACCAGTCCCGCTTCGCCCCGCCCTCGGCGTGTTCGATCTGGTCTGCGCGCTGCAGGGTGCGGTTGATGCGGCGACACAGCTCCGGCGCGGCGTTGGCCGGATACAGCGACTGGTCCGGGTACATCGCTCCGGCCGTGTTGGCGTCCGCCGCCACCTGCCAGCCTGACAGATAGATGGCCTTCAGTCCGGCGCGGACCATCTGCATGGCCTGGTTGCCGGTCACCGCGCCCAGGGCGTTCACATAGGGCTCGTCGTGCAGCAGTCGCCACAGCCGGTTCGCGCCCCGCTCGGCCAGGGTGTGCGCCACAGGGACCGAGCCCCGCAAACGGAGCACGTCGTCCGGCGTATAGGGCCGTTCGATGCCGTCGAAGCGTCCGGTCGGCGAAGGAACAAGGTCGGCGAAGCTGGTCATGGGCTCATCCAGGCGGCCGCGGGTGTGCGGCGGGTCGCAGGGATGAAACACCGCGACTGTCATAGCCGCTACATCACGCGGCGGACATATCGCGTAATCAAGTCACGATATGACACTTGTTCTTAAGTCATGATGTGACATTCTGAGATCATGGAGATAGCCGACCGCAAGCTGTTCCTCGGCGGCCGCCTCAAGCGGCTGCGGCGGGATCTGGGCCTCAGCCAGACCGCCATGGCGGCCGACCTCGGCGTCTCCCCCAGCTATCTGAATCACATCGAGCGCAACCAGCGCCCCGTCTCGGCGCAGCTGCTGCTCAAGCTGGCCGACGCCTACGACGTCGATCTGCGCACCTTCGGTCCCACCGGCGGCCCCGCGACCGAGGCGACCCTGTCCGAGGCCTTCGCCGATCCGATGTTCACCGGCCTCGCCATACCCCGGCACGAGATCGTGCAGATGGCCGAAGATCAGCCCGCCGTCGCCGACGCTGTCCTGCGCCTCTACCGCGCCTTCTCCGACCGCCGCACGCGCGACCGGGCGGAATCGGGCGCAGCCGGCGACGAGACGCCCGCCGACCGCGTCCGGGAATACGTCCAGTCGCGCCAGAACCACTTCCCCGAGCTCGATGCGCTGGGCGAAACGCTCGCCGCCGCGCTGGAGGCGGGCACGCCTGGCGAAACCTTCGAGTCGCGCGCCCGCACGCGCCTTCAGGACCGCCACGGCCTGTCCGTTCGCACCCTCCCCGCCGACGTCATGGTCGAGTGGACCCGCCGCTACGACCCGCACCGCAAGCGCCTGTTGCTGTCGGAGACCCTCGGCCCGTCCTCACGCGCCTTCGCGCTCGCCTACCAGCTCGCCCTGTCCGAACACGATGCGGAGCTGGCCGCGCTCGCCGCATCGGCCGACCTGCCGGACGACGCCACGCGGCGCCTGCTGAAGGTGTCGCTGGCCAACACCCTCGCCGCCGCCATCCTGATGCCCTACGCGGCCTTCCAGACCGCCGCCGAGGCCTCCGGCTACGACCTGGCCCGCCTGCAGGCGCGGTTCGGCGTGTCGTTCGAACAGGCCGCGCACCGGCTGACCACCCTGTCGCGCCCCACCGCGCGCGGCGTGCCCTTCTTCCTCATGCGCGTCGATCAGGCGGGCAACATCTCCAAGCGCTTCGCCGCCGGCCCCTTCCCCTTCTCGCGCTTCGGAGGCGCCTGCCCGCGCTGGCGGCTGCACTCTGCGTTCAGAACGCCCGGCCGGATCGTCACCCAGATCATCGAGACGCCCGACGGACGGCGCTGGTTCACCTTCGCCCGCACGGTGGATCGCCAGGGTCAGGACGCCTTCACCGAGGGCCAGGACCTCGCCATCGGCCTCGGCTGCGAGCTTCGCCACGCCCACCGCCTGATTCACGCCCGCGGCCTCGATCTGCAGGCGCCGGAGGTGACGCCGATCGGCCCGGCCTGTCGCCTGTGCCACCGCCACCCCTGCGCCGAACGCGCCGCGCCGCCGGTCGACCGCCCTCTGACCGTCGACGACTGGGCCAAGTCCGTCAGCCCCTACCCGTTCGCACCGGTCAGCTAAGCACCACCCGCCCCGCTTCCAGCCGGTGCGGCACGCCCGCCCGATCGAACAGTGCCGCAATGGCCGCCGCCGGGTCGGCCGAGCCGTCATCCAGCAGGGTTTCGATGGCCTTGCGCAGCTCTGACCCGCCCGAGACGGACGTCAGGCCGCTCAACCACTCGTCGCGGCTCAGCACGCCGTCCTCGCGGCTGGCGTCGATCAGGGGCTTCAGGAACGCGAACCAGTCGCCGCCGTCCTTCTTGCCCTGCACGCCCTCGGCCACCAGCGCGAAGACCGCCCCGCAGGCGTAGTAGGCCCGGTGCTCACCTCTTTCGCCGGCGCTGGCCACCGGCCGCACGGCCAGGTCCGCGCAGTCGTCGACCTCCTTCTGGAGCTCGGCCCGGTCGTCCCAGACAGGATCGAGGGATTTGAGCGCGCGGATGGCCATCAGATCGGCCCCGCCCTCGGTGATCCAGGCGTCGCGGGCGCGTTCATAGCGAACCGTCTGCCCCAGCCAGAAATGCGCGCTCTCATGGCCGATGAACCAGCGCGACATGCCCAGCACGCCGGCTGACGGCTGCACCACGCCCACGCCGTCGAAATTCATAACGATCAGCCCCGGCATGACGCTTCCGCCCATGGAGGTCAGCCCCGGCGTCGGCCCGGCCCAGCTGACCATGATCGTCGGCCGTTCCGTCTGCCCCGGCCCCAGGCGTTGCGCGTAATAGTCCGCCACCTGCGGCGCGAACCCTTCGATCCCGGCGCTGATCCACGACGGCAGCTGCGGATCGATCACCGTCGTCATCCGGGCCCCTTCGACCAGGTCCGCCTGGCCGAACAGCACATAGGTGTCGGCCTCGATCGCTGTCGCCTCCGGCACCCGCTGCCCCCGGAACAGGATCGGGCCGGCCCGGTCGCGCCATGTCACATTCGATGCCCCGGTCTCCAGCGGATAGCCGTTCAGATCGTCCGGCACCTGCCGCGCCGCCTCGACCGACGCGACCGGGAAGACATCGAAATGCCCGGTGGGCAGCGCCACCGCGCCATCCGAGAAGCTCAGCACGCCATAGTCGGCCTCAAGGTTCTCCGTCTTCGGCTTGAAGGCGATGGTCACCCGCCGGGGCACCGGCCCGCCGTCGACCGTCCGCAGGATGTCCCGGCTGCCGACCCGCTCCAGCACCACGCCGGGCGTCACCACCCGCCACTGGTCCAGCCGCCACGAACGCCGCGGCCCGTCGATCAACGAGGATCGGAAGAAGGCCCAGACGGCTGCGTCCCGGTCGAATTCGTACTCGGCCGTCCATGCGTCGCCGTCCCGCGTCACGGTCACGGCGGGCTGGGTCGGCGCGGCGTCTTCAGCCTGAAACCCAGCCGCGCTCGCGGAGCCCTGCGATGAAAGAGCGATCGCCGCAGCCGCGGCCGTAATCAGAAGGCGCATCCGGATCTCCCCGTTCGACCAGAGATTGCCCCGACGTCCACCGTCCCGTCAGCTTAAGCTTTGGTCACGCTTGCGCCCCGTCCAGGGCGCGCGCGGCCGCCTGCAGTTCCCCGGCCATCACCGCCTTCAGCCGCTGCGGCTGAACGATCGCGACCTGCTCGCCCCAGGTGAACAGATGCCAGGCCAGTTCCCGCATGCCGGAAGCCCGGAAGCGAACCACCACCGAGCCGTCGGCTTCGTTCTCGATCGTCTGGGTGGGGTGCCAACGCCACGCCCGCGCTTCGGCGGCGCCCTCGGGCGAAATGCGCAGCACCACGTCCTCGATCTCGTCCTGGTAGATGCCGAACGACTGGCTGGCGAACACCTGCAGATCGAAGTCGGCCGGCGCCGTCGCCACCCCCTCGTCCGCCTTCACCGCGCTCATCCGGTCCAGCCGGAAGGTCTGGATCCGCCCGCTCTCGCGGTCGGCGGCGACAAGATAGTTGGCGCGTCCGAACATCACCCCGCACGGAACGACGCTGCGCCGGCGCGCCTCGGCCCCGGGACGGCTGTAGATGAAGCCCAGCGGCTGGCCGGCCAGGATGGTCTGCCGGATCTCGGTCAGCACCGCCTCGTCCGCCGATGGCCGCGGCCCCGCCTGTACGGCGATGGTTTCGGCCCGCACCAGGGCCTCCAGATCGGGCGCCAACCTGTTCAGCGTCGTCGAGCGCATCGCCGACTTCAGCTTTCGCTCCAGCCCCTCCAGCGCCGCCGCCCGCCCCGGTTCGCCCGTCGCCCGCAGCCCCTGCGCCGCCTTGGTCAGCTCGACCAGCTCCTCGGTCGTCGGCGCCTGTTCGAAGGCCGACAGTCCGCCACGGATGCGCCAGCGCTTGGTCGGTGGATCCGACACCTCCTCAGCCTGCGGAAACAGCATCAGCACGGCGTCGCGGACGCGTTCGGCGGTGCGGCGGCCGACATCCATCTCGCGGACCATGTCGTCCAGCGTCAGCCCCTCGGCGCTGGCGGCCATGCGCCGCGCCAGATCGATCACCACTGCCGCCTTGTCGTGCCTCATGCCCAAACGTTCGCATACGACCGTTTCTGACGCAATTCTGTACGCGTCAGGTCGGACAGTGACGCTCCCTGGGGTCAGACCCGATGGGGGCGTTCAGCGAACACTGTCAGCGTCCGATCCAGCCGCACCCGGCGGCACAGGACCGGAGATACCGACATGTCCAATTCCTCGGGGGCCGATGCGGGCCGCTTCCCCTTTGAGTCCGCCTTTCTCACCAGCGCCTGGTGGGCGCTGCTGCTGCGCGGTCTGCTGTCCATCGTTTTCGGCATTCTGGTTTTCACCCTGCCGGGTCACACCCTGCTGGGACTGGTCTTCTTCTACGGCGCCTATGCGATCATCGACGGTCTGTTCTCCATCGGTGGGGCTTTCAAGAGCGGCGCTTCAGGGCGGACCATGCTGTTCCTGAGCGGTCTGATCAGCATCGTCGCCGGCCTGGCCGCGATGGCCTGGCCCGGCCTGACCGCCGTGGTCTTCGTCTGGATCCTCGCCTTCTGGTCCGTCGCCCGCGGCCTGACCGAGATTTTCGTCGCCATCCGGCTGCGCAAGGAGATCTCGAACGAATGGATGCTGATCCTGGCCGGGGTGATCTCGGTCCTGTTCGGCATCGCCCTGTTCTCAAGTCCCGCCTTCGGCGTGGTGGTCATCCTGTGGATGATCGGAGCCTGGGCGCTCCTGTTCGGCATCCTGCTGGTGATCCTCTCCTTCCGGCTCAGATCGCACCGGCGGAAACACTGATTGGAGGCGGCGCGAAGGGGTACGTCCGATTTTGACGTATCCGTGTTGCAAGGTCCGAACATCGAAAGAGACCTTCTTCCGGAGTTCACGTCATGGCCCGCGCCTTCGCCCCCAACGCCCTCGTCGCCGCCAGCCGCTATCTGATCGTCCCGTGCGAGGCCGACGGCTGCGGCGAGCTGGCGGTCATCTGGGATCGCCTGGAAGAACAGGTGATCGACGTCATCGACGCCCGCCTGTCCGCCCGCTACGCCGACGAGGACGCCCTGTGGGACGAAGCCCGCCCGGCCTTCGACCCGGCCGAAGACTTCCGCATGGCCGCCTGATGGCGCTCGCCCTGTGGCTGGTCGGGGCCGTCATCGTCGTCCTCTTCCTGGGAACCTGGGCCCTTCAGATCGGCCTGTGGCTGCTGGCCCTGGCGCTCCGGATCACCGTCTGGCTCACCACGGTTCTGCTCGGCCTCGTTTCCCAGGCCGCTCTGGCGGTGCTCGACCCCGGGCAGCTGGGGCGCATCCTGCGCAACGAACGCAGCCATGCCCGGAACGCCGCCCTGTTGGCCAGGGAACGCTGGAGCTGACTATTGCGCCGCGGCGGCTTCGCGGCCCCGCACCCGCTCGCGGATGCTGTCCTGCATCCGCGTCAGCGTCGCGCGGTCCAGCAGACGCCCGCGCAGCACCACGCCGGCGATGTCGCGCGTCGCAGTGATGTCCTCCAGCGGGTTGCGCACGAGGATCAGCAGGTCCGCCGCCTTGCCGGCCTCGACGGCGCCGTAGCGCTCGCCCTGACCCAGGAACTGCGGTCCATCGACGACCGAGGCCTTCAGCGCCTCCCGCGGCGTCAGGCCGAGGCGCACATACAGCGCCAGTTCCTCATGCAGCGAGAAGCCCGGGTAGTTGAACGAGTTCAGGAAGCCCGCGTCCGTGCCGGCCAGAATGGTCACGCCGGCGTCGCGCAGCAGCGGCAGGGTCCGCGAGGTGACCTCCTCCACATAGTGGCGGGCCGCGATCATCTCCGGCGTCGCCTGCGCCGCCCGCTGGATGCGCCAGTCATAGGTCGCCCGAATGCCCGGCCCGACATAGGCCAGCTCCGGATCATGCGAGTGGTCGTCGCGATCGAGGTAGGTCAGCACCGTGCTGCCGTACAGCGTCGGCGTCACCGCCACGCCCAGCTCCGCCAGCCGCGCATAGGTCCGCCGGGCCACCTCGATATCGAAGGTGTCGGCATAGCGCTTCATCGTCTGCGCGTAGGTGAAGCGACCGGCCAGGTAGTCCGCCGCGATCGCCGCCTCGTCCCGCGACCCGGCCTTCATCGCGTAATCCAGGTGCTCGATCGAGGACAGGCCGGCCTCGGCCGCCTCCAGCACCGTCAGGCTCATCGGAATGTGCGCCGAGGTCTTGATCCCGCGCTTCTTCGCCTCGCGCACGGCGTACAGGAAGAGCTCCGGTTTCAGGGTGTTGTCGGTGATCTTGATGAAATCGACCCGCATCGCCTGCAGTCGGTCCAGCGCCGCATCGACGTCGGCCTCGCTGCCCGTCTCGATGACGCCCTTCCAGACCGGCGCGATGCCCTCGATCTTGGGGCCCGAGGTGAAGATGCGGGGGCTGTCCGGCGTCGGCGGGTTGTCGCGCCAGTCCAACACCTGCTGCGCCAGATCGCCGGCCGCGTCGCGCACCGCCACCACGCCGTTGACGACGTACAGCGGCATCAGTTCGGCGTTCTCCGCCGCCAGCGCCTCGCCACCCCCGAAGTGGACGTGCATGTCCCACAGGCCAGGCATCACATACTGGCCCTGCGCGTCCCAGGTGCGCGCGGCCTGATAGCGGTCCGCTTCGCGATTCGGCAGCACGGCGACGATGTCGCCGCCGCGCACTGCGATGGTCTGGTCGGGCGTCACCTGGCCGGTCCGTACGTCGATCACGGAGGCCGACCGGATCAGCAGATCGATAGTCTCGGGAGCGGGAGCCGGCGCCGAAGCGCAGCCGGCCAGCAGGAGGGCGAGCAGCAGGGAGATGAAGGTGCGCATGCCTTGCCTATACGCCGACGCTTGCCGGGATACAGCCTCGCATGGCCGCCTACGGGTCAGGACGGCGGATAGCGCTCGTTCATCCACGCCAGCGAGCGCACCGCCAGCTCCCGCAGCACGTCCATATCCACGTCGGCCAGCTTGTTGATGTAGAGGCAGGCCACGCTGGTCTTGTGTTTGCCCAGCCGCGCCAGCAGCTCCTTCTCCCCTTCGAAGCCGGTCATGAAGTAGAGAACCATCTGCGCCTTGCGGGGTGAGAAGCCCATGCGCGGCCAGTCGCCGGTCGGCGTCCGATAGCTGCCGTAGCCGACGATCGACGGTCCCCACATCACCGGCTGTTCGCCCGTGATCTCGGTCAGCAGGGCCTGCACGACCTCGGCGTCGGCCCGGCGCTTCGGGTTCTCGACCGCCGCGATGAAGTCGGCGACCGGCACGTCGGTGGGCCTGGTCTTCGGTTCGCTGGCCATGTGCGTCCTCCCTGCAAGGAGGCTAGCACGGGATTTCAACGGCTTGCAGTCGTCTGCACCGGGCAGCCGTGCGGCACCGGGATTGGCGTCCGCGGCACGATGCCGTTGCGGTTCAATTCTCCCGCCAGCAGCGGATACGCCCGGACGTCGAAGGTCGGGTTGATCATGAACTGCATCAGCGACGGCAGCCGGTCCGGCGTATCCAGCGGCTTCAGAATGGCTGTCGCCTCCGCCATGTCGCCGGAGACCTGGGCCGAGAGCCATTGATTGCTCAGCGTGCCGTCCTCGACCCGCGACCGCAGGGCCAGCGCATCGTTGACCCGCCCCTCGGCGCAGGCCTGGCGCATTTCGGCCAGCAGGCGGGTCGGCGGCGGCAGTTGCGAGGCGGCGATGCGCGGCAACAGGGCGCGCGCTTCGGCCACATTCCCCGACCAGATGAAGGCCCGGTGCGCCTGATACTGCGTCAGCGCCCGATCAGGCCGAAGCCTCAGCTGTTCGCGGGCGCGCAGCACCGCCGCGTCGAGGTCCATCGACATGACCGACACGGTGATGGCCCGGGATCGCGGATTGCCCTCCTCCACCGACAGGGTGTGGATCCGCTCGGCCGCGCGCCGCATCCACCCGACCTCGGCGGCGTAGGCGGACAGGTCCGCCATCTCCTCCCAGGCGTCGATATCGCGCGGCCGGGCCGCCAGGTAGCGCGCCATCAGCCTGTGCGCCTCGCGGATCTGCATCGTCATCGACGCCCGCCCGGCCTGGTATTTCAGCTTCTCGGTGTCATCCCGGCTGGTGGCGATGGCCGCATCCGCCCGCTCCAGATACCGCGTCAGCCGCACCGAGGCCGGCGTGTCCGCCCGGGTCGAGGCGTCCACCCGCGTCTCATTGCCGAACCAGGTCCTGGCCGACTTCCAGTGCGCCGCGGCGAAGTTCGGATCCAGCGTCCGCGCCCGCTCATAGGCCTCGGCCGCCTCCTCCGCGTACGCCAGATCACCGGCCTCCAGCTGCCGCTGATCGAACGACAGCCCCCGCAGATAGGCCTCATAGGCCTCCACAGACCGCGTCCCCGCGGCCACCATCACCCTCAGCCGCGACGGATCCATCACCGTCTTCAGGGCCGAGGCGATCTGGAACGCGATATCCTCCTGGATCGAGATCACGTCGCTCATGTCGCGGTCGTAGCTCTGCGACCAGATCTCGAAGCCGTCGCCCGTGCGGATCAGCTTGGCCGTCACCCGCACCCGATCGCCCGACCGGCGCACGGTCCCCTCGAGGAACTGCGCCGCCCCCATCTGCTTCGCCACTTCCTGCCCGCTGGCCCCGTCCCGCCGCAGGTCCGCGGCCGAGGTGCGCGACAGCACCCGCAGGTCCGGCGCCCGCGCCAGCGTGGTCTGCACCTCCTCGGCCAGGCCGTCGGCGAACCACCGCTCCTCGCCGTCCGGCGAAAAGTCCTCGAACGGCAGCACCACGATGGACTTGGCATGGGCCGAGGTGGCCGGCGCCGCGGCCCGCTGCGCCGGCGGCGCGCCGCGATCCACGCGGGCGGAGATGAACCACACGACAAGCGCGACCGCCACGACGCCTGCCGCTACACCGGCCCACACCCGCCAGTCGATCCGAGGCAGCCGCAATGCCGCTCGCGGCTCCTTCACAGGATCAGGCGTCTCGACCGTATCCCGACGCTCCACCGGCAGCAGGAAGCGGTAGCCGCGGCCGTGCGCCGTCTCGATGTATGTCGGCTGCCGGGCGCGGTCGCCGATCGCCTGGCGCACCTCCTTCACGGCCGTGGTCAGCACGGCGTCCGACAGCGTCAGCCCCGGCCAGACCCGCGCGAAGAGCTCGTCCTTGGTCAGCAGAACCTGCGGCCGTTCCATCAGGACCCGCAGGAAGGCCAGCGCCCGACCGCCCAGCCGCACCGGCGTTCCGTCCACCAGCAACCGCTCGTCCTGCATATCCAGGCACAGTGAGCCGGCGATCAGGTAGCGTTCGGTCATTCGATCCGCACCGGGTTTCCGGGCTGAAATTCCCGGCTGCGCCCCCTCGCCCCGGACGCCCTCAGAATTTCCTCAGAATACGCCGCCCGGCTGAAGCCCGCCAGCACTGGATCGAACCGCGATCGGCCGACAGCAAAACTTCAGAAACACTCCATTGGCCTCTCAGGACCCCGGACCGCCCTGGATGGGACAAACACGGCGACCCGGCAGACCGCCGCGTCGTGTTTCCGGACATCCCGTCCAGCCACCCAGGAGTAGTTTCATGACCCCGATCAACGCATCCGCCACTTTCGGACCCCGTGCCGGCCGTGGTCGGCGCTCCCTGCCGACGCCCCTGCTGGGCTTCGTCGGCGGAGCGCTGGCCGCGCTGGCGGCGTCCGCCCTCACCTTCCCGAACATGGCCATGGCCCAGGAAAGAAGGCAGGTCGTCCGCTACGCCGATCTCGACCTGACCAATCCCGAGGGCATCGCCTCGCTGGAACGTCGGGTCGCCTGGGCCGCGCGGAGGGTCTGTGTCGGCCCCGAGAGCGCCGGTCACCTGGTCTCCAACCCGCGCCGCTGCATCGAGGAAGCCGTCAACTCGGCCTCGCCGCAGATCGAGGAGGCGGTCGCCCGTCGCCGCGCGGCGATCATGGTCTACGTCGCCCCGACTGACGTGCGGTCGCGGTGACGGCCTCAGGGGCGGGTGTGGTCCCCGACTGCACCCGCCCCGTCCGCGTCTGCCCGCCATGTTCGCTCCGGACTGCTTCATCGATGGCCGCAAACAGGCCCAGCCGACCACGCTGCCGAGCAACAGTCTGGAAGCAGACGAAGCGGATGTAGGTCCTGGGCGGCGGACTCACAGCGCCTTGACGATCCCTTCGACCATCTTCTTGGCGTCGGCGAACAGCATCATGGTGTTGTCGCGGAAGAACAGCTCGTTCTCGACCCCGGCGTAGCCCGAGCCCATGCCGCGTTTGATGAACAGCACGGTCCCGGCCTTCTCCACATCCAGCACCGGCATGCCGTAGATCGGGCTCTGCGGATCGGTCTTGGCGGCGGGGTTGGTGACGTCGTTGGCGCCGATGACGAAGGCCACGTCGCAGCTCGAGAACTCGCTGTTGATGTCCTCCAGTTCGAACACCTCGTCATACGGGACGTTGGCTTCGGCCAGCAGCACGTTCATGTGGCCGGGCATGCGGCCGGCGACGGGGTGGATGGCGTATTTCACCTCAACCCCCTCCTCCTTCAGCTTGTCGCCCATCTCGCGCAGCGCATGCTGCGCCTGGGCCACCGCCATGCCGTAGCCGGGCACGATGATGACCTTCGAGGCGTTCTTCATGATGAAGGCGGCGTCCTCGGCCGAGCCCTGTTTGACCGGCCGGGTCTCGACCGAGCCGCCAGCGGCCGCGGACGTTTCCCCACCGAAACCGCCAAGGATTACAGAGATGAAGCTGCGATTCATGCCCTTGCACATGATGTAGCTCAGGATCGCGCCCGAGCTGCCGACCAGCGCGCCGGTGATGATCAGGGCGATGTTCTCCAGCGTGAAGCCCAGCGCCGCCGCGGCCCAGCCCGAGTAGGAGTTGAGCATCGACACCACCACCGGCATGTCGGCGCCGCCGATGGGGATGATCAGGGTCGCGCCGAGGATCAGGGCGATGGCGAACACGCCCCAGAAGGCCCAGGTCGCCGTGCCGCCCGTGGCGATCATCACCCCGATCAGAACCACCAGGCCCAGCGCCAGGGCGATGTTGATCAGGTGCCGCGCCGGCAGCAGGATCGGCGCCCCGCTCATATTTCCGTTCAGCTTGGCGAAGGCGATCACCGAGCCGGTGAAGGTCACCGCCCCGATGGCCACGCCCAGGCTCAGCTCGATGATCGACAGGGTCTTGATGCCGCCCATCGCCGTGGCGATGCCGAAGCTTTCGGGCGCATAGACCGCCCCCACCGCGACCAGACAGGCGGCCATGCCGACCAGGCTGTGGAAGGCCGCCACCAGCTGCGGCATCTGGGTCATCTGCACCCGGCCGGCGATCAGCGCGCCCGCCCCGCCGCCGACGACCACGCCCGCGGCGATCAGCCCGGTCGTCAGCAGGTCCATCGTCCCCGTCGACCACAGGGTGATCAGGGTCACGCCGACGGCCAACCCCATGCCGATCATGCCGAAGGTGTTGCCCCGACGGCTGGTCTCCGGGCTCGACAGCCCCCTGAGCGACAGAATGAACAGGACGCCCGAGACCAGATAGGCCAGGGCCGCGATCGATGCGTTCATACTGTTCCCCCGAAACGCGTCATCAGGATATTCCGGCTGTCCGGCGCGTCGTCATTGATCACTGCTCCGCCCCCGGAGGACAGTGAGTGCGCACCAGCCGCCACAGCGCGGCCGCCACGAACAGCGGCGACAGCAGCGCCAGCCCCCATTCGATGGCGTTCAGCGGCCGCGTCTGCCCGGCGAAGCGCAGCAGGATCGACGAGAACACCAGCACCGTCCCGCAGTCGGTCATCCGCATCCGCCGCAGCGGCGCCTTTTCCAGGAATGCGAGGCCCCACAGGCTCGCGCCAACCACCAGCGCCGCCAGCGAGATCAGGAAGCTGAACTGGACGACGTCGAGGGTCACGGCCTGGGTCCGCTCATCGGAGCGAGCCGCCCGGTGCGCACGGCCTGCAGACCGATCCAGCCGAAGATCGCGGCGACCGGTAGCATCAGGGCCGCCTTGATCCACCTGCCCTCGCCGGCGAAGGTCGCGGCCTGCCATACCCAGTAGACGGTGATCATAGGATAGAAGACCAGGGCCATGACGCGTTCAACCCGGGTCCGGGTTTCCGGCTTCAGCCGCCCGCTCAGGAGCACCAGGGCGAGCACCATGGCGATCGCCAACGGCATGGCGATGATGAAGTAGGTGTCGATGGGCCGATTCATTTCGGCCGTTCCTTCTTGCGGTACATCGCCAGCATACGCCGGGTGACCATGAAGCCGCCGAAAATGTTGACGCTGGCCAGCGTCACCGCCGCCACGCCGGCGCCCTTGGCGATCCAGCCGCCGTCAGCGCTGAAGGCCGCCGCGGCGATCAGGCCGCCGACCACGATCACCGACGAAATGGCGTTGGTCACGGCCATCAGCGGCGTGTGCAGCGCCGGCGTCACCGACCAGACGACATAGTAGCCGACGAAGATCGCCAGCACGAAAATGGCGAGGCGGAAGACGGTGGGGTCGACGTGTTCCATCAGCCGGGATCCTTCGAGGACGGTTCACTCGCCCCGCGCGCCTGCACCAGCAGGGTCAGGACAAGTCCGATTATGATCAGCGCGCCGCCGCTTTGCAGCAGCTTCATCGGCATCCGCCAGTCCGGCCCCCCGACGGCCTGCACCAGCCACAGGGCCGCCCAGGCGACCACCAGCAGGGCGCCGAGGCCCATGGCCGCGCGACCGAAGCCGACGAAGAAGGATCCTGTTCCCTTCGCAGCGGTCATCCCTTCACCCCTTCGTGCACCACGGCTCCGCCGTTGGTGACCACCGACGCCTTGAGGATTTCGTCCTCCAGATCGACCGCCAGCACGCCGTCCTTGACCATCAGGCCCACGAAGGCCGTCAGGTTGCGGGCGTAGAGCGCCGACGCGTCGGCGGCGATCCGGCCGGGCAGGTTCGACCAGCCGACGATCTGGACGCCGTTGGCGGTCGTCACGACCTCGCCCGGCTTGGCGCCCTCGACGTTGCCGCCGTTGTCGATGGCCAGATCGACGAGCACCGAGCCGGGCTTCATCGAGGCCACATGCGCCGCCGTGACCAGCCGCGGCGCCGGGCGGCCGGGGATCAGGGCGGTGGTGATGACGATATCCTGTTTGACGATGTGCGAGGCCGTCAGCTCGGCCTGCTTGGCCTGATACTCGGCTGACATCGGCTTGGCGTAGCCGGCGGCGGTCTCCGCGGCCTTGAACTCCTCGTCCTCGACGGCGACGAATTTGGCCCCGAGGCTCTCAACCTGCTCCTTGGAGGCCGGACGCACGTCCGTGGCGGTCACAACCGCCCCCAAACGCCGCGCCGTGGCGACGGCCTGCAGGCCCGCGACGCCTGCGCCCATGACGAAGACCTTGGCGGGGGCGACTGTGCCGGCCGCCGTCATCATCATCGGGAAACCGCGACCGAACGCATAGGCCGCCTCGATCACGGCGCGATAGCCGGCCAGGTTGGCCTGGGACGACAGCACGTCCATCACCTGGGCGCGGGTGATGCGGGGCACGAACTCCATGGCGAAGGCGGTGGTGCCCGACTTCGCCAGGGCCTCGACGGTGTCCTTCTCGCGATAGGCGTCCAGCATGGCGGCGACGACCGCGCCCGACTTCAGGGCGCTGATCTCCTGCGCCGTCGGCCCACGCACCTTCAGCAGGATGTCGGCGCCGGCCAGGGCGGACTTGGCGTCCCTGGCGATGACCGCGCCTGCGGCTTCGTACTCGGCGTCGGGAATGGACGAGCCCGCGCCCGTCCCGGCCTCGACCGTCACGGTCGCGCCCAGCGCGGCCAGCTTCTTCACCGTCTCCGGTGTTATGGCGCAGCGCGTTTCGCCTTCACGGCGTTCGCGGGTCACGGCGATGGCGACAGCCAAGCGAATCCCTCCGTCTTCTCTCGACAGAGCGACGTTAGGCTGGCTGGCGGGGGTGCGTCAAAGAACCATCCTTCTCCCATGCGGGAGAAGCGGCAGGTCCTAGTGCGAGCTCTTCGGGCGCAGGAACCACACGCCGCCGACCATCATCACGACGGCCGTGATCAGACCGCCGAAGAAGCTGCCGTGCGGCATGAACCAGATGACCAGGAAGGCCAGCGCGGCCGCGATGGCCAGCGAACCGTACTTGGCCATGTTCATGAACAGGTGGAACGTCGACACCTGCTCGCTGATCTCCTGCGAACCGCGAACGTAGTCGTCGTGGGCGTCGGAGGCGTGGTGCGGGTCGGCCATGGTGGTGTCCGGGAATCTGGAAAAGCAGTTGGCGCTCTTATAGCGGGGACTGTCGTCCGCTCAAGCCGCCCGCGACATTTCGACTCCCGGCTTCGCTATTCCAGACCCGCCAGCATGTCGCGGGTGAAGGCGATGAAGTCGAACCGTTTCCCCGCCGGATCCTCGCCGCGCCGCACGATGACGATGCGGCGGCTGGGCACGATGATCACATACTGGCCGCGGTTGCCGTTGGCCGAGATGGTGTCGGCCGGTATCCCCTCGGACCGGTTCATCAGCCAGAAGGTCGCGCCATAGCCCTGGTCGCCCTCCGGCTGCGGTCCCGACGGCGTCGAAACGTAGTCGCGCCAGCCTTCCGGCAGCACCCGCACGCCGTCGACCATGCCGTCATCGACATACAGCTGGCCAAAGCGGGCCAGGTCGCGCGCCGTCGACCACACCTGGCTGGACAGCATGTAATTCCCGCGCCAGTCGGTCTCGGCGACCGTGTCGTACATGCCCAGCGTCCGAAACAGCTCGGCCGGCGGGTGATCCGCGAACGTCGGCGCGATCCCCAGCACCGCCAGCAGGATGTCGTTATTGGCATAGCGGAAGCGCGTTCCCGGCCGGGTGATCAGCGGCCAGGTCGTCGCCTGCTCGTCGATGCCCACGCCGCCGAAATACAGGGCGTCGGTCCGGTTGCCCGCCGTGTCGCTGGTCAGGCCCGAGGCCATGCGGATCAACTGGTCCAGCGTGATCGCGGCGCGCGGGTCGCCCTCGTGGCCCCAGTCGGCGATGGCGGCGCGGGCGTTCACATCCGCCTCGCCGCGCTGAACGGCTGCGCCCACGATGGTCCCGGCCAGGCTCTTGCCCACGGACCAGGTCCGTTGCGGCGTATGCGGGCCGAAGCCGTCGCCGTATTGCTCGGCCACGATCCGGTTGTCCTGCAGCACAAGCACGGCGGTGGTGTTGGTCCCGTCCCCGTAGCGGCCGACGAAGGCCCCCTCCAGCGTCTCGTCCACCAGGGCGGCGTTCCCGTTGGGATCACCGACGGCGAATTCCCTCTCCGAGCGCCCGGCCGGTGGGACGACCGACGTCACAGGCTGATCCCAGCCCACCGGCATGATCACGCAGCCCTTGCCCGGCCGGAAGATCGCGATGCGCGGCGGCATGGTCTCGTCCCAGGCCACCGAGGTCCGGTCGCCGCTGACGTCCACCGGCATCTCGCGCACCAGACCGTCCAGCTCGGGGTAAATCCCCACCAGCTCATTGGCCTCGACGCTCGCGACCGTGCGCGACCCGCCCGCAGCCTCGGCATTCCTCAGCGCGCTGCACACTGTCAGGGCCTTGTAGCCGGCCGCCATCGACCGCACGGCGGGCGTGGGCGCCGTCGGCGGCGTCTGGGCGAACGACGAAGTGGCCGCGAGGGTCGCCGCGGCGGCGAGGATCAGAATGCGCATGGCCGGGACGCTTGCCCGGCGCAGCACTCCGGTCAACGGCCAGGCTTCAGAATGTCGCCTCGAACTGGTCGATAAGTCGCTCAAGGCGCTTCGTGCCGATGGTCCAGAAGGCCGGATCGCGCGGGTTCAGCCCGAACGGCGCCAGCGCCTCGACGTAGCCCTTCGATCCGCCGCCCGCGAGCAGCTCGCGATACAGCGGCGTGAACCCCTGCGGATCCCTCGCCCGCGTCTCCATCAGCGCCGCCACCAGCAGGTCGCCGAAGGCGTAGGCGTAGACGTAGAAGGGTGAGTGCACGAAGTGGCTGACATAGCTCCACCAGTGCTCATAGCCGGTGTTCAGCGTGATCGCCGGACCCAGCGAGCGGCCCATCTCCTCCAGCCAGATCTCCCCGATCCGCTCGACCGGCACCTCGCCGCCCGCGCGCTCGTCGTGGAAGCGGGTCTCGAAGCGGTGGAAGGCGATCTGGCGCACCACGGTGTTCAGCCCGTCCTCGATCCGTCCGGCCAGAAGGCCGCGCTGCTCCGACTTCGGCGCCGTCGCCAGCAGCCGGTCGAAGGTCAGGCCCTCGGCGAAGATCGAGGCGGTTTCGGCCAGCGTCAGCGGCGTATCGGCCAGCAGGCTCCCCTGCCCCGCCGCCAGCGTCTGGTGCACGCCATGCCCCAGCTCGTGGGCCAGGGTCAGCACGTCGCGCCGCTCGCCCATCCAGTTCAGGAACACATAGGGGTGCCGGTCGGCCGTCACCGGGTGGGCGTAGGCGCCCGACTGCTTGCCCGGCCGCGCCTTGCCGTCGATCCACGGCTTGTCGAAGAAGCCCTGCGCCCGCTCGGCGAAGTCGCCGCCCAGGTCGCTGAAGCTGTCCAGCACGATCGCCTTGCCCTGCGTCCAGTCGAACCCGCGCGGCGCCGAGGTCGAGATCGGGGCGTTGCGGTCCCACTGGTCCAGCTTGTCCCGGCCCATCGCCCGGGCCTTCAGGGCGTAATAGCGGTGCGACAGCTTCGGATAGGCGGCGGCCACAGCCTCGGCCATCGCGTCCACGGACTCGCCGTCGACCTCGTTCGACAGATGGCGGCCGTCGGCGGGCCGTTTGAAGCCCCGCCATTTGTCCTCCAGCGCCTTGTCGGCGGCCACCGTGTTCAGCACCAGCGCCATGGTCGCCGAACGCGCCTCCAGGGCCTCGCTGAGCCCCTCGGCCGCCGTCTTGCGACGCGCGGCCTTGGGATCGGACAGCCGGTTCAGCGACTCCGCCAGGGTCAGCTGCTCCTTGCCGACCTTCACCTTCATCGCCGCCAGGGTCTCGTCGAACAGGCGCGGCCACTGGGCGCTGATCGGGCCGCGCTCGGACAGGAAGGTCTCCAGCTCCTGCGACAGCTCGTGCGGCTTCATCGCCCGCACGCGGCGGAACCACGGCTTCCAGCGCGCCGCCGCCGGATAGGCCGCCAGCGCCGCCTCGATCTCGGCGTCCTCCAGCTGGTTGATCTCCAGCGTCACCCAGATGGTCGGGGTGGCGATCGAGGTCAGCTTCTCGCGAACGGTCGCCTCGAAGCCCTGCGCGCCGGCGTCGTTGCGGTTGGTCGACGCCGCCAGGAAGGCGTAGGCGCCCAGGCCGCCCAGGATGTCCGACGCCTGTTCGTACAGCGTCACGGCGCGATCCAGCCGCTGGCCCAGCGTCGCCGGCTCGTTCCGGGCCTCGACCAGCTTGCCCTGCAGGCCGTTCAGTTCGGCCACCAGCCCCCGCGTTCGCTCCAGATCGGTCTCGATGCGGGCGTCCTCACGCGAGGCGTAGAGGTCGGTCAGGTCCCAAACGGGGGCGTCCTGCGGGTCGGCGGGGGTCTTGAAGGGCGCGTTCATTCCCCCGTTGTGGGGATGCGAACCCGGTGGCGCAACAGACGCCCCCGCCGATTATCCGTCGATCACTTGGGGTTGGAGGCGGGAGCCAGTCCGGCGCCTTCGCGCATCCCCTGACGCAACTGTTCCAGCTGGGCGGGCGTGCAGCGGTAGCGCTGGCACATGCGCGTCGCCAGCTTGTCCAGCATCTGCGGTATGACCGACATGATGGCGCGATTGGCCTCGGGCATGACCGTGATGGTCTTCTCGGCGATCGATCGGCCCAGCGGGGTTTCGTAGAAGGCGATCAGCGCGACCAGCTCCTCCTCCGTGAACGCCGCCGCGTACGCAGGCACCATGGCCTCGATCATCTGCGGGACCATGTCGGTCGTCAGCTCGGCGGTCAGATCGATGATCATGCGCCGGTCTTCCTCCGGCAGATTCCGCGCGGAGCTGTCGTTGTCGAACTCGTCGCCCAGCATTTCGTGGATCACCGACTCGAACTGGTCGGACATCATCAGGCTGATGTACCGGCGGCTCAGGTCCAGCTGCCGCGTCGACGGAGCGGTCGCAGCCTGCGGCGGTTCCACAGCCGCGCTGGCCGTCGCCGGAATCGCTGCGGTGGCGAGAAGCGCAGCCGCACAGACAATCATCAAACGCATGGTCATTCCCCCGATCGGCCCGTCAGGCCGCGCCCGCCGCCTTTAACAATCCCGGGCTAGCCGCGAAAGGCGCGAATGACCTCCGCTAGGTCGACCTCGGTGACGCAGGCGGCCGCCTGCTCGACCGACATCCAGAGCCGGTCGCGTTCGGCCTGTTCCTTCCACTCGGCGTGCACCACGGCCACCTCCAGCGGATAGATGGCCACCACGCACCAGCGGGGCGCGCGGCGTTTCAGCACCTTCAGATAGCGGAACGTCCCCAGCGGATGGTGGCCGATCTCGCCCTCCACCCCGGCCTCCTCCAGCGCCTCCTGGGCCGCGGCTTCGGGGTCGGTCTTGCCGGGCATGCGGCCGCCCTTGGGCGTCACCCAGCGGCGCGTCTCGCGCGAGGTCACCAGCATGATCTCGATGCCGTCGGGACCCCGACGCCACGGCAGCGCCGCCACCTGGCGCCGTTCGGCCTGCTCGGTCCGGATGGCGTCATTCGCCATCAGGTCAGGAAGAACCCGCCCAGCCAGAAGAAGATCGCGCCGATCGCCGCCGCGGCCGGCATGGTGATGAACCACGCCGTCACGATGCTGCGCGCCACGCCCCAGCGCACCGCCGAGGCCCGGCGAGCCGCGCCCACGCCGACGATGGCGCCGGTGATGGTGTGGGTGGTCGACACCGGAATGCCCAGGCCCGTGGCCAGGAACAGGGTGATCGCCCCGCCCGTCTCGGCGCAGAAGCCCTGCTGCGGGCTCAGACGCGTGATCCGCGAGCCCATGGTGTGAACGATGCGCCAGCCGCCGAACAGCGTGCCCAGGGCGATCGCCGCCTGACAGGTGATCACCACCCAGAACGGCACATGGAACTCCGTCCCCGCCGGCGCGCGCGACAGCAGCAGCACGGCGATGATGCCCATGGTCTTCTGCGCATCATTGCCCCCGTGGCCCAGCGAATAGGCCGAGGCGGAGACGAACTGCGCCTTGCGGAAGAATTTGTCGGCGAAGGCCGGGTTCGACCGGGCGAACAGCCAGGACACGATGAACACCAGCAGCAGCGCCAGGGCGAAGCCCACCGCCGGCGACAGGAAGATGGCCGCCACGGTCTTGCTGACCCCGGAGAAGACGATCGCGCCGGTGCCCGCCTTGGCCACGCCCGCGCCCAGCAGCCCGCCGACGAGGGCGTGCGAGCTCGACGACGGAATGCCCGCCAGCCAGGTGATGACGTTCCAGCTGATCGCCCCCATCAGGGCGCCGAAGATGACCTGGTCCGAGATGACCGTCGGATCGATGATCCCCTTCCCGATCGTATTGGCCACGTGCAGGCCGAAGAACAGGAAGGCGATGAAGTTGAAGAAGGCCGCCCAGCCGACCGCATAGATCGGCGGCAGAACCCGCGTCGCCACGATGGTGGCGATCGAATTGGCGGCGTCGTGCAGGCCGTTCAGGAAGTCGAACAGCAGGGCGACGCCGATAAGGAACCAGAGGATCAGCAGTGCCTGGTCCATAAGGCCCTACAGGTGCTCGACCAGAACGCCATTGATGCGGTTGGCCACATCCTCGAACCGGTCGACCACCTTCTCGAGGTGATCATAGACCTCGGCCCCGGTGATGAAGCCCATGGCGTCGCCGCCCTTGTGCTTCTCGTACAGCGCCTTCATCCCCGCGTCGTACAGGGTGTCGCTGTCGCTCTCGAGCCGGGCGATCTTCTCGGTCAGCTCGTTCAGACGGCCATGGTGCTTGCGCATGTCGGGCAGCAGCGAGACGGCCTCGACGGTCAGCGTCGCCGCCTCCACCGCGATGTCGCCCAGCTGGCGCATGTGCGGGGCGAAGTCGCGCATCTCGTACAGGGTGATGACCTTGGCGGTCTTCTGCATCTGGTCGATCGAGTCATCCAGCGAGTTGGTCAGGCCGCGGATGTCGGACCGGTCGAACGGCGTGATGAAGCTGCGGCGCACCGCGAACAGCACCTCGCGGGCCACGGCGTCGGCCTCGTGTTCGTGATCGACGATGCGCTGGCACCAGCGCGGAACCTCGTCCCCGCCTTCCAGCACCTTGCGAAGCGCTTCGGCGCCTTTGATCAGGGTCGCCGCGTGGGCGTCGAACAGGCGGAAGAAATTGTCTTCCTTGGGCAGCAGCGCCTGAAACCAGCCCAGCATATTCGAACCCTCCGGGAATCGCGTCGCGATCGTGCGCGCTCACTCCCGCGTCGCGTCGCCTGCGTCAACCCGTCAGACGGCTGACGGTTCGTCATCAAAGGCTCAGAACTGCTTGATCGCCGCCGAGCCGGATCCCGGGCACTCGAACCGAAGGCAGAACTTTTCGCTCAGCGCCGCCATGGCCCGGACGAGGTGAGGCATCATCGCCTCCTGCATCATCATGTTCAGCTCCAGGTCCTTGCGGGCCACGGACTGTCCGACGGGCGTTTCGTAGAAGGCGATGGCGGCCTGCAGTTCCTCGCGAGTGAAGCGGTCCGCAACGTCGTCACGCATGTCGCGCAGGGTGGCGCCCAGCACGTCATCGAAGGCCAGCGCCATGTTCTCCGCCAGCCAGGCCTGCTGGTCCGCCGGCATCTCGCTGCGGCCGTAGGACCGCTCCAGCTGCTGGGACACCACCTTGCTGAGGTTCGAGCCCTGGGTCAGCTCGAGATACTGGCCGGCGAGGTCCAGATTCTGCTGTCGGGTGGCGGAGTCGGGGGCCGCCGGCGGGGCGGTCTGGGCCAGCCCCGGAGTTGCGAATGCGAGCGAAAGCGCAGCGATGACGGCAGGAACCCGCATGGCGTTCCCCTTTCACGCGTATCCTCCTCCTCACACGCCGACCGTGCAAACAAAAACGGGGTTAAGAGGCCGACCCTGGCCGAAATACATAGAGTCAAACGAAAGCGGCGGCGGAGATCGCTCCCCGCCGCCGCCAGTCTTCGACCTATACAGTCAAGCTTACGCGGCGACCGTACCCAGCACCTGGGCGTCGAATTCAGCCGCACAGGCCTCCGCCATGCTCTTCAGCGTCGAGTTCATCAGCGCGGAGTTGTTCTCCAGCAGTTGATCCAGCGTCGGCGCGGTCTTCGAGTCCGTGTGCGAGTACTTGTTGCAGTTATACTGCCCGATCACCGTCCCGGCGGCGCCGTCGACGAGGTGGATCATCACGCCATAGTTGACGCGGAAGTGGGTCCAGTCGGTCG
Source organism: Brevundimonas lenta (assembly GCF_014196335.1). GTDB lineage: Bacteria > Pseudomonadota > Alphaproteobacteria > Caulobacterales > Caulobacteraceae > Brevundimonas > Brevundimonas lenta. Next base: position 911,336 of record NZ_JACIDM010000002.1, read on the forward strand.
GAAAGTAGCTGTAGCCCCAGCCGTAGACCTTGGCGTCCACATACAGGCTGCCGGCGTCGACCGGGTACGGCGTGCCCGCGGGCGCGCCGGTGAAGTCCAGACGCTGGCCGAGGCGCGCGCCGAACTTCTCCTGCATACGGGCCTGGATGCGGGCCTCAAGCTCGGCCGACGGGTCGACGATGCCGTTCTCGACGGCGTAGGTCTCGCCTTCCTTGATCATGGCCAGCGCGCCGACCATGCCGAAACCGGCGCGGCTGGCGCGCATCGGCATGAAGATCGGCGCTTCCTGGGTGACGGGCACGAGCGCCCGTTCCTGGACGGCCAGATGGCTCGCGTCGAGCGGAATGGTCTTGGGTCCGGCGCAAGCCGAGAGAGCCAGCGCCGAAACGGCGATGGCGACGAAACGATGATTCACAGATGCCCCCTTTAGTGCAGCGGGGCCCGCCTACAGAGGTCGCCTGACGACCACAAGGCCAAACGAAAACGGCGGCGGAGATTGCTCTCCGCCGCCGCAATTCTGTTGCCTGTCCGCCGCGCTTGCGCCCGGCCGACGGCCGCTGGATCAGGCGCCCAGCGAGGACGGGTCGATCTTGAAGCCCGGGCCCATCGTCGACGACAGGCTGATCTTCTTGACGTAGGTGCCCTTGGCGCCGGCCGGCTTGGCCTTGACCAGAGCGTCCACGAAGGCCTTCACGTTGGCTTCCAGGGCGTCCTGGGTGAACGAGGCCTTGCCGATGCCGCCGTGCGCGATGCCGGCCTTCTCGACGCGGAACTCGACGGCGCCGCCCTTGGCGTCCTTGACCGCTTGCGCGACGTTCGGCGTCACGGTGCCGACCTTCGGGTTCGGCATGAGGCCGCGCGGGCCCAGCACCTTACCGAGGCGACCGACCAGGGCCATCATGTCCGGCGACGCGATAACGCGGTCGAAGTCCATGAAGCCGCCGTTGATCTTCTCGTACAGATCCTCGGCGCCGACGTGCTCGGCGCCGGCCGCGCGGGCTTCATCAGCCTTGGCGTCCTTGGCGAAGACGGCGACGCGGACGTCACGGCCCGTGCCCGAGGGCAGGTTCACGACGCCACGGACCTGCTGGTCGGCGTGACGGGGATCGACGCCCAGGTTGACGGCGATCTCGATCGACTCGTCGAACTTGGCCTTGGCGTTGTCCTTGACGGCCTTGATGGCGTCGGCGAACGGCATCAGCGACTCGCGGTCGCCGGTCCAGGCCTGGATGCGCTTTGCTTGCTTGGCCATGCTCTTAGCCCTCCACCTTCAGGCCCATCGCACGGGCGGAGCCTTCGATGATCTTGGCGGCTTGCTCAAGGTCGTTGGCGTTCAGATCCTTCATCTTCTTCTCGGCGATCTCGCGCAGCTGGGCGCGCGTGACCTTGCCGACGGTCTCGCGACCGGTGAGCTTGGCGCCCGACTTCAGGCCGGTGGCCTGCTTCAGGTACCAGGTCGCCGGCGGCGTCTTGGTGACGAAGGTGAACGACTTGTCCTGGTAGACGGTGATGACGGTCGGAAGCGGGGTGCCCTTGGCTTCCTTCTCGGTGCGCGCGTTGAACTCCTTGCAGAAGCCCATGATGTTGACGCCGCGCTGACCGAGCGCCGGCCCGATCGGGGGCGAAGGCGTGGCGGAGCCCGCGGGCACCTGCAGCTTGATGTAGCCGAGAATCTTCTTGGCCATTGGTCTCTCCTATTCGGTAGCCCGGAACTGAATCCGGACCGGTGAGCCGTGGTGCGGCATGGCTGCCTTCCACGGATTTGCGCGGGCGAACCCGCACCGCCCTGTTCAGAGCGAGGCGCGCGTGTATCAGAGGCGAGCCTGAAAAGCAAACGGCGGCCCGAAGGCCGCCGCTGCAAATCCTGAGGTCGGATCGGGCCTTAGGCCGCGACCTTCTCCACCTGATTGTATTCCAGATCCACCGGGGTCGGGCGGCCGAAGATGGACACGGCCACGCGCAGGCGGGCGTTGTCCTCGTCGACGCTTTCGACCTGGCCGTCGAAGCTGGCGAACGGGCCGTCGATGACCTTGACGGTCTCGCCGATGTCGAAGCGGATCGTGGGCTTCGGACGCTCGACGCCCTCTTCCACCTGGCCGACGATCTGCTGGACTTCACGCTCCGAGACCGGCAGCGGCTTGGTGCCGCCGGCGGCGCCGAGGAAGCCCGTGACCTTCGGGGTGTTCTTCACCAGGTGATAGGCCTGGTCGGTCATCTCCATCTTCACCAGCACGTAGCCGGGGAAGAATTTGCGTTCCGAGTTCACCTTGCGGCCGCGGCGGATCTCGACGACCTCTTCGGTCGGCACGAGGATTTCCGAGAAATTGTCTTCAAGGCCCTGCTGGCGAGCCTGTTCGCGCAGTTGCTCGGCCACCTTCTTCTCGAAGTTCGAGTAGGCGTGGACGATGTACCACTTGTGGCGCGGGTTGGCGGGCTTCGGCGTGACGTCGGTCATAAGTTCGGGTTCTCTTACTGCGCGCCGATCGCGAGGATGATGCGCGACAGGAAGGCCAGGCCGTAGTCGACAATCCAGAAGAAGATGGTCGCGACCACCACCATGATGAAGACCATCACCGAGGTGATCCAGGTCTCCTTGCGGCTCGGCCAGACGATCTTGCGCGCTTCCGCGCGGACCTGGCTGGCGAACTGCGGGATCGACGTCCGCTTCTTCGGCGTCGGAGCGTCAGCCGCGACGGCGCTGCCGGCGATAGCCGGTTGAGCGGTCTGGGGGCGGCGCCCGGACGGTGTCTTGGCCTTGGCCATGCAGATCTCTTCAGTCACTTATGCCTGTCGAACCAGATGGGAAGTCCCATCCGGTTGCGACAGGGGAGAAATGGCAGGAGTTGGGGGACTCGAACCCACGACCCCCGGTTTTGGAGACCGGTGCTCTACCAGCTGAGCTAAACTCCTAGACAAAACACAACGCGCCGTGGGCTGGCCCATCGGCGCGTGGTCTTCGCCAGAGCCGGGGTGATTACCAGCGCCGCCCCGGCATATCAAGCCGTTCCGACGGGTCTCAGCCCTGTTCGTCGATATGAGCCGCGACGGCCTGCGCTTCGTCTTCCTTCCGGACCAGCTGCTTGAACAGCAGCTTGTCGATCCGGCGGTCGTCCATATCGATGACCTCGACCTCGAAACGGCCCAGCTGCAGGATTTCGCCCTCGTCCGGAACGCGCGACAACTGGTGCAGAACCAGGCCCGCCACGGTGTGGAAGCTCTCGTTCTCGCCGAAGTCCTCGCCCAGGGTGTCGGCCAGTTCGTCGAGGTCGGTCTGGCCGTCGACCAGCCAGCTGCCGTCGTCGCGCTGGCGGATCATGATGTCGCCGTCGTCGTGACCCTCGTCGAAGTCGCCGGCGATCATCTCCAGCAGGTCGGTGGCGGTCACCACGCCTTCGAACGAGCCGTACTCGTCGACCACGAACGCCATATGGACCTTGGAGCCCTTCAGGATCTCCAGCGCCTTCAGCACCGACGTCGACTGCGGAATGAAGGCCGGCTCGGCCACCAGCATCTCGATGTCGAACGTCCCGGTGGTCAGCAGGCTGTCCAGCAGGTCCTTCTTGTGGACCACGCCCAGCGGGTTATCGAGTTCGTTCTCCCGCGCCACCACGATCCGCGAATACGGGCAGGTGCGGATTTCCTCGCGCAGCTGTTTGTCGGTGTCGTCCAGCGCGATCCAGAACACCTCGTGACGCGGCGTCATGGCCACGCGGATGGGCCGGTCGCCGAGGCGCAGGATCTCTTCGATCATCTCCTGCTCTTCGGGCTCGATCAGGCCGGAGGCGGTGCCCTCGGCGATCATCGTCTCGACCTCTTCCTGGGTGACGTCCGAACCGTCGCGGTCCTTGACGCCCATCACCTTCAGAATGGCCGAGGTCGACACCGTCAGCAGAAACACGAAGGGCTTCAGCACGATCGCCACGGTGGAGATCGGCGCCGACATCTTCGACGCGATGGCCTCGGGGAAGATCAGCGCCAGTCGCTTGGGCACCAGCTCGCCCACGATCACCGACACATAGGTGATGAACACGACGACGACGCCGGTGGAGATGATGTCCGACCACGGCGCGATCGCCGGAATCGCCGCAGCCAGCATGCGGTTCAGCTCGCCGCCGATGGCCGCCTGGCCGTAGGCGCCGGCCAGAATGCCGATCAGGGTGATGCCGACCTGGACGGCCGAAAGGAAGTGAGTCGGATCTTCCGCCAGTTTCAGCGCCTTGCGCGCGCCCCGGTCCCCCCGCTCGGCCCTGCTGTGCAGCCTGGATTTGCGTGAGGAGACGACCGCGAGTTCGGTCATCGAAAACAGGCCGTTGAGCACCACGAGGAGCAGAACGACGGCAATGGCGATGGCTAACATCTAGCGGGAGCGGAACCGGCGCGGCGCGACAGTCGGCGTCCGCGGGCGCAATGATAGGGACGTTTGCCCCTGTCCGCCACGGCTTTTCCGGGAATCAGCGCGTCCGGCCGATCTCGACCGAACCGTAGGCGCCCCGCGTCGCGCCGTCGTCCTGCGCCGTGGCGCAGGCGGACATGCCGATCAGGGTGCCGATGAACAGGCCGATGTGAAGCGCGCGCCGCATATGGTTACCGAAATCCTAACGTCCGTAGCCGAACGTAGGGACCGGATTCGGGTTGCAGACAACGCGATGCCCCCGGGGGTTGAGGTGTTAACCGCGCTGCCTCCCCGGACAGGCGAACCTCCGCCGCTTGACGCCCCTGCAAGTCGGCGCATTCTGCCGTTATCCGAATGGGAGGGGGCCGATGAGACTCACCCGACGCGCCGTACTGGCGGGCCTTGGCGGCATCGGCCTGGCAGGCGCGGGCGCCCGCCCGCCGAACGATCCGGATGTCGTCGTGGTCGGGGCCGGTTCGGCCGGCCTCGCCGCCGCCACCACGCTCCAGGCCCGGGGGGTCAGCGTCGTCGTGCTCGAGGCCATGGACCGCATCGGCGGCCGGGCCTTCACCGACAGCACCACCTTCGGCGCCCCCTTCGACGTCGGCTGCGCCTGGCTGCACAAGGCCGACCACAATCCGTACACCGACTACGCCCGCGCCAACGGCTTCCAGCTGCAGGCCCACGAATACGATCTCGAGAAGGTCTTCCTCGGCCCGCAGTCCGTCGAGGCCGCGCTGGTCAACGACGCCGAGGAGGCCATGAGCGAGGCGATCTCCGCCGCGCCGTCGGACATCCCCGCCTCCCTGGTGGCCGACGTCTCCACCCCGATCGGCGAAGCGGCGGGCGACTACCTCGGCGCGCTCGACATGGCCGTCGACCTCGACGAGCTGTCGACCTTCGACTACGGCGCCGCCGACGACCTCGCCCCCAACTTCCTCTGCGCCCAGGGCTTCGGCTCCATCGTCGCCCACCGCGGCCGCGGCCTGCCGGTGCGCCTGTCCACCCCGGTCCGCGCCATCCGCTGGGGCGGCCCGGGCGCGACGGTCGAGACTGACGCCGGCGCCATCCGCACCCGCGCCGTGGTCGTCACCGCCTCCACCGGCGTGCTGGCCTCGGGCGCCATCCGCTTCACCCCCGACCTGCCCGTGGCGACGCAGGACGCGGTCGCCGACATCCCCATGGGCATGCTGGCCAAGATCCCGCTGCTGATGGACAGCCGCCGCTTCGGCCTCGAGCCCTTCACCGACCTGATGCTGGCCCGGCGCGGGCGGCGCGACCTCTATTTCCTCTGCTATCCCTTCGCCACCGACCTGATGATCGGCTTCGTCGGCGGCGATCTGGGCTGGGAGCTGTCCGCCGCCGGCGAGGCCGCCGCCATCGACTTCGCCAAACAGGGCCTGGTCGAGATGTTCGGCTCCGACGCCGCCCGCCAGGTGGTGAAAGGCGGCCTCACCCCCTGGGCCTCCAACCCGTGGACGCGCGGCGCCTATGCCGCCGCCAGCCCGGGCCGTTTCGCTTCCCGCGAGGCGCTGGGTCAGCCGGTCGGCGACCGCATCTTCTTCGCCGGCGAGGCGCTGGCCGGCGGCCTCATCCAGACCTGCGGCGGCGCCTGGCTGTCCGGCGAACGCACCGCCCTCGCCGTGGCCGCCACCCTCGCCGCATAGCAAAACGGCCCCGGAGTTTCCTCCGGGGCCGCTCTGTCAGTTCAGTCTCTGGGACCGACCGATATTACTCGGTGATCTTGGAGACGACGCCGGCGCCGACGGTGCGGCCGCCTTCACGGATGGCGAAGCGCAGCTTCTCTTCCATGGCGATCGGGGTGATCAGCTCGACGTTCAGCTCGGCGTTGTCGCCGGGCATGATCATCTCGACACCTTCCTTGAGGTGCACGATGCCGGTCACGTCCGTGGTGCGGAAGTAGAACTGCGGGCGGTAGTTGGTGAAGAACGGCGTGTGACGGCCGCCCTCTTCCTTGGTCAGGATGTAGGCTTCGGCCACGAACTTGGTGTGCGGGGTGATCGAACCCGGCTTGCACAGCACCTGGCCGCGCTCGACGTCTTCACGCTTGGTGCCGCGCAGCAGCACGCCGACGTTGTCGCCGGCCTGGCCCTGGTCCAGCAGCTTGCGGAACATTTCCACGCCCGTGCAGGTCGTCTTCTGGACCGGACGGATGCCGACGATCTCGACTTCCTCACCGACCTTGACGATGCCGCGCTCGACGCGACCCGTGACCACGGTGCCGCGGCCCGAGATCGAGAACACGTCTTCGACCGGCATCAGGAACGGCAGGTCGACCGGACGTTCCGGCTGCGGGATGTAGGCGTCGACGGTTTCCATCAGCGCCAGGACCTGGTTCTCGCCGATTTCCGGGTTCACGCCGTCGGTCGCGGCCTTGGCCGAGCCCATGGTGATCGGAATGTCGTCGCCCGGGAACTGGTACGACGAGAGCAGCTCGCGCACTTCCATCTCGACCAGCTCGAGCAGTTCCTTGTCGTCGACCAGGTCGACCTTGTTCATGAACACCACCAGCGCCGGCACGCCGACCTGACGGGCCAGCAGGATGTGCTCGCGGGTCTGCGGCATCGGACCGTCAGCGGCCGACACGACCAGGATCGCGCCGTCCATCTGGGCGGCGCCCGTGATCATGTTCTTCACGTAGTCGGCGTGGCCCGGGCAATCGACGTGCGCGTAGTGACGGTTGGCCGTCTCGTACTCGACGTGCGCCGTGTTGATCGTGATGCCGCGCGCCTTCTCTTCCGGCGCCGCGTCGATGTCGGCGTAGTTCATCGCCTTGGCGCCGCCGGCCTTGGCCAGCGTCATCGTGATCGCCGCCGTCAGCGTCGTCTTGCCGTGGTCAACGTGACCGATCGTGCCGATGTTGCAGTGCGGCTTCGTGCGTTCGAACTTTTCCTTGGCCATTCTCTTCTCTCCGTCCCCTGAACAGGGGGCTTGGTCCTTGATTTTCAGGGGTCCGGCGGACCCTGGGGCCCGCCGGGATTGGTTGGTTTAGGCGCTATACTTCTTGATCACTTCGTCGGCGACGTGTTGCGGCACCGGCTCGTAGTGGTCGTACTGCATGGTGAAGGCGGCGCGGCCCTGCGACATGCCGCGGAGCGTGTTCACGTAGCCGAACATGTTGGCCAGCGGCACGAAGGCGTTCACGACGGTGGCGTTGCCGCGCATGTCCTGACCCTGGATCATGCCGCGACGGCCGTTCAGGTCGCCGATGACCGAGCCGAGGTATTCCTCGGGGGTCACGACCTCAACCGCCATGATCGGCTCGAGCAGCTTCGGAGCGCCCTTTTCCTTCAGTTCGCGGAACGCGGCGCGCGACGCGATTTCAAACGCCAGCACGCTGGAGTCGACGTCGTGGTACTTGCCGTCCGTCAGGGTCGCCTTGAAGTCGATCAGCGGGAAGCCGGCCAGCAGGCCGCCGTCCTTGATGGAGTTCAGACCCTTTTCGACGCCCGGGATGTATTCCTTGGGCACCGCGCCGCCGACGATCGCGCTTTCGAACACGAAGCCCGAACCCGGCTCGCCCGGTTCGAAGGTCAGCATGACGCGGGCGAACTGGCCCGTACCGCCGGTCTGCTTCTTGTGCGTGTAGTCGATGTCGACCTTGCGGCCGAGCGATTCACGGTAGGCCACCTGCGGCGCGCCGATCGTCGCGTCGACCTTGTAGGTGCGGCGCAGGATGTCGATCTTGATGTCCAGGTGCAGCTCGCCCATGCCCTTCAGGATCGTCTGGCCCGACTCGTGGTCGGTCGAGACGGTGAAGGAGGGGTCTTCCGAGGCCAGCTTTGCCAGGGCGACGCCCAGCTTCTCCTGGTCGGCCTTGGTCTTCGGCTCCACCGAGATCTCGATGACCGGCGCCGGGAACTCCATCTTCTCAAGGATGACGGGCGACTTGATGGGATCGCACAGGGTGTCCCCGGTGCGGGTTTCCTTCAGGCCGGCCAGAGCGACGATGTCGCCGGCGTAGGCTTCCTTGATGTCCTCGCGGTTGTTCGAGTGCATCTGCAGCATGCGGCCGACGCGCTCTTTCTTGTCGCGGCTGGAGTTCAGCAGCGACATGCCGGTTTCCATCTTGCCCGAGTACAGGCGGCAGAAGGTCAGCGAGCCGACGAAGGGGTCGTCCATGATCTTGAACGCCAGAACCGACAGGGGCTCTTCGTCCGAGGCGTGGCGCACGACGGGCTCTTCCGTACGGAAGTCGATGCCCGGGGTCGGCGGGATGTCCAGCGGCGACGGCAGGTAGTCGACGACGGCGTCCAGCAGCGTTTGCACGCCCTTGTTCTTGAAGGCCGAGCCGCAGAGGATCGGATAGAAGGCGCCGATCAGCACGGCCTTGCGGATGCACTTCTTGATGACTTCTTCCGAAGGCTCGTTGCCTTCGAGGTAGGCTTCCATCGCCTCGTCATCCAGCTCGACGGCGTTGTCGATCAGGTACTGGCGGGCTTCGACGGCCTTATCCAGCAGGTCAGCCGGGATTTCCTCGTCGCGGAAGTTCGCGCCCAGGGCGTCGTTGTCCCAGATCACGGCCTTCATGCGGACCAGGTCGACCAGGCCCGACAGCGAGCTTTCCGAACCGATCGGGAACTGGATCGGCACGGCCTTGGCGCCCAGGCGGTCGCGGATCGACTGGACCGAGGCGTCGAAGTCGGCGCCGATCTTGTCCATCTTGTTGACGAAGACGATCCGCGGAACCTTGTACTTGTCGGCCTGACGCCAGACGGTTTCGGTCTGCGGCTCAACGCCGGCGTTGCCGTCCAGCACCGTCACGGCGCCGTCGAGGACGCGCAGCGAACGCTCGACTTCGATGGTGAAGTCCACGTGTCCGGGGGTGTCGATGATGTTCAGGCGCTTTTCGCGCCAGAAGGCGGTCGTCGCGGCCGACGTGATGGTGATGCCGCGTTCCTGCTCCTGGTCCATCCAGTCCATGGTGGCGGCGCCGTCGTGCACTTCGCCGATCTTGTGGGACTTGCCGGTGTAATACAGGATCCGCTCGGTCGTCGTCGTCTTGCCGGCGTCGATGTGCGCCATGATGCCGAAGTTGCGGTAGTCTTCGATTTTATGCGTGCGGGGCATGGGAGCGTGCCTTGCGGTCAAAAGCGGCGCCGTTCGAAGCGCCTCGGGAATGTTCGGATAAGCGAGCGCGGGCGATTTAGCTCAAACCGCCCGCGCCGGATAGTCATAGATAGGGTCCGAAGAGGACCCCTTGAAGGCGATTACCAGCGGTAGTGGCTGAAGGCGCGGTTGGCTTCGGCCATCTTGTGGGTGTCTTCGCGCTTCTTGACCGCGGTGCCGCGGTTGTTCGAAGCGTCCAGCAGCTCGGCGGCGAGCTTTTCGGTCATGGTGTTTTCACCGCGGTTGCGCGCAGCGTTGACCAGCCAGCGGATGGCCAGGGCCTTGCGGCGATCCGGACGAACCTCGACCGGCACCTGGTAGGTGGCGCCGCCGACGCGACGCGACCGGACTTCGACCGCCGGGGCGACGTTGTCCAGGGCGGTGTGGAAGGTCACGACCGGCTCCTGGTCTTTCTTCTTGTCGGCCAGGATGTCGAACGCGCCGTAGACGATGTTCTCGGCGACGGCCTTTTTGCCCTCGTACATGACGTAGTTCATGAACTTGGTGACGGTCAGATCCTTGAACTTGGGATCCGGCAGGACTTCGCGCTTCTGTGCGCGGTGACGACGGGACATGGGCTTGGCCTTCTAAAGACGTATCGGACGGCCGGACCAGAAGCTGAAGAACTGGCCCGGCGAATGGGGTGGAGCGGTCGCTTACTTCGGACGCTTGGCGCCGTAGTGCGAACGGCGCTGCTTGCGGTCCTTGACGCCTTGCGTGTCGAGCACGCCGCGCAGGATGTGGTAGCGAACGCCGGGAAGGTCCTTCACGCGGCCGCCGCGGATCAGCACAACGGAGTGCTCCTGCAGGTTGTGGCCTTCGCCCGGGATGTAGCACACGGCTTCGATGCCGGTGGTCAGACGGACCTTGGCGACCTTACGCAGAGCCGAGTTCGGCTTCTTCGGGGTCGTGGTGTAGACGCGGGTGCAGACGCCGCGGCGCTGCGGGCAGCCCTTCAGGGCCGGGACCTTGTTACGGACCGGCTTGGGGGCGCGCGGCTTGCGGATCAGCTGGTTGATAGTCGGCATCGAGTACTCGTTCTCTTCTAGTCGATGGGGGCGTGTGCCTTTCGGCCGGAGCGCCCCGGTGAGCCTTCTTTTGAACGCCGCGAAAGCGACGCCCGGGTTTGTTATCGAGACGAGCCGCGATCCAAACGAAAAAGCCGGAACGCGCGCTTTGGGCGTTCCGGCGGGCACAGCCCGTCCGCTCAGTTGTCACGATCTCAAGACCGGCGAACCGGACACCCTCGAAAGTGGGCGGCTTCTACCCGCGCGGGGCTTTCAGGTCAAGGGTCGGCGCTACGGCAGCCGCCAGCGCACTGTCGCGGCCACCACGTCCCGGTGCGGCTGGCCGTCCACGACGGGCGCCGAGATCAGGAGGTTGCGGTACAGCTGCTGCGAGGTCTCCCCGAACCCGACTTCGCTGACGCCTTCAAGGAAGACCTCACAACCTTCGTTGACGTTGGTGGCGCTGACCACGCAGAGCAGGATCACATCGCCCTCGATGTTGTTGTCGAGCGCCAGCGCCGGGTACATGTCCGAGAACTGCCAGGGCGACGGCACATTCCGCAGGCTCGGAGGCGTGATGTGGGAGCCCGAGGACTCCGGCCAGACTTCGGGATACTCGATGGCGAACCGGACCCGCTTGCCAGCGACGGGTTCGCCATCGGCGTCCGTACGCTCCAGCTGCAGCCAGTGCGCCAGCCTGATGGCCAGAATGGTCGAGGCCAGACCCGAACCGCTCCGGAAATCCAGCGCGCCGTAGGGCGAGCAGCGCTCGAGGCGGTTGCCCGGCGTGATCCCGCATTCCAGCACGACATTCTCAAGCCGCTCCGACAGCGGGCGCGGATCCGCGCTCGCCGGAGCGCCGGCCGGCCGCGCTCCCCGCGCCACCTCCAGGTGACTTTCGACAAGCGCGAAATCGATGTCGCCCGGTCCATGGATCCAGACCGGCGAGGCGACCAGCGGTTCGCTTCTGGCGCCCTCGGGCGTGGCGGCGTCCAGGAACAAGGGTCCGAGCCTGGGCGGTCCGCCCGCCACGCATCCCGACACGCCCAGCGCTGCGATCGCGCAAATCGCCATCGATCGGAATGCGCGCAGAGCCGGCGCGCGCTGAAGAGCATGGTGCATAGGTGATCCCCTGCGGGCCGTTTACGGGGCGCCGACCTCGCGATCAACACACGCAGCGCGCGGATGAAGCCCAATTACCGCCACGCTCCGCGCGCCCTCTGTCTCCGGACAGGGAGGACGGATGGCCGGGCTGGCTTTGGTATGGCCTTCTCGCGTGGCCCGCTGGCGCAAGCCGGCGCTGATCACGGCGTCGGTCGTCGCCCATGTCATCGTGCTGGGTCTGCTGTCCTATCGCGCCATGGGCCTGGCCTACCGGCCCCTGCCGGCGCCGCCCCCGGTCGTCTACGTCGAGATCGAACCCCGCCCCCTTCTCGAGGGCGAAAAGGCGCGCCCGAGGCCCACTCCGGTCGAACCGACGGCCGAGCCTGAACGGCAGCCCTCCCCCGCCACGGCCGAGGCCTCCTCCTCCATCACGAGCTTCCGCCTTCCCTTCCAGCGCCAGCGGGACGACGAGGAGGACCAGCCCTCCCCGCCCGCCCCGCGCCTCGCCGCCCCCGCCGCCGCGCCGCCGCCTGCGGGCGTCGAGGCCTGGACGGTGCGGCCCGAGACCCTGGGCGACCGGGTCGGGCGCGGCCTGCGCACGCGCGGTCCCGGCTGCGCCAATCCGCAGCTGCTGACCGAGGCCGAGCGCGCCATTTGCGACGACCGCTTCGCCGCCCGCGCCGCCGCCGCCCCGCCGGTCAGCGGCACCGGCAATCCCGAACGTGATGCCCGCTTCGCCCGCGAGGGCGCCCGGGCCCTGGCCGAGTACGAGGCGCGCCGCCAGCCGCTCGCCGGCGGCGTCGGCGTCGTCGGCCCCCAGGACGGGCCCGGCTCGAATTTCGGCATGGGCGTCGCCGGGGCCCACATCGACCCGTCCCTGCGCCCCGACTCGACCACCAACGTCCGCACCCGCCGCGACCGCATCCGCGAGGCGGAAGAGGACTAGCCCCCTCCGCCAGCCGGCGGATCAGTCGCCGCTTCGCCCGGGTTCCGCCGCCATCTTCCGCCGGCTGCGCGCGGCCGCGAAATAGAGCGCGACCCCGCCGGCGGCGAGCGCGAGCAGGACGCGCCACTGCGTCCAGTCCGACTGCAGCATCGCCCAGAGGCAGACGCCCAGCGCCGCGACCACCATGAGCCAGGTGACCACGACCCTGCCCCCGCTCCGTTCTCCCACCGTTTCGCTCTCGCGCTCGACCCCGGGCAAGGCGGCGACGCTCAGGCCGTAGACGATCAGCCGGGCGAGCGTGCTCGCCGCGGCGAGCCAGACGAAACTGCCCGTCAGGGCCAGCAGCACGATCGCCCCCGTCGTGAACGCCACGGCGTTGGCCGGCGTCGCGTAGCGCGCGTGAACCCGCCCGAACCAGCTCGGCAAAAGTCCGTCGACGCCGAGCGCGAACAGGAGCCGGGGCGCCGACAGCAGCGCATTGGCGACATTGCCGAGGATCGAGAACGCCGCCCCTGCGGTGAGGATCAGCGCGCCGGCCGCCCCCGCGACCACGGCGCCCAGGGCGGCGAGCGGCGCCTCGGGCGCGGGCCCGACCGGCATGGCCGCGCCATAGGCGAGCTGGATCAGGAAATAGAGGAGAATGATCAGCATCAGGGTGACGACCATCGCCCGGGACAGCATCCGCCCGGGATCGCGCATCTCGCCCGCGGGAAGCACGGCCGTCTCGAACCCGACGAAGGCGTAGAGGACGAGCAGCGCGGCGCTTTCCAGCGCGCCGAACGGCGGCGGCGGGCCCGGGCTCGGGATCGAGTCCGCGAACAGCCACAGACCCAGCAGGGCGACGCCGACCAGGGGCACGGTCTTCAGCAGGGTCAGCAGATTGATCGCGCCCATCCCGCGCCGGACGCCGCTGTAGTTCAGCGATCCGATCAGGGCGCAGACGCACAGGATCAGGGCCGCTCGACCGGCGCCGGTCCCCAGCGGAGCCCAGGCCGCTCCGCCATAGTTCGCCAGCAGGTTCAGATTGGCGCCGACCGCGGTCACGCGGGCGACCCACAACAGCCAGCCGGCCTGGAACGAGACCAGCGGCCCGAACCGCGCCGCATAGCGAACCGGCCCGCCGGACACCGGATAATGGCTCGCCACCCGGCCGAACGGCAGGGCGATGACGAGGATCAGCAGGCCGAAGATCGGAAACAGCCACGGCGCAAAGCCGCCGAACTCGGCGTGAAGCCGCCCCGGAAGCGCGAAGATGCCTGCGCCGATCGCGCCGTTGAAAGCGATGAAGGCGGCGCCGAAGAAGCCGATGTCGCGCTTCAGCTGTCGCTCGCTGGCGGGAATGACGGGGCCGCTCATGTCTGGCTTCGCTCCAAACGAGCCATATCCGGCGGCCTCGCGCCTTGACCATAAGCGTAGAGCCCGGGTCTGCAATGGGTGGAAAGCCGACGCTACATGCCTCTACGATCCATCATGGGCCGTGCCCCGACGCGCCAGGGTAGTCAGGATCGATATGACGTTCACAGTCCGGCCAGAGGAAGACGAAGCCGACCGCGCATTCATTCGTGGGCTCAATCCCCGACTGTGCGGCGTCATCGACGCCCCGACCCATTCCAGGGAAGAGATCGAGGCGTTTCAGGATCGTTTCACCGCCACGGCCTGGGCGGACGACAAGACGGGCGGTGCGACATTCATCGCGGTCGCCAGCAACGGCCAACGGCTCGGCTATGTGAACGTCCGTGAAGGCGCCGACGAGATTGCGGACGAGCGGTGCGCCTACATCGCGCTCCTGGCGGTCGTCGCGGAAGCCGAAGGAAAGGGCGTGGGGCAGGCCCTCCTGCACGCGGCCGAGAGATGGTCGAAGGACATGGGCTTCAGCCGTGTCGCGCTGGATGTTTTCGCCAGCAACCATCGCGGCCAGCGCTTCTACGAGACGGCCGGGTTTCGGCCCGAGACCCTGCGCGTGATCAAGCGACTCTAGCGAGACGGCACGCCTTGAGGCGCCAAAGAAAAAGGCGGCCCCGTCGCCTGGGCCGCCCTCTTCAGTTCAGGTCTGTGACCCGGATCAGCCTTCCGACTGCTCCAGCTCCAGCGCCAGGTCGGCCGGCAGCGGCTCGACCGAGTCTTCGCGGGCCTGGGTGAGCACTGCGTCGCGATCGTTGGCGATCTTCTGCAGGGCACGGAGGTAGGCGCCCGTACCGGCCGGGATGAGGCGGCCGACGATGACGTTTTCCTTCAGGCCTTCGAGGGTGTCGCGCTTGCCGTTGACCGAGGCGTCGGTGAGGACGCGGGTGGTCTCCTGGAACGACGCCGCCGAGATGAAGCTGCGGGTCTGCAGCGACGCCTTGGTGATGCCCAGCAGGACCGGCTGCGTGATGGCCAGACGGCCGCCGCGCTTCTCGACCTTCTCGTTCTCCAGCACGGCTTCCGCCACCTCGACCGTGTCGCCACGGATGAGGGTGGTTTCACCCGAGTCGAGGACCTCGACCTTCTGCAGCATCTGGCGAACGATCACCTCGATGTGCTTGTCGTTGATCGGCACGCCCTGCAGTCGATAGACCTCCTGCACTTCGTTCACCAGGTACTCGGCCAGCGCCTCGACGCCCTGGATGCGCAGCAGATCGTGCGGATCCGGGTTGCCGTCGATGATGTAGTCGCCCTTCTGGATCAGATCGCCGTCGTGGACGGAGATGTGCTTGCCCTTCGGGATCAGGAACTCGACCGCTTCGCCCTGGACGCCGTTCGCGTCGACTTCCGGGGTGATCTTGATGCGGCGCTTGTTCTTGTAGTCGCGACCGAATTCGACGCGACCGTCCATCTCGGCGATGACCGCGCAGTCCTTCGGACGACGGGCTTCGAACAGCTCGGCCACCCGCGGCAGACCGCCGGTGATGTCGCGCGTCTTGGCGCCTTCGGTCGGAACGCGGGCGATGATCTCGCCCGGCTTGACCTCGTCGCCGTTGTTCACGGACAGAACCGCGCCCACCGGCAGCAAGTAACGGGCGTCAGAGCCCGAAGCCAGCTTGGCGTAGGCGTCGCCGGTGGTCACGCCCATGGCCGGACGCAGGTCCGAACCGCGGGGGCTGGCGCGCCAGTCGGAGACCACGCGTTGGGCGATGCCCGTCGCTTCGTCGGTCTCTTCCTTGACGGACAGGCCTTCGACCAGGTCCTCGAAGCGGATCGTACCGGCCACTTCGGTCAGGATCGGGGTGGTGTAGGGGTCCCACTCCGCCAGACGTTGACCCTTGGCGATGTCGCCGCCTTCCTTGACCCGCAGACGGGCGCCGTACGGGACCTTGTGGGTCTCGCGGTCCTTGCCGTCGACCACGACGGTGATCGTGACGTTGCGGCTCATGGCCACCAGATCGCCGTGCGCCGCCTTGACGGTCGGGCCCGCGATCTTCGCCACGCCGGGGTTGGTCGCCTCGTAGAACGAGGTTTCCGCCACCTGCGCGGTGCCGCCGATGTGGAAGGTCCGCATCGTCAGCTGGGTGCCCGGCTCGCCGATCGACTGGGCGGCGATGACGCCCACGGCTTCACCGATGTTGACGTTGGTGCCGCGCGCGAGGTCACGGCCGTAGCAGAAGGCGCAGATGCCGGCTTCGGCTTCGCAGGTCAGGGCCGAACGGACCTTGATCGACTGGACGCCGGCCTTGTCGATGATCTCGACTTCTTCTTCCTGCAGGTAGGTGTCGGCAGGCAGAAGGACCGTGTCGGTGCCCGGCTCCTTGATGTCCTCGGCCGCGTAACGGCCCAGCACGCGCTGGCCCAGCGAGACCAGGACGTCACCGCCCTCGACCACTGCGCGCAGGGTGATGCCGCGGGTCGAACCGCAGTCGTCCTCGGTGACGATCGAGTCCTGCGCGACGTCCACCAGACGACGGGTCAGGTAACCCGAGTTGGCGGTCTTCAGCGCGGTGTCGGCCAGACCCTTACGGGCGCCGTGGGTCGAGTTGAAGTATTCAAGGACGGTCAGGCCTTCCTTGAAGTTCGACACGATCGGCGTCTCGATGATCTCGCCCGAGGGCTTGGCCATCAGGCCGCGCATGCCGCCCAGCTGCTTCATCTGGGCCTGCGAACCACGGGCGCCGGAGTTGGCCATCATGAACACCGAGTTGATGTCGGGGTTCTGACCCTTGATCAGGACGCGGGGCTGGGCGATCTCGCCCATCATCGCGTCGGCGATCCGGTCCGTGGCCTTGGCCCAGGCGTCGACGACCTTGTTGTACTTCTCGCCCTTGGTGATGAGGCCGTCAGCGTACTGCTGCTCGTACTCTTCCACCTGCTTGCGGGTTTCCTCGACGTACTCGACCTTCTTGGCGGGGATGACGATGTCGTCCTTGCCGAAGGAGATGCCGGCCTTGGCGGCTTCGCGGAAGCCCAGCTGCATCATCTGGTCGGCGAAGATGACCGTCGCCTTCTGACCACAGTGACGGTAGACCTGATCGATCAGGTTGCCGATTTCCTTCTTGGTCAGGTTCTTCTCGAGCAGGCGGTAGCCGATGTTCGCGTTGTGCGGCAGCAGCGCGCCCAGCTTCATCCGGCCCGGGGTCGTGTCGATGACCTTGGTCACGACCTGGCCCTCGGCGTTCATCTCGGTCCAGCGGGCTTTGATCTTCGAGTGCAGCGTCACGACCTTGGCGTCGAGCGCGGCGTCGATCTCGCCCATGTTGGCGAACAGCTTGTTCTCGCCCGGCTCGCCGTCCTTGACGAGCGACAGGTAGTACAGGCCCAGGACGATGTCCTGCGACGGCACGATGATCGGCTTCCCGTTGGCGGGCGACAGGATGTTGTTCGTCGACATCATCAGGACGCGCGCTTCCAGCTGGGCCTCGAGGCTCAGCGGGACGTGAACGGCCATCTGGTCGCCGTCGAAGTCGGCGTTGAACGCGGTACAGACCAGCGGGTGCAGGCGGATCGCCTTGCCCTCGATCAGCTTCGGCTCGAACGCCTGGATGCCCAGACGGTGAAGCGTCGGCGCGCGGTTCAGCAGAACCGGGTGCTCACGGATGACCTCGTCGAGGATATCCCACACCTGCGGCTGCTCGCGCTCGACCATGCGCTTGGACTGCTTGACGGTGCCCGACAGGCCCTTGGCGTCCAGACGCGCGTAGATGAACGGCTTGAACAGCTCCAGCGCCATCTTCTTCGGCAGGCCGCACTCGTGCAGCTTGAGTTCCGGACCCACGGTGATGACCGAACGACCCGAGTAGTCGACGCGCTTGCCGAGCAGGTTCTGACGGAAGCGGCCCTGCTTGCCCTTCAGCATGTCGGCGAGCGACTTCAGCGGACGCTTGTTGGCGCCGGTGATGACGCGGCCGCGACGGCCGTTGTCGAACAGGGCGTCGACCGACTCCTGCAGCATCCGCTTTTCGTTGCGGATGATGATGTCCGGCGCGCGCAGTTCGATCAGGCGCTTCAGGCGGTTGTTCCGGTTGATGACCCGGCGATACAGGTCGTTCAGGTCGGACGTCGCGAAGCGGCCGCCGTCCAGCGGCACCAGCGGGCGCAGTTCCGGCGGGATGACCGGGACGACCGTCAGGATCATCCACTCGGGCTTGTTGCCGGACTCGAGGAAGGCCTCGATCAGCTTCAGGCGCTTGGAGGCCTTCTTGGCCTTCATTTCCGAGGGGCTGTCGGCCAGTTCGCCGCGGTGCTTCTCGGCTTCCGAATGCAGGTCGATGCCCATGAGCAGGTTGCGCACGGCCTCGGCGCCGATCTCGGCGGTGAAGCCGTCATCGCCGAACTCTTCCTGGTAGCGGTAGAACTCGTCTTCCGTCAGCAACTGGTTCTGCTTCAGCGGGGTCAGGCCCGGCTCGGTGACGATGTAGTTTTCGAAGTAGAGCACGCGCTCCACGTCCTTCAGCGCCATGTCCAGCATCAGCGAGATGCGCGACGGCAGCGACTTCAGGAACCAGATGTGGGCGACCGGCGAGGCCAGTTCGATGTGGCCCATCCGCTCGCGACGGACGCGGGCCAGGGTGACCTCAACGCCGCACTTCTCGCAGATGATGCCCTTGTACTTCATGCGCTTGTACTTGCCGCACAGGCATTCGTAGTCCTTGGTCGGGCCAAAGATACGGGCGCAGAACAGGCCGTCACGCTCGGGCTTGAACGTGCGGTAGTTGATCGTTTCCGGCTTCTTGATCTCACCGAACGACCACGAGCGGATCTTCTCCGGCGAGGCCAGGGCGATCCGGATCTGGTCAAAGGTCGGGGTGACCGGGACCGGGTTGAAGATGTTCAGGACTTCCTGGTTCATCTTTTTTCCTTCTGCGGACTAAACCGCGAAAATTAGTGTCGAGGGGCTAGGGTCCAGGGTCGAAAGGGGGAGAGGGCCGGATCGGCGGGACGTTCTCTCGTCCCTCGACCCTCGGCCCTCGCCCCTCCCGATCAGCTATTCTCCAGCTCCACGTTCAGGCCCAGCGAGCGCATTTCCTTGACGAGAACGTTGAAGCTCTCGGGGATGCCCGCCTCGAAGCTGTCGTCGCCGCGGACGATGGCCTCGTAGACCTTGGTCCGGCCGGCCACGTCGTCGGACTTCACCGTCAGCATTTCCTGCAGGGTGTAGGCGGCGCCGTAGGCTTCCAGCGCCCACACCTCCATTTCGCCGAAGCGCTGTCCGCCGAACTGCGCCTTGCCGCCCAGCGGTTGCTGGGTGACGAGCGAGTACGGGCCGATGGAGCGGGCGTGGATCTTGTCGTCGACCAGGTGGTGCAGCTTCAGCATGTAGATGTAGCCGACCGTGACCGGACGCTTGAACTGCTCGCCGGTCTGACCATCATAGACGATCGACTGACCCGAGCGATCCAGACCGGCCTTCTCCAGCAGGTCCTCGATGTCGCTGATGTGGGCGCCATCGAACACCGGCGTGGCGAAGGGCACGCCCTTCGACAGGTTCCGGGCCAGCTCGACCAGTTCCTCTTCCGATTCCGGAAGCGGGGTGTCGGGGCCGTAGATGCTGGTCAGGTGGTCGACCAGCGCCTTGCGCTGACCGCCCTGTTGCCAGGCTTCCAGCAGGCCCTGGATCTGCTTGCCGAGACCGGCGGCAGCCCAGCCGAGGTGGGTTTCGAAGATCTGGCCGATGTTCATGCGCGACGGCACGCCCAGCGGGTTCAGAACGACGTCGACCGAGGTCCCGTCTTCAAGGTGCGGCATGTCCTCGATCGGCAGGATCTTGGAGATGACGCCCTTGTTGCCGTGACGGCCGGCCATCTTGTCGCCGGGCTGAAGCTTGCGCTTCACGGCCACGAAGACCTTGACCATCTTCATCACGCCCGGGGGCAGTTCGTCGCCGCGTTGCAGCTTCTCGACCTTGTCCTCGAAGCGACGGTCCAGGGCCTTACGGGCCGTTTCGAACTGACCCTTCATGGCTTCCAGCTCGCCCATGACCTTTTCGTCGTCGAGGGCGATCTGCCACCACAGGCCGCGCGACAGCTCGGACAACTTCTCTTCGGTGATCTCGCCGCGGCCCAGGCCCTTCGGACCCGAGACGGCGTTCTTGCCGACGATCAGCGGCTTCAGGCGGCTGTAGACGTTGCGCTCGAGGATCTTGAGCTCGTCGTCGCGGTCCTTGCCCAGACGCTCGATTTCAGCGCGTTCGATGGCCAGGGCGCGTTCGTCCTTGTCGACGCCGTGACGGTTGAAGACGCGCACGTCGACGATCGTGCCGGCGACGCCCGGGGGCAGACGCAGGCTGGTGTCGCGGACGTCCGAAGCCTTCTCGCCGAAGATGGCGCGCAGCAGCTTCTCTTCCGGGGTCATCGGGCTTTCGCCCTTCGGCGTCACCTTGCCGACCAGGATGTCGCCCGGCTGGACTTCGGCGCCGATGGCCACGATGCCGGCCTCGTCGAGGTTGCGCAGGGCTTCCTCGCCGACGTTCGGGATGTCGCGGGTGATTTCTTCCGGCCCCAGCTTGGTGTCGCGGGCCATCACCTCGAACTCGTCGATGTGGATCGACGTGAAGATGTCGTCGCGCACGATGCGCTCCGAGATCAGGATCGAGTCCTCGAAGTTGTAGCCGTTCCACGGCATGAACGCGACGAGGGCGTTGCGGCCCAGGGCCAGTTCGCCCAGGTCCGTCGACGGGCCGTCGGCGATCACGTCGCCGGTCTTCACTTCATCGCCCACGCGCACGATCGGGCGCTGGTTGATGCAGGTCGACTGGTTGGAACGCTGGAACTTCGACAGGCGGTAGATGTCGACGCCCGAACGGCCGGCGTCGAGGTCGCCGGTGGCGCGCACGACGATACGGGTGCCGTCGATCTGCTCGACGACGCCGTCACGACGGGCGACCACGACAGCGCCGGAGTCCACGGCCACGACCGCTTCCATGCCGGTGCCGACCAGCGGCGCATCCGACTGCACCAGCGGCACGGCCTGACGTTGCATGTTGGCGCCCATCAGTGCGCGGTTGGCGTCGTCGTTTTCCAGGAACGGGATCAGGGCGGCGGCGACCGAAACGACCTGCTTCGGCGACACGTCCATCATGTCGACGTCGGCCTTGATCAGCAGCTGGGATTCACCGTTGATCCGGCCGGGGACCAGGTCCTCGACGATCTGGCCGTCCTTCAGCTCGATGTTGGCCTGGGCGATCGTGTATTTCGCCTCTTCCATGGCCGAGATGTAGACCACCTCGTCCTGGGCCTGGCCGTCCTTCACGCGACGGTACGGGCTCTCGATGAAGCCGTACTTGTTGACGCGCGCGTGGGTGGCCAGCGAGTTGATCAGGCCGATGTTCGGGCCTTCCGGCGTTTCGATCGGGCAGATCCGGCCGTAGTGGGTCGGGTGCACGTCGCGGACTTCGAAGCCGGCGCGCTCGCGGGTCAGACCGCCCGGGCCAAGCGCCGAGAGACGACGCTTGTGGGTGATCTCCGACAGCGGGTTGGTCTGGTCCATGAACTGCGACAGCTGCGAGCTGCCGAAGAACTCACGAACCGCGGCCGCGGCGGGCTTCGCGTTGATCAGGTCGTGCGGCATGACCGTGTCGATATCGACCGAGCTCATGCGCTCCTTGATGGCGCGCTCCATGCGGAGCAGACCGACGCGGTACTGGTTTTCCAGCAGCTCGCCGACCGAACGGACGCGACGGTTGCCGAGGTTGTCGATGTCGTCGATCTCGCCCTGGCCGTCCTTCAGACCCACCAGGATCTGCAGAACCTTCAGCACGTCTTCCTTGCGCAGCACGCGGATGTCGTCGGGGACCTCCGGGCTTTCCAGGCGCATGTTCATCTTGACCCGGCCGACGGCCGACAGGTCGTAGCGTTCGCTGTCGAAGAACAGCGACTGGAACATGGCTTCGGCGGCTTCCGGCGTCGGCGGCTCGCCCGGACGCATCACGCGGTAGACGTCGAACAGCGCGTCCTCGCGGCCGGTGTTCTTGTCCACGCGCAGGGTGTTGCGCATGTAGGCGCCGACCGTAACGTGGTCGATGTCCAGCACGTCGATGGTCGTGAAGCCCTGCTCTTCCAGCAGGTTGATCGCGGCCTGGTCCAGCTCGTCGCCGGCCTCGGCGTAGATCTCGCCGGTTTCGTAGTTGACCGCGTCGGCGGCCAGGTAGCGGGTCAGCAGGGCGTCGGCGGCCAGCGACAGGGCCTTCAGGCCGTTGTCGGCCAGCTTCTTGGCCTGGCGGGCGCTGATCTTGGTGCCGGCGGGGGCGACCACTTCACCGGTGTCGGCGTCGACCAGGTCGAACTCCGGCTTCACGCCGCGCCAGCGTTCCGGCTTGTAGGGCGTGACCCAGCCTTCGCCGCGCTTCTCGTACGGAACGGTCTCGTAGAAGGTCTTGAGGATCTCCTCGCCGTCCATGCCCAGGGCCATCAGGAAGGTCGAGGCCGGCAGCTTACGGCGACGGTCGATACGGACGTAGACGATGTCCTTGGCGTCGAACTCGAAGTCCAGCCACGAGCCGCGGTACGGGATCACGCGGGCGGCGAACAGCAGCTTGCCCGAGCTGTGCGTCTTGCCCTTGTCGTGATCGAAGAAGACGCCCGGCGAACGGTGCATCTGGGACACGATCACCCGCTCGGTCCCGTTGACGATGAAGGTGCCCTTGTCCGTCATGAGCGGGATATCGCCCATGTAGACGTCCTGCTCCTTGATGTCCTTGACCGAACGCGCGCCGGTCTCCTCGTCCATTTCGAAGACGATCAGGCGCAGCTTCACCTTCAGCGGCGCGGCGTACGTCATGTCGCGCTGGATGCACTCCTCGACGTCGTACTTCGGCTCTTCGAACTCGTACGAGACGTATTCGAGGATGGCGCGCTCGTTGAAGTCCTTGATCGGGAAGACCGACTTGAAGACCGCCTCGATGCCCTCATCAGTGCGCTGGCCCGGACGGCCCTCGCGCTGCAGGAACTGTTCGTACGACGCGCGCTGGACCTCGATCAGGTTCGGCATCTGCACCGCTTCCGGGATGCGGCCGAACGAGTGACGGATGCGCTTTTTGCCGGTGAACGAGGTGGCGGTGAGGAACTGACCGTTGACGGTGAGTTCCGCTTTGGACTTGGCCATTCTGTCTTCCCAATGCGGCCCGGGCAGGCCGCTTTCAATGCAGCAGCCACGGCCCGCCATCCGGCGACCCGTGACCATCGGTTTCGGCGTCCACCCTCGGGCCTTGCGGTCCCAGGACACCTGAATTGTATGGCTCCCTTGGGGAGGAGCGCGCCTTCGCACCGGTCGGAGGGCGACAAACCGGGCCTCGGCGCTTTCGCGCAGACTCATTACGGAGTTAGCGGAACGCGCTCATATACTCGCTTTGACGGCGAAATAAAGATGCATGTGGAAAAACGTCGGCGCCTGAACGATTTCGTCTTGCCCTCCCCGCACCACCCACGGGGCGGGCCTGGCGCGAGAGGCTTCACGGGGTAGGCGAACCGCTGCTAGCCTCGCCCCATGAAACAGCTGATCCTGGCCGCCGCCGCCCTGTCCCTCGCCGCCTGCGCGGGCGCGCCCGCCGCGACGGCCTCGTACGACTTCTCCGGTCAGGCGACCCAGGCCAACTGGGACGCCGGCAACGCGGCCTACTTGACCCTGAACGGCGCGCGCAGCGGCTGGACCACCACCTCGTCGGGCCTGCAGTACCGCCGCGTCGGCCCCGCAAACCCCACGGGCCGCCAGCCCGTCGCCGCCGACACCGTCAAGGTCCACTACCGCGGGACCTTCGTCGACGGCCGCGAGTTCGACAGCTCCTACGCCCGCAACGAGCCGGCCGAGTTCCCGCTGGGCCGCGTCATAAAGGGCTGGACCGAGGGCGTCGCCCTGATGCGCGAGGGCGAGAAGTTCGAGTTCGTCATCCCCGCCTCGCTGGGCTACGGCGACCGCTGGATCGGCGGCGACGAACTGCCGCCCAACTCCACCCTGCTGTTCACGGTCGAGCTGCTGGAAGTCCAGCCCGCCGCCTGACCGCGCGACGGATTCCCAACATGACGGCGATTTAACCCGTCCGCGCGTTGACCCTCGCGCGCGACCGAAGTGATCTGCACGCCCTCGCCTTCCCGCCGGAAAGTCCCTTGATGAAGCGTCCGTACGCCCGCCTGCTCGCCACCGCCTGCGCTACGGCGCTGCTGCTGGGATCCGCCCCGGCCCTCGCCCAGGTCGGCACGCCCGCCCTGCCGGTGGCCCTGGCCCCGATCCCGGAACCGCGCGACACGGCCTACCCCGGCGTGATCGGCATCCAGGTGGACGCCACCGACATCGATCGCCGCATCGTCTCGGTGAAGCAGACCATCCCGGTCGCCGCCCCCGGCCCGCTGGTCCTGCTGTATCCGCAATGGATCCCGGGCAACCACGGCCCCGTCGGCCCGGTCGACGACGTCGCAGACCTGGTCATCACCGCCAACGGCCAGCGCCTGCCGTGGGTGCGCAACACCGTCGACACCAACGCCTTCCAGGTCGAGGTCCCGGCCGGCGCGACCTCGGTCGAGGTCTCGTTCAAATGGCTGACGCCGATCAACGGCGACCAGGGCCGCGTCGTCATCACCGACGAGATGCTGAACATCCAGTGGGAGAAGGCCCTGCTCTATCCGGCCGGCTACTACTCCCGCCAGATCACCTTCCAGCCCTCCGTCCGCCTGCCCGCCGGCTGGAACTACGGCGTCGCCCTCGACACCCAGTCATTCACCGACGGCCTGGCGACCTTCGCCCCCATCACGCTGGAGCATCTCGCCGACAGCCCGATGTTCGCCGGCGCCCACTATCGCCAGATCGACCTCGATCCGGGCGGCCGCTCGCCGGTGCGCCTGAACATCGTCGCCGACGACGAGGCCATGCTGGCCGCCACCGACGCCCACATCGCCCAGCACCGCGAGCTGGTCCGCCAGGCCGACCGCCTGTTCGGCGCCCGCCACTACAATCACTACGACTTCCTGCTGGCCGTCACCGAACGCCTCGGCGGCATCGGCCTGGAGCACCACCGCTCGTCCGAGAACAGCGCCGACACCCGCTACTTCACCGACCCGACCGGCACCCTCGCCGACCGCGACCTGCTGGGCCACGAGTACACCCACAGCTGGAACGGCAAATGGCGCCGCCCGGCCGACCAGCTGACGCCCAACCTCAACGAGCCGCTGCAGAACTCCCTGCTGTGGGTCTACGAGGGCCAGACCCAGTACTGGGGCCTGATCCTCACCACCCGCGCCGGCCTGATGACCAAACAGCAGGCGCTGGACGTGTTCGCCAACACCGCCGCCACCTACGACGACAATCCCGGTCGCGACTGGCGCGCCATGCAGGACACCACCAACGACCCGATCATCGCCCGCCGCCAGAACCAGCCGTGGCCCAGCCGCCAGCGCAGCGAGGACTACTATCGCGAAGGCGCGATGATCTGGCTCGACGTCGACACCCTGATCCGCGAGCAGAGCGACGGCAAAAAGTCGCTCGATGACTTCGCCCGCGCCTTCTTCGGCGTCCAGGACGGCAGCTGGGACCCCGCGCCCTACACCTTCAGCGACGTCACCTCGGTCCTGAGCGGCGTCCAGGCCAACGACTGGGCGCCCTTCCTGCGCGCCCGCCTCGACGCCGTCGGTCCTGACGCCGAAGGCCCGCTGGGCGGCATCGAGCGCGGCGGCTACCGCCTCGTCTGGCGCGAGACCCCCAACGACTATTCGAAAGCCCTGAACGCCGAGCTGGGCCGCGTCGACTTCGCCTATTCGCTGGGCCTGTCGCTCAACACCTCGAACCGCGTCACCGCCGTCCGCTGGGACTCGCCCGCCTTCGAGGCCGGCCTGACCTCGGGCTGGGAAGTCGTGGCCGTCAACGGCCGCGCCGCCAGCGCCGCCGCCATCGCCGAGGCCATCACCGCGGCGAAGGATCCGGGCGTGCAGGTCGAGATGATGCTCAAGAAGGGCGACCGCTTCCGCACCATCCGCTTCGACTACCACGGTGGCCTGCGCTACCCGCACCTCGAGCGCATCGAGGGCACGCCTGACCGTCTGGGCGACATCCTGACGCCGCGCCGCCGCTGATTGTGAGACCAGACCCTGTGATCCGTTCCGCCGCCCTCGCCCTTCTGCTGGCCTCGACCGCCCTGCCCGCCCTGGCGCAGGTCCCGGCCTCGCAGGCGCAGACGCCCCTGCCGGCGCCCACCAGCCTGCCGCACGCCCTGCCGCCCATCCCGGCTCCGCAGGACCGCGACTATCCGGGCGTCATCGGCATCCGCGTCGACCTGACCGACCTCGATCACAGGGTCATCCGCACGCGGCAGACCATCCCGGTCTCGCCCGGCCACCTGGTCCTCCAGTATCCGAAATTCCTGCCCGGCAACCACGCCGACACCGGCCCCATCCAGCTGGTCTCGGGCGTCACCGTCACCGGAAACGGCCGGCGGATCGAGTGGGTGCGCGACACCGTCGACCCGCACGCCTTCCACCTCGACATCCCGGAAGGCGTCAGCTCGATCGACGTCTCGTTCGAGTGGCTGACCCAGCCCGACAACGCCGTCTGGCGCGTCGTCATGACGCCCGAGATGGTCAACCTGCAGTGGGAGAAAGCCCTGCTTTATCCGGCGGGCTACAACCACGACCGCATCACCTTCGCCCCCTCGGTCGTCCTGCCCGAGGGCTGGCAGTACGGCGTGGCCCTGACCACCACCGGCCGCGACGGCGATGTGGCGACCTTCGCTCCCATCTCGCTCGAACACCTCGCCGACAGCCCCATGTTCGCCGGTAAGCACTATCGCCGCATCGACCTCGATCCGGGCGGCCGCTCGCCGGTCCACCTGAACCTCGTCGGCGACACCGCCGCCTCGCTGGAAGCCAGCGCCGAGCGCATCGCCCAGTACCAGGCCCTGGTCGACCAGGCTGACCGCCTGTTCGGCGCCCGCCACTTCGACCACTACGAATTCCTGCTGGGTCTGACCTCGAAGATGGGCGGCATCGGCCTGGAGCATCACCGCTCGTCCGAGAACACCGCCAGTCCGTCCTTCTTCACCGGCCCCAGCCCGGACTACGGCTCGCGCACCCTGCTGCCCCACGAGTTCACGCACAGCTGGAACGGCAAATTCCGCCGCCCGTCGGACGAACTGGTCCCCAACCTCAACATCCCCACCCAGAACAGCCTCATGTGGGTCTACGAAGGCCAGACCGAATACTGGGGCGATACCCTGGCCGCCCGCTCGGGCCTGGTCAGCTATGAGGAGGCCGTCGCCAACCTCGCCGACATCGCCGGCTTCTACGACCAGCAGCCCGGCCGCCAGTGGCGCGCCCTGCAGGACGTCACCAACCACAATCTGCTCGGCTACCGCACCACCAATCCGTGGGGCTCATGGATGCGCGGCACCGGCGACTACTACCGCGAAGCCCTGCTGATCTGGCTGGACGCCGACACCCTGATCCGCGAGCAGACCAACGACCGCAAGTCGCTGGACGACTTCGCCAAAGCCTTCTTCGGCGTCGACGACGGCGTGTGGGAGGCGAAGCCCTACACCTTCGACGACGTGGTCCAGCACCTGAACGCCGTCTATCCGTACGACTGGGCGACCTTCCTGCGCACGCGGCTGGACGCCGTCGGCCCGGACGCCGCCGCGCCGCTGGACGGCCTCGCCCGCGCCGGCTGGCGTCTGACCTACGTTGACCAGCTCACCCCCGTCGAAAAGCGCATCCAGACCGGATGGGCCACCGACTTCCAGTATTCGCTGGGCTTCAACCTCGGCTCGGGCAACCGCATCACGTCCGTGCGCTGGGGCGGCCTGGCCTTTGAGCAGGATGTCGGCGCCGGCTGGGAGCTGGTCGCGGTCGGCGACCGCGTCGCCTCGGCCGAAGCGCTGCGCAACGCCGTAACGGCGGCGAAGACGGGCGCGGATCCCATCGTGCTGGTGATCCGTCGCGGCGACGAGTTCCGCACCCTGTCCTTCGACTACCACGGCGGCCTGCGATACCCCCGTCTCGAACGGATCGAGGGCACGCGCGACCGCCTGGCGGACATCATGGCGGCCCGCCGGCGCTAGAGCAGCCGACGGGCGCCGTCGATCAGCTGATCCCGAGGTCGGCGCAGACCGCCGGCTTCGGACGCGCGCGCATGG
This sequence comes from Brevundimonas lenta, assembly GCF_014196335.1. Taxonomy (GTDB): domain Bacteria; phylum Pseudomonadota; class Alphaproteobacteria; order Caulobacterales; family Caulobacteraceae; genus Brevundimonas; species Brevundimonas lenta. The sequence continues at coordinate 939,433 of NZ_JACIDM010000002.1, forward strand.
CCTCCAGCTCGGCCGCACAGCGGGCCGTCGCCTCATCCGACGGCAGCTTCTGCAGGTTCCAGCTCAGGTTACGCAGTTCGGTGCGCAGCGCCTCGTGGTCAGTGGGTTTGTTCTGCCGCTCGTCGCAGGTGACCATGTCCATCTTCAGCGACGCCATCTGGATACAGGTGGTCGACAGCATGTTGACGATCTGACGCGCCTTGGCGCCGGTCATCGGCAGTTCGGGCGTCGGCGGCGGCGGCGGTCCGGCCGGTGCGGCGGGCGGCGGCGCCTCCTTGCCGGTCGCGGATTCATCGCAGGCGGCCAGGCTGCAGGCGCCGGCCAGGATCACGGCCAGAATGGCCGAGGTCTTCACGATATGCATTGAGTCCCTCCCCAGGGTTGCCAGCGTATCCCGCCACAGGCGAGCGCCGCTGTCCAGATACCCCCCGATCAGCGAACAGGCCGCGCCAGATTCCTGGGCTCCGTGGGCGAGGCGCAAAAGAAAACGGGCCCGGTGGTTTCCCACCGGGCCCGCTCGAAACGATAGCGAAGCTACCGAGGTTCGATCAATTACTTGATCTGGACCTTGGCGCCGGCTTCCGTCAGCTTCTTGGCGACTTCGTCGGCGGTCTGCTTCGAGACGTTCTCGACGACGTTCTGCGGAGCGCCTTCGACCAGGTCCTTGGCTTCCTTCAGACCGAGGTCCGAACGGACGCCGCGGACTTCCTTGATCACGTTGATCTTCTTGTCGCCGCCGTCGATCAGGACAACGGTGAACTCGGTTTGCTCTTCAGCGGCTTCGGCCGGAGCGGCGGCGCCACCGCCGACAGCAGCGACGGCGACCGGAGCAGCGGCGCTGACGCCCCACTTTTCTTCCAGCAGCTTCGACAGTTCAGCGGCTTCGAGGACGGTCAGCTTGGACAGGTCTTCGACGATCTTGGTCAGGTCGGTCATGGTAGATTTCCTTCGGAGGAATTGGGTTCAGAGAGAGTTTGCAGAGATGAAAGAGGCGGTTCCGCTTACGCGGCGTCCTTCGTGGCGTAGGCGTTGAAAACGCGAGCCAGTTGGCCGGCCGGGGCCTGAACGACGCCGGCGATACGGGTCGCAGGCGTGTTGAGCAGGCCGAGGAACGAAGCGCGGATCTGATCCAGCGACGGCAGTTTGGAGAGAACCTCCACGCCCTTCGCGTCCAGAACCTTGTCACCCATGAAGCCGCCCAGAACGACGAACTTGTCGTTGCCCTTGGCGAATTCGGCGGTGACCTTGGCTGCCGTCACCGCGTCGTCGGCGTAGGCGATGCCCACCGGACCCTTGAACAGGCCGTGGTAATCGCTGCCTTCAGCGGCTTCGAGCGCCTTCAGCGCCAGGCGGTTCTTGACCACCTTGAACGCGCCGCCTTCTTTACGAAGACGGCCACGCAGGTCTTCCATATCCGCAACGGTCAGACCCAGGTTGTGGGTCACGACCACGGCGCCCGCGTCGGCGAAAACGCCCTTCAGCGTTTCGATCGACTCGGCTTTTTGTGCGCGGTCCATTGCGGTCTCCAGTCTTGTATTCGCCGCCGGGCTTATTCCCGACGACGGATGTGGCTCAAGCGCTCCGCATCGCTGCGAGGCGTTCAGGCCGGTCGTAATGTCCGAAGGAAGCTCGAACCCCATGCGCCCGGATACCGGGTGACGGCGGTCGTCTGCATCCCCATCTCCCCACGGCGCCAGAGGGCTCTCTGACAGTTACGGCATGGGTGGCCCCCACGCCCCGAAGTTCTCGGACAGGACCGCCGCGGCCGAAGCTGCGACGGAGAAGGCGCGCTCTATACACGGCCTCGCCGGAAACTCAAGCCGGTTCGCCCTGCACCGGCCCTGCACGGGAAATCCGCGAGACGCGCGTCGCCATCCAGGGCAGGTTGCCCCTTCATACGGAGGGGGAACCGCATGACCGACGCTTCAGAAGCCGCCGAGGCCGCCGGCAGAAACAGTCTGGGCCGCACGGGGTCCCCGCTGCTGATCATCGCCCGACTGGCCATCGGCCTGCTGCAGGGCGCGGCCCTGTGGTGGCTGTACCGGTCAGTCGGGTGGACCGGGCTGTGCAACTCCAACCTTCCCGGGGCCTGCGGTCCTGAAGCCAGCTGGCCCGCGACGGTCCCGGAACTGTTCACCCCCCTCGTGCTGATCGCCGTCTTTGTCCCGGTGCTGCTGCTGGCCGGCGCCGGGCGCATGCGCCTGACCACTCTCGCCGGCTGGAGCGTCGTCGCCGCCGCCGTTCTGGCCCTGCTCGGCTGGCATGAGGTCGCCCGCCAAAGCCCCGAGACCCTACGCTCTCCCCCCTTCATCAACAGCCCGATGCCGCTGTTCGCGATCGCGATCCTGTTCATCGGCCATCACCTCGTCCTCGGGGCCGACATGGCGCGCAAATGGATCGCGCCCTTCCCGACTTACTTCGACACCGCGTGGAAAGCCGGCGTCCAGCTGGCCCTGTCGGTCGGCTTCACCGGCGCCTTCTGGATCCTGCTGTTCCTCGGCGCGGCTCTGTTCAACGTGATCGGCCTCCCCTTCCTCGAGGAGCTGCTGCGGGAGGAATGGTTCGCCATCCCGGTCACAACCTTCGTCTTCTCGGTCGCCGTGCACCTGACGGACGTGCGCGACGGACTGATCCGCGGCGTCCGCACCGTAGCGTTGATGCTGCTGTCGTGGCTGCTGATCGTCATCACCGTGCTGGTCGCCGGCTTCCTGATCGCCCTGCCCTTCACCGGCCTCGACGGCCTGTGGGACACCGGCAGCGCCACCGCCCTGGTCCTCGCCGCCGCCGCCGTCCTCATCATCCTCATCAACACCGCCTATCAGGACGGTCGCGCCGACAACCTGCCGCCGCTCGTCCTGCGCTGGACCGTCCGCATCGCCGCCGTCCTGCTGACGCCGCTGGTCATCCTCGCCTTCTGGGGCCTCGCCCTGCGCATCGGCCAGCACGGCCTGACGCCCGACCGCATCATCGCCCTGGCCTGCGCCATCGTCGGCGCCGCCTATGCCGTGGGCTACGGCTGGGCCGCGCTGAGCCCGTTCTGGCGCAAGGGCGCCGACTGGATGCAGCCGCTGGAGCGCACCAACGTCTTCACCGCCGTGCTGGAGATCGCCGTCATCCTCGCCCTGTTCAGCCCCATCGCCGATCCTGCCCGCCTCTCGGTCGCCGATCAGACGGCCCGGCTGGAGCGCGGCGCGGTGACGCCGGACAAGTTCGACTACCGCTTCCTGCGCTTCGAGAGCGGCCAGGCCGGCCAGGCCGCCCTCGCTCGCCTGACCCGCTCGACCAACGCCGAGGTGGCCCGCCGCGCCGCTGCCGCCGCCGTCCTCTCCGGCCGTTGGGAAGGCCGCGATGTCGGCTCGCCCGACGTCACGCCTGCTTATGAGATCGTCCCCGCCGGCGCCGCCCTGCCCGAGGGCTTCGGCGGTCCTGTCGGCGCTTCCGACCCCCGTTCCGAGTGCCTCGCCGACAACAGATGCGTCGTGCGACCGATGGACCTGAATGGCGACGGGCGGGTCGAGGTCCTCGTCGCCTTCGCTTACCGGATCGACCTCTGGGCGCGCGACGCCGATGGCGAATGGAGCAATGTCGGCGCCTGGTCGCCGCCACACTGTCCCACCCCCGGCACCCCGCGCCGCTCGAGCCCTGACCTCCGGGAGGCCGTGCGCCTCGGCGCGGTGCGCCCATCTGCCCCGCCCTGGCCCGAGCTGTCGATCGGCGGCGCTCCCGCCACGGGCCTGGCCGTCGAGCGCGTCTGCGCCGACGACCGCGCCCAGCCGCCGGCGGACGCCACAGCCGCCCCTTAATTCAACCTTGGCCGCAAAGCGCTCTTGACCCGGACGACCCCCGTAACATTACAGTCAGTTCATATTGGCGGGGATTGGGGGATCTCAGGTGAATCAGGAAGGGCCGCAGGGCGAATTGCTGCGCCGCGCCGCCGAGGCTATCGCTCGCCGCGATCCCGGCGGGGCGCTGCAGCTCATCGACCAGGCCGATGCGCTGGGCCGCACCCATAACGGCGCCCTGAACCGCGCCCTGGCGCTCCGGCTGATGGGCGACTTCCACGGCTCGCTCCACGTGCTGGACGACGCCCTGGCGATGCAGCCCTACGACTTCGTCGCCCTGCTGGCCAAGGCCGCCATGCTCGAGAAGCTGGGCGGCGAGCGCGCGGCCGTCGACACCTACCGCAACGCCCTCAGGATCGCCCCGCCGCGCGAGCGTTGCCCGCCGGCCCTGACCGCCCAGATCGACTACGCCAACGACCTCGTCCGCCGCCACGCCGAGGCCCTGCGCGATCATATGCGTTCGGCCGTCGAGACCCTGCGCGGCGCCATCGACACCAGCGCCCTCGACCGCTTCGACGAGGGCCTCGAAATCTACGCCGGGGTGAAGACCCCGCCGAAGCAGGAACCCCTCCTGCTCAACTACCCGCGCCTGCCGGCCATTCCCTTCTACGACCGCGCCCTCTTCCCCTGGCTGGACCAGCTGGAGGAGGCCACCCCGGTCATCCAGAAGGAGCTCACGGCCCTGCTGGCCGAGTCCTTCGACGATTTCGCCCCCTACATCGCCTACCCCAAGGGCGCGCCGGTCAATCAGTGGGGCGAGCTGAACCACTCGCGCAAATGGACCTCGCTCTGGCTGTGGCGCGACGGCGAGAAGCAGGACTCGGTCTGCGAGCGCTGCCCCGAGACCACCGCCCTGCTCGAATCCCTGCCGATGGCGCACCAGGACGGCTTCGCCCCCACCGCCGTCTTCTCGGCGCTCCAGCCGCGCACCCACATCCCGGCGCACACCGGCTCGGCCAACACCCGCCTGCTGTGCCACCTGCCGCTGATCCTGCCCGGCCCGGCCCGCTTCCGCGTCGGCAACACCACCCGCGACTGGAAGATGGGCGAGTCCTGGGTGTTCGACGACACCATCGAGCACGAGGCCTGGAACGACGCCGACGAGATGCGCGTCATCCTCATCTTCGACGTCTGGAACCCCTACCTCTCCGACGGCGAGAAAACCCTCATCACCGCCATGATGAAGGCCCAGCGGAATTTCATGGCGGGGCAGTAGGAACAAGGGTCGAGGGGCGAGGGGCGAGGGTCGGAAGTACCGCTACAGGTTCTGCCCTCTCGACGCCGAATACCCCGGCACATCCTCCTCGCCCCTCGACCCGCGACCCTCGACCCTCGCCCTGCGTTAACCCCCCGCTCACCCTGCCCCCCAACGCGATCTTCACCTTGTGACGCCTAAAACGTCCCGGAATGAGCCAGCTCCGCTTCACGAGAGCCGGCCTGATGTGATGATCAACGGGGCCCCGAATGACCAGGACTGTTCTTGTCGTCGATGACGATCCGACCCAGCGCCGTCTCGCCCAGGCCGTGCTGGAGCGCGAAGGCTACGCCGTCGTCCACGCCGAGAACGGCGGCGAGGCCATCGATCGCCTGACGAAGGGCGGCGGCGCCGACGTCGTCCTGCTCGACATGGTCATGCCCGGCATGAGCGGCATGGAGGCCCTGGCCGAGATCCGCACCGCCGGCGTGACCACCCCGGTCATCGTCCTGACCGCCTCGGGCGGGGTCGAGGCCGTCGTCCGCGCCATGCAGGCCGGCGCCCAGGACTTCTTCGTCAAACCGGTCTCGGCCGAGCGTCTGCTGGTCGGCGTCCGCAACGCCCTGCAGCTGACCCAGCTGACCGCCGAGGTCGGCCGCCTCAAGAAGCACGTCGCCGGACGCACCTCCTTCGACGACCTGGTCGGCCAGAGCGCGCCCATGCGCCTCGTCCGCGCGCTCGGCGCCCGCGCCGCCAAGTCCGGCATTCCCGTGCTGATCACCGGCGAAAGCGGCGTCGGCAAGGAAGTCATCGCCCGCGCCCTGCACGGCGCCTCCGACCGCGCCGGCAAGCCGTTCGTGGCCGTCAACTGCGGCGCCCTGCCCGTCAACCTCGTCGAGTCGATCCTGTTCGGCCACGAGAAGGGCAGCTTCACCGGCGCCACCGACAAACACCTCGGCAAGTTCGCCGAAGCCTCGGGCGGCACCCTGTTCCTCGACGAGATCGGCGAGCTGCCGCTGGACATGCAGGTCAAGCTGCTGCGCGCGCTCCAGGAAGGCGAAATCGACCCGGTCGGCTCCAAGCGCTCGGTCAAGGTCGACGTCCGCATCCTGTCGGCCACCAACCGCGATCTGGCGGAACAGGTGAAGGACGGCCGCTTCCGCGAGGACCTGTTCTACCGCCTGAACGTCTTCCCCATCGAGGCCCCGGCCCTGCGCGACCGCCGCGACGACATCCCGGCCCTGGTCGAGCATTTCATCGGCCGCTTCAACGTCGAGGAAGGCAAGCGCGTCGCCGGCTGTTCGGCCGAGACCACCGCCCTGCTCCAGGCCTTCGACTGGCCCGGCAACGTCCGCCAGCTGGAGAACGCCGTCTACCGCGCCATCGTGCTCGCCGACGCGCCCTTCCTGCAGCCGCACGACTTCCCCGCCATCTCCGGCAAGTCCGTGGGTCTCCTCCCCATGGAACATGGGGAGGGGGACCGCGAAGCGGTGGAGGGGCTTGCCGTCCACGCCAACGACCTCGGCATCGAGCTGCCGCCGCTGCCCGACACGCCGATCCGCATCGTCGACGACCGCGGCCACCTGCGCACCCTGGAGGAGATCGAGCGCGACCTCATCCAGCACGCCATCGAGGTCTACGCCGGCCACATGTCCGAGATCGCCCGCCGCCTCGGCATCGGCCGCTCGACGCTCTACCGCAAGGTGCGCGAACAGGGGCTCGAGGGCGCGCTCAAGGACGCCGTCTGACGCCCTGACCGCGGCCCGGAGGCAACGTCGCCGGGAAGTCGAAGCCCGTACGAAAATTCACTGGCCTCGGGCGGCCGGGCCGTCGATGACAGGCGCACGCAGACGATCTCAACCGTCGGTTTCACCGCTGAAATGCGACGGAAACAGGCAGGCGGAACGTTTGCAGTCTGATTCCTCCCCCAGGACCGCCTGTATATGCTGCTTGTTACGACCGCCCTGTCCGGCCTCATGGCCGGAGCGATCCAGACCGCTCCGACCCCGGTGCAGCAGCCGCCCGTGCAGCAGCAACCGCCTGCCGCCGACGCCCCGGTCACGGCCGAGGACCCGGACGCCTACGTCCTCGACTCCGTCTCCGTGCGCGGTCAGCGCCAGCGCGGCAGCGTCGACACCGACATCCCGCCCGACGTCACCCTGACGGCCGAGCAGATCCAGGCCTACGGCGCCTCGAACATCGCCGAGCTGATGACCTACCTCGAGCCGATCACCCGCAGCTCGAGCGGCCGCACCGACCTGCAGCCGATCTTCCTCGTCAACGGCCGCCGCATCTCCGGCTTCCAGGAAATCCGCGGCATCCCGACCGAGGCCATCGAGCGCACCGAGGTCCTGCCGGAAGAGGTCGCCCTGCAGTTCGGCTACAAGGCCGAGCAACGCGTCGTGAACTTCGTCCTCAAGGCCGATTTCCGCTCCGTCACCGCCGAACTCTCCGGTCGCGTTCCCGGCCAGGGCGGCCGCAGCGTCACCGAGATCGAGGGCAACGTCCTCAACATCGCCGGCGCCACCCGTTGGTCGATGGACGCCGAATACGAGCGCGCCACCCCTCTGTTCGAATCCGAGCGCGACATCCGGCGCGATCCGGGCGCCCAGCCCTACGATCTGATCGGCAACGTCACCAGCATCCCCTACAGCCCCGATTGCCCGACCGATCCCCTCGATCCGGACTATTGCCCGCCGATCGATCCGGCCCTGGGCGGGGCGATCATCACCCCGGTCCCCGGCGGCACGACCACGCCGACCCTGGCCGATTTCGTCGCCGCCGCGGGCGCGCCGCGCACCGGCGACCTCGGCGCGTATCGCACCCTGCTGGCCGAGACCGAGCGCGCCGTGGTGCGCGGCACGGTCAAGCGCGACCTGAACTCCACCACCCAGGGCACCATCAGCGGCAGCCTCGAGAACAACACCAGCCGCAGCTTCAACGGCCTGCCCGGCCTGTCCCTGACGCTGCCGGAAGACAACGCCTTCTCCCCCTTCGCCGACGACGTCCGCGTCTGGCGCTACCTCGACGACGCCGCCTCCCTGCGCCGCGAGAGCGATACCCTCACCGCCAACCTCGGCGTCGTGCTGGACGGCTATCTCGGTGAAGACTGGCGCTGGACGGTGACCGGCAACTACGACCGCGTCGAAACCGACACCACCACCGGCCGCGGCTATCTGGCCGCGCCCTTCCAGGCCCGCCTCAACGCCGACGATCCGACCGCCAATCCCTTCGGGACGCTGAACCCCGCCGACTTCCCCCGCGTCGCCAACGACGTCACCCGGTCGGTCTCCCAGGTGCTGGGCGCCGAGGTCGTGCTGAACGGCGACGTCTTCGATCTGCCGGCCGGCGGCATCAGCTCGACCTTCAAACTGGGCGCCGACACCCGCTCGCTGGATTCCACCAGCACCACCCTGCTCAACGGCGTCGTCGACCGCTCCCAGTCGCGCGATCGCGTCAACGGCACGGCCAATTTCAACCTGCCCATCGCCAGCCGCCGTCGCGAGGTCCTGACCGCGCTCGGCGACCTGTCGCTCAACGCCAACGTCGGCTTCGAGGAACTCTCCGACTTCGGCGGCCTGCCCAGCTACGGCGTGGGCGTGAACTGGTCGCCGATCGAACAGCTGTCGATCCTCGCCAGCTATTCGGACGAACAGGGCGCGCCGACCATCGGCCAGCTGAACGATCCGATCCTCTCGACGCCCAACGTCCCGGTCTTCGACTTCAACGCCGGCGAGAACGGCGAGACGGTGCTGGTGACCCAGATCACCGGCGGCAACCCGGACCTCGACGCCGACAACCGTCACGTCGTCCGCATCGGCGGCACCGTGCGCCCGATCAAGGACACCGACCTGTCGCTCCAGTCGACCTGGACCTGGAGCCGCACCGACGACTACATCTCGGCCTTCCCGACCATCACGCCGGACCTCGAAGCCGCCCTGCCCGAGCGCTTCTTCCGCAACGCCCAGGGCGTCCTCTTCGCCGTCGACGCCCGCCCGCTCAATTTCGAGCGCTACGAGCGTCAGGACCTCCGCACCGGCTTCAACTTCTCGAAGGCCTTCGGCAAACCCAACCCGGCCGCGGCCGATCAGGGCCCGGGCGGCATGCGCCCCGGCGGCCCCGCAGGCGGCCCCATGATCGTCCGTCAGGAAGGCGGCGGCGGCCCCGGCGGTCCGGGCGGGCCCGGCGGCGGAGGCGGCGGTCAGATGATGCGCATGGGCGGCGGCGGCGGCGGTCGCGGCGGCCCGGCCATGCAGCCCGGCCAGGGCCGCTTCAACTTCTCGCTCTATCACACGCTGCGTCTGCAGGATGAGATCCTCATCGCCGACGGCCTGCCGATCATCGACCTGCTGGACGGCGGCGCCACCTCCAGCCGCGGCGGCAGCCCCCGCAACGAGCTCCAGGCCCAGGCCGGCGTCTTCCGCAACGGCATGGGCGCCTTCATGAACGCCAACTGGCGCGAGAGCACCCGTATCGACGGCGGCGACGGCCCCGACCTGATCTTCGCCGATCAGGCCACCATCAACCTCAACGTCTTCATGGACCTGAACCAGCGCGCCTCATGGGTCGCGAAATACCCCTGGCTCAAGGGCTCGCGCATCCAGTTCGGCGTCCAGAACCTCTTCGACAGCCGCCCGGACGTGACCACCAGCAACGGCGAGCCCGTCCCGCTGAACTACCAGTCCGACTACCTCGACCCCAACGGCCGCGTCTTCAGCCTGACCTTCCGCAAGATCCTGTTCTGATCCCCGAAAAGCCGCTCATCCCCGCGAAGGCGGGGACCCAGTGTTTTGGATGATCGGTTTCGCCGGATTGGCTCCCCCGAATATCCAGGAGCGCCGACGTCACGTGGAAAAGGACTGGGTCCCCGCCTTCGCGGGGATGAGCGGAACAGTGGGGCCCTACTCCGCCTTCGGAGCCTTCCGCCCCCACCGCCGCTTCGGCTCCTCGCCATTGGCCTTGGCGGTGATCTCCTTCAGCTTGCGGCCCTGCATCGCCGACAACGCCTGCCCCGGCGCGCCCAGCTCGGGATCGCCGAAGGCGCGGCCGTGGGTCTTCACCCGCTCGCTGACCGAGTCCAGGAACTCGCCCTCCCATTCGGACAGCGAAACGCCCGCCTTCTCTGCCGAGCGGCGGGCGCGCTTCAATGCGTTGAGGGCCGCGCGTTGGGCGGCCTTCCGTTGCGCTTCAAAGGGACTGGCTGGCGGCTTTCGCTTCATGCCCTTTGAGGTGTGAGGGTCGAGGGACGAGGGTCGAAGAAGATTTCACAGCCAAGCTGGCGGGATCAATCCCCGTTCAACTCGACCCTCGACCCTCGCCCCTCATCCCTGCGAAGCCTCAGATTTCGCCCAGGGCCGACATGTACAGGTCGAGGATCGCTTCCTCTTCCTGACGCTTGGCCTTGTCCTGCTTGCGGATGCGGATGACCTTGCGCAGCACCTTCACGTCGTAGCCCTCGCCCTTGGCCTCGGCGAAGACCTCCTTCATGTCGGTCATCACCGCCTGCTTGTCCTCCTCGAGGCGCTCCAGGCGCTCGATGATGGTGCGCAGGCGGCCCTGGGCCGTGGCGGTCAGGACGTCGGGCGACGAATCAAAGGCGGCGTCATCGGCCATGGGGAGTACTCCGGAAAACTGTGGGGGACGCCCGGGCCGTCATCAGCCGGGAGCGCGATCTGGTCTGGACGCTAACCACGTCGTCGCGGCCGACTCAACGCCGGACGCGAAAAAGGCTGCGGACAAGTCCGCAGCCTTTGAATCTTTCGCGCTCAAGCAGCGAACGACCGCGTCGTTCGCGTTAGCGCAAAGCCGTGCTTAGCCTTGTTTGGCCTTGAAGCGCGGGTCCGTCTTGTTGATCACATAGACGATGCCCTTACGGCGCACGACTTTACAGTCGCGGTGGCGACCCTTGAGCGACTTGAGCGAGCTGCGGACCTTCATGGTCGTCGTCCTGAGGCAAAGCAAAATAGAAAAGCCGCGAGGCGGACCTTGCGGCGGAGGCGGTCGTATAGAGAGCCGCCGCCGGTTCGTCAACACCGGCGGCGGTCCCTGCAGGCGCTTCCCTACTGCCGCGCCATCGTGGCCTTCAGATACGCGGCCGCCTCGGCTTCCGGATCACCGTGCGACTCGCCGGAGATGTCGACCAGCGCCTTGTGGATCGTCCCGGTGAAGGCGAAGGGCGGCTTGTAGTCTGACGCCTCCATCACCGGCGACCCGTTGTCGGAGCCGACGCTCACGCCGGCGCTGAGGCCCAGGGTCAATGGAATGGTGACGGGCAGGTCCCCCTCGCCCACCGCCTTGCCGTCGACAAGCAGGGTGACCTTCGCAGGCGTCCCCTTGCCCTTCAACAAATCGGCCTTGCCGGTCGGCTTGAACCGGAAGCTGAAGATGTGGTCGCCCTCGGGGACGCTCGCCTCCTTCGCCTCCACCTTGAAGCGCTGGTCGGCCACGTAGTTGTAGCCGTAGGTCAGCCGGCCGTCCTTGATGTAGAAGACGAAGCCGCCGTCATTGCCGCCCATGGTGAACAGCGCGCCCTCGGCTCCCCCCTTCGGCACGGTCGCGTGGACGGAAACGGAGTGCTCGGCGTTGAGAACCCGGGGCGCCGCATTCCCGGGCACGACCTGGGTGCCGGGGTAGTAGACATACTTCTTGCGATCGGCCGCGATCTGCGGACGCGGCTCGCCGAGCCGCAGCGTGCCGCGGCTGTCGATCGGCAGCACCTTGTACTTGCCGGCCTCGGCCCACCAGCCGGTGATCATGGCGATCAGCCGGTCGCGCTCCTTGTCCGCGAGATTGTTGGTCTCGGCCGGGTCGTCGACGACGTTGTAGAGTTCCCAGCCATGCGCATCGAGTTCGACCAGTTTGTTGTGGTCCATCGGCGCGCCGAACTCCAGGCCGGACTCGACGAACGACGTGCCAGGCCACGGGCACACCGCGCGCCAGCCTTCGTGATAGAGCGACCGGTGGCCGAACATCTCGAAATACTGCGTCTTATGGAGCGCCTCGGCCTTGGCGTCGTCGAATGACGACTTCAGACTGAAGCCTTCGATCGGCGACTGGGTTACGCCGCGGATTTGCGTCGGCGGCTCGACGCCAAGGCAGTCCAGCACCGTCGGCACCATATCGATGGCGTGGCAGAACTGGGTGCGGACCTCCCCACGCGCCTTCATGCCCTTGGGCCAGCAGACGATGAACGGATCCGAGACGCCGCCGCGATAGGTTTCGCGCTTCCAGCGACGGAACGGCGTGTTGCCGGCGTGCGTCCAGCCCCACGGATAGTGGTTGAAATATTTCGGCCCGCCGATGTCTTCGATGGCGGCCAGGTTCTGCTGCAGGTCGTCCGGCACGTTGTTGAAGAATTTGTTCTCGTTGACCGAGCCTGTCGGCCCGCCCTCGGCGCTCGCCCCGTTGTCCGAGATCACCATGATCAGGGTGTTCTCGTACTCGCCGATCTCCTTCAGGAAGGCGATCAGCTCGCCGACGTAATGGTCCATGTGCGAGCAAAAGCCGGCGAACACCTCCATCATCCGCGCATAGAGCTTGCGCTCGTCGGCCGGCAGCTTGCCCCAGTCCTGCACGTCGGGGTCATGCCGCGACAGCTTGGCGTCCTTCGAGATGATCCCCAGCTTCTTCTGCTTCTCGAAGGTCCGCTCGCGATAGGCGTCCCAGCCGTCGTCGAACTGGCCCTTGTACTTGTCGGCCCATTCCTTGGGCACGTGGTGCGGCGCATGATTGGCGCCAGTGCAGAAGTACATGAAGAACGGCTTGTCGGGCGCGACCTGCTTGGCGTCCGCGATCATCGCCCTGGCCTGCTCCACCAGGTCCACCGTCAGGTGATAGCCTTCCTCCGGCGTCTTCTCTGGCTCGGTCTGCGTGTTGTCGCGCACAAGCTCGGGATAATACTGGTGCGTGTCGCCGCCGAGGAAGCCGTAGTACCGCTCGAAGCCCCGCCCCAGCGGCCAGCGATCATACGGTCCGGCCGCCGAGGCCTGCTCCGCCGGCGTCAGGTGCCACTTGCCGATCGCATAGGTGTTGTAGCCTTGCTGCTGCAGGATTTCCGAGAGGAAGCCGTTCTCGAACGGAATGATACCGTTGCCGCCCGGAAAACCGGTCGAGCCCTCGGTGATGCACGACATGCCGTTGGAGTGGTGGTTCCGACCGGTGATCATGCACGACCGCGACGGCGAACACAGCGCCGTGGTGTGCATGTTGTTATAGCGCAGTCCCTCGGCCGCCAGGGCGTCCAGATTGGGCGTTTCGATGCCGCCGCCATAGCAGCCCAGATGACCGAAGCCCGTGTCGTCGATGACGATGAACAGGACGTTCGGCGCCCCCTCCTTCGCTCTCTTCGGGGCCGGCCACGCCGGCTCGGACACATCGAAGGTCCGGCCGATGACGCCGCTGAAAGCCTGACCGGCCGGGTATTCCTTGAGGGGCATGACGCGTACTCCAGTCGGCGTCACGCGCTGCGTCCGCCGGGTTGATCCGCGGCGCGACGCTGCCCTCTCCTTCAGGCGGCGCCCATCAGGTCCCGACCCCAGGCGCTCCCCGGGGCGCCCCTAGTGCCGGAACCCCGGAATCTCCGACGGGTATTTCGACTTCGGCCGCAGGTCCGGCGTGAACCGGCCGCACTGGTCGCACACGTAACCCTTGCGGCGTTCGGACCAGTAGCTCGTATGCTGGCACAGGCGGTGTCTGATGGCAGGGAACATGTTCGCCTCCTGCGTGCATCGAATGATATAGCCCCGCTTATGGTCAAGCTGACCTGTCTGCCTATATCGATCGGCAAGGGTGCGAAAATCGGCGATTCAGACACGCTGGCGCGACATTTGCAGCAACGCTTGCGCTTCTCGCGCACTTGTTATGACGGGCGGGCCGTCGGGGACATTAGCTTCAGAATCATGCGCTTCAGCCTTCGCCTACTCCTGATCGGAACCGTCGCCGCGTGCGCTCCCATGCTTCCGGAGCCGCCGCCCGTGACCGTCACCCCCGCCCCGGCGCCGGCCGAACCCGCGCCGACGCCCGCGGCTCCGGCCCAGCCGGCCGCCCCGATTATCGATCAGGCCGGCTTCGACGGCTGGAAACAGGGCTTCCTCGCCCGCCACGGCGGCGACCGCCGCGCCCAGTACGAGCGCGAGCTGGCCGGCCTGTCGCCGGACCCGTCCGTCATCCGCCTCGACCGCAACCAGCCCGAGTTCAGCCGCCCCGCCGGCGCCTATGTCCAGAACGCGGTCAACGCCACCCGCATCGCCCAGGCCCGTCAGCGCACCGACCGCGTGCCGTGGGACGTGGTCCAGCGCTACGGCGTGCCCTCCGAGATCCTCGTCGGCATCTGGGCCCAGGAGTCCGCCTTCGGCGCGGTCCAGGGCGACTATGACGTCATCCGCTCCCTCGCCACCCTCGCCTACGACGGCCGCCGCCGCGACTGGGCCGAGGACCAGTTGAAGAACGCCCTCGACATCGTCGTCGACGGCAAGCGCTCGCGCGCGGGCCTCAAGGGCAGCTGGGCCGGGGCCATGGGCCAGACCCAGTTCATGCCCGACAACTATCTGCGCCTCGGCGTCGACCAGGACCAGGACGGCGCGGTCGACATCTGGAACGACGACGCTGACGCTCTCGCCTCGGCCGCCAACCTGCTGGCCCAGGGCGGCTGGAAGCGCGGCCAGGGCTGGGGCTACGAGGTCACCCTCCCCGCCGGCTTCGACTATTCGGAAGCCGAGGGCGCGAAGCACAACTGGCGCTACTGGTCGTCGAAGGGCGTGGTCCTCGCCCGCGGCGGCTCGCCCAATGACGCCGAGGCGCTGGAGGAAGCGACCATCCTGCTGCCCCAGGGCGCCCGCGGCCCGGCCTTCCTGGCCCTGCCCAACCACTACGTCATCCGCCGCTACAACAACTCGGTCTCCTACGCCCTCGCCATCGGCCTCACCGCCGACGGCGTCGCCGGCAAGCCGGGTCTCAGCAAGGCCTGGCCCGAGGACGCGCCCCTGTCGCGCGACCAGCGCATCGGCGCCCAGCGCGCGCTGACCGCCCTCGGCTACGACACCCAGGGCGTCGACGGCGTCATCGGCGCCAACACCCGCGCCGCCCTGCGCCGCTGGCAAATCGCCGAAGGCCGCCTCGCCGACGGCTACCTCACCGCCGCCCTCGCCGACGAACTGATCCGCAAGGCGGGGTAACCTCACCAGCCCCTTCCCCCTTTACGGGGGAAGGTGGCCCGGAGGGCCGGATGGGGGCTGCCGATGGCGACCGGGCTCCCGCCAGTTTCGACGCGGACAGAGCCCCCATCCGAGCGGCTCCGCCGCCCACCTTCCCCCGAAATGGGGGAAGGAGTCTGTCGGCTATTCCCGAACTCTTTTCGCCAACCCCCTGACTTCCCCCGCCTAAATTCCCTCTACGCAGCGAGGTATCCACCGGCCGCATAATCCCCGCATCCCGTCGATGGGGAGGGCGTCGGATCCACGCTTCTCGACGACGACGGGCTGTGGTCGAGCGATGAAGCCTGGGCGAAGGGTAGTCCGGGGGTCCTCGTCGGATAGTGATGGATGCTGTCCGCTTGCTCGCCACGCGCTTCGGTGCGGACCGCTGGCTCAGCCGATGTCCCACCCGCGCCGGCGTCAGCAATGGCGACGGTGGATGATCCGGTAAGGCCCGACAAGAGCCGCCAGCCGGAGAGCGCGTGAAGCCAACGACCACGCGGGGCGGCCAGCTTCGTCGAAACGGTAAATCTATCAAAGCACCGGGCGAGGCCCGGACGCCCCGCGCCTTCCCCTCATCTCGCCGGCTCCGCTGGCGAGAGCGCCGACGCACGCCCACATCCCCGTTGTCTGCCCCGGCGGCGTTCGATAAGCGTTTTCAAACACAACCCGGAGCCGCCATGACCCGCGCCAGCGACCGGTTCGAGGGCACCTCGAACTATATCGCCACCGATGATCTGAAGATCGCCGTCAACGCCGCCGTGGCGCTGGAGCGGCCGCTGCTGATCAAGGGCGAGCCCGGCACCGGCAAGACCGTCCTCGCCTATGAGATGGCGCGCGCCCTGAACGCTCCGCTCATCACCTGGCACGTCAAATCGACCACCAAGGCCCACAACGGCCTGTACGAATACGACGCCGTCAGCCGCCTGCGCGACAGCCAGCTGGGCGAGGAGCGGGTCCACGACGTCCGCAACTACCTGCGCAAGGGCAAGCTGTGGGAGGCCTTCACCTCCCCCGTCCGCCCCGTCCTGCTGATCGACGAGATCGACAAGGCCGACATCGAGTTCCCCAACGACCTGCTGCAGGAACTCGACCGCATGGAGTTCTACGTCCAGGAGACGGACGAGACGATCCGCGCCGAGGTCCGCCCCGTCGTCGTCATCACCTCGAACAACGAGAAGGAGCTGCCCGACGCCTTCCTGCGCCGCTGCTTCTTCCACTACATCCGCTTCCCCGACGACCAGACCATGAAGGCCATCGTCGAGGTCCACTTCCCCGGCATCAAGCCGCGCCTGGTCTCCGAAGCGCTGAAGACCTTCTACGAAATCCGCGACACGCCGGGCCTGAAGAAGAAGCCCTCGACCTCGGAACTCCTCGACTGGCTGAAGCTTCTGCTGGTCGATGACGTCGATCCGGAAACCCTGCGCGAGAAGTCGCCCAACAAGCTCATCCCGCCGCTGCACGGCGCCCTGCTGAAGAATGAGCAGGACGTGCACCTGTTCGAGCGCCTCGCCTTCCTCGGCCGCCGCGAGGGCGCCCGCCCGGGAAGCTGACCGCGGGGGTGACGCGGCCGTCGATTCTGTGCAGTTTCATCGGCGTGAGTCCGGGGGGACCCCATGAAATTCGCCAGGGCGCCGCAGGGCGCCGGGCCGCGCTGCGGACCTCGGTCGTATGCGTGCCTTATCGCTGATCAGCTTTGGTCACTGCGGTTACCGCGATTTCACTGGAATTGCCTCCGTCAGGGCGCAGGATAAGGGTGTGAAAAGGACTATTTCTCCTATGTCGCTTCGACTGATCCTGATTCCGACCCTGTGCGCCGTCGCCGCGCTGACCGCCGCCTGTGACGGCGACAAGTCGGTGCGCATCACGTCCAGCCACAGCTCGGACGAGGACGCCAAGGGCGTGCTCAAGGTCGTCGACGCCCTGCAATGCCCGCAGACCATCGGCTCGCTGACCCGCAAGGGCTCTGCCTCGTCCGAGGGCACGGTCTGCAAATACGTCGGCCCGCGCGGCGCGGAAGTGATCCTGCAACTGGTGCCCCTCAACGACCAGAAGCCGTCCGACGTCCTCCAGGCCTTCGAAACCCGCCTGTCCGCCGACCTGCCCCAGGCCGTCGCCGGCCTGCGCGCCTCCGCCGAGGCCGACAAGGCCCGCGCCGAAGCCGATCGCGCCCGCGCCACCGCCGACGGCGCCCGGGCCGAGGCCGAAGTCGCCGCCCAGGAAGCCGAAGCCGCCGCCCGCTCCGGCGACCGCGCCTCGGTTCGCGCCCCCGGCGTGAACATCGAGGCCGAGGGCGACGACGCCACCGTCCGCCTCCCCGGCATGCATATCGAGACCCGCGGCGACCAGGCCAGCGTCCGCATCGGCGGCTTCCATATCGACGCCAACGACTCCACCGGCACGGTCGACATCGAGGGCGGCGAGAACGGCGACAGCGTCAGCGTCCGCGCCCGCGACGACAGCGCCGAGGTCCGCGCCAGCGCCTCCGGCGACGCCACCCGCGCCAGCTGGATCCTGACCGACAACCGCCCGTCCCCCGAGGGCTGGCGCATGGTCGGCTACGAGGCCCGCGGCCCCGTCGGCGGCCCGCTGGTTATCGCCACCATCCGCTCGCGCGACCGCAACCGCGACAGCGTCACCGAGGACGCCAAGGCGCTCGTGTCGCTCAACGTCGGGGAATAACCGCCTCCAACCCTTGATCGAGCCGCCCCGATGGGTCACGACGTCCGGCCATTCGAACTGGATACCGTCTTGGCCGTCACGCCCCGATCCTCATCGAAAGCCCCGCGCGCCTGGCAGCGCATGCTGTCCGGCCGCCGCCTCGACCTGCTGGACCCCTCGCCCTTCGACATCGAGATCGAGGACATCGCCCACGGCCTCGCCCGCGTCGCCCGCTGGAACGGCCAGACCATCGGCGAGCACGCCTTCTCGGTCGCCCAGCACTCCTGCGTCGTCGAGGAGATCGCCGCCCACATCAAGCCGGGCCTGGAGCCCAAATGGCGCCTCGCCGCCCTGCTCCACGACGCCTCGGAATACGTCATCGGCGACATGATCTCGCCGTTCAAATCCGCCCTGGGCGTCAACTACAAGGCCTTCGAGGCCCGTCTGGAAAGCGCCATCCACGTCCGCTTCGGCCTGCCGCCCAAGTCGCCGGTCGCGATCAAGACGCTGATCAAGAAGGCCGACAAGGCCTGCGCCTATTTCGAAGCCACCCAGCTGGCCGGCTTCACGAAGAAGGAGTCCCTCGGCTTCTTCGGCGCTCCGCCCGCCGGCTACGACCTGGTCATCGAGCCCCTGCCGGCCCCGATCGCCCAGCAGCGCTATCTCGAGCGCTACCGCGTCCTCGCCGAGGCCGTCGGCCTCATCGCTCCCGCCGACGCCTGGCACACGGAGTAGGCATGGGCGCAGCGGGGGAACAGGGCGTTCGCATCGGTCTGTCGGCCGTCGTCATCGCGCTCCGCGACGGCAAGGCCTGCGTCCTGACCACCACCGGCGACGACGGCTCCGCCGCCCTGCCCTTCGGCCCCTTCGACCCCACCCGCGACCGCACCTTCGAACTGGCGCTGCGCGCCTTCGTGACCGCCCAGACCGGCTTCCGCCTCGGCTTCGTCGAGCAGCTCTACACCTTCGGCGACCTCGGCCGCGCCAGTCCCCGCGCCACCCCCGGCCCGGAACGCCACCGCGAGGTTTCGGTCGGCTACCTCGCCCTCACCGCCGACTCCGCCGACGCCCCCCTGTCGGAAGCCCGCTGGACGCCCGTCCTCGACTTCTTCCCGTGGGAGGACCGCCGCGAAGGCGCCGGCGCCTCGATCGCTCCGCTCCTCGAAAGCCTGCGCGCCTGGGCCGCCGGCGACGCCCGCCGCCTCGCCCGCATCGACAGCCTCTTCGCCACCGGCGCCGGCCAGCGCTGGAACGAGGGCCGCGTCCTCGACCGCTACGAACTCCTCTACGAAGCCGGCATGGTCGCCGAGGCCTCCCGCGACCTCGACCGCCCCACGCCCGACGTCGCCCCCGGCCTGCCCATGGTCTCGGACCACCGCCGCATCCTCGCCACCGGCCTCGGCCGTCTGCGCAGCAAGCTGAAATACCGCCCGGTCCTCTTCGACCTGATGCCCCAGACCTTCACCCTCTCGGGCCTCCAGGCCGCCGCCGAAGCCGTCGCCGGCCTCTCGCTCCACAAACAGAACTTCCGCCGCGGCGTCGAACGCACCGGCCTGGTCGAGGCCACGGGCCGCCTCTCATCCGCCACCGGAGGCCGTCCCGCCGAACTTTTCCGCGTCATCGACGGCGACCTCTCGACCGGCGAGGCGCTCGGCCTTCCGCTTCCTGCCCTGCGCTGACGATTTTCGTCATTTCGCCGCTTGCGGCGCACGCCCTCCCCCATTAGAGAAGCCGCTCGCTCGACCAAAGCGCATCGGCCCCGCGGAGAGGTGGCAGAGTGGTCGAATGTACCGCACTCGAAATGCGGCGTGCCTTTACGGGTACCGTGGGTTCGAATCCCACCCTCTCCGCCACCGGCCGCTGTGTTTGTTCAGGAAACTGAACGGATACAGCTGCCCCTCACGCCTGACCGAAGGCCTCGTCAAAAGCTCAGCGTCATGATCATCGCCAGCCGGGTTTCCCGGTCTTGCGCGAACGGCGCCTTCAGCAACTGGTGGCCCAGCTCCAGCTGCAGATTGAAATAGCGGCCGACGTTGTAGTGGGCGTTGATGCCGATGCTGGACAGCTTGTCCGTGTTGGGCACGTCGGGGAAGACGCGGTCCTGCTTCAGATAGGCGAAGTCCCAGAACACGCCGAACTGGAGCCAGTCGGTCCCCGGCGCGCCGTCGAACATCCGCGGCACATTGATCGGCGGCGCCCGGAACTCCTGGGTGAACAGGATGCCTTCGCTGCCCAGCGCGGAGTTGGTGTCATAGCCCCGCACGCTGCCGATGCCGCCGCCGCCGATCTGTTCGCTGTAGGGCAGATTGCCCGTCGACAGCTGCGCCATCACCCGGGTGAGCGAGGTGGCGTTTCCGGGCAGGAAGGTCGTCCGCGTCACCGACAGCCGGTCGTAGAGGTAGGTGGCGTTCACGCCCGGAACCAGCTGACGCAGGTCCTCGGTGGTGTTGTGCGAGGTCATGTCTCCCGGTGAGAGCACGAGGACGTTCTCGGCGTCCGTCTGGCCCCACCGGTCGGTGGCGGACAGATTGTAGACCAGCGGGAACTGGGCGACCTCGACGGCGGTGTCGAGGATGCGGAAGCCGAAGAACTCCAGGTTGCTGTCGGCCCGCTTGTAGTCGAAGCCGATCTGCAGGCTCTGCGAAACCGGTCCGGAATCCGGGAGGTTGTGGACGTAGCGGACGCTGGCCTGACCGGACTGCCCCTCGCTGTCGAACAGGAAGCCCAGGTCGGGCGACTGCTCGGAATAGGCCCCGAACAGCAGAACCTTGTCGCCGCCCCGCATCGGGATCACCGCGCTGGCCGAATGCGAAAAATACTCGCCGGTGAAGCTGCGCGTGAACTGGTACGAAATGACCGAGCCCTGGCCGAACGCGTTGCCCCAGTTGGCGCCCATATACCACTCGTCCCGGCCGAGCGTCGGGACGCCCTGGTTGTCGTAGCCGACATAGACGCGGGCCGGACTGCGGTCCTCGGCCTGCAGCACCACGTCCGTGTATCCCGTCTCCGCCCCGGGCTCGACGACGGCGTCGATCGACAGGAACGGGTTCTCATTGAAACGCTCAACGGCCGTACGGAGGCGCGGCAGCGTCAGGGTCTCGCCGCGCCGCAGGTCGCCCATCCGCAGGATGACGTCGTCAGAGAAATACTCGTTGCCTTCGACCCGAACCTCGCCGACGCGGTACTCGGTGACGACGATCTGGATGACGCCCGACTGAACGTTCTGCGGCGGCACGCTGATCTCGATGAACGGATGGCCGGCGGCGCGGTAGGTCTCGCTGACCAGGCCGGTGATGCGGTCGAGATCGCTACGGGTGAGAGGACGGCCGAGGTATGGCCTGATCCGATCAAGAAACTCCGGGTCGGACAGCAGCGGCAGACTGGCGGTGTAGACTCCATCGGTCAGTCCCGCAGGATCGACGCCATCGGTCTGCAGCGCGCCGATCCCGTCGACGAAGACCAGGCCCGTCAGCTGCGGCACCATCACCGTCTGATCGCCGGAGACGGCCTCCGGGGTCGGCGGCGCCGAGACTTCGGGGACGGGCGTGCGAGGGGGCGGTTTGGGCGCCACCCGTTCGAAATCCTGCGCCCACGCCAGACCCGGCGCTCCCATGCCGAGGGCGACCGCGCCGCCCAGACCGACGATCCAGCTGCGACCTCGCATCGCCGTCACGGCTGAAGCCCACCGAGCGAGACTTCGGTCGGCCGGGGCGCGAAGCGGATCGTCCATCGCTTCCCGCGCGCGCCCTGCAGCAGGATGCCTTCAGTCGAGTTGATCACAGGCAATCCTCCATCGACGGCGATCTCGTTCGGCCCGACCAGCTCCGACCCGACCGCCTCGGTCGTCGTCGGGGCGCCGCCAAAGCCGTTTGTATGGGCCGCGTACAGACCCTCGACCGGATAAGGGATGTAGAAGCGCGGGTTGGTGGTGATCCGCCCGTAGGCGAGGAAGGCCGACGGACCGACCGGCAGACAGTTGTCGATGAAGCTGATCGTGCAATCCGGATTGGGCAGGGGCGTGATCTCGCCCGGCCCCTCCGCCGTGGTCGGCAGATTGTAGTTCGACAACAGGGTGGAGCCGGTGACGCTGTAATCGTCGAGGCCCAGGAAGGCGGTTACGAGCCGCTCTCCAGGGTCCGGATCGTCGTAGACGCCCCGGGTCTCGGTGATGAAGGCGCCCTCGCCCGGGATGAAGCCGGTCACCGTGTAATCGTCCGACGTCAGGGCGACATCGATCGTGCCGTCGTACACCCGCGTCGGATTGCCGGTGATCGAGACCGTGACCGTCGCCCGGTCGATCGTCCCCGGGCCGGACGCCGTGACGGGCAGCACATAGTTGCTCAGCAGCGTGCCGCCGCTGGCGACGTAGTCATCGGCGCTGAGCGTGGCCGTAACCGTGCGCGACCCGGCGTTGGTCGAGTCGTACAGGCCGGCGGTCTCCGTGATGAGCGCGCCCTCGCCGGCCACGAAGCCGTCGATCTGGAAATTGCCGGACGTCAGCGCCACAGCCGCGGTCCCGTCGTAGACGCGCGTGGGGTTGCCGACGATGCTGGCGGTCAGCAGGGCGCGGGTGATCTCGCCAAGGCCCGTCACGCCGGTCGGCAGAATATAGTTGCTCATCAGGGTGGCGCCGGTCGGCGCGTAGTCCGTCGCATCGAGGACGACCACCACGTCGTGCACGCCGGCGTTCGGCGAGGCGAACGTGCCGATGGTCTCGGTGACGAGCGCCCCCTCGCCGGGGATGAAGCCCGTCAGTGCGAAATTGGTCGGGGTCAGGTTGGCGACGGCCGTGCCGTTATAGGTGCGTGTCACGCCGATGAGGGCCAGGCTCAACGCCGCCTGGTCGATCTGGCCGGGGCCCGTGGCGCTGGCGGGCAGGACGTAGTTCGACATCAGGGTGCCGGCGTTGGCGGCGAAATCCTCACCGCCCAGAACCGCCGTGACCACCCGCACCCCGGCGTTGGGAGAGTCATAGGTTCCCACAGTCTCCGTGATCGTGGCGCCTTCGCCGGTGATGAAACCGCTCAGGGCGAAATTGCCGGAGGTCAGCGTCGCCAGGGTCGTGCCGTCGTAGATCCGCGTCGGGCTGCCGATGATGGATGCGTTCAGGAGCGCCGGATCGATGCGGCCTGTTCCGATCGCGCTGGTCGGAAGGACATAGTTGGACAGGACGGTTCCGCCGGTGGCGGTGAAGTCACCGGCTTCGAGCGCGGCGGTCACCGTGCGGTCGCCGGCATTGGGCGAGGCGAAGAGGCCGACGGTTTCCGTGACGACGGCGCCCTCCCCGCTCGCGAACCCGCTCAGGACGTAGTTCCCGGGGTTCAGGACCGCGAGCGTGGTGCCGTCGTAGGTCCGGGACACGCCGGTCAGGATGGCCGTCAGCGCCGCCAGATTGATCTGCCCGGGGCCCGTCGCGCTCGTCGGCAGGATGTAGTTCGTCAGCAGCGTGCCGCCGACCGGTGCGAAGTCGCTCGCGTCCAGCGACGCCGTCACCGTGCGGGGTCCGGCGTTGGGAGAGTCGTAGGCGCCGACGGTCTCGGTGACCCCGGCTCCTTCTCCGGCGACGAAGCCGGTCAGCGCGAAATTCCCCGACGTCAGGGCCGCGATCGTCGTTCCGTCGTAGCCGCGCGTCGGATTGCCGACGAGAGCGACCGCCAGCGCCGCGCGGTCGATCCGGCCCGGACCGGAGGCGGTGGTCGGCAGGATGTAGTTCGACAGCAGGGTCGTGCCGGTCACGGAGAAGTCGCCGCTGTCGAGCGCCGCGGAAACGGTCCGGGGCCCGGCGTTGGGCGAGTCATAGGCGCCGGTTGTCTCGGTGATGACCGCGCCCTGGCCGGCGACGAAGCCGGTCAGGCTGAAGTTGGCCGATGTCAGGCCGATGAAAGAGGTCCCGTCATAGACGCGGGCCGGGTTGCCGATGATCGCCGCGTTCAGGGCGCGCGGGTCGATCGTGCCGAAGCCCGTCGCGCTGGTCGGCAGGATGTAGTTCGCCAGCAAGGTGCCGGCATTGGCGGAGAAATCGCTCCTCTCCAGCGCGGCGGTCACCGACCGGACCCCGGCATCGGGAGAGGCGTAGATCCCCAGGGTTTCGGTGACGACGGCGCCTTCGCCCGCCACGAAGCCGGTGAGCAGGAAATTGCTCTGCAGCAGGTTGGCGATGTTGGTGGCGTCGTAGGCGCGCGTCGGATTGCCGATGATGGCGGCCGTCAGCATGGCCTGCGTGATCCGGCCCGGACCCGTCGCGATCGTCGGCAGGATGTAGTTGCCCAGGGACGTGCCGCCGCCGGCGATGAAGTCGCCGCTGTCGAGCGCGGCCGTGATCTGCCGGATGCCGACGTTGGGCGTGGCGTAGTTCCCGACCGTCTCGGTCACCGTCGCGCTCTCGCCCGCCACGAAGCCGGTCAGGGAGAAGTTGGCGGAGGTCAGGGTCGCGAGGGTCGTCCCGTTATAGACTCGCGTGGGCGTGCCGATGATGGCCGCCGTCAGGGCGACGGGATTGATGTGCCCCGTGCCGGTCGCCGTCAGCGGGAGTTCGTAGTTGGTCAGGAGGGTGTTTCTGTTGGCCGCGAAATCGGCGCTGCCCAGCGCGACGAAGACATTCCGCAGTCCGGTGCTGGACGAGTCGTAGAATCCCCGGGTTTCGAGGACGACGGCGCCCTGGCCGGCGACGAAGCCGGTGAAGGCGTAGTTGGCCGGGGTGAGGTTGGCGATGCGCGTGCCGTCGTAGAGGCGGGTCGGATCGCCGACGATCGCCAGCGTCAACGGCGCCTTGCTGATCTCGCCCATGCCCGTCGCCGAAGTCGGCAGGATGTAGTTGGACAGCAGGGTTCCGCCGCCCGCGGTG
Organism: Brevundimonas lenta; assembly: GCF_014196335.1. Lineage (GTDB taxonomy): Bacteria > Pseudomonadota > Alphaproteobacteria > Caulobacterales > Caulobacteraceae > Brevundimonas > Brevundimonas lenta. Next base: position 964,165 of record NZ_JACIDM010000002.1, read on the forward strand.
AAGTCGCCCGCGGCGAGGAAGGCGGTGATCAGCTCAAGGCCCGCATTGGGCGAGGCGTAGGTCCCTGCCGTCTGCGTGACCGTCGCGCCCTCACCGGCGGCGAAACCGTCGAGGGCGTAGTTGGCGGGGGTCAGAACGGCGACCGTTGTCGCGTCATAGATGCGGGTCGGGATGCCGATGATCGATGCGGTCAGCGTCGCCTGGTCGATGTGGCCCTGGCCGAGCGCCGTCGTCGGCAGGATATAGTCCGACAGCAAGGTCACACCGGTGGGAGAGAAGTCTGTGAGCGCCAAGGTCGCCGACACCGTGCGCGGTCCGGCGTTGGGATCGGCGTAGGTCCCGACCGTCTCGGTCACGGACGCGCCCTCGCCGGCGACGAACCCCGACAGCGAGAAATTGGCCGCGGTCAGATCCGCGACCGTGGTCCCGTCGTAGGCGCGGGTCGGATCGCCGATGATCGCGGCCGCGACCGTCCTCCGATCGATCGTGCCCGCGCCCGTCGCGCCGGTCGGCAGGATGTAGTTCGACAGCAGGGTCGAGCCGTCGGCCGCCGTGAAATCGCCGGTGGCGAGCGTCGCGGTGACTGTGCGGGGCCCGGCGTGCGTCGAGCTGTAGAGGCCGGAGGTTTCCGTCACGACCGCACCCTGTCCTGCGACGAAGCCTGTCAGCGCGAAGTTCGCGGAGGTCAGAGAGGCGATGTTCGTGCCGTCATAGACCCGGGTCGGATTGCCGATGATCGTCGCGATCAACGCTTTCGGATTGATCGTCCCGGCGCCCGACGCGGTGGTCGGCAACACATAGTTCGACAGCAGGGTCGGACCGGTGGCCGTGAAGTCGTCGGCGCCCAGGGTCGCCGTCACCGTGCGCGCGCCGGCGTTGGGCGAGGAATAGGCGCCGACGGTCTCGGTGACCGTCGCCCCCTGCCCGGCGATGAAGCCGGTCAGCTGGTAGTTCGCCGAGGTCAGCGCTGCGACATTGGTCCCGTCGTAGATGCGGGTCGGGTTGCCGATGATGGCGGCTGTCAGCGCCGCCGGGTTGATCCGCCCCGGCCCCGCCGCCGTGGTCGGCAGGATGTAGTTGCTGAGCAGGGTCGCGCTGTTCGGGGAGAAGTCGTTGGCGTCCAGGACCGCGGTCACGACGCGGACGCCGGCATCGGGCGAGGCGTATCTCCCGCCCGTTTGCGTGACGGCGACGCCCTCTCCGGGGGCGAAGCCGGAGAGGGCGAAATTGGCGGTCGTCAGGGTGGCGAGGGTCGTACCGTCGTAGACCCTCGTCGGGTTGCCAATGATGAAGGCCGTCAGCTGGGCCGGCGTGATCGAGGCCGACAGGTCCGTGGGCTGGGTCAGGATGTAGTTGGGCGCGTCGGCCCCGGTCAGGACATAGCCCGAGGCGTCGACCAGGTAGCTGCCGACATTGGCCGACGGGAAGCTGGCGGTCGATCCGGCGGAGTTCACGCCGAGGACGTCCGTTCCCAGCCGGCCGACGATCGCAGTCGCGCTGTTGTCCAGCGTCAGATTGGTGGTCCCGTCATACGGCCGGCTGTTGGCGACGACATTGATCAGGCTGACCGTGGCCGGGGTGATCACGCCGATGGGAGCGTTGGTGAGCGAGTTGGCGATCGAGTAGTTGCCGCCGTCCGCCCCGCCCAGCGCCAGGCCAGTCAGGGTCACATTGATACCCGTGCCCACGTTCTTGAACTGGTAGTTCCCGGCGATGTTCGCGGTATTCACCGAGACGTCGTCGCCCGCGACGAAACCGCCCAGCACATAGGCGGAGGATGCGGTCGGAAGCTCGGTGCCCGCCGTATAGACGCGGGTCACGCTGACCAGGTTCAGCAGCGCCGCGGTGATATCGGCGAACAGGCCCGTCGGCTGGCTGAGAATGTAGTTGCCGTTGGGGTTGTTCAGCAGGGCGAAGCCCGTCGCCGTGACCGGCTTGTTCAGACCGACGTCGGGCGTGGCGAAATTGCCGACCGCGCCCGCACTGTTGAGGGCGACCGTATCGCCCGCAAAGACGCCGACCAGCGATGCGGAGCCGACGTTGAGAACGTCGAGGGTCGTGCCGTTGTAGACCCGGTCGGTGGCCAGGACCCCGGCGATGGTCAGCGGCGCGGGATTGATCGTCCCCGGTCCGGAAGCCGAGGTCGGCAGGATGTAGTTGGTCAGCAGGGTGCCGGCGTTGGGCGTGAAGTCGATCGCCGCCAGGGCCGCCGTGACGGTCCGCGCACCGGCGTTGATGCTGTTGTACTGGCCGACCGTCTCGGTGACGGTCGCGCCCTGGCCGGCGACGAAGCCGGTCAGCTGGAAATTGAGCGCCGCTAGCAGGGCGTTGGTGGTCCGGTCGTAGGTCCGGGTCGGATTGTTGACGATGGCGGCGGTCAGGGCCTTGGGCGTGATGACGCCGATCGGTTGGCCCACGACGGTCGGAGCGATCGAATAGTTGCCCGCGCCGGCGCCGCTGAGGCTGAGCCCGGCGATGTTGACGCTGATGCCGTTGGTGACCACGCCGCCGGCCAGGGTCCCGGCCACATCCCGGGTGGCGTAGCCGCCGGTGATGCCGGCGACATTGGCTGTCACCGTGTCACCGGCGAGCACGCCGGTGAAGCCGTAGCCCGAGGCTGCGGTCGGCAGGGTGAAGTCGCCGGTGTAGACGCGGAGGACCGAGGTCAGGGTGATCGGTCGGGGCGTGATGTCGGCGGTCACGCCCTGCGGCTGGACCAGGGTGTAGTTGCCGGCGTCGACCCCGGTGACCGTGTAGCCGATGGCGGTGACTGGCTTGTTCTGGCCGACATTGAAGTCGTTGAACGTTCCGCTCGACCCCGTCGTGTTGAGGACGACATTGTCGACGCCCAGGACCCCCGACAGAGCGGCTCCGCCGTTGATCAGCGTCGCCAGGGTGGTGCGGTCGTAGACCTTGTCCGCCGCCAGGACGCCGATAATGTTCAGCGTGGCCGGGGTGATGACCCCGATCGGCGCGTTGATGACGATCGGATTGATCAGGTAGTTGGCCGCGTCCGTGCCGCCCAGCGCGACGCCCGTCAGGTTCACCAGCTTGCCCGTGCCGACGTTCTTGTTGTCGTACGAACCGCCGATGCCGGCGGCGTTGATGAACACGTTGTCCGATCCGAACACGCCCCCGAGGGTGTAGGCGCTGTTGACCGTCGGGACGTTTACGCCGGCGTTGTAGACCCGGGTGACCGAGGCCACGGTCAGCTGGGCCTGGGCGATGTCTGCGAACAGGCCCGTCGGCTGCACGACGGTGTAGTTGAGGGCGTCGGCGCCCGCGATGGTGAAGCCGGTGGCGGTGACCGGAATGTCGAGGCCGACGTTGCGCGTGGCGAACGTGCCGGTCGCGCCCGTCGACACCACATTGACGGCGTCTCCCGCGAACACGCCCGCAAGCGACGCCAGCAGCGTGTTCAACTGGGCGACGGTGGTGCCGTCGTAGATCTTGTTCAGCGCCGTGACGTTGATGACGTTGACGCTGGCAGGGGTGATCGTGCCCGCGCCGGAGGCGCTGACCGGCAGTATGTAGTTGGCGAGGTTGGTCGCGCCGACGCCGGTGAAGTCGTTGGCGGCGAGCGTGGCGGTGACCGTCCGGCTGCCGACATTGGGGCTGTTATAGGCCCCCACGGTCTCGGTGACGGTGGCGCCCTGGCTGCCGACGAATCCGCTCAGCAGGTAGTTGGCGCTGGTGAGCGTCGCCACGGTCGTATTGTTGTAGACCCGCGTCGGGTTGCCGATGATCTGCGCGGTCAGCGTCGCCCGGTTGATCGTCCCCGGCCCCTGGATGCTGGTGGGCAGCAGATAGTTGGCCAGGTTGGTTCCGGCGTTTGCGACGAAATCGGAAACCACGAGGTTCGCCGTCACGATGCGCGTGCCGGCGTCCGCCAGGGCGTATTGCGGGTTCGACGCCTGGGTGACCCGCCCGCCCTGGCCGGCGACGAACCCGGTCAGGGCGAAATTCCCCGCCGCCAGGGAGGCCAGCGTCGTCCCGTCGTAGGTCTTGGTCGGATTGTTGATGATCAGGCCGGTCAGCGGCCGGGGCGTGATGTCGGCGACGAGCCCGCCCGGCTGGCTGAGCGTGTAGTTGCCCGCATCGGCGCCGGTCAGCGAAAACCCGCTGGTGGCGACGCTCAGGTTTACGCCGACGTTCGACTGCTGGAACGTCCCCGCCGCACTGGCCGAACTGAAGCCGACCGTGTCGCCGGCGAAGACCCCGGAGAGGCTCGCCCCGGCCAGGTTCAGGATCGCCGCAGTGGTGGCGTCATAGACCTTGTCCTGCGCCAGGACGTTCAGGATCGACACCCCCTTGGGCGTGATGTTCGCGAACAGACCGGTGGGCTGGAACAATTGGTAGTTGGACAGGCCCAGTCCTGACAACGAGAACCCGGTTGCGGTGACGGCGATATTCGTTCCGACGTTCGGCGTCGCGAAGGTGGCGCTCGCGCCCGAGGTGTTGAGCGTAATGATATCACCCGCGACCACGCCGAACAGATCGGCGTTCGCCAGGTTCAGCTGGGCGACATTGGTCGTGTCATACACGCGGCTGATCGCGCTGGCGCCGATGATCAGGAGGGGAGCGGGCGTAATGGTTCCCGGCCCCACCGCCTCGGTCGGCAGGATGTAGTTGACCAGGCGCGTCCCCGCTCCGGCGGAAAAGCTGGTCGCCCCGAACTCGGCGGTGACGGTGCGGGCGCCGGCGTTGTCGCTATCGTAGGCGCCGGCCACCTGCGGCAGGACGGTGATGGTCTCGCCGGAAACCAGTCCGGTGAAGCTGTAGTTGGCGGCCGTCAGCTGGGCGAAAGTCGATCCATTGTAGACCCGGGTGGGGTTGCCGATGATGGCGGCTGTCAAAGGAGCCCGAAGGATGGTGCCGATGCCGGTGGCCTGATCCGGAAGGTTGTAGTTGTCCAGATTGGTGTTCGGTCCCGCCAGGAAGTCGTCCGGCGTCAGGAGGACCAGCACGGTGTGCAGGCCGGCGTTCGGATCGTCGTACTCGCCGACGGTCTCGGTGATGATGGCGCTCTCGCCGGCGAGGAAGCCGTCGATGGTGTAGTCTTCCGGCGTCAGGGTCGCGATCGTGTTGCCGTCGTAGATCTTGGTGGGATTGCCCGTGATCGCGGCGAACAGCACCAACGGGCCGAGATCGCGGCGTGTGATGGTGCCGGGCCCCTCAGCGGTCGCCGGGATGATGTAGTTGGACAACAATGTCGCGCCGTTCGGGACCATGTTCTCGACGCCGACGTCGGCGGTGACGGTCCAGAGTCCCGCATCCGAAGAGGCGTACAGACCCTGGGTCTGCGTCACCGTCGCGCCCTGGCCTGCCAGGAAGCCGAGCGTCAGGAAATTGCCCGGCGCGAGCGACGCGATCGCATTGCCGTCATAGGCCTTGGTGGGATTGCCGATGATGGCGATCAACAGCGGCGCCGGGTTGATCGTGCCGAGGCCCGACGCGCTGGTCGGCAGGATGTAGTTGGACAGCAAGGTGCCGGGATTGGCGACGAAGTCCGGCGGCGTGACCTGGACTGACACCAGCCGCGTGCCTGCGTTGGGCGAGTTGTAGGTGGCGCCCGCCGTCTGGGTCACGACGGCGCCCTCGCCGGCGGCGAAGCCGGTCAGAATGTAGTTCGACGCGCCGAGTATTGCGGTCGTCGTCGCGTCGTAAACCTTGGTCGGATTGCCGATGATGGCCGCAAACAGCGGGGCGGGCAGGATGTTGCCGGTGAGCGAGGCGGGCGGCAGGCCGATCACGTAGTTGCCGGCGTCGGCGCCCGCCAGCGAGAGACCGCTGACGGTGATGGGAATGTTCTGGCCGACGTTGCGGTCGACGAAATTGATGCTGGCGCCGGCTGTCGAGATGGTGACCGCGTCGCCGGCGATCCGACCGGATACGGTCGCCGATCCCGGCACCGGCGTGGCGATGGTCGTGCCGTCATAGACCTTGTCGTTGAACAGCAGGTTCAGGACGTTGAGCGTCGCCGGGGTGATGTTCGCCGACAGTCCCGGGGGCGAAACCAGCGTGTAATTCGCGGCCGAAGCGCCGGCCAGGGTGAAGCCGGAGGCCGTGACCGCAATCCCGGTCCCGACGTTCCTCGTTGCGAAAATCCCGACGGCTCCGGCAGAGTTGAGCGTGACGGTGTCGCCCGTCACGATGCCGAACAGGCCAGTGTTTGCGGTGTTCAGGGTGGCGACGGTAGTGCCGTCGTAGACCCGGCTGTTGGCGGTCAGGTTGGTGAGCTGCAGCGGCGCCTGGTTGATCAGGCCCGCGCCCGTGGCGGTGGTCGGCAGGACATAGTTGTTGAGGTCGACGCCGGCGCCGAGCGTGAAGTTCGGCGTCGTGAAGGTGGCGTTGACCGTCCTCGCCCCGGCATTCGGGGAGTTGTAGGCAACCGTGGCCGCGCCGTTGATCGTGATGGTCTCGCCCGCCGCCACGCCCGCGAGCGAATAATTGGCTGCGGTCAGCGTGGCAGTCGTGCTGGCGTTGTAGGTCTTGGTCGGGTTGCCGACGATCGAGGCGGTCAGCAAGGCGCGCGTGATCACACCGGTGTTCACCGTGACGCTGGGGGTCGGGACCAGGTAGCCGAAGACCGGAATGCCGTTATGGGTGGCGCGGAAATTGGTCGCGGTGACGCTGATGCCTGTCCCGGCGTTCTTCGTCGCGTACTGGCCGTCCAGGAGAAAGTCGTCGTTGTTGATCAGGCCGGTGACCGTCGTGTTGGTCTCGTTGAGGATCGCAACCGTGGTCCCGTCATAGGGTCGCGTCACCGTGCCCGGCGTGAAGCTGACGCTGGGCGCGATGCTGTACAGCAGGCCGTCGCCGGCCGCGGCTGGAGCAGCCCCGGCGGCCGCATTGTATTGATAGAAGTCGGGGACCAGACCGCCGGTGACGTCGCTGGCGGGGTTGGCCGAATAGACCAGCCAGTTGCCGCCGCTTGAAGCCAGGGCGTCCGCGCCGCTCAGGTTGGTGAACGTCCCGGTCGTCAGTCGGATATTTCCCGCGCTGCTGATCTGCCCGATGGCGGCGATGCGCAGCAGGGACGCCGCAGTGACGTTGACCGTGCTGCCGGAGACGGCGGCGCCCACCAGCGCGTTGCGTCCCGCGATCAGCGTCAGGCCTCCCCCGCCCGAGATCGGACTGTTCACGACCACGTCGCGGAAGGCGTTGAGCGTCAGGTCCCCCGCGCCGGTCCAGACCACCGGCGCGGCGACGGTGATGTCGCCCACCCCGCCGACCCCGCCCGCCGTGGTGGCCTGGGTGACGTCCGTGCCGGCGTTCAGCGCCGTGGTCATGGTCGACGCCGCCGGCGCATCGATGATCAGGTCGTCCGGGTCCAGCAGCCATTCGCCGCCGTCGCCGGCGAGGATCGTAGCGCTGCCGATCGACATGTCGCGCCCGGACGTCTCGATACGCCCTCCGCCGGAGGGACCGCCGGCGAGGATCGTCGCCCCGGACTCGATGCTGGTGTGGTCGGCGAGCTCTTCACCGGTTCCGAAGCCGGACGCGCCGATCAGGACTTCCCCGCCCGCCGATCCGGTCGCCGCGACATGCGCCGACGAGGCGATACGGACATCGCGCCCGTTGATCAGGACTTCTCCCCCCGTCCCGTCGGCGTCAGCCGCCACAAGCCGGCCCTCGACCTCGACCGAGCCCTCCGGCGCGGTCAGCCACAGCTGGCCGTCGATCGTCGCCGTCCCGGTCGCCTGGATCAGGCCCTCACGGTTGCCGGCCAGGGCGAAGATGTTGCCGTGCGCCGCCTGCAGCGCCACCGCCGCCGCCTGGATGCGGCCCTCCTGGGTGATGTCGCCGCCGCCCGATCCGACCGAGACGAAAATGCCGTTCGCATCACCGTCGGTGGTCGTCAGCAGGACGTCGTCCGCCGCCGCCAGCGTCACCCGCCCCTGGGGCGCCGAGATCAGGCCGCTGTTGGTCACCGACCGCGCGATCATCACCACGCTGCCTTCGCGCGAGATGACTTCGCCCCTGTTCACGATCGCGCCGTCCGAGCGTCCCGCCGCGGCCAGCGGGCCGCCTGCCATGAAGGCGTCGATGTTCATTTCGCGCGTTGAAGCGACGAAATTGCCGTTGGTGATGACCCGCCCGCCGGGGCCGACGATCACGCCGTTGGGGTTCATCAGATAGACCGAGCCGGTCGAGGTCAGCATGCCCTCGATCTGCGAAATCTGGCCGCCGAGCACCCGGTTAAGCGTCGCCCCCTGGCCGTTGTCGATGTTCACCTGGTGGCCGGTGGCGATGGAGAACGCGCGCCAGTCGATCACGCCCCGGTCCGACGACTGGGTGATCCCCAGGGTGGTCGGCGAGGTCTGGCCGATAACCCCCTCGCCGCGAATGAAGGCGCCGCCGGAGGGCAGGCCTCCGGGCGCCGTCTGGGCCAGGGCCGGCGCGGCGCTGGCGAGCAGCGCCAGTGAGCCGAGAGCCGTGGCGCGCAAATGCCGGTTGAGCGCGGGCGTTTCAGGTCGGCCGCCGGCGAGCGCCGGCTTCAGTTTTCGGACGACCATCAGCGCTGAACTGCACAGGAAATAGGATCGCAGAGGGCGCATTTTCACCACGCAACGACGTCCCGCTCGTACGGCCAAGCATCGGAGGTTGTTGCGATATTAGGTGTCCCCACATTTGCGGACTATCAGGTGATCACCCCATCCCCGTGCGGAGTTCGGCCCCTCCCCCGGCGGTAGCCGCTTCAACCGTAGCCGGAGAAAATTTCACCGGGCCGTAAGGCGGCTCGCAGCAGACGGCGTCATCCCCCGAGGAGCCGCACAGGCGGCCCGTCCGACCCGTGGTCGGATCATTCTGGGGAGTAGCTTATGCGTAACGTACCCGCCTTCGCCGTAACCAGCAGGTCGCGGCGAACGGCCCTGCAGACCGGCGCCGCCGCCGTCGCCCTTCTCGCCTTTTCCGCTCTTCCGGCTCTGGCTGCCGCCCAGGATGCGCCGCCGGACGAGGAGCCGCTGACCATCGAGGTCGGCGACATCTTCACCAACGACTACGCGGCCCACGGCGTCGTCGGCGTCACCACCTCCGCCCCCATCTCGGTGACGGCCGGCACCATCGTCACCGAAGGCCCGGTCTCCCATGGCATCGTCACTTACAGCGAGACGGGCTCGACCACGGTGACGGCTGCCGCCGTCGGCACCTTCGGCGATGAATCGATCGGCATCGCGGCCCAGAGCCAGGACGGCGATGTCACCGTCAACGTCGGCCAGGTCCTTACCACCGGTGCGATCAGCGACGCCGTCATCGCCACCAGCCTGACGGGCGACGTCAATGTGACGATCGGGTCGACCCGGACCGAGGGCCGCGACGCCTGGGGCCTCTGGGCCGTCTCGGAAACCGGTCAGACCACGGTCAAGGTGGGCTCCGTCGAAACCCTGCGTGACGGCGGCATCGGCCTGGTCGTCGGCGGCGGCGCCGGCGCGAGCGTGACCGTCGATTCCGTCAAGACCTCGGGCTACGGCTCGGTCGGCGTGAACATGATCGCCGGCAATTTCGACTACGGTCTGGTCACCTTCGGCGACGCCGTCCTGCGGGCGGGCTCCATCGAGACCAAAGGCGCCCACGCCACGGCCGTGTCGGTGGTCGCGGTCGGCAATGCCGACGTCGCAGTCGCTGACACGCGCACCTACGGCGAATTCGCGGACGGGGTGACCACCTATTCCCGATACGGCGACAGCCTGGTCGTGGTCGACAAGGTCCACACCTCCGGCTTCAGCGCCCTCGGCGTACGCTCGGGCACCGACGAGGGCGACCTGACCCTCACCGTCGGCGAGGTCCTCACCGAGGGCGAACTGTCCGCAGCGGTTTCGACCCGGGTCCGCACCGGCGATCTCAATCTCGTCGTCGGCGACGTCACGACCAGGGGCGGCAGTTCATACGGCGTAATCTCCACCGTCCTGCGGGGAACCGCCAACATCACCGCCCAGGGCGTGATCCAGACCTCGGGCGACTACGCCTACGGCATCATGGCCGCCACGGCGGGCCACACCTCGATCGCCGCCGCCGACATCCGCACTACCGGCGTCAGCGCCATCGGCATCGACGTCTTCTCGGCCTGGGCCGATTTCTCGGCCGCCAACGACCGCAGCATCGACATCGTCGCGGCCTCGATCACGACCGAGGGCGACAACGCCCACGGCATCAACATCGCCATGCCCCAGGACGGCATGATCATCGGCTCGACGCCGGATGACGCCGCCGTCCGCCCGCGCGGTCCCGCCGCCGCTCCCGTGGCGCCCGCCGCCCCGGGCGATTTCAGCGACGACATCACCATCCGCGCCGGCAAGATCGTCGTGGGCGGTGAAGGCGCCGTCGGCATTCGCGTCCAGGGCCTGGGGGCCGTCGACATCGAAGCCGACAACATCACTTCGGAACAGGCGGAGGCGATCATCGTCGACGCCCGCGGCGACTCGACCATCAAGCTCAACGGCGCCGTGTCCGGCGGCGGCGAGGCGGCGATCCGCGTCACCGCCGAAAACGTCAACGTCACCGTCGCCAAGACCGCCGTGGTCACCGGCGCCGGCGACGCCCTCGTCCTCTCGGCCGTCGGTCCCTGGACTCCGCCGCCCGAAGAACCCCTGCCGGAAGAGCCCGGCGTTCTGGCCCCCGCCTCGCCCGGCATCGCGACCCTGGACAACGCCGGCGTCATCCGCGCCGGAACCGGCGCCGCCATCCGCGTCACCAGCGGCACGGCGATGATCAACAACAGCGGTCGTATCGAGGGCTCCCTGATCCTTGGCGACGGCGACGACCAGGTCGTCAACACCGGGACCCAGGTGGTCACGGCGAACAACGACTTCGGAACCGGGACCGACCTGTTCACGAACAAGGGCGGCACGGTCCTGTTCGGCAAGGCCGCCGCACCGTTGAACATCTCCTTCCTCGGCCTCGAGCGGTTCGCCAACGAGGGCGGCCTGATCGATCTGCGCAACGAGCGCGCCGGCGACACCCTGACCCTCAGCGGCGCCTACGCCGCCACCGGCGACGCCCGCCTTGCGCTGGACGTCGGTCCGACCGCCGTCGACAGCCTCGTCGTCCAGGGCGTGGCCAGCGGCAAGACCTCCATCGTCCTGCAGACCAAACCGGAAGACGCCACCCTGCTCGACAAAAGTCTGCGTCTGATCACCGTCGGCCAGGGCTCGGCCGCCGGGGCCTTCACGCTCGCAGACGCCGACGTCGGTCTGGTCCGGTACGGCCTCACCTTCGACAGCAAGACCAACGCCTACATGCTGGACTCGTCCGCCGGGGAGTCGGTCTACCAGAGCGTTCTCGCGGGCGAAGGCCTCGTCTCGGCCTGGCGCGCTTCGGCTGACGCCTTCAACGCCGAACAGGCGATGGCCCGCGCCTCGGGCGGCGATCGCGGCCGCGTCTGGGCCCAGGCCCACGGCTCCATGATCGAACGCGAAGGCGACGATCCCGCCTTCGCCCTCGACTACGAGCAGGAGCTGGTCGGCGGCCAGATGGGCGTCTCGCTGGGCGCGCGACCGATGTTCGGCGGCCAGGCGTCCTTCGGTCTGACGGGCGGCTATGTCGACTCGACCCTGACGTTCGACGACGGCGGCCAGAAGGTCGACATGCGCACGATCAACGGCGGCGCCTATGGCGCCTGGCGGGTCCAGAACCTGTTCGCCACCGGCCTGATCAAGGTCGACCAGCATGAGCTGGAGATCGACGACAACGCCGGCGGCTTCGAGGCCGATATCGACGGCCTCAGCTGGGGCGTCCAGGTCGCCGCCGGCTATCGCTTCCACCTCGGAAGCATCGCCTTCGAGCCGACCGTCGGTCTCGACTATCTGAGCTCGACCCTCGACGACCTCAACGTGCTCAAACAGTCGGTCTCGTTCGAGGACCGGAACGGCTTGTCCGCGCGCTTCGGCGGTCAGGCCCTGTCGCGGCAGGAACTGGCGGAAGGGCGCGCGGTGACCTGGTCGGCGGGCCTCGAGGCGGTCCACGACTTCGACGCGGACTCCTCCGGCGTCCTGCACAGCAAGGACGAGTCGGACACGGTTCAACTGGGCGGATCATCGACCTGGGCCCGGGCCCAGCTCGGCGTACAGTACGAGATCGGCAACGGCCTGGAGACCTACGTCCAGGGCGAGGGCCGCTTCGGCGACGGCCAGAGCGGCGGCGGCGTGCGGATCGGGGCCCGCTACCGCTTCTGATGCATGACAGGGCGCGCGATCCCCGGATCGCGCGTCACGCCCCCGCGCACAAACCCGCCTCCCCGACGGCGCGCGGGGCGAGGCCACCGTCGAAAGACGGTGGCCTCTTTCATTTCAGGCGCAGAATCGCGCACGCCCGGACAAGGCAACCGCCGCTCCACGGCGTCTCTCTGAGGGGGGACGTGTTCGCAGGAGTTGCGTGTGGCGCGAGCCGAGACTTCATCAACCTGGCCGGAAACGGCCGACAATCGCCTTTCCCAGATCTACGACCGGGCGCCGCACGCGGATGGCCGGTTCTGGTACTCAGTGGTGACCACCGGCGTCTTCTGCCGGCCGACCTGCCCCTCGAGGCGGGCCCGTCCAGAGCACATCCGCTTCCACGACACCCTCGACGAAGCCCGGCGGACAGGTTTTCGCCCCTGCCGCCGCTGCCATCCCGAGCAGCCTTCAGCGGTCGTTCGCGATCAGGCTCTGGTGGCGCGGGCGTGCGCCCTGATCCAGGCCGCCGAGGTCCCGCTCTCCTCCCGCGCTCTCGCGTCGACATTGGGCGTCAGCACCTCCCATATCCATCGCCTGTTCAACCGGACCCTCGGCACGACCCCCGGCGCCTGGGCGCGCGCGTCGCGTTGCCGGCCGGACGAGGCCGCCTGAAACCGCGCTCCTCAGCATATCCTGACAAAACTGTCGGATCGACAGCCGCCGGTGCTGAACCGGCGGCTGTGGCGGCGGATCGATGCCGGGGAGGTAGAGCGGAAACATCGGAGCCTCGGGCGAACGATGCTGATGAAGAAAGAGCCACCGTCCTTGGGACGGTGGCTCCGCCCGCATACCAACAGGGGGTGTGGGCATACGGGGCTACGAAGCGCGAGCGAGGGAGGGGCCCGCGGATCGATCCTGGGTCGGCCAGAACCGCAGGCGCGGCGGCCGATGAATGTCATGGTCAGTTCCCCCGGTGCCCGGCGAACGGCCGGGCGGTCCGAAATCACGGTCCTACGGAGAGATGACGCCGCCGGGCGGACGCCGCCTTACGCTTCGGCGGAAGTTTTTTCGGCGGTGCTCAGAAAGCGGCCTCGAAGCCCAGCCGCACGGTCATCGGCCGCAGAGGCGCGCCCTGCGGCTCGCTGAGTTGGTAAGGAGAGCCGACGCCGTAGCGGATGCCCCCGGCGTCGAACGGATTTGAGATCCGCAGGCTCCAGGCGGCCCGCTCGTCGCCCAGCCGCGCGGCGAGGTCCATCAGGACATAGTCGCCCTGGGCCACATCCAGCCCGGGCCCCAGACCCGGCCGTGACTCGCCGACATAGCGAACGTCGCCGCCGAGCCGCAGCGGCAGGCCGGCCACACGACCGTAGACATAGTCGACGCTCATCTGGGCTCCGGCGCGCGCCACATTGGGGATCGGCCCGCCCTCCACGCCGATGACGTTCGGCCCGGCCAGCGTCACCTCGCTGTCGTTCAGGAACACGCCGCCAGACAGCGAGAAGGCCTCGTTGGGAAACCACGAGCCGCGGGCCTGCACGAAGCGGACGAAGCCGTCGCCAATGTTGGCCGTGACCAGGTCGCCGCCCTGGGTGATGGTGTCCGCCTGGATGTTGCGCCAGTCCAGCTGGCCCGCCGACGCCTCCAGCGTCCAGTCGCGATCACCGTCCGGCGTCCGGACCCCGGCTTCCAGCAAGGTGACCCGATCCGATCGATAGCGTTCGAGACTGCCTCGCGTCTCGCTGACGCTGCCCGGCCTCACGCCCTGCTCCAGCCGCGCGAACACCTGGGCGCCCGACGGGCTGGTCCATCGCGCCGCGAAGGTCGGCGAAAGGTGCGCCTCCGTCCGTGGAGGACGCGACCGGGCGAGGTCCTGCCCGAAGCCCACGGATCGCGCTTCGTGCACCGCGCGCACCATCGACAGCCGCCCGCCGATGGCGAAGCGCCAGTCGTCCGCCGGCGCGGCCACCAGCTCTCCGAACAGGGCCCCTTCCGCGAACTGTCGCCGGACATCGACCTGCGCCTCGGGCGGGACGTCGCCGATCAGCACCTTGCGGGCGCGGATCGAGCGGGTCTCGCCCGCCGCCAGCGCCGCCCCGCCGTTCAGGGACCAGAGACCTTCGCCGTAGAGCTCCCATCGGGCCTCGCTGGACAGGGCCACCACGGTCTGGCGACGATCCACCGCCGCCGGCGTCGGGTTGGAGGGCGAGGTCGCGTCGAACCTCTCCTCCAGCACCTGACGGGAAATGCTGGTCGCCGAGGTGAACCGCATGCCGCTGGATCGTCGACTGGCGACCAGTCCGACGAGCGCCAGATCGCTGTCATAGGGCTCGGCGACGCGACGGGTCTTATCCAGACCCTTGGCGGTTGTGTTGACCGTCTGGGCGTCGCGGGCGCTGATCCCCTGGGCGAGCGCGACCGTATCCACCGTCCAGGCCTCGCCCGACCACCGGACCGCGGCCCTCGCCCCGACCGTCTCAACGGCGTCCGCCTGGCTGACGCCGCGGACCGGATTCTCGAGAAAGCCCCCGTCCCGCCGGCCATAGAGGACCAGCCGCGCGCCTGCGGCGTCACCCAACGGCCGGTTCATGACCAGGGCCACATCGCCCCCGGGCGCACCTCCGGACGTCGCCGACAGCCCGGTGGACATCCAGGTCGAGGTTTCACCTGGCTCGGCCGGCGCAGGCTCCATGCGCACGATCCCGCCGATCGAACCCGAGCCGAAGCGCGAACTTTGCGGCCCCTCGAACACGTCGATGCGACGGACGTCGACAAGGGTCAGGTCGGGATCGGGCGTGCCGTAGGTCAGGCGCAGATCGCCGAAATACTGACCCACCGTCGCCTGCATCGACCCGTTGAAGGCCGAGTCCGCCACCCCGCGGATGAACAGCTTGTTCCGGCCGGGTCCCTGACGCGTCGAGTCCACCGTAGCCGTCAGATCCGCGACGGCGTCGCTGGCCGGCCGGCCTTCGGCCCTCTCAAGGGCTGCGGAGTCGATCGGCGAGGCGCCGTTCGCGCCGTCGATCCCCCCGCGCCGCACCGGAGCGGTGACGACGACGCTCTCCAGCTCCGTGGGTTCTACCGGCGCCGCGACAGCGGGCGCGCGCCGAACTGGCGGAGGGGGGGCGGTCTCGATCCGATAGGCGCGGTCGCCGAGGCGCACAGCGCGCGCGCCGGCCGGCCCCAAAATCTGCTCGAACGCCGTCTCGACCGGCATCCGGCCACGTACGCGCGGGCTTCGGCGGCCCGTCAGATCGGCCGTCACCACCACATCGACGCCGGCCTGCGCCGCAAGACGGTTCACGGACTCCAGCGTGGAGCCCGCCGCTATGTCGAAGGATTGCGGGGGCGGCTGGACCCAGACCATGGCCGCCGCCGCCACTACGGCCGGAAACGTCACTCGCGGGTTCGCGCCTGCAATCGCCACCCGACGCCGTCCTCGACGACCGAGACCCCCATCAGAAGTTCGAGCCGGCCCCGCAGAACCTCCGGCGTTCCCTCCGCGGCAAGGCTGCCGGTGAAGCGCCTGCCCGCGATCGCAGGATCGACGGCCACCGGCACGCCAAGCGCCCGGGACAGATCCTCCGCCACCACGTCGAACCGCTCGTTCCGGAACACCAGCCGGCCTTCGCGCCAGGTCCCCACATCTCCGGGCGCGACCGTCCGCCGCTCCACGGCGCCATCGACGGCCTCGATCCCCTCCCCGGCCCGCAGCGTGACCGCCTGGCGGTCCAGATCGACGCGAACCACGCCCTCCGAAACATCCACCCGCAGCCCGTCCGCGGTCCGGGTGACGTCAAAGGCCGTGCCCAGGTCCGTCAGCATCGCATCGCCGACCGCGACCTGGAACGGACGCCGGTCGTCATGGACCACCTCGACCAGGATGCGCCCCTGATCCAGCACCGCATGGCGCGGCCTCCGGCGGTCGAGCGTGACCCGGGTCGCCCCGTCCAGATGGATCTCGCTGCCGTCCGCCAGCGTCAGGCTCCGATGCGCTCCCGCCCGCGTCTCCACCGTCCAGGTCTGCGGCCGTTGCAGCCACGCAGTCCATAGCCCGGCCGTCAGCACCACCGCCGCAGCCGCCGCCGCAAGCGGAACCCAACGCCGGGTCACGCCCGGGCGGCCCGAGGCACGCCGGCGCCGCGCCGCAGAAACCGGAAGCGGACTACCCACAGATTCATCCACAGGCCGCGCGGCCAGGCCGTCGACGACCTCGGCCTCGGTCTCGGCGAACCGCCAATAGACCTCGGCGTGCTGCGGATCCGCCGCCAGCCACGCCTCCCATGCGTCCCAACCGTCGAAGTCAGGATCGTTGACGCGCGCCAGCCACGCCAGCGCCGTTTGTTCGACATCTCTGCGGGAGTCGCTCATGTCCATGACTCCAGGACGCCGCGGGCGGGCTTATGCCTCATCCTTGTCCTCCAGACCCAGTATGGCGGCGTACGCACGGCGCAAATGCTTCTCCACGGTGCTCAGCCCCATGCCCAGGTCCTCGGCGATGCGCCGCTGGGTTTCTCCGCCGATGCGGTGACGACGGAAGATCATGGCCCCCGGGTCGCCGAGGGCCTGCAGTCGGGCTTCCACGGCCGCCAGCGCCTCACGGGCGATCAGGCTCCGCTCCGCGTCCGCCGGCGTCGATTGGCCCTCTTCAGGCGGACTGGCAGAGGCGTTCCACGCCCCGTCCCGCGCAGCCGCCCGTCGCAGCCCGCGCCGGCGATCCAGCACCGCCGTGTAGACCATGCGGAACAGATAGGCCTGCGGATTCCCGATCGGCGCATCCGTCGAACGCAGCCGGATCCAAACGTCCTGGATCACATCATCCGCGTCTTCGCCCGCGCCCATGGCCCGCGCGCGGCGGACAAGCGCCGGTCGCATCTCGAGGAAAACAGCCTCGAGACCGTCGGCCTGGGGGGACGGCGGACGATTCATCGGCGCGCTATACACTGAACGACGCCGCTGGTGGCAAGCACCGACGCCGCAGACCGTCCGGGGAATGCTTCCTGTGATCGTCATCGCCGGCCGAAGGGCGCCCCCCCGCCACGGAGCGCGCCCTTCATTCCTGGATCAGAACCGCCGGATGTAGCTCAACGACATGACGTCGGCTTCGCCGCCGTTGTCGCTGAATTCACGGCGGGTCCAGTCGGCGCGGAAGCCGTCGTAGCTCGTCAGGAAGTAGTTGGCGCCGACGCCGTAGTTCAGGCTTTCGCCATCCTGCGTCACCCCGACGCTGGCCTCCGAGGATTCGACTTCGCTGACGCCGTAGCCGACCCGGGCGAAGACCTCGAAGCTGTCGCCGACCGGCAGGTAGCCGACCGCATAGGCGGCGGCGTCGTACTTGTGTTCGATCGTGCCGGAATTGCCGCCGATCGAAACGTCGAACTCCTCTTCGGTCAGGCCGAAGGAGGCTTCGCCCTCGATCCCGACGAAGCGGGTGAATTTCGCGCCCAGGCGAGTCGTGATCGTCCCGAACTCGTAGCTGTCACCATCGATCTGACCGTAACCGATCGAGCCGTAGAGGCCCGTTCCGTCATGGCTCTGCGCGGCGGCCGGCGTCGCCATGAGACCCGCAGCCGCGGCGGCGAGAATGAAGATACGCATACTCTGGTGTTCCCGTGTTGGCCCCCGAAACAGGGCTTGCGTGGGAAGGACGCCGCCCGCTCGTCATCGCCTTACGGCCACCGTCTGATTTCAGGAGCTGGCGGTCAGGACGCCGCGGCCGCCGCGATGATCCGCGCGAACAAGGCGGCGCGCTCCTCGCCGCGATCCGGCGCTTCCAGCCCCGCTTCGTTACAGAGCACCGCATAGCCGTGCACCAAGGCCCAGGCCGCGAGGGTCAGGTCGGCGGCGTCCGCCGTATCCGCCATGGCCGCAACGATCCCGGTGACGACGGCGAGCGCCGCGCCCTGCCCCGCCTGCACCTGCGGATGGCTGGCGGGGTCGACCAGCTCGCTAGCGAACATCAGCCGGAACAGCGCGGGCGACGACTGTGCGAACCGGATGTAGGCCAGACCCGCCAGGCGGAGCCGGTCCTGAGCGTTGGTCCCGTCCCGCTCCGACGACTCCATCGCGCGCCGCAACTGGTCGAACCCGTGCACGATCAGTTCCGCGAGCAGCGCGGACTTGTCGGCGAAGTGGTTGTACGGCGCCTGCCGGGAGAGACCGGCGCGTTCAGCCACCTGCCGCAGCGACAGGCCCGCGGCGCCGGCCTGCTCCAGCAACTCGCCCGCCGCTTTCAGCAGGGCGTTGCGGGCGTCACCGTGGTGATAGGTGGAGCGGACTTTCTCACTGACCATAGGAAACCTCTGACAGCCAATGTTGACATCGTCAACTTCGATCCCATGTTGTCACCGTCAACACTTGTCAGGGAGTTCCGTCATGTATCACGCCATCGTTCGTCACCAGGTCCGCAAGATCTTCGAAGGCCTCAGCCGCGGCGACTGGGAGACCGCCCTCAGCGGCATGGCCGACCGGTTCGAACACATCTTCCCGGGAGACCATGCCCTGGGTGGAACCCGGCACACCAAGCGCGGCCTGCGCGCCTGGTTCACCCGTCTGTACAGCGTCCATCCGCAGCTGAGCTTCAGGATCAAGCACATCGCGTCCAGCGGCATGCCGTGGGACACCACGGCGATCATCGAATGGCGCGATTATGCGATCATGGCGGACGGCGACGCGTCCTACGTCAATGACGGCGTCCACGTGATCCGGCTTCGCTGGGGCAAGATCGTCAGCCTGCACCCTTACCTGGACACGCAGAAATACGCTGCCGCGCTTCGCCGTCTCGCAGGAACGGGCTTCGCAGAAGCCGGCGCGGCGCCGATCGAGGACTGATAGCAGAACAGGAACGGCGGACGCCTGGTCCGCCGTTTCGCCTTCAGATCCGCGTCGTCGCCAGGAAGCGCTCGCGGTCGTGTTCGGTGCGCCGCCGGACTTCGGCCAGGGCCTCGGATTCCGTGGCCTCGAGCATTTCCTCGAACAGGCGATGGAAATGGTCGCGCATCGCCGCGCGCGACGCCTGCGGGTCGCGGTTGCGCAGGGCGTTCAGGATGATCGAATGCTCGTCCGTGCGGGCGTCCCAATCGTGGTGACAGACCCGGGCGTAGACCTCGCGGACCCGCGGCAGCTCGTTGCGCATGCGCCAGATCAGCTGGACGCAATGCTCGACCACCGGGTTGCCCGAGATGCGGGCGATCGCGAGGTGGAATTTCTGGTCCGCCTCGGCGGCCGACTGGTCCGTCGACTGCGGATTGGTCATGGCGACGATCAGTTCTTCCAGCTCGGCGATCTCGGCATCCGTGATGTTCGCAGAGGCCAGGGCTGCGGCCTCGGCCTCGATCACCGCGCGGGCGGCGGTCAGGTCGAAGGCCGACACGTCCGGAAGGCCGCCTGCGGGCGCCGCCGGGCGCGCCTGAACATAGACGCCGGATCCGGTCTTGATGATGATCCAGCCCTGCGCCTCAAGCGCGATTTCGGCCTCGCGGATCGTGACCCGGCTGACGTTGAAGCGCTCGGCCAGGTCCCGTTCGCCGGGCAGTCGTGAGCCCGGCGGGAAATCGCCCGACTCGATCAGCGCCCGTATCTCGGTGGCGATCGACTGGTAGAGGCGAGTCTCGGACATCGTAGAGGCAGATCCTTTCCGCAGAACCGCAGTAGACCGAGCGGAACGGGCCCAGGCAAGCGCCCGGGCCCGTCAATCGGATCAGAAGCGATACCGCGCCCCGAGATAGTACCGGGGACCGTAGGCGTTGTACTCGCGCACGCTGCCCGAAATAGGCATGTCGTGGATGCGCGGCTCGTCGTTCAGGTTGGAGGCTTCCAGCATGAACGAGAGGTTGTCGGTCATCTGGTACGACGCGCGGAAGTCCCACACGCCGGTGTCGCGGATATAGCGGTTCTGCGACGGAGCCCCAACGAACTTCTGATAATATTCAGTGCGATATTTGTAGATGCTCTGAACTTCGAACGGGCCGATCTCCCAATAGAGCGATCCCGAGAAGACGTGGTTCGACAGACCGAAGATGCCGGCCGGATCGACGATCCCGGGCGTCACGACGCCGGTGATCGGGTCGAGCTGGTCGCCCAGACGCAGGTCGTGGGTTTCGTAGTCCGTGTCGGCGTAGTTGTAGCTGGCCTTGAAGCCCAGACCGTCGAACGGCGCCGGCAGGTTCGAGAAGCGATGCGCCGCCGTCAGTTCGAAGCCGAGCAGCTCGCTGTCCTCGTCCGTCGCCGAATCCTGGATCACCGGAACCGTCACGGTCTGGCCGTCGATGACGAAGGTCTCGTCGATCACCACCGGCATGAAGCCGCCGTTGAACTGCTTGTAGTAGACCGCGGCGCTGACGATCGAATCCGCGTTCGGATACCATTCCAGCGACAGGTCGGCGTTCCACGACATCAGCGGTTCGGCGCGCGGATTGCCGTTGGCCGTGATGCTGGCGATCGCGTCTTCCACCGTGGCGAAGGACGTGCCCGCTTCAAGGTTCAGCGTACGGCCGGCGCCGAGTGCTGCCGGATCCGGACGCGACATGGCGCGGAACAGGCCGACACGCAGTTGCATATCGTCGCGAACCTCGAAGTTCGCGTTCAGGCTCGGCAACCAGGCTTCCGAACTCGACTCGATCGTCTGGGTTTCGAACGTGCCGTTCGAGACCAGACGGATGGTGCTGTCGGGGTTGGTGACGATGTCGAAACCGCCGCGCAGGCCGACCGAGCTGACATCGGTCTTCACATAGCGAAGGCCGACGTTGCCGGTCACCGGCAGACCGAACAGCATGGTGTCGAAGTCGCCCATCACATAGGCGGCCGAGGTGTTCTCGGTGACGTCCCGGTTGCCGATGGCGCGACGGTCGGCGTTGGGGCCCGTGTCTTCCTGGCCGGTGATCGCCTCGAACAGGCAGCGGGCGTCGAAAGTGGCCCAGCTGGTGATCGTGTTGCCCTGCGCGGACGACAGGAAGTCGTCCTGGCCGAAGCCGCGACGGCAGGCCAGGTTCGCGTCCCGGATCGCCGCGGCGGTCGTCACGTTGATCTCAACGCGGTCGTCGTTGTCCTTGTAGGTCAGCTCCGAGAACCGCAGGCCGGCGTTGACCGAGGTCAGGAAGCTGTTCTCGACCGCATAGGCGCCGTCGAAGCGGGCGGCGATGATCTCGTTGTCACGGACCGACTCGTCCCGACGCGCCCGGGCGGCCGCGCTGAAGTTGTCCCAGTCGTTCAGGTCGTAGAGCGGATTGACCACGATCGCGGGAATGTCGTTGCCGCGCGTATCGAAGGTGTAGGCGACGCGCTGGCCGTTGATCACCCCGGCCACCGGGGCGCCGTTGATGTCGGTCGCGTTGGAACGCAGGCGCACCTGGCGATCCATCTCGCTGCGGAAGGTGCTCGAATAGGAAACGTCGGTCGACAGCGTCAGCGCTTCGAACGGCTGCCACTCCAGCTTCACGCCGCCGCCTTCGTACTGCTCGTCGCGGATACGGAAGGTGGGCGTGGATTCGATGGTGCTGTTGCCGGTGTAGGCCATCAGAACACCGTCGTCGGTGACGACGCGGTTGTTGGCTCCGCGCATCGTCTCCGAGAAGTTCAGATCATTGCGCTCCTCGGTGTAGGTGCGGCGCGAGTTCTGATAGTCGACCGCGATCTCCAGGCTGTCCGTCGGCTGCCACTGCACCGCCGCGAAAACCGAATCCCGCTGATCGTGCTCGGTGAACTGGCGATAGGTGCGGCTGCCCGCCGTCAGATAGTACGGCGTGCCCCCGGCGACCTGGGCCGGCGTCACCTGGGAACAGTTTGCGGTCGTGGAAACCGTCTGGGTTCCATTACAGGCCACCCAGGTCGAGCTGCTGGTGAACAGCTCTTCGGGGTTGCTGCCCTCAAGGCTCTGAACACCCACCGAAATGCCGAGACGTCCGGCGTCGCCGAGATCGAACTGGTCGATGTAGCTGGCGGTGCCGCGCCAGCCGATGCCGGACTGGTCGTGCAGACGGTCGTCGTAGCCGGCGTAGAGGGCCCGGCCTTCCAGCAGAATGCGGCGGCGTCGGAAGTCAAGCGGTTGCACCGTCTCCATGTTGACGATGCCGGACACGCCGCCTTCGATGAAGTCGGCACGCTGCGTCTTGTAGATCGCGACCGTGTTGATCAGTTCCGACGGGAACTGGTTGAAGTTGACCGAGCGGTCGCCGCTGCCGTTGGTCGCTTCGCGGCCATTGAAGGTCGCAGCGCCCAGGAACGGCCCGAGGCCGCGAATCGAGATTTCGGACGCGCCGCCCTTTTCGCGGTGGGTCGAGGCGCCGGTGATGGTTTCGATCGCTTCGCCGATCGACAGCGCCGGCAGGTCGCCGATGTCCTCGGAAGACAGAACGTCGGCCACGACCGTCTCGTCGCGCTTGCGTTGGATCGACGTCTGGATCGAGCCGCGGATGCCGGTGACCACGATCTCATCGATCTGGGTCGCGTCTTCCGCCGGAGCGGTGTCCTGCGGCGCTTCCTGCGCCATAACCGGAGCCGCGTACAGCGGCAGGGCGATGCTGCCCAACAGAATCGTTTTCAGCGCCGCGCGCTGGATGGGACGCAGAGCCCCCGCTTGATGCCGCATTCTATCCTCCCGTGTCCGTTTTGACCGGACTTACCGGAACCGTTCACCAATCCGGCCAGACCTGTCAACCAATTCATTGAAGCTGGCAGCCAAACTGGTCAGGCGAACCCCACATCCGCTGGCCATCTAGCCACACCTTCGCGCGGCAAATCCGATCCGACAGGCCCAATACCAGCGATACGCGCTGGATCGCCTGTCCAATTCTCTGTTTTTGGCCTAGCCAATCGGTTGACGGCTTAGTCCGGTCTGCTAGCTTCGGCTGGAGAGGTCGAAGACCCGAGGGAGGAGCCATGTTCACGCGCCTTACAGGCGCGGTCGTCGCACTGGTTGCGACTGCCGCCGTTCTGACACCGGCCGCTTCGGCGTACGCCGCCGACACCCTGGTCAGCACCCAGGCCGAATACGCTGCGGCCGTACGAACCGCGCGACCCGGCGACCGGATCCTGCTGGCCGACGGTGAATGGCGGGATTTCCAGATCCTGTTCACGGGTGAAGGTCAGCGGGACCGCCCCATCACCCTCACGGCCCAGACGCCGGGCGCTGTCATCCTGACCGGACAATCCAACCTGCGCATGGCGGGCGAGAATCTGGTCGTCTCGAACCTCGTCTTCCGGGACGGCTGGTCGCCGACCGGGGAAGTCATCTCCTTCCGCGAGACCCGCGCGCGGCGGGCCAACTACAGCCGCGTCACCGGCGTCGTCATCGACGGCTTCTCCAAGCCACAGCGTGCTGATTCCGACAACTGGGTCGCCCTGTACGGCCACCACAACCGCTTCGATCACAACCACCTGGCCGGCAAGACCAACGCCGGGACCACGCTGGTGGTCGTCCGTGACGAGGTGCAGGGCCTCGAGAACCGGCACCTGATCGACCACAACTACTTCGGTCGCCGGCCCAACCTGGGCTCCAACGGCGGCGAGACCATCCGCATCGGCACCAGCCACGACTCCGCGTCCGACTCGTTCACGACGGTGACGGCCAACTGGTTCGAGCACTGCGACGGCGAGGTCGAGATCGTCTCGAACAAGTCGGGCGCCAACATCTATCGCGGCAACGTCTTCTTCGAATCGCGCGGCGCCCTGGTGCTCCGCCATGGCGACGGCAACCTGGTCGAAGACAACGTCTTCATCGGCAACGGCGTGCCCAACACCGGCGGCATCCGGGTCATCAACCGCCGCCAGATCGTGCGTAACAACTACATGGAAGGCCTGCGCGGCGAAGGCTTCGCCAGCGCCCTGACCGTCATGTACGGCGTGCCGAACTCTCCGCTGAACCGCTACGTCCAGGTCCAGGACACGGTCATCGAGAACAACACCATCGTCGACGCCGGCCAGATTTTCCTCGGCGCCGGCATGGACGCAGAGCGGTCCGCCCCGCCGATCTCGACCCGCATCGCCAACAACCTGATCGTCAACCGTGACGGCAGCGATCCCTTCCGCGTGCTGGGCGACATGTCCGCCGTGACCTTCGCCGGCAACATCCAGTCGCCCTCAACGGCGCTCGCCGGCTTCGAAGGGCAGACCGTCGCCATGGCGCGGGGCCGGGGCAGCCTGATGGCTCCGCAAGGCCTCGACGGCGTCGGCGCCCGGCGCGATCTCGCCTTCGTCTCCCGCAGCGCCGTCGGCGTCAGCTGGTACCCCAAGGGTGCGGCCAACGCCGCCCTCGACAGCGGCGCCCAGCGGACGGTCGCGCCCGGCGAGGACACCCTGACGACCGCCATCGCCGCAGCCAACGCCGGTGATCGCCTGGTGCTCTCGCCCGGCGTCTACGTCGTCAACCAGGTGATCGGCCTCGATCGCGCCATGACCGTCGAAGGACCGGCCGAGGGCGAAGCCCGCATCCAGTTCTCCCGTCCCGCCCTGTTCGAGATCGACCGAGGCGGCTCGCTGAAGCTGGACCGCCTGACCATCTCCGGCGCCGCCAGCCCCGACGAAGCCGGCAACGCCGTGATCCGCGCCGGCAACGGCGCCGCGGACTACCAGCTGCTGATCTCCAACACCGCGTTCGTCGATCTCAAGATCAACCGCGCCTTCAACGTCTTCTCCGCCGGACCGGACACCCTGGCCGAGCGCATCGCCCTTACCGGCGTCACCGTGGACGGCGCCACCGGCTCGGTCATCGCCGCGCACACCGAGACCGAGGATCTGGGCACGTACAACGCCGAAGTCATTGAGATCACCGGCTCGACCTTTCGCGACATCGGCGGCCCGATGATCGACCTCTATCGCGGCGGAACCGACGAAAGCACCTTCGGTCCCCGCCTGGTGCTGACCGGCTCCACGCTGGAGCGGGTCGGCCGCAGCGGCGACGCGCCCGCCTCCGTCAAACTCTACGGCGTCCAGCGCGCGGAGCTGTCGGGCAACACCTTCCTCGACAGCGCGCCGGTGACCTTCTTCCGCAAGGTCGGAGAGCCGGTCCTGATCTGGAGCGGCAACACGCTCAACGGGACCCCTGCCCTCGTCACCAACACGCCTTCGGTTGAGGCCGCTCAATGAAGCGCCCCCTCCTCACCCTCCTGATCGCAGCCAGCTGCGCCCAGGCGCCGCTTCTGCTGGCCAGCGCGCCCGCCTCCGCCCAGGCCGTTCGCCCGGTCGACGACGCCTCCCCCGTCCTGGTGTCCGCCGAAGCCTGGCGCGACATGGCCGAGGCCGGCGATCGCTATCCGATGTTCAGCGAGGAGCGCGCGCGTATCCAGGCAGAGGTCGACGCCGCCATGCGCGCGGGCGTCGACGTGCCCGTCCCCCGCGACCTGGGCGGCGGCGCCACCCACGAGCAGCACAAGCGCAACTACAAGGCCCTCGCCGGCGCGGGCGCCCTGTACCGGATCACCGGCGAGCGCCGCTACGCCGACTTCGCCCGCGACATGCTGCTGGAATACGCCGAGCTGTACCCGACCTTGGGCGCTCACCCCGCCGGCCGCTCGTCGGTCAAGGGACGGCTGTTCTGGCAGGCGCTGAATGACTCGGTCTGGCTGGTCTACGCATCCCAGGGCTACGACGCGATCCGCGACACCCTGAGCGCTGAGGACCGTCGCACCATCGACGAGAACGTCTTCCGCCGAATGGCGCGCTTCCTGTCGGAAGAGAACGCCCCCTACTTCGACCGCATCCACAACCACGCGACCTGGGCGACCGCCGGCGTCGGCATGACCGGCTATGTCCTGCGCGATCCCGAATTGGTCGACCGCGCGCTGCGGGGCACGGCTCACGACGGCAAGGCGGGTTTCATGCGCCAGATCGACGAACTGTTCTCGCCCGACGGCTACTATGCCGAGGGCCCCTACTATCAGCGCTACGCCCTGGCGCCGTTCGTCATCTTCGCCCGCGCCATCCAGCAGAACGAACCCGAACGTGGCATCTTCGCCTACCGCGACGGCGTGTTGATCAAGGCCGTCGAGGGCGTCGTCCAGGCGTCCTACGAGGGTCTGATCGTTCCGGTGAACGACGCGCTTCCGGAAAAGGGCATCGACAGCGAGGAGATCGTCACGGGCGTCGCCATCGCCTACGCCCAGACCAACGATCCACGTCTGCTATCGGTCGCCCAACGCCAGGGCCGCACCCTCCTGAGCCCGGACGGCCTGGCCATCGCCCGCGGCCTTGTCGAAGGTCAGGTTCAGCCGTTCGACTTCCGCTCGATGCAGCTGCGCGACGGCCCGAGCGGCGACAGCGGCAATCTGGTCCTGCTCCGCCAGGGCGGCGAGACCGGCCAGCTTCTGGTCATGAAGAACACCCAGCAGGGTCAGGGCCACGGCCATTTCGACCGGTTGAACTGGCTGTTCTACGATAACGGCAACGCCGTCATCACCGACTACGGAGCGGCGCGCTTCCTCAACGTCGAAGCCAAGAACGGCGGCGGCTATCTGGACGAAAACGACAGCTGGGCCCAGCAGACGGTCGCCCACAACACTCTCGTCGTGAACGGCCAGAGCCAGTTCGGCGGCGACTGGCGCGTGGGCGAGGAACACACGACGACACCGCTGCTGTTCCAGGTCGCTGACGGCCTGCAGATCGCCTCGGCCCGCATCGATACGGCCTACGCAGGCGTGTCGATGGTCCGGATCCTGGCCCTGATCGAGCATCCCGATCTCGCCTACCCGATCGCCATCGACCTGATGCGCGCGGACGGATCGGCGCCCGCCCTCTACGACCTGCCGCTGCGCTTCAACGGTCAGATCATCACCCAGGGCTTCGAGGCGCGACACGCGCTGACGGAGCGTCCGGTCCTCGGCGACCGCGCCGGCTACCAGCACCTGTGGGTCGACGCGCAATCGGACCCGGGCGTCGAGACCCGGAGCCTGACCTGGCTTCTGGACGGCCGGTTCTACACCTATCGCTTCGGCGCCTCCGCCCCGACCCGCGCGCTGCTGGTCGAAAGCGGAGCGAACGATCCGAACTTCAACCTGCGCCGCGAACAGATGCTGATCCGGCGCATGGACGGTCAGGCCGACGCCAGCTTCTACGCAGTGCTCGAGCCCCACGGCGCATACGACAGCCGCGCCGAAACGGTCACCGGCTCGACCAGCCGCATCCGCGACATCACCCGCGTGCGCGGCGATGACGCCGAAGTGGTGATCGTGACCCTGGCGTCCGGCAAAACGCTGGCGCTGGGCGTCGCCGACGATGTGTCGCCCGGCCGCTCGCACACCGTGCGCGCCGATGGACAGACCTGGCAATGGACCGGCGGCTACGCCCGCTTCGACCGCGACGGAGACGGCAAATGAAGACCGGCATGAGATGGGTCATCGTCGCCATGATCGCCGTGGCGACGGTGATCAACTACATCGACCGCAACGCCCTCGCGGTGATGTGGCCAGAGATTGCGCCCGAGATCGGCGCGACCAAGGAGGACTACGCCCTCCTCGTCACCATATTCATGGTCTTCTACGCCATGGGGCAGTTCGCCTTCGGCAAGCTGTTCGACGCCATCGGCGTGAGGCTGGGCTTTGCCTTGTCGATCGGGGTGTGGTCGGTCTCGATCGCCCTGCACGCCGTAGCCAGCTCTATCGCCTCGTTCGGCGTCTTCCGCGCCATGCTGGGCATCAGCGAGGCGGGCGCATGGCCGGGCGCGGTCAAGGCCAACGCCGAGTGGTTCCCGGCGCGTGAGCGCGCCTTCGCCCAGGGCATCTTCAACGCCGGTGCCTCGATCGGCGCCATCATCTCGGCTCC
This sequence comes from Brevundimonas lenta, assembly GCF_014196335.1. Lineage (GTDB taxonomy): Bacteria > Pseudomonadota > Alphaproteobacteria > Caulobacterales > Caulobacteraceae > Brevundimonas > Brevundimonas lenta. The sequence goes on from NZ_JACIDM010000002.1 coordinate 992,067, forward strand.
GCTGATCGCGCTGCTGTTCCTGTCGCTGGGCTGGAAGGGCACCTTCCTGCTGATCGGCGCCCTCGGCTTCGTCTGGGTGCTGCCGTGGCTGATCATCTACCGCGCCGGTCCGGACAAGCATCCGTGGGTCAGCGCCGCCGAGCGCGCCCTGATCCTCGACAAGCCCGCCGCCCAGCCGACCGAGGCGCCGCTCGCTCCGGCCTATGTTCCGACGGTGCGTCAGCTGCTGACCCACCGCCAGAGCTGGGGCGTGATTCTGACGCGCTTCTTCCTCGATCCGATCTGGTGGCTGTTCGTCTCGTGGCTGCCGATCTACCTGGCCGAGACCTTCGGCTTCGACATCAAGCAGATCGGCATCTTCGCCTGGGTGCCCTACGTCGGCGCCATGATCGGCAGCCTGTTCGGCGGCTGGCTGTCGGGCTGGCTGATCAAGTCGGGCCGTTCGGTCGACACGGCGCGCAAGGCGTCGATCACCCTCGGCGGTCTGGTCATGATGCCCTGCCTGCTGATCGCGCCCAACATCACCGATCCGACCATCGCCGTTCTGGTCATCGCCGGCGTCCTGTTCGGCTTCCAGGTCGCCATCGGCAACATCCAGACCATCCCCGGCGACCTGTTCGACGGCCGTTCGGTCGGCTCTCTGGCCGGCGTCGGCGGCATGGCCGCGGTGGCGGGCACCCTGATCACCACCTGGCTGGTCCCGGCCATGACCAAGGTCTCGTACGGCCCGATCTTCATCCTGGTGGCGGCGCTGGTGCCGCTGTCGCTTCTTTCCCTGTGGTTCATCACCGGCCGTATCGCGCCGGTGGCCCCACTCCACTCTGATACCCCCCAAAAGGACTTCTGATGCGTTTGAACGACAAGGTCGCCATCGTCACCGGCGGCGGCCGCGATATCGGCCGTGCGGTGTCTCTGAAACTCGCCGCCGAGGGCGCGAGCCTGGTGATCAACTTCGCCAATGACGAAGCCAGCGCCACGGAGACGCTGAAGGCGGTCCAGGCCGTCGGCGCGCAAGCCATCCTGCATCGCGCCGATGTCTCGACCGGCGCCGGGGCCGACAGCCTCGTCGCCGCCGCGCACGCCGCCTTCGGGCCGCGCGTCGATATCCTGGTCAATCTGGCCGGGGGCATGGTCCAGCGCCGTCCGCTGGCCGAGATCGACGAGGCCTTCTTCGACCAGGTCATGAACCTGAACCTGCGCTCGGCCTATCTGATGACCCGCGCGGTGGTCCCGTCGATGAAGATGGGCGGCGCGATCGTGAACTTCTCGTCGCTGGCCGGTCGTGACGGCGGCGGACCGGGCGCTTCGATCTACGCGACCTCCAAGGGCGCGCTGATGACCTTCACCCGCTCGATGGCCAAGGAGCTCGGCCCGCAAGGCATCCGCGTGAACGCCCTTTGCCCCGGCATGATCAGCACGACCTTCCACGACACCTTCACGAAGTACGAAGTGCGCAAGGCGGTCGCCGCCGCCACGCCGCTGCGTCGCGAGGGCCGCGCTGAAGAGGTCGCCGCCACCGTGGCCTTCCTCGTGTCCGAAGACGCCGCCTTCCTCAACGGCGTGAACCTGGACATCAACGGGGGCCTGTTCTTTTCGTGACCCGTCGGGCGAAGGATTTGCTGTGCGCGGCCGCGATCGCGCTTCTCGCGACCGCGGCGGCCGGCGGCGCCTTCGCCCAGACGCCACCCGTGACCTGGACGCCGGCATGGACCGCCTCGGCGGCCCCGGCCCGCTTTGACGGGACGCCCGAGGCTCCGCTCGGCTACCTGAACCAGACAGTGCGCCAGGATATCCGTCTGGGAACGGCGGCCGAGGCGGTCCGGCTTCGCCTCAGCAACGAACTGGGAACCGAGCCCCTGCATGTCGCCTCGGTCTTCCTGCGCCTGACGGGCGGCGAGGGCTCCGCCCTGCCCGTCACCTTCTCGGGCATGACGGATGTCATCCTGCCGCCGGGCGTCGCCCTCCTCAGCGATCCGGTCCCGGTCAGCGTCCCCCGTTTCGGACAGGTGTCGGTCAGTGTTTTTCTGCCTGAGGCCACGCGGGGCGTTGTCCGCCGCTCCGCCGTCCGCATCGGCGATGGCGACGCGCCCGTCACAGATGACCTCAAGGTTCAGCGGCGTCAGAACTTCATCTCGGCTGTGTTCGCCGCAAACGATCATCCGCCCGCCGTCGTCGCGGCTCTGGGCGATTCCATCACCGAAGGCGCCACCGCGACCCTGGGGGCCGACGCCGACTGGCCGTCCGTTCTGGCCCGACGGCTGGACGCCGTCTGCCCGGCTGGCTTCGTGGTGGTCAATGCCGGCATTAGCGGCAACCGCGTCGTCCAGGACGGCCGCAGCCCCAACGCCATGGCGCGACTGGACCGCGACGTGCTCAGCCTGCCCGGCCTGACCCATGTGATCCTGCTGGAGGGCATCAACGACATTCGCCACAACGGCGATCCCGCCCAGCCCGGCCGCAGCGCCGAAGAGGTCATTGCAGGCTATCGGCAGATCATCGACCGCCTGCACCTGCACGGGATCAAGGTCATCGGCGGCACCGTCACGCCCTTCGCCGGTTCCGAACGGTTCGACGAACGCTCCGAGACGGCTCGTCAGGCGCTGAACCGCTTCATCCGCGACAGCGGCGCCTTCGACGCCGTCATCGACTTTGATGCGGCCGTCAGGGATCCTGCCAGTCCGGCAGCCATGTCGGCGGGCACGCACCGCGACGACCGCCTGCATCCCAATGACGAGGGCTACCGCCGCATGGCCGAAGCGATCGACGTATCCATCTTCCAGCCCGACAGTCAGGATTGCGGACAGTGAAGATCGTCTCCTTCGGCGAATGCATGCTGGAGCTGTCGCGCTCGGCGGACGGCGAGGCGAAGCTGCGGTTCGGCGGCGACACGTTCAACACCGCCCTCTACCTCGCCCGGCTCGGCGTTAAAGTCCGCTACGCCACCGCTCTCGGCGCCGACGTCTGGTCGCAGGAAATGAAGGCCGCCTGGGCAGAGGAAGGCGTCGATCTGGATCTGGTCCTGACCGATCCGCACCGTCTTCCCGGCCTCTATGCGATCCGCACGGGCGCGGCCGGCGAACGGACCTTCTCGTACTGGCGCGAAACCAGTGCAGCGCGGAACTTCTTCAGGCTGCCGGGATCGGAACAGGCGCTGGCGGCCATGGCCGAGGCCGACCTGCTGTACGTGTCAGGCATCTCCCTCTCCCTGTTCGACGACGCGGATCGCGCGCAGCTACAGGCCGTCGCCAGAACGGTCCGCGACCGCGGCGGCGACGTCGCCTTCGACCCCAACTACCGTCCGCGCAACTGGGCCTCGGCGGACGAAGCCCGCCGCGTGATCGCGGACTTCGCCCCGCTTGTCACCGTCGCCCTGCCGACCTTCGAGGACGAGGCTGCCCTGCATGGCGACGCCACGCCCGAAGCGACCGCCGAACGTTGGCGGAGCCACGGCGCGCGGGAGGTCGTCGTCAAACTCGGCCCCGACGGCGCCCTGCTGGCGGACGACAGCGGCCTGCATCACATAGCCACCGCCCCGGTCGACCCCGTCGACACCACCGGCGCGGGCGACAGTTTCAACGCCGGCTATCTGCATGCGCGGCTCAGCCGGCAGGACGCCCCGTCCGCCGTCCGGGCCGGCCACGCCCTGGCCCGGCGGGTCATCCGGTATCCCGGAGCGATCATTCCGCGCTGACCGCCGTCAGATGGTGATCACGCCCGACGCCAGCCCGTAGACGCCCACTGCCGCCGCAACGACGACCAGGCCGAACACCACCGCATCTCCGGGCTTGAACACCCGCTGCTTCTGCTCGCGCATGGCCATGACGAACAGCAGGGTGCTGGGGAGATAGAGCAGCGCCGACAGCACCAGATACTTCGACCCGCCGGCGATGATCATCAGACAGGCGTACAGGGTCGCCACCACGGCGCAGACCAGATCGCGGTTCCGGCCGGCGGGTTCCTCGACATAGCCCTTGCGCGTCCAGGCCAGCTGCACGCCGTAGGCCGCGACCAGCAGATAGGGCACGAGGGTCATCACCCCCGTCATCTTCAGCGCCATCAGGAACGCCTCCTCGGCGAACCACGACACGATCAGGAACAGCTGGATGATCAGGTTGGTCAGCCACAGGGCGCCCGCCGGAGCGCCGGCCGCATTCTCCTTCGCCAGGAAGGACGGCATGCTGCCCTCGCGCGCCGCCGAGTGCACCACCTCGGCCGCCAGCAACGACCACGACAGGTAGTTTCCCAGCACCGAGATCAGCAGCCCGACGCTGACCAGCACCCCGCCCCACGGGCCCACCACATGGGCCATCACGCCGGCCATCGACGGGGTCGCCAGCGCCTGCAGGTCGGGTCGCAGCATGACCCCGTAGGACAGCATGGTGACGAGGACCAGCAGGCTCAGCACGCCGAGGAAGCCCAGCACGGTGGCTATGCCGACGTCCTCGCGCCGCTTGGCGTAGCGGGAATAGACGCTCGCCCCCTCGATGCCGACAAAGACGAACACCGTCACCAGCATGGTGGCCCGCACCTGGCCGGCCAGCGTCCCCAGGCTCGGGACCTCGCCGCCCCAGAAGTTGAAGGCGAAGATGTCGGCCTGGAAGCCGGTCACCATGACGAACAGGAACAGGCCGATAGGGATGATCTTGGCATAGGTCGCGACGGCGTTCAGCGCCGCCGCGCTCTTCACCCCGCGCAGCACCAGATAGTGACAGCCCCACACCAGCACCGAGGCCGACAGGATGGAGACGAGCGTCGTGCCGTCGCCGAAGATCGGGAAGAACTGACCCAGGGTCGACTTGATCAGGATCAGACAGGCCGTGTCCGCAAAGCACGCGCCGATCCAGTACCCCGCCGCCGCAACGAACCCCAGGTAGGGACCGAACCCCGCCCTCGCGTAGGCGAAGATGCCGGAATCCAGATCGGGCCTTCGCTTCGCCAGCGTCTGGAAGACGAAGGCCAGCATCAGCATGCCCGTCCCGGCGATCGCCCAGGCGATCATCGCGCCGAAGCCGCCCGTCGCCCGCGCAAAGGTGGCCGGCAGGGCGAAGATGCCGGACCCGATCATCGAGCCGACCACCAGCGCCGTCAGCGCCCGCAGTGAAAGCTTCTCGTCGGTCGATCCGTTCAGGCCGGCCATGGGTCTCCCTCCTGAGGCGCGCCCCGCCGCGGCCCGGTTCAGAACTGTCTCGTCAGCTCGACTCCCAACTCCAATGCGGTGAACCGCGACGCTTCACGGTTCGAAAAGCGGTTGATGAAGGCGCCTTCCCACTCAAGGTCCCAGCCGCGCCCCAGCGACCTCTGCGCGATCAGCACCACGCCCGCCGTCGCGTCGTTGCGTCCGCTGCTGGCTCCGCTGGTGAAGTCGGAGACGGCCAGGTCGCCCTCGATGGTCACCTCGTGCCCCCAGATCGGCTCCGACAGGACGTGGCTCGCCGTCGCTGTCCATCGGCTCCGGCGCAGTTCGGCGATGTCGGAGTCCTGGTACTCTGCAGAAATCTCGACGTTCAGATGTTCGCCGCTCACGGAGTAGGTGAGGTCGCTGATCCGGAGCGTCAGGTCCTGATCCGAGAAGTCGTTGCCGAAGATGCCCAGCAGGATGAACTCGGCCGTGAACTGACCGGGGCCCAGCGCATGCTGCGCGAACACGAACCCCTCCAGCCGCCCTTCGCCGAAATCGTCGTCATGGCCGCCGGCGTAGTAGTCGGCGTCGATCTGCGCACCGCCGCCGATATCCCAACCGCCCCAGGTCACGGGCGTCACATTGATCCCGAACGCCGGCGTCACATAGACCGCGTCGATCGTGTCGAACCGGCTGGTGGCGGCGTTGGTCGTGTACGTCCCGTCCAGCGAAAACTCGAAGGTGATCGCCCTTCCCCTTGCCTCTTCCTGCGTCGGCAACTCGTCGGGGTCGTGCGGCAGGCGGCCCAGGATGTCGTCGATGTCATAGCGGGCCGACGGATCGGGATCCTGGTCCTGCGCCCGCGCTTCGCCCGCGAGCGGACCCGCCAGCAAAACGACGCCGACCAGGAGGCCCGCTGCGCGCATGCCGCCGCCTAGAAGTCCACCGCGTCGCGGATGATGGGACAGGTCATGCAATGCCCGCCGCCCCGGCCACGCCCGAGCTCGGCCCCGGTGATCGTGATCACCTCGATGCCTTCCTTGCGCAGCAGGGTGTTGGTGTAGGTGTTGCGGTCGTAGGCGAAGACCACCCCGGGCGAGGCGCAGACAAGATTGGCCCCGCTGTCCCACTGGGTGCGCTCGCGCATGTAGTCGTTGCCGCCCGTCTCCACGACCCGCATCTTCTTCAGGCCCAGGGCGTCCCGGACGGTATCGACGAAGCTTCCCTTGTCCTTGTGCAGCTCCACTCCGCCCTTGCCGTCCGGCCGGTAGGAGAAGGCCTCCACGCTGTTGACGATGTCCGGGTACAGCAGCACGCAGTCGCGATCGGCGAAAGTGAAGACGGTGTCCAGGTGCATGGCCGCCCGCAGCTTCGGCATGGCGGCGACGATGACCCGTTCGGCCCCGCCCTTTTCGAACAGGGCGGCGGCCACCTGGCTGATGGCCTGGCGCGACGTCCGCTCGCTCATCCCGATCAGGACATTGCCCTTGCCGATGGGCATGACGTCGCCGCCCTCAAGCGTCGCCAGCCCCCAGTCCCTGGTCGGATCGCCCCACCAGACGTTCACCTTGCCGGCGAAGTCCGGGTGGAATTTGTAGATCGCGGTCGTGAGGATCGTCTCCTCGTGCCGCGCCGGCCAGTACAGCGAGTTCAGCGTCACGCCGCCGTAGATCCAGCAGGTCGTGTCGCGCGTGTAGAGCGTGTTGGGCAGCGGCGGCAGCAGGTACTCGTTGACCCCCGCTGCGTCGCGGATCAGCGCCAGCTGCTCGCCGCCGATGTCCTCCGGAAACTCGAAGGTCGACAGGCCGCCGATCAGCGTCTCCGCCAGCTCGCGGTTCGAAAGGCCGTCGAGATAGGAGCGGACCTCATTGAGCAGGCCGAGGCCGATCTGATTGGGCGCCACCTGGTGGTCGAGGATCCAGGCCTTCGCCTCCGGGATCGCCACCGTCTCGGCCAACAGGTTGTGCATCTCGACGACCTCGACGCCGCGATCGCGCATCTTGGTCATGAAGTCGAAGTGGTCGCGCTTGGCGTTGTCGACCCACAGCACATCGTCGAACAGCAGGTCGTCGCAGTTGCTGGGCGTCAGCCGCTGGTGGGCGCGGCCGGGCGCGCAGACCATGACCTTGCGCAGCTGGCCGACTTCGGAATGAACGCCAAAGGCCGTGTCGGTCGCCATCGTCTTGTGCCTTTCAGTCAGGGTGTGATGCGGCCGCTCAGCAGGCCGTAGACCCCGACCAGGGCTGCGACGATGGTGACGGCGAAGATGACGAGCTCACGCGGGTTGAACAGCCGGGCCTTCTGCTCCCGCCGCGCCCAGACGTAGAGGATCGTTCCGGGGGCCAGCAGCACCGCCAGCAGGACCACGTATTTGATGCCCGCGGCGGCGAACATGAACAGGGTGTAGAGGACGGCGATCCAGGCGAAGATCTGGTCGCGCAGCCGTTCCTTCGGCGTGGTTTCGTAGCCCTCGCCGCGCCGGGCGATCAGCACGCCGTATCCCGCGACCAGCAGGTAGGGCAGCAGCGCCGTGACGCTGGTCATATCCAGCATGAAGTTGAAGGCGTCGGCGGACCAGTAAGTCGAGATGATGAACAGCGAGACGACGACGTTGGTCAGCCAAAGCGCATTGGCGGGCACCTTCCGCCCATTCTCGGCGGCAAAAATCCTCGGCATGTCCTGCGACTTGGCGGCCGCGAACAACACCTCGGCGCAAATCAGCGACCAGGCGAGATAGGCGCCCAGCACCGAGACCAGCACGCCGATCGAGATGAACACGGCGCCCCAATGCCCGACGATCTCCTCAAGCACGCTGGCCAGGGAGGGCTGGGTCAGCCCGGCGATGGTCGACTGGGGCAGGGCCGCATAGGGCAGCAGGGTGATCGCCACCATCAGGCCGGTGACGCCGACAAAGCCCAGGATGGTCGCCCGGCCGACGTCGGACCGTTTGGTGGCGTAGCGCGAATAGACGCTGGCCCCCTCAATGCCGAGGAAGACGAAGACCGTGATCAGCATGGTGTCGCGCACCTGCTGCAGCAGCGACTTCTCGGGCATGTCGGCGGCGCCGAAGAAATTGGTCGAGAACTGATCCCAGTTGAAGACGACCACCATCGCGATCAGGGCGACGACCAGCGGCACGATCTTGGCGATGGTGACGACCAGATTTACGAACGCCGCCTGTTCGACGCCGCGCAAGATCATGAAGTGGAAGGCCCAGATGCCGACCAGCGACACGATGATGGCGACGATGGTGCTGCCGTCTCCGAACAGGTCGGGGAAGAAGCGCCCGAGGGTCGAGCCGATCAGCACCCAGTAGAAGACGTTGCCGAGACAACTGCCCAGCCAGTAGCCGAACGCCGACAGGAAGCCTGGATAGTCGCCGAACCCGGCCTTGGCGTAGGCGAAGACGCCGGAGTCGATGTCGGGCTTCTTCTCGGCCAGCGCCTGAAAGACGCGCGCCAGCATGTACATGCCGGTGCCGGCGATCCCCCAGGCGATCAGGGCGCCGAACGGGCCGGTGGCTGCGCCGAAGCGACTGGGCAGGTTGAATATCCCCGCCCCCACCATCGAGCCGACCACCATCGCGGTCAGCATCGGCAACGACATCTTCTGGGCGGACTGCATGTCTGGCGCGACCTCCCTCGTGCTGACCGCGGGTCTGGCCCTCAATAGGGCCGGCGGCGGGGCAAGGGTCATCCGGGGAACACCTGAGGTCCGGCCCCATGATCCACGAGGGCGCCGACGTAGGTCGGACGCCCCGCCGCGCCCTGCTCCCTCCTTCAGCACTGCGACCGGGCTCCGGGTTTCGCCTGACGGTCCGCCGAATTCGATCGGGCATATGACTTTCGGGCAGGAGGACGTCCGATGCCCCATGAAAGCGTATTTCGTCCCGGTTCCACCCTCCCCCGGCGCACCCTCGGGTGACCCTGACCCCGCCCTTCCCGATCAGAAGGCCCAGTCGTCCATACGTCCGTCGTCCCTGAACCCGAGCAGGTGATGCATCGAGCCGAGGGGGCCGTCTGCGCCGTCGAAGTGCGCGTGGTGGTCCATGCGCAACGACGCCAGCGCCAGCCGGGCGGACGCCGCCACCGAGAGGTCAGCGTCGAAATCGAGGGCCGGCAGCACGGGCGGCAGGTCCACGCTCTTCAGGACGAAGTCGTCCGCCGGAAGCACCTGCGGCGCCGCCGCCTTGGCGCTGACGAGCGGCGCCGGCGCAGCGACGAGGTTGGACAGAAGCGCCACGACGCCGTTGAAGAACCGGACCTGCTCGACGCCGAGCAACGTGTCGACGCCATCGCGTCCGGCGGTCGAGTCCGTGATCTGGTAGCCGCCGGCCACCGCGACGACGGTGTAGTTGGCCAGCAGCCCCGCCATCTGGGCGGTGTCCTGGCCGGCCCCGCCGTTGATCGTGTCGTCGCCGCCGCCGCCGGTCAGCATGTCGTTGCCGATGCCACCGGTCAGGACGTTGGCGATCGCATTGCCGACGCCGGTGAAGTTGCCGACGCCGGTGTAGGTCGCGTTCTCAACGTTGGCGGCCATCACATGGTAGCTCGACAGGCTCTCGACGGAGTCGATGCCCTCCCCCGCCAGCTCGACGATGGTGTCGCCGGCCGCTGTCAGGACGTAGCGGTCGTCGCCCAGGCCGCCTTGCAGCTGGTTGGACACGCCGGAACCGCCGTGAAGGACATCATCGCCCGCGTAGCCGAGGATGGTGTCGCGCTCGAGCCCGCCGTTGATGACGTTGACGCCGGTATTGCCGACCAGCAGGTCGGCGAAGCCTGAACCGATCAGGTTCTCGATGGAGACATAGACGTCGATGCCGCCATGGCCGTCCACCGTGGCCCGCAGCCCCGTCAGATTGGCCGTCACCGCCGACGCCGCCGATGCATAGGTGACGGTGTCGATGCCAGCCCCGCCGATCAGCGTGTCATTGCCGGCCAGGCCCGCCAGGACGTCGGCTCCCGCCGCACCGGTGATCACATTGTTCAGGGTGTTGCCCGTCCCGGTGAAGTTTCCGGTTCCGGAGAAGCTCAGGTGCTCGACGTTGTTGCGCTGGGTATAGGCGTTCAGCGTGGTCGAGATCGTGTCGATGCCCTCGCCCGCCACTTCGATGACCGTATCAGCGGCGGAGACCAGATAATGGTCGTCTCCCAGCCCGCCGATCATGGTGTTGGCCGCGCCCGTGCCCCCGGACAGGGAGTCATTTCCTCCCACGCCGACCAGGGTGTCGGCGCCCAGGCCGCCGGACAGGACGTTGCCCAGGGCGTTGCCGACCAGGGTGTCGTTGAACGCCGAACCGGTGACGTTCTCGATGCTGTTGAAGGTGTCGACCCCGCCGTTGCCGTCATTCGACGCCTGGTTGGCGTTGAGGCTGACGTTCACGCCGCTGGCCGCCTGGGCGTAGTTCGCGGTGTCGAGCCCCGCCAGGCCGTTCAGCGTGTCGTTGCCCGTGCCGCCCCAGAGACTGTCGGCCCCGGCCGTGCCCTGCAGCACGTCTCCGTTGCCGTCCTGGCCGTTGATGATGATGGTCACCGTGGCCGTATTGCCGCCGAACAGGGTGTAGCTGAAGCTGTCAGTGGCGGTTGAGTTGGCCGCGCCCGAAAGCGGTCCGGGCAGGCTGCGGAAGATGTTGCCGGGGTTGTACGAGAAGGTGCCGTTGGTGTTCAGCGTCACCGTCGCCCCGGAGGCCAGCACGGTCGCCACGCCGACCGCGGCGAGCGAGCCGTTCAGCGCGTTCACGGCCAGGATGTTGCCCGCGGGGATCGTCGCGTCTGCGCCGCCCCCGTTGTTGTCGAACACATTGCCGTTCAGCGTGCCGGTCTCGCCGGTCGAGAAGGCGTCCGCGTGGGCGCTGGCCGTATCGAGCGCGCCCATGGCGAAGTCGACCGTGCCCGTCAGCCCGTCGGAGAACCGCATGAACTCGAAGTTCCTGAGGACATCCGTACCGTCTGCCGCAGTGCCGCGAGCGTGGATGACGGTGTAGCTGCCGTCGCCGTTGTTGACGACGTCATAGTCCTCCCGGAGCCCTGAGAACCGGGCGACGTCGATATCGCCGACGGCTCCGCCGACGAGGACCTCGCGCACGATGCGCAATTGGCCCGGGTTGTAGGTCCCGGCGATCATCGCCGCGTTCAACGCCCCGCTCATGCCGGCGAAGGTCGCGATCTGGACGCCCAGGGCATCGAACACCCCGATCCGGCAGTTCAGGTAACGGTCGCCGTCGAGGATGTCATTGCCGGCGCGCCCTTCGATGACGTCGCTGCCACTGCCGCCAAGGATGATGTTGCCGGTCGAGAACGAGGTGACGCCGACGCCGACGACATCCTGCAGTCCGGCGATGCGGGCGATGCCCGCCGCGTTGAGCACGCTGCCGCGCGCGCCCTCGACGAACTGCAGCACGCCGCCGACCACTTCCTGGGCCGCCAGATCCGCGACGTCGGATCCGAACAGCACGTCATTGCCCGCGCTGCCCGACAGCCCCTCGACGTTGGCGTAGCGGTCGGTGGCCGTATTGGGCGTCGGCGGGATCGGGGTCTCGTCGAAGGCCGGCAGGTTCAGGTCGGCGTACACGGACGGCAGGGTGTAGTAGGCCGCCCAGTCGAAGCCGGACATGCCCTCCATCCGGTTGACGCCGAAGCTGCCCGTCATGATGTCGTCGCCGCCCTCGGCGACGTATTCGTCGAAGCCGCCGTTGCCGAAGAAGACGTCATGGCCGTCGATCGTATCGCGGCCGAAGGGATCGAAATTATCGCCCGGCGCCCCGTCCTGGGTGCCGATCTCGATCCAGTCGTCACCCTCGTTGCCCTGCATCCCTTCGTTGAAGGTCGAGCCGAAGATGAAGTCATTGCCGGTGCCGCCGAACACCTCCGACGAGTCCTCGCCGGTGATGATGTAGTCGTTGCCGACGCCGCCGATGATCAGGTTCAGCCCGGGCCCGGCATGAATGACGTCGTCGCCGGTATTGCCCTTGATGACGTCGTCGCCGCCGGAGTCGGTGATGATGTCGTTGCCGACGCCGCCGTCGATGTTGTCATTGCCCTGACCACCCTCGATCCGGTCGTTTCCGCCGTCCCCCCAGATGGTGTCGTCGCCGATGCTGGCGATCAGGGTGTCATTGAGGGCGCTGCCGCCCAGCACGACATGATCGCCGCCGTTGTAGCGCAGATAGCTGACCAGGGGCCCGGGATCGGCGCTGCCGGCTCCGGGGTTGCGGTCGACCAGCGGCGTGGCGCCTGCCTGGGTCGGGTCGAGGTTGCCGAGGCCGGCGTTGAACTGGGCGCTTCCGTCGGCGTCGACGTCCAGCCGATCGACTTCCAGAATGTAGGTGGGCGTCGAGAACACGTCGATCGGCAGGTGCTCTGTGTCCGTATTCGACATGATCAGGCTGGCGAAGGAGTTCTGCTCCAGCTCATTGATGAAGTTCATGCCGGCGGTGCGCGCCAGGTAGTAGAAGCGGTCGCCGTTCTGCAGCGCCTCAAGCTGGGTCTCGAACACGAAGTTGAAGGTCGAACCCAGCATGCCGCCGAAGGGCATGATCTTCTCGGCCAGACCGCCGATCCAGAGGTCGACGTCGTCCAGCCCGGTGATGCTGTCGGTCCCGGCGTTGGCCCAGGCCCCTTCGCTGTTCAGGAAGTCCAGCGCGTCCGCCGGCGCGCCTGCACCGCCCATCACGATCGCCGTCGCCGCGTCGCGCTTGGCCTCATAGCTGACCGCGCTCGTGATCGACGTATGGGTGCCGTAGGCGGCGAGGAAGTTGATGATCGACGCCTCGTGCTTGAGGTTCAGCGCGAGGTCGTACCAGCTGTCGTAGGGCCTTAGCTGGGTGTCGCCGGTCATGCCAAAGAACGTCTTGCGCGCGTCGTTCAGCGAAGCGACGCCGGTCTCACGGCCGCGCGCCAGGTTGATCGCCGCAAGGTCCAGCGGCAGGCCCAACAGGCTGTTGCGCAGCGCGTCGGTGACGAACTCGTCGATCTCGTTGGCGACCTGACGGGTCATGCCGCGGATCACCGCGCCGGCCGCGACGTCGGCGTCGATCGTGCCGCCGGAGTCGAACTCGACAGGGTTCAGGAAGGCCTGGATCAGGCCGATATGGTCCGGCGTGAAGTTCGGATCGTAGCGGTCGATCGTCTCCGTCAACATCGAGTGACCGAAGCGATAGACCGTGTGGGCGAACTCCGCGACGATCGACGGATCGACCGTGACGTCATAGCCGACCGGCGCCACGAACACGTCGATCTGCGGCTGGATCTTCCGTGCGAAGTCCTCGAACACCAGGTGCTGGTATTGCATCTCGGTGGCGAATTTCGCGGCCTGGAACAGCCGCTCGCCATTCCAGTCGAAGCTGTCGGGATTGAGGTTCGCCAGGTTCAGCGCCTGGAACGCCCCCAGCGACAGCGGCACATCCAGCCACTCGTTCAGGAAGGCCAGGTGTTCGGCCGCTGTGAAGTCCGGATCATCCAGGGAGTCGAGGATGATCCCCTTGGAATAATCGACCTGCCGGTTGTGCTCCGAGTGGAAGACGTGGTGCACCGCCGTCAGGCCGATGTTCTCGTTCACGCGGCCGTCGCCGGCGATGAAGTGCGCATTCAGCAGCGCGGCGTCATACTGGCCGGCGGGAAGGGGCTGGCCTGTCTGTTCATTGAACGGGTTCGCCCCGTGCGCGATGTCGAGCAGGAAGGAATGCCCGCTTTTCGTCGCCACGGTGGCGTCCAGCGGATTGCCCGGGGTGCCGCTCTGCCAGGTCCCGTTGATCAGCAGTTGCGGGAAGCCGTTCGCGCCCGGAATGAAGTTGCCGTACAGGTCGGTGCGGACCAACGGGATCGCCGCGACGTCATAGTCGTCCAGCGCGATGCCCATCTGCAGGGCCTGGGCCTTGATGTCGGCCCAGTTGGCCATGCCGCCGTTGTCGCCCTGGATCAGTTTGCCGGTGGCCTCGGGCGACCCGTTCGGGCCGGTGAAGCTGTAGGCCCTCAGGAAGACCTGGTGCGACGGGTGCGACGAGTAGGTCTGGTTCTGATCAACGAACGGGGAGGTGGCGTTGACCGCCTCCCCGCCGCTGACGTTGGCCCTCGTCAGCAGCATGAAGTTGGTCGGCGATCCCGGGACGAACAGCGGATCGTCGGGCTGGAGGGGAACGAAGACCGTCCCGCTGCCGCCTTTGTTGACGAGGTCCAGGCCATGATCGAAGAACTGGCCGAACAGGGTCATCCATGAGTTGAAGGGCGCAGAGAGCCCCTCATCCGGGGCACGGTTGGGGATGTGGTACAGGAAGACGCCCGGCTCGATCTCGGTCGCCGTCGCGTCCAGCCCCTGCTCCAGCGCCAGTTCATAGGCCTCCGTCGCCGCCGGGTTCCGGCTGGTCATGTCGACCAGCAGATTGGAGATGGTGCGCGGCGCGGTGTCCTGAACGATGGCGCCGGGTTGGTTGGGCGTCGGGGTGTAATCCACGCCCTGGCGATTGTAGTCCGCCGGAGTCAACCGCGGGAACGGATTGTCCGCCTGACCGAAGTCCGTCTGGGCGTTACTGAGCAGGTTGTTGAAGATGCCGCTGACGGTGCGCAGCCCAAAGGTGTGATTTGGCGAACCGCTGATCAGTGAGAGCAGGCTCGTGCGGCCCAGGGTCAGTTCAGCATCGGTGACCGCCGTCCCGTCGTTGAAGGTCGAGCCTGTCACCGCCGCGTGCTGCTCTGCGATCTGGATTTGCGCGAGAACGAACGCCAGATCACTACGGATGAAGTTAGCCATAGCCCTTACCTCGCCTTCGGAGGGATGCGGTCAGAGACCTCTCCCTCAAACATTGCCCGGCCCTGCCCCTCGGCGGGCCTTCGGGCTCAGAGGAACCAATCGGGGATCAGTCCTCCGTCGTGGTCGTGGGACCAGGGCCCGGCCACGTCGTCGAGTGCGGCGAAGCGCACGTCTCCGACCCGGTCGTTCCAGTCCCATGACCGTTCAAACCTCTGGACCTCGGCCAGCGCCGCCGCGGGCAGAACCAGCGGAAGGTCATCGCCCTTGAGGACGAAGTCGTCGTCGAGCGCCGGCAACACCTGCGGATCAGCGGCGAAGGTCTTCGGCGCGGCCGGCAGGACCGGCGGGTCGCTGACCTTCGCGCTGGCGACAACCGCCGGAGCGGCCGCGAGCGCCGACACCAGCACCGTCGTCCCGTCGCTGAACCGGACCCGTTCGACGCCGATCAGAAGGTCGACGCCGTCACGCCCGGCGACGTTGTCGGTGATCTGGAAGCCGCCGCCCGCCGCCACGACCTGATAGCTGGCCTGCAGCCCGGAAAGGATCGCCAGGTCCTGCCCCCCGCCGCCGTTCAGCGTGTCATTGCCGCCAGCGCCCGTCAGGGTGTCAGCCCCCGCGCCGCCGATGATGATGTTGGCCAGCGCATTGCCGATGCCGGCGAAATTGCCGGTCCCGGTGAAGGTCAGGTTCTCGAAATTGGCGCCCAGCGTCCGGCCCGCCTGGGAGGTCTGGACAGTGTCGATCCCCTGCCCGGCCAGCTCCACGATCGTGTCGTTGGCGTCGAGGATGTAGACGTCGTCGCCGAGCCCGCCCTGCAGCTGGTTCGCCGCGCCTGAGCCGCCGCGAAGCGTGTCGTTCCCTTCCAAACCGATCAGGGTGTCGGATCCCAGTCCGCCGGTCAGGTCGTTGTTTGTCGTCCAGCCGACCAGGGTGTCGGCGAACAGGGACCCGATGACGTTCTCGATACTGGAAAGGGTGTCGACCCCGCCGTCGCCGTCCGCCAGCGCCCGGGCCCCGTTCAGCCTGACGTTCACGCCGCCGATGGCCGCGGCATAGGTCGCGGTGTCGACGCCATCGCCGCCCAGCAGGAAGTCGCTGCCGCCGCGACCTGTCAGGACGTCATTGCCGGCGCCGCCCGTGAGCGTGTTTACCGCGCTGTCGCCGACGAGCGCGTCTCCGAAGGCCGAGCCTGTCGCGTTCTCGATGCTGGTGAAGGTGTCGACGCCGCCGTCGCCATCAGCGCTGGCGGTTTGCAGGGCGATGTCGACCGCCACGGCTCCGGCCGCGCTGGCGTAGTTGGCGGTGTCGGACCCGGCCCCGCCCTCCAGGCTGTCGTTGCCGCCGCGACCGGACAGGGTGTCGTCCCCGGCCGCGCCGGTCATCACGTTGGCGAGTGCGTTCCCGACTCCCGTGAAGTTTCCGGCTCCGTTGTAGAGGAGGTTTTCGAGATTGGCGCCGAGGGTTCGGCTGATGAGGTTGGTCTGGACTGTGTCCACACCTTCCCCGGCAAGTTCGACAACCGTGTCCGCGGCGGTGAGAATATAGACGTCATCACCTGCGCCGCCTTGAAGAACGTTGACCGCACCGGAGCCTCCGATAAGCGTGTCGGCGCCTGCGCCGCCAAGGATGACGTCGGCTCCAAGGCCGCCGTTCAGGATATCGGCCGCCAACCCGCCGATGATCGTATTGGCGAGTTCATTGCCGATGAGGGTGATGCCCGACGGGCCCGCATAGTTGGCCCTCAGCTGTTCGACATCCACGCCGCCCGCCAGGGTCCAGCTCGCGCTGGCGTAGACCACATCCAGCCCGCCGCCCGTGGTTTCGACGACCGTGTCGCCCAGATTGTCGACGTAATAGCGATCGCCACCGCCGCCGCCGGTCATGGCGTCCGCACCGGCGCCGCCGTCGATGCTGTTGGCGACGTTGTTGGCGGTCAGAATGTCATTGAAGGCGCTGCCGATCAGGTTTTCGAAGCTGACCAGGGTGTCGCCCTGGGCGTGTCCGCCGCTGGCCGTGCCGAGCAACAGGTGCACGTTCACAGCTGCGTTGGACGTCCGGTAGCTGGCGGTGTCGGAGCCCGCGCCGCCGTTCAGGGCATCCGCCCCGGCCGCGCCCTCGATCACATTGGCCGCGCCGTCGCCGACGAGCGTGTCGGCGAAAGCGCTGCCCCGGAGGTTCTCGACGTTGACGACCACGTCGCCCTCGGCGTCGCCGCCTTCACCCTCATCAGGCAACAGACGATCAAGCGGGATGCTGAGGTTCAGGCTCACGCCCGAGCCGGAGGCGCTGTAGTCGACCGTGTCGATGCCGTCGCCGCCGTCGTATGCGTCGTCGACCCCGTCGCCGCCCATCATCCAGTCATCGCCGGCGCCGCCCAGCATGTAGTCCTTGCCGTCATTGCCGTTCAGGATGTCGTTGCCGTCGCCGCCGTTCAGGATGTCGTCGTTGTCATCGCCGTTCAGGACATCGTCGCCGGCCTCGCCGTAGAGGAACGCGTCCTGCGCATTGAGGCTGGCGTTCAGGATGTCATTGCCGCCCTCGCCGTGCAGGGCGTCCTTACCGCCGCCGCCGTTGATGGTGTCGTTGCCGTCACCGCCATACATGGTGTCGTTGCTGTTGGTGCCGGTGAGGACGTTGTTCAGCGCGTTGCCCACCAGCACCAGGTCGACATTCAGCGGGTTCAGGTCGCTGAAGTTGCGGTTCAGCACGCCCGCCGCCACGTCGCGCCGTTCCCACACCTCGAAGGTGTCCCAGTGCTGGTGGGTCAGGCCGGTGTTGCGCGCGATGACATCCGAGAAGTGCTCGGAATCGATGTCGCGAAGCAGCAGCGACCCGTCGAACTGATTGATGTAGTAGAAGCGGTCGCCGTCCTGCAGCCGGTCCAACTGCTCCTGGAATATCCAGGTGAAGGTCGAACCCATCTGGCTGGCGCCGAAGGCCGCTTCGGCCAGGCCGCCGATCCACATGTCGACGTCGTTCACGTGACTGACGCCGGTGCCGTTGATCAGGCCGTTGCCCGGATCGATCACGTCCTCGCCGTAGACTGCCTTGAACCTGGCGAGCAGGTCGGCCCGTTCGGCCGCGGTGCCGCGCAGGGCGGCTCCGAACTGATCCCAGTTGGCGTAGGGCGTCAGACCGGGGATGCCCGCCTGATCGATGTAGTCGGACGCTTGGCCGTTCTGTTCGAGGGACGTGCCCAGGCTGCTCACATAGGCCCGGAACTCATTCAGGGACGGCAGGCCCAGCTCGCGGCCCCGCATGAGGTTGGCGGCGCCCAGATCCAGCGGCAGTCCCAACAGGGCGCTGCGCACCGCCTCGACCACCTTTGTGTCGATCTGCTGGTGCCCGACCTGGGTCAGCCCGCCCAGCAGCGACGCGGCGCCGCTGATTTGGGGGTGATCGGGATCAGCGCCCGCGAACATCGCCGGGTTCAGGAAGGCCTCGATAAGGGACACCTCCTGCAGCACCCCGTTCGCATCGACGAACGGGATGGTCTCGTTGATCATCGAGTGGCCGACCCGGTACATCGCGCCGGCGAACTCGTCCGAAATGGCCGGATTGACGTTGGGATTGTAGTCAACGAAGCCGTGGTCGCCCTCGCCCGGCAATGTGCCCGACATCTTCTCTGCGAACTCGTCGAAGACCACGCGCTGATACTGGGCGACGGTGATCGTCTTGGCCGCCTGGAAGACTTCTTCCGCGGTCCATTCCGGGTGCAGCTCCGCGATCCGCTCGGCCTGGAAATTGTGTTCGCGGTGCCAGACTGTGTGCACCGCCGTCAGGGCCACATTCTCGTTCGGCCGATGGTCGCCCGCGACGTAGTACGACAGCAGTGCTTCGAGGCTGAAGTTCGCGTTCGGGCCGCCGCCCTGCCCGAAGGGCGAGGCGTCGAAGTCGTTCTTGTCGCCGATCAGGGCGGCGCCGGTTCCGTCCCCGATGTCGCCGAAGTCGATGAACCCGGCGAGTCCGGTCAGATAGGTCCACGCGGCGAAGTCGTTACCGGCCACCGCCGCCATCGCCAGAACGTCGTCGAGATCAGCGGCGCTCAGACCATTGTTGATCAGCACGTCGGTATAGGTCGGCAGACCCCCGCGGCTCACGCCGTCCGGTCCGATCTCCGCTGCGCCGTCGAGCAGGCGATGCGTCTTGACCAACTGGCCGCCGGAATCCCGGATCACGTCGCCGTTCGCGTCGCGAGCGGTCTCGCGCAACAGGAAGGTCATCCCCTGCGTCGAGCCGTAGGTCTGGTTCTGGTCGACGAACGGCGACGTCATGTTCAGCCGCTCGGTCCCGTTGACGTTATCCAGGGTGATGACGCCGTTGCCGTCCACGGTGTAGCGCGCCGCGCGTCCGCCGATCAGGAACTGCAGCTGGGGCGGCACGCCCTGGGCAATGATGTTGTCCGTGACGTCGATGTTGAGGCCCGGGTTCGCGGCCGCGATCTGCGCCAGCTGGGCGTTGATGGTCGACAGGTCAACGAACTGGCTGCCACCGCCCCGCGCATAGAAGTCGAGGCCGTGGTCGAAGAACTGGCCGAACGACATCAGCAGCAGGTTCGTCCCCGCCGTACTGGGCGCATCGATCGACAGGCCGTTGGCGTCGACGTGCTGCGAGATCACATTGGAAACCAGGCGCTCGTTCGGCAGCGGCGATCCGCTCGCGCCGGTCACGCGCACCCCATTCACCGTCGCAGGTTCAGGATGGGCCGGCGACAGCCGCACGAACGGCTGGTTCGAATTGCCCCACGTCGGGTGAGCGACGTTGTTGCCGAGGCCGCTGGAGTTGCGGAAGCCGCCCGCGGCGAATTCCTGGTCAAGTAGCGCCAGATCATGGGCCCGAAGAGAGATAGGCATGGCAACACTCTCCTTCCCGGTTACTACTACCCGGGAGTATTCACGTAAGTTTTGGAAAGCCTCGGACCGACCGGATCAGGGACATTCTCCGGGCCGGCGCGATCGTGGCGAAGCTGTCCGCCAGCCGATCCGGGCCCCAGCAGCAGACAACGCAGGTCCGCTGGCCGCTGATTAAAGTCGACCATCACAGCCCCTCCCAGGAACTGCCGGAATTGGACGCCTCCGCCCAACAGGACGGACTTCAACTCGTCTTTGTCGGTATTTGACGAGACGATTACCCGGTGTCCCGAATAAAAGTCGCCTCAACACTTCCCCTACTTAGACGCGCGAGGAAGATATAAGCATAGCCGGAGAATGAATTCTATTGCGCATAGGTCATAGGCACCTGTGCGGTATAGGTCATACCCCAACCTATCTATCCGTAGTTGTCTAGAATTAAAGGGACATAAGCCGGACGGACCGACGCCCCTCAAGTCCTTGTTGGACGATCCGAGTAACGTCGCAATATTTAGAGAAACAAGGCAACGCTTGCTTCGCTTTACGCCACAGCGCGATCTGCGCCGGCGCCGTCCTCTTCATCCGGTTGCCGGGCGAACCGGGCGATTGCATGGGCGAGGTCGGCGATCTGAATCGGCTTGCCCACGTGACCGTCCATCCCGGCGGCGAGACACGCCTCGACCTGATCGCGCTGAACATTCGCCGACAGGGCCACGATCGGCGTCCGACCGACGGCGCCGGGCATGGCTCTGAGCGCACGCGTCGCCGCCAGGCCGTCCATGACCGGCATGTGCACGTCCATAAGAATGAGATCGTAGTCCCCGCTGGACGCCGCCGCGACCGCCTCGGCCCCGTCCCGGACCGTATCAGCCGCCATGCCGAGCCCGGCGAGGATCACGCTCAGGAGTTCACGGTTCGTCGCCGCATCGTCGGCCACCAGGATCCGCGCGCCGGACCCGCCGGGCGCGACCACGCTCGAGCGCTCTCCGCCCTCGTCGACCGCCGACGCCAGGGTGATCTCGAACCAGAAGGTCGACCCGATCCCCGGGACGCTGGACACCCCCATCTCGCCGCCCATCAGGTTCACCAGCCGGCGCGAAATCGCCAGGCCCAGTCCCGTGCCGCCATAGACGCGCGTGGTCGACGTATCGGCCTGGGTGAAACGATCGAACAGGGTCTCCAGCTTGTCGGCCGGAATGCCGATGCCGGTGTCGCTGACCGCCACCCGCAGACGCCATTGGTCGCCATCGGCACGGGCGCCGACATCCAGCCTGACCTCGCCCGCGGCGGTGAATTTCGCGGCGTTCGACAGCAGGTTCAGCAGGATTTGCCGGAGCCGCGGTTCGTCGCCTTGCAGTAAATGCGGCAGGTCGTCATCGATATTCACGACCAGCGCGATCTGTTTGGCCTCGCACTGCGCCTCGACGATCGAGGCCGCACTCCGCGCCAGGCCCTCCGGCCGGAACGGCTGCGGATCCAGATCCACCGCCGCCGCCTCCAGCTTCGAATAGTCGAGGATATCGTTGATAACGCCCAACAAAGCCTCACTCGAGGCCCCGATCCGCTCGACGTAGCTGCGCTCCGTCGCCGGCAGGCTGTCGTGCGACAGAAGCACGTCCGAATAGCCGATCACGCTGGTCAACGGCGTGCGCAGCTCGTGGCTCATATTGGCCAGAAACTCCGACTTCGCCCGCACAGCCCCCTCAGCCCGGTCCCGCGCCTCGATAAGCTCGTCCTCCATGGCCTTACGGGCGGAGATGTCGCGAACCACGACCACCAATTCGGTGATGGTCCCGTCCTCACTGGGCACGGCGCGCACATTGCTCTCGACCCAGACCGTACGCCCGTCGCGGTGCAGCGCGCGGTGCTGGAGTTGCTGGCTGCGCACCCCGCGCAAGCCGCGCCGGATCACCGACAGGACGGCGGTGCGATCCTCGGGGTGAACCAGTGACTGGGGCGCCACGCCCCTGAGGTCGGACGGCGAATAGCCGATCAGCCCCTCGGCCGCGGGCGAGATGTAGTTGCTGCGGCCGCTGGCCTGAATGCGGACGACGGCGTCGTCCATATTGTCCGCCAACAGACGATACTGCGCCTCGCTCCGCGTCAGCCGCGCCACGGACTTCTCGCGCTCGGTGATGTCCTGCAGCACGCCGAACAGGGAGGTCGTCGCACCGTCCGGCGAACGCATCGCCACCGTGCGCGAGCGGATGATCCGCTTCTCGCCGTCCGCCCGCGTCAGGCGCAGGCGGCAATCATAGCCCTCCCCGGTCTCCAGCGCGGCGGCGATGAGTTCGCGCAACATCTGCCGGTCGTCCGGATGATATCGTTCCATCGCATCGTCGAATGACGGAGCGCCCGTGGAGGGGTCCTGCGCATGAATGCTGTACATGCCGTCAGACCAGCCGAGTTGCCCGGTCTCGGCGTCGAAGCGCCAGTTGCCGAAACCCGCGGTCGACTCCGCCAGCTTCAGCGTGGCCAGTTGCCCGGTCTGAATCCGCTGGGCGGTGACCTGCTGGATGAAGTCCGTCGCCGCGGCGGCGAGGCGCTGCAGCGTGGCGAGATCGGCCGGGCTGAACGACGCCCGCGCTTCCCCGCTCATCACGGCGATCGATCCGATGGGTTGGCCCTGGCCGTCGCAGACCGTTGCGCCGGCGTAGAAGCGCAGCGCTTCCGGGCCGGTGACCAGCGGATGATTCATGACCCTCGGATCGGTCGACGCGTCCAGCACCACGAAGGTCGCGCCGGGGCCGGCCGCAACGAGCTTGCGCGTCACGCTGACACGACTTTCGATCGCGCTCGTCGGCAGGCCGACCACCGCCCGGAACGCCAGCTCATCCTCACCGAGGATCGTCACCATGCCCATTGAGGTGTGGAAGGCCGAGCAGGCCAGATGGACAAGGCGCTCCATCGGGCTTTCGCCCGTCGGAATGTCACGCCAAACCTCGTCCACCATCACGCGCCCCCTGATCAAGGGAGACGCTACACGTCGGATTTGAAATTTTCGTTAGCGTAACAGTTAGTTGTCCCGGCCGTCACAGCATGGTCCGGGCGGCGCGCTTCAGGCCGTCAGGTTCAGCGAAGACGATCCCCACCCGCATGCCCCGGTCATCCAGTCCCCGGGCGATCATCAGTTCGCCATCCAGCTGATCCGCGAAGATCGGAAACAGGGCCGTCCCCAGTCCCGATCGCGATGCGGCCGGCGGACCGGATCCGTCGTCGGCGACCTCCACCCGCCAGAACGGCGGCGTCCGCCGCAGACTGACTTCGATATGGCCCGCACCGGACTCCGGGAACGCGTGCTTCAGGGCGTTGGTCACGGCCTCGAAGATGAACAGGCCGATGGGGCGCGCCAGCTCCGCCGGCCACGTCTCGTCCGGAGCCTCGACCGCGATCTCGACGTCCGGCGCCATCCGCAGATCCTTGCAGACCTGCTCCAGCCACGGCCTCACCAGCACGCCGTCATGGTCCGTCCCCTCATGGAGCACGGCATGGAGCCGGGCGAACGTCTGGAGCCGCTCCGAGGCCGCCTCCAGATGGTCGCGCACCTCAAGGTCGTCGATGCTGCGGGCCTGCATCATCAGCATGGACGCGGCCAGCTGCAGCGAGTTCTTGGCCCTGTGATCAACTTCCCGGACCTTCAGCGCCCAGCGGTCCTCGCGGGGGTCCACCTCGTCCGGCCGCGCCTTGCACTGCTCCAACGCCCGCTCGAGATCAGCGATCTTGCGCCTGAGCTGCGGCTCGACCGGCCTGCCCTCGGCCGCCTTTGGACCGGTGCAAACCGGACAGTCGGCGTCTTCCGGTTTCGTCATGACCCCACCCCTGCTGGCCGGGCCCCAAACGCACGACATCCGAAGAAACGCCAGGTCCCTCCGGAAGTCGCTGCGGGCCAAGCCGGAGGAACGCCCTCCGCTGACTTGCCCGACGGGTCTTTATGGATATGCACGCTTCCGCCCCTGTACGTCGCCGCCCCTCGATCCCTTCCACAAGCCGGACGCTGCGACGTCCTTGCACCCGGTTGCGGAGCCCCGGACCGCCTGAAGCAGATATGCGCTGCTTCAGGCGGCCCTTATGGGCGCGGGGTCAAGCCAGCCAGTCGTTGTGCGTCACGAACCACGGATCGTCGGAGATCGATCCGAAGTCGTGGATTTGCGGCAGCACCCGTTCGAAGCGATGGCTGAAGGCGTCGGCTCCAAAGTCATTGAAGTCGTGCCAGCTGCGGAAGCTCGGCATGTCGTACCGATCTTGCAGCGCCGGGAGGACGAAGGCCTCGTCTTGCACCGGAAGGACGAAGGCGTCGTCATCCAGCGAAGGCAGGACCTGCGGCACATTGACGACCGCCTTGTCAGCAGCCGGTTGCACCAGCGGCGACACGACGACCTCCTTGGGAGCCGCAGGCAGGACCTGGGCGTCCGCGGCGGACTTGCCCGCCACCGTCGGAGCCGCAACCAGCGATTCCAGGGTGACGATCGTGCCGTTGGCGTACCGGACCCGCTCCACCGCCAGCAGGGTGTCGGCTCCATCGCGACCTCCGACAGTGTCGGTCACCAGGTAGCCGCCAGCCACGGCCGTGACCATGTACTGACCCGCCAGGCCTTGCAGTTGCGCCAGGTCGTTGCCGCCACCGCCGTTCAGGGTGTCGTTACCGCCCCTGCCCGACAGCGTGTCGTTGCCGATGCCGCCGGTGATGACGTTGGCGTCCGCGTTACCCGTGCCGGTGAAGTTGCCGACCCCGGTGTAGGTCACGTTCTCCACATTGGCCGCGAGCGTATGGAGGCTCGACAGGGTATCGACCCAGTCCAGACCACCGCCCGCCGCTTCGACGATCGAGTCACCAGCTGCGCTCAGGACGTAGTGGTCGTTGCCGGAACCGCCCTGAAGCGTGTTGGCCGCACCCGAGCCGCCATGGAGGGTGTCGTCACCATCCAGGCCGATCAGGTAGTCGGCCCCGGTGCCGCCCGAGAGGACGTTGGCGCCGAGCGACCCGATGAGGGTGTCGTTAAGCGCCGAACCGGTGACGTTTTCGAAGCCCGACAGGGTGTCGGAAGCGCCGTCGCCGTCGTTGGAGGCGATCGAACCGTTCAGGTTCACCGAGACACCCCCGACCGCCGAAGCGTAGGAGACCGTATCGATGCCGCCGCCGCCGATGAGGGCGTCGATGCCGCCGCGACCGGAGAGGACGTCGTTGCCGACGCCGCCTTCCATCGCATTGGCGAGGTCGTTGCCGACGCCGATGAAGTCACCGGCTCCGACGAACGCCAGGTTTTCGACGTTGGCTCTCAGCGTCCACGACCCGCGGGTGGTGAGCACCGAGTCCGTGCCCTCGCCGGCCAGCTCCAGGACCGTGTCATTGGCTTCGACGTAGTAGATGTCGTTGCCCAGACCGCCCTGCATGGTGTTGGCCAGGCCGGCGCCGCCCCAGAGGAAGTCGTCGCCGCCGAGACCGATCAGGGTGTCGGAGCCCTCGCCGCCGAACATGACGTTCGCCACCGCGCTGCCGACCAGGGTGTCGGCGAAGGCCGAACCCACGACGTTCTCGATGCTGGTCAGCGAAGCCTGGTTACTGCCGTCCGCATTGCGGGCGTAGTTGCCGTTCAGCGAGACATGCTTGCCCGCAGTCGAGGTTTCGAAGCTGAGCGTGTCGTTGCCCGCTCCGCCGGCGTAGCTGGCTTCTCCGGTCGTACCGTCCATGGACTCGTCGGATCCGGCGTTTTCCGTAAGAACCGGAGCCTCCGGACCGAAGGCCTCGACCACATCGTCGGGGCGGAGCGTCCCGACGACGGTGTCCGTGCCGCCGTTCTGGCGGAACACGATCCGGTGGGCCGAGCTCAGCTCGGTGATGTCCACCGTGTCGTTGCCGTCAGAACCGTCGATGGTGATGGTGCTGGTGGCCAGGCTGGTGCCGGCGAAGGTGCCGATCGGGATGAAGGTGTCGCCGCCGCCGCGACCGGTGATGGTGATCTCCTCGATGTTATCCAGTTCGGCGATGATCGAGGCGTTGTTCGTCCCGTTGCGGGTGATGACGATCTCGGTGTTGGCGTTCAGGCCGGTGATGCCCGCCGCCAGCGCCGCCGTCCTCGAGTAGATGCGGTAGACTTCAGCCGTGGCGTCGCCGCGGATGCGGACGGTGTCGGTGTTGCCCTGGCCGTCGATGAAGTCGCGGCCGTCGCCCACACCCCAGAGGATCTGGTCGTTGCCCGCGCCGCCCAGCGCCGTGTCGTTGCCGGCGCCGCCGACGAGGACGTCATTGCCGCCCGCGCCGTTGACGGTGTCGACGCCGCCGTGTCCGAGGACGATGTCGGCGTTGGCGCCGCCGTTCGAGGTTCCGGCCGCGTTCGTGCCGTTCACCAGAGCGTAGGTGACCGCGTTGAAGCGAAGGTTCTCGACGGTGGTCAGGGTGTCGACCCCCTCGGTTCCGATCAGGTCCGTGACCGTCAGTTGGCCGGTCCCGTTTAGGCCGAAGCCGAAGGCGCCGACCGCGCCGGCCCAGACTGCGACGTCCGCCCCGCCCGCGCCGCCGTCAAGACGGTCATTGCCCGCGCCGCCGTTCAGCGTATCCGTGCCGCCGGCCCCGTTGAGCTGGTCGTCACCGGCGTTGCCGTTGAGCGTATCGTTGGCACCGAGGCCGAGGAGGCCGCTGGTGCCGTTGGCGATATCGTCACCGGCCGTGCCGTTGAAGGTATTGGCAAGGATCGGGATGGCGTTCCAGAAGTCGCCGACCACGCCGGTCGGGACCGAGAACACCTGCTCTGCATTACCCACGCCGTCGGTGAAGCTGACGGCCACCCGGAGCAGACCGCCAACCTGGGCCTGGGCGGGCGTGTAGTTCACGCCGTTTGCCCCGCCGATGTTGGTCCAGGTCGTGCCGCCGTTGGTCGACAGCTGCCACTGGTAGGAGAAGGCGCCGAGACCGTTGGCGTCCGCGATGCCGGCCGTGTTGGCGGTCAGCTGCTGGGTTTCGGTCGGGGTCTGGTCGTTGATCACCGGCACGCCGGTGGCCGGCGAGTTCACCGCCACATCTCCATCAGCGAAGCGCATGATCTCGATGTTGCGGATGACGTCCGTGCCGTCCGTGCCGACGTTGTCGACGAGCTGGAAGCGCCCGCCGCCGAGGTTGGTGATCGTGTAGTCGGCGAAGTTGCCCGAGAACACGGCGATATCGACATCGCCCGCCCCGTTCGCCGTCATGATGTCACGGGCGATGTTCAGCTGGCCCGGGTTGAGTGTGCCGTTGAACATCCGCGTCATCAGCTGGTTCATGCTGTCTGCATATTCTAGGATGGCTCCGGTGCCGCCGTCGGGACCAATCGCGGCGTGAACAGCGATCCGGACGTTCAGCCAGGTGTCGCCATCGATGAAATCGTCGCCGGCCTGCCCCGTGATGAGGTCATTCCCGTCGCCGCCCATGATGATGTCGCCGCCGTTCCAGGAGGTGACGCCCGCGCCGAGCATGGCCTGAAGGCCGGTGATCCGGGCGATGCCCGCAGCATCGAGCTGGCTGCCGTAGAAGCCGCTTGCGCCGCCGTTGGCCAGGGACACCATGGCCGCCGCATCGTCGTTGGAGCCAAGCAGAATGTCATTGAAGGCCGTACCTGAGAGGCCTTCCATGGATTCATACTCATCCAGGGCGGCGTTCTGCGGCAGGGTCGGCGCTTCATCGAACACGATCCCGACCGACAGGTCAGCGAACACACCGGTCGTGTTGTTCTTGTAAGTCGCCCAGTCGAAGCCGGACATGCCGGCCATCTTCCCGCGACCCGGGCTGCCGACCATGATGTCGTCGCCGCCTTCACCGATGAACTCGTCGAAGCCGCCGTCGCCGATGAAGACGTCGTGACCGCGAATGCCGTCGTGGGCGAAGATTTCATCGAAGTTGTCGCCGGGGGCGCCGTCGAAGGTGCCGGTTTCGAGCCAGTCGTTGCCCTCGTTGCCCAGCAGGCGTTCGGCGTTGCGGTTGCCGAGGATGAAGTCATTGCCGGTGCCGCCGAAGACTTCGGAGCCCATGTCGGTGCCGAGGACCACGAAGTCCTGACCGGCCCCGCCAAGGACCAGGTCGAGACCCGGTCCGGCCTGGACGACGTCGTTGCCGTCGCCGCCCTTGACGTTGTCGTCGCCGCCGCTGTCCGAAATGATGTCATCACCGGCGCCGCCGTTGATGATGTCGTTGCCGAACCCGCCTTCCATCCGATCGTTGCCGGCGTCACCGTGCATGGTGTCGTCGCCGCCGCCCGAGATCATGATGTCGGCGTTGTTGGTGCCGCCCAGCACGATGTGGTCGAAGCCGGTGTAGCGCAGATAGTTGCTGTCGGCGCCCGCCGTACCGGGATTGTCCCGGATGACCAGCTGGGTCAGCAGACCGCTGCCCGTGGGGTCGGTGGATTCCAGCAGACCGTCGCCGTCCAGATCATTGAACTGGGCCGCCTGGTTGATCTCGAGGATCAGTCCGGGCGTCGAGAACACGTCCGACGGCAGGTGGGTCGCGTCGGTGTTGCGCATGATCATCGCGGCGAAGGAGTTGCCCTCCATCTCGCTGAACAGGTGCAGGCCATCGAGCCGCTGCAGATAGTAGAAGCGGTCGCCGCTCTGCAGTTTCTCCATCTGGATTTCAAAGACGAAGTTGAACGTCGAGCCCAGCATGCCGCCGAAGGGCATGATCTCTTCGGCCAGGCCGCCGATCCACAGATCGACATTCTCCAGACCGCCGAGGCTGCCCGGAACCGCGCCGGCATAGGCGCCGGAGGCGTTCAGGAAGGCCAGCCGGTCGGCCGGAACAGTCAGGCCGCCGACCGAGGTGCCGGTGATGATCGTCAGGGCGGCGTCGCGCTTGCCGTCGATCGTCGACTGACCGGTGATCAGGGCGTGATCGCCGTAGGCCGCGATGAAGTTGATGATCGAGGCTTCGTTCTTCAGATGGCTCGCGAAGTCGACCCAGCTCTCATAGGGCTTCATCAGCGTGTTCTGCTGGGCCGCTTCGTAGAACTGGCGACGCGCCTCGTTGAGCGAGGGGACGCCGGTGTCACGGCCACGGGCCAGGTTGATCGTCGCGAGGTCGAGCGGCAGGCCCAGCAGGTTGTTGCGGAGCGCGCTGGTAACGAACTCGTCGATCTGGTTGCCTTCCTGCCGCGTCATGCCGCGGATGATGGCGCCGGCCGCGATGTTCGCGTCGACCGTCGTCGTGCCGCCGTTGTTCTGGAATTCCAGCGGGTTCAGGAAGCCCTCGATCAGGCTGATCTGATCAGGAGTCATCGTCGGATCGAAGCGGTCGATCGTCTCGGTCAGCATCGAGTGGCCGAAGCGATAAACGACGTGAGCGAACTCGGCGACGATGTCCGGATCGATGGTGACGTCATAGCCGTCCGGAACCAGGAACACGTTGATGTTCGGCTGGATCTTCCGGGCGAACTCTTCGAACACGAGGTGCTGATACTGCATCTCGGTGCCGAATTTGGCGGCCTGGAACAGGCGTTCGCCGTCCCAGACAAGACCGGCGACGCTGGCCGGCACGGTAGTCACGTCAGTCAGCAGCCACTCGTTCAGGAAGGCCACGGCCTGCGCCTGGGTGCCGCCGCCGGCCAGAATGGCCTGGGCGTCAGCAAGCGCGACCGCCTTGGTGTGGTCGACCAGGCGATTGTGCTCCGAGTGGAACACGTGGTGGACGGCGGTCAGGCCGATGTTCTCGTTGGCGCGGCCGTCACCGGCCATGAAGTGGGCGTCCAGCAGCTCGTTGTCGTAGAAGCCGTCGGTCGCCGAGCCGTCTCCGTTGCCGAGGCCGATCTCGATGTCGCCGTCCTGCAGACCATCCGGCACGGCGCTGTGCGCGATGTCGGCAAGGAAGGCGTGGCCAGTGCGGACGGCGACCGAGTTGCCCGGGCCGTCGGACAGGGAAATGCCGAGCCCGCCGTTAGCCGCCGGATTCCCTTCAACGAGAATGAACACGGTGGGATTGGCAGGATCCGCGAAGACGACCTGCGGGAAGCCGTTCGGTCCGGGCGTGAAGTTGCCGTACTCGTCGGTGGCCAGCAGGGGCACGTCGCCGACATCCTGATCGGTCAGGTTGATCCCGAGCAGGGTGCGGGCCTGGGCCTTCATATCGGCCCAGGTGGCCATGCCGCCGTTGGTGCCTTCGATCAGCTTGCCGGTGTTGACCGGATCGCCGGCGCCGTTGAACTCATAGTCGCGCAGGAAGACCTGGTGCGAGGCGTGTGACGAATAGGTCTGGTTCTGGTCGACGAACGGAGTCGTGGTGTTGATCGCATTGCCGTTCGCATCACGCGACGCACGGGTCAGGACCATGAAGTTGGTCGTGCCGCCTGGCACATAGAGCGGGTCATCCGGCATCAGCGGAATGAAGACCGTGCCCTGGCCGCCCTTGGCGACGAGGTCGAGGCCGTGGTCGAAGAACTGTCCGAACAGGGTGAACCACGAGTTGAACGGAGCCGACAGGCCCTCATCCGGGGCGGTGTTCGTGATCTGGACGTTGTCGCCCTCCATCACGATGCCATTGGTCGCCAGCAGCGCGTCAAGCGGCCCGCGAACGGCGTCCAGCGCTGCGGTGGCGTTGTTCAACGTCACGAGTGCGGCGGCGGCGGCTGCTTGCGCGGCGGCGTCGCCCGGATTGGCGGCTGCGGTCGTCGCAAGGTTGAAATAGGCCACCCGCGACTGGCTGACGGCGAGGAACTCCGCCTCGATCGCCTCATAGGCGGCGGTGATCACACCCAGGGTCGACATCTCGTCGGCCGGCGCAACCACGCCGGCGCGCTGCAGCGCCGTCAGGATGGCGGACGGGTTGGCCAGCGTCTGGTCGACGATCAGATTGCTGATCGTACGGACATAGGGGTCGAACACATCACCGGGGCCGGCCGTACCGGGGCCGTCGTTGTCGACGCCCGGCACATATGAAACCGGGACCGACGGAGTCGGTCCCGGGCCGTCCGGATCCACCATGATCGTCCGGTATTGCGTGCCCAGCAGCGTCGGGAAAGGATTGTCCGAGGCGCCATGCTCGGGGTTCAGAAGATTGTTGTACGTCCCGTCGACCGTTCGCAGGCCCCACGAAAGATTATAGGCCGGGATCAACCCTCCCGGCCCGTACAGCGGCTGCCCGTTGGCGTGCGCTTCTGCAATCTTGATTTGAGCGAGGATGAAATCCAGGTCGCTCCGGATATACGTAACCATGACCGTTCCCTCCAGATGACGGCGTCGAACATCCCAATCCACCGATCAGTGGACTGAGCAAAGGCTTCTCGGTTACAAGGCTCCCCGCCCGCGAATTCTCTCGCGCACTCTAGATGTGCTAAAAGTGGTCGCGGTGTCGCCCCACAATCGACTTGAGGCTTCTGTTAATCACTGAACCGGTCAAACCGTCCATTCGGACAGACGGACTAGCCTCGGAATGTCGGCGTTATATGACCCGCCCCACAGGACTAATACTTAAGTCGTAGGCAGGCGGGACTGAGCTTGACCCGCCCCTGATCGTATGGTCCGAAGGTAGAGTATAGGCCGTGGACTGTACGACATCGTACGCGCAGCCTACGCCCTTCGGAGGCCGACTGCCGCGGTTCTGATGCGGTTCTGAAGCTTCGCTGTTTGTCGCGTTAAGAGTTTGATCGCCCGAGTAAATTTCAGAGCGGTAAAATCCCGTCAGATTTCGTCAGGCTTCCCGCCCGCGCTGGACGGGAGACCATATAAGTAAAGGAAGCGACCGAAGACTTCACCAGTTCCGATTGCAAACATCGGACATTCTCGCTAGCCTATACCTACGCTGTAACGCCTAGTTTTCGCTTGGTGCTCAAGTCAGGGGGGGGTTCCTGATAATGAATGTCAGTATAATTCCAATGGGAGGTTGGAATCGTGGCCGACATGAGGGGTGGAATTCTCATCGCCGACAGTCACCGCCTGTGTAGGGGTGGACTGAAATCGCTGCTTTCCAGCGATCTGGGCATCGCTGACGTCACCGGCGTCGACGACTTTCCGACAGCTCTCGCCGAGCTGGATCGGGACCGTAAGATCACCGTCCTCCTGGTCGACTCCGGACTGCCCGGCATGGGCGGCATGGACGGCCTCCGCCGCATTCGCCTTCGCCGCCCCGAACTCCGCATCGTCGTGATCGCCTGGCGCCAGGATCGCTCCGATGCGTTCGAGGCCCTGGCGGCCGGGGCCCACGGCTACATTCCCAAAGACCTCCCCGACGATGAGATGGTGCAGGCGCTCCAGACGGTTCTGGGCGGCCAGATCTACGTCCCGCCGATCATCTCCGACGTCACCGTGACCACCACCTCCACCGGTCACGACGGCACGCTGGAAGGCGAACTCACCCTGCGTCAGAAAGAGGTTCTCACCCATCTGGCGGCCGGCCTCTCCAACAAGGAGATCGCCCGCGTCCTGAACATCGCCGAGGGTACGGTGAAGGTGCACATCACGGCGGCGTTCCGCGCCCTGCACGTTCACAACCGCGTCGGCGCGGTCACGGCGATGCAAAAGATCAAGGAATCCGGCCGCGCCAGTCAGCCGGAACTGCCCGGGCTCAAGGAAGACGGCGTCGACAAGGGCGGCACGGCCAACCCCCTCGCCAAGCTTCTGGCCGCCGGCCTCCCGCTTCTCACCGGCCAGGCCTGGCTGATGGATTCCGGTTTGCTGAGCGGCTTCCTCTGACCGTTACGTTCAGCTGGCCGTGTAGGACGTCTTGGTCCAGGTGAAGAAGTCGGCCGCCGCAAAGCCCTGTTCCCGCGCGCCATAGCTGGACTTCTTCGTCCCTCCGAACGGCACGTGATAGTCGACCCCCGCCGTCGGCAGGTTCACCATTGTCATCCCCGCCCTCGCCCTGCGCTGGAAATCGCGCGCGTGCTTCAGCGATGAGGTGACGATCCCCGCCGACAGGCCGAACTCGGTGCCGTTGGCGATCTGCAGCGCCTCTTCATAGGTCCGCACACGGATCGTAGATGCGACAGGGCCGAATACTTCCTCTGCATTGATACGCATATCTGCGGATGTATCGCAGATCAGTGTCGGTTGCACATACCACCCGGGGGTCTCGAGGCTCAGTCGCTCCCCGCCGGTGACGATCCGACCGCCCTCCCCGCGCGCGATATCGACGTAGCGGTACGAGGTCTCCATCTGCGCTTCGCTCACCGCCGGTCCGACCTGGGTCGTAGGATCGAGCGCCGGTCCGACCTTCAATGTCCCAAGACGTTCGGCCAGAGCCTCTACGAAGCGGTCATGGATGCCGTCCTGCACGATCAGACGGCTGGACGCCGTACACCGCTGGCCGGTGGCGAAGTAGGAGCCGTCCAGCGCGATCTGCACCGCCCGGTCCAGATCCGCATCGTCCAGAACGATCAGCGGGTTCTTGCCGCCCATCTCCAGTTGCACCCTCGCCTGCCGGGCCACGGCTCCCGCCGCCACGCCCGCGCCCACGCCCTGGGAGCCGGTGAACGACACGCCGTCCACGTCCGGGTGGTCGACCAGGGCCTGGCCGACATTGCCCCGCCCGATGACCATGTTCAGCACGCCCTTCGGCAGCCCGGCCTCGTGCAGGATGGCCACCAGCGCCTCGGCCGTCGCGGGCGTCGGGCCGGCCGGCTTGATCACCACCGTATTGCCGAAGGCCAGGGCCGGAGCCGCCTTCCATGCCGGAATGGCGATCGGGAAATTCCACGGCGTGATCAGGCCGAACACCCCCACGGCCTGGCGGTAGGTCTGAACCTCCACACCCGGCCGCACCGAGGCCAGGTTCTGGCCATGCAGACGTAGGGCCTCGCCGGCGAAATACTTCAGAATGCGGCCTGCCCGGGCCGTCTCGCCGATGCCCTCGGCGAGCGTCTTGCCCTCTTCACGCGACAGCAGCGTCCCGATCGCCTCCCGGCGCTCCAGCAGCAGCATCCCGGCCCGGTCCAGCACGTCCGAGCGGACTTCCGGCGACGCCTCCGACCACGCCGGGAAGGCCGCCCTGGCCGCCGCCACCGCCGCATCGACCTCGGCGGAGCCGCCCTGCGGCTGGCGCGCCACGACCTCGCGGGTGTCGGACGGATTAAGCCCCTCGCCCGGCCGGTCGGCCCCGACCTTCTCGCCGTCGATCCAGTGCGAGAGTTCGAGCGTGTCGGTCATGGCGGTTCTCCGGAGGCTGGTCCCCTCTGGTACAGAAGCCGCGAACGCGCGTCAGCCCCGCAGGCTCAGTCGGCGGTGACGCGTTCCTTGTCGCCCGGTCCTGCCGCCGGATCCGGCGCGGCGGCCAACGGGGCCGGCCCCGACCCCAGCGCCGCCGCCAGCGCATCCCGGTCCAGGTCCCCCTCCCAGCGCGCCACGACCAGGGTGGCAACCGCATTGCCGATGAAGTTGGTCAGGGCCCGGCACTCGCTCATGAAACGGTCGATGCCCAGGATCAGCGCCAGCCCGGCCACCGGCACCGACGGCACCACCGCCAGCGTCGCCGCCAGGGTGATGAAGCCCGACCCGGTGATCCCGGCCGCGCCTTTGGAGCTCAGCATGGCCACCAGCAGCAGGGCCAGTTGCTCCGACAGGCTCAGCTCGATGTTCATGGCCTGGGCGATGAACAGGGCCGCCAGCGTCATGTAGATGTTGGTGCCGTCCAGATTGAACGAATAGCCGGTCGGCACGACCAGGCCGACCACCGACTTGGGCGCGCCGGCCCGTTCCAGCTTCTGCATCAGGCTGGGCAGAGCCGCTTCCGAGGACGAGGTGCCCAGCACCAGCAGCAGCTCTTCCTTCAGATAGGCGATCAGCCGGAAGATCGAGAAGCCGAAGGCCCGCGCCACCAGCCCCAGCACCCCCAGCACGAAGATCAGCGAGGTCACATAGAAGGTCGCGATCAGCGCACCCAGATTGATCACCGACTGCAGGCCGAACGCCCCGATGGTGAAGGCGAACGCCCCGAACGCCCCCACCGGCGCCGCCTTCATCAGGATGGCCACGATCCGGAACACCACCTGCCCCAGCTGGTCCAGCATCCGCGTCACCGGCCGTGCCGGCTCGCCCACGATCGCCAGCGACACCCCGAACAGGATCGACACGAACAGCGTCTGCAGGATGTTGCCGGTGACGAAGGCGCTGACCAGGGTGTCGGGGATAATCCCCAGCAGGAAGCCGACGATCGTCGTCTCGTGCGCGGCCTGCGAGTACTGGGCCACCGCCGCGGGATCCAGTGTCGCCGGATCGATGTTCAGACCCCGCCCCGGCTGCACCACATTGGCGATCACCAGGCCGATGATCAGCGCCAGGGTCGAGAACACCAGGAAGTAGGCGAACGCCCGGCCCGCCACCCGTCCGACCCGCTTCAGATCGCTCATCCCCGCGATGCCGGTGGAGATGGTCAGGAAGATCACCGGCGCGATGATCATCTTCACCAGCTTGATGAAGCCGTCACCCAGCGGTTTCAGGGCCTGCCCGGTCTCCGGCCAGAAATGCCCGATCGTTCCGCCCGCGACGATCGCCAGCAGGACGAGGAAATACATGCTGCGCCAGAACGGCTTGCGCGGCGGAGGGCTGACGACTTCCGGCTGCGGCGCGGCGACCGGCGTCTTGCGTCGGCGGGCGGTCTTCGCCCCGTCTCCCGTCGTTCCGCGCGCGGCCATGCCATCCCCCGTCAAAGCGATCGGCACCTTGGGGGGAATTCGCGATTCCTGTCGATGGCGTCAGCGCGCCAGCGCGTCCCGTCCCAGCGCGATCGCGCCCAGAGGACCCGCCCGGTCACCCAGAGCCGGCGGCTGCACATAGGCGTCGATGTCGTCCGCCAGCGCCTGGGTCGCGCCATAGACGGCCAGACTGTCCAGCAGCGCCCGCCGCAGCCGCGGGAACAGCCACGGCTGACCGGTCGCCACCCCGCCCCCGATCAGGATCCGTTCCGGACAGGTGGTCAGCACCAGATTGTGCATCAGCCCGCCCAGCGCATGCACCACCATCGCCCAGACCGGATCATCGGCGCCCAGCGTGTCGCCCGGCCGGCCGGCCCTGGCCTGCACCGCCGGCCCCGAGGCCAGTCCCTCGACGCAATCGCCATGGAAGGTGCAAACGCCCGGCCAGTCATCGCCGGGCAGCCGACCGACCCGCAGGTGCCCGGCTTCGGAATGGCCCATCCCGCGCACCGCCCGTCCGCTGACGATCGAGCCCACGCCGATCCCGGTCCCCACTGTGATGTAGGCGTAGCTGGCCAGTCCCTGCGCCGCGCCCCACCGTCCCTCGGCCAGGGCCGCGCCGTTCACGTCGGTGTCGATCGCCACCGGCACGCCGAACCCAGCGCCCAGAGACGTCAGGTCCGCGCCATCCCAACCCGGCTTGGTCGTGGCCACGATCTGCCCATAGCGGGCGTCGCGCTCGTCCAGCTGCAGCGGCCCGAAGCTGGCGATGCCGATGGCCTCAAAGCCGGGTCCCGCCGCCCAGCGGTCCAGCACGGCGCGGATCGCGCCCAGCGTCTCCGCCGGCGTCGTCGTCGGCAGACGCACTTCCTCCCGGATATCGCCCGGGCCGGACGCCAGCACGCACACGCATTTGGTCCCGCCCAGCTCCACGCCGGCGATCAGGGGAGAGTCGTTTCGATCGTTCATTTCCCCACCCTGCCCGGTCCCGGCGCGCCTCGCTACAGCTCCGGTCCGATCTGCACAGGCTTGGCGCCGCCCGATTCAGAAGTCACTGCTATCCGAGGGGGAGCGGACAGCTCATGCGGCCTGACGACGACGTCCTGGACTGGCTGGAGGCCGAGGCCGTCCACATCCTGCGCGAGGTGGCCGCCGGCTGCGAACGCCCCGTCCTGCTGTTCTCCGGCGGCAAGGATTCCGCCGTCCTCCTGCACCTGGCGCGCAAGGCCTTCTTTCCCGCCCCGCCGCCGTTCCCGCTGCTCCACATCGATACGACGTGGAAATTCGCCGAGATGTATGGCTTCAGGGACGCCGCCGCCGCGCGCGCCGGCATGCGCCTGCTGATCCACCGCAATCCGGACGCCGAGGCGCAGGGCATCAACCCCTTCCGGCACGGCGCGGCCGTTCACACCGACCAGTGGAAGACCCAAGGCCTCAGGCAGGCGCTCGATCTCCACGGCTTCGACGCGGCCTTCGGCGGCGCCCGGCGTGACGAGGAGAAGAGCCGCGCCAAGGAGCGGATCGTCTCGGTCCGGTCCGCCGCCCACGGCTGGGATCCGAAAGCCCAGCGGCCGGAACTCTGGAGCCTCTACAACACCCGCCTCGCCGCCGGTCAGACCCTGCGCGTCTTCCCCCTGTCCAACTGGACCGAGCTGGATGTCTGGCGCTACGTCCTGCGCGAACGCATCACCCTGCCCTCCCTCTATTTCGCGGCCGAGCGCCCGGTCGTGACCCGCGACGGCTCCCTGATCCTCGCCGAGGACGACCGCCTGGCGCTCGGCGCCGGAGAGGCTGTCGCCACACGCCGGGTCCGTTTCCGCACCCTCGGCTGCTGGCCCCTGACGGCCGCGATCGAAAGCGATGCCGACACGCCGGAAGCCGTCCTCGCAGAGCTCGTCGCGGGAACCGGTTCCGAACGGCTCGGCCGGGTCATCGACCACGACCCCGCCGCCTCCATGGAGCGCAAGAAGCGCGAGGGCTATTTCTGATGCTCCCCGTCCAGAGCGTCGTCCGGCTCATCGCCTGCGGTTCGGTCGACGACGGCAAGTCCAGCCTCATCGGCCGCCTGGTGCACGACACCGGCGCCGTCCCCTCCGACCAGTTGCTGGCGCTCGGTCCCGCCCCCGACCTCTCCCTGCTCGTCGACGGCCTGGCCGCCGAACGCGAACAGGGCATCACCATCGACGTCGCCTGGCGCTTCCTGGATGTCGGCGGACGCCGGTTCATCCTCGCCGACACGCCGGGACACGAGCAGTACACCCGCAACATGGCCACGGCCGCTTCCACCGCGGACGCCGCCATCGTCCTGGTCGATGTACGCAAGGGCGTCCTCACGCAGACGCGCCGCCATACCCGCCTTCTGGCCCTGCTCGGCGTCCGGCGCATCCTGCTGGCGGTCAACAAGATGGACCTCGCCGACTGGTCACGGCCCGCCTTCGACGCCGTCACCGCCGACTACCGCGCCTTCGCGGCTGACCTCGGCCTCACGGACGTCACCGCCGTCCCGATCAGCGCCACGCTCGGCGACAACCTCGGCGCCGGCAGCCCTCACACGCCCTGGCACGACGGCGGCACGGTTGTGGATTGGCTTCGACAGGCGCCGACCGCGGACGCTGCGCCCGCGCCGTTCCGAATGCCGGTTCAATCCGCCGTCCGCACCGACGACTTCCGCGGCTTCCAGGGCCGGATCGTCAGCGGATCGATCCGCCCCGGCGACGCCGTCCGGGTCCTGCCCTCCGCCGCGCCCGCCCGGATCGAACGCATCGCTGCTTTCGACGGCGACCTCGAAGAAGCGCGCGCCGGTCAGTCCGTCACCCTGACCCTGGACCGCCCCGTCGACGTGTCGCGCGGCGATCTGCTGGCCTGCAACGAGGCTCCGCCCGAGGTTGCGGACCGGTTCGAGGCCCACCTCGTCTGGATGTCCGGGCGTCCCCTTCTACCCGGCCGCTCGTACGGACTGAAGCTGGGCTCCACCACCGTTGCCGCCCGGGTCAGCGACATCCGCCACAGGATCAACGTCGACACCGGCGACGCCCTGGCCGCCCGCACGCTCGAACTGAACGACATCGGCCTCGTCCACCTGACGCTGGACGCGCCGGTCCCGTTCGAGCCGTACGAGGTCAGCCGCGACCTCGGCGGCTTCATCCTGATCGACCGGATGACGGAGGAGACCGCCGGCGCGGGCATGATCCGCTTCGCCCTGCGCCGCTCGACCACGGTCCGCCCCCAGCCGATCGCCATCGACCGGGCGGAACGCGCCACCCAAAAAGGACAGAGGCCGCTCGTCGTCTGGTTCACCGGCCTGTCGGGCGCCGGCAAGTCCACCATCGCCAACCTGGTGGAGCAGCGCCTGTTCGCCGACGGTGTGCACTCGACCCTGCTGGACGGCGACAACATCCGCCGCGGCCTGAACAGCGACCTGGGCTTCACCGACGCCGACCGCGTCGAGAACATCCGCCGCGTCGCCGAGGTCGTTCGCCTGATGACGGACGCCGGGCTGATCGTGCTGGCCGCCTTCATCTCGCCCTTCCGGGCCGAGCGTCAGATGGCCCGCGAACTGATGGCCCCGGGCGAGTTCCTCGAGGTCCATGTCGACGCCCCGCTCGATGTCGTCGAGGCCCGTGACATCAAAGGCCTCTACGCCCAGGCGCGCAGCGGCGGGCTGGCCAATTTCACCGGCATCGACAGTCCGTACGAACCGCCCGAGGCGCCGGACCTTCGCATCGACGCCGTCGCCGACACGCCGGACCAGGCGGCGGACCGCGTCATGGCGCTCATCCGGGCCGCCCTGCTCCGCTGAACCGCCACTTCATCGCCAGTACCCCCGCGGCCATCACCAGCGCGCAGGCGTTGGCGATCGTAATCGGCCAGGCCTCCGTCAGCACGCCATAGATCGTCCACAACACGAAACAGGTCACCGTCAGCGAATAGGTCTTCAGCGACACCGCCGACGCGTCCTTCTCCTTCCAGATCTTGATCATCTGCGGCGCGAAGCTGGTGATCGAACACAGGGCCGCCGCGGTGCCGACGACGTTCGCAACCAGATCGCTCACGCCCGCGCCTTGCGGGTCGCCGCCTTCTTCGTTCCGCGCTTGGCGGGAGGCGGCGTCGCCGCCCGGGCGTCCTCCGCCCGGGTCGCCACCACCGGCAGCTGGTTGCCGCCATGCAGCCGATCGGCCCGCGCCTCGACCTCCTCGAGGATCTTGTCGAGTTGCCTCTCGGTCAGGTGCTCGATGCCGATGAACCGCTCGTCGGCCTTCGAGACCGCGTGGATCAGTTCGTCCAGCTTGGCCTGCATCGCCGCGCCGTCGCGGTTCTGGGTGTTCTGGATCAGGAACACCATCAGGAAGGTGATGATGGTCGTGCCGGTGTTGATCACCAGCTGCCAGGTCTCGCTGAACTTGAACAGCGGAC
The DNA here is from genome assembly GCF_014196335.1 of Brevundimonas lenta. Taxonomy (GTDB): domain Bacteria; phylum Pseudomonadota; class Alphaproteobacteria; order Caulobacterales; family Caulobacteraceae; genus Brevundimonas; species Brevundimonas lenta. Next base: position 1,031,777 of record NZ_JACIDM010000002.1, read on the forward strand.
CGCTGAACGCCCAGAGCAGAACCAGCAGCACGCAGCCGACGAACGTCCACGGCTTGCCCGCGATGTGGGCGGTCGCGTTGGCGAAGCGGACGAAAAAGGATTCCATCCGCCCCTAACGGCGCCGCCTGTCTCCGGGTTGCTACTCCGCGGCGTGCGAACGCTCGCCCACCGTCCGGTCGAGGAAGTCGAGGTACATCCGCCACTGCTGCAGTTGCCGGTCGTTGCCGCGCACCCCGTGACGCTGGCCGGGGTACAGCATCAGTTCGAACGGCGTCGACGACGCCTGCAGCGCATCGATCACCCGGGTCGAGTTCTCGAGGATGACGTTGTCATCGGCCATGCCGTGCATCAGCAGAAGGCGGCCCGTCGCGTTCGGCAGGCGCGGGATCACGTCCGACGCGGCATAGCCTTCAGCATTGGCCTCCGGCGTCGACATGAAGCGTTCGGTGTAGTGGGTGTCGTACAGGCTCCACTCGGTCGGGGGCGCGCCGGCGGCGACGGCCGCCAGACCCATGTCCGGCTCGGTCAGCGCCATCAGGCTCATGAACCCACCGTATGACCAGCCCATCATCGCAATGCGATCAGCATCCACATACGGAAGCGATCTCAGATAGTTGGCGCCCAGAACCTGATCTTCGATCTCAGGCTGACCCATCTTCAGATACAGGGCCTGTTTGAACGCCGCCGAGCGGTCGCCCTCGCCGCGGTTGTCGAGGCGGAAGACGATGTAGCCGGCCTCGGTCAACAGTTGATTGGTCGCCGGTTGCCAGCCGCGCTTCACGCCGCCGCCCGACGGTCCGCCGTACACCTGCATGATCACCGGGTATTTCCGCGCCGGGTCGAACCCGGGCGGCGTCGTCATCTGCCAGACCAGGGTCTCGCCGTGGCTGTCCAGCGTCCCGAACGTCACCTCGCCGCGACGCGACGCGTACGGGAAGTAGGGATGGTTCTCGTCCAGCCGGTTCTGCTCGATCCAGCGCACGAAGGTCCCGTCGGCGCGATACAGCGCCGACTGCATCGGCGTATTCACGTCGGTGTAGTTGCCGACATAGGCCGTTCCGGTCTTGTTCATCGACGCCGACCACCAGCCGCCGGCCGGGGTCACCGCGACCGGCGTCATCGTCCGGCGCAGGCTGGTGCGGAACATCTGCTGCTCGATAGGCTGCTCGCGTCCGTCGCGCATCGAGGCGGTGAAGAACACCTCGCCCGTGCGCTGGTTCACGCCGGTCAGCGACTTCACCGGATACTCGCCGCTGGTGATGGCGCGCAGCTTCCGGCCGTCGCGGCTGTACAGGTACAGGTGCTTCCAGCCGGTCTCTTCCGACGACCAGATGAAGTTGCCGTCGTCCAGCGCCTTGAAGTCGTGGTTCAGCGGCACCCAGGCGTTCGAGGTCTGGGTCACGATCACCCGCGACGCGCCGGTCGCCGGATCGACACTCAGCAGATCCAGCGTCTTCTGGTCGCGCGACTGGCGCTGCACGTACAGGGTCTTGCCGTCGGCCGACCAGTTCACCCGCGCCAGATAGATGTCGGTGTTGGCGCCCAGGTCGACCTTCAAGCGCTGGCCGCTCTGACGGTCATGCACATACAGGTCGACCACGGCATTCGGACGGCCCGCCCGCGGATAGCGTTGCTCCACCGTCCGCGCGCCGCCGCCCGAAATGTCCAGTCGCGGGATCACGTCGACCGTCGACTCGTCGGTGTGCTGCAGGGCGATGAAGCGCTCGTCAGGGCTCCACCAGTAGCCGGTGTCGCGATCCATCTCCTCCTGGGCGATGAACTCGGCCGTGGCCCAGGTCTGCAGACCTTCGCCGTCCGTCGTCACCGCCGTCTCGCGGTTCGACGCCAGGTCATAGACCACCAGGTCCTGGTCCCGCACGTACGAGACGAAATTGCCCTTCGGCGACACCTTGGCGTCGATCTCGTCGGCCTCGGTCTCGGTCAGGCGGCGCACCTGGCCGCCCTCACGGCTGGCCAGGAAGATGTCCCCTTCCAGCGGCGCCAGAATGTACCGGCCCTGCTCGTCCCACGAATATTCGACCACGCCGCGCGCGCTGATCCGCATCCGCTCGCGCCGCGCCTTCTCGGCCTCCGACAGCTCGCCCGCATCCGGAACCAGCGCCCGCGCGTCGATCAGCTTGAACGGTTCGCCTGCCCCGGTCGGCGCGGCCCACAGGTCCTGCACGTCCACGTCGTCCGGCCGCGACCGCAGGAAGGCCACCAGCTCACCGTCCGGCGACAGGCTCACGCCCTTGGCCACCGGCCCGGACAGCGACGGATTCGCGAACACCCGCTCGGGCGTCAGGATGGCGGAGGCCGGAGCGGCCTCTTGCGCCATTGCAGCGGTGAACGGCGACTGGGCCGCAAGGAACAGGGTGGAGGCGAGAAGAATGTTGCGCATGGCGGCGGACGCTAGAGGCGGATTTGCCCGTCGTCATCCCGGAAATGAGGGACAGCAGGCGGGCGGTGCTCAAGGTCAGCCGGTGTGGCGCTGGCTCCACATCACGCCGCGACACTCCCATCTCTTCCGCTACGCTCGCCTAGCCCCTAATACAGCCTCGCAATGACCGACGTCGCCGTCTCCTCCCCTCCCGCCAAGGCCTCGCCCTTCCACGAACTGGAAGTGCTGTCCGTCCATCACTGGACCGAACAGCTGTTCAGCTTCCGCATCGCGCGCCCGGCGGACTTCCGCTTCCGCTCCGGCGAGTTCGTGATGATCGGCCTGCCCGGAGAGGACGGCGCCAAGCCCATCCTGCGCGCCTATTCGATCGCCAGCCCGCACTGGGACGAGGAGCTGGAGTTCTTCTCCATCAAGGTGCCCGACGGCCCCCTCACCTCGCGTCTGCAGAAGATCCAGGTCGGCGACACCGTCCTGATGGGCAAGAAGCCGACCGGCACCCTGGTCCTCGACGCCCTCACCGGCGGCGACCGTCTCTGGCTCATCGGAACGGGCACGGGTCTCGCTCCCTGGCTCAGTGTCGCCCGCGACCCCGACACCTACAGCCGTTTCGGCCAGGTCATCGTCTGCCACACGGTCCGCAACGTCGCCGACCTGGCCTACCGCGACTTCTTCACCGCCGGCATCCACGACGATCCGCTGATCGGCGACGAGGCGAAGGCCCAGCTCAGCTACTATCCGACCGTGACGCGCGAGCGTTTCGAGACGCCGGGCCGCATCACCGACCGCATCAAGTCCGGCGACCTGTTCGCCGACCTCGGTCTGCCGATCGGCTTCTCGCCCAACACCGACCGCGTCATGCTGTGCGGCTCGATGGCGATGATCAAGGAAACGGGCGAACTGCTCGAAAGCTATGGCCTGAAAGAAGGCTCGAACGCCGAACCCGGCGACTACGTTCTGGAGCGCGCCTTTGTCGGTTGATCTGAAAGAAGCCCATACTGTGATCGCCGTGGACGCCCGCGTAGCGCCTGAAGCCTGCCTGACCATGGCCGAGGTTCGCCACGGCGTGGACGCGCTGGACCGCGCCCTCGTCGTCATGCTGGCCGAGCGCCAGCGCTACATGGACGCCGCCGCCCGCATCAAGCCCAGCCGCGACGTCGTCCATGACGACGCCCGCATCGAGGATGTGGTCTCCAAGGTGCTCGCCGCCGCGGGCCCCGCAGGCCTGTCGCCCGCCATCGCCGAGCCGGTCTGGCGCACCCTCATCGACCGCTGCATCGCCCACGAGTTCGGGGCCTGGGACCGCACCCGCGCCTAGGTGCCCCGCGCTGCCCTGGCCGCAGCCCAGGCGGCTCGCAGGGCCGCTTCCACATCGCGCGCCGCGGCGGCGTCCGCCGCGCTCTTCTCAAGCCTGGTTTCGCCGCAGGCCGCGGCCAAAATGGCGTGCGGCGGCGTGTGCGGAATGATGTCCGACCAGTCCCCCGCACCCCCGCGTTCGACCGGAACGCCGTGTGCGAGGCGGACCATTTCCAGGCGGCGGACGCGACCCGCGCGGCAATCATATTCCATGCGATGGAAGACTTCGTCGCCCGGCTCTCCGCGAAGGGACATCTCCCAGTGGCGGTTGATCGCGACGCCAGCGGGACCCAGGTCCGCCTCGCGCAGCCAGATCAACCCCGGCTGCCCACCGGGATCGTACGGCGGCGAGACCGTCAGACGCCAGGGCCCGGCGGGGGGAACAGGCGCGGGAGCGTCGACAGTCGCGCATCCCGACGCCAGCAGGCAGACGCCGGCAACCAGCGCTATTCTCACGAGCGAAGCCCCCTCAACATCAGCTCGTGGCGGTAGGCCGCCACGTCACCCAGCGCGATCTCCAGCTGATCCCGCACCCGCTCCAGCAGCGGCGGCGCCTCGGACTTGTCCGCCGCCTCCGCCGTCTGGCAGGCCTGGGCCAGCGCATCCGCGCCGATGCCGGCCGCCGCGCCGCGGATGGTGTGCACCCCGTCGCGCCAGCCTTCCTCGCGGACGTCCAGCAGCGGCGACCACATGGCCGCCTGCTGCGTGAACAGACCCAGCACCTCGTCGGTGATGGAGTCCTCGCCGCCGGTCATCCGCTCCAGCACGGTGAAGTCCACCGCGCCGGACAGGTCGCGTCGCGCCATCAGCCGGCCTGCTCTTCGCCCTTGGCCAGTCGCGAGTTCCAGGCGGACCAGCCCAGGTAGACGACCAGGCCGATGCCGTTCCAGACCAGGAACCAGAACTGGGTGCGAGTCTGCAGGCTCAGGAAGAAGACCACGCAGCCGATCATGCAGATCGCGCCGACCAGCCACCACAGCGGCGCCTTGAACACGCGCGGACGGTTCGGGTCACGGACGCGCAGCACGATCAGGCTCAAACCCACGGCGAAGAAGGCCGCCAGCGTCCCGGCGTTGGCCAGCGAGGCCAGCTCGTCCAGACGCATGACGCCCGCCAGGGCCGCCACCACGACAGCCGTGAAGATCGTAACCACCGCCGGTACGCCGCGCGCCGAGACCTTGGCCAGGCGGCGCGGCAGCAGGCCGTCGCGGGCCATGCCGAGGAAGATGCGGCTCTGGCCGAACAGGAAGGCCAGCAGCACGGTCGGCAGGGCGATGACGGCGCTCGCCGCCAGCCACTGCGCCGCGGTTCCCTGCCCCAGCTCGCGCAGGATCAGCGCCAGCGGCTCAGGGCTGGCCGCGAAGCTCTCGACCGGACGCGCGCCGATCGCCGCCGCGGCGACGACCAGGTACAGCGCGGTGCAGACCAGCATCGAGCCGACGATGCCGATCGACAGGTCGCGGCCCGGGTTCTTGGTCTCTTCCGCCGCCGTCGAGATGGCGTCGAAGCCATAGAAGGCGAAGAAGATGATCGCCGCCGCCGCCATCACCCCGGTCTGCACGAAGGGCGCGCCAAAGCCGTTGGGCATGAAGGGCGTGAAGTGGGCCTTGTCGAACGCCGGCAGGGCGATGGCGACGAAGCCTATCAGAGCCACGATCTTGATGACCACCAGGATGGCGTTCAGCGTCGCGCTCTCACGCGTGCCCAGCAGCAGCAGGCCGGTCACCACGGCGATGATCGCCACCGCCGGCAGATTGACGATCCCGCCCGCCACGTGCGGCCCGACCGTCAGCGCTTCCGGCAGAACCCAGCCCAGGCCGTTCATGAAGCCGACCGCATAGCCCGACCAGCCCACCGCCACGGCGGAGACGACCAGCGAGTATTCCAGGATCAGGCTCCAGCCCACGATCCAGGCGATCATCTCGCCCAGCACGGCATAGGAATAGGTGTAGGCGCTGCCCGCCGCCGGCATCATCGTCGACAGCTCGGCATAGGCCAGGGCGGCGCAGGCGCACACCAGACCGGCCAGGGCGAAGCTGATCATCACCGCCGGACCGGCCAGACCGGCGCCGACGCCGATCAGGGTCAGGATGCCGGTGCCGACGATGGCCCCGACGCCCAGCGCCATCAGGTGCGGCCAGCTCAGCGTCTTCTTCAGCGCCGGCCCGTCGTGGGGCGCCAGCATGGCGTCGATTGAACGTCGGCGGCTCCAGAAGGCCATGATCGCGTCTCCCCCTTCGCCGCACTCCGGCGGCCGATTCCGCAGAGACCCTATCCGCTCCTGCGACAAACCGAAACGGACACGGAAAAGCCGCTTGCCTTCGCCGGACGTCGCCGCTATGTCCCGCCCCTCGCCGACGCCGGTCCTGCCGACGCCGCCGACACGACGATGAGTTCGGGTGATTAGCTCAGTTGGTAGAGCAGCTGACTCTTAATCAGCGGGTCGTAGGTTCGAACCCTACATCACCCACCATCGTCCCCTCCCCCTGAACAGTTCAGCTCGCCACGCCGGACCAGTTTCGCGTCTGCAACCGCGGTGCGATGGACTTGCCGTCAAGGCTGTGCGAGCGAGGGACAGTAACCGGGGGGAGTTTGCGTCATGGCGAAGGTGTGGGCGCCGCGTACCAATCTGAATCAATACGACAACTTCAAACAGCGCGATCTGTACGGCCTGAATTTCATCAACGCCGCCTACGATCGTTGGTGGGTGGTTGAGACCTCGCCGGGCAAGTTCGCCGTCAACGTCATCTATGACCACAATGACGGCGGCTACTACATCGCCCTGGTCACGTTCCGCGCCGGCCCCGGCGGCTTCACTTACACGGCGGATTCCCCCTTCCCACAGGGCGTGGTCGCCAGCGTTTCGCGCGGGATCGAGGCCTATCAGGCCCTGCCGCGCATCGAGGACGTGCACTTCCGCGTCGACGGCGCCCAAGGCCTCGGCCTCAGCGTGTTCGACATTCTCAGCGATCCCCTGCGGCTCTTCGCGGGCGATGACGTCATCACCGGCGGCGACAATGACGCGGCCTGCGACGAGATTTCGGCAGGCGACGGCAACGACACGGTGACCGGCGCCCGTACCGACGGCTGGTACGACATGGGCCGCGGCAACGGCAGTCTGGACGGCGGCGCGGGTTACGACATCGCCCTGTTCGACATGTCGGACCGGAACCAGGCCGTCACCTACGTCCACAGCAACACCGAGGCGGTTATCCGCGTCGGCGGCGCCACGGCGGTCACCGTCCGGAACATTGAAGAAATCGAGCTCCGCGGATCTAGCGTCTACGACCAGCTGACCGGCGGTTCCGCCGACGATGTTCTTGATCTTCACCTCGGCGGCGGCATGGCCGACGGCGCCGGCGGAGACGACGTTCTGCGCATGTCGTTCTCCGACATCGCCACAGGAATCGAATACGTTCACTCGGACACACTCGCCTACGCCCGCGCGGGGTCCGTAACCCTGGCGGAAATCCGCAACGTCGAACGTGTGATGATCGAAGGCAGCCGTGGGGCCGATCACCTCGTCGGCGGAACGTCCTACGACGACCTCCTCGGCGGCGCAGGCGACGACCACCTGGAAGGCGGCGGCAACAACGACCTGCTGGAAGGCGGCGCCGGAAATGACCGGCTCGACGGCGGAGAGGGCGAAAACGATTACGTCCGCCTGGCCCGGGCGGGTCAGATCGACCTGAGCATCACCGGTCCCCAGGACACCGGCGACGGGATGGACACCCTGATCAGCATCGAGGGCGTCTACGGCAGCTCGGGCGACGACCGCATCACGGGCGGAGCGGGCGACGACTCCCTTTTCGGAGACACCAACAACGGCCCGCGCGGCGACCAGGGCAACGACATCATCCACGGCGGCGACGGCGCCGACTACCTCGTCGGCGGCGGCGGAATGAACCAGATCTACGGCGGCGCCGGCGACGATCTCATCTACGGTCTTGGGGACCGCACCGTCCTCACGCTGAGAAATCCGGGCGAGGGCGAGAACTTCATCTACGGCGGCGACGGTAACGACACGGTCTGGGGCGCGAACGGCGACGACCACATCGACGGCGGGGCCGGTGACGACGTGCTGAACGGTTGGGGCGGCCGCAGCTGGATGCTGGGCGGCGACGGCTGGGACCGGATGTACGGCAGCATGGACGTCGACATCATGGACGGCGGCGAGGGCACGGACTCCCTGCACGGCGGAGGCGGCGACGACATTCTCGCGGGTGGAAACGGAAACGACGGCATTTCCGGCAACCAGGGCAACGACCTTATGGATGGCGGCTCCGGCGACGACCAGTTGTTCGGTGACGACGGCGCAGACTGGATCATTGACGCCGCAGGCAACGACCTCATCCGCGGCGGCGACGGGTTCGACGTCGTCGACTATTCGGGCGCGGCCGCCGGCGTGACCGTTCGCGTCTACACCCAGTGGGATTCCTACAACGCCCGCCATGAAGTGCAGGACACCATCGGTGCGGGCGTCGACAGGCTCGAGGACATCGAGGGCCTCGTCGGGTCGTCGTTCAACGACCGCCTGACCGGCCGCAACGACGCCTGGGGCACGAGCCAGGGCATGGCGTTCGCCGAGTTTTTCGACGGCGGCGCGGGTGACGACGTGATCGAAGCCGGCTCGGGCGACGACCGCATCATCGGCGGGACCGGCTCTGACATCATCGACGGCGGAGCGGGCACGGACTCCGTCACCTTCTTCGGACTGATGTCCGCATCGATTGTCACCACCTTCAATGGCGTGACGACCGTCAACGGCCCCGACGGCTCCGACAGCCTGACCAATGTCGAGTATCTGCGCTTCGCGGACGGCGTCCTGATCGCCGGCGCCGAGGGCGGCCAGCTTTTCGAGGGCAGCGACTACGCCGACATCCTGACCGGCACGACCGGCCATGACGTGCTCCGATCCGGCGACGGCAACGACACCATTCGCGGGCTGACAGGGAACGACGCCATCGACGGGGGCGACGGCGTCGATACGGCGATCTTCGCAGGCGTACGCTCGGCCTATACGATCTCCACCGCGGCTGGCGTCACGACGGTGGTCGGGCCCGATGGCACGGACACCCTGTCGAACGTGGAACGGCTCCTGTTCGACGACGGTCCGTATGGCGTGAACGGCGCGCCGATCGTCGACGTCCACACCGGGACTCCCGATCGCGACGTCCTGTTCGGCGGTCAGTTCCAGGATCGGTTCCATGGCGGCGACGGAAATGACTTGATCGTTCCGGAGGGCGGAGACGACGTCATCGACGGCGGCGCGGGCGCCGACATGGTGCAATTCAACGGCCTGGCTTCGTCCTATACGATCACCACCACGGGCGGGACGACGACGGTCGTCGGTCCGGACGGCTCCGACAGCCTGATCAATGTCGAATACCTGCGCTTCAATGATCGCACCCTGATCGTGGGCGGGAACGGCGGGCAGTATTTTGACGCCGGCGAGACCTACGGCTCAGCCAACGGCAGCGCCTTCAACGACATCATCGTCGGCCGCAGCGCAGGCAGCAGCCTGAACGGCAACGACGGCGATGATCACATCACCGGTAGCGCGGGCGGCGACGTCATCCGCGGCGGCGCGGGCGCCGACTTCATGCTGGGCGGAGGGGGCGACGATGTCATCCAGGCGGATGCCGGTGACCAGGCCTTCGGCGAGGACGGAGACGACTTCCTCGGTGTCTATGCGTCGGGTGGAACCGCCCTGACGCAGATATCCGGCGGAAGCGGATGGGACGAACTGTTTCTCTACGGGCCGGGAACGAGCATCGACCTGCGCACGGGAACAGGGATCGCCGGCTCGACCCCCTTCACCTTCACGGGCGTCGAGGAAATCGAATTCATGGGAATCGGCGCGGGTGTCCGCACCGGTCGCGGCGACGACGGGAACAACATCTTCCGCAACAGCCTCACGGGCGACTTCGGCGACCGTTGGCTGGACATCGACGCGGGCGGCGGCGACGACATCATCGAAGCCAGCGGCGGAAACGACATTCTGCTGGGCGGCGACGGCGACGACGTGTTCCTGCAGGGCGGCGAATACCCCACGGGCTCGCACGACCTTGTGGACGGCGGATCCGGCATCGACACGATCAGCTATTTCTACGCGTACGGGGGCGCGGGGGTCGTAGCGAATCTCACGACGGGTCTGGCGTCCAACTATTCCGGCGACGACACCCTCGTCGGAATCGAGAATGTCACCGGGACCACGGGGATCGACGACATCACCGGGGATGCGCAGACGAATGTCCTGAACGGTCTGGGAGGCGACGACCGGCTCGCGGGCATGGATGGAGACGACACCCTTGCCGGCGGCGGCGGCGTCGACGTGCTTCTCGGCGGCAACGGCTTCGACACGGCGGACTACAGTTCCGCTGCGGCCGGGGTCACCGCCCGTCTCGACACCCTGCGCTCGACGAACGACGGCGATGGCGGGACCGACACCTTCACCTCCATCGAGGCCATCACCGGCTCGGCCTTCAACGACCTGCTCGTCGGCGGAACGTTGGGAGACACCCTGCGCGGCGGTCTCGGCGCCGACACCCTTCTGGGCCAAGGCGGAAACGACATCCTGTGGGGCGGCGCGGGCGCCAACAATACCCTGCAAGGGGGACTGGGCGACGACCGCTATGTTCTGGAAGCGCTGGACTCGGTGGTCGAGATCGCAGGCCAGGGCATCGACACCGTTGAAGCACGGATTGGCAGCTACAACCTCGCCGCCAACGTCGAGAACCTGATCTACACGGGCGCGGGAAACTTCTCCGGCGCCGGCAACGTGCTCAACAACGTGATGACCGGCGGGGCGGGCGACGACCTGCTGCGGGGTCGTGGCGGCGTGGACACTCTCGTCGGCGGCGCCGGCGTGGATACGGCGGACTACAGCCAGGCCGCGGCCGGCGTGCATGCCCGCCTCGATGTCATGCGAGCGGTGACCGACGGCGACAGCGCCACCGATACCTACAGTTCGATCGAAGGCATCCTCGGCTCGGCGTTCAACGACACCCTCGTCGGCGGCACGCTGGGCGACCGACTCTCCGGTGGTCTTGGCGCGGACACCCTGCTGGGCTTTGCGGGCAACGACGTCCTCGCGGGCGGCCAGGGTCTGGCCAACCAGCTGCAGGGCGGCCTCGGTGACGATCTGTATGTGCTGGATGCCTACGACAGCGTCGTGGAACTTGCGGGTCAGGGCCACGACACCATCGAGGCCCACGTGGGGGCTCACAACATGGCCGCCAATGTCGAGGACATGTACTACGTCGGGAACAACAAGTTCTACGGCACCGGGAACGCCGGCAACAACTCGATCACCGGCGGCGTCGGCGACGACATCCTGAAGGGCATGGGCGGCTCGGACCGGCTGTTCGGCGGGGCCGGCTACGACGAGGTCCATGTGCGGGGCGCCAAGGCCCAGTACACGGTCGCCATCGAAGGTTCCGGCTGGCGCATCGTCGACACCGTCGCCGGGCGTGACGGGACCATCTACGTCCAGAGCATCGAGGCGGTCCGCTTCCTCACCGGCAATACCAAGACCGTGCTGACCTACACCCATGCGGGATCGCCGGAACTGTCCGAAAAGGACGCCGGGCCGCTGGTCTCGCCGATGCTGGCCGACGACGCCTTCGTGCTGCCGGCGCTGGCCGACAAGGCGGGGCCGCTGGTCCTGCCCGTACAGGACGACCTCGCCTTCGACGGCGCGGACGCCGGCGGCGGCGCCAGCGGCATGGAGACCGGCTTCCACGGGTTCGCCGACGCGCCGCTGTTCATCGGCGGCGTGTTCGGGCCGCACATGGACGGCCACGCCCACGACGGCTGGATCGTCTGACGATCCACGATCGGCCGACGTCATCTCTGGCGTCGGCCGATCGTAATGCTAGGGTCCCCGCGTCTTGAACGGGGGGAGCGCCATGCGTCGGTTTGGCCGGAATGTGATCCTGACTGCGGCTGTGGCCATGAGCCTCGCAGGCTGCGCCACGGCGCAGGATGCGCCTCCTGCCCCGCCCTCGCCGTTCGACGCGGTCGATCCCTTCATCGGCACCGCCGGCAAGGGCCACACCTTCCCCGGCGCCGTCGCGCCCTTCGGCATGGTTCAGCTCAGCCCGGACACCGATCACAAGCTGCTGCGCGAGGGCTACGACTGGGCCTCGGGCTACCGCTACGACGACCCGACCATCATGGGCTTCTCGCACACCCATTTCTCGGGCACCGGCCATTCCGATCTCGGCGACCTGCTGCTCGCCCCCATCTCGGGCGAGATCCGTTGGGACGCCGGCGCCGCGGACCAGCCCGGCTCGGGCTATCGCTCGCGCTATAACAAGGCCTCGGAGGTCGCCGAGCCCGGCTATTACGCCGTCAGCCTGACCGACTCCGGCGTGCGGGCCGAACTGACCGCCGGCACGCGTATCGGCCTGCATCGCTACAGCTTCCCGCGCAACGCACCGGCCCGCATCCTCCTCGACTTCCGCCCGTCCATCTACGACTACCCCGGCAAGGTGCAGTGGTCGCGCATCCGGGTGCATCCGGACGGCACCATCACCGGCTTCCGCGAAACCCGCGGCTGGGCCCCCGGCCGCCAGTTCTACTTCGCCATGCGCTTCTCCAAGCCGGTCGTCGGCTACCAGCTGCGCGACCGCGAGGAGAACGTCCCCTACCGCGGCTTCCGCCAGCCCGGCCGCGCCATGGACGACCGCGCCCAGGTCGAGGGCCGTCAGCTGGAGGCCGCGTTCGACTTCGGCCAGATCGCCGGCCCGCTGTTGGTGCAGGTCGCGATCTCCTCGGTCGACGAGGCCGGGGCCATCCGCAATCTGGAATCCGAGGGCGGCAGCTTCGACTTCGACGGCGTGCGCGCCTCGACCCGCGCCTCCTGGGAACAGGCCCTCGGCGCGGTTGAGATCGAGGCCGAGCCGGAGATGCGGACCAGCCTCTACACCGCCCTCTATCACGCCCTGATCGCGCCGTCGGTCCACGGCGACGTTGACGGTCGCTGGCGGGGTCCTGACAACGCCGTCCACGACGCGGACTTCACCGTCCACTCGACCTTCAGCCTGTGGGACACCTTCCGCGCCGAGCATCCTCTGCTGACCCTGGTCCAGCCGGACAGCCGCAACGCCGACATGATCAACTCCCTGATCGCGGCGCAGCAGGTCAGCCCCTACGGCATCCTGCCGGTCTGGTCCTTCGCGGGCCAGGAGACCTGGACCATGATCGGCTATCACGCCGTCCCGGTCATCGCCGACGCGTACCTGAAGGGCGTGCAGGGCATCGACGGCCAGGCTGCGCTCAACGCCATGCTCGCCAGCGCCACCTACCGCCCCTACGGCGGCCTGGGCGACTATATGGACCTCGGCTACGTGCCCATCGACCGCGAGCCCGAAGCCGCGTCCAAGACCGTCGAATACGCCTACGACGACTGGACCATCGCCCGCATGGCCGAGCGCCTCGGCCGCACCGACGTGCAGCAGCAGTTCGACCGCCGCGCCGGCTTCTGGAAGAACACCTTCGACGGCGAGACCGGCTTCGTCCGCGCCCGCCTGGCCGACGGCAGCTACCGCACGCCCTTCGATCCGACCGCGATCAACTATGGATCGGACTACACCGAGGGCAACGCCTGGCAGTATTCCTGGTTCGTGCCCCAGGACATGGCCGCGCTGGTCACGGCCATGGGCGGCGATCAGGCCACGGTGGCGAAGCTCGACGCCATGTTCGACTACGACAACTCGGGCCTCGACTACTCGCACGCCGAGGACATCGCCGGCCTGATCGGCCAGTACATCCACGGCAACGAGCCCAGCCACCATTCGGCCTACGCCTACGTCTTCGCCGGCGCCCCGTGGCGCACCCAGGCGCGGCTGAAGCAGATCATGGACAGCCAGTACCACTCGCGCCCCGACGGGCTGGCGGGCAATGACGACGTCGGCCAGACGTCGGCCTGGCTGATGTTCACGGCCATGGGCTTCTATCCGGTCACGCCGGGCTCGGGTCAGTACGTCATCGGCCGCCCCTTCACCGACCGCACCACCCTGAACCTGCCCAACGGCAAGCGCTTCGTCATCTCGACCGAGGGCCTGTCGGACGGGAATCCCTACGTCCAGTCCGTCACCCTCAACGGCCAGCCCCTGACCCGCACCTGGATCGGCCACGCCGAGATCCAGGCCGGCGGCGAACTCCACTTCGTCATGGGCGCAGAGCCGAACCTGATCTGGGGGACCACGGCGCCGGAGCGGCCTTATGCGATGAGCGCCTACGGACAGTGATCGTCGGGGTCGGCGACGCGGTCCCGGCTAGGTAACGCACGCCTTCGGTTCGAACTGACGCAGCACGATGAGGAATTCGTCCTCGCTTCCCGCCAGCCAGAGCGAGATGAAGTCGCACTGGCCATCATCGCGCGGCGACTGAAATATCCTCATCTCGCTCGTCTCGGCGACCACCTTCCAGGTGGCGTCGAGGAGGTTGAAATAGGGGGTTATCCCTCCAGATCGGGGCAGGAAGACGCACTGCGCATGCTCGGCCGGTCGCGAGCCCCGGCAGGTCGGGTCCACGATCGCCCCCTCGATCGCAGGCGTTTCAAGCGTCCACGGAACGGAAACCGCGTCCGACTGCGGCGCTGAGACGAGCGACGCAACCGCCATGGACGTCAGGATCAAGCTCACCGGAACCCCCGCAGCACATTCGCTTCCGTGCTCAGCACCAGCCTGTTCAGGTCCACCCGCTTCGGCTCGGCGAACATCAGGTAGTAGTATTTCATCTGCTCGGACCACCAGTAGCCGGGGCAGTTGTCCCCCTGCGCCATCGGCCGCGTCGTGATGTCGGACAGCGCGGTGAAGCCGTAGGCCGCCTTCGAGCTTTCCTTCATGTTGCGCCAGTGGATCGCCGTCAGGGCGCGATAGCGCTCGTCCCGGTCGCCCAGCCACAGGTTCAGGCAGGCGTCGGCGAACTCCGGCCGCAGCCCCGTGCGTTTCGTGCGCGGCAGGCGTGTGGTCACGTCGGTCGACTCCGGGATGATCCCGTACGTCGCCTGCATCTCCGTATAGGTGGCCAGGAAGTCGTCGCCCTCGGCCTTCAGCCCGACCTGCCCCAGAAGCCCGGCCAGATAGCCGCCCAGCACCGTCTGCGACGTCCCCGTCACCGCGCCGGTCTCATAGTCCACCATCGGGAACCACAGGCGGCCGTCGTAGCGCTTGCCCTGGTGGGCGACCATCGCGGCCAGGCATTCCTCGGCCCAGCGCTTCATGTCCTGGTCGCCGAACAGCTCCCAGGCGTCCCACAGGTATTCGTAGAAACTGTCCGCGTAGACGTCGATCGAGGCGTTGCGGCTGGTGAACTGCCCCGTCTCCGCATGGATGTTCGCCGCCATCAGACCGAGGTCGGAGCGCATATCCAACGCGTGCTTCATCGCCCGCTTGGCCGCCGCATAGTAGCGGTCGTCGCCCGTCAGCTGGCCCAGCAGCCCGAACTCGGTCGCATAGGTGCCGATCTCGGCCAGATTGGTCTCCGGATCGCGCACCGCCCCGGTCTTCAGGTTCACATAGCGATACGGCAGGCCGTGCGGCGAGGCGTCGAACGCCTTCATCAGCCGGTCCGCCAGGTCCTTGGCCTTCGCCAGCAGCAAGGGATCGCCGCTCGCCAGGTGCGCGGACAGCAGCCCCCCGACCAGACGGATGTTGGTCTCGAACACCTGCGAATAGCCGTCGATGTCGAAGTCCAGGTTCGCCTTCACCCAGTCGACCCCGGCCTGGAACTCCTCGTCCAGTTCCATGATCCACAGCGTGTCCAGCGCCTCGACCAGCGACAGCCCGAGGTCCTGCCCCTCGATGAAGAACGACTGCGCCGTTCCGCTGACCGGATTGATCTCGTCCTTGCCCCACGCCTTGTCGACGTACTGGTCCCAGGCCCATTTGAACTGGGCCTTCACGTCGGCGCCCAGCGCGCTCCAGTCCTCGGACTGCGCCATGGCGGGCAGGCCGGTCAGGCCGGCGAGGGTGGAACCGCCCAGCAGGGCGAGGGCGTGACGGCGGTGAAGGGATCGGATCATGGCGTCACCGTATCCCGGCGAGGCCGTACCGCAACAGCCAGGCTGGCTTCAGCCGCTCTTGGCCGCCAGCCGGGGACCTGTCAGCCACGGGGGCTCGGGCATGGCGCGCCGCGCCTTGGCCTGGACCTGGGTCCACTGTTCGTGCAGATCCTTGAAATACGGATCGTTTTCCTCGATCCGCCGCTGTTCGCCGACCAGCTGGTCGCGCCGCACCGTCAGCATGTCGAAGGGCGCTCCGACGCCGACATTCGAGCGCATCGTGGTCGAGAACGAGATCAGGCCCAGCTTCACCGCCTCGGCGAGGGTGGAATCAAAGCTCAGGCCGCTTTCGAGGATCGGCTTGCCGAACTTCAGCTCGCCGATCTGCAGATAGGGGGTGTCGCCGCCGCACTCGATGAAATTGCCCTGGCTGTAGACCAGGTACAGCGCCATCTCGCCGCCGGCGATCTGCCCGCCCACCAGCATCGAGGCGGCCGTATTCAGACTGTCTGCCTGCAGGCCCGGCGCGATCGACATGCGTACGCTGCGCAGCGCATGACCTAGCAACTGGGCGCAACGGAACATGCTCGGCGCCGTCTCCAGCGTCTCGGCGGGTTCGCCGACGTTCAGGTGCACTCCCTCCCTGGCCATCGCCAGCGCCGTCTGGGTCACCGACAGATTGCCCGCGGTGCAGACGCCGATCACGCGCTCTCCGGGCATGTCGACGATGTGCAGCTTGCGATACGACGAGATGTTGTCGACGCCCGCGTTCGTCCGGGTGTCGGCGATCATCGCCAACCCCTCTTCCACCAGCATGCCTACGCAATAGGTCATCTGGCGCCCCGCCTCGGATGCACCGCGATCATGGCTGCAGAGAGTAACAGATTCCCGCGACCACCAATGCCTTGATCACGCCTGTTGCTGGCTTTGTTGCATGTCGGCATCACGCACGCTGAGCCTCACCGCCAGTCGTTCGCCGCCGCCGCCGTAGCTGGCCCCGCGAACCGGGGCGGCGCCCAGATAATCCAGACCAGTCGCCACCCGCACATAGCGCTCGGTCGGGCAGACCCCGTTGGCCGGATCGAAACCGACCCAGCCCAGATCGTCGATCCACGCCTCGGCCCAGGCGTGGGCGGCGTCCTGATCGTCGCGATCGCTGCGCAGCAGGTGGCCGGACACATAACGCGCTGGGACGCCCATCTGTCGCGCGCAGGCGATGAAAACGTGGGCGTGGTCCTGACAGACCCCCCGCCCCAGCGCCAGGACCTCGGCCGCCGTGTGCGTCGGCGTGGTTACCCCGACCTCGAACGCCACCGAGCCGTGGATCGCCGCCATCAGCCGGTGCATCCGCTCCAGCGCCGGATGCGCCGAGAACTCGGACGCAAAGACCGAGATCAACTGATCCCGCTGGGTCAGCGGCGTGTCGCGGAGGAAGACCAGCGGCGACAGCGTCTCCTGGTCCTGCGGCACGACCCCGGCCGTGTCGGTGGTGACGACCTCGCCGGACACCCGCACCGTCAGGCTCTGCGTCGGCTGCTCGGTGTACAGCGCGTGCACGATGTTGCCGAAGGCGTCCTCGCTCCGTCTCAGGCGGGCGTCGACATTGGTCTCGATCCGCCAGTCGCGCACGGTCTGCGCCTCGCTGGAGCGCGGCGTCAGACGCAGCGTCTGGATGATGAACCGCGCGGCGCGGTCGTAGGCGTAGGTCGTCGAGTGATCGATGCGGATGCGCATGTCAGCTCAGATACTGGTCGTGAATGGCCATGCCCAGCTGCCCGTTCTCGGCCAGAAACTCCTGGATGTACTCGTGCAGCCCGGCCTGGAAGATCGACTCGATGCGCGAGTTGTCGAACGCCCGCATCCGCTCCGCCGCCAGCCGCTGCGCCGGTCCGCGTCGGCCATAGTCGTTGGCCAGCCGCTCCAGATACCGCACGATAGACGCCTGACAGCTGGCCAGCGACCGCGGCATCTGCCGGTTCAGCACCAGCAGGTCCGCCACCAGCCACGGCTTGACCGAGTCCCGGTACACCCAGCGATACGCCGTCAGCGCCGACACCTCACGCAACAGGGTGGTCCACTGGAAATAGTCCAGCTGCCCGCCCACCCGTTCGCCCTCGGGCAGCAGCAGGTGGTATTTCACGTCCAGCAGGCGCGCCGTGTTGTCGGCCCGCTCGATCGCCGCGCCAAGACGCAGGAAATAGTAGGCGTCGTTGCGCAGCATGGTCCGCGACGTCGCGCCCTCGACCGCCAGCGTCGTCGTCTTCACCCACTCAAGGAACCGCACGAAGTCGTCCCGCCGCGTCGGCTGCCCCTGCTCGGCCAGGCCGTTCCAGGCCCCGTTCAGCGCCTCCCACAGCTCAATGGTCAGGGCCGTCCGCACCGACCGCGCATTGGTCCGCGCCCGGGTGATGCAGGCCGAGATCGACGACGGATTGTCCGGCGTGAACGCCAGATATTCCCGCACCGACTTCTCGGTCGGGGCCCGGCCCAGGGCCTTGGGTGCGCCGGCCGAGGCCAGGGCGCTGGCCCATACCGTCTCGGCGTCGCCGTCGCCCCGCGTCGGAATGGCTGCCAGCCTCAGCGTCGCCTCCAGAATGCGCGCGAGGAAGTCCGCCCGCTCGATATAGCGGCCGGTCCAGTACAGGCTGTCTGCGGTTCTTGAGAGCATCAGACGTCCAGCACCCAGGTGTCCTTGGTTCCGCCGCCCTGGCTGGAGTTCACCACCAGAGAGCCGGGCTTCAGCGCCACCCGCGTCAGCCCGCCCGGCGCCACGCGCACGCCGTCCGGGCTCGACAGCACGAACGGCCGCAGGTCGACGTGACGGCCCGCCAGCTCGCCCTTGTCCAGGGTCGGCGCGGTCGACAGGTCCAGGGTCGGCTGGGCGATGAACTCGCCGGGGTCGGCGATCAGCTTCTTCCGGAACGCCTCGATCTCGGCCTTCGTGGATGCCGGCCCGACCAGCATGCCGTAGCCGCCCGAACCGCCGACTTCCTTGACGACCAGGTCGCCCAGGTTGGCCAGCACATATTTCAGCGCCTCGGGCTCGCGGCAACGCCACGTCGGCACGTTCTTCAGAATGGGCTCCTCGCCCGTGAAGAAGCGGATGATGTCCGGCATATAGGTGTAGACCGCCTTGTCGTCGGCCACGCCGGTGCCGACGGCGTTGGCCAGGGTCACCGTCCCCTCCTGATAGGCCGTCATCAGCCCCGGCACGCCCAGCGCCGAGTCCGGCCGGAAGGTCAGCGGATCCAGGAAGTCGTCGTCGATCCGGCGATAGACCACGTCCACCCGCTGGCGCCCCTGCGTCGTGCGCATGAACACCTTGCCGTCGTCGACGAACAGGTCGGGCCCCTCGACCAGCTCGACCCCCAGTTTGTCGGCCAGGAACGAGTGTTCGTAGTAGGCCGAGTTGAACGGCCCCGGCGTCAGCACCACGATCGTCGGATCGTTGCCCGCCGCTTCCGGCGCGCAGGCCCGCAAGCTGGCCAGCAGCATGTCCGCATAGGTCTCGACCGGCCGCACCGGATAGTCGGCGAACAGGTCGGGGAACAACCGCATCATCATCTCGCGGTTCTCCAGCATATAGCTGACCCCGCTGGGCGTGCGGCAGTTGTCCTCCAGCACGAAGAAGCCGTCCTCCCCGGTGCGCACCAGGTCAACGCCGGCGATATGCACCCACACCCCGCGCGGCGGCCGCCGGCCCTGCATCTCGGGCGCATAGTGCGGATTGGTCAGGACCAGCTCCGACGGCACGATCCCGGCCTTCAGACACTCCTGCGCGCCGTAAACATCACCCAGGAAGGCGTTGATCGCATTGACCCTCTGGATCAGCCCGGCCTCCAGACCGGCCCATTCCGCCGCGCCGATAATGCGCGGCACCACGTCGAACGGGATCAGCCGCTCGCTCGATTCCGCCTCGCCATAGACGGCGAAGGTCACGCCCATGCGTCGGAAGAACAGCTCCGCCTGGCGCGAGCGCGCCTGCAGCAAACCCTCGGGCGCGTCCGCCAGCCAGCGCGCAAGTCCGCGATAGCTGTCGCGGACGTCGCCGCCGTAACCGGACATTTCGTCGAAGGCCATGCCGTTCCCGATGCGATTGATATTGCAGGGTGGCCCTTCGGGCGACACCGGCGCAACAGGAATGTCCCGCTACGGCGAAGGTTCACCGCCGTCCGCCGTCAGATGCCGCCCCTCACTGCCCGCCCGACGCCGTCTCCCGCGCCGGCGCGTTCTTCACATACTGATCCAGCCAGCGGGTCATCTCCCACAGGGTGTGCCCGACGGACTCCCGCGCGCGATAGCCGTGCGCCTCCAGCGGCAGCACGACATAGCGCACTGTCGCCCCCTGCCCCTTCAGCGCGGCGTAGAACCGCTCCGACTGCACCGGGAAGGTGCCCGAGTTGTCGTCCGCCTCGCCGTGGATCAGCAGGATCGGCTCGTTGACCCGGTTGGCGTAGGTGAAGGGCGACATCTCCGTATAGGTGTCGGTCGCCTCCCAGTAGGTCCGCTGCTCGGCCTGGAAGCCGAACGGCGTCAGGGTGCGGTTATAGGCGCCCGAACGCGCGATGCCGGTGCGGAACAGGTCGGTGTGGGCCAGCAGGTTCGCGGTCATGAAGGCGCCGTAGCTGTGCCCGCCGACCGCGATCCGGTCGCGGTCCGCCACCCCCATCCCGACCACCGCATCGACCGCCGCCTGGGCGCTGGCCGTCAGCTGGGCGATATAGGTGTCGTTCGGCTCGGCCCCGTCCTTGCCGATGATCGGCATCGACGGGTCGTCCAGCACCGCATAGCCCTGGGTCAGCAGGAACAGATGGCTCGATCCGCCCGGCCGCACGAAACGGTTGGCGGTGTCCACCACCTGCCCGGCCACGGCGGCGTCGGTGAACTCGGCCGGATAGGCCCACATCACCAGCGGCAGCGGACCGTCCCGATCCTTGTCGTAGCCCGCCGGCAGATACAGCGTCCCCGACAGCTGCACCCCGTCGTTGCGCGTGTAGGTGATCAGCTGGCGCGTCACCCCGGCCAGCTGCGGCGCCGGGTCCGGGAACTGCGTCAGCGCATCCGGCGCCGCCGCGTCCAGATTGCGGACATACAGGTTCGGCGGATCGTTCCGCGTCTCGCGGCGCGTCACCAGCCGCCGCGCGCCGTCGTCCAGCACGCCCACGATGCTCTCGTAGTCGCCGCTCGCCGAGGTCCACAGCCGTTCGGAACGGCCATCCGCCAGGTCCATCGCGGCCAGGAACGGATACTCGCCCTCGCGCGTCGCGCCGGCCCCGGTCATCAGCACCCGGCCGTCCGCATCGAACTGCGCCACGGGGAAGCCCGCCGCGTTCGGCTCGGTGATCGGGAAGCCCGGATCGTTGTACCGGTCCTGGTAATTCCGCTCCAGCAGCACCCGCCCCGCGCCCGGGTTCGACGGATCGACAACGTAACGCGTCTCGTGGCGCGTATTGAACCAGCGGCTGGTCACCAGGGCGGTGTCCGCATCGCCCCAGGTCACGCCGCCGTAGCGCTCCTTCAGATCCACCAGCGCGACCGGCTGGCCGTTGAACGGCGCCGCCAGGGTGAAGACCCGGTCCCGCACCTCGGCCGCGGTGCGCGGATCGCCGCCGTCCTGGGCCTCGGTCCATACCAGGGTCGAGGGCGCATCCGCCCGCCACTGCACCGAGCGCGGTCCCGGCGCCACCGCGTCGAACGGCGTCGGGATATCGTCCCGCAGCGGCAGGTCGGCGACCTGGTGCACCAGCCGTCCCTGCAGGTCGATGACGTTGATCTCGGACGGGAACAGCGACGCCGGCACCACATAGCTGTAGGGCTTCTTCACCGTCGTAGTCAGCACATGCCGCCCGTCCGGCGACACGCCCGCGCCCAGATAGACCGCCGGTCGGCCCAGCGCCCTCGCCCGCCCGTTCAGCGGCACGAACGTCAACTGTGACGTGAAATAGTGATCGAACAGGGCCTCGTCGCCCGCGTCGCCCAGCAGGTCCTGATAGGTCCGCACGGGCGCCGACCGGCCCATGCTCTCGGCCACGATCGGTCCCGCCGGCGGCCGCGTCACGTCCGGCGCCGCGCCCCGGCCTTCCGGCGTCATCCGCACCACCAGTCCGGCGCTGTCGGGCGCCCAGTCGAACGCCCCGCCGGCCGTCGCGTTGACCCGCGCGTCGGTCAGCTTGCGCGCACGCCCGCTGGCCACGTCGACCACCCACAGCTCCAGACCGGTCGGCGCGTCCATCAGCAACGCCACCGACTTCCCGTCCGGCGACCAGGCCGGCGACATGAAGCGCGCATTGGCCGGCAGTTGCACCGCCCTCGCCGGCCCGCCCGCCACCGGCTGGAAACTCAGGCCTGTCAGCCAGCTGACGCGGCTGTTGGCCGGCCCGTTGTTGCGCGGATTGATGCGATAGCCGCCCAGCCGCAGCATCGGCTCGGCCAGTTCGGCGATCGGCGGCAGATTGGCGCGGTCGTACAGCGCCAGGGTCGCGCGGTCGGGCGACAGGCTGACTGACGGCGTAGGCTTCGTATCCAGAATGTCCGCGATCGGGGCCGGCGGCTGCTGATAGGCCAGCGGATTCTGCGCCAGCGCCGGGCCCGACAGGGCGGCCAGCAGAACGAACGCGGGCAGGGCCCGACCGAGCAGACGATGACGCATGAACACTATCCCAGACCCCGCCGGGCGGCGGCGGGCGCACGCTAGGGGGCGGCGTCCGCTCCGGTCAAGGTTGGCTCCTGCCCGACGAACCGCGCCGCCTGGGCCGACTTCCACGCCTCGCGCACGCCTTGCCGCGGCTTGTCGACGCCGAACACCGCCAGCTGGTCGGACCAAACCTGCGACAACGCCTGCACCGTCTCGGGCACCCAGCCCGGCGGCTGCTGCCGCGACCAGTTCAGCGGCGATACGGCGTTGAAGATCAGCAGGAACACCGTCGTCACCACGATCGTCCGGCTGGTCCAGCGCTGATCCCGCGCGGCCACGCCCTCGTCGTCCAGCGGCGGCGCCGGCGGAAAGGCGTAGCGCCCCAGCGCCACCAGCGCGTTCTCGCGCGTCGGCAGATCGTGGGCGTTCGCCGTCTCCATCCAGTCGCTGGGCGGATCGACCGGCCCGCCCATCGTCACGCCCGGCGGCAGGGTCTCGCCCAGCGGCGGGAACGGCGATTCCGGCCGGTGCGTCGGGAACGGCCCCAGCGGCGGTTCGTGATCGTTCCTGTCGTCGGTCATCACTGCTCCAACGTTCTAGAACTGGAAATAGATGAAGGGCGCCACGCCGTCCGGGCGCACCGCCTCGACCAGCAGGATGGCGATCCCGATCAGCACGCCCAGGGTGATCGACGGCGCCGTCTTCAGCCGCTCGGCCAGCCCCTCGACCGCGCGCGGCGGCAGCCAGTGCATGGCCAGCCCGCCCACGATCAGCGTCAGCAGCAGCGGCGTCAGCACCTCGACCGGCCCCATCCGGCCCAGCCCCTCCAGCATGGCCATGGCCAGCTCGAAACTCTCGGCCCGGAACAGCACCCAGCCCAGGCAGACGATGTGGAAGGTGATCAGCACGCCCAGGAAGGTCGGGATCACCTGCCGGCCGCCGAAGATCGACCGCCCCACCCGCTCGACCACCTGCGCCCCGCCGTGCAGCGCGCCCCACGCCAGGAAGGTCCACGCCGCCCCGTGCCACAGGCCGCCCAGCACCATGGTGATGAACACGTTCACGCAGCTCGAGACCAGGCCCTTACGACCCCCGCCCAGCGGCACGTACAGATAGTCGCGCAGCCAGCTGGACAGGCTGATGTGCCAGCGCCGCCAGAACTGCTGCATCGAACTGGCCCGGTACGGCTGGTCGAAGTTGCGCGGGAAGGAATAGCCGAGCAGCGCGGCGATCCCGATCGCCATGTCCGAATAGGCCGAGAAGTCGCAGTAAATCTGGATCGCATAGCCGTAGATGGCCGCCGCGACGTCGATCGCGCTATGCGCCGACGGATCGAAGAACACCGGATCGACAAGGTGCACCGACAGCTCGGATGCGATCACCGTCTTCTTGAACAGGCCCCAGACGATCAGCAGCATTCCGTGCGTCGCCATCTCGCGGCTCAGGCGCGGCGACCGGTCGAACTGCGGCAGCAGGTCCGACGCCCGCACGATGGGTCCCGCCACCAGGTGCGGGAAGAAGCTCATCAACAGCATGACGTCGAGCAGGCTCTTCGCCGGCGGCGTCTTCCCGCGATGCACGTCGACGACGTAGCTGATGCCCTGGAAGGTGAAGAACGAAATCCCCACCGGCAGCACCACCTGCAACAGCGGCAGATCCCGCTCCCAGCCGAACCGGGCCAGCAGATCGCCCGCCTGCTCGATGAAGAAGCCGTAGTATTTGAAGAAGCCGAGGATCAGCAGGTTTGCGGCCACGCCCAGACCCACCAGCCAGACCCGCTTGGTCTCGGGCCGGCGCGCGATCAGCGCCGCGATGGCCCAGTTCAGCACAGCCGACAGGATCAGCAGGCCAACGAACCGCCAGTCCCACTGGGCGTAGAAGAACCAGCTGGCCAGCAGCAGGAACACCTTGCGCCGCCCGTTCTCGCGATCCAGCGACCAGGCGGTGAAATAGACGAACAGGAAGAAGACGCCGAAGGCGAGCGTGGGGAACAGCATCTAGTCGACGCTCCCCCGTTCAGCCTTCCAGCGGTCGTAGGCGGCCATCAGGTCGCCCGCCAGGGTGCCGCCGATCCAGTTGGCCCCCGCGCTCGTGAAATGGACCCGGTCGCCGCGCATGTAGGGCTCGGCCCCCAGCGCCAGACGATCGGCCGAACAGTCTCCCCCCATTCGTCCGTGCCAGTCCCAGAACGCCACATCCAGATCGGCGGCGACCTTGCGCTGCACGTCCCGGACCACCGCCAGCGACGGCGGCGGCGCCCGAACGCCATCGGCGCTGCAGCCGTTCGTCGCTCCGCTGCGCAGCGCATCCGGCGCGCCCAGGATCAGCAGGGACGCCCGCGGCGCCAGCCGCCGCATCCGCTCGATCTGGCCGCGCAGCAAGGCCTCATAGGCCGCCGCATCCAGATCGTCCTCGAACCCCTCGTTCGTCCCGAACGCCAGTACCAGCAGCGTCGGCCGCCAGGCCGCCAGCTCCGCCTCGACCACCGTCTCGTCACGCGCCGCCAGATCGCGCAGGGTCGCGCTGACCACGCCGAGATTGGACAGGATCACGCCCGGCCCGTCGCCCTGCAGCATGACGCTGTAGGCAAGGGCGTTCGCGCCCTTCGGCCTCAGTTCGACCGGCCCGGCGGCCGACACCCTGAGCGTCCAGCACAGCGGACCTGACTCCGGCTGGGTCAGGTCGACCGGCAGCCGCCGATCGCCGATCGCCACATCGAACCCGGTCGACGCCGGGCCCGCCCGCCCGCACACCTGCAGCACCGAGGGCGAGGCGCCGGGATCCGGCAGAATCCGCAGGAGCGGCGCGGGGCCGTAGGTCGGCGGCGACACCCCGGCCAGCCCGACATCGACCGCCTGCAGGGCCGAGCGTCCCGCCACCGGCGCCGTCGCCGTCCGCCAGTCCTGGACCTCCACCAGCACCTGCATCGGCGCATAGCCGCCGTAGGGCACGCCGACCGGCAGCACCCCTCGCCCCGCGGCGCCGAAGCGTCGCTGCAGCACCGCGCGCGTCGCGCCGGTGATGCGGTCGCCGGCGGTGTGGCTGTCCCCGATCTGGACGATGTGCACCGGAGCGGTCCGCTCTCCCGCCTCGGTCGCCGCCAGAGCCGCAAAGAGACCGGTCAGCGCCTCCGGCTGGCACAGGCCGCCCGCACACACGCCCGCGCCCGGCTCACGCTCAGGCATGGCGACATAGGAGGTCTGGGCCGCGGCGGGCGCCGCGCAAACAAGGCTGGCGATCAGCGCCGCAAGCGCCGCTCTCACGATCAGGCCGCGGGCGAAGCAGTCGGCGCGGACGCCGCATCGACCAGCCCGGCGTCGTGCTTCAGCCGCTCCGCCACCGGGGCGCTGATCCGCAGATAGCCGGCCATCGACATATGGATCCCGTCATTGGCCCGCATCAGGGTGCGGCGGCCGCTGTCGTTGGGCAGATAGGCCTCGTACTCGCCGTCGCCGTTCGACGTCGCTGACAGCGTCTCGATATAGGGCACGCCCAGCGCCTTCATCCGCGCCTCGACGACCTCGTTGATCAGGCCGATCCGCGCGTCGAACCGTTCGCCCTTCATCCGCGGCAGGCCGACCCAGTAGACCGCCACATCGCGGCTGCGCAGCAGGGTAACCAGATCGTCGACCCGCTTCGCATAGGCGGCCCGCCAGCCGTCCGTACCGAAGGCGTGGACCGTGCCGTCCAGCTCGATCCCCTGGGCGTCATTGGTGCCGAACAGGATCACCGCGACATCCACCGGCTGCTCGGCCAGTTGCTGCGCGGTCCGCGTCTGGATGTTCACATAGTCGTAGCGGCTCAGGCCGGTCGAAACCTGCGAGAATTTGCTCACCGACACCTTCGGCTGGTCGCGCAGGTCGCGGTACAGGCCGGCGTACAGGCCGTCCGCCATCGAATCCCCGAACACCCCGATGCGCAGCTGTCCCTGGGCCAGACGGTCCGGCAGCGGCGTCACCGCCACACGCACTGCAGGCGCGACGACCGGCGCAACCGGCGGAGCGGCCGGAACCGGCGTCGCGGGCGAGGCCTCGGCGCGGTCGCCCAGCAGCAGGGTCGGCTGTCGCATCCACGCGCGCCCGTCCGGCGTCAGCGCCAGTCCGGCGATGACCCCGACCACAAAGGCCGCCGTCAATGCGTTGATGCCAGCTCGCAAACCTGTCCCCCGACACGGCCAAGGTTATATCCGGCCAAGCTTTTACCCTATTGGGCGACCAGCGCTACCGTTCGCCCGCGTGGCGCGAAGAAAAAGGTTAACCCGACTGGCTGCTACGACCGATCCTGACGCAGGCGCGTGACAGGATGCACTATGGGCCGGTCTCTGCTCGTCGGAACACGGCCAGGTACGGCCACCGTGAGACTCATGAGACTCGTGAGACTGGTTTTTGCGCGCAGGGAGTCTCACGCGGCCCATCGGCGCAAGGTCCTGCCAGGACTTGCCCCGCCCTGCCGCCCGCGTTACGGACGGCTCAAGGCCGCCGATATTCATCAGGCGGTGAAAAACATGAGGAAGCGATGCGGAAGATCTTCCCCGACGCGAACGCCGCGCTGGAAGGCCTGACCTTCGACGGCATGACCGTCATGTCCGGCGGCTTCGGCCTGTGCGGCATCCCTGAGAAGCTGATCGCGGCGCTCCGCGACAGCGGCGCGAAGGGGATCACGGTCATTTCGAACAACGCGGGCGTCGACGGCTTCGGCCTCGGCCAGCTGCTGGAAACGAAGCAGATCGCCAAAATGATCTCGTCCTACGTCGGCGAGAACAAGGAGTTCGAGCGCCAGTACCTGGCCGGCGAGCTCCAGCTCGAGTTCAACCCGCAGGGCACCCTGGCCGAGCGCATCCGCGCCGGCGGCGCCGGCATCCCGGCCTTCTTCACCGCCACCGGCGTCGGCACCCTGGTCGCCGAGGGCAAGGAAGTGCGCAACTTCGGCGGCCGCGACTACGTCATGGAGACCGGCCTCGTCGCCGACCTGGCCATCGTCAAGGCGTGGAAGGCCGACGAGCGCGGCAACCTCGTCTTCCGCAAGACGGCCCGCAACTTCAACCCGATGATGGCCACGGCCGGCAAGGTCACCGTCGTCGAGGTCGAGGAGATCGTCCCCGTCGGCTCGATCGACCCCGACCATATCCACACCCCGGGCATCTACGTCGACCGCATCGTCAAGACCGTGTCCGAGAAGCGCATCGAACAGCGCACCGTCCGTCAGAGAGAGGCTTCGTAATGGCCCGCACCCGCGAACAACTCGCCGAACGCGCCGCGAAAGAGCTGCAGGACGGCTTCTACGTGAACCTCGGCATCGGAATCCCGACCCTGGTCGCCAACTACATCCCGGCGGGCATGGAGGTCACCCTTCAGTCCGAGAACGGCATGCTCGGCATGGGCCCCTTCCCCTATGACGACGAGGTCGACGCCGACCTGATCAACGCCGGCAAGCAGACCATCACCGAAATCCCGGAGAGCAGCTATTTCAGCTCCTCGGACAGCTTCGCCATGATCCGCGGCGGCCACATCAACCTGTCCATCCTGGGCGCCATGGAAGTCGCCGAGAACGGCGACATCGCCAACTGGATGATCCCGGGCAAGCTGGTGAAGGGCATGGGCGGGGCCATGGACCTCGTCGCCGGCGTCAAGCGCGTGGTCGTGGTCATGGACCACGCCAACAAGCACGGCCAGTCCAAGGTGCTGAAATCCTGCACCCTTCCGCTGACCGGCACGGGCGTCGTCAGCCGCGTCATCACCGACCTCTGCGTCTTCGACGTGAAGCCGGACGGCGCGGGCCTGGAGCTCATCGAACTGGCCGACGGCGTCACGCTCGAGGAGGTCGCGAGCAAGACCGAGGCGACCTACTCGGTCTCCCCGAACCTCGCCTGACCTGACTCAGGCGCTCGCGAACAGGGTCGCGAGCGCCGCCAGCGCCTGCTCGGCCTCGGCCCGGTCGGGCGTCTCGTCCGACACCCCGAAGCCGACCATCTGACTTCGGCCATTGGCCTGGATGACGATGCCGTCGTGGCGCGGCACCATGCCGATACCCCGGTAGAAGAGGGCGTAGGTCACCTCCGGCTGGGGCGTCAGCCAGGCGATCTGGCCCCGGACCGGGATGACGCTCTCGTCGCCGAACAGCGC
Source organism: Brevundimonas lenta (assembly GCF_014196335.1). Taxonomy (GTDB): domain Bacteria; phylum Pseudomonadota; class Alphaproteobacteria; order Caulobacterales; family Caulobacteraceae; genus Brevundimonas; species Brevundimonas lenta. The sequence continues at coordinate 1,060,300 of NZ_JACIDM010000002.1, forward strand.
CCGCGCCCCATACCCCGTGCAGTTCACCACCACCGGCTCCGGCAGGTCCGCCAGCTCCGAGGGATGGTTGAATATCCTCGACACGATCCGTCCGCCCTCCATCAGGAAGGCCTCGGTCAGTTGCCGGGCGTACTCCGCCACGTTGAACGTCATGACCGGCTGGACCGAGGCCGAGGGAACGAGGAACGGATGCTCGTCCGGCCGCAGGTCGCGCCCTTGGGGCGTAAGGTCGCGCAGGCGGTCGCCGTAGCGGGCGAACCCTCCGCGGCCCGGCGTCGGCTCCGGACCGACAGCGCCCCCTGCCCCCGGCGCGTCGTCGAGGTTGTACTGGTCGATGAACCGCACAGGGTCGCCGTCGAGCCCGACGAAGGTGTGGTGGTCGACCCACGAGCGCCGCGCCATCGCCTCCCAGCGCGCCGGGAAGTCCTCCGCCACGGCGGCTGCGGTGGCGATCCGCGAGTCCGGCGACCACACGCCGGTGGCCCGGGCCGAGCGGGTGTAGGGCGTGCGTTCAGCGGCGTAGATGGTGACCTGCGCGCCCGCCCTGAGGATCTGCAGCGCCGTGGTGAGGCCCAGGGCGCCGCAGCCGATCACGGCGACCTGCCGCTGACCGCCCTCAAGCGCGAGGTCGCGGGCCGCCGCCGCCGATCCCCACGATAGCGACCAGCCGGAGCCGCCGTGGCCGTAGTTGTGCACCAGCCGCTTGTCGCCGACCGTCTCCGCCTCGATGCGCGGCCCCTGCGCCCGGAACGGCCGCAGGCACACGGTGATGCGGCTCAGGCGACCGGGATCGGTCAGCAGTGGCGCGAACGCCGGGAGTTGGAAGTTCGGACGCGCCGGGGCCGGAACGATCCGTGGCGCGGTGGCGCATCCCGCGAGGCCGGCCGAACCCAGTCCGGCCAGCACCATTCGACGATGCAGTTGATGGTCCAACCCTGTCTCCCCGAAACGACGGCGCGCGCCGGCCACTATCCGGCATCGCGGCGGGCAAGGCGAGGCCCGCCTCGCCTGTTGGAAGCTACACCGTTGCCGACACGCTGAAGTCGTAGTCATACTCTCCCCACCGGTCGCAGAACCGGAGGGGTGGAGTACGGGTGATGGCTGACGGAGCCTATCGCTGGCAGGGCAATGCGCCCGCGCCGGACGCCGCGCGGGTCGATGAAATCGACGCCGCCTTCGACGACGCGCAGGCCGGGGCCTTCGCCGAACCGGTCCGCGCCGCAGCGGTCGAGAAGATCGAACGCGCCCTGGCCACGGCCCGGACAGGCGACCTGACCGAGGCCGCCGCCCAGCTGACCCATGTCCGCGCCCTGCTCGCCGACCTGAGCCCCGCCTCGCTGGAACCCCGCCGGGGGCTCGGCGGCCTGTTCGACAGCCGCAACGGCCGCCTGAAGCGCTTCCGCGACGCCTACGCCCGCGCCGCCGCCTCCCTGGCGGACGTCGCCGCCGACCTCACCGGCCGCGTCGAAGGCGCCGCCCGGCGCTCGGAAACGCTCGACAGTCTTTGGGGGGACATCCGCGACGCCGTCGTCGATCTGGACACCCACCTGGCCGCCGCCGCCCGCCGCCTGACCGGCTCCTCGCCGCTGGAAGAAGACGCCGCCTTCGCGCTGGACGGCCGCAAGGCGACGCTCGACGCCTGCCGCGGCGCCGCCATCGGCGCCCTGCCCCTGATCCGCGGCGCCCAGAACGCCGACGCCCGCGCCGCCGAAACGCTCAAGGCCTGCGCCGACGGCGTCGCCCTCTGGCGCGACGACTGGAAGGATGCGCTGGGCCTGTCAGGCAAGCGACCGAAGAAGGTCAGGCCCGACCACGCGCGCCTGCTCAAATTCCGCGACGATCTGGTCAAGCGCGTCGACCGTGCGCTGGTCGAGGTCACGGCATCCCGCGCCCGCCGCGCCGATGTTGAAGGCCGGCTGGCCGAGCTTCGCCGCCCGCTCTAGCTCGCGCGCGCGTTCTGGTCGGTCCAGGCCACGATCTGGCTGTTCAGATCGCGCGTGGCCGTATCGAAGGCGGCGACGATGGCGCTGACGCGGTTCTCCGACGCCGGCTGCTCGATCACGAACACGCGCTCAGAGGCCACGCTCCGTTCCTGTGCATTCAGCAGCCGCACGCGGGCGACGATGGTCACCACCGGAGCGGCGCCCGGCGCCGCGTAACGCGCCTCGAACGTGCGGACGTCGATGTCCAGCGCCTGGCCCGCCCGGGTCAGCTCCCGCGGGCCAATCAGCCGCACCCGCGTCGCCTGGGTCGCGAAGGCGCTCTCCAGCGCGTCGCTGTACAGGATCTCCGCCGGGCTGACCCAACGCGCGCCCTTGATGAAGGCGGCCTCTGTGCCCGTGACGCCGAGGATCCGGTCCTCGCGCGCAGCCTGAACGAACTCCGGCCGGCGCATGGCCACCTGCACCTGTCCCGCAGGCGTCTCGGGCGAGCCGGCGCCCTCCGACGCGCCGCCGAAGCGATACAGCTGCACGGGATCCGGCGAGGACAGCAGCGAGCATCCGCCCAATGCGCCGACGACGACGACGATGGCTGCGGTTCGGATCAGTCGGATCACGGTTCGACCTCCATTTCGGTGGACGGCGGGCGTCCGATGAATTCGCGCGGGCTGGCCCGCACATCGTCGATGAGCGACTGCAGCGAACGCGTCGCCTCATCCAGTTGCTGGATCGAGGTCTGCAGCTGCGGCAGGCCCGTCGCGGCGAAGTCGCCCAGCGGCCGCTCGAGGTTGTTGGCCGACCGGTTGATCGACGCCACCGCGGCGCGCGCTTCCTCGGACGCCGCGTTGATGTTGGCCACCGCCCGCGCGCCGTCGCCTTCGACGATCCGGCGGGTGCTGACGGCCAGCGCCTCGTACTCGGCCACCGCCGAGTTGGCCTTCACCAGCGTCTGCTCCAGCTGCTCCAGCATGGCCTTGCGGGCTTCCAGCTCGGTCGTCAGGGCCTCGACATTCTTCAGGCTGGTCGAGAACGACCGCACGTTATCGTCGGACAGCACCCGGTTGATCCGGTTCAGCGCATCCACCGTCTGCGCCAGCACCGTGCCGGACCCCGACAGCAGCTCGGCGATCGGCGACGGCTGGCTCTGGATCACCGGCACGACGTTGTCGGGATACTGGGTCTTCAGGATCGCGCTGTTCGGATTGCCGGCGGTGATCTGGATGTAGTTCAGGCCGGTGATGCCCTGCGGCTCCAGCTGGGCGCGCGACGTCACGCGGATCGGCGTGGTGGCGTCCACCCGGATGCGCGCGATCACCTGGTCGCCCTTGTTCGGGTCGAGGTTCAGATCGGTCACCTCGCCGACGCGGATTCCGTTGAAATGCACCTCGCCGCCTTCCGACAGTCCGCGCACCGGTCCGTAGAAGACGATGTCGTAGATGTCGTAGTCGTTGTTGAACTGCAGGCGGGCCAGCCAGATCGTGAACACGGCCAGCGCCGCCAGAAGGGCGACGGTGGCGATGCCGACGGCGGCGTAGTGGGCGTCTCTTTCCATTCCTCGGCTCTCCTCAAGCCGCCCTGTTGGCCGCGCGTCCGCGCGGTCCCAGGAAGTATTCCCGGATCCAGGGGTGGTCCGATTTTTCCAGTTCCTGAACGGTCGCCTTGGCGACCACCTGCTTGTCCGCCAGGACCGCAACCTTGTCTGTGATGGCGTACAGGCTGTCGAGGTCGTGGGTGATCATGAAGACGGTCAGGCCCAGATCGTCCGACAACTGACGGATCAGGTCGTCGAAGGCCGCGGCCCCGATCGGGTCCAGCCCGGCCGTCGGCTCGTCCAGGAACAGCAGCTCCGGATCCAGCGCCAGCGCCCGCGCCAGGCCGACCCGCTTGCGCATCCCGCCCGACAGCTCGGCCGGCTTCAGATGGTGTGACTCCGGACCCAGACCGACCATGGCGATCTTCATCTCGGCCAGTTCGCGGATCACGTCGCGCGACAGGTGGGTGTGCTCCACCATCGGCGAGGCGACGTTGTCGATCACGCTCAGCGCCGAAAACAGCGCGCCCTGCTGGAACAGCACGCCTGTGCGCGTCTCAACGTCCTGGGCGTCGGCCTCCGTCATCTCCGCGCGGTCATATCCGAGGATGCGGACCGTCCCGCCTTCCGGCTCCTTCAGCCCGATGATCGAGTTCAGCAGCACCGTCTTGCCGGTCCCCGACCCGCCGACGACACCCAGAACCTCGCCGCGTTCGACGTCCAGATCCAGGTTCTCGTGGATCGTTCGGTCGCCGAACTGACTCAGCAGCCCGCGCACCTCGATCAGGCGTTCGGGCGCGCTCACAGGTTCAGCTCCAGGAAGATCAGGGCGAACACGGCGTCCAGCGAGATGATGGCGAAGATCGCCTGCACCACCGCGGCGGTGACCCGGCGGCCGAGGCTCTCGACGTCGCCCGCCACCGCCATGCCCTGCCGGCAGCCGATGGCCGCGATGACGATGGCGAAGACCGGCGACTTGATCATGCCGACGAACAGATGCTGCCCCATCATCGGGTCTTCGCTGACCCTCTGGATGAAGAAGGCCGGGCCGTAGCTGAGCTGGCTCCACGTCACCAGCATGCCGCCGAACATCCCGGCGACGATGCCGATGAAGGTCAGGAGCGGCAGCATCAACACCATCGCCGCCACGCGCGGAATGACCAGGGCCTGGAAGGGGTTCACCCCCATCACCTGCATGGCGTCGACTTCCTGATTCATGCGCATCGAACCGATCTCGGCGGCGAAGGAAGAGGCCGACCGGCCCGCCAGCAGGATCGCCGTGATCAGCACGGCCAGCTCCCGCAGCGTCGCGACCGCGACAAGCTGCACCGTGAAGACACCGGCTCCGAACTGGGTCAGCAGGTTGGCGCCGAGGAAGGCGATCACCGCGCCGATGAAGAAATTCGTCACGGCGACGATCGGAATGGCGTCCAGCCCGGCGCGTTCGCCCTGGCTGAACCATGCGGGCCAGCGAATGGATTTTCGGCTCCGAAGGTCCTGCCCCGTCTGCAGCAGACGCCCCCCACGGTCCTTGTCAAACCCACGCACAACGGCGCCGAACGGCATGAGGAGCCAGCCGAGGAACGCGAGCAGCAGGTATTTGATCGTGGTGCCCGAGGCGACGATCAGTCGCCCGAGGAAGGCCATCGACAGCGTGGCCTCGTCACCGATGTCCTGGATGCCCCGGCCGATCTTGGCGAAGCCGCGGATCCAGCCCGGAGACCGCTTCGGCGGTCCGGCGCTCTCGCGCTCCAGCTTCTCGACCATCGCATAGGTACGACCGGCTTCCGGACGCTGGGTCCACGCCGCTTGCGGCAGCACGCAGTTGGACGACTGCACGATCGCCAGCGCGCCGGCGGTGTCGAACCGGCCCATGTCCGACAGGTCGACCGCGTCGATGCAGCGATCCTGCAGGGCGTCGTCCAGACGGCGGGTGATGCGGCCCAGTTCGGTCGCGGTCCAGTCGCCGGTCAGACGCAGAGTCAGACCCGGCCCGCCCTCATCGATCTGGAAATCCGCTGCGGCCATGCCCCTACCTAGATCGCCCCGTCACGCTTGCCTATGCCCGCTCTACGGCAAAGCTGAGACCCATATCACAACGCGAGCCCACCGTATTCGTTCAGCCACGGTATCAATCGGTTGGCTACAGCAAGGTGCGAACTCGCTTCAGGTCGGCGACGAACCGCTCCCGCTCCGCCGCCTTCGCCGCTTCCTCGGGTATCCGCAGCAAATACGACGGGTGGACGGTCAGCAAGGCGCGCGCGCCGTCGGCCAGACCGATCGGCTCGCCACGCTCTTTCGTCACCGCCACAGGCCGGCCCAGCACGGCAAGCGCCGCCGTCCCGCCCAGGGTCACGATCACCTTCGGCTTCACCAGCCGCCGCTCGGCGTCCAGCCACCAACGGCAGGCCCTGACCTCGCTGGTCGCCGGCGTCCTGTGCAGCCGCCGCTTGCCCCGCGGCTCATGTTTGAAATGCTTGACCGCATTGGTGACGAAGACGTCGTCACGGTCGATCCGCGCCTCCTCCAGAGCAGCGTCCAGCACCTTGCCGGCCGGTCCAACGAACGGTCGCCCGGCCAGATCCTCCTGATCGCCGGGCTGTTCGCCGACGATCATCAGCCGCGCCTTCTTCGGCCCCGCCCCGCACACACCCTGCGTCGCGTCGCGCCACAGCGGGCACCGGCGACAAGCCTGCACCGCCTGACCCAGCTCCTCCAGGTTCGAGGGAACGAAACCCTCGTCGAACGCGGCGTCGCGATTGATGCGCGACAGCGTCTTCGCGAGACGCGCGTTGGGTTCGGGAGCGGGCGCGGCGACCATGGTCTCGGTGCGAACCGCCGATTGCGCCACCAGCTCCGGGATCAGAGCCGCTTCGGGCAGGTTCTTCCAGTACCGCTTGGGCATCTCGCCCTGCATGGTCTTCGTCTTCAGCCGGGCCGGATTGAAGGTCGAGGCGTAGTAGGTCTTCCAGAATTCCTCGATCTCGTCCTCGGCCGGCGCCATGTCGCGCGTCGCCGGCGCCCCGAACTGCAGCGCCTCGCCGTCCCAGAAGGCCGAGCCGTCGGGCGTCAGGATCGACCATCGCATGTTGGTGAAGCGGCGCTGGAAGAAGGGCGCGGTCTTCTCCAGCACCCGGTGCGACGGCTCGAACCACGCCACCCACGCCTCGCCGCGGTCGTCATGCACCTGCCGGAAGCGCACGAACGCCTTCATCTTGTGGCTGGCCCGACTGACGTTCTTCGCCCGCTCCATGGCGTCGGCGACGTCGCGATCGGAGACGATCCTCATCAGATCCGCCTCCTCGCCCAGCCGCCACAGCAGCCGGTACATCAGATCGAACCGGTCGCCCGACCGGTGCAGGATCACCTCCTGCGCCAGCTCGACGAAGGTCCTGCACACGCTGAACGGCGCAGTCCCGGCTGCCCCATCCGGCAGGCTCTGATCGAAAAGCCCGCCCTCGCCTTCCCCGACCCGAAACGTCGCCTCCTCCGGCCGAATGCCCGCCTGCCGGAACGCCCGCGCCGCCTTGCGCCAGCCGTCGAAGTCCGTCTCGCCCTCGAGGATCGCGACCCGCATCAGAACAGGCTCAACTGCACCGGCGCCGGGTCCGGGGCGATCCTCGCCCCTAGATCAACTGCGTCGGTCAGCCCGCCCGGCGTCCAGTCCAGCGTCACGATGAACGGCCGCACCTTGTCGATGCCCCGGCACAGGCGCGCCACATCCTCCAGCCGCAGCGTCCGGTACCGTCGCACCGACACCATCCGGTCCACCGACTTCACCCCCAGCCCGGGCACCCGCAACAGCATCTCCCGCGACGCCGTGTTCACATCGACCGGGAACTGCTCGCGCCGGTTCAGCGCCCATGCCAGCTTCGGATCGATGGCCAGGTCCAGCATCCCGTCGGTCGTCGCCTCGCCGATCTCCTTCGGCGCAAAACCATAGAACCGCATCAGCCAGTCGGCCTGGTAGAGCCGGTGCTCGCGCATCAGCGGCGGTTTCGACACCGGCAGGGCGCTGGAGGAATCCGGGATCGGGCTGAAGGCGGAATAATAGACCCGACGCAGGCCATATCCGCCGTACAGCGACGCGGAGCGGTCGATGATCTCCGTGTCCGGCGCGCCGTCGGCTCCGATGATCAACTGGGTCGACTGGCCGGCGGGCGCGAACTTCGGCGGCTTGACCCGGTCGCGCTTGCCCGGCTTCGCGGCCTCGACGCCCAGGCGCACCTGGCTCATCGCCTTCTTGATCACCGCGACGCTCTTCTGCGGAGCCAGCCGCGCCAGCGCCTCGTCACGCGGCAGTTCGATATTGGCCGACAGCCGGTCGGCGTAGAGGCCCGCCTCCTCGACCAGCCGGGGATCGGCCTCGGGGATCAGCTTCAGATGGATGTAGCCGCGGAAGTCGTGCTCGGTGCGCAGCTTCCTCGCCACCAGCACCAGCTGCTCCATCGTGTAGTCGCCCGAGCGGATGATGCCGGACGACAGGAACAGCCCCTCGATATAGTTCCGCTTGTAGAAGTTCAGCGTCAGCTCGACGACCTCGTCGACGCTGAACCGCGCCCGCGGCACGTTCGAGCTCGCCCGGTTGATGCAGTAGACGCAGTCGTAGATGCAGAAATTGGTCAGCAGGATCTTCAGCAGCGACACGCACCGCCCATCCGGCGTGTAGGCGTGACAGATCCCCATCCCCTCCGTCGATCCGACGCCCTTGCCGCCGACCGAGTCCCGCTTCGACGTGCCGGAGGAGGCGCAGGAGGCGTCGTATTTCGCCGCATCCGCGAGGATGGACAGCTTCTTCCTGAGATCGATTTGGGCCATTTGTTCACACTATGTTCTCATCGAGAACGTGCGTCCAGCGTGGCCGTAAAATGCTTTTTGTCGCGTCAGCTCAGGAAGTTAAGCAGCGACACCTGGCGCAACTGGTTGATCACCTGCGCCGAGGCCTGAATGGCGATCTGGGACAACTCCAGATCGGTCACAGCCTTGGCCATGTCCGCGTCGGTCCGGTTCGACACCAGCTCGTCCAGCGACGTCAGCTGGGCCTTGTGGCCCTTGGCGACGCTTTCGACCTGATTGGCGAGAGACCCGGTCTTGGCGGTCTGGTCGATCACCCCGGTCGCCGCCTGTTCCAGCAGACCCAGCTGGGTGGTCAGGAAGGTCTTCTGCGCCTCGTTGACCTTCCCGGTCAGCGGACCGCTCGGGCCGGTGTGATAGGCCTGAATGTTGCGCAGGATGGTCATCACGTCCGTCCCGACCTCATTGGCCAGGAAGCCGGTCTCCAGCGTCGTTCCCTCCGCCACGCGGCTGGCGGCCTTCAGGGTGTCGTTGTTGAAGATCGACGCCACCGACGGGGCCGCGGCCAGCTCCGTCAGATTGGCCACGTCGACCGGCGCCGTGTTGATCTTGGCGCCCGAGAACAGATAGCCGCCCTGGTGGCGCATGTTCAGTCCGCCGCGGATTGTCTGGAACTGGCCTTCCAGCTCCAGCATCAGCGACCCGGCCGAGTCCGAGGCCAGCACATTGCCCACCGCCGCGCGCAGGGCGGCGATCCCGTCGCCGATCTGGTTCAGGGCGATGTCCTGGGTCGTCAACCGGGCGTCGACCGCCTCGCCGGTGTCGATGAAGCCCTGGATGCGGCTCTGCGCCCCCTTCAGGGCCGTCAGCGTCTCCGACTGCCGGCCGAAGCCGGTCAGGTCGGTGGCGTTCTTCTGGGTCGAGACGCGCTCCTGCGCCTCAGCCCCCCGGGTCTGGGCCTTCATCAGGTCCAGCAGGGCCGACTGGTAGTTTCCGAACGTCGCGACGCGAGTCATCAGGCCATCCCCAGAAGCGTGTCATACATTTCCTTCGCCGCCTGGATCAGGCGCGCGGAGGCGTTAAAGGCCTGCTGATAGGTCGTCATCAGCACCAGTTCCTCGTCCAGATTGACGCCTTCATGCGCCGTCTGACGCGAGGTCGCCTCGACATAGAGAGCATCGGCCGACGCCTTGCGGTTCTTGGCCGTGCCGGCCCGTCCGCCGATGTCGCCCGACAGCTCGGACGCGTAGCGCGACACCGACATCATCCCGCCGGTGGAGTCGCCCGCTGCATGAAATTTCGTCGTCCGCTCACCCGCGTCGGCCAGCACCAGCGCGCCGCGACCGTCGCCGCTGCTCAGGGCAGCCGTTCCGGCCGCCGCCGACAGGTTCAACTGCGCAAACGCCAGCTTCGAGGGGCTCTGACGGATGTCGGACCGGATCGAGAAGCCGTCCGCCCGCGACGCCCGCACGCCCGCGCCGATACCGAACATCTCGGTCACCGAAATGCCCGACGGGATCTGGGTGGTCGTATCCTTGAGCACGCTCAGGCGCGGGCTCGGATCGCCGAAGCCGGTGTAGGAGACCGACCCGTCCGCAGCCATCGAGAACGTGCCGTAACGGCCGGCCCCCTGCGACGGATCGTTCAGCGCCGCCAGCAGGTCGGCGACCGTCCCGCCGGGCGGCACCGTCACCTCGATGTCCCGCACCTTCGAGCCGGTTTCGCCGGTGAAGCGCAGCGTCATTGTCTCGCCGGCGGTGAAACCATGCGGCGAGGCCAGGGTCAGGCCGGTGTCGTACAGCGCCGGCCGGTCCGTCGACACCAGGTCGTTCAGGCCGAAATAGTGCGAGAAGCCCCGACCGGCCTTGTTCGAAGGAGTCGTCGCGTCGTCGGCGATGGCCACGCCGTTGGTTCCGCTGGCGCTGATCGACAGCTTGCCGTCGGTGAAGCTGGCGGTCGCCGCCCCGCCCAGCTGGGCGTTCAGCACCGTCAGGAAGTTGGTCGGCGTCGCCGCGACGCCGTTCACCGTCATCGTCGCGCCGCTGAAGACGATGTCGACGCGCTGCTGGATCACGCCGGCGGCGTTGGTCACGGCGATGGTCGACTGGCCAGTGAAGCCGGCGATGGCGCTCTCGAACGACTGGCCGACATTGCGTCCGGTCAGGCTGGTGGGCGGCGGCACCGACGCGTTGGCGTTGTGCGCGCGGTTCAGTTCGTCGGCGACGTGGGTGATCAGCTCGGCCAGACGCTCGGCCGCCGCCGGGGCCTCGATGTCGCGCAGTTCGATCAGACCCTTGATCTCGCCCGAGCTGACGCTGTCCAGCAGCGCCCGCTTCTGGCCGCCGGGCTCGGTGACCCACAACTCGCCGAAGGCCGTCTCGCCGGTGACCGTCCCCGCGCGGGTGTAGGCCAGCGTCGCCGCCCCCTCCCCCGCCAGCAGGGTCCCGTTCCCGGTCCGCAGGGTGACGCCGCCGACCGAGCGAACGGTCACGCGCACGTCCATGATCTCCGCCAGCTGGCCGATCAGCGCCGACTGCGCGGTCTCCGCGCCGGAGGCGTCGCCGTTGGTGACCGTGGCGCGGGCGATCTGGACGTTCAGCGCCTCGATCTGCTGCAGCAGGTCGTTGGCTTTCTCGACCGCGCTTTGCAGACGGCCGTCGGCGTCCTGGCGCACGGCCTGGATCTGCTGACTGATCCGCCCGGCTTCGTCGAACAGCGCCTGCGCCTTGAACAGGGCGTCCTGACGCAGCGGCGATGAGTTAGGCGTCTCCGCGCTCGAGGCGAAGGCCGAGAACAGGCCGTCCACCTGGGAGAAGAAGCCGCTGTCGCCGCCCGGGTCGCCGAACAGGCCCTGGATGCGGTCATACAATTCATAGCGCACGCCCTGGCGCGCCGCGTCGGCGCCGGCGTTCAGGCTGGCGGCCTGCAGGAAGCGGTCGGTGGCCAGACGGATGCGCGCCACCTCGACACCGGACCCGATGCCCTGATTGGTCATCGTCCTCTGCTCGGCGATCTTGCGGACGTAGCCGGGCGTGTTGACGTTCGAAACGTTGTCCGAGACCACGCGCAGCTGGGTCTGGGCGGCGATGAGGCCCGAGTTGGCCGTATTCAGGATCGAGTTCAGCGACATGCGGCGGCCTCGCGTACAGCGCCCGGCAAGCCCTGCCAGGCGACGTGCGTTTTTTGCCCGGCGGCGATGAAAGCCTCTCCGGACAAGTGATTGATTCCATGAAGGATCGCGTTTTGCGTCTGGTTCATGACCGGCAAGGGTCGCAAGCGCCGGGCCAGTCCGCAGGCCGGCGATAGGCGCCGGGCAAGAGTCGCCGCAGCACGGCAAGTTTCGACCGAGGAGGGCAAACCCCGACCTCAGGTACACCGCATCAATATGGCGTATTTTCAACAGGTTGAACGCGAAATCGTCAGTGGCCCGCGATTTGCGCCGGGCAGTCCGAATGTTCCGGCGCAGCAGGCGCCCTCGTCACCCTCACGCCCATGGCGATAGATGTCCGCGCAAAGCCTGCTGTCCGTGATCGCGCCTGCCGCGCCGACGCTCCCCACCGGGGCGCCGGCCGTCGACGCGTCCGGGTTCGAAGGCATGCTCGCGGCCATGATGGGCGCCGAGCCGGTCGCTGAGGGCGAAACGCCGGCGCCGGCCAGCGACAAGTTCGCGGGCACGAAGGCCGCCGACGCCATCGCGTCGGGCTTCCTGGTCGCCCCCATCCTCATGCCCGCCCCGCCGCCCGTCGCGGCGCCAATCGTCGCCGCCCCCCAGGGCGAGACGCTCGCGACCGACACGATCGACTTCCCGTTCATCGCTGCGCCGACCGTGGAACAGCCGCCCGCCGCCGCGCAGGGCGATGTCGACGACGCCACGCCCGCTGAGGATCAATCCATCCTCGCGGACGCCGTGGTCGCAACCGACGTTCCGATCAAGACGGACGCGTCGCCCGCCCTCCCGACCACCGCCCCCGTGGCGGCGCCTGCGCCTGCACCGGCTCCGGTCGCAAAGGCCGAAACCCGCCCGGTAGAGCCGGCCCCCATGCCCGCGAAGCAGATGTCGACGAAGGTCGGCGACCAGCCGGCGACCCTGCCGCCTGCTCCGTCGGATCAAGCCGCCGCCGAAGCTCCGACGCCCGAGACCGCTCCCGCGAAGATCGCCGCTGCGCCCTCAGACATCTCCCGCACAGACGCGACGCGCGCCGAAGCCGCGAAACAAACCGTCGCCGCCCTGCCGGTCCAGGCTCCGACGCCGCAAGCAGCTCCGGCGCCCGCCGAAAAGGCCGCTCCTCCGGTCCCGCCGCAGGCGACGGCTCCGGTCGCTGCGGCCGCCACAGCGCCTGCCGATGACGTCGCTGTGGCCGCCGCCGCCGTTCAGACGACTGAAGCCGTAAAGGCCGCCGCGAAGTCTACGGCCGAAGAACCCGCCCCGGAGGCGCAGCCCGCGGCCACCCCGCTGCCGTCGCGCGCCGGCGCGCCGGCGCCGCAGACCGACCGGCCCACGAACGCTTCGCGCGGCAAGGCCGCCGCTTCGGACGACAACAGCGCGAAGGCGGCTCCGGCCGACGCCCGCCCTGTATCGACCGACCGGCCCGCGCCTGACGCATCGGCCGAACCGGTCACGCTGATCCGTGCGCCTGAGCCCGCCGCCGCCGCGCCGGTCGCCGCCATGCCGCAGGACGCCGCTCCGACCGACGCTCCGCCCCAGGGCGCAGCGCCCGAGCAGGCCAGCGTCGTCGTTGAGCACGGCCCCATCGACAAGCCCACGCTCTCGCAGCTCTCGCGCGTCGCGGTCGAGGCCACGGCCCAGATCGCCGCCCAGATCGTGCGTAAGCTCGAGGGCCGCTCGACCACCTTCGAAATGGCCCTCACGCCGGACGAGCTGGGACGCGTCGACGTCAAGCTGGACATCGACTCCGACGGCCGCCTGACCGCCCGTCTCGCCTTCGACAATCCGCTGGCCGCCACCGACCTGCGCGGCCGCGCCGAAGACCTGCGCCGCCAGCTTGAACAGGCCGGCTTCCAGCTCGCCGACAACGCGCTCGAATTCGCCGAGCGCGACAACTCCTCCAGCGCCTTCGACCGCGGCCATGACGGCCGCAATCAGGGCCGGGCGTTCGCCAACGCCTCCCGCGTGAACGCCGAGGCCGACGCCGCGCCGCCGGCTCGCTGGATTTCCCTCTCCCTTTCGCCCTCGGGCGTGGATCTGAAGGTCTGATCGATGGTCGACGCCGTCTCAACCAACCAGGCAGCCAACCGGATCAACGCCGGCGGCACGATGATGGCCTCGAATTTCGAGACCTTCCTCGCCCTGCTGACCGCCCAGCTGAAGAACCAGGACCCGCTGTCGCCGGTCGACTCCAACCAGTTCACGGCCCAGCTGACCCAGATGGCCGGCGTCGAGCAACAGCTGCTGACCAACGACCTGCTGACCAGCCTGCTGGCCGCCCAGCAAACCGGCGGCCTCGGCGAGGCGTCGACCTACATCGGCAAGGAAGCCACCGCCGCCTGGTCGGCCGTCAAGTTCGAGGACGGCAAGGCGACGTGGAGCTACGAACTGGCCGAGGACGCCAAGGAGGCCAAGCTCCAGGTCGTCGACAGCTCGGGCAAGGTCGTCTGGACGGGCAATGCGCCTGACCTGAAGAACGGCATTCATGACTTCAGCTGGGACGGCAAGACCACCGGCGGCGGTCAGGTGCCGGAAGGCGGCGTCTACACCCTGAAGATCGTCGCCAAGGACGCGGCGGCCGAGACCGTCGAAAGCCAGGTGCTGGTCCGCGGCGTCGTGACCGGCGTCGAGATGTACGACGGCCAGCCGTACCTCACGATCAAGAACTCCATCCTTCCGCTGTCGAGCGTGATCTCGCTCAACCAGCCGAAACCCGACTCCGACAACGACGACGCGCCGGTCACCCCCGCCGCGGCCGCCTGATCCCCATTAGACTCAAAGGACCCATGACATGAGCATCAACAGCGCAATGCAGGCCGGGGTCGCTGGACTCAGCGCCAACTCCGCCGCCCTCGCCGCCATCTCGCAGAACATCGCGAACGTGAACACCATCGGCTACAAGCGGGTTCAGGGCGAGTTCTCGACCGTGATGAACAGCCAGAGCAAGGGCTCGGGCTACGCCGCCGGCGGCGTCGCCGCCACCGCCCGTCACTTCATCAGCCAGGAAGGCCAGCTGGCCCGCACGACGTCGGCGACCGACCTCGGCATCAACGGCCAGGGCTTCTTCGTCGTCACCGAAAAGGCCGACAACCTCGCCCCGACGGACTCGCGCCTGTTCACCCGCGCGGGCGCCTTCACCAAGGACAACCAGGGCTACCTGAAGAACACCGCCGGCCTCTATCTGCAGGGCTGGCCGGTCGACTCCAACGGCGACATCCAGACCGACCCGTCGGACCTGAACCGCCTGCAGTCGATCAACATCGGCACCGTCGGCGGCACCGCCGAACCGACCACCCGCGTCCAGCTGAACGCCAACCTCTGGGACGGCCAACCCGTGTCGCCGTACATGGCTCCGGTCGTCAAGAAGGGCGTCGCCGACAGCGCGACCCCGGCGGTCCAGCACGACTACACCGTCGACTACACGCCGACCGGCACGCCGAACCAGTGGAACGTCACGGTCAAGGAGGGCGCGACCACCTTCACCGGCACGGTGACCTATGACGCCGCCGGCAATCTGACCGCCAGCACCCTGCCGGGCGGTTCGACGACCACCATGCAGATCGCCGCCGGTCCGCCGGCCGTGACCGTGGCGCTGTCCAACCTCGGCCTCGCCACCTCGGCGGACGCGAAGAACCGCTACGACCCGTCCACCAACTCGATGGCCATGTGGGATCCCGAGGCGGCCACGCCGATCGGCGTCAAACCGGACTTCGAACTGACGGTGCCGGTCTCGGACTCCAAGGGCGGCCAGCGCACGATCAGCATCTCGTTCCTGAAGAGCAACACGCCGAACGAATGGTACGCCGAAATCCGCGCCGTTCCCGCCAGCGACATTGAAACCGGCGCAGGCCTGGCCAACGGCCAGATGCGCACCGGCAAGCTGGCCTTCACCCAGGACGGCCGTCTCGACATCGCCAAGATGCAGGCCTGGCCCGCCGGCACCGGCCTGTTCGACGACCCGACCAACGCCACCCTGACCTTCGCCTCGTCGGACTCGGCCGCGCCGGGCGCGGGTGCGGTCAAATGGTCCAGCGGCCTCGGCATCGACGACCAGACCATCTCGTTCGACCTGAACACCTCGGCCGGCGGCCTCAGCCAGCTGAACACCCCCTCGGTCGTCCTCTCGACGATCACCAACGGCACGGCGTTCGGCAACCTCAGCGAGATCAAGATCGACGAGAAGGGCTTCGTCACCGCCATCTTCGACAACGGCGTCATGCGCCGCATCGCCCAGGTCGCCCTGGCCACCTTCCCGAGCCCGGACAGCCTGACCGAGGTCAGCGGCAACGCCTACCGCGTCAGCCAGGACAGCGGCACCTTCAACCTGAAGACCGCGGGCACGGGCGGCTCCGGCCTGATCAGCGCCGGGCAGCTGGAGTCCTCGACCGTCGACCTTTCGCAGGAGTTCACCGGCCTGATCACGACCCAGCGGGCCTACTCCGCCTCATCGAAGATCATCACCACCGCTGACGAGATGCTCGCCGAGCTGATCAGCATCAAACGCTGATATTAAGGTAACCGGCGGTTAGTCTCCATGAAGACTTCGTTGAATATTGGAGTGGTAGAGGGGGGGCATGTTATATTTTCCTTCACCACGACGCTTAAACGGCCCTTAGCGGCCCACCGCTACCATTCCAGGCTCAATGGTGGTGGTGAATGAGGCATAAGCCCATGTTGCAAGAGCGACGCCTTAATAGTCGAGGCGAACAGTATGTGGTCGGTCCTACGGGGACGCCCCTGACCCTGCACGATCTCCCGCCGGCCAATACGGACCGCTGGGTTATCCGTCGCAAGGCCGAGGTGGTGGCCGCCGTACGGGGCGGCCTGATCAGCCTCGAGGACGCCCTCGCCCGCTATCGTCTGACTGCGGAAGAGTTCGTCGCCTGGCAAAAGGCCATCGATAAATGGGGCATGCAGGGTCTGCGTACGACCCGCATCCAGCACTACCGGTCGTAACCCTTCCCCCCACGACCGAAATAGCGGCGGCCGCTCCTGGCGATGGGAGCGGCCGTTGTCGTTTTCAGACCATGCCTCGAAATCGCACGGCTTTCGCACTAGATAGCGCGCCATGACGGTCACCGAGCCCCTCTGCCCTATCCCGGACATCGCCCCCATGGCGTCGCAAGCCGACATGGATGCGGCGATCGAGGCCGCGCGCCTGGCGGTCGGCCTTCCGGTCGGATCGCGTGTCGTCGCGGCCATGTCGGGCGGCGTGGACTCCACCGTCGTCGCCGGCCTGCTGCACAAGGCGGGATATGACGTCGTCGGCGTGACGCTGCAGCTCTACGACCATGGCGCGGCGCTGAAGAAGAAGGGCGCCTGCTGCGCCGGTCAGGACATCCACGACGCGCGTCTGGCGGCCGAGACCCTCGGCATCCCGCACTACGTCCTCGACTACGAAAGCCGTTTCCGCGACGCCGTCATCGACCAGTTCGCCGACAGCTACCTGCGCGGCCAGACGCCGGTGCCGTGCATCCGCTGCAACCAGACGGTCAAATTCCGCGATCTGCTCGACGTCGCCCGCGACCTTGGCGCCGAAGCCATGGCCACCGGCCACTACGTCCGCCGCGCGGTCGTCGACGGCCGCACGCAGATGCGCAAGGCGATCGACCATTCGCGCGACCAGTCCTACTTCCTGTTCGCCACCACGCGTGAGCAGCTCGACTACCTGCGCTTCCCGCTGGCCGATCTGGAAAAGCCGCAGGTCCGCGGCGTCGCCCTTGAGCTCGGTCTGCGCATCGCCGCCAAGCCCGACAGCCAGGACATCTGCTTCGTCCCCAACGGCGACTACCGCACCCTGATCGACAAGCTTCGCCCGGAAGGCCGCACGGCCGGCGACATCGTGCACATGGACGGCCGCGTGCTCGGCGCCCACTCGGGCATCACCGACTACACCATCGGCCAACGCCGCGGCCTGAACGTCGCCGTGGGCGAGCCCCTGTTCGTCACGAAGCTGGATCCCGAGCGTCGCCACGTCATCGTCGGCCCGCGCGAGGCCCTGCTGACCGCGGCGCTCACGCTCGACGAAACCAACTGGCTGGGCGACGAACCCTCCATCGAGGCCGCCGCCGAAGCCGGCGCCCCGGTGCTGGCCCGCGTCCGCTCTACCCGTCCGCCCTCGCCCGCTCGCCTGTCCATCGTCGACGGCGCCGTCTCGGTCGCCTTCGCCACGGGCGAGGAAGGCGTCGCGCCCGGCCAGGCCTGCGCCCTCTACGACCCGGCCGATCCCGACCGCCTGCTGGGCGGCGGCTTCATCAAGACGACCACCGCCGTTGTCTGATCCCTCGGACGAAGCCCTGGCGCTCGCCACGCGCCGCGGTCTGCCGCCCGAAATGCTGTACCTGCGCGAGGAATATCCCCGCGACCGCTGGACCGCCCTGCCCGAGGTCGCGGCCTTCTGGCTCCAGATGCACGCCGGCTTCCGCGGTCATCAGGCGCATATGGACGGGCTGGTCAGCCAGTGGCGCGCCGGCGGCGACATCCGCGACCTGCACCGCCAGCTGATCCCCGCGCTCCAGTCCTTCCTCCAGCATCTCGACGGACATCACCGCATCGAAAGCGGCCAGTATTTCCCGATGATGCGGAAGATCGAGCCCCGGATCGGCGCCGGCATCGACCTGCTGGACCGCGACCACGACGTCATCCACGGCACGCTCGACACCCTGTTCCAGAGCGGCCTGGCCTTCCATCAGGCGATGTCGTCAAACGCCCCGGACGCCGCCGATAGGGCCGCCCGCCTTGCCGACACGCTCGACGCCGGCGCCCCGCAACTGCTTCGCCACCTCGAGGACGAGGAGGACATCGTCATCCCCCTGATCCATCTCCGGCGAGACCAGATCCGCTGATTTCGCGGAACGATGATTCATTAAAGACACGACAGACTGCATCCAAAATGGTGTCCTGCCCCCTCTGGTGATCACAACTCACGATCGAACCAAGGGGCTACCGATGCGATCCACCACCGCCTGCATGGCGTCTGCGCTCACTCTCGTCCTCGCCGCCTCGCTGGCCCCGGCCGCCGCCTGGGCCGAACCCGCGGGACAACCCGAGACCGCTGCTCCGGCCTTCCGCACCTACACCGCGGCCCAGTTCTTCGAGACCACCAGCTACGGCATGGCCAACCCGGCCGGTCTCGCCTTCTCGCCTGACGGCCGGTCGCTGCTGATCTCCTCGGACGCTTCGGGCGTGTTCAACGCCTACGCCCTGCCGGTCGACGGCGGCGCGCCGGTTCCGCTCAGCGCCTCGACAGGCTCCGCCACCTATGCCGCCACGTATTTCCCGACCGACGGCCGCATCCTGCTGACCGCCGACGGCGGCGGCGACGAGCTGACTCACATCTTCGTGCGCGAACTGGACGGCTCGGTCCGCGACCTGACCCCCGGCGACAAGGTGAAGGCCGACTTCATCGGCTTCAGCGGCGACGGCAAGACCTTCTGGGTCACCACCAACGCCCGCAACCCGGAGGTCTTCGACCTCTACGCCTATGACGCCGCCACCTACGACAGCCGGATGATCTTCGAGAACCCGGGCATGTTCATCTCGGCGGTCTCGCCGGACGGCCGCTGGGTCGCTCTGGGCAAGCCGATCACCAGCGCCAACTCCGACGTCTACCTCGCGGACCTGCAGTCGGGCGGCGCGCCGGTCCTGATCACCGAACACACCGGCGACGTGGCCTTCGACGTCTACGACTTCACGCGCGACAGCAAATCCCTCGTCCTCGCCACCGACCAGCATGGCGAATGGAACCAGGCCTGGAGCCGCGATCTGGCGACCGGCGCGACCACGCCGCTCATCCAGGCCGACTGGGACGTCTCCTACGTCAGCTATTCGCCGTCGGGCCGTTACCGCGTTTCGGCCCTGAACGCCGACGCCTCGACGCAGCTGACCATTCTCGACCAGACCACAGGCCAGCCTGTCCGCCTCACCGGCCTGCCCGACGGCGACATCGGCGGCGTCCGCTTCAGCGCCGATGAAAGCCGCATGGCCTTCACCCTGGCCTCGGACACCTCGCCCAGCGACGTCTTCGTCGCCGACCTGTCCACCGGCACCGCCCGCCGACTGACCACCGCCCTGAACCCGGACATCTCGGAGTCCGACCTGGTCGAGGCCACCATCGTCCGCTACCCGGGCGAAGGCGGCGTCATGGTGCCGGCCGTGCTCTACCGGGCGAAGAACGCCACCGCCGCCAACCCCGGCCCGGCCGTCGTCCTCGTCCACGGCGGTCCCGGCGGCCAGAGCCGGCGCGGCTATTCCGCCATGATCCAGCACCTGGTGAACCACGGCTACACCGTGCTGGCCGCCAACAACCGGGGCTCGTCCGGCTACGGCAAGACCTTCTTCCACATGGACGACAAGGCCCATGGGGAGGCCGATCTGCGGGACATCGTCGCCGGCGGCGAATGGCTGCGCCGGCAGGATTGGGTCGCCGACGACCAGGTCGCCGTCATGGGCGGCTCCTACGGCGGCTACATGACCGCCGCCGCCCTCGCCTTCCATCCGGAAGCTTTCGAGGCCGGGGTCAACATCTTCGGCGTCACCAACTGGGTCCGCACCCTGGAGTCGATCCCGCCGTGGTGGGGCGCCCAGCGCGACGCCCTGTTCGACGAAATGGGCGATCCGGCCACCGACGCCGAGCGTCATCGCCGCATCTCGCCGCTGTTCCACGCCTCGAACATCCAGCGCCCCATGCTGGTCGTGCAGGGCGCCAACGACCCGCGCGTGCTGCAGGTCGAAAGCGACGAACTGGTCGCCGCCGTCCGCGCCAACAACGTGCCGGTCGAATACGTCCTCTTCCCCGACGAGGGCCACGGCTTCCAGCGCCGCGACAACCGCATCACCGCCCAGGAGGCCTACCTCAGCTTCCTCGACAAATACGTGCGGGACTAGAACTCGGATCGGGAGGGGGCTGGTGTTCCGGCGAAGCTTCGCGTATCAGCGCCCTCCCGAAAACGAGACGACCATGTTCGCCCACTACGCCACCACCTCGCTGCCCATGCAGCTCGACCGCCAGACGGTCGAGGGCAAAGGCGCATGCGCGGAGGGTGTCTAGAGAAACGACAGGGCCAGATCGGCTTCGGTTTTCAAGCAACCCCTCCCGCCACCGGCCGGAGGGGTTTCTTGTATCCGCAAGAGGCTCTCCCGCCGGTCCGGAAGGATCAGAAGGAAAGGAGAGACCCATGCGTGATTTCGACGTGATCGAAAGCCCGGGCGTGCCCATCAAGGCATGGACCCGGGGCGTGCCCATCGAGGACGCCGCGCTCAAGCAGCTGAAGAACGTCGCCTCGCTGCCGTTCATCCACAAACACGTGGCGGTCATGCCGGACGTGCACTGGGGGATGGGCGCGACCGTGGGGTCCGTGATCCCGACCGTGGGGGCCATCATCCCGGCCGCCGTGGGCGTGGACATCGGCTGCGGCATGATGGCGGTGCGGACCTCGATCCGCGCCGAGCATCTCCCGGACGACCTGTCGGGCATCCGTTCCGCCATCGAGGCGGCCGTTCCGCACGGCCGCACCGACAACGGCGGGCGCAACGACAAGGGCGCCTGGGCCGACGAGCCCCCGGCTTCGGCGGTCACCCGCTGGGCCGACCTCAAGGCCGGCTACGACGCCGTGGTGGAAAAGCACCCCAAGGCGGCGCACCCGCGCGGCTTCGGCCACCTGGGCACGCTCGGCACGGGCAACCACTTCATCGAGCTCTGCCTCGATGAGGCGGGGGACGTGTGGGTGATGCTGCACTCCGGCTCTCGGGGCGTGGGCAACCGCTTCGGGTCCTACTTCATCGAGCGGGCCAAGCATGAAGCCCGGCGCTGGTTCCTGAACCTTCCGGATCAGGACCTCGCCTACTTCCCGGAAGGGTCGGAAGGCTTCATCGACTACGTCCGCGCGGTGTCCTGGGCCCAGAAGTACGCCCGGGCCAACCGCGAGGTGATGATGGACAGTGTCCTGAACGTGCTCCGCGCGTTCTGGCCGGATCTGGAGACGACGCAGGAGGCGGTGAACTGCCACCACAACTACGTCTCCAAGGAGCGCCACTTCGGCAAGGACGTGTTCCTGACCCGGAAGGGCGCGGTGTCGGCCAAGCTGGACGAACTGGGCATCATCCCCGGCTCGATGGGGGCCAAGTCCTTCATCGTGCGCGGCAAGGGCAATGCGGAAAGCTTCTGCACCTGCTCTCACGGCGCCGGTCGGGCCATGAGCCGGACCGAGGCCAAGCGCCGCTTCACGGTGGAAGACCACGTCCGCGCCACCGCAGGCGTCGAGTGCCGCAAGGACGCCGAGGTGATCGACGAAACGCCGATGGCCTACAAGGACATCGACGCGGTCATCGCGGCGCAGGCCGAACTGATCGAGGTGGTTCACACCCTGCGTCAGGTGGTGTGCGTCAAGGGATGACGGGAGCCGGTCGTGCAGCGATGCGCGGCCGGCTTTCGTCGTTCAGACGCCCCGCGTCGGGACCAGTTTCCGTCGCTGCCTGACCAGGGCCAGGGGCGTGCCGTCGGGCGCCCAGGCGACGCCATCCTCGACCGCCCATCCGCCGCCGACGTCGCGGCTCTTGAAGTGGAAATAGGCCCAGCCTTCGGGCGACACCTCCGGCGTCAGGTCCGCCAGCAGATCGGCGCGCAGATCGACGCTGGCCGAAATCGCCGGCGGCGCCGGCAGCGCCGTCCAGTAGGTCGGATACAGGCCGTCCAGCAGGAACAGCAGCCGCATCTCGTCCAGCGGCGCCCCGTCCGCCGTCCGCATCCAGCAGCCCAGCTCCGGCGACTTGCCGGCGTTCTCCCCGAACAGCTTGGGACCGTCGACGAAGCGATGCTCGATATAGCGGGTGAACCAGGGCCCGACCCGCGGATCCAGCGGCGACGGCTCCAGCGTCTCCAGCGGCTTCGGCGCGACGTCCAGCGGCTTCAGCGTCGGCCCGTCGACGTCCCGGCCGAAGGTCGCCAGCGCCTGCACCGCCATCCGCTCGCCCTGCCCGCCCAGCACGCTGGCGTAGGACACGTTGCGTCCGCCTCGCGTCATCGTCGGGGTGAAGGTCGCCGCCTCGAACCGCGCCGCGGCGAGGTACTGCACGGTCAGGGTCTGCAGCGGCGTCTCGATCCCCAGCCCGCGTCGCGCCGCGCCGGCGGCCAGCGCCGCCATCAGCCCGCCGAACGGTGCGCCCTTCGCCGGGTCCACGGCCTGCGGCGCGTTGGAGAAATCGCCGCTCAACTGCGCGATCAGGCTCCCGGCCCCGTCATCGGTGAGCGTCAGGGCCTCGGCGAGCGTCTGGTGTGTCATGCGGTCGAACTATCTTGAACGAAAGGCGGGCGGAAGACGCCAGGTCCTCCGCCCGAAGTCGCGGGATCGGGATGCGCCGCGGGGGGCCTTGGCGCGTCCGTATCGAAACAAGACTGACCTAGTCCGTTCAGATTGGCAACCCTCTTGCCAAACGGCTTACGCGGCGTCACCTTTGCGTCATGGGACGCACCGCCGACTATTCTCGCCAGAGCTGTTCGATCGCCGCGACGCTTGAGGTCATCGGCGATCCGTGGACGCTGCTGGTCATCCGCGACGCCTTCAACGGCGTCAGCCGCTTCGAGCAGTGGCAGGAGAACCTCGGCGTCGCCCGCAACGTGTTGGCCGCCCGCCTGAAGAGCCTCGTCCAGCACGGCGTGCTGGAGCCGCGCCTCTATTCCGAGCGCCCGCCGCGCAACGAATACGTCCTCACCGCCAAGGGCAAGGACCTGTACGGCGTGCTGGTCACCCTGCACGGCTGGGGCGCCAAGCACGTCTATGGCGACGCAGATTCCGGCATCGCCATGATCCACAAGACCTGCGGCCACGATCTCTCGCCGCGCATCGCCTGCGGCCATTGCAACGAGATCGTCAAACCGCGCGACATCCTGCTGACCCGCGCCGAGAACCGCCCGACCGTCGGCGACATGATGCCCCGCGAGCGCGCGGACGAGGAAGCCGCCTGAGCGTGTCGGCCCCCGTGACCCTGATCGGCAGCCCGGTCTCTCCGTACGTCCGCAAGGTGCTGGCCGTCTGTGCGGTCAAGGGCGTCGAGGTCGTGCTCGACCCCATCACCCCCTTCATGGGCGACGACGATTTCGCGAAGCTCAGCCCGCTGCGCCGCATCCCGGTGTGGATCGAGGGCGACCTGACGCTCTGCGACTCCAGCGTCATCGTCCAGTACATCGAGGAAACCCGCTCCGGCCCGTCCCTGTGGCCGGCCGATCCGGCGCTGCGAGCCAAGGCGCGCTTCATCGAGGAGTTCGCCGACACGCGTCTGTTCGACGTGCTCGGCTGGAAGCTGTTCTTTCAGCTGGCCCTCAAGCCCCGCTTCTTCGGCGGCGAAGCCGATCAGGCCCTGGTGGAGCAGGCCCGCGACACCGACCTGCCGGCCATCCTCGACTATCTGGAAAGCATCACGCCCGAGACCGGCTTCCTGTTCGGCGACCTGTCCATCGCCGACCTCAGTCTCGCGCCGGCCTTCCTCAACGCCCACGTCGTCCAGGTCGACGTCGATCCGGCCCGCTGGCCGCGCGTCGCCGCCTGGCTGGAGCGCGTCACAACGGAGACGCCGCTGGGCGCGCTCAACAAGATGGCCCGCACGCTCATGCGCACGCCGATCGAACACCACCGCGAGCGCCTGCCCCAGTTCGGCTTCGCCGCCGCCCCCCGCAGCTGGATGGGCGACGCCCCCCGCCGCGGCCCGATGACGCCGAACTAGGCTTTCGCCGGCCGGTCGGCAGGTTCACCCTCCCCCCATGCCCGACTCAATCCACCGCTGCGCCTGGTGCGGGACCGATCCCCTCTACGTCGCCTATCACGACGAGGAATGGGGCGTGCCCGAGTACGACGCCCGCGCCCTGTGGGAGAAGCTGGTGCTCGACGGCTTCCAGGCCGGACTGGCGTGGATCACCATCCTGCGGAAGCGCGAGGGCATGCGCGACGCTTTCGACGGCTTCGATCCGGAGAAGGTCGCCGCCTACGGCGAGGCCGACATCGAGCGCCTGCTCGGCGACGCCCGCATCATCCGCTCGCGCGCCAAGATCAACGCCGCCATCAAGGGCGCCAGGATCTGGCTGGAGATGTGCGACAACGGCGAGGACTTCTCCGGATGGCTCTGGTCCTTCGTCGGCGGCCGGCCGATCCAGAACAGCTGGGCCGACAGCGCCGCCCGGCCCGTCGCCACCCCGGAATCCGAAGCCATGGCGAAGGCGCTGAAGAAGCGCGGCTTCACCTTCTGCGGCCCGGTGATCGTCTACGCCTTCATGCAGGCTGTGGGCATGGTCAACGATCACGGCGTCGAGTGCTTCCGCCATCGTCAGGTTCGTGCGATGGGCCGCCCGTGAAGTCCGCGCCCGCCAAATCGCCGAAGATCGTCCGCGTCATCCCCACCCTGACGCTCGAGACGCTGCTGATCCAGAGCAGCGGCGGTCCCGTGTGCGGCGTCGACGAGGCAGGCCGGGGCCCCTGGGCCGGTCCGGTGTCCGCCGCCGCGGTCATCCTCAATCCCGACGACCTTCCGGCCGGCATCGACGACTCCAAGGCCCTGACCGAGAAGCGCCGCGCGGCGCTGGAGCCCGAGATCAAGGCGCGGGCCCTGGCCTGGGGCGTCGGCTTCGCCTCGGTCGACGAGATCGCTGAGCTCAACATCCTGCACGCCACGGGCCTGGCCATGTGCCGCGCCATCGAGGCGCTGACCGTCCAGCCGGTCGCCGCCCTGGTCGACGGCAACTACCGCTTCAAACTGCCCTGCGACGTGCAGACCGTGGTCGGCGGAGACGGCCTGTCGCTGTCCATCGCCGCGGCCTCCATCCTCGCCAAGACCGCGCGCGACCGCCTGATGGTCGAGATGGACGCCCGCTACCCCGGCTACGGCTTCGCCAGTCACAAGGGCTACAACGCCCCCATCCACCAGCAGGCGCTGCAAACCCTCGGCCCCTGCCCGGAACATCGCCGCGGCTGGGCCCCGATCAAGGCCTTGCTGGAAGCCTGACGTCAGATGTGCAGGGCGCCGCCCAGCATCGCGCCCATCAGCGCCGCGGCGACCGCGCCGCCTGCCACGACCAGCCATGCCGGTACGGCCTTCATCACCTCGCCGACGGTCGGCTCACGCGACGGGGCGTCGTTCGCCACGGTGTTCTCGAAGCGATGCGCCGACGGCGCCTTCCAGGCCACGCCGCTGAAGCTGTCGGCCGCCCGGGCGTAGGCCCGGTAGCCTTCCAGCCGCTGGCCGGGGGTGCTGCTCAGGTATTCCATGAGCGGCGTAACGGACGACGACTCCCGCCGTTCCGTACGGTTCCGCTCAGGCCGCGTCGGCCAGATCGATGCGTTGCTCGCCGACCACGAACAGGTACTCCACGTTCCTCAGCCGGCCGACCGCGCCGACCTTCTCGCCCTTCGGATTGTGGATACCGATCCGCGCCCCGACGTAGCGCGGCCGGTGGATCTCGATCACCTGCACCTCGCCGCGCGCCGACAGCATCTCGACCAGCTGCTCGCGGCTCAGATAGCCCTCGTCGTTGAACGACACGACCAGGTTGGGCGCCTTCACCCCCTCGATCACGGCCTTCAGCGCCGGGCCGATGCCTGGGCGGCTGTTGAAGGCGCTCTTTCGGGTCTTCACGTCGATCCGCTTGTTGGCGATCCCGTAGGTCTCGGGCCGATCCCACAGCACCAGGCTTTCCCAGCAGTGGTAGTTTCCGAGATAGGAATGCTGGTTGTACGGCGGGTCCAGATAGACCAGGTCGGCCTCGACCTGCGGGGCCAGTTCGACCGCGTCCGCATGCGTCGCCTTGCACGCCCCCGCCGCCACGCCCGGCAGCACGTCCGGCATCCGCAGCTCCAGCGGCTTCAGCGCCCGCGGGGCCCAGGACTTCATGTAGGCCATCTGCAGGCCGGCGGTGGAATCCACCCGGTCCGCCGCCTCCATCAGACTGACCAGGGCGATCGCCTCCAGTTCAGGCTCCAGCGCCATCGCCGCGATCCGCTCGCGCATGGCGTCGATCACCGCGCCGTTGTCCGGATGGAAGAACCGCGCGTCCTCGCAGAAGGCCTTGGTGAACCACCCGGCCTCAGGCTTCACCGCCCGCAGCTCGGTCAGCACCGCTTCCGCCCGCTCCAGCCAGCGTTCGCGGTCGGCCTGCACATAGGCCGTGGCCAGCACATGGGCGTAGGCGTTGTGATCGTTCGACCAGACGCGGAAGCCCTGCTTCTTCAGGGCATGCCCGACCCGCGCGCTGCCCGAAAACAGGTCGCACACCGTCCCGCCTTCCGGCAGGGCGGCCGAGATCGTCGTAGCGATCTGCGCCAGCAGCGCGCGCTTCGATCCGATGTATTTGATCATCGCGTCGGCATCCTTCCCCCCTTGCGGGGGAAGGGGACGCTATTTGCGCCCCTTCTTCGCCGGAGCATGGGCCAAGCGAAGCAGATTCGCAGCCCCCGGCGCCCCGAACGGGGTCCCCGCCAGGATCAGGATGCGCTGGCCGGGCTCGGCCAGGCCGTTGTCCATCGCCGCATTGATGGCGTCCTCGGTGACGTCCTCCAACGAGGCGGGCTCCTTGCCCAGCCGCGACTCCAGTCCCCAGACCAGCGCCAGACGCCGCGCCGTGTCCGGATTGGGCGTCAGCGCCAGCACCGGCTGCAGCGGCCGCTCGCGCGCCATCCGCCGGGCCGTCCCGCCCAGGGTCGTGAACACCACGATACAGGCCGTCGACTGCGCCTCGCCCGCCTTGCGCGCCGCCGCCACCAGGGCGTCCACATCGTGCTCGTCCATGCCGGCGTGCTCAGCGTCCATCAGGCCCGGCCACAGCGGATCGCGTTCGACCCGCTCGATGATCCGGCTCATGACCGACACGGCCTCCAGCGGATAGTCGCCCGACGCCGTCTCGGCCGACAGCATCAGGGCGTCCGCGCCCTCATAGGCGGCGTTGGCCACGTCCGACGCCTCGGCCCGCGTCGGGGCCGGCGAGGCCGTCATCGACTCCAGCATCTGCGTCGCCACGATCACCGGCACGCCGCGGCGGCGGGCGGCGCGAATGATCTGCTTCTGCGCGACCGGCACCTCTTCGGGATCCAGCTCCACGCCCAGATCGCCGCGCGCCACCATCACGCCGTCGCAGTAGTCGAGGATGCTCTCCAGCTCGGCCAGCGCCTGCGGCTTCTCGATCTTGGCCAGGCAGGCCGCCTGCCCTTTCACGATCTGCTTCAGCTCGGCCATGTCCTCGGCCTTCTGGACGAAGCTCAGCGCCACCCAGTCGACGCCGATGCGCAGGGCGAAGGCCAGGTCCTCGCGGTCCTTCGGCGTCAGGGCCGAGACCGGGATCACCGCCTCCGGCACCGCAACGCCCTTGCGGTCGGACAGCTTCGTGCCGCTCTCGACCGTCACGTCGGCCCATTCGTCGGTCCGCTCGCCGACGCGCAGCCGCACGCGGCCGTCGTCCAGCAGCAGCAGCATGCCGGTGCGCAGCGCCTTGAAGATTTCCGGATGCGGCATCTGCACCCGCGTCTCGTCGCCCGGCGTCGGGTCCAGGTCGAAGCGCATCTTGTGGCCCGGGGCCACGTCGATGCCGACGTCCTTGAACTTGCCCAGCCGCAGCTTCGGCCCCTGCAGGTCGGCCAGCACGCCCAGCGGACGCTTCAGCGCCAGTTCCGCGCCGCGCACGGCCTTCAGCGCCGCCGCGTGATCTTCATGCGAGCCGTGGCTGAAGTTCAGACGGAAGACGTCCACCCCGGCCTGTGCGAGGGCCTTCACCGTGCCGGGCGCCCGGCTGGCGGGCCCCAGGGTCGCGACGATGCGCGCGCGCCGGGCTCTGTTCATGGGGTCTCGTGGCCTTTCAGGGTGCTTTGACCCCTTGTGCCAACGAAACGCTGGAGGAGTAAGGCCGCTCCCGTCCTCGAAACACGAAGTTATGGGGAGTTTTTGCCCTAGCCCGGAACGAAGGTGTCGAACGCCGAGTCGATCACCAGCTCGATCAGCCCCACCCGGAACCGTTCCAGCCGCGTCCGCGCCACGCCCAGCTGGGTCAGCGCCGCCAGCGTCGCCAGACTGGCCCGGCCGTCGACCAGGTCGGCGAACTCCCGCGGGGTCAGCTTGTTCAGCGCCAGCGCCTCGGTCCATTTGCGCAGATCGGCCTCGGTCCGCTTCAGGAAGGTCCGCGCATCCTCCTGCGCCTCCTGCAGCCCCTGCCGCAGCATGTCCTTGGCCAGCGTGGTCGCGCCGGCCGTGACGGCGTCGATGAAGGTGTCGAAATCGCTCATGCCCCGCCCCCGGCGCTGACCGGCGGCTTGCACCGGGCCGGCTCTTTCTTGTTCACTTCCAGACAGATGATGTAGTCGAACGCCTCGCCCAGCTGGGCCTTCTTCTCGGTGCGATAGAACTCGCCGGTCGTCCCCTGCTCGCGCCACGTCCGCACGAAGCCGCCGTACAGGCCGCCGTTGGGATCCTTCAGCACGCGCCACTGGGCGGTCGAGATTTCGTTCTGCGCCATCCCGGCCGAGAACTCGTACGCCGCCTCAAGCTTGATGGTCAGCGCGGCCACGGCGTCGGCGTTGGCCGCCCACGGCCCGGCCGAGCGGTCGACCATGGCCATCACCTCAGGCTTCAGGCTGGTGGCGTTGCGATAGGCGTCGAGACTGTACCCCGCCATCAGCGGCGTGCAGCCCGCCAGTGACAGCAGGGCCAGCGCGCCGGCCGCGGTGATCGCCGCTCTTCTCATCGTGCCCCCTCCGGCGAAGCTTCGACGGACGGTTGCACGCCTGACAGATTTCGACAACCGCGGGTCGGCGGACGTCCGGGTGGTGCGAGCGGCGGGGATCGAACCCGCATGACCGAAGTCGAGGGATTTTAAGTCCCTTGCGTCTACCAGTTTCGCCACGCTCGCCGGATCAACCGCCGGACTGCTTCTCCAATGTCGTACGCGCCGTCATTGGTCGAGGCTTGACCACAAACGTCAGCAGCAGCGCCAAGGGAAAGAGGACCGGCAAGCGACCCCCGATATTTCCTCCCACGAAGAAGAGCGCCGGCACGAAGCAGCAGATCAGCGCGACGGTCTGCTGCCACCCCAGAGGCATCCTCGTGACGCGCACGAACGTCCAGAACCACGCAACGAACCCCACGACGCCGGAAACAGCGATGAGGACCTCGGCATTGTCCTGAATCCATCCCATCCCGTCAGTGCGCCGCCGCCGTTGCCGGGCGCATCGCCCGGAAGTCGACGTCGGAGTCCGCGATCAGATAGACCAGCGCGGCCCAGGCGGCGACGTTCTGGCTCATCTGCGCCGGATCGATCTTGTCCAGGGTGTCGTCGGCCGTGTGGTGCAGGTCGAAATAGCGGGTGCCGTCCTGGTTCAGGCCGAATACCGGCACGCCTGCGCCTGCCAGCGGTCCGATGTCGGCGCCGCCGTGCAGCTCCGGGTCCTGCGAGGGCAGCACGCCGATCGGATAGAGCACCCGCGCCGCGATTTTGGCGAAGTCCGAACCCTGCGCGCCCGGCGGCAGGCCCAGGGCGAAGACGCGGTCGGCGCCGAAGTCGCTCTCGCCAGCGATGATATGCTTGTCCACCGCCGCGCCGATGCCGCGCAGATAGGCGCCGCCGCCGTTGCCGGTGTTGTTCGGCTGGTCGACCTCTTCGGAGCCGTACAGCACCACGCGAATGGTCCGCGCCGGACGACGTCCGCTCTCGGCGATGGCCTTGGCCGCCGCCAGGGTGATGCCGCCGCCCGCGCCGTCGTCGATGGCGCCGGTGCCCAGGTCCCAGCTGTCCATGTGCGAGCCCAGCACGATCACTTCGTCCGGACGCGTCCGGCCGGTGATCTCGCCGACCACGTTCTGCGACACGGTCTCATAGGTGTGGGCGGTCGAGGACAGGCTCAGGCGCACCGTCTCGCCCATCTCGATCAGGCGCGAGACCTGGTCGGCGTCCGGCGCCGACAGGGCGAAGCCCGGCAGAGGCACGCGGCCGTCGATATAGCGGGTGGTGCCGGTGTGCGGCATGCGGTGCTCGTCCGAGCCCACGGAGCGCATGATGAAGGCGACCGCGCCCTTGGAGGCGGCGGCGCCCGGTCCGGCGCTGCGGATGCGGGTCAGCGGGCCATAGCCGGCGCCGTCCTGCATGCGGATCATCTGTCCGGCGTCGACGAAGGCGATCTTGCCCGCCAGCGAACCGGCCGGGGCGGCGTTCAGGTCTTCCAGGCTGGTGAAGCGCACCACTTCGGCCTCGATCACGCCGTTGGTGCCGGGCGAGTGGCCCAGGGCGGCGACGACCAGCGGCTGCGGACGCGGACCGATGATGGCGGCGCTCTCCTCGCCCCGCTCCCATCCGACCAGCGGGAACTCCTCGATGCGCACGTTCTGGAAGCCGTGGGCCCGCATGTAGTCGGCGGCCCAGGCCGCGGCGGCCTGCTCGGACGGCGACCCCGCCGGGCGCGGCCCGAAGCGGGTGGTCAGCTGGGTCACATAGTCCAGCGCGATGTTCTGCTCCATCGCCGCGTCGCGGATCGTCTCCGCCCGCTGGATGGTCGCGGCGTCCTGCGCGAAGGCGGGCGCGGCGAGGCTCAGCGCGAGCGCGCTGGCGGCGAGAAGACGGGCGGACAGACGCATGACGGCTCCGGGGACTCAGAACGAGGTGGCGGAACCTAGACCGTGGTTGTCGGCGCGAGAAGCGCTCGCGCCGGAGTTTTCACGCGCCTGCCGTAAGGCCCGCGCGGATCACTCGCCCTTGACGTAGGCCTCGACCGGACCCTGCAGCTTCACGGTCAGGGCCTTGCCGCGACGGTCGACGCGGTTGCCGACGGCCAGGCGGACCCAGCCTTCCGAGATGCAGTATTCCTCGACGTTGGTCTTCTCTTCGCCCTTGAAGCGGACGCCGATTCCCTTCGCCAGCAGGTCGGCGTCGTGGAACGGGCTGTCGGGATCGACGGAAAGGCGGTCGGGAAGGACGTCGGTCATGGGAAGGCTCATCGAAAAGTCAGTCGCCGCCTTTAGCCGACCCGGCCCCGCGCTCCAAGGCCCGATCCCGGCTTGACCTGACCCCGCGTCAATCGGCTAGGTTAGTTTCGAAAAGATACGGACCCGGCATGAGCGACCTCGTCATCCGCGATTTCACCGCCCCCGCCGCCGACGGCTATACGCTGTCGATGCGGCTGGTCTCGGCCGCCGCCCCCGCCGTCGCGGTCCTGGTCAGCTCCGGCACAGGCTTCCCCAAGGGCTTCTACGACCGCTTCGCCCGGCATCTGGCCGGCCGCGGCGGCGCCGTCCTCACCTACGACTTCCGCGGCATCGCCGGTTCCCGCCCCGACGACCTCGCCGCCATGCAGATGGACTACCCGGACTGGGGCCGGCTCGACATGCCCGCCGCCCTCGACGCCCTGATCGAGGCGGCGCCCGGCCTGCCCGTCGTCCACGTCGGCCACAGCGTCGGCGGCCACTTCCTCGGCTTCATGCCCAACCACGACCGCATCGCCCGCCACGCCTTCGTCTCGGTCGGCAGCGGCTACTGGGGCCGGCACCATCGCAGCTACAACCCGCTCGAACTGTTCTTCTGGCTCGCCTACGGCCCGTACAGCCTGGCCCGCCACGGCTACATCAAGGGCGGCGGCCTGTGGGCGGGCACCGACCTGCCGCGCGGTGTCTGGGAGACCTGGCGGCGCTGGTGCCTCAAGGAGCCCTACTTCCTCGATGAGCTGAAGGACCGGCTGCGGCCCCATCATTTCGACGCCGTGACCGCCCCGATCCGCTCATGGATCTTCACCGACGACCCGATCGCCACCCCGGTCAGTTCGCCCATCCTGCTGCAGGTCTATCCGAACGCTCCGAAAGACATCGTCGTCCGCGCTCCGGCCGACTACGGCGTCCGCCGCATCGGTCACGAGGGCGCCTTCCGCCGGGGCATGGAGCCGCTGTGGGACGAGATGTTCGGCTGGCTCCGGGCAGCTTGACCGTGGCGAGGTTCGGGCGCCACCTGCCCGACCGGAGGACGCCATGATCCATTTCGCCCTGATCGCCGCTCTGCTGCAGACCGCGCCGGTGCCGGTCGACTGCGCCGACGCCGATCACAGCGCCTTCAACTTCTGGATCGGAGACTGGGATGTCCTCGCCTCCGGGACTGACGTCGTCGTCGCCCGCAGCGTCATCGCCCCAACGGTCGACGGCTGCGGCATCCGCGAGGACTACCGCCAGAGCGTCGCCCCCGGCGGCGAGTCCAGCCGCTACCAGGGCGCCAGCGTCAGCGCCTTCGACGCGCGGTCGCGCACCTGGCGCCAGTTCTACGTCGACAGCGCGGGGACGGTGACCATCTTCGAGGGCGGCGTCATCAGCGACGGCGCCATGGTCCTCATCGGCCCCGGGCATGAACCGGACGAGCTTCAGATGATGACCGTGACGCCCCAGGCAGACGGCACGGTGCGTCAGGTCGGCGCCAATTCCATCGACGGCGGCTCGTCCTGGTCGACCGGCAGCTACGATTTCACCTACCGGCGCCGTTGAACCGGCGCGGAGGCGGCCTAGGTAAGCGCATCCCTCCCGGAGCCCTGCCATGACCGACCAGCCCGCCATCGACGTCGAAGGCTATTCCATCCCCCTGCTCGGCTTCGGCACCTGGATGCTCGAATCCGACGACGCGCGCCGCATGGTCACCGAGGCGCTGCGCATCGGCTACCGCCACATCGACACGGCCTGGAT
The DNA here is from genome assembly GCF_014196335.1 of Brevundimonas lenta. GTDB lineage: Bacteria > Pseudomonadota > Alphaproteobacteria > Caulobacterales > Caulobacteraceae > Brevundimonas > Brevundimonas lenta. The sequence continues at coordinate 1,093,403 of NZ_JACIDM010000002.1, forward strand.
CTACAAGAACGAGGAAGCGGTCGGCGACGGCATCCGCGACGCGCTGGAGGCCGGCTACCTCAACCGCGACGACCTCTGGCTGACGACCAAGATCTGGGTCGACCATTTCGACCGCGACGGTCTGCTGGAACAGGCGCGCGAGTCCGGCCTCAGCCTCGGCTTCACCCCCGACCTCCTGCTGCTGCACTGGCCCAAGACGCAGCCGTCGCTTCAGGAAACCATCGACGCCCTGAACGAGGCGCGCGAGAACGGCCTGACCCGCACCATCGGCGTGTCCAACTTCCCCTCGGCCGAGTTCCGCAAGGCCCAGGAGCTGTCGCAGGCCCTGCTGGTCACCAACCAGGTCGAGTACCACCCCTATCTCAAGCTCACGAAACTGCTCGAGACGGCCAGAGAGCTCGACTCCTCCATCACCGCCTGGTCGCCGCTGGCCCAGGGCAAGGTCGCCGACGATCCGGTGCTGAACGAGATCGGCCGCGCCCACGGCAAGTCCGCCGCCCAGGTCACCCTGCGCTGGCTGATCCAGCAGAACGTCATCGCCATTCCGCGCACGACGAAGGAAAGCCGCGCCGCCGAAAGCTTCAACATTTTCGACTTCGAGCTCAGCGACGACGAGATGCAGCGCATCTTCGGACTGGCCCGTCCCGACGGTCGTCTCGGCGACTGGATTGATCCCGCGTTCAAATGGGATGAAGAATGGGCCTGACGCGCCCCGCTGAGAGGGCGCCGCGCACATAGGGAGTGCGGCAGATGGGCTCGGTGCTGGGTTTCCCCCACGTCGATCCGTACGACGCGGCGGTCGGCGCAAGGCTGAAGCGCTGGCGCGAAAAGCGCGGCCTCAGCGTCGATGAGCTCGCCCGCCAGATCGACCTCACCCCGGCGGAGGAGCGCCTGGCCGAAGCCGGCCGCGCCCACCTGACCACCGCCCAGATCGGCGCCGCCACCAGCGTCCTGCACCTGCCGCTCTGGGCGCTCGTCTCCGACTCCCGGGCGTACTGAGTGGACCGCCGCCGCGCCGCCCTGATCTGGCGCGCGGTCTTCGCCCTCGTCGGGTGGGTCACCCTTGCGGTCAAATACGGGCTGATGCTGAACGAGCCGTCCGGCCGGACCGTCGCCGCGACCACGCTGCAGTACTTCAGCTACTTCACCATCCTGGGAAACGTCCTCGTCGCCCTGGCCCTGACCGCCCCCGTGCTGGCGCCGCGCTCATGGCTGGGGCGGTGGAGCGAGGGCGAGGGCGTGCGCTCGGCGGTGGCCATGTACATCGCCGTCATCGGCGTGGCCTACCACTTCCTCCTGTCCGGCCCGTGGACCCCGGTCACGCCCGCGGTCGTGACCACCGTCTTCCTCCACTACGTTATGCCGATCGCCTTCGTGATCGACTGGCTGCTGTTCACGCCCAAGGGGACGCTGCGCTGGATCGATCCGGTGAAGTGGCTGTCCTTCCCGGCCCTGTACGCGACCTGGACGGTGGCTCACGGCTACGCCACCGGCTTCTGGCCCTACTGGTTCGTCAACGTGCCGCAGCTGGGCGCCGCGAAGGCCCTGCTCTGGTTCACCATCCTGCTGGTCGTGTTCCTAGCCGCCGGCTCCGCGCTCGTCGTCATCGACAGGTTCGCCCTCAGGCGTGACAGTCGCGCGCGCGCCGCTTAAGCGGTACCGCATGGCCTACAAATCGCTTCGCGACTTCATCGACATCCTCGAAGCCGAGGGCGAACTGGTGCGCGTGTCCGAGCCGGTCTCGACCCATCTCGAGATGACCGAGATCCAGACCCGCCTGCTGCGCAACGGCGGCCCGGCCGTGATCTTCGAGAAGCCCGTCATGCCCGACGGCTCGATCAGCCCCATTCCCTGCCTCGCCAACCTGTTCGGCACGGTGAAGCGCGTCGCCATGGGCGTGACGCTGGAGAAGAAGTCCCGCACCACCGCCGCCGAGCTGCGCGAGGTCGGCGAGCTGCTCGCCTTCCTGCGCAACCCGACCCCGCCGCGCGGCCTCGGCGACGCCATGGAGATGCTGCCGCTGGCCCAGACCGTCATGTCGATGCGGCCCAAGGTGGTGAAGTCCGCTCCGGTCCAGCAGGTCGTGCTCAAGGGCGACCAGATCGACCTCACCAGCCTGCCGATCCAGGGCTGCTGGCCCGGCGAGCCCGCCCCCCTGATCACCTGGGGTCTGGTCGTCACCAGGGGACCATCCGACGCCCGCGAGGACGATTTCAACCTCGGCATCTACCGCATGCAGGTGCTGGGCAAGGACAAGGCCATCATGCGTTGGCTGGCCCACCGTGGCGGCGCCCAGCACTACGCCCGGCACAGGAAGCGCAGCAAGGAGCCCCTGCCCTGCGCCGTCGTCCTCGGCGCCGACCCGGGCACCATCCTCGCCGCCGTCACCCCGGTGCCGGACACCCTGTCGGAATACCAGTTCGCCGGCCTGCTGCGCGGCGCCAAGGCCGAGCTCGTCCCCTGCAAGACCGTGCCGCTCATGGTCCCGGCCCACGCCGAGATCGTGCTGGAGGGCCACGTCCTGCTCGACGAGCATGCGCCCGAAGGCCCGTACGGGGACCACACCGGCTACTACAACTCGGTCGAGACCTTCCCGGTCTTCCAGGTCACCGCCATCACCATGCGGAAGGACCCGATCTATCTGACCACCTTCACCGGCCGTCCGCCGGACGAGCCCTCGGTGCTGGGCGAGGCGCTGAACGAGGTCTTCATCCCCCTGCTGCGCCAGCAGTTCCCCGAGATCACCGACTTCTGGCTGCCGCCCGAGGGCTGCAGCTACCGCATCGCCGTGGTGTCGATGAAGAAGGCCTACCCCGGCCACGCCAAGCGCGTGATGCTCGGCGTGTGGAGCTATCTGCGCCAGTTCATGTACACCAAGTGGGTCATCGTCGTGGACGACGACATCGACGCCCGCGACTGGAAGCAGGTCATGTGGGCCATCTCCACCAAGATGGACCCGGCGCGCGACATCACCCTGATCGAGAACACCCCGATCGACTACCTCGACTTCGCCAGCCCCGAGAGCGGCCTCGGCTCCAAGATCGGCCTCGACGCGACTGACAAGTGGGAGCCCGAGACCAAGCGCGAGTGGGGCGAGGAAATCCGCATGGATGACGCCGTCGTCTCGCGTGTGTCCGAAATCTGGGACCGGCTCGGATTGCCGGGTGACGGAACGCCGATCTGGAAATAGGTCAGTCGGCGTAGAGCGTGGACAACCGGGCGGCGCTCGTCTTCATCGCCACCCTCAACGCCTCCGGCGCCAGCACCTCCGCCTCCGCCCCCAGTCGCTGGAAGTCCGTCGCCGCGTGCTCGACCGACTCGATCGGAACCTCGACCTCGACCCAACCCTCTGCGGCCACCGGCGCCGCCGCCGCGATCCGCGCCTGCTCCACGCCCAGCTTCGCCAGCCGCTTCAGCCCCGCCTCCGTCAGCCGCAGCCGCGCCGTCCCGGTGAAGATCTCCGCCTCGAACCGCTTCGACGTCTCCGCCCACCACGCCGCCAGGTCGAAGCCCGCCGGACGCTCGAACGTCTCCTCGCCGACCGTCAGTTCCAGGATGTTCGACACGCGATAGGTCCTCGGCTCGCCCCGCGACGCCCCGACCGCCCGCGCCGCCAGGTACCAGAGCCCGCCCTTCAGGATCAGGCCCAGCGGCTCCAGCGTCCGCGCCACCTCCCCCTTCCAGCTCTCGTAGCGCACGGCGATCGGCCGGTTGGTCCACACCGCCTGGGCGATGACCGGCAGCCGCTCCGCCTCGTCGGCGTCCTGGTACCAGCCCACCGGATCGAGATGGAACCGTCCTGCCAGCCGCTCGGCCGCCGCCTGCCGCTCCGGCGGCAGCGCCGCCAGCAGCTTCAGCTGCATCGTCGTCACCGCGCCCGAGAAGCCCATCTGCGCCGCCGGCCCCGACAGACCGCCGAGGAACAGCGTCTCGGCTTCCGCGTCCGTCAGCCCGGTCAGCCGCGTCCGGTAGCCGTCCATCAGCTGGAAGCCGCCGGACCGCCCCCGGTCCGCATAGACCGGCGCCCCGGCCGCGCTCAGCTGGTCGATGTCGCGATAGATCGTGCGCACCGACACCTCGAATTCGGCCGCCAGCGTCTCGGCGGTCGTCCGCCCCCGGGTCTGGAGGATCAGCAGGATCGAAAGCAGTCGGCTGGCGCGCATTTTTCGACCATAGCCGATAAATCCTGACAGCGGATGTCAGCTTACCCGGCCTATCCCTTCACCATCACGAAGGAGCCGCCCAATGTCCGCCCAACCGATCGAAACCCCGACCCAGGTCCACGACTTCGACTTCCTGTTCGGCCATTGGGCCGTCCAGCACCGCAAGCTGAAGGTCCGCGGCGTCGGCGGCGACGACTGGGACGTCTTCTCCGGCACGGCCTTCACCGAACCGCGCATGGGCGGGATCAGCAATATCGAACAGCACGACTGCCCCGAGCGCGGTTGGCAGGGCGTCGCCGTCCGCACCCTCGACCTCGCGACCGGCGACTGGTCGATCTACTGGATCAGCGACCGCGACGGTCGCCTGTCGCCCCCCGTCGTCGGCCGCTTCCACGCCGACGGCTGCCGGCTCGAGGGTCCCGACACCGACGGCGGTCGCCCCATCATCGCCCGCTACGAATGGTCCCGCGTCCATTCCGGCGCGCCCCGCTGGGCCCAGTCTTTCTCCTACGACGACGGCGCGACCTGGGAGCTGAACTGGGTCATGGATTTCGCGCGGGCGGCCGCCTGATGCCGGTCGTCGAACTTCGCCAGTACACCCTCCACCCCGGCCGCCGCGACGAACTCATCGCCCTGTTCGAGCGCGAGTTCGTCGAGAGCCAGGAGGCCGAAGGCATGACCCTGATCGGCCAGTTCCGCGACCTCGACCGGCCAGACCATTTCGTCTGGCTGCGCGGCTTCCCCGACATGGAGACCCGCCTGCGCGCACTCCGGGCCTTCTACTCAGGCCCGGTCTGGCAGACCCACCGCAACGCCGCCAATGCGACGATGATCGATTCCGACGACGTCCTGCTGCTCAAGCCGCTCGACGCCGACGCCGGCTTCGTCCTCGGCGAGCGTGCGCCCGTCGGCGCGACAGGCACCGGCTTGGGCGCCGTCGTCTGCGGCGTCCACCGCCTGTCCGGCCCCGACGACGCCCTGCCCGCCCGCTTCCGGGCGGAACTCACACCCCGCCTCGCCGTCTGCGGCCTGACCCCGGCCGCCGTCCTCGTCACCGACGACAGCCCCAACACCTTCCCCGCCCTGCCGGTGCGCGCTGGCGAACGCGTACTGGTCTGGCTGGCCCTCGCTCCGGACCAGCCCGCCGCCGACGCCGCCCTCGCGAGGGCCCGCGCCGACCCCGCTCTGGCATCCATCCTCAACAATGCGCTGCAACTTATGCGTCTTCAGCCCACCGCACGCTCGCGCCTGCACGACTGACCCGCTACGGTGCCGCTTGTTGCGTCGGGAGCAGGCATGAGCGCGTTCGAATTCTTCTTCAGTTTTTACGGCCTGCTTCTCGGCCTCTCGGTGGCGGTGCTGGCGACCGGCGCGGCCCGGGCGTTCAAACACCGCAAGACGGTCCGCGTCGGCTGGCTGACGCCGCTTCTGGCGGTCTTCGTCGCCCTCGACACCGCCACCTTCTGGGACGCGGCCTGGGCCAATTTCCGCGACCTGCCGTTCGGCTATGGCCTGCTCGTCGGCGGCCTGGTCGTCGCCGTGATCTATTACATGGCCGCTTCGCTTGTCTTCCCGGACGAGACTGACGCCGCCACCTCGCTGGACCAGCATTTCTGGGCCAGCAAGCGCACGGTCCTCATCCTGCTGATCCTCGCCAACCTGCTCGGCGGGGCGGCGCAGCTGGCCGTCAACCTGACGCGCGACAACGGCCAGTATCTGCTCGGCTACTACTCGGTGACCATCGCCATCTATGTGGCGCTGGTCGGTCTGGCGGCCTGGACCAAACGGCGGTGGCTGTTCGCCCTGACGCTGGGGCTGCACACGGCGCTCTACCTCTCCCTCGCCGTCCTCACGGTCCTGACGCCGCCGCATCCCGAGACGCCGGTGGCCCAGGCCGTCGCCGAGGGCCCTCAATGAGCGCCTTCGAGTTCTTCTTCAGCTTCTACGGCCTGCTGCTCGGCCTCTCGGTCGCCGAACTGGTCGGCGGCTTCGCCCGCGTGCTGCACGAGCGCCAGCGGGTCCGTTTCGGCTGGCTGACGCCCCTGCTGGCGATCTTCGTGGCCATGGATGTGGCGACCTTCTGGTCCCAGGCCTGGACCATCTTCCAGGGCGCGCCCTTCAACCTGTCGCTGCTGTTCGTCGGCCTCGTCGTCGCCGCCACCTTCTACGTCGCCGCCAGCGTCACCTTCCCGCGCGTCACCGCCGAGGGCGTCAGCGACCGTATCGATCTGGACCAGCATTTCTGGTCGCACCGGCGTCTGGTCTTCACCTGCGTGCTGGTCGCCAACCTGATCGTCGCCAGCCTGTTCGCGACCCTGATGAGCGTCAACGCCGACTTCGCCGCCCTCTCCACTCCGCGCCTGTGGATCGGCATGGCCGTCTTCGTCCTCGGCACCGCGGCCGCCGCCTTCGCGCCGTGGCGCCGCGTCGCCGTCGGCGCCCTGGTGATCGTCGTCGCCTACAGCGTCTTCAACGTCCTCCGCTCCGCCGCCGTCCTCATCGCCGCCGGCGGCTGGTCGCCCCCGGGAGCCTGAGGCATGAGCGCCTTCGAATTCTTCTTCAGCTTCTACGGGCTGATCCTCGGCCTGTCGGTCGCCGAGATCGTCACCGGCCTGGTGCGGGTGTTCAAGCAGCGGCAAAGGGTGCGCGTGGGCTGGCTGACGCCGATGCTGGCGCTGTTCGTGCTGCTGGACATCGCCAGCTTCTGGGTCGGCGCCTGGATCTCCATGCAGGATTTGAATGTCAGCTACCGGCTGATCTTCCTGGGGCTCGTGATCGCGGGAATCTATTTTGCAGCGGCGTCCCTGGTCACCCCGGACGACCTCAACGAATGGCCGGACTTCGACGACTTCTATGACCGGCACAAGCGGTTCGTGCTGGCGGGCGTCGCGATCGCCAATCTCATAGCGTCCCATCTTGTTCGCCCTCTCTCAGGAGGCGGAATGGAGAACTACGCCGCCCCGGAGGTCTGGTTCTGGATCGTCTCCAACAACCTGTTCCTTCTGGTTCTGGCCCTGGTGCGCAATCGTCGGATCAACGTCGCCCTCCTGGCGTTCGGGATCGGGATGTATCTGCTGACGGCCGTCCTCGGGTGAAGACTTGCGGCGGCCAGGCTTTTGGCGGACGAAGACCTCCATGCGCCAAGTCCTGATATGCGCGGCCGCCGCCGCCGCCCTGATCGCGAGTCCCGCCGTGTCCCAGTCCTCCCCCCCGTCCGTCCCCAACGCCGCCCCCTGGGATCAGCCGTTCCTGCCGCCCGCGCAGCAGTGGGACGGAGCCAGCCGGTCGCTGCTGCGCGACGCTTCGGATCCCTGGGTCACCGCCTTCGAGGCTGACGCGGACCACGACTTCAGCCCGACCTACGCCGACACCCGCGCCTGGTTCGACCGCCTGGACGCCGCCTCCGACCTGATCCGCATCGAACAGTTCGGCGTCTCGCCGGAAGGCCGTCCGATGTACGCCGTCATCGCCTCCAAAGACGGCGCCGCCTTCGACCCGTCCAAGCCCGTCCTGCTGGCCCAGGCCGGCATCCATCCGGGCGAGATCGACGGCAAGGACGCGGGCATGATGCTGCTCCGCGACATCGCCTTCTACGGCAAGTCGGACCTGCTGGACCGGGTCAACCTGATCCTGATCCCCATCCTCTCGGTCGACGGCCATGAGCGCGCCTCGGCCTACTCCCGCCCCAACCAGCGCGGACCGCGCATCCAGGGCTGGCGCAACACGGCGACCAACCAGAACCTCAACCGCGACTACCTGAAGCTGGACCAGCCCGAGATGCAGGCCGTTCGCGGTCTGATCGTGAAGTACCGGCCCGATCTCTACGTCGACATCCATGTCACCGACGGCATGGATTACCAGTACGACGTCACCTACGGCTACAACGGCGAGGACGGCGTCTATTCCCGCTCCCCCGCCACCGCCGCCTGGCTGGACAGCGCCTTCAAGCCGGCCGTCAACGCCGCTCTCGAAGGCCAGGGCCACATCCCGGGCGAACTGGTCTTCGGCGTCGACGACTCCAATCCCCGCGCAGGCCTGTCCGACGGCGGCCTCGGAGAGCGCTTCTCCAACGGCTGGGGCTCCGCCGCCCACGTCCCGACCATCCTGATCGAGAACCACAGCCTCAAGGGCTACGAGCAGCGCGTCCTCGGCACCTACGTCTTCCTCGAACAGGCCATGCGCACCCTCGCCGCCGACGGCCGCGACCTGCGCACCGCCATCGCCGCCGACAGCGCCCTGCGCCCGGCGCAGATCCCGGCCAATTTCGAGGCCGACGCCCAGCCCGCCACCACCCGCGCCTTCAAGGGCATCACCTGGGAGACCTACGACAGCCCCGCCTCGGGCCGCCGCGAGGTCCGTTGGCTCGGCCAGCCCGATCCCGTCCTGTGGCAGATGCCCTTCTACGGCTCGCACCCGACCCTGACGCTGGACCGGCCCGAGGCCTACTGGGTCCCGTCGTACCGCACCGACCTGATCGAGCGTCTGCGCGTCCACGGCGTGACCATGGAGACGCTCGACGCGCCGCGCACCGTCTCCGTCGACCTGCTGCGCCTCAACGATCCGAAGCTGGCGACCCGCGCCAACGAGGGCCACGTGCCGGTCACGGTCACCAGCGTCACCCCGCTGCGTCGCGACTGGACCTTCCCGACCGGCTCGGTGCGCGTCCCGACCGACCAGCCGCTCGGCGACATCGTCGTCCTGCTGCTGGAGCCGCAGTCGAACGAGAGCTTCTTCGCCTGGGGCATGTTCCCCGAGGTGCTCAGCCGCGTCGAATACATCGAGGGCTACGCCATCGCCCCGCTGGCCGAGCGCATGATGGCCGCCGACCCGGCCCTCAAGGCCGAGTTCGAGGCGAAACTGGCCGCCGAACCGGCCTTCGCCGCCGACGGCGACGCCCGCCTGCAGTGGTTCTACGAGCGCACCCCCTTCTACGACGACCACTACCGCCTCTATCCGGTGGGCCGGGAAACCCGCCCTTGAGGCTCGCCGCCGCCGTCGCCTTGATCAGCCTCGCGGCGGCGCCGGTCTGCGCCCAGTCGGTGACCGTCCCGTTCGATCCGCACGGAGGCTCCGTCGCCCTCGACCTGGTCGTCGACGGCCGCCCGCTGGTCATGCTGCTCGACACTGGCGTCGATCCCTCGGTCGTCGATCTGGAGACCGCCCGCGCGCTCGGCCTCCCGCTCGACGGGCCCGCAGGCGCGGCTGAAGGCGTCGGCGACGGCGACGCGGCCATCACCCCCGTCACCGTTCGCGACCTGCGCCTCGGCGATCTGGGCGTCCCGGCCGTCGAGGCCGTGGCGATGGACATGGCGCCTCTGCGCGCCCGCTACGGCAAGCCGCTCGACGGCGTCCTCGGCTACAGCTTCCTGTCGTCGCGCATCGTCCTGATCGACTACATCGACGACGCGGTCTCCGTCCTCGACACAACTGCGGACGCCGCCGCCCAGACCGCCGTTTGCCGCTCGTCGTGGCGCACGCCGCTCGTCTCCTTCGCCGACGACACCATCCCCGTCATCCCCGTCCGCTTCGGCGACGTGGAAGGCCCCGCCTCCATCGACACCGGCTCGAACGGGACCATCGGCCTGCTGCAAAGCGGCGCGCGGCTGCTCGACTCCCGCCTCACCGTCACGGGCGAGGCCCGGGTCACCGGCGCGCGCGGCGCGACGACCAACGCCGTGGTCGTCCTCGACGCCCCCGTCAGCTTCGGCCCCTTCGTCCTGCCTGCCGGCCAGACGGTCCGCGTGCGCCGCGACGCCGGCTCGCCCGAGACCCGCATCGCCAACCTCGGCAACGGCCTGTTCCGCGCCCTCGGCCTCAAGATGCTGCTGGACTATCCGGCGAAACAGATGACCTTCTACGGCGACTGCCGGGCCTGACACCCGGACGGCACATCCGGGGGAGCCCATGTCCAACGTCGAGGCGCTGACCTTCCACACCGAGTCCTTCCAGGCGGTCGCCCTGTGGGCCGGCCTGTCGCTCCTGCTGCTGCTGATCCTGTCGATCCGCATCAGCCTGGGCCGCCGCCGGCTCAAGGTCTCGACCGGCGACGGCGGCCATGCCGAGCTGACCGCGACCACCCGCGCCTTCGGCAACGCCGTCGAATACGTGCCGATCACCCTCATCGCCCTGGTTATCCTGGCGATCTTCTACAGCGCCCTGGTCATCCATGTGATCGGCGGCGCCTTCGTCCTCGGCCGCATCCTCCACGCCTGGGGCATGGGTCAGCAGAAGCAACCGGCGCTCGGCCGCATGCTCGGCATGGCGCTGACCCACATCCCGCTGATCGCCGCCGCCCTCCTGCTGATCGTCGCCAGCTTCCTCTGAGGGCGGTTGCGCCGCCGGGGCCGCGCCGTCATATCGGGGCATGACTTCCCCGCGTGACGCCGCTTCCGCCGACATCCTCCCCGCCCTCGTCGCCGCCGCGCTGAAGGCCGGCGCCGACGCCGCCGAGGCGGTCTCCTCCGAGCGCGCCTCGCTTTCGGTCGGCGTCCGCAACGGCGCCCTCGAGGATGTCGAGCGCGAGGAGAGCCGCGACCTCGGCCTGCGCGTCTTCATCGGCAAGCGTCAGGCCACCGTCTCCGCCTCCGACCTGTCCGAGGCCACCCGCAGCCGCCTGGTCGAACGCGCCGTCGCCATGGCCCGCCTCGCGCCCGAGGATCCGTACGCCGGCCTCGCCCCGCAGGACCGCCTCGCCCACGGCCCCTTCGCCGACCTCGACCTGTTCGACCCGTCAGAACGCAGCGCCGCCGAGCTGGAGGCCGCCTCCGCCGAGGCCGAAGCCGCCGCCCTCGCCGTCGACGGCGTCGCCAAGTCGGAAGGCGGCCACGCCTCGCACTCCACCAGCCGCTGGCGTCTGGTCACCTCGCACGGCTTCGACGGCGCCTATCACGGCTCGGCCTTCTCGCTGGGCGTCGGCGTCATCGCCGAACAGGACGGCGTCATGGAACGCGGCGGCGAGCACCGCGCCACCCGCCACCTCTCCGACCTGCCCTCGGCCGAAAGCATCGGCGCCTTCGCCGGCCGCCGCGCGGTGGCCCGCACCGGCGCCCGCAAGATCGCCTCGACCACCGCCCCGGTGATCTTCGAGAACCGCGTCGCCACCCAGGTCCTGTCGCCCCTGCTCGGCGCCGTCTCCGGCCCCTCGATCGCGCGCGGCACCTCCTTCCTCAAGGACCGCCTCGGCCAGCCCGTGCTGCCGAAGGGCGTCAGCCTGATCGACGATCCCTTCCGCCCGCGCGGTCTCGGCTCCACCCCCTTCGACGACGAGGGCGTGGCCGTCACCCGTCAGGCCATCGTCGACGACGGCGTCCTGACCACCTGGCTGCTCAACAGCCCGGCCGCCGCCCAGCTGGGCCTCGCCTCCACCGGCCACGCCTCGCGCGGCCTCGCCGGCCCGCCAGGCGTCTCGACCCACAACCTGCACCTCGAGCCTGGCGAGCAGGACCTCGACGGTCTGATGGCCGAGGCCGGGACCGGCCTGCTCATCACCTCGATGTTCGGCCCGTCGCTCAACGCCAACAACGGTGACTGGTCCGCCGGCGTGTCGGGCTTCTGGTTCGAGAACGGCGTCATCGCCTGGCCCGTCAGCGAGATCACCGTCGCCGGCGCCCTCAAGGACCTCTGGGCCCGCATGGTCCCGGGTTCCGATCTGGAGTTCCGCGGCAGCTTCAACAGCCCCTCCCTGCTGTTCGACGCCGTCGCCATCGCAGGAAAATGAGCGACTACGCGTCAGACCTGGCCCTGATCCGCGACGCCGCCGTCGCCGCCGGCCGTCTGGCGCTCGCCGAGCGCGACCGCGGCCTGAAGATCTGGTCCAAGTCCGGCGGCTCGCCCGTCACCTCGGCCGACATGGCCGTCGACCAGTTGCTGCGCGCCTCCCTGCTCGGGGCCCGCCCCGACTACGGCTGGCTGTCCGAGGAGACCGCCGACGGCCCCGAGCGCATCGGCCGCGAACGCATCTTCGTCGTCGACCCCATCGACGGCACGGTCGCCTACATGAAGGGCAAGCCGTGGTGGTGCATCCCGATCGCCGTGGTCGAGAACGGCCGCCCGGTCGCCGCCGTCATCCACGCCCCGGCCCTGGACGAGACCTTCGCCGCAACCCTCGGCGGCGGCGCGACCCTGAACGGTCAGCCCATCACCGCCTCGGACACCACCGACCTCGACGACGCCTCGGTGCTCGGCGATGCCCGCCTGCTGGAGGGCCCGCACTGGGCCGAGCCCTGGCCCGCCATGCGTTTCGAGAAGCGCAACGCCATCGCCTACCGCATGGCCCTGGTCGCCGCGGGCGCCTTCGATGCGGCCATCGCCCTGACGCCGAAATGGGACTGGGACGTCTGCGCCGGCGCCCTCATCGCCGAGGAGGCGGGGGCCAGGGTCACCGATCACCACGGCGGGCCGTGGGGCTTCAACCAGCTCGATCCGCGCCAAAGCAGCCTGATCTGCTCCGCTCCGGCGCTTCACCCGTTGATCGTGCGGCGCACAGCGACTATTCCGCTCGCGCCCCGCTAGAACCAGCCTTCCGCCCCCCGGAGCCCGCCATGACCGCCGACGCCGACCACCAGCTGCTCCATATCGTCATCGGCGGAGAGCTGACCCATCCGGACAAGCCCGTCTTCCGCGACCTGAAACAGGTCGAGTTCGTCGGCGCCTTCCCGAACTACGAGGAAGCCCGCAAGGCGTGGAAGGCCCGCGCCCAGGCGACGGTCGACAACGCCCACATGCGCTATTTCATCCTGCATGCGCACCGGCTCATTGACCCGAGCACCGACAAGCACGAACACTAAGCGGAACCGCAGGCGCGCCTGGAACGCTTCGCTTAAGACAGCGATGCTGACGGAGGGTCCTACGCCATGAACGCCATTCTGATCGTCCTGATTTTGCTGGCGCTCGGCGTCGGCATCGTCGTCTGGGCGACCCGCGGCAAGAAGACAGAATCCAGCAACGCGCCGCTGGAATCCGATACGGCGTGGAACGATCCGGTCACGCCGGGTGAGCCCGCCCGGCCGATCCACTACGATGACGCGGCCGCGCCGCCCAGGACCGACACCCGCCCATGACCCTGTTCGGACGCACCTTCGGCCCGGAAGAGATCTTCAGCCTCATCTTCCTGCTGACGGCGCTCGTCCTGTGGCTGATGGCCTGGCGCGGCGAACGCAGCTGGACGCACTGGTTCCAGCGCTGGGAGTCCGAGCGCAAGGCCCGCCGCGACGCCGAACTGTCCATGGAGCAGGACGGCCAGGCCCCGCCGCGTTCGTCCGACGGCCCGCGCGGCCCCTGGGGCTGACGCCTACTCGCGCTTCAGCAGCTTCTCGGTCAGCACCGTCCCCCACCAGTTCGCCTTGAACTCGGCCCGGATCGCCTTCGGGTCGTAGGCGTCGCTGTCCACCCAGTCGATGAAGCTGACGCCGGTCGGCTCCACCTCCTTCAGGTATTTCTCCAGCGTATAGTCCAGCACCCCGGTCAGCCCCTCGCGGTGGTGCAGGTATTTCTTGTCCAGCTGCTTGATGGCTTCCGACATCGGTTCGCCCAGATGGAAGTGGCGATAGAAGACCGCCATCATCCCGGCCCGGTCCGCGCCCGACTTGCAGTGGATCAGCACCGGATACTCGATCGTTTTGAACAGCTCCCGCGCCCGGTGGATGCGGTCCCGCTGCGGCGGGTCGCGGCTGTCCAGCGGCGCGTCGATCAGGGTCAGCCCCAGCCGCTCGCAGGCGTCCTTCTCCAGCGCATAATAGGCCTCGTCCCGCGCCCCGCGCAGGTTGATCACCGTCTTGATGCCCTGTGATTTCCAGTACGCCAGCTGCCGCGGCGACGGCTGGTTGGTCCGCACCAGGTCCGGCCCCAGCCAGTGCGCGTTCGAGAACCACCGCCTCAGAAAGGCGTGGTCCTTCCACACATAGTCCCACTTCGCCTTGAACCGGCCTTTGGGGGTCGAGAGGTCGTAACGCGCCATAGGCCCGCAGATAGCGGTTCACATGCCCCGCGTCATCCGCACGAGGATCGCAATCCGTCGCTCCGCGATGTTACAGTCACGCCATGCCCAAACCGACGACAGAACAACGGTTGAAGGATCTCGCAAGGGACATTGCGCGACAGGAGGCCGCCATTGCGCCCGCGGCGCCGCCGACCCGGCCGCCAAAGCCCGCGCCGCCACAGATCGGAGCACGCGAACGCATTGCCCGTAAGATTCTTGCGATAGTCATCGCCATCTGGTCTTGCTTCATCGGCGCATGGATCGCTGTGAAAGCGGGATTGGCCCATGGGGTCCTGGCCGGTGTCGGCGCCGTGGCCTTCACGGCAGCTGTCGGCGTCGGCCTCTACTTCATCTACCTGTTCCAATGGGGCGTGGCGAAGGAGGTCGCAGGCTGGTTCCGCCGCGATCGACCACGCGGCGACGCTGGCTGACCGGCGCCTACGCCGCCCGCTCCACTGACGCGTCCACCGCCTTCGCGAGCTGCGCCTGGGTGAACGGCTTGGCCAGCCGCGGCAGGTTCAGGCTGCGCGGCTTCGTCTCCAGCAGCAGGTCGGCGTAGCCCGTCGCCAGGATCACCGGCATCTGCGGCGCCCGCGCCCGGATCGCCACCGCCAGCTCCGTCCCGGTCATGCCCGGCATCACCTCGTCGGTGACCACCAGATCGACCTCCGGATGCTGATGCAGCAGCGCCAGCGCCTCCCGCCCGGATGACGCCGAAAGGACCTCATGGCCCAGGTCGTCCAGCATGGCCGTCGTATTGGTCAGCACCAGGTTGTCGTCGTCCACCACCAGCACCAGCAGCCGGTCCGCGCCCAGCGGCGACACGCTCATCGGCCCATCGATCGGATCGACCACCTCGCCCTCGAAGGCGGGGAACCACAGGTCGATCGTCGTGCCCTTGCCGACCTCGCTCTTCACCCCGATGCGTCCGCCGGACTGTGCGGCCAGTCCATGCACCATCGACAGACCCAGACCGGTGCCCTTGCCGACGCCCTTGGTTGTGAAGAACGGCTCGGCCGAGCGGGCAACCGTTTCGGCGTCCATCCCCTCGCCCGTGTCGGTCACCTCGATGAGCACATAGTCGCCGGGCTCCAGCTGCCCGCCGCGCTCGACGATCCGTTCCGTCCGCGCCGTGATGGTGATGGAGCCGCCCGCGGGCATCGCATCGCGCGAGTTCACCACCAGGTTCAGCAGCGACGCCTCCAGCTGGTTCGCATCGGTGTGAATCTTCGGCAGCCGCCCGGGGAACACCAGCTGCAGATCGATCGTCCCGCCGAGGGTGCGCTGCATGAAGTCCGCCATCCCCCGCACCAGCACCGGCACGTCCACCGCCTGCATGGTCAGTTCCTGCTTGCGCGCGAAGGCCAGCATCCGCTCCGTCAGCGCCGCGCCCCGCTCCGCCCCCTGCACCGCATTCTCCAGCAGCGGCGTGATCCGCGGATCATAGGGAAGGCGCTTCCGCACCAGCTCCAGGCTGCCCAGGATCGCCGCTAGCAGATTGTTGAAATCGTGCGCCACCCCGCCGGTCAGCTGGCCGATGGCCTCGATCTTCTGGGCCTGGAACAGGGCCTCGCGCGCCTGCTCCAGCGCCCGCTGGTTCTCCAGCCGCTCGGTCACGTCGCGGGTGATCTTGGCGAAGCCGATCGGCTCGCCCGCCTCGTCGCGGATCACATCGACGATGACGTGGGCCTGGAACCGCGTGCCGTCCTTGCGCACCCGCCAGCCCTCGGTCTCGAACCGTCCCTCCGCCAGGGCGGTGGCCAGCGCCTGTCCGGGCAGGCCCGCCGCGCGGTCCTCTTCCGTATAGAACTCCGAGAAATGCCGCCCCAGGATCTCGCGCGGCGCATAGCCCTTGATCCGCCGCGCCCCCTGGTTCCAGCTCGCGACATGGCCATCCATGTCCAGCATGTAGATGGCGTAGTCGGTCACCCCCTGCACCAGCAGCCTGAACTGCTCCTGGCTGGCGTGCAGCGCCTCCTGCGCCTTCTTCCGCTCGGTCAGGTCGCGCGTGATCTTGGCGTAGCCGACCAGTTCGTCGCCCACCCGGATCGGATCGATGACCACGTGCGCCCAGAACCGCGTCCCGTCCTTGCGGATGCGCCAGCCCTCGGCCTCGAACCGCCCCTCCGTCTCCGCCAGCATCAGCGCCCGGGCCGGAACGCCCGCGGCCTGATCCTCTTCGGAATAGAAGCGGGAGAAATGCCGGCCGACGATCTCCTCGGCCGTATACCCCTTGAAGCGCTGCGCCCCCGGGTTCCAGCTGGTCACCGTGCCGTCGGTGTCGAGCATGTAGATGGCGTAGTCGGTGATCGACTCGACCAGGAGCCGGTACCGGCCCTCGTCCGCCCTCATCTCGATCCGCCCATCGTCCAAAGCCACTGCCCCCCGGCGCGCGCCAATCATCTGGCGCGATTGGCGTTAACGAATACGGCTCAGGTCGGTTCCCGTGCACAACGCGGGATCAGCGGATCGAAACTGGCGCATCGACCGCCCCCGCCACGCCTGTGCGCAACCTCCCCGCTTGACTTCCCCCCGCAGCCGTCCGACCTCGGACCGATGACTCCACCCGCTCCGGCCGACGACGAGAAAGAGGCGCTGCGCCCGTTGCTGGCGCGAATCTGGCGCGACTACCTCTCGCATCACAAGGCGGCGCTGTTCCTGTCGATCCTGTGCGCCGCCGTGGTGGGGATCATGGCCGCCACCGTGCTGCAGCTGCTCGAGCCGGCCATCGACGGCCTGTTCCTCGGCAAGCCGGTGACCATCTGGGGCGTCTTCACCGTCCCGCCGGGCAACGCCCTGACCTGGATTCCCCTGATCATCATCGGCGCCGGCCTGATCTGGACCGCCGCCGCCCTCGGCCAGGCCGCCCTGGTCAACCGGCTGGGCCACGGCATCGTCGGCGACATCCAGGTGCGGCTGTTCGGGGCCATGATCCGCGCCGACCTGGCCCGCCTGCGCAGCCAGCACTCCGGCGGCTTCGTCTCCTCGGTCCTGTTCGACGCCAACCTGGTGCGCGAGGCCTTCACCAACGGCGTGGTCAACTACACCCAGCACGGCCTGACCCTGATCGCGGTCATCGGCTACATGGCCTGGACCGACTGGCGCCTGACCATGATCGTGCTGCTGGGCGCGCCGCTGATCGCCTTCGTCCTGCGCCGCTTCGGCAAGCGCATGCGCAAGGCCACCACCGGCGCCATGGTCGAGACCTCGAACCTCTCCACCGCCCTGATGGAGAACCTCGACGGCGTCCGCCTGATCAAGATCGAGAACCGCGAGGCGGCCGAGGAGGCCCGCGTCGGTGAGGTCGTCAACCGCCGCCAGCGCCACGTCATCAAGTCCGCCGACAGCCGCGCCTTCGCCGGCCCCTTCTCCAACCTGGTGGCCATGGTCGTCGTCGCCGCCGTCATGGCCTACGCCGGCTGGCAGGCCCGCCAGGGTCAGATGAGCGTCGGCTCCTTCGCCGCCTACATCGGCCTGCTGATGGCCGCCGGCCAGTCGCTCCGTCAGGTCACCAATCTGCAGACCGTCATGGCCGAGGGCCTCACCGCGGCGCGGCGCCTGTTCGCCTCGCTCGACATCCAGCCCGAGATTCGCGAGGCGCCCGACGCCCTGCCGCTGGCCGACGGTCCCGTCACCGTCGCCTTCGACAAGGTCAGCTTCGCCTACGCCCCCAGCGGCGCCCCCACCCTGTCCGACGTTTCCCTGACCGTGAAGCCGGGCGAGACGGTCGCCCTCGTCGGCCCGTCGGGCGGCGGAAAGTCGACCATCCTGTCGCTTCTGCCCCGGTTCTACGACGTCACCTCGGGCGCCGTGACCGTCAACGACCAGGACATCCGCGAGCTGAAGCTGCACGACCTGCGCGCCCGCATCGCCTTGGTGACGCAGGAGCCGTTCCTGTTCGACGACACCATCGCCGCCAACATCGCCTACGGCCGCCCCGGCGCCTCCCAGGAGGAGATCGAGGCCGCCGCCGCCAACGCCGCCGCCCACGACTTCATCTCCGCCCTGCCCGAGGGCTATCTGACCCGCGCCGGCGAGGCGGGCCTGCGCCTGTCCGGCGGCCAGCGCCAGCGCATCGCCATCGCCCGCGCCTTCCTCAAGGATGCCCCCATCCTCCTGCTCGACGAGGCCACCTCGGCCCTCGACACCGAGAGCGAGGCCCTCGTTCAGGCGGCGCTGGAGCGGCTGATGCAGGGTCGCGCCACCCTGATGATCGCCCACCGGCTGTCGACGGTGCGCAACGCCGACCGCATCTATGTCATCGAGGCCGGCAAGGTGGTCGAACAGGGCACCCACGCGGGCCTGGTCCGCAAGGGCGGCCTCTACGCCCGCCTCGCCCGGCAGCAGTCGCTGGACGGCGACCCGGTCGCGGCGGTCAGCTGATGGACGCACTGCAAATCTCCCCTTCCCCCCGAGGGGGAAGGGGTCGGGGGATGGGGTGGAGGCGCGCTGTGTCCGGCTACGGCCTCCAGGACTCCGGCGCCTTCCGGTCCCGATCACACGCACCTGGTCTCCACCCCACCCAACCCTCCCCCTCGAGGGGAGGGCTTTTGAGCGTGCGCCCATGAGGCCCCTGCGAAACCCGGCCATCCAGACCGCCCTCGCCTGGACCCTGGCGCAGTGGATGCGCTTCTGCTTCGCCACCATCCGCTGGACCCACCGCAATCAGGACGTCGCCGAAGCGGTCTGGAAACAGGGCGGCGGCGTCGTCGTCGCCTTCTGGCATTCGCGCATCGCCCTCGCCCCCGCCTGCTGGCCGCTGGACCGGGCCCAGCCGCCCCGCGCCCTCATCTCCCTGTCGCCCGACGGCCAGTTCATCGCCCGCGCCGTCGCCCGCCTCGGCTTCCCGGCCATCCGCGGCTCATCGGCCAACAAGGACAAGGCCGACCGCGCCAAGGGCGGCACCCAGGCCCTCCGTGACGGTTTGCGCCACCTGAAGTCCGGCGGCGGCATCGCCCTCACCCCGGATGGTCCGCGCGGCCCCGTGCGTCAGATGGCCGAGGGCTTCCCCTCCCTCGCCCGCCTGTCCGGCGATCCGGCCCTGCTGGTCGGCCTGTCCTGCAGCCCGGCCATCCGGCTCGGCAGCTGGGACCGCTCGCTCCTGCCCCTGCCCTTCGGCAAGGGCGCCATCGTCTGGGAACGGGTCGACTACCCTGCCGGCGCCGACCTGTCCGAGGTCGCCCTCGACTGGGCCCAACGCCTCACCGCCGTCGAGGCCGAGGCCGACGCCATCACCGGTCTGGAGCGCGTCTGATGAGCCCCGCCCTCCTCGTCTACCGCCTGCTCACCCGGATGATCGAGCCGCTGGCCCCGCGCCTGCTCGACGCCCGCGCGCGCCAGGGCAAGGAGGACCCGGTCCGCGTCGACGAGCGCCTCGGCGTCGCCTCCGTCGCCCGCCCGGCCGGCGAGGTCGTCTGGCTGCACGGAGTCAGCGTCGGCGAGACCCTGTCCCTCCTGCCGGTCGTCGAGCGCCTGCGCGCCACCCGCCCCGACCTGACCGTGCTGGTCACCTCCGGCACCCTCACCTCGGCCTCCCTGCTGGCGCGGCGCCTGCCCGAGGGCGTCATTCATCAGTTCGCCCCCGTCGACGCCCCCGGCGCGGTCGCCGCCTTCCTCGACCACTGGCGCCCCGCGGCCGCTGTGTTCGTCGAGAGCGAGCTGTGGCCCAACCTGATCCTCGACGCCCGCAAGCGCGGCGTCCGTCTGATCCTCGCCAGCGCCCGCATCACCGAGAAGACCGTCGACGGCTGGCGCCGCTTCCCGGCCGCCGCGCGCCAGATCCTGTCCGCCTTCGACCGCATCCTGCCGCAGGACGGGACCTCCGGCGAACGCCTCGAAAGCCTCGGCGCCCACATCGACGGCCATGTGAACCTCAAGCTGGCGGGCGAGGCCCCGCCGCATGACGGCGCCGCCTTCACCCGCCTCAGCGCCGCCATCGGCGACCGCCCCGTCGTCGTCGCCGCCAGCACCCATGACGGCGAGGAGATCGCCGTCGTCCGCGCGCTGGACAAGCTGGACGAGCGGCTCTGCCTCATCCTCATCCCGCGCCACCCGGAACGCAGCGCCGCCATCGCCACGGCCCTGACCCGCGACGGCTACCGCTTCGCCCTGCGCTCCCAGGGCCGCCAGCCGGACGCCGAGACCGACCTCTACGTCGCCGACACCCTCGGCGAAATGGGTCTGTTCCTGCGCCTCGCCGACGTCGTCATCATGGGCGGCTCCTTCTCCGCCGCGCTCGAGAAGCCCCCCGTCGGCGGCCACAACCCGCTGGAGCCCGCCCGCCTCGGCAAGCCCGCCCTGACCGGTCCCGACATGACCAACTGGGCCGTGGTGACCGAGGCCCTGGTCGAGGCCGGCGGCCTGCAGATCGTCCAGGCCCCGTGGGACCTGCCCGCCGCCCTCACGCCCCTGCTCGACGACCCGGCCGCCGCCCGCAACATGGGCGACCGCGCCCGCCGCGCCGCCGCCGAGGCCGGCTCGGGCCTCGAACGTCTGATGGACGCCCTGTCGCCCCTCCTCCCGCCGCCCGCTCCAAAGGGCCGCGGATGAGCCTGTCGACCCCCCGCTGGTGGTATCAGCGCGACCGCCGCCACGCCGCCGTCCGCCGCATGCTGCTCAAGCCCCTGTCCTGGGTCTGGGCCGGCGCCACCGCCCGCCGCATCGCCAATGCGACGCCGGTCGATCCGGGCGTCCCGGTCATCTCCATCGGCAATCTGACCGTCGGCGGCTCGGGCAAGACTCCGGTCGCCCGC
Organism: Brevundimonas lenta; assembly: GCF_014196335.1. Taxonomy (GTDB): domain Bacteria; phylum Pseudomonadota; class Alphaproteobacteria; order Caulobacterales; family Caulobacteraceae; genus Brevundimonas; species Brevundimonas lenta. Next base: position 1,114,294 of record NZ_JACIDM010000002.1, read on the forward strand.
GAGGTCCTGCGTCTGTTGCGCCAGTCCGGCGTCGACGCCCACGCCCTGTCGCGCGGCTACGGCGGCAAGCTCCAAGGCCCGGTCCGCGTCGATCTGGAGAACCACACCGCCGCCGACGTCGGCGACGAGCCCCTGATGCTGGCCCTGGGCAGCCCCGCCTGGATCGCCCGCGACCGCGTCGCCGGCGCCCGCGCCGCGGCGGCGGACGGCGCCAGGGCCGTCGTCCTCGACGACGGTCACCAGAACCCGGCGCTCAAGAAGACCCTCAGCCTCGTCGTCGTCGACGGCGAGACGCGCGACGACGAATGGCCCTTCGGCGACGGCGGCGTCTTCCCTTCCGGCCCGATGCGCGAACCGCTGAAGGCCGGCCTCGCCCGCGCCGACGCCGTCGTCATTCTCATGCCCGCCGACCTGGCCGAGCCCGATCCGGAGCTGCTGGAGCAGTTCGGGTCCCTGCCCGTCTTCATCGCCCGGCTGGAGCCCGCCGCTCCGCCGCCCTCCGGCCCGCTGGTCGGTTTCGCCGGCATCGCCAAGCCGTGGAAGGTCGAGCGCTCGCTCATCGCCGCCGGCGCCGACCTCGCCGACTTCGCCCCCTTCCCCGACCACGCCGCCTTCCGCGAGGAAGACCTCCGCTTCCTCGCCGACCGCGCCGATCAGTTCGGCGCGACGCTGGTCACCACGGAAAAGGACTGGTCCCGCCTCCCGCCCGAATGGCGCGCGCGCGTCACCTCATGGCCGGTGAAGGCCACGTTCGAGGACGAGGCGGGGTTTCTGGGGCTATTGCGGGGCTATTGCGGGGCTGACCGCGGCTAACGGGTGAGATGCACGTCTGAAACGGCTCCATCGCACTTGGCGATCCGAACCGACAACTGTCCGCCTCCGGAGGTGAGCAGTAGTTCGCCGTCAGCCCCCTGCTCGGCCGGACGGTAGCGGAAGACTGCCCACCAATCGCCCCGATCCACCGCCTCGACCTGCGGAAATCCGACCGGATCAGCGGCGGGGAAGAAGTCACGTTCGACCGCCACGTAAATGGCGATCGCCGTCTCCGCGGACGTGACGAGCGGCTTCCCTGGCTCGCCCCATCGCGGTGGACAGGGCGTCGTCGCCGGTTCAGCACGGGTCGGTGTGGCCGCACTCCCGAGCACGACCACGCACAACCCGGCCAGAAGCCGTCCGGACCGGACGTTCGACACTCCTACTCCTCCCGATAAACCGTCCCGCCGCGCATCACGAACTGCACGCGCTCCAGCTCGGTCACGTCGCTCAGCGGGTCGCCGCCGACAGCGATCAGATCGGCCGGCATGCCCGGCGCGATGCGGCCGGCCTCGGCCGACAGCTTCAGGTGCGCCGCCGCATTGACCGTCGCCGTCTGGATCGCCTCCAGCGGCGTCAGCCCGGCCTGCACCAGCAGGGCGAACTCATGGGCGTTGTCGCCGTGCGCCGAGACGCCCGAGTCCGTTCCGAAGGCGATGCGCACGCCGCCGTCATGGGCGCGGCGCGCCATGTCGATCATCCGCGGCCCGATCTCCAGCGCCTTGGCCGTCTGGGCCGGGGTGAAGAAATTGTCCGGGCCCGAGGCGATGCGGGCCACGAAGTCGCCGGCCATCAGCGTCGGCACCAGATACACGCCCTCTCGGCGGAACAGGCGGATCGACTCGTCGTCCAGATAGGTCCCGTGCTCGATCGAGTCGCCGCCGGCCCGCAGGAAGCTGTTGATCCCGTCCACGCCGTGCGCATGCGCCGTCACCTGGCGGCCCATGCGGTGCGCCGCGGCGACGATGGCCGCCAGCTCCTCGTCCGAGAACTGCTGGTTCAGCCCCGCCGCCGTGTTCGACAGCACGCCGCCGGTGGCGGTGATCTTGATGATGTCGGCCCCGGCGCGAACCTGCAGCCGCACCGCCCGCATGCAGTCCTCCGGACCCGAGCAGATGCTCTCGCTGGTGAACATATGCATGATGTCTTCGCGGTAGCCGTTCACATCGCCATGGCCGCCGTGGATCGACACCGCCTCGCCCGAGGCGATGATGCGCGGTCCGGGCACGTCGCCGCGGCGCGTCGCCTCGCGCAGGGCGAAGATGGACTCATTGGGCGCGCCCAGGTCGGCGACGGTGGTGAAGCCCGCCATCAGGGTGCGCCGCGCATAGCGCGCGCCCACCATCGCCTGGTCGGATTCCGACTGGGTGACGCCTTCCAGACGGGAATTCGGGTTCTGCTGACCGGTCAGGTGGACGTGGCTGTCGATCAGTCCAGGCAGCACGAACGAGTCGCGCAGATCGACGATCCGGCCCTCTCCGACGAAGCCGTCGCGGATTTCGACGACCCGGTTCCCTTCGATCACGAGAGTTTTATCGCGCTGCACAACGCCGGTTTGCGGGTCGGCCAGAAGCCGCCCCACTTGCACGAACGTCGTTCCCGCCTCGGGCGAACCGGGAGGCGACGAGGGGGTTTGCGCAGCAACGCTTGTGGCCACACATGCGGCCAGCGCCGCCAGCGTCATCGTAATCGACTTCACGGTATCCCTCCCAAAGCGAGGGCTGCACCATACGCGTCCGGGGCTCTTCGCCAAGGCTCAGGTTGCCTCGCCGGACATGTTTTGAAACAACTCGTCGCTTCCTGTGAACGTGCGAGGGGCGTCGCATGCGGTTAGCAAGACGTGGTTTCATTCTGGGCGGTGCGGCGATCCTGTCGGGTTGTGCAACCTCCGCCGCCACCCAGCAGGCCACGTTGGCGCCTTTGGCGGCTCCGGTGAGCACGCCGAGGATCACGCTCGCCCCCCAGGCGCCCGAGGTCATCACGGCCGAGCTGAACTCGACCCGCCTGCTGGATCCGCGCGGCCAGGTCCGCAAGGAACTGATGGAGCGCGCCGTGGCCGCGCTGGACATCCATACGCACAAGATCACCAAGCGCGACCGCATGTACCTGGTCGACTTCACCAAATACTCCGGCGAGGAACGCCTCTACGAGGTCGATCTCGAGGGCGGCGCCATCACCCTGATGCGCACCTGCCACGGCCGCGGTTCCGACCCGGCGCACTCCGGCTACGCCCGCGAGTTCGGCAACACGCCTGACAGCCACATGTCCTCGGTCGGCGCCTTCGCCACCGCCGGCGCCAGCTTCGGCGCCCAGCAGGGCCCCAACGTCCTGCTCGACGGGCTGGAGTACTCGAACAATCGCGCCCGCGAGCGCGCCATCATCATCCACGGCGCCGACTACGCCGACCCGTCCTTCCTCGCCCGCGAGGGCAAGCTGGGCCGCTCCTACGGCTGCTTCTCGGTCGCCCACCACGACCTGCCCCGCCTGCGCGAGCGCATGGGCGAAGGCCGCCTGCTCTTCGCCTGGGCGTAAGGCGACGCACCGGAGCTTCCGATGATCGGCCTCCTCTTCGCCGTCGCGCTTGCGGCCCAGGACGCTCCTCCCCTGATCACGGTCCGCCCCGTGGCGCCGGAAGAACGCATCAATCCGCCCGCGCAAGGCGACTGGCGCACCATCTGGGACGCTGAGGACAGCACCGCCGGCATCGACGTCGCCAGCGTCACGCGCGAAGGTCCGGTCCGCAAGGTCTGGGTGGCCCGTATCTCCGAACCGCTGCCGGACATGCCGGGATCGTACAGCCTGGTCCGCATGGAACTGGATTGCGACAAGGCCCTCGCCCGTCCGCTCTGGTTCGCCATGCACGCGGCCTCGGGCGCCGGCATCGCCGGCTTCGTCCCGGCCGAGGCGCCCGCGCCCTACGGTCCGGGCTCCGGCGGCGCAGCCATCGCCGCCATGGTCTGCACCGACCGCCCCTTCGTCGGCCCCGGTTTCCCGACCCACCAGGCCTTCGCAGCCTCGGTCACGGAAACGCGTTAGGCGGCCCTCAACGGCCCGTCGCCAGATTGCGACCCACCGCCCGGTTGGCCTCCGGCAATGGCGCCGACGACGCCACAGGCACAGGACAGCCGTCGATCCGCCTGTCGACCAGATAGTACAGCCGCACCTCGCCGGGCGTCAGATCGCGCCTCAGCCGTCCTTCACGATCGCTGACCACCCGCTCGCCGGGCCGCACCGCCACGCCTTGCGCCAGCGCCGCCTGATGCAGCCGCTGTTCGCACGCTCCGTTCGACGGTCCCGGCGTATCCGCCGGGCCCATGGCGGCCGCGGCGCCCAGCCCCGCCAGGATGAGAGACATCGCCACGCGAACCTCCTCTCGAAACACTCCGTCTGCACAACGCGCGAAGCGGGCGGAAGGCGCCGGATAACGACGCTTGCCGAAGCCGTGGCCCGCCCATACGCTTTCGCTTCCAAAGAAGGGGGATGCGATGCGCGCATGGATACCGGCCGCCCTCGGCCTCGCCCTGGCCTTTCCGGCCCACGCCCAGTCTCCCGGCAAGCCGATCATCGACATGCACCTGCATGCCTTCAAACTGGATTTCGCTGCGGGCGTCCCGGCCTGTCCCGGCGACGGCGAGCCGACCTTCCCGGCCGTCGATCCCCGGGCCGACGTCAATCCGTCGATGTTCGTCAGCCCCTGCGCCGACCCGCTCCTGTCGCCGCAGACGGACGAGGCGCTGATGCGCGACTCTCTCGCCGAGCTCCGTCGCCTGAATATCCGCCGCGCCGTGACGTCCGGCGCCCTGGCCGACGTCACCGCCTGGCGCGCGGCCGATCCGGCGCGGATCATTCCCGCCATCCAGTTCGCCGGCGAACGCCGCGAGACGCCTGACGAGTACCGCCGTCTGTTCCAGACCGACGCCTTCCAGGTTTTCGCCGAGATCGGAACCCAGTACCGCGGCGTCGACGCCTCCGATCCGCAGTTCGAGCCCTATTTCGCCCTCGCCGAGGCGCTGGACATCCCGGTCGGCATCCACCTCGGCGAGGGGCCTCCGGGCGCCGCGCGCTTCCCGGGCTACGACACCTACCGCGCCCGCCTGACCACGCCCTTCCAGCTGGAAGAGGTGCTGCAGAAGCACCCGAAACTACGCATCTATGTGATGCACTACGCCTCGCCGCTGGTCGACGAGATGATCGCCATGATGTTCACCTACCCGAACCTTCACGTCGATATTTCCTGCAATAACTGGGCCTTCCCGCGCGCCCAGTTCCACGACCAGCTCAAGCGCATGGTCGACGCCGGCTTCGAGAAACGCATCATGTTCGGCTCGGACCAGATGATCTGGCCGGGCGCCGTCGCCGAGGCGATCGAGGCCGTCGAAACCGCGCCCTTCCTCAACGAGAGCCAGAAGCGCGACATCTTCTACAACAACGCCGCCCGCTTCCTGCGCCTCACCGACGACCAGATCGCCGCCGACCACGCGGATTGAGCCTCACGGCAGCTCAAGCAACCTCACGCTTCCGGCGTGCCAGACAGGAAAGCGGTCGTTCGCCGTCGACCGCATCGCCCTGCTCAGTTGGTCATAGTCGAAGCCTGGCAGGGCCATGAGGTATTCCAGCAGCGCCGGCTCTCCGGCCGCGCCCTGCGGAAAGGTGCAGACCAGCTGATCGCCGGCGCCGAACAACAGCCACCACACGTCCAGGCCCCACGGGCCGCTGTCATTGGTCTCGACGACCACGGCGCTGAGGTCGCGGGTCCCGACGAACTGAAGCCGGCCCTGTTCGTCCCTGACCCGGATCAGGTTGTCGTCGAGCACGGCGGTCCACCCGCATTCCGGCTCCCGGCGCGCGGCCTGCCTCGTCCTGCGCAAACCGAACATCAACCCTGCTCCAGAAGCGGCCCCGGCGGCCGGCTGTCAGACAGAGAAAACCTTGCGGGCGCCCACCTGCATAGGTGCAATCGTGCTTAGCGGCGCGTTCACGAAACCCGGGGCGGTTCGATCACTTGATTGGTGGGGCGGCCAATGGCCTGGACATGACCCGGATGCCCGGGACATCCTTCGGCATGACCGTGCCCACGACCTTCAACGAGCTGACCAATCTTGTCGGTGACGAATTCCGCAAAATGCCACGCGAGGCGATAGCGGCGATCATCTCGCTTTCGGCGGCGATCGAGGTCTTCATATTCGTCGTCCGACTTAACGGCGGCGGACGCGATCCTGTCGTGCTGGGGCTTGGGCTGATCCTCATGATCGGCGCCCTTGCCGTATCTTATCTGACGTCGATGCGGCTGATCGATGCGCCGAAGTCGCTTCGGGGCTTCGGAGCGTACCTCGGAACCACCGCGCTTACGGCGCTCCCGGCGACAGCGGGCTTCGCGTTGATCCTTGCGGGCAGGTACTTCGACAATGGGTATTTCACCTTCGCAGGCATCATGCTGCTGCTTGCATCGCTCGCGATCACGCCCCTGCTCTACCCCTGGCCGCTGCTTCAGGCGGTCTCGCCACGTTTCATCGGCCCCCGTGAAGCGTTCCGGCGAAGCGCTGGAATGCGTGGGGCGCTCCTCCTGACGGCGATAATATTCGGCGTGATTGCCCGGACCGACTTCCGACCGGACTCGACCGAACTCACGCTGATGTCCGTCGGCGCCATCACGGTCAGCCTGGTCGTCAATGTCTTGAGTACGCTGTTCGCGATCTCTGTCAGCGTCGCCGCCTTCAAGCGAATGAACTGAAAGCGCTACACCGACGTGGCCGCCACTGCAGGCGCAGCGCTCCGCTCCCGCGCCGCTTCCCCGTCAGACCGCGACATCAGCGTCGCCAGCAGCATCATGGCGAACATTGCGATCGGCAGCAGGAACAAGGCCCACCGGGCCACTGTGAACGCCCGCCGCGTCTGCGGCCGGAACCCGTCCGTCTTCTCGAACAGAATGATCGCCCACCAGCCGGGCGAACCCAGGCCTTGCGGCACGGGGCGCAGGTCTCCCACCCTCCGGCGTTCCGCCGGCAGTCGGCGCGCCGCGTAGATCATGGCGCCCCAGTAGGTCAGCAACACCGGGACAGGTATGACGAAAACCCAGCCGGTCACGTCTTGCCCCGTTGGCAGCTCACTGGCCGCCCGTTTCCCGCTCCAGCGCGCGCCAGCCGATGTCCGTGCGGTTGAAGCCGCCGGGCCAGTCGATTTTCTTGATGGCGGCGTAGGCCCGCTCGCGCGCCTGGGCGATGTCCTTGCCGCGGGCGCAGATGTTCAGCACCCGGCCGCCGGCGGCGACCAGCTGGCCGTCCTCCTGGCGGCGCGTGCCGGCGTGGAAGACCTTCACGTTCGGGCCGAAGTCCTGCTCGGCGCCCCGGATGATGGAGCCCTCGACCGGGCTGTCGGGATAACCCTGGGCGGCCATGACCACGCAGATCACCGTCTCGGCCCGGAATTCCGGCATCGCCACGCGCGTCAGGTCGCCCCGCGCGCAAGCCAGCAGGATCGGCACGATGTCCCCGGCCAGCCGCATCATCAGCACCTGGCATTCCGGATCGCCGAAGCGGGCGTTGAACTCGACCACCTTGGGACCTTCGTCGGTCGACATCAGCCCGGCGTACAGCACGCCGCGATAGGGCATGCCCTCGCGCGCCATCCCGGCGATCGTCGGCTGCACCACCAGCCGCTCGGCGGCCTCGACCAGCTCCGGCGTGAACACCGGCGCGGGCGAATAGCTGCCCATGCCGCCCGTGTTGGGGCCCAGGTCGCCGTCATAGGCGCGCTTGTGGTCCTGCGCCCCGCCCAGCAGCACGGCGCGCTGGCCGTCGCACAGGGCGAACAGCGAGCCCTCCTCGCCGGCCATGAACTCCTCGATCACGACCCGCGCCCCGGCCTGGCCGAAGCGGCCGCCCAGCATCCATTCGATCTCGCGTTCGGCGTCGCGCTTGGTCGGGGCGATGGCCACGCCCTTGCCCGCCGCCAGGCCGTCGGCCTTGATCACATAGGGTGGTTTGAACACCGACAGCGCCTGCCGCGCCTCGTGCAGCCGCTCATAGACGCCGAAACCGGCGGTCGGAATCTCGTGCCGCTCCATGAAGGCCTTGGAGAAGGCCTTGGAGGTCTCCAGCTGCGCCGCCTTGGCCGTCGGGCCGAAGCACGGGATGCCCGCGGCGTTCAGTCGGTCGGCCAGCCCCTTCTCCAGCGCGCTCTCCGGACCCACGACCACCAGGTCGGCCCGCATCTCGCGCGCGAGGGCCGCCAGCTGGTCGGCCTCCGTGACCTTGATGGCCCGCAGTTCGCCCAGCTTCTCCATGCCCGGATTGCCGGGCGCGATGACCAGCCGCTTCACCAGCGGGGATTGGGCGATCTTCCACGCCAGGGCGTGCTCGCGCCCGCCTGATCCGACCAGCAGGATATTCATGACCGCGCAATGACCGCACCTGCGAAGCCGGTCAAGTCGCTGACGTCGTTATCGACGTCAGGATCACGCCATCGCCGCCACCGCATAGGCCAGTGCGCCAAGCATCAGCAGCCCTCCGACCACCACCCACGGGCTCACCGCCGGCATGTCGCTGCGCCGCTCCAGATCCCGTTCCCGCGGGTCCATATCGTCCGGATCGGTGTCGGGCGGATCGGCCATTCAAGGCCAACGGCCGAACGGCCGCGCTGTTCCGCTCACCATGCGTATGAAATTCGTATATACGTCGTTCCAACATCGCTGCAGGAGGCCGCCGTGCCCAAGGAAGCCGTCTTCACGCTCAAGCTGGAACCGGAACTTCGCGACGCCTTCATGGCCGAGGCCGAAGCCAGCCATCGCCCGGCCTCCCAGGTCGTGCGCGAGCTGATGCGTGAATATGTGCAGCGCCAGCAGGACTCCCGGACCTATGACGCCTTCCTGCATGAGAAGGTCGCGCTCGCACGGACGTCCATGCAGGCCGGCCAGGGTCGCCCGAACGATGAGGTCGAGGCGGAGTTCGCCGCCCGACGGCGCAAGGCGGACCGCCCGGCGTGAAGATAGTCTGGACACCCGAAGCTGTTCGCGACCGCGACGACATCTGGCTGCACATCTCGACCGACAATCCTCGGGCCGCCATCCGCATGGACGAGCTGTTCAGCGACGCGGTCGCGGCTCTGGCGGATTTTCCGGAGTCGGGCCGCCCCGGCGTCGTCCCTGGCACCCGTGAACTGATCCCGCACGAGAGCTACCGGGTGGTCTACGCTGTCGCGGACGGTACGGTATGGATCCTGGCCCTCGTCCATGCCGCACGGCAATGGCCGCCGACGAGGGCTGAGGACTGACCTTTCACCCGTCGTCCCCGGACAGGCCCGGGGATGGCGCTGAGATGGAGGTGACGCCATGACCCCATTCACCGGCGGCTGCCTGTGCGCCGCCGTCCGCATCAAGGCCTCGGGCCCGCCCGACCGCGTCGGCCTCTGCCACTGCCTCGACTGCCGCAAGCACCACGGTTCCCTGTTTTCCGCCTTCGCGATCTTCCCCGAGGACGCCGTGACCATCACCGGCGAGACCGGCGACCATGCCGGCCGCCATTTCTGCCCCCGCTGCGGCTCCTCTGTCTTCTCGCGCACCGGTGACGAGATCGAGGTCAGCCTCGGCGCCCTCGACGCCCCGAACCAGTTGATTCCGGCCTACGAACTCTGGACCGTCCGCCGCGAGGCCTGGCTACCGCCGTTCCCGCTGGCAAACTGCTACGAGCGCGATCGCGCGCCCCCGGGCCGCAATTCATAAAAGGGAAGGTCGCGCCTCCTACGGTGGCGTTTCAACGGGGTGATCAACCATGAGCAAGCCTGCGGCGATGCGCTTGCTGGATACGTCGCTCGGCGCCGGACCGGGCCTGCGCTCGCGGATCGTCGAACGGCCGGGCCTCGCCCTCGCGCCCGCCGAGCTCGCCGCCCTGGTCGAGGATGTCCGTTCGGTCGCGCGCAGCGTGCTGGGCGACCGCGAACTCGCCTACGGCGTCCTGTCCGGAGACCCCGAAACGCTCTCCCGCACCGTTCTGACGGTCGTCTATGAAAAGCGCACCGGTCGCCCGGTGGCCTTCAACGCCCTGGCCATTCTGGACGCGCAGCTCGGCGGCCGCCCGGTGGAGGTCCTGCACCTCGGCCTCGTCATGGTTCGTCCGGACGTGCGCGGCAGCGGCCTGTCCGCGACCCTCTACGGCCTGACCTGCGTCCTGCTGTTCATCCGGCGCCAGTGCCGGCCGGTGTGGATCTCCAGCGTCACCCAGGTGCCCGCCGTCGTCGGCATGGTCGCCGAAACCTTCTCCGACGTCTTTCCCGGCAAGCCCGCGGCGCGGCGGTCCTTCCACCACGAACGGCTGGCCCGGCAGATCATGCAGCGATGGCGGCACGCCTTCGGCGTCGGCGACAGCGCTGGCTTCGACGCCGAGCGCTTCGTCATCACCGACGCCTACACCGGCGGCTCCGACGAGCTGAAGAAGTCGTTCGATCAGGCCGCCCCGCACCGCGACGCCGCCTACAACGCCCTCTGCGCCGCTGAGTTGGACTACGGGCGCGGCGACGATCTGCTGCAGATCGGCCAGATCGATATGGCCGCCGCCGGCCGGTATCTGGGCAAGGTCGCCCCGGCGGACAGCGTCGCCGGCCTGCTGGGCGGCTTCGCCCTGCTCATGGCCCAGGCCGCCCTGCTGCCGCTGGTCCACTGGCTCGATCACACCCAACCCTGGGGAAGCCTGCGCGCATGGAAGACATGACCGCCTTCGACTACGCCGAATTCACCACCCGCAATCTCGGCTTCGTCACCGCGGCCGAGCAGGCCGCGCTGCGCGACGGCGCGGTGTTCGTCGCCGGCGTCGGCGGCATGGGCGGCGCCTGCTTCCTCGCGCTCGTCCGGGCCGGGGTCGGTCGTTTCGCGATCTGCGACATCGACGTCTTCGAGACCTCCAATATGAACCGCCAGGTCTTCGCCTTCACCGACACGGTGGGCCGGGACAAGGCCGAGGCCGCCTGCGAAGCGGCGCTGCGGATCAATCCCGACGTCCGGATCGAGCGTCTCGGCGCCGAGTGGACCGACCGGCTCGCCGACCTCGCCGCCCGCTATCCGGTCATCGTCAACGGCACCGACGACATCGCCGCCGGCGTCGCCCTGTACCGCGCCGCCAAGGTCGCAGGCGCCACGGTGATCGACGCCTACGCCTCTCCCCTCCCCTCGGTGATCGTGGTGCGGCCGACCGATCCCCGCCCGGAAGAGCGTCTCGGCTATCCGACCCGCCACAAGGCGCTGGACGCGATCCGCCCTGAAGACCTGCAGGCCAGCTTCATGAAGGAGCTGGAGTATGTGATGACCCACTCCTCGTCGGCCCGTCACGTCGATCTCGAGGCGGCGGCCGCGCTCGCCGCGGGCACGGCCAAACGGATGTCGTTCGCACCCATGGTCATCTCGACGGGTTGCCTGATGGCCTACGAGGCGCTGTGGCTGCTGATGGGCAGGCGCTCCGCCACCGATTGCCGGGGCTGGTTCCTGAACGCCTTCGCCGGCCGGACCGAACGTCCCGTCTGGGCGCCCTTCGCCCTGATCAAGGGCGCGGTCGTCCGGGCCTTCATGGCCCGGCTGCTGAAGGGCGCCGCATGATCCGGGCCGAGACCCAGATGCTGCTCGACGGGTTCGCGGCCGCGGGCCTGATGGCCTACGTCCTCGCCCTCGTCGTGCGCCGCTCGGGCGGGCCGCTGACGCCCCGACTGGTCTTCCTGTTCGGCGTCATGTCGCTGTTCTACGGCGCGCGCAGCCTGGCGATCCGGACGGGTCTGCCGATCTTCGAATATGCAACCTTCGTCATCATCGCGCTGGCGCCCTTCGCCGCCCTGCTCGTGGCCGAGGGGCTCCTGCGGCGCCACGCCCCCAGCCTGATGAAGGTGGCGGTCCTCGCGGCCTCCGTCGTCGGCATGGCCATCGCCCTGTTCACGGCCACCCATCTCACCTTCACCGCCCGGATGGGGCTCGGAGCCACCATTATCCTGTCGCTGGTCGCCGTCCTGATCCTGCTGTGGACCCGCGACCGAACATCCCTGTCCCGGGCCGAGAACGGCGCCGTGCGTCGCCTCGCCATCGGCCTGGCCATCGTCATTCCGCTGATCGTCACGGACTTCTCCGACGTCATGGCCTCGCCGGTCGGGTTCAGCCCGATCGCCGCCCTCATGATCGCCCTGCTGGCCCAGTCGAACGGCATCAGCCACGCCCGCGACGCCTGGATCGACGTCGGCCTGATCGTGGGCACGACCCTCGCCTTGACCTGCGGCCTGATCGAAGGGCTCGATATCGGGTCCCTCGATGAACAGGTCCGGTTGTTCGCCCTCGTCGGCGCGGCGCTTATCACCATGACCCTGGTCGTCCGCATCCAGCCCTTCGGCGCCGCCGGCCGGCGCAACAGCCTGCGCCAGCGCCTCGGATCGGCGGACACCGGCTCGCTCGGCGCCTTCCTGTCCGCCCTGACCGAAGAGCCGATGCTGAAGGACCTCACCGTGCTGGCCGGTCCGGACCTCGCCGACTACCGCCCCGAGGACACGGCGGCGACCCTGGAGCAGCGCCCGCTGTGGAGCGCCGCCGCCCTGCAGGCCGGCGACGGCGCGATCGGCGACACCGGCCGCGAGCCGCTGCTCGAACTGCTGGCGCGCACCGACGCGACCCATATCGGCCTTCTCAGCCGCTCGCCGATCCGGATCGGCCTGGTGCGTCTGCCGGACCTGCTGCGCGAAACCGACGTCGAGGTCGATCTCGGCCTCGCCTTCAAAATGGCGCGCCTCACGGCGGAGAAAGCCGGATGACCCCGGTGGAGCTGCGCGAGGGGGACCTGGACGAGTTCTTCCGGGTTCCATTCGAGATCTACCCGCCGGACAGCCCCTATGTGACGCCGATGCGCGCCGACCTGGAGCGCTATCTGGACCCCGCCCGCAATCCCCTGATGCGCGACGGCGGCGGGAAGCTGACCTTCTTCACCGCCTGGCGCGACGGCCGCCCCGTCGGCCGGGTGACGGCCCATACCCATCCGGCGTCGAACACGCGTCACGGCACGCGCCGCTGCCAGTTCGGCTATTTCGATTGCGAGGACGATGTCGACACGGCCCGGGCCCTGTTCGACGCCGCCGAATCCTTCGCCCGCGACCAGGGCTGCGACGAACTGGTCGGGTCCTTCAACCTCACCGCCATGCAGCAGGCCGGCGTGCTGACCGAGGGCTTCGAAAACCAGCCCTACACCGACATGGTCTGGGGCGCGCCGCACCTGCCGCGCCTGCTGCAGACCTGCGGCTACGAAGCCGTCTTCCCCATGTCGACGTTCGAGTTCGAGGTCGGCGCCCGGACCGCCGACGCCCTGCTCGGGGACCGCCAGCGCGCCGTCCTGTCGGACCCGGACTGGACGTGGAAGCCCATCACCCGCGGCGAGTTCAAGGCCCGCTTCGAGGAGGCGCGCCAATGCCTCAACGACGGCTTCAGCGACAACCCGATGTTCGTTCCCCTCAGCCCCGCCGAGTTCGACTTCCAGGCCGGCGAGATGATGTGGATCGTCGATCCCCGCATCGCCTGCGTCGCCCACTACAAGGGCGAGCCCGCCGGCGTCGTGATCTGCATCCCCGACCTCAATCCCTTCCAGAAGGCGACGCGGGGCCGCGTCGGCCTGATGACCCTGATCCACTTCCTGCGCGAACGCCTGCGCCGGCGTCGCGCGGTCATCATCTTCTATTCGGTCCGGCGCGCCCTGCACGGCCGGGGCCTGAACGGCGCCATGCTGCACCGGGTGGTGAAGGCGCTCTTCGCCGGCGGCTACCGGCGCTGCGGCGTGACCTGGATCGCGGACGAAAACACCGCCTCTCTGCGTCAGATGGAGAAACTGGGCGCCACGCGGTTGCAGCGCCTCCATCTGTTCCGCAAAGGCCTGTGATGGCGCTCGATCCCGACCTCTTCCGCGCCCTCGTCGCCGACGCCAGCCTGGCCCCGAGCGTGCACAACACCCAGCCCACCCGCTGGCGCCTTTTGCCCGACGGCACGGTCCAGGTGCTGGAGGACCCCGCCCGCCGTCTGACCGTCGGAGATCCCGACGGCCGCGACCTCGGCGTCAGCCACGGCGCCGCTGTGGAGGGCTTCTGCCTCGCCGCCTCCGAACGGGGCCTCGCCGTCACGGTTCATCGCGACGGCGACGGCGTAGCCGGCCTCGCCCTCGAAGCCGGAAGACGGCCCGACCCGTTGGCCCCCTTCGCCCTGCAGCGGCGCACGTATCGCGGGCGGTTCGAGGACGCAGAGGCAGGCAAGGCCTCGGTCGCCCGCCTGGCCCCGGCCGACGACCTGACCGTGGTCGAGGCTCCGGACCGCATCGCCGCCCTGGCGACGCTGTACGATGCGGCAAGCCTGCGCTGGTTCCGCAACGCGCCCTATCGCGCCGAACTCGTGTCCTGGATGCGCCTGTCCCGGCGCCATCCGAACTGGTCGCTCGACGGCCTCAACGCCGAGGCCATGGAGATGTCAGCCATCGAGGCGGCGGCCGCCGGCCTGGTCCTGCGCCCCGGCGTGTTCGAGGCCCTCGCCGGCGTCGGCCTCGCTGGAAGCGTGGTCGCCGAGGCTCCGGTGGTGCGCAGCGCCGCCGCCATCGCCCTGTTCCACCGCCCCGCGGACGAAGACCCGTTCGACACCGGCCGGCGCTTCCATCGCGTCTGGCTGGAGTTCACCCGCGTCGACCTGTCCGGCTCGCCCATGGCCGTGCTGGCGGACGACCCTCAGGCCCGCGACGCCGTTCAACGCGACTTCGGCATCCCGTCCGACCGCCGCCTGATCACCGCCTTCCGGCTGGGCGTCGCCCCCGCCCGCACCCTGCCGCCCAAGCCCCGGCTGGCGCTCGACACCCTGATCGTCTGAGCTAGAGCCCCTTCAGGTATTCAATCAGGTCCCATCGCTCGGCGACGGTCAGCCCCTCGAACTGGGCTTCGTGGCCCTGGTTGGAGCGTCCCGGCTGCCGCGTGTCGTAGATCGCCGGCCTCGACCAGGGCCTGTACCCCGCCGGATAGACCCGAACCTCGCCCGCCTGCTCGCCCGCGACGCCGACCGCCCTGAAGTCCAGCCGGTGGCCGCCGACGAGGAAGCGTTCCGAACGGGGCTCCAGCAACATGAACTGCGCCAGCGTCGGCACCGAGCCGTTGTGCATATAGGGCGCCGTGGCCCAGAGCCCGGACAGCACCGTCGCGGCGTAGTCGCCGGTCACCTGCGGATCGATCGCCGCGCCATAGTCGCCCGCCCCGGCGTATCGCGTCAGCTCCAGGGTGAAGGCCGACGCCCGCGCCGGATCGGACCCCACCCGGCCATGCCAGTTCGGAAACCGTTCGAGGCGCGGCTGGTGCGCCGGGCCGGCATAGGTCCCGTGGCAGGACGCGCAACTGCGCGCATAGACGTCCGCGCCGCGCGCCGCGCTCGCCCGATCGACCGGACCGGGGAAGGCCTGGGGCCGTCGCGTCTCCAGCCAGGCGAAGACCCGCTCCGTCGCCTCGATCTGGCGATGGGCGTTGGCGCGGGAGTTGCCCATGCTCGGCACGGTGAAGATGCTGGTGACGGCCGCCAGCCGGTCCCGGTGCGCCGGCGTCAGATCCTCGCGCCCCATCGGCCGCCAGCGCGGCTCGCCCCGCGGCGCATAGACCCCGTCGTACAGCAGCGCCGTCCGGAAGGTGCGGTCGGCCAGATCCGGGATGGAGGTGAAGCCCGCCTCCACCTCATTCAGCGACGCATGGGCCTGCAGCTTCAGCGCGGCCACCCCGTTCGTCAGACCCGGCGCCCCGTTGGGGAAGGGCAGCGGGCTTCCATCGTCCGGAATGTCCGCCAGCCGGCGTCGCGCCGTCGGAATGACCGCCCAGCGCAGACTGGCCATTTCCCATTTGCTGGTCCGGGGAAACAGCGTCCGCACCGCCTGCAGCAGTTCGTCCGGCGCCTCGATCCGGCGCTTCAGGGCGGCCGTCACCGCCCGCGTATAGGCTTCCAGATCCAGGCTGGTGTTCGGCGCTCCCAGCCACGCGGTCTCCGGCAGGGGCGCGCCATCGACGGCGTAGGTCGGTCCGGCATGGCACGAGGCACAGCCCAGGTTCGCCACCGTCACCTTGACCGGCGGCCACCCCGGCGTGACTTCGCCGACGCTGACGCCCAGCGGATGATCCGTACCCGGAACGACCGTTCCATCGGCGCCCTCGATCCGCTCCGGCCACAGAAAGCCGAAGCTCTGCAGCCGCGCCTTGAGATGCGCCTGGCTGACGCCGCCGCCCTCGGGATCGTCCAGCACCAGCGCCGCGGCGGCCAGCTTCCACGGCACCGCGACCGTATCCAGCGCGCCGAAATTCACCGCCCCGAAGTCATGGTGGGCGAAGATCTCCGCCCCGCTCTCCGGCAGATCAGCAGCCGGCGCGGACGCCGTCAGCAGAAGCAATCCGACCAGGGCCAGACGCGCCTTCATCTTTCGCCTCCGAGGAACCGTTCGACCGCCGTCGCGAAGACGTCCGGCTGTTCCCAGTGCGGATAATGCCCGCAATCGTCGATCAGGAGTCGCTCCGCCTGCGGCAGCAGCGCCATGGCGCGGTCGCTCTGTGACGCCGGAAAGACCCGATCCTGCCGCCCCCAGACCACCAGCGTCGGCCGCTCGAAACGCCGCGCCAGACGCTCGAACCCCTCCCGGCCTTTCACGCCCGACAGGCCGACGCCGGTCTGCAGCGACCGCACGAACGACCGCTCGCTTCCGGCCGTCCGCGCGTAGCGGTTGGTCAGCTCGACCAGCTCCGGCGTGACCTTGCGCTGGTCATGGATCGCCAGACGCAGCGTGAGCCGGTTGTTGGCGGGCGTCGGCCGCCCCAGCCACGTCCCGATCACCGGCAAGGCCGGAATGCGCATCAGCGGATGCGTCCCGCCCCCGAAACCGCCCGGCGCCGCCAGCACCGCCCGGTCTATCCGCCCGAGGTTCTCTCCCGAGAAACGCACGGTCACGCTCGCCCCCAGCGAGCTTCCGACCAGATGCGCGCGGTCGATCCCCAGCGTGTCCAGCAGCGCCGTCAGCTGTTCGACGAAGAAGTCTGAATCGTAGGCAGCGTCGGGTCGATCCGCCTCGCCGAACCCGGGCAGATCGAACGCCACCACCCGGAACGGCGCCGCCAGCCGCGGCGTCACCCGGCTCCAGATCTCGATCGAATTGGCCAGGCCGTGAATCAGCACCACGACGGGCTTGTCGCCGCCGGTGTCCATCACCCGCGTCGTCAGGCCGTTGAGGAGTTTGATCCTGCCCGCGTCCACGCTCCCGCCTTAGCGCGTCGGTGCTGACAAAAGCTGAAGTCGTCACCGCCCGCGGACCGCGCCCAGGACATTTGTGACACGCTGCAACGCGCTATCGCGGGGGCGCCCGAACCACGCTGGCGCCCCGCCCGGGCCCGCCCTAAAAGCCCCGGACAAGCGCGCATCCAAGGGAGGGAAGTTTGCGGGGCGAAGTATTGAGTTTCGACGAGGCGGCGGGCGAAGGCTCGATCCTCGGGATCGACGGCGCCGTTTACCGGTTCACGGCGGCCGCCGTCCGGTCGTTGTCGCCGCTTGAACGCGGCCAGCGTGTCGAGTTTTCGACGGGCGCGGACCGGCAGGCGCTGGAGATCGACGCCATCCACCCGACGATCGTGACCGAGCAGATCAGCCACGGCCAATTCGATCTGGGCCGGGTCATCCAGCGCACCTTCAAGTCCATCGGCGACAACGCCGCCGTCTTCTTCGGCGCCGCCGTCATCCTGGTCGGCCTGCCCAGCACGCTCACCGTCCTCGGCGGCGGCTCGGCCCTGACCGCCTCGTCGCCGACGAACGTCCTGCTCGTGATCGTCGGCTCGGTGCTGTCCCTGGTCGGCATCTACGTGCTGCAAGGCATGGTCGTGAAGGCGGCGGTGAACGGCTTCCACGGCAAGAAGACCGCCTTCGGCGACGCCTTCGACGCCGGCGTGCGCATGATGCTCCCGCTGCTGGGCCTGGCGATCATCGCCGGCCTCGGCACGGGGCTTGGCATGATCCTGCTGATCGTGCCCGGCCTGATCCTGGCCGTCCTCTGGGTGGTTGCGGCGCCGTCCGTGGTCGTCGAGAAGCGCGGCGTGTTCGAAAGCCTGCAGCGCAGCCGCGATCTGACGCGCGGTCACCGTTGGCCGGTGTTCGGACTTCTCATGATCTACTTCGTCCTGTCGTGGGTCATCGGCTTCGCCGTCGGCGGGCTCAGCATCGCGGCCGGCGGAACCTTCACTGGCGGCTCGTCGAACCTGCTGGTGGACATCATCACCGGGCCGCTGGTGAACGTCGTCTCCGGCGTCGTCGCCTCGGCCGGCGTCGCCGCGCTGTACTACGAACTGCGCACCGCCAAGGAAGGCGTCGGATCCAACGAACTGCTGTCGGTCTTCGACTGAGGCTCCCGTCAGACGTCGTGCTTGTCGCGACGTCTGACGCCCATCAGCAGTTTCTGCTCCAGCCGCTCGCGCAGGGCGGCGTAGTAGGCGCTCAGGAAGGCGCGATCCGTCTCGTGCGGGTCGCGCGTCCAGCCGATCTTGCCGGAGATCCGCTCGGCCACGTCGCGCAGGGTCTTGCGGTCGCTGTCGCGCAGGATCGTCTCCAGCACATGAAGCTCCTTCGCGCCGTAGGCGTCGAGCTGCGCCGTCGTGAAGTCGTAGATCGCCCGGCGCCCCGCCCCGTCATCGGCCATGTCGCGCGTCAACTTGCGGCGCGGCGTGCGCACCACCCAGGTGCCGCCGACCAGGTCGCCGACCCGCAGCCGGTCCTTGTTGAACAGCGGGAAGAACACGAAGATCCCGGCCCAGGCGAAGCTCAGAACATAGATCCAGGCGTCCACCCCGCCCTCGGCCGCGCGGGCGCCCATGATCGACAGCGGCAGGAACACCTCCAGCTCGCGCATGGCGTTGCGCGTGAAGATCGCCTCCGCCTTCAGCCGCCCCCCGTCGCGCGCGGCGACCCGCAGACCCATCATCCGCTTGCCCGGCGTCGCCGCCGCGGCCGACAGCTCGAAGGCGGTGAAGTAGAAATTCCGCAGGAAGAAGAAGGCCGCCAGCCACAGGACTGCGATCACCTCGACGCCCGCCTTGCCCGCGGCGCCGACCGCTCCGACCCCGGTCAGGGCCAGCACCAGGCTCAGGGCGATCAGCACCCCGATGATGATGGAGGCGTCCAGCAGGAAGGCCGCGGCCCTCTGCCCCGCGTCCCCGATGTTCAGACGCAGGTCGACGCCCTCGGGCGTCACGAACGCCCGCTCGGTCGGATTGCCCCGGGCGATGTCAGTGGCCATGAACCGCCTCCCGGCGCGGGGCGTAGAAATAGAGCGCCCAGACCAGGCCGGTCACGGCGGCCACGCCGTAGCGGGCGAAGGTGTCGGTGATCAGCTGCCGGCCGAAGCCTTCCAGCAGACCCGCCGCCAGCAGCATGACGACCACCCCGGCCATGGCCACGCCGGCCGTCCGGCCCGCCTCGGACGCCGCATCCAGACGACGTCTCTGGCCCGGGAAGGCCACGGACCAGCCGATGTGCAGCCCCGCGGCGCCCGCCAGGATGACGGCGAACAGCTCGGTGACGCCGTGGATCAGCAGCCAGCCACCGGCCTCCACCCCCAGCCCGCGGCTGGCGAACAGGGCGACGAAGGCGCCGACGGTCGCGCCGTTGTAGAGCACCAGCAGCGCCGTCGGCAGGCACAGGGCGAACCCCAGCGCGAAGGCCAGCAGCGCCACCTGGGCGTTATGCGTGAACAGGAAGGCGGCGAAGGTCGACAGCCCTTCGGCGTCCGCGGTCCCGTCCAGGGTCGCGCGCAGGGTCGCGGTCGAGGCCGCAGGATCGCGCCCGCCGGCCAGCTCACCGGGCACGAAGGCGTAGAACCACTCCGGCTCGATCGTCACCAGCCACCCGGCCACCAGCGCCCCGAACAGCATCAGCCCGGCGGAGATCAGCGTCTCCCGCCACAGACCGCGCACGGCCGCGGGCCACTCCACGCTGAAGAAGCCGGTCAGCCGGTCCTGCAGAGTCGAGCGCGAGCCATAGACGAAGAAATAAGCGCGGGCCGACAGCGTCTCCAGATAGTCGATCAGCCCCTGGTCCAGCGACGTCTCCCGCGCCACCGACAAGGCCGACAGCGTCGACCGGTACAGCACCGGGACCGCCAGAATCTCGGCGTCGGTCAGCTTGGCCATGGCCCCTTTTTCGGCCTTGTCCATCAGCCGCTCGAGGCGCCGCCAGTCGTCCTCCCGCGCCTGGCGGAAGCGTTGGCTCTTCAACAGACCGGACGCGCTCACAGCAGGTCTCTCCGCTTAAGGTCCAGATAGGCGTTGACCACCGCCGGCCCCATGTTCTGCGCCGGGACGTCGACGATGTGCGCCCCCATGCGGCGCAGCCGGCTGACCACCGTCTCGCGCTCCCGCAACAGGGCTCCGGCCACTACCGCCCGCGACACGTCCTCCGCGGTCTCCGGCGCCGCGGCGGTCAGCGTCTCCAGCTCCTCGTCGCGCAGCAGCACGTACAGCACCAGGTGCCGCCGCAGCAGCCGGCCGAGCGACTCGATCATCAGCTCGGCCGCGGTTGAATCGGTGAAGTCGGTGAACACCACGATCAGCGAGCGGCGCTGCAGCTCCCCGGCGAGGGTGGCCAGCGCCAGGGTGTAGTTGGTCTCGTTCGTCGAATAGTCGATCCGGCCGGCGACGGTCTGCAGCGTGCGGAACGCATCCATCCCGCCCACCGCCCCGGTCGACAGACGCGGCTGGGAATCGAAGGCGAACAGCCCGGCCCGGTCCCCCGAGCGCAGGCAGGCGTACGACAGCAGCAGCGCGGCGTGGATGAAGCGGTCGATCCGCGGCATCCCCGCGACCGGCTCGCAGGCCGCCCGTCCGGCGTCCAGCGCCATGATGATGTTGTGGTTGCGCTCGGTCCGGAACTCCTTGGCCAGCAGCGCCGAGTGCCGCGCCGACTGCTTCCAGTCGATCGAGCGCCGGTCCATGCCCGGCTGGAAGTCGCGCAGCCCCTGGAACTCGGCCCCCTCGCCCATGTCCAGCTGGGTCTTGGCCCCGAACAGGGCGTCGCGGGCGAACATCCGCATGGCCTCGTCGCGCACGCCCTGCAGGTCGGTCCGCACCGGCGCGTCGACGCCCAGGCTGAAGACCTTCTGCTTCCACGCCAGCCCCATCGGCCCGCTCCAGCGCACCCACAGCTCGCCCAGGCTCGCCATCCCCCGCCGGTCCGGCGTGAAGGCGAAGGCGACGCCGGCGGTCCGGTCCGTCACCGCCGCATGGCTCCGCGCATCGTCGAGACGCAGCCGGACCTCGGCCGACAGGGCGGCCTCGACCGCCCTGGGCGTGGGCCCCTTCGCCGCGAAGCGCAGCGTCAGTTCGATCAGGCCGGGCCGCCCGACCGCCGCCCGCACCGGGTCCGGCTCATCCAGGCGCAGGCCCCTGCGCGATCCGGCCGACAGGGCGTCCAGCGCGACGAGCAGCAGCACGCAGCCGATCCACACCGGCCCGGCCAGCCAGCCAGCCTCCGTCAGCACGCCGACGAGCAGGGCGACGGGCACGCCCGCCGCCATCACCATCACCGCCCGTCGCGTCGGATAGATCACCGGGGCGCCGCCACCTGATCGACCAGCCCGGCCAGCACCTGCTCGACCCGTCGGCCCTCGATCTCCGCGGCGGGCGACAGAACCAGGCGGTGGCGCAGCGCCGGGATCGCCAGCGTCTTCACGTCGTCGGGGATCACATAGTCGCGGCCGTCCAGCGCGGCGCGGGCCCGGGCGGCGACGGCCAGCATGGCGCCGGCGCGCGGCGACGCGCCCGTCTCGATGTCGGCCGAGGCGCGCGTGGCGCGGACCAGGCCGGCGATATAGCCCACGACCTCCTCGGTCAGCCGCACGTCAGCCACGGCCTCGACGGCCGCGCGCACGGTCGCCGCATCGGCCGCGACCGAGACGCCCAGCGCGTCCGGATGCATCTGCCCGACGCGTCCGCCGTGGGCCGCGATGATCGCGTGTTCCTGCTCCAGCGAGGGATAGTCCACCACATGCTTGAACAGGAACCGGTCCAGCTGGGCCTCCGGCAGCGGATAGGTGCCCTGCTGCTCGATCGGGTTCTGGGTCGCGATCACGGTGAACTGCGGGCTCAGCCGGTGGGCCTCGCCGTCGATCGTGATCTGACGCTCCTGCATCGCCTCCAGCAGCGCGGCCTGGGTCTTCGGCGGCGTCCGGTTGATCTCGTCGGCCAGCAGCACTTCGCAGAAGATCGGCCCGCGCGTCAGGGTGAAGCTGGACGTCTGGAAGTTGAACAGGTTCGAACCGATGATGTCGCCCGGCATCAGGTCCGGCGTGAACTGGATCCGACCGTAGTCCATCCCCACCGCCTTGGCGAAGCTCTGCGCCAGCAGCGTCTTGGCGGTCCCCGGCGGGCCCTCCAGCAGCACGTGCCCGCCCGCGAACAGCGCCGTCAGCAGCAGGTCCACGGCGGCGTCCTGGCCGACGACCGCCCTGGCGATCTCGGCGCGAACGCGTCCGGCGATCTCCTTCACCTCATTGACGTGCACGGGTCAGCTCCTGGTTCCAGCGATGAAGGGCCCCGGCGACGCGCAAAAGGTCGCCGGGGGTTTTGACGTCCCGGGCCTCGGCGGCCAGGGCGGAATAGGTGTCCTGCGTGCCGGAGATCCGGCTGACGCGGTCGAGGAATTCGTCCAGCGCCTCGTCGCTCAGCCCGCGCGGCGCGCCGATCGCTCTCGCGACGATCGCCCGGACGATGAGGGCGTAGGGCGCCGCCATATGCGGCTCGCGCCGGGCGATGCGCACCAGGGCGGCGGTATTGTCCGCCAGGCCGCGCTTGCCCGCGGCGAACACCGGGCCGGTCACGCGGGCCGGGCCGAAGCGCACCGCCGCCTGGTATCCGCCCAGCAGCGCCAGCGCGACCAGCGCCAGCGTCATCCCCAGCAGCGGCGGCTCCAGCATCAGGCGCAGCAGGCTGCGGGTCCGCTGGAAGCCGTGCAGCGTCAGATCGAAGATCACCGGCATGCCGTCGGCCCGCACGATCGCCAGCAGCTCGACCGCCGTACGCGCCCCCGCCAGCGTCTTCAGACCCTGGGTGTTGATCAGGTCCGGATCGGCCAGCACATAGACGTGCGACGTCGGGTCCATGCCCAGCACGATCCCGCCCCGCTCATCCAAGACGACGGGGATCCACCCGCCGCCCTGCAGCGTCCGCAGCGAGTCGACCTGCACCGGCGCGCCGAAGGGCGCTCCGTTCGGCCGGCGCAGCCTCACCGTGCTCCGCTCCTGGCGCTCGGCCAGGCCGGTCGCCTCGCCCAGTCCGTCGGGCAGCGGCTGCAGCGCCGCCTCGGCCGGCAGGGTGCCGCCGGTGCTGACCCAGCCGGACTGTTTCGGATGCGGCGCCGCCGACCATTTGGGCAGGACGATCAGGGTCGGCCCGAGGTGATCGAAGTCCTCGATCTGCTCCGGGTTCGTCTCCATCGTCGGCGTCAGCACCAGCAGGCCGCCCTCCGACGCCTCGGTCAGCGGGCCGCGGCTCATCACCACCGGCACGCCCAGATCGCCCAGCAGGCGGGGCAGCGCCCCGAAGCCGACCGATGCCCGCGACAGCGGATGCGCCTTCCCGTCGTTTCCGGACTTCAGCTCCGGCGCATAGGCCGACAGCACGCCGATCCCCGCCAGCGCCACCACGCCGACGATCAGGATCACCGCGATCGTCAGGGCCGAAAAGCCGCCCTCCCCGCCTTTCGCCCGGCTCATGCGCGCGCGCCCGCAGGCAGGGCGAAGGCCTCATAGGCCTGGCGGCATTCGGCGAAGTCCTCAGGCCCCGCCTGCGCATGGCCGAACAGGCTGCGCTCCACATGCCAGCCGATCCGCGCGAAGGCCGGACGCGCGGCCTCCGGCAGCGCCTTTAGCTGGGCGATCTCCCGCGTCGTCAGCGACACGCGCACGGCCCGCGGCTGAAGCTTCTCGATGTCTTCCACGCTGCGCAGCAGCAGCAGGTGCGTCGCCTCGGCGTACTGCCCCTGCGCCGCCAGGGCGTCGGCCTCGGCCAGCAGATCGCGTGCGGCGCGGGCGTCCGGCCGCCACTCCGCCGTCGCTGCGGCCTTCGGCTTCTCCGCCTTCGGCCGCGGCGCCCGCAGGCGCAGGACCTCGCGTCCGATGCCGAAAACGATCAGGCCGACGATCAGCGCCAGGCCGATCCAGAACACCCAGTTCAGCACCGGCGCGATCGCTCTCAGAAACTCGCCGATCCAGCCGAACCACGCCGGAATTTCAGGCGGATCGAAGCCCGCGCGATCGAACTGCAGGGAGTCGTCCGCCAGCAATCGCGCATGCGCCTGGGCCAGCGCATCGTCTGTGGGCGAAGCCCGCTCCTGCATCACTGAAACTACGCCCCCACCCACGCGCCAGCCATACCGGCGGGGCCAGGCGAGTCAACCGCGGCCGCGGAACCTCACCCGTCAGCCGCCGCAAAATGGGTCATCTGGTCCGCGTACGCCTTGGCGAACGCGGGCCGCGCCGTCGCTCGCGCCATGTACTCTCGACAGGCCGGATAGTCCGCCAGCCCGCCGAACCGGTCGACCAGCCGCAGCACGTCCGCCATCAGGATGTCCGCCACCGAGAACGTCCCCGCCAGCCACTCCCGCTCCGCCAGCACCGGCTCCAGATGCTTCAGCCGGTGCTTCATCAGGAAGTCGTCGAACAGCCGCCACTCCGCCGTATCGCGCCCCGCGCCGGAGAAGTTCAGCAACGACCACGGCAGGCTCGCCATTTCGACCGAGTTCAGCGCCGCGAACAGCCATTCGATCGCCTCGCTGCGCGCTTGCGGATCGGTCGGCAGCAGCGCCTCGCTCTTCTCGCCCAGGTGCAGCAGGATCGCCCCGCTCTCGAAGATCGACAGCTCGCCGTCGGTCAGCCACGGCGCCTGGCCGAACGGCTGGTGCGCGAAATGCTCGCCCGACCGCTCCCGGAACGGCGTGCTCTCCACCCGATACGCCAGCCCCGCCTCCTCCAGCGCCCACCGGATCCGCAGATCGCGCACATAGCCGCGGGGCAGATCGGGCACCCAGTCGAAGGTGGTGAGGACGAGGTCGGACATGAGAGAACTCCGTTGCCGGCCAGAGCAGCCGTGATCGGTGCCTGGCGACGGTGGCAGGCTGACACGGCGGACAGACGAGAGTGTTACCCCATGGTTCCAAACTGCCGGAATGCCCAGGCGGTCTGGTAGAGCAAGATGAAGAGAGCGACACCCCAGTGGTATGCGGGATTCCGGATCTTCATTCCGCCGAGGCACAGCACCGCGGAGAGCATCGTGGTGACGACGTATTCGAGGCCGAGGCTGGCGAAGTGCTCGGCGCCCTTCAGCCGGCTGTCCAGCAAATCGACTACGAAATAGAGCGCGTTAAACCCGAAAAACCACCCCCTGCTGTCGTAGAAGAAGGCGTCCAGATCGAGGTCGGGATCCAGAACCTTCGGGAACAGAAGCGTCGCCAGGATGTAGAGGATGACAGCGTAGCCGAGCACGAACAGATAGGCCTGAAAGGTCCAGACCGGCAGCAACTGAAGCTTGAATTGCCACCACCACCAGAAGGCGACGGTGATCACCATGTAGATCACCCACACAAGGTGGATGGAGGCGATCTTCATACGTTTTGGCCGCTGGGCGATCTCGACCAGGCCCTGGAGCAGATGCGTCATCGCCAGGCCGACGATGATGGACACCAACACCATCACATACTCAAACATGTCCATTCGCGTACCCCCGTTATCATCAACCTTAGCCGAACGGGGGGATCACGAAAGGGCTGACTGCCTGGCCACGGATGACACCGGGCCAATCGGCGGACTTGTCCGCGACCACCTCGGCAAGCTCAAGGCGGACGACCGCTAGTCCTTGCCCTCCCCCATTCCCGCCGCCGCCCCGGCCCGCTACGCTGTTCCGATGAGTGACGACTCCTACGTCTTTGAAGGCCCCGCGGACGAACCGCCCGCACCGCCCCGGGACAACAATCCGCCCCTGTCGATCTCCGAGCTGTCGTTCGCGCTGAAGCGCACGCTCGAGGACCGGTTCAGCCATGTCCGCCTGCGCGGCGAGATATCGAAGGTGAACCACCACGCCTCGGGCCACGTCTATCTGACGCTCAAGGACGACAAGTCCGCCATCGACGGCGTGGTCTGGAAGGGCTCGGTGCGCGGCCTCGGCGTGCGGCCCGAGTCGGGCCTCGAGGTCATCGTCACCGGCAAGATCACCTCCTATCCGGCCCGCTCGTCGTACCAGATCGTCATCGAGACCATGGAGGCCGCCGGCGCCGGCGCCCTGCTGGCCCAGCTGGAGCGGCTGAAGACGAAACTGGCCGGCGAGGGCCTGTTCCAGCCGGACCGCAAACGCCCCATCCCGACCTTCCCCGCCGTCGTCGGCGTCATCACCAGCCCGACCGGCGCGGTCATCCGCGACATCCTGCACCGCATCGCCGAGCGCTGGCCCTGCCGCGTCATCGTCTGGCCGGTCGTGGTCCAGGGCGACGCCGCCTGCGGCCAGGTCTCCAACGCCATCCGCGGCTTCGATGCGATGCGCCCGGACGGCCCCATCCCGCGCCCCGACGTGGTCATCGTCGCCCGCGGCGGCGGCTCGGTCGAGGATCTGTGGTGCTTCAACGACGAGGGCCTGGCCCGCACCATCGCCGCCGCCTCCATCCCGATCATCTCGGCCGTCGGGCACGAGACTGACACCACCCTGATCGACTTCGTCTCCGACCGCCGCGCGCCCACGCCGACCGGCGCCGCCGAGATCGCCACCCCCGTGCTGGCCGACCTGCAGTACGCCGTCGCCGATTTCGAGCGCCGCCTCGCCCGCGCCGGCGGCCGCATCCTCGAGGATCGCCGCACCCGCCTGCGCGCCGCCGCCCGCGGCCTGCCCGCCCGCCCCGAGGACCTGCTGGCCCTGCCGCAACAGCGCCTCGACCACGCCGGCAGCCGCCTCGGCTCCGCGCTCCACCGCAACACGGCCGTGCACGAGCGCCAGTTCACCGCCATCTCGGCCCGGCTGTCCGACGGCCTGCTCAGGCGGGCCATCGAGCGCCGCCATGACCGGCTGACGGCCTACGCCGACCGTTTCGCCCCGGCGATGAAGCGTCATCTCGAACGTGACGAGACCCGCCTCGCCGCCCTCGCCCGCGCCCTCGCCAGCCTCAACCCGAAAACCCCCAAGCCCGGCTTCGCCCGCGTCGAGGGCGAAGCCGGCCTCATGATCGCCTCGGCCGCCGCCCTCCAGGACGGTCAGGCCGTCCGCCTCATCTTCACCGACGGCGCCCGCGGCGCGCACATCGACGGCGGCGGCGACGCGCCAGCGCCCCGCCCCCGTCCCGCTCCGCCCGCAGCGAAGCCCAAGGCCCCGCCGCCCGGCCAGGGCGACCTGTTCTGAGAGACGCGCGGACACGTCTTGTGAGACGCCCGGGTCTTGGCGGCCCCGCTGCGGCTACGGTAGATTGCGGTTCATGCCCGACACGCGCTCCGACCTGGCCCTCCTCCATTACGGCGACGGCGAATTCGCCGTGCTGAAGCCCGGCCGCGTCGTCACCTGCGCCGTCACCGGCAAGGCCATCCCGATCGAGGCGCTGCGCTACTGGTCCGCCCGCCTCCAGGAAGCCTACGCCGGTCCCACCGAGGCCTTCCAGCGGCTGGGCCAGGTCCCTTGAGGCCACACCGGCGGAGCCTCCTCGCCGGAACCGCCGCCCTGCTCGCCGCGGGTTCAGCCCGCGCGCAGGACGCCGAACTCGACCTCACCGGCCGCTTCGTCCAGGGCGGTCACGCCATCGGCCGCACCTGGCCCCGCGCCCTGGTCTTCGTCGACGGCGAGTCCCTGACCGCCGCCTCCGCCGACGGCGTCTTCATCGTCGGCTTCGACCGCGACAGCCCCTCCAGCGTCGAGATCGTCGCCCGCTCCGGCGACCGCTCCGCCCGCCGCGTGCTGGACGTCGCCCCCGGAGACTTCCCCTCCACCCGCGTCGACGGCCTGCCGCCCGCCACCGTAGAGCCCTCCGACCCCGCCCTGCTGGAGCGCATCCGCCGGGAAGTCCTCCTCAAGACCGAGGGCTTCGCCAGCCGTGTCGACGCCGACAGCTTCCGCGACGGCTTCGACTGGCCGCTGGAGCAGTTCCGGGTCACCAGCCGCTGGGGCGCCCAGAGGGTCCTGAACGGCACGCCGGCCCGGCCGCACTACGGCATCGACCTCGCCGCGCCGCAGGGCACGCCGATCCGCGCCCCGGCCGCCGGTCGCGTCACCCTCGCCGAACCCGCGCTGCATTTCGAGGGCGGCCTGGTCCTCATCGACCACGGCCAGGGCCTGATCACCGCCTGCCTGCACCAGTCGGAACTGGACGTCATCGCCGGCCAGGACGTCCTGCGCGGCCAGACCATCGGCCGGGTCGGCATGACCGGCCGCGCCACGGGCCCGCACCTCTGCTGGCGCATGAAATGGCGCGACCGCAACCTTGACCCGTCTCTTCTCGTCAAGAAAACCTGAGCGTGCGTAGTCGTTTACGCGCTGGGTGATCGTTGATCGGTCACAGACCGGTAACCCTTTCAGCGAATAGATCGGGGCTCACTCGAACTGCTGATCGCCGACCCGCACATGGCCTCCCTCTCCGCCCTTCAGGTCCTGCTGGTCGACGACAATCCGCACATGCGGACCATCGCCACCGCCGTCCTCCACTCCGCCGGCATCCGCCAGGTGCGCGAGGCGGGCGACGGCGCCGCGGCCCTCGACGTCCTGCGCGAGCACCCGATCGACCTGGCCATCGTCGACTTCAAGATGTTCCCGCTGGACGGGGTCGAGTTCACCCGCCTGGTCCGCAACAGCCCGGACAGCGCCAACCCCTATCTGCCGATCATCATGATGACCGGCCATTCGGGCCGCGAGCGCGTCTACGCCGCCCGCGACGCCGGGGTGAACGAGTTCGTGGTCAAGCCGATCACGGCCAAGGCCATCCTCGACCGCATCCAGGCCGTGATCGTCCGCCCCCGCGCCTATGTGAAGACCGACGGCTATTTCGGCCCCGACCGCCGCCGCAACCAGGACCCCAACTACGAGGGCCCGATGCGCCGCGCCTCGGATCAGTCGCGCGGCTCCAGCGCCGCATAGACCTTGTCCGGCCAGCGCTTGTGGACCCAGAACCAGTCCACCGGATGCTCCCGCACCCGCTCCTCGATGAAGGTCGTGATCGCCTGAACCCCGCGGGCGATGTCGCCCTGCCGGTCGCCGGTGTTCTGCAGCTCGATCGGCTCGTGCGCCGTCACCCGGAAGCGCACCCCCGGCAGGCGCACCACCGACATCGGCTGCACCACCGTCCCGAAGCGTAGCGCCAGCCTGCTCGGCCCCGGCGCGGCGTTCACGGGCTGGCCGAAGAAGATCACCTCCGGCCCCTCGTTGAACTTCTGGTCGTTCATCAACGCCACGGACTCGCCGCGCGCCATCCCGGCCAGCAGCTCCCGCGCCCCGTCCCCGCCCTTCGGCGCGAACAACTTGACCCCGTAGCGCGCCCGCGCGTCCCGGATCTGCTTGTCGACATAGGGGTTGTTGGCCGCGCGATAGGTCACCTGGCACGGCACGCCTGCGGCCATGATCACCGCCGCCATCACCTCGATATTGGCCATGTGCCCGGACACCAGCACCACCGGCCTGCCGCTGTCGCGAATGGCGTGCAGCCGCTCCAGACCGACG
This sequence comes from Brevundimonas lenta, assembly GCF_014196335.1. Classification (GTDB taxonomy): domain Bacteria; phylum Pseudomonadota; class Alphaproteobacteria; order Caulobacterales; family Caulobacteraceae; genus Brevundimonas; species Brevundimonas lenta. Next base: position 1,143,817 of record NZ_JACIDM010000002.1, read on the forward strand.
ATGTCGATCCGCCCCGACGCCGGCGTCAGCTGGTCCATCACCGCCGTCTCGGCGAACGTCCGGCCCGTCTGCTCCCACTGCGCTGTCGCCAGCGCCTCGCGCTCGGCCTGGCTCATCTCCGGAAAGGCGATCCGCAGATTGCGCATCACCGTCTTCTGGGTGCTGACCTTCGGCCCCAGCGTCTTCAGCAGCCAGCCGCCCAGCGCCGACGCCCGCTCCAGCCCCAGCAGCCGCATCAGGCCGATGAAGCCGGCGAACGCCGCCGACTCCAGCCGCCAGCCCAGCTCGCGGCCGAAGCTCACCCTGTTCTTGTCGTCACCAGGCAATGGTGATCCCGCCATCCACGACCAGCGTCTGGCCCGTCATATAGGCTGAAGCCGGCGACGCCAGATAAACGGCCGCGCCCGCGATCTCGTCCGGCTGGCCGATCCGCTTCAGCGGCGCCGGCTCCGTCACCTGCTTCAGCAGCTCCGGGTTCTCCCACAGGTATTTGGCGAAATCGGTCTGCACCAGGCCCGGCGCGATGGTGTTCACCCGCACGTTCGACGGCCCCCACTCGACCGCCAGGTTGCGCGCCAGCTGCATGTCGGCGGCCTTGGAGATGTTGTAGGCGCCGATCAACGCGTTCCCGCGAAGCCCGCCGATCGACGACACGATGATCACCGACCCGTCCTTCCGCTCCAGCATCTGCGGGCTGACCATCTGGATCAGCCAGTGGTTCGAGATCACGTTATTCTGCAGGATCTTCTCGAACTGCTCGTCGCTGATCCCCGCCATCGGCCCGGCGTAGGGATTGCTGGCCGCGTTGCAGACCAGGATGTCGATCCGGCCCCAGGCGGCGTTGGTCTCGTCCACCAGCCGCTGCAGATCTTCCTTCGACGCGATGTTGGCCGGAACCGCCATGGCGCGGCCGGCGCCGTATTTCGCATTGATCTCCGCTGCTGCCTCGTCGCAAGGCCCCGCCTTGCGCGACGAGATCACCACCTTCGCGCCGTGCTCGGCCAGCCGCTCGGCGATCGCCTTGCCGATGCCCCGCGAGGAGCCCGTAATGACCGCGACCTTGCCGCTCAGATCGAACAATTCCATCGTTAACCTCGAAAGCGTTGGGGGATTCCTGCCGGAACCCTAGGCGTTTTGCTCTGATACCCCGATACTCGGGCGATTCCATCCGGGGATGGCGGGGTACCTCCGTTTCAATGCGCGCGCTGACCAACGGCTTCCTGTTCTTCGGCTACCTGTTCCTGTCCATGACCGTGGGCGCCTTCCTGTGGCGCGCCGGCCTGGGCGGAGGAGCGGGCATCGCCGCCGGCATCGCCACCGCCGGCCTGCTGATCGCGGCCCATGTCCTGATCGTCGGCCGCGCCCAGCGCGCCGCCCTCAAGAAGGAAATCGACCAGGTCCGCGAGGCGCACCGCCTCCTCGCCGACGCCATGGAGTCGACGCAAGGCGCCCTCACCGAACTGGCCCAGGCCATCGAGGCCGGCGCCCTCACCTCGACCGAGCAGCTGTCGGGCGAAGTCCGCATGCTGGAATCCCTCATCCAGCAGATGAGCGAGTCCCTCGACGAGCGCATGCAGCAGCCGGCGCCCGCCAGCCCGTTCGAGGCCCGCCACCGCCAGCAGTCGAACGTCCTGCTCGCCACCATCCACGAGGCCCTCGCCGAGAACCGCGTCGACCTCTACCTGCAGCCCATCGTCTCCCTGCCGCAGCGCCGCACCGTCTTCTACGAAAGCTTCACCCGCCTGCGCGCCGCCGACGACCGCATCATGATGCCGGCCGAATACCTCTCCGTCGCCGAGGGCGAGGGCCTGGTTCCCGCCATCGACAACCTGCTGCTGTTCCGCTGCGCCCAGATCGTCCGCCGCCTGGCCCGCCAGGACCGCAAGGTCGGGGTCTTCTGCAACGTCGCCCTCTCCTCGCTCGGCGACGAGACCTTCTTCCCGCAGTTCCTCGAGTTCCTGAACGAGAACCGCGACCTCAACCAGGCCCTGATCTTCGAGCTCGGCCAGGCCGTCTTCGACGCCCGCGGCGCGGTCGAGGCCCGCAACATGGCCAAGCTGGCCGACCTCGGCTTCCGCTTCTCCATCGACAAGGTCCAGACGCTGGATCTCGACTTCGCCGACCTTCAGCGCTCGGACGTGAAATTCCTCAAGGTCTCCGCCGACCTGCTGATCGAACAGCTCCTCGACCTCGACGCCGGTCCGGCCATCCCGAGCTTGCGCGACATCCAGGCCGCCGACTTCGCCGCCCTGACCCGCCGCTACGGCATCGAGGTCATCGCCGAGAAGTGCGAGACCGAGCGCCAGATCGTCGACATCCTCGAACTCGACATCTCCGTCGGCCAGGGCCACCTCTTCGGCGAACCCCGCGCCATCAAGGAGCAGGTGCTGGCCGAAACCGACCCGCCCGCCGAATTCCTCCGCTCGACCCTCCGCAGCGCCGAACAGCGCCGCCGGTTCGGCTAGGTAAGGTAAGCTTCACAGCGCCATATCGTGCCCTTCCCGCAACGGTTCGCGGCTCACTGAAAGCGTAGCTGGAAATCGCCGTCCCGCGGCGGCTTGCCTGTCGCCTGACCTTCCATAAAGACCGCGCCTCCGAAGCTGCCGGGCGTGTCTGCCTCGCGTATCGTTCGAGGAAGAGACAATGCCGATCATCAACGGAACCGATGCGGGCGAGGCGCTCAAGGGCACGACCGGGGACGACACCATCCGCGGCGGCGGCGGGCCCGACAGCATCAGCGGCGACGCCGGCAACGACGTTCTTTACGGTGACGCCGGAAACGACATCCTCAACGGCGACGCAGGGATCGACACCCTGTACGGCGGCGCCGGGTCGGATGAGCTCGTGGTCGGCGCCGGCGACACGGCCTTCGGCGAAGACGGCTACGACGCGTTCACCGTCCTCCTCAACGAAATCACGGGCGTCACCCTGGACGGAGGCGCCGGCCATGACACCGTCAACCTCGACTTCGCCCTCGGCGCCGGCGTCATCTATCTCGATGACGCGGTGGGCGCGGGCGCTCACTTCAGCAACATCGAGGTCATCAAGGTCGGCCGCTACGCCGCCACCATCTATGGCGGCTCGCGGAACGACACGATCACCACCGGCGGTGCCAGCAGCGGCGTGCGCACCTACCATGGCGGCGGTGGCGACGACGTCCTGTCGGGCGGTGACTTCCTCTACGGCGACGCCGGCGATGACGTCCTCAGCGGCCCGAACATGGATGGGGGCGCCGGCTTCGACACCGCCGTCCTCGGCTTCACCGAAGGCTTGGCGATCGACCTCGGGCTGACCACCCGGCAGAAGTCCGGAACCTCCAGCGTCGTTCTCGTCAGCATCGAGGGCCTGGTCGGCGGCATCGGACATGATGACTTCTACGGGTCGTCCGTCGCCAACACCCTCAGCGGCGATTCCGGCGATGACCGGCTGGAAGGCGGCGGCGGCGACGACATTCTCAAGGGCGGCGAAGGGATCGACATGGCCGCCTACCGTCGGGCGACCAGCGGCGTCACGGTCAGCCTGGGCGAGGGCGCCCATGCGACCGGGGCGACCGGCGTCGACACCTTCGACAGCATCGAGGGCCTGATCGGCTCGGCCTTCAACGACGTTCTGACCGGCGACGCCGGAAACAACCAGTTCGAGGGCGGCGCGGGCGACGACCGGATCGAGGGCGGCGCGGGCTTCGACGTCGCCATCTACAACTCGAGCTCCAGCACGGCGAAATACACCTACGACGGCGTCCACGTGACCGTCACCGGCGCCCCCTTCGGCACGGACGTCCTCACCGGCGTCGAGATGCTGATGATCAACGGCGTCGGGGTGCACGTGTCCGAGATGGCGATCGTCAGCGCCGGCACGGCCGCGGCCGACACCATCATCGGCGGGAACGCCGGCGACACCCTGCGCGGCGGCGCCGGGGCTGACCTCATTCAGGGCGGCGCCGGCTCCGACAAGCTCTACGGCGACGACGGCGATGACCGTCTTGAAGGCGGAACGGAGAACGACGTGCTCGACGGCGGCGCCGGCGACGACGTCATCGACGGCGGCTCGGGCTCCAACCAGGGCTTCGGCGGCGCGGGCGCGGACTGGCTGTTCAATGTCGAGGACGCCGACGGCGGGGCCGGCGACGACCGCTATCTCAACGTGGCTCGCATCACCGAGGCGGCCGGGGCGGGTATCGACACCCTCTACTGGTCCCAGGGCTCCTTTACGCTGCCCGCCAATGTGGAGAACCTGTTCCTCAACTGGAGCGCCGCCGACACGGTCTTCAACTCACACTGGATCACGGTCTCAGGACGCACCGGGACCGGCAACGCCCTGAACAACCGCATTGTCGGCACGGGCGGCGCCGACACCCTGATCGGCAACGCCGGAGACGACGTCCTGACCGGCGGCGCGGGCGACGACATCCTCGACGGCGGCGCGGGCGTCGATACCGCGATCTTCGATCGCGCCCGCGCGGACTACGACATCTATCTGGGTCCCAATGGCTGGACCGTGGGCCGTATGGATGACGTCAACGTCGTGAACGGCGTCGAGCTGCTGCGCTTCACCGACGGCCTGTTCGACATGACGGGCGCGCCCATGCCCATGGCCATCGAAGGCACGGCCGGCGCCGACGTCATCATGGGCACCGCCGGAGCCAACGCCATCACGGCCGGCGCGGGCGACGACCTCATCACCGGCGCGCTCGGAGACGACACCATCGACGGCGGCGCGGGCGTCGACACCGCCGTCTTCTCCCGGGCCCCGGCCACGGTCACGATCGCCGGGGGCGTCGTCACCGTGCTCAACCCCGACGGTCGCGACGTGCTGACCAACATCGAGCGCCTGCGCTTCGGCGCGGACGAAATCGCCGTCGCCGCGCTCCAGCTCTCCAACGTCATCGGCTCGACCGCCGCCGAGACGCTCACCGGAACCGCCGCGACCGACGGCCTGTTCGGCCTCGCCGGCGCCGATATGCTCAACGGCCTGGCAGGCTCCGACTACCTCTCCGGCGGCGCGGGCGTCGACATCCTCGACGGCGGAGAGGGGTCCGACACCGCCGTCTACGCCCTGGCTGCATCCGGCGTCACCGCACGCATCGACTCGCAGCGCGCGACCAACGACGGCGACGGCGGAACCGACACCTTCGTCAGCATCGAACACCTGCGCGGCTCGAACTTCGCCGACACCCTCATCGGCGACGCCCGCACCAACATCCTGCTCGGCGGGCTCGGTTCGGACATCCTGCTCGGCCTCGGCGGCGCTGACGTCCTCGGCGGCGGAACCGGCGCCTCCAACACCCTGCAAGGTGGGCTCGGCGACGACCTCTATGTCCTCGAAGCCCTCGACTCCGTCATCGAGGTGGCGGGCGAAGGCAATGACACCATCGAGGCCCACATCAGCGCCTACAACCTCGCCAACAACGTCGAGAACCTGATCTACGCCGGCGCCGGAAACTTCTCCGGCACCGGCAATGCGCTCAACAACGTCATGACCGGCGGCGGCGGCGACGACCTGCTCCGCGGCCGCGGCGGCGTGGATGTGCTGCAGGGCGGCGCGGGCATCGACACGGCGGACTACAGCCAGGCCGCAGCGGGCATCCACGCCCGCCTCGACACCATGCGCGCCGTCAACGACGGCGACGGGTCCACCGATACCTTCACCGGCATCGAGGCCATCCTCGGCTCCGCCTTCAACGACACCCTCGTCGGCGGAACCCTCGGCGACCGCCTCAGCGGCGGGCTCGGCGCGGACACCCTGCTCGGCTTCGCCGGCAACGACATCCTCGCCGGTGGCCAGGGTCTCGCCAACCAGTTGCAGGGCGGCCTCGGCGACGACACCTACATCCTCGACGCCTACGACAGCATCGTCGAGATCGCCGGTCAGGGCCACGATGTCATCGAGGCCCACGTCGGCGCCCACGTCATGGCGGCGAACGTCGAGGACATGTTCTACGTCGGCTTCAACAAGTTCTACGGAACGGGCAACGCGGGCGCCAACACCATCACCGGCGGCATCGGCGACGACATCCTCAAGGGCATGGGCGGCTCGGACCGTCTGTTCGGCGGCGCCGGTCTCGACGAGGTCCAGGTGCGCGGCGCCAAGGCCCAGTACACGGTCACCGCAGAGGGCGCGGGCTGGCGCATCGTCGACACCGTCGCCGGCCGCGACGGCTCGATCTACGTCGAAAGCATCGAGAGCCTGCGCTTCCTGACCGGCAACACCAAAACCGTGCTGACCTATGGCGTCGCCGCCGCCGAAGCCGTCAGCGCGAAGGCCTTCATCGACGACGCCTTCGTGCTCCCGACGACGGGCGACGCCGCCGCCCCCGCTCCGAAGACCGACACCCTGTTCGATGTCCGGCCGCTCCCGACCGACCGTCTGCTCCCGCTGACGGACGTCTTCCACGAGGCGGGCGCGCCGCATCCCTGGCACGCCGATTTCGTCCATCCGGGCGACCTGGATCCCTGGCTGGCCTGACGACGTCAGGGGCCCTGGTCACGACCGGGGCCCGACGCGGCCCATTCCCGGGGAAACCTCTGGACAGTCAGCACCTTGCATGCCAACTGCGCGGCAGTTGCTTTGCGGGGGGATTCCATGCCGACCATCAACGGGACGACCGCGTCCGAAACCCTGACCGGGACGGCCCAGGCGGACGAAATCTCGGACTCGCTCGGCGGGCGCGACATCCTGCGCGGCCTGGGCGGCGACGACATCCTGTACCTCTACCGGCACGAATCCATGCCCGCGCAGCCGGTCGTCCTCGAGGGCGGCGAAGGCAATGACCAGATCTACTATTTCGGCGGCGCCAACGGCGGCACGGCCACCCTCGACGGCGGCGCGGGCGCCGACCTGTTCCGCTTCGCCGGCGCGCAGACCGAGACCCGCATCATCACCGGCGCGGGGTCGGACCTCATTTCCCTGAGCGAGTGCAACCCGACCTGGGGCGGCGTCGTGCGGGTCACCGACTTCACCGTCGGCGCCAACGGCGACCGCCTCGGCGTCGCCGCTCTCAGCGAATGGTTCGAGGGCTGGAACGGCGACAACCCCTTCGCCACGGGCCACCTCAAATTCGTCCAGTCCGGCGCCGACGCCGTTCTCATGCTGGACTACGACGGCACCGGTTCCCGGCCCGCGGTCGCCTTCGTCATCCTGCAGAACGTCCAGGTCAGCGCCATCACCGCCTGGAACCTCGGCGGCATCGACCCCACCGGCGCCCCCATGCCCGGCCAGACCTTCACCGGCACGGACAATGGCGAATCCATCCGGGGCACCGCCGGCCAGGACATCCTCCTCGGCCTCGGCGGGAACGACTTCCTGAACGGCGATGACGGCGACGACCGCATTGAAGGCGGCGCCGGCGACGACATGCTCAACGGCGGTCGCGGCGACGACGTCATGGAGGGCGGCTCCGGCAACGACAGCCTGTCCGAGCCCGACGGCGCCAACGGCAACGACATCCTGCGCGGCGGCGCCGGCAACGACAGTCTGCGTCTGATCCGCTGGGGCGTCCTGCCCACGGACAACGTTCAGCTGTTCGGCGACGACGGCGACGACGAGCTGGTGGCCGGCGGCGGCCTGGCGTCGGCGGTGCTCAACGGCGGCGCGGGCAACGATCGCATTGAACCGGGCATGGCCGGCCGGATGACGATCACCACCGGCGCCGGCGCCGACAACATCATTTTCGCGAACTGGGGTCAGGGCGCGGCGCCCAACATCACCATCACCGACTACACCGCCGAGGACTCCCTCAGCTGGGGATACTTCTTCTGGGAAGATGCGCTGCTCGACGCGTCGCATCTCACCATGTTCAGCCTCGGCTACGCCCGCCTCGTCCAGGACGGCGCCAACGTCCTGTTCCAGCTCGACCGCGACGGCCAGGGCACGGCCCACGGCTGGACCAATTTCATCACCTTCCAGAATACGACGGTCGCCGCCTTCGACTCCTCCGACTTCGGCGCTGATCCGCACGTCACGCCCGGCCGCATGATCCAGGGTACGGCGGCGGTCGACACCCTGACCGGCTCCAACGGCAACGATTTCATCTTCGGTCTCGTCGGAGACGACGTGCTGTCCGGCGGCGGCGGCGACGATCAGCTCGAGGGCGGAGACGGCGCCGACGTGCTGATCGGCGGGGCGGGAGACGACGCCCTCAACGGAGACGTGGGCCGCGACATCCTCATCGGCGGCGAGGGCGACGACTTCTACTACGGCGGCACGGGCGGCGAAGGCTACGCCTCCTATGTGAACGGCGTCGTCATCCGGGCCGGCGACCTCGTGGACTTCAGCGGCATGACGCGGGGCGTCACCGTCGACATGCGCTTCGAAGGCGTCGTCAACGACACCGGAGAGGGCCGCGACGAGTTCTACGGCATCGAGGACGTGGCGGGCACCGCCTTCAACGACGTCATCACCGGCAACCGCTTCTCGGCCGGCGTGATCATGGGCAACGACGGCGACGATATCCTTGCAGAGGGCGCCTATCTTCTCGGCGGCGCCGGCGACGACATCCTGATCGCGGCACACGCCTCGAACCTCCACGGCGGGTCCGGACGGGACACGGTGGTCATCGACGGCCGGCGCTCCGACTACACGATCACCGCGGGTCCGAACGGCACTGTCCTGATCGGCTATAGCAGCAGTTCAGCGGCCGCAGTCTCCCTGCTGGACGTCGAGCGTCTTCAGTTCAACGACGGCATGTTCCTGATCGACGGAACCCGCGAGGTCACCCGGTTCACGGGCACCGCGGGCGCCGACACGCTGACCGGCACCACCGGCTGGGACAACCTCCAGGGCCTCGGCGGCGACGACATCATCTCCGGCGGGGCCGGCAACGACGTCATCGACGGCGGCGCCGGCATCGACACGGCGGTCTACAGCGGCAATGCCTCCGCCTACTTCTTCGCGACCGAAAACGGCGTCACCTACATCGGCGGACCGGGCGACGGCTCCGACGAACTGACCAACGTCGAGCGGCTGCAGTTCGCCGACGGCGTCCGTCTCGTTGGAGGGGGCGTCTACTTCGCCGGCACGGCCGCCGCCGATACGGTCGGAGGCGCGAGCTACGGCCTGGCCGATCAACTCCACGGGGCCGCGGGCGACGACGTGATCGACGCCGGCGCCGGCCAGGATCAGGTCCACGGCGGCGACGGCGCAGATACGCTGCGGGGCGGGACGGACAACGACCAGCTCTTCGGCGACGCCGGCGACGACCTCCTGACCGGCGGCGCAGGAGCCGACACGATCGACGGCGGCGCGGGCGTCGATACGGTCGTGTTCACGGGTCTCCGCTCGGCCTACACGCTCGTCACGCTCGCGGGCGGCGCCCTGCAGGTCACCGGCCCCGACGGGGTCGATGTCCTGACCACCGTGGAACGCCTGCAGTTCAGCGACGGCCTCTACAACATGCAGGGCCTGCCCCTGCCGATGCAGCTGACCGGCACGTCGAACGCCGACACCCTGACCGGCGGCGCCGGCGCGGATGAGATCGCGGGCGACGCGGGCGACGACCTCCTGACCGGCGGCGCCGGGGCCGACACGATCGACGGCGGCGCGGGCGTCGATACGGCCGTGTTCACGGGCCTCCGCTCGGCCTACACGCTCGTCACGCTCGCGGGCGGCGCCCTGCAGGTCACCGGCCCCGACGGGGTCGATCTCCTGACCAATGTGGAACGCCTGCGGTTCAGCGACGGCCTCTACGACCGTCTCGGTCTGCCCCTGCCGATGCAGGTGACCGGCACGCCGAACGCCGACACCCTCACGGGCTTCGCCGGTCGGGACGAGATCACGGGCGGCGACGGCGACGACGTGATCACCGGCGCCGCGGGCGACGACATCCTCGACGGCGGCGCGGGCGTCGATACGGCCGTCTTCGGGAACGGTCCGCATACGGTCTCCGTCAACGGGGCCGTCGTCACCGTCACCGGTCCGGACGGGACCGACGTCCTGACCGGCATCGAGCGTCTGCGCTTCAACGGCGTGAATATTCCGCTGGCCGGACTGCCGTCGGGCTTCCAGGTCGGAAGTTCGGCTGCGGAGACCATGACAGGCGGCGCCTCCCCCGACACCCTGTTCGGCCTCGGCGGCGCCGATGCGCTCAACGGCGGCGACGGTGACGACATCCTCGCCGGCGGCGCCGGCCTCGACGCCCTCAACGGCGGAGCGGGCATCGACACCGTCGACTACTCCACCGCGGCGGCCCGCGTGTACGTACAGCTCAGCGCAAACGTCACGCACAGCGACGGCGACGACTCGTACGACAACCTCACCTCGATCGAGAACGCGACCGGCTCGGCCTTCAACGACACCCTGGTCGGCGACGGCAACGTCAACGTCCTGCGCGGCGGCCTGGGATCGGACACCCTTCTCGGCCAGGGTGGAAACGACGTCCTGTGGGGCGGCGCCGGGGCCGGCAACCAGCTCCAGGGCGGGCTCGGCGACGATCGCTACATCCTCGAGACCGCCGACACCGTCGTCGAGGTCGCGGGCGAGGGCACGGATACGGTCGAGGCCCGCATCAACGCCTACAACCTCGCCGCCAATGTCGAGAACCTGGTCTTCGGCGGAACCGGAAACTTCTCCGGCACCGGCAACGCCCTCAACAACGTCATGACCGGCGGCGCGGGCGACGACCTCCTCCGCGGCCGTGGCGGCGTCGACAGTCTCGTCGGCGGCGCGGGCGTCGATACGGCGGACTACAGCCAGGCCGCGGCCGGGGTGCATGCGCGCCTCGACGTCATGCGCGCCGTCAACGACGGCGACGGCGCCACCGACACCTACACCTCGATCGAGGCCATCCTCGGCTCGGCCTTCAACGACACCCTGGTGGGCGGAACCCTCGGCGACCGCCTCAGCGGCGGTCTGGGCGCGGACACCCTGCTGGGCTTCGCGGGGAACGACATCCTCGCCGGCGGCCAGGGTCTGGCCAACCAGCTGCAGGGCGGGCTCGGCGACGACACCTACATCCTCGACGCCTACGACACGATCGTCGAACTGGCGGGTCAGGGTCACGACGTGATTGAGGCCCACGTCGGGGCTCACGTCATGGCGGCCAACGTCGAGGACATGTTCTATGTCGGCTTCAACAAGTTCTACGGCACGGGCAACGCCGGGAACAACACCATCACCGGCGGCGTCGGCGACGACATCCTGAAAGGGATGGGCGGTTCCGACCGTCTGTTCGGCGGCTCCGGCTATGACGAGGTCCAGGTCCGCGGAACCAAGGCCCAATACACCGTCACCGCCGAGGGCGCCGGCTGGCGCATCGTCGATACCGTCGCCGGTCGCGACGGCTCGATCTACGTCGAGAGCATCGAGTCCCTGCGCTTCATGACCGGCAACACGAAGACGGTGCTGACCTACGGCGCCGTGGCGGCCCAGGAGCTGTCCGCCAAGGACGCAGGCCCCCTCGTCTCGCCGCTGCCGGCCGACGACGCCTTCGAAGCCTCCGGCGACGGCGCCCTCGCCGACCGCCTGTTCCCGGCGTCGCACGCCCTCCCGGCGCTCCACGACATCTGGATGCAGGCCCTCGGCGCGCACGCGCCCTTCGGCCACGCCGGCGACATGGACCCCTGGCTGGCCTGAGCCGGACCGTCCTGCCGCAAAGACAAAGGCCCCGGTCTCGCGACCGGGGCCTTCCTTTTTCAGACCGCGCCTGACGCCGTCAGAACAGCCAGCCGCCGTCGTCGTGCGCCCGCGCCCAGCCGTCGGCCATGTAGAAGCCGTCCCACGCCCCGGCGGGCAGGGTCTGCGCCTCGCCCTTGTCCACCAGCAGCGGCGCGCTTTCGGCGACCAGCTCCAGCACGAAGCCGTCGGCGAACCGGATCTGGTCGATGTTGACCAGCAGGTCGTAACCGTCCCGGTCGGCGATCAGGTCCAGCACCGTCCAGGTCCCGTCGCCCATGTCCTCGATCTCATAGTCCGCGAACGCGCCGGACAGCACCACCGTGTCGGTCCCGCCGCCTCCGCCGCAGCCGCAGCCCATGTCGAAGCTGCCGACCAACACATCGTCGCCCTTGCCGCCGGTCAGGGTGTCGTCGCCGTCGCCGCCGATGATGATGTTGTCCTCGTCATTGCCGATACCGACGAAGTCGCCGCTGCCGAAGAAGGCCACGTCCTCGAAATTGGCCCGCAGCACATAGCGGTTCAGCGTCGTCTCGACCGCGTCGTGGCCCTCGCCCGCCAGCTCGATGGCGGTGTCGTTGGCCGAGATCACATACAGGTCGTCGCCGCGCCCGCCCTGCAGCTGGTTGGCCTCGCCGTCGCCGCCGATCAGGATGTCGTTCCCGTCCAGACCGATCAGCACGTCGCGGCCCAGACCGCCGTCCAGGATGTTGCTCCCGGCGTCGCCGATCAGGGTGTCGTTGAAGTCGCTGCCGATGACGTCCTCGATGCTGACCAGCACGTCCGAAGCCCCGTCGCCGTCATTGACCGCCGCGCCGGCCGCCAGCTTGACCAGCACGCCGCCCGCCGCGTCGCGATAGTCGGCGACGTCATAGCCCGCGCCGCCGCGCAGCACGTCCACGCCGCCGCGACCGCCCAGCATGTCGTCGCCGTCGCCGCCGCTCAGGACGTTGCCGTTCCCGTCGCCGAAGATCTCGTCGTCCCAGGCCGAACCGATGACGTTCTCGAGCCCGATCAGGATGTCGGAATAGCCCTCGCCGTCGTCCACGGCCTCGCCGCTCGCCAGGTCCACGGTCACCCAGTCCCACGCCGACGAATAGTCGACCGTGTCGATCCCGGCGTCGCCGTTCAGGGTGTCGTTCCCGGCCAGGCCGATCAGCACGTCCGCCCCGGACCCGCCGATCAGGATGTTGTCCTCCTCATTGCCCGTGCCGCGGAAGCTGCCGGCGCCGAGGTAGGCCAGATTCTCGAAATTGGCCCGCAGCGTATAGGCGGCGCGGCTGGTCAGGATCGTGTCCTCGCCCTCGTCGAAGAACTCCACCACGGTGTCGTTGGCGGCGACGAAATAGGTGTCGTCGCCCCGCCCGCCCTGCATCTGGTTGGCCGCGCCCTGGCCGCCGCTCAGATAGTCGTCGCCGTCCAGACCGATCAGCACGTCCGCGCCGTCGCCCCCGGTCAGCGTATTGTCCCCCGCCGATCCGATCAGCAGATCGTTGAAGGACGAGCCCGAGACGTTCTCGATATTGGTCAGCGTGTCGGAGCCGCCGCTGCCGTCGTTGCTCGCGACCCCGTTGTTCAGGCCCACCGTCACGCCGGACGTCGCCATGCTGTAGGTCACGCGGTCGACGCCGTCGCCGCCGTCGATGCTGTCGTTGCCCGCCCCGCCCTGCAGCGCGTCGTCGCCGTTGCCGCCGAACAGCGCGTCGTCGCCGGCCGTGCCGACCAGGATGTCGTCGTTGTCGACGCCGTCGATGGTCACCGTGACCGTCGCCGTCGCGCCGCCCGTCACGGTGTAGGTGAAGCTGTCCGTCAGCGGCGTCGCGCCGGATACCGCGGCCGGCGCGTGGTCTAAGGCCCCGTTCGGATCATACTCGAACGTCCCGTCGGCGTTCAGCGTCAGCAGCGCTCCGGACGGCAGGGTGATCTCCGTCCCCACGGCAGCCGCGGAGCCGTTGACCTCGGTGACGGTGAAGGCGTCGCCCTCCGCATCGGTGTCTTCGCCCTGGCCGTTGTAGGCGAAGACATCGCCGCTGATCGTCCCGTTTTCCAGGGTCGACACGGCGTCCGGCACGGCGATGGCCGCATCGTCGACGCCGACGATCGGGCCCGTCGCGGCGCTCGTGACGCTCTCCACGTTGCCGTAGCCGTCGGTGTAGCTGACCACCACCCGGATGGTCGTCCCGACGTCGATGTCGCCCGGCGTATAGTTCCCCGTATCGGAGCCGACATCGACGAAGCCCGCGCCGTCATCGCGCTGCCACTGGTAATGCAGCGTCCCCAGCCCATCCACGTCCGCCAGGGTCGCGGCGTCGACCAGCAGGGCGACGTCCTCTTCCGCGGCCCCGAGGATCGTCACCCCGCCGGTCGGGTCGTCGTTCATGTTGACGATCGCGGTCGTGGGATCGCTCGTGACGCTCTCCAGCACGCCATGGCCGTCGGTGTAGGTGACCACCACGCGGATGACCGTCCCCACGTCGTTGTCGCCCAGCGTATAGGTCGCCTCGTCGGCGCCCACATTGAACCAGCCGAAGCCGGCCTCGCGCTGCCACTGATAGTGCAGCGTCCCCAGGCCGTCCGCGTCCGCCAGGGCCGAGGCGTCGGCCGTCAGGATCTCGTCCTCGGCAAGGGCCCCGATGATCGTGACGCCGCCGGTCGGGACGGCGTTGAAGACCTGCACCGGAGACGCGGCGTTCTGCGGGGTCGGACTGCTCCGGGCCACGAAGTCGACGCTGTTGTTGTCGGTGTCCTGGGAGCCGTCCAGCCGACGCTCCAGGCTCTGCCCCTGAAGCGGCGCCGTGGCGGTCGTCCCCTCGATGAAGATGTTCGTCGCCGGACCGTAGGCTACGGAGTCGACCAGCAGCCCGCCGGCTTCGCGCAGGCCGAAGCCGCCGCTCGTGGACGAGAAGGTGGTGATGTTGACGAAGTCGCCGGCGACCGGACCGACATAGCCGGTCCCGACTCCGAGGAAGTGCCCGCCCGCCGGGATGATGGTCCCCGGCGGGAAGGTATGGATCGAAACGTCCGAGACGCCCGAGCCGCTCCGGTAGACCAGTTTCCAGCCGCTGATGTCGACCGGAGCCGTCCCCGTGTTGGTGATCTCGATGAATTCGTCCGTGCTCATGCCCGGACCGGCGGTCTGGAATTCACTGATGACGACAGGCATGGCGGGGATCCCCTTCAGGCGCGTGCAGGGGATCAGCCGTCCGCCCCCCGACGGATTAACTTTGTGGCGACTGATGTCACGCGGACCCCGCCACTGCAAGGCTTCGGGGTTTCACCGGATGGCCCGCGGCCGCGTTTCGGCCTGACCTTCGCGCATGAACGCCAGCGCCGACACGGCCCGGGAACAGCGGCTGCTCAAGGTCTCCATCGCGGCCGTCGCCGTCATGGGCGTGGTCACCGTCGCCTTCGGCCTCTGGTCGGGCTCCAGCGCCATCACCTTCGACGGCTTCTACAGCCTCGCCGACGTCGGCATGACCTGGCTGGCCCTGATCATCACCCGCCTGATCTCGCGCGGCGACGACGACCGTTTCCAGTTCGGCTACTGGCACCTCGAGCCGCTCATCGGCCTGGTCAACGGCGCGGTCCTGGCCATGGCCTGCGCCTACGCCTTCGCCGACAGCCTGGCCGGCCTGCGCGCCGGCGGCCGCCTCATCGACTTCGGCCCAGGGGCCCTGTTCTCGGGGGCCATGGCCGTCATCGGCCTGGTCATGTGGCTCTACATCCGCCGCTCCGCCGCCGGCCTCAGCTCCCAGATCCTCAAGATCGACGCCCGCGCCTGGCTGATGGGCGCCTGTCTCAGCGCCGCGCTGTGCGCCGGCTTCGTCATCGGCGGCGCGCTCCGGGACTCCCCGGCCGCCCATCTGGCCCCCTACGCCGACCCGGTCGTCCTGCTGATCGTCTCCCTCACCCTCATGCCCTTCCCCTTCCTGACCCTGTGGCGCTCGGCCCGCGACATCCTGCAGATCGCCCCGTCCGATCTCAGCGACCATGTCCGCGAGGTCGCCCGCGTCGTCGCCGCCCGCCACGGCTTCGAGCCCGCCACCCACATCGCCCGCACCGGCCGCCAGCTGTTCATCGAGATCGCCCTGCTCGCCCCCTCCGACGCCACGACCCTGTCGTTCGGCCAGCTCGACGCCATCCGCGCCGAGATCTCCGACGCCCTCGGCATGGCCCCCGGCTTCTGGCTGACGGTCGAGTTCACCGCCGACCGCCGCTGGGTCTGACGCCGTCCCCCATCAGGGTTTTCCGCGACCGCCCCAGGGCTGCCTCCCGATGGCCGCCCGCGCCGCGCCGCCATAGTCCGGGTGTGATGAAAACCGCCGTTCCGCCGGACCGCCTCACGCGCCGGCGTCTGGTCCTCGCGGCCGGCGCCGCGCCCCTCGTCGCCTGGAGCGCCGGCTGCGGCCCGTCCGAGCCCGGCCCGAAGCGCGCGGCTCGCAGCGACCTCCTCGCCGTCGACGTGCTGCTGCTGCCCGACGCCGCCCTCATCGACCGCGCCGCCACCGTCAACGCCCGCCTGCGCGAGGCCTGGCCCGACGGCTTCGCCCTCGACGAGGCGCATCGCCCGCACATCACCCTGCTGCAGCGCTTCGTCCACCGCGCCGATGTCCAGGCCCTGTCCGTCGCCGTCGCCGACGTCTTCCGGCTTGAGCGCCCCCGCGCCCTCCGGCTCCGCGCCACGGGCTTCCAGTCGCAGCCGTGGGCCAATCTCGACGTCCTGTCCTACACGGTCGAGGTGTCGCCCGCCCTGCGCCGCATGCACCAGCAGATCGCCCGCATCGTCGAGCCCTTCACCATCAAGGGCGGCGACGCCGGCGCCTTCGCCCCCGACGGCACCGACACCGCCAATCCCGACGCCATCCGCCGCGTCGAGACCTTCGTCCCCGACGCCTCCGACGGAAACTTCGCCGCCCCCGTCGTCGTCGGCGTCGCCCCGGAGGCCGCCGTCGACGTCATCGAGGCCGAACGCTTCCGCCCCTTCGACTTCAGCATCGCCGACGCCGCCATCTTCCACCTCGGCCGCTTCGGCGCCCCCGCGGCCCGCCTCTGGAGCCTGGCGGAGGTGTAGCCCTCTCCCGATGGGAGAGGGCTTGAGCGCACGGCGGCGAAGCCGTCGTCCTTGCGCGACCCGAAGGGCAGCGCGAAGCCTGAAAGGGTGAGGGTCGTCTGGCGAAATACAGCGTTCAGTTGTATTCCTCACACCATGTCCGCGCCTCGCACAACCCGCGCCCGCGACCTTCGCCAGTCTTCCGGGCTCGCCGAACAACGCGTCTGGGAACGCCTCCGCGGCGGTCGTATCGACGGCCACAAATTCCGCCGCCAGCATCCCATCGGCCGCTGGTACGCCGACTTCGCCTGCGACCGACTGCGGCTCGTCATAGAATTGGACGGCGGCATCCATGCTCTCGACGAAGTGGCGCTTCGGGATCACCTGCGCCAGCAACAGATCGAGGGGCTCGGCTGGACGGTTCTCCGCTTCACGAACAAGGCGGTGCTCGACCATCCCGAGGCGTTGATCGCCGCCATCCGCCGCCACGCCGCCACCCGATAACCCTCTCCCGATGGGAGAGGGCTTGAGCGCACGGCGGCGCAGCCGTCGTCCTTGCGCGAAAGGGTGAGGGTCGTCTGTCAGCTGATCGGCATGAGCCGACCCTCATCCGACCGGGCTCCGCCCGGCCACCTTCTCCCATCGGGAGAAGGAAATCCTGCTGGCTATTCCCGAACTCTTTTCGCCAACCCTCTGACTTCCCGCACCAAAATTCCCTCTACGTAGCGAGGTATCCGCCTCCGCCATAATCCTCCCATCCCGTCGATGGGGAAGGCGTCGGATCCAACGCCTCGACGACGGCGGGCTGTGGTTGAGCGATGAAGCCCGGGCGAAGGGTAGTCCGGGGGTCCTCGTCGGGCAGCGATGGATGCTGCCTGCTTGCTCGCCACGCGCTTCGGTGCGGACCGCTGGCTCAGCCTATGTCCCACCAGCGCCTCCGTCAGCAATGGCGGCGGCGGATGATCCGGTAAGGCCCGACAAGAGCCGCCAGCCGGAGAGCGCGTGAAGCCAACGACCACGCGGGGCGTCCACCTCGTCGAAACGGTAAAACACAAAGCATTCCGGGCGAGGCCCGGACGCCCCGCGCCTTCCCCGACCCGCTTCACCCGAAGCGGCGCTTTCGCATGCCTTCAATCCGGAGAGAAACACCATGAAGAACAAGGTCCCGCCCGCATCCCTGATCCAGGCCACCACCGACCCCGCCGCCCTCGCCCGCCAGGCCACTACCGACTCCGCCATCGCCATGCGCGAGGGCCGTTACGCCGACGCCCGCGCGCTCGCCGCCCTCGCCGACAGCTACCACCGCATGGCCGACCGACTGCCCGCCGCCGCCTTCGAAGACGACCGCCTCGACGCCGCCGGCGAGGAGGCCCTGCGACAGGATTTGCTCAAACGCCTCGACGCCCTGGCGGCCGAAATCGCGGCCCAGGAAGACGAAGAGGCCGCGTCCGATCCCTTCACCCCCGCGCCCGAACCCGCTATCAGCCCCCCATGACCCTCCCTCACGCCCTGACCGGTCTCGGCGACATCGCCGGCGACTACGACATCCTGCTCTGCGACGTCTGGGGCGTGATCCATAACGGCCGTGAAAGCTGGCCCGACGCCTGCGAGGCCCTGGCGCGCTTCAACCGCGAGGCGGGGCACGTCGTCCTGATCTCCAACTCGCCGCGCCCGTCGCACGACGTCGTCGCCCAGCTGGATCGTCTCGGCGTGCCGCGCGACAGCTGGCGCGCCTTCGTCACCTCGGGCGACGCCACCCGCGCCGAACTGGCCAAACGCGCCCCCGGCCCGGCCTGGATCATCGGCCCCGACCGCGACTGGCCGCTGTATGAGGGCCTCGGCCTCGACGTCGCCGCCAGCGCCGAATCCGCCGCCTTCATCTCCGTCACAGGCCCGGTCGACGACGAGATCGAGGGACCCGAGGACTATCGCGAGCGCCTCGCCGCCGGCGCCGCCCGCGATCTCGAACTGATCTGCGCCAACCCCGACCGCGTCGTGCAGCGCGGCGACCGCCTGATCTACTGCGGCGGCGCCCTGGCCGACCTGTACGAAAGCCTCGGCGGCCGCGTCACCATGGCCGGCAAGCCCTACGGCCCGATCTACGATCTGGCCCTGCACGAGGCCGCCGCCCTGCTGGGCCGCGTCGTCGACCGCTCGCGCGTCCTGTGCATCGGCGACGGCGTCGTCACCGACGTTCTCGGCGCCAACAAACAGGGCCTCGACTGCCTCTTCGTCGCCCAGGGCATCCACGGCGACGCCGCCCGCGGCGACGACGGCAAGCTCGACCCGGCCCGCGCCTTCGACCTGCTCAAGGCCGAAACCACCTACGCCCGCTACGCCACGCTCGATCTGGCGTGGTGAGCAGCGTCAAATCAGGCTAAGCCGCGCGCATGTTCGAACTTGTCACGCAACATCCCTCCGGCGGCTACATCCTGGAGGAGCTTCACGCAGGCATGGCCGCCGAGAAGGTCATCCACGTCTCCGAGGAACGCATCCAGCAGTTCGCCGAGGCGTCCGACGACTTCAACCCGGTGCACCTGGATGAAGCCTTCGCCTCGAAGACCGCCTATCGCGGGCGCATCGCCCACGGCCTGCTGTCGGCCTCCTTCGGCTCGGCCGTGGTCGGCACCATCCTGCCCGGCGCCGGCTCGATCTACGTCTCGCAGACCCTGGCCTTCCATTTCCCGGTCCGCATCGGCGACGACGTCGTCATCCGCATCACCGTCCTGTCGGTCGATCAGGAAAGCGCCCGCGCCGAACTGAACTGCGAAGGCTTCGTCGAGGGCAAGCTGATCATGGACGGCATCGCCGTGGTCCGCGTGCCCCGCCGCCGCAAGCCCTCCAGCCGCTGAGGCGGGCGACGCCTTGGTCGAAATCGTCCGCGACTGGCGTGACCTGCCCGAGGCCCTGAAGGGCGCCGCGGTCGCCATCGGCGCCTTCGACGGCGTCCATCGCGGCCACCAGGCGGTCATCGCCGACGCCCGCGCCGCCGCCGAACGCCTCGGCGTCCCGCTCGCCGTCGTCAGCTTCGATCCCCATCCGCGCCGCTGGTTCCAGCGCGACGCCGCGCCCTTCCGGCTGATGACCGCCGACCAGATGGCGACCGCCCTCGCCCCGCTGGGCGTCGACCGCCTCTACCTCCTGCCCTTCGGCGCCGACATGGCCGCCATGACCGACGAAGGCTTCGCCCGCGACGTCCTCGCCGAGGGTCTCGGGATCAAACATGCCGCCGTCGGCTTCGACTTCACCTTCGGCAAGGGCCGCACCGGCTCGCCCGAGGCCCTGCGCCGCTACGGCGAAACCCTCGGCTTCACCGTCTCCGTCGCCGACCGCGTCGACGACCCCGACGGCCTGAAACTCTCGTCGTCGGCTGTGCGCGAGGCGCTCCACGCCGGCGACATGGCCCGCGCCGCCGCCATCCTCGGCCGTCCCTTCGCCATCGCCGGCGAGGTCGTCCACGGCGACAAGCGCGGCCGCACGATCGGCGTTCCCACCGCCAACGTCGCCATGGGCGACTACATGCGCCCCGCCTACGGGGTCTACGCCGTCCGCGTCCGCCTGCCCGACGGCCGGACCTTCGACGGAGTCGCCAACCTCGGCGTCCGCCCGATGTTCCGCACCGACGAGCCCCTGCTCGAGGTCTGGCTCTTCGACTTCTCCGGCGACCTCTACGGCCAGACGATCGAGACCGAACTGGTCGCCTTCCTGCGCGGCGAGCTGAAGTTCGACGGCCTCGACGCCCTCAAGGTCCAGATCGACGCCGACGCCGACGCCGCCCGCGCAACGCTTCGTCAGTGGCGCGCCGCCGCCGCGGCTGCTAGACCGGTGGCGCCATGACCGTCCGCGTATTTCGCCTGATTTCGATTAGCCGCCCGGCGTAGCGCCGCAGGGCTCTGGCCCCGTGCTCGCCGGGAAGTCGACCGCCCTCAAGTAGCGCGAAGCGCGATAGGGCGAAAAAACAGCGCGAACGATCACACACGACGAGACACGACTTCATGGCTCACGCCTCCGACACCCCCTCTGGCCGCGACTACCGCGAGACCGTCTTCCTCCCGGAGACGCCCTTCCCCATGCGCGGCGGCCTGCCCCAGAAGGAACCCCTGATCCTCGAACAGTGGGGCGACCTCTACGCCACCCTGCGCGCCGAACGGCAGTCGCAGAACGCCCCGCTCTACGTCCTCCACGACGGCCCGCCCTACGCCAACGGCGACATCCACATCGGCCACGCCCTGAACAAGACGCTGAAGGACTTCGTCGTCCGCTCGCGCTTCCTGCTCGGCTACGACGTCGACTACGTCCCCGGCTGGGACTGCCACGGCCTGCCGATCGAGTGGAAGATCGAGGAACGCTACCGCGCCCAGGGCAAGCGCAAGGACGAGGTCTCCAAGGC
This sequence comes from Brevundimonas lenta, assembly GCF_014196335.1. Classification (GTDB taxonomy): domain Bacteria; phylum Pseudomonadota; class Alphaproteobacteria; order Caulobacterales; family Caulobacteraceae; genus Brevundimonas; species Brevundimonas lenta. The sequence continues at coordinate 1,164,864 of NZ_JACIDM010000002.1, forward strand.
CGAGTTCCGCCAGGCCTGCCGCGAATACGCCGCCGGCTGGATCGACGTGCAGCGCGAACAGTTCAAACGCCTCGGCGTCACCGGCGACTGGGACCAGCGCTACGCCACGATGGACTTCACCACCGAGGCCGCGATCGTCCGCGAGTTCCACAAGTTCAAGACCTCCGGCCAGCTCTACCGCGGCTCCAAGCCCGTCATGTGGTCGCCGGTCGAACGCACCGCCCTGGCCGACGCCGAGATCGAGTACCACGATCACGTCAGCCCGATGATCTGGGTCAAATTCCCGGTCACCGGCGCCACCGACGACCATCCCGACGACCTGCTCTCCTTCCGCCACTCGACCCCGTCGATCGTCATCTGGACCACCACGCCGTGGACCATCCCCGCCAACCGCGCCATCTCCTACGGCCCGGAAATCGCCTACGGCCTCTATGAGGTGACGGCGATGGAGGAAGGCCTCGAGTTCGAGCCCTGGGCCAAACCGGGCGACCGCCTGATCCTCGCCGACAAGCTGGCCGAGGACGTCTTCAAGGCCGCGAAGATCGCCGCCTGGAACCGCGTCGACGACATGAACCCGTCGGGCCTCGAGTGCGCCCACCCGCTGGCCTCGCTCTCGCCCGGCTACGGCTTCTCCGTGCCCCTGCTCGCCGGCGACCACGTCACCGACGACGCCGGCGCCGGCTTCGTGCACACGGCGCCGGGCCACGGCGCCGACGACTTCGAGGTCTGGAAGGCCCACGGCCATCACGAGGTGCCGGACACCGTCGATCCCGACGGCGCCTACTACGACCACGTCCCGCTCTTCGCCGGCCTCAAGGTCATCGAGACCGAGGGCAAGAAGACCGGCAAGTTCGGCCCCGCCAACAGCGCCGTGACCGAGAAGCTGATCGAGGCCGGCAACCTGCTGGCCCGCGGCCGCACCGAGCACTCCTACCCGCACAGCTGGCGCTCCAAGGCCCCGGTCATCTTCCGCAACACGCCGCAATGGTTCATCCGCATGGATGCGCCGCTCGACGACGACGGCACCCTGCGCGAACGGGCCCTGGCCTCGATCGACGAAACCGCCTTCCACCCGGCCGCCGGCAAGAACCGCATCCGCTCGATGGTCGAGTCGCGTCCCGACTGGCTCATCAGCCGCCAGCGCGCCTGGGGCACGCCCCTCGCCATGTTCGTCGATAAACAGACCGGCCAGCCCCTGATCGACGCCGAGGTCGACGCCCGCATCACCGCGGCCATCGCCGAGGGCGGCGCCGACGCCTGGTTCACGCGCCCCGACGCCGACTTCCTCGGCACGCACGACACCGATCGCTACGAGAAGATCGAGGACATCCTCGACGTCTGGTTCGACTCCGGCTGCACCCACGCCTTCACCCTTGAACCGCGCGATCCGGCCCACGGCTACAAGGGCGACCGCCCCTCGCACTGGCCCGCCGACCTCTACCTGGAAGGCTCCGACCAGCACCGCGGCTGGTTCCAGTCCAACCTGCTCGAAGGCTCCGGCACCCGCGGCCGCGCCCCCTACGACGCCGTCCTCACCCATGGGTTCACCCAGGATGAGAACGGGGAAAAGATGTCCAAGTCCAAGGGCAACACCACCGATCCGGCTGTCGTCATCAAGGAGTCGGGCGCCGACATCCTGCGCCTCTGGGTCGCTCTGGTGGACTACGCCGAGGATCAGCGCATCGGTAAGCAGATCCTCCAGACCACCGTCGACGCCTATCGCAAGCTGCGGAACACCGTCCGCTACCTGCTGGGCGCCGTCGCCGGCTTCGACGAGGCCGAACGCCTGCCGTACGACCAGATGCCGCCGCTGGAGAAATTCATCCTCCACCGCCTGCACGAGCTCGATGGCCAGGTCCGCGAGGCCTACGCTGACTACCGCTTCCAGGACGTCGTCCGCCCGGTGCTCGAGTTTTGCTCGGGCGACCTGTCGGCCCTCTATTTCGACGTCCGCAAGGACAGCCTCTACTGCGACCGCCCCGACTCGATCCGCCGCCGCGCCGCCCGCACGGTGATGGACGAGGTCTTCATGCGACTCACCGCCTGGCTCGCCCCGCTGACGCCCTTCACCATGGAAGAAGCCTGGGTCACCCGCTTCCCCGACGCCGGCACCAACTGCGCCCGCGTCATCCCGGCGACGCCGGACGAGTGGCTGAACCCGGCTGAGGCCGAACGCTGGGCCGGCATCCAGACCGTGCTCGAGGTCGTCAACGAAGCGCTGGAAGCCGCCCGCCGCGACAAGATCATCGGCGGGGCGCTGGACGCCTGGCCGGTCGTCACGGGTCCGGCCGAAGCCTTCGCCCCCTTCGACGGCCTCGACGCCGCCGAGATCTTCCGCACCTCGGGCGCCGAGCTGAAGACCGGCGGCGACGCCGTCTCGGTCGTGGTCGGCCTGGCCGAGTATCCGAAATGCGCCCGCTCCTGGCGGCGCGTGCCGGACGTCGGCTCCGACGCCGCCTATCCCGAGCTCAGCGCCCGCGACGCCGACGCCGTCCGCTTCTGGGACGCCGCCCGGGCATGAAAAAAGCCCCGCCGGCGAAACCGGCGGGGCGTAGTTCCCAGGCTTAAAGTTGGCCTTCGGACCGGGCCCTTAGTTGTCGGGCCTGGGCCTCCAGCTGGTCGGCCTGCCCCGGCAGGCGCCGGGACAGGGCCTGCAGTTCCGCGTCGGTGACGTCATCGCCCCGTTCGCGAGCTCTCTCGATCTGGCGGGCGCGGTAGGCCGGATCCTGCAGCCGCACCGCCTCGGCGCGCATCTGCTGCGCCCCGGCGACCATCTGGTCCGCGCCCCGGGCCATCTCGACCCGGGCGTTGGCCATCTCCCGCACGGCCTGCTGCCGCGCGATCCGGGCCTGCTCCCGGGCCCGATCCGCCTCGGCGCGAGCGGCCTGCGCCCGGACCTGGGCGTCGGCCGCCTGGGCCCTGGCCGCGACACGGGCCGCAGCGGCTTCCTCGCGGGCGGCAGCGGCCTCGATCCGGGCCTGCGCCGCCACGGCGCGGGCCTCGGCCGCGATCCGGCGGCCTTCCGCGGCGTCCATTCCGCTCACATAGAACGTCCGATGGACCTCGGGAGCCTCTGGCGCTTCCGGAGCCTCGGGAGCCTCCAGAGCCTGCGGCGGCTCGGGCGCCTCGGGCGCTTCCGGAGCCCAGGCGGGCGGAGCCGGCGGAGCGGGCGGCGCTTCCGGCGCGAACGCCGTCACGGGCGAAGGCGGGGCCGGCGGCGCAGCCGGAGCCGGCGCTTCCAGATCCTGCAGACGCGGCGCCAGCTCGATCGCCGCCAACGGCGTGGCGATGGCGATCAGTCCGCCGACAGTGAGGGCCATGACCAGCGGCCGTGACGCGTTCGAACGAGGGCTCTTCATGATGCGGGTAATCCTTCTTGCGAGATTTTTGGCGGGACCGGCGATGCCGACGGCGGCGGGATTGCCGTAGCCGGCGGCCAGATTGACGAGAGTGCGGGCGTAGGTCGGCGGATCGACCTCCCGAAGCGCCGCCGCATCGGCGGCGTCCTCGGTTCGGGCGATCAGGGCCGCATGCAGCGCCCAGACGAGCGGATTGAACCAGAACAGGGCCAGAGCGACGCGGGACAGACCCAGGAACAGCCAGTCGCGACGTCGGACGTGGGCCAGCTCATGCGCCAGCACCGGCCGGGCCGCCTCGGGCCGCAACAGGCACGCCTCATCGATCAGCACCACGCCGGGAGGCAGGCCCCAGCTCAGGGGCGACGAGATCGAGGTCGAGGACACCAGGCGCGGACGCCGCGACGGCGCGAGGCGCTCCAGCGCCGAGGTCCACGCCAGAGCCGTCACGGGACGCCCGCTCCGGGTCCACCGCCGCAACATCCAGACGCCGTAGGCGAACCGCCCCAGCACGACCAGGACGCCGATGCTCCAGACCCATGCGGCGATCGCCGTCGCCGACGGCGTCAGGATCGAGGTCGAGACCGATACGCCGGCCACCGGTCCCAGATCGCCGGCCCAGAGAGCCGCGTCATTCACCGCGACGATCGCCGGCTCCGCCGGGAGCAGATTCATCGTCAGCGCAGGACCGAACGCCATGAACAGGGGCAGCGCGACCAGAATGCAAACCGCGGTGCGCAGGACATCGACCCGCTCACGCGCCGATCGGAACACCGGAAGCGCCGCCACTAGAAGCGCGCCTCCCGCAACCAATCCGGATTTGACCAGAAGGGACAGAATGAGAGCGGCCATGCTCAACGCTCCCTCGCCTGATCGATCGCCCGCTGCAGGGCGTCGATCTCTTCTGGCTTCAACTGCTGCGTCAGGCCCAGCAGAGCGGTCGCCGCGGTCGCGGGAGAGCCGGCGAAGAACGTATCGACCAGACGGCGCAAAGCACCGGTGGCCAACGCTTCCGGCCGCGGCACGGGTCGATAGACATTGCCGCCCTCATCCGACCGGCGGCTCACAAGCCGCTTGGCTTCCAGACGGGTCAGCAGGGTGCGGACGGCAGAGTCGCTCAGGGGGTCGACAAGCGCCGCGCGGACAGCGCCGGTCGTGCCTTCCTCGATCCGGCACAGGACCTCGAACACCTCGCGTTCGCGTCTGGGCAATGTCTCGATCATGGCGCCGATCCGTCCGCTACATTTGTAGCGCTACACTTGTAGCGGATTGCGTCCGGATTGAGGCGCGTGGGTGAACTCGGCGTAAGGCGTGGCCAACCTATTGCGCGGTCCATTGTAACAGCATAGTGGAACGCCATGACCGGACCTCTCCCCCGCAACGCCGCCGCCCATGGCCTCAGCCGCGTCGCCCTCTACGACGCCCTGCTGTCCCTCAAGACGCGCGAGGAGGTCGACGCCTTTCTGGCCGACCTCTGCACCCCGGCCGAGGTTCGCGCCTTCGCGGAGCGCTGGGAGGTCGCCCGCCTGCTGGACGCCGGCGGCAAGTCATATCGCGAAATCGCGGCGGAGGCCCAGGCCAGCCCGACCACCGTCGTTCGCGTTGCGCGCTTTCTGAAAGAGATGCCGCACCAGGGATATCGCCTCGTGCTGGACCGCCTGAAAGGCTGAGTTGAAACAATGAGTACTGTTCAGGGGCGGCTGCGTATCGCCATCCAGAAGTCCGGTCGCCTCGCCGAACGCAGCCTCGATCTGGTGCGTGACGCCGGGCTGCGCGTGGTCAAGGGTAACAACGACCTTCTGTACCGCGTCGAGAACTATCCGATCGACCTGCTGCGGGTCCGCGACGACGACATTCCGACCTTTGTCGCGGACGGAGTCTGCGATCTCGGCATCGTCGGAGAGAATGTCCTGGAGGAAGGCCGCAATGGCGGACCGGTCGCCGAGGTGCTGATGCCGTTGAGCTTCGGCCGCTGCACCCTGAAGATCGCCGTCCCGCCGACGCTGGACTACGACGGCCCCCGCTCGCTGGAAGGACGGCGCATCGCCACCTCCTATCCACGGGTCCTGCGCAGGTATCTCGACGACCACGGCGTCAAGGCCGACATCATCACCATGCGCGGAGCCGTTGAAGTCGCACCGCGCCTGAAGCTTGCCCACGCCATTTGCGATCTCGTATCGACCGGAGCCACGCTGGAGGCCAATGGCCTCGCGGCAAGAGAGACGGTGTTGGATTCCCAGGCCGTGCTGATCCGCTCTCCGGTCGCGCCGGAGCCCGCGCTGGCCGAACTGCTCGACAGCATCGTCGAACGGATGGCCGGCGTGGTCGCCTCGCAAGGGGCCAAATATGTGATGCTGAACGCCCCGCGGTCGGCGCTGGAACAGATCACAGCGATCCTGCCCGGCGCAGGTGCCCCCACAGTCATGCCCCTGTCCGGACGGGACGACGCCGTCGCCGTCCACGCGGTCTGCCAGGAGGCCGTGTTCTGGGAAACCCTCGAACGGCTCAAGGCGGTCGGCGCCTCGGCCATTCTGGTCCTCCCTATTGAAAAGATGATGTGATGCAGCGGATCGATTGGTCTTCGCTTGACCCCGCAGGCCGCAAGGCCGCCCTCGCCCGCCCGGCTCGTCGAAGCGATCCCCTGGTCACAGACGGCGTGCGCACCATCTTCGAGGACATCCAGGCTCGCGGCGGCGCTGCCGTCGTGGAGTGGAGCCTGAAGCTGGACGGCGCTCCGCCTCGGCGCATCGCTATCACTGCTGAAAGTGAAGCCGCCGCTCGAGCCGCCCTCCCCCCGGCGGCGACCCGGGCGCTGAGGATCGCCGCGGAGAACGTCCGGATCTTCCACGAGGCGACGCGGCCGGCGGACTCGCCGTTCATTGAAACCACCCTTGGCGTGCGATCGCGACTGGCGTGGCGACCGCTGGCGTCTGCCGGCCTCTACGTCCCGGGCGGCACGGCGCCGCTCTTTTCCTCATTGCTGATGTTGGCGATCCCCGCGGCAGTGGCCGGCGTGTCGCGACGCATCGCAGTCACCCCGCCCTCAAAGGATGGCGAGCCGCATCCCGCAATGATCGTCGCCGCCGCGGAAGCCGGCCTGGACGCGCTGTGGCTGATCGGCGGAGCGCAGGCCATCGCCGCGCTGACGTTCGGCGCCGCATTCGACGATGGCGAGATTGAACCGGTCGACAAGCTGTTCGGTCCTGGGAACGCATGGGTGGCCGAAGCCAAGCGACAGGCAACGGCGATCCCCGGCGGGCCGGCGGTCGATATGCCGGCGGGCCCGTCAGAGCTTCTGATCATCGCAGACCGCGACGCCGATCCCGAGATCGTTGCGGCTGATCTACTGAGCCAGGCTGAACACGACAGCGACGCGCAGGTCCTTCTCGTCTCTGAAAGCCGCGGGCTCATCGACGCTACATTGACGGAGATCGAGCAGCAGCTGGAAACCCTGCCGCGCGCAGACATCGCCAGGGTCTCGCTCGCCGAAGGGCGGGCCATCCGCGTGCGCGACGTGACCGAGGCCTGCGAGATCGCCAACCTCTATGGTCCCGAGCATCTGGCGGTTCAGGCGCTTGACGCCGACCGACTGGTCGAACGGATCACCGCTGCCGGCGCAGTCTTCGTAGGGCCATGGGCCGCCGAGACGCTGGGCGATTACGCGGCGGGGCCCAGCCACGTCTTGCCCACCGATGGCGCGGCGCGGAGCACCGGCGGCGTCACCACAGCCAGCTTCATGACCTCGATGTCGATCCAGACCGTCACCGAAGCGGGCGCCGCCGCGCTCTCTCCGGTCGCTGCGAGGCTGGCCAGAATGGAAGGGCTGGAGGCGCACGCGCGGGCCGCGGAACTGAGGGGCGGCCGGTGAGAAATCTGCCCGCTCCGTTCGCGCCTCTCGTCGCCGGCGGGGACGGTCTCGAACGCTACCCTTCTGAACCCCGCGCCTTGGCCGGCCGGATGGCCGAGGTCTACGGCGTCCCGGTCGACGAGGTGCTTCCGGTCCGCGGTCTGACCCATGGCCTCGAACTGATGTTCCGTCTCGCCGCCCGCGACCGCCAGTCAGTCGATGCTCCGGATGCTGAACCCTTCCGTGCGCTCGCGCAGCTGTATTCCCCTCTCCCGGCCGGAGCAGCCCGCGCCGCCATCATCCTTCGCGCGCTGGGCTCTGCGGACGCGGTCATGGAGATGGCGACCCGGGTTTCGCCTTCCCTTCTTGTCGTGGATGAGGGCTTGGCCGAATTCAGCGACACGCCTTCCGCTGTCGCACTGATCAGCGAACACCCCAATCTCGTCGTGCTCCGTAGCCTTTCATTGGCGTACGGGCTGGCCGGCGCACGCGTGGGCGCCGTCATCGCTCAGCCGGACACGCTGGCCCGCATCGCGTCCGTCCTCGAGCCCTACGCAATGCCGGAAACATCGGTTCGGCTGGCGCTGCAGGCCCTCGATCCCTCGCGCCTGGTCGAGACGCGCGAGCGCCTCGCCGGCGTACGGCGGGAACGGGAGCGGCTAATCAAGGCCCTCTCGCGCGAAATGAAGATCGATCCCGGCGTCGGACCGGTGCTCATGGCCCGGCCGGCCGATCCGGATGCCGTGATCGCGGCTCTGGCGCGCTACGGTATCGCTGCAGAGCGCACCGGCGATCGCCTTCGCCTGCCTGTCGCCTCCAGTGTCGAGACCAACGATCGTCTGCTGGCGGCGCTCGATCTTGCGCCGTCCCGCGCCAGGCCCAACCGCACCGGGCAGGCTGTCCGCGACACGAATGAGACGCGCATCGTCTGTTCGGTCGACCTCGATGAGACCGGTCCGGTCAGCATCGCCACCGGCGTAGGTTTCTTCGATCACATGCTTGAGCAGGTCGCCGCGCACGGCGGCTTCTCGCTTCGACTGTCTTGCGAAGGCGACCTGCACACAGACCCGCACCACACGATCGAGGACTCCGCTATCGCCCTCGGTCAGGCGCTGAAGCACGCCCTGGGAGACCGCAAGGGCGTCGCCCGGTACGGCTTCGTCCTGCCCATGGATGAAGCCGAAGCCCAGGTGTCGATCGACCTTTCGGGGCGGCCCTATCCGGTTTTCGAGGGTGCCTTCAGCACCCCCTTCATCGGCGACTACCGGACAGATCTCACCGCCCACGTGTTCCGCTCGCTGGCGGAAAACCTGGGAGCGGCGATCCACGTGTCGGTGCGGGGCGAGGACGACCACCACAAGACCGAGGCCGTTTTCAAGGCGTTCGGCCGCGCGCTCCGACAGGCGATCCGCATCGAGGACGACGCAATCCCCAGCACCAAGGGCGTGCTGTGACCGTCACCGTTCTGGCCTACGGCGCAGGCAACGTCGCGTCCGTCCAGTTCGCACTGGAACGGCTGGGCGCGACCGTGCGCCTTGCGTCCGACCCGACCGAGGTGGCGGAGGCGGAGCGGCTGATCCTGCCCGGCGTCGGGCATGCGGCCTACGCCATGGACCGTCTCAGGGCGCTCGGGCTTGCCGAGACGATTGCCGGATTTCCCCGCCCGTTGCTCGGCGTCTGCCTGGGCCAGCAGCTGCTGTTCGAGGCGACCGATGAAGGCGGGAACACCCCGATGCTCAGGCTTATCCCGGGACGGGTCCGCAGCCTCCCCCCGAACCCTGCGCTGCCGGTGCCGCACATGGGCTGGTCGAAGCTGTCGATCGACCGTGATGATCCGTTGCTGGAGGGGCTGGAGACCGACGCCTGGGCCTATTTCGTGCACGCCTTCGTCTGTCCGGACGGCGGGGCGACCATCGCGCGCGCCGACTACGGCGGCCCCGTCCCGGCCGTCGTTCGCAGCCGGAACCGGTGGGGCTGCCAGTTTCACCCCGAGCGGTCGTCGCAGACCGGCGCCCGCATACTGCGCAACTTCCTGGAGCTGCCCGCGTGATCGTCTATCCCGCCATCGACCTCCGCGCCGGAGCGTGCGTGCGGCTCATGCACGGGCGCTTCGACGCGGTGACGCTTTACGACGACAACCCCTCCGCGCGCCTCGCGGCTTTCGACGCGGCTGGTGCTGACTGGGTGCACATCGTCGACCTCGACGGCGCAGAGGCCGGCCGGGCGGTGCAGCATCGGCTGATCGGCGAACTGGCGTCGACCGGGAAGGCCCGGATTCAGTCGGGCGGCGGCGTGCGATCGACCGACGACGTCGTCCGCCTGCTCGACGCCGGGGTCAGCCGCGTCGTCGTCGGATCCCTGGCGGTATCCGACCCGGACCTGGTCCTGACCTGGCTCCAGCGCTTCGGACCGGATCACCTGACGCTGGCCATCGACGTCAAGGCCGAGAGCGACCGCTACATCCCGGCGCTGAAAGGATGGACCGAGGCCGCCGGCGTCGATCTGCCCACCGCGCTGGACCGCTACCCGCCCGGGACGGCGAAACACCTTCTGGTCACCGACGTCGGCCGGGACGGCGCCCTCACCGGCCCGAACCTCGGCCTGCTGGCCGATGTGCGCCGGCGGCGCCCGGACCTTCAGCTACAGGCCTCGGGAGGCGTCGCGACCCTCGACGACCTGACGGCTGCCCGCTCCATCGGGGCGGCGGGAGCTATCGTGGGACGCGCGCTCTACGAGGGACGGTTCACGCTCGAGCAAGCCCTCGAAACGGCAGGCTCATGACCGCCCGGCGCATCATTCCGTGCCTCGACGTCAGGGACGGCCGGGTCGTGAAGGGCATCCGCTTCGAAGGGCACCGCGACATGGGCAACGCCTCGGAGCTGGCGGCTCGCTATCGCGATCAGGGGGCCGACGAACTGGTCTTCTACGACATCACCGCCAGCCCCGAAGGCCGCACTCTCGACTACGGCTGGGTTCGCGACATCGCCCGACTGCTCGATATCCCGTTCTGCGTCGCCGGCGGCATCCGATCGGTCGATCAGGCCGCGCGCTGCCTCGATCACGGCGCCGACAAGGTCTCGATCAACTCACCGGCGCTCGAACGCCCGGACCTGATCGGCGAAATGGCTCTGCGGTTGGGATCGCAATGCGTCGTTGTCGGCGTCGACTCCAGGCGGTCCGGCGATGACTGGATCGTGCACCAGTACACCGGGGACGCCACCCGGAGCCGGAGCGCGCAGCGTCGAACCATGGACTGGATCACCGAGGCGCAAACTCTGGGGGCCGGCGAGATCGTCCTGAACTGCATGGACGAGGATGGCGTCCGTCACGGCTACGACCTGACCCAGCTGGCCGCAGCACGGGCGCGGCTGACGGTCCCGTTGGTGGCCTCAGGCGGAGCCGGCTCGGCGAGCCACTTCCTGGAGGTCTTTCAGCAAGCCGACGTATCCGGCGCCCTGGCCGCCAGCGTCTTCCACACCGGCGCACTGCCGATCCCACGACTGAAGGCCTTCCTCGCCGGGGCCGGCCTGGAGGTGCGACCATGATCGATCCTTCCACCCTCGATTTCGCCAAGGGCGACGGCCTTGTGCCCGTCGTGGTCCAGGACGCGGCGACCCTGCAGGTCCTGACCCTGGCCTATATGGATCGGGCCGCGCTCGACGAAACGATCGCCAGCGGCGAGGCCACCTTCTTCTCGCGGTCGCGCGGCGGCCGATGGCGCAAGGGCGAGACGTCCGGCAACCGCCTGTCCGTCGTCTCGCTCGTCGCCGACTGTGACGCCGATGCATTGGTGTTGAGGGTCGAGCCGGTAGGACCGGCCTGCCACCTCGGCACGACCAGTTGCTTCGGCAGCGAAGACGCGACCGGGGTCGGGCGCCTGGCCCGGCTTGAGGCCACGATCGCCGGCCGCGCCAGGGCCGATCCATCTGAAAGCTGGACGGCGCGCCTCATCGCGGATGGCGTAAGCCGGGTCGCCCAGAAGGTCGGAGAGGAAGGGGTCGAGGTCGCGCTTGCGAGCGTCACGGGATCGGACGCCGATCTGGCCGGCGAGGCGGCGGATCTGATCTATCACCTGCTCGTGCTGTTGCACGTGCGAGGGCTGCGCCTTGCGGATGTGCTTGAGGTGCTGGCGGCGCGCGCGCGGCCAGCGGCTCCGGGTTGAGTCCCCGGGCGCTCTGCTGGTCCTGGTTCTCGGCCAGCAAAAAGCCCCGCCGGCTTGTGGCCGTGCGGGGCTTTTGTGTTTTGGGTGCGGGAGCAGGATTTGAACCTGCGACCTTCAGGTTATGAGCCTGACGAGCTACCGGGCTGCTCCATCCCGCGGCAAACGGTAGGGGTGAGGGAAGAATGGTTCGAGAAGTCGCCTGTTGGGGCGTTTTATCATTCGTATATCCGACTGGTAGACCCGGCGGCGACCTACTCTCCCGCGCCTTAAGACGAAGTACCATCGGCTCTGGA
>NZ_JACIDM010000003.1 GCF_014196335.1 Brevundimonas lenta
AGACCGCAGTTGTCAGTGTCGATGATAACCCCAAGGGTTATCGCCAGGACACCGCCGCCTGCGTTTCTCTTTCCAGATCAACGATTTCAAAGACCTAACCGGTCAAAACCGGCCAAACCGTTTAACGCCCGTTCGCGGCGGAGGCGGCTATCTAGAGAAGGCCGTTCCTCATGTCAACCGGGCTTTTCAGCCTTTCTGCGGAGAGAAGATCGAGACCTTCCAGACCGCAAAAAATCACCGGGAGGGAAGCCGAGAGGCTTACCTCTGTGTTCGTTTCCGACGATTCGATTGGAGCGCGGAACCTAACCGAACCACCTTCTGGAAGCAACCCGCTTTCGCGACTTTCTTCCGTGGGACCCTGGAGGCTTTCGTCTCCGTGGCCCCGGCGGCCGGCCCGTTTCCGAGCGAGGCGGGGATATACGCAGCGGCCATTTTGTCCGCAACCCGATTCCTGCGCTTTGCCGAACTTTCTCGCAGACTCCGGGTCATCGGACGTCGTCCGGCAGGGGATCCGTCTCTCAGCCAGTATAATGTATGGCGGCGAGTTTCACGGGGCCTCGCGGCCTGTCGACCGCCCCGCCGATCAGCGTCGTCAGCCCGCCGCGATATAGGTCTTCAGGGACTCGGCTTCGTAGGTCACTTCGGCGATCTGGCATTTCACCACGTCGCCGATCGAAATGACGCCGGCGAGTCGCCCGTCCGACAACACAGGCAGATGGCGGATCCGGCGCTCGGTCATCCGCTCCATCAGGACGCCCACGGTTTCGGCCGGCGCGGTGAAGACGACGTCCGTGCTCATCACCGCCGATACGGGCCGCTCCAGGCAGGCCTGGCCTTCACGGGCGATCGCCCGGACCACGTCCCGCTCGGAGAATACGCCTGTGACCCGGTCCCCGTCGCATACGATCAGGGCGCCAACCCGTTTGCGCTCCAGCTCGGCGCACGCTTCGGCGACGCTGACATCCGGTCCGATGGCGTAGACCGCGTCTCCCTTGTCCTTGAGAATCTCGGCGACCAGCATGGCTGCTCCTCTCCATAAAGCAGGGAGTGCGGCCGCGGACGGGGCCGCTTCAGGCCTGAGGGTCGCGCAGATCGCCCGTCGAATCAAATGCGGGACGCGGGGGACCGAACAATCGCGTCCACAGACCGATCGTCAGAAAGCCGAACAGGAAGCCGAATGCGTGGGCCTCCCAGGCGATTCCCGCCGCCTCCCCGCCCGGGACGAAGCCGATCAGTCCGATCAGGGCGTTCACCACCATCAGGGCGGTCGCGGTCGTCAGCGTTCTACGGTCCGTCAGGGGGCGCAGGGTTCCATCCCGCCGTCCCAGCAACCGGATCGCCGCCCCCAACAGCCCGAATACGGCGCCGGACGCGCCGACCATGATGTCCTGGCTCTCGAGGTGGATCAGGCCATAGCCGAGGGCCGCCACGACGCCGCACACGATATAGAAGAGCAGGAAGCCCAACGCTCCGCGCAGGCCCGAGCCCAGTCGAGCGACAGGCGGAGCAAAGGCGAGCGCGCCGACGGCGTTCATACTGACGTGCACCCAGCCTGCGTGCAGGAACATCGCTGTCAGCACGCCCGGCCACCACTGGCCGTCCGTCAGCGATGCGGGACGGAACGCGAGGCCAAGCCCGCCATCCGGCAGCCAGCCCTGAAACAGATAGAGGACCGGCATGGAGGCGGCGACGATCAGCGCTGCCGGCGGCGCGTTGAAGATCCGTTCCTTGGGTGAATCAGTCAGGGCGTGGCCTCTCTGGAGCGACGGCGGGGACCGCTTTGGTGACAGACCGCCGCTCTGGCAAGCGGTTCTTAATATCCATGCCCCATATTGGCACGGGGGGGCCTTAGCGGCCCGTAAACCGCGTCACGCGTGGAGAGCCGCCAATGCCTGCCCGGATCGGGATCGCTTCGGCGATCGCCCTCGCCGCTCTTGTCGTCCCTGCCGCCGCGGTCGCGCAGTCGTCCGGATCGTCCAGCATGGGCGCCTACCAGGCGGGTTACGGCGCTTCGCGCTACACCACCGCCCGCCCCCAGACCGGATCGACCCGGGACCAGAACGGCAATCGTCTGATCGTGAACGGCATCATCCAGGCCGGCGCCAGCGCCTACTCCAGCGCCTCCGGCGGCGTGTCGTCGTCCTGGTCGGGCGCCGGCGGCAACAACGGGACGACGGTCGGCGGCTCCACCGCGATCGGCAACAGCCTGAACGTCGTCGTGCAGGGCAACCACAACACCGTCATCGTCAACTCCAGCCAGGTCAACAACGGCGACATCACCGCCGGAACAGACCTGACCGGCGCCCTGAGGCTTCCATGATCGCTGGCCGGACCTTTCGGCGACTGCAGACCGTCGGCGCCGCCTGCGCGGCCGCCGCGCTGCTGAGCGGCTGCATCTCGGCCGAGGCGGGCCGCAACGGCACCTATGCGACGCCGATCGGCAACGCGCCGGTGACGGCCAACCCGACCCCCTACTCCGCCGCCCTTTACTGCATGGCGAACTATGCGCGCCGCTATAACCTGCCCTCGCCGCGCATCGCGGTCGGCCGGATCAGCGACTACACCGGCACGGTCTCGGCCGACGGCGGACGCCAGGTCACCGGCGGCGCCTCGCTGATGGCCACCACCGCGCTGGCCAAGTCCGGCGCCCGCATCGTCGAACGCTATGACACCTCGGTCTCGGAACTCGAGCTGCGCTACGCCAACAACCGCCTGATCGGCGATGAAGGCCCGGGCGGCGCCCAGGACACCCAGTACCGCCGCATCCTCGCCGGCCAGGTGCCCGGCTCCGACTTCTATATCGTCGGCGGCATCACCGAGGTGAACTACAACATCCGTTCGGGCGGCTTCGACGCCGCTGCGGGACAGGCCAGCACGGACACACCGCTGTCGGTGGCGTTCGCTGGCAAGGCCTATGTGATGAATATCGCCATCGACCTGCGGCTGGTGCAGACCACCACGCTCGAGGTCGTAGACGTGGTTTCGTACCAGAAGCAGATCATCGGCCGTGAGATCTCGGCCGGCGTGTTCGACTTCCTCAACGGCAACGTCTTCGACATCTCGGCCGGCGAAGGCGGGCTGGAGCCGGTCCAGCTGGCTGTCCGCGCCCTGATCGAGCGCGCCACCGTCGAGTTCATGGCCAATCTGTACGGCGCGCCCGGCCCGGACGTCTGCCTGTCGGCCGGCCCCGACCCGTTGGGCGGCACCGTCGGCGCGACCGGCGGCTATTACCCCGCGTACCCCAACACGGACACGAACAATGGCGAAACACGCGCTGATCCGTCTCGCTGGCACGATAGCCGCGACGACGCTGTGCGTCGCAGCAGCCGCTACTGAGGCCGCGGCGCAGGACGGCACGATCGTCCTGAACGAACAGCTTCAGCTGGGCGACATTCTGTCCGGCCAGACGCTCAACGTCGTCGACGCCCAGGATCAGGTGACGGTCAGCACCTCGGCGCAGGGCAACGCCTTCTCGGGCGCGGTCGAGAACGACTCGATCACCGTCAGCTCCGATCAGGACATGCGCGGCGATTCCACCGCCCGCAGCGATGTGACGCTCGGGGGAGACACCGACGGCGTCGTCAATGTGATCACCCAGGCCGGCGGCAACTATCTGGCCGCCAGCGCCTATGACGCCGGCCTAACGGTCGAGGCGACCCAGTCCAACACGGGCGGTCTGGTCAGCGCGACCAGCGAGGTCGGTGATTCCGACGCCCGGCTGCTGGCCGGCGGCTCCGTCAACGCCTCGGCCGTCTCGAACACCACCGCCCTCTATGGCGAAGGCTCGGCCATCGACGGGTCGATCGATCAATCGTCCTCGGCCACGGTGCGTTCATTCAGCCGGATCCAGAGCCAGTACGTTCCAGCGGAAACGGCCGTCACCAGCGAGTCGACGATCAACGCCGTCGCGGTCACCAGCGGCCAGACCTCCGGCCAGGCCCTGACGATCAACCAGACCTCCACCAGCGACTTTGTCGAGGCGGACGCCAGCGCCAACGCCGGCAACGCCTGGGACCTGGCCAGCCGCGCCCGCGCCAGCGCCAACCGGGCGGTTCTCAGCAATCAGGGCGGGTCGGTCGTGACCACGTCCTCGCAGGAGAACAGCAGCTTCGTCCGCGCGGCCGCCCTGACCACCGCCTACGACTACGGCCGGGCCGAAGCCCGCGCGACCGGCGCCGGCAATGAACTGTCGGTGGGCAACAACGACATCTACGTCGAGATCGACAACACCCAGATCAACAGCGGCGGGGTGGACGTCTCCGCGACCTTCTCCGGCACGAACGGCTACGACGTCTACGTCGGCGCCGATGCGGTAGGTAACAGCGTCACGGGCTACGCCTGCTCTGAATGCGAAGGCTATCTCGAAGCCCGCAACAGCCAGACCAACTCCGGCGACGTCTCGGCCCAGGCGACCACCGTCGTGGCGGGATCCAATCGCGCGGTCATCACCGGCGCCAATGCTGTCGGCAACTCGGCGAGCTTCTACGTCTCGCGGCCCACACATTAACCTTCTGTAACTTGAGCGCGGCCATTCCGTCGCCGAAGGGTTGCACGGGGCGTCGGCGCATCTGGAATTCGCGGTCCTTCCTGTTTTCCGGCGCATGCCGTCTGCAACGGTCCTTCGCGCCTATCGGAGTGACCGACCATGCGTTCCCCCCGCCTTCTGCTGCTCGTCGCGGCCTCCGCCGTCGCGCTGGTCGCGGCCTCTCCGACGCTGGCCCAGCAGGTCGCGCCGTCCGATCCCTGGGCCCAGGCCGCCAGCGACATTCCCGCTGACTCCAACGTCCGCTTCGGCGTCCTGCCGAACGGCATGCAGTACGCCATCCTCCGCAACGCCACCCCGCCGGGTCAGGCCTCGTTCCGCCTGCGCATCGACGCCGGATCGCTGATGGAGAACGAGGACCAGCTCGGCCTCGCCCACTTCATGGAGCACATGGCCTTCAACGGGACGACCAACATCCCCGAGAACGAGCTCCTGCGCATTCTCGAGCGGCGCGGTCTGGCCTTCGGGGCCGACACCAACGCCTCCACCGGCTTCGACCAGACCGTCTACATGCTGGAAATCCCGAACGCCGACGCCGGCACGGTCGACGACTCGCTGCGCATCCTGCGCGAACAGATGTCCGAGGCCCTGATGGCCGCCGACGCCGTTGAGGCGGAGCGCAACGTCATCGTCGGCGAGGAGCGCCTGCGCAACACGCCGGGCCTCCGTTCGATCAAGGCCCAGCTCGGCCTCTACGCCCCGGGTCAACGCATCTCCAACCGCCTGCCCATTGGCGACCTCGACATCATCCGCACCGCGCCGCGCGACCGGTTCGTCGAATTCTACCAAAGCTATTACCGCCCCGAGCGCGCGACCTTCGTCGCGGTCGGCGACTTCGACGTCGACGAGATGGAAGCCAAGGTTCGCGCCGCCTTCGAGAGCTGGCAGGGCGAGGGCCCGGCCGGTCCGGAGCCTGATCTGGGCACGGTCGCCCCGCGCGGGCCGGAAACCCGCATCCTGGTCGAGCCGGGCGTCCAGTCGTCGATCGAGCTGGGCTTCATCCGCAATCCCGACCGCGATCCCGACACCGTCGCCGAGCGTCGCGACAACCTGTACCGCCAGCTGGGCGTCGCGGTGCTGAACCGCCGCCTGGGCGAGATCGCCCGCGGCGACAACCCGCCCTTCCTGAGCGCCGGCGGCGGCGAGTTCGAACTGGCGGACAGCTTCGCCGCCGCCTCGGTCTCGGCCCAGTACAATGTCGGCGAATGGAAGCGCGCGCTCGAGACGATCGAACAGGAACAGCGCCGCCTCGTGCAGTACGGCGTGTCCGACGCGGAACTGCAGCGTGAGATCACCGCTACCCGTACCGCGCTCGAGAACGCTGTGGCCGGCGCGGCGACCCGCCGTACGCCGGCGCTGGCCAACAACCTGGCCGGTTCGGTGAACGGCAAGGTGGTCTTCACCACTCCGCAGACGAACCTGGACCTGTTCAACGCCTCGGTCGAAGGGCTGACCGCCGCGACCATCAACGCGACCCTGCCGCAGGTCTTCCAGGGCGAGGGCCCGATGGCGCTGGTCGTCACCCCCGAGCCGATCGAGGGCGGCGAGGCGGCGGTCACCGCCGCGCTGGAGGCCTCGCGCCAGACGCCGGTGAGCGCGCCGGCCGCCCAGGCCCAGCTGGAATGGCCCTATCAGACCTTCGGCACGCCCGGCGCCGTCACCGAGCGTCGCGAGATCGCCGACATCGGCACGACCGTCGTCACCTTCGCCAACGGCGTCACCCTGACGGTCAAGCCGACCCAGTTCCGCGACGAGCAGATCCTCGTGCGCGTCGACACCGGCATCGGCGAACTGGGCCAGCCGGTCGACCGGCCCACCGTCGAAGGCCTCGGCGCCAACGTCTTCACCGCCGGCGGCACGGGTCGTCTCAATCTCGATGAGATGAGCCGCGTCCTGAACGGTCGCGTCTATTCGACCGACTTCAGCGCGGGCGCCGACCGCTACAGCTTCTCCGGCGCCACCCGTCCCGCCGACCTGCCGCTGCAACTGCAGGTCCTGACCGCCTATCTGACCGATCCGGGCCTGCGCCCCGCGCCCTTCCAGCAGCTGAAGTCCGCCTACGGCCAGCAACTGGCTCAGGCCCGCGCCACGCCCGGCGGCGCCTATGCGGTCGACGGCGGCGCCGTCCTCAGCAGCGGCGACGCCCGCGACGCCCTGCCCAACCCCGAAGTCGTCGCGACCTGGACCAATGACGAGCTGAAGGCCGACATCACCCGCGGCCTGTCCAGCGGTCCGATCCGCATCACCGTCGTGGGCGACGTCACCGTCGAGGACGCCATCGCGGCTGTCGCCCCGACCCTGGGCGCCCTGCCCGCCCGTGGCCCCGAGGCCCGCCCCCTGCCCGGGTCGGACCAGAAGCGCTTCCCCGAGCCGACCGGCCAGCCGATCGAGCTGACCCACACCGGCCCGGCCGAGCAGGCCCTGGCCATCGTCGCCTGGCCGACCACGGACTCGATCGACGACCGCACCGAGGCGCGCCAGCTCTCCATCCTCAGCGCCGTACTGCGCCTGCGGGTGCTCGAGGAAATCCGCGAGAAGCAGGCCCTCGCCTACTCTCCCGGCGTCGGCGCGCAGAGCTCGAGCGTCTTCCCGGACTACGGCTTCATGCTGGTCCAGGGCGAGACGGCCCGCGCCAGCATTCCCGCCTTCTACACCGCCGTGGAATCGATCGCCGCTTCGCTGCGGGAGGCCCCGCCGTCGGACGACGAACTGAACCGCGCCCGCCTGCCCGCCATCGAACGCGTCCGCCTCAGCCAGGCGACCAACGAGTACTGGCTGACCCAGCTGGCCGACATCGTCGAAAAGCCGGGCGACGTGCAGCAGATCGTCAACAACATCGCCGTGCTGGAGGCCGTGACGCCGGCGGACGTGCAGCGCCTGGCGCAAAAATACCTGACCGACGACCGCGCCGTGCGGGTTCAGGTGGTCTCGGCCACGCCGGCCGAACAGCCGTAACGAAAATGGCCCCGGTCCATGCAGGGACCGGGGCCGAGTTCGCTTCTCAGGATCGTCGACGAAGAGCCGACGACCACCAATCTATGTCACGCCACCTGACGGCAGCCTGAACGGCCTGTTCAAGTCAGAACACGCGTCCGCCGACGCCGCCGTCCAGCGTGATAGACGCGCCGGACACGGCGACGCCCGACTGCTCGACCACTTCCTCGCGGTACTCGGTATAGAGCTCCTCACGCACCATGGTCAGGATCTTCACCCCGGCCCCGTAGCGGCGCAGCAGCGAGCGCTCGTTGCATTCGCGTTCGGCGCGCTGGGTGCGGCATTCCACATTGCCGCCGCGGCCGTGCCACAGGGCCTCGCCCTTGCGGCAGCTCATCGTCTGACCCTGATCGAAGCGAACCTCGCCGGTGTACTCGGCCCAGGTCATCTGCAGCCACGTCCCGGCCATGCAGCGGTACAGTTCGCCCTCGTAGTCGGCATTCACCTCGCGGTCCGGACGGACCTGTGACGCCGGATGGGGCACATTGCGGTCGTCGATGCAGACGGCCTGGATGACCACCCGCTTCTCCATGCGCCGACGCGATTCATACGGCACCCGGATCGTCTGGCGCACGCGCTCGCCCTCGACCAGCAGGCCGTTGATCGTCGTCGGATAGGGCTGGTCGACGGTGACATAGGCCGAACCGCCGCCGCCCACGAACACGGTCCCACCTGCACGGGCGTTCAGCCCGGCGCGCGCGCCCGCATTGGCGCTGGCGTTCACGTTCACATTGACGTTCAGGTTGCCGCCGCCGCCACAGCAGGGCGGGGGCGGGGGAATTTCGCAGCAGGGCGGGGGCGGAGGCGGCGGAGGCGGCGGCTCGCAGCACGGGGGCGGCGGCGGCGGGCACGTCGGTCCGCACTGGGCCGCAGCCGTGTCGGCGATCGCCGAGACAGCCAGAAAGCCCGCCGCGGCCGGCAGCCAGGTCATGATCCGCACCCGCATGGGCCGACCTCCAGATGAGTTCTGCGCGGTCCGCGACACGCGCGATCCGCTCCAGCCTGCATATCAACCCCAAAAGCCTTGCGTTTCCGTTGCCTTTCCCCGGTCCAGCCCTTGCGGCCTCAGGAACGGAGGCGGATGCGATGTTTCATCCTGATACGCAATTCCTGATCGACCACTGGACGGGCCTCGCCCGGAAGGCGGACGTGCGCGGCGGCGTCCCCGGTCGGGACGCGTTCGCGCCGGAAGTGCTTGGAGCCCGCCTGCCCCGTACGTTTCTCGCCGAGCGGCGGGGTGAGGACGCTTCACTGCGGCTGGCGGGAAGCTGGATCGAGACATTCGCCGACCGCACGCTGGCGAAGGAGTCGCTCCTTTCGCTCTGGACCGATGCGTCCCGGGACATGGTGACGGCGGCGCTGACCCAGGCCGGTCGCGAGGCTCGTCCCGTCGTGATCGTGGGATCGGCCGGAACGACCTCCACCCAGGTTGAGGTCACCCTGGTCCCGCTGCGCGACCTGGATGAACGCCCTTACCTGCTCCTCGGCCTGATCGCGACGGGCTCGCCCCCCGTGATGGACAAGTCCACGCGTCAGATTGCGGCTCGGGTGACGCTCGGCGTCGGCGACCACGGACGACCGGCGCTCAGCCTGGCGGCCATTCAGGGACGCCGCATCGCCTGACGCGTCAGGCCGGCTTCATATCCGTGACGTAGCGCTTCCAGTTCTGGACGTAGTGCGCGGCCGACGCCTTCAGCGCCTCGATCTGTCCGGGCTCCAGCTCGCGAACCACCTTGCCGGGCTGCCCCATGACCAGGGAGTTGTCGGGGATCACCTTGCCCTCGGTGATCAGCGCATTGGCGCCGATCAGACAGTTCTTCCCGATCTTCGCCCGGCCCAGCACCACGGCGCCGATGCCGATCAGGGTGTTGTCGCCGATCTCGCAGCTGTGCAGCATCACCATATGCCCGACCGTGACCCCGTCGCCGATGGTCAGCGGCTCGCCGGGGTCGGAATGCAGCACGCTGCCGTCCTGAATATTGGTGTCTCGCCCGATTGTGATGGGATCGTTGTCGCCGCGGACCGTCGCGCCGAACCAGATGCTGGCGCCCGGCTTCAGAATCACGTCTCCTATGACGGTTGCGGTTGGCGCCACCCAGTATTCGCCCTCAGGCGGAAGCTGCGGATTCTTGTCGCCAAGGCTGTAAACATTCATCAGCATACCGCCATTTCTAAAGAATTTGAGGGCTTTAAGCTCTCGTAAACCACGATAGCATCATCCTGTTGATGCGATTCGAGGCCGACATTTCGGCCCCGGATCGGAAGCCGGATCAAGCCCGGTCCGGTACAAGCACGGGGGCGTGCGTGGTGCGTTCGGTTCGGCGGATCGTTCCGCTGGAAGTTGACCCTTCTTCCGACCCGGGCGGGTGCCTCGCATCCTCCGCTATTCCGACCTTCGTTCGAGGCGATGCTTTTTCGGCATCGCCTTTTTTCATGCCCTGGAGGCGTCCATGACCAAGCGCGCAGCCCTGAAGCGTCAAACCCGGGAAATTTCCCGTGAGCACGGGATACTCGACTCCCGCCAGTTCACAGAGGATTCCAAGGTTCGGCGGTTGCCCCAACATGCCGGCTGGTCACCCCATCCATCGAATGACGACCGCGACCAGGCCTATCTCAAGACGCTGAAGCCCAAGTCCGACGGACAGGCCGAGCTGATGACGATGATCGATCATCACAACCTGGTTCTCGCCCTCGGTCCCGCAGGCACCGGCAAGACCTATCTGGCGGTCGCCAAGGCGGTCGAGGCCCTGGAAGCGGGCAAGGTCGGCCGCATCGTCCTGTCCCGTCCCGCGGTCGAGGCCGGCGAGTCCATCGGCTTCCTGCCGGGGGATATGGAGGACAAGCTCGCGCCCTACCTGCGCCCGCTCTACGACGCGCTCTCGGACCGTCTCAGCATGAAGCGGGTCAAGGCCCTGATGGCCGAGGGCCTGATCGAGATCGCGCCCATCGGCTACATGCGCGGCCGCACGCTGAACAACGCCTTCATCGTCGTCGATGAGGCCCAGAACTGCACCTATGTGCAGCTCAAGATGCTGCTGACCCGCCTGGGCTGGCATTCGACCATGGTCGTCACCGGCGATCCGCAGCAGTCCGACCTGCTTCCGGGCATCTCGGGCCTCTCCGACATCGCCGAACGGCTGATCACGGTGCCGGACATCGCCGTGATCAAGCTGGCCGAGCGCGACATCGTCCGCCACCCGCTGGTGGCCTCGATGATCGGAGTGCTCTGACCTACGACCGATTCTGACGTCGCGCCGTGTGATGATCCATCATGGGCGCGACGGCAGACACCTGGACGGATGAGACCCGTGAGACTCGTGAGACTGGTTTTTCACGGGCGCGAGTCTCACCCGGACCCGCGAAAAGCCCGCGGCACGGGGATCGCGCCCTCCCCGCATCAGACGCTTCAGACTCTTCAGACTGTTTTTTCGGTGCGGCTGCGGCCGCCGCCGATGCCGTGGCGACCTCAGATCAGGTCCCGGACCGGCGCGGTCTCAGGCTTGGGCGTGGCCTTCGGCTTGCCGCCCATCCGGTCGATCAGGGCGAAGACGAACGGGTTCAACGAAATCGACAGCAGGGCCGCGGCCAGGATCAGGTCGTGGGTCCCGCGGCTCATCCCGCCCAGGCTGACGCTCACCGCCGCGAGGATGAACGAGAACTCGCCGATCTGCGCCAGCGACGCCGCGACGGTCAGGCTGGTCGCCCTGTCCAGCTTGAAGAAGGTGGTGATCACCAGCGCCGCCAGCGACTTGCCGATGATAACGATGGCCAGCACGCCCAGCACCGCCAGCGGCTCGTTCACCAGGATCCTCGGATCGAACAGCATGCCGACCGAGACGAAAAACAGCACGGCGAAGGCGTCGCGCAGCGGCAGCGACCGTTCCGCAGCATTGTGCCCCAGCGGCGAGCTGTTCAGCACCAGCCCGGCCAGGAAGGCGCCGAGCGCGAAGGAGTGGAACAGCTGGTAGGCGATCCAGGCGATGCCCAGCGCAATCGCCAGAACCCCCAGGGTGAACAGTTCGCGGGACCGGGTGTGGGCGATCCGGATGAGCAGCCACGGCAGAACCTTGGCGCCGATCACCAGCATCACCGCGACGAAGCCGGCCACCTTGAACAGGGTCCAGCCGATCGACCCCGCCAGCTCCATTCCGTTCAGCGTCGTCCCCGGCTGGATGACCAGCAACGGCAGGATGACCAGGGCCAGGACGATGACCAGGTCCTCAACGATCAGCCAGCCCATCGCGATGCGGCCGACCTCCCCCCGAACCTGTTTGCGCTCCTCCAGCGCCCTCAGCAGCACGACGGTGGAGGCCACGGACAGGGCGAACCCCATCAGCGTCGCCTCCAGATCGCCCATGCCCATCAGGCGGCCCAGGCCCCAGCCCAGCACGGTCGCCACCGCGATCTGCAGCAGCGCTCCGGGAATGGCGATCTTGCGCACCTTCATCAGGTCGGCGAGCGAGAAATGCAGCCCGACCCCGAACATCAGCAGGATGACGCCGACCTCGGCCAGTTGCGGCGCCAGTTCGGTGTCGGCCACGAAACCGCCCGTGTACGGCCCGACAACCACCCCGGCGACCAGGTACCCGACAAGCGGCGACAGCTTCAGCCGGTTGGCCAACATCCCGAACACGAACGCCAGCACGAAGCCGCCGACGAGAGTGAGAATCAGGCTGTCGGCATGCGGCATCGGCGCTCCTTCGAGTGCGGCGGGAAATCCTTGCGGGCGAAGCGTCACATTTGGGGTGCGGCGGCCCTCAGGACAACCCGCAAAAGCCCACCGCGACGCCGTGACACGCGATTGCCCCTTCGCGAGCGTAACGCAGACTGCTAACCCGGACGGCCTCACTTTTCAGCGACACGAATGAAAATCCCACGCATCGCCTACGCCGCCTACGGCTTCGCCATCCTCGTCATCGTCATCGACCAGCTTACGAAGGCCTGGGTGCTTTCCGGCCTGGACCTGCGCGAGATCGGCCAGCACCCGGTGTGGCCGCCGTTCTTCAACTTCACCTGGGTCGAGAACCGCGGCGTCAGCTTCGGCCTGTTCGGCGACGGTTCCGCTCGCTGGATGCTGAGCCTGTTCTCGATCGCCGTCGCCGGCATCCTCGGCTGGTGGGCGCTCAAGGCCGACCGTCGCCTGCTGGTGACCGCCATCGGCCTCGTCATGGGCGGCGCGATCGGCAACGTCATCGACCGGATCCGCTTCGGTTTCGTCGTCGATTTCCTCGACTTCTCGGGCACCGGCTTCTTCCCGTGGGTGTTCAACGTCGCCGACAGCGCCATCACCATCGGCGTGGTCCTGCTGATTCTGGACAGCCTGCTGTCGGAGCGGGCCGCCAAGGTTGGCGTCGCCGCCGAAAAGTCGTAATCAACCGCTTCCAATAAGGTTTACGCGTGCGCCGACAGGGCGCGTCGCACCGGGACAAATCATGCGTCTTCGCACTACCGCCGTACTGACGATCGCCGCCGCCTCCACCCTCGCGCTGGGCGCCTGCTCCAGCATGGGCGAGAGCATCGGCCTCACCAAGGTCACGCCGGACGAGTTCCTGACGGTGTCGACCGCACCGCTGACCGTTCCGCCGGAATACGGCCTGCGTCCGCCGGCGCCGGGTCAACCGCGCCCGCAGGAGCTGGCTCCGGAATCGGCCGCTCGTCAGATCCTTCTCGGCCAACGCCAGGCGGTGACCCGCTCGGCTGGCGAACAGGTCCTCGTCGCCGAAGCCGGCGGCGACCGCGCCGACCCGTTGGCCCGCTACGTCGTCGACGACGAGTTCGGCGATCTGACCCACAAGGAAGAAAACTGGGCCAGCCGCGTCATGTTCTGGCGTCGTGAAGACCCGGCTTCGCAAGGCCCGTCCACGACCCTGACCGCCGAGGGCGCCGTCACGATCGACGCCGCCAGCGAACAGGCCCGCGTCCAGGCCCTGACCGGTGGTCAATCGGGCATCAGCATCTCGCAGCGCCGCGACTCGGGCTTCAAGCTCCCCGGCCTCTAGGGTTCGCTGAAATCAGAATGCAAAGGCCTGGACGCACCCGCGTTCGGGCCTTTTTCTTTCAGGCCTTGGCTGCGCCCGCCCGCAGGCCCCGCTCCGCCAGGGCCACCACGGCCACCCCGCCCATGGTCAGCGCGGCCCCGGCCAGGATCTGCGGCGTCAGCACATCGCCCATGAAGCCCCAGCCGATCAGGATCGACACGACCGGCGTGGCCAGCAGATAGGGCGTCACCCGCCCCGCCTCGCGCTTCTGCACCAGCCAGAACACCAGGGTCGTCGCGATCACCGACGACACCAGCCCGGCCCAGAACACGCTGGCCCAGACCCAGCCGTCGGCCCTCTGCATCGCCTCCACCTGGCCATGCTCGAAAATGGCCGACGCAAAGCCCAGAGCCGGCAGAGCCACCAGGGCCAGAAGCCCCTGCATCTTCAACGGCGGGATCGAGGTGGTGCGCCGCGCGATCACCGTCGTCATCGCCCAGGCGCTGGCCGCGGCGATGCCCACCACGATGCCTTTCCAGTCCTCGATCGCGTGCGCATCCAGCGTCATCCATGCCACGCCCAGGAAGGCCACGCCCATCCCGATGAGCGCGAATTTCGACAGCCGCTCTCCCAGCAGCAGGAAGGCGAACAGGGCGGTGAACGGCACCCATAACTGCGCCGCCACCGACACCGGGCTGACGTCATGCGCCAGCCAGAACGCCAGATAGATCAGGCCATAGTGCAACGGACCGCCCAGTCCGACGATCAGCAGCAGGCTCTTCCAGTTCGGAAACGGCGGTCGCACGAACGGAACGAGGCAGGCCGCCGCGATGGCGAAGCGCAATGCGCCGGTCAGCAGGGGCGGCAGGGTTTCGGTCGCCAGCTTGGCGGCGGCGTTGTTCACGCCCCAGATCACGACCACCGCGACGATGGCGACGATCTCGGCGACGGATAACGGGCTGTGCGGCTTGTCGGGGCTGATCACACCCCCGGCCTAGCGCGGCATTCTGTCGGGCGCGAGGGCCGCGCCCGACACTTCACATTTCAGACTGTGGCCGGACCGGCCGGCCCGCCCATTAGAACGGGATGTCGTCGTTCAGGTCGTAGCTCTCGCGCGGGCCCGAGGGCTTGTTCGCGCCACCGGTCGAGAAGCCCGACGAATAATCGTCGTCGCCGCCGCGCGGGGTGCTCGCGCCGCCGCCGTCACGGCCGCCCAGCATGGTCAGCTGGCCGTTGAAGCGCTGGATCACGATCTCGGTCGAATACTTCTCGACGCCCTGCTGATCGGTCCATTTGCGGGTCTGCAGAGCGCCTTCGACGTAAACCGTCGAGCCCTTCTTCAGATAGTTCTCGGCCACCTTGACGATGTTGTCGTTGAAGATGACGACGCGGTGCCACTCCGTCTTTTCCTTGCGCTCGCCGGTGGCCTTGTCGCGCCACTGTTCCGACGTCGCCAGCGACAGGTTCGCGACCTTCTCGCCGTTATTGAGAGTGCGGATTTCCGGGTCCTTGCCCAGATTGCCGACCAGAATGACCTTGTTGACGCTGCCCGCCATCTCGAGCTCCTCTAAATATCTGGCCTGCCACGCGTTCGCGCTGTTTCGGGCCGTGTTTCCGTTGGCCTAGCGCGGATCGTCCCGGCTGAGGCCGATTAATTGTCAGCTGAACAGGCTTTCCCACAGCCTGACGCCCCTCCCGCCGGAACGCTATCCGAAAGCGGCTGAATGTTCCAGCTTTGTTCTGCGCGGTCTAGTTGGCGGGCGGAGCCGGCGCGGTCGGCGCGGTCGCCGGGCCGCCATCAACTTCCTGCTGGATCGCGCCAGGGATGGCCAGGCGGCCGTCGCCGGTTCGTGCCAGCGCCATGAAGCGCGACCCTTCCAGGGTCTGGCCGAACGAAACGCCCGCACGGTCGATGAAGATGAAGCGACCCTGATAGGCGCCGATGATCTCCCGGCGGGTGCCGCCCATACGAAGGAAGCGCTGGCGCATCTCTTCAAGGCGCGCCGCGCAGAACTCGATCTGCGGCTGGTTCTCGGCGACCACGTTGAACTTCGGCGCGGCGCCGTCCGGCCCCAGTTCGACGGCGTAGCAGACGCCCTGATTGAACGGGGCCTTGGTGCTCTGCTGACAGGCGCCAAGAGCCAGAACGCCGGCGCCGAACGCCAGAAGGATGGAGGTGCGCATCAACGGAGTCCCGGGAACTGGCAGCTACGGTCCTGCTCCGCCAGCGTGCGGAAGCGGTTGTTGTCGTTCGACTGCTCGACCCGGCGCGGCACCAGCCGGAGGGTCGTCTCGCCCCAACGACCATACAGGGCGTCGCCCGGACGCACGCAGGTGCCGGCGTAGAGGGCCTGAACGCACTGGTTCAGCGACATGTTCGGCGACAGCATCCGCCAGTCCGAGCCCGTATGGCGCAGGCACTGACCGCCGGCGGCCGCGGATTGCGTCGGCTGGGCCGGCTGGGTCGACTCGGCGTCTGCGGGCTGCGCCTCGGCCGCAGTCACTTCGACCGGCGGCGCCTCGGGCGGAGGCGCGAAGGAAGCGGTCGGAGCGGCGACCAGCGCCCCGGTTTCGTCAACGCCCACGTCGAGCGCATCGGTCGCCAGACCATTTCGGCGGGCGCAGTCGGCGAGGGTCGCCATGCCCACATACTGGCCATCGACGTAACAGCGCAGCTCACGCGTCGTATCCAGGCCGGGGGCGTCGGCGACATCGACCGTCAGGCCGCCCTGGGCCGCCGGCGGCGGAGCCGGCGTGCGATCCCGGCCACCCGAGACGACAAGGCCGATGATGACGGCGGCGAGGACAGCCACAGCGGCGCCGATCGCGATGAGGATGCGGTTGTCCCTGGGCATGAAAAGCTCGCGCGGATGGAGACCCCAATAACCCTGCCCGCCCCCACGCCGTCAACGGCCTTGGCTGACCTAGCCGCCAAGACGGGCGAGAGCAGCCTGATAGTTGGCCAGTTGGGCCGTCAGATAGGCCGGGGCCGTGCCGGTGATCGCCGGCGTGTTCGATTCCGGGGCCAGAGCACGGTAGGCGTCCCGCACGGCTTTCATGGCCGCCTGCAGTTTCTCGCCGGCGTTCTTCACAGCCGTGGCGTCCGACAGGTTCAGATTGGAAGGCAGACCGAGGCCGAACGTGCTCATGACATCATCGCCAGAGCTGCGGCCGATAAAGCCTTGCGAAAGGCCCAGCCCGGCCAGCGCGTCGCGACCGGTTTCGCCAGCGGTCAGGACCGCCCCCTTGATCCCGTCGCGCGCCATGATCGAAAGACGCTGGAAGCCGGTGCGCAGGGCCGTGGCGAGATCTCCTGGCTGGGCCTCCTTGGCGGACTCCGATGTGACCGTGACCTTCAGCTTCATGTTGGAAGCCTGCTCGATCTTGCGGGCCAGGGTCTGCAAGGTGTCCCGCGCTTCGATGGTGACCGCAACCGAGCGTCCGCCATCGGCCGGCGAAACATAGAACCGGTCGCCCACGCGCAAGGACGTCGCCGTGGTCAGCGCCCGCGACGGGCTCTGGTCGATTTCGCCCTGGGGAAGACCCAGCCGGTCCAGCACGCTGGCTCCGCCCGACGCCACCGCCAGAGTCAGCGGCGCCGCCTGTTCGCTGTCGCCATTCCAGTCGCGACGCCATTCGACAGCGCCGGTCGTGGGGTCGATGCGGGTCAGGTAGGCCTTGGTGGGATCAGTCGCCTTGGCGCCCTCGGGGCGGTCGGCGATGCCGGTCAGCCAGACCTTGCCGTTCTGGATCTTCACGTCCGCCGCGGTGTCGTCCCCTGCCCCGCCGATGTAGGTCAGCCGATCATCGACCGAGGCGGTCAGACTGTCGTCGATCACGGCCACGAAGGCGTCCTTGCCGCCATGGTGAGCCATGGTGATCGTTCCGATGCCCAGGGCGGCGTTGCGGGTGGTTCCGCTGATGACGACCTTGCCGTCGGCGACGGCGATACCGGCGACTTCGCCGCTGGCCTCCCCCAGGTCGCGCTTGGCGGCCAGCGTCGGCTTGCCCAGGGCGTCCAGCGTGAACTGGCGCACGACCAGGCGGCCGTCCTCGACGCCCGCGGAGTAAAGGTTGTTTCCGTCGACGGCGATCGCATCGACGGTGTCAGCGCCGGTGGTGCCGAACTGCGACGCGCCGACGGCGGTCGAAACGACGGGGGCGAACTGGTGCAACTGGCTTTCGCTGAAGGCCTGGACGTAGCCGTCCCATCCGCCGACGCCCACAGCCCCCGTGATCGCCGACTGGGCACGCCCCGCCACATACACCGTACCATTGGGACCGAAGCTGACCGAGGTCGCCTCGTCGGCCGCGCGGGCGCCACGGCGCTGGGTCCAGACCTCCTGGCCTTCCGCATTGAAGACGGTGACGAAGCTGTCGGCGACGCCGGCGACATCGCCGCTCTTGCCCGGCTCAAGCGCCCCGGTGACGGAGCCCGCCACGGCGACGCGCCCGTTCGCATCCACGGCGATCGCGTATCCGCTGGCGGTCGAGGCGGCGCCCAGGGCCTGGGTCATCACCACCCGGCCAGCTGAGTCCACCTTGATCAGCGCCACATCCTTCTGACCCTTGATGGGCTGGTTGCCCGGACCCGCGGTCAGATCCGCCACCATCCAAAGGGAGCCGTCGGGCCCGGTGGCGCTGGCCCGGACAGTCTCGACACCGTCCGGCAAGGCCGTCTGGGAGGCGCGGCCATCGACCCACTGGGTCTCGCCGACGCCCGCGACAGGAGGTGGCGCGGCGCCGCCCGTATCGCTCTGGAACTTAAGGACCTGCAGACCACCGGCCGTCCCGTTGTTCTGCACCACATAGACGCCGTCCGCGGTCTCCGCGGGCGTGAACTTCACGGTCTCGGTCGTTACGCCCCGCACGACGAGGGCGAACTGATCAGGCCCGGGCGGGAGAGTGACCGGCTTGCCGCCCACGGTGACCGTCTTCGGCTCGGGCTTGACCAGTTCGCGGCCGATCCGCGTCTCAATGCCCTGCGCTTCCAGCTTGCCGTTGATGTGGTCCAGGACGTTGGTCAGCGTCCGGGGCGTCGTGCCCATGTCCGCCAGATCGATGGCCACCGTCTTGGTGGTGTTGTCGCCGCGCTTGATCGTGATGTTGAACTCGACCTCGCCGGCGAAGGCGGGGCTGAGGGAGTCGGGCGAGCCCTCGTGGATCGGACCGGTGACGGAGATGGCGCTGTCCCGGGGCACGGCGGCGCTGGACTTGCTGCTCGAGGACGACGTGCCCTGCACCAGCCGAATTCCGTCCAGATCCGCGGACGGGAGCCATTTGCTGACCTCCGCCATGCCGACGGCGAAACGCTTGTTGAGCTGGGTCAGCTCAAGCGCGCCGACGCCCTTGGTGGCCGCCCTATTGGCCAGAACGTTCAGGGTCTCGAGCCCCTGATAGAGGGCGAACAGCTTCTTATAGTCGGCCGAAGCGCCCTTCACGTCCAGCTGGGCGGAGTCCTCGTTGATGAAGTCCCGGCCGCCGAGCGCCGCCCGCAGGAGAGCGCTCTGTTCCGGCGGCTTGGCCGAGCTCGACCAGGGCGGTGTCGGCTGCTTCTTCGACTGCGCCAGAGCGGCAGCCGTCGTCGAGGGCAGCGTCGAGGACGCGGTCCCGCCGAATAGCCCGAGAAGATAGCTGTTGTTGATCACGGCCGACTCCGAGCCCGCACTCTCGCAGCTCTGCCGTAACGAGCCCTTAACAGGCTTGGCCGGTGCGACAGCGGGCGCGACTCAGGGAACAATGATCCCCAGCGACCGTTAACGGCCCGCTGATTACGGAGGAGAAGCCAATGACTGCCTTCGTCAACGCCCTGAAATCGCTGCTTTCCCTGTATGGCGTCGGGCCGCGATCGTCTCTGCGTCGCCGGCCGGAGCCGGTGTCTATCAGCCATGCGGAACGGCGACGCCTGGCCTGACGGCCAGGCCGATCAGCCCTTGAACAGCGACAGGATGATCTGCGGCGCCTGATTGGCGATCGACAGCGATTGCGCGCCCAGCTGCTGCTGCACCTGCAGGGCCTGCAGTCGCGCGCTTTCCTTGGCGAGGTCCGCGTCGACCAGGTTGCCGATGCCGGACTCCAGGGTGTCCATCAGCTTGGTGACGAAGTTGTTGTGCGCCTCGATCTGCTTGGCCTGCGCGCCGATCTCGCCGAGAGCGGCGTTCAGCTGGGTGATCGAGTCGTCCAACTTATTCAGCGCCGTCGTCGCGCCGGTCAGGGTCAGGAGGCTGTCGGTCAGCGACAGCTCCATGATCGCGCCGCCGAGCGACAGGTTCTTGGCCGAGAGGGTCACGAACTGCGAGGCGTCGGCGTTGGCGAGGAATTTGATCCCCGTCGTCAGCGACCCGTTCAGGATGTTGCCGCCATCGAAGCTGGCGTTGTCCACGGCCGACTTGATCGCGCGCAGCAGGGCCTTGAAGTCGGCGTTCAGGAGTTCGCGAGACTGGGTCTTCAGCGAAGTGTCCTTCGCGGCGACCACCTTTTCCTTGAGCTGGTTCAGCAGGTCCGAGACTGATTCGCCGGCCGACATGGCGACGTCGGCGATCGAGGTCGCGCGGTCGAGGCTCTGCTTGACGGCTCCGAGGGCGCCCACGTCCGCCCGCTGCTGCTGGGCGATCGCCCAGATGGCGGCGTTGTCCTTGGCCCCCTGAACCTTCAGGCCCGTGGAGACACGGCTCTGCACATCCGACAGACGATTGTTCGTCGTGGTCAGGTTTTGCAGCGCGATTGCAGCGGAAGCATTGGTGTGGACGCTATTCGTCATCCGACTCAGCCCTTCGAGGTTTGGGGCAAGCTAGAGGGCGAACTGTGGACACATGGTTAACAGGCGCTAACCACGCAGCTTAACCGCGCGGATCGCTCCTGCGCGGCGGATAGATCGAATGCCGGGACGCGTCAGGCCTTGGTGTTGATCACCGAGCCGGCGCTGTAGTCCGGGGTCTGCATGAGGTCGACGACCTGTTCGCGGGGCAACTGCTTGACGACCTCGCCCGTCACCCGGTCCAGCGTCTTGTAGATGAACGAGCCGGCCTGGGGGCCTTCCTCGATCACAAGACGGTAGCGGGCGGCCAGATCGGCCTCCTGCTGGGCCCGTGAATCACGGAAATCGCCGCTGGATGCGGCGTTGTTGGCGGACGAGACGGGGGACGCGGTTACCAGAGCGATCTTTGCATTGTTGTGCATGGCTCCTTCCGACGGCGATCAGCCGTGGCTTCCTTTTTAGGGACTGGAACGGTCGGGCGGGATCCGCAGACCCCGCCCTTCCGGTCGATCCTTAGCGGAACAGTCCGAGCAGGATGGAGGTCGAGGAGTTGGCGATCGACAGCGCCTGCACACCCAGCTGTTGCTTGGTTTGCAGAGCCTGCAGTCGCGCGCTTTCCTTGGCCAGGTCGGCGTCGACCATGTTGCCGACACCGGCGTCGATGGTGTCTTGCAGCTTGCCGACGAAGGTCAGGTGCGTGCCGAACGACTTGGAGCCGGTGCCCAGGCGAGCCAGGGAGGCCGAGACCTTGTCGATCGAGGCGTTGACGAGACCCAGGGCCGTCGAGGCCAGCGTCGAGGTGCCGATGCTGGTCGTGGCGGTGACCGTCACGTTGGCGCCGCCCAGCGACAGGTTTTCACCCGCCACCTTGATGGTGGTGCCCGTCGTGTTGGCGAGAGCCTTGTAGCCGTTGGTGCCGGTCGAGTTGTCCAGCAGGTTCACGCCGTTGAACTTGGCGTTGGTCACGACCGTAGCGATCTGGTCGCGGATGGCCTTGAAGTCTTCGTTCAGGGCCGAACGAGCCGACGTGGTCAGGCTCTTGTCGGTCGCTGCGAGGGACTTTTCTTTCATTTGGACCAGCAGGTCGGAGACCGACTCGCCGGCGGACAGGGCGACATCCACGGCCGACTGGCCACGGTTGAGGCTGTCCTTGACGGCGTTCAGGGCGCCGATTTCAGCGCGCTGACCCTGGGCGATAGCCCAGATGGCGCCGTTGTCCTTGGCGGACGAGACGCTCTTGCCGGTGTTGATGCGGTTTTGAACCGTCTGCAGTTCCGAGTTGGTAACCGACAGGTTCTGGAGGGCGATCATTGCGCCCGCATTCGTGTTAACGCTGTTCAGCGCCATGACGATAATCCTTGTTTCAAGGTGTCCGACGCCATTTTGGCGGCCGGGAGCTTTTTGCTCGGGTTGGTTGCAGCAAGGACGGGACCACTCGCCAAACCGTCATGCCAGCTCGCCGACCATTGATTTTGCTACGTTAGTTCCTGTTAAGGACGCTGGTCGCCCGGCAGGAAATGCCGGGCGCACGGCAGATTCTGCCGGGTGGCCCTGCACTTTCTGCCGCACGGCCGGACCTGGGGTTCGAAAATTGGAGTGCACACAGTGCACACAGTGCAGTCAGGTCATTCGCGAACGTCAGGGAAACGCCTTCCGGTCGAGTTCGAAATGCGGACCGTCGCGCAGGGTCGGCCAATCGCCGCCCCAGACGATCGCCGTACCCTGTCGGGCCGCGGCCGCCTTGAAGGCCGCCGCGATGCGGGGATAGAGCGGCCAGTCCCATCGCACCTGACCATCGACCATGGCGGCTACGTCGACGGCGTGACCTGTCAGGTGCCTGGAGTTCTTCGTCCGACTGGCCCCCGCGCGGATCAGCGCCATTTGCCGCTCGCGGGTGCGCAGCCCTTCCGTGACCATGAAATCGACCGGCGTCAGGGAGGCCGCCTCCTTGACCAGGGCCACCAGCCGGGGATGGACCCCGGCCAGTCGTTTCAGGGAGCGTTCGGACAAGCGATATCCCATCAGCGCTCCTCCCGGCCCGGGCCTGACTTGAGCAGGGCGAGGCTGGCGATCAGCTGTTGGGCGGTCGGCGCCACGAGATAGAGGACGAGGATCAGCGCCAGCATGCCCATGAGCGCCTCGGCCAGGCGTGGGGCGGCATGGGGCGGCGTCGCGGCGATCAGTCTGTCGAGCAGGAGCCAGACAGCTCCGGTGCTGGCGAACACGTACAGTCGCCGCCACAGCCAGCGCCCCTCGGCCAGGGGCGGGATCGGTTCTACGGGGTCAGCTTCGGTCACAGATTTTCCTCCAGATCGTCGAGCCGCCGCTCATGTCGGCGCCAGCCGGGACCACCGGCTTCGAACAGTTCGTCTTTCGTCAGCCGGCGCGGGGCATCCCAGGCGTCGAGGTCCAGCAGTTCAGCTTCATCGCGGGTGCGGGCGAGGTTCCGGGTCATGGCCGCCTCAACCCAGCGCGATCAGCCAGGCGCAGCCCGCAGCGCCGGTTCCGCCGATCCCGCCCGCGCTGACGCCGGCCCCGCCGCCACCACCGCCCGCGCCTGACGACCCGCCGGCTCCCCCGCCATGTCCGACACCCGAAGCGACTGCTCCTCCGCCCCCGCCGCCCCCGCCTGCCCAGTGCAGGGACGGCTGCGGACACGCCGATCCTGGACCGCCCGCCGCACCGGAGCCGGCGGAACCTCCGACCGCTTTCACAGCGAGCACGCCGCCATCGCCGCCCGCCCCGCCGGCCCGCGCCACGCCCGCCGCATCGAGGCTGCCGCCCGCGCCCCCGCCTCCGGGAGCATCCGGCCGGTCGAAACTCTTGCCGGTGGCGCCCGCCGCCGAAATGCTGGATGCGCCGCCGCCGTTGGAATTGGGCACGCTGGCCCCCGCGGTCCCGGCCGTTCCGCCGGACGCGTTGCCAAGACCTCCACCGCCGCCACCCGTGGCGGAGAGCAAGGTGGTCGCACCGAGCAGGATCGCCGAGCCGCTGCCGCCGCCACCGGCGATCGCAGATCCGCCCGCGCCGCCCGCGCCGACCACCACCGTGAGCCCGGCGGTGAGGTTTTCCGCCGGCCACACGGCCCGGCTGACGCCACCCGCCCCTCCGCCGCCGCCGCCGTAGCGGGCGCCGGAAGCGCCGAACGCCCCCGCGCCTCCACCCCCGCCACCGCCGACCACCACAGCCTCGACCGACCGCGCCCATGCGGGCGGCGTCCATGAACCGTTGGCGGTCAGAACAGTGACTTCGCGGCGCACGGCGCCCTGGGGGAACGACACGCGGCCGCTGGCGCGATCAGCGGTGAATGCGTTGCGCCAGGTGGCGCCATCGGCGCTGACCTTCAGGATCAGATCGTCGCTACCGACCAGGCCCAGTTCGGCGCGACCGCCATAGTTCGACTGGAACAGCAGCGAGAGGACGTCTGACGCGCCTTCCTTGTTCAGGGTGAAGCGCAGGTCGCCGTCGCCGCCGTCCACCATGGGCAGGGCGGTCCAGAGCGCCTTGTTCAGCTTCGCGGCGAAGGGATTGTCGGCGTCCGCCGCCGTCCCCACGCCCAGCCGGTCCAGATCGGCTATCTCGCCCAGACAGGCGCCGAGCGGCGTCCATGCGTCGCCCTCGCGGACGATGAAGCTCCCCTCGTCGGCGACCCGGGCCAGCAGCCCCGATGGAGCGGCGACCACAGTCCAGCCGCCGGCCTCCGCCCTCAACAGATCGCCCGCCTCACAAGCCGCCCAGACTCCGCCGGTCGCGTCTGCAGGGAGGATATACAGGTCGCCGTCGGCGGGCGCCGCAGGCTGCGCCGTGGTGGACCGGCTCACCACCACAGTCTGGACGAGAGCATCCAGCCGGGTCAGCGCCTCGTTGAGGGTCACGTGCTTCTGCATCTGGCCCGCGGCCAGGTACGGCAGTTCCAGCCGTGCGGATTGTTCGTCGCTCATGGTTGATCTCCGTGATTGGTCGGAGATCAGTCTGTGCTGGCCGGTTACCCCGGCTGGTCGATGACGCTGACAGCAGTCAGAAGGTCAGTAAAATTAACGACCTGACCCGTTCGGATATCGCGGAAATACGAAAACGACCACCGTCAGTCGTGCAGGTAGACCAGGCGGCGAAGCTTTGGATTGCGGCGCACGACGTCGAGGTGGCTCTCGTGCTCGCCGGAGGCTTTCGCGTCCCGCTCGCTGGCCTCGACCCAGTGCGTGCTCTCGATATCCTTCTGCAGCGCCCTGGCTGCGAGAAGGTGCCCCGGGAAGATCACGTCAGCCACGCTGGGCACGAAGTCCAGGAAGGGAACCTCGCCCACCGTCGTCACGAGGGCCTCGATACCGAGGTAGCCCATCATGCGGGTGACTGTACCGGGCGAAGCCTTGGCCCGCGCCGCCTGCACGATCAGCCAGCCTGCCGCGCCGAGGGTATAGACGGTGCCGACGATCGGCACCCAGGTCAGCAGGCCGTCCATGCCGACGCCGAACGGTCCGACGCCCACTACGCGGTCGGACAGTTTCTTCACGCCCTCGACATTGGACCAGATTTTCTCGATATCGCCGATGGTCCGTCTGGCCATTCTCACCCTCCGAAGCGAGACAGTAACGCGCCATGACGACCGGCGTTCACCATGAAAGCAAGACTGCGCGTCCGCTCGCCCGGATCGCCTTCAGTCTGGTCGCGCTGGCGCTCGTCTGCGCGCCGCTGCCGATCGCGCTGGCCGCACTGAGCGGGAACGGGCACCGGTGGGCCGACATCCTCGCGCAGTTCACAGCCCCGGCTCTGATCGCATCCCTGATCCTGGCCGGCGGCTTCCTGCTGATCCGGCGCTGGCGCTGGGCGGCGGCGACGGGCGGCGTGATCGTGCTTCTGACGGTCGCCGTCTGGCCGCAGTGGTTTTCGGCGCCGGGCCGGGCGGAAGCGGGCGCGCCCGTGGTCCGGATGTACTCGGCCAACCTGTACTATCTGAACAACGACGTGGCCGCGATCCGCCGGTCCATCGAGGATGCGGACGCCGACATCGTGGTGTTGATCGAGCTGGGGCGTGAACCGGCCGGGCGCATCGACGAAATTCTGGAAGGCTATACCTACCGGGTCGCCTCGATGCGGCTGGACCAGACGCGCGGGCCGTCGCGTTCAGTGATCGCCTCGCGCTATCCGCTCGACGAGATACCCAGCCGGCCGAACGGCCTGCATTCGGTCGGGGCTGTCGCCAGCACGCCGCTGGGCCGCCTGAACGTCATCGGGGTGCACCTGACGCGGCCCTGGCCGTTCCAGTTCCAGTGGGGGCAGATCACCCAGACGATGGCGCTGGGCGACATCCGCCGGACCCTGACCGGCCCGGTCGTCGTGGCGGGCGATTTCAACAGCGTGTCCAGCGCCCGCATCGGTCGTCAGGTGAAGCGGGATATGAGCCTGTCTCCGGCGGGCGGGTTCCCGGGCACCTGGCCCAGCGCCCTGCCCTCGCCGTTCGGCGTGACGATCGATCAGGTGTGGCGTTCCGACGATCTGGCCTTCGTCAGCCGCAGACTGGGACGACCGACAGGATCGGACCACCGGCCCGTCGTGACGGAGTTCACCCGCGCTGCGGACTGACCAGGGCGGCCAGCCGTTCGGCGTGGCCCTCCGTCGGAAAATCATCCGACACCCAGCTGTCTTCGAAGGCCTTCAGCAGGCGGCCTGTCTCGGGTCCGGGATCAACGCCCAGGCGTGCGAGCTCGCGGCCGCCGACAGGCATCGACGGCGGCGCCCATTGTTCCGCGATGGCCAGAAGACGGCGTGCATCGTCCGCCCGGTCCGGCGCTTCCGCCCAACGACGCAGCACCCCGTCGGCCACCGCCCTCCCGCCGTGGCGGTAGACCGCGGCGCGAACGGCAGGATCGCCCATGGACAGATCCACGTCACGAGCCGCGATCGCCGCGTCCGCCAACCGATCCCGGGTGGCGTTGGCCAGACGCAGACGACGCGAGACTTCGACGATCAGTCGCTCGTCCGCCGGCAACAGCGACATCAGGCGAACGACCGGGTCGTCGCTCAGGGGCGCCATGGCCTCGAACAGGTCCAGTGGAACGGCTTCCGGCAGGGCCAGGCCGAGGACGCCGCTGTCCGACATGGCCCTGAGCGCAGGCCGGGGATCCGGGGCGGCGAGCAGCTTCATCAGCTCCTTCGACACCCGCTCGGCCGAGAGGCGGGTCATCCCCGGCGCCAGCGCCTCGCAGGCCGCCAGACCGGCCGCATCCATCTCGCCCCGGCCGTACCAGGCGAAGAAGCGGAAGAAGCGGAGAATGCGAAGGTAGTCCTCGCGGATACGGGTCTCCGGATCGCCGACAAAGACAATGCGGCCGGCGGCGGCGTCGCCCACGCCTTCGCCGGTCGGATCGAAGACGCGCCCTTCGGCGTCGGCGTAGAGGGCGTTGAGGCGGAAGTCCCGGCGTGCGGCGTCCTCGGCCCAGTTGTCCGTGAAGGCGACCGTGGCGTTGCGTCCGTCCGTGGTGACGTCGCGGCGCAGGGTGGTGATTTCGAATGGCGTCCGCTCGGCAACCGCGGTGACCGTACCGTGAGCGATGCCCGTCGGCACGGCCTTAAGATCGGCGGCGCGGATGGCGGCCTCCGTCTGGTCAGGCTTCAGGACGGTGGCGATGTCGATGTCGTCGATGGGCTTCCCCATCAGGGCGTTGCGGACACAGCCGCCGACGAAGCGGGCGCAACCGGGGCCGCCGGCGGCCTCCAGCGCCGCCATCACGGCGCGGGTGCTCGACGCCTGCAACCATGGCTGGCCGGTCAGCGCGGTCATGCAGCGTCCTCCCCCGCGGCGGCCAGCGGTTCGGCCTCATCGCCGTACAGCCGTGTGCGCAGACCGCGCAGGATGCCGGCTGTCGCGCCCCAGATGTAGCGCTCCTCCCATGGCATGGCCCAGAACCACCGGCGGGGTTGTCCCTCGCGGTCGTAGAAGTCCCGGCGGTGGTTGGCCGGGTCCATCAGGAAATCCCACGGCGTCTCGAAGACTTCGGCGACCTCGTCGGGCGCGGGCGTGGTGGAAGGCGGCTCGGCCAGCCAGCCGATGACCGGAGTGATCAGGAAGCCGGTGCCGGTCTCGTAGGAATCGCCCAGGCCCAGCACCTCGACAGCGGCGGGATCCAGCGCGACCTCCTCGAACGCTTCCCGCAGGGCCGCCTGTACGGCGGTCTCGCCGGGATCGAGCCGACCACCGGGGAAGGCGATCTGGCCGGTATGGCTGGCGAGGGTGTCGGCCCGCCGCGTCATCAGCACCGTGGCGCCGTCCGCGCGCGCAATGATGGGCACCAGCACGGCCGCGGCGCGCAGACTGCGCTCCGGCCGCTCGGCATCCGGATTCAGGTCGAAGTCCGAGCGCCGGGCGACGGCGTCGGGGCTCCACTCCCCGATCGGGATCAGATGTCCGGCCAGACGTTCCCGAAGTGTGGCGAGGCTCATTCGACGCCCGCTCCGGCCGGGCCGAGCGCGAATACGGCGCCGTTGGACCGGATGGTCAGGCGGCTGTCCTCCACCGCGGCGCTTTCCACCAGTTCGTAGAACACCGACCGGGCGATGCGGGCCCACAGGTCGGCGCGGACGCGAATGCGGGGCGCAGGCTCGCCGGTGGCGGCGTCGGTCTCGACCTCGACGGGAAAGTCCGGCCCGGCTTCGACGAGATCTCCGACGTCGGTGGTGAAAACCAGTGTCTCGCCGCGCCTCTCCACAGCGACGGCGCGGAACGGCAGGTCCTCGACCCGGATCGACAGCTTCTCGACCGGCGTCACGAGGCAGTACCCGTCCGGGTCCTTTCTCAGGACGGTGGAGAACAGCCGCACAAGTTCGGGCCGGCCGATGGGCGAGCCTTCGTGCATCCAGACGCCGTCGCGGCGGATCAGGATGTCGATGTCGCCGCAGTGATCCGGGTTCCACAGATGCACCGGCGGCAGGCCGCGCGCAGGCGACTGCGCCGCCGCCTCGGCGACGGCCGCCAGTCCGGTCTTGCTGTCGGCGGAGCGGGCCATGGTCCGAACGTAGGCGTCAGGCGCTCGGCCGCAACGATTCTATGCGGCGAGAACCGGTCCGGCGGCCTCACCGGCCCCCAGCCACATGACCCGGCGCTGATCGACCGGTCCGGGAAGGCGGGCGTCCGGGGCGGGGCGGAATCCGAAGCGGCTGAAATACGGGGGCTCCCCGACCAGCAGAACGCCCGTGTCACCGGCGTGGTCGAGGCAGGCCTGCACCAGGTCCGCGCCCATGCCGCCGCTGCGGCTCGCCGCATCCACGGCGATCGGGCCGAGGAACAGCGCCGGCGCGCCATCCACCGTGATCGTCCACAGCCGCACCGAGCCGATCACACGGCCCTCGGCGCGGATCAGGAATCCGGCCGCCACGTGAGCGTCTTCTCGCAGTCGCTCGGCGGTCTTGGCGAAGCGGCCGGGACCGAAGGCGTCCAGCACCAGCGCCTCGACGGCGGGCCCGTCGGCGGGCGTCTCGACCTCGACGCGCCAGGGGCGGACGTCGGGCTGTGCTGTGGCGGGCGCGTGAGTCATGGGCGGGCGCACCTAAGGCCCCCGCCCTGACGAATCAACCGGCTTTCGAGAAATCGGGCGCGCGTTTCTGGGTGAAGGCCATGAACGCCTCCATCGCCTCGGGGCTCTTCATCTGGCTGCCGAAGGCCACGGCCTCGCGCTGCATCAGGGCCCACAGGCGTTCCGCGTCGCGCATCAGGGCCTTGGTCTTGCGGATCGAGTTCGGTGCGCGCGCCGCCAGCTTCGCGGCCAGCTCCGCAGCGACGGCCTCGACCTGATCTGCAGGCACGGCCCGGTTCGCAAGACCCCAAGCAAGCGCCGTCCTGCCGTCGATGGGCTCACCGAGAGCGAAGACCTCGAACGCCCGCTGGTGCCCCAGCACCGCGGGCAGCAGCATCGACGAGGCGGCTTCCGGGGCGAGCGCCAGGTTGATGAAGGGCGCCGACAGCAAGGCGTCCTCGGCCACCACGACCATGTCGCAGTGGAGCAGCAGCGTCAGGCCGATGCCGACCGCCCGCCCGCGCACGGCGGCCACGGCGGGCTTGTCCAGGTCGGCCAGCGCCTTGAGGAAGCGGAACACCGACATGTCCAGCGGCTCGCCCGTCATCGAGCCGATGGCGATGAAGTCCGCGATATCGTTGCCCGCCGAGAAGCTGTCGCCTTCGCCCCGGAACACCAGCACGCGCACGGCGTCGTCGGTGCGGGCGCGTTCCGTGGCGTCCGACATGGCCGCGTACATGGCCTGGGTGATGGCGTTCTTCTTGTCGGGTCGCGCCAGCGTCACGGTCAGGACGCCGTTGCTGAGTTCGGTCTTGATGTGGTCGGTCATGCCGCCTCCCCTTGGGTCGAAGTCCACCAGTCGACGCCGTCCGCATCGCGTGTCCGGACGGCCCGCCCCTGGCGGAGCAGGTAGTTGAGATGCGCCACGCTTTCGCCGGTCGCCATGCCGCGCACGCCGTCGCCGACCGGGCGGGCGAACAGGGCGCCGAACACGTCGACGGCCCGTTTGGGCGTCTTCAGCGAACGCTCCAGCCGCTTCAGCGAGGTGACATGACCCCGGATCAGGGCGTCCAGACGCGTCTGCACGCCGCGGAACGGCTCGCCGTGCGACGGCAGGATCAGCACGTCGTCCGGAAACACCGTCTTCATCCGTTCCAGCGACGCCAGCCAGTCGCCCAGCGGATCGGCGTCGGCCTCGGTAGGCCACACCGATACGTTCGAGGATATCTTCGGCAGTATCTGGTCGCCGCCCAGCACCACGCCGTCGTCCTCACGCCAGAGACAGGCGTGTTCGGGGCTGTGGCCCTCGCCGACGACGACGCGCCAGTCGTGGCCGCCGATGGACAGACGGTCGCCTTCGCGCATCCGCACATAGCCGGCAGGCAGCGGATCGACGGCGCGTCCGAACTGTCCGAAATCCTTGCGATAGCGGGCGATCTGCGCCTCGTCCCAGCCCGCGGCGCGATAGAATTCCGCGCCGATCTCAGGCGCCGGCTGGCCGGTGTCCGCCAGCAGCATCCGCGCCGTGACGTATTCCAGCCGGGTCATGATCAGCGGCACGTCGAACCGCTCGCACAGCCAGCCCGCCAGGCCGATGTGGTCGGGATGCATGTGGGTGCAGATCATGCGGGTGACCGGACGGCCGCCCAAAGGACCGGCCAGCAGGGCGTCCCATTCGTCACGCGTGCCCGAGAGCGCCAGACCGCTGTCGACCAGGGCCCAGCCGTCGCCGTCCTCGATGGCGTAGACATTGATGTGATCCAGCGCCATCGGCATGGCCAGGCGCATCCACAGTACGCCAGGAGCGACCTCGACGGCTTCACCCGTGGCCGGCGGCCCGGCGAACGGATAGGTGAGCCCGCGCAGGCTGCCCGCTTCGGTATCTGCCGGGGTGACGCCGTCGGCCAAGTCCGTCTCCAATCGCAACTTAGGCAGTGATACGCCGAACC
This sequence comes from Brevundimonas lenta, assembly GCF_014196335.1. Classification (GTDB taxonomy): domain Bacteria; phylum Pseudomonadota; class Alphaproteobacteria; order Caulobacterales; family Caulobacteraceae; genus Brevundimonas; species Brevundimonas lenta. Next base: position 30,729 of record NZ_JACIDM010000003.1, read on the forward strand.
TCCCGCACACGTCCAGACTCGCCGTCGATGCGCCTTGACCCAGACACACAGGGTGGCCATGGGTGCCGACGACAATTTCCTTTGCGGAGTATCCCAGTGTCGAAAAGCAAGATGCTCGGCCTGATCGCCGTGGCCTTCGCCACCCTGTTCATGGCCGCCGAGCCCGCCCTGGCGGCGCAACCGCAGCAGACGCGCGGCGAGCCGGGCACCACCGGACCCCAGACCACCGAAGGCGGACAGGGACGCACGCGTCGCCAGCAACGCGGTCGCGCGCCGGCGCCGAACCCTGAACAACTGAAGGCGTCCGCCCAGGAGCAACTGACCGGCGCCAGCATCAACTGCCAGGTCACCGAGGCCGTCAGCCCCGGTCGCGTGGGCGAGGCCAATGTGTACGAGGCCGCCTGCGCCACGGGCCCGGGGTACATGATCCTGGCCTCGACGCCGCCGACGATCGTCAATTGCCTTGAGCTGGCCGGCACCGCCGCCATCGCCCGGTCGCGCGATCCGAACGCCGACGTCGGCCAGCAGTGCGTTCTGCCCGCCAACCAGAACGGCATGGCCGTGATCAGCGGCTGGGCCCGCGACGCCGGCATCACCTGCACGGTCGATGAGGCGGTCGCCATCGGCAAGAGCAACGCCAACAACATGATCTACGAAGTCGGCTGCGCCGGCGCGACCGGCTACTGGCTGGAGCAACTGGCAACCGGCTGGGATGTGAAGGACTGCTTCCAGGTCGCCTCGTCGGGCGCCACCTGCCGGTTCACCACCAACGATGAAATGAACGCCGTGCTGCAGGCCAAGCTGACCGGCACCGACGCCGCCGCCTGCAACGTCACCCAGACCCGCCTGATGGGCCAGAACGCCAACGGCAAGTTCTACGAGGTGAAGTGCGCCACCGACGGCGAGGGCTTCATCGCCCGCGTGAACAACGAAGGCGTGACCCAGCAGGTTTATCCGTGCGCCACCGCCCAGCGGATCGGCGGCGGTTGCACCCTGACGCCGGCTCCGGCCGCGGCGCCCGCCGCCGAGTAAGCGACGGACCATCGCCTGAAGACGACGCCCCGGGGGAAACTCCGGGGCGTTTTTCGTTGCGGCGATCACCGCTTCACAGAACGCCCCGACGCGCCGTAATCATGGGCGATGCGCATCGCCACCTGGAACGTGAACTCGGTCAACGCCCGCCTCCCCACCGTGCTGGCGTGGCTGGAGGCCGCCGCCCCCGACGTCGTCGGCTTCCAGGAGATCAAATGCCTGGACGAGAAATTCCCGCGGGAGGCCTTTGAGAGCCTGGGCTACAACGTCGAGATCCACGGGCAGAAGACCTACAACGGCGTCGCCCTGCTCTCGAAATACCCGATGTCCGAGGTCCGGCGCGATCTGCCGGGCGAGGACCAGTCGGGGGTAGAGGTCGACGGCGTCCATTCCCGCTACATCGAGGCGCTGATCGAATGCCCGCGGCCGGTGCGGGTCGGGTGCCTGTATCTGCCGAACGGCAACCCGGTGGAGAGCCCCAAGTTCGCCTACAAGCTGGGCTGGATGGAGCGGCTGCACGCCCACGCGCAGACGCTGCTGGCGCAGGAAGAGGCCTTCACCCTGTGCGGCGACTACAACGTCATCCCGACGCCGGAGGACGCCAAGAACCCGGCCGCCTGGGTCAATGACGCCCTGTACCAGCCGGAGAGCCGGGCCGCCTTCCGGGCGCTGAGGTACCTCGGCCTGTCGGACGCGAGCGAGCTGGGACATCAGCCGCCGGGGACTTACACCTTCTGGGACTACCAGGCCGGGGCCTGGCAGCGGGACCACGGCATCCGCATCGACTTCCACCTGCTGTCGCCCCAGGCGGCGGACCGGTTCCGGGGCGTGGAGACGCACCGCGACGCCCGCGACATGGACAAGCCGTCCGACCACGTGCCCGTGGTCGTCGAGCTGGAGGACTGAGCCTTGGGCGAGGTGTTCCGGGTCGTCCTGCTGGTGGCGCTGGCCGCTGCAGCCCTGACCACCGGGGCGCTGATGCTGGCGTGGTGGATGGAGCCGGTGCGGCGGATGAAGCGCGCGCTGCTGAAGTCGCTGGGCGCCGTTCCCGAGGCTGAAGCGCTGTCGCCGGCGGAAGGCCGCGCCGCCGGTCTCGACTTCGACGGGGCCCAGGTGGCGGTGCTGTGGAACCGCGGCGGCAACGGCCTGGTCTACGCCTTCGAGGAGATCGAGGGTGGCGAGGTCATCGTCGACGGCCATGTCGTGGCCCGGGTGCGCCGGGGCGAAACCCGCAAGTCGCTGGACATCATGGCCCCCGACGCCGAGCAGGTGGTGCTGCGGCTGATGTTCGCAGACGCCCGCAATCCCGAGTTCGAGCTGGCGCTGTGGGACGCCGCCCTGCCCGTCCAGACAAGCTCTCCGGGCGAAGCGATGCGGCTGGGCCGCCGCTGGCTGTCGCATCTTGAAGCGCTTCTCAAAGGCTAAGCCTTACGGCCCATTGCTGCGCCAGGGGCAGGAGGGCTAGAAGCGCCCATCCTTGTACCTGTACCGGAGCGACCCAACGTGGCCCGCCTGTTCGACGCCGTCATCATCGCCGACTGGACCGCCGCCGAGGGCAAGAAGCTGGGCGACCAGTCCGTGTGGATCGGCGTCGCCAAGCGCGACGTGCGATTCCGCCTGTACAGCGAGACCCACAATGTGGCGACGCGGGCCGAGGGCGAGGCGCTGCTGAACAAGCTGATCTCGGAACACCGCAAGCGCGGCGACCGGGTGCTGGTCGGCTTCGACTTCAACTTCGGCTACCCCGTCGGCACGGCCGAGCGGCTGAAGCTGACCGGCGCGCCGTGGTCGGCGATGTGGAAATTCCTCGCCGCCAACGTGGTCGACAAGGCCGACAACACCAACAACCGCTACCAGGTGGCGGCCAAGATGAACCGGCTGATGACCGACGAGGCCTGGCCGCTGTGGGGCGCGCCGGCCAAACAGGCGCAGCGCTGGCTGACCACGACCAAGCCGCCGGTCGGCGCGGGCGCCGACATCCCCGAGTTCCGGGCCACCGAGATCGCGGCCCGCAAGGGCAAGCTGCACCCGAAGTCGGTGTGGCAGATGCACGGCGCGGGCGCCGTGGGCGGCCAGACCATGACCGGGATCCCGGTCGTGCGCCGCCTGCTGGAGAGCCTGGGGCCGTCGGGCGCCGTGTGGCCGTTCGGCACGGGCTGGCGCGCGCTGGACGCCGCCGACGTCGAACCGCTGTCGGCCCTGGTCGTCGAGGTCTGGCCGTCGATGTTCGAGGGCGCGCCGAACCCCGGCGAGTTCAAGGACCAGGCCCAGGTGCGCCAGACCGCCGAGGCGCTGGCGAAGATGGACGAGGCCGGCGAACTGGCGAAGGCCTTCGCGCCGCCGAAGGGCGCCGACGAGGCGCTCATCGCCCAGGTCGAGCAGGAAGAAGGCTGGATCCTGGGGGCGTAAGCTCTCCGCAGGACTCGTTTTCAAAGACCGGGCACGCGGAAGCATCCTCCGGCGGGGGCCGCGGGAAGGTGGGGAAGGCGCGGGGCGTCCGGGCCTCGCCCGGTGCTTTGATAGTTTTACCGTTTCGACGAGGTGGACGCCCCGCGTGGTCGTTGGTTTCGCGCGCCCTCCGGCTGGCGGCCCTGTTAGAGCCTTGACGGATCTCCGCCGCCGCCGTTGCCGGAAGCGACGTGGGTGGGACATCGGCTGAGCCAGCGGTCCGCACCTTCGATGCGCGGCGAGCAAGCAGGCAGCATCCATCGCTGCCCGAAGAGGCCCCCCGGACTACCCTTCGCCCGGGCTTCATCGCTCGACCACACCCCGCCGTCGTCGAGGCGCTGGATCCGACGCCTTCCCCATCGACGGGATGGGAGGATTATGCGGCGGGCGGATACCTCGCTGCGTAGAGGGAATTTTGGTGGGGGAAGTCAGCGGGTTGGCGAAAACAATCCGGGAATAGCCGACGCTTTCTTCCTGCTATCGTCATCCTCCGGCGCCCGCAGGGCGACCGGGGGACCCAGCGGCGCCGGAGCGCAGCGAAGGCGAAACCTCAGCCGCCGGTGCGTGTGACAGGGTGGCTGCTACGCGCCGTCCGGCGGTTCGCGCTCCCGCGCGCCGCTGGGTCCCCCGGTCTCCCCTCGCATGCGCGAGGGTCGCCGGAGGATGACGATAGCAACAGGATGTGCCGGGGCGGTTGCACGTCACCACCTTGTGGTTGACATAATTCTCGCCCTACGCGAACCGTAGCGGGTCCCGGCGTGCATGGGGACGTCAGACCAGAACGGAGAATCGCCTGTGAAACTTCCTCGCGTCCTGATTGCCGCGGCCCTGGCCGTGTCGGTGGCCTCGGTCGCCACCAGCGCTTCGGCGCAGACCAACTATTTCGTCGGGCCGCAGGGCTACGGCTTCCAGTACACCTATTACATCGGCGGCCAGCTGGTCTCGACCCACTACCTCGGCTGCAACGGCTGGGAGTCGTGGGACGGTTACAACGGCTGGGCCGACCTGACGATGGGCGACTCCTACGACTACATCGAGTGGGAATGCTGATCACGGCATGACCGGCGGGACGGCGCGCGAAGGCGCGCCGTTTTTGCGTCAGCGGCCGCTCATCTCCCCATCGCAGATGGGGAGGGGGACCGCCGGAACGGCGGTGGAGGGGGCGTCGCCGGCGGATGTAATCAGAGCTCTACCGGCCCAGGCCGGCGTCGCCCCCTCCTGACCGCTGCGCGGTCTGTCCTCCCCATCGCCTTGAGGGGCGATGGAGAGGTGAAGGGGCTTTACCCCGCGATCTGGCCGAAGTCGGCGACGCGGCCCATGACGGCGCGGACCTGGCCGAGCAGTTTCAGGCGGTTGTCGCGTTCGGCGGGCACGTCCGAGTTGACCATCACCTTGTCGAAGAAGGCGTCCACCGGGGCGCGCAGGGCGGCGAGCGCCCGCATGGCGGCGGCGAAATCCTCGGTCTCCAGCGCCTGGTCCACGGCCGATTGGGCGGCGGCGGAGGCGAAGGCGAGCGCGGTCTCCTCGGCGGGCTGGTCAGCCATGCCGGTCTCGACCATGCCGGTCGGCAGCGGGCCCTTCTTCTCCTCGGCCTTGAGGATGTTGGAGGCGCGCTTGTAGCCGGCCAGCAGGTTGGCCCCGTCGTCGGTGGCGAGGAAGGCGTCCAGCGCCTCCACCCGGCGGACGATACGGACGAGGTCGTCGTCGCCCAGCGCGAAGACGGCGTCGACGAGGTCGTGGCGTTTGCCCTGGTCGCGCAGGAGGACTTTCAGGCGGTCGGCGAAGAAAGCGAGGAGGTTGGCCCTGATCTGGATTGGCGGATCGAACCAGCGATCTGCCACACCATTCAAGAAGCGTTCAGTCTCCACCCCATCAACACCGCTCCATTCGGCGCCGATAAAGACCAGCTTCGCGAAGTCCTCGAACTCGGACAGCGAAGTTGGGCTTCGAACGTGGCGGAAATCCCGCACGAACTCCGGCTTATCCGGAGCGCCGTCTTGATATCCTTCTTGTCGAACTTCGCTCACACCCAGCACTGAATAGTACTGGTTGTCCCAACGTTTGACGTGGTCCCAGATAACGCCGTCAATCAGCGACGATAGCTGTGCGCGGAGGCCATTCTCCAGCACCAGCCTGATCACCCCCAGCGCCGCACGGCGGAGCGCGAACGGGTCCTTCGAACCGGTCGGCTTCTCGTCGATGGCGAAGAAGCCGACGAGGGTGTCGAGCTTTTCGGCCAGAGAGACCGCCACGGTCAGCGGCGCGGTCGGGACGGAGTCGCCCGGGCCCTGCGGCTTGTAGTGGTCGCGGATGGCGTCGGCGATCGCGTCGGGTTGGCCCTCGGCGCGGGCGTAGTAGCCGCCCATGATCCCCTGCAGTTCCGGGAACTCGCCAACCATGCCCGAGGCAAGGTCAGCCTTGGCCAGCTTGGCTGCCGCAAAGGCCTGTTCGGGATCGATGTCCATCCCTTGCCCCTTCATCGTCCGGGCGATCTCGCGGGCCAAGGCGGCGATGCGGTCGACGCGCTCGGCCAGCGTGCCCAGCTTCGCATGGAAGGTGACGCCGGACAGCTTGTTCGACCAGGCCTCGAAGCCCGTCTTGCGGTCCTCGTCCCAGAAGAAGCGGGCGTCGTTCAGGCGGGCGGAGAGGACGCGGCTGTTGCCGGCGGCGAGGGCCTTGCCGCCGTCCGTAGCCTCGACGTTGGCGACGACGACGAAGTGGGGCGCCAGGCCGTGTTTCGCGGGATCGCGGACGGCGAAATACTTCTGGTGGACCTTCATCGACAGGCGGACGACCTCGGGCGGGAGGTCGAGGAACTGCGGGTCCATGTCGCCCAGGATCGGCGTCGGCCATTCGGCGAGGCCGGCGACCTCGTCCAGCAGGCCGTCGTCATCGACCAGGGCCAGGCCCTTGTCGGCGCAGACCTTTTGCGCGGCCTCGAGGATGCGCAGCTTGCGGTCGGCGACGTCGAGCAGGACGAACTGCTTCTCGAGATGGGCGCGGTAGTCCTCGAAATTCTTGACGGCGAAGGGCTGGCCGGAGCCGAGGAAGCGGTGGCCCTCGGTGGTGTCACCCGAGGCGATGCCGTCGATGTCGAAGGGCACGACGTGGCCGTCGAACAGGGCGACGATGCGCTTCAGCGGGCGCACCCAGCGCAGCGTGCCGGAACCCCAGCGCATCGACTTGGGCCAGGGGAAGGTGCGGACGATGGAGTCGACCATGCCCGGGATCAGGGCGGCGGTGGACTGGCCCTTCTGGCTGATGACGGCGAACAGCACGCCGTCGCGCTCGACCAGTTGGTCGCGGGTCAGGCCGGTCTTGCGCAGGAAGCCTTCCAGCGCCTGTTCCGGGGCCGAGGCCTTGGGCCCCTTGAGCTCTTCCTCACGGTCCGGCGTCGCGGCCGGCAGGCCCTCGACGACGAGGGTCAGGCGGCGCGGGCCGGCGAAGGTGATCAGAGAATCGTACGACAGGCCGGCGGCCTTGAGGCGCTCGGCGGCCATCCGCTCCAGATCGCGCGCGGCGCCCTGCTGCATGCGGGCGGGGATCTCTTCCGAGAACAGTTCGAGGAGGAGTTGGGGCATGGGGTCAGGCGTCACTTGAGCCCTTCCCCTCGAGGGGGAAGGGTTGGGATGGGGTGGTGGCAGGGTGTTCGATCAAAGGGCTGGAAGACGCCGGAGTCTCCGGAGACATCTCCGGAAGCAGCGTGCCTCCACCCCATCCCCCGCCCCCTTCCCCCTCGAGGGGAAGGGGTGAGGCTTTGCGGATCGCGTCGAGAACCGTGTCGATCTCATACTCGACCTGCCTGGTCGTGAAGCGGAGCACGCGATAGCCCTGCCCGGCGAACCATTCGTCACGAGCCAGGTCGCGAACAGCAACCTCAGGCAGGTTGTGGACGCCGCCATCGACCTCGATCACGAGACGAGCGCGGTGGCAGGCGAAGTCGACGACGTACGGGCCAATCGGCGCCTGGCGACGGAAGCGGACGTCGAACTGGCGGAGGCGGGCCCAGAGCTTCGCCTCTGTGTGCGTCGGGTCGGCACGCAGTCTTCGAGCGCGGCCGATCATGCGGGCGTCGGCGCGCGTGTTGCCGTCGAAGCGATCAAAGCCCTCCCCTCCATGGGGAGGGTTGGGTGGGCTGGTGGCAGGCTGGTGGTTGACGAGACTGGAAGACGCCGGCGTCTCCGGAGCCAGCTCCGGACGCAGTGTGCCTCCACCCCAACCCCCGGCCCCTTCCCCGTCGAGGGGAAGGGGAGCTGTGGGCCGCTCGCCCTGCATCACGCCCGCGCCCGCTCCTGCTCGACCCATTCGGTCGCGCAGGCTTTGCAGAGGTCCCGGATGCGCCCGATGTAGCTCTGGCGTTCGGCGACGGCGATGGCGCCGCGGGCGTCCATCAGGTTGAACAGGTGCGAGGCCTTGAGGACCTGGTCGTAGGCGGGCAGCACCAGCGCCTGACCTTGCGGGCCCTTCATCGCCAGCAGACGCGAGACCTCGGCGACCATGTCCTCGAAGCGGCGCTTGAGGCCGTCGACGTCATAGCCGTGGAAGTTCGCTTCCGACTGCTGACGCTCGTTCTCGAGGAAGACCTCGCCGTAGGTCAGGCCTTCCCTGGTGAATTTCAGATCGTAGACGTTGTCGACGCCCTGGACGTACATGGCCAGGCGCTCCAGACCGTAGGTCAGCTCGCCCGAGACGACGTCGACCTCGATGCCGCCGACGCCCTGGAAGTAGGTGAACTGCGTCACCTCCATGCCGTCGCACCAGACCTCCCAGCCGAGCCCCCAGGCGCCCACCGTCGGGTTTTCCCAGTCGTCCTCGACGAAGCGGATGTCGTGCAGTTTCGGATCGATGCCGATGGCCTTCAGCGAGCCGAGATACAGCTCCTGCAGGTTGTCGGGGTTCGGCTTCAGGATCACCTGGTACTGGTAATAGTGCTGGAGCCGGTTGGGGTTCTCGCCATAGCGGCCGTCGCCCGGGCGGCGGCTGGGCTGGACATAGGCGGCCTTCCACGGACGGGGGCCGAGCGCGCGCAGCACGGTGGCCGGGTGCAGGGTGCCGGCGCCGACCTCGATGTCATAGGGCTGGAGGATCGCGCAGCCCTGATCGCCCCAGTATTTGTGGAGCGTCAGGATCAGGTCCTGGAAGGCGAGCGGTTCGGTGGTCACGGCGGCTTTTTCGTCCGGGGGAGAAGGCCGCGGACCCTAGACGGGCGGCCCATTGGCGGCAAGACAAGGTCGGTTCAGGCCAATCGCCGCCGACCGCGAAGCGGTCCGTCATCGCTGGTTCTTCACAACGGTCACAACGGATCCACAACGGGCACGACGTGGCCAACGTCAGGCGCGGAGCCGTCGTGTTCGTTGTGACCACGTCGCGCCCGTCGTGAAGAACCGGGGCAGCCAGAAATGAATGCCGGCTTCGCCGGAAAGGACGGAATCTTAAGCGTCCCCGGAATAGCTTTCCCCCATGAAGCAGATCGACCAGATGCGCCGGCGGGCCGCGCGCTATCTCGATGTGGCGGCGGTGGAGATCGCCCCGGCCAAGGGCGTGTTCTCGCTCAGCTTCGACGACTTTCCCGCCAGCGCCTGGACCGAGGCGGGGCCGATCCTGGCCGAGCACGGGGTGAAGGCGACCTACTATGTCTGCGGCGGGCTGGCCGGCGGGCGGAACATGGATCGCGACCAGTTCCGGGTGGAGCATCTGCAGGCGCTGCACGCGGCCGGGCATGAGGTCGGCTGCCATACGTACGGTCACACCAGCGTGCTGCGCATGGATGCGGAGGCGCTGCGGCTGAGCCTGGACGCCAATGCGGCGTGGGTGGGCGAGCGGCTGGACGGGTACCGGATGACGACCTTCGCCTATCCGTTCGGGGACGCGACGCTTGAGGCCAAACGCTATGTGCGCGGGCGGTTCGCGCTGGGGCGCGGGGTGCGCGACGGGGTCAACGCCGGGCGCGAGGACCGGGGGCTGGTGAAGTCGATCGGCCTGGAGAGCCGGCGGTTGCCCGGTTACGACCTGGAGGGGCTGATGGCCGAAGCCGCGGCGTCGAAGGGCTGGCTGACGGCCTATGGACACGACGTGTCGGACCGGCCGACGGACTACGGCTGCACGCCGGACGATCTGGACCGGGTGCTGCGGCTGGCGAAGACCGCCGGGCTGGAGGTGCTGCCGGTGGGCGCGGCCTGGGGCGTGGTTCAGGCGGCCTGAGCCAGCGCCGTCTTGCGGGCGTCGGCCCAGCGGATGAGGGCGGCGCGGGGCCAGGCGACGATCCACGAACGGGCGGTGTATTCACCCTTCTCGATCATGGCGGCGCGGGTCGGCGAGCTGGCGCCCGCGCGCTGGGTGTGGATGTCGCCGGGACCCTGATGGATCAGGAAGGCGCCGTTTTTCAGCGGGTTGAGCCGCAGATAGGCGAGGCGCGGGCTGATCTGCTCCAGCGGCGGATCGTAGAACCAGGACGAGCCGAGCATGCCGGCCATGTCGGGGCGGCGCTTCAGGATTTCGGCGGCCGTGGCCCAGGCGCGGTCCCAGCCGGCCTCGTTGAAGTCGGACAGTTCGCGGCTTTCGGTGTGGACCTCCAGCCAGGGCTTCCAGGCCTGGGCGGCGGCGTAGGCCGGGATCACCGACCAGCCCCTGCCCTCGCGGGCGTGGCGCAGGATCTGGCCCGGCCCCATGGGCGAGGACAGGTCGATCATCTGGGTGCGGGCGCCGGGGACGCTGAGGACCAAGGCGATGCGCACGTCCTTGGCCCAGAAGTCGCGGTCGTAGGGGTTGGCGCCCTCGGTCAGGAAGGCGGCGAGGCGGCCGATCCATTCGGGATAGAGCTCCAGCACCGCCTGCGGCAGGTCGGCGGCGGGCACGCGGGCGGGCATTTCCAGCGCCCACAGGGCGACCAGGGCGCGGCGGTGGTCGTCGGTCAGGGCGGGGCCGAAGACGGCCTGCAGGGCCTCTTCCGCGCGATGCCCGGGCTGGTCGAAGTCCCAGTGCGGGGCCGAGGCGGCGGCGGCGTCGGCGGCGGCGGCCTTGAGCGCGTGGAGGCGGGCGCGGTCCGCCGATGGGACCCGGTTCAGAACGGCCTCGAACGCGGCGATGTGGGCGGGCGTGAGCGTTTCCATGCCCTGAACCTACACAGCGGCGGTTTGCCGACGGTTAAGCGCGAAAAAGGCGGCGGACCGGGGCCCGCCGCCTTCGTCAGTCAGACAAGCGCCCGGATCAGTTGGGCGGAGTCGGAGCCGGGTTGGCCGGATCCTCGGCCTCGTCGACGTCGCCGTCGGTGGGGTTATGCACCGGCGGGGCCTGGATGGTGGTGGTCGTGGCCGCAGGCTGGCCGGTTGGGGCGATCTCACCGGTGGCCGGACGCGTCGTGGCGGTCACGCCCGCGGCGGCCGCGGCTGCGCCGGCGACGCCGGGATCCGTCGGCAGGGTCGGGACCGACGGCATGGACGGCATGGACGGCATGCTCGTCCCCGGCATGGACGGGACCGAAGGCGCGGACGGAAGGCTGGGCGTCGTCGGCAGGGCCGGAACCGAGGGCGTCCCCGGCAGGGCCGGCGAGGTGATCGGCGCGGTCACGGCCTCGGTCGCCTCATCGACGGCATCGGTCGTTTCGTCCACCGTGCCTTCGACCGCTTCGGTCGCGGCCGCGGCCGGGGTCGCCGGCGCAGCGGCTTCCTCGTCGCCGACGGCGGCCATCGACTGGGCGGGGTTCAGAACCTTGTCGATGGCGAAGACGGCGCCGTTGGAGGCGTCCAGATCAGCCTGGGTGACCGTCGCGGCGTCGACCTTGATGGCCTCGCCGGTGCCGTCGAGCAGGACCTGGGTGCGGGCGGCCGTCTCGACGCCGCCGCGGGCGCCCTGGATCTGGCCGGCCGAAACGTCGGCGACGATGACGTGATAGAGCAGCAGGCTGCGCAGCTCCTGCGCATTGGCCGGATCCATCAGGCGGGTGCGGTCGGCCTCAGGCAGGGCGGCGAAGGCCGCATCGGTGGGCGCGAAGATCGACACCGCCGGGCGGGTGCGCAGGGTCTCGGTCAGCTGGGCCTGATCAAGGGCGGCCAGCAGGGTGGTGAAATTGCCCTGGGCCTGCAGCACGTCGATGACCGTGTCGGCGGTCGCCGGAGTGGCGGCCTGGACGGCCGCGGATGGCGCCTCGCTTGGCGTCGGCGTGGTCGTCGGGGGCGTCTGGGCGAAGGCGGAAGCGCCGGCCGCGAGTGCGGTCGCCGCGACCGCGGTGAGCAGTCGAATGCGAAGCATGACAATATCCCTTTATTCTGTTCGCTCGGCCGCAAGGGGAGGAAGCGCGCAGCCGAAAACAACGGAAACCTGGCGGTTCAAGAGCGCAACAGGCGATCAGGTTCCGAACTTAAGGGTTATTGTGAACGTCTTTATGCGCGGAAAACGTTGCTGTACCGCTTGGGGACAGCGCTGAATTCTACGTCAGAAGAGGCGGCAGAAAGCTTGTCCGTTCAGGACAAGGTCGCGCTCTCGACCCACCACAGTTCATGCGTCCGGCGCATGCGGTCGCGGGCGGCGTCGGCGGCCTGGCGGGTGTCGAACAGGCCGAACACGGTGGCGCCGGAGCCGGACATGCGGGCCACGCGGCAGCCCGGCAACGCCTCGACCGCCTTGAGGGCGCGGCCGATCTCGGGCTCGATGGCGATGGCGGCCGGTTCGAGGTCGTTGCGATGGTCGGCGAGCCAGCCGATCAGGGATTTCGCGCTCCAGTCCGTCGGCGGCGAAGGAATGTCGGCGTTGCGGGCGTCTCCACTGTCGTAGCCCCGGTAGACCGCGCCGGTGGGGCACGGGAGATCCGGATTGACCAGCACGGCCGCGAGCGGCGCCAGGCGCGGCTCGAACGTCAGGTGATGGCCGAAGCCGGTCGCCCAGGCGGCGCGGTTGTGCAGGCACATGGGGCCGTCGGCGCCGACCTTTTCCGCCACCTTCGCCAGCGCGTGGTCGTCCAGCGGCAGTTCGAGGAGGTCGCGAGCCAGTTTGAGCGCCGCACCGGCGTCCGCGGTGCCGCCGCCGAGCCCGGCGGCTATCGGCAGCTGTTTGTGCAACGTGACCGCCACCTTGGGCTCGCCGATGCCCGCGGCCTCGCCCAGCGCACGCAACGCACGGAGCACAAGATTGTCCGGCTCGCGGGCCAGGGCGCCGCGGTAGGAGCCGGTGACCGTCATTGACAGCTTGTCGGACGGCTCGACGGTCACCCGGTCGCCGATATCGGCGAAGGCCACGAGGCTGGCCAGGGGATGGAAGCCGCTACGGTCCAGCGGGCCCACGTGAAGGAAGAGATTGACCTTGGCGGGCGCGAGGCAGGAGAGCGCGGCCATGGCTCAGGGCCGTGCGCCGGCCACCAGGGTCTGGGCGGGCAGACCAGTAGCCAGTTTCTGCTCGACCTCGGCGCGGCGCTCCGCGTCAGGTTCGAGCGTGAGGACCCGATTCCACTGCCATTCGGCCTCGCGACGGCGGCCGACCTGCCAGTAGGCGTCGCCCAGGTGGTCGACGATCTCGGCGTTGCCGGGCTCCTTGGCGACGGCGCCCTCGAGGGTCTCGACAGCAGTCTCGTACTGGCCCTGGCGATACTGGGCCCAGCCCAGCGAGTCCTGGATGTTGCCGTTCTCGGGATCGGCGGCGTGGGCGCGGGCGATCATTTCCGCCCCCTGGTCCACCCTGCGGCCGCTGTCGACCCAGAGGTAGCCGAGGTGGTTGAGCATGACCGGATCGTTCGGCTCGGACTGCAGCGCGGCCCAGAGCTCGTGTTCGGCTTCATCGAGACGTCCCAGGCGCTCCAGCGCCGCGCCGCGCAGGAAGCGGAACTGCGGCGCCTGGTTGGAGACGTTCACATCCGGACGGTCGAGGACCGCGAGCGCCTCGTCGAAGCGCTCAAGCTCAACCAGCTGGGCGGCCAGCTGGAAGACGATCATCAACTGGCCGGGCGCGACCGAATTGGCCTGTTCCAGATGCTGCAGGGCCTCGGCCCCGCGATCATCGCGCTGGAGGCTGAGAGCCAGATTGTACTGGGCGCCGGCGTAGACGATGGGGTTCGCCTGGCTGACGCGCGCCAAAGCCTCGCGGGCGAGCACTTCCTGTTCGGCCGCGGCGAGGCTGTGGCCCAGGCGCAGGATGATCTCGTCCGACGGATTCAGGCTTTCCGCCAGGCGCAGGCAGATGGCGGCGTATTCGAAGAACTCGGCCCCCGTCATTTGCAGCGAGGCGAACTGGAGGACGTCGGCGGCGGTCTGCTGGATCGTCGGAATGGGGGGCGGCGACGCGCGACGGTCGATGCGCTGCAGACCGGCGGCGGCGGCGGGATCCGGCGCGGCCCCGGTGAGCACGGCCTGATAGACGGTGCGGGCTTCGTCGCGGCGACCGCGACGTTCGAGGAACTCGCCCAGATCGACGCTGAACAGTTCGGCTCCGGCCGGCTGGGCGACGAGGATGCGATATTCGGCCTCGGCCTCGTCGTAACGACGGCGCGTTTCGAGCGCGCGGGCGCGCTGGAGGCGGAGGATCAGACCGTTCGGATCGGCGGGCGCCAGTTCGACCGGCTTGAGCGCGGCGTCCCAGTTGCCGGCGGCCGCCTCGGCGGTCGGAACCAGATATTTGGCGACGATCCCGAATGGCGTCGCATAGGGCTGCCCCTGGGTCTTCAGGAGACCGACGCTGGTGCGGCCATCGCCCCGTTCAAGCGCCTGGACGACCTGGACCAGACGTCCGGCCTCGGCCAGTTGCGGCGTGTCCTCGACCAGCGGGGCCACGCGGGCGACGGCGTCGAGATCGCCCGAGAACAGGCCTGCGCGGAAGGTCTCATCGGCCAGCGATGGCTGTTCGGGCGTCAGGGTCTGGCTGCTCGACAGCAGCTCGGCGGCGGCGGTGCGGTCGCCGCGGATGTTGGCGACCCGGGCCGAGAGATAGAGGCCGTAGGAGGACTGGCCGAACTCGTCCGTCGGAACCGGCGCCCAGATCGCCGGGATAGGCGGCGCCGGCGGCGCGACGGGCGCCTCAGGCGGGGCCGCAGGGGTCGCTCCGACGGCCTCGGGCGCAGCGCCGTCGGCCGGCGCCGCCGCAGGGGCGTTCATCGGCGGATCGACGACGATGGGCGCATCCTGCGCAGCCGCAGGAGAAGCCAGCGCCAGCAAGGCGCAACCGGTCAGTAGAAGCGAAGAAAGGCGCATGGCGCGAACCCTTCCCACATTATGCGGCGACGACAAGGCCCATCGCCGCCCGAGCGTCACATATTCGGATAGTTGGGACCGCCGCCGCCTTCAGGCGTGGTCCAGACGATGTTCTGCGACGGATCCTTGATGTCGCAGGTTTTGCAGTGGACGCAGTTCTGGGCGTTGATCTGGAAGCGCGGATTGGCTCCCTGCTCATCATACAGCACTTCGTAGACGCCTGCCGGGCAGTAGAGTCGCGCGGGCTCCCCGAACTCGGGCAGGTTAACGCGGATCGGCACCGTCGGGTCCAGCAGCTTCAGATGCGCCGGCTGGTCCTCGGCGTGGTTGGTGTTGGAGATGAAGACCGAGGACAGCTTGTCGAACGACAGCTTCCCGTCCGGCTTCGGATAGGTGATCGGCTTGTGCTTCGAGGCCTTTTCGGTCGAGCCGGCGTCGGTCCCGTGGTGCTTGAGCGTGCCGAGCAGGGAGAAGCCGCCGAAGAGGGTCTGGAACCACATGTCGAAGACGCCGACGGCCCCGCCGAGGGTGGTGCCCAGGCGCGAGAGCAGCGGCTTGGCGTTCCGCACGCGCTTGAGGTCCTGGTAAACCCAGCTGCCTTCATAGGCGGCCTGGTACTCGACCAGCTCGTCACCCGAACGGCCGGCGATGACGGCGTCATAGGCGGCATCGGCGGCCAGCATGCCGGTCTTCATGGCGTTGTGGCTGCCCTTGATCCGCGGGACGTTCACGAAGCCGGCCGAGCAGCCGATCAGGGCGCCGCCCGGGAAGGCCAGCTTCGGCACCGACTGGAAGCCGCCCTCGGTGATAGCGCGGGCGCCGTAGGAGACGCGGGTGCCGCCCTCCAGATGCTCGCTGATCGAGGGGTGGTGCTTGAAGCGCTGGAACTCGTCGAACGGAGACAGGAACGGGTTCTTGTAGTTCAGGTGCACGACGTAGCCGATCGACACGTAGCGATCGCCGAAGTGGTACATGAAGCTGCCGCCGCCGGTGAACTCGTCCAGCGGCCAGCCGGTGGTGTGCTGGACCAGACCGGGCTGGTGCTTGTCCGCCGGGACCTGCCACAGCTCCTTGATGCCGATGCCGAATTTCTGGGGCTGGGCGCCGTCGCAAAGGTTGTGGCGGGCCATGATGGTCTTGGCCAGGGAGCCGCGGACGCCTTCGGCGATGAAGACGTATTTGCCGTGCAGCTCGATGCCGGGCTGGAAGTCGCCGGTCGGCTTGCCCTCGCGGTCGATGCCGAAGACGCCGGCGACGACGCCCTTCACCCGCCCCGACGGTTCGTCCCAGACGACATGGCTGGCGGCCATACCGGGATAGACCTCGACGCCCATCGCCTCGGCCTGCTCGCCCAGCCAGCGCGCCAGATTGCCCAGCGAGCCGATGTAGCAGCCCTCGTTGTGCATCAGCGGCGGAAGCAGCGGCATGGGCAGGGGAACCTGCCCCATCGGCCCGAGAATCAGGAACCGGTCCTTGGTGACCGGGGTCTCAAGCGGCGCGCCGCGTTCCTTCCAGTCGGGGAACAGCTCGTTCAGGGCCTTGGGGTCCATGACCGCGCCCGAGAGGATATGGCCGCCGATCTCGGCCGACTTCTCCAGCACGGCGACGGAGATCTCCTTGCCGTCCTTTTCCGCGCGCTGCTTCAGGCGGATGGCGGCGGACAGGCCGGCGGGGCCGCCGCCGACGATGACGACGTCATATTCCATCACCTCGCGCTCGACGCCCGCCAGGGCCTCGGCGGGGGGCAGCTTGTCGATCACAGCTTCCTGCCAGGCGTTGGCGGCGCCGCCCTCGATCGCTTGCTCGGCCATAGCGTGATGTCCTCGTCGTCCGTGTGGTCTTGAATCCCGCTTATCGGAAGGTGACGCGGCGGCGGTCAAGGACTATCCCTGTGCCGAAGCGCCTATGACCATGCAGCCCCTCGACACCGCAGCCGCCGAAAGCCTGCTCGCCTTCTGGAGCGATGCGGGGGTCGACGCCTGTTTCGGCGACGCGCCGGTGGACCGGACGCACGTCGCGCCGCCGCCCGCGGTGAAGGCCGTGGCGAAGGCGACGGCGTCGGTGGTGGCCTCTCCGGATGTGGCGGACGCGGCCTCCGACGCCCGCCGGCTGGCGGCCGGGGCCGAGACGCTGGAAGCGCTGGGTCAGGCGGTCGCGCAGTTCGAAGGCTGTCCCCTGACAGGGATGGGCGCGCGCCAGGCGGTGTTCGGACGGGGCAATCCGCAAGGGGCCGTGCTGGTCATCGGCGAGGCGCCGGGCGCGGAAGAAGACGAGCGCGGCGAGCCGTTCGTGGGCCAGGCCGGACTTATGCTGGACCGGATGCTGAAGGAGGCCGGGCTGGAGGGCCAGGCGTACCTGACCAACACGGTGTTCTGGCGCCCGCCGGGCAACCGGCCGCCGACGGCAGCGGAACAGGCGTCCTGCGCGCCGTTCCTGGAGCGGGCCCTCGCCCTGATGAAGCCGAAGGCGGTGCTGCTGCTGGGCGGGGCGGCGGCGAAGGCTGTGCTGGGGACCGACGAGAGCATCATGCGGCTGCGCGGCCACTGGAAGGAATGGCGGCCGGCAGAGGGCGGCGGTGTGACGGCGCCGGCGCTGCCGAGCTTCCATCCGGCCTTCCTGCTGCGCACGCCGATGGCCAAAAAGGCCGCGTGGGCGGACATGCTGGCGCTGGCGACACGCCTCGGGGCAGACGGCTGATCCGTTAACCTGATCGACTCAAAAGCGCCCCAAAAGCCGCTGAAACTTGACATCCGCACGGGCCGAGTCGTTTTTTCCGGCCTGACGACCGAACGAACAGCGAGCGCCGGACCGGGTGGGTTTGGTTCCGCGCCGCTCTAAGGGGGGCCGCCTCGTGCCTGTTGCTTTCCGCCGCGCGATCCTCGCGCCGACGCTGGCTTTGGCTCTCGCTGCATTCGCGGGCGTGAGCCATGCCGACGAACGCCGTGCGCCCTCGGCCCTGAGCGCGGCGGACCGTCTGAGCTACACCACCGCCTTCGATGCGCTGCGCCGCGGCGATCTGGACGCCGCGCGCGAGTCCGCCCGCCAGGCGCAGGACCGCGTGCTGCTGGGCCAGGTCGAGTTCGAGCGCCTGTTCCACCCTGACCACTCCGCGACGTACGAAGAGCTGGCGGCGTGGCTGGAGGAGTATTCCGACCTGCCCTGCGCCCCGCGCGCCTACAATCTGGCCCTGCGCCGGCGTCCGGACGGCGCGCCGGAGCCGAAGCGGCCGGCGGGCGTCGGGGAGCGGACGTGGAACAGCGTCGTGGCGGCGGGCGGCGGCTCGGCCGAGGACGATCCGATGAAGGCGGCCCGGGTCGCCCTCAACAACGACAACCTGACGGGCGCCGTGACGCTCGGCGAGCAGATCGGCGACTGGTGGACGGTCGGGCTGGCGCAATACCGGCTGGGCGAGTTCGCCAGGGCCACGACGGCGTTCGAGCGCGTGCTGGACGACCCGACCGAGAGCGGCTGGGTCCGCGCCGGAGCCGCCTTCTGGGCCGCCCGTTCGGCCGGACGTTCCAGCCAGCAGGACCGCGTGCAGCCGCTGCTGCGTCGCTCGGCGACATGGCCGGCGACCTTCTACGGCCAGATCGCCATGCGCCAGCTGGGCATGGAGCCGACGATCGAGAACCTGGGGCCGCAGCCGTACGGGGCCACGCTGCAGCAAGCCTCCTACACGCCGGACGAGCCGGTCGGCGTGGACGCGTCGGAGCTGGACGATTTCGTTCGCACGGACCCCCGGGCCCGACGGACGGTGGCCTACTATGAGATCGGCCGCCGCGACGACGCGCGCGAGGAGCTGCGGACCGGGATGCGCTCGGCGCTGACCGATCGCGCCCGCCGCATGTGGGCGGCGCTGGGACGGGCGCTGGGGCCGCGGGTGACGGGTTCGGACGGCGACGCGCGCCGCATCGACGCCGTGCGCTATCCGCAGCCGATCATCGAGCCGGAGGGCGGCTTCACCATCGAACGCTCGCTGGTCTATGCGATCGCCCGCAAGGAAACCGACTTCAACCCGCGCGCGCGCTCCTCGGTGGGCGCCTACGGCCTGATGCAGGTGATGCCGACGACGGCGGCCGAGCTGTCGGGCGATCGCGGCTTCGTCACGGAGCCGGAGCGACTGTTCGAGCCGAACCTGAACGCGCGGCTGGGCCAGGCCTATGTGAACCGGGTGCTGGCCATGCCGGCGATCAACGGCGACCTGCTGCGGGCGGCCTCGTCCTACAATGCGGGGCCGGGGCCGATGGTGGCGGCGGTGCGCAAGCTGGGGCCGGACGCCGACCCGCTGCTGCTGATCGAGACGATCGACGTGCCGCAGGCGCGGGAATACGTGGAGAAGGTGGTCGCGGCCTACTGGATCTACCAGCGCATGAACGGACGGCCGCTGAATACGCTGGACGCGGTGGCGTCGGGCGCGACCCTGGTGCCGATCAGTCTGGACTATGTGCCCCCGCCCCCGGCTCCGCCCGTCACCGAGCAGCCGGCGCAGACGGTGGAAGTGGCGCTGGTTCCCGCGACCGGCGGCTAGAGGCCGGCCAGCAGCAACGCCGGCATGCAGCAGGCGACGACAATCAGCAGCCCGTAGACCAGCAGGCTGGGGCGTCGCGCTTCAGGCTGTTGAGCAGGCATCGACATGGCTGACTCCCGAACGCGGGTGCGTTCCTGAAGCTCCACGGATACCGATGTTGTCTTAAGGCCGGGTTGGGGTGTGCGGTTAACGTAATGCTTCCGCCGACCACTCGAGGAAGTCGGGCTGGGCCAGCAGGGCGTCGCGGTAGGCGGCGGCCGTTCCGTCGTCGCCATAGGCCGCCAGATCGACCTGATAGTGCAGGAAACGCGCGGCGACAGGCGTGAAGAAGGCGTCCGGCACCGACCACTCGCCGAACAGGTAGGGGCCGTCCGCGCCGAAGCGGGTGCGCATGTCGGTCCACAGCGAGACGATGCGGCGAATGTCGCGCTCGACGGCCGGAACGGTCGGCGTCGGCGAGCGGTCGGGGCCGACCATGGAGTGGTTGCGGTCCATGGTGCAGTGGGTGCGCAGACCGGTGAAGCCGCCGTGCATCTCGCAGGCGGCGGAGCGGGCCAGCCAGCGGGCGTGGGGATCGGCGGGCCAGAGGCGGACGTGCGGGAAATTCTCGGCGCACCAGACCGATATGGCCATGGAATCCCAGACGGTTTCGCCGTCGACGTTGAGCAGGGGCACGAGGCGCGAGGGCGAGATCCGCTCGAGCTCGGCCTGGCCTTCGGGGCTGTAGATGTCGATTTCGCGGACGGTGAAGTCGGCCCCGCATCGCTTGAGCACCAGCCAGGGGCGCAGCGACCAGGTCGAGTACAGACGGGGCCCGATGATCAGTTCCATGGCGACGATTCCCTGCTGAAAGCGTGGCCGTCTCGTGCGCCCGCGGGCTTTCGGATGCAAGCCGCGCCTTGACTCCGGGCGGCCCTGGACCGACACGACGCGCCCATGATCACGCGCTATTCCCGCCCCGCCGCCGTCGCCATCTGGTCGCAAGAGACCAAGTACAAGATCTGGTTCGAGATCGAGGCGCATGCCGCCACCAAGATGGCCGAGCTGGGGGTGATCCCGCAGGACGCCGCGGACGCGATCTGGGCCAAGGGCAAGGACGCGACGTTCGACGCCGACCGGATCGACGAGATCGAGCGGACGACCAAGCACGACGTCATCGCCTTCCTGACCCATGTGGCCGAGATCGTGGGCGACGAAGCCCGCTTCCTGCACCAGGGCATGACCTCGTCGGACGTGCTGGACACCTGTTTCGCGGTGCAGCTGGCGCGGTCGTCGGATCTGCTGATCGAGGGCGTGGACCGGGTGCTGGCGGCGCTGGAGACGCGGGCCAAGGAGCACAAGTTCACGCCGGAAGTCGGCCGCAGCCACGGCATCCACGCCGAGCCGATCACCTTCGGCCTCAAGCTGGCCGGCTATCACGCCGAGTTCCAGCGGGCGAAGCGTCGTCTGGTTACGGCGAAGGAAGAAATCGCGACCTGCGCCATCTCGGGCGCCGTGGGCACCTTCGCCAACGTCGATCCGGCGGTTGAAGCCTATGTCGCCGACAAGATGGGCCTGCAGGTCGAGCCGGTGTCGACCCAGGTGATCCCGCGCGACCGTCACGCCGCCTTCTTCGCGGCCCTGGGCGTGGTCGCCTCGTCGATCGAGCGTCTGGCGACGGAAATCCGCCACCTGCAGCGCACGGAAGTGCTCGAGGCCGAGGAGTTCTTCGACAAGGGTCAGAAAGGCTCGTCGGCGATGCCGCACAAGCGCAACCCGATCCTGACCGAAAACCTGACCGGCCTGGCCCGTCTGGTGCGCTCGGCCGTGGTGCCGGCGATGGAGAACGTCGCCCTGTGGCACGAGCGGGATATCAGCCACTCGTCGGTCGAACGCGGCATCGGCCCGGATGCGACCATCCACCTGGACTTCGCCCTGCACCGCCTGGCGAACGTGGTCGAGCGGCTGAACATCTATCCCGAGAACATGCAGAAGAACATCGACCTGCTGGGCGGGTTGGTGCACTCGCAGCGGGTCATGCTGGCGCTGACGCAGGCCGGCGTGAGCCGTGAGGACGCCTATGCCGCCGTGCAGGAGAACGCCATGAAGGTCTGGCGCGGCGAGGGCCGGTTCATCGACTTCCTGAAGGCCGACGCGCGGGTCACCCTGCCGGCCGAGCAGCTCGAGGCGCTGTTCGACATCGGCTACCACACCAAGCACGTGGACACGGTGTTCGCCCGGGTGTTCGGGGAAGGCTGACGTGATCGCCACCTGGATCATCGCCGCGCTGGCGGTTCTGGCTGCGCCCGCGTGGCAGGACGACGCCGTTCCGGAGCGCAGCGTCCAGGTCCGGACCGTCGACGAGGTCGCGGCCGGCCGTTGTCTGAACGGCCTGGTCGGCATACGCGGCGTCCAGATGCGGTGCGTGGTCGATGCGCAGGGCCGCCCGTCGGATTGCGAGATCCTGAACCCCTCGCCCGCGATCACGCGACGCGCCTCCGTATTCCGGTGCATGGCGTCAAAGATGCAGGCGACCTACGAGGACGGAACGCCGGCCGAGGGCCAGACGGTGTTCCTGAACCTCGGGGGCCGCACCTATCTGAGTTCGGAAGAGCTGCGGCGTGACCGCGAGGCGGAACGCGCCGGCCAATGACGACCTCGCAGCCGGTTTCCGGACCGGTGCGACTGTCGGCGTTCGAGCCGGTGACGGACGCCCGGACCCGCGTACTGGTTCTGGGAAGTCTGCCCGGGGCGGCGTCCCTGAAGGCCGGTCAGTACTACGGGAACCCGCAGAACGGCTTCTGGCGTCTGATCGGCGGCGTGACGGGGCGCGATCTGGTCGCCCTGTCCTATCCCGAACGGCTTGAGGCCCTGAAGGCGGCTCGCGTCGGACTTTGGGACGTGATCGCCAGCGCCTATCGCCCCGGGAGCCTGGATCAGGCCATTCGCGAAGCGGAGGCGGCGGATCTGAAGCGCCTGATCGCCGACCTGCCCGACCTGCGCGCCGTGGCGTTCAACGGCGCGACGTCGGCGCGGATCGGACGACGGTCGCTGGAAGGAGTCGAGGGCCTGACGCTGATCGACCTGCCGTCCTCCAGCCCGGCGTTTACGAAACCCCTTGCCTGGAAGGCGGAACATTGGGCCATCATCGGCGACTTCGTCGCCGACCCCTCGCGGCCCTCATGATCCTGACCCTCTCCTGCCCCGATCGCCCGGGCATCGTCGCCGCCGTGTCAGGATTTCTGTCCGACTGCGGCTGCAACATCACCGACGCCCAGCAGTTCGGCGACCGCTCGACCGGGACCTTCTTCATGCGGGTGGTGTTCGAGCGCCCGGAGACGCTGGCCGATGAAGCGGTCCGCGCGGCCTTCGCGCCGCTGGCCGAACGGTTCGCCATGGACTGGACGCTGCGGGGCGACGAGCGGCGCCGGGTGATGATCCTGACCTCGCGCTTCGACCACTGCCTGGCGGACCTGCTGTATCGCTGGCGCGTGGACGAACTGCCGATGACGATCACGGGCATCGTCTCCAACCATCCGCGGGACCAGATCGGCCACGTCGATCTGGGCGAGCTGCCGTTCCACCACCTGCCGATCGACGTTGCGGACAAGGCGGCCCAGGAGCGGACGCTGCTGCGTCTGATCGAGGACACGGGGACCGAACTGGTCGTGCTGGCCCGCTACATGCAAATTCTGTCCGACGACTTCGCCGGCCGGCTGGCCGGGCGGTGCATCAACATCCACCACTCGTTCCTGCCGGGCTTCAAGGGCGCCAAACCCTACCATCAGGCCCATGCGCGCGGCGTGAAGGTGATCGGAGCCACGGCCCACTACGTCACCGCCGACCTGGACGAGGGTCCGATCATCCAGCAGGACGTCGAGCCGATCAGCCACCGCGACACGCCCGACGATCTGATCCGCAAGGGCCGGGACATCGAGCGACGCGTGCTGGCGAGAGCCGTCGGCCACCATCTGGAGGACCGGGTGCTTCTGAACGGCTCGAAGACGGTGGTCTTCGCCGACTGAGCAGCGGAACGCGCAAACGAAAGGGGCCGCCCCGGCGACGGAGCGGCCCCTGATTCGTTCGGCTTGCGCCGGTCCGGCTTATTCGCCGTTGCGGATCTGCTCGCGGGCGATCGAGGCCAGTTCGTCCATCTTGCGGCGGATTTCGCCTTCCGAGACGACGATGCCCGAACCTTCGAGGTCCTGGGCGATCTTGCGGAAGACGTCTTCCTCACCCGGCTGCTCGAAATCGGCCTTCACGACGGCGCCCGCGTATTGATCGGCGCTGTCCGAGGACAGGCCCATCTTTTCAGCGGCCCAGAGGCCCAGCAGCTTGTTGCGCCGGGCGACCGCCTTGAATTCCTGTTCCTGATCGAGGGCGTATTTGGTCTCGAAGCCCTTTTCCCGATCGTCGAAGGTGGTCATGGGCGTTCGAAGGCTCCTCAGTCGGCAGCAAGACGGCGGCCGTGTCCGGGGTGCTCTACATCCCCCCGGGGGCCGAACGCAACCGGAACCCGCCCGGTTGCGACCGTCCGACATGCCGCGTCCGTGGTTTGTATCACAGGACGGGTTCCGCTAAGGGATGGCGCAACGAATTTTCCCGCCCACCAGATTCCGGATCGCGCCGCCCAGACACTCGCGCTGGCCGCGCGATTTTCGTTTCTGGCGAGGCCCCGCCTGGACGAAACCGCATGAACGTCAAGCGCAAGAAGCTCTACGAGGGCAAGGCCAAGATTCTGTATGAGGGACCGGAGCCCGGCACCCTGATTCAGTACTTCAAGGACGACGCCACCGCCTTCAACGGCGAGAAGAAGGCCCAGCTGGAAGGCAAGGGCGTCATCAACAACCGCATCAGCGAGTTCGTGATGTCGCGCCTGAACGGCATCGGCGTCACCAACCACTTCATCAAGCGCCTGAACCTGCGCGAGCAGCTGATCCGCGAAGTCGAGATCATTCCGCTGGAAGTCGTGTGCCGTAACGTCGTGGCCGGCTCGATGAGCAAGCGCCTCGGCATCGAGGAAGGCACGCCCCTGCCCCGTTCGATCATCGAGTTCTACCTGAAGAAGGACGAGCTCAACGATCCGATGGTGACGGAAGAGCACATCACGGCCTTCAACTGGGCCTCGACCCAGGAGCTGGACGACATCCTGGCGATGACCGTGCGCGTGAACGACTATCTGTCGGGCATGTTCGGCGCCGTCGGCATCACCCTGATCGACTTCAAGATCGAATTCGGCCGCATCTGGGAGAACGACTTCTCCCGCGTGATCCTGGCCGACGAGATCAGCCCCGACTCGTGCCGCCTGTGGGACGTCGCCACCGGCGAGAAGCTGGACAAGGACCGCTTCCGCCGCGACCTGGGCAATGTGATCGAAAGCTACACCGAGGTGGCCCGCCGCCTCGGCATCATGAAAGACATGCCGACCGTGATTCAGGGGGGACTGCACTGATGGCCAAGGTGAAGGTTCATGTGTTCCTGAAGCCCGGCGTGCTGGACGTTCAGGGCAAGGCTGTCGAAGGCGCCCTGCACGGTCTGGGCTGGGCCGGCGTCGCCCACGCCCGCGTCGGCAAGCTGATCGAGTTCGACCTGGACGGCGTCGAGGATCTGGCCGCCGAGGCGAAGAAGATGTGCGAGACCCTGCTCGCCAACACGGTCATCGAAAGCTACCGCATCGAGGTGGCGTGAGCCGCCTCGTCAAGCTTCTGATCGCCCTGTTCATCGCCGGCTGCTGCGTGGTTTTCGCGGCGGCGCTGGCCGGTGGACTGATGGACGACCGCGCGTTTACGCCCGAAGCCAAGGGCGCGGCGCACTAGCGATAGACACCTGGACGCCTTGTCATCCCGGACGCCGCGGAAGCGGCGATCCGGGACGGCGTTCGCTCGTGGGCCAGCCTCCCGGAAATCGCGACGCGATTATCCGGGAGACGGGTGACATCAGGCTTTTTCCCCTCCCTGTCTCCCGGATAGCTGCTGACGCAGCTTCCGGGAGCTGAGTTGTTGGCAGTCCAACGTCCCGGATCGCCGCTTCCGCGGCGTCCGGGATGACAAGGTTCCCCATGGTGACTGTCGTGCAGTCTGTGCGTTAGGGTCCCACGCCTTTCGCGGGAGACGCCCATGACCTTCACCCTCACCTCGAACGACATCACCGACGGCGGCGTCCTGCCGGACGCCCAGGTGCAGGCGAAGGGCAACGCCTCGCCGCATCTGAAATGGTCCGGCGCGCCGGAGGGCACGAAGAGCTACGCCGTCACCTGCTACGACCCCGACGCGCCGACGGGCTCGGGCTTCTGGCACTGGACGGTCGCCAATATTCCGGCGGACGTGACCGAGCTGAAGACCGGCGCGTCGCCGAACGACATGCCGCGCGGCGCGGTCGAGGGTCGCACCGACTACGGGCATCCGGGCTTCGGCGGGGCCGCCCCGCCGCCGGGCCACGGTCCGCACCGCTACATCTTCACGGTGTTCGCGGTGGACAAGGAACGGCTGGACGTCGTGGCTGACAACTCGGGCGCAGTGTTCGGCTTCAACCTGCATTTCCATACGCTGGCCAAGTCGACGATCACGGCGACCTATGAAAACACGGGCGGCTGAGGGGCCGGAGGGGGACGGACATGAAGCGGATCATTCTGGCGATTGCGGCCTGTGCGGCCCTGACGGGCGGACCGGCGGCGGCGCAGGACGCCCCGACCGTGGCGACGGCGTCTCCGGCGGGCATTCCGGCCGACAGCCCATGGCGGCAGGCGGTGCTGGTCCAGGCGCTGGAGCATTTCCAGCATCCCGGCTGGGGCTGGCGGCATTCGGAGCGCGACTATCTGCTGGGGATGCAGATCGCGCGCGAGGAAGGGCTGACGGTCGACGAGGACGTGATGTTCGCCGCCGCCTTCCTGCACGACTGGGGCGGCATCGAACCGTTCGCGGTGGAGGGCGTGGATCACGCAACGCGCTCGGTGGAGCTGGCCGAGCCATTCCTGCGCAACGCGGGCTTCCCGATGGAGAAATTCCCGGCGGTGCGCGCGGCGATCCTGGGCCACATGTACGACAAGGACCCCGAGGGGCCGGAGGCGGTCGCCCTGCATGACGCGGACCTGGTCGACTTTCTGGGCGCGACCGGCGCGGCGCGGATGCTGGCGGTGACGGGCGAGCGGCCCGACTATGACCAGGCGCTGGGGCGGATCGAAACCTTCTCGGCCAATCTGCCCGGGCGGCTGGAGACGGATGCGGCGCGCCGGATGGCCGAACCGCGGGTGGAGTCGATGAACGCCTTCATGGCCGAGCTGCGGCGCGAAACGCCGACGGGCGCCAAACCCTGACCAGGCGCCCTGACATTGGCGCCGAACCCTGCTAAACGCCCGCGCCATGAGCGCAGCCGTCATCGTATTCCCGGGTTCCAACTGCGACCGTGACTGCAAGGTCGCCGTCGAACGCTCCACCGGCGAAAAGGTCGAAATGATCTGGCACGGCGAGACCGAGCTGCCGAAGGGCCTCGATCTCATCGTCCTGCCGGGCGGCTTCTCCTACGGCGACTACCTGCGCTGCGGGGCCATGGCGGCGCAGTCGCCGGTCATGCAGGCGGTGAAGAAGGCCGCCGACGACGGCGTGGCCGTGGTCGGCATCTGCAACGGCTTCCAGGTGCTGTGCGAAGCCGGGATGCTGCCGGGCGCCCTGCTGCGCAACAGCGGACTGAAATACGTCTGCAAGCCGATCAGCCTGACGGTCGCCAACGGCCAGACCCGCTTCACCTCGGGCTACCAGGGCCAGCGCGAAGTCATCATGACCCAGGGCAACGGCGACGGTAACTATTTCGCCGACGCCGAAACGCTGGCGCGGCTGGAGGGCGAGGGCCAGGTGGTGTTCCGCTACGTGGACAACCCCAACGGCTCGGTCGCCGACATCGCCGGCATCCAGAACGCCCGCGGCAACGTGCTGGGCATGATGCCCCACCCGGACCGGGCCTTCGAGGCCGAGCTGGGATCGGCCGACGGCGCGACCCTGTTCCAGAGCATCTACAACGCCGCCTGACGCGCGGCGGGCTTGACCCGCCCGGCTTAACAGTTCGAACTCAACCGGCGCGAACCGGTTGAGAGGCGGCATGTTCATCAGCGAACGCCAGAAGATGATCTCGGGTCAGCCGTACGACCCGGGCGATCCGGAGTTGCAGGCCGATGCGGCCGCCGCGCGGCAGTGGATGGCGCGCTACAACGCCAATATGGCGGCCTCGCCCGCGGATCGACGCGACCTGCTGCGCCAGCGGCTGGACGAGGTCGGCGAGGGCGCGGTGATCCGGTCGCCGTTCCACTGCGACTACGGCTACAACATCCGCCTGGGCCGCGGGGTCTTCCTGAACTTCAACTGCGTCATTCTGGACGTGTGCGAGGTCGAGATCGGCGAGCTGACGCAGATCGGGCCCGGGGTGCAGATCCTGACGGCCGACCACCCGCGCGATCCGGAACAGCGGGCGCAGGGGATCGAGTTCGGCAAGCCGATCACCATCGGACGCAATGTCTGGATCGGCGGCGGAGCGATCATCCTGCCGGGCGTGACCATCGGCGACGATGCGGTGATCGGCGCGGGCTCGGTGGTGACCAAGGACGTGGCGGCCGGCGCGACCGTGGTCGGCAACCCGGCGCGGCCGCGCTAGACCCCCCAGGCGGGTCCGCCGGCGCCGTAGCCGTCGATGGCCTGGAACATGGCGGCGACCAGATCGCGCTCCTCGTCGGTCAGCTCGGGCTTCCAGACGTCGAAGATCAGGATGGTCCGGTCGAGGCCGCTGTCGTTGCGGGCCTCGTGCTCGATGGTGTCGTCGAAGGCCCAGGCCTCGCCCTCCCGCCATTCCCGAATGTCGTTGCCGACGCGGAAACGGCTGCCTGAGGGGGCGATGACCGGCAGATGGCAGATCAGGCGGGTGTTGATCAGGCCGTGGTGCGCCGGAATGCGGGCGCCGGCCTTGAGGCGCGAGAACAGGATGGAGGGGGTCCGCCCCGGAACGCGGCACAGCGGGACCTCGGCCAGGGCCTCGAGCGTGCGGGGGCAGCGGCGGGCGATGTCGGGCTGTTCGAGGCCGTCCTTCCAGAGGAAGAGCGCGCTCCAGTCCGGATTGTCGATCATGCCGTCGGTGTCGGTATTCGGCCGGTCGGCGCGCTTTTCGACATAGGGACGGAACAGGCCCGGCTCGGCCAGCAAGGCCTCAAGTTCGGTGCGGATATCGGCCGTCGCATCTTCGATGGCCGACAGCCACGGCAGGGTGTCGCGCGGCTGGAACTGGATCTGGGGCAGGCCGGGGAACAGGTAGAACAGCGGCTCCTGCTGATAGAGCTGCTTGCGGCCGGCCATCAGGTCCAGCGACAGGGAGAAGCGGTCACTGGATTTCGCGGTGTCGAAGCCGGCCCCGGCGAGGCTTTGCGTCAGGTGATCCTCGAAGCGGCGCGCCTGCTCCTGCGCGGCGGCCTGGGCGCGGCGCAGTTCGGCGATGAGGTCGGCCGGCAGACCGCGACCGTCGCCGGCGCCGCGGAGGGCGAGGCTGTAGAAGCTGGCTCCGGTCCGGCCGTCGCCCAGACCGGTCAGCGCGTCGGCCTTGGCGATCAGGGCGCGGAGGTCGCGGGGATTGGCCTGCAAGCGCCGCTCGGCATCAGCCAGCAGGCCGCGCCACCGGGAATCGTCGGAAATCGGCTGAGCACTCGACATACCCGGATCGGAGGTCGGCGAGCGCCGTCAGTCAAGACGCATTTCCGCCACAGTTCACCAAGTCCTAGGGCTGTTCGACGTCGTCCTCATCGTCGATGTCCTCGTTCGGGGTGCGGATGCCGCCGGGGTCGCGCTGGGCCTTCAGTTCGCGCTCTCCGAAGCCGAGGCCCTGCTCGCGGGCGCGGTCGGCCTGGACCGTGTCGGTCTCGAAATGCGGTTCCTCGGCGGGGGTCGGACGTTCCTTGTCGGCCATGTCGTGTCTCCTTGTGTGCAAGGATCAACCGGACGCCGGGGTCCGGGTTCCATCGGATGGATGAACCAACACCGTTGCTGCACGTAGTTCAGGCGTAGCCGCAGGAGCCGCCATGGACTCGATCGTTCGACCCACATCCGCACAGACGACCCGACGGCTGATCGTGCTGGCCTGCGCGGTGTTCGCGGTGGTCATCGCCGAGGCCCAGATGCTGATGGGCTGGGGTCAGAGCGCGGCGGAGTTCGCCGCGGACAGCGACGCCACGCTGAAGGTCGCGGGCTTCGCCTTCGCCATCTGGGGCGTGATCTACATCGGCGTGCTGATCTATGCGGTGCGACAGGCGCTGCCGACGATCGGGGAAAGCGATCTGCTAAACCGGTTCGGCTGGCCGTCGGCCATCGCCTTCGCCGGTATAGGGCTCTGGATCGTGGCTGCGGCCTTCGACCAGGAGCTGCTGACCATCGTGCTGATCTTCGCGTCGCTGGCGGTGCTGGTCGTGCCGCTGGTGACCAATGCGCACCTGATCCGGGCGATTCCCCGGACCGGGCGGGAGCGATGGTTCATCGTCTGGCCGCTGGCCCTGCTGGCCGGCTGGCTAGCGATCGCGGCGCCGGTGAACCTGGTGACGGTGATCACAGGCGACGGCGCCCTGCCCGGTGTCCTGTCGCCAACGACCTGGGCGATGGTGGTGCTGTCGCTCGTCGTTCTGACGGCGCTGAGCATGACCTGGATCCTGAGGTCGATGCCGTTCGCCCTGCCGGTCGCGTGGGGCCTGCTGGGCGTGTTCGTGGCTGAGAAGGAGCGCAACATCCTGCTGGCGGGCTTCGCCATCATTGCGGCCGGCGTCGTGCTGGTCGGCGCGGTGATCCTGACCTTCCAGCTGAAGCCGGCAGTCGAACGCTAGGACCGCCTGGGCTTCCTGACCACCGGCGCGTCCTGCGGATCGGGCCCGGCCCCGACATCGAAGGCGCCCGATTCGTCGAAACCGACGCTGCCGACGCCCGTGGCCGACCCGGTCAGGCGCTGACGACGGCTCTGCATCGCCGCTTCAGGCGCGGCCTCCGTCAGCATGCGCGCCTCGTCCGGATCGTTGGACAGGTTCATGTGTTGGTGTTCGGGCGTGATGTCGTCACGGCGCATCAGTCCTCATCCTCTTCGTTTTCGTCTTCGTTATCGTCGTTGGCGGCCTGGCGGGCGGCCCGTTCGGCGGCGGCGGAAGCGCCCGCGTCATCGGCGGCGATAGTCGGCGCGTCGGGGTCTTCCGGCGTGGCGGCGGGGTCGATGGGCTGGTCGGGCATGGCGGCCTCCTTCGATCTCAGGGGACTCAATGACGCGCAGGCGGCGATGTTCCGCGACCGATGGCTGACACGGCGGCCGTCTGCCGCTATGAGGCCGGGCCATGAGCGCTCCCCAGAAGACCATGGCCGAACTGGCCGCCGAATACGGCCTGGCCCCGAACGAATATCAGGTCGTCCTCGACCGGCTGGGCCGAGAACCCAACAACGTCGAGCTCGGCGTCTTCTCGGTGATGTGGTCCGAGCACTGCTCGTACAAGTCGTCGAAGATCCACCTGGGCAAATTCCCGACCAAGGGCCCCCGCGTCATCTGCGGGCCGGGCGAGAACGCCGGCGTCATCGACATCGATGACGGCGACGCCTGCATCTTCAAGATGGAGAGCCACAACCACCCGTCATACATCGAGCCCTACCAGGGCGCGGCGACCGGCGTGGGCGGCATCATGCGCGACGTCTTCACCATGGGCGCGCGCCCCGTGGCGCTGCTGAACGCCCTGCGCTTCGGCGATCCGTCGCACGAGAAGTCGAAGCGCCTGGTCAAGGGCGTGGTCTCGGGCATCGGCGGCTACGGCAACTGCGTCGGCGTGCCGACGGTGGCGGGCGAGACCAATTTCCACGCCGGCTACAACGGCAACATCCTGGTCAACGCCATGTGCGTCGGCATCGCCAAGGCCGACAGCATCTTCTACTCGGCCGCGCCGGGCGCGGGCATGTCGGTGGTCTATTTCGGATCGAAGACCGGCCGCGACGGCATCCACGGCGCGACCATGGCCTCGGCCGAGTTCGACGAGGATTCGGACGAGAAGCGCCCGACCGTGCAGGTCGGCGACCCGTTCGCCGAGAAGCTGCTGATCGAGGCCACCCTCGAACTGATGGCCTCGGGCGCCGTGGCCGCGATCCAGGACATGGGCGCGGCGGGCCTGACCTCGTCTTCGGTCGAGATGGCCGGCAAGGGCGGCGTCGGCATCGAACTGAACATGGACGCCGTGCCCCAGCGCGAAGAGGGCATGACGGCCTATGAGATGATGCTGTCGGAAAGCCAGGAGCGGATGCTGGCCGTGCTGAAGCCCGGCCGCGAGAACGACGGCTACCGCATCTTCGAGAAATGGGGCCTGGACGCCGCCGTCATCGGCAAGACCACCGACACCGGCCGCCTGATCCTGAACCACCATGGCGAGGTCGTCTGCGACGTGCCGCTGGCACCGCTGTTCGACGACGCGCCGATGTACGACCGCCCGTGGGTCCAGCCGGAGCTGCACCCCCGCCTGGCCCCCGCCGAAGTGCCGGCCCCGGAGAGCTGGGTCGATGCGGTGCTGAAGGTGCTGACCTGCCCCGACATGGCGTCCAAGCGCTGGATCTGGGAGCAGTACGACCGCCACGTGATGGCCGACACCCTGCATGACTCCTCGACCGGCGCCGACGCCGGCGTCGTGCGCGTGCACGGCACGGAAAAGGGTCTGGCGGTCACCAGCGACTGCACCCCGCGCTATGTGCTGAACGACCCCTATGAAGGCGGCAAACAGTGCGTCGCCGAAGCGTGGCGCAATCTGACCGCCGTGGGTTCGCGCCCGATCGCGATCACCGACAATCTGAACTTCGGCAACCCGCAGCGCCCCGAGATCATGGGCCAGATCGTGCGCGCCATCGACGGCATGGCCGAGGCCTGCCGCGTGCTGGACTTCCCGGTCGTGAGCGGCAACGTCAGCCTGTACAACGAGACCAACGGTGCAGCCATTCCGCCGACCCCGACCGTCGGCGCCGTGGGCCTGCTGTCGAACTACGATGTGGTGACCGGCTTCGGCGGCATGCACGAGGGCGATGTGCTGGTGCTGATCGGCGAGACCGTCGGCGAACTGGGCGCCTCGATCTATCTGCGTGAAGTGCTGGGCCGCGAGGACGGCGCCCCGCCGCCTGTCGACCTGGCGCTGGAGCGCAAGACCGGCGACTTCGTGCGCGAGCAGATCCACGACGGCGTTCTGACCGTGGTGCACGACCTCTCGGACGGCGGCCTGATCGGCGCGGCGGCGGACCTGGCCCTGGCCTCGGACGTCGGCGTCGAGCTGGATGCGGACAGCAAGACCCACGCCCACATCCTGCTCTTCGGCGAAGACCAGGCGCGCTACCTGGTGGCCGTGCAGGACGCCACGGACGTGATCGCAAAAGCCCAGGCAGCCGGTCTGCACGCCTCGGTGGTCGGCCGCGCCAAGGGCCGTGACTTCACGTCGACGGGCCCGAACGGCGACCTGTTCCGCCTGCCGCTGGATCATCTGCGCGAGATGCACGAAGCGTGGATGCCGAACTGGATCGAGGGTTGAGCTTGCGCGCCGTCGTCGCGGGGCTGGTGCTGGGCCTGACGCTGGCCGCCTGTCAGACGTCGCCCGAAGTGCCGACGGCGCCGGTCACCCAGATGTCCGTGTCCATTCCCGTCGACTGCGACATTGAGGTGGTGTTCGGCAGCTACGCCATGGGCGCCGATCAGGCCCTGCGCGGGCGGGTGCGGGAGCTGCTGGCGTCGAACACGGGCGTGGGGGAGTTCAGCGAGAAGCGTTGGGGCCGGGAGGGCGAGTCGACCTTCTGCATCCATGCCATCAATCCCGGCGCGGCGGACAGCCTGTACACGACGATCGCCGGCTGGATTCCGGACAGCAGCGACCGGCATCCGACCAGCGTCGCCCACCGCGACGGACGCAGCCGCGCCGCCACCTGGCCGGGCTGAGGACACCCAGAATGCGTACGGCCCTCCCCTTCCTGCTGCTCGCCACCCTGGGGCTTGCCGCCTGCGACGGCGGCGGCGATCCGGTTGAGCAGGCGCTGCGCGAGACCGCCGCGGCCAATCACGCGGCGCGGCTGCCGGAGGAGAGCGTTTCGGTGAAGCCGGCGGGCTCGGCGGACGAGGCCTGGGTCGCCGCGGCGATCCAGCAGAACCGCCAGGCCATCGCCTCGGCCGGACAGGTGCTTGCGGCCACGGACGATCCGGCCGTCCGGAAAATGGCGCAGGCCGCGATCGATGCGCGGACCCGCGAGATCAACGACCTGCAGGCCTGGACGCCCGCCGCACGCCCGGCGGCGTGACGAACGTCACATTTCCGGTTTAGGTCGTCGCGCGACGTCGAAGGGGCCTCTGATGAACCTGCCTGATTCCGTATCCCGACGGGGATTGATGTTCGCGCTCGGCGCGGGCGGCGTGGTGCTGGGCTCAAGCCGGCAGGCGCTGGCCGATCCGGTTTTCGCCGAATATCCGTTCCAGCTGGGCATCGCCGCGGGCGACCCCGCGCCGGACGGCTTCGTGATCTGGACGCGTCTGGCCCCGCGCCCGCTGGAGATCGGCCACGGCATGCCGTCGCAGCCGGTGCCGGTGAAGTGGGAGGTCGCCTCGGATCGCGGCTTCGCCACCGTGGTGCAGAAGGGCGAGGCCGTCGCGCGGCCCGAACTGGCCCACGCGGTGCACGTCGAGATCACGGGCCTGGAGCCGGGCCGGGACTATTTCTACCGCTTCATCGCCGGGACAGAGCGCACCCCGTCCGGGCGCGCGAAGACGGCGCCGGCGGCCGGCAGCGCCGTGGCACAGGCCCGCTTCGGCGTGCTGGGCTGCCAGGCCTATGAGCAGGGGCTGTACACGGGACACCGGAAGATCGCGGGCGAGGACCTGGACTTCGTCTATTGCTACGGCGACTACATCTACGAGGGCCGGGGCAACCGGACCTATACGGGGTCGGGCGGGACGATCGAGAACCCGCGCCAGCACATCGGCGGCGAGTGCTACAGCCTGGACGACTACCGGCGGCGCTATGCGCAGTACAAGCTGGATACGGACCTGCAGGCCAGCCACCTGGCGGCGGCCTGGTACGTGACCTGGGACGATCACGAGATCCAGAACAACTGGGTGTCGGATCAGGACCCGGACGAGGTGCCGCCGGAGATCTTCAACCTGCGGCGTCAGGCGGCGGCGCAGGCCTTCTACGAGCACATGCCGCTGCGGCGGTCGTCGTTCCCGCGCGGGGCGGAGATGCAGCTGTACCGTCAGGCGTCGTGGGGCGACCTGCTGGATCTGAACTTCCTGGATACGCGCCAGTTTCGCACCAACCAGCCGTGCAACGACGGCTGGGCGACGACCTGTGCGGGCGTGTCGGATCCGGCGTCGCAGGTGCTGGGCGAGGCGCAGGAGCAGTGGCTGTACCGCAACCTGGATCGCAGCCGCGCGCACTGGAAGGTGCTGGCGCAGCAGATCATGGTGATGGACCTGGACCGCAAGGAAGGACCCGAGACGGGCTACAACCTGGATACCTGGGCCGGCTATTCGATCCCGCGCCAACGGCTGCTGGACCGGCTGCGCGAGCGCCGCATCGGCAACACCATCGTGCTGACCGGGGACGAGCACCAGAACTATGCCGGCGAGCTGTTCCGCGACAGCCGCAATCCGGACGGCGCGCCGATCGCCACGGAGTTCGTGACGACGTCGATGAGCTCGTCGGGCGACGGGCAGGACCAGCGGGCCGACGGCCGGCGCTATCTGGCCGACAACCCGTTCCTGAAATTCAACAACGCCCAACGCGGCTACGTCGTCTGCGACGTGACGCCGGAGCGCTGGCAGACCGAGTTCAAGGTGCTGGACAAGGTGTCGGAGCGCGGCGGAACGCTGACCACGCGGGCGAAGCTGGCGGTCGCCTCGGGCGATGCGCGGATCGTCGCGGCCTGACCCGTCAGGTCGTCGGAAGGTAGTCCGCCGGCTCGACCAGGCGGTAGCCTGGCGTGGTCTGGACCATCTGCCGGAGCCAGTAGTTGTGACCTGAGCCGTAGATGACGACGATGCGGTCGCCGGGCTCCGCCGCCTGCATCAGGCGGGCGAAAATCATGGCGTTGCGGGTGTACCAGCGGCCGTTCAGGAAGGCGCCCGGCTGGGCGTCGCCGGAGCCGAAGGACATCAGGGCCGAATAGAAGGTCTGGTCCGAGGCGACCCGTTCGGGCGTGTTGATGCCGGCGAGGATCTGCCCGACGGTCTGCGTCTGCTGGCGCTGTTCGAAGTCCGCGATCATGGCGGCGACGGTCGCGTGCATGGCGCCGAGATCGTCCATGCGCCCGTTGGCCTCGGCCCAGGCCTGCACGTCCTCGAACGGGAAGTAGGACGGCTGGCCGTCGTGGTCCTGTTCGTCGATGGCGTAGACGCGGGTCAGGCCGAGCCTGTTGGCCAGGCGGTAGCCGATCTGGATGCGTTCATCGCCGTCGGTCAGGAGATCGGCGGGGGTGAAGGCGGGATAGCGGTGGTCCAGCATGGTCGACTGGTCCCGCGCGATGCGCTCGATGGCGACCGCCGTGGGACGGAAGCGCGCCAGGCCTTCAGCCACGGCCTCCAGCTGGGCCTGCTTTTCGGGCGTGGTGACGGGATCGACCCGGGCGTTGTGCAGGTCCTGCCCCGGATTATCCATGTGATACGTGCCGAGGATCATCACCTCGATCGGCGCGGGCGTCGGCGTCTGGGCCTGGGCGGCCGCAGGGAAGGCGAGCGCCGCGACGGCGGCGAGGATCTTCAGCATCGGTCGGGCCCCACAGAGGTTCTGCAAAGGCAGAGGCCGCGAAGGGCCCGATTGGATGCAGTCGGCGGTCAGACGACCGGGATGGCCTGGCTGAGGCGGCCGCCGACGCGGATGGGTTCGACGCGGGTGGCGAGGCCGGTCTTGTCGTCGGTCTCGACATAAACGCCGCAGATGGTCGCCGGGCCGTGGGCCGGAGTATAGCGGCCGCCGGAGATGCGGGTGGTGAAGCGCCGCAGGGGCTCTTCCTTCTCGTTGCCGATGACGGAGTCGTAGTCGCAGCAGCCGCCCGCGTCGGTCTGGTAGGCGGTGCCGCCGGGCAGGATCTGGCTGTCGGCGGTCGGGACGTGGGTGTGGGTGCCCACGACCAGCGAGGCGCGGCCGTCGCAGAAATGGCCCATGGCCATCTTCTCGCTGGTGGCCTCGGCGTGCATGTCGACGATGACGGCGTCGGCGGCGATGCCCATCGGGCAGGCGGCGAGTTCTTTCTCGACGGCGCTGAAGGGGCAGTCCATCGGGTCCATGTGCACCCGGCCGAGGACGTTCATGACCAGCACGGTCTTGCCGCTGTGGGTCTCGAACAGATTGGCCCCGGCGCCCGGTGCATCCATCAGGCGCGGATAGTTGGCGGGGCGGATCAGGCGCGGCTCGCGCACGATGTAGGTCAGGGCCTCCCGCTGGTCCCAGCTGTGATTGCCCAGCGTCAGGCAGTCGGCGCCGGCCATGAACAGCTCATTGGCGGTGTTCTCGGTGATGCCGAAACCGCCCGCGGCGTTCTCGGCGTTGACCACCACGAAGTCGAGCTTCAGGTCGCGC
The DNA here is from genome assembly GCF_014196335.1 of Brevundimonas lenta. Lineage (GTDB taxonomy): Bacteria > Pseudomonadota > Alphaproteobacteria > Caulobacterales > Caulobacteraceae > Brevundimonas > Brevundimonas lenta. Next base: position 67,462 of record NZ_JACIDM010000003.1, read on the forward strand.
TTCAGCGCGGGGAGATGGTCGATGAGGCCGTCGCGGCCGGACTTGCCAACCACATCGCCGAAGAACGCCAGACGCATATTTCAGAGAACCTTTCGGGCGGGGGTATAGCCCACCTCGGTGAGAACGCCATGCAGGCGTATGTCGTGTCGGTAGACCGGCAGGCCGTCGACCTGCTGACCGACGTAGGCGAAGCCGATGCGCAACGCTTCCGGCAGGGCCGCGAAGGTGCGGTCGTAGTAGCCGCCGCCCTGCCCCAGGCGACCGCCGTCGAGGTCGAAGGCCAGCAGGGGCGTGAGGATCAGGTCAGGGGTGACCGTGTCGGCCAGCAGCAGGGGCGCGGGCACGCCGACAAGATCGAGCTCCAGCGGTTCGCCCGGCGCCCAGCGGCGGAAGATCATCGGCGCATCGGCCTGGATCACCACCGGCAGGCACAGGACGCGTCCGAGGCGGGACAGGGCCAGGGACAGGGCGTCCATGTCGAGTTCCGAGCCGATCGCGCGATAGACGGCGACCACCTCCACGACCGGAAGGGCGGCCGCGTGTTCGGCGGCCCGCAGGGAGGCTTCGGGATCGAGGCCGGCCAGGCGCTTGCGCGCGGCGCGCATGGTCGCCCGGAGTTCGTGCTTGTCGATCATCCGCGAGAGGTAGCGCATCGGGTGGGCGGGAGTCCCCCCCTGCACTGGCCCCCTCCACCATCCTTCGCTTTCAGCTGCGGATGGTCCCCCTCCCCCTGCGGGGGAGGAAATGCGCTCATGCAGCGAGGCCCCGCGGGCCGAGCGCTAGCGCACCAAGGAAGGAGAAGGTGGCGGCGCCGCGTGAACCGTGAAGGACTGTTCAATCCTCTCGACCTGGGTAGCCAGGTGGGCTCCGTGTGCTCAGGCCCTCGAGCCCAAACAGGGACAGATCCCTTCGAGTGAATTAAGGTCGCGAGGATAAGTCGCCTTCGACGTGAGCCGCAGCAGGACCCGCCGCGGACCAAGATAGTCGGTCATACCCCTTTACGCCAGTGGCGCGACGGGGCCGGGCGCCGACGATGGCGGCGAAAGCGCTGTCCAGGTCGGGGTGGCGAAAGCGGAAGCCGGTCGCCAGCGCCTTCGCCGGCATGATCCGCTGACCGCCCAGAAGCAACTCATCCGCGAAGGCGCCCAGCGCCAGCCGCAGGGGCGCCGCGGGCGCGGCGAGCAGGGCTGGACGATGGAGCGCGCGGCCGAGGGCGCGGGCGAAATCCCGGTTCGTCGCGGGCTGGGGAGCCACAGCGTTCATGGCGCCCCGGACCCGCGGCTCGGCGACGGCATGCAGGATCAGGCGCACGCAATCGTCGTGCGTGATCCAGGACATCCACTGACGCCCGGAACCCATGGGGCCGCCGAGGCCGAACTCGAACGGGGTCAGAAGGCGCGACAGCATGCCGCCCCCGGCGCCGAGGACCAGGCCGATGCGCAGGGTGACCACGCGGACACCCATGGCCTCGACCGGCGCGGCGGCGTTCTCCCACGCGTCGCACAGACGGTGACTGAAGCAGGGGTTGGCGGGGCCGGTTTCATCGAGGATTTCGTCGGCGTGCAGGCCGTACCAGCCGATGGCCGAGCCGCTGACCAGGACCTCGGGCCGGCGCTCCAGCCGGGCGATCAGACGGCGGAGGTCGCGGGTGACTTTCAGGCGCGAGCGCAGGATGCGGCGGCGCTTGGCGAGGGTCCACAGGCCGTCGCTGATGGGCTCGCCGGCGAGATTGACCACCGCGTCAATGCGCGTGTCGTGAGCGATCTGGTTCAGGTCAGTGATGACGGTGATGGGGGCGGCGAGGTCGGCGGTCTTCGGATTGCGGACCAGGGCGATGACCTCGTGACCGGCGCCGGTCAGGGCCTCGATCAGCCGACGGCCGATGAAGCCGGTTGCGCCGGTGACGAGGACGCGTCGGCGGCCCGGAAGCTCACGCCCCATCAGGGCGGCGTCGGGCTGGACCAGACGGTCGGAGCGTTCGCTGGCGGCCAGGTCGCGCAGACCGAAGACGAAGACGCCGGCGGCCGCGGCGCTGGCCACCAGACTCCACAGGCCATGCGAGGTCGCGGCGAGGGTCGTCGGCTGATTGCTCCACGCCAGCAGAAGGGGCGCAAGCAGGATGAGGATGGCGCCGTAGTTCAGGGCCAGCAGGGTATGGGTGACGCGCTCCGAAGCCGGCAGACGGCGGGTGCGGTCCTCCTCGACGAAGTCGGTCAGGGTGATGACCACCTCGACGGCCAGCAGAACCATGACGGCGATGGCGAGCAGGCCTTTCGGCTCGGCCCACGCGATCATCAGGAAGAGGGCCGCGTAGATGAGGTTGCGGACGCCGTGCAGACGAAGCTCGGCCTTCTGCGACGGCCGCCACGCCAGCCGCTCGGTCAGTTCATGGTGGAACAGGGTGTCGAAGGCGCCCATGGCGATCTGGAGCGTCAGCAGGATCCAGAGCAGGTCGGTCATGTCAGTCGTCCTGGAACACCGCATCCTGGCCGAGAAGCCGGCCGAGCAGCGGGTGATCGAGGGCCAGGGTGAAGGCGAAGCGGCCCTCGCCGAGGTCACGGTGGGTGATGGTCAGGGCGCCGGGCTCGGTCCAGCGCGGCAGGCGGATGCGGACGCCCAGAACGGTCGCGAAATAGTGGGCGCTGCGGAACACCAGCGCGCCCTCCTCCGCCGTGACGGTCAGGGCCATGCCGACGCCGGCGCCGACGTATTCTTCCAGCCCGGTGGGGCCGGCGAAGCGTTTGGCGCTGTGAATGACCTGCGGGAAGCCGTCGGCGCGGACGTACATGCGCGTCCAGACCTGGCCCTGGCCGACCGCGTCCTCGGTGACGGCGACGACGCTGGGCCCCGGCTGGAAGACCAGCGGCAGGGGCGCGCCGATGAGGCGGGCGGCCTGGGCCAGGAGGCGGCCGGCGAGGTTGCTTTCGACGGCGAGGACGTCGCCCTTGTAGACGACGGTGGCGCCGCCCTTCAGGCGCTTGGAGAAGCGGCAGCGGACCGCCAGGGGCAGACCCGCCCAGTCGGCGGCGGGAAGCAGGGCGCGGAAGCGAAGGTCGGCCAGTTCGCCTTCCGGCGCGGCGCCTTCGGCTTCGTTCCTGATTGCGACTGCAGCCCCCATCGTCCCCTCCCCTGTTCGCTATTTGCCGCCGGGAACGAGCGCCGCGATCCGCGCGCCCAGTTTCAGCAGCGCCATCAGCTTGGGCCGGGCGACTGTGGTGATCTGCCCGTACCAGCGATCGATGGTCTCGGTGAATTCCAGCATCTCCTTCAGCCGCTTGAGGGCGACCGGGGAGACGGTGGGATCGGTCTCGGCCTCGGCGACGCAGGCGCGCAGGGTCTCGACCGCGGGGTCGATCTCCTTGGCCTTGCGCCCGGCGGCGATGCGGGAGGCGACCTCCCAGACATCGGTCTCGGCCTCGAAATGCTCGCGCCGGTCGCCCTTGATCGGGACGCGGCGGATCAGGTTCCAGGCCAGCAGCTCCTTGAGGGAGTTGGAGACGTTGGAGCGGGCCATTTCGAGGGTGACGGCGATATCCTCGGCCGTCATCGGCTTGTCCGCCGTCATGAGGAAGGCGTGGATCTGGGCGACCGAACGGTTCACGCCCCAGAAGCCGCCCATCTCGCCCCAGTGGAGGACGAAGCGTTCGATGGCGTCGGGAAGTTTCGTTGTTTCTGTCATGACAGAAATATCAGATGAAGCGGGACAGGAGTCAAGCGGTGGAGTTGTCGGAGTTTGAATGGATGAGGTCGGAGCCGCCCCCTCCGTCACGGCGCAAAGCTGCGCCGCGCCACCTCCCCATGGAATGGGGAGGAGATGGCGGGCGTCAGCGCTTGTCGGCGCGGCGCCAGCCGAGGACGCAGAGGCCCAGCATGATGCTGTTACCGACGGCGTCGAGCAGACCCAGCGGGGTGAAGACCGGGTCGACGAAGGTGAACCACCAATTGAACCAGAAGAACGGCAGCAGGCCGATTCCGTAGGCGAGGAAGGTCGTCTTCGTGAATTTGGAAAAGGCCGCGAACAGGCCCGAGATCATCGCCTGGGCGCCGAAACAGGCGACCACGAAGGGCAGGATCGGCGCGTCGATGCGGTGCTGCGGCAGGAAGGTCAGATCGATGACGCTCTGCGGGGCGACGAGGGCCCAGCCGCCGAGGACGAAGAATACCGCGGCGATGCCCCACTGGATGCGGCGAGCCGTCAGGAGCATCAGAGGCCCTGGGCGATCTTTTCGAGGCGGGCGGCGACGGCGTTGAGCGCCTCGGCGACGCCGTCGACATTGGCCGCCGCCGGGACGGGCGCGCCGCCGTTGAGGCGGATCTCGTGCAGTTCATCGGCCAGCATCAGGCCGGCCATGAGGAACAGGCGGATGTCGCCGACGTGGCCGACCTCACCCGCCACCTGGCGGACGTGGCTGTCGAATTGTTTGGCGAGGATGCGGACGCGCTCTTCCTGGCCGTCGGCGCAACCGACGGCGTAGGGGCGGCCGTTGATCTCGACAGTGACCGTCGCCATCAGCGCCCCTCCTGCTCGGCGAGGGTGTCGCGAATGGCGTCCTCGGCGCGGCCCAGAACGTCGGCGGCGTCGCGGACGGCGGCTTCAAGCTCATGAATTCGCACGCGATCGGTCTCACTGGAGGGGCCGGGCGCGAACAGGTCGTCGTCAGGCACGCGGCTGGCCCCGGCGGCGCGGCTCTTCAGATCAAGCAGGCGTCGCTCGAGAAGCGCCAGCGCGCGGTCGACGCGATCCTTGGCGGCCGATGCAGCATCCATCCGGTCAGAACCTCCAGAATCCGTATAGAACCCGCGCGCGCGTCGGGGTAAAGCGGCGCGCCTCCCTTTTTCCGCCTCCCCACATAAAGGTCTCCCCGTGACCGACGCCAAAACCGTATCCGAAAAAGCCTCTCCGAAGCAGATGGCCGACGCCATCCGCGTACTGGCCATGGACGGCGTGGAGAAGGCGAAGAGCGGCCACCCGGGCATGCCGATGGGCATGGCCGACGTGGCGACCGTGCTGTTCTCGAAATTCCTGAAGTTCGACGCGAGCCGCCCCGACTGGGCCGACCGCGACCGCTTCATCCTGTCGGCCGGCCACGGCTCGATGCTGATCTACGCCCTGCTGCACCTGACCGGCTACAAGGCCGCGACGAAGCAGGAGCTGTCGAACTTCCGTCAGTGGGGCTCCAAGACCGCCGGCCACCCCGAGTACGGCCACATGCCGGGCGTCGAGGTCACCACCGGCCCGCTGGGCCAGGGTCTGGCCACTTCGGTCGGCTTCGCCATGGCCGAGCGCCATCTGGCCGCCAAATACGGCAAGGACCTGGTGGATCACCGCACCTGGGTCGTCGCGGGCGACGGCTGCCTGATGGAAGGCGTGTCGCAGGAGGCGATCACGCTGGCCGGCCGCTATCAGCTGAACAAGCTGACCGTGCTGTGGGACGACAACGAGATCACCATCGACGGCAAGGTGTCGCTGTCGGACGCCACCGACCAGAAGGGCCGCTTCAAGGCCGCCGGCTGGGCCGTGAAGGCCATCGACGGCCACGACATGAAGGCCATCAAGTCGGCGCTGGCGTGGGCGACGAAGCAGGACAAGCCGACGCTGATCGCCTGCAAGACCAAGATCGGCAAGGGCGCCGCCACCATGGAAGGCAGCCACAAGACCCACGGCGCGGCGCTGGGCGCGGCCGAGGTCGCGGCCACTCGCCTGGGCCTGGCCTGGCAGCACGAGCCGTTCGAACTGCCGGAAGCCGTCGACAAGGCGTGGAAGAAGGTCGGCCGTCGCGGCGCCACCGAGCGCAAGGCGTGGGAGGCCCGTCTGGCCGCTTCGTCGCAGGCCGCAGACTTCACCCGCGCGATGAAGGGCGACCTGCCTGAGGGCGCCTTCGCCAAGATCGACGCGAAGATCGCCGAGCTGGTCGAGACGAAGCCGGCCCAGGCCACGCGCCAGTCGTCGGGCGCCGCCCTGGACGAACTGTTCGCCGCCATTCCGGAGCTGATCGGCGGCTCGGCCGACCTGACCGGCTCGAACAACACCTTCGTCAAGGACACGCCGATCTTCGACGCGCCGACCTATGAGGGCCGGTACATCAACTACGGCATCCGCGAGTTCGGCATGGCCGCGACCATGAACGGTCTGGCGCTGCACGGCGGGGTGATCCCGTACGGCGGCACCTTCATGGTGTTCGCGGACTACAGCCGTCCGGCGATCCGCCTGGGCGCCCTGATGGGCGTGCGCGCGATCCACGTGCTGACCCACGACTCGATCGGTCTGGGCGAGGACGGCCCGACCCACCAGCCGGTCGAGCACCTGGCCGCCCTGCGCGCCATTCCGAACCTGCTGGTCTTCCGCCCGGCCGATACGGTCGAGGCGATGGAGTGCTGGAAGCTGGCGCTGGAGCACAAGACCGCGCCGTCGGCCCTGGCCCTGTCGCGCCAGAAGACCGCCGCGGTCCGCACGGTCGCCGCGACCGAAAACCTCTCGGGCAAGGGCGCCTATGAGCTGCGCGCCGCCAACGGCGCGGCGAAGGCGACGATCTTCGCCACCGGCACCGAAGTGCCGCTGGCCCTGGCCGCCGCCGACCGGCTGGAAGCCGAAGGCACGCCGACCCGCGTGGTCTCGGTCCCCTGCTTCGAGCTCTTCTTCCAACAGCCGAAGAAGTATCAGGACAGCGTCATCGGCCGCGGCACGGTGCGCGTCGCCGTCGAGGCCGCGATCCAGCAGGGCTGGGAGCGCTTCATCGGCGAGGACGGCGGCTTCGTCGGCATGAGCAGCTTCGGCGCCTCGGCCCCGGCGGAGGTTCTGTACGAGAAGTTCGGGATCACCACGGACGCCGTGGTGGACGCGGTCAAGGCGCGTCTGTGACAGGCCTGCGCCGTCTGATGCTGGCGGCGGGGTTTGCCCTGTCGCTGGCTGCGGGGCCGATCGCCCACGCGCAGACGGAGCCGGTCGAGACACCGATCGTCATCGGCCAGTCGTACGCCCTGCCCTCGGCCATCTATGGCGGGACGCGGGAGATCAACGTCTGGCTGCCGCCAGGCTATGCCGAGAGCGGCCAGACCTATCCGGTGCTGTACCTGCTGGACGGCGGACAGCAGCAGGACTTCCACCACATATCCGGCATCGCCCAGCTGGGGACGATCGTCGGCACGACGCGGGATGTGATCGTGGTGGGCGTGGGGTCGGTGGATCGTCGCAACGAGCTGGCTCTGCCGACGGAAAATCCCGAGCTGATCGCGCGCTATCCCACCCAGGGTCAGTCGAGCCGGATGCGGGACTTCCTCTGGAAAGAGGTCGAGCCCTTCGTCGAAGGACGCTTCCGGACCAATGGCGAGACGGCGCTGATGGGCGAGTCCCTGGCGGGCCTGTTCGTGGTCGAGACTTTCCTGAAAGAGCCGCAGATGTTCGACGCCTATGTGGCGGTGAGCCCAAGCCTGTGGTGGGACGGCGGCCAACTGGCGCGACAGTCGGGGGCGCATCTGCGCGATCACTCGAACGATCCGCGCACCCTGATCCTGACGATGGGCGACGAGGGACCGGAGGCGCAGGCGCTGATGGATACGCTGACCGCCAGCCTGCGCGACCATGCCCTGCCCGGCGTCACGTGGGAGTTCCAGCCGCGGCCGACCGAGACCCACGCCACCATCTATCACGGCGCGGCGCTGGACGCGTTCCGGCGCCTGTATGCGGTCCCGCCCGCCCAATGAGCCGGATCAGCGCCATAAGCCTGCTGGTCAGGGACTACGACGAGGCGATCGCCTTTTACGTCGGCAAGTTGGGCTTCGAGCTCAGCGAGAACACCGACATGGGCGGCGGCAAGCGCTGGGTGCGGGCGACGCCGAAGGGCGGGCAGACCTCGCTGCTGCTGGCGAAGGCGACCAGCGAGGCGCAGCTGTCCCAGGTCGGCGACCAGGCCGGCGGCCGGGTCTGGCTGTTTCTGGAGACGGACGATTTCGCGCGCGACCATGCGGCGTGGACCGCGGCGGGCGTGACCTTCCGCGAAAGCCCGCGCTACGAACCCTACGGCACGGTGGCGGTGTTCGAGGACCTGTACGGCAACGCCTGGGACCTGATCGAACCCACCCGCAACGGAGACTGACCATGAAGCTGGGCACGCCCCTTTCCGACACCGCCGTGCGCGTGATGCTGCTGGGCTCGGGCGAGCTGGGCAAGGAGGTCGCTATCGAGCTGCAGCGCCTGGGCGTCGAGGTGATCGCGGTCGACCGCTATCCCAACGCCCCGGCGATGCAGGTGGCGCACCGCAGCCATGTGATCCCGATGACGGATCCGCAGGTGCTGAACGGCGTCATCATGGCCGAAGCCCCGCACATCATCGTGCCGGAGATCGAGGCCATCGCCACCGAGGTGCTGGCGCAGATCGAGGCCGCGGGACTGGCGGTGGTGATCCCGACGGCGCGCGCCACGCAGCTGACGATGAACCGCGAGGGCATCCGCCGTCTGGCGGCCGAGGAACTGGGCCTGCCGACCAGCCCCTACGCCTTCGCCAGGTCCGCGATGGAGCTGGCCGAGGCGGCGCACAACATCGGCCTGCCGGTGTTCGTGAAGCCGGTGATGTCGTCGTCGGGCAAGGGCCAGTCGATGATCGAGGCCCTGGAGGACGCGCCGAACGCCTGGGCCTACGCCCAGTCCAGCGGCCGGGTCGAGACGGCGACCGTGATCGTCGAGGGCCGCATCGATTTCGACTTCGAAATCACCCTGCTGACCGTGCGGTCTCTGCGGGATGGCAAGGTCGTCACCGACTTCTGCGCCCCGATCGGCCACCTGCAGGTGAAGGGCGACTATGTCGAGAGCTGGCAGCCGCAGGCGATGACGTCCGCCGCCCTGGCCGCCGCACAGGACATCGCCGCGAAGGTGACCGGCGCGCTGGGCGGTCTTGGCGTGTTCGGGGTCGAGTTGTTCGTGAAGGGCGACGAGGTGTGGTTCTCGGAAGTGTCGCCGCGCCCGCACGACACCGGCCTGGTGACGCTGGCCACCCAGACGATGAGCGAGTTCGCCCTGCACGCCCGCGCCATCCTGGGCCTGCCGGTGGACGTCAGCCAGCGCGAGCCGGGCGCCAGCGCGGTGATCTACGGCGGGATGGAAGCGACCGGGATCGCCTTTGAAGGCGTGGCCGAGGCGCTGTCGGTGCCGACGGCGGACCTGCGCCTGTTCGGCAAGCCGGAAGCCTTCGAGCGGCGCCGCATGGGCGTGGCCACGGCGCGCGGCGAGACCACCGATCAGGCCCGCGAGCGGGCCCGGCTGGCGGCCGGCAAGGTCAGGCCGACCGCATCCTGAGCCTCAGGTTCGGACTCGGCCCGGTCAACGCGTTCCACCCATCCGCTCATCCCCGCGAAAGCGGGGACCCAGTGCTTTTGTGGGAACGCCGGCGTTTCAGGACGGCGAGCCGAGCATGTCCGGCTCCCACCGATCATCCAAAGAACTGGGTCCCCGCTTTCGCGGGGATGAGCGGTATTGAGTACGGCGTCTAGAACTCGGCCCATTCGTCGGAGATCGGCGCAGGCTTCAGGGCCGCGCCGCCACGGCCGACCGCGCGCATCTGCGGGACCGGACGGTGCGCCGGGGCGTTCGTCGCATGCGCGTCGGTGGAGGCGGTGCGGAAGCGGGCGACCGACGAGGCCAAGCCTTCGGCCTCCTGCGTCAGCGAGTGGCTGGCGGCGGTCGATTCCTCGACCATCGCCGCGTTCTGCTGGGTCACCTGGTCCATCTGGTTGACGGCGGTGTTGACCTGCTGAAGGCCCGTCGCCTGCTCCTGCGCCGACGCGGCGATCTCGGACACCAGGCTGTCGATCTCGGCCACGCGGCTGACGATGCGTTGCAGGGCCTCGCCGGTCTGACCGACCAGATCCACGCCGGCGCCGACCTGGGTGGTCGAGGCCGAGATCAGGGTCTTGATCTCCTTGGCGGCTTCCGCCGAACGCTGGGCCAGGGCCCGGACTTCCGAGGCGACCACCGCGAAGCCGCGACCGGCGTCGCCGGCGCGAGCCGCTTCCACGCCGGCGTTCAGGGCCAACAGGTTGGTCTGGAAGGCGATTTCGTCGATCACGCCGATGATCTGGCTGATCTGCTGGGCCGACTGCTCGATCGCGCTCATGGCGGCGACGGCGTCACGAACGACGGCGCCGGACACTTCCGCATCGCCACGCGCGGCCTGCACGACCGTCGAGGCCTGGCGGGCGCCCGATGCGGTCTTGTTGACCGTGGCGGTGATCTCATCGAGGGCGGCGGCGGTTTCCTCAAGCGAGGCAGCCTGCTGCTCCGTGCGGCGCGACAGATCGTCGGCGGCGTGGCTGATCTCGCCCGAACCCGAGCGGATGGCCGAGACGTTCGAGACGACTTGCGACATCGCCTGCTCCAGCTGGACCATGGCGGCGTTGAAGTCTTCCTTCAGCTTCTCGTACTCGGCGGGGAAGGCCTCGTTGATGCGGTGGGTCAGGTCGCCGCGGCTGAGCTGGGACAGGCCGGTGCCGAGGGCGTCGACGACCAGACCCTGTTCGCGAGCGAGGACGGCGCGGGCCTGCTCGGCCTGGCGGCGCTGGTCGTCGTCGGCGGCGCGGCGGCGGTCGGCCTCGGCGGTCTCTTCGCTTATGCGCTGAACGATGAGGTCCTGCAGATCTCCGACGGCGCGGCCGACGGCCCCGATCTCGTCGCCGCGACGGGCGCTGGTCAGATCGACGTCGGTGCGACCCGAGGCGAGCGCGCGCATCTCGTCAGCGAGCGAGCGGATCGGACGGACGATCATGCGGGTGGCGGCGGCGAACAGGGCGAGGCTGAACAGGATGCCGGCGATGACGGCGCCCAGCATGACGTTGTGGCCCAGGGCGGCCTTGGCCTCGGCGCCGACGCGGGCGGCCTCGGCGACGGTCTCGATGTCGCCGGCGGTCGTTTCCATCCGGCCTTCAAGGTCGAGGAAGGCCTGTTTAAACGGCGCGAGCCCGGCGCGGGCGGCGGCCGGGTTCGCGTCCGCCTGGGCGACGATGCGTTCGGCGGCGGCGATATAGGCCTGAAGCGGCGCCTCGACCTCGCCCAGCGACTTGCGGATGTCGGGGTCGGTGGCGAGCGCCTTGTTGGTGGTCATGGCTTCGCGGAAGCTGGCGACGTGTTCGGCGGTTTCGGCGCGCACGTCCGCCAGATCGATGCCCGCGGAGGGATCGGCGGCGAGGATAGCCGAGAGCACGTCCGAACGCAGCGCGTCATGCATCATGTCGGCCTGCATGTGATTGCGCAGGACTTCGGACGACCGGCTGGACCCCTCCAGCGCCTGGCTCAGCGACGAGGTCATCCACATGCCCGCGCCGGCGCTGGCGCCGCAGAGCACGAGAACAGCGACGCCGGCGACGGCGACCTTGGCCCGGATAGTCTTGAACATAGAGTCCTCCCGATCAGGCCGAATTGGCGTCGAGAGGGTTAAAAAACCGCTGATACGCGCGGTGGAAACTACGTAGTTTCAGCTTAAGCCAAGAGCAAGTCCCGCAACGATACAGCATACAACGGGACACAACGCCCGATCAGCTATGCATAGCTGCGCAATCCCTGATGGCGAACAGAATGTTTGAGATCAAGACCAAAAGACAACTTAAGTTGACGAGCGCTGTCGCGGGCGGGTTTCTCGCCGCACTCGCAGTCTCCGGCCAGTGTTCGGCGCAGGAAAGCGACAGCGCCTGGTCGACCGAGGTTACCTATACCGCCGATATCACGGGCGTGGTCTCGGGCGGACCGGTCCAGGCCGGCAAATTCCTCGACAACCTGGACGTCATCATCGACGGCGATCTTGACCGCCTCATCGGATGGCGGGGCGCGAAGCTTCACCTTTACCTGCTGAACAACAACGGCGGGCAGCCGAACAACGTCGCCGGCACCCTGCAGGGGGTCGACAACATCGAGGTCGGGGACACGGGCGCGCGCCTGTACGAACTCTGGATCGAGCAGGATTTCGACGGCAAGGGCTCGGTACTGGCCGGCCTGTATGACGTGAACAGCGAGTTCTATTCGACCGCGGCGTCGGACCTGCTGATCGCCCCGCCGTTCGGCATCGGCTCCGAACTGGCGGCCACCGGGCCGAACGGCCCATCGATCTTCCCCTCCACCGCCCTTGCGGTCCGCGCGCGCATCGGCAGCGCCGAAGGCAGCTACCTGCAGGTCGCCGCGGTCAATGCGGAAGCCAGCACCCTGGGCGACGTCGACGGCGTGGACGCGGACTTTGATACCGGCGGCCTGTTCCTGGCGGAAGCCGGCTGGACCGGTCCGCTGCGGGTCGCGGTCGGCGGCTGGCGCTACAGCGAGGAGCAGGACGACATCCGCGACACCCTGCCCGGCGGCGATCCGGCGCGCAGCACGGCGCAGGGCGCCTATCTGCTGGCGGAAGGTCCGCTGTACTCGAACGACGACGGGCTGGCGGCGCGGGCCTTCCTGCGCGCGGGCGTGTCGGACGGCGACACCACCGACTTCGAGGGCGGCTGGCAGGCGGGCATCCGGCTGGATCAGGTGCTGGCCTCACGGCCGGACAGCGCCTTCTCGATCGGCGTCCATCAGGGGCTTCTGTCGGACAAGGCGCGCGCGAACTTCCGCGACGACCTGATCGATCCCGCGCGCGCCGAGCAGGGCGTGGAGATCACCTACGCCGACACGATCGGGCGACTGACCATCCAGCCCAGCGTGCAGTGGATCGCCAATCCGGGCGGCGACCGGGATGCGGATGCGATCGTGGTCGCCACCCTGCGGCTGGCGGTGGCGATCCACTGATCGCCACACGCCTTACGGCAGGACGGAAACGCCCGCGGCCTGGGCCATATCCGGCGACGGACCGCCCAGCGCCGCGATGGCGGCGACCAGACCGGCGTCGTGGCCGGCGCGACGCTCGCGCAAGGGAGCCGGCGCGACCAGGTCCGGAGTCACGCCCCGCTTCTCCAGACGGACGCCCCCGGAGGTGACGAAGTCGGCGCGGCTGAGCGTCAGACGGCCGCCGTCGGGCAGCAGGGTCTCTTGCGAGATGAGCACGGCGCCGGCGGTCGGCTCGCCGATGACGACGGCGCGCTTCGCTTCCTGCAGGGCGGCCGGGGTCAGTTCCGCGGCGCTTCGGCTCTGGCTGTCGACCAGCACGGCGACGTCGTTGAAGACGGGCGCGGCCAGCTCGCCGCAACCGCCGGCGGTCTTCAGGACGATCTGGCGGCCGGTGCGGGCCGTACGCGTGGCCCAGGCCTGATCACGCGGCAGGAAGCAGCTCAGAACAGCCTCGGCCTCCATCAGGCGACCGCCGGGATTGCCGCGCAGGTCCAGCACCACGTCGGTGTCGGGATCCAGACCGGCCAGCTCTTCGCCCATCCAGCGACCCAGACCGGGCTCGAAGCCCTCGATGCGCAGGACGACGACGCCCGGGTGCGAACGGTCGGCGACGAAGGCCGGCTGCGGCTCCATGATCACGGGCGTGACCTGGACCGGCTGCGGCTGTCCGGCCTCGTCGACGAAGGACAGGGTGACGGCTTCGCCTTCGACGACGTCGCTCTCGGGCGACCACTGACCGGGCGCGCCGGTCTGCAGACGCCAGCCGGGCAGGACGCCGGCGGAGTCGGCGGGAGAGCCCGCACGGACCGTCTCGACCAGATAGACGCCCGGATCGTCGGACTGATGACGCAGGGAGACGCCGATGGTGGCGCGGCGTTCGCGCAGGGCGTCCTGGCGGCGGGCGACGGCCGGCGGCGAGGCGCCGGCGTGGTCGTCGTTCAGCAGGTCCAGCATTTCGCCCAGCACGGTGTACAGGCCGCGGTCATCGGTGGCGGCGAGGGCCTGCGCCCGATAGGTGCGGCGGGCCTCGTTCCAGTTCACGCCGTGAAGCTGGGGATCGTAGTACTGGGTGCGGACCTCGCTCCAGACGCGGTCGAACACGCGCTGGTTCATGCGCGCACGCTCCCGGGGAGATACGGCGCCCGCCGCGGCGGGCGCGGCTGCGGCTGTATCGCCCAGCGGCGAGGCGGCGAAAGCGGGAGCGGCGACAAGCGCAAGGCCAATCGCGGCTGACACGGTCAGTCGTCTGACGAAGCTGCAGGAAGGCATGGGCGGACGTTACGACGCCCGCCCGATGACAATCAAATCACAAAAACGCCGGGTCGCGATCAGTTTTCGTTATCGTGACGCGTTTCAACCCGGTGTGTGAAGATGCGAACGTCGCCGTCGCCGCCGCGTTCGCCCTGCTCCACGAAGCCGGACTGGTCAGCGTCCATACGGGCGAAGGCCTCGCGCAGAGGGGCGGTGAATTCGGCCTCGCTGAGCTTGCCGTCGCCGTCCCTGTCGAGATCGTGGTCGCCGCCCGGACCGCCCATCTGGCGGATTTCGACGCGGTGCTCTTCGCTCCATTCGCCGCCGCGCGGACCCTGGACCACCCGCGGCGCGCCGTCGGGGCCGGGCTCCCCGACGAAGACCATGGTGCGTTCGCCGCCCCCGGAGGTCCAGGTCGAGGCCTGCCCCCCCGGTCCGTCGCGGCGGATTTCGATGCGGCGTTCGCCGGGACCGCCGGCGCCGGTCATGACCATCACCTGATGGCTGTCGTGTCCCGAGGCCATTTCCTCGGTCGACAGGCGGCCGTCGCCGTCCTTGTCGAGCCCTGCGAAGGCGTTGTTGAGCGGCGCGGCGAATTCCTCGCGGCTCACCTGACCGTCACCGTCCTTGTCGAGGCCGCCCGGCCCGTCCTCACCCATGGTCATGAAGTGGGCGCGCATTTCCGGCGGCCGCGGGGGTGCAGGCGGAGCGGGCGGCGCCGGCGGTTCCTGGAGCAGGACGGCGGACAGGGCGATGAGGGTCAGCATGGGCGGTCGGCTCCCGGATTGTTGTCGGACGCCGTTCGACCACGGCGCGCTTGCGTCCGTGTTTCAGGCGCGTCCGGATTTGTTTCAATCCTGAAATGACGCCGACTTCCGGCTCGGACAGAATGGCGGAATGCAGTCAGAGGCTCCGCGCATCCTTGTCGTCGACGATGACCCAGGCATCCGTGAAGTGTTGTGCGATTACCTCGCCCAGCACGGCTATGACGCCGTGGGCGCGGCCTCGGCGGCGGAGATGGACCGGGCGGTGGCGACGCGCGCGCCGGACCTGATCGTGCTGGACCTGATGATGCCGGGCGAGGACGGGCTGTCGGTCTGCCGCCGCATGGCCGGCAAGGGGCCGCCGATCGTCATGCTGAGCGCCATGGGCGAGGACACGGACCGGATCATCGGGCTGGAGCTGGGGGCCGACGACTATCTGGCCAAGCCCTGTAATCCGCGCGAGCTGCTGGCCCGCGTGCGCGCCGTGCTGCGCCGACCGCGCGAGGAGGCGGCGACGGACGGACCGGCGCTGGGCTTTGCGGGCTGGCGGCTGGATCTGATGCGGCGCGAGCTGACCCGGCCCGACGGCCAGGTCGTCGGCCTGTCGGCGGGGGAGTTCGCCCTGCTGCGCGCCTTCGCCGAGCGTCCCGGTCGGGTCATGACCCGCGACCAATTGCTGGAGCGCGCGCGCGGCGCGGACGCCGACGTATTCGACCGCGCCATGGACGTGCAGATCAGCCGGCTGCGCAAGAAGCTGGACGACGGCTCGGGTCTGGAGATGATCCAGACGCTGCGGGGCGAGGGCTACCGGTTCGACGTCAAGGTCGAGCGGCATCGGGGCGCGCATTGAGACGTCCGTCCTCGCTTCCCGTGCTGGTCCAGGTCGCCGCGCTGGCGGCCTTCGCCGTCGTCATGTCGCAGGCGGTCGCCTTCGGCGTGGTGCTGCTGGCGCCCGAACCGCGCCCGGCGGGCTTCAGCATCGAGGCCGCCTCGCACGCGCTGAAGGGCGAACCGGCTGAGACCGCCGATGGCCGCGCCCTGCGCCGCCGCATCTCCGACCACCCCGTCGAGCCCCGCCAGAAAGGCGTCGGCGACCCGTTGGCGCTGGCGATCCGGTCCGGTCTGGCGAACAGCCTGGACGTGCCGGCCGAGCAGGTGATCGTGGCGATCGAGCAGCCGATGCGCCGGGAGCGGTCCGCAGCGTTCACCCGCCGCCGCGTCGATGACGACAGTCCGTCGGCGACCAGTTTCGTCTTCGTGCGCCGGGATGACGACGTAGTCGTACCGACGCCGCCCCCCGCCCCTGCGGCGCCCGCTCCGCCAGCGCGGCCCACGCCGCCTCCGATGCCGCCGGCGCCCATGCCGGGCCGCATCGTGAAGCCAGACCAGATACAGGTGCACGCCGAACTGCGGGCCCGAGCGATGGCCAGGGGCGGTCCGATCGTGGTCGACAGCACCACGCATCAGTTCACGGTCATGACGGATCGGCTGACCTTCGCGCCGTTCTCGGCGTCGCTGCGTCTGCCTGACGGGCGCTGGGCGACGGTCGAACCGCCGCGCAGCTTCCTGTCGCCGTGGCAGCAGCGCGTGTTGCTGGCGCTGGCGATCTCGATGCTGCTGCTGGCGCCGCTGGTGTGGTGGATGGCGCGGCGGCTGACGAGGCCGATCCGGGTGTTCGCCGAGGCCGCCGAACGGCTGGGCGCCGATCCCGAAGCCGATCCCCTGCCGCCGTCCGGCCCACGCGAGGTGCGCACGGCGATCACCGCCTTCAATGACATGCAGGCCTCGCTGCGGCGTCACATGCGGCAGCGCACCCAGACCGTGGCCGCCATCGCCCACGACCTGCGCACCCCGCTGACCCGCCTTCGCTTCCGCGCCGAACAGGCGCCGGACGCGGTGCGCGACCGCATGGCTTCGGACATCGAGGAAATGGACGCCCTGATCGGCCAGGCCATGGCTTTCGTGCGGGGCGAGACCACGCCGGAACGCTGCGAACCGCTGGATCTGGACGCCCTCGCGTCGGATTGCGCGGCGGGCTTCTCGGAAACCGGCGCCGCCGTGACCTTCGACGGAGGCGGCGCCCTGCCCGTGCGCTCCGACCCCGCCGCGCTGCGCCGGGCGCTGGACAACCTGATCGCCAACGCCATGCAGTACGGTGGGCAAGCCCGCGTGCGCGCCTTCGCATTCGACGGCGCGGCGGTGGTCACCGTCGACGACGACGGACCGGGCCTCGATGACGCCGAGCTCGAGGCCGTGTTCGACCCCTTCCATCGGGGCGAACGCTCGCGTAATCGCGAAACCGGCGGCGCGGGTCTTGGCCTGACGGTTGCGCGGCAGGCGGCGCGCGGCTCCGGCGGCGACGTCGTCCTGATGCGCCGCGACGGCGGCGGCATGACCGCCCGCCTGCATATTCCTCTCGATCCGAACCCTGTGGAGACGCCTTGATGCGCATCGTCCTGATCGCGGCCGCCCTTCTGGCCGCCGGTCCCGCCTTCGCCCAGACAGCCCCCGCGCCGAATGCGCCGGCCGCCGCCGCGACCGTCGAGCGGCCCACGCCGCGCCAGACCGTCGACGCCGTCGCGGCGCGTATTCGCGAACTGTATTTCGACCCCGCGATCGGGGACCGCGTCGCCGGCGAACTGGAGGCGGAGGCCGCGGCCGGCGCGTTCGACGCGCTGACCGATCCTCGTGACCTGGCCCCGGCGCTGACGGCGCGATTGCGGCCGCTGGATGCGCATTTCAACGTCACCTTCGATCCCGCCGCCCCGAGCGGCACGCCGGTGCGCCGCATGCGCCCGCCCGAGGGTGCGGCCCCGGCTGTGCGGCCCGTCAATCCGGGCGAGGCGCGGGCTCACTACGGCTTCCGCAAGGTCGAGGTCCTGCCGGGCAACGTCGGCTACATCGACCTGCGCCAGTTCTACAATATCGACTTCGACAACCCGGCCGACCCGGCCCGGCGGGCCGCCGATGCGGCGCTGGACTTCCTCGCCGACGCCGACGCGATCATCTTCGACCTGCGCGACAACGGCGGCGGGGCCCCGTCGATGGTCGGCTATCTGACCAGCGCCTTCACGCCCGCGGACGCGCCGATCTACAACATCTTCCATAGCCGCGAGGGCACCGAGAGCGAGGCCCCGGCCGTGTTCCGGCCCAACCCGCGCCTGGACGTTCCAGTCTACGTCCTGATCAGCGGACGCACCGGCTCGGCGGCGGAGGCCTTCCCCTACACGCTGCAGGGCGCACGACGGGCGACCATCGTCGGCGAGGCGTCCGGCGGAGCGGCGAATCCGGGCGGCATGGTCCCGGTCGGCGGCGGCTTCGCCGTCTTCGTGTCGATGGGTTCGCCGAAGAACCCGATGACCGGAAAGAACTGGGAAGGGACCGGGGTGCTGCCCGATGTCGCAGCGCCGT
Organism: Brevundimonas lenta; assembly: GCF_014196335.1. Classification (GTDB taxonomy): domain Bacteria; phylum Pseudomonadota; class Alphaproteobacteria; order Caulobacterales; family Caulobacteraceae; genus Brevundimonas; species Brevundimonas lenta. The sequence goes on from NZ_JACIDM010000003.1 coordinate 85,681, forward strand.
GGGATCAGGCCCTGGACAGGGCCCATTCGCTGGCGCTGGAGGGGATCATCTCGGCGGACGCCGGGCGCACGGACGCCGTCTGGGCGCTGGAGACCCTGCGGGCTCCGGCCGGCCCGTCGGACCTGTCCGTCTACGCCGGAATGTATGGAGAGCAGCGGGTATCCATCGAGGGCGGCAAGCTGCAGATCCAGCGCGGCCGCCGCCCGCCGGTCGTTCTGAAGCCGCTGGGCGACGACCTGTTCACCGTGGTCGGCGACCCGACGCGCCGGATTCAATTCAGCCGGGATGAGGCTGGTCGCGTCATCGCCTACGATGGGCTGGCGATCGACGGGCCGGGCATGCGCGCAAGGCGCACCGAATAGGCCGCAGCGTTACAGTTCATCACGGCTTGTTACAGGCGCGGGGTTGAATCCCCGCGCCGGCGGTCCCATTGAAGCGCCAACCAGACACCCCCGCGCTTTTCAGGAGCTCCGCCCATGACCGTCCGCGTCGCCATCAATGGTTTTGGCCGCATCGGCCGCCTCGTCCTGCGCTCGATCGTCGAGCATGGCCGCAGCGACATCGAAGTGGTGGCGATCAACGATCTGGGCCCGGTGGCCACCAACGCCCACCTGCTGAAGTACGACTCCGTCCACGGCCGCTTCCCGGGCACGGTGACCTCGGGCGAGGACTGGATCGACGTCGGCTCGGGCAAGATCCGCGTCACCGCCGAACGTGACCCGGCGAAGCTGCCGCACGCCGAACTGGGCGTCGACATCGCCTTCGAGTGCACCGGCATCTTCACCACCAAGGAGAAGGCCTCGGCCCACCTGACCGCCGGCGCCAAGCGCGTGCTGGTTTCGGCCCCGTGCGACGGCGCCGACAAGACCATCGTCTACAAGGTCAACCACGAGACCCTGACCGGCGCCGACATCGTCGTCTCGAACGGCTCGTGCACCACCAACGCCCTGGCCCCGGTCGCCAAGGTGCTGAACGACCTGTTCGGCATCGAGCGCGGCTACATGACCACCATCCACGCCTACACCGGCGACCAGCCGACGCTGGATACGATGCACAAGGATCTGTACCGGGGCCGCGCCGCCGCCCTGTCGATGATCCCGACCTCGACCGGCGCCGCCAAGGCGCTGGGCCTGGTGCTGCCGGAACTGAAGGGCAAGCTGGACGGCTCGTCGATCCGCGTCCCGACCCCGAACGTCTCGGTCGTCGATCTGAAGGTCGTGGCCGGTCGCGAAGTCACCGTGGAAGAAATCAACGCCGCCCTGCAGGCCGCCGCCGACGGCCCCATGAAGGGCGTGCTGGCGACGACCACCGATCCGGTGGTCTCGATCGACCTGAACCACGTCGCCGCCTCCTCGACCGCCGCCCTGCCCCAGACCCAGGTCGTCGACGGCAAGCTGGCCCGCGTCCTGACCTGGTACGACAACGAGTGGGGCTTCGCGACGCGCATGGCCGACACCGCGCTGGTGATGGCGAAGCTGATCTAGGACTGCTCCCTCTCCCAATGGGAGAGGGCTTGAGCGCCCGGGAGCGAAGCGATCGGTTGCGCGAAAGGGTGAGGGGCGGCGGCTTGCCGCCCTCGCACCAGCCGACCCTCATCCGACGGGGCTCCGCCCCGCCACCTTCTCCCATCGGGAGAAGGCAAACAGAGCGCGACCCCATGACTTTCCGCACCCTCGACGACGCCAAGGACCTCGCCGGCAAGACCGCCCTGGTTCGCGTGGACTTCAACGTGCCGATGGAAGGCGGAACCGTCACCGACGACACCCGCCTGCGGGTCGCCCTGCCGACGATCAACAAGCTGCGTGACGCCGGCGCCAAAGTCGCCCTGCTGGCGCATTTCGACCGGCCGAAGGGCCAGCGCGTGCCGTCGATGAGCCTGAAGCCGGTCGTCGATGACCTGGAACGCCTGCTGGGCGCCCCGGTGCGCTTCGCGAACGACTGCGTAGGCGACGAGGCGAAGGCCGTGCTGGCGGACCTCGACGCCGGCGGCGTGGCCCTGCTGGAGAACGTCCGCTTCCACGCGGGCGAAGAGAAGAACGACCCCGCCTTCGCCGCTCAGCTCGCCGAGCTGGGCGACGTCTTCGTCAACGACGCCTTCTCGGCCGCCCACCGCGCCCACGCCTCGACTGAAGGTCTGGCCCGTCTGCTGCCCGCCTACGCCGGCGAGTCGATGCGCCGCGAGCTGGACGCCCTGGACGCCGCCCTCGGCAATCCGCAGAAGCCGGTCATCGGCATCGTCGGCGGGGCCAAGGTCTCGACCAAGCTGGATCTGCTGAAGAACCTGGTCGGCAAGCTGGATCGCCTCGCCATCGGCGGCGGCATGGCCAACACCTTCCTGTACGCGCAGGGCGTCGATATCGGCGGCTCGCTGGCCGAGAAGGACATGGCCGACACGGCCCGCGAGATCATGGCCGAGGCCGCGGCGAAGGGCTGCGAACTGCTGCTGCCGGTCGACGTCGTCGTCGCTGCCGAGGTCAAGCCGGGCGCCGCATCGCGCGTCGCAAAGGCCGGCGACGCCCTCGCCGCCGACGACAAGATCCTGGACGCCGGTCCGGAGACTGTGGCCCGGCTGACCGCCGCCATCGACGCCTCGAAGACCCTGATCTGGAACGGCCCGCTGGGCGTGTTCGAAATCCCGCCGTTCGACGCCGCCACGGTGGCCGCCGCGAAACACGCGGCCTCGCGCGCGAAAGCCGGTCAGCTGATCGCCGTCGCAGGAGGCGGAGACACCGTCGCGGCCCTGAACCACGCGGGCGTGGCCGACGACATGACCTTCGTCTCGACCGCCGGCGGCGCCTTCCTGGAATGGATGGAGGGCAAGCCTCTGCCGGGCGTCGAGGCCCTCGAGGCCTGACGTTGCGCTGAGACCACGAACGACGCCGGACCCGTGGTCAGGCTGTAACAATGCGTGACTTCGACCGTTCTCCGGTCTAGATCACGGCCAACAATCAGAGGGCTCAGGAGACACCCACCATGGCGCGCATCACGCTGCGGCAACTGCTCGATCACGCGGCTGAGAACGACTACGGCCTGCCCGCCTACAACATCAACAACATGGAGCAGGGCCTGGCGATCATGGAGGCGGCGGAAGCCGTCAACGCCCCGGTGATCATTCAGGCCAGCCGCGGCGCCCGCAGCTATGCGAACGACATTGTCCTGGCCAAGCTGATCGACGCCCTCGCCGAGCTGTATCCGCACATCCCGGTGTGCATGCACCAGGACCACGGCAACGGCCCCGCCACCTGCGCCACCGCCATCCAGTACGGCTTCACCTCGGTGATGATGGACGGCTCGCTGGAAGAGGACGCCAAGACCCCCGCCAGCTACGAGTACAACGTCGACGTCACCCGCCGCGTCACCGAGATGGCCCACAGCTGCGGCGTCTCCGTCGAGGGCGAGCTGGGCGTGCTGGGCTCGCTGGAAACCGGCATGGGCGAGGCTGAAGACGGCCACGGCTTCGAAGGCAAGCTGGACCACTCCGCCCTGCTGACCGACCCCGATCAGGCGGTTGAGTTCGTGAAGGCCACCAAGGTCGACGCCCTCGCCATCGCCATGGGCACCAGCCACGGCGCCTACAAATTCAGCCGCAAGCCGGACGGCGAAGTGCTGGCCATGAACGTGATTGAGGAAATCCACCGCCGCCTGCCGGACACCCATCTGGTCATGCACGGCTCCTCGTCGGTGCCGCAGGACCTGCAGGACATCATCAACCAGTACGGTGGGAAGATGCCCCAGACCTGGGGCGTGCCGGTGGAGGAAATCCAGCGCGGCATCAAGCACGGCGTCCGCAAGATCAACATCGACACCGACAACCGCATGGCCATCACCGGCGCCATCCGGAAGGTGCTGGCCGAGAAGCCGGGCGAGTTCGACCCGCGCGCTTATCTGAAGCCCGCCAAGGAGGCCATGCGCAAGCTGTGCATCGAGCGCTACCAGCAGTTCGGCTGCGAAGGCCAGGCCTCGAAGATCAAACCGCTGTCGACCGCCCAGATGGCCAAGCGCTACGCCGCCGGCGAACTGGACCCGCACTTCGGCGCCCGCGCCTCGAAGGCGGCCTGAATTTCAGGGTGAAAGCAAAGGCCCGTACGATCAGATCGTCCGGGCCTTTCTTCTTACCAGCGACCGTAGGAACGCTCGAACCGATAGCGAACGTCGCGCGCCCGCATTTCGGCGTCGTCCAGCGCCCGCTGCGCGCGGCGCCAGTCGCGTTCGGTGTCCTCGCGTTCGCGTCGGACTTCCTGAATCCGGTTGCGGATGACGTCGCGCTGTTCGTCGGTCAGACCCTCGGTCCGCAGCTCCCGCTGCTTGGCGTCCAGCTTGTCGTCCAGCTCCTCGAGCCGTCCGCCGAGGCTGTTGATCAGGCTTTCCGCGTCCCGCACCGCCTGTTCCGCAGCGTAGACGACGCGCCCATCCTCATAGGCCGGCATGAAGTCGCGCTCCAGCTCCGCCGGACACACGCCCGCGTAGCCGTTGCCGCTGCGGCCTTCGGCGAAGCCGCGGCCGGGCGTGCAGTACGTGATCACCCCCTGCGACCAGCCGCTCCGGTACGCCGCGTCGTCCGGCGCGATCCCGTGCTTCATGCACGCCTCGGCATGTTCGCCGAGCCGGCTCTGGGCGAGGCCGGAGGCCCCGTCTGAATAGCCCTGGCCGCTCCAGTCGCCGGCCAGGCACTGATCCTTGCTCATGGTCGCGCAGCTGCCGAGCATCAGCGCTGCCGTCGTCGCCGCAGCGGCGAACAAAATGGTGCGCATCGCGCCCTCCCCCCGATAGACGCGGGCACCATGCCGTATGGTTAAGCTTCTTCCAAGTGACGGTTTGACCCGCCCCGTCCCGCCCATGCTAGACGGGTCGGACCGCCGCCCGGCGGCGGAGCGCCCGTGTCCGACGAACCCCTCCTCACCGAAGACGACGAGCCGACGGCGCTGGAAGCCCGCATCGAGACCGCCGGCGTGCGCCTGGACAAGGCGCTGGCCGAGGCGTTTCCGTCCCTGTCGCGCGCCCGGCTTCAGGCCCTGCTGGCCGAAGGCGCCGTCACCTGGGAGGGCCAGCCTGTTTCAGGCGGTTCGGCCAAGGCCCGTCCCGGCCTCTACGCGGTCATCCTGCCGCCCGTCGCGCCCGCCGAACCGCAGCCGGAAGCCATTCCGCTGACTGTCCTGTTCGAGGACGCCGACCTGATCGTCATCGATAAACCCGCCGGCATGGCGGCCCACCCGGCTCCGGGGAGCGAGACCGGCACGCTCGTCAACGCCCTGCTGGCCCACTGCGGCGACACCCTTTCGGGCATAGGCGGCGTCGCCCGTCCGGGCATCGTCCACCGTCTGGACAAGGACACCTCCGGCGTCATGGTCGCCGCCAAGTCCGACCGGGCTCACGCCGGACTGTCGGCCCTGTTCGCGACTCACGACATCGAGCGCACCTACATCGCCCTCACGCGAGGCGCTCCCAGCCCGGGCAAGGGCCGGATCGAGAGCCTGATCGGCCGCTCCTCGTCGGACCGCAAAAAGATGGCCGTGCTCCGCTCGGGCGGGCGCAACGCCATCACCGACTATGTGGTCCAGGCCACCTTCGGACAGCCCGCCAAGGCCGGCGGCGCCCCGATGGCCGCCCGGGTCGCCTGCACGCTCCATACGGGCCGGACCCACCAGATCCGCGTCCATCTCGCCTCAAAGGGCGCGCCGCTTCTCGGCGACCCAGTCTACGGTTCGGGCAGCCCCGTCGCACTTGTCCGCGCCGCCATCGCCGATGCGGGTCTGACGCGCCAGGCGTTGCACGCGGCCATCCTCGGTTTCATCCACCCCGTCACCGGGCAGGCCCTGCGCTTCGAGACCGCCCCCCCTGCCGATATGCTGGCGCTGGAAGCGGGACTCGCCGCCCTGTGAGAGTGATCGTCGCCGCCGCTCTGCTCCTTCTGCTCGCGAACTGCGAACGCGCGGTCGATCTCGTTCCGTGGAAGGGTCAGCCGGGTTCCACCCAGCCCAACGCCGTCGGCCTGGTCACCCTGCCCTGCGACGCCTCCACGCCGCTGGAGCCTACCCGTCCCTATTACTGCCGCCGTGATCGACATTTCGTCACGCCGCCGGCGCGAGAGGCCCTGGTCACGGCGGCGAAGGCCATGCGCGCCCGTTACCCCGGCGAAGTGCTCCGCTTCATGGACGCCTCCGGCCCCGACGGCGAGAAGCCGTTTCCGCCGCATCTCAGCCACGGCGACGGCCGCCAGATCGACCTCGGGCTCTACTACACCGACGTGAAGGGCCGCCCGCTCGACCACTTCCCCGCCACCGACCGGTACGGCGGCTACTGGCCGGCCGAGCCGCCCCGCCCGGGTGAGGAGATCGCCTGCCCGAACGGCCGCCCGGCCCGCGCCGAAAAGCCTGATCCGCCCGCCAACCGCCCGTGGAGGCTGGACGAAGCGCGGACGAAAGCACTGATCCAGGCTCTGATCGCAGATCGCCGTGTCCGCCGTATTCTGATCGAACCCCACCTTGAACGCCGCCTCGGCCTGTGGGGCCATCCCAAGCTGCGCTTCGCCGGCTGTCAGGCCGCGCGCCACGACGACCATATCCACGTCGACTTCCACTAACCGGAGCCCCCCCCCATGGCCGACGCCGACATTCGCGACAACGCCGACGCCCACCGCTACGAACTGCCGGTCGGATCCGAGGTGGCGGTGGTCATCTACAATCTGTCCGACCGCAACCTCATGATCACCGAGACCCTCGTGCCGCAGGCGCTTGAGGGTCAGGGCATCGCCAGCCGGCTGGCGAAACACGTGATCGAGGACGCCCGCACCCGCGGCCTGCTCATCCTGCCGGTCTGCCCGTTCTTCGCAGGCTACCTGCAGAAACACCCCGAACATGCAGACGTCGTGCACCCCACCTACCGCTCCATCCTCGGCCTCGAATAGTAAGTCTTGATTAAGGACTGACCCTCTGATATACAGCCGCTCATTCGGTGCAGTGGCGCCGGGGCAACGGTCACGCTTTCATGTGACGATCCGCCTCTGACAAAGGCTGAAACCCGACCCTATTTCATCGGTTGAGGGGTGAGGCGTCGGCGCACATACCGTGGCCGTCTCCGTTGGACCCGCTCGTTGAATACGGTCGGAGGGACCAGACTAATGGCTAACAGTACGCTCGCGGTGATGTCGCCTGAACAGGGACTGTCGCGCTATCTCACGGAAATCCGTAAGTTTCCGATGCTGGCCAAGGATGAGGAGTTCATGCTGGCCAAGCGCTGGACGGAACACCAGGATCCGGAAGCCGCCCACCGCCTTGTCACCTCGCACCTGCGCCTCGTGGCCAAGATCGCCATGGGTTATCGCGGCTACGGCCTGCCGATCGGCGAAGTGATTTCGGAAGGCAACGTCGGCCTGATGCAGGCCGTCAAGAAATTCGACCCGGACAAGGGCTTCCGCCTCGCCACCTACGCCATGTGGTGGATCCGCGCCTCGATCCAGGAATACATCCTGCGCAGCTGGTCGCTCGTGAAGATGGGCACGACCGCCGCGCAGAAGAAGCTGTTCTTCAACCTGCGCAAGGCCAAGAGCCAGATCTCGGCCTTCGAGGAAGGCGACCTGCACCCCGACCACGTCGAGATCATCGCCACCAAGCTGGGCGTGACCAACGAGGACGTCATCAGCATGAACCGCCGCCTCGGCGGCGACGCCTCGCTGAACGCCCCGCTGCGCGCCGATGGCGAGAGCGAGTGGCAGGACTGGCTGGCCGACGACACGGCGATCTCGCAGGAGACCGCCCTGGCTGAAAGCGAGGAGAAGTCGCTCCGCATGGGCCTGCTGCAGGAAGCCATGGAAGAGCTGACCGATCGCGAGAAGCACATCCTGACCGAGCGCCGTCTCAAGGACGACCCGGTCACGCTCGAGGAACTGGCCGGCCAGTACGGCGTCAGCCGCGAGCGCGTGCGCCAGATCGAGGTCCGCGCCTTCGAGAAGCTGCAGAAGGCCATGCGCGCCGCCGCCGAAGAGCGGAACCTGGTCGACGCCTGACTGCGCTCAAGCAGCGCGCTCAAGTAGCCCGAAGGGCGGTAGCGCCACTGGAATGATGTTCAAGGCGGGCTGTTTCAGCCCGCCTTTTTCATGGGCTCGGCCTTGTGCATGGCCAGCAGGGCGCCGATCGGAGCGGACAGCGTCTCCTTGCTCGGCGGCGCCGAGGCGAGGCTGACCTCCAGCGCGCCGACGGCGACGGCCAGTCGCGAGTCCGAAACCTTCATCGCCAGCGCCTTCAGCGCGCCCGCCTGCTCGCGGATCGCCCGCGCGGCCTGGGCCGGGTCGTTGTGGAACTGATCCAGCGCCGACGCCAGGATTCGCATCGCCTGATCCTTGGCTTCGGCGTGGGCGGCCGCGCCCGTCGCCGGTCCGTCGCCGCGGCGCTTGGCCGGTCCGGTGTATTCGCCCGAGTTGAAGCGACGCCGGTCGGGGCCGACATAGGCCACCGCCTCGATCCAGTTGCGCGGCTTCAGGGCCACGTTCTCGATCCGCCGCAGCAGGTCCGCGCTGGTGTAGGGCTTGCGCAGGAACTCGTGCACGCCGGCGTCGCGCGCCCCGATGATGGTCGTCGCCGTCGCCTCGGCCGTGACCATGATGATCGGCGCCCGGCGACAGGCCATTTCCGAACGCCGCAGCGCCTTGGCCAGGCTTTCGCCGTCCAGTCCCGGACCGGTGCGCTCGGTGAAGACGATGCCGGGCTCCAGCGCCGCGGCGGCCTTCATGGCGCGCGCCTCGTCAGCCTCGATCATCACCTCGCGGGCGCCCAGCGCCTTGACGATATCGGTCAGCAGGCGCGCGGCGTGCGGGTTCGGGTCCACGATCAGGACCTTGCCCATCACCGGCTCAAGCTTGACCAGTATCCGACGATCGATTGCGAACACGCAGTATCCTCCACCTCCCGAAAGTGTGGCCGATACAGGGTTAAAGTGGCTTGAACGCAGTCGCTTGCGCGGTCAGCCCTGGAAGGGATCGCGCATCAGGATCGTGTCGTCGCGCTCGGGGCTGGTCGACAGCAGCGCCACCGGCGCGCCGATCAATTCCTCGATCCGCCGCACGTACTTGATGGCGTTGGCGTTGATGTCCTTGAAGCTGCGCGACCCGGCGGTGCTCTCGCTCCAGCCTTCCAGCTCCTCGAACACCGGCTCCGCCGCCGCCTGTTCCTTCAGGCTGGACGGCAGGTAGTCCACCACCTGCCCGTTGATCCGGTAGCCGACGCAGATCTTCAGCGTCTTCAGACCGTCCAGCACGTCCAGCTTGGTCAGGGCGATCCCGTCGATGCCGTTGATCGCCACCGACTGGCGCACCAGCACCGCGTCGAACCAGCCGCAGCGGCGCGCCCGGCCCGTGTTCACGCCGACTTCGCGGCCCACGGTCGCCAGATGCTGCCCGACCTCGTCGTTCAGTTCACAGGCGAAGGGACCCTCGCCGACGCGCGTGGTGTAGGCCTTCACGATGCCCAGCACATAGCCGACGCCGCGCGGCCCGATGCCCGAACCGGCCGCCGCCTGTCCGGCCACGGTGTTCGAGCTGGTCACATAGGGATAGGTGCCGTGATCGACGTCCAGGAACGCGCCCTGCGCGCCCTCGAACAGCACGCGCTTGCCGGCCTTCTGGGCCTGGTCCAGCACGCGCCACGCCGGCTGCATGTACGGCAGGATCTTCGGCGCGATCTCCAGCAGCGCCTGCAGCAGCGCCTCCGGATCGATCGGCTCCAGCCCCAGGCCCGCGCGCAGCGGATCATGGTGCGCGCGCAGACGATCTATCTTGACCTTCAGGTCCTCGGCGTTGGCCAGGTCGCACACGCGGATCGCGCGACGACCGACCTTGTCCTCATAGGCCGGGCCGATGCCGCGGCCCGTGGTGCCGATCTTGGCTCCCGGCGCGCTGGCGGCGGCTTCCCGCGCCACGTCCAGCGCCGGGTGGATCGGCAGGATCAGGCAGGCGTTGTCGGCGACGATCAGCACGTCCGGGCTGATCTTGATCCCTTGCGCCTCGATCTTCTCGATCTCGCCGACCAGGTGCCAGGGATCGACCACCACGCCGTTGCCGATGATCGAGGGCTTGCCCTGCACCACGCCCGACGGCAGCAGCGCCAGCTTGTAGACCTTGCCGTCCACGACCAGCGTGTGGCCCGCGTTGTGACCGCCCTGGAACCGCACGACCATGTCGGCCCGGTTCGACAGCCAGTCGACGATCTTGCCCTTGCCCTCGTCGCCCCACTGGGCGCCGACTACTGCGACGTTCGCCAAGGTTCACTCTCCGCTGATCCGGCTTCCGGAATGCGGGCGCAGCCTATAGCGGGGGAATCGTCGGGTGTCGTCCCGGCCAGGAGGATTATTCCGCCAGCGCCGTCTCGAACGCCCACTCCAGCCACGGCGTGAGCGCCTCGATATCGACCGTATCGACCGTGCACCCGCACCAGATCCGCAGGCCGGCCGGGGCGTTGCGGTGGCTTTCGATGTCGAAGGCCGCGCCGGCCTCCTCGACCAGCGCCTTCATCCGTTTCACCAGCGCCTGCCGCCCGGCCTCATCCATCGCCGTCACGCGCGGATCGACGAGCTTCAGACAGACAGACGTCGTCGACCGCGTCGCCGGGTCCCCGGCCAGGTATTCGACCCACGGCGTCCGCCGGACCCAGACGTCCAGCGCCGCAGCATTGGCCTCGGTCCGCGCGATCAGCGTCTCCAGCCCGCCGACTGACAGGCCCCATTCGACGCCGTCGATCCAGTCCTCGATCGTCCAGACCGAGAAGGTGTTGATCATCGACCCGGTCGCCAGCATCCGGTCGAACCCGTTCGCGTCCCGCAGTCTCAAAACCTTCGGCACGCTGCGCGGCGGCTCATAGCCGTCCAGCCGCGCCACGGCCTTCGGCGACAGCGCCGCCACGCCCAGCCCGGCCTCGCCGCCCAGGGCCTTCTGGAAGCTGAACGTCACCACATCCAGCTTGTCCCACGGCAACGGCATGGCGAAAGCCGCCGAGGTCGCGTCGCAGATCACGATCCCTTCACGGTCTGCCGCGATCCAGTCCGCCCCCGGCGCCTTCACGCCCGAGGTCGTGCCGTTCCAGGGGAAGACCAGGTCTTTCTTCGGATCGACCTTCGACACGTCGGGGAACTGGCCCCACGGCGCCGTCAGCACTTCGGGCTCCAGCTTCAGGTGATCGCTGATGTCCGTCGCCCAGACCTGGCCGAAATTCTCGAACGCCAGCACCTGCACCGGCCGCTCGCCCAGCATCGACCACAACGCCGCCTCGACCGCCCCGGTGTCCGAACCGGGCACGTAGACGATCTGCCAGTCAGCCGGGACCTGCAGCAGTTCGCGGGTCAGCTTCAGCCCGTACGCGAACCGCGCCACCACCTCGGGCGCGCGAATGCCGCGTCCCAGCAGGGCATGAGGAATAGTCTGGCTGGACCAGCCCGGCCGTTTCGCCGTCGGCCCGGACGAAAACCACGGACGTTCCGGCTTCACATTGGGCCGGTTGACCGCCGCTCCCGTCACGCCCGCCCCTTGGCGCGCATGTCTTCGGCCAGCTTCGTCAGGGCGTCGTCCTCCTGCTCGGGCAGCATGACCATCAGCTTGGCCAACAGGTCGCCGCGCTTGCCGCCGACGAACGCGCCGCGCCCTTTCAGGCGCAGCACCTTGCCCGAGTTCGAGCCCTTGGGAATGGTCATGCTGACGGTCCCCTCGGGCGTCCGCACCGGCACCTTGCCGCCCAGCACCGCATCCGTCAGCGGCACCGGCAGGTCCATCGTGAGGTCAGCGCCATCCCGCGTAAACACCGGGTGCGGCGCGATCTTCATCTCGATCAGGGCGTCGCCCGCCTCACCGCCCCGGCCGGGCGCGCCCTGCCCGCGCAGGCGGATCGTCTGACCATCCGCCGCGCCCTTGGGGATCGTGACGTCCAACGTGCGACCGTCGGAGAACTGGATCCGCCGCATCGCGCCCGTGATCGCGTCCTCAAGGCTGATTTCCAACGTGGCGCGCACGTCCTGGCCACGGCTCGAAAAGCCGCCCGCCCGTGTGCCGCTGGCCCGCCCGCCGCCGAACATGCCGCCGAAGATTTCGTCCAGATCGACGTCCTCGAACCCGCCACGCTGGCCGGTCTGACCGAACGGGCTCCCACCCGGGCGTCCACCGCCGCCGCCACCGAAGCCGCGGAATTGCTCGCGTCCGTCGGCGTCGATCTCGCCCCGGTCGAACTTCTTGCGCTTCTCGGCGTCGCCCAGCAGGTCGAACGCAGCGGTCACCCGCTTGAAGCGTTCGTCAGCTTCGCGATTGCCCGGATTTTTGTCCGGATGCAGTTCCTTGGCGAGCTTGCGGAACGCCTTCTTGATCTCGTCCTGGCTCGCGCCCCGGGCGACACCCAGTTCCTTGTAGGGATCGCCCGCCACTCGAAATCCACTCCGTCCTGGGTCTGATCGCTGAGCGCATCCGACCCGCCAAGAATCCAGAGCTCTCCAGTTAGGACATCGCCGCCGTTCCGCAAAGGCGATCGCGCCTGAATTCAGACCAGCGCGCCCCTCGCCTCCGCGCCCCAGCCGTAGCCGTCGCCCCATTGCGCAACCGCAATCGCCGCGCCCGGGCCCGGCCCGTCAGGGAAGTCATCAGCCACATTCGCCCCCGCATAGGTCGCCTCGACGTCGTTGACCTCCATAGTTCGCACCACCGCCGAGCCGTTCAGCACCCGCACCCTGAACCGTAACGGATCACTCAGGCCCGCCTCGCCCTCCCACCGATCTCCGTCCACCCGGTTCCGCGGAATCCAGCTCAGGTCGTATCCGCCATCGACGCTCGCCTTCGCTCTCAGGTGCGCCGGGCTCCAGGGCTGATCGTGCAAACCGGTCGGCGTCCAGATGATCTCCGTAACGCTCGCCCCGCCGGCTGGAGCGCCCGCAGGTCCCGCCCGCCAGATCAAAGGCAACCCCCGCTCGCCGATCGCGGACTCAATCCGCGCCGGAACAGCGTCCAGAAGCACCACCACCGAGCCCGTGGGCGCAACTGACGCTCCGGTTCCCTGCTGACCGCGCAGCAACCCCGACAGCCGCCACACGTCGTCGCCGACCAGTTCGGCCGTGCGGTACTGCACCAGCTCCCAGCCATCCGCCCCCTCAACAGCGACCGTATTCGCACCCGCCAACACTGCTGCAGACGATCGACTCTGCGGCGCGCGCCCTTCGACCCGGACCAGCAATGCGTTCGTCCCGTCCCACCGATCCCGAACGCCGGGCGCCAGCGACTCCACCAGCACCCCGACGGTCGCCGGCAGGGCCACCTGCCCGCGCAGCGTCAGCGCCTCCGCCGAGGTCCCCGCCGCCACCTGCATCGGTCTCCACGGTTCGCCCGCGACGACCGCGATCGGTCGCCGGTCGTCCTCCATGCCGGGCAGCGGAGGCAGTTCCAGCATCCGAAAGAACGGCGCGCCGGTCGGCATCGCCGGGTCCGTCACCACCGGGCCGCCTGCGTCGTCCCCGATCGACATCGGGACCACAGGCTCCAGCGTGGCGGCCGCATTCTCCTCCAGATCGATGCGAACCACCCGCCAGACACCGACATGACCCTCGACCTCAACCTGATCGCCCGGTTCCAGCCGCAGCGCGTCCAGCGGTCCCAGCCCGACCGTCAATCGCTCGCAGTCCAGGGCGGTGAGCGCGCGCTCCGCCGCCGCCCCGGCCAGCGCCGGCGAACACACCGCCGGCACATCCAGATCGATCCCGGCGCCGTCGCCGGCCTGCCGCGCCCCGGCCGTGCCGGTCTGATAGTCCCTGTCGCCGTCGATGAAGCGCACCCGCGCCGACACTGGCCGCAGCTCCAGCACCCGGTCGGCGACGACGCTCGTCCCCTCATCGGGCAGCGCCAGATCATCCGCCCCCAGGCTCGCGACGATGGCCTCTTCGCCGGCCATCACCACACGCCCGCCTCGCTCCACGGCGACAAGGCCCAACGCGCCCAGCAACGGCTCCAAGGCATCCCGTGTCCGCATCGGCCGGTCGATCACATAGCCCGAAACATCCCCCGCGAACTTCCCGATCCCGAACGCGTCCTCATCCACGCCACCGCGCATCAGCATCGCCGCGATCACGTCGCGCGCCTCGGCCCCGAAGCGACCGTTCAGCCAGTGGCCGGTCCGCCAGGCCCCGGCGTCGGCCCACACATCCAGCCGCCCCGGGAACGTCGGCCACGGCCGCGCGTCCCAGCACCAGGCGTCCGCCGCCTCCAGCATCGCCCCGCCGTAGACTTCGGACACCGGGTTGTTCGCCGCGAAATGGCCCAGCACCGCTTCCAGCGCCCGCCGCTGCATCCGGTCGTCACGGGCGCCGGTCGAATGCGGAGGCAGGGCGCTCTCGGTGCTCTTCGGATCCTGGAACAGGTTCGGCGCATTGCCGCCCCGATCCACCGCCCCGCAGCCGAACTCCGTCAGGCGCACCGGCTTCATTCCCGGAACCCACGCCGTCGCCGCGTCGGAGCGGACGCCGCCCGGCCGGTCATGGTGCGCATGGCTCCACCATCCCGCCAGGTCCTTGACCCGGAACACCCAATGCTCGCCGTGCGCACCGTCGACGATCGGGGTCCGCATCTGCGCCGCCCGGTCCGCCTCGCTGGCGTAGTACCAGTCGAAACCGTCCCCGCCGGCGACCTGCTCCGCCAGGTAGGCGGGATCGTCCGCCCCCGCGGACGTCGCCCCGTCCACGCCCCCGTCGCCCTCCCGCCAATCGCCCAGCGGCGGATACCAGTCGATGCCGACGTAATCGATCTCCGGGTCGGCCCACAGCGGGTCCAGGTGGAACAACACCTCCCCGTCCGCACGAACACCGGCATACTCCGACCAGTCCGCCGCATAGGACAGCGCCACGTCCGGTCCCACCACCGCACGGCATTCCGCCGCCAGCGCCTGGAACTGCGCCACCGCCGGAAAGCCCCCGGCCGCATCGCGGGTCATCGTCAGGCCACGCATCTCCGAGCCGATCAGCAGCCCGTCCGCGCCCGTCTCCGCGACCAGGGCCGCATAGTGCAGCGCCAGCCGCCTCAGGCCCCAGCCGTCCGCCGCGCCGAAGATCGCCGCCACCTCGTCCGCCGCCCCGGCGCCGTCGTCACCGCGCACGCGTCCCCGCCACGGATAGGCCGCCTGCTCCTCGCCGCCGTACGGATCGGGCAGGCCGTTTCCGGTCGGCAAGTCCATGAACACGAACGGATACAGCGTCACCTCCAGCCCCCGCGCCTTCAGCTCCGCCACCGCCTGTCGCACGCTCTCGTCCGAAGGCGTCCCGCCATAGGCTGCGCCGCCCCCGCTCTGCGAAACCGGCCGCGCCTCATGCCGCGCCAGCCCGGCCACGGACCAGACCAGCGGCTCGGTCGCCTTGTCCGCCCGGTCGACGCGTGGCCGGATCGTGCAATGTCCCGCGCGCAAATCGTCGCCGAACCAGCCCACCACCAGGCTCACCCGCTTCAGGTTCGGGTACTGCGCCTGAAGCTGATCCAGCGACAGGACCAGGTCGCTCCGCCCGTCGGCGGCGTGCATGTTCTCCGGCGTCGTCCGGGTCAGCCCCTCGCGCCGCATCACCGGCTCGGTCGCCAGCACGAACTCGCCCGCCCCCGGGATCAGGCACACGCCCTCCAGCCGGTCCTCCAGCCGCGCTTCGCCGCCGCGAGGCCGGCGGAACACCTCGAACCCCAACTGCGGAACCCGGTTGCCATGGGGCCCCAGCGGCAGATCCTCGAACACCACATAGGCCGTGCCGCGATACGCCGGTGCCCTGCCCTCGATCGCCTCGATCAGCGGGTCGGGCGCCTGCGTCTCCCCGCCCCGATGCACCCGCATCGTCAGACCCGACAGATCGATCAGCCTCCCGTCCGCCCACACCCGGCCGACCCCGTCGATCTCGCCCTCGCACAGCGCGACGGCGAAGCTCAGCGAATAGCCATACTCGACCGTCCTCGGACCGCCCTTGCTCCCGGACGACGTCTTGCGGCCCTCCAGAAAGCGCGCCGCCCAGATCACCTGCCCGGTCACCCGCGCCCGGCCGAACACGCAGGCCATTGGCGCGCCCTCGGCCGTGCCCTGCACCTTCAGCGTCTCAAGGCGCGGCCCCCGCTGCCGGGCCGGGTCCAGCCCGGCGATCGCCCGCTGGTCCAGCGTGCGCCCCACCTGCGCCCCCAGCGTCGCCCCGGCCGATCCGGCGACCGAGCGTCCCACGCTGCCCAGGATCACCTGCGCCATTCAGTTCTCCTTCGGCCAGGTGAAGGCGGCCACCAGTCGCCGCCGCCACCAGCTTCCCATCCAGCTTTCGACCACCGCCCGGCCCCAGTAGGCGTGGATCATCCGCCCCTCCCCGTCCGCCTCGCTCAGGATCGCGCAGTGCTTCGCCGCGCATCCCGCCGCCATCCGGAACAGCAGCACGTCGCCCGGCCGCGCCCGCGCCGGCGGGATCTCCACCAGCCAGCGCCGCGCCGCCGCCCACAGCGTCTCCTCCCCGCCCGTCTCGGCCCAGTCGGGCGCATAGGGCGGCGGCGTTTCAGGCTCGGCGCCCACGACCTCCCGCCACACGCCGCGCACCAGGCCCAGGCAATCCGCCCCCTCGCCCTTCAGGCTCGCCTGATGCCGGTAGGGCGTGCCCAGCCAGCCGCGCGCCGCGTCCAGAAACCGCGCGCTCATCGGCGTCTCCGACCGTCGTTGCGGCCGCCCTCCACCGGGGCCGCGGTCAGGAAATCGTCGCCGGGCACGTCCGGAAAGCCCCTGAACCTCGCCCCGTTGCCGAAGGTCCCGACGCAGGTCTCCCAGCGGCGATCGCACCGCACGCCCGGAAAACCGGCCGGATCGACCCCGCACCGGGCGTCGCCCAGAACCGCGTCGCACTCGCGGCCATAGGTCCGCCCGACGACCCGCTCCAGGGCCGCCATCGGACCTTCCAGATCGGCCGTGAAGCCCGTCCCCTCCTGCCGCACCTTCGCCAGCCGCGCCGTCTGCAACCGCACCCGCAGATCCGGCCGCGCCCAGTCCACGCGCCAGATCTCCACCGCCGCGCCGTCATAAAGCCCGGCCTGCAGGTCGCCCGCCGTGATCGCGTCGTCGTCCAGCCCGCCGGCCGCCGCCCCCGATCCCGCGGCGAGCCCCTCGGCCGTCCCCGTCGCACCCGCCGTCCAGCCGCTCGCGGCCCGGCACGTCACGCCCCCGACCTCCAGGTCCCGGTCATGGTCGGTGAAGCCCAGCACCGTTCCGTCCAGCCGCGTCAGCATCCAGGCATGGCACAGCGTCGCCGCCCCGCTTTCGATGCGGGCGGCCATCTCCTCCGGAATCTCACGCATCGGCCTGCACCCTGACCTCGATCAGCGGAACCGCCGCCATCCGCCCGGCGTCGAAGCTCTCCAGCGTCACCTCGATCCGGTCGGCGTCGAACCGCACCGGCACGTCGAACTCGAACCCGGCGGTCACCGCCGCGCCCTCGCCTGGCGCGACATGAAACTCGACCACGCCGAACGCCGCATCGACGGCGAAATCAGTCGTCTCGACCCCGTCCAGCGCGACCCGCACCGTTCCCTCGACCGGCTTGGCGATCCGGCGGCTCCATGCGTCCTCGCCGTCGCCGTAGCGCTTCGTCAGGGCGAACCTCGTCCGCACCCCGTCGCCCTCGCCCAACAGCTGATCCGTCGGCGCCGGCGTCGTCCCCGGCGCACACGACCGGCAGTCGGCGAAGTCCCTGAACCGGAACCCGTACAGTCGCCCCCGCCGCGCCTCGAAGAAGGCCGTCAGCGTCGCCATGTCGTCCAGCGACGCGAGATTCGCCCCAATCAGATAGCGCCGGCGCCCATCCGCCCACGGCGTCGACCGCCGCTCGAAACCGGAGCCCAGCGTCACCACCTCGGTCCGCCGCTCGACCCCGCCGCTCGATCCGAACGCCAGCCGCGCAGGCAACCTCACCTCATGGAATGCCATGAAACGTCCTTCGTCCATTGGTTGAAAAAGCAGCTCGTCGCCGGTCGCCGGCGGCCCGGTTCCACAGGCCTCGACCAGACCGCGCGTCAGCTTCCCTTGTCGGGCGAGCGCTGGTCGGTCATCCTCACGCCGGTCAATTCAACCAGCACGTCAGGGAGGGCGGCATGTCCATGGATTCCTCGAGCCAGATTCAGGGCTTCGATTGGCAGAAACTTCTGTTCTCGTTCGAAGGCCGCACGCGCCGGTCGCATTTCTGGATCGGCTGGCTGATCATCCTCGGCATCAGCGTGGTGACCAGCTGGATTCCCGTGGTCAACCTGCTGGCCATCGTCCTGATCTGGCCGCAACTGGCGATCTCGGTGAAGCGTCTGCACGACATGGGCAAGACCGGCCGGCTGGTGCTGATCCCGATCGTCGTCGACTTCGTCATCGGCATCTTCGCCTTCGTCACCGTCGGCATGCACATGGTCAACAACATGGCCGCGCTTGAGGCCGAAGATCCCGCCGCCGTCATGGGTCTGATCGGCCCGATCTTCGGCTGGCTGGCGCTGATGTTCCTCGTCAACATCGCCTTCCTGCTCTGGATCGGCATCACCGACAGCCAGCGCGGCGACAACAAATACGGCCCCAACCCCAAGGGCCTGTAAGCCCTCGTTCTAGAGCCGGCGCGCGCCCAGACTGGCGGCGCGCGCCAGCATCTGGGCGATCTGCGCCTCGGAGCGCAGCAGCCCCTGGACCCCGCCGTCCACCCTGACGTTCACCGTCACCCCGCCAGCGCCGATCGGCTCGATCACGCCCGCGCCCGACGGCCGGAACACTTCCGGCCCGCGCTCGCCGACCAGATAGGCGCCGCCGCCCGACACCGGCCCGCCATCGGCGCGACTTCCTGAAAACATCGACCCGACAGCCTGCGCGATCGCATCGCCCAGTCCGCCGCCGCCGCTTCCGGCCGAGGCGTTCACCGCCGTTAGCACCGCCCGCGCCAGCTCCGCCAGCGTCACCCCGCCGTCGGCCGCCGCCCGCGCCAGCGAGCGCGTCAGGCTTTCGCCGGCCCGCCCGAACGCCTGGCCGATCGCGTCCGCCGCCCGCTCGGCCGGCTCGCGCAAACTCTCCAGCGCCGCCGCGGCCTCCGCCGTCCTCTGCGGCACACCCTCCAGCCCGCCGGGCTCGAACGTCTCACTCATCTCTTCCTTTCTCCCTCCCCGTTCGGGGAGGGTGGTCGCGCAGCGACCGGGTGGGGGCGGCCGTCAATCCGGCCATGCCTCCGCCATCCGTTCCAACTCGCACCGCCGCATCGGCTCCGCCCCCGTAGGCCGCTCCGTCAGCATCCGCCATTCCTTCAGCGACAGCCGCCAGAACGCCGCCGGCTGCACGCCCAGCGCCGCCGCCGTCCGCAGCATCGCCGCCCAAGGAGTCTTCACCCGGCTGCGGCGACGAACGCCTTCGCCACCGCCTCCGCCGCCTCGCGCGGATCGACCGCCGCCTGGCCCAACTCGCCCGCCAACGCATGCTCCCCGCCGCCCCGCAGCAGCGCCGCCAGCACCACCATCAGGTCTCGCGCCGACAACGTCCGCATACGCTCCGCCAGCCCGGCCGCCCCTTCGATCGCCAGCGCCGTCTCGATCTCGGCGAGCGCGCCCAGCGTCAGACACAGCCGCCGCTCTGCGCCGGCCAGAGTCGCCGTCGCTTCACCCCGGACCCCGTTCATCACAGCGGCCCGAAGCTGATCTCGCCCGCGCTCGCCAGGCTGATCGCGAACGTCGCCTCGCCCTCGTGCTCGCCGGCGTATTCCAGCGCCGCCACCAGGAACGGCCCCTCCAGCGCGCCGAAGTCCGGCACGATCAGCTGCCAGGCCTTCGCGGCCTGCGAAAAGAAGGCCTCCCGGATCAGGGCGTCCGACGCCGCGTCGCGGAAGATGCCCTGCCCGCTCACAGCCGCCGACTTCACTCCCGCCCCGGCCAGCAGCTCGCGCCAGCGCCCGGCGCTGTCCCCGTCCGTCGCATCCACCGTCCGGGCGTTCAGCGCGATGGTCCGCGCCCGCAACCCCGCCACCGTCGTGAATACGCCCGGTCCGCTCTCGATCTTCAGCAGAATGTCCTTGCCGCGTTGAGCGCTCATTTGAATCTCCGTCATCCTCGGCCAACGGAGCGGGCGCAGCCCGCGCAGGCCGGGCCGAGGACCCAGCCGCTCCGACAATCATTGGTTCAGGCGTCTTCCGTCACGGCGCGGAGCCGCAGCACCGCAAATGTTCTGTTTCCATCCGGGGCCGGCCACACATCCGCGAACCGCACGCCCAGGCTCACCGCCCGCACCCCGTCGGCTTCCAGCCGGGCGTCCGCCAGCCGCAGACGCACCGCCGCCGCGATCGCCTTCGCCTCCTCGGTCCCCTTTAAGCGCGACATCACGGTCAGGGTCAGCGCGTGCTCGATCCCGCAGCCGTCCGCCCGCACCGGGCGGCTCTCGCTTCGCCCGAGCAGCACATGCGGAAAGCCCGTGCTCTCCGGAGCGCTATCCCAGACCCGATCCCCGACCAGCGCCTGCAGCGCGTCATCCGCCCGCAGATGCGCGATCAGCGCCTTCTGCAACGCCAGTTCATGGCTCATCGCATCCGCTCCAGATTCACGATCGCCCTTCCGCCGACGGTCTCGCCCGACGCGATCCGCCAGTCCGTCCCGCCGAAGCGCAGCACCCTTCCGGCCGTCAGTCGCCCATCGGCGCGGGTCTCGGCGGTCACCGCCTCCACGGCCCGCATTCCGCCCGCCTCCTGGCGTTCCCGCCGGCGTCGCGCGCCCAGCTTCAGCCATGCGGAACCCAGCGGCTCCCAGCTCACGCTCCGGCCGCCGTACGGCGTCTCCGCCTCGACCAGCTCGAACAGCCCGGCCAACAACTTCATCGCGCCGGCGGTCAAAGCCGCACCACCCGGTACGGCGCGATCCAGGCCTCGACCGGCGGGACCGCCATCTCGCCCTCGCCGCGCTCATAGGCGCGCAGGATCAGCATCAGGATCGCCAGCCTCAGCGGCGCCGGCGAGGTCGAGGTCAGGCTCAGCCCCACCTCCCCCTCCACCCGCGCCCGGGCTGCATCGATCAACGTCTGGATCAGGCTGTCCTCGGCGTCGTGCTCGACGCGCAGGAACAGCTTCGCTTCCGTCAGCGAGACGGGTGCGGTCATTTGGATCTCGCTTTGCTCGATAGGGGCGAGGGTCAAGGGGCGAGGATCGAACCCCGCGCTTCACCTCGACCGTCGCCGGCTTCACTCGGGAACCGGGACGAGCGTCGAGTCCCTCGACCCTCGCCCCTCATCCCTCGACCCTCCGCGACTACGTCGCCGAGAACTTCATCACCTTGATCGCGTCGAAGTCCTGCACCCCGCCCCCGACGCGACGGGTCGTGTAAAACAGCACATAGGGCTTGGCCGAATACGGATCCCTCAGCACCCGCACGCCCGCGCGATCCACGATCAGATAGCCGCGGCGGAAATCCCCGAATGCGATCGCCGTCGCGTTGGCCGCGATGTCCGGCATGGTCTCGATCTCGGTCACGGCATAGCCCAGCAGGCTGGCGGTATCCCCCGCGCGCTGCGCCGGCTGCCAGATGTAGTTGCCGTCGGCGTCCTTGAACTTGCGCACCGCCGAGACCGTGCGTCGGTTCATCACGAAGCGCGAGTTCGGCCGGTACTGGGCCTTCGGCGCATAGACCAGGTCGATCAGCCGGTCTGTCGGGCTGGTCGAGGCGAAGGCGCCCGCGCCGCCCGAGGCGACATAGCCGATCTCGCCCCAGTCCTGATCGCCGTCCGAGACGATGTCATAGTCCAGGAAGCCGCGCGGCTTGTTGACGCCGTCGCCGTTGACGAAGGCCTCGGTCTCCTGGGCCGCGAACGCGTCCTCGACCTCGGCGGCCAGCCATTCGTCCAGGTCGACCAGGGCGTCGTCCAGCAGCGACTGCGTCGCCGCCGGGCAGGCGTACAGATCGGCCGACGGGAACTCCAGCAGCGCCAGGGTCGCCGGATCCGTCTCCGGTCGCGCCGCCGTCTCGGCCACCCAGCCCGAACCCACGCCGGCGATCGACACCGGCTTGCGGAACACGCCCGCGCCCACGGTGCGCACCGTGGCGATCTCGCGCATCGGCGAACCGGCCATCAGCCGGCGCTCGATCGCGCGCTCGGTCTGCTCCGGCACGATGTAACCGCCCGAACTCGGGGCCGACGACAGCCCCGTCTTCAGCTCCAGCCCGAAGCTCGCGCCCGTCTTCAGATAGCCGTCGAACGCCGCCTTGGTCTCCTCCCCATGCAATGGGGAGGGGGACCGCGAAGCGGTGGAGGGGCCCGCCCCCAGCTCCGGCCTGCGCCCCTCGCTCACCACGCGGTCCAGCCGCGCCTGGGCGCTCGACACCGCCTGGTCGATGCGGGCCACCTTCTCCTCCAGCAGCGTATCCGCGCTGGCCTTGCGCTCGATCTCGTCCAGTCGCGCATCGTTGGCGCCTTTGAACGCCTCGAACGCGGCCATCATTTCATGCATGGCGGCGCGCGCCTCGGGCGAGCCCGATGCCTGTTTGGTCTCTTTCATTCTCTCTCCGCTTCTCAGGAACCGCAGATCGCGGTTAGGGTCCGGGCGTGATCATCACGGCCCGGAAACTCTTGAATCAGGACGGGCTGCCCGCATGACCGCCTTCACCCGCCTCGAACGCGCCGTGATGGCGGCGCTCGCCCAGGACCTGCGGTCCCAGCTGCCCGACCTCGCCGGCCAGTTCGCTGCCAGCACGCCCAGCGTCCGACGCAACACCGGCTTCGGCCTGTTCACCGAGACCGTCGTCGACCGCAATCGGCCGGCTCCCGTCTCCGGCCCCACCGGCGAGTTCGGCGCTGTCCACGCCATGGTCGGCAAGCTGCACGATCCGATCGCCTTCAAGGTCCGTGTCCGCAACGGCGTCCTGCTCGGCCTCAACGGCGACAGCTACGGCCAGGACACCCGCTCCATCGATTTCGCCACCGTCTCCTTCGACCAGGTCTTCACCGTCGACGAGAACGGCGCTTCTATCCCGTTCGACGACGAACCCATCAGGGCCGAAGCCCCCGCGCCGCGCTATACGCCGCGCCCTGCGCCGGCAGCGCCGTCGTCCAGGCCCGCGCTTCCATCCAGCAAGCCGGCGCCCGTCCGCTCCAGCCCGCCGCCTGCGAAAGCCGACGCGCGCCCGCCAAAGGACGACCTCGGCGCCACCGGCCCGCTGGTCGATCTGATCCGGGCCGGTCAGTCGCCCGCCGCGCGTGAGGCGGTGATCGACGTCTTCAATCCAGACGGCGCCGCGCCTCTCCCCGACATGACGGCCGACGAGAAGAAGTCCCTGATCTTCGGCCTGTGGATCGCCATGTTCGCCGCGGTCGTCATCGCTGTGCTCGCCTTCGAGGCCCCGCTGACGGTCAGCGTCATCCTCGCCGCCGTGGTCGGTCGCTGGCTCCAGCGCCCCGAGGGCCTGGCGCTCATCCGCCGCGGTCTGAAGGCCTGGAAAACCGTCCGCGCAGCCTCGGCGGGTTGACCCAATTCACCGCAGGTTGACTGCGACAACTGATCGCTGATCATCGACCCAATGCGGGTCACCGAACGCTGGTCGCGCGAGCTTGCACCCCCTAGCACCGCCTCCGTACATTTCTGGAAACCGCTTACATGCTTGAGAGCCGCCTGCACGCCCTCACCGTTGACCTCGTCGCCATGGAAGCCGTCGTCCGCGCCCTCGCCCATGCCCAGGCCCGCAAGTCGCGCACCGCGCTGACCGATCTGCTCGAGTGCATTTCCGAAGAGGGCGACCGCCTCGGCGCCGGCGCCGCGCCGAACGATCCCGACGTCGCCAACGTCCGCGCCGCGCTCGACACCTGGGTCGACGACATCCGCGCCGCCGCCGCCGTGGTCGAGCCGGTCGAGAACGCCGCCTAACTCACGTCATACCGGTTGATCCGCGCCGAGGCGCTGGTCAGCTCCTGGATCAGCTGCCGCGAGAACTCCAGGTTCCGGTTGCGGGTGATCACGCCCGTGCTCGTCCGCACGCCCCGCGCCTCCCGCGTCAGCCTCCCGGCCGACACCAGCGCATCGATCCGCCGCCGCACCGTCTCGCGCGGCAGGCCCGTCGACTGCGCCACCGCCCGTCCGCTGATCGGCTTGTGCAGGTGATCCGGCACCGGTCCCCCGTCCATCGAGGCCAGGATCGCGGGGTCCCTCAGATGACTGCCCGAACTGGCCGCCGCCACGGTCAGCAGCACCAGGATGGTCTCCAGGTCGTCGTCGGGAAAGCAGTCGACCGCCAGCCGCATGATCCGCAGCAGCACCTCCAGCGCCGCGACGGCCTTGGCCCGCTCACCGGGAAGGACCCTCTGCGCCTCAGTCGTCATCTGAGCCTCCAGTCCCCCACGCTCAGGCTGCCTTCTTTCCGGTTTGAAAACCAGAGCTTCCCGAAGCGATGCTGAACCGCGCCGCCGGCAGCATCGGAAACGTCACCAGCGACACCTCCCACAGCTCCACCTCGACCAGCACCCGCAGCGCGCCCTCGCGCCTCGCCCGCGCCGCCCGGAAGCCGATCGACAGCCCGTCCATCGCCCCGGCCCTCGCCAGCGCCTGGGCGAACCGCGCCTCGGGCGACCAGTCCAGAATCCGGCCGCGCACGAACAGCCCGCGCTCGTCCTCGACCATCTCGTCCCACACGCCCGCGACCGACCGGCCTTCGTGCTGATGCAGCATCCGCACCCCGCCCGGCCCGCTCTTCGCCAGACTGGCCGCGAACGCCCCCTTCGCCACCACGTCCCGGTTCAGATCCGCCACGCCCCACAGCGAGGCGTAGCCTTCGATGACCAGTGGGGCCGGCTCCACGATCCGCCCCGTCATCCCGCCTCCAGCCGTCGCTCGATCCGGTCCACGGCGGCCCGCGTCGCCTCGCCCTGGGCCTCCAGCCGCGCCAGCCGCTCGGCCACCAGCCGCTGCTCGCCGACCCGCTCCTCCAGCGTCCCGATCCGCGCCGCCGCCCCGCCGGCCCACACCAGGCCGCCGACCGTCTGCACCAGCAGCGCGACGATCAGCGCCACGGGCGCCTTCCGCATCGTCTCCATCGTCATTCTCCCACGCCCGCCATCCGCCGACGCTCCTCGTCGGTCAGGAAGCTCGCCGCATTCAGCCGCGCCCACAGCGCCTCGCGCTCGGGCTGCAGCGCCGGCGACGCGTCCAGATCCGCCTCCACCCGCACGCCCGGGAACCGCCCGCCCAGCCAGCCGGTCAGCGCCGCCGCCGTCTTGCGTACGAGGGGCGCCACCGTCCCCCGCCAGAAGGCCGCATTGGCCTCGCGATAGTTGGCGTAGGTCGCGTCCCCCGGAATCCCCAGCAGCTGGGGCGGCACGCCGAACGCCAGCGCGATCTCCCGCGCCGCCGCATGCTTGCCGGCGATGAAGTCCATGTCCGCCGGCGTCCAGCTCATCGGCTTCCAGTCCATCCCGCCTTCCAGCACCAGCGGCCGTCCGGCGTTGGTCGCTCCCGTGTGCGCCTCGTCGATCTGCGCCTTCAGGGCCGCGAACTGGTCTCCGGTCAGCCGCTCGCCGTCCCCGCCCGCGAACACCAGCGCCCCCGATGGACGCGCGGAGTTATCCAACAGCGCCTTGTTCCAGGCGCCCGAGGCGTTGTGCACGTCGATCGCGAACGCCGCCGCCTCCAGCGGCGAGAAGCCGTAGTGGTCGTCGGTCGGATGAAACAGTTTCAGGTGCAGCACCGGCATCCAGCCGTCGGCCGCCCGCCCGATCCGGATCGATCGTCCGTCCACCGAGTACTCGTACGCCTCCGGCCAGCCGCTCCGCCCCGGAACCACCTTCATCCGGTCCGGCCGCAGCGACCACAGCTCGTCCGGCGCATCCTCGCCCGCCGCCTCGACATAGGCGTTCCCCGCCGTCTGCAGCGCGCCGTACAGCCCCTCCAGCCACTCCGCGCCCGACTGCTCCGGATTGGGTCGCGCCAGCAATCGCGCCAGCGGATGATCGTCCGTCCGCACGCCGTCCGCGAACACCTGCAACGGCGTCGCCGCCGCCGCCTCGGCGATCATCCGCACGCAGCGATAGACCACCGCATTCTTGGCGAAGCCCTCGCTCGCCAGGCTCGCATAGTCCCGCGGCGTCCACCGCGCCCGGCCACCACTCGCAAACGCGATCAGCGGCCCGCTCCGGCTCTCCTTGATCTCGGGCGCAACAACGCGCCGCCGGGTCCCGAAGGCCCGTCGCCAATCCAGCATGATGATCTCCTGTTTCCGTCAGTCCTCCGAAGCCGTGCAGCGGCGAAGGAGGATCAAAGCACCCGCACGCTCGGCGACCGCGTCGTATTCAGCAGCAGATGGCTCACCGCCCACACCAGGGCGTCCGCCCGGTCCGGACTGCGCCGCCCAAGCCCCAGCCCCAGACCTTCCAGCTCTTCCTCCAGCGGCCCGAAGGCCCGCGTGTGGATCACCCGGTTCTGGTCGTACAGCATCGCCACCGGCTCGGCCCGCGCCCGCTTGGAGGTCTTCGCGAACACCGGCTTCACCACCGCGCCGCATTTCGCCAGCTTCAGCATCTCCACGACCATGTCGCCGCCCTGGTTGACCTCGGCCACCACCCGGTCAGCCTCGTGCCGCGCCACCACATCGGCCACATGCGCCGCCCATTTCGCCGGGCTCATCCCCGCCACGCTCTCGTCGGCCAGCACATAGGCGACGCCGTGCGCGCGCCCGACCACCACGACCCCGCAGGCGTCCCCGCCCGCGGTCGCCGGCGGATCCAGCCCGACCACCACCAGGTCGAACCGCTCCGGCGCCCGACCGCGACAGCGGTCCAGCATGTCCCGCGTCCACAGCGCCTCGCCTTCCTCAAGGATCAGCCCTTCCAGCTCCTGCGCCGCCAGTCGGGTCCCGCCGTACAGTTCGCCCAGACCGCGCAGGAAGCCGCTCGCCAGGTTGCGGGCGTTGGCCCGCGTCGGCGCATGCGTCGTCTTCGTCGTCGGCTCCTCCGCCAGCGCCTTCAGCGCCGCGATCGGCCGGGGCGTCGTCGTGATCGCCAGCCGTGGATCATCCCCCAGTCGCAACCCCATCCGAAGCATCGGCAGCACGTCGCCCGGCCGCTTCCAGGCGCAGAACTCGTCGGCCCAGGCCGCGTGAAACTGCGGTCCCCGCAGACGCTCCGGCTCGGCCGCCGAAAAGGCGAACGCCTCCGCCCCGTTCGGCCACACCAGCCGTCGCCGCGCCGGCTCGTACGCCGGTCGCCGATATTTCGGCGCGATCGCCCGCAGCCCCGACGGCCCCTCGATCATCACCTCGCGCACGTCGTGCAGCGTCGGCCCGATCAGCGCCAGGCGTGCCCCGGGGACCGCCTGATCGGTCAGCCACTCGGCCCCCGCCCGCGTCTTGCCTGCCCCGCGTCCGCCCAGGAACAGCCAGGTCGCCCAGTCGCCGTCCGGCGGCATCTGCGCCTCGTGCCCCCAGCCCCGCCAGTCGCGCTCAATCAGGCGCAGTTCGTTCTCCGGCAGCTTCTGCATCAGCCTCGCCAGCAGCGATCTCGGCTGCGAGAGCATCCAGTCGACGCAAGAGTTCATCACGCAATCTCTGCTCCCCCGCCGCATCCAGCCGCTCGTCTTCCGGGCCCTCGAACGCGTCCAGTTCCCGCTTGGCCCGCGCGGCTTTCAACATGTGCGTCGCCGCCTGCGCCCTCAGGCTCAGCTCCTTCGGGTCCTCGCCCTCCGTCATCGCCATGATGGCGCGCACTTCTCCAGCCAGCGGCGCTTCCGCCGCCGGCTCGTTCCGATCCCTTTTTCCGGTCATGGCAAGAGTATGAGGCGCCAGCGCCCTATGGTGGGAGTACGCCGATTGTTTTTTACAACCGGCTGCTTTTCCTGACTCTTTTTTCGTCTACGCAGCGAGGTATCCGGATTTGGCCACCCTATCGGCCGCGTTCCTCACGCCACTCGGGGGCCTCGAAGTCCAGCGCGTCCTCGGCGTCTTTCAGCGCCAGTTCCGACACCGTCTGCCCGCGCACCGACACGCCCGCCTCGTGCACCGTCTCGCGGCTCCCCGACACCAGATGGTGCCAGCTCGCCAACGGCCGGCCCTCGTGGATCCGGCGATAGGCGCAGGACTTCGGCATCCACTCCAGCGCCTCGATATTCCAGGGCGTCAGCTTGATGCAGTCCGGCACATGCTCCTTGCGGTTCGCGTAGTCGGAGCAGGCGCATTTGACCGGATCGAACAGCTTGCAGTGCACCCGCGTCGGGATCACCTCGCCGGTGTCCTCATCCTCGAACCGCACCAGACAGCACAGGCCGCACCCGTCGCACAGGCTCTCCCACTCATCGCGGGTCATCTGCGACAGGGTCTTGTTTTCCCAGAAGGGTTTGTCGGGGGCGGCGTTCACGCGCTTCCCATAAGGCGCCCGGGCCTGGAAAGCACCTATTCGACGGACGCCGTCTGCAGCGCCGCCCGGATTCTCGAACATTCGTTCGCCGCCGCAGCCCCCGCCTCATCGCAAGCCTGCAGCCACGCTTCGCGTCCCACGCGGATTCCGATTTCTTCGCCGAGCGCAACCGAGCGGGCCTCAACCACCGGCTGGCGGGCCGGCGCGACAGCCAGGTCGTTCTCAAGCTCGGTCTGGGTGAAAGTCATGGCGAACGCCCGCGCGAGTTCGACCCTCAGGCGCGGTCTGATCCCGTCGGTGAAGCGGTTGAACGAGGCCTTGAAGCTGTCCCGCATGTGATCGGGAAGCTCGTCCGCCTGCTTCAGCAGCGTGCTTCGCATCCCGGCCTGCATGCCCCCGATCGCCTCGTCGATGAACCTCGCATAGCGCGCGTTCACGATATCCAGTTCGGCCTGCGTCACCACGCTCGGATCGACCGCCTGGGCCGCCGACGGAGTCGCCGCCGCCAGGACGCAGACCAAAGCCGCCGTCGCCAGGCCTGAGCCCGCCATTCTCCGCATCAGTTTCATCATGGTCTCGCCCCAGGCTCCGCGCCCACGTCTATTGGCGCACTACCCCCGCCCGGTCTATAGCCCCCGCCTCATGGCCGCCCGTCCCCCTCTCGTCGCCCTCAAGGATGTCCGTCTGCAGGACGGTCCCCGCCCGCTGTTCGACGGTGTCGATCTGGCCATCGAACCGC
The DNA here is from genome assembly GCF_014196335.1 of Brevundimonas lenta. Lineage (GTDB taxonomy): Bacteria > Pseudomonadota > Alphaproteobacteria > Caulobacterales > Caulobacteraceae > Brevundimonas > Brevundimonas lenta. Next base: position 114,748 of record NZ_JACIDM010000003.1, read on the forward strand.
GCACCCGCGCGGCCCTCGTCGGCCGCAACGGGGCCGGCAAGTCGACCCTGATGAAGCTGGTTATGGGCCTGATCGAGCCCGACGCCGGCGACCGCTCCGTCCAGGCCGGCACACGCTTCGCCTATGTCCCGCAGGAACCGGTCATCACCGGCGAGACCCTGCTCGACTACGCCATTTCCGGCGACGCCCAGCCGTGGACCGCCGAAGCCTGGCTGACCACCTTCGGCCTCGACCCGTCCAAGCCCGCGGTGAACCTGTCCGGCGGCGAGACCCGCCGCGCCGCCCTGGCCAAGGCCTTCGCCGAAGAGCCTGACCTGCTCCTGCTCGACGAACCGACCAACCACCTCGACATCCTCGCCATCGAACTGCTCGAGAACGAGCTGCTGTCGGCGCGCTTCTCGGTTCTCGTCGTCAGCCACGACCGCGCCTTCCTTAACCGCACCACCCAGGCGGTCCACTGGCTCGAGGGGCGTCGCGTCCGCACCCTCAACAAGGGCTTCGCGGCCTTCGACGAATGGGCCGACAAGGTCATGGAGGAAGAGGTCGAGTCCCTCCGCCGTCTGACCAAGAAGATCGAGGCCGAGACCTACACCTTCTACCGCTCCATCACGGCCCAGCGCACCCGTAACGAGGGCCGCGCCCGTGCGCTGCAGGCGATGCGCGCCGATCGCGCCGAGCGGGTCCGCGACCTGCCGCGCGAACTGAACCTGGGCGTCGATTCCGGCGCTCTCTCGGGCAAGCTTGTCGCCGAGCTGAAGGGCGTCACCAAATCCTTCGGCGACCGCACCGTCATCAAGCCCTTCACCACCCGCGTCATCCGCGGCGACTGTCTCGCCATCGTCGGCCCGAACGGGGCCGGCAAGACCACCCTGGTCAAGATCCTGCTCGGCGAACTGGCCCCCGACGCCGGCACGGTCCGCCTCGGCGCCAATCTCGAACCGGTCTACCTCGACCAGTCCCGCGAAGGCCTGAAGTCCGACATGACCCTGTGGGACGCGCTGACCCCGGGCGGCGGCGACAGCATCCTTGTGCGCGGCGTGCCCAAGCACGTCGCCGCCTACGCCAAGGACTTCCTCTTCCAGGAAGGCCAACTGCGCCAGCCGATCTCCACCCTGTCGGGCGGCGAGCGTAACCGCCTGCTGCTGGCCCGCGCCCTCGCCAAGCCGGCCAATATGCTGGTCCTCGACGAACCGACCAACGACCTCGACATGGACACGCTCGACAAGCTCGAAGAGCTTCTGGAGCAGTACGACGGCACCCTGATCCTGGTCAGCCACGACCGCGGCTTCGTCGACCGCCTCGCCACCTCGACCATCGCCATGAACGGCCTCGGCGACATCGTCGAGACGCCCGGCGGCTGGACCGACTTCATCCGCCAGAACCCCGGCTTCCTGCGACCCGGCGCCAATCCGCGCCCGCAGGACAAGGAAGCCGCCCGCCGCTCCGAGGCTGAGCCCGCTCCGGCCTCCGTAGCGCCCGCCGCCCCGAAGAAGCCGGCCAAGCTCACCTTCAAGGACCAGCACCGCCTGAAGGAACTGGAAGCGCTTCTCGAAGCCCTGCCCGACCAGATCGCCAAACAGGACGCCATCCTCGCCGACACCGGCCTCTACGCTCGCGACCCGGCCGCCTTCGACCGCGCCATGAAGGCCGCCGACAAGGCCCGCACCGAGCTTGAATCCGCCGAGCTGGAATGGCTGGAGCTGGAAGAGAAGAAGGCCGCCCTCGGCGTCTGAACGTCGCATGGCCGCGACTCGCGACACGGCCTAGCTTGATCGCATGCCTGCCGATGTGCGCCGCCTTGAACTGAGGCCATCCGAACGCCGCACCGCCGAACGGATCAACGCGGCCCTCGCCGTCATGCCTCGCCTCAAGACCGACGGCTGGCGGGTCCAGGCGGGGCAATGGGCCATGTCCACCGTGGGCGTCGCCGCCCAGACCGTCACGGCCGGCTGGCTCCGCACCCGCGGCGTCCGCGTCGAGACCCTGCGCATTCCCTCACCCGACGGCGGCGTGCCCGTCCGCATCCTCCTCCCGCCCGGACCGCCTCGCGGCGCCGTCCTCGACATGCACGGCGGCGGCTGGGTCGTCGGCAGCGCCGGGCTCAACGACCATCTCAACGCCGACCTCGCCGCCGACGCCGGTCTCGCGGTCGTTTCCGTCGACTACCGCCTGCTCAGCGAAACCCGCGGCGTCCTCCTCCCGCACGCCATCGCCGACTGCCAGGCCGCCGCCCGCTGGTTCGCCGACAACGCCCTTGAACACTTCGAAACCGACCGCCTCTTCCTCGGCGGCCAGTCGGCGGGCGCCCACCTCGCCGCCCTCTCGGCCATGACCCTGCGCGACGAAGATCGCCTGGGCCGGTTCATCGGCTGCCTCTTCGTCTACGGCGTCTTCGACCTCTCCGGCACGCCCTCGGTCCGCGCCGCCGGCCCGGACACCCTCATCCTCAACGGCCCGACCCTCGCCGCCGATCTCTGCCGCCTGACCCCCGACCTCGACGAGGCCGGCCGCCGCCTCCCCGACGTCTCCCCCCTCCACGCACCCATGCACGACCTGCCGCCCGCCCTCTTCATCGCCGGCGACCTCGACCCCTTGCGCGACGACAGCCTTCATATGGCCGACGCCTGGTCCGCCGCCGCGACGTCCAACCTCATCGAAGTCCCCCTCGCCCCGCACGGCTTCATCCATTTCGGCGGCCCCCTGGCGGCCCGCGCCATGTCCGAAATCCGCCAATGGATCGAATTCCGACTGGAATCCGCCTCCCCGGACGCGCCCGTCCACAGCCCCGCTTCAGGGCGTTAAGATCTTCATTTCCGGAAGGACTTTGCAATTTGGGGACAGCGATCCCCAAATGCAGGCAATTTTATCCACAAATCAGCCCACAGACGAGTGATTCGGAGCGCTTGCAGCCTGGGCGGTTCTGTCGGAACGTCATCAGGCCGAGGGACACGGCGGCGCGGAAAACCGGGGAGACCCGGGGCTCAAGGCGAACCGGCCCGGCTCTCTGACCCGATGCACAGGGGGGTTTTCGGACCTTACCGGCGGGGGGCAGGATCAAGGCCCAAAGGGCTCTCGAAGGCTTCGGCCGGAGAAGAACCCCGAGGGAACCGGATCGGGATCGAAGGACGGCGCGGGCCAGACCCGCGGAACGCCGGAGACCAGGAGTGCGACAGGATACAGCCGATTATCATCGGGGTTCGCCCCGCTGATGCTGAGGCCAGGGTCCGAACCTCAATGGCCAAGTCCAACCCGGACTTGGCGAGGGGACGAGGAGAACCGGCTTGCCGGGGACCTTCGTCCCCTCGCTCAATTCCGGCGTCAGGTTTCCCGGACGCCCCACCGGGGGTTCTCCCTCACTTCCCTTCCACACGCCTGAGCCGTACACCAAGGCCATGAGCCGTCGAGGGATTCGCCGCCTGTCGCCTGACCGCCGCACCCTGCTTGCAGGCGCCGGCGCCATGGCCGCCGTGACGGCGCTTTCCGCCTGCGGACGCTCCGAGGTCGAGCCCGACGCCGACGGCCGCATTCGCCTGCGTTTCGCCACCGACTGGCGCGCCCAGGCCGAGCACGGCGGCTTCTACCAGGCCCTCGCCTCCGGCGCCTACGAGAAGCGCGGCCTGAACGTGCAGATCATGCAGGGCGGGCCGAACGTCAACGTGCCCCAGCTTCTGGCCTCCGGCGCCGTCGAACTCGGCATGGGCTCCAACAGCTTCATCCCGATGAACCTGGTCGCCGAGGGCGCCCCGGTGAAGGCCGTCGCCGCCTTCTTCCAGAAGGATCCGCAGGTCCTCATCGCCCATCCGGACCCGGCCCTGCGCTCCATCGCCGACCTGCAGGGCCGCCCCTTCCTGCTCGCCGACGCCTCGATCAACGCCTTCTGGGTCTGGCTGAAGGCCAAGTACGGCTTCACCGACGACCAGGTCCGCAAATACACCTTCAACCTCGCGCCCTTCCTCGCCGACGAGCAGGCGGTGCAGCAGGGTTATCTGACCAGCGAGCCGTTCACGATCGAACGCGAAGCCGGCTTCACGCCCCGGGTCTTCCTGCTGGCCGACGAGGGCTACCCCTCCTACGCCACCATGGTTCTGGCCCCGAACGCCTTCGCCCGAGACAACGCCGAGGCCCTGCGCAACTTCATCGCCGCGTCGGCTGAAGGCTGGCGCGACTACATCCAGGGCGACGGCAAGGCCGCCGACGCCCTGATCCGCAAGGCCAATCCGGACATGACCCAGGACATCCTGGATCAGGCCCGGGCCAAGCTGAAGGAAAACGGCATGGTCGACGGGGGCGACGCCGCCCTCTACGGCCTCGGCACGATGACCGCCGACCGCTGGCGCGACTTCTTCGAGGTGACGTCCCAGGCGGGCGTCTATCCGACCAACCTCGACTGGCGTCAGGCCTTCACCACCCAGTATCTGCCCGGGCGCGGCCGTGGCTGACGCCGCTGCGGCGCTGGCCGGCGCCGTCGTCCGGTATCCCGGCCGCCCTCCCATCGGGCCGATCGACCTGACCGTCGCCCACGGCGAGATCGTCGCCCTCGTCGGCCCCTCCGGCGCCGGCAAGTCCACCATCCTGCGCCTCCTCGCCGGCCTCGAACGCCCGTCTGAAGGCGAAGTGCGGCGCGCGACGACCGGCGCCACCGGCTTCGTCTTCCAGGCCCCCACCCTGCTGCCGTGGGCAGACGCCCTCATCAACGTCGCCCTGCCGCTCGAACTCGCCGGCCTCGCCCCCGCCGCCGCCCGTGAACGTGCCGCCGCGGCGCTCGCCGCCGTCGGCCTGGGCGATCGCCTCGACGCCCGTCCGCGCCAGCTCTCCGGCGGCATGGCCATGCGGGTCTCGCTGGCGCGCGCCCTGGTCACCGAACCCGACCTTCTCCTGCTCGACGAGCCTTTCGCCGCCCTCGACAGCGTCACCCGGCGCCGCCTGATCGAGGACCTGCACCGCCTCTGGTCCGGTCGCGCGCCCCGCCCTGCCATCGTCTTCGTCACCCATGACGTCGAGGAGGCCGTTTACCTCGCCGGCCGCGCCATCGTTCTGGACGCCGCCACAGGCGCCGTGTCCGCGAGCCTCGCCTCGCCCGGAGCCCTGCCCCGCCCCCTCGACTGGCGCGCCGACGCCGCCTACCGCCACGCAGTCGAGGAACTCGCCGCCGCTCTCTCGCGCGCCATGCCGGCGGATCAGGCCGCATGAGCCGCCTCCTGCCGCCGCTCCTGCTGACCATCCTCCTCCTACTGACGTGGGAGGCCGCCTGCCGGCTAATGCACGTCCCCGCCTACTTCCTGCCGCCGCCCAGCGCCGTCGCCATCGCCCTGGTCGAGCGCGCGCCGCTACTTGCCGGATCGGCGCTCCAGACCTTCCTCATGGCGCTCCAGGCCCTGCTGGTCGCCGGTCTGATCGGCGGCGGCCTGGCCCTGGCCGTCTCGCTCAACCGCAGCGCCGAGCATGTCGTCCGCCCGCTGGCCGTGGCGCTGCAGGTCACGCCCGTCGTCGCTATCGCCCCGTTGGTGCTGATCTGGGCCGGCCTGGATCACGCCGACCGCGCAGTCATCGCCCTCGCCGCCGCCGTGGCCTTCTTCCCCCTGTTCTCTGGCATCCTCACCGGCCTCAAATCAGCCGATCCCGACCTCGAGCGCCTGTTCGACCTCTACGGCGCCAACGCCCTGCAGCGCCTCTGGCGACTCCGCCTGCCCGCCGCCCTGCCCTTCGCGCTCGAGGGTCTCCGCGTCGCCTCGGGCCTCGCCGTCATCGGCGCCGTGGTCGCCGAATTCGTTTCCGGCTCCGGCGCCACCCAGGGCCTCGCCTGGCGCCTGCTTGAGGCCGGCAATCGCCTGCGCACCGCCGACATGCTGGCGGCCCTCGTCTGCCTGATGGCCATGGGCCTGGCGCTGAACGCCCTCGTCGGACTTGTGGAAAGGCGTGCAAGAGCGCGTCTTTCCTGATCTCCGCGTTAGCAGCGGATTAAGCCCGCTGCCCTTAGCGTGAGGCTCCAACGCCCCTGCGTCCGGAGCTTTTCTTGCGCCGCGCCCCTCGTCTGAACCCCGGCCTTGCGACCGTCGCCCTTGTCGGCGCGATGACTCTCGCCGGCGCCGCCACGGCCCAGACCGCGGCGCCCGTGCCGACACAGAACCAGGGCGCGCACTATCTGTCATGGCCCGGCCGCACCGTACCGCCGGGCGCCGAAGCGACCGCCGCGTCGCCCCGCCGCTCCAACCGCGTCATCCCGCATGGCGGCGCCGCCGCGCAGCCGCCGGCGCCCGCCCCGGCCCGCCGCACCCTGACCCCGGCCAGCGCCTGGCTCCAGCCCGCCGCCCCGCAGCCTCCCGCACCCGTCGCTGCGCCGCCGCCCGCTCCGGCTCCGGTCGCCGCGCGTCCGCTCGTTCCTGAATACCTGCCCGAACAGGGTGGACGCGGTCAGCCGGCTCCGGCGGAAGCCGCCTATCCCGCAGCGCCTACCCAGCCGTCGGACGATCCGATGGCCCCGCGCCGCGACGCGCCAATCTTCCGCATGCAGCAGTCGGCCCCGCCGCCCACACCCGAGACCGTACCTCCCGCTCAGGCCCCGACGCCGGCCCCGCAGGCCGCGCCGCCGGCTCAGCGTCAGGTCGCGACGGTGACCGCCAACCTCGCGGACCGACCGCCCCAGCAGGGCGCCCGCTACTATTCGGTCCATCGCCAGAACGGCCAGACGCCCGACGCCCTGGCCATTCCCGAACCGACCTATGTCGATGCTCTCGCCGTCACCATGACCGAGACCCCGGCATCCCAGGATCTGGCCCAGCCGGACCAGGGCCCGACGCTGATCCGCGACTCGCAGGGTCGCATGCGCGCCCAGCCGGCCGCGCCTGAAGGTGACTACCAGTGAGTACAGCGACCCTCTCGCGCCTGCCCGACCTGATCGCCCTCGCGGAAGAGGGGTCGAGCGAAAAGCGCCGCGCCCTGCTTCGCGAACTGACCGAGCATTTCTTCGGCAGCCCGGCGCGCACCGAGACTGAAGACAAACTCTACGGCGCCGTCCTCGCCAAACTGGCCGACGATATGGAGACGGCGGTCCGCGCCGAACTCTCCGCCCGCTTCGCCACCACCGCCGACGCGCCGCACAGCCTGATCCGCCGCCTGGCCAACGACGAGGCCTCGGTGGCCGGCGCCGTTCTGTCCCAGTCTCCCGTCCTCACCGACGAGGACCTTCTGGGCGTCGTCCGTAGTCACGGCCAGGACCACCTGCGCGCTGTCTCGGCCCGCCCCTCGGTTTCTGAAGCCGTGTCCGAAGTCATCGTCGAGCGCGGTGACGACGAGACCCTCGGAACCCTGCTGCGCAACGACGGTGCCAGGCTGTCCCGCAAGGCCTCCGAGGCCGCGGTCGAACGCGCCAAGGTCAATCCGGCCCTGCACGAAGCCACCGTGTCGCGCGCGACGCTTCCGCCCGACCTGCTCAACGACATGTATTTCGTCGTCGAGGCCCGGCTGCGGAATCAGATCCTCGAACAGAACGCGCGCATGGACCCGGCGCTGCTGGACAGCGCGCTGGCCGCCGGCCGCGCCCGGATCGCCACCGACGACGGCGCCCTGCCCGCCGACTATTCGGAGTGCCTCGCCTACGTCGAGGAGCTGAAGGCCGCCGGTCAGCTGACGCCGCAGATGCTGGCGCGCTTCCTGCGCTCGGGCGGCCGCACGGCCTTCCTGATCGCCCTCGCCCAGCTGTCGGACATCGACTTCCACACCGCCCGACAGATCGTCGAACGGCGGGAACTCGACGCACTCGCCGTGGTCTGCAAGGCCGCTGATCTCGATCGGGCGTTGTTCCTGACCTATGCGGTCGTGCTGCTCAACGACGACGGCGACGCCATGGCCAAGGCGCACTCCTACGCCCGCATGTACGCCGACCTCAGCCGCGAGGCTGCGCTGCGCACCCTGCGCTTCTGGCGCATGCGCCGGGGCGCCCAGGCGGCCTGATCCGCACAGCAAAACGCCCGCCTCCAGATGAAGGCGGGCGTTTCGTACTCAATATTTACAGCGATTACTTCTTGGCGCGGGTCGCACGGGCCGGCTTACGGCCGCCCTGGCCCAGACCCATCTGCTTGGCCAGATCCGAACGCGCCTTGGCGTAGTTCGGGGCGACCATCGGATAGTCCTTCGGAAGACCCCACTTGGCGCGGTATTCCTCGGGGCTCATGTTGTATTTCGTGCGCAGGTGCCGCTTCAGTGACTTGAACTTGCGGCCGTCCTCCAGACAGATCAGGTAGTCCGGGGTGATCGACTTGCGAACCGGAACCGCCGGTTCCTTGGGCTCGGGCTCGGGCTCGACCGTGCCGGTCGAAACCTGCGACAGAGCGGCGTGGATGCTCGAAATCAGGCCCGGAACTTCCGAGGCCTGGACACTGTTGTTGCCGACATAGGCCGACACAATGTCCGCAGTCATTTCAAGCAGTTGGGAGTTGTCTTCCATACGTGCCGCCTCATCTCGAAAAAGCGATGTTTTTGCCTGGACGTGCTGAATAGATTTGTTTCGAATAGAAAGCAATGGCGTCATTTGCATGACCGCGCATACCAAAGACTGATTACTGGTTGTGCGTTGCAGCACATTCTCAGCGACCGAAGTTTTCCGCCAGCGCCAGCATCGCTGCTCGCTCGGGCGCCGAATAGTCGTCCAGCGCTTCTTCCTCGCCCTCGCGGATCGCTCTCAGCAGAGCGGGCGTCAGGGCCGAGGATAGCGACCAGTTCCAGTACCGCAAAACAGTCTGCGCCCGATCGACCGCCAGCATTTCATAGGTGATCTGCACCCGCTCCCAGGCAGGATCGACTGAACCGTCCTCCTGGGCTTCGGGCCGGCGCATCGATCTCCACAACAGTTGAAGGTCTCCGCGGGTCAGGCCGGTCGCCTTGCAAAGTATCGCCAGCGACTCGCCGCCCGGGTCCCCCAGTATCTTGGCGCCGGTGATCGGTTTAACGCCCGACAGATAGGCGATCTCGGTCGCGATCTCTCGCGTCATCCCGTCGCCTGCCGCCTCGACCGCCTGCTCCAGCCCGCCGTACGGGCTCTTGGCGATGGCGGCCCGGTTGCGTTGCCGGCGCTCGATGAACTGCAGCGCCTTGCGCGAGACCGGATCCTGCCAGCCTTCCTCGGCGGCCATCGGGAACACGTCCTCGGCCACTTCCTGCATCACCTCACGCGACACGGCGAAGCGCTGCAGGATCGTGCGACGGTCTTCCGGCCCGCACCACCAGAACATGACATAGGCGCCCGACGGGCGAAGCTCGGGCCGCTTCAGCAGATGCGGGCACAGGCCGCGATCGGTCCGGCTCAGGCTGACCACGCCCTCCACCGCCACCTGGCTCAGGCGCGCGGTGTTGTTGCGCAGAACCGCCTCGATGACTTCGCTCTCGCCGAAGCTCAGCAGCGTCTCGCTGACCACCTCGGACAGGCCGCGCCGGTTGGCCATCAGGAAGCGGTGCTCGGTCGACGCATCGCGCGCGCACGCGACCAGATCTGCGTCCGACAGAGAAGCGCACTGTTCGATCAGCAGCCCTGCGATATCCGGCTCGTCGCGCAGCAGCATCCGCGCCAGCGCATTGGGCAGTTCGGTCAGCGGGGCCAACCGCGCCGCCACCCGCCGCCGGTCTTCCGCCGACGCCAGGCGCAGCATCTCCACCAGCAGATCGCCGGTCACGGCGCGCTCAAAGGCGTTGATCCGGCTCGCCGGCAGCGACACCACATCCGCCAGTCGCTTCAGCAGCGCGTGGCGTGCACGGAAGCCGGCGGCGGGTGCGGCTTCCTCGGGCATGTGGGCGGGATCGGACATAGCTGGCCCAGACTACCGCCCGCGCGGTTAACCGGCTGTGACGTTCAGTCGAACTCCGCCCACGCCGCGCGACTATCTTCGACCAAATCAAAATCCGCCGTTACCTGACCAGCATCGCGGAAGGTCAGGGTCATCGAAATCTTGCCGTTGACCGCCTTCGCCGGATCATAACCGATCAGCATCAGATGCAGGTCGCTGCCCGGACGGACCTCCAGAACACCCCCGGGCGGAACCTCCCAGGATGCTTCCGAGTCCATGCTCACGTCGCCCTCACTGCGACGGATCTGATGGAACTCCACCCGCGACGCGCAGTCGCAACGCGCGCCGGTCAGTTCGTCTGCGACCGGCGAACCGTTGCGGATCAGCAGATAGCCCGCGACGGCCTCGCCCGGCTGATCCACGCCCCTGACGATCCGGCGGCTCACATCCAGCGGCCCGGCCGACGCCGGCGCCTCGCGCGCGCCCTGTGCCCGCACCGGCATCACCACCGTGGCCGAAGAATCCTCGCGATAGTCGAACCCGCCCGCCTCGACCCAGGCGCCGTTCCGCTCGACGCTGGCCCGCACCCGGTACACGCCGTCCTCTCCCATCGTTCCGCTCGACCGCAGCGCCTCAAGGTTCTCCACCCCGTGCACCGCCTCCTCGATCGCGAACACGCCCGGCGCCGAGGCGCGGATCGTTCCCGTCGTGTGGAAGCCGCCGCTGGTGAAGTAGTGGAAGATGTATTCGCCGCTGTCCTTGTCGCGGAAGATCAGCGTCTCGCCGCCATAGACGCCGCCGTTCACCGCATGGGTCACCCGGATGGCGTGGCCGCCGACGGCCCACTCCCAGCGCTGGATATCCTCGGGCCGCTCAGGCCCCGTGCCGATCCCCCGCCAGGTCTTGCCCAGCATCGGCGCGAACGGCGCATAGATTTCATCGCCCGCCGACGGCAGGTCCGCAGGCTGCGCCGCCGCCAGTCCGGGCAGCGCCAGCGTCACGACCGCGGCCAGAACCGCAAACATTCGTCGCATCATCACCGCCTCCTCAGGCCATCGCCGGCCGCTGCGCGGCGCGCGCGAGCAGCATGTCGAAATGATCCCGCAGCGCCGCCACGCCGCGATCGAAATAGGCCACGTCGCGATGGGTCCGGGCCTGCATCACCCCGCCCTCCATCGTCGTCAGCACGAACTCGGCCAGCGCCTGTTTGTCGACGTCGACCGGCAGCCGCTCGCCCGCCTCATCCAGGCACCTCCGGATCGCCCCGACCCAGCCCGTGAAGTTCACCGCCAGCAGATCGCGCACCACCGGATCCGCCTCATGCAACTCCAGCGCCAGGCTCCCGATCGGGCAGCCGTAGGTGCAATCCGTCTCGACGATCAGCCAGCGGTACCGGGCCAGCAGGGCGAATATCCGCTCCACGGGATCGTCCACCCCCTCCCACGCCGGATCGACCAGGTTCTCGTACAGCCCGTCCCGATAGGCCTCCAGCACGGCGATCAGCACGTCCTGCTTGCCCGGAAACACGTGGTACAGGCTGCCCGCGTTCAGCTGCGTACGGCTCAGGATGTCGGCGATCGAGGTCGAGTTGAAACCCTTGGTCCAGAACAGGTCCATCGCCGCCATCACGATCTTCGTCCGGGTGTCGATGGCAGGGCTCATGACCGTTCCCAGGCCTGCCGCAGCCAGCTCTCGACCTCCGCGTCGATCTCGTCGGCCGAGCCGATCCGAACCCGGTGGCTGACCATGGCGTTCCACGATCCGGCCGCCTCCAGTCGTCCCGACGGCTCCACGCCCTTCAGCGACAGACCAAGGTCCAGTCGATCCTTCGTCGACGGCTGGGCCAGACCGAACTGCTTGTTGCGGCGGAAGCTGACGTAGCCCTTCTTCGGCGCGAACTCCGCACCCTCCAGGCCCTCGACGATGGCCGCCACGCGATCGTAGGCCGGCCGCATCGCCGCCTTCGGCCCTGCGAACATGGCTTCCATCAGGTCGGCGTCCTCGCTTGAACCGGCATCGGAGCCGAACGTCTTGTGCGCCACCAGATTGGCATAGCCGTGGCCCAGCCCGTGCTCGGCCTTCAGCCAGTCGATCAGGCCCTTGTGCTTCGCCTGCCCGCTGCCCCTGGCCGCCGCGATCCACTCGTCCAGCGATTTGCCGGTCTTGTCCTTCAGATTGGCGATCATGTTCGCCAGCACGACCTGCGGATCCGCCATGGCCGTCCTCCCATCGTTCGAGCGAATTGAACGCTCGTTCAAGAACGGGAGTCAACGAATATTTGAACGATCACTCAACTGATCGTCAGTCACCCAGAATCGCCAACAGGTCCGCCTCTGGCAGGTTAGGATCAGCCAGCGGATTGGCGCTCACCTGCCCGTACCAGTCCGCCGAAACCTTCGGTCGCGGCCGCGAGAACCGCACCCAGTCGGCCTCCAGGATCATGTCGGTCCGCGCCTCGCGGTTGACCTCGCGGTTGATCACCTCGGGGTGCTCCGGCCCCGGCTGTACGTCGTCGCTGGTGGTGTAGGCGATCAGCCCGACCTGCATCACCGGATTGTTCTCCATCCGGTAGAAGCGATCGCGCACCCGCCACTCAGTCTCGCCTTCCACCCGCGCCAGGGCGATCAGCACCATCCCGACCCGCACCAGCCTCAGCTCGACCCAACCGGTCGGGAATGGCCGCAGCTTCAGCGACGAGTAGCTGTTGTAGGTCCCCTTGGTCTCCGTCATCTGCTCGCCGGCGACGTGACCGACGCCGGTGGTGATGAAGTGCCAGTTCTCGGCCCGCGGCGCCCACTGCCCGGCGCTCAGCCGGTTCGGCACGCGCGCCATCAGCCCGCCCAGCGACCAGGTCCCGCCGGGAATGTCGCTCTCGTGCCCGCGCACCCGCACCCGCGCCCGCACGTCGAAATCGCCCCGCACCTCGCGGAACAGGAAGGGCGCGTTCAGATCGCGCACCCAGGCCGAATGATAGGGCTCCAGATGCAGCGCCCCCGGCGTGCTCTCGCCGACATCCAGCGCCCGGATCTTGTCCGGCCAACCGTACGCCTCGTCGAAGCGGGTCCAGCCCGTCAGCGCCGTCCCGTCGAACTCGTCCGACAGCGCGGTCAGGTCGTCCTGGGCAAGAGCGGGCGTGGCGGCGAGCAGGCTCAGACAGGCGATAAGGGCGCGCATAACGGCTCCGTCGGTTTCGGATACCGCCAATCGGCCGCGCGCGGGCCGTCCTGTAAAGTTAAGCTTCAGTCAGGTGACGCCCGGCTTCCGCCGCAGCGCTGAAACCCGCCTGCAACAAACCTACAGACCCTCGAACAGCGCCGTCGACAGATAGCGCTCGGCGAAGCTCGGGATGATCGCCACGATCGTCTTGCCGGCGTTCTCATCCAGGCTGGCCAGCCGGAACGCCGCCGTCAGCGCCGCGCCCGAGCTGATCCCGACCGGAATGCCTTCGACCTTCGCCGCCTTGCGGGCCATGTCGAAGGCGTCCTCGTTCGACACCTGCTCGACGCCGTCGATCACCGAACGGTCGACGTTGGCCGGAATGAAGCCCGCGCCGATGCCCTGAATCTTGTGCGGACCCGGCTCGCCGCCCGACAGCACCGGCGATGCGGTCGGCTCGACCGCGATCATCCGCACCGACGGCTTGCGCGCCTTCAGCACCTGACCGACGCCGGTGATGGTGCCGCCGGTGCCCACGCCCGCGACGACAATGTCCACCTCGCCCGCGGTATCGGCCCAGATCTCCTCGGCCGTCGTCACGCGGTGGATGATCGGGTTGGCCGGGTTGTCGAACTGCGACGGGTTCACGGCGCCGGGCGTCCGCTCCAGCAGCTCATTGGCCATGGCGATGGCGCCCTTCATCCCCTTCTCGGCCGGGGTCAGCACCAGTTCGGCGCCCAGCAGCGCCAGCATCTTCCGGCGCTCCAGCGACATGCTCTCCGGCATGACGAGGATCAGCTTGTAGCCCTTGGCCGCCGCCACGAAGGCCAGGGCGATCCCGGTGTTGCCGCTGGTCGGCTCGATCAGGGTCGAACCGGGCTGGATTTTCCCGGCCTGCTCCAGCGCCTCGATCATCGCCACGCCGATGCGGTCCTTCACCGATCCGATCGGATTGAAGAACTCCAGCTTGGCCAGCACGGTCGCCTTCGGCTGATACTCCGCCGAAAGGCGCGGCAGCCCTACGATCGGCGTGTCGCCGATGGTCTCGATGATCGACTCATAGACCTTGCCGCGCCCGGCTTTGGCGTGGCGGCTGGCGTCGTAGACGGCGTCGGACATGAACGAGATCTCCGGAAATGGCGTCGGAAAACATACTGCCGATCGTGCAGAACGTGCACTTTCCAGGGAGACGGAACGAAGCCTCACCGGATCCGGTCACCGCCATTTAGGCGCGACCGGCGGCGTCGCCAACCCTCGGTCCGATCCCGGACGCAAAACTATCGTCCAGCCAGCCGGCGGCGCGCAGCCGCGCGACGCTGGCGCGCGACACCGGCGCCTCGATCCCGCCCCTCAGACGAAGCCGCAGGTTGCGGCCGTCCGTGACTGCCGACTCGACCGCATCGCGCGCGACCCACCACGACCGATGAACCTGGAGCCCGTCCAGACCGCCCAGTTCTTCGAGCGCCTGACTCAGCGGCATCAGGACAAGCGCCGACCCTTCGATCGTATGCAGGCGAACGTAATGGTCCTCCATCGACAGGCACAGCAAGTCCTGCCCGAGGCGCGGCGGCAGACGGCGCAGGATGCGCGGCCCGGCCGGATCCGCGGACGCAGCGGCTTCGACGGGCGCCCGCGCCCCTCGCCGGAAGGCGCCGTGCAGCATCAGGTGAAGCGCCACATAGACAAGGCACACCACCACCGTCTGGCCGTACCAGTCGACCAGGCTCACGGCCTGGCGGATCGCCGGCCAGATGGCGGCGGCGATCAGGCGCGTCACGAGCGTCAGCGGCAGGCCCATCGCCAGCACCATCACCGGCAGCCACGCCCATCCCGGCACGCGGGCTTTCCGCGCCCACGGCGCCAACGCCCGTATCGCCAGCCCGAGCACCAGGCCGCACACGACGAACACGGCGGACCAGTAGGCGACACGCACGATCAGGACGTCGTTGAAGAAGCTGCCGAAGGGACCGGTCACGCCCAGCAGGACGCCGATCCCCAGACAGGCCGCCAGGTCCGTCGCCCAGGCGCGGGCCGTATTGGGCGTCTCGATCATCTCTCCCCCATGGCGACGACTATAATCGCACCGGGCGCTCCGCTGAACCATCCGCCGAACGGCGAACCCGTTCGCCCATTCGCGAAGTCCCGCTGGCGGCGGAACCGGCGAGGTCCGATCAGGACCACGTTGCCCGCCACAAGGATCGTCGCATGTCCCGTCTTCGTCGCTTCGTCTCCCCCATCTTCGCCCTCGCCGTCGGCATTTCGGCGCTAACCGCTCCCGCCCTGGCGCAGGATCAGACCTTCCGCATCGCTGACCCGGAGGGCGGCGAGATCGAGGCCGGCGTCTGGTTGCCCGAAACAAGCGACGGCGCTGCCCGTCCCCTGGTCGTGATCTCGCACGGCAACGGCGGCTGGTATCGCGGCCATCACGACGCGGCCGAGGCGCTGGCCCGCGCCGGTTTCGTGGTCGCCGCCCTGACCCACCCGGGCGACAACTGGCGCGACGACAGCCGCTCGACCCAGTTGTCGGACCGGCCGCGCCACCTGAGCTTGCTGATCGACCACATGACCGGCGAATGGTCCGGCCCTGTCGCGATCGACGACGGGCGCATCGGCGCTTTCGGCTTTTCGGCGGGCGCGTTCACCGTCACCTCGATCATCGGCGGCGACAGCGATCCGGCGCTGATCGCCCGCCACTGCGAGGAAGAGCCCGAGGTCTTCGTCTGCGGCCTGCTGGCGCAACAGCCCATCGACACGGCGGCCTGGAGACCCCGCAACCACGACCCGCGCGTGAAGGCCGCCGTCATCGCCGGCCCGGCGCTGGGCATGGCGTTCACCGGCGAAAGCCTGGCGGCGGTGCGCATCCCGATCCAGCTGTGGCAGGCGGCCGACGACGAAATCCTGCCCTCGCCCTTCAACGCAGAGCCGATCCGCGACCGCCTCGGCCGCGCGCCGGAATACCACCTGGTCGCGGACGCCGGGCATTTCGACTTCCTGCCGCCCTGCGCGCCGGAAATGGCCGCGCAAATCCCGGCGCTGTGCCGCTCGAAACCCGGCTTCGACCGCGCCGCCTTCCACGAGACCTTCAATCGGGAAGTCGTCCGCTTCTTCAGCGAGACGATCTAGGGCCGACGACGCCGATCAGAACAGGCCGCTGCCCGACATCTCGGCGATGATGCCGTCGACGATCAGCTTCGCGCGGTTTTCGGCGTCTTCGTCATGGCTGGCCCAGATCGTTCGCACACCCGACGACGTCGTCCGCCAGACGGTGCGTCCC
The DNA here is from genome assembly GCF_014196335.1 of Brevundimonas lenta. Taxonomy (GTDB): domain Bacteria; phylum Pseudomonadota; class Alphaproteobacteria; order Caulobacterales; family Caulobacteraceae; genus Brevundimonas; species Brevundimonas lenta. The sequence goes on from NZ_JACIDM010000003.1 coordinate 130,954, forward strand.
GTATCCACATCGATCAGCATCCAGTTGATCTGGTACGTCTGGGTAGTGGCCTGGGTGAAGGCGACCGGGAAGATGACGAGACGATACCTGGCGTTCAGGGCGGATTCGGCGCTCTTGTTGCTGGCGACCACGTCGCCGACCGGAAGGCGGGCCGTGGCGTCGCTCAGGATGAACTCCATCGCGGGCTCGCTCTCCTTGAAGCGCAGGAGCTCGGATTTGACGCCCTTGGCCGCGAGTTGGTCCTGAAGCATGCGGTCGAAGGTCGTCAGCATGGTCGGGCCGAAATACTGCTCCCGGACGTCCAGGAACGAGTAGATGTAAATTGGCGAGCCCCGGACGCTCTGGAAGCCGGGCGTAGTGCGGGTGTCGCTGAACTCGTTGGTCGCGCACGCAGACAGGGCGAGCGCGAAAAGCGCGGACGCGATCAGGCCGATGAGCTTCATGTATTCCCCCTGAGGCGAGGCACGACCCCGCGCGCGCCCCGGTATTGAAACCTGCGGACGATTTCAACAGTCCGGACCGCCCTTCACCTCCGGTTAACCACGATGGCGCATTCGTTAACGGCTGTCCGGGGTCCACTGTTTGCGCAATCTTGCCGCCGCTGTTGAAGCGATCGATCCGCTCGTCGTGACCGGCAAGGTCGCGGGCGTGAACGGTCTGCTGATCGAATCGCGCGGTGGTCTGTCGCGCCTCGCCGTCGGCGCGCGGGCCGAGATCGAGCGCGGTCGCGGCCAGGTCCCCCTGCCCGCCGAGGTCGTCGGCTTCCGCGACGCCAAGGCTCTGCTGATGCCGTTCGGCCCGGTCGAGGGCGTCGCCCCCGGCGCCGACATCCGCATCATCGACACCGCCGCGGCCGTGCGCCCCACCACCGCCTGGCTGGGCCGGATCATCGACGCCTTCGGCCAGCCCATCGATGGTCTCGGCCCGCTGCCCCAGGGGCCGGCCGCATACCCGCTCCGCGCCCCGCCCCCGCCCGCCCACTCGCGCGGCCGCGTCGGCGAGCGCCTCGACCTCGGCGTCCGCTCCATGGACGTCTTCACCACCACCTGCCGCGGCCAGCGCCTCGGCATCTTCGCCGGCTCGGGCGTCGGCAAGTCGGTCCTGCTGTCGATGCTGGCCCGCCAGGCCACCTGCGACGTGGTCGTCGTCGGCCTGATCGGCGAACGGGGCCGCGAAGTCCGCGAGTTCATCGAGGAAACCCTCGGCGAGGAAGGCCTGCGCCGCGCCATCGTCGTCGTCGCCACCTCAGACGAGCCGGCCCTCAAGCGCCGCCAGGCCGCCTACATGACCATGGCGATCAGCGAATATCTGCGCGACCAGGACCTCGAGGTCCTGTGCCTGATGGACTCGGTCACCCGCTTCGCCATGGCCCAGCGCGAGATCGGCCTCGCCGCGGGCGAGCCGCCGACGACCAAGGGCTATACGCCGACCGTCTTCACCGAACTGCCCAAGCTGCTGGAACGCGCGGGGCCCGGCCCGGTCCGGCCCGACGGCACTACGGCCGGCCCGATCACCGCCCTGTTCACCGTCCTTGTCGACGGCGGCGATCATGACGAACCCATCGCCGACGCCGTGCGCGGTATTCTTGACGGCCACATCGTCATGGACCGGAAAATCGCCGAGCGTGGCCGTTTCCCGGCCATCGACGTGCTGAAGTCCGTCAGCCGGACCTTGCCCGGCTGCCAGACGCCACCGGAGCGCGAGCTTAACCGCCGCGCCCGCCAGTGCCTGTCGGCCTATGCAAACATGGAAGAGTTGATCAAGATCGGCGCGTACCGTTCCGGCGCAGACCCCATTGTGGACCGCGCTATCGCCCTGAATCCCGCGTTGGAGGGGTTTCTGGGCCAGGACAAGGACGACGCCACACGTCTTTCCGATTCGTTTACCCGACTGGAAGCAATCCTCAATCAGGGGATGATCAGCTCATGACCGGAGACACTGAATGACCGCCTGGGCCCAATCGCTGATCCGTATTTCGAACTACGAGGTCGAGACGCTGCAGAAGCGCCTCGCCGAGATCACCGCCCGACGCGCGTCGGCGGAAATGCGCGTCGCCGTTCTGGAAGCCGAGGTCGAGGTCGAGCTGGAGCGCGCCCGCACCGACCGCGAGGCCGCCACCATGATGCAGGCCTACATGACGGGCTGGCTGCTGCGGAAGAAGAACGCCGACGGCGACATCGCCGCGATCGAGTCCGAAGAGGTCGGCGCTCGCGACGCCCTGACCAGCGCCTTCGAGGAGCTGAAGAAGTTCGAGCACGTCGCCGAAACGACCCGCCTGAACGCCCTCATCGCCGCCGGCAAGCGCGAAACCGCCGCCTTCGACGAAATGGGCCTGAGGCGGCGTGCGGGTTGATCCGACCCGTCTGAACCGCCGCGCCCTTCTCGCCGCACCCATTGCGCTGGTCGCCTGCGACCGGCTGGCGGTGGCCGAGCCTGCGCCCGTTCCGCTGGCGCCGCCGCTGAAGGCCATAGCGCCCTGCCCGTTCGGCGCCACGGGCATGACCTGGCAACTCGACCAGCCCGACTGGATCGCCCAGATCCTGCGCCACTGCTCCCAGCTGACGCCCGAATGGGAGCAGAAGATGGAACGGACCCTCGGGCCCGGCTTCGTCCATGACTTCTCGGCCTCCGACCGCGTCGTCGCCTTCGCCCGCGACAACGGCCTGCGCGTCCACGGCCACACCCTGATCTGGTATTCGCAAGGCGGCGATGTCTTCAATGACAGCGTCCCGCCCGCCCGCTTCGCCGCCGAATACGATCGCTACATCACCGACTTCGTCAGCCGCTATCGCGGCCAGATGGCCGGCTGGGACGTCGTCAACGAGCCGGTGGCCGAGGACGGAAACGGCCTGCGCGACAGCCACTGGAGCCGCGCCCTGGGCGCCGAGGGCTATATGGTCCGCGCCTTCCAGCAGGCGCACGCCGCCGACCCCAACGCGGTCCTCTTCCTCAACGAGTACAATCTCGAAAACATCCCGGCCAAGGGCGCGACCTTCCTCAAACTGGTCGAGCGTCTGCTGAAACTCGGCGCGCCCATCGGCGGCATCGGCACGCAATCACACCTGGATATCGAGATCCCGGCCAGCCAGATCCGCGCCTTCTTCCGCGACGCCGCCTCGCTCGGCCTGCCGATCCACGTCTCGGAACTCGACTTCCCGCTGAAGCGCGACGGCGGCCGCATGCCCGACCTGCGCCCGACCTCCGAGCGCCGCGTCCAGCAGGCCGCCCGCGTCGGCGAACTGGCCGAGGCCTTCATGGCCCTGCCCGAGCGCCAGCGATACGCCTTCACCACCTGGGGCCTGCGCGACACCGACAGCTGGCTGCTGCGCGAGGACCGCGCGAAGAGCGGCGACAGCCCGCTCTTGCTGGACGCCGAAGGCCGCCCGAACCCGGCGTATCAGGCGCTCGTCGACGCGTTCAGCCGTACCCCCTGATCCGCTCATCCCCGCGAAAGCGGGGACCCAGTGATTTCGGAGGAGCGCCGGCGCTTCAGGACTGCTGACTGACTTCCCCCGGTCGACACCGATCACCCAAAGGACTGGGTCCCCGCTTTCGCGGGGATGAGCGGCTAATGAGGGCCGCTAGACCCTCGCCGCCGTGATCCCCGCCGCGGCGAGCTCGCCCAGCAGCGCCTCGACCGCGGCCTCCACCGCCGCCTCGTCCCGCCCGCGCACTACCAGGTTCGTCCCGATCTCGCCGTCCGATCCGTGCCCGAAAGGATAGCTGCCGAAGCTGATCTCGCGGCTCGCCTGCGCCGCCGCCGTCAGGATGTCGGCGATCGCGCCCTCGCCCACGCCGCTTACCCGCACCGTCCGCGAATGCACCACCGCGCCGGTCCGCAGACGCGGAGCCACGTCCTCCAGCATCGCCGTCATGATCTTCGGCACCCCTGCCATCACGAACACATTGCCGATCTGGAAACCCGGCGCATCGGTCACTGGGTTGGAGATCAGCGAACCGCCCTCCGGTATCCGCGCCATCCGCCGCCGCGCCGCGTTGAACTCACCCGGCCCATAGCGCCGCTCGAGGATCGCCAGCGCGTCCGGATGCTCCGGCAACGCCACCCCGAACGCCGTCGCCACCGCATCGGCGGTGATGTCGTCATGCGTCGGCCCGATGCCGCCAGTGGTGAAGACATAGTCGTGGTTGCCGCGCAGGGCGTTCAGATTGTCGACGATCTGCGCCTTGCGATCCCCGACCGTCCGCGCCTCCAGCAGGTCGATCCCCAGCGCCGTCAGGAACCGCGCGATGGTGTTCAGATTGGTGTCCTGCGTCCGCCCGGACAGCACTTCGTCTCCGATGATCAGGACGGCGGCGGTGGGGGATGCGTCGGTCATGCCGACAAGCTAGAGGCTGCGCGATGCGCTTCAAGTCGCCTCTCGAACGCGGAACCCTCATCCGCCGCTACAAGCGGTTCCTCGCCGACGTCGTCCTGGCCGACGGAACGGAGACCACCGTCCACGTCCCCAACCCCGGCGCCATGCTCGGCCTGACCGCGCCCGGCCTGCCCATCTGGCTGTCCCGCTCCCCCGATCCGAAGCGCAAACTGCCTCTGACGCTGGAGATGGTCGACCTGCCCGACGCCGGCCTCGTCGGCGTCAACACCATGAACCCCAACCGCATCGCCGAGGCGGCCATTCCGCGCGGCGACGTCCCCGAACTCGCCGGCTATCCGATCCTGCGGCGCGAGGTGCGCTACGACGAGAACAGTCGCATCGACATCCTGCTGCAGTCCGACGTCGACGCCCTCCAGCGCCCGTCCTGCTGGGTCGAGATCAAGAACTGCCACTTCAGCCGCACGCCCGGCCTGGCCGAGTTTCCGGACTGCAACACCGTCCGCGGCGTGAAACACCTGAAGGCGCTGGAGCGGGTCGTCGACGCCGGCGGCCGCGCCGTCATGCTGTTCGTGATCCAGCGCATGGACTGCGACGCCTTCGCCACAGCCGACGACATCGACCGCGCCTACGGCCCCGCCCTGCGGCAGGCCGCCTCCCACGGGGTTGAGGTTCTGTGCTACAGTTGCCACCTGAGCCCGGACGCGATCCGGCTGGATCGCCCTCTCCCCTGGCGACTTTAGGCGCCGAAAGAAGACCCGATGTACGAGACCCCCGAACTGGACAGCGACACCTTTGTCCGGACCCACATGATCCGCGTCCACGAGCCCGAAGCCTTCGAAGGCATGCGCGCGGCCGGCCGCCTGGTGGCCCAGGCGCTCGACATGATCACGGAATACGTCCAGCCGGGCATCACCACCGGCGAGATCGACGACCGCATCCGCGAGTTCACCCTCGACCACGGCGCCCTGCCCGCCTGCCTCGGCTACAAGGGCTATGAGAAGACGGTCTGCACCTCGATCAACCACGTCGTCTGCCACGGCATCCCGGGCGACAAGGTTCTGAAGGACGGCGACATCGTCAACATCGACCACACCGTCATCGTCGACGGCTGGCACGGCGACTCCAGCCGCATGTACCCGGTCGGAAACATCAACGCCCGGGCGAAGAAGCTGATCGACGTCACCTACGACGGCCTCGAGGCCGGTCTGGCCGTGATCAAGCCCGGCGCGACGTTCGGCGACATCGGCTACGCCATCCAGCAGGTGGTCGAGGCCAACCGCATGTCGGTGGTCCGCGACTTCTGCGGCCACGGCATCGGCCGCCTGTTCCACGACAGCCCGAACGTCCTGCACTACGGCCGCCGCGGCGAGGGCGCGACGCTCAAGCCCGGCATGTTCTTCACCGTCGAGCCGATGGTGAACCTCGGCAAGCCGCACGTGAAGGTGCTGTCCGACGGCTGGACCGCCGTGACCCGCGACAAATCCCTGTCCTCGCAGTGCGAGCACACGGTCGGCGTCACCGAGGACGGCGTCGAGATTTTCAGCGCCAGCCCCGCCGGGCTGTTCCGTCCGAAATTCTAGGATAGGCTGCACCTTCCCGAGGGGAGGCGCATGCTCGACAAGCCGCCGGACAATCCGAAGTCGCATGGCCGCAACGCCGGTCATCGCGACCGTCTGCGCGAGCGCGCGGCCATCGGCGGCGTCGACGCCCTGCCCGACTACGAACTGCTGGAACTGCTGCTGTTCCGCAGCGTCCCCTACAAGGACACCAAGCCGCTGGCGAAGGACCTGCTGGCCCGCTTCGGCGGCTTCGAGGGCATCGGCGCCGCCAGCCATGAAGCCATCGAGGACGCGGTCGCCCGTTCGCTCGGCTACAGACCCGGCAAGGCCACCCGCGCCATCGCCCTGGACCTCCAGCTGATCTTCGATGTCACCCGCCGCGCGGCGAAGGAGCCGGCCTCGAAGCGCCCGGTCATCTCGTCCTGGACCGCCCTGCTCAACTACGTCCGCGTCGCCCTCCAGCATGAGCCGCGCGAGCAGTTCCGGGTCCTCTACCTCGACAACCGCAACCAGCTCCTTCTCGACGAGGTCCAGAACCGCGGCACCGTCGATCACGCCCCCGTCTATCCGCGCGAGGTCGTCCGCCGCGCGCTGGAGCTGTCGGCCAAGTCGATGATCATCGTCCACAATCACCCGTCCGGAGACCCGACCCCATCGCGCCCGGATATCGACATGACGCGGCAGGTGATCGAGGCGGCACGAGCCCTGGACATCAGCGTCCACGACCATCTGATCGTCGGCCGCGATGGCGTGGCCAGCTTCAAACAGTTGGGGTTGATGTAGCGCCCCTCAGTCCATGTTCATCGACCAGGCGTGGCCGAACTGGAGGTAGAAGATGAACTCCTCCGGGCCCATGGCGAAGTCCATGCCGACATCGAGGCCCAGCTTGCGGGCCAGGCGATAGCGGAAGCCGAAGCCGCCGGCCCAGATGTCGCCGGAGTCCTGGTAGGCCCGACGCTCGCCGCTCTCGGCGGTTCCGTATCCCGCAAAGGCCAACACCGACCAACGCCGGTCGAGTTGCCAGGTCGCCTCGACCTCGGAGCTGATGACGTTCACGCCCTGGTACTGGGCCGCCTGCACGCCGCGCAGGTTGATCGCCGGGGCGTAGAAGAACGGGAAGTCGCCCCGGATGCCGTCGTAGTTGACCTTCCAGCCCACCCGCACCTCCGGCGTGAGCGGTTGGAAGACGAACAGATCGGCCGTGTACTGCTCATAGTCGCGGTCGCTGCCGAAGGCCTCGCGGTTGAACTTGGCCTCGGCGAGGGCGTTGACGCCCTTCGTCGGCGTCAGCGGATTGTCCCGACTGTCGAAATGGAAGCCCGCACCCAGCGCCCCGGTCCGGAGGGTCACGCCGACGTCCCGGTCCAGATCGTCCGGCAGGAAGGCGGCGTCGATCCGGGTGCTCAGCTTGCGGAAGTCGAACAGCGGCCCGACCGAGAAGCGCTCGTCCGGCAGCCGCCAGAGCGCCGATCCGATGACGCCGTAGTCGTACTCGCTGGTGTATTCGACGCCGCCGGGCGCGAAGGCCGGAAAGGTCTCCAGCGTCACCTCGCCGTGGCCGATCCCGAACCGGTAGTTCAGGCGGCCGTCGAAGGCGTAGCCGCTCTGGAAATAGCCGACCCCCTCCGAGCCGTTTCCGGTCCGGAAGACCGCCGCGACATGGCGAGTGACCTGCCGGGGATGCTGCCAATTGGTCGACAGGAAGGCCGCCGCCACCCCGCCTCCGCCGCCGAGGGCGGGCTCGGTGATGATGATGGGCACCGGAATGAAGCCGCCCCGGGCGAGGAAGTTTGAAACGTCGAACTGTCCGTCCTCATCGTCGAAGAACCATGAGCGGATCCGGGACTCCGCCTGGGCCTCGGGCGGGGACGACGGGGGGGATTGGACTACGGGATCCTGCGCCGCGAGGTAGGGAATCGGTTCGGCGGCCGCCGCGGTCGCCGACGTACCCACCAGAGCGACCGCAGCCGCCCCAACGACGGCGAGGTTGAGCGCCAGGTCGATCTGCGGCGTCGTCGTCATGGGATACTCCGGTCACTGAAGGGCGACTGTCCCGCGACGCGATGAGGCGACCTATCGGGCCGCCAGCCCATGCGGCTCCGGGAAACACCTGACAGAGCGGCTTCCGTGGCGGATCCGTCGACGGTGCAGTATCGGTTGGCTGACGCGGTTCGGTGACCGAGGGGGCAAGCCATGAGAACAACGCGACGCGCAGTGTTGGCCGGGATGTCTGCAGCTTCTTCAGCCGCCCTCGCCTCCACCGTTACCGCCCGGCCCGCCGCCCCCGCCGTCATGGTCTCGACCTGGGACTTCGGGGCGCGGGCCAACGCCGACGGGATCGCAGCGCGCAACAACGGCGGCTTGGCGCTGGACATGGTCGAGGCCGGGGCGCGCAATGCGGAAGGGGACCCGAACAATACGTCGGTCGGCCTCGGCGGCCTGCCCGACCGCGACGGCCGCGTCACCCTCGACGCCTGCGTCATGACCTGGGCGGGCGACATCGGCGCCGTCTGCGCGCTGGAGGACGTCGTCCACGCGGTCTCGGTCGCCCGCGCGGTGATGGAGAAGACTCCCCACACCATGCTGGTCGGCCCGGGCGCCCGCGCCTTCGCCGTCGATCAGGGCTTCCCGACGCAGAACCTGCTGACCGCGAACGCCGAGGCCGCGTGGCGGGACTGGCTGAAAACCGCCGACTACGCGCCGGGCATCAACAGCGAGAACACCGACTGGCGCGGCACGCCGGGTGGCCCGGGCAATCACGACACCATCGGCCTGCTGGCGATCGGCGCCGACAACCGCATGGCCGGCGCCTGCTCGACCTCGGGCATGGCCTTCAAGATGCGCGGACGGGTCGGCGACAGCCCGATCGTCGGCGCGGGTCTCTATGTCGACGACGAGGTCGGCGGGGCGACGGCCACGGGCGTAGGCGAGGACGTAGTCCGCGTCGCCGGCTCCCATGCCGTGGTGGAGGCCATGCGGGCAGGACTCGACCCCACCGCCGCCTGCCGCCGGGTGATCGAACGGCTGGCGCGTCTGCGCGGGGCGAAGGTGGCGAACTCGCAGGTCGCCCTCCTGGCGCTGGACAAGGCGGGTCGCGCGGGTGCATTCGCCCTGCAGCCCGGCTTCACCTACGCCGTCACCGACGCGGCGGGCGTGACCCGGATCGAGCGCGCCGGAGCCCTGTTCGCATGACCACCACCCTGATCACCGAACGCCTCACCCTCGCCCCCGTCGAGCTCAAGGATTACGACGACCTCGTTGCGCTGTGGGGCGATCCCGTATTCGCCACCGCGATCTTCCCGGCGGCCCTGTCGTCCGAAGACGTCTGGTTCCGACTGCTGCGCGACATCGGCCACTGGGAGGCGCTCGGCTACGGCAACTGGGCGATCCGCGAGACGGCCACCGGCGACTATGTCGGCAGCGTCGGCGTGCTCGACTACCGCCGCATCATCGAACCCGCCATGGACGCGCCGGAACTGGGCTGGGGCGTCGCACCCCGTTTCCAGGGCAAGGGCATCGCCTACGAGGCCGTATCGGCGGCCCTCACCTGGTGCGACGACGCCCTCAACGCCTCGCGCACCGTCTGCATGATTTCGCCCGACAACGCGCCGTCTCACGCCCTTGCCAAACGGGTCGGCTACACGCCCTATGTCGAGACGATCTACAAGGGCTCGCCGGTGGTGCTGCTGGAGAGGTCGACCGCGTAAACTGTTGGCTGGCCGATGACCCAACCCGACTACGACGCCTGGTTCCGAAGCTACGCTGAAGCCTACACCCGGGCCCTCGCCGGGCCGGTGGAGATCGAGCTGATCCGCAGCTTCTACGCCGAGACCGTCCTCGCGCTCGGCGTCGACAGCGCCTTCAGCGTGGCCAACGCCACGGACACGGCCATGAACGCCGTCATGGAATACCTGTTCGGGTTCTACGCCTCCATCGGCATGCACCGCATGGACATCGACCACGTCGAGGTCTCGCCGCTCCACGAAAACCACGACCGCATCAAGGTCTTCTACGTCGGCCGCTACACCGGGCCGGACGGCAGCCCCGTGACCATCCCCAACGAGGTCGTCTACCTCGTCCAGCGCCGCGCCGCCGGCCCGCGCATCTTCGCCTTCATCGCCGGCGACGAAACCATCCTCTTCAAGCAGCACGGGCTCATCGACGAGGATGGCGAACCGATCCCGCGCGTAGCCGGACATTAAGGTTTACGAGGCATTCTGCCGCCGAATCCTGGAGTGCGTCCCGCCCATGCCCATGCCCGCCGAAACGCTGCACGCCTATCTGGCCGAGGCCTTTCCCGACGCCGAGATCGCCATCGACGATCTGGCGGGCGACGGCGACCACTATCGCGCCCGCATCGTCTCCAGCGCCTTCGCCGGTCTGTCGCGCGTGAAGCAGCACCAACTCGTCTATGCCGCCCTGAAGGGCCAGATGGGCGGCGAGTTGCACGCCCTGGCGCTCGAAACCTCCGCGCCCGAGGCCTGATCCATGCGCTACCGTCCCTTCGGCAACGGCGGCCAGGCCGTCTCGGCCCTGACGATGAGCCTCGGCGCCCGCGACATCGCCGGCGGCCCCGAGGCCGGGCGTGAACTGATCTATTCGGCGCTGGAAGCCGGCATCAACTGCTACCGCCTGCAGTCTGCTGATCCCGTCCTGGCCGAGGTGCTGGGCGAGGCCCTGCGCCACGTCGACCGCAAACTGATCCAGGTCGCCCTGACCCTCGGCGCCGGCGACGGCCGCCGCGGCTCGGACCGCGACTTCTCGGCCGACGGCATGACCTCGGCCATCGACCGCTGCCTGCAGGCCTCGGGCCTCGGCTGGTTCGACCTCGCCATCCTCGACGAGCCGCTGGATCACGAACTGCCCCAGTCGTCGCTGAACGCCCTCAAGGCCCTGCGCGCCACCCAGCGCATCCGGCTGCTGGGCATCTCGGGCGACGGCGAGGTCATGGACACCTACGTCTCCACCGGCGCCTTCGACGTGCTGCTGACGCCGTACCATGTGAACTCGCAATGGCAGATCCGTTCCCGCCTGCGTGACGCGCGCGAGCGGGACATGGCCATCTTCGTTTACGGCTACTTCCCGGAAAGCCTCGACACGGTGAAGAAGGCCACCACCGTGCACGAGGAGAAGAAGGGCTTCTTCGGCTTCGGCAAGACAGGCGGTCGCTCCAGGAACGACCCCCTCGCCGGCGCCGGCACCTTCGCCTTCCTGCACCAGACCAACGCCTGGACCGCCGAGGCCATTTGCCTGGCCTACGCCCTGACCGATCCCGCGATCACCAGCGTGCTCATCGACGCGCCCGAGCTCGAACGGCTGAACACCCTGGCCCAGGTGCCGGACCGCGACATGCCGCCGGGCCTCGCCGCCCAGATCGAAATGGCCCGCGTCGCCGGGGCCAAGGCCGCCTGATCTATTTCTGGCGGGGGCTTTCCAGCCCTTCGTACGTCTTCACCAGTTCGCCGGACCGGCGCGCGACGATAGCACGCGCCAGTTCCTGCGCCGCGATCTTCACCTCGCCCTGGATGTCCGTGTCCTTGTCCAGCGCGTCATGACTAGTGGCGTAGGGCTCCCAGTAGCCGATGTAGCGATCGATCTCGGCGTCCGGCCCCGCCGGCGTCATCTTCATGAACTTCAGCCAATCCGAGACCGAGCGCCGCACGTTTTCCGCCCCTTCGACGTCGCCGTGCACCACGACCGAGAACACCCGTCCTTCCAGGTGCCGCGGATAGGACCAGCCCTTCAGCTCTTCCGCCTTGGCCTTCTTCGCATCCTTGCCGTGGGTCAGGGTCGGGTCCGGGTTGCCGCCGTCGGCGCACACCATCCGGTCCATCATCAGCTTCATCGGCGACGACACCTGGTACCAGTTCACCGGCGTCACCAGGAACACTCCGTGGGCCTCGACCCACATGGGATAGATGTCGTTCATCCAGTCGTGCACCTGCCCCAGCGAATAGTTCGGGTAGCAACTGCACGGCCAGTGACACAGCGCCGCCGCGGTCGAGAAGCAAGCCTTGCACGGATGGATCTCCCGCCCGAACTCCGACGCCAGCCGCGACAGGTCCAGCAGGGTCGTCTCCACCCCGGCCTTCTTCAGAGTCTTCTCGGCGATCTGCGCCAGCCGGTAGCTCTTCGACATTTCCCCCGGACAGGTGTGCTCGGATCTTGAGGAGCCGTTGATGATCAGCGCCCGCGGCGGTCCGTCGGCGTCGTTGAACCGCGCCTTGGCCTCGTCGATCATCGCCTTCGCGGCGATCCAGTCGACCGATAGCTCGTAGTCGGGGTCGGCGTAGCCCCGTCCCGCCTTGCGGGTCACCGGCGACTTCCGTCCCTCGCTGTAGGCGTCCCAGGCCACCGCCGTGATCAGGTCCAGTTCGGCCTGGAGCGGCTTGAACGCCGGATCGACGAACCGGCTCAGGTAGCGCGCCGTGAAATCCTCCCGGTTCAGCTCCGGCGAGGGCATCCCCTTGCGGGGCTCTGGCGTCTTCATGGCGGTCTCCGGCGGGCTCGATACCCGTCCGGAAACGCCACGCTTCCTGGGGTGTTCCGGTCCCGGCGCGACGACGGGCGCCCTTGACCCCTGCCCCTTCGAACCCTAGCTGACGGCCTTCACTGAAAGGCCCTTCCTGTGACCGATCAAGCAGTCGCCGACCCCCTCCACGCCTTCATCGCCGACACCGTCGCGCAGCACGACGTCGTGCTGTTCATGAAGGGCACTCCGGACGCGCCGCGTTGCGGCTTCTCCTCGCTGGCGGTGCAGATTCTCGATCACATCGGCGCGTCGTTCGTCGGCGTCGACGTGCTGCAGGACGAAGCCCTGCGCGAAGGCATCAAGGCCTACACGGACTGGCCGACCATCCCGCAGCTGTATGTGAAGGGCGAGTTCGTCGGCGGCTCCGACATCGTCCGCGAGATGTTCAACGCCGGCGAACTGCAGACCCTGATGGCCGACAAGGGCGTGCCGCTCGGCGAAGTCGAGGCCTGATGGCCCGGGCGCAGCTCCAGCCGCGCGAGGACCGCGAGATCTACGAGGTGCCCCTCGAGGTCCGTCCCGAGCACATCGACGACAACGGCCACGTCAACAACGTGGTCTATGTCGGCTGGCTGCAGGACGCGGGCACCGCCCACTGGAACGCCCGCTTCGACACCGACACCCGCTCGAAATGGTCCTGGGTCGGCGTCCGGCACGAGATCGACTATTTCCGCCCCCTCATGCCCGACGCGACGGGCGTGAAGGCCCGCACCTGGGTGGGCGAGCCCCAGGGCCCGCGGTTCAACCGCTACGTCCGCATCGAGGACGCCGAGGGCCGCCTGTGCGCCCAGGGCGTGACCGAATGGGTGCTGGTCGACGCCGCGACCATGCGCCCCCATCGCATCCCCGCCACCATGCTGCCTGTGTTTGAGGCCCCTCAGGGTAATCCCTGATCCTTTCGGCGCTGCAGTAGTGCTAAGGCTACGTCTGTCGTAACGGTGAATTTCGTGTGGTCCTCAGGAGGGGTCACGTGGTTTCCAGTGACGCATGGACCGCCGTTGCAGCCTGGGTGGCTTGCATCTTTACGGCCACGGTAGCCGGTCCGGATCTGATCGACCGGATGCAGGGCTCGCGGATCGACGTCACCCACCCGCGCCAGTTCCTCGCCTACCGGGACGGCGAGGGCGAAAACTCGATCATGCTGATCGCGTTCGATCCGACCATCCTGAACCAGTCGCGGTTTCCCGACACCACCACCAGCATCCTCCTGCGCATCGGCGGTCCCCAGGCCGGTCGCGAGGCGGCCTTCCGCGCCGAGTCCGTCATCCAGCCGATCTTCTGGACCGCGGACGACGAGGCCGTGGAGTGTCCGCCCATGACCCGGTGCATCAAGAAGCGGCAAATGACCATCGGCGAGGAGCGCGCCGATGTCGTCAACGTCTCCGCCGGAACGGCGCGTTCGCTCTACATCAGCTTCCCGCTGACAGCCGACAACTGCCAGGGCCCCGACGAAGTCTGCACCAGGTTTCGCGATTTCGACGGCGCGGTGGAGGTGCTCGCAGCCAATCCGGCGATCGCCTTCACCATCGACCTGACCATGGCTGACGACGGTCTGAAATCCGTGTCCTGCGTCCTTTCGGCGGAGGCGAAACGCGGATGGTCCCAACTTCTGGACAGAGTAGGAGAAAAAGGATGGGCAATCGGAAACTGCGCGTAGGCACGAGCTACACGCTCGTCGCCGCCCTCGCAGCAATCACACTCGGATCGTTCGTCGCCTCGTGCGGCGAGCGTGGCAGGGACCTGCCGGTCTGCCCGGGCGACCCCCGGTGCGAGACCAAGAAGCGCTGACAGAACGTCAGGCGCATGATCGGGGCAGGCCGGCGCAGACGCGCGACCTGCCTCCGCCATTCTACAGTTTCAGCGGATTCATCAGCCGCGCCTGAGCGCCCGACTCCAGCCCGAGATCGGACAGGGTCCAGCTGACCTCGACGCCCTCCGCGACGATCGCCCGGCACATGTCGACGTCGGTGCGGCGCAGCGCGACCTCGGTCACGCCGTCCGAAGCCGGCGTCACATCGACCGCGAAATCCGTCACGTCGGTGCACCCGTTTGATTCCACGCGCACGACCAGGCGATCGCCCTCGATCCGGGCCGACCGCACGGTCTCCAGCGTCGGCGCGGCGGCCGTGTCGCTGACGCGGACGATGACGTCCTTCTCGCCGCCGTCATCCGCATAGATGACGCATCCGGCGAGCAGCGGCGCGGCGAGCGCCGCGACGATCAGCGCCCGGATCATTCGCCCGCCTCTGCCGGCGCCTGATGGATGACGCGCGTGGTCGGCTTGTCGGTGGCGATGATGATGCAGCCGCTCAGCAGCGGGGCGACGACGGCGATGACGATGGCGAGACGCAGCATGGGGGGACGCTCCTGGGGGGTCGAATTGCTCGCTTCGTTATTCGAAGCTTGGCCTTATCTGCCGTCTGCACGACTGAATGGCACGTGAACAATCGGACAGCCTGGCGAGGCCTCAGGTCTGCGGCATCTGGTAGGGGTTCTCGACCGAGACCCGCGCGCCGGATTCGAGACCCAGCTCCTGGAACGACCAGCGCATCTCGACCCCCTCGGGCCGCACGTCGCTGCAGCGGTCTTCCTTGATCCGGCGCAGGGTGATCACCGACGCATCGCCGGCGCGGCGCACGACCGGCGTCAGATCCGCCTTTTCCGTGCAGCCGTTCGAGCTGACCCAGAACACGGCCTGGTCCTGACCGATGGCGGCGGCGTGGATCGGCTCCAGCAGCCCGGGCATGTCGCTCGCGGCGGCGACCTCCGGTTGCGGATTGAACTGGTCCAGCATCGCGCACGCCGACACCAGCGGCGTAAGGGTCAGCACGGCGGCGACCACGACAAACGATTTCATCCCGGCCTCCCGCGCCTGGAATCCTGAACCCGAAGAGTGTGCGCCTGTTCGCTCATGAAAGGAACCGGCGTTCGCCCGCGTGGAAAGCAAAAGGGCCCCCGATTTCGCGGAGGCCCTTTCACATTCTGTATCGCGAAGGTGTCGATTACGACGAGTAGTATTCGACGACCAGGTTCGGTTCCATCTTCACCGGGAACGGCACGTCGGCCAGTTCCGGGACGCGGACGTAGCGAACCGAGAAACCGCGATCACCCAGTTCCAGGTAATCCGGCACGTCACGCTCCGACGACTGCTGGGCTTCGAGCACCAGCGCCATGTTGCGCGACTTTTCCTTGACCTCGATGACCTGGCCCGGCTTCACGCGGTACGAACCGATGTCGACCTTCTTGCCGTCGACGGTCACGTGGCCGTGGCTGACGAACTGGCGAGCGGCCCAGACGGTCGGGACGAACTTGGCGCGGTAGACGATCGCGTCCAGGCGCGATTCCAGCAGACCGATCAGGTTTTCCGAGCTGTTGCCCTTGCGACGCGAGGCTTCGTCGTAGGTGGCGGCGAATTGCTTCTCGGTGATGTTGCCGTAGTAGCCCTTCAGCTTCTGCTTGGCCTTCAGCTGCAGGCCGAAGTCCGAGACTTTCGACTTGCGGCGCTGACCGTGCTGGCCGGGGCCGTACGAACGCTTGTTCACCGGGGACTTCGAACGGCCCCACAGGTTTTCACCCATGACCCGATCGAGTTTGTACTTGGCGCTATGGCGCTTGGACATAAGTCACTCTCTATGCTGATGCGGCCCGGTCCCTCCCCAACTGGAGAGACGATCCCAACGGCGGTCCACGCATCGTCCGTCATAAATCAGGCGCCGGACCGGGGTCGGGCGCATGAAGGCGCGGCTTATGAGGGCCGAAGCCTCCTGAGTCAAGGCTGGGCGGGCGTTTCGGGAACCCAGATGAAGCCGTCGTCCCGGCGCTGGAACCGGCCGAGGCCCGGGAAGGGGAAGTGCACGCCGTAGATCAGCAGATTCCGCGACGCCCCGCGCTCCAGCAGCGCCTGTCGTGTCGCGACGGCCGCGGCGTTGTCGTCGTCCCAGACGTTTGTCCAGTCGGGCCGCTGAACCGAGATGATCGAGCTGTGCAGCGCATCGCCGATGTACAGCAGCCTGGCGTCGCCGGAGGTGATCTCATAGCCGGTGTGCCCCGGCGTGTGCCCGTCCAGCGAAACCGCCCGGATGCTGGGCGTCACCTGCGCGCCCGGGGCGAACGGCCGGACTCTCGGCGTGAGGGCGCGCACCATGTCCGCCTGCGGGGCGTAGGCCTGCATGGCGGTCCATTCCGGAATGCTGACGTGGATCACGGCGTTGGGGAAGGCCAGCGCCCCGTTCGCCATCAGCCCACCGACATGGTCGCCGTGCGCATGCGAAATCAGGATGTCCGTCACCTGCGCAGGATCGACGCCCGCGGTCCGCAGCGACGCCTGCAGCTTGTTCTGCGTCCCCATCTGCCCGCCCGCGCCGGTGTCGATCAGCACCACGCGATCGCCATCCCGCACCAGCAGGGGCTGAACCGACAGATGAATCTTGCCGTCGGCCGCGTCCACCGCTCCGGCCAAGGCCGCGACCTCTTCCGTGTTGCTCCACGGGCTGGCTTTTCCGTCGTTCGGCATAACGATGTCCCCGTCCTTCAGCGCCACGGCCTCAAGCTGGCCAATGCGGAAGGCATGGACATCCGGATTGGCCGCCACGGCGGGCGCCGGCGCAGGCGCAGACGTTTCCGCCTTCTGCGCCGGCTCGGAACAGCCGGCCAGGACGGCGGCCAGCATCAGGCCGGCGGCGGCGAGGCGGGGATACAGGGTCATACGGCGCTTCCCTCGAACGATATGGTCAAGCTCATCTGGGGCGCGCCGGGCGGCCGCGCCAGACCGCCGGACAGGAACGCCCGGCGGTCACGGTTCGGCTCAGGTGGCGGCGGCGAACAGTTCGTTGGCCTTGTTCCAGTTCACCACCGACCAGAAGGCCTTCAGATAGTCGGCCCGGCGGTTCTGGTACTTCAGATAATAGGCGTGCTCCCACACGTCGGCGCCCAGCACGACCGCGCCCTTCTCGTCCGCGACATCCATCAGCGGATTGTCCTGGTTCGGCGTCGAGGTGATCTTCAGCTTGCCGTCCTGCACGATCAGCCAGGCCCAGCCCGAGCCGAACTGCCCGGCGCCGGCGGCGTTGAAGTCATCCTTGAACTTGTCCAGCCCACCCAGGTCGCGGTCGATCGCAGCGGCCAGCCCGGCCGACGGCTCGCCCGTCTGACCGGCGGGCGCCATCAGCTCCCAGAACAGGCTGTGGTTCCAGTGACCGCCGCCGTTGTTGCGCACCGCCTTCGGCAGCTTCGACATGCCCTTGAACATCTCCTCCAGCGACTTGCCCTGCAGGCTGCTGTCGCCGTCCACGGCCTTGTTCAGGTTGTCGACGTAGGTCTGGTGATGCTTGTCGTGGTGGAAGGTCATCGTCTCCTTGTCGATGGCCGGCTCCAGCGCGTCATAGGCGTACGGGAGGGGCGGAAGCGTGAAGGCCATGGGGAGGTTCCTTTCGACGGGTTGAGACTGGTCCGCATGTAGGCGCCCGAGGGCTGCGCCCAAGCTTTCGGCGCCGGAATTCGTCAGTCAGGTTCGAACGCTTGTCCCCCGTCGAAGGCTGCATACGATCAAACCGCAAAGCTTCGCGGAGGGGCGAATGGCGGACTGGAGAAAACTCGGCGCGATCCTGTGCGCCGGCGCGACCCTGGGCGGCTGCACCAGCGACCCGGCCTTCTGGGACAACGTCGCCTACGGCATGGACGTCCTGTCGGAGGAGCTGGCCAACCAGCCGGTATGCAACTGGTACACCGACGCCTACGGCGTCGTCCGCCAGCATTGCGAGCCGGCCTACATGGCCAACCAGCCCGTCTATGTGGATCCCGGCCACCACTACCGCGACGACGACCGCCGCCGCGACCGGCGCGAAGACCGCCGTCGGGATCGTGACCGCGACCGGGACGGCCGCAAGGATCGCAAGAACTAGGGCGTCAGCCCGCTCAGCCAGTGCATGACGTTCAGGCCGAACCGGGCGTTGCCGGGCGCGGCGTTCATGCCGAAGCGGCGATCCGCCTGTCCGCTCTCCGGCGGGAAGCGGATCAACTGGGCCGACAGCATCCCCGCCTCGCCCAGCACCACCACCCGCCCCTCGCCGTATTCGAACGCCAGGCCCTGCGCCGGCAGGGCGCTCGCGGACAGCTCCGCCAACACCACATCGGCCGCCTCGCCCGCCTCCAGCCGGTCGTTGATCTGCTGCAGCACCTGAACATTCAGCGCCTCACGGGCGCCCGCAGCGATCGGCAGCAACACGGTCGCCCCCGCCGGTCCTGACAGCGACTGTCCCGTGAACGCCGTCACGGCCTCCCCCCGCTCGTCCGGCGTGCGCCCCGTCACGATCGGATGGGCCGGCATGACGCCCGCCGGGTAGGTCAGGGTGGTCGTCAGATCGACGGCGTTGGTCAGGATGAAGGCGTAGCCCTTGCCCATCCCCACGCCGAACCGCGCCGCCAGCGGCTCGGCCGCCGCCCCGAACGGCGCATGGTCCGCAATCAGCAGCAGCCGGCCGCCGTTGCGCACCCACGCCTCGACCGCCGCCGTCTCCGCCTCGGTGAAGATCGGGCCGCCGGCCTCGTCAGGATGCACCGCCCCCGCATTGGCGATGACCAGCACGTCCACGCCGTCCAGCCCGCCCGCGTCGAACTTCAGCGCTCCGCCCCGCACCTGATAGCCGTCGGCCCGCAACAGGGCTGCGAAAGGCGAATACTGGCCGTCGACGGTGTGGAAGTTGTGGTGCGCCTGATCGATGACCACCACCGGCCCATCAGCCGCGTACGCCGGTCGCTCCACGCGCGGCTGGAAGTCCGGATCGACCATCTGCTGCTGGGCGACCGCCGGAGCGGTCACGACCAGGACGAGGCTCAGGGCCAGGGCGAACAGTCTCATCGGCGGACCTCCTGCGAGGCTCCACCATACCGCCGCAGTCCGGCGGCGCCACGTCGGCGTCAGGTCGTCGGCTGGTTGGCCTTCAGGCTGTCCCGCACGGCCCGGCGGAGGTCGCCGGTGGCGGAGGCGAAATCGACGCCCTCCGCCTCAAAGGCCGCCCGCGTCGCCGCGTCCAGACCGTTCGGCAAGGCCGCGATCACCTTCGCCTCGCCTTTCGGGTGCAGGCAGAAGCCCACCTCCTTGCACAGGGCGGCGAACATCGGGGCGTAATCGGGCTGGGGGGTGCTCATGCGCTCACGCCATAGGCCTTCTCGCGCCGAAGGTCACCCGCTTCAGGCCTCAGCCCGGACAAGCCGCCGCCGCCTCGTCCGCGATCTGGTCGGCGATCGCCTCGTCCAGCGGCCCCAGCAGCGTCTCGGTCCCCAGGCTGTGTCCCCGGTCAGGATGCGAGATGAACCGCACCTGCGTCGCGGGCAGCACGCCCTCGGCCGCCGCCCGCTGGCGATCCTCGCGCACCTGCGAGTCCAGGCTGCCGTAGTGCAGGATCATCGGCGAACTCCAGCGCGCGTACCGCGCGGCCAGCGGCTCATCATCGGTCAGCCACGACTTCCACCAGCTCCAGCTGAACGCCGGCGCCGCCGCGTTCGGATAGGGGGCTTCGTCGGCCATCGTCATGGCGACGGTCTTCTGCTGCTCGAACAGCGCCGTCTGGTTGGCGCGCAGCAGCTCCAGGTCGGCCACGGTCCATGCGCCCGTCGGATGCAGGAACGGATCCAGCCGCTCGAACACCGCCGAGGGCGTCTTCGTCCAGTTGGCCCTGATCTCCTCATTGGTGATCACGCCGTCGCCGTCGGCGTCCATCATCGCCAGCGAGTCCGCGTCGCGCCCCGTGCCCTGCCAGCGCAGCACCGAGACCTTGCTCTCCAGCACCGCCCCCATGCCGATCACCAGCGCCGGCTCGGGCGCCCCGGCAGCCGCGACGCCCGCCACATGGGCCGATCCTTCCGAATGGGCGAAGAACACCACGCAGCGCGCACCGAGACCGGTCGACGACCGCGTCCAGTCATAGATCGCGCCCACGTCGCGGCTCAGGTTCTCTGCGGTCACCGTCGGGGCGGCCGCGGCGTCGATGATCTCTGCCGGCGGCACGCCATGCCGCACGCCGCGCCGGTCGAACCGCACCGCCGTCAGCCCCCGCGCATTAAGCCGCTGCGCCAGATCGGCGAACAGCTTGTCGCGCGCCGTGCCGCTGCGGCCGAAACTGGCGTCCCGGTCGAACGCGCCGGTCCCGGCGACCAGGATCACCGCGCCCCGCGACGGTCCCTCGGGAAGATCGGCCTCGCCCGTCAGGACGTAACCGTCGGCCGACGGGATCGCGAACGGCTGCGGATCCGGCGAAACAGCCAGGGCCAGAGAAGCGGCGAGTACGAGCATGGCGTGAATCCCCCTGCCCTCAACCTCGCCTTCCGGTAGCGCGGACGTCAACCCCGCGGGGCGGTCAGGCCTTCAGCCGGGCCGCGTGGAACGCCACGTGATCGTCGATGAAGCTGGCCATGAAGAAATACGAGTGATCGTACCCCGGCTGCATCCGCAGGGTGATCTTCTGCCCGCTGGTCTTCGCCGCCTCGGTCAGCAGCTCCGGCTTCAACTGCTCGATCAGGAACGGATCGGCATCGCCCTGGTCGACCAGGATGTCGTCGAAGCAGCCCGCCCCGACGCCGCCTTCCAGCAGGCGCGCCGCATCGTGCGCATCCCATTCGGCGCGATCGTCGCCGAGATAGGCGGTGAACGCCTTCTCGCCCCACGGGCAGCGCGTAGGCGAACCGATCGGCGCGAAGGCCGACACGCTGCGGAACAGGTGCGGATGCCGCAGCGCCAGCGTCAGCGCCCCGTGCCCGCCCATGGAATGACCCGAGATCGAGCGCGCGCCGGTGGTCGGGTATTCCGCGTCGATCAGGCCGATCAACTCGCCGACGACATAGCTCTCCATCCGGAAGTGCGGCGTCCACGGCGCCTGGGTCGCGTCCAGATAGAACCCCGCCCCCTGCCCCAGATCATAGGCCGGATCGTCCGCCACCCCCTCGCCGCGCGGCGAGGTGTCGGGCGCGACGATGATCACCCCGTGCTCCGCCGCCGCCCGGTAGGCGCCAGCCTTGGTGGTGAAATTGTCCTCCGTGCAGGTCAGGCCCGACAACCAGATCAGCACCGGGAACGGCCCCTCCCCCGGAGGAACGAAGACCGACAGGGTCATCGGCGTGCCGGTCGTCGCGCTGTCGTGGCGCAGGTACCGCAGCGTGCCGCCGTGAACGATGTGGGTCTTCAGGGTTTCCATCACTTCGGCCGGTGCATGGCGCAGATCTTGTTGCCCGAGGGGTCGCGCAGATAGGCGAGGTACAGCTTGCCGAACGCGCCGTTGCGCTCGCCGGGCGGGTCCTCGATCGCCGCGCCGCCGGCCTCAACGCCCGCCTTGTGGAACGCTTCCACCGCTTCAGAGTCACGCGCGCCGAAGCCGATCGTGCCGCCGTTGGCGTGGCTGGCCGGCTCGCCGTCGATGGGCTTGCCGACGGCGAAGGCGCCGCGGTCCGTTCGCCACCAGTAACGCCCTTTGGGGTCCGGCCCGCTGGCCGGCTCTACGCCCAGCGCGCCCAGCGCCGCGTCATAGAATCTGCGCGACGCCTCGACGTCGTCCGCGCCCACCGTGATGTGTGTGAACATGCTGTTCCCCCTTAGAAAACTACGACGCTACGGATGCTCTTGCCCTCGTGCATCAGATCGAAGGCCTCGTTGATGCGCTCCAGCGGCAGCGTATGCGTGATCATCGGGTCGATCTCGATCTTCCCGTCCATGTACCAGTCGACGATCTTGGGTGTGTCGGTGCGTCCGCGGGCTCCGCCGAAGGCCGAGCCGCGCCAGACCCGGCCGGTGACCAGCTGGAACGGGCGCGTCGCGATCTCCTTGCCCGCCTCTGCCACGCCGATGACGATGCTCTCGCCCCAGCCGCGGTGGCAGGCTTCCAGCGCCTGACGCATCACCACCGTGTTGCCGGTGCAGTCGAAGGTGTAGTCGGCGCCGCCGCCGGTCAGCTCGACCAGATGGGCGACCACGTCCGACACGTTCTTCGGATTGACGAAATGGGTCATGCCGAAGCGGCGGCCCCACTCCTCCTTGTCGCCGTTGATGTCGACGCCGACGATCATGTCGGCCCCGACCATCTTCAGCCCCTGGATGACGTTCAGGCCGATGCCGCCCAGGCCGAAGACGACGCAGTTGGCGCCCGGCTCGACCTTGGCCGTGTTGACCACCGCACCGACGCCCGTGGTCACGCCGCAGCCGACGTAGCAGGCCTTGTCGAACGGCGCGTCCTTGCGGATCTTCGCCAGCGCGATCTCCGGCAGCACCGTGAAGTTCGAGAAGGTCGAGCAGCCCATGTAGTGGGCGATGGCCTGGCCCTTGTACGAGAAGCGCGAGCTGCCGTCGGGCATCAGCCCCTTGCCCTGGGTCGCCCGGATGGCGGTGCACAGGTTGGTCTTGCGGCTCAGGCAGCTTTTACATTGCCGGCACTCGGGCGTGTACAGCGGGATCACATGGTCGCCGACCTCCACCGAGGTCACGCCCGGCCCGACCTCGACCACCACGCCCGCGCCCTCGTGGCCCAGGATCGACGGGAAGATGCCTTCCGAATCCAGCCCGTCCAGGGTGTAGGCGTCGGTGTGGCAGATGCCGGTGGCCTTGATCTCGACCAGCACCTCGCCGGCGCGCGGCCCTTCCAGATCGACCTCGACGATCTCCAGCGGACGTTTGGCCTCGAAGGCGACGGCGGCGCGGGTTTTCATGACGAGGGCTCCTTGATCATAGTCCCCTCTCCCCTTGCGGGAGAGGGTGTCGGACCGGCGCAGCCGGGACGACGGGTGAGGGGTCGCACCGGCGGCGACGCCTTTCAACCCCTCATCCGGCCCTTCGGGCCACCTTCTCCCGCAAGGGGAGAACGGCGCACGTGTCGCCGCTCCAGCCGCTCCACGTCGTTGACCCCCATCAGGGCCATCGTCAGCTCGAACTCGCTCCGCAACAGCGTCAGGGCCCGGTCGACCCCCGCCTCGCCGCCCGCCGCCAGGCCGTAGAGATACGGCCGCCCGATCGAGCATCCGTCCGCCCCCAGCGCCAGCGCCTTGACCACGTCCGAGCCCCGCCGCACGCCGCCGTCGCAGATGATCTCGACCGAGTCGCCCAGCGCATCACGGACGCCGGCGATCTGGTCCACCGGCGCCGGCGCGGTGTCGAGCTGTCGTCCACCATGGTTGGACAGCATCACGCCGCTCGCCCCGCTGGCCACCGCCCGGCGCGCATCCTCGGGCGTCATCACGCCCTTGATCGACAGCGGCCCGCCCCATTCGGCGGCCAGCCATTCCACGTCCTTCCAGGTCACCGACCGATCGAACTGCGCGCCGATATAGTCGAACAGGCTCATCGACTGGCCGGCCAGGACGTCGACGCGGTGGCTGACGTTGGCCAGATCGAACTTGCTGCCTGTGAGAGCCGGCAGGGACCACCCGGGATGCAGGGCGAAACTCATCAGGCTTGAGAGCGTCAGACGCGGCGGCAGCGACAGCCCGTTGCGACGGTCCCGCTCCCGGTTGCCCGCCACGGGCGTATCGACCGTCAGGGCCAGCCCATGCACGCCGGCCGCCTTGCAGCGCTGCACGAACTCGGTCGTCAGGCCGCGGTCCTTGAACACATAGATCTGGAACACCCGCGGCCCGGCGAAATTCCGCGCCCAGTCCTCGATCCGCGTCGTGCCCATGGTCGACAGCGCATAGGGCAAGCCGTGCCGCGCCGCCGCCCGCGCCACGGCCGCCTCCGCGTCCGGGTGGAACATGCGCGTCAGCCCGGTCGGCGCCAGCACCAGCGGCCATGCCGCCGGCTGCCCGAACAGCCGCGTCTCCGTCCGGATCGCAGAGACATCGACCAGGGTATCCGGCAATATCTCATAGCGGCCGAAGGCGCCGGCGTTGTTGGCCAGCGCCACCTCGTCGTCCGCGCCGCCGTCGATGTAGTCGAAGATCGGCCGCGGCAGCCGACGCCCGGCCATGCGCCTCAGATCGGCGATGTTCACGGCGCGGTCGAGACGAGGCATCGATGATCCTGTGATGTCTGTGGCCTTGCCTTTCCCGGCCGGAAGGAAGGACGATCGACGCATGTCCTATCACAGCCTCGTCATCCTCACCGGCGCCGGCATCTCGGCCGAATCCGGCGTGCCAACCTTCCGTGCCGATGACGGCCTCTGGATGGGCCATCGCATCGAGGATGTGGCCACACCCGAAGCCTTCGCGCGCAATCCGGCCCTGGTGCATGACTTCTACAACCAGCGCCGCCGCCAGTTGCCGACCGTCCACCCGAACCTCGCCCACCACGCCCTGGCCGAGCTCGCGGCCCGGTGGGAGGGCGACTTCCTGCTGGTCACCCAAAATGTCGACGACCTTCACGACCGCGCCCACGCCCTGACGCCGCCCGGCCCCGGCTTCGAACTGATCCACATGCACGGCGAACTGCTCAAGGCGCACTGCACCCGCACCGGAGAGGTTTGCGACTGGCCCGGCGACCTCGCCGTCCAAGAGCCGTCGCCGCACCACCCGCAGGGCCGCTTGCGCCCGCATATCGTCTGGTTCGGCGAGATGCCCCTGCGCATGGAGCGGATCGAGGCCGCCCTGGCCGAATGCGACCTGTTCGTCTCGATCGGCACGTCGGGAGCGGTCTATCCGGCCGCCGGCTTCGTCGAGCTGGCCAATATGGCCGGCGCGCGCACGGTGGAGATCAACGTCGAACCCAGCCTCGGCCGCCGCCTGTTCGACGAGGGGCTGTACGGCCCCGCCACGCAGCAGGTGCCGGCCTTCGTCGACAGCCTGCTGGCTACTGCGAGCGGATGATACGCCCGAACTGGCGCCGCGGATGGTCCGCCGGGATCAGGGCCCGCGTGTCGCCGACCCGAATGTCCTCCCGTACGGGAACCGGCTCCAGCCCCGCAAAGCTCCGGTAGAACAGCAGGCCCAGGGCCGTCGGCAGGGCGATCATCACGCCCAGCATCAGCAGCGCCCCGAGCGAAACCAGCGCCAGGACGACAGGCGCCAGCAGGCCGATCGCGAAATAGGCCCAATGGGCGTGGGTCTTGAGGCCCCGCGCGATGAAATGCCCGACCAGGATGCTGAGGGTCACGGGAATGACCGCGATCAGGATCATGAAGGCCGCCTGCAGGCCGACGCCCAGGCTCATCTCCGCCGTATGATCGATGACCGACGCATTGCTGCGATCCGTCAGCAGGCTGGCCTCATAGCCGAGCATCAGCACGGCCTGCACGCCGGCCGCGATCCCGGCCGACAGCGTCGCGGCCAGCAGCATCAGCGGCAGCGAGGTCCGGACCTGCAACGGCCCGGTGAAATATTCGGTCTCCCCGGCGCGAACCACGGCGGCCTCCGAAGCCCCCTCCGTCCCTTCAGGCGGGGTCTGCAGCGCCTCGACCAGGGCCTCCGGGCTGTCGTCGCCGATCTCCCACCCCGCCTTGAAGGCGTACAGGAAACCCATGCCCGCCCCGACCAGCGTCGGCAGAATGAAGAAGTAGGCGATCATGCCCTGGGCGGCGATGGCCGCGAGATCGACGGCCCGCATCTGGGTCGCATAGGCCAGGGCCAGGGCCAGTCCGCCCAGCCCGGCGTAGAGCGCGCGGTTGCCCAGCTTCGCCCGCCTCAGGAACAGATGCCCGACCACGAACGCGCCGCCGAACGCCAGCCCGCCCCGCAGGCAGGAGAACAGCAGGGCATCCATGTGCAGACGCATCCCCTCGATCGTCATCATCGCTGGCACGGTGCACAGGAAGATGAAGACCGAAGCCCCGGCCACAAGCATGCCGAATCCGGCGCGGTCGGTGCGAATGGGCGGCATCGGGGTACTCCTCTGGAGAACACACCTCACGCCTCGCCGCTTAAGGGGTGATGGACCGGCTTGGTTAAGCCCCGTCGTCAGCCTGCTCGTCGGCCTTCTTCGCCGCCGCCATCTTCGCCAGCAGTCGCCCACGCCCCTTGGCCAGGGCGTGGATCACGCCGCGGAAGGTCGCCACCTCCTGCTCGCTGAAGGCCGAGCGCCCCAGCATCACCCGCAGGTTCTGGCTCATCGAGCGCTTCTTCTCGGGCGGATAGAAGAAGCCGCCGGCTTCCAGCTCCGTCTCCAGATGCT
The DNA here is from genome assembly GCF_014196335.1 of Brevundimonas lenta. GTDB lineage: Bacteria > Pseudomonadota > Alphaproteobacteria > Caulobacterales > Caulobacteraceae > Brevundimonas > Brevundimonas lenta. Next base: position 157,459 of record NZ_JACIDM010000003.1, read on the forward strand.
CGTACATGCCGACCAGCAGTTCGTTCGATGCCGGCGGGTCCGACTCGCGGAAGCGCGGCGGCGGCGCGTCGAGGATCAGGGTGCGCCACTCATAGGCGTTGATCGCCACCGCCTGCGCCAGGTTCAGCGAATGGTGCTTCGGATCGATCGGGATGGTGGTGATCCCGGCCGTCAGGGCGATGTCGGTGGTTTCCAGCCCCGCGCGTTCGCCGCCGAACAGGATGCCGGTCCGCAGGCCCGAGGCGGTGTCGTCGTACAGGATCCGCGCCGACTCCCGTGGCGTCCGCACCGGCATCCGCGTCTCGCGCGGCCGGGCGGTGGTAGAGAAGACGGTGTTCAGGTCCGCGACCGCTTCGGCCACGCTGTCGAACACCTTTACCCCCTCCAGCACCCAGTCGGCGCCCGAGGCCGTGGCCCAGGCCCGGTCCTGCGGCCAGCCGTCGCGCGGGCTGACCAGACGCAGCTCCGTCAGGCCGAAATTGGCCATCACCCGCGCCACGGCGCCGATGTTCTCCGCCATTTGGGACTTGTCGAGGATGATGACGGGAGGGGTCAGGTCGGACATGCGCCGTCCCTACCCCTGCCGCCCTCCGAGCGAAAGCGCCGCGATCAGTCCTCGCCGTACATGGCCAGCCACGGATCGGCCGTCCCGGCCTCGACCTCGGCCACCTTCACCGCCGGCCAGCCGATCGAGGCGTCCGCAGAGGCGCGCCAGGCGAGGATGTACAGATCGCGCAGTTCCGACGCGCCCGCCGCCAGACGGGCGTTCACGAACGCCCCGCCGCGCGGGTCCGTGTCACGGAAGCCGCCGGCCTTCTCCAGCACGTAGAACGGGCGCACCTCGGCCAGCGTGGTCTTCAGATAGGCCGGAACCCGCGCCTTCAGGTCGAAGCCGTCCAGTTGCGGCGCGGTCATCGCCGCCTCGACCGCGTCCAGGCGTGCCACCCGCGACGTGAAGTCGCCCTCGAACGCGCCGTGCGTCTGGCGCGAGGTCGTGAAGCCGTCCGGATTGGCCACGTCGCGCGACCAGCCGTTGAAGTGGATCGTCGTGTGGTGCGGCTGCGCGCCGTCGCCCACGTAGTGGGCGAGCACGCCCATGTCGCGGCGGATCAGGGCCTCGCGGCGTTCGCGGTCGGTGCGGTACCAGGCCCGCTTGCCCGGATCCAGTTCGCGCGCCTCGGCGGCGTTCAGCACCCGCCAGGTGGCGAAGTCGCGCACCAGCTGCTGGTACCCGTCCATGATGGCGTAGGGCAGATAGCCGGCGTCGTTGACGTCCAGCCCGGCGGCGACCAGGGCAGCGTCATATTCCGACTTCAGGTTCGGCAGGGCGTCGATCGACAGGCCGTTGGCGTTGATGACATGGGCGTTGTCGTCCAGGTCGATGAAGTGCGCCGTGTCGCGCTCGCGGTCGTGCGGCTGACCGCCCCCCTTCCAGCGATCCGGCTCGCGCGCCAGTTCGCCGATGTCGGCCACCGCGCCGGGCGTGCGCAGGAAGGCGGGCATTTCCTCAGGCAGGGCCCGCGTCGCCGCCACGCCGATCAGGCGGTGGCCCGTATTGCCCCAGGCGACGGCCTGCATCGCCACGCCGCCGGCGGCGACAAGGGCGAGGGCGGCGATGATGGTGCGCTTCATGGACGGCTCCGGAAATCTGGTCCCGACCGCTTAGCCGATCCCGAAGGCGTCCTCCACCCGTCCGATCCAGCGAACCACGGCCGGATAGCGCTCCAGCTCGAAACCGCCCTCCGGCGCCAGCCGCGTGTAGGCCACCAGCGCCAGGTCCGCGAGCGTCGGCCCGTCCCCCACCAGCCAGTCGTGCTCGGTGAGCGCCCCCTCCATCCGGGCCAGGGCCGCATGACCCCGTTCCACCAGCCGCGGCTCGATCTCGTCCGCCCGCTTCCCCGCCATCGCCCGCTGGAACCGGACCACGGCGATATAGGGCTCGTGGCTGTACTGCTCCCAGAACAGCCACTCGAACATCCGCGCCCGGTCGTACGCGTCCGCGGGGATCAGGTCCGTCCCTTCGCCCAGATGCACCAGGATGGCGTTCGACTGCGCCAGCGCCCGACCGTCCTCCAGAACCACCGTCGGCGTCTGTCCGGCGGGGTTGATGGCCAGAAACTCCGGGCTGCGGGTCACGCCTGACATGACGTCGGTTTCGACCCAGCGATAATCACGCCGCAGCCGATCGAGCATCCACTTGACCTTCAAACAGTTGCCCGAACGAATATCTCCATAAACAGTAAGCATCGCGCCTCAGCAAAGTGTTCTTGATCTGCGAATACAGCTCATCATCTTGTCAGATTTCGGCAAACGCGATTCGGTTTAACCATCCGTCGGCCTGACTTATCCACCGAACTGCTGACAGGTGGTCGCACCCTGGCGCCATTGCCCGCCTTTTGACACAATTTGAAACGAAAAGCTCACCGCCGGCGAGTTCGGGGCCGGTGATTCCGTGAGTTTGTATATGCTCGGCACTGCCGCTGCGCTCGCCCTCCTGTGGGCGATGGCCTTCCCCGCCCAAACGGCGGTAACCGGTGAACCGGTCTCCTATGAATCCGTGGTCGCTGCCGACCAGCTTCAGGAGACGGGACCCGCACGCGACGGCGTCAGCAGCGACGAGAGCACGCTCTCTGCCGAACAACAGGCCCTGATGCAGGAAGACGCCGACTGGAATGCGCGCGCCAACCTGTACCATGCAGGCGGTGGCGGCGCGACGGGCAACGACAGCCTGGGCTGCCGTCCGATCGCCATGCGCACCGTGGCCACCGACCCCCGCTACATCCCGCGTCGCACCCGCCTGTTCATCCGCGAAACGGTCGGCATGCGCATGCCCGACGGCACCGTGCACGACGGCTACTGGTACGCCTCTGACACCGGCGGCGCGATCAAGGGTCAGAAGATCGACCTCTACACCGGCAACGGCCGCGGCTCGATGCAGCCGGCCATGCGCTTCAACCAGCAGCGCCTGACCATCGTCGACGCCGGCCGCTTCGAAGGCTGCCCGCCGTCGTGGGACAGCACCCCGGCTCGCGGCCCGCTGATGGCCTCGGCCTCGGAAAACATCGGCGCGTCGCAGTAACGACCGCCCTGGATCGGGAACGCGGAGCCTAGAAGCGCCGCTTCCCGCTCACCGTCTCGAAGAACATCCGCCAGTCGCCCATCAGGCTCCACAGCGGGTATTTGAACGTCGCCGGCCTGTTCTTCTCGAAGAAGAAATGCCCGACCCAGGCGAAGCCGTAGCCCACCACCGGCATGGCCAGCAGCCACAGCGGGTTCAGGGTCACCAGCGCCACCGCCAGCACGACCAGCACCAGGGCCGATCCCACAATGTGGATCCGTCGGCACGTCCGGTTGGAGTGCTCGTGGATGTAATACGGATAGAACTGGCTGAACGACTGATAACGTTCGCCGGGCGCGGGCTGGCTGCTCATGGCGCCAGCGTGCCTCCCGTTTCCCGGAACGGTCAAGCGGGCCGTTCACCATCCCTGTCAGCGTTCGGGTAAGCGCGGACGGCCACACTGCTTCCGATCCACGGGGAGCTTCCCATGCAGGCCTTCGCTATCGCCGCCGCCGGCGTATCCGCCGCCACAGACCGGTTCGCCGCCAGCGCCGCCCGCACGGCGCGTGACCCGCTGGCCGACCTCGCCGGCGAAACCGTCGAACGGATGTCGGCCGAAACCGCCGTGAAGGCCAATGTCGCGGTGCTCAAATCCGCCGACGAGATGTACGGCAGCATGCTCGACATCCTCGCCTGAGGTCAGGCTTCCGTCGCGGGCTCCGGTCCCAGCAGGCGGCGGATCATCGGCCAGATGTTGGCCAGGGCCGAGGCGAAGCCCACCACGCTCGACACCCACTGGAACGCGGTCCAGGCCCAGCCGAACAGATCGCCCTGCCCGAACGCCTGGCTCAGCGGGAACAGCACCTGCGCCACGCCGATCTGGAAGGTCGCATAGGCCTCGGAATATTCGATCGAACGGTCGGCGAAGAAGGCGATGCCGACCGCCGCCGACACCGGCGCCCACAGCAGCGGCAGGATCAGCAGCACCGACAGCCCCAGCAGCGCCAGTTTGGTGCCCAGGGTCTCGTTCGACAGCAGGCTGACCACCAGCCCCGCGCCCATGCCCAGCGTGACCGCCAGCAGCATCACCGGCAGCACCAGATCCGCCACCGCGATCAGATCGGTGAAGATCATGCCGACCAGTATGGCGGCCCCGGCCAGCAGGAATGATCCCATCCAGAGGGCCGCATACTGGCCCAGACGACGCTTCAGGTGACCCAGGCTGATCATGGCGGCGATCCCGAATGGTTAACGCGAGGATGCCGATTCACCGAACGCGAGTCTACGGAAAAACCCCGACAATTCGCGTCACAGGACGCACGCCTCTTGGGCGAAGCCCCCGGGCCCCCTCCGGGTAATCCCTGATGCTGCGCCTGACATGCCCCACGTAACGTCTCGTCCACGGACCAATGCCGCTGGAGGCGACGATGCGCATCTCATTGCCCGTTCTGATCCTGGCGGGCCTCGCAGCGACGACGGCGACGGCCCAGACGCGGACCGCCCAGTTCGCCGTTCGGGCCCAGGTCGTGGCGGACTGCCAGATCACAGCCCAGGACCTGAATTTCGGCACCTATAGTTCGACCACCGCGGCGACCGCCTCGACCCCGCTGAATCTCCGCTGCACGCCCGGGTCATCGGCCACGATCAGTCTTGACGGCGGATCATCCGGAAACCCGCAGGCCCGAACCATGCAGGGCCAGGGCGCCAGTCTCGGCTACCAGCTATACCGCGACGCGGCCCTGCAGAATCCCATCAACACGGCGGGCATGGCCTGGCAGCTGCAAGGCTCCCAGAACACCGGCCAGACCGTCGTCTACACCATCTTCGGTCAGGTGCCGGCGAACCAGCTCGTGCCGGCCGGCAACTATGTCGACACCATCCGCGTGACCGTCAACTACTGACCGGGAGGCCCGCATGCCGAAGATTGGCGCATTCGCCGCAGTGATCGCCGCCGCCGTGCTGGTCGCCTTCCCGGTCGCCGCGGGATCGCTGGAGATCGGGCCCATCCGGGTGCAGATGATCGGACCGGAACGGACCGCCACCCTCACCATCCGCAATGTCGATTCCGCCGCGACGAACGTCCAGATCCGCACCGTCGACTGGAGCCAGCCGAACGGCATCGATGATTATTCGCCCTCCGCCGTCCTCCTCGCCAGCCCGCCGCTGGTCACGCTCGGTCCCGGCGAGTCGCAGGTCATCCGGCTGGTCGTGGAGCATATGCCCGACTCGCCCCGGGAGCGGGCCTTCCGGCTGATCCTCGACGAAATCCCGCCCCAGCAGGAAGCCTCGGCCACCGGCGTCCAGACCGCGATCCGGGCGTTGGTGCCGGTCTTCGTCACCCCTTCCACCGCCTCGCGCCCCAGCCTGCGCTGGACTGCGGTGCGATCCGGCGACGGAGTGGTGCTGACCGCCATCAACGACGGCGACACGCGCGAACGGCTGATCGACCTCCAGGTCACCGTCAACGGCCAGCCCGTCGTCGATGCGCCGCTGGAAGGCTATGTGCTCAGCGGCGGCAGCCGCGCCTGGACCCTGACATCCGGGGCCGCCCAGGCGGCGTCCCTGGCGGTCAGCGCGGAAGGTGAATACGGGACGGTCCAGGCCAATGTCCCGGTTACGCCATGATCGGAGCCAAGCGCGCGTCCTTTCCTGCGCCGTGGTGGTTCTGAGCTTCCTTTCAGCTCTGCCTTCCGGGGTTCGGGCGCAGGATCCGCCCCCTCTCCCCGTGACCGGAACGACCCTGTTTCTCGACGTCAGGGTGAACGACTGGCCGCTCAAACTGGTGGCCCGCTTCCGGGATACGGACGGTCGCCTGTCCCTTCCGGCCGACCAGTTCGAAGGCCTCGGCTTCCTTCTCGACGAGGCCTTCGTCACGACAGAGGATGGCGAGCGCCGCGTCTATCTGGACCAGGTTCCCGGTCTTGAGTGGCGCATCGACCAGCGCGCCCAGACCATCGACATCACCGCGCCCTTCGACCGCCTGAAACCCAACCTGATCAGCGTCTCCCCGGGCGTACCGAGGATTCCCAGCCGCGCCGACTGGGGCGCCATGCTGTCATACGATCTGTTCGGGGAGTGGTCGGAGAAGCCTGACGATCCCGACCTGGCGCGGACGGTCTCGATCAATCTCGACGCCCGCCTGTTCTCACCGTGGTTCAGCGCCTTCAGCACCGGCTACTACACCACGACCGAAGGCGGGGAAGACGAGTTCGTCCGCCTGGAATCGTGGGTCGATTTCGACTCGACTGAAAGCGCCTGGCGTCTGCGTCTCGGCGACTCCTACACCGCGGGCCCGATCTGGGTGCGCCCGTTCCGCTTCGGCGGAATCCAGTGGATGACCGATTTCAGTCTGCGGCCTGACGTCGTGACCACCCCGATGCCTGAGCTGAACCAGGACATCGCCGTGCCCTCCTCAGTCGATCTGTTTATCAACGGCGTGCAGCGTTACTCACGTGCGGTAGAGCCCGGCGCCCTGCGCCTGACCGACCTCCCGATCGTTTCAGGCGCAAATTCGATCAGTGTCGTCGTGACGGACCAGGCCGGTCGGCGGACGCAGATGATCCTGCCGCTCTATTCCTCCACTCTCCTGCTGGCGCAGGGCATGAGCACTTTCAACGTGGAGGCGGGCCTGGCCCGCCAGAACTTTTCCCTGCAGAGCAACGACTATGAAGGAACCTTCGCCTCCGGGAATTTCCGCTACGGCGTCAACGACGACCTGACCGTGACCGGCTACGCCGCCGTCGCGAAGGACTATGTCACGGGCGCGGGCGGCGCCGCTTTCGCCGTTGGCGACCTGTTCGTCGCCGAGGCGACCGCGCTCGTCAGCGACGCGCCGACCGGCACCGGCTGGGCCTGGTTTCTGGGCGTCGAGCGCGTCGCCTCCCGGTTCAACTTCACCGGTCGCTACATCGAGAACCACGGCTACCACGACCTGGCCGACCTGTTCGGATACACGACCTACAAGAGGAAGGCGTTGGCGTCGATTGGCGTGAATATGGATCGCGCCGGCCAGCTCAACCTCACCTACGCCAGCCAGGAGGAACTGGACGGCGGGCGCAGCACGGTCGCCTCCGGAACATGGGGCATCGACCTCTTCCGCAATCAGATCCACGTTTCGACCAGCGCGTTCGCCGAACTGGAGGATGACAGTTGGGGCGTCGTCCTGGCGGCGTCCTTCCCGCTGGGCGGCGGCGTTCAGGCCTACGCCCAGGAGACCTGGCGCGACAATGATCAACGCGCGACCTTCGCCCAGGTGCGGGGCGAAGCGTTCAACCAACGCCTGACGTGGCAGATCGAGGGTACAGAAGGGGACTTCGAGCGCTTCGACGCCCAGGCCGACTGGGAAGGCCGGTTCGCCAATCTTCACCTCGCCGCCACCGAGATCGAGGGCTCCGCCGGCTATCAGGCCGGCGTCGTGCAGTCGTTCGTGTTCATGGATGGCCAGGCCTACGTCGCCGGGCGCCTGGACGACGCCTTCGCCGTGGTGGAGGTCGAGAACTCCCCCGGCGTCCGGGTGGCGCTCGAGAACCGCACCATCGGGCGGACCAACGACCGCGGCCGCCTGTTCCTTCCCGGGCTTCAGTCCTATGCGCCGAACGCCATCTCCATCGAGCCCCTGGACCTCCCGCCGGACGCAAGCATTCGGGATTCGGCGACGCTGGTTTCGCCGCGAGGAGGCGCCGGCCTCGTCACCCGCTTTGCCGTCGATCATGCCCGGTCCGCCATCGTGACCGTTCGCATGCCGGACGGCTCTGCCCCGCCCGTCGGCGCCCGCGTCAGGATCGCAGGAGTCGAGGACCCGGCCGTCAGCGGCTTCGACGGCGAGATCTACGTGCGCGGCCTGCAGAATGGCGAAAACCGCCTCGAGCTTTCATGGCGCGAAGGCGCCTGCTCGGTGACCTTCACCGCCGAGGTCGTCGAGGGCAGCCTGCCCCGCCTGGGACCCTTCACATGCGCGCCCTGATCACCCTTTCCCTGTTGTTCGCCTCGTCGGCCGCGGCGGCCCAGACTCCACCGCCTGCGGCGACCTGCAACATCCGTTCGCCGGGCCTGAACTTCGGCATCTACAGCGCGCTCGACCAGGCCCCGGGCACGGCGCTGGGCCGCATAGATCTGTCATGCCTGCCTCTCGTCGCCACGGCGGGCGTCCGGGTCAGCCTGTCGTCGGGAAGCTCGGCCCAGCCCCTGGACCGCGCCATGACCAACGGCGATGCAACCCTGCGCTACAACCTCTTCGCCGATCCCGGCCACCACCTCGTGCTGGGGGACGGCTCCAACGGCACCGTTGAGCCAGTGCAGCTTACACGGGGCCTTGGCCGGGCCAGTTTCCGGGTCTATGGCGTGATCTGGCCCAGACAGGCGGTGCCGGCCGGCGACTACTCGGACACGGTGCGCATAGACGTCGAGTTCTGAGCCTGGAGACGCCGGTGATCCTTCTTCCCTTGCTTCTGCTCACCGCCACGCCCGCCGCCGGCCAGACGTCGACGGCGGTGATGATGGTCCGGGCCCAGGTGATCCAGACCTGCGTCCTCTCGAACCGCACCGGGGCGCGCTGCCATGGCGCGCGGGATCGCCCCGTAGCGCGCCGGATCATCCGCAGCGGCGCCGTCACCATTTTCGAGTTCTAGATTTCGCGCACGAAAAAGGGCCCGGCGTCGACGCCGGGCCCTCGTGTCGTCTCGCGGGATCAGCTGTCCAGGAAGGACCGCAGCTTCCGCGACCGGCTCGGGTGCTTCAGCTTGCGCAGCGCCTTGGCCTCGATCTGACGGATCCGTTCGCGGGTGACCGAGAACTGCTGGCCGACTTCTTCCAGCGTGTGGTCCGTGTTCATGCCGATGCCGAAGCGCATCCGCAGGACCCGCTCCTCGCGCGGCGTCAGCGACGCCAGCACGCGGGTGGTGGTCTCGCGCAGGTTCGACTGGATGGCGGCGTCGATCGGCAGGACGGCGTTCTTGTCCTCGATGAAGTCGCCCAGGTGCGAGTCTTCCTCGTCGCCGATCGGGGTTTCGAGCGAGATCGGCTCCTTGGCGATCTTCAGGACCTTGCGCACCTTCTCCAGCGGCATGGCCAGCTTTTCGGCCAGCTCTTCCGGGGTCGGCTCGCGGCCGATCTCGTGCAGCATCTGGCGGCTGGTGCGGACGATCTTGTTGATCGTCTCGATCATGTGCACCGGGATGCGGATGGTCCGCGCCTGGTCGGCGATCGAGCGGGTGATCGCCTGACGGATCCACCAGGTGGCGTAGGTCGAGAACTTGTAGCCGCGGCGGTACTCGAACTTGTCGACCGCCTTCATCAGACCGATGTTGCCTTCCTGGATCAGGTCCAGGAACTGCAGACCGCGGTTGGTGTATTTCTTGGCGATGGAGATCACGAGGCGCAGGTTGGCCTCGACCATTTCCTTCTTGGCCTGACGGGCCTCGCGCTCACCCTTCTGGACGGTCTGGACGATGCGGCGATAGTCGTCGATCGGCAGGCCGGCCTCGGTGGCCACGGCGGCCACGTCGCCGCGAATCTGGGCGATCTGCGCGGCTTCGTTGTCGCTGAACTTGGTCCAGCGCACGCCCATCTGTTTGACGTTCTCGGCCCAGTTCGGATCCAGCTCCTTGCCGAAATACGACTTCAGGAACTCGGGACGCGAGATGCCGTAGCTGTCGGCCAGGCGCAGCAGCCGGCCTTCCAGACCCATCAGACGCTTGTTGATCGCGTAGAGCTGCTCAACCAGCGCCTCGATGCGGTTGTTGTTCAGCTTCATCGTCTTCAGACGGCCCGAGATGGTCGTCGTCAGGGTGTCGTAGGCCTTCTGGTCCTTGGCGTTCAGGGTCTCGCCCTTCAGGCGCGACTCGACCAGCTTGTCCTGGAGCTTGCGGAAGCCGCCGAAGTCGGCCGCGATCGCGTCCAGCACTTCCATGACGCCGTCGCGCAGCTCGGCTTCCAGCGCCGAGATCGACATGCCGCCGCCGTCGTCGAAGTCCTCGTCTTCCTCGTCGTCGGTTTCCGGCTTGGGCTCGGCGCCCTCTTCCGGCTCTTCCTCGACCACTTCACCGGCCGGGGGCTGGTTGTGCGGCAGGGACGACGGGTTCAGCACGCCGTAGGTCGCGTCCAGGTCGATGACCTCACGCAGCAGGATGCGATTGTTCGCCAGTTCGTCGCGCCACACCATGATGGCCTCGAAGGTCAGCGCGCTTTCGCACAGACCCGAGATCATGGCGTCGCGGCCGGCCTCGATGCGCTTGGCGATGGCGATTTCGCCCTCGCGGCTCAGCAGCTCGACCGAACCCATCTCGCGCAGGTACATGCGCACCGGGTCATCGGTGCGGTCATAGGCGGCCTTGGCCGGGGTCTCGGCGACCGAAGTCTCGGCGCGTTCCGCGACTTCGCCGCCCTCGCCTTCCTTCTGCTCCGCGTCTTCCTCGGCCTCGACGACGTTGACGCCCATCTCGCTCAGCATGGCCAGGGTGTCCTCGATCGCGTCGGGGGTCACCTCTTCGGACGGCAGGACCTTGTTCAGCTCCTCCATCGTCACATAGCCACGGGCTTTCGCCTGCTTGATGAACTTCTTGACGCCAGCGTCGGTAAGGTCGAGCAGCGGGCCGTCTGACTGGACTTCGGCTTCCTGCGTCTCGGTCTGGGCGCTCATTCAGTCTTCTCTCCGGGCGGGGGCTGATCAGGCCCTCCGCCGATACAACGTGTGGCGGGGTCGTTAGTTACGAGCCCGTGCTGTCTTCCCAAATCTCTCCGGTTTTGATCGCACGACGCAAAGCGTCCCGCTCGGCCTTCAGCCGGCGGAATGCCTCGTCCTGCCCCGGCACACTGCGTGCCGACGACAGGGCGTCTTCCAGCGCTGCGACACGGGTAAGCGCGTCGAACGCCTGCGACCATCGGATCCTCGTCTCGCCGAGGGGCTTGTCTGCAGCCAGGAAAGGCGCGCCGGACTTTGCCGCCGCCTTCTCGACCTCACGCATTAAGACGTCATGACCCGATTGCGCCAGATGGCGACGGAGCGCAGCAGAGTCAAGGTCCTGCCCGATGTCAATGCACCGCGCCGCTAGCGTTTTCCGACCATAGAGCTCCGCTCGCGAGGTAGCGGGCGAGAGCGTCTCGCTCTGCCTTCAGGTTGGAAAACACCGGGAAATCGAACGCGTCTTCTGTCTTCATCACATCCAACGCGCGGTTGAGGGTGAGTATCTTCACCAACATCTCCAAGGCAGAAATCAACTGATCACGCGCCGCGTCGTCGGGGTCATCACGAAGGAACGGCGCTGACGCCTTGGCTGCGGTCTTGGCCAAGAGATCAAGCGTCTGACTATGTCCCAAGGCGTTGAGCCTATTGCGCAAAAGGCCCTCGTCTGCGCCCGGAATATCGAAGCTCACTTTGATCATATCTTTAGCGAATGCCATGAGCTCGTCGTCACCGAGTCCTTGGGCGCTGAGCGTTTCCATCTTCTCTTGGACGACTTCCGGATTACGGAGAAGGCCCTCTGCTACTGCCGCAACGAGCGGCTTGGGTGCAGCCATAAGCAGGCCGTGCGCGCGCCTGCCTTCTTCGCTAGCTCCTTCGAGTCTGCGGGCTTTAGTCCATCTATGACGCGCCAAATCTCGGCCTGCGTCACTGGGCGTGTACTGAGCACCGCTCTTGGGCCACAGAGCGTCATATCTTTCGAAGAAGTGCTGACGGTACGCCGCACTCAGATCCGCGTCCGCAATGGCAGCGGCGGCCTTGCGGAGGCGAAGCTTCAAACCTGCCTTACGTTCAGGCGTATCCAAGGGGGCCGCGGCCTGTTTTTCGATCTCGAACAGCGCATCTACTAGCGGCGTGCGAACCGACATCTGCTGACGAAGGATTCCAGCCCCCTGCTCCCGCAGAATGTCGTCAGGGTCCTTTCCTCCCGACAAAGACGCAAACGCGAACGATTTGTCAGGCTTCAATAGTGGCAAGGCCCTCTCAATCGCTCGAGCAGCAGCTCGCTGACCGGCTGCGTCACCGTCAAAGCAGAGCACGGGTTCGGCCGACACACGCCATAGTCGCCCCATCTGCTCTTCCGTTAGCGCCGTCCCCATTGCAGCGACGGCCGGTATGCCTGCCCGCTGGCAGGCGATCACGTCCATGTACCCCTCGACCACTACGATCGACTGGTCGGACTTGGATTCTGCACCGAGAATGCGCCGTGCTTCTGGTAGCCCGTACAGGGTGGCACCCTTGTGAAAGAGCGGGCTCTCTGGACCGTTCAAGTATTTTGCTCGGTCGTCCGGATTCATCGCCCGGCCTCCGAAGCTGACGATCCGCCCTCGCGCATCCAGGATCGGGAACATCAGCCGGTCGCGAAACCGATCGTATGGCTGACCTCCGCTCTCCGGCGCGATCAGCAACCCGGCCTCGACCAACTCACCAGGCTTGGCTCCTCGCTGAACCAACGCCTGTTTCAGACCTTCGCGATCATTAGGCGCATAGCCCAGACCGAAGCGCTCCCATTGATCCTCGGGCAGACCGCGCTTGGCCAAGTATTCGCGCACAGCCTTTCCGGAGGTTCGGCGCAGGTTCGCCGCGAACCATTTTTGGGCCAAGTCCATCCAATCTGAGAGACCCTGCCGCCGCTGTTCTCGCTGTGCTTCCTGCGGATCATCGGCCGGCAGAGCCATGCCCGCCTCACCCGCCAGCCTTTGCACCGCCTCTACAAAGCTTAGTCGCTCGGTCTCCTGCAGGAAGCTGATGACATCGCCATGCTTTCCCGAACTGAAATCATGGAAAAATCCCTTGTCGTCATTGACGAAGAAGGAAGGAGATTTTTCCTTCGAGAACGGGCTGAGGCCGACGTACTCGCGTCCTTGCCGCTTGAGCTTGACCGTTCGTCCGATCACATCGGACGGTCGAAGCCGCGCTTTGAGCTCGTCAATGAACTGATCGGAGAATTTCACGGTTCGATAGACGGATTCGGCAGGCCTCTTTGAACCGATTTTCCGGCCATCCGATCCATCGTCCCCACTTCCAACACCTCCTGTGGGCAGATTCGGGGACTATTGCAGCGCGGCACGTCAAAAGCGGTCGTGGGTGGCAAGCCGTCGTCATTGAAAACCGCACGGCATTGTCATTTACCTTTGATTAACCAACAAGGCAAAACATCGGCATTAAGCGACTGAATTACCGCGCAATTTGTTGGAACAATCCACAGGGCTGTGGATTCAATCTGTGTCCGTTCGAGAAAAGGAACGGCGTCTGACCGGTCAAGGGCGAAGCCCGGACGACCCGGTCGAGAGTGAAAAACCGCATGTTCATCGCTATCGCCCGCCCGGCGGTCGAGCCGACGGGACCCGACGCCGTCGCCGTGCCCGGCTCCCCCGCCATCGCCGCAATGTCCCCCCGCGCGCTCCACGCCCGCCTGCTCGAGAACGCGGCGCTGCGGCGCATGCGCGGCGTCGAGCGCCGGCGCTGCAATCGTCACGAGGACGCCCGCTACTGGCTCCATGCGGCGCCCGTCGCGGTGCAGCGCGCCAGCGCCCTGCGCGAGCACACCAGCTTCGCGCCCCTGCCCTAGAGGTAGCCCAGCCACCAGTCGCGGCGGCGCTGCTTCACGCCCTCGAACCAGCGCGACAGCGGCCACAGCAGCGCCAGCGTCACCAGCCAGGCAAGATAGACCTCCGGCAGCCCGAAGCCCCAGCCCGCCGCAATCAGCCGGCTCGGGTCACCCAGCATGTTGAAGAAGGCCGACGCCGGCACGCCCATGGCCACCCCGACCGCCAGGGCCAGCAGGTGCGCGACGTAGACGTGCAGCACATAGGTGAACAGCGGCGTCCGCCCGAACGTCAGAAGCACCGTAGCCGGCGGCCCCTTCAGCCGATCCAGCAACGGCAGCAGCGCCAGCGACACGCCCAGCGTCACCAGCACATAGTCCAGCGAGGGCGGATATTTGCTGACGTCGATGAACGACAGGAAGGTCCACAGCGGCTCAGCCTGCACGGTCCAAGCCCGCGGGTCGCCGTACTGGTTCAGGGCCCGCACGACGACGAACAGCAACAGCATGCCTCCCGCCAGCAACAGGACCGCCCGCGTCCGCTCCCTGCCCGGAAGCTGGAACAGACCGCCCAGGCCATAGCCCAGCAGCATCACCCCCAGCCACGGCGCGAACGGATAGGCGACGAAGCCGCCCAGCCCCGGCCCGAACTCGAAGCTCGCGTTCCAGGCGGGGGCCATCACGCCAAGGTCCGGCGGGTCGATCGGCGCCAGCAGCTGATGCCCGGCCACCAGAGCCACGCCCAACGCCAGCAGCGCCGCCCGCGGCAGCCAGATCAGCGCCGCCATCGCCAGCATCGACGCGCCGATCGCCCAGATCACCTGGAGGAACACGCCGGTTCCGAAGTTGAATCCCCACGCGACAACGGTCAGCTCCAGCACGATCAGCCACACGCCCCGGGTCAGCAGGAACCGCGTCAGCTCGGGCCGGCTCTTGCCGTTGGCGCGCTGCAGCCAGACCGACACCCCTGCCAGAAACACGAAGGTCGGCGCGCACAGGTGGGTCACCCACCGGGTCATGAACAGCGCCGGGTCCCCTGAATCCAGCGCCAGCGGGTCGGCGGTGAAGGCGGTGCGATGGAAAAAATCCCGCACGTGATCCAGCACCATCAGCACGATCACCAGGCCGCGCAGCATGTCGATGCTGTCGATCCGCGCCGCGCCCGCCCGCGTCACGCCGCCCGCGGCGGCTGCGGGCTGGGCCATCGAGGCCTCACCTCTGAAGACGGACTGTGCAGTCATCGGCCTTCCCTCGCTCCCGTCCCCATACTGCACCGCTGCGCGACCGGACGCCACGGCGGCGCGAGCAGGGTTGTCGCCCGACGCCGACCCGTGGTTTCTTGCGGCCAAGCTTTGGGGGATCCAGTCATGAAAACCGTCGTCGCGGCCGCCGCCGCCCTGCTTCTGGCCGCCTCTCCGGCCGCCGCCCAGGACATCGCCGGGCCGATAGCCGCAGCCGTCGACCAATTCGGTCAGAGCATGGCCGAGTCCGTCGCCGGCGGACCGGGCGTCTTCGTCACCGCCCAGGGCCGCGAGCCCATGCCGGCGGTCAGCAGCGCCATGATCATCAACATCAAGGGCGAGGGCAAAACCGCCGCCGAGGCCGTCGCCCACCGCAACGCCCAGCTGGAGCGCGTCCGCTCCGTCGCCAACAATTTCGACGTCTCCATCGAGGTCGGCGCCACCAACTACGCCATCTCGGAAGAGATGGACTGGGCCATGACGGAGGCCTCCTTCAATCCGCTGGACGCCGCCGCCGCAGCCGCCATGGAAGCGGTCGCCAGCATCGAAGACGACGGTTCCACGGCCCCGTCCGTCAGCGCAGAGGCTTCCATGGCCCGCACCGTCACGGCCACGGTTCAGGTCACGATCGAGCGCCCGAACGAAACCCGCCTGCCCGCCTTCGTCGACGCCCTGGTCGAAGCCGGCGTCACCGATCTGGACGACAGCCTCAACGGCCTGAACCTCGGCCAGCTGCAGCCCTTCCTCAGCCTGATGGGCCTCGACACCACCAACGATCCGGGCGAGCGCGTCTGGAACGCCGCCACCGCGGACGGCGTCGCCCGCGCCCGCGCCCAGGCCGAGTCCATCGCCGCCGCCTCGGGCCGCCAGTTGGGACCGGTGCGCTACGTCTCCGTCCTGATGCGCTCGCACGACGGCAAGGACGCCCTCGTCAGCGTCGCGGTCCGCTTCGGATTCGCCGACTGACCGGCAGCGGCCAATCGTCCCGGCGCCTTCTGACGGCCTTCCTGTCGTCATGTCCGGGTGCGAAGGGCTCGCTCCCGCATCTGATCCGAAGGTTCGAATGACCCGGAAGGCCATCCTCGTCACCGGCGGCGCCGGCTACATCGGCAGTCACGCCTGCAAGGCGCTGTCGCTGGCCGGCTACCTGCCCGTGACCCTCGACGACCTCTCCACCGGCAACGAGGCCTTCGTCCGTTGGGGGCCGCTGGTCCTGGGCGACATCCACGACGTCGAACGCGTCCGCGCGACCCTGGTCGAGCACGACGTGGCCGCCGTGATGCATTTCGCGGCCTCGTCCATCGTCGGCGAATCCGCCACCAACCCGCTGCTCTATTTCCACAACAACCTCGGCGGCACCCTGGCCCTGCTCGAAGGCATGCGGCAGGCCGGCTGCGACAACCTGGTCTTCTCCAGCACCTGCGCGGTGTACGGCGACGCCCCCGGCGGCCGGCCGATGTCCGAGGACACGCCCCGCAACCCGGTCAACACCTACGGCCGCGCCAAGCTGATGTGCGAGGAGGTGATCGCCGAGGTCGCCTCGAAGCAGTCGCTGAACCCGGTCATGCTCCGCTATTTCAACGCCTGCGGCGCCGACCCCGACGGCGAGATCGGCGAGTTCCGGCAGACCGAGACCCATCTCATCCCGCGCGCCATGATGGCCATCCAGGGCCACATCGACGACTTCCAGGTCTTCGGCGAGGATTTCGACACCCCCGACGGCACGGCGATCCGCGACTACATCCACGTCAGCGACCTGGCCCGCGCCCACGTCCAGGCGCTCGAACGTCTGATCGGCGGCGCGAAGGGCCGCCAGGCCTTCAACCTCGGCACCGGCGACGGCTATTCGGTTCGCGAGGTCCTGCAGACCATTTCAGAGGTGTCCGGCCACAGCCTGCCCGCGCCCGCCGGCGCCCGCCGCCCCGGCGACCCGCCGCGCCTGGTCGCGGACCCGCACCACGCCCGCCAGGAGCTGGGCTTCGCGCCTGCGCATTCTGATCTGCAAACGATCGTTTCGACGGCCTGGAGCTGGCACCGTCACGCCCATCCGCGCGGCGCCCCGGCGAGCTGCCTCAGCGCAGTTCCGGCAAACGACGTCCTGTCGAAGCCGACAGCTTCGCCAGCAGCCGGTCCAGTCCTTGGGGTCCGGTCCTGACGCGATCCGGCGTCGCCGTCGCCCAGCGCTCTCTTACCGCCTGAACCAGGTTTTCGTGCCGGTCGTACTGGTGCACCACCGGACTGAACCCGCCGTCCGGATTGACGATCACGCCGTCCACGACGCCCACGCCTTCCAGGCTCAGGCCGACCGTGGCGACCCGCCTGTAGTTGTCCTGGATGTCCGCCGGGATCAGGCCGTATCCGACCGCCGCCGCCAGCGACGCCTGGTCGATGCCGAACCCGCCGCCGATCGCCGACTTGGGGATCGCGCCCAGCACCAGGATCAGCCGGCACAGCCGTGCCGCCTCATCCGCCGGCCCCACGATCGTCCCGGCGCAGATGCAGCGGTGATCCTTCAGCTGGTCCGCCAGATCCCTCCCGACACCCGCCCGCAGATGCTTCATCTGGAAGCTGTGGTCGGCCAGCACATTGCGTTCGTACTCGACGAAGACCTCCAGGCCCTTCGCCCGCGGTTCGAACGGCGCGCCCTGGAAGACGACGTCGCGCACGTCGGTCAGCAGTACGTCCCGCACGCCCGGCCGCTCAGCCAGCACCCGCGCATAGTCGGCGAACCGCGCCACCACCGGCTGCGGTGTCCATTCGTCCGACGGCATGGGGCGCAGCGCCTCGACGTCATGGTCGGCGAGGAAGGCGGCGACCGCCGGATCGTCGCTCACGAACAGCGCCGCCGGACCCGAATAAACCGCCCGCAACGAGCGCACAAAGGCCTCGATGAAGTCGACGCCATAGCCAGTCGCATAGCCCAGCACGAGGTCGGCGCCGGCGCTGTCAGAGACTGACGACGACGCCGCAGCGGGCCGCATGACCCGCCCCAGCCAGTTCAGATACGTCGAGCGGGTTATTGCGCACCCCCGCGACCGTCCATCAGATCGCTGAAGCGCTGGAACAGGTACAGGCTGTCCGTCGGCCCCGGCGAGGCTTCCGGGTGGTGCTGGACGCTGAACACCGGCTTGTCCTTCAGGGCGATGCCGCAGTTGGTGCCGTCGAACAGGCTGACGTGGGTCTCGACCACCGCGTCGGGCAGGCTGGCGCTATCCACGGTGAAGCCGTGGTTCATCGACACGATCTCGACCTTGCCGGTCGTCAGGTCCTTCACCGGATGGTTCGCGCCGTGGTGGCCCTGATCCATCTTCACGGTCTTCGCGCCGAGCGCCAGGGCCAGCATCTGGTGCCCCAGGCAGATGCCGAACAGCGGCTTGCCGCTCTCGACCAGCTTTTTGATCTCCGGCACGGCGTATTCGCCGGTCGCCGCCGGATCGCCCGGACCGTTCGACAGCACGACGCCGTCGGGATTGCGGGCCAGAATCTCCTCGGCCGTCGTCGTCGCCGGCACCACGGTGATCTTCGCGCCGGTCGAGGCCAGGGCGCGCAGGATGTTCCGCTTCACGCCATAGTCGACCACGACCACGGTCTTGCCCGTCGCGTTCACGCGCGGATGGCCTTCCGGCCAGTCCCACAGGCCTTCGTCCCAGTCGAACGACTGCAGCGTCGACGCCGGCTTGGCCAGGTCCAGACCGACCAGGCCCGTCCACGCCTTCGCTTCGGCGACCAGGGCGTCGAGATCGAAATTGCCGTCCGGATCGTGGGCGATCACCGCGTGCGGCGCGCCGCCGTCACGGATACGGGCGGTCAGGGCCCGGGTGTCGATCCCGGCCAGGCCGACGACGCCGCGGCGCTTCATCCAGCCGTCGAAATCGCTTTCTGAGCGGTAGTTGGCCGGATCGGTCGGCACGTCGCGGAAGATCGCGCCGCGCGCCGAAGTGTCCGAGCCGCCGCCGATCTGCTCCACGTCCTCGACGTTCACGCCGACATTGCCGACGTGCGGGAAGGTGAAGGCCAGGATCTGGCTCATGTACGACGGGTCGGTCAGGATTTCCTGATAGCCGGTCATGGCGGTGTTGAAGACAACCTCGCCCAACGCCGTGCCGGTCGCGCCGCAACCGATGCCCTGGAAGACGGTGCCGTCCGCCAGCGCCAGAACGCCTGTGACTCCGGGAAGAAGGGTCTGGGTCATGGCGCGCTCCGTAGTGCCGGAATCCGGCGGACAAACGGCGGGGTGGTTAGGCCCCTGCGTGGGTGGGGTCAACGCGCGATGACGACTTTCTCAGGAATGCGACCCACGCGACCGTCGTGACCACGAAGAATCCGGCCGTCGGCAGGATGTATCCGGGCGCCGCGGCGACCACCGCGGCGATGGTGAACAGCAGGCCCAGCGCGGCGATGAAGCGCGCCCGCGTCCACCGCGCCATCCGGAACAGCGAGGCCGAGCAAAGGCCGTAGACCACCAGGCTCAGCACGGAGGTCACGCCGATCAGCATCCCGAACTGGCCGCCCAGCGTCGACTGGCCCGAGATGACCGTGACCACGCTCATGATCGCCCCGCCCAGCAGCGGATTGGCGATCGGCGTGTGATTCCCCTGGCCGAAGCCCGACGGCAGATAGCCGTGACGCGCCGCCGCCCGCGCGGTCTCTCCGCCCAACATGACCCAGCCGCCCAGCGTCCCGACCGCCTTGATGATGGCGCAGACCGCCACCGCCCCGCCGATCGAGGCCCCGAACACCCGCGCCGTCAGGTCGGCATAGGGGCTGGTCGATTGCGCCAGCACATTGGCCGGGATCACGCCGAACACCGCCACGCTGGCGGCGATATAGACCGCCGACGCCAGCAGCACGCCCGCGATCGAGGCCCGACCGACGTCCCGGGCCGGGTTGCGCACTCGCGCCGACAGCACCGCCGCGCTCTCGACGCCCAGGAAGGCCCAGAAAATGATCGCCAGCGACGCCGGCACGCTCTGGTGCAGGGGCGCGCCGCTGGGGCTCCACGACGCCCTGAAGACGTCGGGATCGAACGCGATCGCGCCCGCCGCCACGGCGACGGCCAGCGGGGCCAGACCGATGGCCAGGGCGATGGCCGCAAATCCCGACGCCGCCCGCGCACCCATGATGTAGGCCCCGGTCGCCAGCCAGATGAGGCCCAGATTGCAGAATGTCGCCGCCACCGGCTCCTTCAGGATCGGGAAGAAATAGGCGAGGTATCCGGTCGCCGCGACGGCGATGGCCACGTTGCCGACCAGACAGGCCGTCCAGAACGCCAGCGAGGTCTGGAAGCCGAAGAACCGCCCCAGGCCACGCTCCGCGAAGCCCGCCAGGCCGTCCGCGTCCGGCTGCAACCGCCCCAGCGCCGCGAACACCAGCGCCAGGGTCACGGCGCCGATCCCGGCGGCGATCCAGCCGATCACGCTCGAACTGCCGACCGGGGCGAGGGTGGCGGGCAGCAGATAGACGCCCGAACCGATCATGTTCCCGGCGACCACCAGCGCGGCCAGCGCCCACCCCAGCTTGTGCTTGTCCGCCAGAATGTCTTCGGGCAGCGGCTGGTGGCTATCGGTCATGCATGCACCTTGGCGAGACGGGTCTGGAACCAGGCGAGGGCCGGTTCGTGGCGCGGGCTCAGGACCCCGCGGTCATAGGCTCCGGCGGACAGATTGGCCTGCACCGCCTCGCAGATGGCGGCGTCCTCGGCCGTCAGCCGGTCCGATGCGGCCAGCGCATCGCCCAACGCGCCCTCTCCGCCGTCGTTCAAAAACAGATAGTCCAGCCGCGTCCGGCCCGGCCCGATCGGCGTCATCCGCTCGATCATCGCTCCGTCGCGATAGACGTTGATCCCGAGATTCGGCCACAGCCAGCCCCAGACCCCCGCCTGCGGCCCGTCGTTCACGCCGACCGCCTCCTGGATCACCAGCTCGCCCTCGACCCGGACGCGGTACTCGGCCGAGCCCAGCTCGTCGGCCAGCACCGGATGCACCGCGCCGATGTGATACCCTTCGAGGTAATTCTCGACGTAGACCTTCCAGTCGCAGGCCAGCGCGTGCGCCCGCCGCAGGGCCGGCTTCGCCACCGTCAGACCGCGCTCGGACAGCAGCGCCTCCAGCGGCGCGACATGGTCATCCAGCGACGGCGCGTCCGCGGCCAGGTTGGCGAACACCAGCCCGCGCCAGATCTCCGTCCGCACCGGGAACAGCCCGTACTCCCGCGGGTCGAATCCATCCGCCGCGCCGAACCCCGTCGCCGCCCGCAGACGCCCGTCCAGCGCATAGCGCCAGCCGTGGTAGGCGCAGACCAGTTCGCCCTCGCAATGGCCGCGCTCGCCCTGCACCAGCGGCCCGGCGCGGTGGCGGCAGACGTTGTGGAACGCGCGCAGCACGCCGTCCTTGCCGCGCACCATCATCAGCCGATGCCCGGCGATGTCCGTCGCGACCCAGTCGCCGGTCTCCGCCGCCTCGGCCTCATGGCCCAGGAACAGCCAGGCGCGCCCGAACACCTCCGGCCGTTCCCGCGCCCAGGCGTCGGGACAACCGTACAGGCGGGCGGGAAGGGTTTGCTGCATGGAGCGCAACAGGCCCCCGCAACGCCCCCGGCGTCAACCGCCGATCAGACCGTGATCGTGTCCATGCCCGCGAACACCGCATGGGTCGCCCCCGCGGAATGCGCCGCCACCCCACGGTCGGGCCGCAGGTTCAGCAGCATCACCTGCGGGCACGCTCCGCGCGCCGCGCTGATCAGCTCCGCCGCCGCCTCCCATTCCCGTGCGGTCTCGTGCGCGACCCCGGCGAAATCGATCGCCAGGCACCAGGCCCGCGCGCCGGTCAGCCTTCTGGCCGCTCCGACATCCGGCGCGATATGCAGAACCACCCCCTGCGCCGAGCGCTCGAAATGGCGGACTGCGTCGGCGATCGCATCCGGCGCCGCGTGTTCCAGCCCGCCCATGACCTCGATCAGCAGCGCCCCGTTCGTGGCTTCCCGCTGCATCTCGCCCTGCAGCAGCGCGAAACGGCCCCGGCTGGACGCGATGGTCCGCCAGAACAACGGCAGCACGCCGCTGTCGTTATGACCCAGACGCAGCATGTCGATCCCCTGTCGCAGCGTCTGCAGATCGATGCGTTGCAGATCGACCGGCTCCAGCGTCCGCTTGCCCATCCCGATCAGGGCCCGTTCCCCGCCCTGACGGCGGATCGTGCGGCGGATGCGGCGGCTGACCGGTTCGGACTGCGCCAGATCGAAAACCGGCTGTGCGGCGAGCGTGATCGTCAGCTCGTGGCGAGCCCGTGTGACCATGGTGAAGGTCAGACTCTCGTAGGGCGTCGAATAGGCCCTGCGCCCCAGCGGTGTGACGACGCTGGACGACTGGGTGGACGGCGCATAGCTGCGACGTTCTTCGGGTATGCCAGGCGGGAGGTCCTTATCACCCCCAACCAACGGCCGGAGCGACGGCTGTCGCTCCCAAGGACTTCCCATGACCGACTCCTGATGGACGGCCCCCCGGGAATATTCGAACGCCCGACTGTCGCCCGACATCGCAAACAAATCCCTGACAAAAGTGGTCAAGCTGGCGTTGACCACGATTTCGGCCCGTCAGGCGGGGCTTCGCGCCTTGCGAAGCGCGACGGCCGAAGGCAAGGACCGGCCATGAGCATCACCACGGTCGGCCTCGATGCCGACGACACCCTCTGGCACAACGAGACCATCTTCCGGCTGACCCACGATCGCTTCGTGGCCCTGCTGGCCGATCACGGCGACCGCGACACCATCGAGGCCCGCCTCGCCGGCACCGAGCAGCGCAACCTCCGCCTCTACGGCTACGGGGTGAAGGGCTTCACCCTGTCGATGATCGAGACGGCCATGGAGCTGACCGGCGGCGAGGCCCCGCCGTCCGTCGTCCGTGAAATCCTCGCCGCCGGCCGTGAGATGCTGGCGCATCCGGTCGAGACCCTGCCCGGCGTCGACGAGGCGCTCGCCGCCCTGTCCGAGCGCTATCGCCTCGTGCTGGTCACCAAGGGCGACCTGCTGGACCAGGAGCGCAAGCTGGCCGCTTCGGGCCTCGGCGACCTGTTCGCCGCCATCGAGATCGTGTCCGAGAAGGAGCGCGGCACCTACGACCGCGTCTTCACCCGCCACGGCACGGGTCCGGACGAGGCCGTCATGGCCGGCAACTCGATGAAGTCCGACGTCCTGCCCGCGCTGGCGGCCGGCGCCTTCGCCGTCCACATCCCCTACGCCATCACCTGGGCGCACGAACTCGCCGACGCCCCGGAAAACCACCCGCGCTTCGGCGCGCTGGACAGTATCGCCGACCTGCCGGCCTGGATCGACGAACGCGCATAGGAAAGGGGCGGCGTCCGCAAACGCCGCCCCTGGCCTGCTCGCTTACCCCGCCCCTAGAGGGTCAGGTTCATGCCCAGATAGAAGAACCGGCCCAGCGGTCCGACCGGATAGTCGGTCAGCCCGCGATCCGGCTGCTGATCGCCGATGTTGTTGATGCCGCCGTAGACCGCGATCCGTTCGTCGTAGGTGTACCGCACCTGCATGTCGTGTGTGGAGCGGGCCGAGTAGTTCACATATTTCGGATCGATGTAGTCGGCGGGCCGCCCCTCGAAGCGGCGGGTCTCGTCGAACCAGTTGTAGCCGTAGTTGACCATCCAGTCCTTGTATTCCCAGACGATATCCAGAGTGGCCTGCCACTCCGGCACGAACGCCTCGCCGACCGTCTCGTCGACGCTGAGCGGATCGCTCGGGTCCTCGGTGAAGGTCAGGTCCTCCAGCTTGTTGGCTGACAGGGAGAAGCCGAACGTCCCGATATCCCGCTGCATCCCCCAATCGGCGGGATCCAGGAAGTAGCGGATCGTCATGTCGTAGCCCGAGGTGGTGTACGAGGCGACGTTGACGCCGAACTGCTCGAAGCCATTGATGAACTGCGTATTCGGATCACGGCTGATCAGATCGCAGAACTGGTTCGGCTGGGGCAGGTCGTAGCACTTGTCGACGATGCTCTGGGCCGTGAAGAACTGGATCGCGTCCTCCAGCTCGATGTCATAGTAGTCCAGCGTCATCGAGAAGCCGTCGAGGAAGCTGGGCCGGAACACGAAGCCGACCGTGAACGTGTCCGCCTTCTCCGTTTCGAGGTTCGGATTGCCCCCGATCAGGCCCTCCACGGACGAGGAGGTAGTGTTCTCGAAGTCGTACGGATCCGTCGGCCCGAGCCCCAGCAGCGCGCGGCAGTTGGCCTCCCGGGTCGCCGGATTGTCGCCGGCCTGGAAGTTGTCGGCGTCGCAGGGATCGTCAAGAACGGCGAAGGTCTGCGACACTGGCAGGAACAGCTCCGAGATGTTCGGCGCCCGCACGGCCCGCGCGACCGCGCCGCGAAGACCGAACGAGTCGTTGATGTCCCAGCGCACGCCCACGTTCCACGCGTCCGTCCCGCCCGCGGTCGAATAGTCCGAGTAGCGGTAGGCCGCGTTGACCGTCAGATTCTGCGCCCAGGCCATGTCCTTCAGGATGGGGATCAAGACCTCGCCGAAGATCTCCTTCACGTGGAAGTCGCCCTTCAGCGGCAGCGCCTCGCCCAGCCAGCTGATGTCCGCCCCGGCGTTGGCGCCCTGGATTTCGATGAAGGACGGCATCGAGTTCGCCGACTCTTCCCGATACTCGACGCCCAGGGCGAACGAGACCGGTCCGCCGGGCAGTTCGAACCAGGCGCCCGAGTCGCCGCTGATGAAGGCGTTGAAGACGAACTGCTCGACCGTATTGCGGGTCGTCGAATCCGTCAGCACCCAGTCCAGCGACGCCTGCGACGGCGAGCCCTCGCCGAAGATGTTCATCGGCACGCAGCCCGAGTTCGGCCCCGGCGTGAAGGTCGTGCCCCAGGTGTCCTGGTCGAACGGGTCGCTGCCGAAACCGGGGAAATTGCCCTGCGGAATGGCGTCCGGATCGAGATTGGATCGGCAGACGATGTTGCCGTTCGCGACCCCGGTCAGGAACTCACCCTCGTCCACCGAGTCGACTGCCGCAAAGAACCGCTCGTTGATGCGGTTGTTGCCTTCGGTGTTCGTCTCGTCGGTACGGCCGTAGTTCAGCGACACCTCGTACTGCAGCGTGTCGGTCAAATCCCCGCGCAGTCCCAGCACCCCGCGGAAGGTGTCGCGATTGACGTCCCGCGTAATGAAGCCGAGGTCGAAATTGTCCCGGGCCACCAGCACGCCGCCCAGCGCCGTGGCGATGCCTCCCGGACCTTCGGCCACGTCGACGACGTTTTGCGGGATGAACGGATTGTCGATCGGAACGAAGATCGAATAGTCGAACGAGGGCTGCGACAGGAATTCCGTCTGCGTGTTCACGTATTTGAACTCGCCGAAGAACGTCATCTTCGAGTTCAGTTCAGCGTTGAAGGTGGCGTTCAGCGACGCCCGCTCCAGCGCGGGGATCAGATCGGTCTGGAAGGCCGCCAGCTGGCTGCCGTCCCCGCCGATCATGACGAAGTCCTGCGAATGGACGCCGTCCACGAACGGCGTGCCGTCCCCGTTGAAGTCCACCCCTGACAGCGTCCCGCTGGGTTCGCCGAACAGCGTCCCGAAGATCAGGTCCGCATAGATCGAGCCGCCCGGCGAGGTGTCGATGTATCGGGCGTTGCGGAAGAAGGCCTGCTCGTATTCGCCCGGCTGGCCGAAGTTCGGGTTGCCGGTCAGGGTTTCCGCCGTGGCGATGGCCGAGAAATCCCGGTCCTCGCGTTCCAGCGCGTCAGTCTTGGAATATTCCCCTGCGATGGTGAAGTTGACCGTCCCGTCGAGGATGTTCTTTCCGTACAGCACGCTGAAGAAGGTGTTGTCCCCGCCTCCGCCGTCGGACCACCCGCTCTGGGCGCGAACATCCCAGCCGTCGAAGTCGTCCCGCAGGATGAAGTTGACCACGCCGGACACGCCGTCGGCGCCGTAGATGGCCGAGGTGCCGCCCGTCAGGATATCGACCCGCTCGATCAGCCCCACGGGGATCGTATTGACGTCGACCGCCTGGCTGCCCGGCTGGGCCGCCACGTGCCGGCGTCCGTTCACGAGGGTCAGCGTCCGCTGGGTGCCCAGGTTGCGCAGGTTCAGCAGGTTCAGCCCGACCGAGCCACGATCCCCGGCGTTGGCGTTGTCCTGCAGCGTCGTCGAACTGACCAGCGCCGGCTGGTCTGTCAGGAAGTCGGTGACGTTGGTCACCCCGGCGCTCAGCAGCGCCTCGCTGCTCACCGACGAGACCGGCGCGGAGCCTTCATAGTCGGGCACGCGGATGCGCGTACCGGTGACCACGACCTCGCTCAGTTCGCTGGGCTGGTCCTCCCCCTCGGCTGCTTCTCTTTCTTCAGTGGTTTGCGGCGTCGGCTCCGTGTCCTGCGCAAAGGTCGGCGCAGCAAACATGAGAGCAAGCAGGACGCCGCCAGCCAGGGTAGAAGAGTCACGCAGACGATTACGGAAGGACATGAGGTTCACCTCAAGCTTTGCCATTCCAGCAACACATCGCGGCCCGACAACCACCGCAGAAATGCCCCTGGAAGCCAATTCAGCCCCCGTTTGGCCAGTAAGATGCCGGATTCAGGCGAGACTTTGTTCAAGGAGCGCCGGTTCATTAACGTCGCTTAACCTTGGCGATTTCCTCTTTCCGACCGCGACCAATCGGCCACACCCACATGAAGGGGCCGCCAGCGTGCATTTCACCTTGTCCCGCGCCGTTCGCGTCTTTAGACGGGCCGCTTAACCGACAACCCGACCGGAACCGCGCTGGCGCCAGCCTGCGTCGGGACCGCGCGCGCAAGGAGCCCCCCGCCCGTGTCCGCCCCCGACGTCAGCCACGAAGAACGCGACGCCATGGTGCGCGCGGCCCTGGCGGCCCAGGGCGACAGCGGCGTCACGCCCCGGCACACGCTGTTCTATTTCTACGGCGAGGGCGACCACGACGACCTGAACGAGGTGGCCCGGCGCGCCGGTTTCGTCACCCGTGGTCAGGACGATTCCACCATTCTTGAAACGACCATGGCCGTCGACGCGAGTTCCTTCGCGCCGGTGTCCTCCATGATGCAATCCTGGGCCGCGGCCTTCCAGCTCGACTATGACGGCTGGGAGTGCGCGGTCGTGACGAACTGAGTAGCCGATGCCCAAGCGCACAGACATCTCGTCCATCCTGATCATCGGCGCCGGCCCGATCGTCATCGGCCAGGCGTGCGAGTTCGATTATTCGGGCGTTCAGGCGTGCAAGGCGCTGAAGGCCGAGGGTTACCGGGTCATCCTGGTCAACTCGAACCCAGCCACGATCATGACCGACCCGGAGGTGGCCGACGCCACCTACATCGAGCCGATCACGCCCGAGTTCGTCGAGAAGATCATCGCGAAAGAGAAGCCGGACGCCCTGCTGCCCACCATGGGCGGCCAGACCGCGCTGAACACCGCCCTGGCGCTCGAAGCCTCCGGCGCACTGAAGCGGCATGGGGTCGAGATGATCGGCGCCAACGCCGAGGTCATCGACAAGGCCGAGGACCGTCAGAAATTCCGCGACGCCATGGACAAGCTGGGTCTGGAAAGCCCCCGCTCCAAGGCCGTCCACCACATCGATGAGGCCGAGGACGCCCTGGCCTTCGTCGGCCTGCCGGCGATCATCCGCCCGTCCTTCACCCTCGCCGGCACCGGCGGCGGCATCGCCTACAACGTCGAGGAGTTCCGCGAGATCGTCGAGCGCGGCCTCGACCTTTCGCCCACCACCGAAGTCCTCATCGAGGAAAGCGTGCTGGGCTGGAAGGAGTACGAGATGGAGGTCGTCCGCGACAAGGCGGACAACTGCATCATCATCTGCTCCATCGAGAACATCGACCCGATGGGCGTCCACACCGGCGACTCCATCACCGTCGCCCCCGCCCTGACGCTGACCGACAAAGAGTACCAGCGCATGCGCACGGGCTCGATCAACGTCCTGCGCGAGATCGGCGTCGAGACCGGCGGCTCCAACGTCCAGTGGGCGATCAACCCGGCCGACGGCCGCATGGTCGTCATCGAGATGAACCCGCGCGTGTCGCGCTCGTCGGCCCTGGCCTCCAAGGCCACCGGCTTCCCGATCGCCAAGGTCGCCGCCCGCCTGGCCGTCGGCTACACCCTCGACGAACTGACCAACGACATCACCAAGGTCACGCCGGCCTCGTTCGAGCCGTCGATCGACTATGTCGTCACCAAGATCCCGCGCTTCGCCTTCGAGAAATACCCCGGCGCCGAAGCCAGCCTGTCGACCTCGATGAAGTCGGTCGGCGAGGTCATGGCCATCGGCCGGACCTTCCAGGAAAGCATGCAGAAGGCCCTGCGCGGCCTCGAAACCGGCCTGACCGGCTTCAACGAGATCGAGATCGACGGCGTCGCAGACGTTGAGGACGACGCCTCGGCCCGCGCCGCCGTCATCCGCGCCCTCGGCCAGCCGACCCCGGACCGCATCCGCGTCATCGCCCAGGCCTTCCGCCACGGCCTGACGGTGGAGGAGGTCAACGCCGCCTGCTCCTACGAGCCCTGGTTCCTGCGCCAGATCGCCGACATCGTCCGCACCGAAGGCCACATCCGCGTCCAGGGTCTGCCGACCACGCCCCAGGACTTCCGCAAGCTGAAGGCCAAGGGCTTCTCCGACGCCCGCATCGCCGAGCTGACCGGCTCGACCGAAGCCGCCGTCCGCGCCGCCCGGCGCGCGCAGAACGTCCGCCCGGTGTTCAAGCGCATCGACACCTGCGCCGCCGAGTTCGCCTCGGCCACCGCCTATATGTACTCGACCTATGAGACCGGCGTCCTGGGCCAGATCCCGCAGTGCGAGGCCGAACCGTCGGACCGCAAGAAGGCGATCATCCTCGGCGGCGGTCCCAACCGGATCGGGCAAGGCATCGAGTTCGATTACTGCTGCTGCCACGCGGCCTTCGCCTTCGACGACATCGGCGTCGAGAGCATCATGGTCAACTGCAACCCCGAGACCGTCTCGACCGACTACGACACCTCCGACCGCCTGTATTTCGAGCCGCTGACGGCCGAGGACGTGCTGGAGCTGATCGACGTCGAGCGCTCGAAGGGCGACCTGATCGGCGTCGTCGTCCAGTTCGGCGGCCAGACCCCGCTGAAGCTGGCCCATGCCCTGCAGGAGGACGGCGTGCCGATCCTCGGCACCAGTGTCGACTCCATCGACCTGGCCGAGGACCGCGAGCGCTTCCAGCGCATGCTCAACGACATCGGCCTGATGCAGCCGCCGAACGGCCTGGCCCGCTCGGCCGAGGAAGCCGCGCAGAAGGCGGAAGAAGTCGGCTATCCCGTCGTCCTGCGTCCGTCCTACGTGCTGGGCGGCCGCGGCATGATGATCGTCCACGACCGCGAGCAGCTGGACCGCTACGTCCACGAGGCCATGCGCGTCTCGGGCAGCGATCCGGTCCTGATCGACCACTATCTGAACCGCGCCACCGAGGTGGACGTCGACGCCCTGTGCGACGACGAGACCGTCTTCGTCGCCGGCGTGCTGGAGCATATCGAGGAAGCCGGCGTGCACTCGGGCGACAGCGCCTGTTCGATGCCCCCCTACTCGCTCTCGGCCGCCACCATCGCCGAGCTGAAGCGCCAGACCGAAGCCATGGCCCGCGCGCTGAAGGTCCGCGGCCTGATGAACGTCCAGTTCGCCATCGAGGAGCCGCACTCCGCCGAGCCGCGCATCTTCGTGCTGGAAGTGAACCCGCGCGCCTCGCGCACCGCCCCGTTCGTGGCCAAGACCATCGGCCAGCCGATCGCCGCCATCGCCGCCAAGGTCATGGCCGGCGTGCCGCTGAAGTCCTTCGGCCTTGCCGACAAGCCGTACGACCATATCGCGGTCAAGGAAGCCGTCTTCCCGTTCGCCCGCTTCGCCGGCGTCGACACCATCCTCGGCCCGGAAATGCGGTCGACCGGCGAGGTCATGGGCCTGGACTGGAAGCGCGACGGCGAGGCCGACATGGGCCCCGCCTTCGCCCGCGCCTTCGCCAAGTCGCAGATCGGCGGCGGCACCACCCTGCCGACGGGCGGCTGCGCCTTCATCTCGGTCAAGGACTCCGACAAGCCGTTCGTGCTCGAGACCGCGAAGGCCCTGCTGGCCGAGGGCTTCACCGTCATCGCCACCGGCGGCACTCACGAGTACCTCAGCGGCCAGGGCATTGAGGTCGGGCATGTGAAGAAGGTGCTGGAAGGCCGTCCGCACATCGTCGACGCGATGAAGAACGGCGAGGTCCAGCTGGTCATCAACACCACCGAGGGCAAGCAGTCGCTGCAGGACAGCTTCTCGCTGCGCCGCACGGCCCTGATGATGAAGATCCCCTACTACACGACCAGCTCCGCCGCCCTCGCCGCCGCCCAGGCCATCGCCGCCGTCAACGCCGGCGAACTGGATGTGCGGCCGGTGCAGAGCTACGCCTAGACTTTCGGGTTCGGGGGAGATCATCATGAAGACGTTCCTGGCGCCGCTGGCGCTCTGCATGGCCCTGCACGCCGGCTCGGCCGCCGCGCAGCAGGACTCAACGCCGCCGATGTCGCCGCAGGCGGTCGCGGAGATGACCCCGCTCGCTGACGCCTTCTTCCGGTCGCTGCAGTCGGGCGACTCCAGCAAGGCCTTTCGCGAGCTGTTCGCCGGGACGCTGATGGAGGGGAAGCAGGATGAACTGCAGACCCTGATCACCCAGACCAACGTTTATCTGGACGCCTACGGGACGCTGACCAGCTGGAGCATGATCCGTTCGGACTGCCTGTCGCCGACCTATTGCCGGGCGATCTTTCAGGTGGAGAACAAGAACGGGCCGATGTTCTACACCCTGACGGTGCATCGCCGCGCGGGCGTCTGGATGACGTCGTCGATCTTCCTGACCGACCGCGGGCAGGCCTTCTTCGACCTGCCCAACTGATCTGACCGGCAGATGTCCCGTCGAGCCAGGACACGGGATGACAAGCGGCCAGGCTGCGTCCAAGGTCCCTGCGTCAGGACAAGGGGATTGACCATGAAGCGCGTGATGACGATGGCGGCCGCGGCCGCTCTGCTGGCGGTGAGCGCCGCGCCGGCCTTCGCCGAGGACGCCGCCCTGCGGGCCGCGGTGCAGGCGGATTACGAAGCCAACCTGGGCGCCCTGTTCGATCATTTCCACCGCAATCCCGAACTGTCGGGCATGGAGGTGCAGACCTCCGCCCGCATGGCCGAGGAGCTGCGCGCGCTGGGCTATGACGTCACCACCGGCGTCGGCGGAACCGGCGTGGTCGCGGTCCTGCGCAACGGCGACGGCCCCACCGTGATGATCCGCGCCGATATGGACGGCCTGCCGCTGCGCGAACAGTCGGGCCTGGCCAACGCCTCTACCGTCGACCAGGTCGACGCGGACGGCGTCACCAAGCCGGTCATGCACGCCTGCGGCCACGACGTGCACATCACCGCCCTGGTCGGCACCGCCCGCCAGATGGCGGCGCGCAAGGCCAACTGGTCCGGCACCCTGGTGCTGATCGCCCAGCCGGCCGAGGAGCGCATCTTCGGCGCCCGCGCCATGGTCGAGGACGGCCTGTACGACCGCTTCCCCAAGCCGGACTACGCCCTCGCCTTCCACGTCTCGGCCGACATGCCGACCGGCCGGATCGCCGCGCCGCTGGGCATCACCTCCTCCAGCTCGGACGCCGTCGACATCACCGTGCATGGCGTCGGCACCCACGGGGCCTATCCGCACATGGGCGTCGATCCGATCTATGTCGCCTCGCAGATCGTGGTCTCGCTCCAGTCGCTGCGCAGCCGCGAGACCAATCCGCTGGAAGGAGCGGTGGTCACGGTCGGCGCCTTCCACGGCGGCATCAAGCACAACATCATCTCCGACCGCGTCGACCTGCAGCTGACCGTCCGCGCCGACAGCCCGGAAATGCGCACCCAGCTGCTGGACGGCATCGACCGCATCGTTCGCAACACGGCCCTGGCCCTGGGCGTGCCCGAGGACAAGCTGCCGACCGTCACCCGCTCGACGCTCGAGACCACCCCGCCGACCATCAATGACGAGGCGACCGCCGCCCGCGTGCGCGCCGCCCTCGTCGCCGGCCTCGGCGAAGACGTGCTGCTGGACGAACCGCGCACCGGCATGGGCGCCGAGGACTTCGCCTATTTCGTCACCCCCGAAAGCGGCGTGAAGGGCGTCTACTTCAGCGTCGGCGGCACCGCGGCCGAGGACGTCGCCGAAGCGCCGGGCCACCACTCGCCCCTGTTCAGGATCGAGCCCCGCCCGTCGGTCATCACCGGCGTCGAAGGTTCGGTCCTCGCCGCCGAGGCGCTGATGCCGCGTGGCGGCTGACCTTCCGATCGGCCTGCTGGCGGCCCTCGCGGTCGCCGGCGCAGTCGCCTTCAGCCTGTTCGCGATCGACAAGCAGCGCGCCCGCGAGGACGGCCGCCGCATCCCCGAACGCGTCCTCCTGCTCGCCGCCCTGTTCGGCGGCGCCGGCGCCTGGCTGGGCCAGCAACTGCTGCGTCACAAGACCCGCAAACAGCCGTTCCGGACCCTGCTGGGCGCGGTGCTCCTGCTGCACATCCTGGGGGTGGCGGTGCTGCTGTGGACGCTATCCCGGTAGACCGGACTATTCATCCAGACGAGACCCCGGAAAATCACTTGCGTGTCGGAGGCCGCCGCTTCGCCCTTGCAGGCACGGGAGGGTCCACCGGCAGCCGCCCGACCAGCCTGAGGAAATCCCTGTTCTCGCGCAGCCCGGACAGGTCGTCCTCATAGGCTTCGGGATCCGATATCGACCACAACAGCTCGCGGTATTCGCCATCCAGCGCCACCGCGCGCCGCGCGCAATCGAGCGCATTGTCGCGCGCCGAGTCCCGCTCCGCATCCGTTTCTGCCGCGTTCAGCTTCTGCCCGAAGGCCGCGGCGAGATAATACCAGTAGTCCGGATCGTTCACCGCGCTGGTCTGGGAAAGGCTGCCTCCCAAGCGGATCACCGCATCGGGATCTTCCTTGTAGAGAAGGTCGAACATGAGCTTCAGGGCGTCGCGGGTCGTCGGCTTCGACTTGCTACCGATATTGCGT
Source organism: Brevundimonas lenta (assembly GCF_014196335.1). GTDB lineage: Bacteria > Pseudomonadota > Alphaproteobacteria > Caulobacterales > Caulobacteraceae > Brevundimonas > Brevundimonas lenta. The sequence continues at coordinate 190,330 of NZ_JACIDM010000003.1, forward strand.
GCGATAAAGCCGCCGGCGCCGCCCGTTCCCGTTTCCCGGTTGACCTGAGCCCGAGCCTCGGCAGGCAGGACCTCGCCCGGTTCAGACTGAAGAATGTCCTCAACCGACTTGAACAGCCGGATCAGAACCAGTCGGGTGTTGAGGTACATATAGAGAAAGCCGCAGGCGAGGCCGAAGATCAGGATGACCGGCCCGATGACCGGGATCAGTCCGGCATTGGCCACGCCGCCGACCGGGTGAAACACCGTCGCCTCGGACTGCAGGAACAGGCGGAACCGGTAGAGGGCGTCATCCACGGCATGAAGCTGAACGAGACCCGCGCCGACCAGCAGGGTCGTCAGCCAGTCGGAAATCTTCTCGAGGTTGGTATTGGACTGCAAAAGCCGCTTCTTTGTCCGCGTCGTCGTCGTCGGTGCGCCGCCGGTGGCGGACGACGATGGCACGGCGGCCTGGGCGGCCAGAATGGCGCTGACGTCTGGCGCTGGCTCCGCGGCGGTTCGGGGGACTCCGAAGATGAAGCCGAGCAGCGAACCCGAGGCGAATGAGCCCAGGAAAATCAGGACGCAGACACCGACAGCGCCCCAGGCGCCGTCGCGGGTAGCGAGCCACATGGCGCCGACAGAAATGCCGATGCCCCAGAGCAGGAAGCCCGCGAGTTCTCCCAGACCAGCCCGCGCCTGATCGTGACCGTCGCCCATCAGCCCATCCTCAACAGATGGGCGAACAATGATCTTCAAAATGCAACTGTCAATACGCCCCGGCGGACTAGTTCATCCGCACAGGTTGCGCCTAGATCCCCGACGCCGCCTCCGGGTCCGCCGTCGCGTCCCGGCCCTCGACGATCCGCACGGCCGCCAGATCGGCGGTGACGTTGCCGACGGTGCGGAAGATGTCCGGCACCACCTCCACCGCCAGCAGCAGCGGCAGCACCTCCAGCGGCAGGCCCATGGCCAGGGCGATGGGGGCGATTGAGGCGAAGAACGAAACCTGGCCCGGCAGCCCCACCGTGCCCACGCTGATGGCCAGCGCCGCCACCGCGCCGGCGAACAGTACGCCCGGCGTCAGCGCGATGCCGTACAGGTGCGCGACGTAGATGCAGACGGCCAGGTTGGCGACTGTCGAGGTGATGCGGAAGATCGCCACCGCCAGCGGCAGGACCAGGCCGGCGGTGGCCGGCGAAACGCCGAGGCGGTCGATGGCCCGCTCCACCATCACCGGCAGGCAGGCCAGCGACGACTGGGTCGAGAACGCCACCACCTGGGCCGGCGCCGCCGCGCGGGCGAAGCGGCGCAGCGTGACCCGGCCGAACACGACGGCCACCACATAGGTCAGCAGGATCAGCCCGATCAGCGCCAGGCTGACGATGGCGACGTAGTGGCCCAGCACCCCCGCCGCGCCCAGCCCGGCCCTCAGGCCCACGCCCAGCGACAGGGCGAAGACGCCCAGCGGCGCGGCCCGCAGCACCCAGTGGACGATGACGATCATCGTCTCGGACACGGCCTCGAAGAAAACGGTCAGCGGCTGGCGCAGGCGCGCGCTCAGGCGCGTGGTGGCGAAGCCGAAGACGATGGCGAAGACCACAATGCCGAGGATGGCGTCGTCCGCCGCCGCCCGGATCGGATTGGCCGGCGCCAGGCTGGTCAGGAAGGCCGCCAGACCGCCCCCGCCGACGTTCTCGCGCACCGCCGCGTCGCCCGCCGCCCCGGCCAGCAGCAGCCGCCCGCCCTCCGGATCGATCGGCCAGATGGCGTGCAGCCCCATCGAGGCGACGATGCCGTAGATCGTGGCCCCGACCAGCAGCAGGGCGAACACGATCACCGCCTTCAGCGCCAGCCGCCCGGTCGCGGCCGCGTCGGCGATCGAGGCGATGCCGGTGACCAGCAGGCTGAACACCAGCGGAATGATCGTCATGCGCAGCGCGTTCAGCCACAGCTGGCCGACGCCCTCGACCAGGGCCACGGTTCCGGCCCCGCCGGGAATGCCCCAGGCCTGGGCCGCCGCGCCGGCGGCGAGGCCCGCAATCAGCGCGGCCAGCACCTGGAGGCTCAGCGAGGACATGACGGCGGCGGTGCGTGAACGGCTCATGGCGAAATAGCTATGCTGCGCCGCGCCCGCCGTCGAGGGCGGCCTCGATCTGCGCCGCGGCCTGGTCCAGCGTCGCCGCGTCGCCCCCGGTCAGCGTCACCTCGCCGAGCACGGGCCGATCCCGCGCGGCGGTCATGCGCCGCCACGCCGGGTCGTAATGGGTCGCCATCAGCTCCGCCGCCAACTCTGCGATCTCGCCCCGCGCCGCCATCGCCCGCCACTCCGTGATCGCCGCCTTCGCGTGATGGCGCGGCAACCGGGTCAGGGCCTCGTCCAGCGCCTCGGGATCGGCGGCGATGCCGGCGTAGTCCGTCACGATCCGCGCCACCCGCACCTCCGCCGGCGCGTCGACCTCGATCACGTCAGCCTGCCCCATCGCCGCCCACAGCGCCGGGGGCAGCGCCCGGGCGCCGACCTTGCTGCTCTCGGCCTCGACCACCACCGGCCGGGCGGGGTCCAGCCGCGACAGGGCGTCGTACAGGCGCGTCTCGAACATCTTCTGGGAGGGCTGCCCGTCCGGCATGGCGCCGAACAGCGAGCCCCGATGCCCGGCCATCGCCTCCAGGTCCAGGGTCTGCACCCCGCGCCGGCTCAGCGCCGCCAGCAGCGCCGTCTTGCCCGCCCCCGTCGGCCCGTCCAGCAGCACCAGCCGCTGCGCCGGCGGCGGCCCGTACAGCACGCGCGCGACCTCCCGCCGCCAGGTCTGGTAGCCGCCGTCCAGCACCGTCACCGGCCAGCCGACCTGGTCCATCACCGTGACCATGGCCCCCGACCGCTGCCCGCCGCGCCAGCAGTAGACCAACGGCCGGAAGCTCCCGTCCCGGTCGCCCAGCGCCTCTTCCAGATGCCGGGCGATATTCCGCGCCACCAGCGCCGCGCCGGTCCGCCGGGCGAGGAATTTCGAGCCCTGCACATACTCGGTCCCGACCGCCGTCCGCTCGGCGTCATTCAGCACCGGCAGATTGATCGCGCCCGGAACGTGGTCCCCGGCGAACTCGGACGGGCTACGCACGTCGATCAGGGCGCCAAAACCGTCGCGCGCCGTGGGCGACAGATCGACTGTGCGCCGGATCAAGCGACGCTCACCCGGGCCGGCCCCTCGGCTACACGGCCGACGACCGCCGCCTGCCCGAACCCTTCATCGCGAACCAGCGCCAGCAGCGCCTCCGCCTGATCTTCGGCCACGGCCACCAGCAACCCGCCCGAGGTCTGCGGATCGGTCAGCAGGTCGCGGCGCCAGCCCGACAGTTCCGACGGCAGATCGATGTCGGTCCCGTAGCTGGCCCAATTCCGGCCCGACGCCCCGGTCCGCACTCCGGCCGATGCGAGCGCCTCCACGCCCTCCAGCAAGGGCGGCGAGGCCGTCAGCTCCACCATCAGCCCCGACCCGCGCGCCATCCCCAGCGCATGGCCCAGCAGCCCGAAGCCGGTCACGTCGGTGACCGCGTGCACGCCCTCGCGTCCCGCCAGCTTCGCGCCGACGGTGTTCAGCTTCGTCGTCGAGGCGACCATCGCCGCATAGCCCGCCGCGTCCAGCCGGCCCTGCTTGAACGCCGCGCTCAGCACGCCCACGCCCAGCGGCTTGGTCAGGATCAGGACGTCGCCCGCCTTCGCCCCGCGATTGGTCAGCACCTGGTCCGGATCGACCAGGCCCAGCGCCACCAGGCCGTAGATCGGCTCGACGCTGTCGATCGAATGGCCGCCCGCCACCGGAATGCCCGCCGCGGCGCACACCTCGGCCCCGCCCTGCAGGATGCGGCCGATGGTGCGGGGCGACAGGGTGTTGATCGGCATGCCCACGATGGCCAGGGCCAGGATCGGCGTCGCCCCCATCGCATAGATGTCCGACAGGGCGTTGGTCGCCGCGATCCGGCCGAAGTCGAACGGGTCGTCCACCACCGGCATGAAGAAGTCGGTCGTCGCCACCAGCGCCTGGCGGTCGTTCAGACGCCAGACGGCGGCGTCGTCGCTGGTCTCTGTCCCGACCATGAGGTTCGCGAACGGCCCCGCCTGCGGCATGTCCTTCAGGATGTCCTGCAGCACCGCCGGCGCGATCTTGCAGCCGCAGCCTCCGCCGTGGGCCAGCGAGGTCAGGCGGGGTTCTTCAGGCGTCGTCATGGTCCAGGTTTGGGCGAAACGGCTCGTGAACTCAACCGCGCTCCCGGCATGATAGCGTCGCCGCCATGCGCGCCCCCCACGCCCTCGCCGCCGCCCTCGCCCTGCTGGCCTTCGCCGCCCCGGCCGTTGCCCAGGATGACGCCCGCCCCCGCACCTGGGCCAATCCGGTCGACGTCGACTACAAATACAATTTCGAGCAGACCCACCGGGGGATCAGCTACCGCACCGGCGCCGATCCGGTGATCGTGCTGCACCGGGACCGCTACTTCCTGTTCCAGACCCTGGCCGACGGCTACTGGACCAGCCCGAACCTGCTGGACTGGACCTATGTCCAGCCGAACAAATGGCCGTTCGAGTCCAACGTCGCCCCGGCCGCCGTCTCGGACGGCGAGCGCCTGTATCTGATGCAGTCGGCCTTCGAGCCGCGCCCCCTGCTGGTCAGCGAGCATCCCGAGACCGGCCAGTGGGAGTGGCACACCCGCATCCTGCCCCCCGTCCCCGGCGCCGTCAGCCGCAACGAGGAGGGCAGCTACGGCGAGGGCGGCCTGCCCGAGGGCAAGCTCCCGCCCGGCCCGTGGGACCCCGGCCTGTTCATCGATGATGACGGCAAATGGTACCTCTACTGGGGCTCGTCCAACGTCTATCCGATGTACGCCTCGGAGATCGATCCGGCGCCGCCCATGCGCTTCATCGGCGAGCCGCTGAAGCTCCACACCCTGCATCCCGAGGTCCACGGCTGGGAGCGGTTCGGCCAGGACCACTCCGGCGGCCTGCCCGACGGCACGCCCATCAATCCGTATATGGAGGGGGCCTGGATGACGAAGCACGACGGCCGCTACTACCTCCAGTACGGAGCGCCCGGCACGGAGTTCAACGCCTACGCCAATGGCGTCTACGTCAGCGACCAGCCGCTCGGCCCGTTCGAATACGCCCCGTACAATCCGGTCAGCTACAAGCCCGGCGGCTTCGTCGAGGGCGCCGGCCACGGCTCGACCTTCCAGGACCGCTACGGCAACTGGTGGAACACCGGCACCCCGTGGATCGGCCACAACTGGACCTTCGAGCGGCGCATCGCGATGTTCCCGGGCGGCTTCACGCCGGACGGCCAGATGCATTTCTCCAGCCGCTTCGGCGACTACCCCCAGCGCCTGCCGACGGAGCGCGTCGCCGACCCCGACAGCCTGTTCACCGGCTGGTTCCCGCTGTCCTACAAGGTCGAGGCCTCCGCCTCCTCGACGCGCGGCGAATTCAGCCCCGACCGCGCCGTCGACGAGAACCCGCGCACCTTCTGGGTCGCCGACCGCAATGAGGCCGGCCAGACCCTGACGCTGGATCTCGGGGCCACGAAGCGCGTTCATGCCGTTCAGGTGAATTTCGCCGACTATGAGTCAGGCGTCTTCGCCGAGCGCCCCGCCATCCGCACCCGTTTCCGCATCCTCGCCTCGAAGGACGGCGCGGACTGGCAGGTCTTCGCCGACCTGTCGGATTCCGACCGCGACCGCCCCAACGCCTATGTCGAGGGCGAACGGCCCGTCGACGCCCGCTTCATCCGCTACGAGCACGACGAGGTCGCCGCCGCCAATCTGGCCATCTCGGACCTGCGCGTCTTCGGAACCGGCGACGGCTCCCCGCCCGCCGCGCCGGAGCTGCGCGTCATCCGCGGCGAGGACCAGCGCAACGCCCTGGTCCGCATCACCCCCGTCTCGAACGCCCTGGGCTACAACATCCGCTGGGGCGTCGCCCCGGACCGCCTGTACCTGACCTACCAGGTCTATTTCGACGACCTGCGCGACATGGGCGACCAGCTGGAGATCCGCGCCCTGAACACCGGCGTCGACTACTGGTTCGCGGTCGAGGCCTTCTCGCCGGACGGGGTGTCGGAGCTCAGCGAGGTGGTCCGGGTTCCGGCGCGCTGAAACCGAACTCCCACCCGCTCATCCCCGCGAAAGCGGGGACCCAGTCCTTTGGGTGATCGGTGGCGGCAGGGTGTGCTCAGCGGCCGTCCTGAAGCGCCGGCGTTCCTCCGAAAGAACTGGGTCCCCGCTTTCGCGGGGATGAGCGGAACAGTAGAACAGTCACGCTCGTCGGAGGCCGCGCCATGATCATCGTCCACCACCTGAACGACTCCCGCTCACAGCGCGTGCTGTGGCTGCTTGAGGAGCTGGGCGCGGAATACCAGGTCAAACGCTACGAGCGCGATCCGAAGACCCGGCTGGCGCCGAAGGAACTCCGCGCCATCCATCCGCTGGGCAAGTCGCCGGTGATCCAGCACGGCGACATCATCGTCGCCGAGACCGGCGCCATTCTGGAATACCTGCTCGACATTCATTCCCACTCGGGCCTGAGACCCGAGCCCGGCACGCCCGAGGCGCGGCGCTTCACCTACTGGATGCACTACGCCGAGGGATCGGCCATGACGCCGCTGCTGCTGAAGCTGATCTTCGGCGAGATTCCCAAGCGCACGCCCTTCTTCGCCCGTCCGATCGCCAGGAGCATCGCCAACAAGGTCAACGCGGCCATGATCGCCCCCCAGATCGCCAACCACACCGCGTGGTGGGAGTCCGAGCTGGCGAAGGACGGCTGGTTCGCCGGCGATCGCTTCACCGCCGCCGACGTGATGATGAGCTTCCCGCTGGAGGCCGCCGGCTCGCGCATCGGCTTCGGCAAGGACAAGCCCGCCTGCGCCGCCTTCCTGAAGCGAATTCGTGAGCGCCCGGCCTACCGTCGCGCCCTCGAACGCGGCGGACCCTACGCCTACGCCTGAAGGCCACATCGGCCAGCGAAACGGGAATCGAAGGGCAACCGGTACGTGTCGGGCCGCGTTAACGACCCCATGCGCCTGAAAACAGTACAGATCATCGCGGCTCTCGCTGCCGCCGTCGCCTTCCTGTTGGCCTTTATGGCCGCCGGCGTGCTGCTGGTGTCCACCCTGTTCATGGCCGCCGGCCTCGCGGCCGTGGCCTGGCTGGCCTGGAGCCTGATCCGGCAGGTCCATGCCCGCACCCGAAAAAAGGCGAGCGCCACCCGCCCTTGAACCTTTGGACCGGGCGCCCTACCCTCTTGGGCCGGTCGCGCGCGCCCAGCGATCTCTGTGCCGAGTCAGTCTTTCAGTCGGGCGAAGACAAGAAATTCACGACATATGGAAAAAGTGCCGATGACGGCCGAGGGCTACCGTGTCCTCGACGATCAGCTGAAGCAATTGAAGTCGGTGGAACGACCGAGCGTCATCGCGGCCATTTCAGAGGCCCGCGAGCACGGCGACCTGTCCGAAAACGCCGAGTATCACGCGGCCAAGGAACGGCAGGGCTGGATCGAAGGCTCTATCGCCGACATCGAGGACAAGCTGTCGCGCGCCCAGGTGATCGACGTATCCAAGCTGTCCGGCGACCAGGTGAAATTCGGCGCCACGGTCACCGTGGTTGACGAGGACACCGAGGAAGAGGGCCGCTACCAGATCGTCGGCGAGCACGAAGCCGACGTGAAGGCGGGCAAGATCTCCGTCGCCTCGCCGATCGCGCGCGCCATGATCTCGAAAGAGGTCGGCGACGTGGTCGAGGTCAACACCCCCGGCGGCGTGAAGGCCTACGAGATCCTCAAGGTCGAGTGGAAATAGTCCGATGACCACGCCTTCCGGAACGCGCCCGCCTCTGGTGTCGCACGTTTCGGTCGGCGTATCCGACGTCGCCCGCGCCGGCGCGTTCTTCGACGCCGTCATGGCTCCGCTCGGGGCCCGACGGATCATGGAACACGCCGTGGGCATCGGCTACGGCCGCAGCTTCCCCGAGTTCTGGGCCGCCCGTCCGCACGACGGCGGCCCTTCCGCATGTGGCAACGGGACCCACATCTGCTTCAACGCCGACGGCCCTGACGCGGTCGCCGCCTTCCATGCCGCTGGCCTGGCCGCGGGCGGGACCGACGACGGCGCGCCTGGCCCCCGGCCGGAATACGCCCCCGGCTACTACGCCGCCTTCCTGCGCGACCCCGACGGCAACAAGGTCGAGGCCATGTGCTGGATCGCGCCTTCCGCCGCTTCGTGACGCGTCCCCTCTCCATCCAGGTCGTCTCCGACGGCCGGATCGGCATGGAGAACCAGGCCCTCGGCCTGGCCGAGGCCGTCCAGCGCCTGACTCCCGCCGACATCACCGTCAAACGCATCCGCTGGAAGCCCGCCTTCGACAAGCTGCCGTCGGCGCTCAAGGCCCCGTGGATGCTGGATGCGTCCTCCGACGCCCCCTTCCCCGCGCCCGGCGAGCCCTGGCCCGACCTTTGGATCGCCACCGGCCGCGCGACCCTGCCGCTCTCGCTGATGGCCAAACGCCGCTCGGGCGGCCGGACTTTCGTCGTCCAGACCCAGGATCCGCGCTGGCGCACGGGCGACTTCGACCTGGTGGTCGCGCCCCGACATGACGGGATCGAAGGGCCGAACGTCCTGTCCATCACCGGCTCGCCGCATCGGGTGACGCCGGAGCGGGTGGCCGAGGGCGCCAAGGCTTTCGCCGAGCGGCTGGAAGCCCTCCCCCGTCCCCGGGTAGCGGTCCTGGTCGGCGGCAAGTCGCGCACGCACGACCTGCCTGCCGGACACGCTGCGAGCCTCGCTTTCAGCGTCGGAGACGCCATAGACGACGCCAAGGGCTCGATGATGGTGACCTACTCCCGCCGGACACCCGAAGTGGCGAAAGATGTCTTCACGTTCGAGATGAACGCTCCGGGACATCTACCGGGCCTCATCTGGGACGGGACCGGTCCCAACCCCTATTTCGCCTTCCTGCACTATGCCGACCACATCCTGGTCACCGAGGACAGCGCCAACATGGCCGCCGAGGCCGCCTCCACCGGCAAGCCGGTGCACATCCTGCCGATGGTCGCGACGAAGCCCGCGGACAAGTTCGCCCGCCTCCACGCCGACCTCCGCGACCGCGGCGCGGCGCGGCCATTCGACGGAACCCTGGACGGCTGGACCTACGACCCGCTCGCCGAAACCGACCGCGCGGCCCGGGAGGTGCTCAAGCGGATGGGGCGGGACTAGCCTTCTCCCTCCCCGTCCCGGGGAGGGTGGCCGCGCAGCGGCCGGGTGGGGGCGGCCGCCTCAAGCCGCGCCACGATGCCCGCCAGAACCCCGTCCAGGTTGTCCCGGACAGAAGCGTTGTCGTAACGCAGCGTCGTGAACCCTTCTCGGGCGAAGGCCGCATCGCGTCGCCGGTCATGCTCCGCGCGAAAGTCGTGGCTGGCGCCATCGACCTCGACGATCAGCTGCCGGTCCAGACAGACGAAGTCGGGAAAGTAGCCGAGCATCGGGTGTTGCCGGCGGAAATGAAACCCCCGAGCGCGCAGTCGGCGCAGGGCGACCCACATGCGGTCCTCCGGCGGGCTCATCTGCTTGCGCATGGCGCGGGCCCTGGTGACGCTTCCCATCGACGCCTCCGCAATTGCGCGGACAGGTTGCATGAGTCAGGTAGAAAGGGAAGCCGCCCCCACCCGGTCGCTGCTGCGCAGCGACCACCCTCCCCGGGACGGGGAGGGAGAATTCAGCGCCACCCACTTAGTCGCCGCCGCCACCACCACCGCCGCCGTCTCCGCCGCCTCCATCGGAACTGCCGTCGCCGCTGTCACCGTACGGGCCCCCGCCATCCTTGCCGTCCTTCTTCTTCGCCGTGGCCGCGCCCATCATCGCCACGCCGAGGCCCGAGCCGATGGCCACACCCAGGCTGATGCCGAGCGCCAGATTGTCAAGCGCCGTACCCAGGGCCACGCCGATGGCGATCCCGGCCCCGATCCCGATCGGCAAGAACGCCGCGCTATTGGTCTTCTTCATCCCCGACTCCCTTCGCGCAGGCCCACCCTGGCCATCGCGCTGGACGGAATCAGCGCCTAAATAGGCGCCATGAGCAATCCCCGTACCGTCCGCGTCGCCATCATCGGTTCCGGCCCCGCCGGCTGGACCGCCGCCATCTACGCCGCGCGCGCGCTGCTGAGCCCCGTCGTCATCGCCGGCCTGCAGCCGGGCGGCCAGCTGACCATCACCACCGACGTCGAGAACTATCCCGGCTTCGCCGACGTCATCCAGGGCCCCTGGCTGATGGAGCAGATGCAGAAGCAGGCCGAGCACGTCGGCACCGAGGTCATCCACGACATCGTGGTCAAGGCCGACCTGTCGCAGCGCCCGTTCCGCCTGACGCTGGACTCCGGGACCGAGATGCTCGCCGAGACCGTCATCATCTCCACCGGCGCCCAGGCCAAATGGCTGGGCATCGAGAGCGAGGCCAAATACCAGGGCTTCGGCGTCTCGGCCTGCGCCACCTGCGACGGCTTCTTCTACCGCGGCAAGGACGTGATCGTGGTCGGCGGCGGCAACACCGCCGTGGAAGAGGCCCTGTTCCTCACCAACTTCGCCTCCAAGGTCACGGTCGTGCACCGCCGCGACGAGTTCCGCGCCGAGCGCATCCTGCAGGACCGCCTGTTCTCGAACCCCAAGGTCGAGGTCATCTGGGACAACGCCATCGATGAGATCCTCGGCGCCTCCTACGACGGCGGCGTCAACGTCACCGGCGCGCGCCTGAAGAACGTCAAGACCGGCGAAACCCGCGAGATCGCCGCCGACGGCGTCTTCATCGCCATCGGCCACGCCCCGTCATCGGAGCTGTTCGCCGGCCAGCTGGAGACCAAGCAGGGCGGCTATCTGGTCGTGAAGCCGGGCACCTCGGCCACCGCCATCGAGGGCGTCTGGGCCGCCGGCGACGTCACCGACGACATCTACCGTCAGGCCGTCACCGCCGCCGGCATGGGCTGTATGGCGGCTCTGGAAGCGGTGCGCTTCCTCGCCGAGCAGGATCACAAGGCCGAAGGCCACCCGATCTCGCACAAGGAAGCCGAGAAGATCGGCGTCTGGTAGGCCGCCTCAGCCGAACAGCTGCAGCCCCGGCGGGGCGTATTCGATCGTACGGCCCTCGCGGCGGCGCAGGGCGTAGTCGACGGCCGTCTGCATGGAATGCTCGTCGGTGGGCTTGGACAGCACGCCCAGCGTGCCCTCGACGCCGTCACGGACCATCCCCGGGTTGGCGGTCATGTACAGCACCGTCACGCCCATATGGGTGGCCAGTTCGCGGCCCAGATCGACGCCGGTCGGGCCGTCGGACAGATGGATGTCCACCAGCGCCAGATCGACGTCGTTCTCCTTGACCAGGTCCAGCGCCGACTTCGCGTCCGCCGCCGTGCCGACCACCTCGTGCCCCAGATCTTCCAGCACGAAGCGCATCTCCATCGCCACCAGCGCTTCGTCTTCAATGATCAGGATACGGGCAGTCATAAGCAGATACGGTTTGTGGTCTCAGGTCAGTTTCAATTGCGGACGCTGCGATGAACGCCCCGGACAGTTGCAGGTTTCGCGCCAGTTCCGGATTTACGGGACATTGCGCGCCGCGAGTCTCCTGGAAAGCGCAGTCGCCGGCAGATCCGCGACCACGCACAGGCCCCCGGCGTCCCAGTTCCGCTCCAGCCGCCCGCCCAGCTGTCCCTCGACCGACAGGGTGGCGAGGGCCGAGCCGAAACCGGTGCGCTCCGGGACGCCCGCGACCGGCGGCCCGCCCTGCTCGCGCCAGGTCAGGATGAAGCGATCGCCGGCCTTGCGCGTCTCCAGATCGACGAACCCGGCCTCGGTCGACAGCGCGCCGTACTTGGCCGCATTGGTCGCCAGCTCGTGGAACAGCAGCGCCACCGACGTCGCCGCCTGATCGTCGAACACGGCGTCGTCTCCCGTCAGACGCACCCGGTCCGTCCCGTCCGCCATGGCGTAGGCCTTGAACAGATCGGACAGGAAGGCGTGCAGCGTCATCGTCCCGACGGTCGGCCGCGAAGTCTCCGTATGCGGCCGCACGAACTCATGCGCCCGGGCCAGGGCGTTGATCCGTGTCCGCACCGAGCCGGCGAACTCCTTCGCCTCCGGATGCCGCCGCGCCGACAGGGCGATCAGGGCCGAGATCACCGCGAAGATGTTCTTGATCCGGTGGCTGAGCTCCTGGCTGAGCAGTTCCTTGGACTGCTCCATCCGCTTCAGCTCGTCGATATCCGTGCAGGTGCCGAACCAGCGCACGATCTCGCCCTGCTCGTTCCGGATCGGCATCGCGCGTCCCAGCGTCCAGCGATACACGCCCGACCGGTGCCGCAGGCGGTATTCGATCTCATAGGGCTCGCCGGTCGTCAGCGAGTGCCGCCAGCGGGTCCAGGCGCGCCCCTGGTCGTCCGGATGGAACATGTCGTTCCAGCCCTCGCCGTCGGTCGACCCGTCGGGCACGCCGGTGAATTCGTACCAACGGGCGTTGTAGTAGTCGTGGAACCCGTCCGGCAGGGTCGACCACACCATCTGCGGCATGGAGTCGGCGATGGCGCGGAACTGGGCCTCGGACTGGTCCCGCATCCTCAGTGACCGGCGCAGCTCCAGCTGCATCATCACCTGGGCGGCCAGCACCCGCAGCGTCTCCATCTGGATCGGGGTCGCGCCGTCCGGGCGGGCCCGGGTGTCCAGCACGCACAGCGTCCCGATCGGCAGCCCCTCTTCCGACTTCAGCAGTTCGCCGGCGTAGAACCTCAGGCCGGACTCGCCGGTCACCAGCGGATTGCAGGCGAAGCGGTCGTCGGTCCTGGCGTCCGGCACCACCAGCCGGTCCTGCTGCAGGATCGCGTGGGCGCAGAACGAGGTCTCCAGCGGCGTCTCGCGCACGCCCAGCCCGACCTCAGCCTTGAACCACTGCCGGCCCTCGTCGATCAGGTTCACCACGGCGATGGGCGCGTCGAACACGCGGGCGATCAGCTTGACGATGTCGTCGAACGCCGCCTCCGGCTCGGTGTCCAGAATTCCATAGGCGCGCAGGGCGGATAGCCGCTGCCGTTCCCGATACGAATTCATGATCGCAGACGCGGAGTCGGGCACGCACAAACCTTCAAACGGCGCGCCGCGCCCGGGATTGGACGGACTCTAATGCGGATGCGGCCGGTGCGTTGCAACACATGTCGCGCGGCGGGCGTCAGGAGGCGGGCCGTCCGACTTCCTCCACCGCCATCGGGGTCACCCCGGGCGCTTCGACCACCGGCGCGGGCGCGGGCGTCTCATAGGCCGCCATCCGCTGGTTGATCGCCGCGATGTCTTCCGGCGTGGCCTGGCGCCGTCCGCCCAGCGACAGGACGCCGACGACGCGGGTCTGGCCGTCGATCTCCACCGTCCGCACCGCGCCCTGGCCGTTGGCGGCGGCTTCGGCCAGCGCCAGCTCGGCCTCTTCCGGCGTCACCGGCAGCTGGATCCGCGGCCGGGCGAACCGCGCCTCGTCGATCAGGGGCTCGCGGCCCGAATAGGGTTGCCGGAAGGCCGACGGCTCCCCGTACACGCCCTTCCAGCGATAGAAGATGTGCGCGCCGATCTGGGTCAGCTTGTTCAGCGTCGGCGCCCACCACGGATGCACATAGTCGGCGTGATAGTGGGTCGCCGTGCCCACCCGCGTGGCCACATAGCCGGCCAGCGCCCGCTCGGCGACGCGCTTCGCCCGCTCCCAGGCCCAGCCCACGGGAGCCTGGCCCAGCGAGCCGTCGCAGGTGAAGCTGAACTGGCAGCCGGTGATCCGTTCGGCGCCCTGGAACACCACCCCGCACACGCTGTTGGCGTAGTTCGGATCGCGCACGCGATTCAGCACCACCTGGGCCACGCCCTCCTGGCCCTCGGTCGGCTCCAGCGCCGCCTCGTAATAGATCGCCTGGGTCAGGCAGCGCAGGGCGCGACGCCGGTCCTCGGCGGTCTTCGGCCGGAAAGCAAACGGCTGCGCCGCGCGCAGCTGGCCCGACACCGTCGGAATGGTCGAATTCAGCTTGATGGCGTCCAGACCGGTCGCGCCGAAGTCCAGCGTCGGCTTGCCCGCCAGGGTCAGGCTCTCCCACCCCGGCGTCAGGCCGTACAGGGCGGCGGCGCGCAGGTTCGGATCGTTGCGCAGGGCGATCGCCCGTTCCGAGGCGCTCATCCGCCCGGCGATGGCCTCAAGCCCCTTGTTGGACAGATCGCCCTTCGTCAGCTGGCGCACGGCCTCCGCCCGGCGATCGATATCGGGGCGCGGGGTCGACGACGCAGCCATGGCGACGCCGAACACGGCCAACGCAACAGGCGCGGCGGCCGCAAGCCGTCGCGCCTCCTTGCGCACCCATGTCCAGTTCGTGACGTCCAGTGTCCTGCTCCCGGGCCCTCGCAATCCGTGCGGGGGCCAGCGTATGCCTTTCAAGCCAGGCGCTTTTCTGGCCGAAAAGCACCGTTTGGTCGTCTCACCGGCGCACTAATGGGCCATTTCCGCCCCCGAAGGAACGGTTATCGCCCGCCAAGGGTGGAGCGCAGCATCCAGGCGAACTTCTCGTGCGCCGCCAGCCGTTGGGTCATCAGATCGGCCGACGCCTCGTCCCCGGCCTCGTCCGCGGCCTCGAACGCCTTGCGGGTCGTGGCGATCAGGGTCTCGTGGTCCTTCAGCAGTTCCTTGAGCATCGGACCGGCTTCCTTTTCGGGATCGCCGTCCTTGATCGAGGTCAGATTGCCGAAACCCGAGAAGCTCTGCGGGGCCAGCACGCCCAGGGCGCGGATGCGCTCGGCGATGTCGTCCAGCGCCGCCCAGATGTCGCGGTACTGCTGCTCAAGCAGGTTGTGATAGCCGAAGAACTCCGGCCCGCGGACGTTCCAGTGATAGCCGTGCGTCTTCAGATAGACGGCGAAGCTGTCGGCCAGGACCTTGGTCAGTTCCTGCGCCACATCCGTGCGCTCCGTCTTGCTGAGGCCGGTGTCGATGGTCACGGTCATGCGGAATCCTGCGGGTCAGAGAAAATGGATGGGGTTCGACCAATCAGTTAGGTCGGACGCAGCGTGACGCAACCCCGCCGTGTTGCGGCGAAGCTGATTGTCATGCGTGGCGGAACGCAACCAAAGCCAATACGTTGCCTGTTGTTCGCGCTCGCGCGAGTGGGGGGTTATGGGCGTACATTCGGTCCTTGGAAGAATCCTGGACATCGACGCCGGCGTGACGCGCCTGGCGCGGGTGCGTCAGCGATCGTGGTGGGTCTCCGCCCTCATCGGGCTGGGCTGCGCGGTCGCGATGCTGCTGGTCCGCAAGGTCCTGTCCGCCTTCTACGGCGACCTCACCGGCTTCATGATCCTGCTCCCGGCGGTGATCGTCGCCGCCCTGGCCGCCGGGCGCGTCGCCGGCGTCACCGCCCTGTTCGCCTGCCTGTTCGGCGGCTGGCTCGTCGTCGGACACGATACGCTGGGCGTCGGGATCGGGACGCCGCTGGGTCGGGTCGCGACCGTCAATTTCGTCGTCGTCGGCCTGTTCACGGCCATGGTGGCGGCCGCCCTCCGCAAGACCCTCGGCCGTCTCGACGCCTCCATCGACGCCCTGGGCCATACGACAGCCCGCGTCAGCGATACCGAAAGCCGGCTGCATGTGATCAGCGAACAGGCCCCGGTCATGCTCTGGATGAGCGATGAACACGGGCGCTGCGTCCACCTGAACCAGGAGCTGCGCCAGTTCTGGGGCGTCACCGGGACGGAGAAAGGCTTCGACTTCGCCGCCTATCTGCATCCCGACGATCTGGAACGCGCCGCCACTGTCACCATCGACGCCAACAAGCGGACCGCGCCCTTCCAGATCGACGCCCGCTTCCGGCGCGCCGACGGCGCATGGCGCGTCCTGCATACCGAGGCGCGTCCCCGGTTCGGCCCTGGCGGCGAGTATCGCGGCATGATCGGCGTCAACACCGACGTCACCGAAGCCCGCGCCGCCGACGCCGCCCTGCGCGAGCGCGAAGCCCAGCTCCAGGCCATGGTCGACCAGGCCTCCGCCGGCATCGCCCGGGTCGGCCTCGACGGCTCGATCCTCAGCGCCAACGCCCGTTTCGCCGAAATCCTCGGCGTGCGCCCCGACGACGTCATCGGCCGGACCACCGCGATGGTCAGCCATCCCGACGACGTCGAGCCGACCCGCGCGGCCCTGCAGGAGGCCCTCAGCCAGGGCGGCGCCCAGCTCGAGAAGCGCTACGTGCGGCCGGACGGATCGACCGTCTGGACCGTCCTCAGCCTGCGCGCCCTGATCGGCGCCGGCGGAACGGTCGAGGGCTATATCGCCGTCGTCGTCGACATCTCGGGCGCCAAGGCCGCCGAGGCCGCACTGCGCGAGAGCGAGACCCGCTTCCGCCTGATGGCCGACACCGCGCCCTCCCCGGTCTGGCTGACCAACTCGGACGGCGAGGTCGAATTCGTCAACGAGGCCCTCGTCCAGTTCTACGGCCAGTCGGCGGACGAGATCCT
The DNA here is from genome assembly GCF_014196335.1 of Brevundimonas lenta. Classification (GTDB taxonomy): domain Bacteria; phylum Pseudomonadota; class Alphaproteobacteria; order Caulobacterales; family Caulobacteraceae; genus Brevundimonas; species Brevundimonas lenta. The sequence continues at coordinate 206,852 of NZ_JACIDM010000003.1, forward strand.
CGGCCACGCCTGGCGTCAGGCCGTCCATCCTGACGATCTGGCCCTGGTCAGCGAGGCCCAGCAGGTCGCCCGCCCCCGCCACCTTCCCTACGGCTTCGAGGCCCGGTTCCGCCGCGTCGACGGCGCCTGGCGCTGGATGCGGATCGCGGTCAACCCGCGCTTCGACCCCGAGGGCGGCTTCATGGGCTACGTCGGCATGTCGTTCGACGTCACCGACACGCGCGAGGCCATGGACGCCGTCGCCCGGCAGGAGCGTCGCCAGTCCTTCCTGCTGCGGCTCACCGACTCCCTGCGCGACATCGGCTCTCCCGAAGAGATCATGGAAGAGGTCGAACGCGCCCTCGGGGCCGAGCTCGGCGCCGACCGCGTCGGCTATGGCGAGGTCGATCAGGAGCGCGGCCAGGTCGAGATGAGCCGCGACTGGACCGCCGGCGTCGTCAGCGCCCAGGGTCAGTTTTCGCTGGAGGACCTGGGCGCAAAACTCATCGACGACCTCGCCGCGGGCCGCACCATCCGCATTCCGGACGTCCGCGAGGACCCGCGCACGCGCGACGCGCTCGATGTGTTTGACCGGCTCCAAACCCGCGCCCTCATGCGCACGCCGCTGATCCGCGGCGGCCGCCTGCGGGCCTTCCTCTACGTCCACGCCTCCGGGGTCCGCGACTGGACCGACGCCGAGGCGGAGCTGCTTCAGGAGGTCGCCGGCCGCACCTGGACCGAGATCGAGCGCACCCGCGCCGAGGCCGAGGTCCGCGAGAGCGAGGAGCGCTTCCGCGCCATCGCCGACACCGCCCCGGTGCTGATCTGGGTGACGCAGCAGGACCGCACCCGCGCCTTCGTCAACCAGGCCTATGTCGCCTACAATGGCGGATCGTACGAAGAGGCTCGCCTCGCCGACTGGCGCGACGTCATCCACCCGGACGACCACGAACGCATCATCGAGGACTCCCTCGCCGGCGAGGCCACCGCCCAGCCTTTCTCGATGGAGGCCCGCTACAAGCGCCACGACGGCGAGTTCCGCTGGCTGAAATCCTTCTCGCGCCCCCGCTTCGGCGCCGACGGCGAGGTCATCGGCTTCGTCGGCGTGGCCTTCGACGTCACCGACATCCGCGAGTCCCAGGCCCGGCTGATGGAGTCCGAGACCCGGTTCCGCACCGTCGCCGACAGCGCGCCCGTGCAGATCTGGATGACCGACATCGACGGCGACGTCGCCTTCGCCAACCGGCGCTACAAATCCTTCTTCGGCATCGGCGACGGCGATCTGAAGACCGGCTGGCGCACGACTGTGACCTCCTTCCATCTGGAGGAGTCGCACGAGGACTTCGTCCGCGCGGTCGAACAGCGTGACCGCTACGAACGCGTCATGCAGCTGGATCACCCGACGCTGGGGCCGCGCTGGCTGCGCTGCGAAGGCATCCCCCGCTTCGACGGGGCCGGTCAGTTCCAGGGCTATGTCGGGGCCAATGTCGACGTCACCGAGGCCAAGAAGGCCGAGGAGGACCTCAAGCGCATCAACGAACTGCTGGAGGAACGCGTCGGCGACGCCCTCGCCGAAAAGGCCAAGGCCGAGGCCGACCTCATGCACGCCCAGCGCATGGAGGCCGTCGGCCGCCTCACCGGCGGCGTCGCGCACGACTTCAACAACCTTCTGACGGTCGTCATCGGCGCGTTGGACATGATGCTGCGCTCGCCCGGCGACATGGCCCGTCAGCGCAAACTGGGCGAGGCCGCCCTGGCCGCCGCCCGCCGCGGCGAGGGCCTGACCCACCAGCTGCTCGCCTTCTCGCGCCGCCAGGCCCTGCGGCCCGAGCCCACTGACCTGAACTCCCTGATCCGCGAAAGCGAACCCCTGCTGCGCCGCGCCGTCGGCGAGGCGGTCGAGTTCAAGCTGAAGCTGCGCCGTGGCGGGGCTCGTGTCAGCGTCGACCCGGCCCAGTTCGAGGCCGCCCTGCTCAATCTGGTCGTCAACGCCCGCGACGCCGTCGGCGACCACGGCCTGATCAGCATCCAGACCGCGGCCTGCACTGTGCGCACCGGCGAGGTGCCGGAGCTGGCGGCGGGCGACTACGTCTGCGTCAGCGTCACCGACGACGGCGCCGGCATGGCCCCCGAGGTCGTCGGCCGCGTCTTCGAGCCCTTCTTCACCACCAAGGCCATCGGCAAGGGCACGGGCCTGGGCCTCAGCCAGGTCTACGGCTTCGCCCGCCAGAGCGGCGGCGGCGTGCGCGTCGCCTCCACCCAGGGCAAGGGCACGGAGATCCGCCTCTACCTGCCGCCGATCGACCGCAGCGTGGATCTGGCCATCGATCCGGCGCGGATGAAGCTCGACGCCAGCGTCGCCGGCCGTCGCCTGCTGCTGGTCGAGGACGACCCCTGGGTCGCCGCCGTGGCGCTGGAGCTGCTGGAGTCGATGGGTATGGAGGTCAGCCTGGTCGACACGGCCCGCCAGGCCCTTGAGGTGCTCGCCATCGAGGCATTCGACGTGATGCTGAGCGACGTGGTCATGCCCGGCGGCATGACGGGGATCGAACTGGCGCGCGAAAGCGCCCGCCAGTGGCCCGACATGCGCATCGTGCTCACGTCAGGCTATGCGGGCGAGGATGTCGACGAGGCGCTGTCGAAGGCACCCTGGCCGTTCCTGCGCAAACCGTACTCGCGCGAGCAACTGGCCGAGGCCCTGGGCGAGACGCCGGCAGACGCCGGGGACTGACCGCCCCCGGCCCGGCGTCAGGCGATCAGCGCTGGCGCGCCTTGCGGGCGGCGTAGCGGGCGTCGCGCGCGGCCTTCTGCTCTTCCTTGGACAGAGCCTTGCGCTCCTTGCGGGCGGCGCGCTTCTCGGCGTCCACCTCGTCCTGTGCGGCCTGCTGGGCAGCCAGCTTGGCGGCTTCCTTCTCGGCCTTCTCGCGGCGCTGCTCGGCCTTGGCCAGCTCGTGCTGCTGGCGCAGGGCTTCCTTGTCAGCGGCGCGCTTGGCGGCCAGCTTTTCGAATTCCGGGTCTGGGGCGGCCGCCTTCGGCTTGAACTTGGCCAGCAGGGCCTTCTTGGCGTCCTGCTGGGCGGAAAGGCGATCGGTGAAGCCGGTTTGTTTCAGATCTCTCATGCGAGGAGTCGTCGTATCCCTGGATCGAATGTGGGTTAGATAAAGCGTAGCGGCGGAGGGCGCGATCGGCGCTCAGGCCCCGGGCGGGTCGGCTAACCCCATTTAGGCGCGAAAAGCAAGATTGCGAGGGCGCGACGGCTGCCGCGCCCTCACGAGTGTGTCACTTCAGTTCGGTTTTTCGGCGTGGCCGACAGCGGCGCCGGCGGCCCCGCCGACGGCGGCTCCGACCGGTCCGCCCACGACGGCGCCGGCGACGGCGCCCGTGGCGGCCTTCTGTTCGATGGTGTGGCCGCAGGCGGCGGCGCCCAGGGCGAGGGTGGTGACGGCGAGAGCGACGGTGAAGCTTTTCATTTTCTTACCTCCTGTAGAGGCGCTGAAACGTCACCATGGCCGACCCGGTTCCGGTCAGCGCGGCAAAGTGTCCAGTCGCCCCGCCTCCCTTGCGAAGACTACAACGCCGCACCACCTCAGTCGCACTCCGCATGAAATTGCGGCCGGTTCGGATCAGATTTCGATATCAGGACAGTACTTCCGTCATCGACTGATCCGATCCTTTCTAACCAACCCTGTGAAATCACAGACATACACGAGCGTTAACCTTTGATGCTCGAATGAGCCCGATTCTTGCGAATCGACCACATTGGCGCCATAAACCGCTGGCTTAAGGCCGCCAACGACAGCTCGGCCATATCCGCCGGGCGTTGAGACTGCCGCCGCTGGTCCGCTTCCTGCAGAGATCACGGCGTGACTACCCGGGGGCGGCATTGCGCCCTGCCGAACAGGACAGAGCCTTTGTCGAACCCCTCGCAGTCGCGTGCGACCCATTCTGCCGACCGCGGTGCGCCTTTCCGGCCCGTGACGGCGGCGGCGGTGTTCGGCGCACTGGTGGGACTGGCGGTCGGCGGCGCCTATCTGGGCGGCGCTGCGGCCAGGGCTTCGACGGTTCGCACCCAGGCTGAGCGCATCGAGGGCGCGACGGCGGCGGGATTCACTGAGGAAGCGCTGGCGGCCGCCGCGGGCGGGCTCGACGAGAGCGCCCTGGCCATCGCCCGTCGCCACGACCCCTACACCGTCGCCGGCTCGGCCCAGCGCGACCGTCAGTCCGAGATGCTGACGGCCCGCCTCGAGCAGCTGCGCGGCGCCGATATGAACCAGGGAGGTCTGCGCCAGGTCAACCTGACCACGCCGGCGGCCCAGCCCTTCCGTCTGGGCGGCGCGCTCGACGCGTCGCGCGACCTCGATTGCCTGACCCAGGCCGCCTATTACGAAGCCCGCGGCGAAGGCCGCGACGGCATGCGCGCAGTGGCCCAGGTGGTGCTGAACCGCGTCCGCCACCCGGCCTTCCCCAAGAGCGTCTGCAGCGTCGTCTTCCAGGGCGCCGGTCGCCGCACCGGTTGCCAGTTCAGCTTCACCTGCGACGGCTCCATGCGCGGCCGCGTCAATCGCGCCGCCTGGGATCGCGCCCGCGAAGTCGCCTCGGCGGCCCTGTCGGGCAATGTCTACGCCGGTGTCGGCAACGCCACCCACTTCCACACCACCGGCGTCTCGCCGCAGTGGCGTTCCTCGCTGATCCGCGTCAGCCAGGTCGGCGATCATGTGTTCTACCGCTTCGGCGGCCGTTCGGGCTCGCGCGGCGCTTTCTCCTACGCCGCCCGCCCGTCGGTCGACGCCGATGCGCCGCGCCTGATCCAGGCCAGCCTCGATCCGACCGGCCCGGTGCGCGAGGCCGGGGCCGTCGCCTACAATCTGCTGCTGGCGCAAGAAGGCCGCGCCGCGCCCGCCGACCAGCCGTCGGCGCCGCCCGCTCCGGCCATCACGCCGGCCCAGGCGGATGTCGCGCCCGCAGCCGAACCGGCCGCCGCGCCCGCCGCCTGATCGTCAGCGGTCCTGCACCTTCCAGTGGGTGGTCAGGTTCTGTCTCAGATTTCCGAACCGTCCCTGGGTGTCCAGATTGACGTCGGCGTCGCCCGGCTGCCCTGACTGGGCGCCGGTCGCCAGGTCGCGGCGATCGGTGGCCACCGCCTCGTCGATCGGCTTGCGGCCGCGGTCGGCGTAGCTGCGCTGTTCCTTCGGAATGCGGGGCGCGTGGGTCATCGGGGTCTCCTTCAGTGCCCGAAGAAAACCGATCCGCGCCGGGGTCGTTCCGTAGTTTCGTTCGCCGACCCCGCCTCAGCGGGCGTCCAGGCCGATATCCAGCGACGGCGCCGAGTGCGTCAGCGCGCCCACGGAAATCACGTCCACGCCGGTCTCCGCGATGCCGCGCACCGTCTCCAGATTGACCCCGCCCGAGGCCTCCAGCGTCACCCGCCCCGCCGTCCGGGCCACGGCCTCGCGCAGCATATCCAGTGTGAAATTATCCAGCATGATCACGTCCGGCGCCTCGGCCAGGGCCTCGTCCAGCTGATCCAGCCCGTCGACCTCGACCTCGACCTTCATCAGGTGGCCGGCCGCCGCCTTCGCGCGTCGCACGGCCTCGCCCACGCCGCCGCAGACGGCCACGTGGTTGTCCTTGATCAGGATCGCGTCATCCAGGCCGAAGCGATGGTTCATCCCGCCGCCGCACAGCACCGCGTGCTTCTCCAGCGCCCGCAGGCCCGGCGTCGTCTTGCGGGTGTCGGCGATCCGCGCCTTCGTCCCGGCCACGGCGTCCACATAGGCCCGCGTCAGCGTCGCGATCCCGCACAGCCGGCCCAGCAGGTTCAGCGCCGTCCGCTCGGCGGCCAGGAAGGCCCGCGCGTCGGCCTCCACCTCGGCCAGCACGGCCCCGGCCTCGAAGGCGTCGCCGTCTCGCAGCTTCAGCTCCACCTTCGCCGCCGGATCCATCGCCAGCACGGCCAGCCGTACGCAGTCGATCCCGGCCAGCACCCCGGCCTTACGCGCCGCGAACACCGCCCGCATCCGCGCGCCCTCGGGAATGCAGGCCTGGGCCGTCACATCGCCCGTCCGGCCCAGATCCTCGGTCAGGGCCAGGCGAACGACCGGCTCGATCAGCAGGTCGGGAAGTCGTCGGATCATTTGCATCACCAGTTCCTCCCCCGTCGGGGGAGGGGGACCACGCGCAGCGTGGTGGAGGGGGCCAGGCCCGGACAGGCTCCGGCGGATTGCACGACGTGACCGACCAAACGGCGGAGGGCTCCCCCTCCACCGCTTCGCGGTCCCCCTCCCCCGATGGGGGAGGATCGCAACGCCCGATTCATTCCGCCGCCAGGATCGCCGCCGGCAGGTCCGGACGGCGGAAGCGGGTGTGGCGGGCGCTTGCTTCGGTTTCGGGCCAGTCGGCGCGGTAGTGGCCGCCGCGGCTCTCGCGCCGCTCCAGCGCCGCCGCCGTGATCAGCCGCGCCGCGACCAGCGGAAGGGCGCCGGGCGCCTCGCGCTCCAGCCGGTCGATCGTCGCCAGCGCGCGGGTCAGGCCCACGGCGTCGCGCGTGACGCCGACATCGTCGCTCATCGTCATCCGCAGGGTGCGCAGCGCTTCGGGGGCCAGGTCTGGCGCGATACGCGGCGTGGTCACAGCGCGCTCGCCGCCCCGCTCCGCAGCCGCCGCCCGTCCCGTCCGCCGCCCGAAGGCCGCGGCCTCCAGCAGCGAATTCGAGGCCAGCCGGTTGGCGCCGTGCACGCCCGTCGCGGCGCATTCGCCGACCGCGAACAGGCCCGCCAGGCTGGTCCGCCCATCGGCGTCCGCGGCGATCCCGCCCATGTGATAGTGCGCGCCCGGCGCAACCGGGATCGGCGTCTCGCGCGGGTCCAGCCCGGCCCGCATGCAGGCGGCGAACACCGCCGGAAACTCTTCGGGGAAATGCGCCCCCACCGCCGCCCGCGCGTCCAGATAGGCGCCGCGCCCATCGGCCCGCGCCTGATGCACCGCCCGCGCCACCACGTCCCGCGCCTGAAGATCGGCGTCCTTCGCCGGGCCCAGCAGCAGGTTGCCGGCGCTGTCGATCAGCCGCGCGCCCTCGCCCCGCAGGGCTTCGGTCGCCAGCGGCATCGGATCGAGGCCGACGTCGATCGCGGTCGGATGGAACTGCACGAACTCGGGATCCAGGATCTCCGCCCCGGCCTGGTAGGCCAGCGCCATCCCTTCGCCCAGCAGGCTGGCCGGCGTCGTCGTCCGGGCGAACAGACCGCCCGCGCCGCCGGTGGCCAGCACCACGGCGGGCGCCAGCACCTCGACCATCCGCCCGTCGCGCTCGATCAGCGCGCCGCGCACCCGGCCGATCTTGTCCTGCAGCAGGCCGCGCAGCCGCGCGTCTTCCCACACCTCGATATGCGGCGCGGCCCGCACCGATGCGACCAGGGCCGACAGGATCGCCCGCCCCGCGCCGTCGCCGCCGACCCGCGCCACCCGGGCCCGCGAGTGCGCCGCTTCCAGGCTCACGGCGAAGCCGCCGTCGGCGTCGCGGTCGAACGGCGCGCCCAGCGACGCCAGCCACTCCACCGTCTCGCGCCCGTCGGCGGTCAGCGCCCGCGTGACATCGGTTTCGACCAGACCTGCGCCCGCCGCCGCCGTATCCGCGGCGTGCAGTTCGGCGCCGTCGTCGGCCGACAAGGCCGCCGCCACCCCGCCCTGCGCCCAGGCGGACGAACAGGCCTGCAGCAGCGGCGCCGGCGTCACCACCAGCGTCGGTTTCGGCGCGGCCTCCAGCGCGGCCGACAGGCCCGCCAGCCCGCCGCCGATGATCAGCGGCCCGTCATGGTGGATGCGTGTCACCGCCCGAACTCAAAGAAGCGGAGCCCGCCCGCGAGCGCGTTTTCCAGCGATCCGGCGCCGGGCATGATTCCGAGCAACAGCACGCCGGCGCAGGCGATCGCCGTCAGGACGAACAGGCCCGTCGATTTGCCGGCCTCGCCCCAGGTCAGCTGACGGCCCTCCGGACGCCACGCGCCGCGACGCAGGTGCCCGATCAGGGCGATCGTGAGGAAGCCGGCGAACAGCAGGCTGCCGTTGGAAAAGCCCCAGACGACCACCAACGCGCCGATCAGCAGCAGCGCCGCCTTCTCGACCATCGGGTGGATACGCGCCAGCACGGGGCCCAGCGCCTTCGAGCCGTCCAGCGGGGGCGCCGGCGCCAGGTTGACCAGGTTCAACAGGCCCACGGCCAGCACGCCCTGCAGCCAGCCGCGGTCCCCGTCCCACAGGAACAGGGCCAGGAACGGAATCGCCGCCAGCAGGCCGAACGCGGGCCCCGCCAGCGACACCAGCACGCCATGCCACTCGCTGGCCGGCATGCGCTGGCCCTTGGCCAGGCCGCCCAGGAACGGGATGATGTAGATGCGCGCGGGCCCCATCCCCAGACGGTTCATCGCCAGCACGTGCCCGTACTCGTGCACGAAAAGGCCGAACAGCACGGCGATCACCATCACCAGGCTGCCGGTGAACCAGTACAGCATGCCGCCCAGCAGCAGGGTCGAGATGATCGCCCACAGCGGGCTCTGCCCTTTGTCCAGCGGCGGCTCCGCGACGCGCGCGGGCTCCGCCGGCGCGGGCGCTGCGGGTTCCGCAGGCTGGATGTCCCAGGGACCGGGACGGCGGGGGGTGTCGGTTTCGCTCATGCCTTCGACGTGGCCTTTTCGGTTCGCAGCCACAAGGCCAGTACGGCGAGAAGCCGCAGGGTCTTCTTGTCTACGGTGGCGACGGCGCGGACGGGCGCGACGTAATGCATGGATCTCAGTCCAGGTTGTACGCGCGGGCCTCTGCCGGATTGGCCCGAACAAGGGCCGCGCGCGTCAGGTTCTTCGGCACGCCCTTGCGCGCCAAAGTCTCGTAGATCCGTCTCAGGTCGGTGGCGGGCTTGTAGGCCACCCACCGCGTCCGGGCGCGCCAGATCAGGATCAGATAGCCGAAGGGAACGCGCCAAACCCGAACCACTCAGATCAACTCCACATCCACATGATGGCGCGCCTTGAACAGGTCATAGCGCGCGGGGACCGCCGGGGGCGGAAGCTCCACCATACGTTGGACCGCGAGTCGGCCGCGTTCCGCCACATCTTCGGGCACAGTCACCTCGTATTGCATGTGGACCAGGCAGTCGCGGATGTTCTGCAGCGTGATCCGCTTCATGTGCGGGCACAGGTTGCACGGGCCGATGAACTGCACGCCCGGCACGTCGCCGGCCACGTTCGAGGCCATCGAGCATTCGGTGATCATCACCACCTGCTTCGGCTTGCGGGCCGTCACATGGTCGATCATCGCCGCGGTCGAACCGGCGAAGTCCGAGGCCGCCAGCACGTCTTCCGGGCATTCCGGGTGGGCCAGGATTTCCGCGCCGGGATAGGCCGCGCGCATGTCGGCGATGTCGTCGGCCGTGAAGCGTTCGTGCACCTCGCAGCGGCCCTTCCAGGCGATGATGCCGACATTGGTCTGCGCCGCCACGTTGCGCGCCAGGAACTCGTCGGGGATCAGGATGACGCGGTCGACGCCCCATTCCTTCGCCGCCCATTCCACCACCTGCACGGCGTTGGCGCTGGTGCAGCAGATGTCGGTCTCGGCCTTCACGTCGGCCGTGGTGTTCACATAGGTCACCACCGGCAGGCCGGGATAGCGCTGCTTGATCAGGCGCACGTCCGCGCCCGTGATCGACGCGGCCAGCGAGCAGCCGGCGCGCAGGTCGGGGATCAGCACCGTCTTCTCGGGGCTCAGGATCTTCGAGGTCTCGGCCATGAAGTGCACGCCCGCCTGGACGATCACCTTCGCCTTCGACCGCGCCGCTTCCTTGGCCAGGCCCAGGCTGTCGCCGACATAGTCGCCGACGCCGTGGAAGATCTCGGGCGTCATATAATTGTGGGCCAGGATCACCGCGTCGCGCTCGCGCTTCAGCTGGTTGATCTCGTGGATCAGGGCGGCCTGCGCGGGCCATTCCATCGGCGTGACGTGGTCGCGGACCTTGGCCCACACCGACGCGGTCTCCCGCTCCAGTTCCTTCGTCAACCCAAACGCGCCGTCAGCCATCTCACTCCCCTTTTGCTCGAAATGAGCAAATCAGAGACCCGAAGAACGGCGACCCGGATCACTGTCCCGCCGCCGACTTATGCTCACTTTCAGCATAAGCAGGAACAATCTAGTCCCATGGCGGAGGAATGCAAGAGGTTAGGCGACCGCGACCCCCTCATGCCGCAACAGCCAGCGCTTGCGCTCCAGCCCGCCGGCATAGCCCGTCAGCGTCCCGTTCGCCCCGATCACGCGGTGGCAGGGCACGATCACCGCGATCGGATTCTGGCCGTTGGCGAGCCCCGCCGCCCGCACCGCCTTCGGCGATCCGATGGCCGCCGCCAGCTGGCCGTAGCTGCGCGTCTCGCCCGCCGGGATGGCCCGCAGCGCGGCCCAGACCGAGCGTTGGAAATCCGTCCCGCCGGTCTTCACCGCCACGCCGTCCAGCGCCCGCACGTCGCCGCCGAAATAGGCCTCGACCGCCGTGCGCACGTCCTCCGGCGCCCGCCCCTCGACCAGCGCCGCCTTCGGGGCATGCCGGTCCAGCAACCGCGTCATCCGCGCCTCGTAGTCGACGAAATCCAGCGCCCGCACCGCGCCCGCGGCGTCGGTGACCAGCAGCACCTCGCCCACCGGCGTCGCCACCCGGTCCAGGGTCAGGGTCTCAGGCTGCGCGTTTCGCATCGTTGCTCTCCATCAGTTCGGCGCCTGTGATCCCGGCCATCGCCAGGTGCAGCGCCCCATACGCCCGCCACGGCCGCCATCCTTCGGCGCGCGCGGTCAGGCTCTCGTCCTCAAGTCTGTCGTTCGGCGCATCCGCGCCCTCGTCGATCCAGTCGCCAGGCAGCCGCAGCCCCGGCCGCGCCGTCACCAGCGGCTCCAGCACCGCATCCGCCGCCAGATCGCGCCCGATCGCCTCCGGGTCCGCCGACAGGTCGAACACCCGCCGCACCCGCGCCAGCACGCCCGGCAGCGCCCTCAGATCGTCCGCCTCGACGCACACCGACGCCCGGCCCTCGCCGATCAGCTCGACCGACACCGAGCCCTCGGCCCCGTCGATCGCCCTGGTCAGCGCCCGCGACCACTTCCCGTCGACCACCGCATCGCCCCGCGCCGCCAGCGCCGACAGCATCGCCTCGCGGTCATAGGGCGGCCGGTACGGCAGGCTCAGCACCACCCCGCCCTCGTGCGGCCGCTCGCCCCGCCGTCTGAGCGCCGAGGGCGGCCGCTCGTACAGGGCCTGAAACGTCTCATTGAAGCGCCGCACGCTGCCGAAGCCCGAGGCCAGCGCCACCTGCGCCATGCCCAGGTCCGTCTGGTGGATCAGCGCCTTGGCCAGCAGCACGCGCCGGGTCTGCGCCACGCTCACCGGCGCCGCGCTCAGATGCTGGCGGAACAGCCGCCGCAGGTGCCGCTCGCCGACGCCCAGCCGCCCGGCCAGGCCGTCGACGTCGCCCTCGTCGAGCGCGCCCGCCTCGATCAGCGCCAGCGCCCGGCTGACCGTGTTCGAGGTCCCGCGCCACGCGCCCATGTCCGGCGCCGTCTCGGGCCGGCAGCGCAGACAGGCCCGGAAGCCCGCCTCCTCCGCGGCCGCCGCCGTGGGCACGAAGAACATGTTCTCCCGCTTCGGCGTCCGCGCCGGACAGACCGGGCGGCAATAGATCCCGGTCGTCTTCACGCAGCCGAAGAACCGCCCGTCGAACCGCGCGTCGCGCGTCAGCACGGCGCGGTAGCAGGCCTCCTGATCGAGTTCCGTCGCGTTTTCCATGGCCGCAACATGAGCGTCGCGGCCATGGAAGTCTCGCGGTTTTCGGACATCCAGGCCGCGTCGGGTCGAGAAGGCGGAGCCTTCTGACCGCGGCCCACTAAAAATGACGGGCTAGGGGCGGACCAGCCGCCACGCCGCCCCGAAGATCTTGAACACCAGGCTGATCGCCGAGATCGCCAGCACCCACACCATCACCACCGACAGGGTGCTCGCCACCCCGACCAGGTCGCGCGTCCCGTCGCCCAGCGTCCGCAGGGTGTCGAAGCTCAGCATCACCCAGTCGCCGGCGATCCGAGCGCTGTCGTCGCCGACCGTCAGGGTGAACCAGTGCCCGGCCTGGAAGATCACATACGTCAGCCACAGGCCGCCGATGGCGACGCCGATCTCGGCCAGCGCCCGCAGCCGCGCGCCCTGCGGCCGGAACACGCCGTCGAGGTGGATCGACATCTGGATCAGGGCGTAGATCAGGATCGGAAAGAACAGGGTCGCCCAGATCGGCGCCGCCGTGATCACCGCATCCTCGCCGCGCAGACCGATGCGCACCAGGCCGGGGAAGTGCAGCACGCCCACCCACCACAGGGCGAAGATGCCGATCGCGATGAACGAAAACGCGTGATCCGCCCCCGGCCAGCTCTTGCGCGCCGGCTTCCAGGCGGCGGCCGGCGGCTTCGGCGCCGTGCTCGCGCTCGCCCCCATCGCCGCGCCCCAGGTCGAGGGATCCGACAGGCCGAACGCCCCCAGATCCCGCACCCGCCACTGCGTCATCCATTTCGGCCGCACGCCGTAGTGTTCGAAGATCGCCGCCGCCAGGGTCGCCGCCCCGATCAGCGTCAGGCCCGACCAGAAGAAGCCGTGGAAGGCGTGGGCGATCGACTGTCCGGCGTCCGACGGCCCGGCCACCAGATTCAGGAACAGGCCGATCGCCTGCACCACCAGCAGCACCAGCAGCCCCGCCTTCACCCCGAACAGCCAGTAGGGAAACAGCTCCGGCCCGACCAGCGAGTCCGGCCCCTTGCGATAGCGCGCGGCCACGACCAGCGGGTGGCCGATCTCGCGCAGGATCGCCTCCTGTTCGTCCTCGGTCAGGGCCCGGCCCAACTCCTCTTCCTTCGCCTCGAACCGGCTCAGGATCAGGTCGCGCAGTTCGGCGGTGATGTCCGCCCGCTCGTCCTGCGGCAACTGCGCGGCGACGGCGGCGAGATAACGATCGATCATATCCATGGGTCTGTCCCCTTCCCCCGGGTGTCAGAGAATCTTGTCGAGCGAGGCGTTGATGCCCCGCCATTCGTCGGTCAGGGCGGCCAGCATCGAGACGCCCGCGGGCGACAGCCGGTAGAAGCGCTTCTTCCGCTTCTCCTCCTCCCGCCATTCGCTATCCAGCAGCCCCTGGCTCTCCAGCCGCCGCAGCAGCGGGTAGAGGGTGGATTCCTCCATCTCCAGCCCGTCGGCCGCCAGCGCCTGACGCAGCGTGTAGCCGTAGCGCTCGGTCCTGAGGCAGGCGAGCACCGCCAGCACCAGCGACCCGCGCCGCAGCTCCAGCCGCATGCTTTCGAATAGGTCCGGATCGAAGCTCATGGCCCCACCTGTCCGCCACATAGTGTGTGACGCACAGTGTATGCCGCATACTGTGTGAGGGAGTCAAGGTGGACCCTGTTTTCGTCATTCCGGGCAAAGGCGGACGCAGCGCGCCGCAGACCCGGAACCCGGCGGCGCCGTAGCGCAGCGCAGGCGAAATCTCACCGCGAGGCGTGTGCGTGACAGGTTCGCGCTCTCGCGCGCCGCCGGGTTCCGGGTCTCCGCTGCGCTTCGCCCGGAATGACGAAAGCGGGTCTACGCCGCCTTCCCCTTCTTCGCCGCCGGCTTCTTGGCCGCGGTCTTCTTCGCCGGCTCGGCCTTCTTGGCCGCCGGCTTCCGCCGCTCGCCCGAGGCCGAGCCCTTCAAACTGTTCCGCAGCGCTTCCATCAGGTCGATGACATTGGTGTCGTCGGGCTCGGGCGCCTCGACCAGACCCTTGCCGCCCTTCTGCTTGGCCTTGATCAGCTCGCGCAGCGCCTCGTCATAGCGATCCCTGAACTCGGTCGGGTCGAACTCCGCCTCCTTCTGGGCGATGATCCGCTCGGCGATCTCGACCATGCCCGCGTCGGCCTTCACCGAGGGGATGTCGTCGAAATAGTCGTCGGCGTTCCGCACCTCGTTGTGCGGACGCAGGGTGTAGGCGACCAGCCCCTTGCCGCGCACCTCCAACGCCAGCTGCCGCTCCCGGCCGCGCAGCACCAGCTGACCGATGGCGATCTTTCCGGCCGCCTTCATCGCCTCGCGGATCACCGCGAACGCCTCGGCCCCGACGCCCTTCTCGGGCACGACATAGAAGGGGTCGTCCCAGTACAGCCGGTCGATGTCGTCCTCGTCGACGAACTCGTCGATCGAGATGGTGCGCGTGCTTTCCAGCTTCACCTTCTCGAAGTCCTCGTCGTCCATCAGGACGTATTCGTCCTTGTCGACCTCGAACCCCTTCACCAGCTCCGACCGCTCGATCGGCCCGGTGTCCGGATCGGTCGGCACCATGCGGATGCGGTTGTTGGTTTCCGGGTTGATCAGGTGAAAGCTGACGTGGCTGGCGCTCGACGTCGCCGTGTACAGCGCGACCGGACAGGTCACGAGCGAGAGCTTCAGATGCCCCTGCCAGGTGGGTCGTGCAGCCATGACGCGCCTCCTCGGTCGACGCGACTCAACGCGGAGACGGGGCGACTCGTTCAGCCGGCCCCTCTCCCGATGGGAGAGGGCTTGAGCGCACGGCGGCGATAGCCGTCGTTCTTGCGCGAAAGGGTGAGGGTCGCCTGTCGGCCAGTCGGCACGAGCCGACCCTCATCCGACCGGGCTCCGCCCGGCCACCTTCTCCCAGCGGGAGAAGGAATCAACGTCAGCTATTCCCGGATTCTTTTCGCCAACCCACTGACTTCCCACAATTAAATTTCCTCTACGCAGCGAGGTATCCGCCCGCCGCATAATCTCTCCCATCCCGTCGATGGGGAGGGCGTCGGATCCACGCTTCTCGACGACGACGGGCTGTGGTCGAGCGATGAAGCCGGGGTGGAGGACAGCCCCGGGGTCCTCGTCGGACGTCGATGGATGACGTCCGCTTGCTCGCCGCGCGCTGAAGGTGGGACCGCTGGCGAAGCCGATGTCCCACCCCCGTCGAGACCAGCAATGGTCCTGGCGGCTGAGCCGGCTAGGCCCGAACAGGGCAGCCAAGCGGCGAGCGCGTGGAAAACGACTGCGCGGGGCGTCAGGCTTCGTCGAAACGGTAAAACTATCAAAGCACCGGGCGAGGCCCGGACGCCCCGCGCCTTCCCCAACCGCTCCGTCCGGAAGCGGCGATGACGCATGCCTTCTCCCTCCCCGGCACGGGGAGGGTCGGCGACGCGAAGCGACGGCGGGGTGGGGAGGGCCCCATCCTCCATCCGCCCCCACCCCCGTCCCGGGGAGGGAGAAAGCGCACACTGGACAGACCCGCGTTCCGGGTGTGTCCTGACGAGTCCGGCGCAACAAAAACAACAGCCCGGAACCGAGTGAGGAAACATGTCGAACCGACCGAGCCACATCCGGCTCAACTCCCACCCCGGCGCGGGAACCGCCTCCCGCTTCCCCATCCACTGGGGCGCCCCGACCGCCCGCGAGCGCGGTCCCGTCATCGGCACGGTCAACGCCGGGCCCGACCGCAACGCCATCGGCGCCCACGGCGGCGCCTATTCGGTCTACCGGGCCCTGGCCGTCTCGTCGGGCGCCATGAGCGCCAACAACCGCCCCGACCTGACCAACACCTCGCCCACCACCCCCATGGGCCCGTTCCCGCAGTGGACCGACGGCGGCAAGATCGTCTCGCTGGACCCCTGGGGCGCACGCGTGGCCGAGGACTTCGCCGACGAGATCCAGGACGGCCTCGACGTCCGCCCGACCATCGCCGTCACGAAGGCCCGCCTTCAGCTGGGCGAGATCAACGAGGCCATCGCCGCGGGCCGGCTGAAGGCCGACGGCCAGATCGTCCACGACAGCGGCGACGTCGCCGTCACCAAGGCCGCCATCGATCCGGTCTGGTACCTGCCGGGCATCGCCGAGCGCTTCGGCGTCACCGAGACCCAGCTGCGCCGCACCCTGTTCGAGCAGACCGGCGGCATGTACGCCGACCTCGTCACCCGGCCGGACATCAAGGTCTTCCTGCCCCCCATCGGCGGCATCACCCTGTACATTTTCGGCGATCCGGCCGCGATCTCCGACCCGGCGCGCCGCCTGACCTGCCGCGTCCATGACGAGTGCAACGGCTCCGACGTCTTCGGCTCCGACATCTGCACCTGCCGCCCCTATCTGACCCACGGCATCGAGGAATGCGTCCGCGGAGCCCAGGAGGGCGGCGCCGGCCTGATCGTCTACAATCGCAAGGAAGGCCGGGCGCTCGGCGAGGTGACCAAATTCCTCGTCTACAACGCCCGCAAGCGTCAGCCCGGCGGCGACCAGGCGGCCACCTATTTCGAGCGCACCGAATGCGTCGCCGGGGTCCAGGACGCCCGCTTCCAGCAGCTGATGCCCGATGTCCTGCACTGGCTCGGCGTCACCCGCATCGACCGCTTCGTCTCCATGTCCAACATGAAGCACGACGCCCTGACCGGCTCGGGCATCGAGATCGGCGAGCGCGTGCCGATCCCCGACGACCTGATCCCGCCCGACGCCTCTGTGGAAATGGAAGCCAAGAAGGCCGCCGGCTACTTCACCCCCGAAGGCGCGAAATCCGCCGACGAACTGACCCGCGTGGTGGGCCGCGACCTTGAGCAGTTCTGAGACCGCGCAGGCGCACGGCCTGCTGCACGCCGCCGCCGTCCGCGACCGGGCCCACGAGATGCTGGAGATCGGGGTCGCCGGCGGCCTCGATCACTGGCGGGTCGACCTCGACCGCCTGCCGGAAACCGCGCGCTACGTGGCGTCCGTCATCCGCGACCAGTACCCGACGCTCGAAGTCCCGTTCCACGCTCGCTGGCGGCATTTCACCGTCGACGGCGTCGACCTGTGGGGCCCTCTCGCCGACAACATCGACTGGCCCGACGATGCGGCCCGGGCGCGGACGGAGTTCGATCTCGCCATCGTCTCGGTCCTGCTCGACGCCGGCTCCGGCCCCGGCTGGCGCTATCATGACGCCGGTCCGGACAAGACGCTGACCCGCTCCGAGGGGCTGGCCATCGCCTCCCTGCGCATGTTCGAGGCGGGCGCCTTCTCCTCCACGCCGGACGATCCCCTGCGCGTCGACGCCGTCGCCCTGACCCTGCTGTCGGCCGACGATCTGGCGAAGGGCTTCCAGGTCTCGGACGCCAATCCGCTGGTCGGGCTGGAGGGTCGCGCCGCCCTGCTGCGCCGCCTCGGCCGCCAGTGCCTCGCCCGGCCCGACCTGTTCGAGCTCGAGGACACGCCCCGCCCGGGCGGTCTCGCCGATGTCCTGTTCGCGCAAACGGACGCGCACCACCGTCTGCCGGCCCCCGCCATCCTGCGCCTGCTGCTCGAGGCCTTAGGACCGGTCTGGCAGGACCGCCTGACCCTCGGGGACGTCGACCTCGGCGATTGCTGGCGACACCCGGCGATGAAGCGCGACGATGCCACCGACGGCCTCGTCCCGATCCACAAACTGTCCCAGTGGCTCAGCTATTCGCTGGTCGAACCGCTGCAGACCGCGGGCGTCGACGTCGTCGATCTGGACGGCCTCACCGGCCTGGCCGAATACCGCAACGGCGGCCTGTTCATGGACCTCGGCGTCCTGTCGCTGAAGGATCCTGCCGACGCCGACAAACCCTGGCCGGTCTCCGATCCGCTGGTCGTCGGCTGGCGCGCCATGACCGTCGCCCTGCTCGACCGCATCGCCCCGCTGGTTCGCGCCGAGCTGGGCGTCACCGCCGAAGCCATGCCGCTGGCCAGCGTGCTGGAGGGCGGCACCTGGGCGGCCGGCCGCCGCGCCGCCGCCGAACGCAGACAGGGCGGCGGACCGCCCTTGACCATCCTCTCCGACGGGACCGTCTTCTGATGTCGAAGCCTTTCACCATGTCCGGCGTAACCGTCGTCGATCATCCGCTGGTCGCCCACAAGCTGTCGATCATGCGGTCGAAGGACACCTCGACCGCCCGCTTCCGCCAGCTGCTGCGCGAGATCTCGACTCTGCTCTGCTACGAGGTCACCCGCGATCTGCCGCTCGAGGACTATCCGGTCGAGACCCCGGTCGGCCCCACCACCGGCCAGAAGATCGAGGGCAAGAAACTGGTCTTCGTGCCCATCCTCCGCGCCGGCCTCGGCCTCGTCGAGGGCATGCTCGATCTCGTCCCCTCGGCCCGCGTCGGCCACGTCGGCCTGTACCGCGAGCCCGCCACCCTGGACGCCGTCGAATACTATTTCCGTGCGCCCGAGGACGTCGCCGACCGTCTGTGCATCGTCATCGACCCGATGCTCGCCACCGCCAACACCGCCGTCGCCGCCATCGAGCGGCTGAAGGAGCGCGGCGTCACCAACCTGCGCTTCGTCTGCCTCGTCGCCTCGCCCGAGGGCCTGGAGCGCCTGCGCGGCTGGCACCCGGACGTGCCCGTCTGGGTTGCCGCCGTCGACGAGCGCCTCAACGACCACGGCTACATCGTCCCCGGCCTCGGCGACGCGGGCGACCGGCTGTTCGGAACGCGCTAGAATAGGGCCATGGCCTTCGACGCGATCCGCCTCGACCGGCGCTTCCGCGGTCCGCCGACCAGCGGCAACGGCGGCTATGTCGCCGGCCTGCTGGCCACGACCCTGGGCGGCTCGGACGTGGTCGTCACCCTGCGCAAGCCGCCGCCGCTGGACGCCGACCTGCAGGTCGAAATGGGCGCCGACGCCGCCGCGCTGTATTTCGACGACGGCGTCCTCATCGCCACCGCCGTCCGCGAAGCGATCGAACTGACCGTCCCGCCGCCCCCGCCGATCGAGGCCGTGCGCGAGGCCGAAACCCGCTTCACCGGCTTCTGCAACCACATCTTCCCCGGCTGTTTCGTCTGCGGTCCTGAGCGCGAGCCCGGCGACGGCCTGCGCCTCTTCACCGGCCCCCTGAACGACGGCTCCGACCGCGTCGCGGCCTGCTTCATCCCGCACGCCAGCCTCGCCGACGACGACGGCCTGCTGCGACCCGAGTTCCTGTGGAGCGCCCTGGACTGTCCGGGCTATTTCGCCGTCTCGGCGACCGCCGGCCTGGCCGTTCTCGGCCGCCTCGGCTGCACGCTGCACAGCCGGCCGCCGGTCGGCCGCGCCCTCATCGTCACCGGCTGGCCGATCGCCTCCGACGGCCGCAAGCACACCGTCGGCACCGCCCTGCACGATACCGGCGGCGAACTGATCGCCGCCGGCCTCGCCACCTGGGTCTCACTTCAGCAGGAGGTCAGTCCAGCTTCCTGAGATTGTCGTCCGAGTTGCGGTCGATCCACTTGTTGTACGGATCGACCCCGGCAAACGCCGGCTTCCGGGTCGTGATGAAGCGAAGGGTCTGCACCCCCGACCGGATCGGCCGGCGCTCCATCAGGATCACGTCATTCTCGCCGAAACGGCCCTTGCCCGGCTCGGCGCTGAACAGACCGACATCGAAGGTCTCGTTCAGCGGCGCGACGGTCTCCTCGCCCTCGCCGTCCGCGTAAAGCTTGCGGGCGTCGACGGTGACGACCACGTCCCAGCGTCCGTCGGCGCGTTTCGTCGCCGTCGCCGCGGTGGTCTTCACGTCATAGAGGGTGATCTTCTCGAACAGGTCCGTGATCAGCGCCTGCTTGTCCGCCGGCGCCTCGGCCCTCAGGGCCGCGACCAGATCCAGCGAGCGCGGATAGGGCGCGGACTTGAAGGCGTACTGCGCCAGCAGCCGGCGCAGGGCGCGGTTCACCGCCTCCTCGCCGATCTCCTCGCGGAGCAGGTACATCACCAGTCCGCCCTTCTGGTAGTGGATGTACTGCTGGTTCTCGTTCCGCATCAGCGGCAGCTCTTCCAGCCGCTCGGTGCCGCGGGCGCGGAGGTAGCGGTCCAGTTCGAACTTCAGGAAGCGCCGGATCTGGTCGCGTCCATAGGTCTTCTCCATCACCATCAGCGCCGAGTACTGCGCCAGGGTCTCCGACAACGAGGTCATGCCCTGCTGGTTGGAGCCGATGATCTGGTGCGCCCACCACTGGTGCCCGAACTCGTGCGCCGCGACGTAAGTGACGTAGTCGACCTTGGTCGGATCGCTCAGGTCGGCGATGAAGCCGAGCCCTTCCGACCAGGCGAAGGTGTTCGGGAACGACTGGGCGTAGCTGGCGTAGTCCGGGAACTCGACGATGCGGGCCTGCCGGAACTGGTACGGGCTGAAGTTGGCCTGGAAGTAGTCGAGCGACGAGGCCAGCGCGTCCAGCATCCGCGGCACGTTCCGGGTGTGGGCCGGGTCGTGGAAGACGACCAGCTCCACGCCGTTGTGCATGCGACGGCTCTGGGCGTACCGGGCCGACTGGACCGAGAAGAAGTTCAGCACCGGCGACTCGGTGACGAACCGCGCGGTCCGCCGGCCGTCGGCCACCTGGTCCGAGACCTTCAGGCCTGGGGCCACCACGGTCTGGTCGGCGTCGGTCGTGACGGTGATGTCCGCCGTCACCCAATCCGCGCCGAGGTAGTTGGCGGATTGGGCCGAAGCATCCTCCAGCTTCGCCGGACGCAACTCGGCGGGCAGGCCATGCTTGCGGCGTTGGCCGCGGTCGGTCAGCAGCCCCTCGCGGCCCATGCCGATGGTCGGCGTGAACTCGCGGTTGGTGATGAAGGTGCCGTTGTCGACGACGCGTGTGGTGTTGCCGCTGACCTTGAAGCCCTTCTGCTCGAACACCGTGCGGAAGTTGACGGTCCGTCGCTCGCCCGGCTGCATCGGAGTGGCGAAGCGATAGATGCGGTAGTCGAATTCCTTCCACTCCCGCGCCTGGGTCGCGCCCTGGACGGTCAGCTCTTCCATCTCGATATCTTCCGGCCAGCGGAAGTGGATCTCGTTGAGCGGAGCGCCGGTCTTGTTCTCGATCACATACTGACCGCGCGTCACCAGGCGCGGGGCGTGCGGTTCGAGGTCGAGTTGCAGCTTGAGGTCCACCACCGACGGCTGGGGCTGGTCCTCATAGTGGAGCAGCGTCTTCTCGTAGTTGGCCTGGAGCAGCCTGCCTGCGTCCTGACTGCGGTAGGTGTTCCAGACGTTCGTATTGACGAAGATGAACGAGCCGAGCCCGATGAAGGCGACCAGGGCCAGGGCCGCGATCACGCCCGCCGGTCCCTTGAGCCGCCGCGGGAAGCGCTTCAGGCGCGGCATCAAGCGCGTTTCAGTTCCCCGACGCCACAGGCCGTAGGAAATGATCAGCAGAATGACCGCGAACGCCGTCCAATAGGCGTCCGTCCACGCCGCGAAGCCGGCGAAATCGCCCCGGCCGTTCATGTCCGACAGAGGCACGCCGATGCCGGAGCCGTAGCGGTACAGGATGTGGTCCAACCCGATCTGCCGCAGGACGATGTTCGAGATCATGTAGACGACCATGATCGCCCACCCGACGAACTTGTTGGGCGACAGCGACTGGACGACGATCGCCAGGACCGCCAGCAGGGCGAAGTTCACGGCCTGCGGCGCAACATACCAGGCGAGGTATTTGCCCAGCTCGTAGTCGGTCACGCCCCGGAAAGTCTGGACAATCACGCCGGCGATCACGCCGATCAGAAGCGTCGAGACCAGGACGAGCACGAGGGCCAGAATTTTCGGGAACAGGAAGGTCCAGTCCGGCGTCGAGGTCGCATCGACGATCTCGTGCATGCGCCGGTCGCGATCCCGCCAGACCAGTTCGCCCGAATAATAGATGGCGATGATGACCGAGACCAGGGCGAACCCGCTGCTCAGGGCTGCGATCGCTATGCGGGTCACGAGGACCAGCGGGGTTCCGTACAGCTCGCCGGTAAGGGCGATGACCATGATGGAGAACCCCAGTGCGAGCGTGACCAGCACCAGATAGGCCACGCTCTTGAACACCAGGCTCATCTCGAACCGGGTCAGGGAAACCAGCTGGGTCCAGGCGGCGGCGAAACCATACGTCGGTCGGGCCAGCGGTCCGATGGAGGCCACAGCGACCGGGGCTTCGACGAGGGTGCGGATTCGCTCCTTCTTGCTGGCCTTGGCGCCCCGCGAACTGCGTTCGAACAAGGCGTAGGCGAGACCGAGGAACCCGACCCCGATGGCGATCCAGAGTACGCGGCCCCACAGGAGCACCCCTTCAAGCGAAGGATTGCCCGCGTTTCGTTCGGCCGTCGTCCAGTATTTCGTCGCAAGCTGGTAGGCGCTGAGGCCGGTGGGCTCGACCCAGGCCGTGAGCGTCTCAAACTCGGGCCTCATGCCGAGGATCGTGGTTGCGACGAGGTAGAGAATGAAGACCGCGACCACGGCGACGTACGTCATCATCATGGAGCGCGTGATCGTCGCCAGGGCGAAGAACAGGGCGCTGAGGAAGAACAACCCCGGCACGCCCATCACCAAAAACGCCCAGACGTAGCTGGCGAGGTTGAAGGCGCCGACCGTTTCAGGATCGACCATCGAGGGCGGCATGAAGGTGCCGATGATGTGGCCGAACTGGGCGAAGATCAGCGTCAGGAGCATCGCCCCGAACGCACCGATGAATCGACCGAACAGATAGGACGATTTGGAGATCGGGGTGCTGAAGATCAGCGGACCGTAGCCGGTGGTGAAGTCGCGTACGATCACGTTGGCGACAATGGCCGCCGCCGCCAGCATGTAGAGCTGGTTGAGCCCGCCCTGCAGGACTGAGATCGTGAAGGGCGAGTTGACGTGGACAGCCCCTCCGCCGCCCACGCTGATGTTGCTGCTGAGCGCCACGGCGCCGAAGCTGATCAGGGTGAAGAGGATGGTGATGACCCAGAACGCCGGCTGGCGCAGCTGGTAGCGGAATTCGAAACTCGCGACCTTGCCAAGCATGTCGGACCTCAGGCTGCGGCGCGGCGCGAGGCGCCGACAGCGGCGAGGTAGACGTCCTCGAGCCCATTCCCGGCCGGTTCGAAGCCGGCGCCCGGGTTTTCGTCCGACAGAATGTGGATCAGGGTGCGACCGCCCAGCAGGCGGCTCGACAGCACATTGTACCGCTTCTGGAAGTCGGCCAGTTCGGCCTTCTCGATCGTCCGGCGCCACACGCGACCATCCAGTCGATGCATGAGTTCGGTCGGCGCGCCCTCCAGCTGGATCTTGCCGCCTGCCAGCACCGCCATCTGCGGGCAAAGGTCGGTGACGTCCTCAACGATGTGGGTCGACAGGATGACGACGACGTTCTCGCCAACTTCGGACAGGAGATTCAGGAAGCGGTTGCGCTCTTCGGGGTCCAGGCCGGCGGTCGGCTCATCGACGATGATCAGTTCAGGATTGCCGATCAGGGCCTGGGCGATGCCGAAACGCTGGCGCATCCCGCCGGAGAAGCCGGCCAGGGCCTTGCCCCGCACGGGCCACAGATTGACCTGCTGCAGCAGCGCTTCGACCGTCGCCTTACGCTCGCGGCCGTTAGCGATGCCCTTCAGCACAGCCATGTGGTTGAGCATGTCGTAGGCGGACACGCGCGGATAGACGCCGAAATCCTGCGGCAGATAGCCGAGCACGCGACGCAGCTTCTCGGGCTCGCGCACCACGTCGATATCGCCGAACTGGATCGAGCCTGACGTCGGGGTCTGCAGGGTGGCGATCGAGCGCATCAGCGTGGACTTGCCGGCGCCGTTCGGGCCCAGCAGGCCGAACATCCCTTTCGGAATGGTCAGCGTGACGCCGTCCAGGGCCCGCGTCCCGTTGCCGTAAACGTGGGTCAGGTTCTCGATCTTCAGCATGGGGCCCCCTCAGCTCAACGGCCGCACCCTGTCGTGCACAACCGATGGCGGCAAGTTAAAGATGGGTCACAGAGTGTGGCGCCGCGATTGCAGGTCAGCCTTCGTCGATGACAGCGTTCTCACACCCACTATGTGTATTTCCATCCACACGTTAGACTAGGCGCCATCGATCGCAGGAGTCCCTCGCCCCCGTGCTGAAAAACCTGCTTCCCAGCAAACCGGGGACCGAGCCCCTGGCTGAGGCGCTGAGAGCCTGCAAGTCCCACTTCCTGTGGGCGGCGATCTTCTCCGCACTCGTCAATCTGCTCTACCTCACACCCACCCTCTACATGATGCAGGTCTACGACCGCGTCGTGCCGACGGGGGGGCTGATGACCCTTGTCCTTGTCACCGTGGTGGCCGTATTCGCGCTCGGCGCCCTTGCCGGGCTCGACTGGCTGCGTGGACGACTGATGCTGCGGGCCGGCCTGCGGCTGGACCGGATGCTGGCCGGCAAGGTTCTGGCGCGCGTCGTCGATCTGCAGGCCAAGGCGCCGAGCACCCAGGCGCTGCGCGAGTTCGACAATGTGCGGGGAGCCATCGGCGGCCAGGGCATGTTGGCCCTGTTCGACGCGCCCTGGACCCCGATCTATCTCGGCTGCTGCTTCCTGCTGCACCCCATGCTGGGTCTGCTGACCCTTGTCGGCGGCGGCATTCTGTTCACCCTCGCCTGGCTGAACGAGCGCGATACCCGCCCGCGTCTGAGCAAGGCCATCAGCTCGCAGAACCAGGCCTATTCGGCCCAGGAAGGCATCGCCGGACAGGCCGAGGTCGTTCGGGCTCTGGGCATGCGCCAATCCTCGATCGCCCGTCAGGTCGAACAGCGTCGTCAGGCGACAGCAGCCCAGGCCGACGCCCAACTGGCCGGCGGCCGTTATTCGGGCGCCATCAAATTCCTGCGCCTCACGCTGCAGTCGGCCTCGCTGGGCCTTGCCGCCTATCTGGCCGTGAAGGGCGAGATCTCGCCCGGTTCGATCATCGCCGCATCGGTGCTGCTGAGCCGCGCCGTCGCGCCGATCGAGCAGCTCGTGGGCGCATGGCCCAGCCTGGTGCAGGCGATGGCCAGCTGGAAGACGCTGACCGAACTGTTCGCCGGCACCGCATCGGTCGAACGCGAACGCACCAACCTGCCCGACCCGAAGGGCCGGCTGCAGGTCGAGGGCGTGACGGTGAAATTTCCCGACACCGAAGCCCCGCAGTTGCGAGGCGTGGCCTTCGCGCTGAAGCCGGGCGAGACGCTGGGCGTCGTCGGCGCCAGCGGGTCGGGCAAGACGACCCTGGCGCGGGTGATCGCGGGCGCCCTGCGACCGCAGGCCGGCGCGGTGCGTCTGGACGGCGCCGAGTTCGAGGCCCGCGAGGGCGACGAACTGGCCCGCTGGATCGGCTACCTGCCGCAGGTGCCGAGCCTGTTCGCGGGTTCGATCAAGGACAATATCTCGCGCTTCGCCACCTCGGTCGGCGTGGATCAGGAAACCGCCGACCGCGGCGCGGTCGCGGCGGCCCAGGCGGCCGGCGCGCATGAGCTGATCCTGCGTCTGCCGAACGGCTACGACTCCATGCTGGGGCCGTTCGGACAGGGCCTGTCGGCCGGTCAGGCGCAACGCGTGGCCCTGGCGCGGGCGCTGTACAACGACCCGGTTCTGCTGGTGCTGGACGAGCCGAACTCGAACCTGGACCAGGAGGGCGAGGCCGCCCTGATGCAGGCGATCCTCGGCGCCGCCGCCCGCGGCGCGGCCGTGGTGGTGATCGCCCACCGCGCCGGCGTGCTGGCGAGGGTCGACCGCCTGCTGATGATGCGCGACGGGATGATCCAGCTTGAAGGTCCCCGCGAGGAGGTGCTTGAGAAGATGCGCGCCACCACGCCCCGCCCGGCGGGCCAACCTGGCCAGCCCGTGCATGCCGCCCCGGCGGGAGGGCACGCCCCGGCTGCGCAGCCGGGCATGGCGCCGATGGCCGGCGCGACCCAACCTCCGCGGCGGGCCCAATGACCGACGTCGCCACGCCGCCCCCCGAGACCACGATCAAGCCGGAAGACGAGCTGGTCATTCCGCCGTCGGGTCCGACCGAGCCTCCGCCGCCTCCGCCGCTGGTGCCGGATAATCCGCGTCACGAGCTGATGGTCGGCGGCGCGATCATCGTCGCCTTCTTCGTCATCTTCCTCGGCTGGGCGGCGATCGCGCCGCTGGACGCCGGGGCCTACGGTCAGGGCCAGATCGCCATTTCGGGCAACCGCCAGTCGGTGCAGCACCGCGAGGGCGGCGTCGTCAGCGAGCTGCACGTGGCCGAGGGCGACACCGTCCAGCGCGGCCAGATCCTGATGCGGCTGGCCAGCGGCGAGCTGCGGGCGACCGAGCGCGGCGTGTCCAGCCAGGTGTTCGCCCTGATCGCCCAACGCGCCCGCCTGGTGGCGGAACGCGACGGCCTGCGCGCCATTCCGACACCGCCGGAGTTCGCCAACCTTCCGGCCGACGACGCCGAGCTGGCCAATGAATCGCTGCACATCCAGCGCCTGCAATTCGGGGCCCGGCGGACGGGCCGGTCGACCGAGACGGGCGTGCTGAGCCAGCGGGTGGCGCAGCTGAACGAGCAGATTTCCGGCTACGAGCGCCAGATCGCCGCCAATGTGGAGCAGCAGCGGCTGATCCAGGAGGAGCTGGTCGGCATGCGCAGCCTGGCGGAGCAGGGCTACGCACCGCTGACGCGGGTGCGGGCGCTGGAGCGCAACGCGGCCCAGCTGGAGGGCGAACTCGGCTCGCTGCGGGCGCAGATCGCACGGTCGCGGGAAGCGGTCGGCGAGACCCGGCTGCAGATGTCCGGCGTGCGCACCAAGCTGGGCGAGGACGTGGCCGACCAGCTGCGCCTGATCGATGTGCAGCTGAACGAGCTGCGCCCCCGGATGATCGAGCTGCGGGCGCAGATCGCGCGCAACGAGGTCCGGTCGCCGGCGTCCGGCCAGGTCGTCGGCCTGACCATCTTCACCCAGGGCGGGGTGATCCAGCCCGGCCAGACCCTGATGGACGTCGTCCCGCGCGACGCCTCCCAGGTGATCGTGGCCCAGATCAGCCCGACCGACGTCGACAACCTGCGCATCGGCCAGACGACCGAGGTGCGGTTCCCCGGCCTGCGGGAACGCAATCCGCCGACGATTCACGGCCAGGTGCGACGCATCTCGGCGGACAGCTTTACGGTCGAGGCGACCGGCGCGACCTATTTCCGCGTCGAGATCGTGGTGCCCGCGGCCGAGATGGCGAAGCTGGGCCGGTCGGCCGCGAGCCTGCGTCCGGGCGCGCCGGTCGAGGTCATTATCCTGCTGCGCAAGCGGACGGCGCTGGCCTATCTGACCGAGCCGCTGGTCAACAATCTGTGGCGGTCGGGCAGCGAGCAGTGAGGGTCGAGGGGTGAGGGTCGAGGGTCGAGGGTCACGCCACGATCCGCCCTCAGCCCTTCCCTCGCCCCTGGACCCTCGTCCCTAACCCCTGGCTTTCGCCTCCTTCCTGAAACGGTGGAGCAGCGGCTCGGTGTAGCCGTTGGGCTGGTCGACGCCTTCGAAGACGAGGGCGCGGGCGGCCTGGAAGGCGAGGCTGTTCGCCGGGGCGGGGGCCATGGGCCGGTAGAGGGGATCGCCGGCGTTCTGGGCGTCGACCTTCGCGGCCATTCGCAACAGGGCGGCCTCGACCTGGTCGGCGGTGCAGACGCCGTGGAGCAGCCAGTTGGCCATGTGCTGGGAGGAGATGCGCAGGGTGGCGCGGTCCTCCATCAGGCCGACGTCATGGATGTCGGGCACCTTGGAACAGCCGACGCCCTGGTCGATCCAGCGCACGACGTAGCCGAGCAGGCCCTGGGCGTTGTTGTCGAGCTCTTCGGCGACCTCTTCGGCCGACCAGTTGCGGCCGGCGGCAAGCGGAGCGGTCAGCAGGGCGTCGAGCCCCGGGACCGGCCGGGCGGCGATGGCGTCGCGCAGGGCGAAGACGTCGGTGCGGTGATAGTGCAGCGCGTGCAGGGTCGCGGCGGTGGGCGACGGCACCCAGGCGGTGTTGGCGCCGGTGAGCGGATGGGCGCCCTTCTGGGCCAGCATGTCGGCCATGCGATCGGGCGCCGCCCACATGCCCTTGCCGATCTGGGCCCGGCCGTTGAGACCGCATTTCAGACCGATGGCGACGTTGCGCGCCTCATAGGCGGCGATCCAGGCGGATGACTTCATGTCCGCCTTGCGGACCACGGGACCCGCCCGCATGGCGGTGTGTATCTCGTCGCCGGTGCGGTCGAGGAAGCCGGTGTTGATGAACACCAGCCGGTGGGCGACCCGGTCGATGCAGGCGGCGAGATTGGCCGAGGTGCGGCGCTCTTCGTCCATGACGCCGACCTTGAGGGTGAAGCGGTCCAGCCCGAGGATATCCTCGACGCGTTCGAACAGGTCGTTGGTGAAGGCGACCTCGTCCGGTCCGTGCATCTTGGGTTTGACGATGTAGATCGAGCCCTGGCCCGAGGCCGGGCGGCTGTTGCGGAAGCGACCGAGCCCCCGGAGGTCGTGGGCTCCGATGGCGGCGGTGACGAGGGCGTCGAGCACGCCCTCGAAGACCTCGGAGCCGTCGGCGAGACGTATCGCCGGGGTGGTCATCAGGTGACCGACGTTGCGGACGAACAGCAGCGACCGGCCCGACAGGGTCAGGGTCGAGCCGTCGGGCGCGGCGTAGTTGCGGTCCGGCGCGAGGGTGCGGGTCAGGCTGCGCCCGTCCTTGACGAAGGTCTCGCTGAGGTCGCCGCGCATGAGGCCCAGCCAGTTGCGGTAGGCCACGAGCTTGTCGGCGGCGTCGACGGCGGCGATCGAGTCCTCCAGATCGACGATGGTCGACAGGGCGGCCTCGA
Source organism: Brevundimonas lenta (assembly GCF_014196335.1). Taxonomy (GTDB): domain Bacteria; phylum Pseudomonadota; class Alphaproteobacteria; order Caulobacterales; family Caulobacteraceae; genus Brevundimonas; species Brevundimonas lenta. The sequence goes on from NZ_JACIDM010000003.1 coordinate 235,449, forward strand.
GGACGACGTCCGAAAGTCCCGCCGGATCAACGGCGCCGATGGCGCCGGCGCGGTCGATGACCAGTTCGAGGTGCAGGCCGTTGTTGCGCAGGAGAATGGCCGAGGGCGCGGACGCCTCGCCGCGCCAGCCGGCGAATTGGGACGGGTCGTTCAGGGCCGGCGACAGGCGGCCGTCGACGACGGCCCAGGCGGCGACGTCGGCGTGCGAGCCCGCGGCCAGGGGCGCGGTTTCGTCGAGGAAGGCCTTCGCGCGGGCGACGACGCGGGCGCCCCGTGCGGCGTCGTAGGGACCGGGGGGCGGCAGGTCGCCGAGGGCGTCGGTTCCGTAGAGCGCGTCGTAGAGACTGCCCCAGCGGGCGTTGGCGGCATTGAGGACGAAGCGGGCGTTGAGCGCCGGGACGACCAGCTGCGGCCCGGCCATGACCGCGACCTCGGGGTCGACGTTGTCGGTCCAGATGCGGACGCCGTCCGGTTCCGGAACCAGGTAGCCGATGCTGCGCAGGAAGGCGGCGGTGTCGACCGGGTCCTGCGGCCGGGCGTCCCGGAAGCGATACCAGGCGTCGATGCGGGCCTGGAGCTCGTCGCGGACATCCAGCAGACCGCGGCAGCGGACGGCGGCGTCCTCGAACAGGCGGGCGGTTTCAGCCCAGAAGCGATCGAGGTCCAGGCCGAGGCCGGGCAGCACCTCGGTCTCGATGAAGGCGGCCAGTTCCGTATCGACCTGAAGACCGGCGCGCGGCGTCATCGGCATGGGCGGCTCCGTGGGATGAGGCTGAAACATTCCGTGATGACGCCGGGTAAGTCGAGCGGGTTTTTTGCGCCGCAGCATTCCGGTTGGGCCGCGGTCGTCGGCCCTTCGGGACTTCCCGACCCGACGGGCCTGGCGCTTTGCGCGGATGACAGCCGAAGGCCGGAAGTGTGCGGCCTTCCCCCATTTCGGGGGAAGGTGGCCCGGAGGGCCGGATGGGGGCTGTCGAAGGAGTTTGCCAGGTCGGCGGTCTTTGCGTGGACAGAGCCCCCATCCGAGCTGCTCCGCAGCCCACCTTCCCCCGAAATGGGGGAAGGACGTGTTTGATCATCCTCCGGCGGGAGCCGCCGGAAGGGAGGGGAAGGCGCGGGGCGTCCGGGCCTCGCCCGGTGCTTTGATAGTTTTACCGTTTCGACGAGACAGGCCGCCCCGCGCAGTCGTTTTCCACGCGCTCGCCGCTTGGCTGCCCTGTTCGGGCCTAGCCGGCTCAGCCGCCAGGGCCATTGCTGGCCTCGACGGGGGTGGGACATCGGCTTCGCCAGCGGTCCCACCTTCAGCGCGCGGCGAGCAAGCGGACGTCATCCATCGACGTCCGACGAGGACCCCGGGGCTGTCCTCCACCCCGGCTTCATCGCTCGACCACAGCCCGCCGTCGTCGAGGCGTTGGATCCGACGCCTTCCCCATCGACGGGATGCCGGCATTATCGCCGCGGCGGATACCTCGCTGCGTAGAGGAAAATTAGGTGGGGGATGTCAGTGGGTTGGAGAAAAGAATCCGGGAATAGCCAGCAGATTCACCTCCCCATCGCCCCCGAGGCGATGGGGAGGACAGACCGCGTAAGCGGTCAGGAGGGGGCGACGCCGGCGGGTGTTGTTGGAGCTCTGATCACATGCGCCGGCGACGCCCCCTCCACCATTCCGGCTAAGTCGCCGGAATGGTCCCCCTCCCCATCTGCGATGGGGAGGTGAGTGGGAGCGTCGTCCTGCCCACCTTGGGATTGCGTACGGCGGAGGAAGGGTCCCTCATGCCCCCATGAAATGGCTTCGCCTGCACTGGCCGCTGGTGGCCCTGTTGTTGATTGCGGCGTCGAGCGTGGCGTGGCCGGTCGGGGGCGGGTGGCTGACGCGGATGGCGCTGGCGTGGGCGGTGGGCGTGGCGTTGTTCCTGGTCGAATGCGCCGTGAAGGTGGCGCGCGCCCGGTCGGTCGACGACATCCGGAAGCGGTCGGCGGCGCTGGACGAGGCCGGACCGGCGGTGCTGCCGCTGGCGCTGCTGGCGGCCCTGGCCAGCGTGGGCGTGGTGATCGGCGAGGCGGCGCAAGGGTCAGGCGAGCTGGCGATCCTGGCGATGGTCACCGTCGTGCTGTCGTGGCTGTTCGTGCACGTGATGTTCGCCTTTCACTACGCCCACGAGTTCTATTCGCGGGGAGCGAAGGGGAAGGACAAGGGCGGGCTGATGTTTCCGGGCGGCGAGGACCCGGACTACTGGGACTTCCTGCATTTCGCGCTGATCATCGGCGTGGCGGCGCAGACAGCCGACATCCAGATCACGGACAAGAGGCTGCGCCGGATCTCGACCCTGCACAGCCTGACCGCCTTCGTCTTCAACACGATCGTGCTGGCCCTGACCGTCAATATGGCCGTGAGCCTGCTGGCGCAGTGAGGCTCAGGCGCGGGCGAGGACCCATTCGCCGGTGCGCCGCCAGAGGTCGGCGGGGATGTCCCGTTCGAGGGAGTCGCGCAGGTCGGAGAGGCGGACCGAGCGGAGACTGTCGCGCCAGGCCTTGTCGGCCTGCCACATGACCCGGGCGATGGCGCACGGGCCGCGGTCGCAGTCGTCGATGTCCGCGCGGGTGGCGCACGGATTGTTGTCGCGAATGCCGGTGCAGACGAAGGTCGAGGCCGATCCCTCGACCGCCTCGACCACGTCCAGGAAGGTGATGTCCGACGTCGGCCGCGCCAGGCGATAGCCGCCTGACGGACCGAGCGTGCCGGTGATCAGGCCCGCGTTGGAGAGGGCCTGGAGGGCCTTGGACAGATACTCCTTGGGCACGCCATGAAGCTCGGCCAGGGCCCGGGTCGCCAGGTAGCCTTCCGGCGGGAGGCCGGCGAGGATCGAGCAGCAGTGAAGCGCCCATTCGACCTGGCTTTTGAGTTGCATCAGCTGAGGCCTGACTTCGTCAATCCGTAGGCCGCGTCCTTCGAGCCCGGCACGCTTCCAAAGCCGATACTGATGCGATTCCAGGCGTTGATGGCCATGATCTCGAAGGTCAGGTCGGCCAGGTCGACATCGGACAGATGCTCGCGCACGCGGTCGCGGAGTTCATCGGAGACGCCGTGGCCGGTCAGGGCGGTCAGGGCCTCGGTCCATTCCAGGGCGGCGCGTTCGCGGGCGTCGAACAGGGTGGATTCACGCCAGATGGCGATGTGGTGGAGGCGCAAGGGGCGCTCGCCGTGAATGGTCGCCTCCTTGATGTGCATGTCCACGCAGAAGGCGCAGCCGTTCATCTGGGAGGCGCGGATGTGGACGATGTCGCGCAGGCCGCGCTCGAGCGGGCCCTTGGACAGGCCGAGGCTGAAGCCGAGGAAGGCCTTGAAGGCGTCGGGGGCGAGGGTTTCGTAGGCGGGGAGGTCGGTCATGGGGGAGGCTCCTTTGCTCTAATACGGATATCCACTATCCTTATGGATGCCTAATGTCCATAATAAAGTTTGCGCTTCCGTACCAAGGGGCGCCATCGGCCCGATTCCTGACTTTCAGGGAGGCGGACCGCGGACCGATCCCGCCGGAGCCCTGACGGCTACGCCTTGACGGCGCCGCAATCGGGCGTCATTGGGTGTTGCATCGCAGCAATTGCGATTTCCGGCGTCTCCAGCGCGTGTGGGTCTTCCTCCCCGAAGATCTGTCTGTAGAAGCCGCCGGCCCATCAAGATTTCATTCGCTGCCCGGACACGCGGGGCGGCGCCCGATCCACCCCGACGGTCTCACCTCGAGACTTTATCGGGACTGGCGGCGCCAGCCTTTACGGCCTTGAGCCATGCTGTGCGTCGCCGCATGCGAAAGAAAAACGCTCCGTGAGCAACAAGACTTTTGACTCCTTCGGCCTGAACCCGGCCCTCCTGCAGGCGCTCGCGTCTGAAGGCTACACCACCCCGACCCCGATCCAGGCGCAGGCGATCCCTGACGTCATGGCGGGCAAGGATCTGCTGGGCATCGCCCAGACCGGCACCGGCAAGACCGCGGCCTTCGCGCTGCCGATCCTGCACCGTCTGGCCGCCAACCGCGTGGCTCCCCTGCCCCGCACCACGCGCTGCCTCGTGCTGTCGCCGACCCGCGAACTGGCGACCCAGATCGCCGAAAGCTTCAAGACCTACGGCAAGCACCTGGGCTTCCGCGTCGCCGTGATCTTCGGCGGCGTGAAGTACGGCGGGCAGGAACGCTCGCTGAACCAGGGCCTCGACATCCTGGTGGCCGCGCCCGGCCGTCTGCTGGATCACCTGCAGCAGAAGAACCTCGACCTGTCGTCGACCGAGATCTTCGTCCTCGACGAGGCCGACCAGATGCTGGACCTCGGCTTCATCAAGCCGATCCGCCAGATCGTGTCGCGCATCCCGGCCAAGCGCCAGAACCTGTTCTTCTCGGCCACCATGCCGTCGGAGATCGGCAAGCTGGCCGGCGAGCTGCTGAAGGACCCGGTCAAGGTTCAGGTGACGCCGCAGTCGACGACGGTGCAGCGCATCAACCAGTCGGTCATCCACGTCGAACAGGGCCGCAAGCGCGCCCTGCTGACCGAGATGTTCAGCGATCCCGAGTACACGCGCTGCCTGGTCTTCACCAAGACCAAGCACGGCGCCGACAAGGTCGCGGCCTATCTGGAAGCGGGCGGCGTCGAAGCCGGCGCCATCCACGGCAACAAGAGCCAGCCGCAGCGTGAACGCACCCTGGCCGCCTTCAAGGCCGGCAAGCTGCGCGTGTTGGTCGCCACCGACATCGCCGCGCGCGGCATCGATGTGGACGGCGTCTCGCACGTCGTGAATTTCGAACTGCCCTTCGTGCCGGAAGCCTATGTGCACCGCATCGGCCGTACGGCCCGCGCGGGCGCCGACGGCTCGGCCATCAGCTTCGTCGCCGGCGACGAGATGAAGCTGCTGAAGGACATCGAGAAGGTCACGCGCCAGAAGATCCCCTCGATCGACCGCCGCAACGACAAGCAGCTGGGCATGCTGGACGCCTCGATCATGGCGTCGGGCGTGAAGAACAAGGCCTCGATGCCGGACGACGGCCGCGGCGACCGCCAGCAGCAGCAGCGCGGTCCGCGCAACCCGCGCCGCGACGGCGTCAAGCTGGAGGGCGGCGGTCAGCCGCACCGCGTCCGCAAGGCGGGTCCGGGCCGCGAGGCTCGTCCGACCCCGGAACGCGCCTTCGATCCGCTGGCCCGCGAGCGGCCGCGCAACAACAGCCACAACGACCCGCGCCACTCCAGCGCGCCGGCCGTGGTGGCCAAGGAAGGCGAGATCAAGCGCCGTCCGCGTCGCCGTCGTCCGTCGAACGGCGGCCAGGGCTACGCCGCCAAGGGCTGAGCCCCGGCGACAGGCTGAATTGAAGACGGCGGGCCCCGCGAGGGACCCGCCGTTTTTCTTGCGCGCTGCGTGGGGGTCAGAAGGCCCAGCGCACGGCGGCAGAGGCCACCACGCCATAACCGCTGACATCGCCGCGCAGGTGGGTGGTCGTGGCGGCGGGGGTGCCGGAATAGAAGGTCCGGTCGCTGTGGATGTCGGCGTCCTGGAAGGCGACGTAGGTCAGGCCGGTGTCGATGGTCATCCGCTCGGACGCCTTGACCGAGGCGCCGGCCGAGAACAGCCAGCGGTCGGCGTCGGGGATGCGGGCGGTGCGCTCGTCATCGCGGGTCGGGGTCGGATCGTAGCCGATGCCGCCGCGCACGGTGAGGATGTCATCGACCTGATAATCGAAGCCGATCGCGCCGGTGGTGACGTCCTTGTAGTCCTGGACGATGGTGTCGCCGCCGCCGGGGTAGCTGACGCGGATGGCGTCGAACTCGGACCAGCCGATGCGGTTGACCTGGGCGTTGAGGGTCAGACGGTCGTTGACGGCGTAGCGAACCGAGGCCGTGGCGAACCACGGCGTGCTGAAGCTGGCCGTGCCGTCAGTGTCGACATTAGCCGGAGCGAGCGGGCCGAGCAGGCCGGTGATGGCGATGTCGCCGTCCAGCTCATGCTCGATCGACGAGCGGTAGCTGAGGCCGATGTCGAACTTGCCGGCATGAACCTGGGCGCCGGCGTTCCAGCCGAAGTCCCAGCCGTCGCCTTCCAGCGAGGAATGGCCGTCCGGCAGGGCGGGCGACAGGTTGGGCAGGGCCGAGGTGAGCTTGGCGTCGACGTGCTGGGCGTCGACGCCGACGCCGATGTCGAGCCAGTCGGTGACCTGCATGGCGCCGGTGAGGCCGGCGTCGACGGTGCGCAGCTCGGACGTCAGGGCGTCATAGCGGGCGAAGGAGGCGCGGCTGTATTTGGTCGTGAAATTGTAGGGCGCGGCGACGCTGAGGCCGACGGCGAAGCGGTCGCCGAGCGGGGTGGCGACGGCGAAGTTGGGGGCCAGGCCGCTCTCGATCGGATTGCTGGCGCTGTTCTGGCCGACGATCGGCAGGGTGGCGCCGCCGGGGTAGGTGATGCTGGAGCCGGCGTTCTGGACGTCGGAGCGCAGCAGCAGGCCGTGCAGGCCGAAGGACGCCTCGCGCCCGCTGCGGGCGATGGCGGCGGGGTTCCACCACAGGGAGGCGACGCCGCGGTCGGCGCCCTCGCCCGAGTAGGCGCGGCCGGCGGCGCGGGCCGACTGTTCCTGGAGATAGAAGGAGCCGGCCTGCGAAGGCGTGGCGACGGCGGCGGCGAGCAGCAGGGCCGCGGCGGCGCCGCAGCCGCCCGCGAGGGAGGTCCTGGAAATGATCATCAATCTGCTTTCGAACGCCATCGGGGGGAGTGCGTCGGTGGGGGGATCAGGCCGAAAGCGCGGCCTGGCGGGCCTGATGCGCGCCGCAGGACGGCCGCGCAATCGGGTCAAACCCCCCGTCGCGGCAATGTGATCAACGATAACCTGGTCGATGAACGCGGTGCGGCGGGCGTTTCAGCGCTTCACGCGGTGTCCCGTATTTCGCGTAACACTGGATTTCGATCCGCGCCGGACCCATGGTGGCAGCCTCACGACAGGGGAGGACGGCATGGCCCATGGCCTCGACCGACGGGCGCTGGTGGCGGGCGGAGCCGGCCTGATCACGCTGGGATCGCCGCTGATCGCGCGGGCGCAGTCGGTGCTGACGCCGCCGCAGATCGAGGGGCCGTTCTATCCGTACGCCCTGCCGCCCGAGTACGACACCGACCTGGTCAAGCTGGGCGCCGGCGACGCGCGCGCGATGGGCGAGGTCACCCACCTGCTCGGCACGGTCTGGTATCCGGACGGGACGCCGATGGCCGACGCCCTGGTGGAGATCTGGCAGTGCGACGTGAACGGTCGCTATCGCCATCCGGACGACCATGAGAGCCGCACGCCCGACCTGCAGTTCCAGGGCTATGGCCGGACCACGACGGGCCGGGACGGGACCTTCCACTTCAGGACCATCAAGCCGGTGTCCTACACGGTGACGGCGATGAGCCCTCCCCTCACCCGGGCGCCGCACGTCCATGTGGCGGTTTCGACGCACGGCGTGCGCCGCCTGACCTCGCAACTGTACGTGGCGGGAGAGCCGCTGAACGACGGCGACATGGCGCTGGCGATGGTGGCCGACCCGGTGCAGCGCGCCGGCCTGATCCGGCCTTACGAGGACGGCGCGGCGTTCGAACCGGGCGCCCTGACAGTGCGCTACGACCTGGTGGTGATGGTCTGATCAAGGGCAACGCCCGTCGGAGGGAATTCGGCGGGCGTTGTCGTGTTCAGGGAGGAGGGGGAGGGTCTGATTCCGACCCTTGGCGGACTCGCCGATAGACGGGACCGAGAGCCGCGCCTGGCTCAAAGCGGACATTTGCAACGACCGCTATAGGGCCAGCACTGGAACCTTATCTGGTGCTACTGGGCATCCAGCTACGGTGCCGCTTAGCCAGACTCCCAGCAGCGCACGTGCCTTTCCCCTCTTTGGAGGTGCTCGATCCCTGAATGCCGGAGGAGGCGGAGCGGGCACAGGAAGGCCTGTTAGCGGTCGCGAGAAAGTTAGGTGGACTCGCCGCACAGCGCGCGTGGAAGAAGTACGGTGCACGGGACGGCATCCTTTCGACAGAGATGCTGGTGATGCCTGCGGCGATTGATGAAAATAATCACCGCAAATGATGCGGTGATTATTGTTGCTATTTGCGGTGAAAGTCACCCATAATCACCGCAAATGATGCGGTGATTATGGCGTTGTACCTATATGAATTAGAAGGATGGCCGACGTTCCGATGGGATGCGGAACGCTTGGCCGAACCGCTTGCCGCAGTTGCTCGTAGGCAAGGCCGGTTCGCCGGTCGAATGGCGGCTTTGGGTTTCCAACTCCGGGCAGAGGCGGTTCTTGAAACCCTCACCGAGGACGTCCTCAAATCCAGCGAGATTGAAGGCGAAGTCCTCGATAAGGACCAGGTTCGCTCCTCCATCGCCCGTCGCTTGGGGATGGACATTGGCGGTCTCGTTCCGGCAGACCGGGACGTCGAAGGCGTCGTCGAGATGATGCTCGACGCCACTCAGCGCTACGACCAGCCGCTCACCGACGACCGGCTCTTTGGTTGGCACGCCGCCCTCTTCCCCACCGGTCGTAGCGGCATGCACAAGATCACCGTGGGCGCATGGCGGCCCGCAGAGGCCGGGCCGATGCAAGTCGTCTCCGGTCCGATGGGCCGCGAGAAGGTTCACTACGAAGCACCGGAAGCGCCGCGCCTCAACGAGGAGATGCAGACCTTCCTTGAATGGTTCGAAGGCGACCAAGGCCTCGACCTCGTCCTCAAGGCAGGCATCGCGCATCTGTGGTTCGTCACCATTCACCCGTTTGAGGATGGCAACGGCCGCATCGCGCGCGCCATCGCCGACATGAGCCTTGCTCGCTCGGAACAGAGCCCACAGCGCTTCTATTCGATGTCGTCGCAGATCCGCTTGGAGCGGAAGGTCTATTACGAACTCCTGGAACGGACCCAGAAGGGCGACCTCGACATCACCAAATGGCTCGCTTGGTTTCTCGCGTGTCTGGACCGCGCCTTCGACGGCGCGGAGGTCATCCTATCGACGGTATTGCGCAAGGCCCGCTTCTGGGAGACCTATGCAAGCGAGCCTTTTACCGATCGTCAGCGCAAAGTGCTGAACCGGTTGCTGGACGGGTTTGAGGGCAAGCTGACCAACTCGAAATGGGCGGCGTTGGCGAAGACCTCGCCCGACACCGCCCTGCGAGATATCACCGACCTTCTGAAACGCGGCATCCTCGTCAAGGATGAAGGAGGCGGACGCAGCACAAGTTACTCGTTGGCAGAGGTGCAGCCATGAGCAGCGTTAGCATGATCGACATGCTCCTTATCGACGACGTGTTCGATATGAGCGGCGGCTATGTTCTGAACTTCACAGACCGAACTTTTCGGGAGTTCTTCGCCCGGGAACTACGGATCAATATCGACGATCCGAAATTCGCGACGAACGGTGCCTCAAAAGGAAAACGTCTCCGCTACTTCCTGCAAACCGCGGACCAACCAACGGCGCTTCGCACCTTGCAAGCGCTGTGGGAGTATCGGGAAGCGCTCCGCATGCATGCCGGTTCTGTGGAGCGCGTAGAGAATGCGGAGCAGCGCATGAATGCGCTGATCGCACGGCTAGGAGGCGGCCCAACGGTTCGCCCGAAGCCGGAGCCGGAAGTCCCCGCCAAGACCGACGCCGGACGTATTAGGCAGCTAAGCGGGGAACTGACGGCTCTCGCAAAACTCGCCCCCCAACCGCGAGGCTATGCGTTTGAGAAGTTCCTGAAGTCGCTGTTCGACGCCTATGGGCTGCAAGGTCGAGATCCGTTCCGCATCCGGGGTGAGCAGATCGACGGGAGCTTCGAACTCAGTCACGAGACCTACCTCCTAGAGGCTAAATGGCAGAACGCATTTGTCGGCGCAGCCGACCTCTATGCGTTCAATGGCAAGGTCGAAGAGAAAGCCGCTTGGGCACGCGGCCTCTTCATCAGCTATTGTGGTTTCTCGGAAGATGGGCTGCACGCTTTCGGGCGCGGGAAACGACTGATTTGCATGGACGGCCTGGACCTGTCCGAAACGCTCATGGGCGGTCTGTCTTTGACGGATGTACTTAGGCGAAAAGTTCGCCGCGCCGCAGAGACAGGCCAACCTTTCGTGCGTGTCCGGGACCTATAGCATGGAGCACTTGGGCGACATCGGCGAAGATGGCGATACCGACAACCGGGTATGCCACGCCTGCATCGGGGATTCTCAGCTGAACAGCGAGATCAGACGGTACGGTCGTCCAGCGCCCTGCGCATACTGCGGTAACACGCGGCTACGCACCGTCTCCATTCCGCAATTGGCCCGGCGGATCGATCCGGTTTATCGAATGATGGTTGGCTTTGGCGAGCAGGAGCCGGATTTTGATCCGGACAGCGACAACGTCCATTGGATTATTCGTGGCGACACCCCGAGCCAATTGATCGGCGACATGATCGAGTGCGCCGACACCACGATCGCCGAAGATATCGTTGAACAGCTTGGCTCCGATCACTCCTATTCGATCGGCATGGGGGAGGATCAGGATTGGTATGACGAAAGCTCGGATGTGTTCGTCGTGGAGACGCCCGACGACCCCGAATTTCGGATGGCGTGGGAGTCTTTCTGCCATTCAGTGAAACACGAGCGACGCTTTTTCGGCGATGGGGCTATCGCTCTTCTGGACAAGATTCTCGGGCCGATCCTGGAAGGGCGGCAGAGGCTCTTCCGTGGCGTTGTTCGATCCATCGGCCCAGAGGACGAAGAACGTTTCATATACCGGGGTCGCCTCGCCAACGATGAAGCCGCCCGCAAACGCATCTATGCAGCGCCTATCGCCGAACTGTCCGCCCCCCCCGCTGCCTACGCAACGGCAGGGCGGATGAATTCCGCCGGCATCAGCGTCTTCTACGGCAGCGCGGATGTGGAGACAGCCGTAGCCGAGCTTCGCGTGCCGGTCGGCGGCATCGCCGTGGTCGGTCGATTTGAAATCACCCGCCCCCTTCGCCTGCTTGATCTGACCAAGCTGGAGGTCATCAATAACGACCTCAGCTTCTTCCACCCCGACTATTTCACGATGCACAGCTATGCGTCGTTCCTTCGTGGCTTCCATCAGGAAATCCGAAAGCCAATCATTCCCGGCCGTGAAACACTCGAATATCTGCCAACCCAGGTGGTTGCCGAGTATCTCTGGACCAGAGGAGAACGCTCAGTCGATGGCCTGATCTTCGGCTCGTCCCAAGTCAGCGGCGATCGCACCAACATAGTGTTGTTTCCTCAGGCTAGCGGCGTCGAGAATGCCGATGCTGAGGTTCGCAGAGAGGTCGCGGGCATCTACCATTTCGGCGGCAGTGACGACGAACCCCCGGATGTCGCGGAGACCGTCTATCTCCATCCCGCACCCGCTCCTCAAGCACCGGCCAAGGAAGACCTGACCGGCTTAGGCGATGCATGGTTCGAGCCGGTTGAAGCCATACCGCAGCCAGTGGCGCAACACAGCCTCCGCCTTGACATCTCCAGTCTGACGAAGGCGGCGGTCCAAGCTATTCGGTATTCTGTCACCGAAGTTCCGGTTGAGCTTCAGGATGAGCGTGAGATGCCCTTCTAGGCTATCCGCGAGGCCGTTCGCGGCTTCTGCAGGGTGAGCGTTCTGGCTCCGGCCCGCCGCCGTTCAACCCGACTCACTTCCTACGCTTCGGTTCCGTGCAGCTGCCTGCGGGCGCGCTGGCGTGTGACCGCTTTCCTTCCGCGGACCAATGTCCGCTCCCGGCGCTCTGACGACCTCAGGCGCCGTCGACCCGATGTCAGCGAACCACCCTTGGCGGACCTGGCTGACGACTGTTCAGGACCCGCGAGCCCATGAAAAACGCCCGCCGGATGTCTCCGGCGGGCGCTTCCGTATTCAGATTGTCGAGGCGATCAGGCCGCGGCGCTGACGGCGCCTTCGGCCGGGTCGCGCAGGACGTAGCCGCGGCCCCAGACGGTCTCGATGTAGTGCTTGCCGCCGGCGGCGGTCGCCAGCTTCTTGCGGAGCTTGCAGATGAAGACGTCGATGATCTTCAGCTCGGGCTCGTCCATGCCGCCGTACAGGTGGTTGAGGAACATCTCCTTGGTCAGGGTCGTGCCCTTACGCAGGGAGAGGAGCTCCAGCATCTGGTATTCCTTGCCCGTCAGATGGACGCGGTGACCGTTCACCTCGACCGTCTTGGCGTCCAGATTCACGGCGATCTCGCCGGTGTGGATGATCGCCTGGGCGTGACCCTTGGAACGACGGACCACGGCGTGGGTGCGCGCGATCAGCTCGTCCTTGTGGAAGGGCTTGGTCATGTAGTCGTCGGCGCCGCCGCCGAAGGTCTTGACCTTGGTCTCGATCTCCGAGGTGCCCGAGAGGATCATGACCGGCGTATTGACCTTGCCGACGCGCAGCTGACGCAGCACTTCGAGGCCGTTCATGTCGGGCAGGTTCAGGTCGAGCAGGATCAGATCGTAATCGTAGATCTTGCCCAGATCGATGCCCTCTTCGCCGAGGTCGGTCGTGTAGACGTTGAAGCCTTCCGACTTCAGCATCAATTCGATGCTCTGCGCGGTCGCATGATCATCTTCGATTAGCAGGACGCGCATTGATGCCCCTCCAGGCAAAGCTTGGCCGCAAAACTGGCACACCGTTATCGGGTAACCTTGTTCGCAAGTTAACGCATGAAACCTTAAGAAGGGTTAACGCGCTCTCATTAACGAATCGTAGGCTGATTTGCGAATCGGCGTCGAGTGTCCCGAGTCAAGACAACGGTGTTTTTTGCAGCCCTTCCCGGCCTGCGTCCGATAACGACGTAGCGTAGGATTATATTCCTCATCCATACGCCGGCGACCAATGACCGGCGGTCATGTGGATGATGGAGAAGGGATGATGGAGGACGAGTATCAGGGGCCGACCACGGGCGAGGATCGCATCCGCGCCGGCCTGACCCTGCAGATGGTGGCGGCCTCGACCGGGGTGCCGGTCGATCAGATGACGCACAGGAACCGGCTGGAGGGACGCGCGTGCCGGGCGCGCTGGCTGGCCATGTATCTGGCGCATGTGACGTTCGGCTGGCCGACCGAGCGGGTGGGCCACGCCTTCGGTCTGAACCGGTCGACGGCGGCCCAGGCCTGTCGCCGGATCGAGGACGAGCGCGACCACCGGATGCTGGACGAGTTCCTGGATCATATGGAGCGCTGCGTGCGGCAGGTTCTGGACGCGCCGTCCTGCGAGCTGCCGGTATGAGCGCGCGGGTGCTGGGACGGGCGCGGCGGCTGCTGGCGATGCCGGACGCCTGGCTGGACGCGACGCCGGGCGGCTACGCGCTGCGGGTGGGCAAGAGCCGGCGGACCCGGCCGATGCTGTCCATCGACGAGACGGCGTTCGAGCAGCTGATCGCCGATCCGGGCCTGCGGGCGCGAAAGGGCGGCGGCTGGGTGGCGCGGGAGGCGGTCATCGCCGCCCCTGCCCTGCCCCCGGGACGGCCGGGCGTGATCGAGGGCGTGCGGATAGTGGCGGAGCCCGACGGACGCCTGCGGCCGCGGCGCGCCAACCTGGCCCGGTCGCCGATCGCCTGGCTGGCGGGGCGGACGGACGCCGAGGGGCGAAGCTGGCTGGAGCCGGTGGAGGTGGCCGCGGCCGAGCGGCTGGGTCTGGAGGCGGAGGCGGCGATGAAGGGCCCGTCGCTGACGATGCGCTGGGACGCCCTGCCCCGCAGCGGATCGGGCGGCTCAGCCTTTCGCGCGGGTCCGACCGGCCGGGTGCTGGCGGCGGGGGCCCGGGTCGAGGCGGCGCTGGCCGCCTGCGGCCCGGCGCGACGGATGGTGGAGCATGTCTGCATCCGGGCCACCGCGCTGCAGGCGGCCGAACAGGACCTGGGCCTGCGGCGGCGGACCGGCAAGGCGTTGCTGAAACAGGGCCTGCAGGCGCTGGCCGGGCACTACGGCCTGGCCGGAGGTCAGGGAACGGCGTCCTGACCGGCGAGGACCAGGGCGGCCTCGTCGCGGATGCGGCCGACCATGGCGTTCAGACCGTTGGCGCGCTGACGGGTGAGCGCCGAGGGCAGGCCGAGACGGTCGAGGGCGGCGCGGGCGTCGAAGCCGAGGATCTCGGTCGGGGTGCGGCTGGAATAGAGACGCAGCAGCAGGGCGATATTGCCCTTGGACAGGGCGCTGTCGCTGTCGGCGAGAAAGACCATGCGGTCGCCGTCGCGGCGGACGGCGAGCCAGACCTGGGCGGCGCAGCCCGAAACCTTGTTGGCGTCGATGCGATCGGCGTCCGGCAGGGGCGCGAGGTCCTTGCCCAGTTCGATGACGTATTCGATCCGTCCCTCCCAGTCGCCGAGGAGGTCGAACTCCTCGGCCAGTTCGGCGAGGACGGCGTCGATGGAAGCAGTGGAAGTCATCGCCGTCGAGATAGGCCGCGGCGGCGTTAACGACAACCGGCGCGATGGTCCCCGGAAATCGACCGCGATCCCCTTGCTTGCAGTCGCCTGAGACGGGTGGAGGCTTTGGGCGACTCAGGGCGACGGCTAGGCTCGCGCGAGGTCACCTCCGACCCGCCGCCCGCCAAATCCAGCCGATTGACCACCGCCCGTCCCACAGACCCAGCTGAAAGCGCGGCCCGCGCGGGCGCCGGCGATCGCCCGGCGCTGGCGGCGTGGCATGCGGCATGGGCGGTTTCGGCGGCGCTGCTGGCGCTGGGCGGGCGCTGGATCGGCGGCGTGGACGGCCCCGTCTTCTACAGCGTGCTGGCGATGATCGTGCCGGGTCTGGCGGGCCTGGGCCTGCTGCAGCGCGACGGCGCGGGCGAGCGGATGACCCTGCTGGGGATCTGGGGCCTGTCGGCCCTGACCTGCGCGGCGCTGTCCAGCGGCCTGACCGGACCGCTGGCGGGCTTCGTCTTCCTGCCGCTGGCGGCGGGGATCGCCATGGGCGGCGCGCGGCCGGTGCAGGTGGGCGCCCTGGCCGTGGGCGTGGCGGCGCTGGCCGGACTGTTTTCGGCGTGGATCGGCGGACCGGGCCCGAACCTGCCCGCGCTGGCGGCGATCTCGGCCGTGCTGGCGGCGGGCGCCGCGGCTCTGGCGGTGCGGCTGTCGTGGCGGCAGCGGGACGAGCGGCTGGAACTGGCCGAGGCCGAGGTGCGCCGCGTCGAGTCCCTGATGGCCGCGCAGCCGGGCCTGACCCTTATTCTTGAACCGTCGGGACGGGTGCTGGCGGCGTATGGCACGCCGCCGCCGTCGCTGCCGGTCGACCCGCTGTTCGAACAGGGGCTGGTGGCCGCGGTGCACGCGCCGGACCGGCCGCGCCTGCTGGCCGCGCTGGAACGGGCGATGCAGGGGCATGAGGGTTCAGCCGTGCTGGCGCCGCGCCTGGCGCTGGACCGGCGGGTGCAGGTGGTGCTGCGCCGCCTGGACGATCCGGCCGGGCCGCGGATCATGGGCCAGGCGTTCGACGCCACCGCCCAGTACGCGCGCGAGCTGGGCCTGGAGATCGCCCGCACCGAGGCCGAGACGCGCGAGGCCGGCAAGACGCGCTTCCTGGCCAATATGAGCCACGAGTTGCGCACGCCGCTGAACGCGGTGCTGGGCTTCTCGGACATCATGCGGCAGCGGCTGTTCGGGCCGATCCCGGATCGCTACGCCGACTACGCCGAGAACATTCACCAGGCCGGCGGCCACCTGCTGGACCTGATCAACGACCTGCTGGACGTCTCGAAGATCGAGGCCGAGCGCTACACCCTGACGACCGAGAAGTTCGACGCCCGCGAGGTGGTGTCGGCGGCGATGGCGCTGGTGCGGGTCAACGCCGAGGACAAGGGCGTGAGCCTGTCCGGCGTGCTGCCGCCCGATCCGGTCGAGGTGTCGGCGGACCGGCGCGCGATCAAGCAGATGGCGCTGAACCTGCTGTCGAACGCGGTGAAATTCACGCACGCGGGCGGGTCGGTGACCGTCGCGGTCGAGGCCATGGGTCCGTACCTGGAGATCACCGTCGCCGACACCGGCGTGGGCATCGCGCCGGAGGACGTGCAGCGTCTGGGCCGCCCGTTCGAACAGGCGGGCGGGCTGGAGCAACGCCGCCAGGGCACGGGCCTGGGCCTGTCGCTGGTGCGCGCCTTCGCCGAACTGCACGGCGGCCGGATGAGCATCGACAGCACCCTGGGCGAGGGCACGGCGGTGACCGTGCGGATGCCCGTGGCGCTGGTCGCCCGCGCGCCCGCTCCGGAAGGCGGGGCGGAGATCATCCCCCTGCCGTTGGCCGGCGGCGGCGTGAGCTGAGCCTCAGGCCACCTGTTTCTGCGTCTGCGAGAACGGGCTGAGGCCCAGCCAGCGCTGCATGTTGGACGCAAGGGCTTCGTCGCCGGTGACCATCATGCGGCCGCTGCCGCGCGCGACCCGGACCGTATCCAGCCCCATCCAGATGGCGGTCATCGTGCGCAGGTCGACGCTGACATAGAGGTCGACGTCGAAGCCGGGGTCGACCGAGCACAGGTCGACGCGGGCGTCGCCCGGCTCGACCAGCAGCCACCAGGTGCGATCCCGGGGCGCCTGCTCCGGAAACTGGACGTGGATGACGCTGCGCCGTTCCGGCAGGGGACTGACATCCAGGTTGCGGCGCATGTCCCACATCAGCAGCTGGGCATCGAGCTGCTGGAGCGAGAGGTCGGAGGTGATCCAGCGCTGGCCCCAGACGCCGAAGGCCTCGATCAGGGGCTCGAGCTCGCGCCCGGCCTCGGTGAGGCGATATTCGGAGACGGCCGGGTCCTGGGGTGACGGATGGCGGCTGAGGATGCCCGCGGACTCCAGCTCCTTGAGGCGCTGGGACAGCAGGGCGGGCGACATGCGCGGCACGCCGCGGCGCAGGTCGTTGAAGCGGGTCGAGCCGGCCACCAGTTCGCGCAGCAGCACGACGGTCCAGCGCTGGCACAGCACCTCGGCGGCCATGGCGACGGGACAGAACTGGCGATAGCTGCGGGGTATGGTCATCGGATTCTCCCAGCCTCAGAATAGCTTGGCGGACAGAAACCGGGCCAGTTCAGTTTCTGTACCGGGGTAGTTCAGTTGCTGAACTGGCCGGGGAAACCGGCGCCGGTCATCGTGGCGTCGAAGGAGAGCTTACGATGACCAAAAATACCATACTCTGGGTCGCCCGGGCCGACCGCGTCGCCGAGGCGATCACCGCCCAGGCCGCCGCCCACGACGCCGACGACAGCTTCGTCGCCGACGCCTATGCGCAATTGAAGGCCGAGGGCCTGTTCAAGGCGCTGGTGCCGGTCGAGTTCGGCGGCGGCGGGGCGGACGTGGAGACGATGTGCCGGGTGATCCGCCGGCTGGGCGCGGCGTGCGGGTCGACCGCCCTCGCCTTCGCCATGCACAGCCACCTGGTGGCGGTGGCGGCCTGGCGGCACAAAAATCAGGGCGCGCCGACCGAGGGTCTGCTGAAGCGGGTGGCGGCCGAGGATCTGGTGCTGGTGTCCAGCGGCGGGTCCGACTGGCTGGCCAGCGGCGGCGTCGCCACGAAGGTCGAGGGCGGCTTCCGGATCACGGCGCGCAAGCCGTTCTCGAGCGGCTGTCCGGCCGGAGACCTGCTGATGACCAGCGCGGTCTGGGACGATCCCGAAGGCGGGCCGACGGTGCTGCATTTCGCCGTGCCGCTGAAGGCGGAGGGGGTGAAGATCCTCGACACCTGGCGGACCATGGGGATGCGGGGCACCGGTTCGAACGACATCGAGCTGACCGAGGTGTTCGTGCCGGAGGCGGCGATCTCCGGACGTCGGCCGCAGGGGCCGTGGCACATGCTGTTCCACATCATCAGCATGATCGCCTTCCCGCTGATCTACTCTGCCTATGTCGGCGTGGCCGAGGGCGCGCGGGCGCAGGCGCTGGCGATCGCCCGCAAGCGGCCCGAGGACGCCACCCTGCCCTTCGTCGTCGGCGAGATGGAGAACGCCTTCGCCGCCGCCGAGATGGCGTGGGAGCGGATGGTGGCCACGGCGATGACCGGCACACCCGGGCCCGAGACGACCGGCCGGGCGATGATCGGACGCACCCTCGTCGCCGACGGCGCCATCAGGACGGTGGAGCGGGCGATGGAGACGGCCGGCGGCCAGGCCTTCTATCGCAAGGCCGGGCTGGAGCGGGCGTTTCGCGACGTGCAGGCCGCGCGCTTCCATCCGCTGCAGGAGAAGCCACAGCTGCGCTACAGCGGCCGGCTGGCCCTCGGCTGGGACATCGACGGCTAGAGCACGCCCATGGCGAGGAAGGCCCGGCCGGCGGTGAAGTCGCCGGCTTCGAAGGGCACGGTCGCGACGCTGCCGTCGCGGAAGTGGAATTCGATGGCGAAGCTTTCGCGCGGGTCCAGCTTTTCGAGCGCGGCGGCGGCGGAGGCGGGGAACCGCCAGGCGTCGCCGTCGCGTTTGCCGTCGGACAGCAGGGTGGCGTCGGCGGTCGAGACGCCGGTGGCCCACAGGCTGGCGCGGGCGGACTCGGGCGCGAGGTTGTCGCCGGCCAGCCAGGGACGCGGCAGCTTCGACGGATCGCGCAGGACGATGCGGGCGGCGTAGGGGCGCGGCCGGCCGTACCAGCTGACCACCGCGGTCAGGTCCGAGGCGGCCTGGTCCTTGCCCGCGAGGCCGAAGGCGACCGGCGAGGCGCCGATGGCCGAAGTCTGGTGCAGACGCCAGGTCGGGCGGGCGTAGCCGGTGCGGTTGGCGACCCAGTGGGCGCGATCGCCCGGGAAGGTCATGCGCGAGGTGCGGGCCCAGCCGGCGAAGGCGCCGTCGACGCGGTCGCGCACGGTGGCCAGCTGCGGATCCGCGCACGACACGGCGCCGGCGCGGGCGCGGGCCCGGGCGGCGACGGCGGCGAGATCGGCCGGAGAGGTTCCCGAACGGAGGGCGGCGCCGCGCGCCTGGGCGGTGGCGGCGTCGAGCGCCCGGCCGACCTGCGGCTGGAACAGATCACAGCGCGCGTCGGCGGCGACCACGAAGGCGCGCTCGTAATAGGTGTCGGACGCGCCCGCGAAGGCGCTCGCCGGCGCCAGCAGCGCGGCGGCCGCGACAAGCGCGGCTTGGGTCCTGGAGGCGTTCTGCCCTATCTTCATAAGCCGCACCCTACGCATCAGGCGTTCCGGTCCGGTTTCCGAGCAGGGTTATCAGTTTGCTACTTTCGAGCGATGTGTGGGTGGCCGCCCTGATCCGCCGTGCCGAGATCGGCGGGGCCTTCGCCACCGTCGCGCGCAGGGGCGATGCGCGGGCCGGGACGGTGATCGTCAAGGTGTTCGACACGTCCAACCGCCGCGCCAGACTCTATAGTGAGGCCTTCGGCACCGACGGCGAGCGGCTGTGGATGCAGCCCATCGAAAGCGAGTTCGAGAGCGAGCTGGACGAATATCTGCAGCGGCAAGTGAAGTACGATCCCGATCTCTGGATTGTTGAAATCGAAGACCGCGAGGCGCGGCATTTCATCACGGAAAAAGTGGCCTGAGCAGCGACAGCCTGACGGTTGGATATTGTCCAACCGCCGCCTGATATGCGAACCCTCCCCGCCTTGGGGGGAGTAAATCCATGAATAGAGACTTGTTGGCCCGCGGTGCGGGCGTGGGCCTTGTCGCGCTCGGCGGCCTGATCACGTACTGGGCCGTCGTCCAGCCGCTGCAACTGGCGCAATCGGGCGCGGCCGAGATCAGCTTCGAGCTGCGCGGTCTGTTCCTTGTGCCGTGGGGCTTCATCTTCGGCCTGCTGTACATCTTCGGCGGCGAGAAGGCCGACACCCTGGTGCGCCAGGAAGGTCAGCCGCGCTTCACCAAATGGGGCTGGGTCATCTCGATCGGCTCGGCCGCGATCGGCGCCCTGGTCTACTGGTGGTTCACCACCCAGATCGCGGCGATGGGCTACGTCCAGGCCTGATCCGGGCAAGATGGAAACCGGCGGGTTAACGCCCGCCGGGATCGTCGCAAATCCTTAACCGCGTTCGGGAACGGAACCGCAAGCCAGCCTGGCTATGGTCACATCCAACGGGCCGCAATGAGCCCGGTGATGGTGGGTGTTCCCGATGCTGTTTCTGCTGAACGACGTCGTGTTCGATCTGGACGAGACCTGCCCGGTCACGCCCAACGACGCGCGCCGCTTCGACAACCTCAGCCTCGACTATGTGCTGGAGCTGGGTTGCGAGCTGTTCGCCGAAGACCCGCTTCTGCACAAGAACGACCCGCAACGCGCCCGCCGTCTGGCGTGGCTGATCCACGACCGCAGCCCGGAAGTGAACGCGGCGCTGTTCGCGGCGCCGGAAGCCGGCTGCAACCCGGATCTGGTGGAGCCGCAGTTCTGCGCCCTGCCGGAAGCCATCATGGTGCAGCTGAAGAACCGCGCCTCGAAGGGCAAGCTGGACGCCGTGGCCGCCGACAAGGCCGTGTGGATGCGCCTCGCCGCCTGATACGGCTCTGCTGGCCCTGAGGTTGTTGATCCGCTACCTGCAGTCTTCAGAGACCCGGGGCGCGAAAATGAACCTTACGACGATCGTGAAAGCGGTCGCCATGTCCATCATGGCGGCGACGATGCTGGCCGCCGGACCAGCGCGGGCCGAGTGGCTGAAGGCCGAAAGCCGCAACTTCGTCATCTATTCGCAGGGCACCGAGAGCTCGCTTCGCCGGTACGCGCGGACGCTGGAGCTTTACGACTACATCCTTCGCGCCGGCATGGGCATGCCGCTGGATGCGCCGCCCGCGCGCCAGCTGCCGATCTTCCTGGTGCATGGCCGGAACGGCTTGCTCGAGATTCATCCGGGCTCGCCCCCGCACGCCGCCGGAACCTATTTCCCCGCCTCGGAAGGCATCTTCGCCGCCGCGTTCAGCGACCGCGAAATGGACTTCCTGCTGCACGAGTATTTCCACCACTTCAGCTTCCAGAACGGGACGGCGGCGCAGCTGCCGGGCTGGCTGGTGGAAGGCCTGGCCGAATATTTCATGACCGCGGAAGTGCGCGGCAACACCGTCCGCATCGGCAACTACAACGCCAACCGGGCCGACTGGCTGTTGAACGCCAACTGGCTGCCGCTGGAGGAATTGCTGTCGAAACGGCCGCGCGAGATCACGCGAACCGGCCACCGCGACACCTACTATCCGGTGGCCTGGCTGATGACCCACTGGTTCATGAGCGACGACACCCGCCGGGGGCAGCTGGGCGCCTACGAACAGGCTGTCTCGGGCGGCGCCGATCCGGTCGACGCGATGGAGAGCGCGACGGGGATGACCCTGGCCGAAATCCGGTCGGCGCTGCGGTCGTACATGCGCGGGTCGCTGCAGATCCGGATCTATGAGATCAACCGGCCGGAGCCGGAGATCACCGTCACCCGCCTGCCGGAGTCGGCGGATGACCTGCTGCTGCTGGGACAGAGGCTGAAGGTCGGGGTCCCCGAGGATCAACGTGCCGCCACGGCGGCGCTGGTTCGCCAGCGGGCGGCGCGGCATCCCGACGACCCGTTCGCCATGCTGCAGCTGGGCCATGCGGAGTTGCATTTCGGCGAACCGGAGGCGGGCGAGGCGGTGCTGCTGCGACTGCTGGAGATCGAACCGACGAACGTCGAGGCACTGCAACTGCTGGCCAGCCGGCACATGCGCCTTGCGGCGGGGGATCCGGAGAACGGGGAGACCCACATGCGGCGCGCGCGCGGCTATCTGGGCCGGGCCTATTCGGCGAACAACGAGCAGTACTACACGCTCTACATGCTGGCGCAGACGCGCGAGGGCGGGCCCGGCTATCCGAACGAGAACGATCTGCTGACCTGGCACCTGGCCTATGAACGGGCGCCGCAACTGACCGGCATTCGCCTGGGGTATGCGTCGGCGCTGATGGAGGCGGAGGAGTACGGGACCGCCATCGCCCTGCTGGAGCCGCTGGCCAACGCCCCGCACGGGGGCGGGTCGTCCGACGCCGCACAGGAGCTGCTGGAGCGCGCCAGAGCAGGCGCAGCGCCGTTCACCCGGGACGAACGCGATGCGGTCGAGGAAGCGGCCTCGACCTCCCCCACCCAGCCGGATCAG
This sequence comes from Brevundimonas lenta, assembly GCF_014196335.1. Taxonomy (GTDB): domain Bacteria; phylum Pseudomonadota; class Alphaproteobacteria; order Caulobacterales; family Caulobacteraceae; genus Brevundimonas; species Brevundimonas lenta. The sequence continues at coordinate 257,464 of NZ_JACIDM010000003.1, forward strand.
GATGCGTCACAGCCCGCCGAACCGGAGCCCGCTGAGGGAACCTAAAGCACCGCGTTGAAGACGACGTGCACCACGATCGCGCACAGGACGATCAGGCCGAAGCCGGCTGCGAGGCAGAGCGCGGGGTGAGGTTGGTTCGGCGCCGGTGGGGGCGTTTCGGGCAGGTCGAGAGCCATGGCCGTTCCTTCGTTTCCAGAGGCGGCGCCCGATTGCGTGACCGGGTCGTCTCGCGTGACAGGACGATGACTCCAAAAACCTGACGTGGCGAGGGGTTATTGCATCGCTCCGGGCGAGGCTGGCCGTCGCCTCGCTTCGTGCTACCCTGGAGGCGTGTCCGGGGGGAAACCATGAAGGCTCTGCAACTACTGGTGGCGTGCGTCGCCATGCTCGTGCTGTCGGCGGCGGGAAGCGCCTCGGCGGCGGACTGGCATCGCGCCGAGACGCCCCGGTTCATCGTCTACAGCAACGGCGATCCCACGAGCCTGCGGGAAGCGGCGCTTGAGCTGGAGCTGTACGACAGCGCGCTTCGCTTCATGCACGGCCTCGACGTCAACGCCGCGCCGGCGCGCAAGCTGTCGATCTATCTGGTCCGCGATACGGCCGGACTGCGCCAGGTCTCGCCGGATGCGCCGGAGATGATGCGCGGCTTCTACCGGGCCTCGAACGACGAGATTTTCGCCATCGCCATCCGCGAGCGGCGCAACATGCGCACGCTGCTGCACGAATACGCGCACCACTTCATGCTGGCGAATTTCGCCTCCGGCTATCCGTCGTGGCTGGTCGAGGGCTACGCCGAGTATTTCGGCACGGCCGACATCGACGCGCACCAGATCACCATCGGCCTGCCTGACCCCGACCGGCAGTCGTGGCTGAGCTATGCGGACTGGCTTCCGCTGCGCTCGGTGCTGGAAGGCCGGCCGTCGGACTTCAATACGAACATCCAGGTGACCCAGTTCTACGGCCAGTCGTGGATGCTGACGCACTGGTTCATGTCCGACGCCGCGCGGCTGCGCCAGCTGGTCGCCTACGCCCAGAACCTGCAGGCGGGGATGGACCCGGTCGAGGCGATCGAGGACGCGACCGGCATGAGCGTGGCCGACCTCGAGCGGACCCTGAAGGCCTACGCCGGCCAGCGGGTGGCGCTGAAGCGCTTCTCGGCCGACCAGTTCGCGCGGCCCAACGTCGAGATCACGACGCTGTCGCCCGGAGCGGGCGACCTGCTGCTGGCGAGCCTGCGGCTAAACAACCCGCTGGGCGAGGAAGGCGGCGCCCAGGCGCTGGGACTGATCCGGGCCAAGGCCGCGCGCTATCCCGGCGATCCGTTCGTCGAAACCGTGCTGGCGCGCGCCGAGATCGACTACGGCGACCCGCAGACGGCGGAGGCCGTGCTGCAGCGTCGTCTGGCGGCCAATGCGGACGATATCGACGCCCTTATGCTGCTGGCCAGAATCCGGCTGAAGGCGATGGAAACCGCGGGCGACAACGAGCTGGCGATGGGCCGCGAGGCGCGCAACTTCCTGGCCCGCGCCTACCAGTTGGACCCCAACCGCTATCAAATCCTGTACCAGCTGGGTCAGGTGCGGCAGCTGTCGTCCAACTATCCGACCGACAACGACATGGCCTCGATCCTGACCGCCTATGACCTGGCGCCGCAGGTGGGCTCCATCCGCTTCGCCGCGGCCCGGGCGCACCTGATGCGGCGCGAGTACGACGAAGGGATCACCCTGCTGGAGCCGCTGGCGAACGATCCCCACTCGGACGGAACGGCGGCGGCGGCCAAGGCGATGATCGCCCGCGCCGTCTCGATGCGCGACGGGACGACCACCACCGACGTCATCGAGGTGGTGGTCGAAGCCCCGGCGGAGTGACTTTCGGGCCGGGCCGCGCCCGTTCGCGCGGCCCCCTAGCGAGGGCCTTCGCCCTCGCATCGGGTGACTTTCCCGCCGGGCCGCGCTAGTTCGCGCGGCCCAAGGACCGAACATGTCGAAACTGACCCTCCAGGATGAGGCCCTGCGCCGCAGGACCTTCGCCATCATCGCGCACCCCGATGCGGGCAAGACCACGCTGACCGAGCACATCCTGCTGGCGGGCGGCGCCATCCGCGCGGCCGGCGCCGTGCGGGCGCGGGGCGAGAACCGCCGCACGCGTTCGGACTGGATGAAGATCGAGAAGGAGCGCGGCATCTCGGTCAGCGCCTCGGTCATGACGTTCGAGCACGACGGCAAGATGTTCAACCTGCTGGACACGCCGGGCCACGAGGACTTCTCGGAAGACACCTACCGGACGCTGACCGCCGCCGACTGCGCCATCATGGTGCTGGACGCCGCCAAGGGCATCGAGCCGCAGACGCTGAAGCTGTTCGAGGTCTGCCGTCTGCGCGACATCCCGATCATCACCTTCATCAACAAGCTGGACCGCGAGGCCCAGGACCCGATGGCGCTGCTGGACGATATCGCCAGCCGCCTGCAGCTGGACCCGGCGCCGATCTGGTGGCCGGCGGAGAGCGGCAACCGCCTGCGCGGGATGGTCGAGCTGGGGACCGGGACGTTCCAGCCCTATGCGAAGAAAATCGCCGGGGCCGCCGAGGACCCCGGCCACCCCGAGGCGCTGCCGCTGGCCGACGCCGCGGAGTATTTCGAGGAAGGCGAACAGCAGGCGCTGACCGATGCGCTGGAGCTGGTCGAGGGCGGCTATCCGGCGTTCGATCGCCAATCGTTCCTGGAAGGCCATCTGACGCCGGTGCTGTGGGGCTCGGCCCTGCGCCACTTCGGCATCGACGAACTGCTGAAGGCGATCGGCGAATGGGCCCCGGCGCCCAAGGTGATGAAGGCGCAGAAGGCCGCGCCGCCGGAAACGCGCAACGCCCCTGCCCCGGTCGACACGACGGTGGAGCCCGGCTCGACCGAGGTGACCGGTTTCGTGTTCAAGGTGCAGGCGAACATGGACCCGAACCACCGGGACCGGATCGCGATGTTCCGGATGGCGTCGGGCAGCTTCAAGCGCGGCATGAAGCTGAAGGTGCAGAACACGGGCAAGTCGCTGAGCGTGAATGCGCCGATCATGTTCTTCGCCTCGGACCGCGAACTGGCCGAGGACGCCTATGCGGGCGACGTGATCGGGATCCCGAACCACGGCGTGCTGCGGGTCGGCGACAGCCTGTCGGAGAGCGGCATGATCCGCTTCGCCGGCCTGCCGAATTTCGCGCCGGAAATCCTGCAGCGCGTGCGGGTCAAGGATCCGCTGAAGGCCAAGCACCTGAAGAAGGCGCTGGAGGGCCTGGCCGAAGAAGGCGTCACCCAGCTGTTCCGGCCGGAACTGGGTTCGGACTTCATCGTCGGCGCCGTGGGCCAGCTGCAGTTCGAGGTCATGGCCGACCGGCTGGGCGAGGAATACGGGCTGGAGGTGATCTTCGAGCCGAGCCCCTACGCCGAGGCGCGCTGGATCGGCGGCGCGAAGGCCGACCTTGAGGATTTCGCGGGCAAGTACCGCGGCCAGATGGCGAGCGACATCGACAACGACCCGGTGTTCCTGGCCAAGTCGAGCTGGGAGACTGGCTATGTCGGCGAGCGCTTCCCGAAGGTGGCGTTCACGAAGACCAAGGAACGCGGCTAGGCTGTTCGCGTATCGGCGATATTGCTACTTGAAATAGGCAAACCTCGCGCCTAGCGTGCCGGTCCTCGCATGAACGCAAGGACCTCCGTGGATGTCGACGCCGAGTGTGCTGGCCATCGTCGATGCGGCGACGGCCGAGTGGGCCCATTGGGGCAAGGCGACCTGGAACTGCATCACGGGCGCGAAGTCGTCCGGCTTCCACGTCGACGATGAAACCGCCTATGCGCGGTATGTCATCGACACCTATCTGCCGCTGCATTTCCGGCCGCCGATCCGGTGGCCGAGCCCGGCGGATATCAGCAACGACGACTACTACTGGTCCGCCGTCTGCGTCTCCTACATCATGCGCAAGGCGGGCTTCGCGCCGGCGGACTTCCCGATCGGGCAGGCGCATTCGACCTACGTCACCTGGGCGATCAAGAACCGGAAATCCGGGACGCCGGCGGCCTACTGGGGCTATCGCGTCGACGATGCGCTGGCGACGCCGGAGGTGGGCGACATCATCGCCTATGCGCGCGGGCGCAACATGACCCGGGCCAAGGCCCTTACCTATTACGACCGGACCGGCGGCTATGAGAGCCATGCGGACATCGTGGTGGCGAAGCGGCCGGGCGAGATCGATGTGATCGGCGGCAATGTCCGGGACTCCGTGACGAAGAAGACGCTTCGCATCGACGCCTCCGGCCGTATCGCCGACCCCCATCATCACTGGTTCGCGGTCATGCGGCGACGCGACCTCGCGGCCGGGGCCACGGCCCTGATTTCGCCGACGGACTGGCGTCAGGCGGCGGTGAAGATCACCTGCGGGTTCGAGGTCAACGGCGATCCCTATGAGGGGGTGTCCGGCGATTTCGACGGCATGGGGGTGTCGTGCGGCGCCCTGCAATGGAACATCGGTTCGAACTCGCTGCAGCCGATGGTGAAGGCGGTGGGCAAGCCCGCCGTGCTCGCCGCCATGCCGACGCTGGGCGCGGCGTTCTGGACGGCCTGCAACGGATCGGTGAGCGCGGGGCTGACCACTGTCCGCGGCTGGCAGAGCGGGTCGAAGCTGAACGCCACGGCGAAGGCCGAGCTGAAGGCGCTGATGGGGTCCGCCGGCATGCGCGCCGAGCAGGACAAGCGCATCGACGAGGTGGCGGACCGGGCGCAGGCGGCGATGGACCGATGGGTCGCCGACGGCGGGACGTCGAGCAAGCGGCTGTTCTGCTGGTTCTTCGACCTGGTGACCCAGAACGGGGGAATGAAGACGCTCACCCGGGCCAAGGTCCTGGCCTTCATCGCAGCCGCCGGACCGGCCAACGCGGACGACGTGGTCTGCGATTTCCTGGCCGGTCAGGCCGGAACCGGTCATGCGAAGGATGCGAGGGCCAATGGCGCCCTGTGGCGGGGCGTGACCGGTGAGAAGCTGGAACTGCTGGTGATGTCCTATCTGCGCTCGGACCTGTCCGCGTCGGCGTGGCGGCTTCCGGTCATGAACCGCAAGGGCGCCATTGCGATCGGCAAGGGCCACGTCAACGGCGGCCTGTGGGACTTCTCCGCCCTCGGGCTTTGAGCGACACGGCGGCGCGGAGATCGCCGTACCGGGTGAAACCCGGACTTCCCCCCGTCTCCCGACCGTGGTTCTCTGTCAGGACCAGCGGCCCGGGCGTGCCGTGGAGGACCCCATGCTCGCGATGGCCATCACGGCCGTGCTTTCCTTCAGCGCCCCCCAGGCGGCGCAGGGCGACCTCCTGCCCTATGAGGAAATCGTGCGCTGCGCCGGCCTGACCCAGGCGGCGTCGGAGCTGGAAGGCGGCGAGAGCAGCGAGGGCCGGTCCCTGTACGACGCCGCCCTGTACTGGTCGCTGACGGCGATTCAGGCCGCCCACACCGCCGGGCGCGCCCCCAGCGTCGCCGAAACCGACCAGACGCGGGCCCGCATCCGGGCCGTGCGGGAGCTGAGCGCCAACGACGCCGCAGCGCGGACGGAGTTGCAACGATGCCGCGCCCGGGCGCCGACGCTGGGCTGACCGCTTTCACCCGCTGGCGCCCCGCCCGCACCGGTTGTAGCTTGACGGTTCGGACTTCGGGGGAAGCATTTCCATGCGTAAATCATCCGTGGCGGCGATCTGCGCCGCCCTCGCCATCGGCCTGCCTGTGGCGGCGACGACCACGCCGGCCGCAGCGCAGGAAGCGCGCGTCGGCCAGGCCCAGATCTATCGCAGCCTGCTGCAATCCGACCTGGCCTCCCTGCTGAACGACATGGGCTTCGCGACGGTGAAGAAGGCCCAGGGCGGACGGTTCGACATCGAGACGACCGACGGCTTCAAATACTCGGTCGAACTGATGATCTGCGATCTCGAGGACCAGCCGCCGGGCTGCCTGGGCGTCAGCATCTTCGCGACCTGGGGCGTGAACGCAGGCGACGAGACCAAGCTGCGCGGCGCGATCGACAACTTCAACAACGAGTACCGGATCGGCAAGGCGCTGATGCTGGAGAACAGCATCTACGCCGAGCGCTACGTCACGACCGACGGCGGCGTGACGCTTCAGCACATCCGCGAAGAGATCGGCGAGTTCGAGGCCGCGATGTTCCAGTTCAACGAAATGATGAACCAGTCGCTGGGCGCCTAGGCCGTTCGTACAGCAGAACCGTTCCCGCGGCGCTGCGTTTGCTCCTGAGACCCCGGTGACGCGTCATCCGTCCCGATGCGGGACGAGGGAGCAAGCGGGAATGTTTGAATTCGGCCGGGATCTCAGGAAGCTGTTCGAGAAGGCGCGCGAGAGCGACGACCTCGGCTGGCTGGAGTTGATCAGCGCCGATCTGGTGTCCCTGGAGGCTCGTCGCGAGTCGGTGGACGCGGGACGCGTGTCCTGCGCCCGCCCCTTCGACGGCTGGATGCGGGCGTCGGCGCTGTGGCGGGAGCACGCCCGGCGGACGGGAGCCCGTGTCAGCCTGGACCATGCGGCGGCGGCGGCCTCGGACGCGGCCCGGCATACGACCAATCCGGATCAGACCGCGGCGGCGGCGATCGAGTCCGGCGAGATTCACCTGCTGCGCTTCGACCTGTTCGGCGGCCCCGCCGCGCTGACGGCGGCGCTGTCCGATGTCCAAAGCCTGACCGCCGAGCGGCCGGCGACGCGGTCGGCCGCGGCCGCGCTTCACGCCCGGTTGAGCGCGCGGCGCGCGCGGCTGAAGGGCGAGGCGTCCGGACTACTGGATGCGGCGGCCCTGCTGGACGCGGCCCTGCACGACTCGCGCGCCCTTCCGGCCACGGTCGCGGACGACCTGCGGCTGGACCGCGCGGCCCTGGCCCTGGAGGCAGGCGTGGCGAAGCGCGATGCGCGGATGCTGGACCAGGCCGGGCGCGACCTGCGCACCCTGGTCGAGGCCGCGTCGCCGGATCAGCGGCCGCTGACCCGGGCCCGGGCCCTGGCGCTGGCGGGCGGCGGCCTGATCGCCCTGGCCAGACTGGCCGGGGATGAGGCGGCGGCGGCGCAGGGCCGGATGCTGTTCGAGGCGGCCGTGGATCAGTTCACGCCGGATCACAGCCCGCTGGACTGGGTGGGCGTGCTGCTGACCCGGAGCGAGTCCGATGCCCCGCTGCTGGCGCTGGCGCAGGCGGAGGCGCTAACGCGCGAACCGGGCCTGATCCTGGGCGCGCTGGCGCGGGAGCGAAGACTGGGCGCCGAGGCGCTGCTGGCCGAGGCCATGGGCGACGTCGAGGCGCTGAACGGGATGGAATCGATCGTCCGGCGCCGACTGACAGAAACCGGATCGAGGCAGCCCCTGGACTGGAGCGCGGACCAGATCGGCATGGCGCACCTGGCCTGCGCGAGGGGGCGTCTGACCGGGACCGAGCCGCGCGCCGTGGGCCTGATGCTGGCGGAAGCGATGGAGACCGCCCGCGAACTGGGCGTGCCGGCGCTGGCGCACCGGGCCGTGCTGGCGATGCCGGAAGCGGCGGTGGCCTAGCCGCCCAGGGCGACGAAGCCGCCGTTGGCGTAGCAGGACTTGCCATAGCGCAGCGGGGAGCCGTCCTCGGCCATGACGCGGCCGCCGGCGGCCTCAAGCACCGCCTGACCGGCGGCGGTGTCCCATTCGGACGTCGGGCCGGTGCGCGGATAGGCGTCGAAGCGGCCCTCGGCGATCAGGCAGAATTTCAGCGACGAGTCCGTGCCCTGCCACTGGACGCAGCCGTGGCGCGAGGCGAGGCGCTGCGCCTCCTCGTCGGTCATGCTGTGGCTGAGCAGGGCCATGGGCGAGGCCGGACGGTTGCGCACGCGGATGGCCTGCCAGACCTCGCCGAAGCGGCGGCGGAAGGCGCCGGCGCCGGGGGCGGCGCTGCGCCAGGTGATCTGGGTCGCCGGGGCGGTGACCACGCCGGCGACGGGTGCGCCCTTGTGGATCAGGGCGATGTTGACGGTGAAGCTTTCACGGCCCTCAACGAAGCCGCGCGTACCGTCCAGCGGATCGATGAGCCAGAACCAGTCGCCCGGAACCTCGGCCGCGCCGTTGGCGGCGTGGTCTTCCTCGGCCACGGCCGGGACGTCGGGATACAGCTCGGCCAGACGGGCGAGGATCAGGGCCTCGGCCTCGCGGTCGGCCTGGGTGACGGGGCTTTCGTCGGCCTTGAACTCGGCGACCACGCCCGAGCGCCAGTAGGGCAGGATCACGCGCGCCGCGTCCTCGGCGATATCGGCCAGCGCCTCGGCGAGTGCGCCGGAGGCGAGGTCAGCGGTCAGTCGTTCGGTCATGGGCGCTCCGATAGAGCATCCGGACGGTTTGAAACACCGGCAAATCAGGTCAGCGTCTGACAGCCCTCCTGCTGTGACCCGCAAAGCCCGATGACCGACGCCATGAACGACAACGTCCTGCCCGATGGACAGGCCCTCGCGACCCTGGTTGCAGGCAAGCTGTGCCACGACTTCATCAGCCCGGCCGGGGCGATCAGCTCTGGCCTGGACCTGCTGAAGGATCCGTCCGCACAGGACATGCGCGACGACGCGATGGGGCTGATCGAAGCCAGCGCGAAGAAGATGGTGGCGCTGGTCAGCTTCGCCCGGGTGGCGTTCGGCGCCTCGACGTCGGCGGAGCGATTCTCGGGCGTCGAACTGGGCGAACTGGTCGCGGGCCTGACCGACGGCGGTCGGGCGACGCTGGACTGGCAGGCCGGCGAAGGCAGCTATTCCAAGCCGCAGGCGCGCGCGATGGTGAACCTGGCCTATCTGACCATGGCGGCGCTGCCGTCGGGCGGGGCGGCGACGGTGGCCGCGCGCAAGGACGGCGACGCGCTGGTGATCGAGGGCGTGGCCGACGGCCCGCGGGCGCGTCTGAAGGCGGAAGCGGTGGCCGGTCTGGCCGGGCGTCCGCTGGAGGAAGGCCTGCCGGGGCAATGGATTCAGCCCTACTGGCTGTGGCTGACGGCCAATGACGCGGGCGGATCGCTGGACGTCCAGGTCGATGAGGGCCGGGTCGCCCTTGTCGCGCGTATGCCTAACTGACGCTTAAGCCGGTTTCCCAAGGACTCGTTAACCGGCTCGCGGCGATCATGGGGTCGGTGCACAAGCGGGCGTTGCGCGCCGTTTCGCTCATCAGGATTTACCCGTGACCCCCAGGACCTGCCTGATCGTCGACGACAGCCGGATCATCCGGAAGGTCGCGCGTCGCATCGTCGAGGGCCTCGGTTTCGAGGTCGATGAAGCGGCCGACGGCTCGGAGGCGCTGGCCTTCTGCGCCAGCCTGATGCCCGAGGTGATCCTGCTGGACTGGTCGATGCCCGTTATGGACGGCCTGACCTTCCTTCGCCGCCTGCGCACCCTGCCGGGCGGCGCCGGGCCCAAGGTCCTGTTCTGCACCATCGAGACGCGCGCCGAGCGCATCGCCGAGGCTCTTTCGGCGGGCGCCGACGACTATGTGATGAAGCCGTTCGACGGCGAAATCCTGACCTCCAAATTCGCCGAGGTGGGGGCCGTCTGAACCCATGTCGCCGGAAGACTTCGATCGTCTGCAGTCGTTGATGGCCTCGCGTGCGGGGTTCCGGCTGACCCGCGACCGGATGAAGCTGGCCGAGCATCGCCTGGGGCCGGTGGCCCGTCGCGAGGGGTTCGAGACCGTCGACGCCATGCTGGCCTCGCTGTGGGCCAAGCCGGTGGCGGGCCTGGGCTGGTCCGTGATCGAGGCGCTGCTGAATCCGGAAAGCTGGTTCCGCCGCGACCGGCCGACCTTCGAGACCTTCGGCCAGGAGCTGCTGCCGGCGCTGTGCCGGGCGCGCGAGGGCCAGCCGGTGCGCATCTGGTCGGCCGGTTGTTCGACGGGACAGGAAGTCTGGTCGGTGGCCATCGCCGCGCTTGAGACCGGCGCCGCCGTCGAGATCGTGGCGACCGACCTGTCGCAGCGCGCGCTGGAGAAGGCCCGCACGGGCGCCTACACCGGCTTCGAGATCCAGCGCGGCCTCAAGGCCGAGACCATGCTGCGCTGGTTCGACCAGACCGAGGACGCCTGGATCGCGCGCGCCGAGCTGCGCGCGACCGTGCATTTCGCCCGCGCCAACCTGCTGGACCCGCCCGCGGACGATACGCGGTTCGACGTCATCTTCTGCCGCAATGTGCTGAACGACATGGACCCCGTGCGGCGCGGCCAGGTGCTGGAGAACCTCGAGCGCCGGCTGGTCGACGACGGCTGCCTGTTCCTGGGTCCCGACGAACAGATCGAGGGCGACAGCATCGCCTTCCGTGCGGTGGCGGGTCGCCGCGGCCTGTTCGTGAAGTCGCCGTCGGCGTTGCGCCGGGCGGCGTAATCAAAAAGCACCGTGGGGTAGCAGGTGACGGCCGCCCCCTGACCCGATAGCGTCCTTCTCGCTTCGTCGGGGAGGATGAACATGCGGCTTCTGTGGCTGGTTGGATCGCTGGTGCTGGCGCTGGCGATCGGGGTGATGACCTTGCAGGGGCCGCGACCGGCGCCGGCGGACGCCCCGGCCACGGATTTCGCGGCGGCGCGGGCGATGGCCGATGTGCGCGAGATCGCGCAACGGCCGCACCCGGTGGGGTCGGCGGACCATGCGCGGGTGCAGGCCTATCTGCTGCAGCGGATGAATGCGCTGGGGCTGCAGACCTCGATCCAGACCGGCCCGCTGTCGCCGGGATCGATCCGGCGGCTGGAGAAGTGGGGCGGCGATCCGAAGGCCGCGAACTACAGCGTGACCAATCTGATCGGCGTGCTGCCGGGCCGGAACCCGGCCCTGCCGGCGGTGGCGCTGATGGCCCACTACGACACCACCTACACCTCGCCCGGCGCGGCGGACGACACCGCCGGCGTGGCCGCGGTGCTGGAGGCCGTGCGCGCCATCCGGGCCCGCGGTCCGGCGGACCGGACGCTGGTCGTTCTGCTGACGGACGGCGAGGAGCTGGATCTGGACGGCGCCCGGGTGTTCTGGGGCGGCCATCCGCTGCGGGACCGCATCGGCGCGGTGGTCAATCTGGAAGCGCGCGGCGGCGGCGGCCGGGCGATGATGTTCGAGACCGGCCGCGGCAATGCGCAGACCATCGACCTGTTCGGCGAGGCGGCGACGAAGGCGAGCGGGGGCGTGACCTCCAACTCGCTGGCCGTGTTCGTCTATGAGCAGATGCCCAACGGGACCGACTTCACCGTGTCGAAGGACCGGGGCGTGCAGGGCGTGAATTTCGCCTTCATCGGCCGGCCCGAGCAATATCACGCGCCGGTCGCGACGGCCGAGGCCCTGGACCAGGGCAGCGTGCAGCACATCGGCTCGCAGGCGCTGGAGACGGCGGACGCGATGCTGAGGACCCCCGCCCTGCCCGCCGCCACGGCCAATGCGGTCTACGCCGACCTGTTCGGGCGCGTGATCGTCAGCCATCCGCCGGCGTTCGGCTGGGTGCTGCTGGCCCTGGCGATCGGTCTGCTGGCGCTGGCGGCGTGGCGGGCGAAGACGCGGGCCGGGCTGACCTTCCGCGACGTCGGCCGCGGCGTGGTCGACGGACTGTGGTTCCTGACGACGGGCCTGGTGCTGGCCCAGGGCGTGCGTCAGCTGGGCGGGCCGGTGTCGTCGCGCATCGACAGCGCCGAGGCCTATTACACCCTGCTGGCCCGGTTGCCGTGGATGGAGGCCGGCGTCGCCCTGACCATGCTGGCGCTGGTGCTGACCGTGCTGGGCGGGCGGGCGAAGCTGGACCGGCGGATCGTCGCCGGGGTGATCGCCGTCGTGGCGATCGCCGCGACCGTGACGGGCGGGGTCAATGCGGTGGTGCTGGGCGCCGCCGTCGTCTCGATCGGCCTGTCCCTGTTCCCGAGCCTGTCGGCGCGGTCGACCTGGGGCGGCTGGACCGGGCTGATCGCCCTGGTCGTCATCCTGGCGTCGGGCGCGCAGGCGGCGGCGCCGGAGGCGGCCTTCCTGTTCCTGTGGCCCGCCCTGCTGGCTGCGCTGGTCGCGGTCGCAGCCGCGTTCGCCGATCCGGGCCTGACGCGGGCGCCGTCGCTGGCGCCGATCGCGCTGGGCGTGGTCGTGGGCGTGGGCTGGATCGTCGGCCTGTCGCATCCGGTCTTCCTGGGGATCGGCATGGACCTGCCGGGCGCGCTGGCGCTGACGGCGCTGCTGGCCTTGATGCTGATGCGGCCGCTGGAGCCGGGCTCGGGCGTGCGCCGCCCGCTGCTGCTGGCTGCGGTGGCGATCCTGGTCGTGGGCGCGGGCCTGTCGACGGCGGCGCGGATCGCCGAACCGGCGCCGGCGGTCGGCGGGAGAAGCTGACGCCCCTCCCCTGTTGCACCTTGAGCGTTCGCGCTTAAGGTGCACGAAGACACGGGGGAGTTTCACACTATGAGGCGACTTCTGATCGTCGCCGCCTGCCTGATGGCGGCGGCGTGCGCGAGCGCGACGGAGTCCCGGACGGCCACGCTATCCGCGCCGCCGGCCGCGGCGGCGACCGTCGTGCTGATCAAACCGGACGTCGATCTGGCCGTTCTGACGGCCGTGGGTTTGAGCGAAACCCGCGCCGACTGGAGCGAACTGGGCGCGAGCAATCTGCAGACCGCGCTTCAGAACAGGCTGGGCCAGTCGTCGCAAGCCGTCCGCGTCGTCGATCCGGACATGGCGATGGAGGGGCGCGCCAGTCAGCTGATGCGACTGCACCAGGCGGTCGGGGCCTCGATCCTGGTGTTCGACTACGGACCGCGAAGGCTGCCGACCAAAACGGGCTTCGACTGGACGCTGGGAGACGGCGCCGGCGCGCTCGACCCCGATGCGGACTATGCGTTGTTCACCTCCGCGCGCGGGACCTACGCCTCGGGCGGTCGGATGGCGACGATGGTGGTGATGGCCGCGTTCGGCATGGGCGTGCCGCTGGGCGAGCAACAGATACTCGCGTCCCTCGTCGAGCTGAAAACCGGGCGGGTGATCTGGTTCAACCATGCGATCGCCGGTCCGCACGCCGACATCCGCTCGCCCGAGGGCGCGACCGCCCTGGTCAGCGAGATGATGAAGGACGCGCCGCTGTGACGACGGCCCGCAAGGAAGGCCTGCGCTCCGCCCTGCTGACCGGCGCCCTCGCCGGCGTCCTGACTGCCCAGCCGGCGTTCGCGCGCCAGTCGACGCCGGAGGCTCTGTGGACGGCGGCGGAGGCGGCGGAGCGGGACGCGCGCCGGTCGTCGGAGCTGAACGCCGACCCGGCGCTGAACGCATATGTGCGGGACGTCGCCTGTCGGGTGGCGCCCGAGTACTGCGTCGACCTGCGGGTCCAGGTAATGGACCGTCCGGGGTTCCACGCCGGGATGGCGCCGAACGGATATCTGGAGGTGTGGTCCGGCCTGCTGCTGCGTGTCGGCAGCGAAGCCGAATTGGCCTTCGTGCTGGGTCACGAGATCGGCCACGTCGATGCGAACCACCCGGTCGAGCAGCGGAACGCCCTGAAGACGCGGCTGGGCGCGGCGATGGCGGTCGGGGCGGTCGCCAGCGCGGCCGGGGCCTATTACGCCGTCGATCTGTCGGCGGTGGGCGACATGGCCCGCCACGGCGCGGTGGCGGCGAGCGACGATTATTCCCTCGCGCAGGAGATCGAGGCGGACCGGATCGGCTTCGAACGCCTGGTGAAGGCGGGTTACGATCCGGGCGCGGCCGCCGATCTGTGGCGCAGCCGGCAGGACGACGGGATCGCGGCCGACCGGGTTACGGCGCTGGAGACCCTGGGGGCGGCGAGTCCGGAGGGCTGGCGCAGGGAGCGGGACGCGTGGCGCGCCGCGATCCGGCCGCATCTGGCGGGGTGGCTGGCGGACGACCTGCGGCGCCGGGATTTCGAAGGCGCGCTGGCCCTGACCGCGCGCCTGGAACGCGACGGCATGGACGCGGGCGTGCTCGGCTTCCATCGCGGCGAGATCTATCGGCTGCGGCGCGAGGAGGGCGACGCCGAGCGGGCGCGCGACGCCTATCTGGCCGCATCCGGATACACCGATGCGCCGGTCGCCGTCTGGCGCGAGCTGGGCGACGTGCAGGCGCGGCTGGGCCGCAACGCGGAGGCGCGCGCGGCCTGGCGGACCTACCTCGAGCGGGCGCCGACGGCGGAGGACCGCTGGATCGTCGAGGACAGTCTCGCCGCCCTGGGAGGCTCGTGAGAATGCGCCGGACGTTCCTGATCGCGGCGGCTGCGATCGTCCTGTCGGCCTGCACGCCCATGGTCGCGCTGGCGCCCGCGGGCGCGTATGCGGTCGGGGACGCCCGCGTCACCCTGGCCCGCGACTGGAGCGATGTCTCGACGGACAAGGGCGGCAAGGTGCGGCTGCTGACGATCGACGGGCCGCTGTTGAACCGGCTGTACCTGAGCGGAGGCCTGGTCGACGGGGAGCGTCTGTTCACGTCGAAATCCGCGACCAGCCCGATCTACAGCGCGACCATGTCGGTCAGGGAACAGGTGGAGTTCGTCGTCGACAGCCTCGCGGCGACGGGGCTGGAGCGGGTGACGACCCCGGCGCTCCGGCCGGTCGTGATCAACGGCGAGCGGGGCGTGCGCTTCGACGTCGAGGGCTTCGACGCGGACGGGCTGATGATCCGGGGTCGCGGCCAGGCGGTGAAGGCGAACGGCAGGCTGTACGTGGCGGTCTATCTGGCCCCGGCCGAGCACTATTATCAGGCTGATCTGGCGTCGGCCGAAGCGACGATGGACAGCGTGCAGTTCTGAAAGAACCGGCAGAGGGTACGTCAAAATCGGACGTAGTCCCGTTTCGTTCCGAAAGAACATATTGGCAACCGGAACAAACCGTGCACATAGTCCGCCTCAACAGGGAGCGGGTCCATTGGCGGGTCTCTCCCGGAACCAGACGGGAATCATGGCAAGGGAGAGCGGCAAGGTGGCAGCGCAGGCGGCATTGAAATTGGTGGGCAAGGAAGACGGCGACAAGCAGCGCGCTCTGGAGGCGGCGATCGCACAGATCGATCGCGCCTTCGGCAAGGGCTCGGTGATGAAGCTCGGCAAGGCCGGGGTCGTGGCCGAGATCGAAAGCGTCTCGACCGGCTCGCTGGGTCTGGACATGGCGCTGGGCATCGGCGGCCTGCCGGTCGGCCGCGTCATCGAGGTGTTCGGCCCGGAATCGTCGGGCAAGACGACGCTGGCGCTGCACACCGTGGCTGAAATCCAGAAGAAGGGCGGCGTCGCCGCCTTCGTCGACGCCGAGCACGCGCTGGACCCGGTCTATGCCCAGAAGCTGGGCGTGAACCTGGACGACCTGCTGGTGTCGCAGCCCGACACGGGCGAACAGGCGCTGGAGATCGTCGACACCCTGGTGCGTTCGGGCGCCGTGGACATCGTGGTCATCGACTCCGTCGCGGCGCTGACGCCGCGGGCGGAAATCGAGGGCGAGATGGGCGACAGCCTGCCGGGCCTGCAGGCCCGCCTGATGAGCCAGGCGCTGCGCAAGCTGACGGCGTCGATCTCGAAGTCCAAATGCATCGTGCTGTTCATCAACCAGATCCGTCACAAGATCGGCGTCATGTACGGCTCGCCCGAGACGACGACGGGCGGCAATGCGCTGAAATTCTACGCCTCGGTCCGTCTGGACATCCGCCGCACCGGCGCGATCAAGGACCGCGACGAAGTGGTCGGCAACACGACCCGCGTGAAGGTGGTCAAGAACAAGGTCGCCCCGCCGTTCCGCGAGGTCATCTTCGACATCATGTACGGCGAGGGCATCTCCAAGCTGGGCGAGATCATCGACCTGGGCGTGAAGGCCGGCGTCGTCGAGAAGTCCGGCAGCTGGTTCTCCTACGACAGCCAGCGCATCGGCCAGGGCCGCGAGAACGTCCGGGCCTTCCTCAAGGCCAACCCGGACATCGCCGACCGGATCGAGAAGGCCGTGCGCGCCTCGACGACCAAGATCGCCGACGAACTTCTGGGCACGCCCGAGCCGGACGAAGGCCAGGACCTGGAGGGCTGATCGCCCGCCCCGTCGACTGAGACTTCTCCGATCGGGTCCGGCGACCCGCCAACCGACCCCGCCGGGCCGGACCGGACGGAGCGGCCGCCTGACCTCGTGTCGGGCGGCCTTTTTTCGTGTCGACATGTGCGCGTCGACCGGCTGCCCAATCCGTTTTCCGACAGGCGACCCGGCGAGAACCCGCCATCGACGGGGACCGGCCGCTGCCCTCGCAGACAACCCGCCCCAGAGCCCGCAGCGCCCGTGCGGCCTGTCGCCCATGTCCCGGCCCACAAGAAAAGGGCGGTCCTTCCGGACCGCCCTTCCTGTCGACAGACTGGCGTGTCAGCCCCAGTCGGGCGGCAGATACGGGCCCATGCCCGAGCAGACGTACATCGGCGTCCGGTCGTAGTACGCCGTCGGAATGTAGGGGCTGCTCACATAGACGCTGCTGCCGCTGGCGACGCACTGGTCCTCGGCGTAGCCGAGCTCGATCGTCTTGGCCGCATCGGCGTAATAGACGTACGAATAGGCCACCATGCTCGGGTCCCACGACTGGCGCACCAGCGCCTCGGCCGGGCCCACGGCGGCCGTCGTCAGCGCGGCCGCGGCGACCGCAAGGCAGATCTTACGCACATTGATCATGCTGTTTCTCCCCGGGGAACAATCTCCCGCGCTACAACTGGGAGGCGAGTTTTGGGCGGCCGTCAACCCCTTTCAGGCGAATTTCGGGTGTCGGACGCCCGCTGGCCGCGCATGGCTTGCGTCCGGCGCGGTGAAGCGTAACGGTCGGCTCCGGGAGGACTTCACATGCTGAAATCGGGTTTCGGCGCCCAGGCGCGCGCCGCGGTTCTGGCCGGTCTGGCCGGCGGCGCGGCGGATATCCTGACCGCCTTCGTCATCTATCGCCCGGCGTCCCCGGTGCAGATCCTGCAGGCGGTGGCCAGCGGCCTGCTGGGCCCGGCGTCGTTCCGGGGCGGCATGACCAGCGCGGCGATCGGGGGGGTCGCCCACTTCGCCATCTCGATCATCTTCGGCGCGATGTTCGTCATCGCCGCCGGGCAGGCGCCCGTGCTGTTGCGCCGGCCGGTGCTGTCGGGCCTGAGCTTCGGCGTCTTCGTCTATGGCGTGATGAACGCGATCGTCGTGCCGCTGTCGATGGCCCCGGATCGTCCGGTTCCACCCGCCCACATGATCGGCCTGGGCCTGATGGCGCACGCCTTCTTCGGCATCGCCCTGGCCCTGACCGCCGCCCGCCTGTTGCGTCCGCTCCGCTAGCCCCGCAGCTCGACGCCGTTGCCGTCGGGATCGGTGACCGACATCGAATAGCCGTCGCCCGACGAGCCGTAGCGCACGCCTTCGGACTCCACCTCGACCCCATGCCGGGCGAGGTGGTTGCGCACCCGTTCCGGCTCGAAGCCGGCGATGCGCAGGCAGACGTGATCCACATTGTGCGCGTCGACGCCCGCCGCCGGACCTCCACGCTTGCCGATGACGCCGTCGACGGGAACGAGATCGATCAGCGAACCACCGGCGCGCAGCTGGATCAGCCCCAGGTCGTCGCGACGGCGTTCGACCGGGCAGCCCAGCACGTCGGCGTAGAACCGGATCGAGGCCGGGAGGTCCTTCACGCGCAGGACGATGTGGTCGATGCCGCTGACGGTCAGGCCGGTGGTCGGTTGCAGATACGTGTCCATCCCGATCTCTCCTTGCTCCGGGGTCGGCCCCCATTTATCTTGGCATCAAGATAATACCAACTATCTCGACGTCAAGACATCTTGAGGCGCCATGTCCGAACCCGACCCCATCGACGAGCGCCGCGCCCAGTGGGCGAAGGAGCTGCCGGACGTCGACACCGGCGGCATGGACGTGCTGGGGCGGGCCCGGCGCGCGGTTCTGGCCAGCCGACCGGCGATCGAGGGCGTATTCGCCCGCCACGGCCTGGACACGGGGGAGTTCGACGTCGTCTCGACCCTGCTGCGGTCCGGACCGCCCTATGCGCTGCGCCCGACCGAACTGTTCCGGTCGCTGATGATCTCGTCGGGCGGCCTGACCGACCGGCTGAACCGGTTGCAGAAGGCGGGCCTGATCTCGCGCCCGCCGTCGCCGGAGGATCGGCGCAGCCTGCTGGTGCAGCTGACCGACGAGGGTCGCGCGCGGGCCGAGGCGGCCTTCCGCGAGGACATGGCGGTGGAGACGAGGCTGCTGGAGGCGCTGTCGGAGGACGACGAGGCGGCGCTGGCCGCCCTGTTGCGGAAGCTGTCAGCGTCGATCGCGGCGGGGACGGAGAACGCAGACACGGAGGGGTGATGCGTTCGAGGCGAAAGACCTATATGCACGCTGCCTCCCCTGCCCTCTCCTGACCGACGTCCGCGACACCCATGGCCAGCCTTAAACAGATCCGCTCGACCTTCCTCGACTACTTCGCGGCCGACGGCCACGAGAAGGTCCACTCGGCTCCGCTGGTGCCGCAGAACGACCCGACCCTGCTGTTCGTCAACGCGGGCATGGTGCCGTTCAAGGACTACTTCACGGGCGCCTCCACCCCGCCCTACCCGCGCGCCACCAGCTCGCAGAAATGCGTGCGCGCGGGCGGCAAGCACAACGACCTGGACAACGTCGGCTACACGGCCCGGCACCTGACCTTCTTCGAGATGCTGGGGAATTTCTCCTTCGGCGACTACTTCAAGGAACACGCGATCGACCGCGCGTGGAACCTGGTCACCAAGGACTTCGGGCTGGATCCGAACCGTCTGCTGGTCACCGTCTACATCGACGACGACGAGGCCTTCGACATCTGGAAGAAGGTCACCGGCTTCCCGGACAGCAAGATCATCCGCATCGCCGGCTCGGACAATTTCTGGGCCATGGGCGACAGCGGCCCGTGCGGTCCCTGCACCGAAATCTTCTGGGACTACGGCGATCACATCCCGGGCGGCCCTCCGGGTTCGCCGGACGAGGACGGCGACCGGTTCGTGGAGATCTGGAACAACGTCTTCATGCAGTTCGAGAAGGAGAACGACGAGATCGTTCGCAGCCTTCCCAAGCCCTCGGTCGACACCGGCATGGGCCTGGAGCGCATGACCTCGGTGCTGCAGGGCAAGAACTCGGTGTTCGACACCGACCTGTTCCGCACCCTGATCGCCGCCTCGGAAGACGCCACCTCGACCAGGGCCGATGGTGAGAAGGCGCCGAGCCACCGGGTCATCGCCGACCACCTGCGCTCGTCGTCCTTCCTGATCGCCGACGGCGTGACGCCGTCGAATGAAGGCCGCGGCTATGTGCTGCGCCGGATCATGCGCCGCGCCATGCGCCACGCCCACCTGCTGGGCGCGACCGACCCCCTGATGCACCGTCTGGTGCCGACGCTGGTGAACGAGATGGGCGAGGCCTATCCGGAGCTGAAGCGCGCCCAGCCGTTCATCGAGGACACGCTGAAGCAGGAAGAGATCCGCTTCCGCACCACCCTAGGCCGGGGCATGACCCTGTTCGACCAGGCGACCGTCGGCTTCGAGCCGGGCGCCATGCTGGACGGCCAGACCGCCTTCACCCTGTACGACACCTACGGCTTCCCGCTGGACCTGACGCAGGACGAGGCGCGTCGCCGCGGCTTCGGCGTCAACGTCGACGGCTTCGAGGCCGCGATGGAAGAGCAGCGCGGCCGCTCGCGCGAGCACTGGAAGGGTTCGGGCCAGACCGCCAACGCCGGCGAATGGCTGGCGCTGCGCGACCGCCTGGGGCCGACGGAATTCACCGGCTACGACGCCGTCGAGGGCGTCGGCGAGGTGCTGGCCATCGTTCACGGCGGCCAGTCTGTCGACGCCGTCGAGACCGGCCAGACGGCCGAGGTCGTGTTCGACCGCACCCCCTTCTACGGCGAGGGCGGCGGCCAGGCCGGCGACAAGGGCGAGATCGAGTGGACGGACGCCACGGGCCAGACCGGCTCGGGCACGGTGCTGGATGTTCAGAAGAACGCCGGCGACCTGTTCGCGCACAAGGTCGAGGTCACCTCGGGCACGTTGGCGATCAGCGCCCGGGTCCAGCTGCGCGTCGACGCGCAGGCGCGCCTGACGACCCGCTCCAACCACTCGGCCGCGCACTTGCTGCACGCCGCGCTGAAGAACGTGCTGGGCCCGCACGTGGCCCAGAAGGGCCAGCTGGTCGACGCCGAGCGCATGCGCTTCGACTTCAGCCACAACGCCCCCGTGACCGAGGACGAACTGGCGCGGATGGAGGATGAGGTGAACGCCGTCATCCGCCAGAACATCCCGGCCGAGACGAAGATGATGGCGCCGCAGGAGGCCATCGAGGCCGGCGCGGTCGCCCTGTTCGGCGAGAAATACGGCGACGAGGTCCGCGTGCTGACCCTGGGCTCGGCCCTGGGCGGCGACGGCGCCTATTCGATCGAACTGTGCGGCGGCACCCACGTGGCCCGCACCGGCGACATCGCCCTGTTCAAGATCGTGTCCGAGAGCGGCATCGCCGCCGGCGTGCGCCGGATCGAGGCGTTCACGGGCGAGGCTGCGCGTCAGTACCTGCTGACCCAGGCCAATATCGCCAAGAAGCTCGCCCAGGGCTTCAAGGTTCAGCCGGGCGACGTGCCGGCCCGCGTCGACGCCCTGTCGGGCTCGGTCAAGGCGCTGGAGAAGCAGGTCGCCGACCTGAAGAAGCAGCTGGCGCTGGGCGGCGGCTCGGGCGGCAATGCGGCGCCGGAAGAGATCGGCGGCGTGAAGCTGATCGCCCGCGTGCTGGACGGCGTCGACGGCAAGGGCCTGCGCGGCGTGGCCGAGGACTTCCGCAAACAGGTCGGTTCGGGCGTCGTCGCCCTGATCGGCGTGACCGAGGGCAAGGCCGCGGTGACCGTGGCCGTGACCTCGGACATCGTCGGCAAGGTCAATGCGGCCGATCTGGCCCGCGCGGCGGTGCTGGCGATGGGCGGTCAGGGCGCGGGCGGCAAGCCCGACTTCGCCCAGGGCGGCGCGCCGGACGGCGGCAAGGCCGAGGACGGTCTGGCGGCGGTGCGGGCGGCTCTGGCGGGTTAAGCCTCAGCTGAAGGCAGTTCCCGGATGAAAGCTTCCGAGAAGCTTTCGCCGGGAGCATGCGGCTCGTACCAGATGTCGGTCCGGCCATCGAAATAGCGGCTAACTTCCACGCGATCGTCAAACACCTCCATCTGGAGGTTGCTGGCCTCTGGCTCATCCCAGGTGATCACGAACGTCGGCAAGTAGCCGGGCTCAATGCTCGGAGCGGGACGACCGCTGCGGCGGAGCAGCATCATCAGGTCGGTCAGAACGGAACGCGTTGCTTCGACATAGTCATCCGGTCGTTCGGCGATGCATTGGGCGGTAGCGAGTTCAGCGCGATCCCAGCCCGCGCTCACGGCGCGTCGTTCTGCAGGTCCACGGCCGCCAGCTTCCAGCTGAACAGGCCGCGGCGTTCCATGATCAGCGCCAGATGCTGATCGGGGTGGTCGCGGTCGGTCAGGGTGACGGCGAAATGGTTCAGGTCGCGGTAGCCCCACGACTGGTGGATGTCGTCGCCGCTCGCCTTGTCGTTCGGCTCGGGCGCATCGCGGCGGACCGGATCGGGCGCCTCGGCTGTGGTGACCATCGAGGCGACCACCTCGGGCGTGACGGCGGCGTCGATCGCGCCTGACAGGATCATCGGGGCCAGCATGGCGCCGAGACCGCCGAGGCCGCTGTCGGCCAGGTCCGGATCGCGGCGCATGCGGGCGGTGATCTCGTCGTTCAGCTCCTGCTTCAGGCTGTCGCGCAGCGCCGGGAAATCGACCAGGGCCTCGATCTTCTGTTCGTCGCCGGCCTTGGCGGCGCGGATCAGCGACTGCGCGGCCAGCACTGGCGCGGCGGTCCAGACCAGCAGGCCGACAGCCACGGCGGCGATGCCTACGCCGGTGAGCAGTTTGGTGTTCATTGCACTCTCAGGCGACCCACTGGCGTCGTAAACGCCTCCCCACGGTCACGGTTGCCGCGAGTCGAGCCATGCGACCAGAGGCGGCGGTGGATCAGCCGCCGGTCTTGCCGCTCTTCATGACGCGCGGAACCGGCGGAACGGCCGGAGCGACGGCGGGCGCGGCGCCGTCGGGCAGGCCGATGTGGACCAGTCGCCAGTCGAACGGTCCGGTGCGTTCGAAGGTGAATATGGTCTCGGAACCGCCCTCGTCGCGGACCTGCATGCGGGCGCGGTTGATGCTCCAGAAGACCGGCGTCGGGATGGGGTTGTGGGCGTCGACCGCCGCGGCGGTGCGCTGGGAGGCGTAGCGCCCCTCGCCCCGCGTCAGGGCCCCGATGGCGGCGGGGGTCAGATAGACGTTGGGATCCGGCCCCAGCATCGGGCCCTGCTCGAACTGCCGGCGCACGGCGCCGATGGGATCCTCGAGGAAGGAGGGCGGCGGGCTTTGCGAGGCCGGGTTGCCGGTCAGCTGCGGCCGCAGGGATTGCCGGACGGCCGGATAGTCGACCAGCCGCGCCAGGGCCGCCGCGTCATTGGCGTCGGCCGCGGAACGGATGGCGAAGAAGGCGACGCCGGGCGCCAGGAAGAAGCTGATCGCCGCCAGGACGATCGCCGCCAGCAACAGTTTTCCGATGATCTTCACGGCCGCCTCCCGTTAACCGTCGTTATCAATGCACGGAACCGGCGAGCGGAAAAGACAGGGCCCGCCCGACGCGAGTCGGACGGGCCCTCATTTTTGTTTGGCTGCGGTCGTCGACCCTGCAGCCTGGCTAGGCCATGATCAGGCAGCCATGGCCTTGTTCAGGTTCTCGGCGACCTTGTCGAGGAAGCCCTCGGTGGTCAGCCAGCCCTGCTGGTCGCCGACCAGGAGCGCGAGGTCCTTGGTCATGTAGCCGGCCTCGACGGTGTCGACGACGACCTTCTCCAGCGTGGCGGCGAAAGTGGCCAGCTCGGCGTTGCCGTCCAGCTTGGCGCGGTGCGAGAAGCCGCGCGTCCAGGCGAAGATCGAGGCGATCGAGTTGGTCGAGGTGGCCTCGCCCTTCTGATGCTGGCGGTAGTGGCGCGTCACGGTGCCGTGGGCGGCTTCCGATTCCAGCACCTTGCCGTCCGGGGTCATCAGGACCGAGGTCATCAGGCCCAGCGAGCCGAAGCCCTGGGCGACGACGTCCGACTGCACGTCGCCGTCGTAGTTCTTGCACGCCCAGACGAAGCCGCCCGACCACTTGATGGCCGCGGCCACCATGTCGTCGATCAGGCGGTGCTCGTAGGTCAGGCCCTTGGCCTTGAACTCGGCCGCGAATTCCTTGTCGAAGACGTCCTGGAAGATGTCCTTGAACCGGCCGTCGTAGGCCTTGAGGATGGTGTTCTTGGTCGACAGATAGACCGGGAAGTTGCGCTGCAGGCCGAAGGCGAACGAGGCGCGGGCGAACTCGGTGATCGAGTCATCGAGGTTGTACATGCCCATGGCCACACCGGCCGAGGGGAAGTCGAAGACCTCGTGCTCGATGACTTCGCCGTCGGCGCCCTGGAATTTGATCGTCAGCTTGCCCGGACCGGGGACCTTGAAGTCCGTGGCCTTGTACTGGTCGCCGAAGGCGTGACGGCCGACGACGATCGGCTGGGTCCAGCCGGGCACCAGGCGCGGCACGTTCGAGCAGATGATCGGCTCGCGGAAGACGACGCCGCCGAGGATGTTGCGGATGGTGCCGTTCGGCGACTTCCACATCTTCTTGAGGCCGAACTCCTCAACGCGGGCTTCGTCCGGCGTGATGGTGGCGCATTTCACGCCGACGCCGTGCTTCTGGATGGCGTGGGCGGCGTCGACGGTGACCTTGTCCTCGGTCGCGTCGCGGTTCTCGATCGACAGGTCGTAGTAGTCGAGTTCCAAGTCCAGGTACGGGAAGACCAGCTTGTCCTTGATCATCTGCCAGATGATCCGGGTCATCTCGTCGCCGTCGATGTCCACGATGGGGTTGGCGACCTTGATCCTGGCCATGCGCTCTCTCTGTGTGTGTCTGAGTGGGAAGGAGTGTGGCCGGGGGTATAGCGAGCGTGGGTCGCACACGCAAAGGGCGGGAACCGATCGACGGCCCGAGCCGCTGTCACCGGGCGAAAAAGGCGCCAGGATCGGGAAACGGGACTTTGGGGGGACGAACAATGCGCTTGCTCGGTGTACTGGCGGTCGCAGCGACCATGGCGGCGTGCGGCGACGGCGCGGCGACGGAAAAGGCGACCGGAGCGGCGGCTCCGGCGAGCGCGGCGAGCGCTACCGCAGCGGCCGTGGCTGCGGCGGGGGTGCAGCCTGAGGTGCGGGAATTCAGGGACTGGCGCGCCGTCTGCGACAACGGAAACGCCTGCGTGGCTTACACGGGATCGGACGAAGGCGGCTGGCTTCGCGTCGGCATGGAGGCCGGACCCAACGCCCGCCCCACGGTTGTCGCCAGCGAAGGTTTCCAGGGATCCGATCCGGCGAAAATGCGCCTGAAGATCGACGGACGGGACTTCGCCCTGACCGGCGGTCCGCAGGACGCCGCCAACGCCGATGCGTCCGAGGCGCGGGCCCGGGGGCTGCTGGCGGCCCTGGCGGGGGCGCGCTCGGTCTCGCTGGAGCTGGACGACCGGAGCATCGCCCTGCCCGCCTCCGGCGCCTCGGCGGCCCTGTTGTGGATCGACGAGCGGCAGGGGCGGCTGGGCACGACCACCGCCCTGCTGCGTCGCGGCGACCGGCCCGCGAGCGCCGTGCCGGCGGCCCCGGCCGTGCCGGTGGTGCGGCCCGCGCCGGCGATCGCCCAGACCGGCTTCGAAGGCGCTTCCAATCCGATGGAGGACGAGCCGCGCGGACTGGTCGTGCCCGTCGATATCGAGGCGCGGGTCGAGGTGAAGGCGTGCCGGGCGGAGAACAACGAGTATCTCGACAAGGCGGTGCTGGCGGCGCGCCTGGACGCCGCCACGGTGCTGTGGGGCGTCCCCTGCGGCAGCGGCGCCTATAACGCCACCTATGTCCTGTATCTGGCGCGGCCGGACGGCACGGGGGTGCGACCGGCCGACCTGCCGACCTGGCGGCCGCAGGGCCGGCCGGGCGAGACCGACCTGTGGCTGGTCAATCCGGTCTATTACCCGCAGACCCGGACCCTGATCATCTTCCCCCGCGGCCGCGGCCTCGGCGATTGCGGCACGATCACCGTCTGGACGTGGACCGCGAACGGCTTCGCCCTGACCGAGGAGCGCACCATGGGCGACTGCCAGGGGATGCCGCCCGATCAGTGGCCGACGACGTGGCGCACGCGTGGCTGATCCCGAAGTCCTGATCATCGGCGCGGGGCCCGCCGGGCTGACGGCGGCGACCTATCTGGCGCGGTTCCGGCGGAGCGTGCTGGTGGCTGACGGGGGGGCGCCGCGGGCGTGCTGGATCCCGCTCAGCCACAACATGCCGGGGTTTCCGCAAGGGATCACCGGCGACGCCATCCTGCGGCGGATGACCGAGCAGGCGGAGGAATATGGCGCGGTGATCGAGGGCGGGCTGGTCGAGGGGCTGGCCCGGGATGGCGACGGTTTCGTCGCGACGCTGAACGGGCGCGAGGTGCGGGCGCGGGCGGTGCTGCTGGCGACCGGGGTAACGGACCACCATCCGGACCTGCCGGGGGTGGAGCGGGCGATCGAGCGGGCGCTGGTGCGCATCTGTCCGATCTGCGACGGCTACGAGGCCATCGACAAGGCCGTGGCGGTGATCGGCGACGACGACAAGGGGGTGCGTGAGGCCGCCTTCCTGCGAACCTATTCGGAACGGGTGACGCTGATCCATATCGGGCCGCCCGGGGTGCTGGAGGGTCGGGAGGAGCTGCGCCGGCTGGGCATCGAACTGATCTGCGCGCCGATCGATAATGTCGAACTGGAGGGCGACCGGGTCACGGCGCTGAGCTGGGCCGGAAGCTTCCGCACCTTCGACCTGGTCTATTCCGCGCTGGGGACCTCACCCAACGCCAACCTCGCGGAGGGGCTGGGCGCGCGGACGGGCGAGGACGGGCGGCTGTTCGTGGACGCCCGGCAGGAAACCAGCGTGAAACGCCTCTACGCCGCCGGAGACGTGGTGCGCGGCCTGAACCAGATCGCGGTGGCGGGCGCCGAGGCCGCGGTGGCGGCGACGGCGATCCACAACTGCCTGCGCGAGGCGGATGGGCAGACGGCGGAGATCCAGGCCTAGGCCAGGCGCGCCGCGGTCCACTGATCGACCACGCGGCCCAGCACCTCCAGCGGCATGGCGCCGCCGTCGAGAATGGCCGAGTGGAAGCTCTTGATATCGAAGCGGTCGCCGGTGCGCTCCTTCGCGACGGTGCGCAGGCGGTCGATCTCGGTGTGGCCGATCTTGTAGCCGCAGGCCTGGCCCGGCCAGACGCAATAGCGTTCGATCTCGCTCTCGGCGGCGCCGGGGGCCAGGCCGACGGTGTCGACCATGTACCGGATGGCCTGTTCGCGGCTCCAGCCCATCGAGTGGATGCCGGTGTCGATGACGATGCGGGCGGCGCGGTACAGGAACGACTGGTGATAGCCGAGACGGCCTTCGGTGAAGTCGTCGTACATGCCGACCTCCTCGGCGAGCTGTTCGGCGTAGAGGCCCCAGCCTTCGCCATAGGCGTTGAAGCCCAGCGACTTGAGCAGCAAGGGGGTGTCCGTCGCCTCCAGCGCCAGGGCGCCCTGCAGGTGATGGCCCGGCAGGCTCTCGTGATAGGTCAGGGTCGGCAGGGCCCATTTGGGCCAGATCGCCGTGTCGACCAGGTTGATGTAGTAGGCGCCCGGCCGCGAGCCATCCAGCGACGGGCTTTGCGCATAGCCGCGCGGGGCGCCCAGCTCGATCGACACCGGCACGCGACGAACCTCGACGCGGGCGCGCGGCAGGCGTTCGAAGACGTCGGGAAGGCGCGCCTCGATGGCGGCGACCTGGTGGTTGAGGTCGGCCAGAAGGGCGTTCCGACCATCGTCCGTGTTCGGATAGAGGTACTGCGGATCCTTGCCGAAGGCGGTGAGACGCGCGCCGACCGATCCCTCGGTGTAGCCGCGCTGGCGCAGCAGCGGATCGGCCAGGGCCTCGATCTGCGCCACCTGGTCGAGGCCGACCTGGTGGGCCTGCTGCGGCGACAGGCCGGTCGAGGTCTGGAAGCGCAGGCAGAGGTCGTAATAGGCCACGCCGTTCGGGCGCGTGCCGATGCCGGCGTCGTGCGAGGCCAGCGGGCGCAGGCGCTCCATTTGCGCGATCTGGGCGTCCAGGGCGGCGGCGACCGGACCATCGACGAGGGCGGCGGCGCGCTTGCCCCAGTCACCCTGGACCCCGGCTTCAGCCGTCTTCTTGACCAGCGACTGGACCAGGCCGGCGCTTTCGCCCGACTGGGCGCGCAGGGCGCGGAGCTGGACCAGGGTCTTGTCGATGATGAAGTCGGGCGGGACGAGGCCGTGCTCGTCGGCGTCCTTCGCCACCCGCGCGGTCTCGTGGTTCATGCCTTCCGCGAAGCTTTCGAGGCGCGAGAGGTAGGCCTCGGCGTCGGCCACGTTGGCGACGGTGTGCTGGCTGTCGAGGAAGTCGGGCACCGACTGGTAGAGACCGGTCAGCTGGCTGACGACGTAGGGACAGGGGTAGCCGTAACTGTCGACGCCGCCGAACGGGAAGGCGTCGATCTCGGCTGCGCGATCCGCCATCCAGACCACGGTGTCGTAGTCCGAGCGATCGCGGCCGGCGAGGCCGGAGGCGTCGACGGCGGCCAGGGCCGGGCGGGCCGCGGCCATCGGCTTGAACATGTTCAGACGGTCGGCGTAGGCGCGGCTGTCGATGCGGGACTTCAGGTCCGCGTGCGCGCCGACGTCGAGGCCGAGGCCGGTGGCGTTGACGGGCGACGCCTGCAGGGTGGCTTCGAAGATCGTGTCGTAGAGCGCGCGGGCCTGGATGCGGGCGGCGCTGTTCTGCACGGGAACGCGGGCGAAGGCGGGAAGAGCGACAAGGCTCAGCCCGCCTGCGGCGGACGCCAGCAGGCGACGACGATCGATCATTTAACTTACCCCGGAACCAAGGCGCGCACCTTTGCGCGCGCGCCGTCCCCTGACAAGCGGACGGCAGGCGTTCGATACGGGATAAAAATCGGCCCGAACGCCGGGAGCAGGAGGCTCCGGCGTTCGGGCCACGACCCCGGTGGCGGGTCGACGGTCACTGCGGGGGAAGGGACGTTCGCCTGCGGAGGACCGGATCGGGGAGGATCAGGCGGACCAGCCGTTGGGCGAATGCGTGCTCCACGGTGTCACCACCGTGCGGGTGCGACGAACGCGTTGGCGCGTGCGACTCTTGCGCCAGTCGTCGAGCAGGGCCGCCCAACCCCATGTGAGTTCCTTATGGGTACGATGCATCTCTTCCATCTGGGCCTCCTCTGGCCTGCGTTACCGTTGTTGCGAATATCGGCTTGACAGGGCGGAGGAACAAACCAGATTGCGGACCCTCAACATAAGGTTCGCTTATGGCTGATCCCCTTGCAGGCATTCCCCTCGCCTCCATCCGCGTGTTCGAGGCGGCCGCGCGGCTGAAAAGCTTCACGCGCGCGGCCGAGGAACTGGGCATGACCCAGGCCGCGGTCAGCTGGCAGATCAAGGCGCTGGAGGGCCGGCTGGGCCAGAGCCTGTTCCGCCGCCTGCCCCGCGAGGTGCAGCCGACCGAGGCCGGCGAGCGGCTGTCGCGCGCGGCGACCGAGGCCATGACCCTGCTGCGTCGCGCGGTCAGCGACCTGACCGAGGCGGACGAGCACATCCTGTCGATCACCACCCTGGCGACCCTGGCGACGCAGTGGATGGCGCCGCGGCTGGGCGCCTTCCAGGTGGCGAACCCCGGCCTGGCCGTGCGGCTGGACACCAATCCCAACCTGCTGGACCTGTCGCGCGAGGGCTTCGACGTCGGCATCCGCTCGGGCCACGGCGACTGGCCGGGGATGGAGAGCCAGTTGTTGATGCCGAGCGTGTTCACGCCTCTGTGCAGCCCGGCGATGGCGCAGCGGCTGAACCTGAAGGAGCCCCGCGACCTGCTGCAGGCGCCGCGCATCGGCATGGAGAAGGAGTGGGCCGCATGGTTCGCCGCGGCCGGCCTGACCGGCGGCGGACACCCGGCGACGAAGCTGACCGCCGACTACCAGGTGCTGGAGGTGGCGGCGGCGCTGGGCGACCAGGGCGTGGCCCTCGCCTCCCCCATCCTGTTCGCGCGCGAGATCGCGGCGGGCATGCTGGTGCGCCCGTTCCGGCAAACGGTGTCGTTCCACACCGGCTACTATCTGGTCTGGCCGGAGGGCCGGCGGCGCTCGCCCAAGATCAAGCGCTTCCGCGACTGGCTGGTGGCGCAGACCGACGCGGACCCGGCGATCGTGGAGGCGCGGGCGGAGACCTGATCTCCGCTCATCCCCGCGAAAGCGGGGACCCAGTTCTTTCACAGGAATGCCGGCGCTTCAGGACAGCGGCTGGCGCGCGCCCGGCCTGCACCGATCATCCAAAGCACTGGGTCCCCGCTTTCGCGGGGATGAGCGGTTGATGGGGCGGGATCACCCTTCGCGGATCAGTTGCTCCAGCACCGCCAGCGGCACCGAGCCGTTGACCAGCACCTTGTCGTGGAAGGCGCGGAGGTCGAAGCCGGGTTTGGCGTTCTGTTCGGCGCGCAGGCGGGCGATGACGGTGTGGCCGACCTTGTAGGCGCAGGCCTGGCCCGGCATCGAGGCGTAGCGGTTGATCTCGCTGTTGGCGGCGCCGACCGGCTTGGCGCCCGAGGCGACCATGTAGGCGACCGCCTGTTCGCGGCTCCAGCCCTTCGCGTGCATGCCGGTGTCGACCACCAGGCGGACGGCGCGGAACAGGTAGGACAGCAGGAAGCCGACGCGGCCCAGCGGGTCGTTCTCATAGACGTGCAGGTCGTCGGCGGCGACGGCCTCGGCATAGAGGGCCCAGCCTTCGTTGTAGGCCGAGAAGCCGTTGGCGCGGCGGTACTGCGGCAGGGTCGCGGTCTCGCGCTGCAGGGCGACCTGCAGGTGATGGCCCGGCGTGGCCTCGTGATAGGTCAGGGTCGGCAGCGAGAATTTCGGCCAGTTCGCCGTCTCACGCAGGTTGATGTAGTAGGCGCCCGGCCGCGAGCCATCCAGCGGCGGGCCCTGATAGTAGCCACCCGGCGCGCCGGCCTCGATGGCGGGCGGGACGCGGCGGACCTCGACGGGGGCGGTCGGCAGACGACCGAAGACCTGCGGCAGGCGCGGCTGCAGGGCGGCGACCTGGCGGTTCAGCGAGGCGATCAACTCAGCCTTGCCCTCCTCGGTCTCGGGCCAGAGCTGCGCCGGGTCCTTGTTGAGGGCGTCGACGCGTTCGCCGACCGTGCCCTGGGTCATGCCCTGGGCCTTCAGGATCGTATCGATCTCGGCGCTGATGGCGGCGACCTGCTCCAGACCGATGGCGTGGATCTCCTCGGCCGTCAGGGTGGTGGTGGTCCAGTTCTTCAGGGCGTGAGCGTAGAAGGCCTCGCCGTCCGGCAGGCGGCGGGTGACCCCGGCGTCGTGGACGGCCTTCGGGCGCAACGTCTCGAAGGCGGCGATCTGGCGGGCCAGG
This sequence comes from Brevundimonas lenta, assembly GCF_014196335.1. Taxonomy (GTDB): domain Bacteria; phylum Pseudomonadota; class Alphaproteobacteria; order Caulobacterales; family Caulobacteraceae; genus Brevundimonas; species Brevundimonas lenta. The sequence continues at coordinate 288,047 of NZ_JACIDM010000003.1, forward strand.
GCGGGTTTGACGTCAGCCTCGACGATGCGGGCGGCGCGGTCGCCGTAGCCGGACAGGCCGAGCGCCGCGGCCTTACGCTCGAGCGTGCGGACCATGGCCATGTCGGCGGGCGTCTGACGCGCGAGGGCGTTGAGCTGGCCGGTGGTCAGGTCGAGGACGAAGTCGGGCGGGATGACGCCCTTGCCGGCGTCGGCCTGGATGCGCTGCGTCTCGGCGTCCAGCGACGGGGCGAAGGCGGACAGGCGGGCGAGGAAGGCCTCGGCACCATCGCGGTCCTCGACCCGGTGCTGGGTGTCGAGGAAGTCCGGCACGGTGAAATAGGCGCCGTTCAGCTGACTGACGAGATACGGCCCCATGCGGCCGCCGCCGAGGGTCGAGCCGTAGTCGAACTGCGCGCCTGTGGCGGCGGTTTCGGTGCGGAAGGCGGCGACGGCGTGGTTGACCTTGCCGGCCTCCGACAGGCCATCCGTGCCGCCGAAGGCCTGGAAGACGCGCCAGCGCTCGGCGGCGCGGGCGCGCTCGTCACGCCAGGCGGACTCGCTGCGGTCGCTGAGCTGCGACGACAGACCGGCGCGGGCGCCGCGGTCGAGGCCGAGGTTGGTGGCCTGTTCGGGAGACCGGTCGACGTCCTGGTCGAACCAGGCCTGGAGCATGGCGTCCAGTTCGGCGTCCGCGTTGCGCGGCGCGGCGAAGGCGGCTCCGGAGGCGGCGAGACCGGCCCCCGCGGCGGCGGTGACAAGCAGGCGGCGACGGTCGATCATTCACGCAACTCCGGAACCAGGGACTTCAGATTTGGGAGGTCAGGCCTTTTGGGTCTGGACCCATTCGACGACCACTGACTTGAGGGCTTCCAGCGGCATGTCGCCCGACGCCAGGGCGGTGTCGTGGAAGGCCTTGATGTCGAAGCGGTCGCCCAGCGCGGCCTGGGCTTCCTCGCGCAGGCGCACCCATTCGGTATGGCCGATCTTGTAGCTGGAGGCCTGACCCGGCCAGACGCAGTAGCGCTCGACCTCGGTGGTGACGCTGCTCTCCTGGTCGCCGAGGGTGTCGACCATGTAGCGGATCGCCTGTTCGCGGCTCCAGCCCTTGTGGTGGAGGCCCGAGTCGACGACCAGGCGCACGGCGCGGAACAGCAGCGACTGCAGGTAGCCGAGGCGGCCCCACGGATCGCCGTCATAGACGCCCATCTCGTCGGCCAGCTGTTCCGAATACAGGGCCCAGCCTTCCGAGAAAGCCGAGAAACCGATGACCTTGCGGATCATGGGAATGCCTTCGGCCTCGATCTGAAGCGAGCCCTGGAAATGGTGGCCCGGAATGGCCTCGTGATAGGTCAGGGTCGGCAGCGACCACTTGGGCCATTCGGCCGTGTCGCGAAGGTTGATGTAGTAGGCGCCCGGCCGCGAGCCATCCAGCGACGGCCCCTGATAGTAGCCGCCCGGCGCGCCCGCCTGGATGGCTTCCGGCACGGCGCGGATTTCGACGGTGGAGCGGGGCAGCTTGCCGAACTTCTCCGGCAGGCGGGCCTGCATGGCGCGGACCTGGGCGTTGAGGCTTTCCAGCAGGTCGCGTTTGCCCTCGGGCGTATTCGGCCAGACGAACTGCGGCTCCTTGCCGATCGCGCCGATACGGGCGCCCACCGAACCCTCGGTCCGACCCTCGGCCTTCAGTATCTCGTCGGCGCGCGCGCTGATCTCGGCGACCTGGCGCAGACCCAGCTCGTGGACCTCGTCGCCGGTCAGGTTGGTGGTGGTGTAGTTGCGAATGCCCCAGGCGTAGTAGGCCGCGCCGTTCGGCAGACGGGCCACGCCGGCGTCATGCACGGCGCCCGGCTGGGCGGCCTCGAACACCGCGGCCTGACGGCGCAGGGCCGGATAGACCTTGTCGGTGGTGATGGCGGTGGCGCGGGCGGCCCAGTCGCCGGCGATGTTCTTCTCGGCGGTGCGACGGGCGACCGAGGTGCTGAGGCCGGATTCCGCGGGCGGCACGGCCAGGACGGCGTTCATCTGCACCAGAGCGCGCTCGATGATGAAGTCGGGCGGCACGATGCCCTTGGCGAAGTCGGCCTGAACGAGCGCGGTTTCCTGATCCAGCAGGGTGGCGAAGGCCTCCAGACGCGACAGATAGGCCTCGGCGTCCTCGGCGGTGTCGATGGAATGCATCGTGTCGAGGAAGTCGGGGATGGACTGGTACGAGCCGGTCAGCTGGCTGACGCGATAGGGGTTCGGCTGGCCGTCGTCGCCGTAGTCGAAGGTGTCGATGCCCATGACGCTGGTGTCGAGGGTGAACAGGACGGCGTCGAGGTTGACGCGGTCCATGCCGTGCAGGGCGTTGCGGTCGATCCCCTTCAGCCGGGTCTGGAACCCGCGGTACATGGCCTCGTTGCGGGCGCGGTCCTCATCGGACTGCATGTCCAGCTTGCTCTTGGCGGCGGCGTTCTCGCCCTTGTCGACGCCGAGGTAGGTGGCGAGCATGGCCGACTCCGCCAGCGCCGCCGCGAACATGGCCTCCAGCACGGCGTTCAGCTTCGCAGCCTCGCCGGTCGCCTGCGAACGGGCCAGGGCCCGGCCCGGTCCCGCGAGGGCCCCGGCGACGGCGGCGGTGACGAGGAAACTGCGACGATCCAGCATGGGGCGCTCCCGAAGTTAAGGAGCGGTACAGGAGGGCGCCGCGCGCCCGCTGGCAAGAGAGGGTGTGGACAGCCTCGGCCCCGTCCGGGTCAGGCCTGTTTGAGGCCCGCGGCCCAGTCGTCGACCAGCTTCTCCAGCACCGCCAGCGGGATGGCGCCCGCCTCCAGAGCCGTGTCGTGGAAGCCGCGGATGTCGAAGCGGTCGCCGAGCGTGGCTTTCGCCTTCGTGCGGGTGCGGTCCCAGACGGTGTGGCCCAGCTTGTAGCTGCAGGCCTGGCCCGGCCAGACGCAGTAGCGCTCGACCTCGGTGGTCAAGGTCGACTCCGCGTCGCCGAGGGTGTCGACCATGTAGCGAACGGCCTGTTCGCGGGTCCAACGCTTGTGGTGCAGGCCGGAGTCGGCGACCAGGCGGGTGGCGCGGAACATGAAGGACTGCAGGTAGCCCAGCTGGCCCAGCGGATCGTCGGCGTAGACGTCCATCTCGTCGGCCAGCTGTTCGGCGTACAGCGCCCAGCCCTCGGTGTAGCCCGAGAACAGAGGCATCTTGCGCAGCAGGGGGATGCCTTCGGCCTCCAGCGCGCGGGCGATCTGGAAGTGATGGCCCGGGCTGGCCTCGTGATAGGTCAGGGTCGGCAGGGTGAAGCGCGGCGTCTCGGCCGTGTCGCGCAGGTTGATGTAGTAGGCGCCGGGGCGCGAGCCATCCAGCGAAGGCAGCTGGTAGCTGCCGCCCGGGGCGCCGGCCTCGATCTCGACCGGCACGCGGCGGATTTCGACGGTCGCGCGCGGCAGGGTGCCGAAGACCTCGGGCAGACGCTGCTGCATGCGGGCCATCTGGCCGTTGAGGTCGGCGATCAGCTGCGCCTTGCCCTCGTCGGTGTTGGGATAGATCTGATCGGGGCGGCGGGCGACGGCGGCGATGCGCTCGCCGACCGTGCCCTGGGTCAGCCCCTGGGCCTTCAGGATGGCGTCGGCGCGGGCGCTGAGCTCGGCGACCTGGGCCAGGCCGACCTCGTGGATCTCGTCGCCGCTCATGTCGGTGGTCGTGTAGGTCAGCACGCCGTAGCGATAGTAGGCCTCGCCGTCCGGCAGGCGCCAGCAGCCGGCGTCCGAGGTCGCGCCCGGAAGCGCGCCGGCGATGACATCGGCCTGGCGCTGCATGGCCGGATAGACGGCATCGCGGACGATGGCCTCGGCGCGGGCGGCCCAGTCGCCGGGCAGGTTGGCTTCGGCGGCGCGGCGGGACAGCGACTGCGTCATGCCCGAGCGGGCCGGATCGACGCCCAGGGCGGCGGCGAACTGCTCGCCGGTGCGCTTGAGGATGAAGTCGGGCGGCGTGGCGCCGGCGGCGAAGTCGTGGCGGACGCGGTCGGTCTCGACGTCCAGCACCTCGGCGAAGGCCGTCAGGCGATCCAGATAGGTCTCCGCGTCATCGGCCGAGCGGATCTGGTGTTGGGTGTCGAGGAACTGCGGGATGCCGCTGTAGCTGCCGTTCAGCTGGCTGACGACATAGGGATTGGCGCCGCCGACCGGGGCCTGAACGCCGTAGTCGAAGGTGTCGGCCAGGGCCGCCGCCTCGACGACGAAACGGGTGGTGTCGTAGTTGACCGCGTCCATGCCTGTCAGGGCGTTGCGGTCGATGGCGTCCAGTTCCTGTCCATAGCCGCGGAAGGCGGCGAAGGTGCGGTCCGTGAAGGCCTGGGAGCGGTCGTCCAGCTTCGAGCGGACTGCGGCGTTCGGGCCGGTGTCGAGGCCGAGCGTGGTCATGAACTCGGGCGACTGGGCCAGGAACTCCTGCATCATCTTGTCGAGCAGGGCGGTGACCTTCGCGCCGCCCTCGGACTGGACGGCGGCGCCGGCGAACGCCGGTGCTGCGACGGCGGCCCCTGCGGCGGCTGCGGTGGTCAGCAGGAAGCGGCGGCGATCGAGCATGGGAGTCTCCGGATAGGGAAGCGTCAGTGGAGCGCGCCGGACCCGGACTGACAAGTTACCGATGCGTCAGGCTGCGTGAAGCTCCTGCTTCACCCGTTCGGCGAGGGTCTTGATGTCCAGCGGCTTGGGCAGGAAGGAGACGCCGACCTCGTCCTGCAGCAGGTCGGAGAAGTCGCTCTCGGCATAGCCCGAGATGAACATCACCGGCGCGTCGCCGAGGAACGGACGGGCCTTCTTGAGCAGGGACGGGCCGTCGAGGCCCGGCATGATGACGTCGGAGATCATCATGTCGATGGTCCCGGCGTGCAGCTCGGCCAGCTCCAGCGCCTCCTCGCCGTCGGCGGCCTCGATCACTTCGTAGCCGCGCTGGCGCAGCAGGCGGGCGGCGATGCCGCGCACGGCGGCCTCGTCCTCGACGAACAGGATACGGCCGGCGCCCGACAGGTCGCGCGGCGCCTTGACCACCTTCTCGATGACCGGGGTCTCGGCCAGGTCGGCCTCGGCGGCCTCGGGCAGGAAGATGCGGAAGGCGGCGCCGGCGCCGTCCAGGTTGGCGACGTTGATGTGGCCGCCGGCCTGTTCGACGATGCCGTAAACGGTGGCCAGGCCCATGCCCGTGCCCTCGTTGACCGCCTTGGTGGTGAAGAAGGGTTCAAAGATCTTGTCGAGGATTTCGGGCGGCACGCCGGGGCCGGTGTCCGAGACCTCGATCAGGGCGACGGCGTCGCTGGAGGGGGTGGTCCAGCCCATCTGGCGAGCCTGGTCGGCGGTCAGGCGGCGGGTCTTGATGGTGACCACGCCGGCGCCGGGCTCGACCACGCCGCGCATGGCGTCGCGGGCGTTGACGGCCAGGTTCATGACGGCGGTCTCGAGCTGGCTCTTGTCGGCCAGCACCACCGGCAGGTCCCGGCCGTAGTCGGTCTCCAGCCGGACGTCCTCGCGCAGCAGACGGCGCAGCAGGACGGCGAACTCGCCGACCAGTTCACCGAGGTCGAGGCGTTCGCGGCGGACCGTCGATTTGCGCGAGAAAGCCAGCAGCTTGCGCACCAGGTCGGCGGCGCGGATGGCGGTCTGGCGGATTTCGTTGAGGCCCTCATAGGAGGGATCGCCGACCGGGTGACGCTCCAGCAGGCCCGAGAGCTGCAGCTGGATGGCGGTCAGCAGGTTGTTGAAGTCGTGCGCCACGCCGCCGGCCAGCTGGCCCACGGCCTGCATCTTCTGGGCCTGCGAAAGCTGCAGCTCCATCGACTTCTGGGCCGAGACGTCGAACAGCCAGATGCGGCATTTGCCGGCTTCCGGGGCGACGTAGAGGTGCAGCATGCGGTCCGGGTAGGCGCGGGCGACCAGTTCGATCGGACCGGACGAACCGGCCATCAGTTTGGCGCGCGCTTCCTGCACGCCGCCGGGCTCGAACAGATGGCCGAAGGCGGCGTCGCGGGCGGCGGCGGGACCGGTCAGCAGGGCGAGGGCGGCGTTGGCCTCCTCGACCTTGCCGGCGAACAGATCGTCGGCCTGCAGGACGGCTGAGCCGAACGGGGCGCCGGCGGCCATGGCCCGGCTTTCGGGGCCGTTGGACATGGCGGGCGGGCGGTCCGCGGCGGCGGCGGCGACCGGCAGGACAGCCTCGGGCGCGGCGCGGATGAGGAAACGTCCCTCCCCGGCCCGGCCGAGCAGGACTTCCAGCTCGCGGTCGCCGATCAGGACGATGGCGCGACCCTGCTCGCCGGCGCGGGCCTGGGCGAAGGCCATGTAGAGGGCCGAGCCGCTCTTGCCGCCGGAGCGGGCGGGCGGAAGGGCGGTGGTGGCGCCGCCGGCCTCGGTCCAGGCGGCGTTGAAGGCCAGCACCTGGCCCGTGGCCCAGACCAGGGCCGCGGGCTCGGACATGGCGTCCAGCAGGTCGATGGCGTCGTCGGCCGCCGGCTTGCGGCTTTCGCCGCGGGCGAAGGCGAACAGGCCGATCAGGGCCACGGCGCCGACGGTGAAGATCAGGATCAGGCCGGGCGCGCTCATGGGATCGGCGCGGAAGGCCGGATAGGCCAGCGCCCCCACCGCCACGACGAAGCCCACCGCCATCACGAGCAGCAGCGGATCGAAGGTGCGGCGTTTGGGTGCGGTCATGGCGCCTCGGCCCGAATCAAACAGGGCAGCGGTGATGATGGTCCGGAAGCGGCCCGGGGGCGAATCCGGCGCCGGACAGGACAAGGGGCGCACCGGAAACCGGCGCGCCCCTCATTCGTACGGAGCCTCGCCCGCCGGAAGCGGGCGCGGGCGATCAGGCCGCCTTGCGGTGATCCGGCTTGTGGCCGCGGGCCGCGTTGATGCGGGCCTCGGCGATGGCGTCGGCGATCTCGTGGGTCGGGCGCTTTTCGGCGGCCGAGCGGTCGAGGACCTCTTCCAGGGTTTCCATCAGGCGCGACAGCTTGCCTTCGACCCACTGCGGATCGTAGGCGCCGCCGGTCTGACGGGCCTTCATTTCCGAGGCGACGTTGATGATGCCGCCGCCGTTGACGACGTAGTCGGGGGCGTACAGCACGCCGCGCTCGAACAGCTTGTGGCCGATGTCCGGGGTGGCCAGCTGGTTGTTGGCGGCGCCGACCACGGCCTTGACCGTCAGGCGGTCCAGCGTCTGCGGGTTCAGCGTCGCGCCGAGGGCGCACGGGGCGTAGATGTCGGCCTTGACGTCATAGATGGCGTCCGGGGCGACGATCTCGGCGCCGGTGCGGGCGGCGACTTCCGACAGCAGGGCGGTGTTGACGTCGGTCATGACCAGCTTGGCGCCGGCGGCGTGCAGCTTGTCGGCGAGGTAGCCGCCGACGTGGCCGATGCCCTGAAGCGCGATGGTCAGGCCGGTCAGGTCGTCCTGCTTCCACAGGCGGCGGGCGACGGTCAGGGTCGAGCGGAAGACGCCCTCGGCGGTGACCGGCGACGGATCGCCCGAGGCTTCCGGACCGTCCGACAGGCCCAGCACGTACGGGGTGACTTTGCGGGCTTCAGCGATGTCGGCGACCGACACGCCGACGTCTTCGGCCGCGTAATAGATGCCGCCCAGGGTGTCGACGGCCTTGCCGAAGGCGTGGAACAGCTCAGGGGTCTTCTGGGTGCGGCTGTCGCCGATGATGACCGACTTGCCGCCGCCCATTTCGAGGTCGGCGACCGCATTCTTGTAGCTCATGCCCTTCGACAGACGCAGGACATCTTCCAGCGCCTCGGCCGACGAGCCGTAGTTCCACATCCGCGTTCCACCCACCGCCGGACCGCGGGCGGTCGAGTGAACAGCGATAATCGCACGCAGACCGGTCTTTTCATCAAAGACCGCGTGGACGCCTTCGTGGTTCGCGAAGGACGGGGAATCAAACAGCGTCATGCCCATAGTTCGGGCCTCCCGGGGAAATTTTTTGTTGGCGGGCTACTACGCTCCGACGTCTAACACCGCAAGCATGGCGGTTTCACGTCAGCGTCAGCGTGCGCCAGCCTTCAGGGCCGGGAGAACCGGTCCCGCCCCGGACGGCAGAGGCGCGTCGGCATTGCGCAGCCAGGCCTCGACGTCGCGGTAGACGACCTCGGCCTGCAGGTCGCGATTGAGGATGTGCCAGCCGTCCGGATACCAGGCCGTGCGGAAGCCGGGACGGTCGCCCGCCCGTTCCAGCGCCAGCCGCATCGGCCCCTTCTGGATGACATTGTCGTTGGCCCCGTAGAGCAGCAGGGTCGGCGCGCGCATGTCGCCCAGATGCAGGGACGCGCTCTCCATCAGATCGACCAGGCCGTAGAGGGCGTCGAAGCGGGTGGTGATCAGGCTGTTGGGGTCGCGGCCATTGCGGAACAGCTCCAGCCGGTTGCTCGAGGCCGGGTGGGCGCGGATGGCCCATTCGGGCGTATCGACCGCCCGCGCGCCCATCGTCCGCGCCGTCAGCCACAGGCCGGCGCTGTTCACCGGCCCCTGCGCGGTCCAGCCCCAGACCGCGGGCGCCAGCAGGATGACGCGGTCGGCGTCGGGCGGCCGGTCAGAGCCGAAGGCGGCGACGGTCACAGCCCCGCCCATGCTCTCGCCCGCGACGGCGATAAGAGCGCGCGGATAGCGGGCGCGGGCCAGGGCGACGGCGGTGCGCAGGTCGTCGGTCATGCGCGCCTCGCCGGCCCAGACGCCGCGGCCGGGCGCCGCGCCGAAGCCGCGCTGGTCGATCGCCCAGGTCTCGATGCCGTGCTCGGCCCACCAGGGACCGGCGAGGCGGAAGGAGGCGCGGCTGTCGTTCATGCCGTGCAGGGCGACGATGACGGCCCATGGCTCGCCGCTGTCCGGGCCCCAGCGGGCCAGCGGCAGGCGGGCGCCGTCGTCCATCAGGAGAGTCGCCGTCTCCAGCGCGGGGCCGGGGAACCCGGACGGGGGATGCATCGGCGGCTGAACCGCAGGCGTGGCGCAGGCGGCGAGCGCCAGAGTCAGGGCAAGAGCGGCGAGCGCGCGGATCATGTGGAAAGGATGCCACGCACCCTTTGGCGAAGCGAGGGCAGCACCTCCGCTTCGAACCAGGGGTTCCTTCGCAGCCAGGCGGTGTTGCGCCAGGAGGGGTGCGGCAGCGGCAGGATCGACGGGCCGTACTCGCGCCAGGCCCGGACGGTCTCGGTCATATTGGCCTTCGCGCGGTCGCCCAGCGCCCAGGTCTGGGCGTAGCCGCCGACCAGCAGGGTCAGTTCGACGTCGGGCAGCTCGGCCAGCAGTTGCGGGCGCCACAGCTCGGCGCAGCGTTTCGGCGGCGGATAGTCGCCGCCCTTGGGCGCGGTGCCCGGATAGCAGAAGGCCTGGGCGGCCACGCCGATGCGGCGGTCGGCGTAGAAGGTCTCGTAGTCGACGCCCAGCCAGTCGCGCAGGCGGTCGCCGGACGGATCGGTGAACGGCAGGCCGCTCTCGTGCACGCGGCGGCCCGGCGCCTGGCCGCAGATCAGCAGTCGGGTCTCGGGGAAGACCCGGACCACCGGACGCGGCGTATGCGGCAGCTGTCCGAGGCAGACCCGACAGGCGCGGATGTCGGCGAGGACCTCGTCGAGGCCCGAGGCGTCAGGCGAAGTCGTCATCGTCCTCGACGACGGGCGGCAGGGCCGCCAGCGCCGCGGCGGTCTCGGCCTCGGTCGGCAGCCGCAGGCGGATGACGCCCTTGAAGCTGTTCGGATCGACCGCCTTGCCCTTCTTGGTGATGGTCAGCTTGCCCTGGCGCATCAGGCCGAGGGCGACCGCCTTCACCTTGGGCAGCATGCGCTGCCACTGCTCGGGCTGCAGCTCCTTGGCCACGTCGGAGGGTTCGATGCTCTTGCCGCCGACACTCTTTGGGTCGGCCTTGGCCAGTTTTTCGAAGATGGCTGTTTCGATGGGGTCGCTCATCGCGCCTATATGCTGCATTGCGGGAGCAAGAAGAAGGGGGACCTATATACAAGGTTGACCCAAATGTTCTTCGCAAGCGCACAATTGCGCGACCTCGCCGGGGCTAGCGGCAGATGCTAACCCTCGGTCGGCGCAACCGCCCAAGCTTCGCTTTCGAGCCACCGATTATGCGACTTACCGAGGATGCCCGCCGCAGCGTCGTGTTTCTGGGCCACCTCGCCGACCCGACCGACAGCGCAAGCTTTAGAGCTGAGGCGACCGGCTTCTTCGTTCGTTATGGGGTCCTGACTTATCTGGTCACGGCGGCGCACGTCGCGGTCGGCTTTGCGGACGACCCATTCCAAATGAGGCTGAACAAGCTGGATGGCGGGGCTGGGATAATCCACTTCGACCCCACCGTGGACGGAATGGACAAATGGTTCCTGCACCCGGACCCCAGCGTTGATGTTGCCGTTCTCTGCTTCCCCTACCGCTTTCGCGAAGGTGGGTGGGATCACCTGAGCGTCGCGGAGTCGCTGCTGCTCTCTGATGCCGACCTTGCGCGGCACGACGTTGGCCCCGGCGATACCTGCTACGCCGTAGGGCTATTCCGGCTGCTCCAGGGTCAGCAACGGAGCCTCCCCATTGTTCATCGGGGTTCAATCGCAGCGATGCCGAGCGATGAGCTGATCCCACTGAGAAACTGGCGCGGTGCAGGTAATGCCCAGACTCGCGCATACTTGGTCGAGGCGACCAACCTCAGGGGGCTCAGCGGTTCGCCGGTGCTAATCAGGCCCACCATAAACATCATCGCCGACAGGCTTGTGGTCGAGGGCAAGGGACCGGAAGCGGGGTTCTCTCGGGGCAACGTGGCGGGGCTAAGCGCGCCAAGTTGCGACGTGTCACTGCTGGGCATCTGGAGCGGATCGTGGGACGCCCAAACGGATGAGGTGCTGTCCGTAGATCAAGGCCGGGAGGTCCGCGTTCCGCTTGGATTAGGCGTGGTCGTGCCGACCTCCCGCCTGCTCGAATTGCTCGAAACAGAGCCCGTCAAGGCGCAGCGCCAAATGCTCCTCGACGCTATCCAGAAGGCCGCCGTGCCGGACGCTACGCCCGAGTAGCTCCGTCTTCCGTTCGAGCAGGCGTTGGACGGGCGCGCTTCTTTGTCTGTCCGGGGGCCGGCTCTACTTCTTCAGGCTTCGTTTGGGCAAAGCGGGCCAACGCCTCTCCGAAATCAATGTCCAGCGCGAGGGGGGCTTCAGGTTTCGGATTGTCGTTCATGCGACAAGCGCCTTGTAGGGCATGGGGCCTTCGATCTGAGCCAGAAGGGCGTTCACGCGCGCACCCTTGTCCAGCGCGCGGCGGTTCAGGCGGTACGTCATCTCGTTAAGATAGGCGTCCATGTGCTTCGGCGAAATCCAATGGTGGGTGCCGATGTACTGACGCTTGAACAGCGCCCAGATGCTCTCGACGGCATTCGTGGTCACATCGCCCCGGACGTACTCACCCTTGCGGTGGGAAACGCGCTGGTGGTCGTAGTCGTGGCGGAGGTCGTTATAGCCGCCCCACTCGTCGGTATAGACCTTGGAGCCCTTGGCAACGTTCTGGCCGACGATGTGGCGCAGGGTGCCCGAGCGGGCGTTGTCGATCACCCCGGCGCGGACTTCACCGCCGCGCTCAACAAGGCCCATGACAATGGTCTTGCGCTCGATGCCGTGACCCTTCTGGGTGCTGTCCTTTTTGGCGGCGTGCTTGTTCGACTCCTTGCCGCCGACGAACGTCTCATCGACCTCGACCTCACCCGAGAGCGGCGCGTTGAAGCTGTCGGTACGGGCGGCGTGACGGAGGCGGTGCAGGACGAACCACGCGGTCTTCTGGGTGATGCCCAGATCGCTTGCGAGCGTCGTCGAGGCGATGCCCTTGGGGTGGTTCGTGATCATCCAGATCGCGGCGAACCAAGTGCGGAGCGGAAGCTTCGTGTCCTGAAAGATCGTGCCGACCTTGATCGAGAAACGCTTGCGGCAGGAGTAGCACTTGTGGGTGTTCGTCCCGGTCAACGTGCCGATCTTCTTCTCGTCCGCGTTGCCGCAGAGCGGGCAGAACTTGCCACTCGCCCAACGGATGGCCGTCAGGTGATCGATCGCAGATTGCTCGGTCGGGAAGGCTGCGAACATCTGGGGAAGGGTGGCGAAGGTCTTGAACACGGGGCGGCTCCTGTTAGAGCCACCATAGCCTAAACCGCGCTTGGGTCAAGCACGTATATAGGTCCCGAAGAAGGCGGAGTATTTCGATGGTCGCGAAGGTGACGGTTACCGAGGGCGAATTCGCGGGCTGGCAGATGTACGACCTGCACGGCACCTTCGACCAGGTGGTGGGCCCGTTCTATTTCCGCCCCGACCCCGACGGCCGCATGCGCTGCGCCTTCCGCGCCGAGCAGAAGCATATGAACGCCGGCGACCGGATGCACGGCGGCTGCCTGATGACCTTCGCCGACATCTCGCTGTTCCAGACCGCCTACCAGGAGATGGAGGGCGCCTCGGGCGTGACCGTGTCGCTGGATTCGACCTTCATCGACGGCGCCTATGTGGGCGAGCTGGTCGAGGCCACCGGCGAGGTGGTCCGCGCCGGCAAGAGCCTGATCTTCGTGCGCGGGCAGATCACCGCCGGAGAGAGGATCCTGATGACCTTCTCCGGCGTGATCCGCAAGTTCCAGAAGCGCGGCTGATCCGCCCCTAGAACCAGTCGCCCAACGAGTGCGGCCGGAAGTCGAGGCCGATGTCATCGAGCGTAGGCGTCGGACGCGGCTCGTGCAGACCGCTCAGCCAGGCCGGTTCCTCCGGCAGGACCAGGGGCGCCACATCCTTGGCGTCCAGGAGCGTAGCCGGCGGCGCCATCAGACCGAGGGCGACCGTCGCGCCGTTGCCGAAGCGCACGTTGGTGATGTCGTACAGCAGGTCGACGCCGTCGCGACCGGCGACCGTGTCGGTGACCCGCCAGACCCCGGCGCCGAGCGACTGGAACTGATACTCGGCCTGTAGACCCGTCAGCAGGGCGACGTTGGTTCCGCCGCCCCCGAACAGGGTGTCGTTGCCCGCCCCGCCCTTGAAGGTGTCGTTGCCCAGGCCGCCGCGGATGACGTTGTCCAGCGCATTGCCCGTGCCGGCGAAATTGCCGGTCCCGGTGTAGAGCAGGTTCTCGACATTGGCGCCGAGGGTGTAGGCGGCCAGCGTGGTCTCGATGGTGTCGTTACCCTCCCCGGCCAGTTCGACGACCGTGTCGGCGATGGTCAGGACATAGGTGTCGTCGCCGGTCCCGCCCTGAAGCTGGTTGGCGACGCCCGAACCGCCGATCAGGCGGTCGTTGCCGCCCATGCCCAGCAGGGTGTCGCGGCCCAGGCCGCCGGTCAGCACATTGGCGCCGTTGTCGCCGACCAGCAGGTCGTCGAAGGCCGAACCGACGAGGTTCTCGATGCCGTTCAGGGTGTCGGTGGCGCCGTCGCCGTCGTTGATCGCGGCGCCCGCGTTCAGGCGTACGTCGACCCGCGCGGCGGCGTTGGCGTAGCTGGCGGTGTCCGAGCCCGCGCCGCCGATCAGCTGATCGATCCCGCCGCGGCCGATGAGGATGTCCGACCCGTCGCCGCCGGTGATGACGTTGGCGCCGGCGTTGCCCGTGCCGGTGAAGTCGCCGGTTCCGGTGTAGACCAGAGCCTCGACCTCGTTGCGCAGGGTGTAGGCGGCCAGGGTCGTGCGCACCGTGTCGAAGCCTTCGCCGGCCACCTCGACGATCGTGTCGCCCGCGACCTGCACGATGTAGGTGTCGTCGCCGATGCCGCCGTACAGTTCGTTGGCCGCGCCGGTTCCGCCCGACAGGACGTCATTGCCGCCGTAGCCGAGCAGCAGGTCACGACCGACGCCGCCGGTGATGACGTTGCCGGTGGCGCTGCCCATGCCGGTGAAGTCGCCGGTCCCGGTGTAGGTCAGGTTCTCGATCTCGGCCGCGAGGCGGAAGCTGGTCAGGGTGGTCTGGACGGAGTCGTTGCCCTCGCCCGCCAGCTCGATGATCGAGTCGCCCACCGCCGTGATGATGTAGCGATCGTCGCCGCGTCCGCCCTGCAGCTGGTTGGCGACGCCGTCGCCGCCGATCAGGGTGTCGTTGCCGTCCATGCCCAACAGGGTGTCGCGACCCAGTCCGCCCGACAGCACATTGCCGAGCGCATCGCCGATCAGGATGTCGTTGAAGGCCGAGCCGGTGACGTTCTCGATGCCCGTCAGGATGTCGTTCGAGCCGTCGCCGTCGTTGCGGGCGACCGACGCGGCGCCGAGACGGACATCCACCGCGCCTGCGGCGGCGGCGTAGCTGGCCGTATCCGAACCGGGACCGCCGGACAGGCGGTCGACGCCGCCGCGTCCGGACAGGACATCGTCGCCCAGGCCGCCGTTGATGATGTTGTCGCCCGCATTGCCGACGCCGGTGAAGTCGCCCGTGCCGGTGTAGGTCAGGTTCTCGACATTGGGCGCCAGCGTCCAAGCGGCGAGCGCAGCCTGGACCGTGTCGACGCCCTCGCCCGCGACCTCGACGATGACGTCGCCTGCGGCTGCGATCAGATAGGTGTCGTCGCCCGCCCCGCCGTACAGCTCGTTGGCCGCACCGGCGCCGCCGCGCAGCAGGTCGTTGCCGCCGAGGCCGATCAGGATGTCGGCTCCGAAGCCGCCGGTGATGGTGTTGGCCAGGCCGTTGCCGCTGCCGATGAAGGCGCCCGTGCCGGTGTAGGTCAGGTTCTCGACATTGGCCGCCAGCGTATGGTTGGCCAGGGTCGTCAGGACGATGTCCGTGCCCTCGCCCGCGTTCTCCACGATCGTGTCGCCGACGGTCAGGATGTAGGTGTCGTTGCCGAGGCCGCCGTACAGTTCGTTGGCGGCGCCGGCGCCGCCGGACAGACGGTCGTTGCCGCCGTTGCCGATCAGGACGTCATAGCCGTCGCCGCCGGTGATCTCGTCGGCGAAACCGCTGCCGATGAGGGTGCCGGACCCGCTGAGGACGATGCCGTCCAGACCGTTGATGGTGATCGTCAACGAGGCCGTGGAGCTGACGCCGGCCGTGTTGGTGATCGTGTAGGTGAAGGTGTCGGTGACGACCTGGCCCTGTTGAAGCATGCGGGCGCCGGGGAAGGGCGTAAACACATACGAGCCGTTGGCCTGAACGACGAGCGAGCCCCAGGTGCCGGACACCGGCTGGCCGACGTTGGTCCCCACGCCGTTGATGGCGCTTACGGAGAAGGAGCCGCCCGCCGGGGGCGAATAGTCGTTGGCCAGAAGGCCCGCGGCCGCGCTGACCGAGAGCGGCGTGTTCTCGTTGGTGCCGCCGTCGTCGGCGGCGGCGCCCATGCCGGCCTCGACCTGGAAGCTGACCGTGCGCGGCGCGCTGGCGGCCCGGCCGTCGCTGACGACATAGCTGAACGAAACCGTGCCGGTGAAGCCGGGCGTCGGGTTGAAAGTGAAGTCGCCGGTCGCCGGGTTGATCGTGACCGTGCCGTTCTGCGTCGAGCCGTTGACCACGACATAGCTGAAGGCGTCGCCGTCCGGATCAGCCGCGTCGGCCAGCGAGCCGGAGACCGGGCGGCCCGGCGCGACCTGATCGATAACCACGTCGGCGCCCGAGGTCTGGGGCGCGTCATTGACCGGCGAGGCCTCGCCCGGATCCCAGGCGGCGATCGCGGCGTTCAGCGCGATGATCTGGGCCGGGGTCAGTCCGAGGGCCGCCTCGTTCTGGTTGAAGGTGATCAGGTCGTCGAATTGCTGATGGTGCGGCGGCGGGTTCAGCTTCTGCGCCACGCCCAGCCAGAAATAGGCGTCCTCGGCCGAATGGCCGACGCCCTCGCCGTCCAGATAGCGCCGGCCCAGGGCGAAGGCGGCCTCGCCGTGGCCCATGAGCGCGGCCTTGAGGTAGCCCTGCACGGCCCTGGCGTCGTTCACCGGAGCGCCGAGACCGAGGTGGTCGAGGATGGCCAGGCGGTAGATGGCTTCCTTGTCGTTGGGCAGGGTCGCCAGCAGTTCGCGGGCGTGGACGTAGTCGCGGGCGCCGCCCTCGCCGGAGGTGTAGAGACGCGACAGGATCAGTCGGGCGTCCGGAACCGTGCCGGCGGCGTCTTCCAGGAACTGGCGCGCCAGCGCCTTGTCCATGGTGACGCCGTTGATGCCGGAGTTCAGCCAGGTGGCGTAGTGATAGGAGGCGTTGGGGTCGCCCTTATAGGCGAGCAGGGTCGTGTAATAGACCCAGTTGTTCATGTCCCCGGCCAGCAGATAGGTGTTCACCACCGTCTCGAAGGTGGGCAGGGCCGGGGTCGATGCGGCGGCGTTGACGGTCAGGGTGACGGTCTTCTCGGCCGTGTCGACGTGGCCGTCGGTCATCCGGTAGCGGAACGAGGCGGCGCCGGTGAAGCCCGCGGTCGGCGTGAAGGTGTAGTGGCCGCTGTTCACATCCAGCACCAGCGTGCCGCCCGTGACCGAGCCGTCGACCAGTTCGAACTTCAGGATGTCGCCGTCGATGTCCGTGCCCTTGAACAGGGTGAACTCGAACGGCTGATCGGCCGTGATGTTGACGTTCTCGGGCCGCGTCGAGATCAGCGGCGCGTCGTTGATGCCGCCGATGTAGACGATGACGGTGATCGGCGGCGAGGTCGTGACGCCGTCGGTGACCGTGTAGCGGAAGGTCGCCGCGCCGACCGCGTCCGTCGGGCCGAAATAGTTGGCGGGCGGGGTGAAGGTGTAGGCGCCGGTCGCCGGATCGATGGTGACCGTGCCGTTGCGGGCCGAGCCGCCGACGAGGCTGAAGGTCGCGTTGTTCAGATCGATGCCGTCGATGGCGTTCAGCGTGCCGGTCGCGACCTGGTCCTCGAGCCCGTAATGGATTTCGGGGTTCAGGCCGCTGACGCCGATGGGCGTCGCCGGAGTCTGGGTGCGGACGGTGATGTTGGCGAGGTCGAGGAAGCCGCTCGGCGCGTTGTCGGCGTCGGGGTTCAGGACGACCAGGTGAAGGGTCGCGTCGACGCGGGACAGGGTCTGGGCGAGGTCGAACGGCTGATAGCGGTCGGCCCAGTCGCCCTCGAAGGTTTCGTAGTTGCCGGCATAGGTCCAGTCGGCGGGATCGCTGCTGATGCGCAGGGTGATGGTCGACCAGTCGTCGGTGACCTGACCCGCCATGTCGCCGCCGGTGTTGGCCCAGTTGGTGACCTGCAGACCGACGTAGAAATTCTCCATCAGGCCCGTTTCGGGCACGTAGCGGCACAGCCAGATGGCCAGCTTGCCGCCGTTGGCGAGGAAGTCCGTGCCGCGCACGGTCATCTCGAACTCGGCGTCGGTGAGGTTCAGCACGCCCGGCGAACCGGCCGTGGGCGTCGACAGGTGGGCGACCAGCCAGATGGCGCCGACGCCGTCGATGTGGTTGGCGTCCAGACCGCCCGGAGCCTGCAGGCGGGTGAACTGCTCGAACGTCCCGCCCGGCTCGGTTACGACCGCAGGCGGCAGCCAGGTCGTCCACGGCCCGAGGCCGTAGGTGAAGTCCCAGCTGTAGACGTTCGGGGGCGGGAAGACCGAGACGGCTTCGGGATCCGTCAGATCCACGGGTGCGTCCACCGGCTCGACGTTTGAGGCGTCCATAAGCTTCCTCCCCGACACTACTACTGCGCGATTGGTTACTCGCGCACGCCCTCGCCGCCAACCTCAACGGCGAAATTCTTGGCTAACAGGCGTTAACGGTGAAGCTTGGGGCGGGTTCCCCGGGAAATGTCAGGCGTCGATCACATCCTGGAGAATGACGGCCATGCGGCGCTCCATCTCCTCGCATTCACGGGGCGACAGGCCGAAGCCGCCGGTGATCTCGCGGCTGACGGTCATGCCCATGATGAAGGCTGCGGCCAGACGCGCCCGGACTGCGCCGTCCGGCCCCCCGACCCATGCGGCGAAGGGGTTGAAGAAGCGCTCGTTGCCGGTGCGCTGGACCAGCTCCATGGCCTTGGTCGAGCCGATCGAGCGCAGCAGGATCAGCAGGCCCTTCAGCTTGCTCTCGCTCTTGCCCTCGTAAATCACCTCGTGGGCGATGCGGCGGCCGAAATCCCCGCGGTCGCCCGCCATCAGCTCGCCGCCGTTGTCGCAGCTGTCCAGCACCGAAACGAACAGGTCTTCCTTCGAGCCGAAATAACGCGACACCAGCGCGGCATCGACGCCGACATCGCCGGCGATGTCGCGCATGCCGACGTCGTCGTAGCTCTCGCGCGCGAAACGTTCACGCGCGGCTGTCAGAATGGCGGCGCGGGTCGCCTCGGCATTTCTGGGCCGTGGCGCAACATGACAGAACAAGGGAGTCAGGCCTCCGGAATAGCCCCAGACGCAATATGGCTTTGTCATCGCCCGTTGACAAGCGAGGGTCGGATCACCATTAAGTCACCGGGCGTTGACTAGCGGCCTCCCCCCGTTCGCCGAGGTCAACAGAGACAGGGATTTGGTCCCTCACGGAGACTAGCGTTCATGCGCACGGTGAAGATCGTGACCGCGTCCGTCGTAATGGCGGCCGCGCTCTATGGCTGTTCCCAGCAGAGCGAGGCCCAGGCCCCGCCCGCTCCGGCCGTCACCGTGGCGACGCCGCTGGTGCGCACCGTGCAGGACTGGGATGAGTTCACGGGCCGCTTCGAGGCGACCCAGGCGGTGGACGTGCGAGCGCGCGTCGGCGGCTACATCCAGGCGGTTCACTTCCGCGACGGCGACTATGTCCGCCGCGGCCAGTTGCTGTTCACCCTGGACCCGCGTCCGGCCCAGGCCGGTCTGGCCGCGGCCCGCGCCCAGCTGGCCCAGGCCCAGGCCCAGCTGAACCTCGCCCGCACCGAGCTGAGCCGCGCTGAAACCCTGCTCTCCTCGCAGGCCGTCTCCCAGGCCGAGGTCGACACCCGCCGCGGCGCCGTCCAGCAGGGCGAGGCCTCGGTCGCGGCCGCCAACGCCGCTGTCCGCGCCCGCCAGCTGGATCTGGAGTTCACCCGCGTCACCGCCCCGATTTCGGGCCGCGTGTCCGACCGTCGCGTCGATCCGGGCAATCTGATCGGCGGCGGCTCGTCGGCCGGCGACGTGCTGACGACCGTCCTCGCCAGCGCCCCGATCCACTTCGTCTTCGACGCCTCCGAAGCCCTGCTGCTGAAGTACCAGCGTCAGATCCGTCAGGGCGCCGCCCCTGTGGAGCTGCGTCTGCAGGACGAAGGCACCTTCACCCGCACGGGCACCCTGGACTTCACCGACAACGCCATCGACACGGCCTCGGGCGTCATCCGCCTGCGCGCCATCGTTCCGAACGGCGACGGCTTCCTGAAGCCTGGCATGTTCGGTCAGGCCCGTCTGGCCGGCGCCGGAACCTATCAGGCGATGCTGGTGCCCGAC
The DNA here is from genome assembly GCF_014196335.1 of Brevundimonas lenta. GTDB lineage: Bacteria > Pseudomonadota > Alphaproteobacteria > Caulobacterales > Caulobacteraceae > Brevundimonas > Brevundimonas lenta. Next base: position 307,371 of record NZ_JACIDM010000003.1, read on the forward strand.
GCCGCCATCGCCACCGATCAGGCCCGCCGCATCGTCTATGTGGTCGCCGCCGACGGCAGCGTCGCGCCGCGTCCGGTCCAGCTGGGTCCGTTGGCCGAAGGCCTGCGCGTCATCCGTTCGGGCCTGCGTCCGACCGACCGCGTCATCATCAACGGCGTCCAGCGCATCCAGCAGCCCGGCATGAAGGTGAAGGCCACGAACGGCCGCATCCAGCCGGTCGCGCAGCAGCAGCAGGCCCCGGTCACCACGGCCGCCCCGGCTTCGACCGCGACCTTCGCCCTGTCAGGCGATTGAGCCCGCCATGAACATCTCCCGCTTCTTCATCGACCGGCCGATCTTCGCGGCCGTGATCTCGGTGTTCATCACCCTGGTCGGCCTGTTCGCCTACCCGCTGCTGCCGCTGTCGCAGTATCCGGAGATCGCGCCGCCCACGATCACCATCAACACCGCCTATCCGGGCGCGTCCGCCGAGACCGTGGCCGAGACCGTGGCCGCGCCCATCGAGCAGGAAGTGAACGGCGTCGAGGGCATGCTGTACCTGTCGTCCTCGTCCACCTCGGACGGGACGGTCGGCGTGACCGTGACCTTCCAGCCGGGCACCGACCTGGACGCAGCCCAGGTGCTGGTCCAGAACCGCGTCGCCCTGGCGGAGCCCCGCCTGCCTGAACAGGTCCGCCAGATCGGCGTGACCGTGAACAAGCAGGAGAGCGGCTTCCTGATGATCCTGGGGCTGACGTCCCCGGACAAGTCGCTGGATAACGACTACGTCGGCAACTACGCGCAATCGACGCTCCGCGACCGGCTGCTGCGCATCGAAGGCGTGGGCAACGTCCAGGTCTTCGGCGGCGGCAACTATTCGATGCGGGTGTGGATCAACCCCGCCAAGGCCGCCGAGCGCGGCCTGACCGGCCAGGACATCGTCGCCGCCCTGCGTGCGCAGAACGTCCAGGCCGCCGCCGGCGCCATCGGCCAGCCGCCCTTCGCCACCAGCGCCGCAGCCTTCCAGCTGCCGGTGCAGGTGCAGGGCCGCCTGAGCGATCCCGAGCAGTTCGGCGACATCGTCATCCGCACCGACGCCGAAGGCCGCGTGACCCGCGTCCGCGACGTTGCGCGCGTCGAACTCGGCGCCCAGGACTACGGCATCAACGGCTTCTTCGACGGCGAACGCGGCGTCGGCATCGCCATCATCCAGCAGCCCGGCGCCAACGCCCTGGGCACCGCCGAGCGCGTGCTGGCCGAGGTCGAAGCCTTCAAGGCCGAGCTGCCCCAGGGCATGGCGGTGCAGATCGCCTACAACCCGACGGAGTTCGTCGCCGCCTCGGTCGAGTCGGTGCAGCACACCCTGTTCGAGGCCGTCATCCTCGTCGTCCTGGTGGTCATCGTCTTCCTGCAGACCTGGCGGGCGGCGATCATCCCGATCGTAGCCATCCCGGTGGCCCTGGTCGCGACCTTCGCCGTGCAGCTGATGCTCGGCTATTCGATCAACTCGCTGTCGCTGTTCGCGCTCGTGCTCGCCGTCGGCATCGTCGTCGACGACGCCATCGTCGTGGTCGAGAACGTCGAGCGATACATACGGGCCGGGCTGACGCCCAAGGAGGCCGCCTATCGCTCCATGCAGGAGGTCTCCGGCGCCCTGATCTCGATCGGCCTGGTGCTGGTCTCGGTGTTCGTGCCGACCATGTTCGTGCCGGGCATCCCGGGCATCTTCTATCGCGAGTTCGCCATCGTCATCACGACGGCGTCGGTGGTCTCGCTGCTGGTCTCGCTGACCCTGTCCCCGGCCATGGCGGCCCTGCTGCTGAAGCCGCACAAGGAGCATGACGAGAACGCGCGCAAGCCGGGCCTGTGGGGCACGGTGACCTACTACGGCGGCTGGGCCGGGCGTCGTTTCAACGACGGCTTCGACTGGCTGGCCGACAAGTACGGCCGCCTGACCGCCCGCCTGGTGCGGACCGTCGGCATCGTGCTGGTCATCTATGTCGGCCTGCTGGCCCTGACCGGCTGGCGTCTGATGGACACCCCGTCCGGCTTCATTCCGGAGCAGGACCAGGGCTTCCTGATCGGCGTCGTCCAGCTGCCGCCGGGCGCCTCGCTCGAGCGCACGGAAGCGGTGATGACCCGCGCGTCGGAGATCATCAAGAAGACCGAGGGCGTCGAGGGCATGGTCGCCTTCGCCGGCCTGGACGGCTCCAGCTTCTCGTTCGGCTCCAACTCCGCGACCATCTTCGTGCGCCTCGACGCCTTCGAGGAGCGCAAGTCCGCAGAGCAGGCCGCGGCCGCCCTGGCCGGCGCCATCACCGGCGCCACCATGGGCATCGAGGACGCCAACATCTTCGTCATCGCCCCGCCCGCGGTTCAGGGTCTGGGCAACGGCAACGGCTTCCAGCTGATGGTGCAGGACACCTCGGGCGCGGGTTATCGCGCGCTCGAAGGGGCCACCTTCGCCATGATGGGCGCCGCGGCCCAGGCGCCGGACCAGGTGCAGCAGGTCTTCTCGACCTACAACACCGGCTCGCCGCGCATCGCCGCCGACGTCGATCGCGACAAGGCGCTGATGATGGGCGTCCAGCCCGCCGACGTGTTCAACACGCTGGGGGTCTATCTGGGCTCGTCCTACGTCAATGACTTCAACTTCCTGGGCCGCACCTTCCGGGTGACGGCGCAGGCGGAGCCGACGTCGCGGGACGACGTCGCCGACATCGCCAACCTGAAGACCCGCTCGGCCTCGGGCGCCATGGTGCCGATCGGTTCGGTGGCCACGCTGCGCGAGGACTCCGGCCCGTCGCGCGTCGTTCGCTACAACCTGTTCCCGGCCTCCGAGCTGCAGGGACAGGCCGCGGCCAACGTCTCGTCCGGTCAGGCGATCGCGAAGATGGAAGAACTGGCCCAGGCCACCCTTCCGCCGGGCTTCTCGTACGAGTGGACCGGCCTGGCCCTGCAGGAGAAGCAGTCGGCCGGGGGCGCCACCGTGGTCTTCGCCCTGGCCGTGGTGTTCGTCTTCCTGGTGCTGGCCGCCCAGTACGAGGCATTCACCCTGCCGCTGGCGGTCGTGCTGATCGTGCCGATGTGCATTCTCGCGGCCATGATCGGGGTCAACATCCGCGGTCTGGACAACAACATCCTGGTCCAGATCGGCCTGGTGGTGCTGATCGCGCTGGCGGCCAAGAACGCCATCCTGATCGTCGAGTTCGCCAAACAGGCCGAGGACGAGGGGCTGAACCGCTTCGACGCCGCGGTCCGCGCCGCCAAGACCCGTCTGCGCCCGATCCTGATGACCTCCTTCGCCTTCATCTTCGGCGTCGTGCCGCTGATGCTGGCGACCGGCCCGGGCGCCGAAATGCGCCAGTCGCTGGGGACAGCCGTGTTTTCGGGCATGCTGGGGGTGACCCTGTTCGGCCTGATCTTCACGCCGGTCTTCTACGTCGTCTGCCGCTGGCTGGCGTCGAAGATGCCGAAGCCGCCCGAGAAGCAGGCGACCATCCCGACCACCCAGGGACTGCCGCCTCACGACCAACCAGAACCCGCCGCCCCGCGGCTGGGAGATTCCTGATGACGACCCGACCCCCTCTCCGGTTCCTGACCGCAACCGCCGGCGCCGCCCTCCTCCTGGCGTCGTGCGCGGTCGGGCCGAAGGCGCCTGACGCGACCCTTCCCCCCTCCGCGTCAGGCGCCTTCATAGGCGCCGCCACCCCCGCCGTTTCCGCGGAAGCGGCGCGGGACGACTGGTGGCGTCTGTACGACGATCCCGTCCTCGACGGTCTCGTCGGCGAGGCGCTGACCAACAACAACGAGCTGGAGGCCGCCGCAGCCAACCTGCGTCGCGTCCGTGCGGTTCTGGGCGAGACCCGCACCCAGCGACTGCCGGCGACCAACACGACCGCGTCCTACAACTACGGCCGACCGTCCGCCGCCACCGTCCCCGGGGCGGTGATCGGCGAGGCGCTGGACGAGACCGAAACCTTCGACGTCGGCCTGGACGTCTCCTACGAGATCGACCTGTTCGGCCGCGTCGGATCCAGCATCCGGGCGGCGACGGCGGACGCCGACGCGGCCGCGGCCGCACTGGACGTCGTGCGCGTTTCGGTCGCCGCCGAGACCGCCCGCGCCTATGCCGATGCCTGCTCCGCCAACGCCTCGATCGCAGTGGCCGAACGCAACATCCAGCTGCAGACCGACACCGTCGAACTGACCCAGCGCCTGCTCGACGCGGGCCAGGGCAACGGCCTCGACGTCGCCCGCGCGCGATCGACCCTGGCCAGCACCCAGGGGGCGATGGCGCCCCTGCGGGCCCAGCGCGAAGCGGCCCTGTTCCGCCTGTCGACCCTGACCGGCCGCACCCCGGCCGAGGCCAGCGAAGCGGCGCGCGCCTGCCAGCGTCCGCCGCAACTCAAGCAGCCGATCCCGGTCGGCGACGGCGCCGCCATGCTGGCGCGTCGTCCGGACGTGCGTCGGGCGGAGCGCGATCTCGCGGCCGCCGCGGCGCGGGTCAATGTCGCCACCGCCGACCTGTATCCGCGCGTCATCCTGGGCGCCTCGGTCGGCTCGACCTCGCTGGACGGCGGCGACATCGGATCGGAGTCCGCGCTTCGCTTCGGCATCGGTCCGTTGATCAGCTGGTCGTTCCCGAACGTGTTCGCCGCACGGGCCCGGATCGAGCAGGCCAGCGCCGGCTCGGACATCGCCCTGGCCAATTTCGACCAGGCGGTTCTGGTGGCCCTGCAGGAGACCGAAACGGCGCTGGCGAACTACGCCAACGAGCTGGATCGGCGCACCGCCCTGCTGGAGGCCCGTGACCAGGCCGGCGCCGCCGCGCGCCTGTCCCGCCTGCGTTTCGACGCCGGCGCCGACAGCTTCCTGTCGGTCATCGACGCCGAGCGAACCCTGGCCCAGGCCGAGGGTCAGCTGGCCAATTCCGAGGCCCTCGTGACCACCTACCAGATCGCCCTGTTCAAGGCGCTGGCGGGGGGCTGGGGCGCCTCTCCGGCCTGATTTTTCCGGCGGGGGTTGACGCCGCCGGTCGCCTTCTGCACCGTAAGGGCACTCATCAAGACCGGCTGAGGGATAGGCCCTTTGACGCCGGGGCAACCTTCCAGGATCCACCCGATCCTGGAGATGGTGCCAACTCCTGCGGGGCGTCTTCGGAAGCCGCGAGAGATGAGTGAAGGAATCGGCTCCGCATGCGGGGTCCGCGTAACTTCACGGGTCTGTCACCACAGGAATTGGCTGCCCCTCCAGTCTCGTTGAGCGAGCTCTGGAGCAGGACATTGGCGTCCGCGGACTGGCCCATCGACGAAGCGCCCGGCAGGGATGTCGTCGCCCTCATCCCCGAAGATTTCCGCCTGGAGTCCGGCGAGCGCCTGGCCGCGACCACGCTGGCCGGCCGTCTGCACGGTCCGGAACACGGCCCGCTGGTCGTGGTCGCCGGCGGCATCTCCAGCGGACGGTTCGCGACGCGCTGGTGGTCGTGGGCGGTGCGCAGCGGCGGCCCCGTCGACCTGAACCGCGTCCGCGTTCTGGCCTTCGATCTTCTGCCCGGCCGCGATGGGCCGGGCGTCACCATCACGACGGCCGACCAGGCCAGGCTGCTGGCGATCCTGCTCGACGCGCTGGACGAACCGGCGATCGACGCCTTCGTCGGCGCCTCCTACGGCGGCTGCATCGGCCTGGCGTTCGCGACGACCTTCCCCGAGCGCATCCGCTCGCTGGTCGCCATCTCGGCCCCTCACCTGGCGCACCCGGCGGCCACGGCCTGGCGCGGCGTGCAGCGTCGCCTGCTGGCCTTCGCCCGTGACTGCGGCCGCGAGTCCGAGGGCGTGGCCCTGGCCCGCGAACTGGCCATGACGACCTACCGCACCCCGGACGAGTTCGGCCTGCGCTTCGCCCCGACCCCGCCGGCCCGGGCGGGCGAGGCCTATCCGGTCTGCGACTATCTGATCGCCCGCGGCGCCGCCTATGACGAGGTCACCAGCGCCGCCCGCTGGATCGCCCTGTCGGACTCGCTGGACCGCCACGCCGTCCGGCCGGAGCAGATCCGCTGCCCGCTGACGGTTCTCGGTTTCACCTCCGACCGCCTCGTCCCGATCGACGACCTGCGCGAGCTGGCCGCGCTCGCTCCGGCGGGCCGCCTCATCGAGGCCCCCTCGATCTTCGGCCACGACGCCTTCCTGAAGGAGCGCGAGGTCGTCGGCCGCGCGCTCCACGACGCCCTCCTCCCCCTCAATGCCCTGCCCCGCGAGATCGCCGCATGACCTGTTCGACCGAAGCCCACCCCTGTACGACCGCCGCCCGTCACGGCGTGAACAGCGATCCGGCGCACGGGGCGGTGATGCCGCCGCTGTACCTGTCCTCGAACTACAGCTTCGACGGACTCGATGGGAAACGGCGCTACGACTACACGCGCTCGGGCAATCCGACCCGCGACGTGCTGGGCGAGACACTGGCCAAGCTTGAAGGCGGCTGCGGCGCCGTGGTCACGGCCACCGGCATGGCGGCGGTCGATCTGGCGCTTTGCTCGCTGGAGCCGGGCGACCTGCTGATCGCCCCGCATGATCTGTACGGCGGAACGCATCGGCTGCTGTCGGCCCGCGCCCGGCGCGGCCATTTCGAGGTGGCCTTCGTAGACCAGAACGATCGCGCCGCGCTGGACGCCGCCTTCGCCCTGAAGCCGAAACTGATCCTGATCGAGACCCCGTCCAATCCGCTGATGCGGGTGGTCGACGTGGCCGACATTTGCGCCCGCGCGAAGGCCGTCGGCTGCAAGGCGGCGGTGGACAACACCTTCCTGTCGCCGGCGCTGCAGCAGCCCATCGCCCTGGGCGCCGACCTGGTGATCCACTCGACCACCAAATACATCAACGGCCACTCCGACGTGGTCGGCGGTTGCGTGGTGGCGAAGGACCCGGCCGACCTGGAGCAGTTGACCTGGTGGGCCAACTGCCTGGGCGTCACCGGCTCGCCGTTCGACGCCTATCTGACCCTGCGCGGCGTGCGCACCCTGTTCGCCCGCATCGAGCGCCAGCAGGCGACGGCCGGCCGGATCGCCGAATGGCTGGCCGCCCATCCGGCGGTGAAGGCGGTCCACTATCCCGGCCTGAAGAGCCACCCGGGCCACGCCGTCGCGGCGCGCCAGCAGGCCGGTTTCGGCGCCATGCTGAGCTTCGAACTGGCCGACATCGACTCCGTGCGTACGCTGGTCGACGGGCTGGAGGTCTTCACCCTGGCGGAGTCGCTGGGCGGCGTCGAAAGCCTGATCGCCCACCCGACGCTGATGACCCACGCCGCCATGACGCCCGAAGCGCGCGCGACCGCCGGCATCTCCGACGGCCTGCTGCGTCTGTCGATCGGGCTGGAGCATCCCGAAGACCTGCTGGCCGACCTGTCCACGGCGCTGGCCGCCGTGCCGCTGCCACAGGCGGCGCCGCTCGCCGCCGAAGCCGCCTGAGGGAACGACGCCATGACCGCCCTCCCCCTGCCCCGTTCTTTCCCGGCTCTCCCCGAGACCGCCGCCCACGCCGACGAGCCTGTAGCCCTCCTGCAGCTCGATGCGACTGACGCGATCGAGGCCGCTTCCGCGGTCTATCGCGAGGTCCGGCGCGGGCGGCGTGTCGTGGCGGTCGCCTCCGGCGGCGGCGATGCGCCGGCGCGCCTGATCGAAGCCCTGGACGCCATCGGCGTCGCCGCCGTCCAGCCCGCTCCGGGCGAGGCCCTTCTGCCCTCCGGTGTGGCTGTCGTCGCCGGACCGGACATCGGCGCCCGTCGCACCGTTGCGCCGTCGCGGGTGCTGCGGGTCGCCCTGGCCGGGTGCGGCGTCGTCGGCGGCGGCGTGCTGACGCGGCTGCAAGCCGATCCGCGGTTCGAGGTCGTCGGCGTGCTCGTCCGCGATCCCGGCAAGGCGCGCGACGTCGTCCTGCCTCCGGAACTGACGCTGTCCGATCCGGCGGCGCTGCTGGCGCGCGAGCCGGACGTGCTGGTCGAAGCCATCTCCGACGCCTCGACCGGCCTGGCCCTGATCCGGGCGGCGCTGGCGCGCGGGATCGATGTGGTCAGCGCCAACAAACAGGCGGTCGGCGGCGATCTGGCCGCCTTGACCTCGCTGGCGGAAACGTCCGGCGCGCGGCTGCTCTATTCGGCCAGCGTCGGCGGCGGCGCGCCGCTGATCGAGACCGTGCGACGGGCCCGGGCGCACGCGCCCGTGGTGCGGATCGAGGCGGTGCTGAACGGCACCTGCAACTACATCCTCAACCGCCTGGCCGACGGCCGCGACTTCGACGAGGCGCTGATCGGGGCCCGGGAAGCGGGCTTCGCCGAGGAGGATCCGTCCGCGGACCTGACCGGCCTGGACGCGGCGGCCAAGCTGGCCATCCTGGCGCATGAAGCCCTGGACGGCGGCCTGTCGCCCGACCGGATCGCCCGCGAGACCCTGGCGGCGGAGGCGGTGCTGCCGACCGGCCGGGTGCGGCAGCTGGCGCGGCTGGACGTTCGAAAGAATCTCGCCGGCGTCGCCTTCCGGGCCGTCGACGGCGATCCGCTGTTCGCTGATCTGCCGGACGAGTGGAACGCGCTGCGGGTGACGACGGGCGACGGACGGGTGTTCACCGCTCGCGGCCGTGGCGCCGGACGCGTCCCGACCACCGAAAGCGTCTGGGCCGACCTGTCCGAGCTCGCAGGCTAAAAAAACGCCGCCGGCCCTGGAGGGGACCGGCGGCGAAGGAAGCGCTTCGGTTCAGGACGATCAGAAGCGGTAGCGTGCGCCGACGTAATATTGACGGCCGGTGTGGTGGTAGACCGAGGTGCTCTGACGGTCGTCAGTGCCCACCCACTGGTGGTTTTCCTCGTCGGTCAGGTTCAGGGCTTCGAAGGTCAGCTCGACCTGGTCGGTGACCTGGTACGAGGCCGAGGCGTCGAGGTTGAACGTCTCCGCCTTGCCTTCGAGGTCGTTGCCGTTACGGCCCGGAACGTTCTGCAGGTACTGGTCGCGGTACGCAGCCGAGACGCGGGCCGAGAACTTGTCGTCCTCGTAGTACAGCGTGGCGTTCCACGATTCCGGCGACAGGTTGATCAGGTCATTGCTGACCGTGACGGTGCAGAAGTTGTTCACCCGGGTGTCGCAGTAGTCGATCTCCGACTCGACGTGGGTGTAGTTCAGCTGCACGCCCGTGTTCGAAAGCAGGCCCGGCAGGAACCGGAAGGGCTGCTGATAGCTGATTTCGAAGCCCTTCAGCGGACCGCCCTTGGTGTTCACCGCCGAGGTCAGCTGGAAGATGGTCGTGGCGTCGCAGTTGCCCGCCCCGCCGGGGCAGAAGGCCGGCGCGAAGGCCGACGGATTCAGGGCCGTCAGGGCCGCATACGGCAGGTCCTGGCGAAGGATCTGAATGTAGGTGTCGATGTCCTTGTAGAACCAGGCGAAGGACAGCAGGCTTTCCTTGGCGAAATACCACTCGACGCTGAAGTCCAGGGTGTCGGCGCGGAACGGCTCAAGACCCACATTGCCGATCGTCGCGGTGAAGTTCGGGCCGGTCGACAGCGAGGTGGTCGGGACCAGGTAGTTGGTGCCGGCCAGGGTGTTGCCGATCTGCGGACGGGCCATGACCTTGGCCGCACCGAAGCGCAGGTACAGGTCTTCGGTCGGCTGCAGGACCAGGTTCAGCGACGGCAGGGTGTCGTCGTATTCGTGGAAGCCGGTGACCTTGGTGCCGCCGCCGGTCGAGCTGTAGCCGGTGGCTTCCAGGCTGGTCCGGACGTGGCGGACGCCGAAGTTACCACGCAGCGGCATGGCGAACAGTTCGGTGTTGAAGTCGGCCTGGGCGTAGACCGCCAGGTCTTCCTCGTAGATCCGGCGGTTGCCGTTGCGGGCGTTGCCGTTGGTGATGCTGGTCAGGCGGTAGTCGCCGCCCGGCACGCCGGTGTCGCAGTTGCAGTAGATGTTGAACAGGTCGGCGATGGCGTCCAGGTCCGGACGCAGCCAGCTGGTGTCGACTCCGTTCGGGGCCAGGCCGCTGCCGAAGCCGGTCAGCATCGTGGAGATGTCGGCGACCGTTGTGCCGGCCGGCAGGGCCGGAACGTCGGTTTCCACGGCGCGACGGGCTTCGAACGAATCCGAATCGTAGGTCTTGAAGTTGACCCCGCCCTTGATGGTCACGAACTCGGAGAAATCATACTCAAGGTCGCCCTGCCACGAGGTGAACAGGGTATCGACGCTGTTCGGGCGCAGACGGATTTCCGAGCGCGGCAGGGCGGCGACGGTGTTGCCGAGATTGACGCCGCGCCAGGCCCAGGCGGCCGGATCGGTGACGTCGAAGCCGTAGTCGATCACCGGGGCGTTCATGTTGCCGCGGAAGTCGTACGAATAGCCCTGGGTGTTCTGGCGATCGAGCGTGACCGTCGTCTGGATCGGGTTGTCGAAATTCGACTCGGCCTGGCCGTAGTAGAAGCGGCCCCGGAAGTTGTCGGCGAAGTCATGCTCGGCCGAGAGGCTGATCTGCGTGTACTCGGTCGACAGGACGTCGAAGCGGCTTTCCGACCGGATGTCGACGTTGTCGAACACGCCGTAGACCAGCATGTTGTTCTCGACCACGGCCTCGCGCACGCCGATTTGCGGCTGGCCGCCGGCGCCCGCGTTGCGGCTGAACGACAGGGCTTCCAGGAAGTCTTCCTGACGCGTCGCGTCCAGCTTCGAATACAGGATGTCCAGCGACACCAGGGTCGCCGTGGTCGGGCGGTACTGGAACGAACCGGTGATGCCCAGGCGCTCTTGCTCGTGGGTCAGACGGCCATAGCGCGGCAAGCGCGGGATGAAGACGTTGGCCTGGTTGGCGGTGTTGTAGGCCGCGACATTCGCGGGCGTATTAGCCGGCCGCGTGACACCGCTGCACGAGCCGGAGCCGGGGGCGCAGAAGCCGCCGCTGTTGGTGGAGCCCGGAGGGGCCGCCGGAGCCCAACGGACCGAGCTGAAGCCTTCTTCAAGCAGGCTGCGCTCGCTGTAGGCCAGAGAGACCAGGGCGCCGAACTCGTCGTTCGAGCCGAACTGGTCGCTCAGCAGGAAGGCGACGCGCGGATTGTATTTCTCCGACAGGTCGTTGTAGCCGACCTGGGCCGAGGCGGCGGCGGTGAAGCCGTCATAGTCGAACGGGCGAACGGCCTGCAGGTCGACGGTGGCGCCCAGCGAACCTTCTTCAGTCTCGGCCGCGGCGGTCTTGCGCACGGTGATCGAGTTGAAGAGCTCGGAAGCGAAGACGTTGAAGTCGAAGCCGCGGCCGCGGTTGGCGCCGCCCGACGAGTCGGTCGCGCCGGTGGTGGCCTGGGCCTCCATGCCGTTGATGCGGGTGCGGGTGAAGTCGGCGCCCAGGCCGCGGACGGTGATCGAACGGCCTTCGCCGGCGTCGCGGTCGATGGCGACGCCCGGAATGCGCTGGATCGATTCAGCCAGGTTCAGGTCGGGGAAGTCGGCGATGTCCTCGGCGACGATGACGTCGACCACGCCGGTCTCGCGGCGCTTGGCGTCGAGGCCCGCGCTCAGGCTGGCGCGGAAGCCGGTGACGACGATTTCGTCGATCTCGGTCGCGTCTTCCTGCGGCTGGGCGTCCTGTGCGGCGGCGGCGCCGATGCCCAGCGACAGGGCCACGGCCAGACCGGACGCTCCCACGAACAGGCTACGACGAAGGGCGCGGGTCATCCCCGGCTGAATGGCTTGCATCATATGCTCCCTCCCATGGGCATATACGAACGCCGGGGTAGCCCCGGTCTATATGTTTTTGCGGTTCGACGTCGTTGGCCGCCCCGGTTTGACACCGGTGTCATGATCGTGCGCAATGCGCTCTGACACCGGTATCAATCGAGAGCCTAAACTGATGACGAACGGTTTCGCAAGGCTGGTTCGACACAAAGCCGTCACAACCGCCGCCATAACGACGCTCGCCGTGTCGCTTGGAGCACACCCGGCCGTTGCGGAGCCCGCAACAGGGGAAATTGTCGCCTTTCCGGGCGCCGAGGGCGCCGGCCGATTCGCGATCGGCGGCCGCGGCGGACAGGTGCTGCGGGTCACGAATCTGGACGACAGTGGTCCCGGCAGCCTGCGCGCCGCCGTCGAAGCGGACGGACCGCGGACGATCGTCTTCGACATCGGCGGCACGATCCGGCTGGCCTCGCCGCTGCGCATCCGCCGCGGCCGCGTCACCATCGCCGGCCAGACGGCGCCCGGCGGCGGCATCACCCTGCGCGACCAGCCACTGATCATCGCCACCGACGACGTAGTGGTCCGCCACATCCGCTCGCGCCTGGGCGACGAGAGCGGGATCGAGGCCGACGCCGTGTCTATCGAGCGCGGACGCCGCATCATTCTGGACCACATCTCGGCCTCATGGTCGGTGGACGAGACCCTGTCGGTCGGCAGCCGCTACGATCCGCCGGAGCGGGGCATCTATGACGTCACCGTGCAGTGGTCGCTGATCGCCGAGTCGCTGAACGCCTCGGGTCACGCCAAGGGCGACCACGGCTACGGCTCGCTGGTTCGCGGCGGCCACGGCGCGCGCATGACCTTCCACCACAATCTGTGGGCCTCGCACCGGGCGCGCATGCCGCGGCCGGGCAACTACAATCCGCCCTCGATCGATCCGGAAGGACCGCGCTTCGAGTTCCGTTCGAACGTCTTCTACAACTGGGGCGGCGGGCATTCGGGCTACAACGCCGACACCGACAGCGTGTCGGCCTACGCCTTCATCGGCAACAGCTACATTCCGGGGCCCGACTCGGAAGGACGCTGGGCGTTCGAGGAATCCGATCCGCTGGCGCGGGCCTGGTTCGAGGGCAACGCCATGGACGGCGTGGTTCCGGGCGACCCGTGGAGTCTGGTGAAGGACAGCGACCGCCCGGACTACCGACTGACCGCGCGACCGGACTGGGCGGAGTCGGCGAGAGAACCCGCGACCGGATCCTTGCCGCTCGTTCTGGACAGGGCCGGCGCGGGGCCGGTGCGCGACGCGGCCGACCAGCGGATCGTGGACGGCGTGCGATCCCGCGAGGACCGCATCATCGACAGCCAGGCCCAGGTGGGCGGCTGGCCGCAACTGGACGCGGGCACGCCGTGGACGGACTCCGACGGCGACGGCATGCCGGATGCGTGGGAACGCGAGCACGGCCTGAACCCGGCGGACGCGGCGGATGGTCCCGCTGACACGAACGGCGACGGCTGGACCAACCTCGAAGACTGGCTGAACAGCCTGGCGGGCTAGCGCGCCAGCCAGCCTCCGTCGACGGCCAGAACCGTGCCGTGGACATAGGCGGCCGCGTCGGACGCCAGGAACACCGCAGCGCCGCTGAGGTCCGACGGATCGCCCCAACGCCCGGCCGGGATGCGGGCGAGGATGTCGCGGTTGCGGCTTTCGTCGGCGCGCAGGGCCTCGGTGTTGTTGGTCGAGAAATAGCCCGGCGCGATGCCGTTGACGTTGATGCCCTTCGCCGCCCACTCGCACGCCAGCAGACGGGTCAGCCCGGCCAGGCCGCTCTTGGACGCGGTGTAGGACGGCACGCGGATGCCGCCCTGGAAGCTGAGCATCGAACAGATGTTGATGATCTTGCCGCCGCGGTTCGCGCCGACCCAGGTCCGCGCCACCGCCTGCGAGAGGAAGAAGGCCGACTTCAGATTGGTGTCCATCACCGCGTCCCAGTCCTCTTCCGTGAAGTCGAGGCTGTCGTTGCGGCGGATGATGCCCGCGTTGTTGACGAGGATGTCGATGGCGCTGGCGGCCTCCACGGCCTGGGCGACCACGCCGGCGATCGGCGCGGTCGAGGACAGGTCCGCGGAAATCGCGTGCAGCTTGCGCCCGGCGGCCTCGACCATCGTGGCGGTCTCGGTCGGAGCCGAGCGGCCGACGGCGACGATGTCGGCCCCGGCTTCGGCCAGGCCGACGGCGATGGCCTGGCCCAGACCGGTGTTGGCGCCGGTGACGAGCGCGGTGCGGCCGCTGAGGTCGAACGGGCTCATTTCAGCTGGCAGATGTCGAGGACGTTCATGTCCGTGTAGTCGAGGTTCTCGCCGCCCATCGCCCAGATGAAGGTGTAGTTCGACGTGCCCGAGCCCATGTGGATCGACCACGGCGGCGACACCACGGCCTCGCCGTCGGCGACGACGATGTGACGCTGAGCATCCGGCTCGCCCATGAAGTGGAAGACCCGGTCGTTGGCCGACAGGCCGAAGTAGAAATAGACCTCCGAGCGACGGTCATGCAGGTGCGGCGGCATGGTGTTCCAGACGCTGCCCGTCTTCAGGATCGTCAGGCCCAGCAGCAGCTGGCAGGACTTGCAGGTCGCCGGCACGATGTACTGGTAGATGGTCCGCTCGTTCGACGTCTCCAGCGAACCGCGCTCCAGCGGCACGGCCTGGCTGAGCGAGATGTGTTTGGTCTCGTAACGGACGTGGGCCGGGGTCGAGGCCAGGTAGTAGCGGGTGTCGCCGGCGAAACTCACATCCTTGGAGCCCATGGCGATGTAGAGGCCGTCGTTCGGCTCAAGCGTATAGGCCTCGCCGTCCACGGTGACCGTCCCGGTCACGCCGCCGACGTTGACCACGCCCAGCTCGCGCCGCTCCAGGAACGGATGACCGGCGGCCGAGGCCGGCTCGGTCTGGTCGGGCAGACGCACCGTCTTGCCGCCCGGCTCCACGCCGCCGACCACGAAGCGTTCGTAGTGGGTGTAGTTCAGGCGGATGTCGCCCGAAGCGAACAGACCGTCGATCAGATAGCGCTCGCGCAACTGGTCGTTGGTGACCCCGTCCATCATGTCCGGATGGGTTGCGTGATAGGTCTTGCAGTACATTGAACTCACCTCATTCCGGACCGGAAACCGTCGCCTTGGTAACCGGTGTCATAGATCCTAGCAAGGCGCTGCGAAGGTCAACTTGTTCTTCTACCACGCCTGGCGAAGGCGGCCCGCAGCCCAAGCCCCAGAGCCGCCCCAACCGATCCTGCGACAAACCACGAGCAGCTCAGCAAACCGACCACCATTAGCAACCCCGCCCAGAACACGAACCTGAATTCCGAGGATGCGGGCCCGCCTGACATCAATGCCGAAACGACCAGACCAGCCCAAATAAGAAGGGCGAGAGGCACGCCTGCCATCAGGCTTACGAGAGCGCCCCTGACCGACCAGCGCGCCGAAGTCCCAATGCAAGTCACGACCGCGAGCAGCGCCCACCAGGCCAGCGGATCCCCGGATGCCAGCACATCGCCCACTTGCCCCTATCCCTTTGGCGCGGCCGTCGAATCGCGCACGACCAGCGACGGATCGACCTCGGGCTGAACCAGGGTCGCCGGGTCCAGTCCGCGGCTGCGGGCGGTCAGTTTCTCGGCCGCCATCCGGCCCATGTCGCGGATCGGCAGGCGGACCGTGGTCAGGTTCGGCCAGACGCGCGAGGCCATCGGCAGGTCGTCGAAGCCGACGATGGACAGGTCGCCCGGCACGTCCAGGCCGGCGTCGCGCGCGGCCTTCATGACGCCGATCGCCATTTCGTCGTTGCCGGCGAAGATGGCCGTCGGCGGCTCCTTCATCGCCAGCAGACTCTGCGCCGCCTCGACACCGGACTCGAAGGTGTAGGCCCCCTGCCGGATGTAGGCGTCGTCCAGCGACAGGCCGTGCTCGGCCAGGCCTTCACGGAAGCCCCTGCCCCGCTCGTGCGACGACCGGAAATAGTCGGGGCCTGAGATGAAGGCGACGCGACGGTGGCCCAACTCGGCCAGGTGCCGCGCCGCTTGGGCCGCCCCACGGCTGTCGTGGGTGACCACCATGCATTCCGGGCCGTCCAGCGAGACGGAGGCGATCCGCACATAGGGGCAGTCGGCTTCCTTCAGGATGGCGATGACGCGGTCGTCTTCGGACACCGAGGGCGGCATGACCACGCCGAACAGCTTCTGGCGCACGACGAAGCCGCGCACCTGATCGAGGAAGGTCTCGGACGCGCGGTTGCAGGGATGGACGACCAGCTCGAGGCCGGATCCGCGCACGCCGTCCAGCACGCCCTGCTGCATGTTCACGACGTAGTTCGGGCTGGGGTTGTCGTAGATCATCCCGACCAGGAACGAGCGCCGAAAGGCCAGACCGCGCGCCTGCGGGTCAGGGGTGAAACCATGCTCGGCGATCACCGCCTCGACCCGCTTGCGCGTCTCCTCCTTCACGAAGGGGGAGTTGTTGATGACCCGCGACACGGTCTTCTTCGACACCTCCGCCAGACGGGCGATGTCGTTGATGGTGGCGGGCTTGCCGCCGGGCCGTCGGGTCTCGTTCACGCGAAGATTCTCTCTGGTCGAACACTGTCCTTAGGACAAAAACTCCAGCTTGTGCATACCTTTGCGCTCGCCTTATCGATGATCAGGTACCCCGGCGATGCGCCGGGCGGTCCAGAACCTCGTCCCGCAGCGGCGTCATGAAGCGCAGGTCCCAGTCGTCGGGATTGAAGGCCTTGCGCGTCGGCTCGCCGACGGCCGGATAGCCGCCGACCTCGCGCTCGTTGTCGATGATCTCGCCACGGCCTTCCGCGACCTCGGCGATCAGCAGGACATCGCGCATGTCGCGATCCCACGGACGGGCGCCGGCCTGCGACAGCACCGAGACCTGGACCTGCTCCGCCGGGATCGGCGTCAGGCCTTCCCACCAGACCGGCGGGCTCCGGGTCTCGATGATCCGGGCCGGCGCGGTGGTGTAGCGACCGAACATGCGGATCGGATCGCCGACCTGGTCCACGGCGATATTGTCGCGGCCGTAGAACTGCAGATCGCCGGCGCCGCCGATCATCAGGAAGGCCAGATGGTCGCTCGGGGTCGACGGACCGGCGCGCAGGACGTTGCCGATCGCGGTCATCTTGCCGACTTCGTAGGGGTGGTTCAGCCACTCCTCGGGCGCGAGGTTGTAGTGGATGGCGCGCGGGCCCGGATTGTAGATCAGGTTGTTGACGATCACGCCGTGGACGCCGCCCTTGAACAGCGGGCTGCGCTCGTAGTTGTGGGCGTACAGATTGCCGACGATCAGCAGGCCGCTGACGTTGTCGTGGATCAGCGACCCTTTCGAATGCTCGCCCTTCGAGTGGCTGGAATAGGCCAGGCTCTCGGCGATGACGTTGTTCGAGAAGGTGATGTTGTGGCTGGTGCCGGCGCGCCATTCCTCGGGCGTCGAACCGGTGAAGCGCGGGCCCGAGGCGGACAGGTTCTCGTCGGTGCCCCATTCCAGGCTGCAGTGGTCGACGATGACGTTGTAGGCGGACTGGGTGGAGATGCTGTCCTCGTCCCAGCCGCTCATCCACTCCTGCCCGGCCGAGCCGGGGCGGATGCGGATGTGCTGCACCACGACGTCGTGGCCGCCGATGTCCATGCCGCCGCGGATCAGGGTGATGCCCGGCGACGGCGCCGTCTGGCCGGCGATGGTGATGTAGGGGTTGGTGAGCTTCAGTGTCTTGCGGTTCAGATCGATCACGCCGCCGACCTCGAACACCACGATGCGCGGGCCCTCGGCCTCGATCGCCTCGCGCAGGGAGCCCGGCCCCTCGCTGTCCAGATTGGTCACGCGGATGATGCGTCCGCCGCGGCCGCCCGGTGTCTGCGAGGCCCAGCCCAGGGCGCCCGGGAAGGCGGCCAGGGGGGCCTCCGCCTGGGCCGCCGCGGGCTCAGGCTTCGAACGCAGCCAGTCGAACATCTGCGCCGAGGCGACGCCGGGCAGACCGGTGGTGAGGGCGAGGGCGAGAACGCCGGCGAGAAGGCGCGCAGGGGTCATGTTTCCATCCTATCCGTCGTCGCTGTTCGCCGCGACGTTGTCGAAGGAGCGCAGAACGGCTCTCTCGGGATTCAAATTGACACCGGTTTCCGTCCCGCGCAATGTCCGATCAATAACGGGAGGCGGCGTGAGCCACGCACAAGACAATTCAAACGGTTCGCCGATCGCGCGCGCCTTTACGGAGGCTCGCCGGGCCGGTCGCGCGACGCCGACCTATCCGGGCCAGGAGCCGAAAACCCTGGCGGCCGCCTATGAGATTCAGGACGACGCCATCGCCCTGTGGCCGGACCGCGTGGCGGGCTGGAAACTGGGCCGCATCAACGCCCCGCACGACGCCAATTTCGGCGCCGGACGCCTGGCGGGACCGATCTTCTCGCGCAACGTCTGGCTGGCCGGCGAGGCCCCGGTTCGTTTCGGCGTCATCCCTGGCGGATTCGCCGCGGTCGAGGCCGAATACGTACTCGAGTTGGGCGAGACTGCACCGGATCGCGACGGCTGGACGGCCGAAACCGTGGCCCCGCTGGTCGAGCGCGTCTTCATCGGCGTCGAGATCGCCGGCAGCCCCTTCGCCGGCATCAATAACCACGGCCCGGCGGTCACCGCCTCGGACTTCGGCAACAACGCCGGACTGATTCTCGGCCGCGAGGTCGCCAGCTGGCGTGAGCGCCTGTCGGGCCTGACGTGCTCGATGACCATCGACGGGGCCGTAATCGGCCGCGGCGGCGCCGCGCTGATTCCGGGCGGTCCGCTGGACTCGCTGGCCTTCCTGCTGAACCTGCTGCACCAGCGGGGGCGGCGGCTGGAAGCGGGTCAATTGATCTCGACGGGCGCCGCCACCGGCGTGCACGATATCGTCGCGGGCCAGTCGGCCATCGCCGACTTCGGTCCCGACGGCTCCATCGCCTGCGTGGCCGTGCCCGCCAACGGAGCGAACGGATGAGCCTGACCCGACGCACCCTGGCGCTGGCCGGCGTGGCCGGACTGGGTCTCGCGGGCTGCACGCCGCGGCCCGCCGCCAACGGCCAGACGGTGCTGAGCGCCGTCGACGTCCATCCCGCCGACTATCCGACCGTCACCGCCGTCAAGTGGATGGGCGAGGAGCTGGGTCGCCTGACCAACGGCCGCATCGGCATCCGCCAGTTCCCGGCGGGACAGCTGGGCACCGAGGACGACTCGATCGGCCTGACCCGCTTCCAGGCGGTGGACATCTGCCGCGTCGCCGTGGCCGCGCTGAACAACGCCTTCCCGGAAACCCGCCTGCTGGCCCTGCCCTATGTCTATCGCGATGTGGCGCACGTTCGCGCCGTGGTCGACGGCAAGATCGGCACCGAACTGCTGAACGTGTTCGAGGGGCGCGGCCTGATCGGTCTGGCCTATTACGACGCCGCGCCGCGCTCCTTCTACAATGTGCGTCATCCGGTCACCGAGCCGGGCCAGATGCGTGGGCTGAAGATGCGGTCGCCGCAGTCGGACATCTTCCTCGACTCGATCCGGGCCATGGGCGCCAATCCGACGCCGTTGACCTTCGGGGCGGTGTTCTCGTCGCTGCAGACGCACCTGATCGACGGGGCCGAGAACAACTGGCCCAGTTACCAATCGAGCCGCCAGTTCGAGGTCGCCCGATACTGGAGCGAGACCCAACACTCGTTCTCGCCGGACGCCCTGCTGATGTCGAAGGCCGCCTTCGATCGCATGACCCCGGCGGACCAGGAGATGATCCGCGACGTCGCCCGCCGGTCGGTGCAGGTCATGCGCGCCGAGTGGGACAAGCGCGAGGCCAGGGCCCGAGAGACCGTCATCGCCGCCGGCGTGCAGGTGTCGGAGGTCGACAAGGCCGCCTTCGCCGCCACCGTCCGCCCGGTGCTGGACAAGTATCTGGCCGAGCCGCGCCTGCGCGCGCTCCACGAACGTATCGCAGCAGTCGCCTGAACGACCGCGCAAACCCAACGACGCTCAGGGAGGGCGTTGAATGTCTGAATCACGACGCGGCTTGACCCGCGCGCTTGACGGTCTGGCCGCCCTCGTCATGGGCCTGGCCGGCCTGGCGCTTGTCTCGATGGCTCTCATCCAGGCCTGGCAGGTGTTCGCCCGGTATGTGCTGAACGACAGCCCTGGCTGGACCGAGCCGCTGGCGCTGCTGCTGATGAGCTTCGCCGTCATGTTCGGGGCCTCGGTGGCCGTGCGGCGGGAAACGCATTTCTCGTTCCAGACCCTGCTGCACGCCCTGCCAAATGGTCTTCAGTGGCTGCTGAAGTCGGTGTCGCGCCTGATCGCGGCTGCGGCCGGCGGGTGTCTGATGACGTACGGCGGCACCCTGATGATCGACGACTGGTCGGTGAACATGGCGGGCGCACCCCTGCCGTCTGGCCTGAAGTTCGCCGGCCTGTGCGTCGGCGGCGGGCTGATCCTGCTGTTCGCGATCGAACGACTGCTGACCGGCGACTATCACGCGCCTGAAACGACCGAAGCCGGGGACTGAGGCCATGGAGTACATCATTCTCTTCGGCGTGCTGGCCGTCCTGCTCGCCATCGGCGTACCTGTCGCCTTCTCGCTGCTGGCCGCCACCCTGGCGACTGTGATCTATCTCGCGCTGCCGCCCATCGTCGTGTTCCAGCAAATGGGGTCGGACATCACCTCGGTGGCCCTGCTGGCCATTCCGCTGTTCATCTTCACCGGCGAGTTGATGATGAAGGGCGGCCTGTCCGACCGCATGATCGCCCTCGCCGGATCGATGGTCGGCCATATCCGAGGCGGCCTGGGCCAGGTGACTGTCGTCGGCTCGACGCTGTTCGGCGGCGTCTCGGGCAGCGCCATCGCGGACGTCTCCGCCATCGGCGGCACCATGATCCCGCAGATGCAGAAGCGCGGCTACGACAGCGACTACGCCGTCAACGTGACCATCTCGGCGGCCCTGGTCGCCCTGCTGGTTCCGCCGTCGCACAACATGATCCTGTACTCGGCCTCGGCCGGGGGCGGGGTTTCGATCTCGGACCTGTTCGCCGCGGGCATCCTTCCGGCGGGGCTGCTTGCCGTCTCGCTGATGATCGTCTCGTACGTCATGGCGCGCCGTCGCGGCTATGCGGCCGAACCCTTCCCCGGCTTCGGCCAGGTCCTGACCCGTCTGGTCGCGGCCATTCCCGGCCTGCTGCTGGTCGGCATCATCTTCGGCGGCATCCGGGCCGGCATCTTCACGGCCGTGGAAAGCGCCTCGATCGCCGTTGTCTACGCCACCGTGGTCACCGGCATCGTCTATCGCCACATGAGCTGGACCGCCTTCAAGGCCGCCTGCACAGGCGCGGCCCGCACCTCGGGCGCGGTGCTGTTCATCATCGGCTGCGCCGGCGCGTTCGGCTGGCTGATGGCCTATATGCAGGTCCCGTCGATGATGGTCAGCCTGCTGCAGACCCTGACTGACAACCCGATCCTGATCCTGCTGCTGATCAACGTCATCCTGCTGGTGCTCGGCACCTTCATGGACATGGCGCCCCTGATCATCATCTGCACCCCGATCTTCCTGCCTGTGGCCAAGGCCTACGGCGTGGACCCGGTCCAGTTCGGCGTGATCCTGCTGCTCAACTGCGGCATCGGTCTGATCACCCCGCCGGTGGGCTCGGTCCTGTTCGTGGGCAGCGCCATCGCCAAGGTGCCGATGACCCACAGCCTGCGCTCGATCTGGCCCTTCTACCTGGCTTGCACCGCCGTGCTGATGCTGGTCACCTTCGTTCCGGCGCTTTCGCTGTGGCTGCCCTCGCTGCTGAAATGACCGATCTGAAGGGCCTCCGACCGGCCCGGGACTGCCGCTGGGATTGCGTCGCCCTGGGCGAGGTCATGCTGCGCCTCGATCCCGGCGAAGGCCGCATCCGCACCGCCCGTTCGTTCGCGGTCTGGGAGGGCGGCGGCGAGTACAATGTCGCCCGCGGCCTGCGGAAGACCTTCGGCCTGCGCAGCACGGTGGTCACCGCCCTGCCCCGCACCGAGACCGGCGCCCTGGTCGAGGACCTGATCTCGCAAGGCGGCGTGGACACGTCCCACATCCTGTGGCGCGAGGCCGACGGCGTCGGCCGCAACACCCGCGTCGGCCTGAACTTCACCGAGCGCGGCTTCGGCGTACGCGGCGCGCTGGGCTGTTCCGACCGGGCCAATTCCGCGGCGTCGCAGATGAAGCCGGACGAGATCGACTGGGACCATCTGTTCGGCGCCGAGGGCGTCCGCTGGCTGCACACCGGCGGCATCTTCGCCGCCCTGTCGGCGGACACGGCCGAGACCACCCTGGCCGCCATCCACGCCGCCAAACGCCACGGCGTCATCGTCAGCTACGACCTGAACTATCGCGCCAGCCTGTGGTCCAGCCATCCCGATCCGGATGCCGCCCGCCGCGTGAACCGCGAGATCGCCGGTCTGGTCGATGTGCTGGTGGGCGACGAGTACGCCTATGCGTCGTGCCTCGGCATCGAGACCGCTGACAAGCGCAGCGACCCCGCCGACAGCCGCCCGTTCGACACCCTGGTCGACCGGCTGGCGAAGGAGCTGCCGAACGTCCAGGTCTTCGCCGCCACCCTGCGCGATCCGGTGTCCGCCTCGATCAACCGCTGGGGCGGGGTGCTGTGGAGCGGCGGAGAACGCTACGCCACGGCGATCAACGAGGTCGCCGTACTGGACCGCGTCGGCGGCGGCGACGGCTTCGTCTCGGGTCTGGCGTACGCGTATCTGGAGGGCCTCGGCCCGCAGGCGGCGGTGGACTACGGCACGGCGCACGGGGCCATCGCCATGACCACGCCGGGCGACAACGCGATGACCTCGCTGGCCGAGGTGAAGGGGCTGGTCGAGGGCCGGGGTGCGGCGGCGGTCCGCTGAGCCTTCCTTCTCCCGATGGGAGAAGGTGGCCGGGCGGAGCCCGGTCGGATGAGGGTCGACCCTCACCCTTTCGCGCAAGGACGATCGCTTCGCTCTCGTGCGCTCAAGCCCTCTCCCATCGGGAGAGGGATAGGGTAGGCTCCGTTGCGAACGCCCCGGGGAGGGACCATGACCGACGCCGCAGCCGCCGAAGCCCACACCGTCGACCGCAAGGACCGGCTGGTCATCCTTGCCTCGTCCGTCGGGACGGTGATCGAGTGGTACGACTTCTATCTGTACGGCTCGCTGGCGGCGATCATCACGGCGCAGTTCTTCTCGGGCGTGAACGAGACCACTGGCTTCATCTTCGCGCTGATGGCGTTCGCAGCCGGGTTCGCGGTGCGGCCGTTCGGGGCGATCTTCTTCGGCCGGATGGGGGACCTGTGGGGGCGCAAGAACACCTTCCTGGTGACCATGCTGCTGATGGGCCTGTCGACCTTCGTGGTCGGCCTGCTGCCGTCCTATGCAGCCATCGGCGTGGCGGCCCCGGTGGTCCTGGTGCTGATGCGGCTGGTTCAGGGTCTGGCGCTGGGCGGCGAGTACGGCGGCGCGGCCACCTATGTCGCCGAGCATGCCCCGCCGGGTAAGCGCGGCTTCTACACCAGCTTCATCCAGATCACCGCGACGGCCGGCCTGATGCTGAGCCTGCTGGTGATCCTGGGCGTGCGGCTTCTGGTCGGCGAGGAGGCGTTCAAGGAGTGGGGCTGGCGCATCCCCTTCCTGGTCTCGATCCTGTTGCTGGGCGTGTCGCTGTGGATCCGGCTGAAGCTGTCCGAGAGCCCGGCCTTCCAGCGCATGAAGGCCGAGGGAAAGGGCTCGACCACGCCGCTGAAGGACAGCTTCGGCAAATGGCCCAATCTGAAGCTGGTGCTGCTGGCCCTGTTCGGCCTCGCCGCCGGCCAGGCGGTGGTCTGGTACACGGGCCAGTTCTACGCCCTGTTCTTCATCGAGAAGACGCTGCGGGTCGATCCGGCGCTGGCCAATGTGCTGGTCGCCATCGCCCTGTTCCTGGCCACGCCCTTCTTCGTCTTCTGGGGCTGGCTGTCGGACAAGATCGGACGCAAGCCGATCATCCTGGCCGGCTGCCTGCTGGCGGCCATGACCTATTTCCCGCTGTTCCACGCCCTGACCGGCGCGGCCAATCCGCAGCTGGCGCGCGCCAACGCCACCGCGCCGGTGATCGTCATCGCCGACCCGGCCGACTGCTCGTTCCAGTTCGATCCGATCGGCAAGACCGTCTTCGACAGCTCGTGCGATCTGGCCAAGTCGCACCTGGCGAAGGCCGGCGTCAGCTACAAGACCGGCGAGGCCCCGGCCGGTTCGGTGGCCTCGGTCCGCATCGGCGACATGATCGTGCCCGGCTTCGTCGGCGACGCCGCCGGTCGTGCGGCCTGGGAGAAGACGCTGGGTGAGGCGCTGACCGCGGCGGGCTATCCGGCGAAGGCGGACAGCGCCCTGGTCGACAAGCCGCGGGTGGTCGGCATCCTGTTCCTGCTCGTGCTGTACGTGACCATGGTCTACGGGCCGATCGCGGCGGCCCTGGTGGAGATGTTCCCGACCAACATCCGCTACACCTCGATGTCCCTGCCCTATCACATCGGCAACGGCTGGTTCGGCGGCTTCCTGCCGACCACGGCCTTCGCCATCGTGGCCGCCACCGGCAACATCTACTACGGCCTGTGGTACCCGGTCGCGATCGCGGTGCTGACAGTGATCGTCGGCGGCCTGTTCATCCGCGACCGCAAGGACGTCGACCTCCATGCCTGAGGCGGTTCCCCTGGCCATAAGCGGCCCGGCGTCGGCGCTGCTGCTGCCGCTGTTCCTGCATTTCGGCCTGGTCGTCGGCCTTTACGCCGTGCTGACCTGGGCCCGGATGGTGACGGTCCGGCGCGGCGAAGCGAGCAAGAACGACTTCGCCCGCGCGGACGGCGACAAGCCGCTGTCGGCGCGCATCCAGCGCAACCTGGCCAACCAGTTCGAGGCGCCGCCGTTCGCCTGGATCGCGGCCCTGCTGCTGATCATGGCGGACCGGGTCACGACGCTGGATGTCGCCGCCGCCTGGGTGTTCCTGATCGGCCGTCTGATCCACTCCCTGGTCCAGTGCACCGGCGACAACGTCGCCTTGCGCGGCCAGGTGTTCACGATCAATTTCCTGGGCCTTCTCTGGCTCATGGGCCACGCCTTCCTGGCGGTCGTCGGCCTGGTCTGAGATCGTCCGTTCAAAGGAAGCGCCATGTCCGATCCCGAGCTCTATCCCGTCCCGTCCGAATGGGCCCAGCGCGCCCGGATGACGAAGGCGGGGTACGAGGCGGCGCGGGTCGCGGCGCATGAGCGGCCGGACGCCTTCTGGAGCGAACAGGCGCGCCGGCTGGACTGGTTCTCGCCCCCGACGGACATCAAGGACGTCTCGTTCGACAAGGCCGATTTCCACATCCGCTGGTTCGCGAACGGCGAGTTGAACGTCGCCTGGAACTGCCTCGACCGGCATCTGGAGACGCGCGGCGACGAGACGGCGATCATCTGGGAGGGCGACGAGCCGACCCAGTCGGGCAAGCTGACCTATCGCGAGCTGCACGCCGAAGTCTGCCGCATGGCCAACGTCCTGAAGGGCCTGGGCGTGGCGAAGGGCGACCGGGTGACGATCTATCTGCCGATGATCCCGGCGGCGGCGGTGGCCATGCTGGCCTGCGCGCGTATCGGCGCGATCCATTCGGTGGTGTTCGGCGGCTTCTCGCCCGACAGCCTGGCGGGCCGGATCGAGGACTGCGGCTCGAAGGTGGTCATCACCGCCGACGAGGGTCTGCGCGGCGGCAAGCGCGTGCCGCTGAAGGCCAATGTCGATGCGGCGCTGGAGAAGGTGAGCGTCGACAAGGTGCTGATCGTCTCGCACACCAATGCGCACATCCCGATCGTCGAGGGTCGCGACGTCCGCTACGGCGAGGCCAAGCACGGGGTCGACGACGACTGCCCGTGCGAGCCGATGAATGCGGAGGACCCGCTGTTCATCCTCTACACCTCGGGCTCGACGGGAAAGCCGAAGGGCGTGCTGCACACCACCGGCGGCTACCTGTTCTGGGCCGCGTGGACGCATGAGCTGGTGTTCGACTACCGGCCCGGCGAGGTGTTCTGGTGCACCGCCGACGTGGGCTGGGTCACTGGCCACAGCTATTGCGTCTATGGCCCGCTGGCCAACGGGGCGACGACCCTGATGTTCGAGGGCGTGCCCAACTATCCGGACTCCAGCCGCTTCTGGCAGGTCGTCGACAAGCACCGGGTCGAGATCTTCTACACCGCGCCGACCGCGCTGCGGGCCCTGATGCGCGAGGGCGACGGGCCGGTGAAGGCGACGTCGCGGGAGTCGCTGCGCCTGCTCGGCACCGTCGGTGAGCCGATCAATCCGGAAGCCTGGCGCTGGTATCACGAGGTGGTCGGCGAGGGGCGCTGCCCCATCGTCGACACCTGGTGGCAGACCGAGACCGGCGGCGTGCTGGTCTCGCCCCTGCCCGGCGCGACTGACCTGAAGCCGGGCTCGGCGACGAAGCCCCTGCCGGGGGTGGAGCTGGAGCTGGTCGATGCGGACGGGACGGTGCTGGAGGGCGCGGCGTCGGGCAATCTGGTGATCACCGACAGCTGGCCCGGCCAGATGCGCACCGTCTGGGGCGATCACCAGCGCTTCTTCGACACCTATTTCAGCGCCTATCCGGGCAAGTATTTCACCGGCGACGGCTGCCGTCGCGACGAGGACGGCTATTACTGGATCACCGGCCGGGTGGACGACGTGATCAACGTCTCGGGCCACCGCATGGGCACGGCCGAGGTCGAGAGCGCGCTGGTGCTGCACGACGTCGTGGCCGAGGCGGCGGTGGTCGGCTTCCCGCACGACATCAAGGGCCAGGGCATCTACGCCTACGTCACCCTCAACGTCGGGATCGAGCCGTCCGAAGAACTGCGCCGCGACCTGGTCGCCCACGTCCGCAAGGAGATCGGGCCGATCGCCGCGCCGGACGTGATCCAGTGGGCCCCGGGTCTGCCCAAGACCCGCTCCGGCAAGATCATGCGCCGCATCCTGCGGAAGATCGCCGAAAACGACGTCGGGGCGCTGGGGGACACGTCGACCCTGGCCGATCCGGCGGTGGTGGACGACCTGGTGCGGAACCGGGCGGGGGCGTAACTCCACATTATCCGCTCATCCCCGCGAAAGCGGGGACCCAGAGCTTTGGGTGATCGGTATCGGCCGATCACGCTCTGGCCGCTGTCCTGAAACTCCGGAGTTCTTCCAAAAGAACTGGGTCCCCGCTTTCGCGGGGATGAGCGGGTTGTTGCTGCGTGTCAGATCGCGTCCAGGGCCTGGACCAGGTCCGCGTACAGATCGTCGACGTTCTCGATGCCGACCGACAGGCGGACCAGGTTGTCGCCGATGCCGCAGCGGGTCTTGGCCTCGGGGCTGTAGTCCGAGTGAGTGGTGCTGGACGGGTGCGAGACGAGGCTCTCGGTGCCGCCCAGGCTGACCGCCAGCTTGAACAGCTTCAGCGCATTGAGCATGCGGAAGGCCTCGGCCTCGCCGCCCTTGAGGCGCAGCGAGAAGGTCGAGCCGGTCCCCGTGCACTGGCGCGCGAAGATGGCCTGCTGGGCGGGGGTGGTCTCGACGCCGCCGGCGTCGAGCACGCCCTCGACCTTCGGGTGGCCGCGCAGGCGTTTGACCAGCTCCATGGCGTTGACCTGCGAGCGCTCCATGCGGATGTGCAGGGTCTCCAGGCTGCGCATCAGCAGCCAGGCGGTGTGCGGGTCGGTGATCGTGCCGCAGATGGTGCGCATCTCGGCGACGCGGCCCATCAGGTCGGCGCGGCCGAGGCAGGCGCCGGCGATCAGGTCCGAGTGGCCGCCGACGTATTTGGTCAGCGAGTACAGGATCAGGTCCGCGCCGTGGGCCAGCGGCTTCTGCCACAGCGGGCCGAGGAAGGTGTTGTCGACCACCAGCGGCGGCGGCTCGGCCTGGCCCAGCGCCTTGATGGCGGCGGCGGCGGCTTCGAGGTCGATCAGCTGGTTGGTGGGGTTGGCGGGCGTCTCGACATAGACGGCGGCGACACGGCCGCCGCGGGCCTTGGCCTGTTCGGCAGCGGCGTTGATGGCGCGGGTCAGGGCCGCGCCGCAGTCGTCGTCGGCGACGCTGACGGTGGCCACGCCCATGCGCGGCAGGATGCGGTCGAACAGATACTCGGTGCCGCCGTAGGCCGGGGCCGTATAGACGACCACGTCATTGGGCCGGCTCAGCGCCAGGATGGTGGTCGAGATGGCCGCCATGCCGCTGGAGAAGACCAGGGCCTTGTCGGCCCCGTCCCACACCGCCAGCCGGTCCTCGAGGATCTCGAGGTTGGGGTTGTTGATTCGGGAATAGATCAGGCCCAGGGCCTCTTCCGGGTCCTTCTCGCGCAGGCCGTAGGCGACCTCGAAGAAGCGCTTGCCGTCTTCGGCCGAGCGGAACACGAAGGTCGAGGTCTGGAAGATCGGGGCCTTGATCGAGCCCTCCGACAGGGTCGGATCGTAGCCGTAGCCCATCATCAGGGTTTCCGGCGCCAGCGGGCGGTCGCCAAATACGCGGCTCTTGTGACTCATACGGTTACTCCTCGGGGGAGGCCTCTAGACGACTCGGGGAACGCCGTCACGCGGCGCCGCAAGGTGTGGCCCAAGCGTCACCATTGCTGGCCATCCTCAAAATTCGCGCCTAGACAGGCCATGCCGATGGATCGTCGTCGCGGGCGACGCGTTCATGCGCGGCAAACGCCCGACACGGGGGGAACCCGGGCAGCGCTTTCGTGCGCCCGTACGCCCTCCGGTCACGTCCTGTCTGGAAGGCCTGATGACGAAAAAGACCGCGCTGATCACCGGCATCACGGGCCAGGACGGCTCCTATCTCGCTGAATTCCTGCTTGAAAAAGGCTACATCGTTCACGGCATCAAGCGCCGATCGTCGATGTTCAACACCGACCGCGTCGACCACATCTACCAGGACCTGCACGACGCCGACGTGCGCTTCCAGATGCATTTCGGCGATCTGACCGACACCTCCAACCTGGTGCGCATCATCCAGGAAGTGCAGCCGGACGAGATCTACAATCTCGGCGCCCAGAGCCATGTGGCGGTCAGCTTCGAGACGCCGGAATACACCGCCGACGTGGACGCCCTGGGCACCCTGCGGCTGCTGGAGGCGATCCGCCTGCTGGGGCTGGAGAAGAAGACCAAATTCTACCAGGCCTCGACGTCGGAGCTGTACGGCCTGGTGCAGGAGCCGATCCAGTCCGAGACGACGCCCTTCTATCCGCGCAGCCCCTACGCGGTCTCCAAGATGTTCGCCTACTGGATGTGCGTGAACTACCGCGAGGCCTACGGAATCTTCGCCTGCAACGGCATCCTGTTCAATCACGAGAGCGAGCGGCGCGGCGAGACCTTCGTCACCCGCAAGATCACGCGCGGCCTCGGCGAGATCGCCCAAGGCCTGAGCGACTGCCTGTACCTCGGCAACATGGACGCCCTGCGCGACTGGGGTCACGCCAGGGACTACGTCCGCATGCAGTGGATGATGCTGCAGCAGGACACGCCGGACGACTACGTGATCGCCACCGGCAAGCAGTACAGCGTGCGCCAGTTCGTCGAGGTCTCGGCCGCCCGCATCGGCGTGACCCTGCGCTGGGAAGGCAAGGGCGTGGAGGAGGTCGGCATCGTCGAGGCGATCGACCAGGCCCACGCCGTGACCCGCTGCCCGGCGATCTCGGAAGGCCAGGTCATCGTCCGCGTCGATCCGCGCTACTTCCGTCCGACCGAGGTCGAGACCCTGCTGGGCGATCCGTCCAAGGCCAAGGCCAAGCTGGGCTGGGTGCCGGAGATCACCTTCGAGGAGATGGTCGACGAGATGATGGAGGCCGACCTGCTGGCCGCCCGCAAGGCGCTGCTGCTCAAGAACGCGGACTGGGGCTGACCGTCTTGGATCCCTTCGTCCGCCTGGACCAGACCACCGTCCGCCGCGAGGACAACCGCGGCTGGCTGGAAGTGCTCTACGAGAGCGACGCCATGGTGCTGAAACGCTCCTTCTCGAAGGCTGGCGTGTTCCGCGGCCTGCACGTGCAGCGCGCGCCCTCGGCCCAGACCAAGGTCATTCGCGTGGTCGAGGGCTCGATCGTCGACGTGCTGGTCTCGATCGAAGACCCGTCGCGTGAACTGAAGACCGCGACCCTGACCCCCGCCGACGGCTGGGTGCGCATCGACTCGCAGTACGCCCACGGCTTCTACGCCCTGCAAGACACTGTCTTTGAATATGTTTGCGACGGCGGCTACGATGAGGCCTCGGAGGAGGCGTATTCGATTGCGGATCGCCTGCCGGCGCTGCTGGGGGTCGAGACCGTGATCCTGTCGGACAAGGACCGTGCGGCCCCGCCGCTGACGGCGGCCGGAGCAGAGTGATGACCAAGCTTTCCCTGATCACCGCCAGCTACAACAGCGCGCGCACCATCGCCGACACCCTGCGATCGGTGAACGCCCAGACGTATCCGGACCTCGAATATCTGGTCGTCGACGGCGGCTCGAAGGACGAGACGATGGAGATCGTGGCGCGCGAGGGCGAGCGCGTGACCTCGGCCGTGTCGGAGCCCGACAAGGGCATCTACGACGCCTATAACAAGGGCCTGTCGCGGGCGACCGGCGACGTCATCGGCTTCATCAACTCGGACGACTACTACTGCACGCCGGACGCCCTGGCCGAGGTCATGGCGGCCTTCGACGCGGACCCCGAGCTGGAGGCCGTGCACGGCGATCTGGTCTATGTCGACCCGGTCGACACCTCGAAGATCGAGCGCCACTGGAAGGGGCGGCCGTCGACGGTCGAGAACCTGCGTCGCGGCTTCATCCCGGCCCACCCGACCCTGTTCCTGCGCCGCAGCGCCTACGACAGGATCGGCCAGTTCGACACCACCTACCGGCTCGCGGCAGACTACGACTTCATGCTGCGGGCCTTCTACGTGCACCGGATCAAGTCGCTGTACATCCCCAGCATCTGGGTGCGCATGCGCTCGGGCGGCGCGACCGGCGGCACCACCGCCAGCATCATCAAACAGAACGACGAGATCCGCGCCTCCCAGGCGGCGCACGGCCTGAACTATCCGAAGGCCCTGTTCTTCGCCCACAAGGTGCTGGACCGCTCGGTGCAGCGCGCCCGCGCGCCGTTCGTGAAGGCGCCCGATATCGCCGGAAACGGCAAATGATCGACGGCAAGCGCGTCCTGGCGATCGTTCCGGCGCGGAAGGGCTCCAAGGGCCTGCCGCTGAAGAACATCCGGCCGCTGGCGGGCAAGCCCCTGCTGGCCTGGCCGATCGCGGCCGCGCGCGCTTCGGCCCACGTCGACCGGGTGATCATCTCGACCGACGACCAGGGCTTCGCCGATCTGGCGGTGGAGCACGGCGCCGACGCCCCCTTCCTGCGTCCGGCCGAACTGGCCAGCGACACCGCCCCGTCCATCGGCTTCATCCTGCATGCGGTCGAGACCCTGGCCGAGGCGGGCGACGTCTATGACTACGTCGTCCTGCTGGAACCGACGTCGCCCCTGACCGAGGGCTCGGACGTCGACGCGGCGCTGGAGCAGCTGGTCGCCGGCGACGCGGACGCCATCGTCGGCGTATCGAAGCTTGAGGCCACCCACCCCGCCTTCGCCGTGCGCAAGGCGGACGACGGCGGCATCACCCCCTACGCCGCCGCCAGCTTCGGCGAGATGCCGCGCCGGCAGGACATCGAGCCGCTGTTCGTGCTGGACGGCACCCTCTACGCCTCCACCGTCGCGGCGCTGAAGCGCGAGCGCGGCTTCTGCCACGCGCGGACGCTCGGCTACGAAACGGCGCGCCACAAGGCGCACGAGGTCGACGATCTGGTCGACTTCATCTGCATCGAGGCGATAGCCTCGAACCTTGACACCATCCTGAGTGAAGACCGGGCCTCCCCGACCGGTACGGAATGACCATGCGCAAATGCACCCGATGCCTGACCCCCGAGACGGTCGACACCATCACCTACGATGCTGAGGGCGTCTGCTCGGTCTGCCGGCAGGTCGAGTTCAAGCAGGACAAGATCGACTGGGCCGACCGCCAGCGCCAGCTCGACGCCATCGTGGCCGAGCACAAGGGCAAGGGCCTGTACGACTGCATCGTCCCCTATTCGGGCGGCAAGGACTCGGTCTTCCAGCTCTACTACATCATCAAGGTGCTGAAGCTTAAGCCGCTGGTGGTCCGCTATAACCACTGGGGCTACCGGCCCAAGGTCGACGAGCTGAACACCTCGGTGTTCAAGCAGCTGGGCTGCGACGTGGTCGAGTTCACGCCCAATTTCCACGTCGTGCGCGAGCTGATGCTGGAGAGCTTCAAGCGCCGCGGCGACTTCTGCTGGCACTGCCACACCGGCATCTATTCCGGCGTCATGCACATGGCAGTGCGCTTCGAGGTGCCGCTGCTGTTCTGGGGCGAGAGCACGGCCGAGTACCACAGCTGGTACACCTTCGAGGAGATGGAGGAGGTCGACGAGAAGCGCTTCAACCGGCTGATGAACCAGGGGATCACCGCCGACGACATGTTCGAATTCCTGCAGGGGCGCGTGGAGCGCCGCGACCTGTGGATGTTCGACTATCCGAAGCGCAAGGACCTGATCAAACTGAAGGTCCAGTCGATCTGCCTCGGCAACTACATCGAGTGGGACACCAAGGCGAACGTGGCCCTGATCGAGAAGGAACTGGGCTGGAAAGGCCAGGAGGTCGAGGGCGTGCCGCCCGAGTACGACTACGAGAAGATCGAGTGCACCTTCCAGGGCATGCGCGACTATTCGAAATACGTGAAGCGCGGCTACGGCCGGGCCAACCACCTGCTGTCGATCGACATCCGCAACGGCCGCAAGACGCGTGAAGAGGCGCTGGAGATCGAAGCCCAGTACGACGGCAAGCGCCCGGCCTCGATGGACTGGTTCCTGGAGCAGATCCAGATGACCGAGGACGAGTTCTACAAATACCTGGAGCCGCACCAGGTCCATCCGTGGAAGTTCGACCGCAAGAACCTGGAGACGGGGCCGGTCCTGCCTGACTTCGACAAATGGGACCGCACCGACCTGAGCCACATTCCCGTGGGCCCGCCGAAGACGCCGGCGGAATAGGGGAGCGCGCCCGATGACCATCGCCATCATCGACTACGGCATGGGCAACGTCCGTTCACTGATGAACGCGTTCGAGTACATCGGCGAGGACGCGACCGTGACCGCCGATTTCGACGAGCTTGAGGAGGCGGATCGCCTCGTCCTGCCGGGCGTCGGCGCCTTCGGCGACGCCATGATCGCCATCGACGACAAGGGCCTGCGCCCGGTGCTGAACCGACTGGCGCTGGAGGTGAAGAAGCCGGTGCTGGGCGTCTGCCTGGGCATGCAGCTGTTCGCGAAGAAGAGCTTCGAACACGGCGAGCACGAGGGCCTCGGCTGGATCGACGCCGAGATCCGTCCGATGCAGGTGCAGCGCCCGGCCAAGGTGCCGCACGTCGGCTGGAACGCGGTCGAGTTCGCCCCCGACGAATGGCTGTTCAAGGGCCTGCCGTCGGGCGAGAGCGACTACTATTTCGTCCACTCCTTCCACATGGCCTGCAAGGACGCGGCGGACGTCGCCGGGACCTGCGACCACGGCGGTCCGTTCACGGCGGCGGTGCGGCGCGGCAACCTGGTCGCGACCCAGTTCCATCCGGAGAAGAGCCAGGACAACGGACTGCAGCTGCTGCAGAACTGGCTGGCGCACGACTTCTGATGCTCAAGAAACGGATCATCCCGAAATTCCTGATCCGCGGCGGCCGTCTGGTGAAGATGCGCCGGTTCGTCGACGACCAGCGCGAGGCGGGCAACCCCGTCTCGACGGCCAAGGTCTATGACTCCTACGGCGTGGACGAGCTGATCTTCGTCGATATCGACGCCTCGGCCGAGGGCCGGACGGTGACCGGCAATATCATCGAGCGGGTGGCCGAGGAGGTCTTCGTGCCCCTGACCGCCGGCGGCGGCGTGCGCACGCTGGGCCAGATCGAGGCCCTGCTGAAGAGCGGCGCCGACAAGGTCAGCATCAACTCCGCCGCCATCGACGACCCCGACTTCATCACCCAGGCGGCCAACCGTTTCGGCGACCAGTGCATCGTCGTCTCCGTCGACTACAAGGCCGACGAGTTCGGGCGGAAGAAGGTGTTCGGCCACGGCGGCTCGCGCCAGACCGCCCACGATCCCGTAGAGTTCGCCCAGCGCATGCAGGACCTGCACGCCGGCGAAATCCTGATGACCTCGATCGACCGGGATGGGACGATGAGCGGCTATGATCTGGAGCTGATCTCGGAGCTGTCGAACAAGCTGTCGATCCCGCTGATCGCCTCCTCGGGCGCGGGCTCGCTGGCCGATTGCAAGGCGGCGCTGGACGCGGGCGCCTCGGCCATCACCATCTCGTCGATGTTCATCTTCACCGACCACAGCCCGATCAAGGTGCGCACCTATCTGGCCACCAACGGGGTCAACGTCCGCAACCAGAAGGGCAGCCGGTCATGAGCGGCCTGCTGTCGCTGCGTCCTTCGGACGTGTTCGCCGATCCGGCGGGCAGCGCCATGGTCGTGGTCGACAGCATCGTGCGCAACGTCACTGCCGAGGGCTGGTTCTACGGCCAGTTCGCGGCCGCCCTGGCGCTGGGCCTGGCCATCGACCTGATCCGCCGCCGCGAGCTGGGCCCGCGCTATCTGAGCAAGGGCGTGCGGCTGGACCTGGTGTACAGCCTGATGGAGCTCACCCATGTGGTGACCTACACCATCATGCTGCCGGCCGGCCTGGCGCTGACGCATGCGCTGCAGACCTGGGCGCCGTGGCTTGAGATCCGCGTCCTGTCCAGCCTGCCGCAGTGGAGCCAGCTGCTGATCCTGTTCGTGGTCACCGACCTGTGGGTCTACTGGTGGCACCGGTTGCAGCACGAGAGCCGCATCGTCTGGCAGTTCCACAAGACGCACCATTCGCAGCTGCATCTGAACGTCATGACGACCTTCCGGGCGACGGTGCTGGACCGCCTGCTGGCCATGGTCTCGCTGGCGATCCCGGCGGCGATCATGGACGTCCACATCGCCATGCCCGTGGCCATCGCCGCCCTGCTGCAGTTCCACCAGCTGGTCATCCATTCGGACAGCGGCTGGTCGTGGGGGCCGCTGGACCGGATCTTCGTCTCGCCCTCGTTCCACGAGGTGCACCACTCCTCGCTGGAGCCGCACCTGGACAAGAACTACGGCGGCGTCCTGTCGATCTGGGACCACATGTTCGGGACCTACGTCGCCCGCGGCGACCGCGAACTGGTCTACGGCCTGGTTGGCGAGCGCCTGCCCGAGGCGTGGTTCAAGCAACAGTTCGTGCCGCTGGTCGGCCTGTGGCGCCTGTTCCGCCCGGCCATCGCCGCGCCGCCGGTCGCCGACGCCGTGCCAGGGGAGACCCCCGCATGAGCCGCATCCGCTCCAGCCTCGACGCCCGTGGCCTGGCCGCCTACGCCGCCAACCAGTGCAACCACATGTTCCCGGACCGCGAACCGGTGGCCCACGACGACCTGGCCCCGGTCGTCCACGTCGCGCTGGAGCGGCTGGAGCACTGCTTCAGCCACGTCGACAACAAGTATTTCTTCGACGGCGAGCACGTCGTGTTCAACCACCTGCACGGCGACCAGTACGCCATGTGGCTGTACCTGCTGTCGAACGAGCTGTTCCGCCAGGGCGGGTCGGCCTCGACCTGTTCCAAGCTGTTCCTGCTGAACAAGGCGCTGCACGGCGTCGACGCCTTCTACGAGGTCGAACTGCCGTCCGTGTTCCTGCTCGTGCACCCGTTGGGGACGGTGCTGGGGCGGGGGAACTACAGCGACTTCTTCGTCGCCTACCAGCGCTGCGGCGTGGGCTCGAACAACGACGTCTACCCGACGTTCGGTAAGCACGTGACGCTGCGGCCCGGCAGCGCCGTGCTGGGCGCCTGCACCATCGGCGAGGTCTGCCAGATCGCGACGGAGTCGCTGGTGCTGGACCGCGATCTGCCGGACCACACGCTCTACATCGGCGCCCCCAAGACCGCGACGCTGAAGCGCCAGGACAAGCCCTACCCGCTCTGGCGGGTTTGAGGACCCTCCCCCCATGACCAGCCAACCCATCATCCCGACCAACGAGGAAGCCGACTTCGCGGAACTGCGCGCGCGTCTGCACCGGGCCATCCCGGGCGGGGCGCACACCTATTCGCGCGGCGACGACCAGTTCCCCTCGATCGCCCCGCCCGTGCTCAGCAAGGGCAAGGGCGCCTATGTCTGGGACACCCACGGCAACCGCTATCTCGACTACGGCATGGCCCTGCGCGCGGTGACCATCGGCTATGCCGACGAGCGCGTGAACGCCGCCGCCATCCGCCAGATCGAGAATGGCGTGAACCTGACCCGCGCCACCGAGATCGAGCTGGAGGCCGCCGAGCTGATCTGCGACCTGCTGCCCTGCGCCGAGATGGTCAAGTTCGGCAAGAACGGCTCGAACGTCACCACCGCGGCGGTGAAGATCGCCCGGGCGTACACCGGCCGCCGCTACGTCTGCGTGCCGCGCCAGCATCCCTTCTTCTCGTTCGACGACTGGTTCATCGGCGTCACCGCCATCAAGCGCGGCACGCTGGAGGATCACGCGGCGACCACCCTGGTGTTCGACTACAACGACATCGGCTCGCTGAAGGCGCTGTTCGACGCCCACCCGGGCGAGATCGCTGCGGTGATGCTGGAGCCCTCGACCCACATCTGGCCGAACGACGCCGACGGCCGCCCCGGTCAGCCGCCGGAGCCGGGCACGGACCCGGCGCACCACATCGGCGGCTTCCTGCATCAGGTGCGCGACTTGGCGCACGCCAACGGCGCCCTGTTCATCCTCGATGAGATGATCACCGGCTTCCGCTGGAACCTGCGCGGGGCGCAGGCGACGTTCGGGATCGAGGCGGACCTGGCCACCTACGGCAAGGCCATGGCCAACGGCTTCTCGCTGGCGGCCGTGGTCGGCAAGCGCGAGTACATGCAGGTCGGCTCGATCGACACGCCGGGGATGGAGCGGACCTTCCTGCTGTCCTCGACCCACGGCGCGGAAATGCCCGCCCTGGGCGCCTTCGTCGAGGCGACGCGGATCAACGCCGCCGAGGACGTGCCGGGCCACCTGTGGGCCTATGGCGCGGCGCTGAAGTCTGCCTTCGCCGAGATCGCCACGCGGCACGGGCTTCAGGACCACGTCTTCATGGAAGGCCCGGCCATCGCCCTGAACTACGTCACCCGTGACGCCTCGGGGGCGCCGTCGCTGCCAATGCGCACCTTGTTCGCCCAGGAGATGCTGAAGCGCGGGGTGATGATGCCCTGGCTGGCGATCTCGCAGGCCCACCGGGAGACCGAACTGGCGATAACGATGGACGCCTTCGACGGCGCGCTGGGCGTCTACAAACAGGCGCTGGAGAACGGCGTCGACAGCCAACTGAACGGGCCGGCGATCAAGCCGGTCTTCCGGACGCACAACTGATGACCTTCGGTACCACCCGACTGGACGGACAGGTGGCCCTGGTCACCGGCGGCGCGGGCATCCTCGGCCGCGTCTTCTGCCGCGCCCTGGTCGAGGCGGGCGCGAAGGTCGCCGTGGTCGATCTGCTGGAGGACGCCGCCAGGGACGCCGCTTCCGAACACGGCGAGGCGGCCGCAGGCTTCGGCTGCGACGTGTCCGATCCGGCCTCGGTGAAGGCCGCCGTCGCCGCCGTCATGGCGCGCTTCGGGCGGATCGACGTGCTGGTCAACAACGCCGCCACCAAGACCGCCGACGTGCGCGCCTTCTTCGAACCGTTCGAAACCTACAAGCTCGACACCTGGCGCGAGGTCATGGGCGTCAACGTCGACGGCATGTTCCTGATGGCCCAGGCCGTCGGCGCCGAGATGCTGAAGGCCGGTTCGGGCCGCATCGTCCAGACCGCCTCCATCTACGGCCTGGTCGGGCCGGACGACCGCATCTACGAAGGCTCGGAATACCTCGGCGGGCCGATCAATACGCCGGCGGTCTATTCCGCCTCCAAGGCGGCGGTGGTCGGGCTGACGAAGTGGCTGGCGACGCACTGGGCCGACAAGGGCATCCGGGTGAACTGCCTCGTCCCCGGCGGCGTCTCCAGCGGCCAGAACGGCGTGTTCGAACAGAACTACTCCTCGCGCACGCCGATGGGCCGCATGGCCCAGGCGGAGGAGATGGCGCCGCCGCTGCTGTTCCTCGCCAGCGAGGCCTCGTCCTATGTCACCGGCCAGGTGCTGGCCGTCGACGGCGGATGGACCGCCTGGTGAGCGAGGCCAGCCAGACGGGCCAGGGGGTTCGCGACCTCTATCTGGTCGTCGTCAAGCTGGTCGACGTGGCCACGCGCGCCGGCTTCGTCCTGACCGCGACCTTCGGCCTGGCCATCGGTCAGGCGGGCCAGTTCGGCCTGATCGCCACCCTGGTCGGCCTGTTCGCCTTCGCCTTCAATTTCGAGCGCCACATCGACATCCAGCGCCGCTCGGCCGGCGAGGACCATGCGGTGTTCGACCGCTACGTCGTCCAGGCGCTGAAATTCTTCGCCTTCAACTGGACCTTCATGGTCCCGCTGTTCGTCGTCGCCGTCGCCCTGTGGGCCCAGCCGGGCTGGATGATCCTGGGCCTCGCAGTGATCGTCGTGGTCGCCGAACACCTGTCGAACCAGGCCTATCAGTACGCCCTGATCAACCACCGCTACTATCCGATGCTGGTTGTGGTGGCGGCCAAGAACAGCCTGCTGGCGGCGGTGGTCCTGTACCGCGCCCTGTTCGCCCGCGACGGCTTCGACCTGACCTTCGTCATGCAGCTTTGGGCCGTCGGCGCGGTGCTGTGCACCATCGGCCTGGCCATCATGTTCGCGCGGCTGAACGCATCGGCCGCGAGGACCGAGCCGTTCCGCTTCGGCGTCGACATCATCGGCCAGCACAAGGCCTCGCTGACCCATTTCCTGATCGGCCTGATCGCCATCCTGATCCTGCAGTTCGACCGGCTGGCGGTCGGCGGGCTGATGACCTTCGAAGAGACCGGCCTCTATTTCCGCCATACCCTGCTCGTCGCCTTCGCCTACCAGGCCTTCAACATCGCCTCGTTCAACCGCATCACCCCGGCCATCTTCACCGAGGCGAAGACGCAGGACATTCCGCACCTGCGCCGCCGTGTGCTGCGCGAATATCTGAAGACCGTCGTCGGCGTGCCCCTGCTCCTGTTCGCCGCCTGGGGCGTCGACGCGCTGACGCACGGCGTGTGGTCCGAGCGGTTCCATCTCAGCCTGGTGCTGATGGGCCTGCTGCTGCTCGGCTTTGTGGTCCGGGCCGCCGCAGACTTCCACGCCCTGATCCTGAACGCGCGCCATGACGAGCGGCACATCCTGACCGCCCAGGGCGCCGCCTTCGTCGTCGGCGCCGCCTTGCTGGTTCTCCTGACATGGCGGTTCGGGGTATACGGCGCCGCTTGCGCCACCATCGCCACCTCCGCCCTGTACCTGGTGCTGGTCAGCCGGGCGGTCCGAAGACTCGAACCATGACCTCAGCCCTCATCTACGCCATCCACCGCACCCAGGACTGGTGGCGCCACGTCGGCCGGAACCTGGGCTTCGACCAGGTGACAGTGCTGACGGACCGGCGCGGCGACGGCGACGTCTGGATCACGGACGAGTTCTACCGCGGCTTCCGCGCCCACCTGAAGGCCGGGGACCGGTCGTCGGCCCTGCTCACCGCGGAAGAGGTCGTCGACGTGGTCGCCCGCTGCCGCGTGCTGCGCTGGCAGTCGCAGCGCCGGGCCGCCGCCATGGTGCTGGCCATGGCCGACGCCCTGGACGCGCGGCTGGAGGCGATCAAGCCGGATACGGTGATCAGCTTCCCGATCGACAACTACAACCAGGACGTCCTCGCCCGCCTCGCCCGCAAGCGCGGCCTGCCGTATTTCGAGGTCACGGCCAGCGCCCTGCCCGACATGTGCATGCTGATGCACCGGGGCCGACTGATCACCTCCGACACCCCGGCCCCGCCACTGGTGGTCGAGGCCAAGATCCACGAGATCGCCGATCCCCTGTTCACCCCGGCCTACGTCCAGGGTCAGGCCGCCTATACGCGCGGCCGCTTCCTGCGCACGCTCGGCTATTTCCGCATCCGCGCCCTGTTCTTCCAGCTGTACGCCTGGTGGCGGCGCGACCCGCTGAACACCCACTACCTCGACGCCCAGCCCAGCCTCGGACACAAGGCGCGGTGGCGCGACGCGCGCATCACCGACATGGTCGAGGCGGACTGGGAGGCCAGGGTCGACGCCTTCCCGAAGGAGCGCCGGGTGCTCTACGGCCTGCAGCTCTTTCCCGAGGCGGCCATCGACTACTGGGTCGAGGACCTCGATCTGGTCCGTCATGAGGACATGCTGGTCGAGGCCGCGCGGCATCTGACCGCCGCCGGCTACCAGATCGTGGTCAAGGATCACCCGCTGCAGTTCGGCTTCCGCCAGACCGCTCTGCTGGACCGGCTGAAGGCGTTCCCGAACGTCGTCATCGTGCCCTATGAGGTCAGCGGCAACGCCCTGCTGGCGCGCTGCGGCGTGAACCTGACGGCGACCGGCACCCTGGGTCTGCAGGCGGGCCTGCTGGGCAATGTCTCGGTCACCTGCGGCGCCTATTACGTCACCGCCGACGATTTCGTCGTGCTGGAGAACCAGGCCGACGTCGAACGTCTGCCGGCGGCGCTGGCGACGCTGACGCGGCCGTTCTCGCTGCACGACCGGCAGGCGCGGATCATCGCCAATCTGTTGCGCGGCAGTTTCGACGCCGACTTCTTCTCGTTCCGCGACTTCGATCCGAAGGCGCCCAACCCCGCCGCGGCCGAGCTGGGCCGCCGCCTGGGCGAACGCATCCGGGCCCTGGGGCCGCAGGGCGAGAACTGGCACGCGCGCCACATGCCGCCCGGCGCCGGCCGCCACCCCGGTTCGCCGCTGAACTGACGGAGCCCCGATGACCCGCCGGACCTTCACCGCCGCCGACCAGCTCGACTTCGCCGCCCTGTCCGGCGACTTCAATCCGCTGCACGTCGACCCGGTGCACGCCCGGCGGCTGATGTTCGGCGCCCCGGCGGTGCACGGGGTGCACACCCTGCTGTGGTGCCTGGACCAGTGGGCCGCGCAGACCGAAGGCCCCTTCAGCCTGCGTTCGTTGAAAGCTACGTTCGCCCGCCCCCTGCGCGTCGACCAGGCCGTCGAGATGACGGTCCGCAAGGACGACGGCGGCAAGGTCCGGCTGCTGGCGACTTCGGGCGCCGACACCATCGCCCGCATCGACTTCCAGTGGGAGGCGTCCGCTCCCGCGACTACCGCCGTCAAGGCCGCGTCGTTCGCCGCCGCCGCGCCGGTGGAGCACCACGCCTACGACGGGCTGGAAGGGACGCTGCCGTTGGCTCTCGACCCGCCCCTCGCCGCCCGTTTGCTGCCCCGTCTGGCTGCGCGACTGGCGCCGGAACAGGTCGCCGCCGTCCTGGCCACGACCCGCCTGGTCGGCATGGAAAGCCCGGGCCTGCACTCGGTGTTCTCGGAGCTGGACCTCACCTTCACCGGCGCAGGCGCAGATCCCATCGCGTGGAGCGTCACCCAGGCGGACACCCGCTTCGGCCTGGTGGTGATGGAGCTCCGCTCGCCATCGCTGGAGGGCGAGGTCCGCGCCTTCATCCGGCCCGCGCCGCGCAAACAGCTGTCGTTCGCCGCAGCCCGCGGCCTGGTCCCGGTCGACGCCTTCGCCGGACAGCGGGCCGTGGTCGTCGGCGGTTCGCGCGGTCTCGGCGAGGTGGCGGTCAAACTGCTGGCCGCCGGCGGGGCCGAGGTGATGGCCACCTACCATCAGGGCGCGGCGGACGCGCAGTCTCTGGTGAACGAGATTTCGGCGGGCGGCGGTGCGGCCGCCAGCGCCTCCCTGAACGTGCTGGACCCCGGCGCGGCCGGCGATGATCTGGCGGGCTGGGCGCCGACCCACCTCTACTATTTCGCCACACCCTTCATCGCGACCGGCCCGCGCGGCGGCTTCCTGCAGTCGCTGTTCGAGACCTTCAGCGCCTATTACGTCTCGGGCTTCACGGGGACGGTGAACCGGTTCGACGGCCCGCAGCTGAAAGGCGTCTTCTCGCCCTCCAGCGTCTTCGTCGAGGACGCGCCCGACACCCTGATCGAATACGCCACCGCCAAGGCCGCGGGCGAATACGTCGCCGACCTGCTGCAGAAGCGCCGCCCCGAACTGCGCGTCAGCCGGCCCCGTCTGCCGAAGATGGACACCGACCAGACCGCCACCCTGGGCGAGGGCCAGGACGCCGATCCGGCGCCGGTCATCCTGCGGGAACTGCTGGATTTCGCGCGTCCATGAGCCCGCGCCCGAAGCCCCGTTTGCTTGACCTCTCCGTGGCGCCCCCGCTACTGATCAGGGGATTTCGTCACGCGGGCCGGGGCCGTCCGGAACGAGCTTCCGGGCTCGTCGTTGCGGATCGGACCACGGCTTGAGGATCCGAAGCATGGCCGCCTCCGGCTATCTGACCGTCGAACCGGAACAGGGCGTTCAGCCCGTATCGGCGCTCGGCTGGACGCCGGCCCTCGTCGATTACGAAGGCCACGCCGCCTATGGCGACCTGATCGCCCGCGCGCCGCTGAAGGCCCGGCTGGAAGCGGTGTCGATCTTCAGCGTCAGCATGGCCAAGCTGCTGTTCAAGCGGCTGATCAAATACGAGTTCATCCCCTACGACACCCGCACCGATAAATCGGCCGGGGGTCGCGTCCGCTTCGCCGGCGCCGCCCTGCGCAACGTGTTCCGCGGCGACGCCCGCGCGCGCAGCCTGTCGCCCGAGACCGAAGCCGGTCGGATGGCCGACCACGGCATCCACGTGGTGACCATGCCGGTGGACCGGTTCGCGGCGCTGGATGACGCCGCCCGCCCCGAGTTCGACCGTCTGGCCGCCCGTCGCGGCAAGTCCAACGGCCAGCGCCAGTTCGAGGAATCCCGCGGTCAGGCCAGCCGCGCCGAACAACGCGACCTGTTCGACGCCATCGAAACCACCCTGCGCGAAGCGGGCGTGTTCGCCGTCGCCTCGGCCTACCTCGGCCGGACGGCCGCGCTGATCGACGTCAATCCGCAGATCAACGACACCACCGACACCTTCTGGCGCGACATCTTCCCCGACGCCGAGCTGAAGACCCTGCCGCCGACCGCCTACTGCCATCGCGACGCCTCGGGCGGCGATCTGAAGGCGATCATCTACATGACCGACGTCGGCGATCGCACCGGCCCGTTCAGCTATGTGGTCGGGTCCAACCGGATGAAGATCAACCGCCTCGACGACCTGATCTGCGAGGCCAACGACTCCAACGGCCTGGCCGGCACCGACGCGCAGTCGCGCGCGCGCTTCGCCGCCCTGCCGAAGAAACTTCGCCAGAAGGGCGCCTTCGGCAACGACCTGCGCCCGGACTCGCCCCTGGGCCGCGAGATCGGCCAGGGTCTGTGGGCGGTGAAGGCCGGCAAGGGCTCCATCGTCCTGTTCGACACCAAGGGCATCCATCGCGGCGGCATGGTCGAGGACGGCGAACGTCGGGTAATCACCTGCGTGATCGGATGAGGGCGCCCCCGCGCCTGATCCGGCGCCCGGGACGGAAGACAGCATGAAGTTTCACCCCGCCGTTCTGATGCTGCTGACCTGGGCCAGCGCCTATGTGCTGTTCTTCGTCCTGCCCTTCACGCTCGAGGGCCGGTACATGTCGCTGTACGGCTCGCTGATCCAGGCGGTGTTCCTCGGCACCTTCTGCGCCGGCGCCCTGGTCGCCTCGCGGCCGTCGCACCAGTATCCGCGCAATCCGGCGGCGACGACCGACTTCCGCATGTCGGACCGGCTGCTGATGGTCGGCTGCTCCATCGCCATCGGCGTTCTGGCCATCGACATGTTCGAAAGCGGCAACCTGCTCGACCTCGCGGCCTCCTACGCCCAGCGTTCGGACCGCGCGACCGACCTGCTGCGCGGCGCGGCGTCGGACAGCTCGATCTGGTTCCAGATCGGCTTCCTCTTCTATCCCGCCGGCTACGTCTACACGGTGCGCGAGATCGCCTTCCGGCCCCGCCCGGCGCCGTGGCGCATCGCCCTGTTCGGCATGGCTCCGTCGGTCATGGCGGCCCTGGCCATGGGCGGCCGCGGCCCCCTGTTCTTCCTGATCGTCTTCGCCGTCTACGCCTACGCCCTGCGCCGTCAGGTGTTCCCCAAGGCGCAGAAGCCCGTCCGCCGCGTCGGCGTGCGCCATGGCCACGCCCCCGCACGCGCCGCCGGCCCGCCGATGCGCAAGGGCCGCAGTCCGTTCCGCTTCGGCCCCGGCTTCAAGATCGCCATGGGCATCGTCGGCACGATCTTCATGATCTACTTCGTGCAGGTCTTCATCACCCGCGCCGACGGCATCGGCGGCGTGGAGATGATGTTCGGCGCGGTCGGCCAGCGCTGGGGCGTCAGCTTCAACGGCCACTTCTCGAACGTCTTCTATTCGCTCCTCGGGGTCGAGGGGACGTACATGGTCTTCGTGTTCGCCT
Source organism: Brevundimonas lenta (assembly GCF_014196335.1). Taxonomy (GTDB): domain Bacteria; phylum Pseudomonadota; class Alphaproteobacteria; order Caulobacterales; family Caulobacteraceae; genus Brevundimonas; species Brevundimonas lenta. The sequence continues at coordinate 351,682 of NZ_JACIDM010000003.1, forward strand.
GGTACTGGCTCCAGGGCATCGTCATGTCGAACCAGATCTTCACCGACTACAACGGCCCGATGCTGCTCGGCACCTACGGCATCGACCTGGTGTCGGCGGCCATGCGTCGGATCAACGGCGAGTTCGTCGCCGACGGCTTCGACCGGCTGCTGCGGATGAACGTATACGGCTTCGTGCCCTCGGCCTTCGGTTCGCTGTACGTCGACTTCAAATTCTTCGGTTTGCTGCCCTGCTTCGCCTGGGGCTGGCTGACCGGCGTGGTCTATCGCAACGTCAAGCACGGCGTGGATCCGCGCTGGCTGCTGCTGGTGCCCTTCGTCAGCGTCGGCATCGTCATGAGCCTGAACAACACGCCGATCGGCCTGTCGAACGGCCTGATGCTGCACATCTGGCTGCTGGGCGCCTTCTTCCTGTCGCGACCGGCCCTGCGTCGCCAGGCGGCCCATGGCATGGCTCCGGTCCGCCCGACCGGCGAACCGGCCGGCGTTCTGGCCCGACGCGCCTAGCGCGGCGCGGTCAGCACGCCGCTGGCGGCGAGATCATCCGCCAGCCGCCGGCTGAGCACCGGCCACAGGCGCGGCTCGGTGTGGGCGGAGTCGAAGAAGTTTTCGTCCTCATCGAAGGCCTTCAGCGACACGAAGGCCACCGACGGATCGCCCCGGTGCTGCGCCAGCACCGCCGCGACGCCCTGCTGATAGGACGCCTCCGACACCGGCACGCCTGACCGGTGCCACTCGGGCAGCGGCAGGTCGAGGATCACCACCGCGTCGCCGTGCGAACGGATCAGGGCGATCAGGTCGGCGAGCTGGCGGAAGCCGGCTTCGGGCAGCGCCTTGTCGCCGCCGGCGCCGGTCAGCCGCTGGGCCAGCAGGGCCTGCTGCACCTCGTCCGGCACGGTCACCGTGTCCAGGTCCGGCTGTTCGCCGATGAACTCGGTCCAGCGCGACAGCGGGTCGGCGCCGCGGAAGCGGTCGACGAAATCCTTCACATGCGGCAGGTCCGTATTGACGAAGACGGCGCTGAAAGTCCGGCGCGGCAGGCTGGCGGCCACGGCCTGGGGCCGGAACACAGCCTCCATGACGCCCTGCACCTCCGGCGGATAGCGGGCCTCCAGACGGCCGTCGCGGCGCTCATGCAGGCCGCCGCGCAGCGCCTCGGTCGCCAGCGGATTCTCCCCGGCGCGGGGCGCCAGGAACTGCAGATAGTTCAGCGACACCACGAAGACCGTCCGCCCCTCGGCGTCCGACGGCCGGGCCAGATAGACCAGGTCCACGGCGTCGGCGAGCTCGCCGATCGAGGCGCCGCTCAGGCTGGCGTTGGCGACGCGCCAGCCGGGCAGCTGCGGCTCCATCAGGGCGGGGCGGAACGGGTCGCGGGCGTTCGAGGCGCCGAGGATGACGATGCGGTCGCCCGGCTGCGCCAGGGTCTCGCGGTTGAGCACGAAGTAGCGCGCCTCGTTGACCCAGCCGCGCTCGGTCGTGTTGACGACATGGGTGTCGAAGTGGGCGGGCCGCCACGGCAGGGCCAGCGTCGACAGGGCGATCAGCGCGCCATAGCCCAGCGCCGCGGCGGCGACGGAGAGGCCCAGCCATTTCCAGAAATGGATCATGTCAGAAGGCCTGATAGACGAAGTCGGAGGACGAGTTCAGCAACGGCACGGCGAAGGCCAGCAGCACGATCAGACCGGCCAGGATCGCGATCCGCGCCCCCCTCCCGTGAATCGCGCCGCCTGACACCTGATCCAGTTTCGCGAGCCGCATCGACCGCACGATGATCAGGATCGGGATGGCGAAGGCCGCCGACATCAGGACCAGCGCCAGCACGAAGCCGCCGACGCCCGCATGCGCCAGCAACGCGCCGATGCCGGGCACCGGGATCCAGAACGGTGTCAGCGCCAGCGACACCCAGGCCAGGGTCAGGCCGCGTGACGCCCAGATGTAGGCCGGGCGCTTCGTCAGCGCCTGATACGGCTTCTTGCCCATCCGCTTCGTAAGCTCGACCTGGTAAAGCTTGTTGATCGAGATGCCGACGCCCAGCAGCGCCCCGGTCAGCAGGTATTCCCACGACGACCCGTGCCAGAAGCCCAGCACTACGAAGGTGATGAACAGGGCGAAGACGCCGAGATAGGGCACGGCCGCCGCCGAGTCGAAGCGGCCCATCAGCAGCTTCAGCAGCGGGTTGAAGAAGTAGATCTTGAACCACTCGGACAGGGTGATGTGCCACCGCGACCAGAAGTCCTGGAAGTTGGTCGCCATGAACGGACGGTTGAAGTTCTCGGGCAGGACCACGCCGAACAGCCGCCCGACGGCGATGGCCATATCGGTGTAGCCGGAGAAGTTGGCGTACAGGAACAGCAGGTACAGCCCCGCCCCAAAGGCATACAGCCCCGCCAGCATCGGGAAGCTGGCGCCGCCGTCCAGCGCCCCCTGCAGCCGCCCGGCGAACAGCTCCTGCACCATCAGCAGGCACTCGCCCACCACCGCCACCTTGGCGAAGCCGACGAGGAAGCGAAGCAGGGTCGCGAACGCCGCGTTCGAATCCATCCCCGCCGGCGCGTCCAGGTCGCGGTCGAACGGCTCATAGCGATGGATCGGGCCCGACAGGAAGGCTGGGAAGAAGAACAGATACGCCATGTAGCGCGGGAAGGACGGCCGCTTCAGCGCCCCGTCTCCGACCTCGAGGACGAGGTGCAGCAGGCGGAACAGAATGTAAGACAGGCCAACCAGGGCGTAGGGGAACGGCAACTCCGGCACGGCGGCGACGAACGGATAGCGCTTCAGCCAGATGAAGACGGCCACCAGCACCAGGACGCTGAGCGCCACCGCATGCCCCGCCTTGCGCCGCTCGACCAGCACCAGGGCGGCGTAGCCCGCCAGCACGAAGGCGAGCAGCGGAACCGCCGCCAACGGCGAGGCGATGAAGCTGGCCGCGAATGCGATGTTGAGGGCGATCAGGAAGCCCGTGCGCCATGCCCCGCGCAGCGGCTGCGCCAGCAGCGCCGCGAGGAGCACGAAGCCCAGGAAGGCCATCGAAGTGAACTGCATCCGTCGTCGTCCCCCGAACGCCCGCTTCGCCGTCGCGCCTAGGCGCCCACGGCCGCCGGTCGCACGATCTGCATGGGCAGGGTCCTGTCCGCGACGCCCTCCAGCGCCAGCCGCCAGACCGTCTCACCCTCGTCCGTTTCGGCGATCTTCTCGAAGCCCAGCTTCTCGTAGTGTTTCGCCACCATCATGTTCTTGTCGCTGGGAATGAAGCGGCCGACCAGCGCCTTCGCCCCCGCCGCCTTCGCCGCGCGCACCAGCTCGGCCAGCACGGCCTCCTCCATGCGGCGGCCCAGCACCCGGCAGCTCATCAGCCAGGTGTCGATCTCCCAGGCGTCGGCGCCCCTGTCGGCGACGACCACCGAGATCATGCCGTTGTCGCCGAACACATCGGCCAGGCGCGCCTGCAGGGTGAAGCGGCCGGCGTCGGCCTCCATCTCCCCCACCTGCGCCTCGGTGTATCGGCGGGTGGTCAGGTTGAACTGGTTCGACTTGTTGATCAGCTGCGAGATGCGCGCGCGTCCGACGGCGTCGAACGGCTGGAAGGTCGCCACCATCTCCAGCGAGGCGTGGTAGGCGTCCAGCGAACCGGCGCTGCCCTGCAGTTGCAGCCGGCGCGCGTTCTCCTTGTAGAAGCCCGAGCGATTGCGGTCGTCGTCGGAGAAGGCCACGGCCTCGAAATAGCCGCCCGCGTTCAGCGCCCGCGCATAGAAGGCGGCGTCCGCCGGCAGTTCCGGCACGGCGATCTCGGGATGCTCGCTGCGCACCTGCATCCGCTCGGCGGGATTGTCGTCGAGGAAGACCAGGGCGTCGCGGCCCAGCGTCAGGGCGTCGGCGATGGTCGCCAGATTGGTCGCCTTGTCGATCCAGTTGGCCTGGAAGACCGCGATGTGATCCTCCTTCAGCAGCATGTCGGCATGCTGGCGGAAGGGCGTGCGCGCGGTCTCGTCCTCGTTCTTGGACGACACGGCCAGGACGACGCCGCGGCCGTGCAGGTCGAGGGCGCCCTGCTGCACCGACAGGTGCGCCTCGCCCAGCGCCGAGCCCTGGCCGATGACGATGCCTTCCAGCCCGTCGTCGCCGATGATCCCGCCCCAGACGGTGTTGTCGAGATCCAGCACCAGGGCCTTGCGGCTCTTGCCGCGCAGGGCGCCGATCACCCGCGCCACATGCTCGGCGTAGACCGGCGCGAACTCCTGGGCGAAGGGCAGTTTGCCGATGTTGCGCAGCACCGGATCGTGCCAGCGGTCCAGGCCCAGCGTCTCGGCCAGGCCGGCGATGTCCACCAGCAGCTCATCTCCCGGCAGGCTGTCGGCGAGACGGCGGTTCAGCTGATCCACCAGCCAGCGCGAGGTCCCCGGCAGGCGGAAGTCGTAGCTGCCGAACAGGGTCTCGGGCAGGCGCGGCAGGGTCTGCCAGATCAGCGTCGCCCTGGTATTGGCGCGCAGGCCGTCGCGGACCAGATCGAACTGGCCCAGCGCGCCGGCCAGGGTCGCCTCGGCCGCATCGGCGTCGCCCGGCGTTTCGCGCAGGGGCGCGCCATAGACGTCGACCGCGATCAGAACCGCATCTAGTTCCGACGTCGCCAGCAGGCCTTCCGGATCCAGCGCCTCCTGCACGATCTGGCCGAACGGCGCCTCGACCACCTCCAGCGCCAGCCCGTAGCGGAGCGCCGTCGCCTCCAGCGCGGGGGCGATCAGGGCCGTCGTAGAATTGCTCAGCACGCCCAGGCGGAACGGCGTCAGCGGCCGTAGAGAACGCCCCTCGCCCCGCGCCTTGCGCAGCGCCTTCGCCAGCCGGTTCAGGCCGTTGATGTCCAGCGCATGGTTCGCCAGCGCCTTCAGCGCGGGCGCCAGCGGCCCGTCGCTCGCCTGCGCCGCCGTCAGCCGGGCGGCGAAGTCAGCGGGTTTCGGAGGAAGCCAGAACAGGATTCCGCGGTCGGTCATCGCTTGTCCGTTCGAAGAAACGCCGCCGGGGCGATCAGCCCGCGCCGTTCAGCTTGCTCTCGACCAGGCCGGCCAGGTCGCCGACGGACTTCAGTCCGCCCAGTTCGACGGTGGAGAAGCGCACGCCGAAGGCCTTCTCGACCGACAGCATCAGCCGGATGTGGCTCAGGCTGTCCCACTCCTCGACGTCGTCCGCCGTCATTTCCGCGGTCGGCGTCAGGTCCTCGTCGTCGAAGACGTCGCGGAACACGTCGGTCAGCTTTTCGTAGATTTCAGTCTGGGACATTCGTCACGCCATCGATGCAGGAAGCAGCAGGAATTCAGTAGCCGACCCACCCGGGCCGGTCGAGCCGCGAGGCCCGTCAGGCCTTGGTCGCGATCAGCACGCACGAGATGCTGGCGTTGTATTTCACCGCCCGCTCCAGCGTATAACCGGTGACCGGGAAGTCGTGGGACACGTCGATGCGGAAGCCCTGGTCCTCGACAAATTTCGAGAACTCTCCGGACGACCGCCACAGGTAGATGTGGTCCGGCGCGGGGCTGTTGATCGGCACATGGATGAAGATGCGGCCGCCCGGCTTCAGCGCCGCGTGCAGGCTGCGCAGGGCCAGGTCGGGGCGTTCCAGATGCTCCAGCACCTCGGAGATGACGGCGGCCTCGAACTCCTCGATGCGGCTCGGGGCCTCCATCACGTCCTGCTGGACGAGGGCGATCTCGCGCGTGACGCCCAGCGTCTTCAGCGCCTCTCGCGTCTCCAGAATGCTGGCAGTGCTGACGTCCCACGCCTCCAGCCGGGCGATGTTCGGCGCCCGCGAGGCGAAATACAGGAAGAAGCCGTGGCCGGGTCCGACCTCGAGGTAGGAGGCGCCGTCCGGCAGGGCCGGCAGGAACTCGCGGCGGAAGGTGTCGAAGGCGCGGGCGTGCGGATCCCAGATGACCTGCGAGATCAGCAGACCCCGCATGTATTTTCCCATGTACTCGTGGTCGCTGTAGACCTCGTCATAGGCTTCCTGGAACGTCGACAGGCGATAGCGGCCCTCGCGCTGGAAGAACATTTCCTCTTCCAGAAAGCGCTCGGACATCCAGCGATAGTCTTCGACGTAGCGGCTCAGGGAGTCGCCGACATTGGCGAGGGCCAGGGCCGCGAACTCCTCGGTCCGCTGAAGAAAAGCGTCGTCGTCGTTACGGAACCGCGTCTCGCAATAACGGCGATGTTCCGGCCAGACCCGCAGAACTTCATCGACGGTCGTGCGCAGGCTGGGATAGGGCGCGAGTTTCTCGGCGATATCTTGCACCGTCATTCCTGTCTGGTTACCGGGAAGGGACCCTTTTCGAATGCCCCGTTTTGGCGGACAGGCCAAGCCTGAACGACAGAACCGGAGCGGGATTTCGAGCAGGAGCCCCCATCAAGCTTTGCCGCAACGCGGAAAGCGGCGAGGAGATGCATGCCGGTGAAAAAAATCCTCGTCACAGGCGCGACCGGTTTCCTCGGCCGGGCCGTCGTCGACCACCTGCTCGACCGGGGGCGGACGCTGCGGGCCGCCGTGCGTCGGGAGCTGGGACTGTGCCCCAGGGGCGTTGAGGTCGTGGCCGTCGGCGACCTGTCGGAAGCGACCGACTGGACCGCCGCCCTCGTCGATGTCGACGCCGTGGTCCACTGCGCCGGGCGGGCGCACGTGCTGCGGGAAACCGCCGACGATCCGCTGGTCGAGTTCCGGGCCGTGAACACCGCCGCCACCCTGGCCCTGGCCCGACAGGCGGCGCAGGCCGGCGTGCGCCGCCTGATCTTCATTTCCAGCATCGGCGTCAACGGGGCCGAAACAAGCGGCCGGGGCTTCCGCCACGACGATCCGCCGAACCCGCATTCGCCCTACGCCGTCTCCAAGGCCGAGGCAGAGGAAGGCCTGACCGCCATCGCCGACGAGACGGGGCTGGAGGTGGTGATCATTCGCCCGCCGCTGATCACCGGCCGCGATCCGAAGGGCAATCTGGCGACGCTGAACAGCATCCTCGCCAAGGGCCTGCCCCTGCCCTTCGGCCTCGCCACGAAAAACCGCCGCGACCTGGTTTCGCGCGAGGTGCTCAGCGACCTGATCGACGTGGTGATCGACCACCCGGAGGCCGCGGGCCAGACCTTCCTCGTCAGCGACGGCGCGCCGGTCTCGACGCGGGCCCTGCTGGAGCAGATGGCGGCCGCCGAGGGACGATCGCTCACGCTTCTGCCGGTCCCCACCGCCCTGATGTCCATGCCTCTGAAGATGGCAGGCAAGGGCGCGATGGCGTCCCAGCTGTTCGGCGACCTCGAGGTCGATATCGAACACACGAAAGCGACGCTGAACTGGTCGCCGCCGGGTCGCGGATAGGCTAGAAAACGGAACAAGCGTGCGTCGGAGGGTCGGTTTGAGCGTCTTCATCATCGCCGAGGCGGGCGTGAACCATAACGGCGACGCCGACCGGGCCTTGGGCATGGTCGACGCGGCGAAGGCGGCGGGCGCCGACGCGGTGAAGTTCCAGACCTTCTCGGCCGACAAGCTGGCGGCGCCCGGCGCGGAAAAGGCCGACTACCAGAAGCGCGAGACCGGCGAGGGCAACCAGCACGAAATGCTGAAGGCGCTGGAGATGTCGGAAGACCTCCACCACCGCCTGATCGCCCGCTGCCGCGAGGTCGGCATCGAGTTCATGTCGACGCCCTTCGACGAGGAGGCCGCCGACTTCCTGGTCGACGCCGGCATGGCGCGGATCAAGGTCCCGTCCGGCGAGATCGTGAACCACCCCTTCCTGCGCCATCTGGCGGCGAAGAACCGGCCGATGATCGTCTCGACCGGCATGGCCACGATGGACGAGATCGTCGAGGCCGTGGCCGTCATCGCGGAGACGCGGGCGAAGCACGGCTTCGACGCCTCGCTGGGCGACACGGTCACCATCCTGCACTGCACCTCCAACTATCCGGCCGCGCCGTCGGATGTGAACCTGCGCGCCATGCGCACCATCGGCGAGGTCACCGGCCTGCCGGTCGGCTATTCGGACCACACCCTGGGCCTGGCCGTCTCGACCGCCGCCGTCGGCCTCGGCGCGACGGTGATCGAGAAGCATTTCACCCTCGACCCGACCCTGCCCGGCCCCGACCACCGCGCCTCCCTGACCGTCAAGCAGCTGACTGATCTCGTCGGCCAGATCCGCGACGTCGAGGCGGCGCTGGGCTCGTCGGTCAAGGCGCCGACGGCGGCCGAGCTGCCGGTGCGCGCGGTCGCCCGCCGCTCGGTCATGGCCCGCACCGCCCTGCCCGCCGGCCACGTGCTGACCGAGGCCGATCTGATCCTGCTGCGTCCCGCCTCCGGCATCGCGCCGAAACATTTCGACGAACTCCCCGGCCGGTCGCTGAAAAGCGCCGTGACCGCCGGCGAGCCCCTGACCTGGGAGCACCTGGCCTGAGCATGCGGCGCATCTGCTACATCAGCGGCACCCGCGCCGACTTCGGCCTGATGCGGTCCACGCTGCAGATTCTGCGCGACCATGTGGAGGTGGACCTGGCGGTCATCGCCACCGGCATGCACCTGTCGCCCTGGTACGGAAACACGGTCGAGGAGATCGAGGCCGCCGGTCTGCGCATCGCCGCCCGCGTGCCCGTGCCGCTGGAGCCCGCGACCGGGGCGACCATGGCGCGGAATATCGGGACCATGGTCTCCGCCTTCGTCGACACCCTGGAAAGCGAGCGGCCCGACGCCGTCCTGTTGCTGGGCGACCGCGGCGAGATGCTGGCCGGCGCGCTGGCGGGCATCCACCTGAACATCCCCGTCGCCCACATCCACGGCGGCGAGCGCTCCGGCACCGTCGACGAACCGGTGCGGCACGCCATCTCCAAACTCAGCCACCTGCATTTCGCGGCGACCGACGAAGCACGCGAGCGGCTGGTGCGCATGGGCGAGGATCCGGACCGCATCCACGTCACCGGCGCGCCGGGCCTGGACGGCCTGATGGACGGCGAGCTGCCGGACCGCGACGAGGTGCTGCGCCTGCACGGCCTCGACCCGGCGCGGCCGTTCGCCCTGATGGTCTATCACCCCGTGCTGCAGGAGGCGGAGACCGCCGCAGACGACACGCGCCGCATCCTGAAATCGCTCGCCGACGCCGGCCTGCAGACCCTGGCCCTGATGCCCAACGCCGACGCGGGCAGCGAGGGCGTGCGCGAGGCTCTCGGCGAGGCGAAGGGCCAGCCCGGCCTGACCGTGCGCACCCACCTGGCCCGCCCCGCCTTCATCGCCGCCATGGCCCACGCCGACCTGATGATCGGCAACTCGAGCGCCGGCATCATCGAGGCCGCCAGCTTCGGCACGCCGGTGCTGAACGTCGGCCCGCGCCAGAACCTGCGTGAGCGCAACGCCAATGTGCTGGACGTCCCGGCGACGGAGGCCGCGCTGGCCGACGGCGTCGCCCGCCTGCTGGCGCAGGGACGGCTGGCGCCGCACAACGTCTATGGCGACGGTCGCGCCGGCGAACGCATCGCCCGCCTGCTGGCCACCACGCCGCTGGACGGAACCCTGATGATGAAGGTCAACGGATACTGAGATGATCCACCTGATCGGCGCCGGGGGGCACGCCCGGGTAGTCATCGACGCCCTGCTGGAAAGCGGAGCCGACCGGTCCGACATCGTCGTCCGCGACGGCCGCTCGGGCCTGACCGGCGCCGACCTTCTGGGCGCCCCGGTCGAAACGCCGGAGATCGATCCCTCGCTCGCCGGCAGGCGCTTCCACATCGCCATCGGATCGGCTGATGCGCGCGAGCGGCTGGCCGCGGCCGCCGTCGCCGCCGGGGCCGAGCCCGCGTCCATCGTCCATCCCGCGGCCGTCATATCCCGCTTCGCCACCGTCGAGCCCGGCAGCTTCATCGCCGCCCTCAGCGTCATCGGCCCGGTCGCCCGCATCGGGCGGCACGTCATCGTCAATCACGGCGCGGTGGTCGATCACGACTGCCTCGTCGGCGACTTCAGCCACATCGCCCCCAACGCCAGCCTCGGCGGCGGCGTCGCCATCGGCGCGCGCTGCCTGATCGGCGCGGGCGCCGTCGTCCTGCCCGGCGTCACCATCGGCGACGACGTCACCGTCGGCGCGGGCGCCGTCGTCACCCGCGACATCGGCCCCGACCAGACCTGGACCGGCGTCCCCGCCGCCCCGAAAGCCCCCTGAATGACCGAAGTCGACTCCTTCAGCGCCCCCCGGACCGCCACCATCCGCGACGCCATGGCGACCATCAACGCCTCGGGCATGCAGATGCTGCTGCTGGTCGACGAGGGCGGACGTTTCCAGCGCACCGTCACCGACGGCGACCTGCGCCGCCTGCTGCTGGCGGGCTCCGAAATGGGCGACAGCCTGGAGCGGCTGCCGGATCTGAAGTCGGTCACCGCCCCCGAAGAGGTCACCCGCAAGGCCGCCCTGGCCCTGATGGACGCCAACGAGATCAACCACCTGCCGCTGATCGACGGCGAGGGCCGCGTGGTCCGCGTGCTGAACCGCCGCGACATAGGCGCGCCGATCCTGCTGTCGACGCCGCACATGGGCGAGGCGGAGCTGTATTTCGTCGAGGAGGCGTTCCGCACCAACTGGATCGCCCCGCTGGGCCCCAACGTCGACGCCTTCGAAAACGAGATCGCGGCCCTGGTCGGCTCAAAGCACGCCGCCGCCGTCTCGTCCGGCACCGCCGCCATCCACCTGGCGGTGCGCATGCTCGGGGTGAAGCCGGGCGATAGGGTCTTCTGCTCGACCCTGACCTTCGCGGCCTCGGCCAATCCGATCGTCTACGAGGGCGGCGAGCCGGTCTTCATCGACAGCGAGCCCGACAGCTGGAACATGTCGCCCCGCGCGCTGGAACAGGCCTTCGACGCCGCGAAGGCCGAGGGCTGGCTGCCCAAGGCGGTCATCGTCGTGAACCTGTACGGCCAGTCGGCCGACATGGATCCGATCCTGGAGATCTGTAACCGCCACGGCGTGCCGGTCATCGAGGACGCCGCCGAGAGCCTGGGCGCGCGCTACAAGGGCAAGGCGTCCGGCGTGTTCGGCCTGATGGGCGTCTATTCGTTCAACGGCAACAAGATCATCACCACCTCGGGCGGCGGCATGCTGGTGTCCGACGACGAGGCGCTGATCCAGCAGGCCCGCTTCCTCGCCACCCAGGCCCGCGATCCGGCGCCGCACTACCAGCACAGCCAGATCGGCTTCAACTACCGCATGTCGAACATCCTGGCCGGCGTCGGACGCGGCCAGCTGCAGGTGCTGGAGCAACGGGTCGAGGCCCGCCGCGCCGTCTATGACGCCTATCGCGAAGGCCTCGCCGACATCCCCGGCCTCGCCTTCCAGCCCGAGCCGGAGTGGAGCTATTCCAACCGCTGGCTCTCGGCCCTGACCCTCGATCCGGAGGTCGCCGGCAGCACCGCCTCCGAAGTCATCCGCCGCCTCGCCGACGAGATGATCGAGTGCCGCCCGGTGTGGAAGCCGATGCACCTGCAGCCGGTGTTCAGCCACTGCCGCCACTTCGCCCACGGCAACGAGCCGGTGTCGGACCGCATCTTCGATCAGGGCCTGTGCATGCCCTCCGGCTCGAACATGAGCCCCGAGGAGATCGCCCGCATCATCGACGCCATGCGCGGCGCGCTGAAGGCCCGTTGATCCGGTGAAGCGCGCCTTCGACTTCGTGATGGCGGCCGGGGCGCTGGTGGTCCTCTCGCCGGTCATGCTGGCCGCCGCGGTCGCCGTGAAGGCGACGTCGAAGGGCCCGGCGATCTACTGGTCCGACCGGGTGGGCCGCGAAAACCGCCTGTTCAAAATGCCCAAATTCCGCTCGATGCGGATCGAGACCCCGGCCGTCGCCACCCATCTGCTGACCGACACCACCGTCTGGCTGACGCCGATCGGCGGCTTCCTGCGCAAGAGCAGCCTGGACGAACTGCCCCAGCTGTGGAGCATCCTGATCGGCGACATGTCGATCGTCGGGCCGCGCCCGGCCCTGTTCAACCAGGACGACCTGATCGCCCTGCGCACCGAGGCCGGAGTCCACACCCTGCGCCCCGGCCTGACCGGCTGGGCCCAGGTCAACGGCCGCGACGAACTGCCCATCCCCGACAAGGTCAGGCTGGACGTCGAATACCTTCAGAACCGCACCTTCGGCATGGACCTGAAGACCATCTGGATGACCATCGGCAAGGTCCTCCGCGCCCGGGACATTTCGCACTAGGCGGAGACGTCAGGCCCGCTTGATCGAGACCACGTCGGCGCCCGGCCGGTCGCCGTCCGGCATGACCGTCCGCACGCTGGCCAGCACCTCGAAGATCAGCGACCGGGTGGCGAGATTGTCGCCGGCGCGGGCGACCCGCTCCAGCTTCTGCACCGTCTGCTCGGTCATCCGCGCGCCCTGGATGCGGTCGGTGACGCACATCAGGCTCTGGCCGCACATCTCGGCGACCTCGCTGGAATCGACCAGTTCCTCGAACAGCTTCTCGCCGGGGCGAAGGCCGGTGACCTCGATCTCGACGTCCTTGCCGGGGACCTTGCCGTAGAGGCCGATCAGCTGGCGGGCCAGGTCGAGGATCTTCACCGGCTTGCCCATGTCCAGCACGAACACGCCCAGCGGACCGTCCGGCTGCTCCGCCGAATGGGCCGTGGCGTGCAGCACCAGCTGCACCGCCTCGGGAATGGTCATGAAGTAGCGCTCGATGTCCGGGTGGGTCAGCGTCACCGGCCCGCCCCGCTCGATCTGTGCACGGAAGGTCGGAACCACCGAACCGGCCGAACCCAGCACATTGCCGAAGCGCACGACGCTGAAGCGCGTATGACCGCCGTCGCCCGTCTGCTGCGCGCGCACCACCGCCTCGGCCAGACGCTTGGTCGCGCCCATGACGTTCGGCGGATCGACGGCCTTGTCGGTCGAGATGAAGACCATGTGCTTCACGCCCGCCGCATTGGCCGCCTCGGCCACGTTCCAGGTGCCGACGACATTGGTCAGCACGCTTTCGCACGGGTGCTTTTCCATCATCGGCACGTGCTTCAGGGCGGCGGCGTGGAAGACCACGTCCGGACGCTCGCCCCCGAAGGCCTCGTACAGCAGCGCCTTGTTGCGGACGTCGTACAGATATTCGCGGCGCGACAGGGTCGGCCAGCGGGTCTCGATCTCCTGGTCGATCTTGAACAGACCGAATTCCGAGTTGTCGATCAGCACCAGATGGCCGCAGCCGAGACTGGCAACCTGACGGCAGATTTCAGAGCCGATCGAGCCGCCGGCGCCTGTCACCAGCACCCGCTTGCCCGCGACCAGGGCGCGCAGCGGACCGTCGGCCAGACGCACCGGCGGGCGCGCCAGAAGCTCCTCCAGCTCGAACCGGCGCATCACCGGCTCGTCGGTGCCGCCGCCCACCTCGACCAGGCTCGGCACGCGCAGCAGGTGCACGCCGCGGGTGCGCAGCTGGCCCAGCCGCTCGACGCCGAAATCGGCCGGGGCCAGGGAATCGTCCAGGAAGACGATGGCGGCCTCAATGTCGTGGTCGGTCAGGTCGTCGAGGATGTCGGCGGCCGCCTTCACGCCCGACAGCACCTTCACGCCGCGCAGCTCGCGCATGGCCGCGCCGGCGGTGTCGGTAACGATCCCGGCGGGACGGTATTTCTCGCCGCTGCGGGCCAGTTCGCGCAGGAAGGTTTCGACCCGGTCCATACCGCCGACGATGATCAGCGGCATGCTGTCGTCACGCGCGCCGACGAACGGCGCTATGGCGCGCAGCGCCTCCTTGTCGTGGACGATGCGGCGCAGCAGCACCAGCGCCAGGGTCATGCCGATGTCCAGCACCGGCACGATCAGCAGGGTCGAACGCGGCAGCGAGGCGCCGCGCTCGAGGAAGAAGTTGAAGGCCAGGAAGATGCCCGCCGACAGCACCGAGGTGCGCACGATCGGACCCACGTCGACGATCGAGACATAGCGCCACAGCGCCCGGTCGGTGCGGAAGAACAGGTCCAGGCCGAAGCCCAGCACGGCGAAGGCGACGGCGTGCGGCCAGGCGGCCTCGGTGGAGTTCAGCAGGGCGCTGAAGGTGACCGCGTGGCCCGAAGCGACCAGATATCCTCCGATCACCGCCGCCATGCGAATGCCCGCACGGGCGGCGACCTTCAGGGTCCGGACGAAAAACGCGCTCGCGATACTCAATTCAGACCTGCCCGATCAGGGTTGTCCCTCCGAGAATGCCGCCAGAGTATTAGCGACATGCCCTAAAGCGAGTGACGAAGCCTGATCGCCCTTTCAAGTTTGCCCACCGACCGTCCCGGGCACGTCGCAGCTTCACCGCGAAATGACCCGAATGCGGCCAATGGGCCGAAGCCGAAAAAGTTCCGGCGCGAAACCGCGTGACCCGGAATGTGTCGCCCCTATGCCACGCAGTTGACGTATGGTGAAGCTAGGAACCCGTTCATCCGCCGCGACTTCCTGTCCCTGGGCGGCTTGCTCGACGGCCGCATTCCCGCTGCATCGGCACTGACACCGGGGGACAGAAAAACGGGCGAAGACGTTTTCGCCGCAACGCTCTAGAAGTGGTCCCCGATCGGGGCGTCCGCGGGGAAACGATGAAGGTCTATCCGGTGATCATGTGCGGCGGCGCGGGTTCGCGTCTGTGGCCCGCCTCGCGTCCCGGACGTCCCAAGCAGTTCCTGCCCCTGACCGGCGCGCGCTCCCTGTTCCAGGAGACGGTGCTGCGGGTCGCCCCGCTGGCCGGAGAGGGCGACGTCGTCGTCGTCGCCGGCCTGGGCCACGCCGACGCCATCGCGTCGGAACTCGCCGCCATCGGCGTCGACGCCACCATCCTGCTGGAGCCCGAGGCCCGGGACTCCGGTCCCGCCATGGCCGCCGCCGCCGCCTTCATCCAGCGCCGCGATCCCGACGGCGTCGCCGCCATCATCGCCTCGGACCATCACATTCCCGACGCGGACGCCTTCCGCGCCGCGGTCCGCACCGCCGCGGAAGAGGCCGCCCGCGGCCGCATCGTCACCCTCGGCGTCACCCCCACCTGGCCCTCGTCGGCCTACGGCTACATCTGTCCCGAGAGCCCGGGCCTGTCGCCGGTGAAGCGCTTCGTCGAAAAGCCCGACGCCGCCACCGCCGCCCGCTACCTCGACGACGGCTTCCTGTGGAACAGCGGCAATTTCATCGTCTCGGCCGCCGCCCTGCTGGACGAGCTGGCCCGCCACGCCCCCGGCATCGCCGAAGCCGCCCGCGCCGCCCTGCCCGCCGACCTGAGCGGTGGGCTGGTGCGCCTGACCGACGCCTTCCGCTCGGCCCCGCGCATCTCCATCGACTATGCGGTGATGGAGAAGAGCGACCGCACCTCGGTCCTGCCGGTCGATTTCGAATGGTCAGACGTCGGCGCCTGGGACTCGGTGCTGGCCACCGGCGCGGGCCACATGGGTCTGCACATCGGCGTCGACAGCATCAACACCCTGGTCCGCGCCGCCGACGGCATGGTCGTGGCCACCCTGGGCGTCTCCAACATCGCCGTCATCGCCGAGTCCGACGCCGTGCTGGTCTGCGACCTGTCGCGGGCCCAGGACGTCAAGGTCATCGTCGACCGGGTCAAGGCCGAGGCCCCGCGCCACGCCGACGTCCCGGCCGCCTCGGAGATCGCCCCGTTCCAGCGCTTCGGCGACTGGATGCGCACCGCCGCCCTGCCGCTGTGGGCGACCCTGGGAACCCACGCCGACGGCGCCTTCGTCGAGACCCTGACGCTGGAGGGCCGGGCCGCCGAGACCCGCCGCCGCGCCCGGGTCCAGTCGCGCCAGATCTACGTCTTCGCCCGCGCCGGCGCCCAGGGCTGGGCCGGGCCGTGGCGCGAACGGGTCGAGCGCGGGCTGAACCGCTTCCTCGACGGCTATGTCCGGGCCGACGGCGCGGTGCGCAACGCCCTGAATACCGACGGTTCGGTGCTGGATGACGCCGCCCTGCTGTACGAACAGGCCTTCGCCCTGCTGGCCCTGTCCGCCGTCCACGCCGCCGGCATCGAGACCGCGCGCTGCGAGGCCCAGGCCGCGGTCATGCTGGAGCGCCTGCTGGCCGAACGCCTGCCCAACGGCGGCTGGCGCGAGGGTGGTGACCATCCCTTCCAGGCCAACGCCAACATGCATCTGTTCGAGGCCGCCCAGGCCTGGGCCGCGCGCGGCGTCGATCCGCGCTGGGACGATATCGCCGACGCCGTCGCCGAACTGGCCATGACCCGCTTCATCGATGCGGACGGCGGCTTCCTGCGCGAGTTCTTCGACGCCGACTGGCGTCCCGCCCCGGGCGAGGATGGCCGTCTGGTCGAGCCCGGCCACCAGTTCGAATGGAGCTGGCTGCTGTCCCGCCACGCCCTGGCGCGTGGTGACGATCGCATCATGGCGGCGGCGAAGCGGCTCTATGTTCACGGCCTGCGCGGGGTCGATCCGCGCCGCGGCGTCGCCGTGGACGAGCTGGACGACAGCCTGTCGATCCGCAGCGGCCGCGCCCGCCTGTGGCCCCAGACCGAGTGGCTGCGCGCGGCCCTGGCCATGGCCGACCTGGCCGAGGGCTCCGAGCGCGAACAGCGGCTGGCCGAGGCGCGCAAGGCGGCGACGGCGCTGGCCCTGTATCTGCAGCCGAACGGGACGTGGCGCGACAAGCTGGAGGCCTCGGGCGCGTTCGTCGACGAACCGGCCCCGGCAAGTTCGCTGTATCATATCGTCGGGGCCTTCGATCAGGTCTGCCGGGCGGCGTCGGACGGCCTGGTTCCAGCCGCGCCGACGGGATTGAACTAAATTCGGTCCACTGCGTTTGAGGCGAGCCGCGGGGGCGGTCCTGTCATCCCCTGTCCAGGTAAGACCGCCTCTCCCCAGGGGCGTTTTCGTGATGCGAGACTGACTTGATCGATCTGCACTGCCACATGCTTCCGGGCATCGACGACGGGGCTCCTGATCTGGAGACCTCGCTGGCGATGGCGCGCATGGCCGTTGCCGACGGGATCACCGTCACCGCCTGCACGCCCCACATGATGCCCGGCTATTACGAGAACACGTCCGAGGGCGTGCGCGCCGCGGTCGTCGCCCTGCAGGCCGAACTCGACAAGGCCGACATCCCACTGCGTCTGGTGACCGGCGCCGACGTCCATCTGGTGCCCGGCCTGGCCTCGGGCCTGCGCGAAGGGACCAAGCTGACCCTCGCCGACACCCGCTATTTCCTGTTCGAGCCGCCGCACAACACCGCCCCGCCGCGCATGGCCGACGCCGTGTTCGACTGCATGGCGGCCGGCTTCCACCCGCTGATCACCCATCCCGAGCGCCTGCGCTGGATCGAGGATCACTACGACTTGATGGTCCAGCTGGCCCAGGCCGGCGCCTGGATGCAGATCACCGCCGGCTCGGTCACCGGCCGCTTCGGCAAACGCACCCAGTACTGGGCCGAGCGCATGGTCGACGAGGGCATCGTCCACATCCTGGCCACCGACGCCCACAACCTGCGCAGCCGTTCCCCGATCCTGTCGGAGGCCGTCGAAGCGGTTTCGAAACGACTCGGCGACCAGGCTGCGAAGGACATGGTGTTGACCCGACCCCTCGCCGTGCTCGAAAATGTTACGCCTGCTTCGGTCATACCCGCGGTCGGCTCCCCTCGTCCGGTCAACCGACCGGGCTTTTTCAAGCGGCTGTTCAAGGCCGCATGATCTGCAAGGTACCGTCACCCATGATGCGCACCCTTCCGCTGGTACTGATCGCAACGCCCGCCCTTCTTCTCGCGGGCTGCGGCGGCGGTCGGAACATGGACATCACGCAGGTCACCGCCGCTCGCCCGGTCGACATGCAGACGACGCAGGTCTCGACCGCCCGCCCGGCCGAGTACCGCATCGGCGTCAGCGACAAGCTCAGCGTCCGCGTCTTCCAGGTGCCGGACCTGTCGTTCGATGAACTGACCGTCGACACCTCGGGCAATATCCAGATGCCGCTGATCGGCGCGGTCCAGGCCTCGGGCATGACCTCGGGCGAACTGTCGGTGCAGATCGCCGAGAAGCTCAGCGCCCAGTACCTGCGCAATCCGCAGGTGACCGTCACGGTCACCGAGGCCGCCAGCCAGAAGATCACCGTCGACGGCGCCGTCATCAAGCCGGGCGTCTACGAGATGCGCGGCACGACCTCGCTGCTCCAGGCCGTCGCCATGGCCGAGGGTCCGACCAATGTCGCCGACCTGACCACGGTCGCCGTCTTCCGCACCATCGACGGCCAGCGCTCGGTCGCCCTGTTCGATCTCGCCGCCATCCGTCAGGGCCGCGCCAGCGACCCCACCGTGCTCGGCGACGACGTCATCGTGGTCGACATCTCCAAGCTGAACCGCGCGTTCCGCGAAGTCATCGGCGCCCTGCCGGCCTTCGCCATGTTCGCCGCCTTCTAGAGCCATGCCCATCCGGGCGCGCACCCTCGCCGCCGTCGTGGTCCTGGGCCTCGCGCCCGGGCTCGCCTGCTGCGGCCACCCGGCGCCGAAGGCGGGCGTGGTCGAGGCCGGGCCTGAAGCGCGCCTCGACGCCCTGAACGCCCTCGACATCCGCGTCGCCAACGTCTCCTGGCGTCTCGCCGTCGCCAACGCCGAGCTCTGCCCGGTCGTGCGCACCCGCGCCGGCTGGACGCTGCAGTCCGCCAGCCAGTACGGCGCCGAGCTGCGCCCCCTGGCCGTGGCCCGCTACGGGCTGGACGGCGACCTGCCGGGCGTCCTCGCCGCCCCTCCGGGCAGCCCCGCCGACCAGGCCGGCCTGTCCCGCGGCGACCTGATCCTGGCGGTCGACGGCCGTCCGCTCGAACGCGGACAGGACGGAGCCGAGTCCTACGAGGGCCTGCAGGCCAACATCGCCGTCCTCGACGCCGCCGCCGCCCGCGGCCGGGTCGAGCTCAAGGTCCGCCGCGACGGCGTCGAGCGCGTGGTCACGATCCGCCCGCAGGCGGCCTGCGCCTATCCGACCGAGGTCGAGGTCACCGGCGCCCTGCGCAGCCGCGCCGACGGCCGCTACATCTTCATTTCCGACGGCATGGCCGGCCTCGCGGCCGACGACGACCAGCTGGCCTTCATCCTCGGCCACGAACTGGCCCACGCCGTGCTCGAGCACCGCACCCAGCCCGACGTCACCGGTGTCCGCGGGGCCTCGAACTGGGCGATCTCGATGACCAAGGGGCTGTCGATCCGCTCCGAGGCCGACGCCGATCGCATGGGCCTGTTCCTCGTCGCCCGCGCCGGCTTCGATCCGTACAAGGCGGTCGAATTCCTGACCCGCTACGAACAGGCCGACGGCCGCGCCAGCTATGCCCAGATCAACGCCGGCGGCGTCTATGAGAACGCCTCGGGCCGCCGCCGCGCGCTGCAGCCGGTGCTGGCCAATATCGCCGACCTGAAGGCCGCGGACCGGGCGCTTATTCCCTGAGGCCCAACCTCCGGCGCAACCGACCGCCGGTCAGCGCCAGCCAGCCCAGCGCGAAACCGGTCATGTCGGCGACCACGTCGAACACGTCCGCATCCCGTCCGATCGTCGGCAAGCCCTGGATCAACTCGATCGCCACCCCCGCCGCCAGCATGATCGCGGCCATCCGCAGCGCGGACGTCCGCGGCCAGCCGCAACCAGCCAGGATCGTCAGCGTGAGAAAGGCCGCGGCGTGGTTCAGCTTGTCCCACTGACCGCCCATGTCGACGTCGGGCGTCGGGCGGAACGCCAGCCATGCGACGATGATCGCGCATATCATCGTTCCGGCGCGGAACGTCTTCGCCCACGATGAGTTGGGCATCGGGGACGTGCGCTCTCTTCCGGTCATGGGGGCGTAGGGGTTCCGTTGGAGGGTTCCGACATGGCGACACGCATCACCGACACGCGCGATCGCTTCCGTTCGTCGCATCGGGGCATCGAGCCTGCTCCATACGCCGGACGAGGCGCCGGACTCTACAGCGAAGTAAGCTGGGCGCCGGTTGCGCCGCGCGGCGAGCGCGCCGACCGTTCTCTCTCGGATGACGATCAAATGGGGCCGCGCAGCTGACGCGACTCTCGACGCTTGACCGCCCTCTCCACCCTCGCAACAACCTCAGGGCGCTTCGCGCGATCCCGAATTCGTGTGCGTGGAGTCAGGCTTTGCGGTATCAGCGAATGGCTAGTTTTCGATGGGCGGCTTCGGCCGCGACGGTTTGAGCGGAAAGCATGATGCTGGGCGACAATCACTTCGCTGACGAACGCAATCCGCGGCCGGGCCGCGCGCCTGGCGGCTTCGGCGAGGCGGCATTCGACAACGTCCACCCCGAAACCGGGGCCTGGAGCGACGAGGTCGAGGACGCCCCCGCGTTCGACCTGGCGTCCTACTGGCGTCTGGCGCTCAAGCACCGCGTCCTGATCCTGGGTTGCTTCCTGGCCGCCCTGGCCATCGGCGCCGCCCTGACCCTGCTGATGACGCCGATCTATACGGCGCAGGCGACCCTGCAGATCGACCGCGAGGCCTCCCGCGTGTTCGACGCCGAGGACGTCACGCCGCGTGAATCCATGTCGCAGGGCGAAGAGTTCTTCCAGACCCAGTACGGCCTGCTGCGCAGCCGCTCGCTCGCCGAGCGCGTGGTCGAAAGCCTCGGCCTCGCCAGCTCCGACCAGGCCCTGGCCAACCTCGGCGTCGAGCCGCCGGCCCGCGTCGGGTCCGCCGCCGCCCAGGCCGAGCGCCGCCGCAACGCCGCCCTCGCCGCCGTCCAGGCCAATCTGAGCGTCACCCCGGTGCGCGGTTCGCGCCTCGTCGCCGTCGGCTACGACAACCCGGACCCGGTGGTCGCCGCCCGCGTCGCCAACGGCTTCGCCGAGAACTTCATCCAGGCCAACCTCGACCGGAAATTCCAGTCGTCGGCCTATGCCCGCGAGTTCCTCGAAGAGCGCATCGCCCAGACCAAGGGCCGCCTCGAGGAGGCCGAGCGCCAGCTCGTCGCCTACGCCGCGAACCAGCAGATCATCAACGTCGGCGAGCCCAGCGAAGGCGGAGCCGACAGCTCGGGCAGCTCGCAGTCGCTGGCCTCGAACAACCTCGTCGCCCTGAACGCCTCGCTGGCCGAGGCCCGTGCGGCCCGCGTCGCCGCCGAGGAGCGTTGGCGCTCGGCCCGCTCGTCGCAGATCATGACCCTGCCGGAAGTCCTGCAGAACCCCTCGATCCAGCGCCTCGGCGAACAACGCGCCCAGCTGGAAGCCGAGTATCAGCAGAAGTCGAGCGTCTATCAGGCCGACTATCCGGAGATGGTCCGCCTGCGCGGCCAGATCACCGAGATCGACGGCCAGATCCAGGCCCTGGCGTCCAACATCCGCGCCTCGATCCAGAGCCAGTATGTCGTCGCCGCCAACCAGGAGCGTTCGCTGCTGGGCCAGGTCAACGCGCTCAAGGGCGACGTCCTCGACCTGCGCGACCGCTCGATCCAGTACAACATCCTGCAGCGCGAGCTGGACACCACCCGCACGCTCTATGAAGCGCTGCTGCAGCGCTACAAGGAGGTCGGCGTCACCGGCAACGTGACCGCCAACAACATCTCCATCGTCGACACCGCGCGTCCGCCGGAGTCGCCGTCCAAGCCGAACATGCTGATCAACCTCGCGCTGGCCGCCATCTTCGGCCTCGGCCTCGGCATCGTCGCCGCCCTGGTGCTGGAAGCGCTGGACGAGACCATCGCCACCCCGGACGACGTCGAGAAGAAGCTCGGCGTCCCGGTCCTCGGCGTCGTGCCGCTGCTGGACAAGGGTCAGACCACGGCCGCGGCCCTGGCCGACATCCGATCCGGATTCTCCGAAGCCTATTATTCGCTCCGAACGGCCTTGCAGTTCTCCACGCCCGACGGCGCGCCGGCCAGCATGCTGGTCTCCTCCGCCCGCCCGGCCGAGGGCAAGTCGACGACCGCCTACGCCGTGGCGCTCAACCTCGCCCGCGTCGGCAAGCGCGTGCTGCTGATCGACGGCGACCTGCGTAATCCGTCGATGCACCGCGTGGTCGGCGTCGACAACGAACGCGGCATGAGCAACCTGCTCTCGGGCTCGTCGGATCTGGCCACGGTCGTCCAGCGCACCCGCCAGGACAATCTGTTCTTCATCCCCTGCGGCCCGCTGCCGCCGAACCCGGCCGAACTGTGGGGCAGCGATCGTCTGCGTCACTTCCTCGCCGAGGCGCGCAAGGACTTCGACCACGTCATCGTGGATGGTCCGCCGGTTCTGGGCTTCGCGGATTCGCCCCTGCTGGCGGCCACCGTCGGCGGCGTCCTGTTCGTGCTCGAGGCCCGCGGCACCCGTCGCGGCCAGGCCCGCGGCGCCCTGCGTCGTCTGAAGGTGGGCCGCGCCCGCCTGCTCGGCGCGGTGCTGACCAAGTTCAACGCCAAGACCACCTCGTACGGCGGCTACGACTACGCCTACGACTACAACTACGGCGCTGAGGGCGGCGAGAAGAAGGGCGTCAAGAAGGGCAAGAAGGCTTGAGGGACCAGGCGGACCCTTCCGCACTTCCGGCGCAACAGCGGGGCCTCCTCGCGGGCGTCGCGCCCTATGCCCTGATTGTCGGCGGCATCCTGCTGGCCTGGCAGGTCGCCATCCAGCCGATCATGCAGCGCGCGCCGCCTGCGATCGCCGTGCGCGTCGCTCCAGGCTCGCCCTCGGTCCTGCGCCGCGCCGCCGAGGGGGAGCTGGCGGAGAACCGCAACGACAACGCCGCCTCCCTGGCGCGCGAGGCCCTGGCCCGCTCGCCGTTCGACGTCCGCGCCCTGCGCGTGGTCGGCCTGACCGAGGCCCGCGCCGGGCGTGAGGCCCAGGCCGACGACATCCTGACTCTCGCCGGCAACTGGAGCCTGCGCGACGACCCGGCCCACGCCTGGCTGGTCGAGTATCGCCTGCGCCGCGGCGACTACGCCTCGTCCTTCGCCCACGCCGACACCCTGGTGCGGCGTCGCGACGACATCCGGCCGCGCGTCTTCACCCTGTTCACCGCCGCGGCGACCCATGACCCGCAGCGGGCCATGCCGGAAGTCGCGCGCCTGCTGGCGGCCAAGCCGCCGTGGCGTCAGGCCTATCTGGAAAGCCTGTACGCCAGCACCGAGGGGCTCCAGCTGGCCGCCAACCTGGCGCTGATGCTGCAGAAGAGCCGCGCCCCGCTGAGCAATGACGAACTGCACCAGCTCTACATCCAGCTGCTCGAGAAGGGGCAGCTGGACGCCGTCCGCACCGTACGCGCCCGCCTGAACCGTCCCGTGGTGTCCAACGTCACCAACGGCGGCTTCGGCGATACCGAGGCTCCGCAGCCCTTCCAGTGGCGCCTGGCCCAGGACGCCGGCGTGGTCGCCGAGATCGTCTCCGACGACATTCGCCCGGCCGACCCCGCCCTGCGCGTCGACTACGACGGCTATTCGTCGTCCCGCATCGCCGAACAGCTGATGTTCCTGCCCCCGGGCCGGTACCGCCTTACCGCCGAGTCCCGCGCCGAGGCGGGCGATCCGGCCTCGCGCCTGGCCATGACGGTCACCTGCGCGCCCGGCGATCTGAAGGTCCTGTCCACGCCGGCGGCCGCCGCCGGGGCCACGGTCTGGACCCCGTTCGCCGCGAGCTTCACCATACCCTCAGGTTGCCCGGCCCAATGGCTCAGACTCGAGACCCGGGCGGGCGACAAACGCGAGCAAACCGCCTTGTGGCTTGACCGGGTGGCCATCACAGCCATCGATTAGAAGCTTTGCTGTAGGCCACATGCGTGGCGCATTTGCACCACTTCCGGCCTTAATCGTATTGCTTTTGAAACCTTCGCCGCCTATACCGGTTCTCGATACGTCGCGGGCCAGCCCGTACCAAAGACCTGATTAGAAGGGGATTAGCATGCGTAAGACCATCGCCGCTGTCACGGCGGGCCTGCTGCTCGTGGCTGGCCAAGCCGCTGCTGCCAACAACACGGCTGCTGCCCGTGTTGGCGACCGTGTCGGCGCCCGCGCTGACGCTTCGTCCGAGTTCTCGGGCATTCCGCTGCCGGTCGTTCTGATCGGCGCCGCCGTCCTCATCGCAGTCATCGTGGTTGCGACTGACGACGACTCGGAAAGCGACTAAGCCGATCCGGTTCGCGCTGCGCCTGATGCAGTCGTAACGCGTGCCGAATAAGGTTCTGAAGGGCCAGTGGGACGCTGCCGCAATCGCGGCGGCCATCCTGCTGGCCCTTTCGTTTGTCTTCGGCGGAGCCAGCCGTGAACACGCGCTCCGCCTCGCCGCCGTCGAGTTGGCGTCCCTGCCCCTTCTGATCATCGGCGCCGGCCGTCTGCTCAAGTCCGGCCTGTGGCGCGAACACCGGTTCGCCCTCGGCCTCCTCGGCGCTCTCGCCGCCCTTCCCCTGATCCAGCTGATCCCGCTGCCGCCCGCCGTCTGGACGGCCCTGCCCGGCCGCTCCGAGATGGTGCTGGCGCTCGAGCTGGCCGGCCTCCAGCCGGGCTGGGCCCCGCTCAGCGTCACGCCCGACCTGACGTGGCAGGCCTTCCTGGCCCTGCTGCCGCCCGCCGCCATCTTCCTGGCCGTCCTGACCGCGCCCCAGAGCCTGACCGCCCGCATGGTCGCCTTCTGGCTGGGCGCCGCGGTCATCGGCATCCTGTTCGGCACAGCCCAGCTGGCCAGCGGCGGCGAGCGCCTCTACCCGTGGGCCACCACCAGCGCGGGCTCGGTCACCGGCTTCTTCGCCAACCGCAACCACCTGGCCACCCTGCTGCTGGCCACCCTGCCCTTCGCCGCCGTCTTCGGCGCGGCCGTCCTGCGCCGCCGCAGCGACAAGCGCATGCCCCTGTGGTTCGGCGCCCTGTTCATGGGTCTGGTCGTGGTCGGCCTCGCCGCCATCCGGTCGCGCGCCGGCGTCATCCTGTTCGGCCCGGTCGCCATCGCCAGCCTGCTGGCCGCCTGGGTCGCCGCCGGTCGCGGCCGCCCCAACCCCGCCCTGCTGGCCCTCGCCGGCGGCGTGGCCGCGGCGGTCGGCGCGGTGGCCATCCTGGCCCTGCCGCCCATCCTCGCCCGCTTCGACGTCCAGTCGGCGCCGGAAGGCCGGTTCGAGGGTTGGCCCGTCGTCGCCGAGGCCGCCAACACCTACCTGCCGCTGGGCTCAGGCATCGGCAGCTTCGACGCCGTCTTCCGCTCGGTCGAGCCGCTGGAGCGGCTGGACCCGACCTTCTTCAACCACGCCCACAACGAATACCTGGAGACCTGGCTGGAAGCCGGCTGGCTT
Source organism: Brevundimonas lenta (assembly GCF_014196335.1). Lineage (GTDB taxonomy): Bacteria > Pseudomonadota > Alphaproteobacteria > Caulobacterales > Caulobacteraceae > Brevundimonas > Brevundimonas lenta. The sequence continues at coordinate 376,907 of NZ_JACIDM010000003.1, forward strand.
GGCGCCGCCCTGATCATCGCCTTCCTGGTCTGGTACGGCCGTCGCCTGTGGGCGGCGTGGAAGGCCGGGCCCTCGCGTGAGCGCGACCTGCAACGCGCCGCGAGCATCGCGCTTCTGGCCATGCTGGCCCACTCGGGCGTCGACTATCCCCTGCGCACGGCGACCCTGGCGGTCCTGTTCGCCCTCTGCGCCGCCATCCTGGAGAAGGCGGGGCGGCCCACCGACCGCGAACTGGCGACCTAGGCTCCCGGCGCTCCATCCGTCACCACGACCGGCGCCGCCTCGACCGCCTGCGCCGGCTGCTCGCGCCACGCCGCGGCCGGGTTCAGCGCCGCGGTCGCCTCAAGGAAGGTGCCCGGCTTCATCGAGGGCTCCGCGGCCGTCTGCAGCCCCGCCGTCCGCGCCAGATCGGCGATGAAGCTGATGCAGTTGCGTCGCCGCAGGTCGTAGACCGACCCCTCCGGCCCGTTCCACCAGTCGGCCCGCGCCCGCACCGCCCGATAGGCCTCGTCGCTGACGACCAGCTGCAGATAGGGCCGCCCCTCGTCGACGTAGCGGGGATCGGGATTTCGCACCTCGCCCGTATCACGCGCGAACAGCAGCTGCGGCCCCGGGTTCTTCGCCGTGAACCCCGCCGACCAGTCCACCGCCTCGCCCGTCGCGTCCAGGGTGCCCGTGGCGTGCACATAGGCGTGGGGGAACAGCAGCTCGCCGTTGCGCACCCGCGATCCCGGATGGGCGTAGAAGGTCAGCGTCACCGCCGCCCAGGCCGGCCCTGCGAACAACGCCAGCAGCACAGCCGGAAGGACGGCGCGGGCAAGGCGACGGAGCATGCGGATCCCCGATCAGGCGCGCCGTTGCGCGACGCACCTGTCCAGAATGCGCAAAGGCCGCCGGGGTCTCCCCCGACGGCCTCTTTTTCCGTGCGCTGTGTCGGATCAGTGCGAGGCGGGCGCCGCCACCACGTCCGAAGCCACCGCCTTGCTGCGCACCGCGGCGATCGCGAAGATCGTCAGGATGACGTAGCCCAGCGCCGGGATGATGAAGGCGGCGTTCAGGCTGCCCGCATCCGCCACCCGGCCGCCGACCAGCGGCAGGATCGCGCCGCCGATGATCGCCATACACAGCAGGCCCGACGTGGCCGAGGCCGGCGCCGACGACCGCTCCAGGGTCAGGGTGAAGATGGCCGGGAACATGATCGAGTTGAACAGGCCCACCGACAGCGCGGCGAAGGCTGCGCTGACGCCGCCCGTCTGGGTCACGACCAGGCACAGCACGGCGGCGCAGGTGGTGCAGATCGCCAGCAGGATGCTGGCCGGAACCCGCGTCAGGAAGGCGCTGCCCGCGAAACGGCCCATCAGGGCGCCGGCCCAGTACAGGGCGACCAGACGGCCCGCATCGTGGATCGGCAGGCCCAGGGTGCCTTCCGAGTGCAGCAGGTTGGTCATCAGGCTGCCGATGGTCACTTCCGAGCCGACGTAGACGAAGATGGCGATGGCGCCGAAGATCGCCCATTTCGAGCCCAGCGCCTTGAGCGGCGATCCGGGGGTCTCGGCGTTGGCGTTGGCGCTGGCGGCGGTCAGCTTGCCGCGCACGCTCCAGATGAAGGCGCCCAGCACGGCGAAGAACACCGCCAGACCGATGAAGATCGTGTCGATGTTGCGCAGGGTCGCTTCGCGCGCCGTGGCATCGGGAGCGGCCGCCGCGGCTTCCGCCACCGCCGTCGCGCCCGTGCCCGCGCCCATGGCGCCGAGGTAGTTCTGCAGGAACACCACCCAGCCGACGACCAGGCCCGCGGCCAGGCCGATGACCAGCCAGCCCTTCAGGTCACGACGCAGCGCGCCGATCAGCAGGCCGGCGACGGCGCCGATGCCGACGCCCAGAAGGATCAGCAGCAGGGCCGTGGGCGAGGCCAGGGCGCTGACGCCGCCGACGGCGAAGATGCCGCCCGACAGCATGACCGTCGCGCCCAGCAGCGGCCCGACGACCGTGCCCAGCGAGTTGAAGGCCTGCGAGAACACCAGACGGAAGTGCGAGCCCTCCGGCTTGCCCAGCGAGGCCGCCAGCGGGTTGGCCGCGACCTGCAGCAGGGTCACGCCCGCCGCGATCACGAACAGGGCCACCAGGACGCCCGGATAGAAGTCGAAGATGGTCGACAGCGGCACGATCAGCGCGCCCAGCACCATCACGCCCAGGGCGCCGACGATGGACTTCGCATAGCCCAGCTTCGACAGCACGGCGGCGGCCGGCAGCGACACGATCCCGTAGGCCGTGAACCAGGCGAACTGGGTCAGCAGGGCCTCGGTGTAGTTCAGCTCGAACACGCCCTTCACCGCCGCGATCAGCGGATCGATCAGCGAGGTGGCGAAGCCCCAGGCGAAGAACAGGGTGGTCACATAGGCGAATGCCGCGCCAGTTCGCTGAGCGGCGGTCTGTTGATCGGTCATTTCACTCCCCGTGGCCTTCGCGTCTCATGCGCGCGGCCGTTGATGTCCTTGGTTCCACCCGCCGTCCCTCGCGTCCAGCGGTTTAAGGAAACCCGTAACCAAATGTGGCCCGGCTTCCCGTTCCGAACGACGAAGGGCCGCCCCGGTTTCCCGAAGCGGCCCTCGTGCAACCGGCCTGTACGGCCGATCAGTAGCGGTAGTTCAGACCGACCAGGAAGGTCCGGCCGTACTGCTGGTAATCGATGACCCGGCGAGCGTCGTTGTTCTCGAAGGTCTTGAACTGCTCGTCCGTCAGGTTGCCGACCTGGAACAGGGCCGACAGGCCTTCCAGCGGGCCCGACTGGAACTCGTAGCCGATCTGGGCGTCGACCACGGATTCCGCGTCGACCATCCGCTGGATGCGGTCGGTGCCGACACCCGACAGTTCGCCGAGGAACTCCGAACGGTAGCGGTTCGAGATCCGCGCCTGGAAGCCGTTGGCTTCATAGTAGACGGTGATGTTGCTGACGTTCTCGGACAGGCCCGGCATCGGCTGGGCGGGGTTGCCCGGGTTCGAGACGATTTCGCTGTCCGTCCACGAGGCGCTGTAGGTCATGCCGAAGCCTTCCAGCGGCTGCCACAGCAGGTCGAACGGCACCGACAGGGCGAACTCGATGCCCTGGATGACACCGCCCTCGCCGTTCTGCGGCGTGGAGATGTAGCCTTCGCGGATCAGCGGGGCGTTCGGACCGGTGTAGGCGTAGCCCGTGAAGTCCGTGCGCTGCTGCTGGTCGTAGATGTAGCTGTCCAGATCCTTGTAGAAGCCGGCCAGCGCGACGTAGCCGCGGCGTCCGAAATACTTCTCGACCGAGATGTCCAGCGCGTTGGCGATCCACGGACGCAGGTTCGGGTTGCCGCCGCTGCCGCCCCAGGGCGACTGGTTCGGGTTGGTGCTGTTCCAGAGACCTTCGTTGAAGTCGATGTTGATGGAGGCGCGCATCTGGTCCATCCGCGGACGGGCCATCTGACGCGACATGCCGAGGCGGACGTAGAGGTCGTCGGCAGCCTCGAACACCAGGTTCGCGCTGGGCAGGAAGTAGCTGTACGAGTCGCCGCCCGAGCGGGCGATCGGCACCGCCGGATTGCCGGTGGCGACCATGCCGTCCGAGCTCTGGTCGGTCTGCACGACCTGGAAGCCCATGTTACCGGTCAGCGGCACGCCGAACAGCGTGGTGTCCAGATCGGCCTTGAAGTAGCCGGTCACGATCTCTTCCGAGACCGCCCAGCCGAAGGCCAGCAGGTTGTCGTCCTGCGGCGCGATCAGGGTGTAGATGCCGCTGTTCACCAGGGCGAACGGGTCGTAGCTGATGACCGGACCGATGCCCAGGAAGTCCAGGTTGGTCGGGGCCAGCAGGTACTGCGTCGGCACCGGCACGCTGGTCGTGTGGGTCGGGTCGTTCAGGTTGGCGGTCAGCGCCAGGTAGTAGCGCTCGAGATCCAGTTCCTTGTCGCGGCTCGTGATGTTGAAGCCGAAGGCGACGCGGCTGAACGGACCTTCGTCGATGTCGCGGAAGATGTCGCCGCGGACCGAGGTCAGCTCGTCCATGGTCGTCGGGCTGTTGATGAAGCCGTCCTGTCCGCCCGGGATGCCCGACGGCAGCGTGCCGCCGCCCCAGCCCTGGGCGCTGGTCAGCAGGATCAGCGACGGATCCGCATAGTTCAGCGTCGAGGTGAAGGTCGTGCCTTCCGGCGTGGTCACGAAGCCGAGGGTGTCCAGGGCGCCGAGGACGTTACGGCCGGTGCCGGCGTTGGTCTCCAGCACCGTGTCGGTGCGGTCGGCCTTCGAGTAGCTGATGTCGAGCGTGCCGTACCAGTTGTCGCTGATCTGGAACTCGTTGTTCCAGCCCAGCGAAAGCAGTTCGGCGGTGCGGCGGTTGCCGTCGTTGCGGACGACGCCCTTCACGTTGTCGAAGGTGCCGGACACGACCATGCCGTCCTCGACGACGGCGCCGGGGCGCAGCGACGGGCCGGGACGGCAGGTTGCCGTCTGGGTGTTGCCGCTGGCGGCGCAGGCGCCGGCCACGGACTCGGCCGAACCGCCCCAGGCCAGCGGGAACTCGACGCCACGCAGGATCTGGGTGTTGTCGAACTCGGAATAGAAGGCGTCGAAGGTCGAGTGCCAACGGTCGTTCGGACGGAACTCGACGGTGGCCAGATAGCCGTCACGGACCAGTTCGCTGGACTGCACGTACGGCTTGGCGCCGCCGATCAGCAGCGAGCCGCCCGGACCCGAGTTCGGATAGCCCCAGGCGTTGAAGCGCTCGGCCTGGTACGGCGTCGACATGTGCGAATAGCCGAGCACGACGCCCAGCTTTCCGTCCATGAACTGGTCGATGTAGCTGACGCTGTAGCGTTCGCCGCTGTCGGCGGTGCCCGAGTTCAGCGCGCCGTAGTCGTTCCACTCGTAGCGGGCGTTCACGGCGATCGCCTGACGGCCGAACTCCAGCGGACGGATGGTGCGCAGGTCGGCGGTGCCGGCCAGGCCCTGGCCGATCAGAGCGGCGTCCGGGGTCTTGTAGACCAGAACGCTGCCCAGCAGTTCCGACGGATACTGGTCGAACTCGACGCCGCGGTTGTCGCCGGTCGAGGTCTGTTCGCGGCCGTTCAGCAGCGCGGTGGTGAAGTCGGGCGACAGGCCGCGGATCGAGATGACCTGGCCGCGACCGTCCAGGCGCTGGGCGGTCACGCCCGGCAGACGGGCCAGCGATTCGGCGATCGAGACGTCCGGCAGCTTGCCGATGTCCTCGGCGGTCACGACCTCGACGATCGAGCTGTTTTCACGCTTCGAGGCGATCGAGCTTTCGATCGACGAGCGGATGCCGGTGACGACGATTTCGTCGATCTGGGTGGGCTCTTCGGCCTCCTGCGCGACGGCCGCGCCGGCGAAGGACATAAGGGCGACAGCGCCGAAGGCGGCTCCGCCAAGAAGGCGCGCACGCCGGGTGACCTGGGTTCTCATCTCATTCCTCCCTGGGGCCGGCGCATTTCTGTCGAAGCGTCCAGCGTCATCGCAAAGTTATGCAAACTTATCGCAAGCCTGCAACCCGTCATTCGCGTTGCCCGGTTTCGACGTGGCGGAAATGTGACGCCAAACCACCCCTTATTGCGCCGCAGCACGCCGGATTCTCTTGTTCTGCCGCATTTCCGGCGCTGCAATTGACTGGATTGACAGGAGGCTGCTCCGCTGCAAAATCTTGCAAACTGATCCAGCAGGCCACGTCGTCTGCGGACGCTGGGAGGGAACGTCGATATGAGAGGAAGGGTGAAGCGGCCTCGCGCCGCCCGCATGCTCCTGCTGTCGGCCGCCGTCTCGGCGATCGCCGGCGCGGCCCTGGCGCAGACGCCGGACGCCACGCTGCAGGCGCTCCGCGAGCGCCCGCCCGAAGACGAAGTCATCTATTTCCTGCTGCCCGACCGTTTCGCGAACGGGGAAGAAGCCAACGATCGTGGCGGTCTTGTGGGCGACCGGCTCATTACGGGTCACGATCCGACCGATCCCGGCTTCTATCACGGCGGCGACCTGCGCGGCCTGACGCAGCGGCTGGACTACCTGCAGGGCCTGGGCGTCACCGCCCTGTGGATCGCCCCCGTGTTCCAGAACAAGCCCGTCCAGGGATCTCCGGGTCACGAGAGCGCGGCCTACCACGGCTACTGGATCACCGACTTCACCCGCGTCGATCCGCACCTCGGGACCAACGACGAATTCCGCGCCCTGGTCGACGCCGCCCATGCGCGGGGGATGAAGGTCTATCTGGACATCGTCATCAACCACACGGCCGACGTGATCCGCTACCGCGAGTGCCCGCAGAACGACTGCGGCTACCGCTGGAAGGGCGACTATCCCTACAGCCGCCGCGGCGGTCTTCAGGGCGAGGCGATCAACGAGGGCTTCACCGGCGCGCCGGGCGGCGACTTCTCCACCCTGACCAGTCCCGACTACGCGTACACGCCGTACGTCCCCGCGGGCGAGGAGTCGGCCAAGGCGCCCGCCTGGCTCAACGACCCGGCCTTCTACCACAACCGGGGCAACAGCGCCTGGTACAGCGAAGCCCGCATGGACGGCGACTTCGCCGGCCTCGACGACCTGTTCACCGAGCATCCGCGCGTCGTCCAGGGCTTCATCGACATCTACGGCGGCTGGATCGACGACTACGGCATCGACGGCTATCGCATCGACACCGCCCGCCACGTGAACCCCGAGTTCTGGCAGGCCTTCGTCCCCGCCATCCTCGAGCGCGCCCGCGCCAAAGGCATTCCGAACTTCCACATTTTCGGCGAGACCTACGACTTCCAGTCCGGCACGGCCGCCATGCACACCGTCGTCGACGGCCTGCCCACCGTGCTCGACTTCGCCTACCAGCGCGTCGTCCAGAACATGGTCACCGGCGCCGGCAATCCGGACGCCATGGGCTACCTCCTGATGGAGGACGGCATCTACGCCGGCGGCGTCCAGACCGCGCGTCGCCTGCCGACCTTCACCGGCAACCACGACCTCGCCCGCATCGGCCACCTGATCCTCAAGGAGAAGCCCGACATCTCCGATGCGGAGCTGCTGGATCGCGCCACGCTCGCCCACGCCCTGGTCATCCTCGGCCGCGGCGTGCCGGTCATCTACTACGGCGACGAACAGGGCTTCACCGGCGACGGCGACGACCGCCGGGCGCGCCAGGACATGTTCGAGACCCGCACCACCTCCTACGCCGACGACCGGCGCATCGGCGCGGCGTCCGGCCCGTACGACACCAACGCCGACATGTACCGCCGCCTCGCCGAAATGACCCGCGTCCGCGCCGCCGACGCCCGTCTCCGCCACGGCCGCGTGGTGGTGCGCACCGCCGACCAGACGCCGGGCGTCCTCGCAATCTCCCGACTTGATGATGACGGCGAGACGCTGGTGGTGTTCAACACCTCTACCGAAGCGCGCGACGTCAACGTCGCCGTCGAGATCGGGTCCGCCCAATGGCGCGCCCTGCTCGGCCAGTGCCCCGTCCGCAGCGCCGCGCCGGGCTCAGTATCCGTTTCCGTGCCCGCTATGGGCTACCTCGTTTGCGTTTCCGAAAGCCCCCCCGAGTGACCGCCCAGATTCTTGAACTCCCGACCGCCGCCGCCCACGCCGCCGAATGGTGGCGCGGCGCCGTCGTCTATCAGGTCTATCCGCGCAGCTTCGCCGACACGAACGGCGACGGCGTGGGCGATCTGAAGGGCATCACCGACCACCTCGAACACATCGCCTCGCTGGGCGTCGACGCCATCTGGCTGTCGCCCTTCTTCACCTCGCCGATGAAGGATTTCGGCTACGACGTCGCCGACTACTGCGACGTCGATCCCATCTTCGGGACCCTGGCCGACTTCGACGCCCTGATCGAAAAGGCCCATCGCCTGGGTCTGAAGATCATCACCGATCTGGTCTTCTCCCACACCTCGGACGAACACGCCTGGTTCCGCGAAAGCCGCCAGTCGCGCACCAATCCGAAGGCCGACTGGTACGTCTGGGCCGACGCCAAGGCCGACGGTTCGCCGCCGTCCAACTGGCAGTCCGTCTTCGGCGGTCCGGCCTGGACCTGGGATGCGCGCCGCGGCCAGTACTACATGCACAATTTCCTGCCCGAGCAGCCGCAGCTGAACGTGCACAGCCCCGTCGTGCAAAACGCCCTGCTGGACGCCGCCCGCTTCTGGCTGGATCGCGGCGTTGACGGCTTCCGCTTCGACGCCATCAACTTCTCGATGCACGACCCGAAGCTGACGGATAACCCGCCCCTCCCGGCCGGCGGCAAGCGCACGCGTCCGTTCGACTTCCAGGACAAGATCCACAACCAGTCGCAGCCGGAAATCGCCGACTTCCTCGCCCGCATCCGCGCCCTGACCGACAGCTACGGCGGCCGTTTCAGCGTCGCCGAGGTCGGCGGCGACCATGCCGAGCGCGAGATGCAGGCCTTCACCGCCGGCGACGACCACCTGAACAGTGCTTACGGCTTCCTCTACCTCTACGCCCCCGCCCTGAAGGCGGCGCTGGTGCGCGAAGGCGCCGAGGTCTGGCACGGCCGCGACGGCCAGGGCTGGCCCTCCTGGACCTTCTCCAACCACGACGCCCCGCGCGCCGTGTCCCGCTGGGTCGAGGGCCGCGATCCGCGCGCCTTCGCCGAGATGGCGATGCTGCTGCTGATGTGCCTGCGCGGAAACGTCTTCGTCTACCAGGGCGAGGAGCTGGGCCTGCCGCAGTCAGAGGTGCCGTTCGATCGCCTCGTCGACCCCGAGGCCATCGCCAACTGGCCCCAGACCCTCGGCCGCGACGGCGCCCGCACGCCCATGCCCTGGACCGCCGACAAGCCCCAGGCCGGCTTCTCGACGGTCGAGCCCTGGCTGCCGGTCGATGCGCGCCACGTCGCCCTGTCGGTCGATCGCCAGGAAGCCGACCCGACCTCCATGCTGAACGCCACGCGTCGCCTCATCGCCCTGCGCAAGAGCCATCCGGCCCTGATGCGCGGCGATATGCAGATGCAGAACGCCCCGGCGGACGTGGTCTGCTTCGAACGCACCCTCGGCGCCGAGCGTCTGATGTGCGTCTTCAACCTCGGCCATCAGCCGGCGGCGTGGACCGCGCCCTCCGGCTGGCGCGTGCTCGAGGCGGTCAATGTCGAAGCCGGTTCGGCGGGCGTCCTTCCGGCCATGGCCGGTCTGGTGCTGGCGGCCGACGCGGGATGATCCTAGCCGCCGCAGCTCTCGCGAACGATCAGATCGGTGGGAATACGTTCCGACCGGCCGACCGAGTCGCCGGGGTTGTCGATCAGCTTGGACACCAGCAGCCGACCCGCCTTCATCGTGTCCTGGGCGATGGTGCTCAGGGCCGGCCGCGCGTAGCGGCTGAAGGGCACGTTGTCGAAGCCGATCACCGACACGTCGTCGGGCACCCGCAGGCCGGCGTTCAGCAGCGCGCGCACGGCGCCCAGGGCGATCTGGTCCGAGGCGCAGACGACGCCGTCGAACTGCACGCCGCGGCGGATCAGGCCGTCGACCGAGGCCTCGGCCGATTCGACCTCGAAATGGGCTTCCATGATCAGGTCGGGATCAACGCCCAGACCGGTCTGCTCCAGCGCCTCCAGGTAGCCGCGGTGCCGCTGCATCGATTCGGGCGGATCCAGATCGCCGAGGAAGACGATGCGCTTGCGTCCCAGCCGGGCCAGATGCCGCGTCGCCCGCTTGCCGCCCGCCAGGTTCTCCGAGCCGACCGAGCAATAGGCCTGGTCCGGCATCTGCGCGCCCCACACCACGAAGCGCCCGTCGGTCTCCGCCAGCCGGTTCAGGCTCTGGTGCAGGAAGCTCTGCCCAAGGAAGATCACGCCGTCGGCGCGGGTGTTCATCGCCGCCGACAGGTCGTCGTAACTGGTCGGCGAGAAATGGCTCATGATCACGTCGCAGCCGCGCTCGCGCGCCGCCTCGCCGACGCCGGCCAGCAGCTCAAGGAAGAACGGATCGCTCAGCCGGCCCTCGCGCCCCTGCGGACGCGGGGTCACCAGGGCGATGACGCCCTCGGCGCCGACCGGGCCGGACGGCATGTAGCGGCGGAACGGATAGTCGTGCTCGCGCGCCAGCTTCCAGATCAGCTGTTTGGTCCGCGCATTGACCGCCGGGCTGTCGTTCAGCGCCCGCGACGCCGTCGAGATCGAGACGCCCGCCATCTTCGCAAGGTCTTCAAGGCGGGTGTTGCGGCTCACGTTTCGTTTCCTGCGAATGGTCGCGCTGCAAAATTTGCTGCAAACCTTGCTTGTTTTGCGCCGCTCCCGTGGCGCTTGGCAAGTCCTGTAATCCGGAGTTCCCCCGCATGCTGACCCGCCGCTTCCTCGTCTCCTCCGCGGCCCTTCTGGCGGCCCTGCCGGGATCGGCGCTGGCCCAGGACGTCGCCCAGGCGCCTGTCGGAAACGTCGGTCAGGCCCGCGCCTCGTCGCCCGAAGGCGTGCTGACGGTCGAGGTCGGCGTCACCGGCGAGGGCCGGCCTGAGTACACGGTCACCCGCCTCGGTCGCCCGGTCATCACCGCCTCACGCCTCGGCTTCATCCTCACCGACGGCCCCAAGCTGGAGCGCAACCTCACGGTCACCGCCGAAGCCCCGACCCAGCACGACGACACCTGGGAGCAGCCGTGGGGCGAGCGGCGCTTCATCCGCAACCGCTACACCCAGCTGCGCGTCCACCTGACCGAAAGGGGCGGCCTGCAGCGCCGCGTCGACGTCGTCTTCCGCCTCTACGACGACGGCCTCGGCTTCCGCTACGAGTTCCCGGAACAGCCCAACCTGACCTCGGTGAAGATCGGCGAGGAGCTGACCGAGTTCGCCGTCGCCGACAGCGGCACGGCCTGGTGGATCCCCGCCTTCGAGTGGAACCGCGAGGAGTATCTCTACAACCGCACCGCCATCGACTCAGTCGGCGTCGCCCAGACCCCGCTGACCGTCCGCACCGACGACGGCCTGCACGTCTCGATCCACGAGGCGGCCCTGATCGACTACGCCGGCATGAACCTGCGTCGGGTCGAGGGCGGCCGCTTCAAGGCGGCGCTGACGCCCGGCCTGTCCAACGCCGCCGTCGAACTGACCGCCCCCTTCGCCACCCCCTGGCGCACCCTGCAGATCTCGGACAGCGCCGCCGGCCTGGTCGAGTCCAGCCTGATCCTGAACCTCAACGAGACCAACGCCCTCGGCGACGTCAGCTGGTTCAGGCCGATGAAATACGTCGGCATCTGGTGGGAGATGCACCTCGACAAGAAGACCTGGCACGCGGGTCCGAAGCACGGCGCCACCACCGAAAACGCCATCAAACACATCGACTTCGCCGCCAAGAACGGCTTCGGCGGCGTGCTGATCGAGGGCTGGAACGTCGGCTGGGACGGCGACTGGTTCGGCACCGGCTGGGACTACAGCTTCACCCAGGCCTACCCCGATTTCGACATCGAGCGCGTCGCCGCCTACGCCCGCTCCAAGGGCGTCGAGATCATCGGCCACCACGAGACCGGCGGGAACGCCTTCCACTACGAACAGCAGCTCGACGCCGCCTTCGCCCAGATGCAGCGCTTCGGCTGGCACTCGGTGAAGACCGGCTATGTCGCCGACGCCGGCGGCGCCCGGGTGAAAGGCCCCGACGGCCAGCCCCGCCTCGCCTGGCACGAAAGCCAGCCGATGGCCCAGCACCACCTGAACGTCGTGAAGACCGCCGCCAGATACCAGGTCGCGGTCAACGCTCACGAGCCGTTCAAGGACACCGGCCTGCGCCGCACCTACCCGAACATGATCTCGCGCGAAGGCGCCCGCGGCATGGAGTTCAGCGCCTGGGGCCAGCCGGGCAACCCGCCCGAGCACGAGGCCAACCTGGTCTTCACCCGCCTGCTCGCCGGGCCGATGGACTACACGCCGGGCGTCTTCGGCATGCAGACCCGCAGCCCCGACGGCATCGCCACCACCTGGGCCAAGCAGCTGGCGCTGTACGTCGTCATCTACAGCCCGATCCAGATGGCCGCCGACCTGCTCGAGAATTACGAGGCCAACCCGGCCCCGTTCCAGTTCATCAAGGACGTCGCCGTCGACTGGGACGACACCCGCGTCATCAACGGCGAGATCGGCGACTTCGTCACCATCGCCCGCAAGGCCCGCGGCTCCGACGAATGGTTCCTCGGCTCCGTCTCCGACGAGCAGCCGCGCGTGCTGACCGCCCCGCTCGGCTTCCTCGACGCCGGCCGCCGCTACCGCGCCGAAATCTACCGCGACGGTCCCCAGGCCGACTGGAAGGGCAAGCGCGAGGACATCGTCATCGAGACCGCCGAGGTCACCTCGGCCGACACCCTCACCCTGCGCCTCGCGCCGGGCGGCGGCCAGGCCATCCGCTTCGTGCCCGTCGGCCGTAGCCGTCGCTGAACTGAACATCTGCGGGGAGGCAGACGCGCATGACCACCACCACGACTGACGCGGCCACGCCCGTCGCCTCCCGCCCGCGCCTCAGCGGGTGGGCCATCTGGAACATGTGCGTCGGCTTCTTCGGCATCCAGATCGGCTTCGGCCTGCAGAACGCCAACACCAGCCGCATCTTCCAGACACTCGGCGCGGACGTGGATTCGCTGGCCATCCTGTGGATCGCGGCGCCGCTCACCGGCCTGTTGATCCAGCCGATCGTCGGCCATTTCAGCGACCGCACCTGGGGCCCGCTGGGCCGCCGCCGGCCCTATTTCCTGGTCGGCGCGATCCTGACCACCGTGGCCCTGCTGTTCATGCCGCACTCGCGCGAGCTCTGGATCGCCGCGTCGATGCTCTGGATCATGGACGCCTCCATCAACATCACCATGGAGCCGTTCCGCGCCTTCGTCGGCGACAACCTGCCCCAGGAGCAGCGCACCACCGGCTATGCGATGCAGAGCTTCTTCATCGGCGCCGGGGCGGTGTTCGCTTCCTGCCTGCCGTGGATGCTGTCCAACTGGTTCGACGTCGCCTCCACCGCGCCCGAGGGCGTGGTCCCGCTCAGCGTCCGCATCTCCTTCTACGTCGGCGGCGCCGCCCTGCTGGCGGCGGTCCTCTGGACCGTCTTCACCACCCGCGAATACAGCCCCGAACAGATCGAGGCCTTCGAACAGGCCCGCCCTGAAACCGCCCCGGCGCCCGCGCGCGGCCTCTCCGCATGGATGACCGGCGGCCTGATCTGGATCGTCGTCGGCGCGCTCGGCTTCTGGGCGGTCCAGGCCTCGGGCCTCGCCAAGGAGCTGCTGATCCTCGCCGGCTTCATCGCCGGCTTCGGCCTGCTTCAGGTCCTCACCGGCCTGATGCGCAAGGGCGGCGGCTCCAACGGCCTGACCGAGATCATGGGCGACATCTTCGCCATGCCGAAGACCATGCAGGGCCTGGCCGTCGTCCAGTTCTTCAGCTGGTTCGCCCTGTTCTCGATGTGGATCTACATGACCCCGGCGGTCACCGCCGTGCACTTCGCCTCGCCCGACGCCGCCTCGGCCGGTTACGCCGAAGGCGCCGACTGGGTCGGGGTGCTGATGGGCATCTACAACGGCGTCGCGGCCCTCGCCGCCTTCCTCATCCCGGTCATCGCGCACCGCACCGGCCTGCGCGGCGCCCATGCGATCAACCTGCTGCTCGGCGCCGCCGGCTTCTTCGGCGTCTTCCTGATCCGCGATCCGGCCCTGTTGTGGCTGCCGATGATCGGCGTCGGCTTCGCCTGGGCGTCCATCGTCTCGATGCCCTACGCCATCCTGTCGAACGCCGTGCCGGGCCGGAAAATGGGCGTCTACATGGGCATCTTCAACATCTTCATCGTCGTGCCCCAGCTGGTCGCCGCCACCATCCTCGGCGTCATCCTCAAGACCTTCTTCGCCGAACAGGCCGTCTTCGCCCTGGTCATCGGCGGCGTCAGCTTCGTCCTCGCGGCGGGCGCCAGCCTGCTGGTCCCGAAGGAGGCGGCATGAGCAACAATCCTCCCCCCTCGGGGGAGGGGGACCATCCGAAGGATGGTGGAGGGGGCCAGGCCCACGCTCCCTCATCCAGCCCCCTCCACCGCTTCGCGGTCCCCCTCCCCCTGCGGGGGAGGATCGCGCGCCGCTCATTCCTTGCCGGTCTCGCCGCCGTCCCGTTCGCAGTTGATGCGTCCCGCGCCCGCGCCGACGTCCCGACAGAAGGCCGCCTCGTCGAGCACGCGCAGATGGCCTCGGCCTTCGCCCAGCCCCGCGACGTCACCGTCTGGCTGCCGCCCGGCTACGACGACGCGCCCGACCGCCGCTACCCCGTCCTCTACATGCACGACGGCCAGAACCTGTTCGACGGTTCGCGCGCCGCCTACGGCAAGGAGTGGGGCGTCGACGAGCATGTCGCCCGCCTGTCCGCCACCGGCCAGATCCGCACCCCCATCGTGGTCGGAATCCACAACACGCCGCTGCGCCTGCGCGAATACATCCCGGCCAATCTCATCGCCGCCCTGCCCGACGACATGCGCGCCGACGTCCAGGCCATCTACGGCGGCGAGCCCCTGTCCGACGGCTACCTGCGCTTCATCGTCCGCGAGCTGAAGCCCTTCATCGACCGCACCTACCGCACCAGCCCAGGTCGCGTGGACACCTCGATCATGGGCAGCAGCATGGGCGGCCTGATCTCGCTTTATGCGCTGATGCGCTACCCGCTCACCTTCGGCGGCGCGGCCTGCGTCTCGACCCACTGGCCCATCCGCATCGAGCAGCTGAGCGACCCGGACGCTCTCGCCGCCTGGCGCGATCGCCTGACCGCCGCCTGGACGGGCGTCGTCCGCGCCGACCTGCCGCCCAGGGGCGGCCACTATCTGTACTTCGACCGCGGCGACGAAACCCTCGACGCCTTCTACGCCGAGTTCCAGAGCCGCATCGACGCCACGATCCGCGGCGAAGGCTGGACGCCCGACCGCTTCCGCTCGCTCGTCTTCCCCGGCGCCGAGCACAACGAGGCGTCCTGGAACCAACGCCTCGACGTACCCCTCACCTTCCTGCTTTCCCCCCGATGAGCCGCCCCATGCGCCTGTTCCCGACCCTCCTCTCCGGCGCCGCCCTGATGGCCGCCGCCGGCTGTTCGACGCTGCAGGGCTGGATGCCTGCCGACGGGTCGGCGCCCGCCGCGCCCACCGTCACAGCCGTCGCTCCGGGCGCCCCCGGCGCGACCCCGACCTGGGTCAACGCCGCCAAGACCGGCGCGGGCGCGTCCTACGAGGCCTATGTCGACGGCCAGTACCGCGACGGCGGCCGCACCGGCGAGGTTAGCCGCGTCTGGTTCTCGCTCGCCGACGGCGTCCTGACCGAGACCATGTACGGCCTGATCCACGAGGCCCAGATCAAGCAGATGCGCTTCGCGGTCATGAGCGCGGACGGACTCTCCGTCGAGGGCCGGGACACGACGTCGCGGACGGAATACCTGCACGTCGACGCCCAGGGTCGTCCGCTGTCGCCCGCCTATCGCATCGTCACCACCGATGAGGCCCGTCACTGGGAGATCGTGAAGGAGGTCTTCACCGATCCCGACCGAAACGCCCTGATCATGAGGGTCAAGGTCAGCGCCTGGCGCAGCGACGTGTCGCCCTACCTGCTGCTTGAGCCGCACATCGCCAACACCGGCGTCGGCGACCGCGGCGACGCGGTGGCCGGAGCGGACGGCCGGGGCGCCCTCTACGCCTACGAAGGCGACACCCACCTCGTGCTGCAAGCCGACCGCCCCTTCGCGGAGGCCAGCGTCGGATTCGTCGGGACTTCGGACGGCCTCACCGACCTGGAGGCCAATGGCCGTCTCGCCCACATCTACCGCTCGACCGGCGACGACGCCGGCAACATCATGCTGACCGGCGCGCTGCCGGTTGTCCGCCGCGGCGAAACCTTCAGCCAGGACTTCGTCATCGGTTTCGGCGAGACCCGGCAGGACGCGCGTAACGCCGCCAACGGCGCCTTCTCCACCGGCCTTGATGCCGTTCTCGCCAACTTCAACGGCGAGGGTGACGCCATCGGCTGGGAGGACTACATCGCCTCCCTCACTGAACTCCCCCGTATCGCCGAACAGTCCACCGACGGCGGCAAGCTGGCCTACGCCTCGGCCCTGATGCTGAAGATCCAGGAGGATCGCACCCACGCCGGCGCCCTGATCGCCTCGCTGTCCAACCCGTGGGGCGACACCGTCGACGCCACCAACAGCTCGACCGGCTACAAGGCCGTCTGGCCGCGCGACTTCTACCAGGTCGCCATGGCCCTGCTGGCGCTGGGCGACACGGAAACCCCGATGGCCGCCTTCCGCTACCTGCCGCAGGTGCAGGTCCGCGCCGACACGCCCGGCAACAGCGGCGCCACCGGCTGGTTCCTGCAGAAGACCCACGTCGACGGCGAAATCGAATGGGTCGGCGTCCAGCTCGACCAGACCGCCATGCCCATCATGCTGGGCTGGAAGCTGTGGAAGCAGGGGCTGCTCTCCGACGCCGAACTGGCGACCATGTACGGCCGCATGATCAAGCCGGCCGCCGACTTCCTCGTCGACGGCGGCAAGGCCGGCCTGCTCTGGAACGACCGCCAGATCGCCCCGCCCTGGACCCAGCAGGAGCGCTGGGAAGAGCAGGAGGGCTACTCCCCCTCCACCACCGCCGCCGTCATCACCGGCCTGACCGTCGCCGCCGACATCGCCCGCGCCTCGGGCGACGCCGCATCGGCCGACCGCTATCTCGCCGCCGCCGACGACTACGCGTCGAAGGTCGAGGCCCGCATGTTCACCACCTCGGGCGAGTTCGGCGACGGCCGGTACTTCCTGCGCCTCAGCCGCAACGAGGATCCGAACGACAAGGGCCTGCTGGGCGAGAACAACGGCCAGCCCGCCATGCCCGAGGACCGCATCATCGACGGCGGCTTCCTCGAACTGGTCCGCTACGGCGTCCGCTCCCCCCTGGCCCCGTCGATCACCGACACCCTGCCGGAATACGACGACCAGACGCGCGAGGACCGCTTCCGCGTCCGCTACGACGTCAACGGCGTCCCGGCCTACCGGCGTTACGGCAACGACGGCTACGGCGAGCAGACCGACACCGGCGGCAACTACGGCGTCGGCGGGATGAGCCCCGGCCAGCGCGGCCGCCTGTGGCCCTTCTTCACCGGCGAGCGCGGCCACTACGAACTGGCCGCGCTGCTGGCCGCCCCGTCGCAGTCCGCCGACTGGCAGACGACCCAGCTCAACGGCATCCGCCAGACCTACGTCCGCGGCATGGAAAGCTTCGCCAACGGCGGCCTGCTGCTGCCGGAACAGGCCTGGGACGGCGTCGGCGACGACACCGCCCACAACTACCGGCCGGGTGAAGGCACCAACTCCGCCACCCCGCTGGCCTGGACCCACGCCGAGTACATCAAGCTGCTGCGTTCGCTGGCCGATCGCGCCGTCTGGGACCGCTATGCGCCGGTCGAGGAACGCTACGCCCGCTAAGCTGTTCTTCGGTCAGCGTAGCTGTTCCGGATGATCGACATGCGTCTTGCCGCTGGCCTGGTTCTCGGGGCCGTCTCGCTTCTGGGCGCCTGCGCCTCGCTGCCCGGCCAGAGGCCGCCGCCCGCGTCCTCGACGGCCCTGACCCTCTGGACCCAGGCCGGCGAGTGCGACTTCACGGCCCCGGACCGGGCCCGGCTGCGCGCGGCCAGCACCAGTCAGGACGTCCTCCCGCCGGCGAGCGAGGGGGCCGACAGCACCTTCGTCGTCCGCGGCGCCGAGGCCCACGGCCGCCTGCTGCGCGGAACCTACTGCCTCAGTGTCGCCCGCGGTCCGGCGTCGGGTGAACCGGTCTCGACCTATGGCTTCACCGTCACCGTCGGCCGCCGGCCCGAGGCGCTTCAGGTCCGGCCCGTCTTCGCCTCGGTGCGCACGCCCGACGGCACGCCCCTGCGCGTCCAGCTCGCCCTCGGCGCCGCGCCGGTGGATCGCGGCGAGGCGGGAGCCGAGACCATCGCCGCCTTCGACCTCGGCCCCATCCCCGGCGACGGCGTCGCCCTCGAACCCGAGGCGCCGTCCCGGAACCTCCGCTGGCCCCGGGCCGGGGGCGACGCGCTCCGCCTGGTCGCAGTCGTGCGCGAGTCGACCGACCTCGCCACCGCCGATCCGATCCCGCCCGACCTCGTCCGCGCCGCCCTGTCCGGGGACGCGGATTGACGGGATGACGAAAGGCCGCAGGGCGCGTAACGAAGCCCTATGACCACGCGCGGCCCCGTCCTCGTCACCGGCTCGGCCGGCTTCATCGGCTTCCACACCGCCCAGCGCCTGCTGGCCCGCGGCGAGACCGTGATCGGCGTCGACAACCTCAACACCTATTACGACCCGGCCCTGAAGCACGCCCGGCTGGAGCGGCTGCAGGCCCACCCGAACTACATCCACCACACCCTCGACCTCGCCGACCGGCCGGGCATGACCGCCCAGTTCGCCGAGCATTCGCCGCGCCGCATCGTCCACCTCGGGGCCCAGGCCGGCGTGCGCTACAGCCTCGAACAGCCCGAGAGCTACGTCGACTCCAACGTCGTCGGCTTCCTGACCATCCTCGAGGGCGCCCGCGCGGTGCAGGCGACCAGCCTGGTCTTCGCCTCCACCAGCTCGGCCTTCGGCGCCAACGGCGCCCTGCCCTTCTCGGTCCGCCAGGGCGTGGCTCATCCGATGACGGTCTACGCCGCCACCAAGATCGCCAACGAGGCGATGGCCCACTCCTACGCCCACCTGTTCGGCATCCCCTCGACGGGTCTGCGCTTCTTCACCGTCTACGGACCGTGGGGCCGGCCCGACATGGCGCTGTTCAAATTCACCAAGGCCATCCTCGAAGGCCGTCCCATCGACGTCTACGGCCACGGCCAGATGGAGCGCGACTTCACCTATGTCGACGACATCGTCGACGGCGTGATCGAGGCCCTCGACAAGCCCGCCGCCGTCGATCCCGCCTGGGACGCGACCCAGCCGAACCCCTCCACCTCCGGCGTCGCCCCATGGCGCATCCTCAACCTCGGCGCCGGCCGTCGTGAGCAATTGATGCGCTACATCGAGGTGCTGGAAGACGCCCTCGGCCAAAAGGCCGAGCTCAACATGATGCCCGTCCAGGAAGGCGACGTCGCCCGCACCGAAGCCGACGTCACCGAGACCCGCGCCGCCCTCGGCTACGCCCCCTCGACCCCCATCGACATCGGCGTGAAGCGGTTCGTCGACTGGTACCGCGACTTCTACCAGGTCTGATCTCGCGCCTGCGAACAGCACCGGCACGACCATGCCCGCGCAAACCCTGACGCAGCGTCATCCTGCAGCGTCACAGGAATTTATTGCGCCGCACACGAAATGAATTGCCTGTTGCGGCGCAATGCGATCCTGTCTCGTTCCGCGGGTCGAACGCGGGTTCGGGCCGAGTCTTCCGCTCCAGACCCGGACACCCGATGCTTCGCAAGCCGCTCCTCGCCCTCGCGACCCTTCCGCTCATCCTGACCGCCTCGCCCGCCCTGGCCGCGCCGCTGCTGGCCCACCAGGCGCCGCTGCAGCTCAACGAAGCCTCGACCGCCTGGATCCTGACCTCGACGGCCCTGGTCCTGCTCATGACCCTGCCCGGTCTGGCCCTGTTCTACGGCGGCATGGTGCGGCGCAAGAACGTCATCTCCACCATCGCCCATTCGACGGCGGCCCTGGCGATCGTCACCGTCCTCTGGTTCATCGCCGGCTACAGCCTGTCCTTCGGCTCCAGCGGCGAGGCGACCAACGGCTTCGTCGGCGGCCTCCAGGCCCTGTTCCTCAACGGCGTCACCCCGACCACGGCGCACGGCCTGGCCCCCGGCCTGCCCGAGTTCCTGTGGATCGCCTACCAGCTGACCTTCGCCATCATCACCCCGGCCCTGATCGCCGGCGCCTTCGCCGAGCGGATGAAGTTTTCGGCCTCCATCCTGTTCTTCACCCTGTGGCACCTGATCGTCTACGCGCCGATCTGCCATCAGGTCTGGGGCGGCGGCTGGATGGGCTCGCTGGGCGTGCTCGACTTCGCGGGCGGCGCCGTGGTGCACGTCAACGCGGGCGTCGCCGGCCTCGTCTGCGCCCTGGTGCTCGGACCCCGCCACGGCTTCGGCCGGGACAATATGGCCCCGCACAACCTCGCCTTCACCGCCATCGGCACGGGCCTGCTGCTGGTCGGCTGGCTGGGCTTCAACGCCGGTTCGGCCTGGGCCGCCGACGGCATCGCCGCGGTCGCCGCCTTCAACACCATCCTCGCCGCCGCCGCCGCCGCCATCGGCTGGACCGTTGTCGAGTGGATCGACCACAAGCGCCCGACCCTGCTGGGCCTGCTGTCCGGCGTCGTCGCCGGCCTCGTCGGCGTGACCCCGGCCGCCGGCCTCGTCGACCCCAAGGGCGCCTTCCTCATCGGCCTGCTCAGCGGCCCCGCCTGCTACGCCGGCGCGGTCTGGCTCAAGCGCGCCTTCAAATACGACGACAGCCTCGACGCCTTCGGCGTGCACGGCATCGGCGGCATCGTCGGCGCCCTGCTGACCGGCGTCTTCGCCACCGCCGCCATCAACCCGGCGGCGGCCTCCGCCAACGTCCTCAACCAGCTGATCGGCCTCGTCGCCGTCATGGCCTGGTCCGGCGTCGGCACCTTCCTCATCCTGATGATCTGCAAATTCACCACCGGCCTGCGCGTCGCGAAGGAGGAGGAGATCGAGGGCCTCGACTACACCCAGCACGGCGAGACGATTCACCAGTAGCGCGGGACGCAGTGGTTAGTGGTTAGTGATTAGTGGTTGCTGCATCGACCGCCAGTACATGATCTGGATCGTTCATAGCCCGGCCTCGGAAGGCACCGCCGCAACCACTAATCACTAACCACTAACCACTCCAGCAACGCTAGCCCCCAACCCGCGTTCACCCCCCATGGCTGCCCGCGGCGAACTCGACACCTACAAGGCGAAGCGGAACTTCGCCGCCACGCCCGAGCCGTCGGGCAAGAAGGGCAAGGCCCGCAAGGCCGGCCTGACCTTCCTGATCCAGCGCCACGCCGCGACCCGCCTGCACTACGATTTCCGCATCGAGATCGACGGCGTGCTCAAGTCCTGGGCCGTCACCAAGGCGCCGTCGCGCGACACCGCCGTCAAACGCCTGGCGGTCGAGGTCGAGGATCACCCCCTCGACTACGGCGACTTCGAGGGGACCATCCCCGCGGGCAACTACGGCGCCGGCACCGTGCAGATGTGGGACCGCGGCGCCTGGGAGCCGCAGCAGGACGACCTCGACGCCGCCTTCGCCAAGGGCGACGTGAAGATGATCCTCCACGGCGAGCGGCTGAAGGGAAAATGGGCCCTGATCCGTCTGCGCTCCGACCGCGGCAAACCCTCAAAGCGCGCCAACTGGCTCCTCATCAAGGAGCGCGACGCATACGCCGTCCCGGGTGAGGGCGACGCCAATATGGAGATCGACGCCTCGGTCACCACCGGCCGCAGCCTCGCCGAGATCGCCGCGGGCGGACAGGAATGGACCTCCTCGAAAAAGACCGGCCGCGCCGCCCCTGCCGCCCCGAAACCCCGCGCCGCCGTCGCCGGCAAGGCGAAGAAACCGCACGGCTTCGTCCCCATCCAGCTGTGCAAGAACACCGACTATCCGCCCCACGGCGCCGGCTGGGCGCATGAGATCAAGTTCGACGGCTACCGCATCCAGATCGCCTCGGGCGGCGGCCATGCGACGCTCCGCACCCGCAAGGGCCTCGACTGGTCCGACAAGTTCCAGGAGCTCGCCGCAGACGCCGAAAAATGGCCCGACGCCGTGGTCGACGGCGAGCTCTGCGCCCTGGCCGAGAACCACATGCCGGACTTCTCGGCGCTGCAGGCCGCCATCGCCGACGGCCACACCGACGACCTGATCTATTTCGCCTTCGACCTGCTGTTCGAGGGGCCGGAGGACCTGCGCAAACTCCCCCTCGCCCACCGCAAGGCCCGCCTCCAGGCCTGGCTGGACCGCATCCCGAAGGCCGCCCGCCATCGCATCCGCTACGTCGATCACTTCGCCACCACCGGCAAGGCGATCCTCGAAAGCGCCTGCCGCATGGACCTCGAGGGCGTCATCTCCAAGAAGCTGGACGCGCCCTATCACGCGGGCCGCTCCTCCACCTGGCTCAAGTCCAAATGCCGCGGCCGCGACGAGGTCGTCATCGGCGGCTGGACCTCCGAGGGCGGCACGCGCTTCCGCTCCCTCATTGTCGGGGTCAAGGACAAGGCCGGCCTGCGCCACCTCGGCCGCGTCGGCACCGGCTACGCCGCCCCCCTGCTCAAGACCCTGCTCCCCGCGCTGAAGGCCAACGCCTCCGACGACAACCCCTTCAAGGGCAAGGACGCGCCGAAGGGCGGCCGCGACATCCACTGGGTCAAGCCGGTGCTGGTCGCCGAGATCGAGCACGGCGGCTACACCGACACCGGCTCCCTGCGCCAGGCCTCGTTCAAGGGCCTGCGCGACGACAAGGCCGCCTCCGAGGTCCGCGACAAGCCCTGGGCCCCGTCCGACCCGGCCAAGGAGAAGGGCGCGC
Organism: Brevundimonas lenta; assembly: GCF_014196335.1. Classification (GTDB taxonomy): domain Bacteria; phylum Pseudomonadota; class Alphaproteobacteria; order Caulobacterales; family Caulobacteraceae; genus Brevundimonas; species Brevundimonas lenta. Next base: position 399,426 of record NZ_JACIDM010000003.1, read on the forward strand.
CCCTCCCGGCGGAGGCGCTGGCCATCCCGGGGGAGAAGCCGAAGAAGCCCGGCAAGCTGGTCGTCGCGGGCGTCACCATCTCCAACCCGGACAAGATTCTGTGGCCGGCGACGGACGATCATCCCGCGATCACCAAGGGCGAGTTGATCCGCTACTACGAGCTCGCCGCCGAACGCATCCTGCCCCACGTCGCCGACCGCCCGGTCTCCATCATCCGCGCGCCGGAGGGCATCACCGGCGAGACATTCTTCCAGCGCCACGCCATGCCCGGCTCCAACCCGCGGCTGAAGCTGATCGATGTGAAGGAGCGCAAACCCTATGTCGGGATCAGCGACGCGGGCGGCCTCATCGCCATCGGCCAGGCCGGCGGGCTGGAGCTCCACCCCTGGGGCTGCGCGCCCGACGATCCCGAGACCCCCGAACAGGTCACCTTCGACCTCGACCCCGACGAGGGCCTCGACTTCAACGACGTCATCGCCGCCGCAAAAATGGTGAAGGTCCAGATCGAGAAGCTCGGCCTCCACCCGTTCGTGAAGACCACCGGCGGCAAGGGCCTGCACGTCGTCGTCCCCATCCGCGCCGACAAGGCCGCCCGCGTCGAATGGGACCAGTGCAAGGCCTTCGCGAAGGAGGTATCCGAGATCATGCGCCGCGCCGATCCGGACCGTTTCACCACCACTCTCGCCAAGAAGGCGCGCGGCGGAAAGATCTTCCTCGACTATCTCCGCAACGGCCGCATGGCCACCGCCGTCGCCCCCTGGTCCCCCCGCGCCCGCCCCGCCGCCGGCGTCGCCTTCCCCCTGTCCTGGCCCCAGGTCAAACCCGGCCTCGACCCCAAGGCCTTCACCCTCCTGACCGCCCCCGCCCTCCTCAAAAAGCCCGACCCCTGGAAGGATTTCCGCGCGGGCGAGGAGAACCTGCGGCCGGTGCTGAAGACGCTGGGGCTGTGACCGTTCACCTCCCCACTAAGTGGGGAGGTGGCGCGGCGCGAATACGCGCCGTGACGGAGGGGGCGGCGCCGGCCCAAGCCGCTCGCGCGCTCCCTCATCCGCCGGCGACGCCCCCTCCACCGCCGTTCCGGCGGTCCCCCTCCCCATCTGCGATGGGGAGGTGAGCAGCTCCTGTTTCACTTCCTTTCGTCATCCCGGGACGCGCAGCGACCCCGGGACCCAGCGGCGCCGTAGCGCAGCGGAGGCGAAATCCACGCACCGGCGCCCGCGACAGCTTCGCGCTCCCGCGCGCCGCTGGGTCCCGGCCTTCGCCGGGATGACGAAAGTAGGGATGGTCGATTTCCTATTCTTTTCGCCAACCCCCTGACATCCCCCATCTAAATTTCTTCTACGCAGCGAGGTATCCGCCTCCCGCATAATCTCCGCATCCCGTCGATGGGGAAGGCGTCGGATCCAGCGCCTCGACGACGACGGGCTGTGGTCGAGCGATGAAGCCCGGGCGAAGGGTAGTCCGGGGGTCCTCGTCGGACAGCGATGGATGCTGTCCGCTTGCTCGCCGCGCATCGAAGGTGCGGACCGCTGGCTCAGCCGATGTCCCACCCACGTCGCTTCCAGCAATGGCGGCGGCGGAGATCCGTCAAGGCTCTAACAGGGCCGCCAGCCGGAGGGCGCGCGAAACCAACGACCACGCGGGGCGTCCACCTCGTCGAAACGGTAAAACACAAAGCATTCCGGGCGAGGCCCGGACGCCCCGCGCCTTCCCCACCCTTCCGGCGGCTCCCGCCGGAGGACGATCAAACACGTCCTTCCCCCATTTCGGGGGAAGGTGGCCCGGAGGGCCGGATGGGGGCTCTGTCCGCACAACGACGGACGGACGGCTGAGCGCCGCAGCCAGCCCCCATCCGTCAGGCTCCGCCTGCCACCTTCCCCCGAAATGGGGGAAGGACTTCTTCCACCCGCCCCCTCTTCCCCGCTAGAACCTTCACCATGAGCTCCGCCCCCCTGCCCGACGCCGGTTCGAACTGGGTGGACCGCCATGCGCCGGAGCGGCTCAAGCCCTGGCTCAAGCTCGGCCGCTTCGACCGCCCTATCGGCATCTGGCTGCTGCTCCTGCCCGGCTGGCAGGGCATCGCCCTGGCGCTCAGCCAGTATCGCAAGACGCCTGACCTCTACGACCTGTGGCTGGTCATCGCCTTCGCCCTCGGCGCCTGCCTGATGCGCGCCGCCGGCTGCGCCTTCAACGACATCGTCGACCGCGACATCGACCGCCAGGTCGCCCGCACCGCCGCCCGCCCGGTCGCCTCGGGCCGCATCAGCGTGAAGAAGGCCTGGGCCTTCATCCTCGCCTGTAGCCTGACCAGCCTGCTGATCCTGCTGACGCTGAACCTGACCGCAATTCTGCTCGGCGTCGGCTCGCTGGCCCTGGTCGCCGCCTATCCCTTCATGAAGCGCATCACCTGGTGGCCGCAGGCCTGGCTCGGCCTGACCTTCAACTGGGGCGCCCTGATGGGCTTCGCCGCAGCGGCGACAGTGCTGATGTACTGGGGGCCAGAGCCGGCGATCCCCCTCGTCGATCACCCGCCTCTGCCCTTCGGCCGGCTCACCCTACCCGCCCTCTTCCTCTACCTCGGCGGCGTGTTCTGGACGCTCGGCTACGACACCATCTACGCCCTGCAGGACATCGAGGATGACGCCATGGTCGGGGTCAAATCCTCGGCCCGCCGCCTCGGCGCCAACGTCCGGCGCGGGGTCGGCGTCTTCTACTTCCTGGCCATCGCCTGCGCCGCCCTGGCCGGCCTGACCGCCGGCCTCGGGCCGCTGTTCTACCTCGGCCTCACCGCCTACGCCGTCCATCTGCTGTGGCAGACCCGGCGGGTGAAGGCCGACGACGGCGCCCTGGCGCTGCGCCTGTTCAAGTCCAACCGCGAGGCCGGCTTCATCCTGCTGCTCGCCATCGCCCTCGGTTCCGTGCAGCTTGTCGGATGAAGGAGATGCGCATGACCTCGATCCGCGCCCTGCTCATCGTCGTCCTGACCGCGGCCGCGACCGCCTGCGCCCCCACGCCTCCTGCCTCCCTGACCGATCCGGTCCAGCTGCAGACCCCGCCCGCCGACTGGACCGCGGCTGACCAGCCGGTGATCTGGAACAGTTTCGACGAGGCCGCCCAGCTCGAGCTGTCGATGCCCGACGCGGTGAAGACCCAGCCGAAGCTCTACTCCCTCTTGCGCCGCGAAGGCGTGGCCGAGCTGCGCGCCTTCGGCCGGGATGCGCGCCAGGCCCTGAACGAAATGGGCGCGGACGCCCGAACGCCCTACACCCAGACTATCGGCTACCTCGAACCGTTCGAGACCGCCGGTCTGTTCAGCCTGCAGGGCGGCTCCTGGTCTTACACCGGCGGTGCCCACGGTAATCCGTCCGACATCGCCGTTCTGTGGGACAAGGCGAGGCAACGCCGCATCGCCCCCGCCGATCTGTTCGCCGCCGGGGCCGACCTGACCATCCTCGACCGCGCCCTGTGCGACGCCGTCAACGCCGCCAAGCTCGAACGCGCCCGCGGCGAGAACGCCAGCGGCCCGTGGGACCCCGTGTCCCTCACCCCCGCCCAGGGCGAAATGTGGTCCTGCCCGCGCGCCGTCAACATGGCCGTCTCCCTCGCGCCCGGCACGGTCCCGGGCAAGGCCGGCGGCCTGATCGTCGGCATCGGGCCCTATGTCGTCGGCCCCTACGTCGAGGCCGGCTACAGCATCCTCATCCCGCTCGACGCCTTCGCCGCCCTGCTTTCGCCCGTCTGGGCGGATCAGTTCGCCGGCGCGCCCGACCCCGCCCTTGTCCAAAGTCACCGCGCCGGGTGAGGATCGTCCCCTTCGCCCGCGCCAGCCACCGGAGTTCGACTTGAACGCTCACGCCCTTCCCCGCCTCGGCCTGCTGCTCGCCGGCGTCGCGCTCGTCGCCCTGGCCGCCTGCAATCGCGACCGCGAGCCCGCCGCAGCGCCCGCGGCGCCCGGCTCGCCCGCGGCGGCGGTGACCCCGGCGGACGCCGCCTCGCCGATGGCGTTCAACTCCAAGACCCCCTACGCCAACGTCAGCCTGACCCTGCCGGAGTCGATCAAGGGCCAGGGCGACCTGCACGCCCGCGTCTACGCCGACGAAGTCCGCAAGCTGCGTCAGTTCGTCGAGGGCGCCCAGGGCGAGCGCACCGAGGACGGCTTCGACACCAGCACCCCGCCTTACGAAAAGCAGATCACCGTCACCACCGCCCTGCAGACCGGCAAGCTGCTCAGCCTCAAGCGCGTCGACTACGACAACTCGGGCGGCGCCCACCCCAACACGCTGGCCGGCGGCATCCTGTGGGACAAGGCGCTGAACCGGCGCATCGGCTTCACCGACCTGTTCCGCAAGGGCGCGGACCTCAGCATCCTCGACCAGGCCCTGTGCTCGGCCATCAACTCGGCCAAGCGGGCCCGCGTGCCGGACGGCGCCTCGGTCACCCTCGGCGGCCCTCCCGGCGCGGCCTGCCCGCGCGCCTCGGCCACCGAGTTCGTGCTGACCCCCGGCTCGGCCCCGGGCAAGGCCGGCGGCATCACCTTCCTGATCGGTCCCTACCAGGTCGGCCCCTACGCCGAAGGCCCGTACGAGATCGCCATCCCGGCGACCTCGTTCCGGTCCCTGCTGGCCATCGCCTACGCCGACGAGTTCGGCGGCCAGCTGACCAAGACGGGCGACGTCACGCCCGACATGTGACGCCTCACTCCGCCGCCAGAAACCGGTCCATCAGATCGGCGAAGGCGGCGGGCTGGTCGGCCATGATGAAATGCCGGCTGCCGTCGACGCGGATCAGCTTCACCCCCGGCAGAACGGCGTACTCCCGGGCCCACATGCCGTCGGCCAGCTCCGCCGGCGCGCCGCCGTCGGCGTCCGAGGCGTAGGGCGCCCAGACCGGCGTCGTCATCGCCGCCAAGCCGGGACGCAGGTCGGTGGTCATCACCTCGCGGATCGCCGTCGCCATCGCCCGGCGGTCGCCCGCCGCGGTCCACTCGACCATCCGCTCGCGGGCAGCCGGGTCCCGCGCCAGGCCGATCGCCTGCCGCGCCTGCCCGGCCCGGAACGAGGCCGGATCTGCGGCCAGAATGCCCGCCGCCGCCTGATCCGCGAACGGCCGGGCGCTCTCGGGCGTCGCCGTCGGCCCGTACAGGGCGCTGAAGAAGGGCAGGCTGTCGACCGTCATCACCTTCCCGACCAGCTCCGGCCGCTGCTGCGCCAGCATCAGGGCGCTCATCCCGCCCATCGAATGCCCGACCACCGCCGCGCCCTGCAGACCGCCGTCACGAATGTACCGCGCCAGCTCATCCACCACCGGCTGCACGAACGGCCCGTCTCCATGCGTCCACGGCTCCCCCGCAAACCCGGCCAGCTGCACCAGATGCACCCGGTGCGTCGCCTTCAGCCGCTCGGCCTCCGCCCGCCACACCTCCCGCGAACAGCCGAAGCCGGGGATCAGGATCACGTCGGGACCGCTCCCCACCACCTCGACCGACAGACGGTCGGACACGAACGGCGCCGGAGCAGTCGCCCCGACGGGAGCGGCCTCGGCGGGCAGGGCCAGAAAGGCGCCGCCTACGACCGCGATTGACGCAGCGGCCAGCAATACTGCGCGCAGGGTCGGACGACCGCGGAGAGTGCGGATGTGCAGCATGACGATTTTCCTTGGATGTGCGCCTGACCGCGTCAGGCGTGAGGGTTCTCGAAGATGTCCTCAACCGGCCGGGCGAACAGCACCGCGATGCGGTAGGCCAGATCCAGCGAGGGATCGTGTTTTTCCGTCTCCAGCGCATTCACGGCCTGGCGCGAGACGCCCAGCGCCTGCCCCAGCTGTTCCTGCGTCCAGCCGCGCTCGACACGCAGCAGCTTCAGCCGGTTTCTCATCGGCTGGTCCGGATGAAGGGCGCGACCGCGCCGAAGCAGGCCCAGAACAGCGGATAGATCAGCCAGGCCGGAATATGCGGCGCGGCGGCGTAGCTTTCGCCGAAGCCCCAGACGCTGGCGATCGCCATGGCCAGGCCGGACGCGATGATGAACTGTTTGGCGATCAGCGCCCGCACGAACTCGTCCGACTCGTTCATGAACGACAGCGTCGCCCAGATCTGTCCGACCACCGGCGCCGAAACCGCCAGGGCCAGACCCCATGCCGCCACCGGCGAGCCGATGTCGTCGAACGCGCCGAAGATGGCCAGGACGTTGATCGCCACATAGCCGCTCATGAAACCCATGGTGCGGATGACGTAGCGCTTCCCCGCCGCGGTTCCGTTCTTTCCGACTGCCAGCATGACAGGTGTTCCTTACGTGATGTAAGGCTTACCTTACTCACACAGAATGTCATGTCAACCTGACTTTTTGTAAGGATCGCATGACGCGAGCGGGTTCGCTTTGCGCACGCACTTCCCGGACGTATCCTGCCGCCATGCCCGCCGCGCCCCGCGCCCGCCCTGCCGATCTGTTCACGCCCGACCAGTGGGCGCCCTTCCAGTCGCGCTCGCACTGGATCGGCCCGCTGCTGGTCGCCCACGCCTGGGGCGTCATCCTGCTGGCCGCCGTGGCCGGCGTGATCTGGCCGTGGCTGATCCCGCTTTGCGTCGCGATCATCGGCACCCGCCAGCTGGGCCTCGCCATCCTGATGCACGAGGCGGCGCACGGCGGCCTGTCGCCGAATGCAAAGCTCAACGACTTCCTCGGCCATTGGCTCTGCGCCGTCCCCGTCGGGGCCTCGCTCGGCCTCTACCGGCCCTACCACCTGTCGCACCACAAATACGCCCAGCAGGCCGAGGACCCGGACCTGGTCCTGTCCGCCCCCTTCCCGGTCACCCGCGCCTCGCTGCGCCGCAAGATCATCCGCGACCTGACGGGACAGACCTTCTTCAAGCAGCGCGTGCTGTTCCTGTTCAAAGCCTTCGCCAACCAGCGCGACGAGGACATCGCCGAGGGCGCCGTGGTCACCGGCCGCTCCGTCGCCCCCTTCCTGCTGGTCAACGCGGCGCTGCTTGCGGCCGCCATCGTGGCCGGCGTCTGGTGGGCGTATTTCGCTCTCTGGCTACTGCCGCTGGCGACCTGGTTCCCCATGGTCACCCGCCTGCGCAACATCGCCGAACACGCCTGCGTAGAGGGCTCGGCCGACGACGCCTTCCGCGCCGCCCGCACCACCCGCGCCTCCTGGCTGGAACGCGCTCTGATCGCCCCCTACTGGGTCAATTTCCACGCCGAGCACCACCTGTTCATGCACGTGCCCTGCTGGAAGCTTCCCGCCCTGCACAAGGCGGTTCACACCACACCGCAGGGCGAGCGGATGGAGGTGGCCGGGGGCTACGTCGAGGTTCTGAAAGCCGCCAGCGGCAAGGCAGTCCTGCCCTGACCCGCATCGCCGACCCCACCGCCTTCATCCTCGCCAACACCCGCCTCCAGCCCGTCCCGCACGCGCCGGAGATTTCGCTGTGGCTGGCCGACGAGGTCACGCCGATCTGGCGGCTGACCGAGGAGGAACTGGGCGAGATGGGCCTGCCGCCGCCGTTCTGGGCCTTCGCCTGGGCCGGCGGTCAGGGCCTGGCGCGCTGGCTGCTGGATCACCCGGAAGAAGTCGCGGGCAAGCGGGTGCTCGACTTCGCCGCCGGCTCCGGCCTGGTCGGCGTCGCGGCGATCAAGGCGGGCGCGGCCTCCGTCCTGTGCGCCGACATCGACCCGTTCTGCGGCGCCGCCGTGGCCCTGAACGCCCAGGCCAATAACACGCCCCTGGCCTTCACCGCCGCCGACCTGCTGGACGCCCCGCCGCCTGAGGTCGACGTCATCTGCGCCGGCGACGTCTTCTACGAACGGCCGATGGCGGAACGGGTGCTGGCCTGGCTGAACCTGGCGGCCGGGCGCGGCACGCGCATTCTGGTCGGCGATCCGCTCCGGACCTACTTCCCCAAATCCGGCTTCGACCTGCTGGCCGAATACGCCGTGCCGACCACGCGCGAACTCGAGGATTCCGCCGTGAAGCGGACCCGCGTCTGGACCGTGTCCGGCGCCGCAACCTGATCCGGCTACGCTTGGTTCAAGGCTCCGGCGGGTCCATCTTGTAGCCATGACCTTCGCCCGCGCGCTCATCCTGGCCTGCGTCGTGATCGCCGCCCCGACGGCGGCGCTCGCCCAGGCGACCAACCCGGTCCCCCAGTATCGGCCGGGATTCGCCGTGAACTCGCACCGCTACCAGGGTGATCGGCAACGCTACGAGATGGACCGGCTCCGGGTTCAGGCGGCCGAGCGGCAGATGTTCGCCCGTCAGCTCGAGGTCGAGACACAGCTCAGCATCATAGACGTCCAGACACGGCGTCAGCCCGCCCTCGTCGATCCGGCGTCGACCCGCATCCTCCGCTCGCCCGAAGAAGAGGGCGCCCGTCGCCAATCGGCCACCGAGCGGCGGGAAGCGACCGTCTCCGCCGTCACCGGCATCGACGAATGGCTGGATCGCCCGCAGCCCTGAAATCGCCGCCCTGGCGCATCCCTTCCGCGCCCCCGGCGTTCCGGCCTCGCTTGATGCGACGGTGACAGGAGAACGACGATGCGTTGGGAAGGCGGACGGCGCGGCGGCAATATCGACGATCGTCGCGGCATGGGCCCCGTCGGCATAGCCGGCGGCGGCATCGGCGCCCTGGTCCTGGCGGCCATCGGCTATTTCGTCTTCGGCGTCTCGCCGGAGACCACCAGCCAGGTGACCAGCCAGCTGGGCGGCGCCGGCTCGGCCCAGGAGGGTCAGCAGGGCAGTCCGGAAGACCAGGCCGGTCGCTTCGTCGACGTCATCGGCACGAACATCGACGACGTCTGGGCCAGCAAGCTGCAGGGCTACCGGCCACCGACCGTGACCCTCTACGAGCAGGGCACCAACACCGGCTGCGGCTTCGGCCAGGCGGCAATGGGCCCGTTCTACTGCCCCTCCGACCAGCACGTGTACATCGACCTGTCGTTCTGGAACGAGATGGAGACCAAGCTGGGCGCATCCGGCGCCGACTTCGCCCGCGCCTATGTCATCGCCCACGAATACGGCCACCACATCCAGACCCTGACCGGCGTCTCCGAACAGGTGCAACGCGCCCAGCAGCGCGCCTCAGGCCAGGCCGAAGCCAACCAGTATTCCGTCGCGCTGGAGCTCCAGGCCGACTGCTACGCCGGCGTCTGGGCCGCCAACGCGGCCGCGGCCTCGAACGGCGCGGTCGCCCTGGCGCCCGGGGATATCGAGGAAGGCCTGCGCACCGCCTCGGCCATCGGTGACGACACCCTGCAGCGCCGCTCGGGCGGTCGGGTCGCACCCGACAGCTTCACCCACGGCTCTTCGGCCCAGCGGGTCGAGTGGCTGCAGCGCGGCTACCAGTCCGGCGATCCGGCCGTCTGCGACACCTTCGGAAGCGCGGTCTGAGTCAGCGCCGCCGCTGCGGCCCGACGGTCAGATCCAGCGGGCGGGAGACGTGCAGCGTCCCCGCCCCGAGGTCCAGCGCCGCCCGGCGTCCGGCGAACGCCTCCATCCCCACCAGGCCGCCCGGGAAGTTCGGCAGCGGCGGCTGTTCGAACACCCCGACCGGCACCTGTCGGTACAGGTGATCGGCGAAGGTCACCGTCCGCGCCTCGACGATCATGGACCGCAAGGCCCCGCCCAGCACCAGGCTCATGCCCTCCCGGGCCGGCCTGCCGTCCAGCAGGCCGGCGATCCGCGCCGCCTCCTCGCTCAGCCCCAGCATCGAGGAAGCTCCGGTGTCGACCACCGCCTCCACCACGGCGCCTTCGACGGTCAGTTCCGTGATCAGCGCCGTCCCCGATCGCCGCACCGGCGCGGCCGTCAGATCGGCGGGCCGCACGAAGGCGTCGCGGCGCACCAGACGGACATGTCGTCGTGCCGGATCCAGCGCCAGCACCGCCTGGGACAGCACGTCCTGACCCAGGATCAACGGCGTCCGCAGACCCTCGTCCGACGCCAGCGGCCCGAGGTTCAGGATCGCCGCGCGCAGGCCGCTGATCGTCAGGCCGGGCAGACCGACCTCGATCGTGGTCCCGCGCCCCATCTGGGCCCCGCCGCCGACGCCGTACGCCACCAGCGGCATTTCGAAGATGGATCGCTCGCCGGGCGGCATGGCCTCGAACAGCGCCCGATCGATCACCGAATACTGGGCGCCCGAGTCCACCAGGGCCAGCACCCGCCGCCCGCCGATGGTCGCCGCGATGGTCGGGGCCTCGGATCGCCGGCTGTACGGCATCCACGGCGTCGCGCCGTCCGGGCCGAACGCCAGTCGCGGGTCGGGCCACAGCAGATGCTCGCGCGCCCACAGCGCGCCGCCGGCGAGCGCCGCCAGACCGGCGGTCCGGATCAGAAAGTTGCGGCGGTTCATCCCCGCCAAGATGGCGCGCCGACGGGCCGCGCGCCAGCGGCACGGCGTCGCGCAGGGATGACGATGGGCTGAATTAATCAGCGGCCGGCCGACGCCCCCCGACGTCAACCGGCCGCCTGCGAGTGCTGGTCCCCCGAGCTCCCGCGAGCCCGTGGTCGATGACCAGCGGGCGTCCGGCGCCTATGTGCCGCAGAATTGACACCGCTGTCCATCCGGTTCTCCCGTTTTGGGAAACGGAAATTTCACCGTGGTCCGAAAGGCACCACCTTATTCTCGCGATCATGGCCGATATCGGCCGCCCCGAGGTAGGAAATACCCGAACGCTGGCACCAGTAGCGGACGATCTCCTCGGCGGTCAGACCGAACTCCGGATCGTTCTCGACGATCTCTGAAACCCGCCCCAGACGCATGCCCGCGATCCGCCGCATCGACGGCTGGGCGGTCAGGTGGAACATCATCCGGTCGATCCGGTACAGCGGCTCCGACACGTCCTCGATCATCACCACGTGGTCCGTCAGGTCCGGCTCCAGATAGGTCCCCACCAGCGCATCCAGAATGCTGAGATTGAACGCCACCGCCGGGCGCGGATCGGTCGCCAGCGAAGGCTCCCACGACGAGGCGTCGCCGGTCTTCAGCCAGTTCAGCGCCCGCCACGCGGTGGCGTCGTTGCGCACGGCGTCCGACGCCATCGGCCCATGGGCTACGTGTTCGAATCCGGCCTTGTAGAGCATCGCCAGGATGCTGCCGGCGTCGGAATACCCGAGGTAGCGCTTGCTGCGCGCCACATCGTTCAGCCGGGGCAGGATCGCCTCCGCCACCCGGCACGAGCCGTAGCCGCCCCGCGCGAACCACACCGCGTCCAGCCGCGGGTCGTTGGCGAACTCGACGAAGGCGTTGGCCCGCGTCGCGTCGTCGCCGCCGAAATGGCCGTGTTTCTGGAAGGTCGCCGGGTGGAAGACGACCTTGATGCCGCCGTCCGGGACATTGGCCGCAAACCACGCCTCGATGGCCTCGCCGCGTTCCTTGCTGAACCGCGAGCTGGCGTTGACGATGCCGATCTTCATATGCGCCGCTGGCCTCCCGCCCTGACCATGCTAGTCAGGCCGCCGGACATTCCCCGGTTTCGCCCTCCAAGATCAAGCGCATGCGTTCGGACGACTACTTCTTCTGCGGCATCGGCGGCTCCGGCATGCTGCCCCTGGCGATGATCGTTCAGGCGCGCGGCGGCCGGCTCGAGGGCTCTGACCGCTCCCGCGACCAGGGCCGCACGCCCGAGAAATTCGCGTGGCTTGAGGCCCACGGCGTCACCCTGCACCCGCAGGACGGATCGGGCGTCACCCGCGCCGACCAGATCGTCGTCGCCACCGGCGCGGTCGAGGACACCGTGCCCGACATCGGCGCCGCCAAAGCTGTCGGCGCCCGCATCGTCACGCGCCCCGAACTGCTGTCGCAGCTGTTCAACGCCGCCCCGACCTCGATCGGCGTCGCCGGCACCAGCGGCAAGTCGACCATCACCGGCATGATCGCCTGGATCCTTCACCGCGCCGGCCGCGAACCGACCGTCATGAACGGTGCGGTGATGAAGAATTTCGCCGACGCCGATCACCCCTTCGCCAGCGCCCTCGTCGGCGGCCCCGACCTGTTCGTGTCCGAGGTCGACGAGTCCGACGGCTCCATCGCCCGCTACGATCCGACGGTCGCCGTGGTCTCCAACATCTCGCTGGACCACAAGTCGATGGAGGAGCTGCGCGAGCTGTTCGGCGGCTTCACCGGCCGGGCGACAACCGCCGTGCTCAACCTCGACAACCTCGAGACCCAGGTCCTGGCCCAGACCCTGCCTACGGACAAGGTCGTCACCTTCGCCCTCGGCGAGGAGAGCGCGACGCTCAACGCCCACGACCTCACACCCCAGCCCACCGGCATGCGCTTCACCCTGACCGAGCTAGGCGGCGCGAAACACGCGGTCACGCTCAACGTCCCCGGCGCCCACAATGTCGCCAATGCGCTGGCCGCCCTCGGCGCCGTCCGCGCCCTCGGCGTGCCGCTGGACGAGGCCGTCGCCTCACTCGAAACCTTCTCCGGCATCCGCCGCCGCATGGAGGTGGTCGGGACCGCGAACGGCGTCACCGTCATCGACGACTTCGCCCACAACCCGGACAAGATCGCCGCCACCCTCAAGACGCTGCACGCCTTCGACGGCCGCCTGCTCATCCTGTTCCAGCCGCACGGCTTCGGCCCGCTGAAGCTGATGAAGCACGAGTTCATCGAAGGCTTCGCCGGCCTGATGCGCGAGGACGACGTCCTGCTGATGCCCGAGCCCGTCTACTACGGCGGCACCACCGACCGCTCGGTCGGGTCGGAGGACATCGCCTCGGGCGTCCGCGCCGCCGGCCGCAACGCCGAGGCCCTGGCCACCCGCGACGCCTGCGGCGACCGCCTGGTCGAACTGGCGCAACCCGGCGACCGCATCATCATCATGGGCGCCCGCGACGATACCCTGTCGGTTTTCGCGGCCGATCTTCTGGCCCGCCTCTGATCCGCTTACGGATTGTTTTTCAAGACAATCTCGCAAATAATTCACGTACGGCAAAGCTGTCGTTAAGTCGCCGCCGCTACCCCGCTTCCATCGGGAGAGGGCGGGCATGGCACGGATCGGAGACTTCGCGAGCGCCCCGGCGCCCGTCGCGCCGGACACGCCCGGCGATCACGTCTTCGAACGGTTCCAGAACGAACCCGACACCCTCGCCATCGCCGTGGTCGATGCCGACGGCCGCCCGGTCGGCCTGATCGAGCGCAACGCCTTCACCCTTCGCATGGCCGCCGAATTCGGCCGCGCCCTCTACGCCCGCCGCCCGACCTCCAGCTTCATGGACGCGGCCCCACGCATCCTCGACGCCGACGCGGACGCCGAGACCCTGTTCGAGAGCGTCGACGCCGCCAACCTCGGCGCCCTGCTGAACGGCTTCGTGGTCACCTCGAAGGGCCGCTACGCCGGGGTCGGCGCGGGCGTCCACCTGCTGCAGGCCGGCACGGCCATCCACCGCCGCCGCGCCGAGGCGATGAGCACCCTGGCCCGCGACCTCGCCCGCGCCGAACAGGAGGCGCGCTCCTCCAGCCGCGCCAAGTCCGAGTTCCTCGCCGTCATGAGCCACGAGATCCGCACGCCGCTGAACGGCGTATTGGGCGTCGCCGCCCTGATGGAGCGCGAGCTGACCCAGGACGCCATGCGCCCGTACATCCGCACCATCCTCGACTCCGGCCAGAGCCTGCTCCGCCTGCTCACCGACGCCCTCGACATGTCTCGGGCCGAAGCCGGCCTGATGTCCTTCGAGACCGCGCCCGTGAGCCTTCCGGGACTCGCCGCCGACCTCCGCGCGCTCTGGAGCCCGCGCGCCGCAGAGAAATCCCTGAACCTCACGGTCGACTGCGATTCCGACGACGCCGACGGCGTTCTGGCCGACGAAATGCGGCTCAAGCAGTTGCTCAACAACCTGATCGGCAACGCCATCAAATTCACCCCGTCGGGCGACATCGCCGTGCGCATCGACAGCCGCCGGATCGACGATGCGGTCGCCATCTCGGTCACCGTCGATGACAGCGGTCCCGGGGTCGGGGAGGAAGCCGCCCGCACCATCTTCGAACCGTTCAACACCGGCAGGGCCGGACGCGAGGGCGCCGGCGCTGGCCTCGGCCTCGCCATCTGCCGCCAGATCGTCGAGCGGACGCAGGGGCGGATAACGGTCGACCGCTCCGATCTGGGCGGCGCGCGCTTCGCCTTCTCCCTGACCCTGCCCCGCGCCGACGCCATGGACCCGCAAGCCACGGACACCCTCGCCCCGCCCACACCGCACGAGACGCTGCATGTGCTGGTCGTAGACGACAATCCGACCAACCGTTTCGTCGCCGGCAAGGTGCTGGAGCTGTTCGGCTGCACCTCCGACACCGCCGAGAACGGTCTCGAGGCGGTCGAGCGCGTCCGGCGCGACCCGTTCGACCTGGTTTTGATGGACGTGAAGATGCCGGTCATGGACGGTGTCGAGGCGACCCGCGCCATTCGCGCCCTGTCCGGTCCCGAGGCGCGCATCCCGATCCTCGCCCTGACCGCCAACGCCGATCCGCGCGATGAGGATCTCTACCTCGCCGCAGGCATGGACGGCGTGGCCCAGAAGCCGATACAGCCTGACGCCCTGCTCGACGCCATCCGCCGCGTCCTGTCCTCCGATCCGGCGGAGGCCGAGGCCGCATAGGCAACCCGAATCCGGATCGGTGTATTGTAGCGCTTCATGCTTCAGGTTCCCCCGCCGCCCGCCCAACTTCCCGAAGTCGTCGTCACCGCCGCACGCCTGCCGCCGGCCGCGGGCGAGGCCGCGTTTTCGGTCATCCGCATCGATGCGGCCGAACTGACGACGCAGCAGCGGCTGGACGAAGCCCTGGCCACGGTCCCGGCCGTCTCCCTGTTCCGCCGCACCTCCAGCCTGTCGGCCAATCCGACGACCCAGGGCATTTCGCTGCGCGCCATCGCCCCGTCCGGCGCCGGACGCACCCTGGTCACACTCGACGGCGTGCCGCTGAACGACCCGTTCGGCGGCTGGGTGATCTGGTCCCAGGTCCCGACCGAGAGCCTGTCCAGCCTCGACATCGTGCGCGGCTCCGGCGCGGGTCCCTATGGCGCGGGCGCCCTGACGGGCGTCATCACCCTGCGCGAGCGCGACGACGGCTGGACGGTCGACGGCGCGCTGGCCGAGCGCGGCGGCCTGCGCCTCGCCGGCTCGGGCGCGGCCGGCGTCGGCCCCGTCCGCATCGTCGGCTCCGTCCTGCATGAAGCCAGCGACGGCTACGTCCCGGTGCGTGGGCCCGATGCCGGCGCCGCCGACACGCCGCTGGATCTCGACGTCCTCAGCAGCGCCTTGCGCGCCGACATCCCGGTCGCCGCCGCCACCGTCTCATTGCGCGCCTCGGCCTTCGAGGAGGATCGCGGGTCCGGCCTCGCCGGCGCCCGCGCCACCGCCAGCGGAAACGCCGTGTCCGCCACCGCCGCGGTCCAACCCGACGCCGACAGCCCGGGTTGGCGGCTCCAGGTCTGGCGGCGCGAGAGCGATCTGGCCAACACCTCGGTCGCGGTCGCCGCCGACCGGTCCTCGACCACGCCCGCCAACGACCAGTACGCCACCCCGGCGACCGGCTGGGGCCTGAACGCCGCCCTGCGTCGCGTCGTGGTCAGCGGCATCGCCCGCGTCGAGTGGGAAGTCGGCGTCGACGCCCGCTTCAACGAGGGCCAGACCAACGAACTGTTCCGCTACATGGGCGGCGCCTTCACCCGCGACCGCGCCGCGGGCGGCGAAACCTCCGTCGCCGGCGTCTATGCCGAGGGCGCCTGGGACGACAGCGGCCCGTGGCTGGTCGCCGGCGGTCTGCGCTGGGACGCCTGGACCAATACCGACGGCTTCCGCCTTGAGCGCGACCTCGCCACCGGCGCGCCGACCCTGAACGAGACCGACCCCGACCGCTCCGGCGACGTCGTCAGCGCCCGCCTCGGCGTCCGCCGGGCGCTGGGCGAGGACCAGGCCCTGCGCATCTCCGCCTACACCGGCTTCCGCCCCGCGACGCTCAACGAACTCCACCGCCCGTTCCGCGTCGGCAACGACCTGACCGAGGCCAACGCCGCGCTGGAGCCCGAACGCCTCACCGGCGTCGAGGCCGGCTGGAGCTGGACCGGCGACCGCGCCTCGCTCGGCGCCACCCTGTTCAGGACGCAGATCGAGGACGCCATCGTCAATGTCACCATCGGCGAAGGCCCCGCCACCTTCCCTCGCGCCGGCTTCGTCCCCCTCGGCGGCGTCCTGCGCCAGCGCCAGAACGCCGGAACCATCGAAGCGACGGGGCTCGAGATAGAGGCTGAGGCCGACGTCACCGACGCGCTGTCGGTCCGCGCCGCCCTGTCCGCCACCGACGCCCGCGTCGACGGCGGCGCCATGGCCCCGCAACTCACCGGCCTTCGTCCGGCCCAGGCGCCGGTCTGGAGCGCCGTCGCGGGGGTGGACTGGCAAGCGACCGATCGCCTCACCCTGTCGGCCGATCTCCGGTGGGAGAGCAAGCGCTACGAGGACGACCTGAACAGCCGCGTGCTGGCGGCCGCCGGGACCATCGACCTCCGCGCCGACTGGGCGCTGAACGCCGCCACCACCCTGTGGGTCGCCGCCGACAATCTCCTCGACGAGTACGTCGAGGTCTCGGAGACGGGCACTGGCGTCGCCGGTTTCGGCCCGCCCAGGACCGTCGGCATCGGCGTCACACTGTCTCGCTGATCGTTAAACCTGGCATTGCAAATCGTTCGCAACTTGGGCAAAAGCCGAGCGTGACCGAAGCCGCCATCCCCGCAGCAAAGCCCCTCAAGGCGAAGAAGGCCCTGAACGCCACCCGGTCGTTCTGGCTGAAACAGCTGCACCAGTGGCACTGGATCTCGGCGGCGCTCAGCCTGATCGGCCTGATGCTGTTCGCGGTGACCGGCATCACCCTGAACCACGCGGCCCAGATTCCGGCCGAGCCCGTCACCACCGAGGCGACCGGAACCCTGCCGGCCCCGCTGCTGGAGCGGCTGGCCGACTTCCCCGCCGAAACCACCGACCCCGCGCCCGCCGCCGTCGCCCGCTGGGCGGCCGAGACCTTCAAGGTCCAGATCGCCGGCCGGCCCACCGAGACCACCGCCGACGAAATCTATGTCTCCCTGCCCGAGCCCGGCGGCGACGGCTGGCTGACCATCGACCGCGCCACGGGCGATGCCCTGCGCGAACGCACAAAGCGCGGCTGGGTCGCCTACCTCAACGACCTGCACAAGGGCCGCAACACCGGCCCCGTCTGGTACTGGTTCATCGACATCTTCGCCGCCGCCTGCGTGATCTTCGCCGTCACCGGCTTCGGCCTGGCCTGGATGCACGCCCGTCAGCGTCCGTCGACCTGGCCTCTGCTGGGCTTCGGCCTCCTCGTTCCCGTCCTCATCGCCCTTCTGTTCATTCACTGATCCGCCCCCCGGACCCCCTATGCGCAAGCTGCCTGTAGCCCTTTCCGCCGCCGCCCTCGCGACCATCGCGACGCCTGTGCTGGCCGCCGATCTGAACGTCTCGATCGAGGTTCCGCGCCTGACCGTGGCCGCCTACCACCGCCCCTATGTCGCGGTGTGGATCGAGCGTCCGGACAACACCGCCGTGCGCACCCTCGCCGTCTGGTACGAGGTCTCCAACACCGCCGAGGGCAAGGACTGGCTCAAGGACATGCGCACCTGGTGGCGTCGCGGCGGCCGTAGCCTGTCGCTGCCCGCCGACGGCGTCTCCAGCGCCACCAAGGCCCCGGGCCGCCACGCCGTCTCCATCCCGGGCGCCCGCCTGCGCGACCTGCCCGCTGGCGACTACGTCCTCGTCGTCGAGGCCGCCCGTGAACTGGGCGGCCGCGAAGCCGTCCGCGTCCCCTTCACCTGGGGCCGCGCCAACACCGCCCGCGCCGCCGGAACCACCGAACTCGGCGCCGTCAGCGTCGCCGTCACCCGCTAGAGGAAGTCCGCCATGAAGAAGTCGCTTGCTCTCATCGCCGCGCTCGCCGTTCTCGCGGTCCCCATGTCCGCCCAGGCCCACCGCCAATGGCTGGCCCCGACCTCGACCGTGCTGTCGGGAACCGACGCCTGGGTCGGCTTCGACGGCGGCTCGTCCAACGGCGTCTTCATCGCCGACCACAATGCGATGAACCTCGACGGCCTGGTGATCACCGCGCCGGACGGCACGACCGTCGACGCCGAGAACAAGATGCGCGCCCGCTACCGCTCGACCTTCGATCTGCACCTGACCCAGCAGGGCACCTACCGCATCGCCAACGTCTCGGGCGGCGTCATGGTCAGCTACAAGCAGAACGGCGAACAGAAGCGCTGGCGCGGCGCTGAGGCCGACATGGCCGCGAACATCCCGGCTGACGCCACCGAAGTGGTCGCCACCCGCTCCAACAACCGTACCGAAACCTTCGTCACCCTGGGGGCGCCCAACGCCACGGCGCTGGCCCCGACCGGTCAGGGCATCGAACTGGTCCCGGTGACCCATCCCAACGACCTCGCCGCCGGCGAGGCCGCGACCTTCAAATTCCTCCGCGACGGCCAGCCCGCCGCCGACCTCGAGGTGACCATCGCCCGCGGCGGCACCCGCTATCGCGACAATCCGGAGGAGATCACGGTCAGGACCGGCGCCGACGGCTCCTTCACCGTCACCTGGCCGGAGCCCGGCATGTACTGGGTCAACGCCGCCGTCCGCACCGCGGCCTCTGGCGACCAGCTGGCCTCGAACGCCCAGTACAACGGCGCCGTGGAAGTCCTGCCCTGACCGACGGCCTGCCAAGTTCGTCGAAAGCTGCGCCGCCCCCGCTGGTCGTGGGCGGCGACGCCGCGCCGCGCCCGGAAAACCGCGTCCTCATTCCCACCCACGGCCGCCAGCCCGAACGCCCGCCGTCGTCCCTCATCTGGGACTTCGCCGGCGAGACCATGGGCACGACCTGGTCCGCGCGCCTTGTGCCGCCGCCGGGGCAGGACCGCGAAGCCTTCCAGGACGCGATCCAGGCCGAACTCGACCGCATCATCAGCCTTTTCAGCCACTGGGACCCCCGCTCGGAACTGGCGCGCTTCAACGCCGCCCCGACCGGCTTCTGGGCGGTTTCAGAACCCTTCTGGAACCTCCTGAACGACGCCCTCGACCTCGCCGACCAGACCAATGGCGCGGTCGATCCGACGCTCGGCGCGACCGTCGACCTGTGGGGCTTCGGACCGCCCGGACCGCGCCCGATGAACAGTTTCGGCACCGGCCCCAACCTGCCGTTCGAGGAAGAAATCGAGGCGACGCGCGACCTCACCGGCTGGCTCAACCTGCGCCTCAACCGCGACGCCCGCGCCGTGCAGCAGCCGGGCGGCATGAAGCTGGATCTGTCCGGCATCGCCAAGGGCCACGCCGTCGACCGCGTCTCGGATCGCCTGACCGCCATGGGCGCGACCCATCATCTGGTCGAGATCGGCGGCGAGCTGCGCGGCCGGGGCGTCAAGCCCGACGCCCATCCCTGGTGGGTCGAGCTGCAGCAGGCGCCCGGCGCGCCGGCGCCCCGCACCGTCGCCGCCCTGTTCGACCTCGCCGTCGCCACCTCGGGCGACTGGGTGCGCAACTACGAGGTCTACGGCCAGACCTACAGCCATACGATCAGCGGACGAACCGGCCGCCCGATCGACAACGGCGTCGCCTCGGTCACGGTCCTGGCCGACACCGCCATGTACGCCGACGCCATGGCCACCGCCCTGACCGTCATGGGCCCGCAGAACGGCCCCGCCTTCGCCGAACAGGTCAAACTGGCCGCCGCCTTCGTCATCCGCGGCGAGGACGGCATGACCGAAGTCCTGAGCACCGCCTTCCGCGCCATGATGGACGAGGGCGCGTGACCCACGATCCCGTCCGGCTGCTCTGGGCCGCGATCGCGGTCGGCCTCTGGCTGCTCAGCGTCCTCGCCGTCGTCGCCCTGCGGGCCCGCGCCCGTCGGGCCGCCGCCGCCAAGGCCGAGGCGCTCGCGCCGCCCGCCGGCGCCGACGCCGTCCTCGTCGCCTTCGCCAGCCAGACCGGCCTGGCGGAAGAACTGGCCTGGATGACCGCGAAAAGCCTGTCGGACGCCGGCACGCCTGCCCGCGTCGCCCTGCTCGGCGACCTCGAACCCGCCGAACTGAAGGCCGCCGAACGCGTCCTGATCATCGCCTCCACCACCGGCGAGGGCGATCCGCCCGACAGCATGTCGTGGTTCGTCCGCCAGGCCATGAAGGCCCCCGCTGACCTGACCGGCCTGTCCTACGGCCTGCTGGCGCTCGGCGACCATTCCTACGCCGACTTCTGCGGCTTCGGCCGGGCGCTGGACGGGTGGCTGTTGCGTTCGGGCGCCGAGCCCCTGTTCGACCGGGTCGAGGTCGACAACGGCGACGCCGGCGCCGTCCGTCATTGGCAGCACCAGCTGGGCCTCATCACCGGCTCCACCGTCCAGGCCGACTGGACCCCGCCCGCCTATGACCGCTGGCGTCTGGTCGAGCGCGCCCACCTGAATCCGGACAGCCCCGGCGGTGCGGCTTACCTCCTGGCCTTCGAGGGCGTCGATCACCGGCCGCACTGGGTCGCCGGCGACATCGCCGAGATCGGCCTGCCCGCCCGCGACGGCGAGGCGGCGCCCGGCGCCCGCGAATATTCGGTCGCCTCCCTGCCCGCTTCGGGCCGCGCCGAGTTCATCGTTCGCCGGATGACCCGCCCCGACGGCTCGCCCGGCCTCGCCTCGGGCTGGCTCACGGGCGAACTGCCCATCGGCGGGTCTGTCGACATGCGCGTCCGCACCAACCGCAGCTTCCACGGTCCGGACGCTGCGACGCCCCTGATCCTGATCGGCAACGGCACCGGTCTCGCGGGCCTGATCGCCCACCTCCGGGCCCGCGCCGGCCAGCCGCACGGCGGCGCCTGGCTCATGTTCGGCGAGCGCACCCGCGCCCATGACGCCTTCCTCGATGATGAGTTGCAGGCGGCCCAGGCGTCCGGCCTGCTGACCCGCCTCGACCGCGTCTTCTCACGCGACGCCGGCGACGGCCGTTACGTCCAGACCCTGATCGGAGAGCACGCCGACGCCCTGCGCGTCTGGCTGGACCGGGGCGCCGCGATCATGGTCTGCGGCAGCCTGGAAGGCATGTCGAAGGGCGTGCACGAGGCGCTGGAAGCCGTGCTGGGCGCCGACCGTCTGATCGAACTGACCGAGACCGGCCGCTACCGCCGCGACGTCTACTAAACCAGCGATTTGAACATCACATAGGCGTCGACATAGTCGCCGTTCGGCCGCTGGAACGCGCCCGGCAGCGTCCCGGCGATGTGGAAGCCCTCGCCTTGCCAGGCCTTCACGGCCCGCGTGTTGGTCGAGATCACGATGTTGAACTGCAGCGCCCGGAACCCCCGCTCGCGCCCCCGCTCCTGCGTATGCCGGCACAGCGCCCGGGCGATGCCCCGCCCCGCCGCTTTCGGCGAAACGACATAGCCGCAGTTGCCGACGTGACTGCCCGGCCCCGGCTGGTTCGGCCGCAGGAAGCTGGAACCGACGACCTCGCCGTCGATCACCGCCACGCTCACCTCGTGCGCGGGCGCCATCCAGTAGGCTTTCGCCTGATCAGACGTCGTCGCCCGATCCAGCGTCAGCGTCTCGCCCTCGCGGATCGCTGGCTCCATCGCCGCCCAGATGGCGGGCCAGTCGGCGTCGGTCGCGGGGCGGATATCCATGCCAGGCCCTGTCTCACAGGCGGCCAGGCGGCACAACTCAGACCTCGGCCCAGCGCCTCAGCAGGTTGTGATAGACGGCGGTCAGCTCCAGCACCGCGGCGTCCTTCGGGCCCTTGTCGGCATTGACCCGCTGGATGGCCACGTCCAGCCGGAACAGGGTTTCGCGATCGGCGTCGTCGCGCACCAGCGACTGCAGCCAGAAGAAGCTTCCGACCCGCGCGCCGCGCGTCACGGGCGTCACCCGGTGCAGGCTCTTGGACGGATACAGCACCAGATCCCCGGCCGGCAGCTTCACCGACTGCGGCCCGTACATCTCCTCGATGATCAGTTCGCCGCCGTCGTACTCGTCGGGCTCGGACAGGAAGAGCGTCGCCGACAGGTCGCTGCGGATGCGGGTCTGGCCTCGCTGACGAATGGCGTTGTCGACATGGACGTCGAAATGCTCGCCGCCCTCATAGCGATTGAACAGCGGCGGAAAGATCGTGTGCGGCAGGGCCGCCGACACAAACATCGGATTGGCGTTCAACGCCTGATGCACCAGCGCCCCGATCTCGCGCGCCTCGACCGAGTCCTCGGGCAGCTGCCGGTTGACCTTGGCGGTGGCCGACTGGTGGCCCGAGGTCATGTTGCCATCGGCCCAGGGGCCCGCATCCAATCGCGCCCTAAGGGTCGCGACCTCGTCCTTGGTGAAGACGCCCGGGATGTGCAGCAGCATGTCGTTCCTCCGGCAGGCCGGACCGCGCGAACGCGGCCCGGCCCTGGAGCCTGGTCGGTTGAGGTGGAATCGCTTCGCGATTCCACCGATGCCGTGAATCAGGCTCCCACTGATCTGGAGCGAAATCTGGGTCTTGCCAGGCTGCACCCGGCAAGACCGATTTCGCTTCGGGGATTCAGTAGCGCAGATTCAGCGACAGGATAGCCTGGCGGCCCGGCGCGACATCGGCGTGGTGCACGCCGTTGGTCCGGATGATGTACTGCTCGTCGGCGACGTTCTGGACGTTCAGCTGCAGGCTCGCGGTCTCGTTGATGTCGTACGAGGCGAACAGATCGACCCGCGTCCACGACGGCGCATAGATCCGGTTGGCGCCGCCACCGGCCCCGCCCTGGTTCCCGCCGAAGCTCTTCGACTGGTAGTAGACGCCGCCGCCCAGGCTCAGTTGCGGCATCACCCGGTAGGTCGAGAAGATGCTGAGCGAGTGCTCGGGCGTATTGGCCAGCGGGTCGCCGACGTTGATGTTGTTGTAGGCGCCCTCGACCAGCTCGGAATGCATCCAGGTGTAGCCGCCGAACACCTGCCACTGGCGGGTGATGTTGCCGGACACGCCCAGTTCGACGCCATTGACCTCGGCCTTGCCGGCCTGCTCGAACACGCCCGCCGACACCTGGATGGCCGCGTTTTCACGCACCAGCCAGAAGGCCGCGCCCGACAGCGCCAGACGGTCGCCGAACAGATTGGCCTTGGCCCCGACTTCCCAACTGGTGGTTTCTTCCGGTTCCAGCACGGTGTCGATCAGGTTGCCGGTGCCCGTGCCGCCGCTGGTGTTCTGGTCGCCGGCCGAGATGGTCGGGGGCGTCGAGGAGGTGGCGTAGGAGGCGTAGAGGCTCGAATCCTCGGTCGGTTTGAACACCAGACCGACCTGGTAGTTGACGAAGTCCCATTCGCGGCGCGGCACTTCCGCGAAGCCCGGGACCGGCGCGGTCTGCGGATTGATCGTCCAGATGCCGTTCGCCTGGGTCGCGGTCGCGGTCATCCCGTCGACGGCGTAGTCATCCCAACGCAGACCCAGGTTCAGTATCCACTGGTCGGACAGGGTGATGCTGTCCAGCGCGTACAGGCCGATGCTCTCGGTCGTGTTGCGGCTGGTCGGACCACGGTTGATCACGCCGGTCCACGGATCGTTCGGGGTTGGCGCATAGACGCGTGTGCAATCACCGGCGCCCAGGGTCGCGATCGTCGCCGCCGGGATGGTGAAGCCCGCAGGGCAAGCCGCGCCGGAGGTGGTGTAGGTCGAATAGGTGGCGTTGAGGTTCTTCTCGCGGCTCAGTTCCATGCCCGCATTGAAGTCGTGGCGGATCGAACCGGTCCGGAAATGGCCCACCAGGTCGGTGACGTTGGCGATGGTCGTAACGGGGTTCCAGCGCGTCTTGGTCCCGCGCTTCATCCACCACTCGCCGGCCACGAACTGGGCGTTACCGCCGTCGCCGGGGTTGGTGACGATGTAGTCGTTCAGCGTCTCGGACCAGCGCGAGACGTTGCGGATCGTCAGGTTCTCGTTGAAGTCATGCGAGAAGTCGAAGGTGAAGGCGTCGACCGTATTCGTCAGGTAGTCGCGCGCCGACAGACCGTAGAAGCTGTCGCGCGGCACATCCAGGATGCCGCTGGAGTTACGGGGCGCGGTCGCTCCGCCCAGCTTGGTGTACAGGGGGATCCCGTAGTCGGGCATCTGGTTGGACTCCAGATGGTAGTAGCTGAACTTGCCGGACGTCGGCGTGTCGAGACCGGCCGCGACCGACAGCCCCAGACCCCAGCGGTCGAAATCGACCGCGTCCCGGCCCGGGATGTCGCCCGTTCCGCCCATCAGGTTCAGGCGCAGGCCGGCGTTCTCGCCGAGGCTCCAGTTCTGGTCGATCGTGCCGCGCAGGTACGAGTCCGTGCCGGCGCCCAGGCTGAAGCGGGTGAAGTCGGTCAGCACCGGCGTCTTGGAGGCCAGGTTGATGCTGCCGCCGCCCGAGCCGCGACCCGAATAGACGGCGTCCGGCCCCTTAACGACCTCGACCTGCTCGAGGTTGAATACCTCGCGCTGCTGGCCGCCGGTGTCGCGGATGCCGTCGACGAAGATGTTGTTGCCCGAGGCCTGGCCGCGGATGAAGGGCCGGTCGGCCAGCGGCTGGCCGCCCTCGCCTGCGCCGAAGGTGATGCCCGGCGAGGTGCGCAGGATGTCCTGCAGCGAGGTGGCCGCCGTCTGCTCGATGATCTGCTGCGGGATGATGGTGACCGAGCGCGGCGTGTCGACCAGCGGCGCGACGAAGCTCGGCGACTGCGGCTCGCGCTCGGTCGGCTGTCCCGTCACCGTGATGGTGCCCAGCGTTGTGGCGTCCTGCGGGCCGGTCTCCGGTCCGTTGTCACCCGCCAGCGCGGGCGAAGCCATCAGCATGCCGGCGGCGCTGGAGGCGAACAGGAGGGTGCGAAGCGTGTCGGCTTTGCTGGTCATGGGGGGACAGTCCAGGCAAGTGGGTGAGAATGCGATCCGTTCGCAATATCACCTTTGCCATTGGCCGCAAGCGCTTTTGCGACACATTCTCACGGCTTTTCGCCCAGGTGTGGCCTTCAGGCCGCCGCCACTTCCTTCATCGACACCGCCCGGTCGGCCAACTTTTCAGCGTCCACAGGCGTATTCCGCGTGATCATCATGCGGCCGGCCATGAACTCGGCGGGCGCGTTCACCGCCTCGACGCAGACGATCCGGTCTCCCGCCAGATGGAAGACCGCGAAGGTCCCCGCGGCCACATCGCCCCTCACCACCTGCCGGTCGGCATCGTCGGGCAGTCCCGCGATCTGAAGCTTCAGGTCGTACTGATCGGACCAGAACCAGGGCGCCTCGGCCGCCGGCGCCGGACGGCCCACGATCGCCGCCGCAACCTGCTTGGCCTGTTCCAGGGCGTTCGGCACGCTCTCCAGCCGGTGCATCGTCCCGCCGTGCACCGGCACCGGCCGGAAGGTCATGTCGCCGATCGCATAGATCGCCGGATCGGAGGTGCGCCCGCTCGCATCGACCACCACGCCGTTCGCGCACTCCAGCCCCGCCGCCCGCGCCAGCCCGTCGGTCGCCGTGGCCCCGACGCCGACCAGCACCGCATCCGCCTCGACCAGCCGGCCATCGGCCAGCCGCACGCCGGCGTCCTCGAACGCGGTCACCTCGGCCGAGGTCAGGATCTCCACGCCCTGCTCGCGGTGCCAGGCGGTGAAGAACTCGGACAGCACCGGCGACGCCACGCGCGCCAGCACCCGGTCCATCCGCTCGACGACCACCGCCTCCGCCCCCAGCGCCCGCGCCGACGCCGCCGCCTCCAGTCCGACATAGCCGCCGCCGACCACCGCCAGCTTGCGGCCCGGCCCCAGCGCGGCCTTCAGCTTCTCGGCGTCCGCCAGCGTCCGCAGCTCCAGCAGGTCGGGACGATCCGCGCCCGGTAAGGCCAGCTTGCGTGCGCTCGACCCGGTCGCCAACACCAGCACGTCCCAGCTCTCAACCGTTCCGTCGGCGAAGGTCGCCGTTCGCGCCGCCGGGTCGATCGCCGTCGCCGTCACGCCCGTACGCAGCTCGATGTCATGCTCGACGTAGAAGCTCTCGGGGCGCAGCAGCAGCGCCTCCAGATCCGCCTCGCCCTTCAGCCAGGCCTTGGACAGCGGCGGCCGCTGGTACGGGGCGGCAGGCTCCGCGCCGGCCAGCACGATCGGCCCTTCATGGCCGTACTGGCGCAGCAACGCCGCCGCCGTTCCGCCCGCGTGTCCCGCGCCGATGATCAGAACCTTCGTCATGTTTCGCAAGTAGGGCCAAGCCGCCCTTTCCGCCAAGACCCGTATGGAGCAACCAGCGTGACCATTGCTCAATCCAGGGTGTCATGCGAACCTGTTAATCGGGGAATACGGGGACCGGGACTATGAAGATCAAAGTCATTTTCGCCGCCGTCTGCGCGATGCTGACCGCCACGACCGCGGCGCACGCCCAGGACACGACGGCCACCGCCACCTACGGCGAAATCACCCTGAACGCAGGCTTCACGCCCGACCCCTACACCGTCGAGGTGACCGCGGGCGGCACCATCGACGCCGCCAACATCGGCGCGCCCTGCACCGGCTCCATCGCCCGGGCTCCCGACTTCCAGGTCACCTACAACGCCGGCTCGCTCCCCTTCTACATCTTCGTCAACTCGTCCTCGGACACCACCCTGGTGGTCAACGGCCCCGACGGTCTCTGGTACTGCGACGACGACTCCAACGGCGGCTCCAACCCGCAGGTCACCTTCAACAACCCGCGCTCCGGGACCTACGACATCTGGGTCGGCACCTATGGCGGCGGCACCAGCCAGTCCGTGCTGCACATCTCGGAACTGTCGACCGAGAACCGTGTCCCCGCCTCCAACTCGGCCATGCCCGACACCAATCTGCGCGCCACCTACGGCGAAGTCTCGTTGCGCGCCGGCTTCACCCCGGATCCGCACCGGGTCTCGCTGATGGCGGGCGGCAATATCCCGGCCGGCAACGTCGCCTCGGGCTGCACCGGCTCGATCGCCCGCGCCCCGGACTACCAGATCGAATATTCCGCCGGCGCCCTGCCGCTCTCGATCCGCACCCAGTCGTCCAGCGACACCACCCTGGTGGTCAACGGTCCTGACGGCCTCTGGTACTGCGACGACGACAGCGCCGGCGCCTCCAACGCCCAGGTCTATTTCTCCAAGCCCTCGCCTGGCGTCTATGACATCTGGGTCGGCACCTACAGCGGCGGCACCACGGCCGCGGCCCTGCTGATCACCGAGACCGAGTAAGGCCCGACCGCGGCCCGTTTCGCCGCCGGGAACCCGCGCGGTGCGGCGGGGATTTTGACCTGCATCCGCCGCCGCCTCCTGCCTGAGCCGTAACTTGGTGTTTCAGGCCGGGGTCGATGTGTTGGCTATGCGGGCGGAAGCGGCCAAAGACCCTTCATCAAGACGGGTTCAACGAGCGAAGGAGCGCGAATGGCGGCCCTGGTGCTGTTCGGCGGCGGCGGCGATCTCGCCATGCGGATGCTTCTGCCTTCGCTCTATTTTCTCGAGCACGACGGCCTCCTGCCGGACGGCCTGAAGATCATCGGCGCCGCGCGCTCCGATGAGACCCGCGACGAATACGTCGCCAAGGTCCGCGCCTCGGTCGAGGGCAAGGCGAAGGCCGACGACGCCTGGTCCGAAGAGGCCTGGGCCCGCATGGACGCCCGCCTCGACTACCTGCCCGTCGACGCCACCAGCGCCGATAGCCTCAAGCCGCTCAAGGACAAGGTCGGCGACGGCGGCGTGACCTCGTTCCTCGCCGTCTCGCCCTCGCTGTACGGCCGCATCGTCACCGCCCTGAAGGACGCAGGCATGGCCGGGCCGAAGGACCGCGTGGTGCTGGAGAAGCCCGTCGGCCGCGACCTGAAGACCTTCCTTGAGATCGACGACGCCGTCGCCCACGCCTTCCGCGAGAACCAGGTCTTCCGCATCGACCACTACCTCGGCAAGGAGACGGTCCAGAACCTGATCGCCCTGCGCTTCGGCAACACCATCTTCGAGCCGCTCTGGAACAACCTGTCGATCGACCACGTCCAGATCACCGTCGGCGAGACCGTCGGCGTCGGCGACCGCTGGCCCTACTACGACGAGTACGGCGCGCTGCGGGACATGCTGCAGAACCACATGCTGCAGCTCCTCTGCCTCGTGGCCATGGAGCCGCCGTCCGACCTCGATCCGGACTCGGTCCGCAACGAGAAGGTCAAGGTGCTCCGCTCGCTCCGCCCCATCACCCATGAGGAGGCCGAGCGCGTCACCGTCCGCGGCCAGTACGTCGCCGGGACCAGCGAAGGAAAGCCGGCGAAAGGCTACGAGGAAGAGCGCGGCCAGCCGTCGGACACCGAAACCTTCGTCGCCATCCGCGCCGACATCGACAACTGGCGCTGGGCCGGCGTGCCCTTCTTCATGCGCACCGGCAAACGCCTGCCCGAGAAGCGCACCGAGATCGTCATCCAGTTCAAGCCGGTACCGCACTCGATCTTCGACCGCGACGACACGGGCGAGGTCCAGGCCAACCGCCTCGTCATCGAGCTGCAGCCCGAGGAAGACATCTCACTGTCGGTGATGAACAAGCGCCCGGGCCTCGACCAGCGCATGCAGTTGCAGCCGATCAAGATGAGCCTGTCCTGGGGCCAGAACGACCGCCGCGCCAAGCCGCCACGCCGCCGCATCGCCTATGAGCGCCTTCTGCTGGACGCCCTGCACGGCGACTCCACCCTGTTCGTCCGCCGCGACGAGGCCGAACAGGCCTGGAAATGGGTCGACGAGGTCTCCGAGGCCTGGGCCGACGGCGAGATCAAGCCGCAGGAATACGTCGCCGGGACCTGGGGCCCCGACGCCGCCGACATGCTGATGGCCCGCACCGGCCGCGAATGGAATTCGGGCGATGCCTGAGATCGACATCCTCCCCGACGGCGACGCCTGGGCCGAGGCCTGCGCCGCGCGTCTGATCGCCGCCCTGTCGGATGCCGTCGC
The DNA here is from genome assembly GCF_014196335.1 of Brevundimonas lenta. GTDB lineage: Bacteria > Pseudomonadota > Alphaproteobacteria > Caulobacterales > Caulobacteraceae > Brevundimonas > Brevundimonas lenta. The sequence continues at coordinate 428,361 of NZ_JACIDM010000003.1, forward strand.
CGAAACCGGCAAGGCGATCTTCGCCGGCTCGGGCGGCTCGACCCCGTCGCCGATCTACGCCCGCATGGCCGCCGCCGACCTCGACTGGCCGAAAGTCGCCGTCACCCTGATCGACGAGCGCTATGTGGACGAGTCCTCCCCGGACTCGAACGGCGCCCTCATCAAGCGCACCCTCATGAAGGGTCCGGCGTCTGCCGCCCGCTTCGTGCCGCTGTTCCATCCGTCGGTCACCGTCGACCGCGCCGCCGCCGTCGCCGCCCATGCCCTGGCCGCTGAGGGCCCGCGACTGGACGCCGTCCTTCTCGGCATGGGGGAGGATGGCCATATCTGCTCCATGTTCCCCGAAAGCCCGACGCTGAAGACCCTGCTCTCCCCGACCCTGCCGCCGACCGTCCTCGGCGTCCCCGCCGGTCGCGACGACATGGCCCCCTCGATGGAGCGCATCTCCATCAACCTGCCCTACCTGATGGGCGCCGGCCGCGTGGTCCTGGCCCTGACCGGCAAGCAGAAGCGGGCCGTGTTCGAGCGCGAGGCTGCGGGCGACCCGGCGATCCAACCCATCGCCGCCCTGATCGCGAGCAACGTCCCGCTGGAAGTCGTGTGGACGGAGAAGGCCTGATGACGAAGCTGAACCCCATCGTCGCCGAGGTCACCGCCCGCATCGTCGAGCGCTCGAAGGCGACCCGCGCCGACTACCTGCGCCGCATGGACGCCGCCCGCGACAGCGGCGTCGGTCGCGCCAAGCTCAGCTGCGCCAACTGGGCCCACGCCTTCGCCGGCGCCCCGGTGAAGGACAAGCTGACCGCCATGGGCGGCCAACAGCCCAACGTCGGCGTGGTCACCGCCTACAACGACATGCTCTCGGCCCACCAGCCGTTCGAGCGCTTCCCGGACATCGTCCGCGCCGCCGTGCGTGAGGTCGACGCGACCGCCCAGGTCGCCGGGGCCACGCCCGCCATGTGCGACGGCGTCACCCAGGGTCGTCCGGGCATGGAGCTGTCGCTGTTCAGCCGCGATCTCATCGCCATGTCGACCGGCATCGCCCTGACCCACGACGCCTTCGACGCGGCCCTGTGCCTCGGCGTCTGCGACAAGATCGTGCCCGGCCTGTTCATGGGCTCGCTGGCCTTCGGCCACCTGCCGGTCGTCTTCGCCCCGGCCGGCCCCATGCCCTCGGGCATCCCGAACGCCGAAAAGGCCCGCGTCCGCGCCCTCTACGCCCAGGGCCAGGTCGACCGCCAGACGCTGCTGGAAAGCGAGATCGGAAGCTACCACTCGCCCGGCACCTGCACCTTCTACGGCACCGCCAACTCCAACCAGATGATGATGGAGATCGTCGGCCTGCACCTGCCGTCGACCGCCTTCGTCCATCCGGAGACCGGCCTGCGCGACGCCCTCACCGCCGCGGCGGCGAAGCGGGCCGTCGAACTGGCCCGCACCGGCCAGGGCCGCATGGCCGACGTCATCGACGAGAAGTCGGTGGTCAACATGATCGTCGCCCTGCTGGCCACCGGCGGTTCGACCAACCACGCCATCCACCTGGTCGCCATGGCCCGCTCGGCCGGCGTCCTGATCGACTGGACCGACATGGACCAGCTCAGCTCGGCGACCCCGCTGCTGGCCCGCGTCTATCCCAACGGCTCGGCCGACGTGAACGCCTTCCAGGCCGCCGGCGGCGTCGCCTTCGTCACCCGTGAGCTGGCTGAGGCCGGCCACATCCACACCGACGTCCAGACCGTCATGGGCCGCGGCATCCACCACTACTTCCAGGAGCCCGCCCTCATCGACGGCGAGCTGGTCTGGCAGGACGGCGTCCGCGAAAGCCTCGACCTCGACATCCTCCGCCCCGCCTCGGATCCCTTCCAGAAGGACGGCGGCCTGCGCCTCGTCCAGGGCGACCTCGGCCGGGCCGTCATCAAGGTCTCGGCGGTCAAACCCGAGAACCGCATCGTCGAGGCCCCCGCCGCGGTCTTCGAATCCCAGGAAGACGCCCTCCAGGCCTTCAAGGACGGCCTGTTGAACCGCGACGTCGTCGTGGTCCTCCGCTTCCAGGGCCCCAGGGCCAACGGCATGCCCGAGCTTCACAGCCTGTCGCCCGCCCTCAGCGTGCTCCAGGACAAGGGCTACAAGGTCGCCTTCGTCACCGACGGCCGCATGTCGGGCGCCTCGGGCAAGACGCCCGCCGCCATCCACGTCAGCCCCGAGGCCCTCGCCGGCGGTCCGCTGGCCCATGTCCGGGACGGCGACATCATCCGCCTGGACGCCGAAGCCGGCGTGCTGACCACCATCGGCGTGGAGGACCTGTGGGAGCGCCCCGCCGCGCACCGCTCCGACGCCCACGCCAGCGGCTCGGCCTGGGGCTATGGCCGCGAACTGTTCGGCGCCTTCCGCCATGCGGTGTCGACCGCCGAGGAAGGCGCCTCCGTCTGCTTCGAGGCCCGCACCCATCGTCAGTCCAGCATCGACACGCCGCCGGACCCGAACTTCGTCGACCGCACGGTGGACGCCTGATGCCGCCTCTCCGGGAGATCACCCAATGACCGACAAGACCTTGCTGGTCGGCGACGTCGGCGGCACCAACGCCCGCTTCGCCATCGCCCGCATGATCCAGGGCCGGCCGGTGCTGGAGCATCACGAGAGCTTCAAGGGCGCGGACTATCCGACCTTCCTCGAGGGCGTGAAGGCCTTCATCGACGGCTGCGAGGTCAAACCCTCCGGCGGTGTCATCGCCGTGGCCGGACCGGTCACGGACGGGGCCATCGACCTGACCAACTCGCCCTGGCGCGTGTCCGAGAGCGAACTTCAGACCCTGGGCCTCAACCCCGTCCGCCTGATCAACGATTTCGAGGCCCTTGCCTGGGGCGCGCCCGTCGTTCCGGCCAACGAGCTGGCTTCGCTGGGCGGCCCGGAAGAGGGCGAGCCCGCCAGCGCCATCGCCGTGCTCGGCCCGGGCACCGGCTTCGGCGTCTCGGCCCTCGCCCGCGACATCCACGGCAACGAGATCGCCATGCCGTCCGAGGGCGGTCACGCCTGTTTCGCCCCCGGCGACGCGGTCGAGGACGAGATTCTGCGCATCCTCCGCCGCCGTTACGACCGCGTCTCCATCGAGCGCCTGATCTGCGGCCCCGGCCTGCTGAACATGCACCGCGCCCTCGCCGAGATCGAAGGCCGTGAAACTCACATCGATGACCCGGCCGAGATCACGAAGGAAGCGCTCGAGAACCCGCGCAGCCACTGCGGCCACACCCTGGCCCGTTTCTGCGCCATCCTCGGCGCCGTGGCCGGCGACATCGCCCTGACCACCGGCGCGCGCGGCGGCGTCTATATCGCGGGGGGCATCGCCCCCCGCATCCTGCCCTTCCTGCAGGCCAGCCCCTTCCGCGAGCGGTTCGAGCGCAAGGGGCGCTTCATGGACTACATGAAGGCCATTCCGACGCATGTGATCCTGCACAAACACGCCGCCCTGCTCGGCGCCGCCCGCGTCGCCTTCGCGGAAGCCGGTTGATAGACAAGAGAATTCACGCCGCGCTCACAGCGGCGTGAACCTTCCGGCATCGGCGGCGTTCATCAGTCCCCAATCACGCAGAAGGGACTGTTCCATGCGTAAACTGATCATCGCCTCCGCCGCCATCTTCGCCGTCGCCGGCCTCGCCGCCTGCGGTGAAAGCGCCGCCGACAAGTCGGCCGAACAACAAGCCGACGCCCTGGAAGCCCAGGCCGCCGCCACGCCGAACGAAGCCGAAGAAAAGGCCCTCAACGAGAAGGCCGACATGATCGAACAACAAGCCGGCAACGCTGACGGCGGCATGACCACCGCCAACACGCCGAACACCTCGCCGTCGAGCGAAGCCGCTCCGGCCCACTAAGCCACGACCGCACCTTCAGAAGTGCAGAGGCCCCCGCCGCATCGCGACGGGGGCCTCGTCATGTCCGGCGTCCGGCTAGATCAGTCGACGCAGATGGTCGCCTCGGCCTTGCCGTCCTCGACCGTCGTGTAGCAACCGAACCGGCTGCTGTCGGCGTGGCACTGGCCGACCGCGGTCGTCCCCGCCGCCGGCGCGCCGGCGACATCGCCGATCCGGCAATCGCCCAGGCAGTCGTCGCCGTCCGTGCAGCGCTTGCCCGCGTCGGCATAGGCGATCACGCAGCGCTCGGTCTGCATCCGTCCCTGCGGCAGCATCTTGCCGCCCTGGGCCGCGCACGCCGTCGCGTCCGTGCCGCCCGCCGCGCTGGCCGAGGATTGCTGCGGCGCGGGCGCCGGAACCTGGGCGTCGCTCGCCGGCATCGGCTGACAGGCCGCCAGAGCGGTCGCGACAAGAAGAAGCATCAGTGAGCGCATGGCGGTGATCCCGTATGTTCAGTCATCTGTAAGGACGCCGTCGCCGGCGTCCCGCCTTACTCCACGCGTCCCTTTTCGAACCCGGTCCAGACGTCGTCGTAGTCCAGCTGCATCGTCGGACTGGTTTGCGCCCATTCCGTGGTCCGGATCGGCATCCGCGTCTCGAACATGAAGGCCAGGGTGTTTTCGATCTTCACCGGCTTCAGATCGGCCGCGACGGCCTTGTCATAGGACGCCTGATCCGGCCCGTGCCCGCTCATGCAGTTGTGCAGCGACGCGCCGCCCGGCGCGAAACCGCCCTCCTTGGCGTCATACTCGCCGGTCACCAGCCCCATGAACTCGCTCATGACGTTCCGGTGGAACCACGGCGGGCGGAAGGTGTCCTCGGCCACCATCCAGCGCGGCGGGAAGATCACGAAGTCGGCGTTGGCCGTCCCCGGCGTGTCCGACGGGCTGGTCAGCACCGTGAAGATCGACGGGTCCGGATGGTCGAAACTGACGGTCCCGATCGTATTGAACTTCGCCGTATCGTATTTGTACGGCGCGTTGTTGCCGTGCCAGGCGACCACGTCCAGCGGGCTGTGATCGAAGGTCGTGGTGTACAGCCGCCCGCCGAATTTCTGCACGCACTCGGTCGGCCGATCCACGTCCTCGAACGCCGCCACGGGCGTTTCGAAATCGCGGGGATTGGCCAGGCCGTTCGAGCCGATCGGGCCCAGGTCCGGCAGCCGGAACGCCGCGCCGTAGTTCTCGCAGACATAGCCGCGCACCGGCCCGGACACCTCGACCCGGAACCGCACCCCACGCGGGATCACCACGATCTCGCCGGGCCGCGCATCGATCCGTCCCATCTCCGTGACGAACGCCTGCTCACCCTGCTGCGGCACGATCAGCAGCTCGCCGTCGGCGCAGTAGAAGACCCGGTCCGTCATCGACCGGTTGGCCGCATACAGGTGGATACCGGTGCCGAGACCGGCCTCCGGATCGCCGTTGCCGCCATAGGTCACCAGCCCCTCGACCCAGTCGGTCGGCGCGGTCGGCATGGGCAGCGGGTCCCAGCGCATCCGGTTCGGGCTCGGCGGCGCCTCATGGAACGGTCCCGACCGCACCAGACCCTGCGAAAACGGGCGATAGGCCGGGTGCTGCGCCGAAGGCCTCAGCCGGTACAGCCACGAGCGACGGTTCTCGCTCCGCGGCGCGGTGAAGGCCGTCCCGGACAGCTGCTCGGCGTACAGCCCCATCGGCGTCCGCTGCGGCGAATTCCGCCCTTCGGGCAGCGCCCCCGCGACCGCCTCGGTCGCGAAGTGATTGCCGAAGCCCGGCATGTACTGGGGCGCGTTGGCTCGCGTCATATGTGTATCTCCCGTGCGGGAGGTTTAGGGCGCCCGCGCGCTCAGGTCACCCCGGCTGACCCGCGCTCAGGGCCGCACCAACCGGAAATCACCCGCCCGTTCGCCGGCCTCCAGCCGCCAGCCGGGATTCAACGTCAGCGTCCAGCCCGGACCGTCGCGTGCCTCCGCGCCCGAAGGCGCCGCCACCGCCACGGCGCCGTAGTTGGGATCGATCAGCGCCCCGTCGCTGACCTCCAGCACCCCCCAGGCGTCCACCACCCGCAGGGTCGGATAGACCGTTCCTGCGCCGGGCAGCGGCGTCACCCCGCCCGGATTGAACGCCATCTGCATGCTGACCAGCGGCAGGACCAGCCGCGGCCCGTCCACCAGCTTCGACCGCCACGCCGACTCGATCGCCCGACGCGCCGCCGCCGTCGCCGATTCCTCCGTCCGGATCGTCGCCGCGTCGTACCGGGCCTCCGCCGCCGCGATGTCGCCCGTGGGCTCGACCTGCAGCGCCTCGCCGAGCATCCGGCCCAGATCGGAGTCTACATTCAGTTCGCCGCGCCACGCCGGCCGGGCATCGTCCAGCAACAGGCCGTACGCCGGGCCTGACGCATAGGCGAAGCTGCGCGCGAACGACGTCCCCCCGTCCGCCCGGGTGAGGGCCGCGATCACGCTCGCCCGCGGATCCCGGCGGCCCAGTCTGACGCCCGTGTACTCCGCCAGGCCCTCGTTCAGCTCCAGCTGACGCTCTTCGTCATCGGCGCCCCGCCGCTTGCTGCGAAATGCGAGCGCATCGGCCACGGCCCGCTGCCGGTCCTCCGGCGCGTCGGCGGCCAGGGCCGCCGCCAGCGCCCGCCACTCCAGCCGCATCAGCACCCGGCCCTCCTCGGTCGCCAGATGCGCCGGCGCGGGCGAAGCGGCGGACAGCCCCAGCCGCGCCTGAACCCCGTGCCAGCTCTCATGCGCGATCAGCGCATCCCTATCCTCGGCATCCCCGGGCAGCGGCGTCATCAGCATCGCCCACCGCACCCCGTCCCAGTCCAGGGCCGTGTTGGCGATATTGATCTCCGTCGGCAGGACGCCGGTAAACACATCGCCGTCCGGCTTCAGCGCGTCGCTCGCGCCTGCACGAGTGGCGTACAGCGTCCGCGTCGCGGGATCGACCAGCAGGATGGGCCCGCACAGATCGACGCCCCACAGGGCGCCGCCGTCGGCCTCGCAGACCATCCGCGCCCGGGCGAACGTCTCCGCCGGCGTCTGGGCCTGGGCCGCCCCCGCAACGGCGAGCAGTCCGGCGATCAGCAGGGTCATGCGCATGCGGTATCCTCCCGCCGCCATATCCCGATCTTGTTGTGACGCTTTGTGGGCGCGGTCAGAACCCCTGGCTTCGCGCCATCCGCTCCTGGTGGAAGCCGGCGTCGCCCAGCAGTTCGTTCAGCACCCGCACGCGCTTCATGAACAGGCCGACGTCGAACTCGTCGGTCATGCCGACGCCGCCGTGCATCTGCACCGCCTCCTGCACCGCCAGTTCGGCGACGCGCCCGGCCTTGGCCTTGGCCACCGACACGGCCAGCCCGGCGTCCTCGCGGCCCGCGTCGATGGCGTTCAGCGCGCCCATGGTCGCCGCCCGCGCGATCTCGATCTCGCTGAACAGGTGCGCCGCGCGATGCTGCAGGGCCTGGAACTCGCCGATCAGCTTGCCGAACTGCTTGCGCGTCCGCAGGTACTCCAGCGTGATCTGGAACGCCTGATCGCCGGCCCCGGTCAGCGACGCCGCCGCACAGGCCCGGCCGAGGTTCAGCGCCCCCTCCAGCAGCCCTTCGCCGCCGTCGACCGCGCCGATCACCGCGTCCGCATCAACCATGACGTCGGTCAGGGTCACCCGCGCCGCATTGTGCGCGTCGACCATCACCGTCCGCTCGATCTCGACCCCGGCCGCCTTCGGATCGACCAGGAACAGCGTCAGCCCGTTCTCCGTCAGCGCCGCCACGATCAGGGCGTCGGCGACATGGCCGTCCAGCACGAAGCCCTTGGCCCCGTTCAGCTTGAAGCCGTTGCCCGAGCGCTCGGCCACCGTGGCGATCCGCTCCGGGGCATGTTTCGCGCCCTCGTCCACGGCCAGCGACACGATGGCCTCGCCCGCCGCGATCCGCGGCAGCCAGGCCGCCTGCTGCTCGGCCGAACCGCCCTTCAGCACCGTCGCCGACAGCACGCCCGAGCCCATGAACGGCGACGGCGTCAGCGTCCGCCCCAGCGCCTCGGCCACCACCCCGGCCTCCACCGCGCCGAGGCCCGAGCCGCCGTGCTCCTCGGGGATCACCACGCCGGCGAACCCCATCTCGCCGAACGCCTTCCACAGCTCACGCGACACCCCGTCGGCGTCCTTCGAGTCCCGCAGTTTCCGCAGGTGCGCGATCGGCGCGTTCTCCGCCAGGAAGCCGTCCGCGGCCTCCTTCAGCATGGTCTGTTCTTCGGTCAGGATCAGGGACATGGGATTACGCGCCCGGCAGCTGGAGCAGGTGTTTGGCGATGATGTTCAGCTGGATCTCGCTCGTCCCGCCCTCGATCGAGTTGGCCTTGGTGCGCAGCCAGTCGCGCGCCGCGCCGCCGTGGTTCGAGCGCTCGCTCTCCCACTCCAGCGCGTCCGCCCCGCCCGCCGCCATCAGCAGCTCATGCCGCCGCTTGTTCAGCTCCGAGCCGTAGTATTTCAGCATCGAGGCGATGGCCGGATGCGCCTGCCCCGCCTTCACCTGGTCGCCGACCCGCTCCAGCGCCAGCCGGAAGGCCGCGCCGTCGACTTCCAGCTCGGCGATCCGTGCACGGAGCATCGCATCGTCCAGCCGCCCCTCCTCATCGGCTCCGATCGAATCCGTCGCCACCTGGCCCAGCGGCCGCGCCGAGCGCACCTCGCCCATGGCTCCGATCATGGTCCGCTCGTGGGCCAACAGATATTTGGCCACGTCCCATCCGCGGTTCAGCGTCCCGACCAGGTTCTCCTTCTCGACCCGCACGTCGTCGAAGAAGGTCTCGCAGAACGGGCTCTTGCCGCTGATCAGGGTGATCGGCTTCGTCGACACGCCCCTGGTCGCCATATCGAACAGCACGAACGAAATGCCCAGATGCTTGGGCGCCTCCGCATCCGTGCGCACCAGGCAGAAGATCCAGTCGGCCTTATCGGCGTAGCTGGTCCACACCTTCTGGCCGTTGACGATCCAGTGGTCGCCCTTGTCCTCCGCGCGGGTCTGCAACCCGGCCAGGTCCGACCCGGCGCCCGGCTCGGAATAGCCCTGGCACCAGCGTATCTCGCCGCGCACGATCTCGGGCAGGAAGCGCTTCTTCTGTTCCTCGCTGCCGAACTGCAGCAGCGCCGGCCCCAGCATCCAGATGCCGAAGCTGTTCAGCGCCGGCTGCGCCTTGATGCGTCGCAGCTCCGACGCCAGCACCTTGGCCTCCTCGCGCGTCAGCCCGCCGCCGCCGTACTCGACCGGCCACTCCGGCGCGGTCCAGCCCTTCGCACCCATCCGCTCCATCCAGAGCTTGTGGCCGGGCGTCCGGAACACGGCGTTGCGCCCGCCCCAGATGGCGTCTTCCTCGCTGCCGCCGGGGCCCCGGCATTCGGCCGGGCAGTTCGCCTCCAGCCACGCGCGCGTCTCCGCGCGGAACGTCTCAAGGTCAGTCATGTCGCGTATTCCCGCGTTTCCTCTGCGGGAAGGTTTAGCAGCGAACGCGCCCTGACGCTGCGTCAGCCTCGCCTCCCCATCGCAGATGGGGAGGGGGACCATTCCGGCGACTCAGCCGGAATGGTGGAGGGGGCGACTCCGACGGATGAGAGTTGGCGTTTCACAGGCAAACGCCGGCGACGCCCCCTCCGTCACGGCGCGAAGCCGCGCCATGCCACCTCCCCATGGAATGGGGAGGTGAGGTTCTCGTCACACACCACCCGGCAGGAACGGCGAAAACGTAATCACCGTGAAGGTGTCGCGGATATGCGGACGGGTCTGAACCGACTTCGTCACGAACGTCCCGATGTCCATTTCCTTCGGCAGCTGGAATTTGGCCAGCAGGTCGTACTGGCCCGAGGTCGAATAGACCTCCGACACGTGCTCGACGTTGTCGACCATGTCCGCCGCCACGTCATTGGCGTGGCCCAGCTCGCATTTGATGAAGACGAAGATGGCGGTCATCATGGCGGAGTCGCTCCGGTGTTCGGAGGCTCTCTAGCGGATGGCAGCGTGACGGGTAAGGGCAAGGCTCCGGCGATCGACCTCGAGGCCGAGTACAACAACCGCGCCCGCGTGCCGGATCACCAGACCGTCATGGGCCGCTGGCGCGAGACCGCCGAGGCCGCCCGCGCCGCGACGCCCCCGGTCGAGATCGCCTACGGCCCCGGAGAGCGCGAGGTCATGGACCTGTTCGAGGCCGCTCCCGGCGCGCCCGTCGCCGTCTTCCTGCACGGCGGCTACTGGCAGGCGCTGGACCGCAAATGGTTCTCCGGTCTCGCCCCGGCGCTGAACGCCCACGGCGTCAGCCTGGCGATACCCTCCTACGACCTCGCCCCCTCGGTCCGGCTGGGCCGCATCCTCAAACAGGCGCGCGACGCGGTCGAAGCGGTCCGCGCCCGCACAGGAACCCGCCCCGTCGTCTTCGGCCACTCCGCCGGCGGCCACATGGCCGCCTGCATGCTGTCCGAAGCCCGCGCCTCCGCCGCCGTCGCCATCTCGGGCGTCTTCGACCTCGCCCCCCTGATCCCGACCTCGCTGAACATCGCGCTCCGCCTCGACGAGACCGAGGCTTCTGCCCTGTCGCCGATCCACTGGCCCGTCCCCAACGGCTCCACGCCGGGCGGCACCATCCTCGACTGCCTCGTCGGCGGCGACGAAAGCCCGGAGTTCCTGCGCCAGTCCCGCAAGATGGCCGACCTCTGGGACGGCCAGGGCGTCGAGACCCGCTACGAAGCTCTCCCCGGCCTCAACCATTTCACCGTTCTGGACCCGCTGTTCGATCCGGACAGCGCCATGGTGAAGCGGATCGTGGACCTGGCGAAACAATAAGTTCCGCTCATCCCCGCGAAAGCGGGGACCCAGTCCTTTTGCGGTTCCGGCGCCATGGGATAAGCAGGGTCTCGTCACCGGAGACACCGGTCATCCAAAGCACTGGGTCCCCGCTTTCGCGGGGATGAGCGGAGTTAAAATGCGCCACGACCGCCTCTCTGTCCTCACCGCCCTCGAGACCCAGGGCGTGGCCCCCGTCTTCTATCATCCGGATCCCGAGGTCTGCCTGAACGTCATCCGCGCCTGCGCCCGGGGCGGGGCGAAGGCCATCGAGTTCACCAACCGCGGCGACTTCGCCATCGACCTGTTCGGCGACCTGGCCCGCGAGCTGCAGACGACCGATCCGGACGTCATCCTCGGCATCGGCTCGGTCGTCGACGCCGGCACCGCCGCAATGTTCCTGAACCGCGGCGCCCGCTTCATCGTCAGTCCCTGCCTCGTCCCCGACGTGGCGAAGGTCTGCAACCGCCGCATGACCGCCTACTTCCCCGGCTGCGGCTCGGTCACCGAGATCGGCCAGGCCCACGAGCTGGGCTGCGAGATCGTCAAACTGTTCCCCGGCGCCTCGGTCGGCGGCGCCGACTTCGTCAAGGCGGTCATGGGCCCCATGCCGTGGACCAAGATCATGCCCACCGGCGGCGTCGACCCGGACGAGGCCTCGATCGCCAAATGGTTCGGAAGCGGCATCGTCGCCGCCGGCATGGGTTCGAAACTGATCACCGACGCCGCCGTGAAGTCCGGCGACTGGGCCGGCATCGAGGCCCAGGTCAAACAGACCGTCGCCGCCATCGCCGCCTTCCGCGCCAAGGCCTGAGCCTCACCTCTCCACACAGTGGGGAGGTGGCGCGGCGCAGATATGCGCCGTGACGGAGGGGGCGACGCCGCCCTCCCCCGTCAGTGCGCCTTCAAGATCGCGTCGACTTCCTTACGCGTCGGCATCGACGGCTGAGCTCCCGGCCGCGTCGCCGCGATCGCCCCGGCGGCGCAGGCGAAGGTCAAGGCAGCCTGCGGCTCCATCCCCTCCAGCAGCGCCACGGTGATCGCGCCGACGAAGCAGTCGCCCGCGCCCGTCGCATCGACCGCCCGCACCTTAGGCGGCGTCGCCCAGGCCATCTCGACCCCGCGGTGGTACATCACCGCGCCCTTCGCCCCCTTCGTCACCACCACCCGGCCGCCGCCGTGATGCAGCAGGTCGCCGTAGAAGGCCGCCTCGGTCTCGTTCACGACGATCAGATCGGCCCGGCGCAGCAGCTGGTCCGACACCGGAGCCGCCGGGGCCAGGTTCACGCAGACGAACTCCGTCGCCCGCCCCACCGCCGCCTCGACCGTGTCGATCGGCAGCTCCAGCTGCACGATCAGCGGACAGTCGATCCGCGCCGGCAGTTGCTCGGGCGAGGCCAGATGGTTCGCCCCCGCCGCCACCACGATCTGGTTCTCGCCCTCGGGATCGACCGCGATCAGGGCCACGCCCGTCGGCGCCTCGGCGTCGGCGATGACGTGGCCGATGTCGACGTCGTCGGCCAGCAGCAGCGCCATCGCCTCCTCGGCCATGGAGTCGCGCCCGACCCGGCCGATCATCAGCACCTCGTCGTCGCCCGGCGCGCCCCGCATCAGCCGCTGCGCCGCCAACGCCTGGTTGGCGCCCTTGCCGCCCGGATGCCGCGCCAGCGTCGCGCCCGTCACCGTCTCGCCCGCCCGCGGCAGCTTCGGCGCCGTGGCGACGAAGTCCAGGTTGATCGATCCGACGACGGTGATCTGCAAGGCGCCTTCTCCCTCCGCCCCGCGCGGGGCTGATCCACCCTCTCCATAGCCCCCGGGCGTCGCCCTTGGCCACCATCACGATCAGGTGCGCAGGGGCCATTCGGGGCGGCGAGTCAGGGTTTTCCCCCATCCCCCCGCGCGCCCTCACCCGGCAGTTTGACCGCCCTTCCAGTCCTTTCAGCGGAGCAGACCCGTGCCCGACAAGAAACCCAATATCCTCGTCATCTGGGGAGACGATATCGGCATGTGGAATGTCGGCGCCTACACCCACGGCATGATGGGCAAGACGCCCAACATCGACAGCATCGCCAAGGAAGGCTGTCTCTTCACCGACCACTACGGCCAGCCCAGCTGCACCGCCGGCCGCGCGGCCTTCATCACCGGCCAGATGCCGGTGCGCACCGGCATGACCACCATCGGCATCCCCGGTTCGGCCCGCGGCATCCAGAAGGAAGACCCGACCCTGGCCGAGGTGCTCAAGGACCAGGGCTACGCCACCGCCCAGTTCGGCAAGAACCACCTCGGCGACCGCAATGAGTTCCTGCCCACATCGCATGGCTTCGACGAGTGGTTCGGCAACCTCTACCACCTCAACGCCGAGGAGGAGCCGGAGGAGCTCGACTATCCGGGCCAGAAGAACCCCGACTACCTCAAGAAATTCGGCCCGCGCGGCGTGCTGCACGCCTGGGCCACCGACAAGGACGACCCCACCGACGACGGCATCTTCGGCAAGCGCGGCAAACAGAAGATCGAGAACACCGGCCTGCTGACCCGCAAGCGGATGGAGACCTTCGACAAGGAGGTGCTCGACCATACGCTCAACTGGCTCGACCGCGTCGGCAAGGACGACAAGCCCTGGTTCTGCTGGTTCAACACCACCGCCATCCACATCTTCTCGCACCCCGGACCGGGCTATGTGCAGAAGGCGGTCGATGAGGGCCGGGCCGAGGAAGACGTCGTCCGCGCCAAGATGCTGGAGCATGACGAGCACGTCGGCGCCCTGCTGGCCAAGCTCAAGGAGCTCGGCGTCGAGGACGACACCATCATCATGTACTCGACCGACAACGGTAACGAGATGATGCTGTGGCCGGATGGCGGCTATGCCCCGTTCCGCGGCGAGAAAGGCACCACCTGGGAAGGCGGCGTCCGCGTGCCCTGCCTGATCAAGTGGCCGGGCAAGATCCCCGCCGGCTCAACCTGCAACGGCCTGCAGAACCACGAGGACGTCTACCTGACCCTGGCCGAGGCCGCCGGCGCCAAGGGCGTCAAGGAGAAGCTCCTCGACGGCCACAAGATGAATGGCGTCACCTACAAGTGCCACCTCGACGGTTTCAACCAGATCGACATGTGGACCGGCAAGACGGAGGAATCCGCCCGCGTCGCCCACTACTACTACGATGAAACCGATCTGATGGCGGTCCGGGTCAAGAACTGGAAGATGCACATCGGCGTCAAGAAGAACGGCAGCTGGTTCACCGAGAAGGCCTACCCGTCCATCCCCTATCTGTTCCACCTGCGTATGGACCCGATGGAGAAGATGGATCCCGAGAGCGAGGAGTGGGGCTATATCGGGCGGAAATTCTTCGCCTCGAAGCTCTGGGCTCCGAACGCCGGCGCCCCCTTCATCGCCGAGCATCTCGAGAGTCTGAAGGCCTATCCGCCTCGCCAGGCCGCCGACACCCTGTCGATGCACGTGGCCCTCGAAAAGGCCATGGCGGCGCTCGCCGACCCCCGCGGAGGCTGATCGTCGAAAGCTCCGGGCCGTCCGCGAGGGCGGCCCGGAATTCGAGCGGCCTGCTTCATGCCACCTTCTCCGCGATCAGGTCGAATACGCCCTCCGCGTCGGCGCTTACTGCCCAGCGATGCGGCAGCGATCCCGCCACGCCCGCCCGGAACTCCACCGCCGTATGCCCGCGCGTCAGGTCGCTGCCCGTCTCCACCTGGATGCGGCAGCGCTTCAGCTCGAACAGCTCCGGCTTCAGCAGCCAGGCCACCGGGCAGGGATCGTGCACCGGCGGCGCCTCGCCCTCCACGACCTCCCGCTCGATCCGCTGCGAATAGCGCATCATCGCCGCCGCCGCCGCGGCCTTCGGCGACTTCAGCTTCTCGATCCGCCTGATCCGCGCCTCGGTCGCCCGCACCTCATGCGTGGCGTCCAGGCCGAACATCACCACGTCGCAGCCCGCCGCCAGCACCTCCGCCGCCGCGTCGGGATCGGCCCAGATGTTGAACTCGGCCGAGGCGGTGATGTTGCCGGCCTCCCGGCGCGCGCCGCCCATGACGGCCACGGGCCCCAGCCGTCCGGCCAGCCCCGGCGTCCGCCGCAGCGCCAGCGCCAGATTGGTCATCGGACCGACCACGACCATGGCCACCGACTTCTCCGGCCGGGCCATGACCAGCCGCACGATCGCCTCGGCCGCATGCCCGTCGGCGGCGGGCGCCGTCGGCTCGAACGGATCCAGATCGCCCAGCCCCTCGTCGCCGTGGAACACGCCCGCGCCCGACGGCTTGCGCCGGATCGGGCGGTGCGCGCCCATCCACACCGGCACGTCCTCGCGGCCCGCGATCTGGCGCAGCATCCGCGCGTTCCGGGCCGTCTTCTCCACCGGCACGTTGCCGCCCACGGTGGTGATGGCCAGCAGGTCCAGTTCGTCCGCCCCGAAGGCGAGCATCAGCGCCACGGCGTCATCCACGCCGGGGTCGCAGTCGATAATGAGAGATTGTCTGTTCACGGGCTCTCAGTGCCGCGCCCGGCCCCGCGCCGCAAGCGATCCCGTCAGTTTGAAGCCAGCGGCGAATGGACCGTCAGCTGGATTTCCACGATCCCGGTCCCGCCCAGCAGGCCGCTCGTGCCCACCGCCGTCCACGCCGGACGGGGTCCATCCGCGAACTCGCGCCACACCCGGGCGATGACCTCGATCTGCTGATCCTTCGTGCCGGTGAAGTCCGGGCCCTCCCAGACGTGGAAGCTGTTGATCAGGGCGACGTCGTTCATCGTCACCCCGGCCGCCTTCACGGTCCGGTCCAGCTGCGTCAGCGCCCGCCGCACCTGACCCTCGAACGCCGCCGCATCGGTTCCCTCGCCCTCGGCCCGGAACACGATCGCGCCCGAGACATACAGGGTGTCCCCCGCCCGCCGCGCCGGGGCGTAGCCGATCTCGTCGTACGCCCGCTGGAATCCCGC
The DNA here is from genome assembly GCF_014196335.1 of Brevundimonas lenta. Classification (GTDB taxonomy): domain Bacteria; phylum Pseudomonadota; class Alphaproteobacteria; order Caulobacterales; family Caulobacteraceae; genus Brevundimonas; species Brevundimonas lenta. The sequence continues at coordinate 444,033 of NZ_JACIDM010000003.1, forward strand.
CGACGGAATGATCACCTCGCCGCCGGAACTGGGCAGGCGCACCGGAAACGTCGGCGCGGTCTGGGCGAAGGCGGTCGCGGGCAGCAAGGCTGCGGCGATCACGGCGGCGGCGAGAAGGCGCATCGGTCAGTCTCCGGTTCAGCCCTCTTCCGTGCCGCCCCCGACCGCCGTTCTCAACTTAAGCTTTCGTCACGCGCAGGCGCGCACGCTCGCCTCCGCCAGCACCTCCGCCGAGTCCACCAGCGTCACGCTCACCTCGCCCGCCTCCAGCAATAGCGGCACCTCGGTGCATCCGGCGATCACCGCCTCCGCGCCGTCGGCGACCAGCGCCGCCGCCAGCCGGCGCATCTCGGCCCGCGGCGCGTCGCCCAGGTCGCCGGCCTTGAAGTCGAACACGGCCTTCATGAAGGCCTCGCGGTCCGCACCCTCCAGGCGCGCCGTCTCCAGCCCCGCCCCGGCCAGCGCCGCCGCATACAGCTTCTCGCCGCCGGGCGTGGCCAGCACGCCGATCCGGTGCGCGCCGGTCGCCTTCGCCGCCGTCACGGTCGCCTCGACCATGTCGATGAAGGGCAGCCCCGCCGCGCGGATCGCCTCCACATGCGCGTGCGCCGTATTGCACGGCATCGCCAGCAGCTCGGCCCCGGCGTCGCGCAGCCGCACCGCCATTTCGCCCAGCGCCTTCGCCGCGCCCTCGGGGTCCGTATGCCGGTTCGGCACATGCGGGTTCAGGTCGACCAGCATGCGGATGTGATCCTCGTCCCGCGTCGCCGGCGTCAGCGCCTGCACCCGCGCCATGAAGGCCGTCGTCGCCACCGGCCCCATGCCGCCCAGCACGCCCAGGATTTTGCCCATCACTCTCACGCCTCCGCTTGTCGCCGGTCCTTATGCGCGCGGCCGGCGCCCGGTCTCAACCGGCTTGCGCCAGTTCCCGCGTCAGCGTCGCCATCAACTCGCCCGCCGGCAGCGCCCGGGCCAGGGGCGCGCCCTGCCCGGCCCACTGCGCCCCGAACCCCGCCTCGCCCGCCGCCTTCGCCGCGGCGTTCAGCGCCTTCCCGGCGTCATAGGCGATCGGATAGTCGGGAACCGGCGCCGCAACGCCTTCGCCCCATGCCGTGAACCGGTTGCGCAGACACCGCGCGGGCCGGCCCGACACGGCCCGCGTCATCGTCGTATGGTTCGCCGCCTCGCTGTTCAGCGCCGCGCGATAGCCGGCGTCCGCACTGCTCTCCGGACAGGCGATGAAGGCCGTGCCCAGCTGCGCCGCGACCGCGCCCAGGTCCAGCGCCGCCCGCACGCCCCGCCCGTCCATAATCCCGCCCGCCGCGATCACCGGCAGACCCGCCTTCGCCGCCAGCAGCCGGGTCAGGGCCAGCACGCCCAGTTGGTCGTCGATCGCGTCCGGATCGAACACCCCCCGGTGCCCGCCGGCCTCATAACCCTGGGCCACGACCGCATCCATCCCGGCGGCTTCCGCCGCCAGCGCCTCGTCCAGGCTGGTCGCGCTGGCGATCAGCACGCAGCCCGCCCCTTTCAATGCCGCGACGCACCGCGCGCCCGGCAGACCGAAGTGGAAGCTCACCACCGGCGGCGCGGCCTCGACCAGCGCCTCCAGCATGTCGTCGTCGTCGGCAAAGCTCTTGTAGATCGTCCGCAACGACGCCGGCGGCGTCGCGCCATACGCGACGAACAGGGGCCTCATGGCTTCCAGCCACGCCGCCTCGCGCGCCGCATCCGGCTTCGGCGTCGCATGCACGAACAGGTTCACATTGAACGCCCGCCCGGTCAGCGCCCGGACCGCTGCGATCATCGCCCGCGCCGCGTCCGCATCCGTCGCCCCGACCGCGACCGAACCCAGCCCGCCCCCCTCCGACACCGCCGCCGCCATCTCCGGCGTCGACACCCCGGCCATGGGCGCCTGGATGACCGGAACAGTCAGTCCCAGGCGGTCGAGCAGGGACGTCGGGGAGGTGGGCATCGGACGGACCTGCTGCGCCGGGGAGGCTTCCGAGTTGGGGACCAATCCGGACCGTTCAAGGATCGACCGCCGCGACCTCCGCCTGCCGTTCGTTGCGCAAGGCGTCCAGCGCCCGCGCCACATTCTCCAGCGTGTACGGCTTCTGCAGCACCGCCCGGTCCGTATGCGCCTCGGGCAGGGTCGTCTGCTCGCCATAGCCCGACGCGAAGATATACGGGATGCCCAGCGCCTTCAGCCGGTCCGCCACCGCATAGCTGGTCCGATCCCCCAGGTTGATGTCGAGCATCGCCAACGACGGCGCCGCCTGGGATATGACCTCCAGCGCCGCCTCCACGGTCGACGCCGTAATCACCTCTGACGCCCCCAGCCGGGTCAGCACGTCCTCGGCGTCCAGGGCGATGATCAGACTGTCCTCCACCAGCAGCATCCGTTCGCCGGTCAGCACGCCGGTCGGCGGCGGCGTCGGATGGCCCACGGCCGGCCGCGGGAAGCGCACGCGCGGCGCATGGTCTCCGCCGATGGCCGACACGTGGCGGGCCGGAATGCGCAGCCGCGCCGTCACGCCCGAGGCCGCATAGTCGATCCTCGCCTCGCCGCCCAGGTCATAGGGCACCGAGCGGTCGATGATGGTCGTGCCGAACCCCTTGCGCGTCGGCGCCTTCACCGGCGGTCCGCCCTGCTCGCGCCACTCGACGATCAGGTCGCCGGCGGCGTCCTGGGTCCAGCTGATGTCCACCGTCCCGCTGTCGGAAAGGCTGCCGTACTTGGCCGAGTTGGTCACCAGCTCGTGCATCACCAGGGCCATGGTCGAATAGGCCTGCGGGTTCAGCAGCACATGCCCGCCCAGCGAGCGGATGCGATCCGGCCGGTCCGCCAGGAAGGCCGCCGCCTCGGCGTCGATCAGGGTCTGCAGCGGCGCCGGTCCCCAGTGATCGTCGGTGATCTGGTTGTGCGCCCGCGCCAGGGCGTGAATCCGCCCGTCGACCAGTTTGACGAAGCTTTCGATGGAGTCGTCGTGCGGCTTGGATTGACGGATCAGGCCCCGGATCACGCCCAGAATGTTGCGCACCCGGTGGTTCAGCTCGGCGATCAGCAGCTCCTGCCGCTCGCTGGCCTGCTGCCGCTGCAGCGTGGCCGCATCCGCCATCCGCAACACAACCTCGACCAGGGTCGCCCGCAGCGTTTCCGCCACCCGCAGCTCGGACGCGGTGAACGGCCTCGCCCGCCCCTTCACCGTCTCCTTCCACTCCGCAAAGCTTTCGCGCGGCGTCAGCCTCGGCCCGTTCGGCCCGTAGGTGACCGGCTTGTGCGGATCGCCGCCCCAGCTGACGGATCGCTCCAGCTCGCGCCGGAACAGGATCACGAAATTCGGCGCCGCGCGCGAGATCGGGATGGCCAGCAGGCCCGCCGCCGTCGCCGCCAGCGACGGCGCGTCCGGAACCAGCTCGGCGATATGGTCCGTCGCATAGACCCGGTCGGGGCTGATCTCGGTCAGGCGCGCGACGATGCGCCGGATGTCGCCCGCGTCCGGCGTCGCGCCGGACGACGCCTGGCTGCCGTTGATCCACACCCCGACCCCGTCCGCCGGAATGGCCGAGGTCAGGATCTCGCTCAGCCAGTCCGGGTCGTTCAACAGGGTGTCGTCCGACGCCACCGCCCCCAGCAGCTGGTCGGAGATGTCCCGCGCCCGCCGCTCGAACTCGACCAGCTCCTTCCGCTCCCGGCTCTCCAGCCGCATCGAGAACATCTGGGCCAGCAGTTCGCAGACCGAGCGCCGCTCGAACGTCGGCGACATCGGGCTGTAGTGGTGGCAGGCGAACAGGCCCCACAGCTTGTCGTCGACGATGATCGAGATCGACATCGACGCCCGCACGCCCATGTTGCGCAGATACTCGATATGGATCGGCGACACGCTGCGCAGCACCGACAGCGACAGGTCCAGCAGACGCCCCTCGCTGTCCCGCGCAGGCGTCACCGGCACCGGCTCCGCCTCGATGTCGCTGATGATCCGCAGCAGGTTGCGCTTGTAGAGCTCCCGCGCCTGCTTCGGGATGTCCGTCGCCGGATAGTGCAGGCCCTTGAAGCTGCCGATCCCCGACCGGCACGCCTCGGCCACCACCTCGCCCGACCCGTCCTCGGCGAAGCGGTAGATCATCACCCGGTCGAAATCGGTCAGGGCCCGCACCAGGCGCGCGCCCTCGTTGAAGAACCGCGGAAAGTCCGGCGTCCGGTCCAGCCGCGCCACCATCGAGCGCACCGTGTTGGTGGCGTCGCCGCTCGGCTCGTTCGACGGCTGCGCCTCGATCACCGTGCGGCCGCCCGTCATGTGCACGGCGACGTCGAACGGAGGCCGCCCCGGGATCAGGCTGCAGTGGAACAGCCGCTCGACCGCGTCGTCGCCCAGCAGCATGGCGGCCCGGTTGCGCAGATTGTGCAGCGCCTCGCGATCGACCAGGTCGCCGAACGGCCGCCCCAGCAGGTCGGCCGCCTTCACGCCGGTGAAGACCTCCAGGTTCTCTGAGGCCCGATCGACCGTCCAGTCGTCCGCAAGACTGACCAGGAAGCCGATCGGCTGGATCGCGCCCAGCAGGTGGATCGGCTCGCGGTCGCAGTTGGTCAGGTCGACCGTTCCCCCGGTGATCTGGGTCATGCAGCCAGCCTCGTTCGCGCGGCGATCCGGAAACAGTCGAACACCGACCGCGCCGCGGCGATCGCCGAATCCAGGTCAGGTCCGGAGGCCAGCCGCTCATCCAGCATCCCGGTCAGCGCGCGCCAGCGCGGACCGTTGTCCTCGCCCCCCAGAAACCGCACGGGCGCCCCGCGCGGAACCGCCCGCCGCAGCATCGCGCCGCCCAGCCTCGATCCCTCCAGCACATAGACCGCGCCCAGCACCGCCGCGGCGCCCGAAAACTCGACCGGCGGCAGCTCGTCCACCCGGCCGATCCCCAGCCCGGCTAGGTCCGCGCGCAGCAGTTCCGCCCGGCGCCGCGTGGCCCAGTCGTCGATCAGCAATCCCGCCCCGCCGCGCTCGACCGCCGCCTCCAGCGGAAGGAAGGCCCGCGCCTGCGCGGCCAGGAAATCGCCGTAGCCGCGCACCGACGACAGATCGAACGCCGCATACGCCGCATCCACCTGCTCATGCTCGCGCCGCGTCTCTTCGCGAAGCCTCAGACGTGCACTCAAAATTCGTTACCCGACTGATTTATCTGAATAAAGGAAGACGCCCATCTATCAGAACGCGCCAGACGACACAAAGCTCCACCGTTCCGAACACGCCGCGCCGGGCCTGGCCTCGTCTCCGCCCGGCTTCACGCGCACGCTTCTGAATGGCTAAGTGTCCCGGCGCCCATCGTCAGGTCCGAACCGAGATGACCGAACACCGAATCTACTCCGTCAGCTTCGCCAGCGTTTACCCGCACTACGTCGCCAAGGCGGAGAAGAAGGGGCGGACGAAGGCCGAGCTCGACCGGATCATTCTCTGGCTGACCGGCTACACGCCGGAGGAGTTCGAGGCCCACCTGGCGAACAAAACCGACTTCAGAACCTTCTACGGCCAGGCCCGCCTCAACCCGGCCCGAAGCGAGATCAGGGGCGTCGTCTGCGGCGTCCGCGTCGAGGACATCGAGGACCCGCTGATGCGCGAGCTCCGTTACCTCGACAAGCTCGTCGACGAACTGGCCAAAGGGAAGGCGATGGAGAAGATCCTCAGGGAGCCGAAAGCATGAGCAAGAGCCGGCTGCTGCGCATGGACAACGTCGGCATCGTGGTCGAGTCCCTCGACGACGCCGTCGCCTTCTTCACCGAGCTCGGCCTGACGCTGGAGGGCCGCGGCATGGTCGAGGGCGAATGGGCCGGCCGCGTCACCGGCCTCGGCGACCAGCGCGTCGAGATCGCCATGATGGTCACCCCCGACGGCCACTGCCGTCTCGAGCTCTGCCGCTACCTGGCCCCGGCCGTCGTCGCCGACCACCGCGCCGCCCCGGTCAACGCCCTCGGCTACCTGCGCGCCATGTTCGCGGTCAGCGACATCGACGACGTCGTCACCCGCCTCCGCGCCCACGGCGGAGAACTCGTCGGCGAGGTGGTCCAGTACGAAAACGCCTACCGCCTCTGCTACCTTCGCGGCCCGGAGGGCATCCTCATCGGCCTCGCCGAACCGCTGGCGGACGGGCGGTAGAAGCCCCGACAGTCGCCGCGCCCGGCGTCGCCTACAACCCCGCCCCGATTTCGCTCTCGTAACCGAACAGCCCCTGGGCCCCGCCGGTGTGCAGGAACACCACCGTCTCGTCCTTGAAGCGGCCGAGCTTCGCCAGGGCGATCAGGCCCTTCATCGCCTTGCCGGTGTAGACCGGGTCCAGCAGGATCCCGTCCGTCCGCGCCGCGAGCTTCAGCGCCTCGATCACCGCGTCGTCGACCAGGCCGTAGCCCTCGCCGACATAGTCGCAGTCAGCGACCACCATCTCCGGCTTCACCGCGTCCGGGCGGCCCAGCAGGATCACCGTCTCGCGCGCCAGCTTCAGCACGTTCTCTTCCTGCTTGGCCTTCGGCGCCCGCACCCCGATGCCCAGCACCGGAATGTCCGCCCCCATCACCGCCAGGCCCGCGACCAGGCCCGCATGCGTGCCGGCGCTGCCTGTCGCCGTCACGATGCGGTCGACCGGCAGGTCCAGCTCATCGGCCTGCACCACGATCTCCCGCGCGCAGTCGACATAGCCCAGCGCCCCGATGGCGTTCGAACCGCCGCCCGGGATCACGTAGGGTTTGCCGCCCCGCGCCCTCACCTCGACCGCCGTCTTCTCCAGCTCGGCGACCATGTCGGTCCCGCCCGGCACGGTGCGGAAGGTCGCGCCCAGCAGCCGGTCCAGCAGGACGTTGCCGTTGCCGACATAGTCGGGCGCCTTCGACCCCGTCCGCTCCTCCAGAATGATCTCGCAGGCCAGCCCATGGCTCGCCGCCGCCGCCGCCGTCTGGCGCACGTGGTTCGACTGCACCGCGCCTTGCGTCACCAGGGTGTCGGCGCCCTGTTCGAAGGCGTCGCCGAGCAGGAACTCCAGCTTGCGGGTCTTGTTGCCGCCCCCGGCCAGGCCGGTGCAGTCGTCGCGCTTGATCCAGAGGTCGATCCCCAGCGCCTCGCCCAGTCGCGGCAGCGGCTCCAGCGGCGTCGGCAGGTGCGCCAGGCGGACGCGGGGAAAGCGGGCGAGATGCATGGCGAAGCCTCCGTGGTCGCCCCTCCCTACCGCCATTCCGTGGTGCCGCGAAGGGCGTCGGCGTGGAACCCCAAACCGTCCCCTTTTTCGCGCCCGGCCGCGCGGTCGAAAAAGTGCGAAAAGTCCGGAACCGATCGTACGTGACGCGGTTATGCGATCGGACCTTGCGGCGATGCGCGCTCGACAGAGTCCTCCAGCGGCCCGGTCTCTGCCACGCCCCCCGACGCAGACCGGGCCGCACCTTTATCTGCTCCCCCTCACTTGTCCGACTCAGCCGACCGGCGCGATGTTGGACCTATGGTCGAATCGACGTCTCGCATGCGTGACCGCAGCGCCACCGAAGCCGCTATCGTCGAGGCGGGCGAGCGCATCCTGCTGCGCGACGGCTTTCCGGGCCTGAACGTCCAGACCCTGGCCGCCGAGGCGGGCTGCGACCGCAAGCTGGTCTATCGCTATTTCGAGGGCGCCGACGGCGTGGTGCAGAAGCTGGCCGGGCGCTCGCTCGCCGGCCTCGTCCGCACGCTCGACTCGGTCCCGCCGGCCGAGACCGAGTCCATGCGCGCCTTCGCCCGCGAGAGCCTGACCGCCTGGGTCGCCGCGCTCCGCGCCAGTCCACTGACCCTGCGCCTGATGGCCTGGGCCCTGGTCGAGTCCTCGCCCCTGCTGAACCGCATCGAGTCCGACCGCGCCGCCCTGCTCCAGGCCTGGATGCGCGAGCGCCGCCCGCGCCTGCGCACCCCGCCGCAAGGCGACCCCGCCGCCCTCAACGCCGTCCTCCTCGCCGCCGTCCAGCACCTGGCCCTCTCGGCCGGCGCGCGCCCCGGCGTCGGCGGCGTGGCCCTGGACGACGCGGGCTGGGCCCGCATCGAGGGCGCGCTGGACCAGCTGCTGGTCGTCTTCCCGGACTAAAGTTCGAGGCGCATCTCGCAGCGGTCCTTGCCGGGCGCATAGCCGTTCGGGATCACCGACTGCACCACGAAGCCGTACCGCTCGTAGAAGCCGGTCGTCAGCTGGCTGGTGTCCAGGCGGATGGCCTTCGCCCCGGCCGCCCTGGCCGCCACGATCCGGGCCCGGGTTAGGGCGTCGCCGACGCCCTGCCGGTGCAGGCTCCCGTCGACCATGCCCCAGCACAGCGAGGCGCTGCCGTCCGGCTCGATCGCATGGCCGCCGCAGGCCACCACCCGCCCGTCGCGTTCGATCACCTGGTAGGGCCAGCCGTCATCGAGGAAGGCCTCATAGTCGGGCCGCTCGGTCTGGTCGAAATACGTCGGGCTGTTGGAGTCGAACAGCCGCAGACAGTCTTCGCGGTCGGTGTCGCGATAGGGGCGGGCGAGGTCGGTCATGCCGCCGCCGTCCGGATCGTAGCCATCACCCGCTCCGGGTCGGCCAGCCCGCGCAGGCGCGGCAGCCGCTCCATCCGGTCCAGCCCGCCGTCCAGGTCCCCGCGCCCCGCCGCGACCACCTCGTCCAGCCCGCCCAGCCAAAGGGTCCGGCCCTGCACCCTGAAGTCCGGCGCCGCCTCCAGTCCGACCGCGTGCCGCACCGTCCCGTCGTCCGCCAGGATCAGCACCCGCCGGCTGGTCACCGCATACACCTCGCGCGCCCGCTTCCGCCGCGACCAGGCCGCCAGCGCCAGCCAGCCGGCGAACGCCCACAGCGGGATCGTCATGACCGCCACCAGCCCCGGCCGCTCGCTCAGCAGCCCGGTCCGGTCGCGCAAGTTCCACAGCAGGCTGCCGCCGACCACCACCAGCAGCCCGAGCGGGTGCGCCAGCTCCCAGCTCAGCCACACGGCCGCGCCCGGTCGCCCGGCCCACAGCACCTGTTCGCCCGTCGCCGTCGCCTGCCGCGCCACCCTCAGGGCCTCCGGATCATATCGACTGTCCATGCCGCCTCCCGCCCTCAATCTGGGCCCGCACCGGCTCGACAGCCAGCCCCCCCGAGCGTATGGCTGCCCCGTTCTCCGGGGGGTCGCACCTGAAGCGGCTGAGATTGGCGTGATCGCCTGACCCGTCGAACCTGATCCGGGTCATGCCGGCGAAGGGATGGGAAACGCTCGGTCCACGCTACAGGACCACCACGCCCGACGTCGGCGGACCTCCACAACGAGGCCGCCATGAACATCGCCGTCACCCCCCCGACGACTCCCGCCGAACCGAACGTGGACCTGGCCCTGGCCGACGCCCGCACCGAGGTGATGAAGGAGACCGGGACCATCCCGACCGGCGAGCGCGCCGGGTCCAAGAAGGTCTATGTCGCCGGCGAGCTCTTCCCCGACATCCGCGTCCCCTTCCGCGAAGTCGCCGTTCACCCCAGCGCCAACGAGCCGCCGGTGACCATCTATGACTCGTCCGGCCCCTACACCGACCCGACGGTGACCATCGACATCAAGCGCGGCCTGCCGCTGGTGAAGCCGTCGTGGCAGCTGGACCGCGGCGACATCGCCCGCGTCGAGACCCCGCGTGAGGTCAAACCCGAGGACAACGGCCACGCGTCGGGCAAACACCTCGCCCCGCGCTTCGACACCTCGAACCACCAGGTCTTCAAGGGCGTCGCCGGCCGCCCGGTGACGCAATACGAATACGCCAAGGCGGGCATCATCACGCCCGAGATGGAATACGTCGCCATCCGCGAGAACCTGCGGAGAGAAGAGGCGAGGGTCGAGGGTCGAGGGTCGGGTGAAGGCAAGATCACCCTGCACGACGGCTCCTCTATCGCCTTCCCTTCCTCGACCCTCGACCCTCGCCCCTCGACCCGGGACGGAGAGTCGTTCGGCGCCAGCATCCCCGACTATGTGACCCCGGAATTCGTCCGGAGCGAGATCGCCCGCGGCCGCGCCATCATCCCGCACAATATCAACCACCCCGAGGTCGAGCCGATGATCATCGGCCGCAACTTCCTGGTGAAGATCAACGCCAACATCGGCAACTCGGCGGTCCTCTCGTCGGTGGACGACGAGGTCGACAAACTGGTCTGGGCCACCCGCTGGGGCGCCGACAACGTCATGGACCTGTCGACCGGCCGCAACATCCACAACATCCGCGACTGGATCATCCGCAACAGCTCGGTGCCCATCGGCACCGTGCCGATCTACCAGGCGCTGGAGAAGGTGAACGGCGTCGCCGAGGACCTGACCTGGGAGGTCTATCGCGACACCCTGATCGAACAGGCCGAGCAGGGCGTCGACTATTTCACCATCCACGCCGGCGTCCGCCTGCCCTTCGTGCCGCTGACGGCCAACCGCGTCACCGGCATCGTCTCCCGCGGCGGCTCGATCATGGCCAAGTGGTGCCTGGCCCACCACAAGGAGTCGTTCCTCTACGAACACTTCGAAGACATCTGCGAGATCATGCGCGCCTACGACGTGTCGTTCAGCCTCGGCGACGGCCTGCGTCCCGGCTCGATCGCCGACGCCAATGACGCGGCCCAGTTCGCCGAGCTGCGCACCCTCGGCGAGCTGACGAAGGTCGCCTGGGACCACGGCTGCCAGGTCATGATCGAGGGCCCCGGCCACGTGCCGATGCACAAGATCAAGGCCAACATGGATGAGCAGCTGAAGCACTGCCACGAGGCGCCCTTCTACACCCTCGGGCCGCTGACCACCGACATCGCCCCCGGCTACGACCACATCACATCGGCCATCGGCGCGGCCATGATCGGCTGGTTCGGCACCGCCATGCTCTGCTACGTCACGCCCAAGGAGCACCTGGGCCTGCCCGACCGCCAGGACGTCAAGGACGGCGTCATCACCTACAAGATCGCCGCCCACGCCGCCGATCTGGCCAAGGGCCACCCCGCCGCCCGCGCCCACGACGACGCCCTGTCACGCGCCCGGTTCGAGTTCCGCTGGGAAGACCAGTTCAACCTCGGCCTCGACCCCGAGACGGCCCGCAAATACCACGACGCCACCCTGCCCAAGGAAGCCCACAAGACGGCCCACTTCTGCAGCATGTGCGGACCCAAGTTCTGCTCGATGAAGATCAGCCAGGACATCCGGGACGCCGCGCGCGGTCAGAACGACGCCGGCGCCAGCCTGGCAGAGGCGGAAGCCGGGATGGCGGAGATGTCCGCCAAATTCCGCGCCGGCGGCGCGGCCATCGAAGTGAAGGTCTAACCCTCTCCTCCCCCTCCTGGGGGAGGTGTCACGGCGCGCCTCCGCGCCGTGACGGAGGGGGCGACGCGCCCCTTCGATTCCGCTCATCCCGGCGAAAGCCGGGACCCAGTCCTTTGGGTGCTGCAGCGGGTCCCGTGGCCCGCTTCCCCTCGCCCTGAAGCGCCGGGCGTTTCACTGAACAGAACTGGGTCCCGGCTTTCGCCGGGATGAGCGGATCACTGGCTCAGTCCGCCGCCTCCACCACCACGTCCCAGTGCTCCTCCACCAGAGAGAAGCGCCGCGCCTCCTCGGCCGTGTGCCCGGCCACGTCCGTGTACAGGCGGTCCATCTCGGCCTCCGCCGCGGCGCCGTACTCAGGCCCCAGCGCCGCATCCGCGTCGCGATAGGTGATGGTCACCCTCAGGTCCCAGCGCTGGTCGCCGGCCATATGGGTGAAGGGCTGCTCGATCTCGATCCCGGTGATGAAGCCCCGCGCCTGCATGGCTTCCAGCACCGGCGCGTGGTTGCGCCGGTACAGCTCCATGAACTCGCCCATGCCGCCCCATCGGATGCGATAGTAGGACTCCACCACCACCGGCTCCGCGCGCGGTTCCGGCGCCGCCGTCTGCGCCCCCGCCGCCAGCGGCCAGGCCATCAGCGCCGCCACGATCACCCGCTTCCGCATCGGCCCTCTCCGGTCCAGACGCGAACAGTGTTTCCCCAAAGGCTCGCCGCCACAAGTCGCGTCCCGTTCAGCCGGAGGAGCCGTTCAACCTGCCTTCGCCCCCGGGACGATCCGCAAGCACCACGACGCCCCCTGCCAAGGGAGGCCCACAAGACCGCCCACTTCTGCAGCATGTGAGGCCCGAAATTCTGCTCGATGAAGATCAGCCAGGATATCCGCGATGCCGCGCGCGGTCCGAACGACGCGGAAGCGAGCCTCGCGGAGGCGGAGGCCGGGATGGCGGGGATCTCGGCGAAGTTCCGGGCGGGGGGCGCGGTGGTGGAGGTGAAGGTCTAGCCTCGACGGACTCGTGCGCCCGTGTTCACGACCTGCCAGCGAGCATCCGCGAGCAAGCTAAGCAGGTGCACAGACGCTCTGGTAATTCTCGCTGAACGCTCCGGTTCCGCTAGACGCTTGCTGGAACCAAAATCTCCGCCGGTTGTCGCATCAATCAACTCAGCCATTCCCTGAACGCCTTTCGACTCGGGAGACGAATAAAGGCTCGGCGCACCCGCATCTGAAGCCAGCCGCATCAACTTGCCAATGTCGCCAAGCAGGAACTTGATTGTTTCTTCTACGGCGGCAGATTTTCCGTCGTGCTTCTTGAACCAGTAGGCGGCCGCAATCGGCTGCAAGGCTTCGAGCTGTTGCCGCAGCGTATCTACTGTCTTGTAGAAATGCTCGCGCCGACCCTTGGATTTATCCAGCGCCCTCGGAATTGCCCAACTTACAGCAACAGCCAACAATGCCGGAGGCAGAAGCTTGTCCAGCAACCACTTCGTGCTAGTTGCCAGAATAGACGGGTCGCTTACTTGCTCCCTGCACACGGCCACTACCGCAGTGCTTCGATCGATTATCTCGACCAGGGCGCTCAATGACGGTTCGCAGCTTCCGACATGAATTGGTCTGCAAGCTTCACGTAGGGCCAAAGATCCGGGTCGCTCGCCTTTAACTTAAGAACTGCGCGCACTTGTTGGATCGACCATCGGGTATTCCGGAGAAGGCCGCCAAACGCCTCTTCTAGGAAGGAACTAGGAACACCCGCCACCCCATCGAGATCGAGCACCAATAGCTGATGCTCGCGGATGGCATCCGTCATCCAAGGCACCAGGAAGTCCTCTCGGAATTCCTGCCCGCTCCAAGGACCGTCCTCGCGGTAGCGTCCACCTAGATAGGGTGAGAATGTGCTGGCAAGACGAACTTCGGTCACGTCAGAAGTCCTTCGGGCTGCTCGCTCGGCAGCGACAACGTCCAGTGGATAAGGGTGCCATAAAAGGGGTTAGCATTTACTTTCTTTATGGGCTTGCCACGACCAAAGTATGTCACTTCGCCCCTGCCGCTGACAATCCGCACCGAAGAGTTGGGAACGTCACGCACCAACTTGCAGATTTTCCAAAGGCCGTTGCCTCTTTCCGCACGACCGGTTGATGTGCGGCCATACTTGATACCCCCAACGATAACATCACCGTCGTCGAACTCCGGCGGGCAAACACGGCTTATCACTTCCCAAAGCGCTTTCTTGGGAAGTGTTTCGGCAATCCCAACACCTTGATCAAGCACGGCATATTCCAAAGTGTGGGTTTCAGGGAAGTAGGCGCCGGCCGCCCACCACCGATGCCGCACTATCGGCTCGACCCTGCGAGGCATATCGTCGGGATAGGCATGCCCCTTCGCATTTGCGACCGCCTCCATCAGCGCCCCATAGATCGCCACGCGCTTCGGTGTCCGACCTGCGATCTCCTTCATGCGCTCGATAATGGGGTCTAGTTTGCGCCCATCAACGGTGTCATCGCTCACAAACGGCAGGAACTTGGCCGTTAGAGGAGTGAAGTCCGTGTTGTCTGCAGTTGTCGCCGTGGCCTCAACAAGTTCATAAAAACCAAGCATATCCAGAGATTTACGGACTCCACTTGGCCAAGTCGCATCATCGATCACCGGCCTAAAATCGGGCTGGGACAGGTTGCTGCGATGGTACTCAGCAACAAGAACCAGCGCAGCGTCGAGATACATCTGCCGCACACGCGACAGATCTAGAACGAGCATTCTCGGGCGCCCGCGCCCCGTTTCGTTGTGAACAAAACGCCGCCATCGGTAGTCGTACAGGAAGCCAAGACACTCATCGTAGTTCCCTTCGAAAGAAAGGACATCCGGTGCCATCAGCAAATTGGCACGCCGGGGCGGGCCGTCTGGGCTGTGAAATAACCCAGGAACGGATTCCGGAAGCGGCAACCCCTGTCGTGCAAACGCCAATCGTGTTTGCGCTCCTCGTTGCTCAGCCAACTCCCGAGCGCGCTCGTCAAAGACAGATGGGCGAGCGAGAGCTGGCAACGTCTCAGCGGCACCCCGCCTCCACGCCCGACGCATTCGCTCTCTGCGCCATACGCGAAGATTTCGGCGCGCGCGGCGCATTCGCGAGGCAGTGCTAACGTATTTCACAAAGGGCTTTTGGCGGACTGGAGGTTGTCGATTCGGACACTCACAGTAGCAACTCATCGGGACAAATACGAAACTCTGCGCCCCACCCCCACGTCCGCTTTTGACGCACCCCTCCCCTATCCTGCCCGCTGACCCATTGCGGCAGGGAGGCAAACAGGCATGGCGGACGGCGCTCACCACACATTCGACGACACGAACACCAGGACCCCCACCCACCGGCTCGCGCATCCACCCGAGGTGTGGGCGGCGGCGAAGGCGGACTATCTGGCCGGGCTGTCGGGGGCCGAGGTGTGCGCCAAGCACGGGCTGGGGCTGAGCAGCCTGCGCCGCCACGCCGCCTCCGAGGGCTGGCGGCGGCTGGACCAGACGGCCGGGCGCGAGTTCGACGAGGGCGACGAGCTGTCCGCCCGGGTCGACGGAAATCTGGAGCGGATCGAGTTTCACGACCTGGCCTACGTCGCCCAACGCCGGATGATGCGCGCCGTGCTGCGCGGCTCCGCCGCCGAGGCCCTGCGCTGGAAGCGGGTCGCCGACCTGATGGACGCCGAACAGGACGACCTCGACCGCTGGCTCGAGCAGGACGCCGCCTGGCGGATGGTCCGGGCCGACGCCGACGCGCAGGACCCGTGAGACCGTGAGACTCGTGAGACCGGTTTTTTTTGTGCAGGGGAGTCTCACGCCTCCCCTGACGACCGGGAAGGTGCCGAACCCGCCCCCTTCCCCCGCCCGCCGTTCTCCCTAAACTGGCCCGTCCCCCTGTCCGCGTACCCGACCCACGTCTCCGTCCCGACAGGACCCGCCATGATGGACCGCCGCCAGTTCGCCGCCGCCCTCGCCGGCCTGCCGCTGACGGCCGCGCTCGCCCGGCCCGCCGCCGCACAGCCCGCCGACATCTCCACCCTGGTCGAGGCCGAACGCGCGCAGGCCGGCGTGCCGGCCCTGGGCGCCGCCGTCGTCGGGCTCCAGGGCGCCGAACGGCTCGGCGTCGCCGGCGTCCGCGCCTGGCCCGACGGGCCGCCGGTCCAGCCGTCCGACCGCTGGCACATCGGCTCCTGCACCAAGGCCTTCACCGCCGCCCTGGCCGCCCGGTTGATCGAGCGCGGCCTGATCGGCTGGGATACGACCGTCGCCGGGGTGCTGGGCGGGGCGGGCGACCCCGCCTGGAACGACGTCTCCCTGCTGTGGCTGCTCAGCCATCGCTCCGGCGCCGAGGGCAATTTCGACCAGGCCCTGTGGGAACAGATGGTCGCCCGCGGCGGCCCCCTGCGCGACCAGCGCGCCTGGCTGGTCATGGAGGGGCTGAAGACCCCGCCCGCCGCGCCGCCCAACACCCGCACCGCCTACGCCAACGCCGGCTATATGATCGCCGGCGTCATGCTGGAGACCGTCGCCGACCTGGACTGGGAGGCCCTGATCCGACGCGAGGTGTTCGCACCCCTCGGCCTCACCGAAGCGGGCTTCGGCGCCCCCGGAACCCCCGGCCGGCTGGACCAGCCGCTGGGCCATGTCCGCGGCGAGGACGGCGCGTGGCGGCGCATCGACCTCGGCCCCGGCGACGACAACCCCGCCGCCGCCGGCCCCGCCGGCACCATTCACCTCAGCCTCGCCGACTGGTCCCGCTTCATCGCCGCCCATCTGCGCGCCGACGAAAGCTATCTGTCTGCCGACAGCTGGCGCCGCCTGCACACGCCGGGCGAACCCGGCTGGGACTACGCCCCGGGCTGGAAGGTCGAGGCCGGCGACGACGGCCAGACGGTGCTCAGCCACCTCGGCAGCAACGGCTTCTTCGTCGCCCAGGCGACCCTGTGGCCCGCGCGCGGCCGGGCGGTCCTGCTGACCGTCAACCTCGCCGACGACGCCGCCGGCCCCGCCTTCGGCCGCCTGCTGGAAACCCTCAAATGACCCCGCCCGTGAAGACCTCCTCCGCCGCCGTCGGCAGCGCCGCCACGGGCGCCCTGGCCCTCGGCGCGCTCGCCACCGGCGCCTTCGCCATCGGGGCCCTGGCCATCGGAGCCCTCGCCATCGGCGCCCTCCGCGTCGGCCGCGCCCGCGTCCGCCGCCTGCACGTCGACGAACTCACCGTCGGTCGTCTTCGCCTCGGCTCGATCGAACGCATTCGCTGATTCACGGACAAGGAGCCCGCCATGACGCCTGCCGCCCTCGCCTTCGCCCTGGCGCTCGCCGCCCCGCCGTCCGACCCGGCCGCCATCACCATCCGCCGCGCGAGCGATGGTCCGGCCTCCATCGGCGTCGGCCAGGTGGCGTATCTGTCGCCGGACGGCGAGCAGGCCATGGGCCAGATCGTGCTGGTCGAGGCGCCCGGCTATCGCACCCCGGTGCATGTGCATCACCGCACCGACGAGAGCTTCTACGTCCTGTCCGGCCAGCTGACCCTGCACGTCGGCGGCGGGGCCCTGGTGCTGGGGCCCGGCGACTACGTCTTCATCCCGCGCGGCACGCCGCACGCCCAGGGCAATACGGGCGAGGAGCCGACCCGCCTGCTGCTCAGCGTGTCGTCGGGCGACTTCATCGGCTTCTTCCACGCCCGCGAGGAACTGGTGAAGACCTCGCCGCCCGGACACCCCGACTACGGCCCGCGCATGCGCGCGCTCAGCGACGTCTATGACGTCGAGAACCTGGCCGCCCCGCCGTTCTAGGCGGCGGGGGCCTCGGCCGCGATCTTGCGCAACGCTTCCTCGAACACCTCGGCCGGCTGGCCGCCGGAGATCAGATATTTGCCGTCCACCACCACCGCAGGAACGGAGTTGATGCCCCGCGACAGCCACAGCTGCTCCTCGGCCCGCACGGCCCCGGTGTAGCGCTCCGAGGCCAGCACGTCGGCCGCCTCGGCCCGGTCCAGGCCGGCGGCCTCGGCGGCCTCGGTCAGGGTCCCGGCGTCGGTCAGGTTGCGGCCCTCGGTGAAGTGGACCTTGAACAGCGCCTTCTTCAGCGCCGCCTGTTTGTCCGGCGCCGTCTCGCCCGCCCAGTGCAGCAGGCGGTGGGCGTCGAAGGTGTTCCAGATGCGGCTGTCCGACCCCATGCGCATGTCGAAGCCGACGCTCGCGGCGCGTTCGCGGATCATCTCGCGGTTCTGCGCCGACTGCTCCGGGGTGGAGCCGTATTTGCGACCGATGTGCTCGACGATGTTCTCGCCCTCGGGGGCCATCTGCGGGTTCAGCTCAAAGGGATGGAAGCTGACCTCGGCCTCGACGCCCTCGGCCTTCAGTTTCTCCAGCGCCGTCTCCAGCCCGCCCAGCCCGACCACGCACCAGGGGCAGACCACGTCCGAGACGAAGTCGATCTTCAGGGGTCGGGTCATGGCGCGCTCCGCAACAGTGTTGATGCCCGATATGGGATGCCGTCGCCGCCATTTCACCTCCCCATTCACGAGCGCCTATATCCGTCTCATGCCCACCACCTTCTCCGGCTTCGCCCCCTCCGACCTGGCCTTCCTCTCCGGCCTCGCCGCCAACAACGACCGCGACTGGTTCACCGCCCACCGCGCGACTTATGACGACGGCCTGAAGCCCGCGCTCGAGGCCCTGATCGCCGCGACCACCGCGGCCTGCGCCGCCCGCAAACTGCCGCTGGGCGGCGAGGCCCGGCGCAGCCTGTTCCGCATCCACCGCGACATCCGCTTCTCGAAGGACAAGCGGCCCTACAAGTCCCACGTCTCGGCCACCCTGACCCGTGACGGCGGCAAGCTGTCGCCCGGCCTGGTCTACATCCACATCGAACCCGAGGGCGGATCGCGCGCCGCCGCCGACGCCTTCGATCCCGACAGCATCGACCCGCTGGATCCCTCGACCCACCCGTCGAACCGCCCCGCCGCCGCCGTGGTCGCCACGACCTCCATCGCCGACGTGGAAGACGCCTACGGCCACGGCCCCTTCGTCTCGGCCGGCTTCTATCTGCACGAGCGCCCGAACATCGAGGCCTTCCGCCGCGCCGTCGTCGCCGACCCCGCCGCCTGGGCCGCCGTCGAGAAGGCGCTGAAGAAGGCCGGCCTGACGCTCGCCCCCGGCGCCGCCGCCAAACGCATGCCCAAGGGCTTCGAGGCCCACGCCGGAACGCCGCTGGAGCCGGTGCTGAAACGCACCCAGTGGTTCGTCCGCCGCCCCCTGACCGGCGCGCAGATCACCTCGCCCGACCTGCCGGACGTCATCGCCGGCTTCGCGACCGAGACCCTGCCCCTGCTCCGCTTCGGCTGGTCGGCGCTGGACGGCCGCTGAGCGCCTGCGTCCGCTTTTGACGCCGCCGCGTGCTTCAGTGCGCGCTCGACGGTCTTTGACATCGGAAGCGGCGGGCAGCGGCGGGTGAGAGGACCCTCTCAAACCCTCTCAAATCCTCCATTCGACCCTCTCATCTCCGGACGGCCGAATCCCGCCCCGCCTGCACCCAGGCCCGGAAGATGAGAGGACTTGAGAGGACTTGAGAGGGTTTCGCGCTTTTTTCCGCGACAGTACGGATCAGTCCCGCTCGACACACATGGCGACGCCCATGCCGCCGCCGATGCACAGGGTCGCCAGGCCCTTCTTCGCATCGCGCCGCTTCATTTCGAACAGCAGCGTCGTCAGGATGCGAGCGCCCGAGGCGCCGATCGGGTGGCCGATGGCGATGGCGCCGCCGTTGACGTTGACCTTATCGGGGTCGAGGCCCAGCTCCTTCAGCACGCACAGCGACTGGGCCGCGAAGGCCTCGTTGGACTCCACCAGGTCCAGATCAGCGACGGTCCAGCCGGCCTTCTCCAGCGCCTTGCGCGACGCCGGGATCGGGCCGGTGCCCATGATCGAGGGGTCCACGCCCGCCGTCGCCGACGACACGATCCGGGCCAGCGGCTCCAGCCCCCGCGCCTTCGCCTCGTCCGCGCTCATCAGCACCAGGGCCGCCGCGCCGTCATTCAGGCCCGAGGCGTTGGCCGCAGTCACCGAGCCCGCCTTGTTGAACGCCGGCTTCAGGCCCTGCATGGCCTCCACGGTCGCGCCGTGACGGATGTACTCGTCCTTGTCTACCGTCACCTCGCCCTTGCGGCTGACGATCTTCAGCGGCGCGATCTCGGCGTCGAACCGGCCCGCCTTCTGCGCCGCCTCGGCCTTGTTCTGGCTGGCCGTGGCGAAGGCGTCCTGCTCCTCGCGGGTGATCTGGAACTGCTCGGCGATGTTCTCGGCGGTCTGGCCCATGTGGTAGCCGTTGAAGGCGTCCCACAGGCCGTCCTTGACCATGGTATCGACCAGGTTGACGTCGCCCATCTTGACCCCGCCGCGCAGTTGCTGGGCGTGCGGCGCCTGGCTCATGCTCTCCTGGCCGCCGGCGACCACGACCTTCGCGTCGCCCAGGGCGATCTGCTGGGCGCCGATGGCCACCGCGCGCAGGCCCGAGCCGCAGATCTGGTTGACGCTCCAGGCCGCGGTCTCTTTCGGAATCCCCGCGCCCATCGACGCCTGACGCGCCGGCCCCTGCCCCGCCGCCGCCTGCAGCACGTGACCGAGGACGACCTCGTCGACCTCCTCCGGCTTCACGGCCGCCCGCTCCAGCGCCGCCACGATCGCCGCCGATCCCAGCTGCGCCGCGCTGAGGCTCGACAGCGAACCCATGAACGAGCCCACAGGCGTGCGGGCGGCGGAAACGATGACGACGTCGGACATAAGCTTGACCCTTGGGAAGGAAAATCGTGCCGTTTCTGCCGCATCCGGCCGGCTTCGTCACGCCGTACGCCCCGTTCATCGCCCGGTCACTGGCGCAGGCGCATTTTTCCGGAACGAAGTAGGTCCTGACCGCTTTTCAAGAGGCCATGCTCATGCGTCTGAAACGACTGGCGAAACGGGTCTGCACCCCCGACGAGCTCGACATGATCGAGCACTATCAGACACCCGCCGAAAAGACGGCCGATCTGGTGGTTCACGTCATCGGCCTGACCCTCGCGGCCATCGGCGGCATCGTCCTCGCCGTCCTGGCCGCGATCTACTCCGGCATCGGGGCGGTGATGGCTACGGCGACCTACGCCGCCTGTCTGATCGCCATGCTGACGGCCTCGACGGTCTACAACCTGACCCGCCCCTGCGCCGCCCGGCCGGTGCTCAGACGGCTCGACGAGGCGGCGATCTTCCTGATGATCGCCGGCAGCTACACCCCCTTCACCACCCAGCGGTTCGAGGGGGGCTGGGTGATCGGCTTCACCCTGCTGGTGTGGGCGGTCGGCCTGTCCGGCGCCTTCGCCAAGATGCTGCTGCCGCGCCTGTCCGACGCCTTCTGGAGCGCGGTCTATGTCGCCTTCGGCTGGCTGGCCGTGATCGCCCTGAAGCCGATGATCGACACCGTCCATCCGGTCGCCCTGACCCTGCTGGTCATCGGGGGTCTGATCTACACCGCCGGGGTCTTCGTCTTCATCAGCCCGAGGGTTCGCTTCCGCCGCGCCATCTGGCACGGCTTCGTCGTCACGGGCGCAACGGTCCACTGGGCGGCGGTCCTCGTCGGCGTCGTTCTTGCCCCTGCGGCAGTCGGCTAGACTTTCGCACGCGCAGCGCGGAAAGTGCGGCGTTGCAACAGGATCGGGGACCCCGCGTGGCTGACAGGAAGTCCGGAGCCGGCGACACCGTCGTCATCAAGAAGTACGCCAACCGCCGCCTCTACAACACGGCGACCTCCGCCTACGTCACGCTTGAGGACCTGGCCCGCATGGTGCGCGAAGGGACCGAGTTCGTGGTCTACGACGCCAAGACCAACGAGGACCTGACGCGCCAGATCCTGACCCAGATCATCTTCGAGGAAGAGAGCCGCGGCGAAGCCCTGCTGCCCGTCCAGTTCCTGCGTCAGCTGATCGGCTTCTACGGCGGCCAGATGCAGGGCGTGCTGCCCAGCTACCTCGAAATGTCGCTCGACAATTTCTCGCGTCAGCAGGAGCAGATCCGCGGCCAGTTCACCAAAGCCTTCGGCGCGGCGCCGGGCGCGGGGATCATGGACGAGGCGGTCAAGCGCAACATGGCCATGTTCGCCGAGGCCATGAAGATGTGGCCGGGCTTCGGAGCCATGAGCGCCGCCGCCCGGCCGACCCCTTCTCCGGAAGCCGCGCCCGCTGCCGATCCGCTGGAAGAGATGCGTCGCCAGATGGACGAGATGCGCGCGCAGCTGGACAAGATGTCCAAATGGCCCAGCAACACCTGATGTCGGACGAGGTCCGCCCCGTTGGCCCTGTCGAGCGCCGCGATCGCCGAGCGGCCGAGCGGCGTGAGGCGGAGCGCCGGGCCGGATCGGCCTCGCGCGACCTGGTGCCTGTCGACTTCGCGGCAGAACCCGCCGACGGCCCGGCAAGACCTGCCCCCACGCCGACGGCGGATGCCGGTGCGACAGCCTTCGCCGCGCATCTGATGGGGCAGACCGGCCAGCGTCGCGGCCTGAAGGGCGGCCCGCCCGTGCTGGACGCGGCCCGCTCCGCCTACCTCGGAACCCGGTATTCCGGCGCAGCCGAGCGTCGTCCGAAGCCGGGACAGACCGAAGACACCGACATCTGAGCGAACGGCACGGTCCTTGCTGAACCGGGGTGATCGAACCCGTTTCCGGACCCTGCCATGCTGTCTCTCATCGCCCGCGCCTTTGACGTCACGGTCGTCGCCCTGATCTTCGTGGCCTTCTCCTAGGCGTAGCCTAGGCCGTCGCGCCGAAGTCGAGGTCCTTGCGGGCCGAGATGATGGTGACGATGAACCCGGCCAGGACGTCCAACATGACCATGGTCACAATCAGGAAGAAGGTCGACGTCGCGAACCCGCGGATCAGCAGGAACTCGACCAGGCAGATCACGAACAGGATCATCGACAGGGCGTGATTGACGATCGCGACCTTCTGGCTGGACGTGGATTTCAGCAGTTCGAAGAACAGCAGGACCAGCGACAGCATCAGAATCAGGTCGCCCGGACCGACGTTCCAGCTGGTGCCGGACGCCATCGGGATCGAGAACATCGGGTCGCGCAGAATGGCGTCCGCGCCGCCCGCCGCCGCAGCGGTCGCGCCGCCGCCCAGCAGGCTGGTCAGCACGACGAGATTGTAGAGCACCACAGGAATCACGAGCAGCGGCAGGGCGATCAGCATGGCCAGGCTCCAGAGCCGTCGGCCACCAATGGCCGCGCTTGTTAACGATAAATAACCCGGTTCGATCCATCCGGCCATGCCGGCTCGCCCGAGGGGCGAAACGACCTAGAATTCGCTGATGGCGCCGGGGCGGCGGGACCGCGACTTCAGCCACATCACGCCCAGCAGGTCCGAGAACGACGCCATCAGGCGCCCCCAGTTCGTATATTTGGACTGGCCGGTCTCGCGGTGACGGTGATCGACGTCGAGGTAGCGATTCTCATACCCCTCGCGGATCATCAGCGCGGGCAGGTAGCGATGGATGTGGTCGAAGTACGGGAGCCGCAGGAAGACATCGCGTCGGAAGGCCTTCAGTCCGCAGCCGGTGTCGTCGGCATCGTCCGAGAGCAGCTTCTTGCGAATCCGGTTGGCCCAGCGGGAGGCCCAGCGCTTGGCTTCGCTGTCCTGGCGTTTCGCGCGGACACCGCCCACCAGGGCGACAGTGGAAGGCGAGGCGGCGAGCAGGTCGGTCAGCCGCGGCGCATCCGCCGGCGGGTTCTGGCCGTCGCCATCGAGGGTGACCACGATCGGCGCCCGCGCCGCCAGCACGCCGGTGCGGACTGCGCGACTCTGACCGGCGTTCGAGCCATGGCTGAGGATGCGCAGCATCGGCAGTTCGGCTTGCAGCGCCCGCAACTCGTCCAGCGTTCCGTCCTTCGACGCGTCGTTGACGAAGACCATCTCGAAGGAGCGCCCGGCGAAAGCGGTTGCGATCTCGCGGGCGAGCGGCGCCGCGGCCCCCTCCTCGTTGTGGACAGGGACGACGACGGAGATGTCGGGAACGGCTTCGGTCATGGCCGTTGTCTAGCCGGTTTCGCAGGCGTGCGGGAGGGCGGCGTGCGCACGGCCCATGACGCAACCGAAAGCGTCGTGTTAGGAACATGAACATGATGCGCCCCGACCTCGACCGCTACATCGCCGGATGGCGGGGACCCGTACTGGCGGCCCTGGTCGCCCTGTTCGCCGGCCTGCCGGTGCTGATGCTGCTGCCGCCGCTGGATCGCGACGAAAGCCGTTACGCCCAGGCGACGTCGCAGATGCTGGAGAGCGGCGACTACGTCGACATTCGTTTCCAGCAGGATCCGCGCTGGAAGAAGCCTGTCGGCATCTACTGGATGCAGGCGGCGGCCGTGGCGGCGACGTCGAACGTCGAGAACCGGGACATCCAGCCCTACCGGATTCCGTCGATCCTCGGCGCCATGCTGGCCGCCGCGGCGTGCGCCTGGGCCGGCGCCGCGATGTTCGGACAGAGGGCCGGCTTCCTGGGCGGGGCCATGCTGGGCGCGACCTTCCTGCTGTCGACGGAAGCGGGGATCGCCAAGACCGACGCGATGCTTTGCGCGTCCGTCACCCTGTCCATGGCGGCCCTGGCGCGAATCTATCTGTCGACACGGGCGGGGGAGATTCCCCGACGACCGCACAAGCTGCTGTTCTGGCTGGGCCTGGGGCTGTCGATTCTGATCAAGGGGCCGATCGGCCTGATCGTCATCGCCCCGGCGATGCTGATGCTCTCGGTTTGGGATCGCGACATCAAATGGATGCGACGGCTCGGCTGGGGTTGGGGTCTGCCGCTGGTGGCCCTGATCGTCGGCCCCTGGGCGATCGCCATCACCATCGCCACGGACGGCGGATTCTGGCGCGAAGCCATCGCCGGCGACCTGGCGCCCAAGCTTGCAGGCGGACACGAGAGCCACGGAGCGCCTCCCGGCTACTACCTGCTGGGCGCGCTGGTCCTGTTCTTCCCGGCAACCCTGCTGCTGCCCGCCGCCCTGTCGACGGGCTGGCACCGGCGCGCCGAGCCGGCGGTGCGGTTCCTGGTCTGCTGGCTCGTGCCCGCATGGCTGATCTTCGAACTGACGCCGACCAAGCTGGCGCACTACACCCTGCCGGCCTACGGAGCCCTGGCGCTTCTGGCCGCAGCCGCCCTGACCCGGCCCATCGGACGCGTCTCGCGCTACATGGGCGCGGCGCTGACGGTCGTGGTGGGGGCCGCCCTGGCCGTGGGGACGGTCTATCTGCTCACCGAGTACGGCAAGTCGACGGCCCAGACCTGGGCGACCATCACCATCGTCTTCGCCGTCCTGGCCGCCCTGATCGGCGCCTTCCTGATGATGCATCGGGCGGCGGTGACGGCGCTGATCGCCTCCCTGACGTTGGGCGTCATCGCTCACGGCGCGCTGGCCGGAACCCTGCGCCAGCTGCGGCCCCTCGCGGTCTCGCCCCAGCTTCAGAAGGTTCTGGAAGAGGGTGACCTGCATCCGCGCATGGGCCGGCCCGGGCCGGTGGCCATCGCGGGGTATCACGAGCCCAGCTTCGTCTTCCTGACCGGCAAGGACACCGAACTGACGGACGCCGCCGGCGCCGCGAAGGCCCTGGCCGAAGGGCGTCCCGCCATCGTCGAGGAGCGCGAGGCCGAGGCGTTCCGACAGGCGGCCGCCAATCTCGGCGTGACCGGTCGCTCGGTCGGCGTCGTGCAGGGCTACAACTATTCGCAGGGCGATGACGTCCGCCTGACCGTATACGCCCCGCCGGGCGCAACGCCCGCCAGTCCGGAGCGCGCGCGATGAGCCGTCGCATCACCATCGTCGAGGTCGGTCCCCGTGACGGCCTGCAGAACGAAACGGCGATCCTTGAGCCGATCATGCGGGCCAATCTGGTTCGTCGCCTGGAAGGCGCCGGCGCGCGGCGCATCGAGGCCGTCAGCTTCGTCCATCCGAAATACGTGCCGCAGATGGCCGGAGCCGAAGAGGTGATGGCCGACCTGCCCCACGAGGCCGGGCGCAGCCGCATCGGCCTGGTGTTGAACGGCAAGGGCTATGACCGGGCGCTGGGTACGGCCGTGGATGAGGTCAACGTCGCGATGTCCGCGACCGATGGGTTCGGGCTCAAGAACCAGGGACTGTCGGTCGAACAGCAGGTGCAGATGCTGGCCGACATCATGGCCGGTCGGGCCAACGCAGAAGGCGCGCCGGGCGCCACGCCCTCCCTGTCCGCCACCCTGTCCTGCGTCTGGGGCTGTCCCTTCGACGGCGAGGTATCCATCGATCAGGTGGCCGATCTGGTCGGGCGGATCGCTGAACTCGGGGTCGAGGAGATCGCCCTGGCCGACACCATCGGCGTCGGCGACCCGTGGGCCGTGACGCGTAAGGTCGAGGCGGCTCGCAAGGCCGCGCCAGACGCAGTCCTGCGGCTGCATTTCCACGACACGCGCAACACCGGCCTGGCCAACGCCTATGCCGGTGTGGAGGCGGGCGTGGACGTGCTGGACGCCTCCGTCGGCGGCATCGGCGGCTGTCCGTTCGCGCCCGGCGCTACCGGCAACATCGCCACCGAGGATCTGGTCTACATGCTGGAGCGGGCCGGGTTTGAAACCGGCTACGACCTCGATGCGCTGATCACCACCGCCCGCTGGATCGGGGAGAAGATCGGCCGTCCCGCGCCCAGCGCGCTCAGCCGCGCAGGAGGCTGGCCTCGAAGCTGACCTGCCGGCGCCCCTCGGCGCAGGACAGGATTCAGTCCTCATCGATGTCTGCCCCGTCTGCCGACGGCGAAACGGGGTGCAGATCGTGCAGATAGTGCAGATCCCCGGTTACGGCGTCCGCAGCTTCCCGCATGCGCGCCTTGACGTCGCCGATGGGCTTCGTGAGGTCGCAGAACTCGGCCATGGCGGCCCGCTGTTTCGCGCCGCGTAGACGCTCGGCTGCGCGGGCGCGTTCCTGTTCCACCAGCACGATATGGCGGGCGGCCATGGCGTGCAGCCGGCCCCAACGCAGCGCCTCGTAGACCCGCCCCCGCTCAACCGCCAGCGCCATCCGACCGGCGGCGACACGGATGGTCCGGCCGGGGTCGAAGTCGGGGAGTTCGTCGTCGGGGACGTCGGGCTCAAGCTCGGTGTCCGGCTGGTCCGATCGGCGCCAACCCTCCTCGCGGGCGCGCCGGCGAAAGGCGGACAGGCCGATATCGAACCGC
Source organism: Brevundimonas lenta (assembly GCF_014196335.1). GTDB lineage: Bacteria > Pseudomonadota > Alphaproteobacteria > Caulobacterales > Caulobacteraceae > Brevundimonas > Brevundimonas lenta. The sequence continues at coordinate 470,558 of NZ_JACIDM010000003.1, forward strand.
TCGCACACGACCGGAGCGGGTTCGCCGGCGAGATAGGCCTCACGCGCCTGATCCCAGGTTTCGGGGCTGCGAATGCGGTAACCGTCTGTCATGGGGCCCAGCATGAACCGCGGCTGCGTCGAAATCGGTCGTACCATCCGGCCCGGCTCACCGATGCGATTTCAGCAAAGCCTCAGCTTTCGCTCATGCGGCTCACCGGCCGTCCGACCCAGACTGAAAGCCTCACCAACGGAGGCCATCGGATGTCGGGGAATATTGAAGGCGGCGCACGCCACAGGGGCTGGTGGAGGATCATCGTCTGGGGCGGCCCCGCGGTGCTGCTGCTGATACCCGCGGTCGCCATGCAGTTCTCCGACGAGGTGCAGTGGACCGCTTTCGACTTCATTGTCGCCGCCGTCATTCTGGCGGTGCCGGCGGCGCTGATTGAACTGACCATGCGGGCGTCGCGCAGCGTCGCCTATCGCGCGGGGGTGGTCGTGGCGCTGGGGACCGCCTTCCTGATCACCTGGTCGAACCTGGCCGTCGGGATCATCGGCAACGAGGACAACCCCATCAACCAGATCTTCTTCGGCGTGATCCTCATCGCCATCGTCAGCGCCTTCATCGCCAATTTCAGGGCCCGGGGCATGGCTCTGGCCATGGCGGCGACCGCCGTCGCCATGGCGGCGACCGCGATCCCGGCCTTCATGGACGGATCCGTGGTCGTGCGCCTGATCGCGATCTTCACCGCGCTCTGGCTTCTCTCCGCCTGGCTGTTCCACAAGGCGGCCACGGGCCAGGCCACAGTAGCGGCGGAGTCCTGACAGGCGGACGGACGTCCTTACGCAGGAACCGGCTCGGCCTTGTCCCGCGTCCGTTCGGTCTCCTGCAGAGGCTCGCATTTACGAAACCGGGCGGCGTCCCAGCCGCAGTCGCCGCAGCGACACGGGCCGCCGAGGTGGCAGGTGGGGTGAAGCTCCAGCAGGCGGACGCTCCAGCCGTCGCCGACCTGGCGCGTGCGGGTGACGGTGTAGCGCTCGCCGAGGCGGGGCATGACCCGGGTCTCGGGATGGACGGGCACGTCGTCGATGCATTCGACGACGTCAGCGGACTGGAATCTGGACATGGACCTTGGTGCGCCCCCGCGCGGATGACGGGTCCATGAAATCCGGCATTCGCGCCTGAACGCCAATCACATGAGCGGCGCCGTGACCCGGGGTGGGGCGGAACAGTATTTTCCGCTCATCCCCGCGAAAGCGGGGACCCGGACCTTTCGTGGGAACGCCGGGCGTTTCAGGACATCGGCCTGAGCGCGCACAGGCGAGACCGATCACCCACAGAACTGGGTCCCCGCTTTCGCGGGGATGAGCGGAATGAAGGAAGTCCGGAGCCTACAGGTTCAGCAGGGCCGGATCGCCGCCCTGGGCGGAGATGTTGTTCGAGATCGCCTTCTCGGCGGCGTAGCGGATCAGGCTGTTGGGGCCGCCCGCCTTGGGGCCGGTGCCGGACAGGCCTTCGCCGCCGAAGGGCTGGACGCCCACGACCGCGCCGGTGATCGAGCGGTTGATGTAGACGTTGCCGGCCGGGACCAGGCGGATGACCTCTTCGGCGAAGGCCTCGATGCGGCTGTGCACGCCCAGCGTCAGGCCATAGCCGCGCGCGGCCAGCTTGCCGGCGACGGTCTTCAGATCGGCCGGGTCGTAGCGGTAGACGTGCAGGATCGGGCCGAACACCTCGCGCTCGAGGAAGTCGGGCGTCGGGATCTCGGCGATGGTCGGGGCGAACAGGTCGCCCTTGTCGGCGCCTTCCGGCATGGCGGCGCGGGCGACGATCTTCGCTTCCTTCTTGAGGCGCTCGATGTGGGCCTCGAGGTTGGCGCGGCTCTCGGCGTCAATGACCGGGCCGATGTCGGTGGCCGGGTCGGTCGGGTCGGCGAGGACCTGGGCGGCGAGCGCGCCTTTCAGGCCTTCGATCAGGGCGTCGGCGGAATCCTTCGGCGCATAGAGGATGCGCAGGGCCGAGCAGCGCTGACCGGCGCTCCCGAACGCCGACAGGATGACGTCGTCGATGACCTGTTCCTTCAGCGCCGTGGTGTCGACGAACATGCCGTTGAGGCCGCCGGTCTCGGCGATGAAGGGGATGATCTGGCCCGGGCGGGCGGCGATCGAGCGGTTGATGGCGGCGGCGGTATCGGTGCCGCCGGTGAAGGCGACGCCGTCGATGCCCGGATGCGAAACCAGCTTGGCGCCGACGGTCTCGCCGCGGCCCGGGACCAGAGCCAACAGGTCGGCGTTGAGGCCGGCCTTGTGATAGAGGCGCACGGCCTCGGCGGCGATCAGCGGGGTCTGTTCGGCGGGCTTGGCCAGGACGGCGTTACCGGCGGCCAGGGCGGCGGCGATCTGGCCGGTGAAGATGGCCAGCGGGAAGTTCCACGGGCTGATACAGGCGAAGACGCCGCGGCCGTGCAGGACCAGCTGGTTGATCTCACCGACCGGGCCCTTCAGCTCCTCGCGGCCGCCGAAGTCGCGCTCGGCCAGCATGGCGTAGTAGCGGCAGAAGTCGGCGGCCTCGCGCACCTCGGCGACGCCGTCGTTGAGGGTTTTGCCGGCTTCGCGCGACAGCAGGGCGACCAAGCGGTCGATGTCGTGCTCCAGCGCGTCGGCCATGGCGCGCAGAACCGGGGCGCGGCCGGAGCCACCCTTGCGGTCCCAGGCGAGCTGGGCGTTGCCGGCGGCGTTCACGGCGGCGTCGATGTCGGCCTCGGTCGCTTCCGAGACGTGGCCCAGCACCTGCGAGCGGTCGAACGGATTGGTCACATCCTGCGGGTTGGTCCCGGCCTTGAGCTTGCCGCCGATCAGCGGGCCCGAGGTCAGCTTTTCACTGTCGACCTTCTCGAGGGCGAGCACATGGCGTTCGCGGTCGGCGGCCTGGGAGTAGTCGCGGCCGAGCGAGTTCTGGCGGTCCATGTACATGTCCTTCGGGGTCGGGATCTTGGCGTGGCGGTCGGGGTGGGCCTCGACGGCGGAAATGGGATCGGCGGCGACCATGGCGGCCGGCACGCGCTCGTCCAGCAGGGCGTGGACGAAGGAGGAGTTGGCGCCGTTCTCGAGCAGGCGGCGGACCAGATAGGGCAGCAGGTCCTCATGGCCGCCGACGGGGGCGTAGGCGCGCACGGTCACCGGACCGAAGGCTGCCTTGGCGGAGTCGTACAGGGCCTCGCCCATGCCGTGCAGGCGCTGGAACTCGATCTTCACGCCGCGATCGGTGGCCATCTTGTAGACGGCGGCCAGCGAGTGGGCGTTGTGGGTCGCGAACTGCGAATAGATGTGCGGCGCGGCCTCGATCATCAGGCGGGCGCAGACGAGGTAGTTGAGGTCGGTGGCGGCCTTGGTGGTGAAGACCGGATAATCGGTGCGGCCGAAGATCTGGGCGCGCTTGATCTCGGTGTCCCAGTAGGCGCCCTTGACCAGGCGGACCATCAACCGGCGGCCGGAGTCCTTCGCCAGGTCGGCGACGCGGCGGATCACCTCGGGGCAGCGCTTCTGGTAGGCCTGGACGGCGAGGCCGAGGCCTTTCCATTCGCCCAGGTCGGGCTCGCGGGCGAGGCGGTCCAGCAGCTTCAGCGACAGGGCGAGGCGGTCGGCCTCCTCCGCGTCCATGGTGAAGTTGATGTCGTATTTCGCGGCGATCTTCGCGAGGCGCAGGACGCGGGGATAGAGCTCGTCCCAGACGCGGTGCTCGTGGGTCGCTTCATAGCGCGGCGACAGGGCCGACAGCTTGACCGAGACGCCGTGGCCGACCTCGGGGCCCTGGCCCTTTGCGGTCTTGCCGACGGCCTCGATGGCGTCGGCGTAGATCTTTTCGTAGCGCTCGGCGTCATGGGCGGTGCGGGCGCCCTCGCCCAGCATGTCGAACGAGCAGAGCCAGCCTTCCTTGTTCGAGCGCTTCAGGGCCGCCTCGATGGTGCGGCCGACGACGAACTGCTCGCCCATGATGCGGACGGCGGCGGCGACGGCCTCGCGGATGACCGGCTCGCCCAGACGGCCGACGATGCGCTTCAGGAAGCCGGGCAGGTCTGTGCGGGCCTCTTCATCCACGTCGACCAGCTTGCCGGTCAGCATCAGGCCCCAGGTCGAGGCGTTGACGAACAGGCTGTCCGACTGGCCGAGGTGTGAGGCCCAGTCCGCCGAGCCGATCTTCTCGGCGATCAGACGGTCGCGGGTTTCTTCGTCGGGCGTGCGCAGCAGGGCCTCGGCGAGGCACATGAGAGCCAGGCCCTCGCGGGTGCCGAGCGAGAACTCCTGCAGGAAGCTTTCGACCACGCCCTGTTTCTTGACGCTGGCGCGGGCGCGTTCGACGAGGTCGGTGGCGCTGGCGAGAACCTCGCCACGCTCGTCGCCGTCGAGGGGGATGCGGCCCAGCAGGCCCCGAACCGTGGCCGTTTCGTCTGCGAACTTGCCTTCGTCCAGCGTGTCCCAGTGGGCGACGCTTGAAGGGGAGAAGGCGGTCGTCATGGGCGTTCGGTCCTGAGTGTGCCGGGCATATATGGCGGACCTCGCCGAATGTGTATCGTATGATCCCCTGTAGCGCCGAAGATCGTTCGGTGAAGTTGAGGTTTCGCCGATGGAAACTCTGGACGCCGTCGATCGCCGCCTGCTGCGCGCCCTGCAGGAGGACGGCCGGCTGTCGAATGCGGAGCTGGCGCGGCGCTGCAACCTGTCGGCCGCCGCGTGTTTCGAGCGCATCCGACGCCTGAAGGAACGGCGGGTGATCACCGGTTACGCCGCCCTGATCGATCCGGCCAAGGTCGGGCGCGGGCTGCTGATCTTCGTCGAGGTGCACCTCGACCGCACCACCGGCGACGTGTTCGAGGCCTTCGCCGAGGCGGTGCGCCGCCAGCCCGAGGTGCTGGAGTGCCATATGGTGGCCGGCGGCTTCGACTATCTGATCAAGGCCCGCGTCGGAGACATGGACGCCTATCGCGCCTTCCTCGGCGACGTGCTGGTGCGGATGCCGGGCGTGCGGGAGACGCGAACCTATGCCGTTCTCGAAGAGGTGAAGGCGACCACAGCCCTGCCGCTGTAAGGCCGTCTCGCCAAGTTCATCGTAAACGGCTAGATCGGTTCCCCGATCAACGGCGGAGCCTTCCGGCCCACATGCGCATCGTTCTGGCAACCGACGCCTGGGAGCCCCAGGTCAACGGAGTCGTCCGCACCCTGACCCGGACCATCGCGGAATGCCGCGCCATGGGCCATGAGGTCGAGGTCATCGAGCCGAGCCAGTTCAAGACCATCGCCGCGCCGACCTATCCGGAGATCCGGCTGGCGCTGGGCGCCGAGGAAGAGATCCGCGAGCGGCTGCGCGCGCTGGAGCCCGAGGCGGTGCACATCGCCACCGAGGGCCCGATCGGCATCGCCACACGGCGCATCTGCGTGGAATGGAAGCTGCCGTTCACGACCAGCTACCACACCAAATTCCCCGAGTACGTCTCGGCCCGGTTCCCGATCCCGGTGCAGGTCGGCTACGCCTATATGAAGTGGTTCCACAAGCCGTCGGGACGGCTGATGGTCGCCACCCCGACGCTGCGCGACGAGCTGCTGGAGCGCGGATTCCGCAACGTCTCGCCGTGGTCGCGGGGCGTGGACACCGAGCAGTTCAACCCGGACCTGCCGCGCATCTACGACGAGTTGGGCGGCAAGGACTGGCCGCGGCCGTTCTTCCTCAACGTCGGCCGCGTGGCCGTCGAGAAGAACATCGAGGCCTTCCTCGAAACCGACCTGCCGGGCACCAAGATCGTGGTCGGAGACGGACCGGCGCGGGCCGAGCTGGAAGTGAAATATCCCGACGCCAAATTCCTCGGCGCCCGCTTCGGCGAGGAGCTGGCGCGCTGCTTCCGCGACGCCGACGTGTTCGTCTTCCCGAGCTGGACCGACACCTTCGGCCTGGTGATCCTGGAGGCCATGGCCACGGGCACGCCGGTGGCCGCCTATCCGGCGCATGGCCCGATCGACATCATCCCCGGCTCGAACGCCGGAGCGATCGACAAGGACCTGCGGACGGCCTGTCTGGAGGCGCTGAAGTGCGACCGGGCCGCGGTGCGGGCCTATGCCGAGAAGTTCAGCTGGCGGGCCTCGGCGGAGCAGTTCGTCGAGAACCTGCAGCCCTACCCGGAGCCCGAGCGCGGCCGGTTCTGGCGGCGGCTGCGGCGGATCGCCCGGCTGCGGCGCAAGGCGGCGGCGTAACGAAAAAGGCCCCGGAGCGATCCGGGGCCTTTCTGTTTCGGGGAGGAACCCGTCCTTACTTGGTCGGGGCCGACATCACCGTCAGGCCCTGGGCCACGGCGCGCTGGGCGGTCAGCTGGTCGGCGGGCAGCGGCACCAGGCCGCGGTCCTGGAGGTAGCCGCCGCGGCCGGCGGAGGCCTCGGACATGAACTCCGTCACGAACTGCTCGAGGCCCGGCGTCACGCCGACGTGCTGCTTCTTGACGTAGATGTAGAGGCTGCGGGCCAGCGGGTAGGAGCCGTCGGCGATGGTGTCGGCCGAGGGCGCGACGCCGTCGATGGTCTCGGCCTTCACCGTGTCCATGTTCTGCTCGAGGAAGGAGAAGCCGAACACGCCCAGCGAGCCCGGGGTGCGGGTCAGGGTCTGGACGATGGCGTTGTCGTTCTCGCCCGAGTCGATCCAGGCGTTGTCCTCACGCAGGGTGTGGGCCAGCGTTTCGAAGCGGTCCTTGTCGGCCGCGGCCAGGGCGGCGAGCGACGGGATCTCCTTGGCGCCCGGGGCCATGCCCAGTTCCAGGAAGGCGTCGCGGGTGCCCGAGGTGGGCGGCGGGCCATAAACCTGGATGCGCTGGTTCGGCAGGGCCGGGTTGACCTGGTTCCAGGTCGTGGCCGGGTTGGCGACGAAGGTGTTGTTGGGACCCGGGACTTCCTTGGCCAGGCCGGAATAGATGTCCTGCAGGCGGAAGTTGAAGCTGTTGCCCGAGCGGGCCGTGGCGATGACGATGCCGTCGTAGCCGATCTTGATCTCGACGATCTCGGTCACGCCGTTCTTCTGGCATTCCTCGAACTCCGACTTCTTCATCGGACGCGAGGCGTTGGCGATGTCCGGGGTCGACGGGCCGACGCCGGTGCAGAAGGCCTTGATGCCGCCGCCGGTGCCCAGCGATTCGACGCGCGGAGCGGCGCCGCCGGCCGTGCGCGAGAAGTTCTCGGCCACGCGGGTGGCGAAGGGGAAGACGGTCGAGGAGCCGGCGGCCCAGATGCCCGCACGCGGGGCCTGGGAGCCGGGTGCGCCGGCGTTGTCGCCACAGGCGCCGAGGCCCAGCAGGGCGGCGGCGGAAGCGGCGGCGAGAAGGATGCGGGTCATCATCAGTTTCCGGACAAATGCCAAGGTGTGGCGCTTAGACCAGAGGTTTGTGACGGTCCGCCGGGTCGGTTGATGACGGTTCGGCGACGGGAACCAGCGCGGCCACTTCTTTCGTCATCCCGGCGAAGGCCGGGACCTAGCGGCGCGCGAGAGCGCGAAACTGTCACGCACGCCGCTCGCTCAATCGCCTTCGCTAGCGCTTCGGCGCCGCTGGGTCCCGGGGTCGCTGTGCGCCCCGGGATGACGAAAGAATGGATGCGCTCAAGCAGCGAGCGACCGCGTCGCGAGCGATAGCGGCCTAGATATGAATGGCGTGTCCCAGGGCGCGGAGCGACGCCTCGTGGAAGGCCTCGCCGAGCGTCGGGTGGACGTGGATGACGCCGGCGACGTCTTCCAGCACCGCGCCCATCTCCAGCATCTGGGCGAAGCTGTTGGACATCTCGGAAACATGCTGGCCGACGGCCTGGACGCCGAGCAGGCGGTGGTCGGTCTTCGAGGCGATGACGCGCACGAAGCCGCCGTCCTCGCCGGCCTCGATGGCCAGGGCGCGGCCGATAGCCATCAACGGGAAGACCGCCTGGATGACGTCGTCGCGGCCTTCGACGTCCTGCGGGCCGAGGCCGGCGGAGACGATCTCGGGCTCGGTGAAGCAGACGGCGGCGATGGTGACGGGATCGAAGCGGCGGTCATGGCCGGCGATGATCTCGGCGACGACCTCGCCCTGGGCAGAGCCCTTGTGGGCCAGCATGGGTTCGCCGGTCAGGTCGCCGACGGCCCAGACGTTACGCATGCTGGTGGCGCAGCGGTCGTCGATCTTCACGAACGGACCGGCCATGGCCACGCCCATGTTCTCCAGGCCCCAGCCCTGGGTGCGCGGCTTGCGGCCGACGGTGACGAGGACCTTGTCGGCCTTGAGCTTGATGGCCTCGCCGGACTTCGTCGTGACGTTCAGCTGGCCGTTCTCGAACGAACCGGCCCTGGCGCCGAGGTGCAGTTCGACGCCGCGCTTCTCCAGCCATTTCTGGACCGGATCGGTCAGGGCCTTGTCGTAGAGCGGCAGCAGGCGGTCGGCCATTTCGACGATGGCGACTTCGGCGCCCAGCTTGCGGAAGGCGATGCCGAGCTCGAGGCCGATGTAGCCGCCGCCGACGACGACCAGCTTGCCCGGGACCTTGTCCAGCGACAGGGCCTCGGTCGAGGAGATGACGTCGCCGCCGAACTTCAGGAAGGGCAGTTCGACCGGGTCCGAACCGGTGGCGAGGATGACGTGTTCGGCCGAGATGGTGATGTCGCCCTCGGCGGTCTTCACCGTGCAGGTCTTGGCATCGGAGAAGGTGGCCCAGCCCTTGATGACCTTGACCTTCGCCTTCTTGAGCAGGGCGGCGACGCCGTTGTTCAGCTTCTTCACGATGCCGTCCTTCCACGCGACCGTCTGCGACAGGTCGATGGCCGGCTTGGCGGCGGTGATGCCCAGGGTGCCGCCGTCAGCGGCCTTGGAGACGGTCTCGAACTTGCCGGCGGCGTGGATGATCGCCTTGGACGGAATGCAGCCGACATTCAGGCAGGTCCCGCCCAGGCCGTCGCCGCCGTCCACCAGCACGGTGTCGAGGCCCAGCTGGCCGCAACGGATGCCGGCGACATAGCCGCCGGTGCCGGCGCCGATGATCAGGACTTTGGTGGTGAGGGATTGCATGGCTTGGCTTTGCAGAAGTCAGTTGGAGATCGCGACGGCGGGCTCAGATGAGAACAGGGGGTCGTTGGCGAGGGCGAAATTTATGTCGACCAGCCTTGTTGTCCGCAGGACCCCATTTATGCGGTCCATGTAGACCGCGTAGGTCTTGCCTGGCTGAGGCGTTTCAATCCCGTCCCAGCAGCTGCTCCAGGTGATAACGTCCTCTCCCGGAACGAGGGCCACGTCCGGTGCTACCTGAATCACCGCTGGCGAGTTTCCCTTCAGTACCCAAGTCGTCCGCAGGATCGCCGTCCATTCGCGCGCGTGACCCAACTCGTACGGCTGCCCCGTCATCCGATCGAACGGAACGCCGGTGTCATAGGTGAATCGTCCCCAGTCCGTCCGGCTAACCACTGTGGCTACTGCTACGACATCATGCGCTTCGTTAGCGGGAACGAACCGCCAAGGAATCCGGCAGGCCAAGGCAGTCGTCGGCGCGGCAAGGGAAACCGCAGCCGCGAGAGCAACCGCACGTGCCAGGCCTATCGCCATCACCCCATCCACAGCGTCGCGGGGTTCTCCAGCAGGCCCTTGATGCGCTGGACGAAGACGGCGGCGTCGTGGCCGTCGACGATGCGGTGATCGAAGGACGAGGACAGGTTCATCATCTTGCGGACGACCATCTGGCCGTCCTTCACCACGACCCGCTCCTGGATCTTGTTGGGGCCGACGATGGCGACCTCGGGGTGGTTGATGATCGGCGTGTGGACGAGGCCGCCCAGCGTGCCCAGCGAGGTGATGGTGATGGTCGAGCCCGAGAGCTCCTCACGCGACGCCTTGCCGGACTTGGCGGCGCCGGAGACGCGGGTGATCTCGTTGGCCGTGTCGTAGGGATCGCGCGCCTCGGCGTGGCGGACGACCGGGACCATCAGGCCGTTCGGCGTCTGGGCGGCAATGCCCAGGTGGACCGGGGCGTGCTGGGTCAGGACGCCGGCCTCGTCGTCGTACCAGGCGTTGATCTGCGGCTGGTCGCGCAGGGCCACCACGATGGCGCGGGCGATGAACGGCAGGACGTTGAGCTTGGGCTTGTCCGAGCCCTTGTTCTGGCTGTTCAGGTGGGCGCGCAGCTCTTCCAGAGCGGTGACGTCGATCTCCTCGACGTAGGTGATGTGCGGGATGCGGCGGACGCTCTCGGCCATCTTCTCCGCGATCTTGCGGCGCAGGCCGATGATGCGGACCTCGGTGGTTCCTTCGGCCTTCGCATAGGTCGAGGAGCCCGAGGCTCCGCCCACGGATGAGCCGCGGCCGCCGGAGGCGACATAGGCGTCCAGATCGGCGTGCTCGATGCGGCCGGCCGGGCCCGAGCCGGGCACGAACTGCAGCTCGATCCCGAGGTCGCGGGCGCGGTTGCGTACGGCCGGGGAGGCGAGCGGGCGTTGGTTGCGGTCGGAGAGGGTGCGCGGCTTGGAGCCCCCCTCCCCCGCTGCGCGGGTACTCCCCCCAGCGGGGGGAGAACTGGGAGCGGCGGCCGGCGGCTTAGTTCCTCCCCCATCGGGGGAGGGGGACCGCGAAGCGGTGGAGGGGGCGGGGGCGGCTGCCGCCGCCACATTGCCCTTGCCCTCGACCGAGAAGCTGACCAGCGGACCGCCGACAGGGACCTGCTGGCCCGCTTCGCCGTGCAGGGCGACGACGGTTCCGGACACCGGCGAGGTGATCTCGACAGTGGCCTTGTCGGTCATGATGTCGGCGAGGATCTGGTCCTCGGAGACGGCGTCGCCGACCTTGACGTGCCAGCCGACCAGCTCGGCCTCGGCCGTGCCTTCGCCGACGTCGGGGAGCTTGAAGACGTAGTTGGCGCCGGCGGCGGCTGGAGCCGCAGCAGCGGCGGGCGCCGGGGCGGCCTTCGGGGCCGGGGCCGGGACCGGAGCGGCCTCGACCTTGGGCGCGGGGGCGGGCGCGTCAGCGGCGTTGCCGGCGCCCTCGACCTCGAACTCGACCAACGGGCCGCGGACCGGAATCATCTGGCCGGGTTCGCCGTGGATGGCGGTGACCTTGCCCGAGACGGGGGCGGTGATCTCGACGGTGGCCTTGTCGGTCATGACGTCGGCGACGATCTGGTCCTCGGCGACGACGTCGCCGACCTTCACGTGCCAGCCGACCAGTTCGGCCTCGGCGGTGCCTTCGCCCACGTCGGGCAGCTTGAAGACGAAACGACCCATATCAGCGCCCCCCGCTCATGACGGCCTTGAGGGCCGTGGCGACCCGTTCCGGTCCCGGGAAATATTCCCATTCGAACGCGTGCGGATAGGGGGTGTCCCAACCCGTGACGCGACCGATCGGGGCTTCCAGGTGGTAGAAGCAGCGCTCCTGCACCAGGGCCGAAAGCTCGGCGCCGAAGCCCGAGGTTTTCGGGGCCTCGTGGACGATGACGCAGCGGCCGGTCTTCTTCACCGAGGCCTCGATGGTCTCGATGTCCAGCGGCACGAGGGTGCGCAGGTCGATGACCTCGGCGTCGACGCCGGCGTGCTCTGCGCCCGCCAGGCTGACCCAGACCATGGTGCCGTAGGCCAGGATGGTGACGTCCGAGCCTTCCTTCATGACACGCGCCTTGCCGATCGGCTCGACGTATTTGCCGGTCGGGACCTGGGCCAGCTCCTGGGCCTTCCAGGGCGACACCGGCTTCTCGTGCCAGCCGTCGAACGGGCCGTTGTAGAGGCGCTTGGGCTCGAAGAAGACGACCGGATCGTCATCCTCGATGGCCGCGATCAGCAGACCCTTGGCGTCATAGGGGTTGGACGGGATGACGACCTTGAGGCCGGCGATGTGGGTGAACAGGCTTTCCGGCGACTGGCTGTGCGTCTGACCGCCGAAGATGCCGCCGCCGTAGGGGCTGCGGATGGTGATCGGCGAGGTGAACATGCCGGCCGAACGGTAGCGCAGCTTGGCCGCCTCGGAGACGATCTGGTCGTAGGCCGGATAGATGTAGTCGGCGAACTGGATCTCGACGACCGGGCGCAGGCCGTAGGCGCCCATGCCGATGGCGGCGGCGACGATGCCGCATTCGCTGATCGGGGCGTCGAAGCTGCGGGTCAGGCCGTGCTTCTGCTGCAGCTGGTCGGTGACGCGGAAGACGCCGCCGAAATAGCCGGCGTCCTCGCCGAACGACAGCACGTTCGGATCCTCGGCCATCTTGACGTCGATGGCGGAGTTGAGCGCCTGGATCATGTTCATCGCCATGATCTGGGGCTGCACGCCGTTGGCGGCGGCGGTCGATTTCGGCGGGTGCTGGCCGTCCACGGCGTCGGGTTCGATGCCGTCGACGCGGTCGGATTCGGTGAAGGTGTGCTGCTCGCTCATGGTCAGACTCCCACCTCGCGCCGTTGCTCCGTAATGCGCCAGTCCTCGGTGGCGTAGACTTCCTCGAACATGGTCTTCACCGACGGGCGCGACTGGCCCAGCGTGCCGATGGCCTCGGACTCCTTGCCGGCGGCGCGGACCTGTTCGACGGCGTCGGCCTCGGCGGCCGCCTGCTGCTCGTCGGACCATTCGCCGAGGCCGATGAGGTGCTGCTTCAGGCGCTCGACCGGATCGCCCAGCGGCCATTTCTCGTGCTCGTCGCCGGGGCGGTAGCGGCTGGGGTCGTCGGAGGTGGAGTGCGGGGCGCCGCGGTAGGTGAACAGCTCGATGACCGTCGCGCCCTGGTTGGTGCGGGCACGCTCCTCGGCCCACTGGGTCGCGGCCCAGACGGCGAGAAAGTCGTTGCCGTCGACGCGCAGGGCCGGGAGGCCGTAGCCGATGGCCTTGGAGGCGAAGGTGGTCTCGAGCCCGCCGGCGATGCCCATGAAGGACGAGATGGCCCACTGGTTGTTGACGACGTTCAGGATGACCGGCGCGCGGTAGACGGCGGCGAAGGTCAGGGCGTTGTGGAAGTCGCCTTCGGCGGTGGCGCCGTCGCCGATCCAACTGATGGCGATCTTGTCGTCGCCCTTGTAGGCGCTGGCCATGGCCCAGCCGACGGCCTGCGGCACCTGGGTGCCGAGGTTCCCGGAGATCGTGAAGAAGCCGTACTCCTTCGAGGAGTACATGATCGGCAGCTGACGGCCTTTGATCGGGTCCGAAGCGTTCGAATAGATCTGGTTCATCATATCGACCAGCGGATAGCCGCGGGCGATCAGCAGGCCCTGCTGGCGATAGGTCGGGAAGCCCATGTCCTCGCGGTTGAGGATCATGCCCTGGGCGACGGCGATGGCCTCCTCGCCGGTGCACTTCATGTAGAAGCTGGTTTTGCCCTGACGGTGGGCGCGATGCATCCGGTCGTCGAAGGCGCGCGTCAGGATCATGGCCTTGAGGCCGCGACGCAGCGTTTCAGGATCCAGCTTCGGATTCCACGGGCCGACGGCCTTGCCCTCGTCGTCCAGCACGCGGACGAGGCTGAAGGCGTGGTCGCGCATCTCGAACGGCGCGGTCGAGACCGGCGGCCGGTCCACGGCGCCGGCGGCGTCGAGCTTCAGATGGCTGAAGTCGGGCTTGTCTCCGGGACGGCCCGAAGGCTCCGGCACGCGCAGCGACAATGCTTGGGTATTGGGCTTCTTCATTCCGTCCTGCCGTCCGGTTGATCCGACCGCGTTTCCTCAGGTCGGCGTTTAGCACGAGGCGTTTGCGAAGGCTCGCTCGATTTCGACCTTGCCTTAGGCGGTTTGCCGGTATTTTATTGCGCAAATGCCAGAACCGGAGAAACGCCTTGGCTGACGATCTGGATCCCGTCGACGCCCGCATCCTGGACATCCTGCAACAGGACGCCGGACTGTCGGTCGCCGAGGTCGCCGACCGGGTCGGACTGTCGGCCTCGCCGTGCTGGCGCCGGATCAAAAGGCTGGAGGACACGGGCTTCATCCGCAAGCGGGTGACCCTGCTGGACGCCGTGCGGCTGGGCCTGGACTTCGAGGTCTACGCCATCGTCAAGCTGAGCCTGCCGTCGTCGGACAATCTGACCGCCTTCGAGACGGCGGTCAGCGACTGGCCCGAGGTGGTGCAGTGCGCCACCATCACCGGCCGCGAGGACTATGTGCTGCGGATCATCACGTCGGACATGCACGCCTTCGACAAATTCCTGCGCGAGAAGCTGCTCAGCCTGAACATCGTGTCGGACTGCGAAAGCCACATCGTCACGCGCGGCGTGAAGAATGTGACGACCCTGCCCCTTGGCATTGTGACCCCACACGTCGGATAGTGCCGCTCTCCAACAGGAGAGGGCATGCGTCGATTCGGTGGAGCTGTGGTCGGACTGACGCTGGCGTTCTGCGCCGGTGACGCGTCCGCGCAGGCGCTGGAGACCGTCGCATCCAGCCCCGCAGAGCCCTGGCTGATCGAATCCACGGGCCGGGTCGCGTCCGGCATCCTGGTCGTCTCGTCCGTGCATCGCGCGGGTCTGTTCACGGTCGGCGAAGACGGCGCGCTCACTCCGTTCGGGCCGACCGACCGGCAGGCCATGTTCGGGCTGATCTCCGAGATGGGGCGCGGCTCGATCTGGGTGGCGTCCTCGCCCTCGCCCCATGATGAGCGCGAAGACCGGCCGGCGGAGCTGCTGCAGCTGGAGATCAACAGCGGCGACGTGGTCGGAACCTTCGGGGCTGACGGCGAAGGGCACGCCTTCGGCGACATCGCCCTGGGCGCCGATGGCGAGATTTTCGTCGCCGATACCGGAACACGACAAATCCTGGTCCTGAGGCCGGGAGAGGCAAGGCTGCAGCCCCTCGTCCAGCTGCCGGAGCGCGGCTCGCCGCAGGGCATGGTGGTGTCGCCGGACGGCCGGTGGCTGGTGTTCTCCGACTACGGCACCGGGCTGCACCGGATCGACCTGTCGGAGGGGTTCGGCCTGCGCGACTTCACCACCGCGGAATTCACACCCCTGTCCGGCCCCGAGGGAGTCGAACTGCGCGGCATCGACGGTTTGATCGGTTGGGAGACCGACGGCCTGATCGCCATCCAGAACGGCACCCGGACCCCGCGCGTATTGCGCCTGCGGCTGTCGCCCGACTTCAGCACTGTGACCCGACGCGAGGCCCTGCTTGAGGGCGGCGCCCTCAGCGAACCGACCACCGGCTATGTGGAGGGCGGCAACCAGCTGATCTTCGTCTCGCGCAGCCAGTGGACCGATTTCGATCGCGAAGGCCGCCCGACCACCGACGCACCGGCCCCCGCCGTCGTCAGCCGCTTCCTGATTCCCCTGGAGCCCCAGCCATGATCGAGATGGTCATCGACGCCCGCCGCAAGGACCTTGGAGGTTTCGAGGTCGGGCGCGTTCTGCCGTTCCACGCCCGCCGCATGGTCGGGCCCTTCATCTTCCTGGACCAGATGGGCCCGGCCGAGTTCGCGCCGGGGTCGGAGGCGATCAACGTGCGGCCGCACCCGCACATCGGCCTGTCGACCCTGACCTATCTGTTCGAGGGCGAGATCATGCACCGGGACAACACCGGCGCAGTTCAGGCCATCCGGCCGGGCGAGGTCAACTGGATGACCGCCGGGCGCGGTATCGTACACTCCGAACGCACCGATCCGTTGAAGAAGAGCACGGGCGGACCGATGCACGGCATGCAGGCGTGGATCGCCCTGCCGACCGAACACGAGGACGGCGATCCGTCCTTCCATCACCTGGGTGAGGACGGCCAACCGGTCTATGAGAACGGCGGCCTGTTCGCGCGCCTGGTCGCCGGCGAGGCCTATGGCGCCAAGGCCGCCGCGCCGGCGTCGTCGCCGCTGTTCTATGTCCACTGGGAGCTGGCCGAGGGCGTGCGCACCGCGCCGCCGCCGGGCAAGGGCGCGGGCGGCTATTCCGAACGGGCTCTGTACATCGCCAAGGGCGAGATCGAGGTCGGCGACCGTGCTTTCCATGAGGGCCAGATGGTCGTGCTGGAGCCGACGGCGGAGCCGACGATCAAAGCGCTGAAACCATCGACGGTCATGGTCATGGGCGGCGAGCCGGTGGGGCAACGTCTGATCTGGTGGAATTTCGTCTCGTCTTCGCAGGACAAGATCGACGCCGCCAAGGCGGACTGGAAGGCGGGCCGCATGGCCCTGCCGACGGAGGACGACGTCGAGTTCATCCCCCTGCCCGACGTTCCGTCCACGCCCGAACCGGCGCCCGATACGGTCAAGCCCGAGCCGACGCACCCCGTTTAGGCGGCGGCGTCCTTGAACCACGGCGGCGGCCCCCGATCTTGGGGGCATGACAGCTTTCTCGGTTCTCGATCTCTCGCCCATCGTCGAAGGCGGCGATGCGCGGCGCGCCCTGCTGGAATCCGCCGAACTGGCCAGGAAGGCGGAGGCGCACGGCTTCACCCGCTTCTGGCTGGCCGAGCATCACAACATGCCGGGCATCGCCAGCGCCGCGACGGCGGTGGCGCTGGCCCATGTGGCGGGAGCGACGGAGAAGATCCGCGTCGGCTCGGGCGGGATCATGCTGCCCAACCATGCGCCGCTGGTGGTGGCCGAACAGTTCGGCACCCTGGAGGCGCTGTTCCCCGGCCGCATCGACCTGGGCCTGGGCCGTGCGCCCGGCACCGACGGCGAGACGGCGCGGGCCCTGCGCCGGTATTTCGAGGCCGCGGACCAGTTCCCACGCGACGTGATGGAGTTGCAGGCCTTCCTCGGCGATCCGGTCGAGGGACAGCGGGTGACGGCCTGGCCTGGCGCGGGTTCGAAGGTGCCGATCTGGCTGCTGGGCTCCAGCCTGTTCAGCGCGGAACTGGCCGCCCACCTGGGCCTGCCGTTCGCCTTCGCTAGTCATTTCGCGCCGGAACTTCTGCTGCAGGCGCTGCAGACCTATCGCGCCGGGTTCCGCCCGTCGAAACAGCTGGCGCAGCCCTACGCCATGGCGGCCATCAACGTGTTCGCGGCCGATACGGACGCCGAGGCGCAGCGCCTCTCGACCTCCATGCAGCAGGCGTTCGCGGCGGTGGTGACGGGCAAGCCGGGGCGGCTGAAGCCGCCCGTCGACGACATCACGACCGTGCTGGACACGCGCCAGCTGGCGGCGGTCGAAAGCCGCCTGACCTATGCCGCCATCGGCGGGCGCGAGACGGTGCGGACGAAGCTGGAAGAGTTCATCGCCCTGACAGGCGTGGACGAGGTGATGGTCACCGGCATGATCCACGATCTGGAGCCGCGTCTGCACAGTCTGGAAGTGACGGCGGACGCGATCGACGGCCTGGCCTGACCGTCAGCTGATCGACGCCATTTCGTACAGGAAGTCGACGAAGCCGAGAGTTGCCCCGTCCAGTCCGGCCACCTTGGGATTGGTCGAGTCGATGACGAAATACTCGTTCGGCGCATGCGCCCCGCTGCCGTGGCCGAGACCGAACTGTCCAGCCGGCAGACCGACCGGGGCGTCGGTGAACACGCAGCCGGGCCAGGATCCCGCCGAGCGCGGATACAGGGTGCTGGGCGCGCCGGCGCGATCGTAAACCGCCTTCTGCGCCCGGATGATGCGCGAGTCCTCGGCCGTCGCGGTCGGATTGTAGCCGCCGGTGAACCGGACCTCGACGTCGGGGAAGCCCTTCGCGTCCAGATGCGCGCGCAGTTTGGCCAGACAATCGTCGACGGTCTGGTTCGGGACCAGGCGCATATCCAGCTTGGCGGTCCCGGAGCCCGGCAGGACCGTCTTGCCGCCTGGGCCGGTATAGCCCGCCACCAGGCCCTCGATATTGACCGTCGGCTGCGACGCCAGCCGCTCAAGCGACTGCCGCCACGGCAGGTCGTCGATCCAGGTCTGGACCCCGAGCGCCCGCTTGGCGTCCGCCTCGGAGTTCGCCTCCGCCGACGCCGCGATCAACTCGCGCTCGCGCGGAGTCAGGTCGCGAACATGTTCGAACCAGCCCTCGATCGCCGGTGTGTTGCCGTCGGGACTGACCAGGGACGACAGCGCCGCGACAAGTCGCCAGGCCGGGGAATCGACGTTGGCCTTCTGGCTGGAGTGAATATCGCGCGCCGGGCCCCGCCCCCAGGCGGCGCCCGAGGCGGTCAGCTCGCATTCGATGATGCCCTTGGCGCCGAGGTTGATGGTCACAGCGCCGGTCGACGGCGACTGCCAGCCGGTCGGGATGAACACGCCCTCGCACTTCTTCAGCGCGGCGAGCACGTTCGGCCGGGTCGTCACCTGGCGGAAGTGAGGGGAGCCGATCTCCTCCTCCCCCTCGCACACCAGAACGAGGTTGACCGGCGGCGACTTGCCCGCGGCCCGCAGGGCGTGCAGCGCGGCGAGGAAGGCGCCTTCCGGCCCCTTCTGGTTCACCGCCCCCCGTCCGACGATCACCCGGCCGAAGCCCTCCTTGTCCACCAGCGCCGCCTCCAGCGGCGGCGAGGACCATTCCGCCGGGTCGAACTGCTTGACGTCGTACATGAAGTAGACGGCCAGCCAGCGGGGAGCGCCCACGTCCATCACCCCGAAGACGCCGGGGTGACCGTCGGTCGGGATGATCTCCACGTCGCTGAAGCCCGCGTCGCGGGCCAGCCGGGCCATGTATTCGGCCCCCTCGGGCATGTTCAGGTTCTCGGCGGCGATCGAGGGGTTGCGAATCCAGTCCTGGATGCGCGCCGTCGACGCGTCCTTGCCGGCCGCGACCGCCGCCTGGATGGCCGGCAGGTCGCCGGATTGAGCCAGGGCCGGTCCGGGTCTGAATCCAAAGACGCTTCCGGCAGCGAGGGCGGCCGCCCCGGTCAGGAGGGCGCGGCGATCGGCGGTAACGGTCATGGCGGGTTCCCCGTGTTCGAAGCGACTAGACCCCGGCTGCCATCGCGCGTCCAGCCTCAGAGACCCGCGAGGAAATGCAGGAGGAGGCGGTTCACCTCGTCCGCCCGTTCCTGCTGGATCCAGTGACCGGCGCCGGGGAGGACGGTCTGGATGCGCAGGTCGGGGATCCAGTCGCGCAGACCCCCTTCATGACCGCCGGCGTAGTGGCGGACGGGATCACGCTCACCGACGATGAAGGCGCCGGGCACGCGGATGAGGGCGTCCTGCAGATGGGCGGTGAGGGACCAGTTGCGGTCGAGGTTGCGGTACCAGTCCAGCGGCGCGCGGAAGCCGCCGGCGGTGAAGGCCTCGACGTACTCCGCGAAATGCTCAGGGCCCAGCCACGGCGGCAGGGTGGCGTCGTCGGCGATCGAGGCGGTCAGGCTGACGCCGTCGGGCATGAAGCCGGTCGACTGGCGGCCGTCGGGCGTGGCGCCGTCATAGGCGTAGAACATCTTGCGAAGCGCCGTGGCCGGGTCGCGGTCGAACTCCAGATGGGCGTCGTCCGCCTGGAAGCGGCTGATGTAGAGGTCGCCGAGGCCGCCGCGTTTCGACAGGGCCGCCATGGCCGGCGTGGGCGGGCCCTTCGGGCGGCGCGGCTGGAACGGCACCGACAGGCCGGCGACGGCGCGGAACAGGTCGGGGCGGGTCAGGGCGCAATGCCAGGCGACCGGGGCGCCCCAGTCGTGGCCGACGACGACGCAGGACGTCTCGCCCAGGGCCCGGACCAGATCGACCATGTCGCCGACGAGGTTGAGGATCGAATAGCTGTCGCGGCTCTCCGGCTTGTCCGTGCCGCCGTAGCCGCGCATGTCCGGCGCGACGGCATGGAAGCCCGCGTCGGCGAGCGCCTGCACCTGCGCCCGCCAGCTGACGCCGAGTTCGGGGAAGCCGTGGATCAGCAGGACCAACGGGCCGGAGCCGGCCTCGAGGATTTGCTGACGAAGGCCGTCGGTCTGGATGAGGCGCTGCTGCATCAGTAATTCCGCTCATCCCGGCGAAAGCCGGGACCCAGTTCTTTCACCGAAACTCAGGCGTTCGAGGACATCGGACAGTGCACAGCTAGCACCGTTCCGTCACCCAAAGCACTGGGTCCCGGCTTTCGCCGGGATGAGCGGAACTAAAGAGCCACGCCTGTCGTGCGCATGATCTCGGCGCGAAGCTCGGGCATGCCGTCGCCCTTTTCGGCCGAGGTGACGATGACCGCCGGGAAGGCGGCGGGGCGCTTGGCGATGGCCTTGAGGGTCTCGGCCTGAACTTTCTCAGCCTCGCCCTTCTTCAGCTTGTCGGCCTTGGTCAGGATGATCTGGTAGCTGACGGCCGCGAGGTCCAGGGCGTCGAGGGCCTCGGTGTCCACGCTCTTCAGGCCGTGGCGGGCGTCGATCAGCAGATAGACCCGCTTCAGGGTCACGCGGCCGCGCAGATAGTCGCGGCCGAGATCCTGGAATTTCTTCACCGTCGACTTGGACGCCTTGGCCCAGCCGTAGCCGGGCAGGTCGACCAGACGCATCTTGCCGTCGAGGTCGAAGAAATTGACCTCGCGCGTCCGGCCCGGCTCGTTCGAGGCGCGGGCCAGTTTGTGCATGCCCACCAGGCCGTTGATCAGGCTGGACTTGCCGACGTTGGAACGGCCGGCGAAGGCGATCTCGGGCAGGTCAGGATCGGGCAGCTGCTCGATCTTGGCGCACCCCATGACGAAGGTCGCAGGGCGCGCGAACAGGATGCGCGCCTGCTCCAGATCCTCGGGGGTGAAGTCGTCCAACTCAGGCTTTCTTGAAGCGGGCGATGAAGGTGTCGATCGGGTTCTCGGCCTTGAAGCGGTGCATGATGATGTACTGCTGGAAGATGGTGAGAACGTTCGACCACGCCCAGTAGATCAACAGACCGGCCGGGAAGTTCGCCATGATGAAGGTGAACACCACCGGCATGAACTGGAAGATGCGGCGCTGCATCGGATCCGGCGCGGGCGGGCTCATCGCCATCTGCAGCCACATGGTCAGGCCGTAGAGGATGGCCAGGACGCTGAGGCCGAGGCTGAAGCCGCCGCCGGGGTGGCTGACCAGCAGGTTGCCGATCAGCGGAGCCGTCGACGGATCCCACGGGATCAGGCCGAACAGGTTCCAGATGGTGGTCGGATCGGGCGCCGACAGGTCGCGCAGCCAGCCGAAGAAGGGCGCGTGGCGCATTTCGATGGTGACCGACAGCATCTTGTAAACGGCGTAGAAGACCGGGATCTGCAGCAGCAGCGGCAGACAGCCCGCCAGCGGATTGATCTTCTCCTTCTGGTACAGCGCCATCAGCTCCTGCTGCTGTTTGGCGGCGTCGTCGGGATGCTTCTTCTTGATCTCCTCCATCTTGGGCTGGAGGTTCCGCATCTTCGACATGCTCTCGTAGCTCTTGTTGGCGAGCGGGAACATGATCAGGCGGACGGTCAGGGTCAGGGCCAGGATGGCCAGACCGAAGTTGCCGAGCACGCCGTAGAAGAACTCGATGACGAGGAAGATCGGGCGCGTCAGGAAGAAGAACATGCCCCAGTCGATCGCGTAGATGAAGCGCGGCAGGCCGAGCGACTTCTCGTAGCCCGCGAGGATCTCGTTGCGCTTGGCGCCGGCGAACAGATGGGTCGTCTCGGTGATCTGGCGGTTCGGCTGGATGGTGCGGGCGGCGCCCAGCATCGAGGCCGAATGGATATCGAAGGTCGCGGCGTCCTCGACGCGGAACTCGGCGTTGATCTGCTCGCCCTGTGGCGGGATCAGGGCCGCCATCCAGTACTTGTCCGTGATGCCGAGCCAGCCGCCGGTCGACTCGTGTTCCTGCACCGGCTTCTTCGCCCAGGCCTTGTACTTGAGCTGGGTGGTCGAGAAGCGCTCGCCGTCGCCGAAGGTGCCGATGGCGCCTTCGTGCAGGATCTGGTTGCGGCCCAGGTCATCCGGCACGCCCTGGCGCTGGACCTTGGCCCCCGGGGCGAGAGTCACGGCCTGGGCGCTGAAGTTGGCGACCGTGTCGGTCACCGTGAACATGTACTGCTCGTCGACGCTGACGACGCGGGTGAAGCGCAGGCCCGCTCCATTGTCCCAGGTCAGGGTCACCGGCGTCGTCGGCGTCAGAACCGAGCCGTGCGTCAGGCGCCAGGGGGTGTCGGCCCGGGGCACGCCGCCGGGGATATTCGGGCCGCTCCAGCCGAACTGGGCGAAGTAGGCGTGACGCATGCCGTCCGGGCGGAAGAGTTCGACCGGTGGCGAGTCCTTGGCGATCGTCTCGCGGTAGTTGGTCAGGAACAGGTCGTCGATACGGGCGCCGGTCAGCGACAGCGAACCGATCAGCTTCGGCGTCTCGATGCGGACGCGGGCGGACGTGCCCAGGGCGACGGTGCGATCCTCGGTGAACCGGGGCGCGGCGTCGGCGCCGGCGGCCGGCGCCGAAGCGGCCTGCTCAGCCGCCACGCGCTGGGCGGCGCGCCGCTTCTCGGTCTGCGGCTGCATCACGAAGACGCTGTAGAGAACCAGCATGATGCCCGCGATCACCATGAAGACGATCGTGTTGCGGCTGTCGTTTTGAGGAGGCATGGAGATCAGGAGTCCTGGCCGGCGGGCGCGGGCGTCGAGGGCGCGGGAACTGGCGCCGACCGCGGGGTCGCGAGCCTTGTAAGCGCCGATTTCACGTCGTCAAGCAGCCGGTCCCAGGACCGGTCCGCCGTGCCCATGCGGGCGATGAACACATAGTCGCTTCCGGCCGCCGCAAACTGCGGCGCAAGCGCGCGGGCGGCCTCGCGCAGACGGCGTTTCGCGCGGTTGCGCACGACCGAGCCGCCGACCTTGCGGGTGGCGGTGAAGCCGAGGCGGATGACGGCGTCGCCGTCCCGGCGATCCAGTCGCTGGACGACGACGGCGCCGCGGGCTTCGGAAACGCCTTTCGCGGCCGCCAGAAACTGGGGCCGCGATTTAAGGCGTTCGATTTTCACGAGGTCGCTCATGCGCCCGTCCGGGCGCCGGACGACTTAGGCCGTCAGGCGCTTACGGCCCTTGGCGCGGCGGCGCTGAACGATCTTCTGACCGTTCTTGGTGGCCATCCGCGAACGGAAACCGTGACGGCGCTTGCGCACGAGTCGCGACGGCTGATAGGTCCGCTTCACGGTCGGCTCCTTGGAAAAACTGACAGGTAGGCGACGGAAGGCGTCCGCCGCAGGAAGGGCGGGCGTATAAGGGGATGGTCCCGAGGAGTCAACGCCGTCGAAGCCTGAACGGCGCGCGGCGCGGAGAGAGAATGGACCGGCTGAAACGCTTCCTGCCCTTGTTCGTCCTGGCGGCCATGATCGCCCTGATCTTCGGCATGGGCTGGAATCGCTATCTGTCGCTGGACACCATTCGCGATCACGGCGCGGATTTTCGCGCCTTCACCGCCGAGAACTATTTCCTCAGCCTGCTGATTCTTATGGCGGTTTTCGCCATTCTGACGGCCAGCGTGGTGCCCGGCGTATTCTTCGTGACCATCACCGCGGGCTACCTGTTCGGGCCGTGGGTGGGCGGGGTGGCGACCTCCATCGCCGCGACGATCGGGGCCCTGATCGTCTACGGCGTGGCCCGGACGGCGCTGGGGCAGTCGCTGAGAGAAAAGGCGGAACGCGACAAAGGTATGATGCAGAAAGTCTGCACCGCCATCGACAAGGACACGTTCTGGTACGTGCTGGCGTCCCGCCTGGCGGTGGTCGTGCCGTTCCACATGATCAATATCGCGGCGGGCGTCATGGCGGTGCGGCTGCTGCCCTACACCGTGGCCACTGTCATCGGTCTGCTGCCGGCGCACATCATCTATTGCTGGATCGGGGCGCGGTTGAACACGCTGCTGATCACTGATCCGGATCCGGACTTCCAGGCCCTGTTCGGGCAGTTCTGGGCGCCGATGACCGGCGTCTTCATTCTGGCGGTCGTTCTGCCCTTCGCCCTGAAGGGCGTGCAGGCGGCCCTGGCGCGGCGGAGGGCTGTGTGAACAGCGCAGCATTTGGCTCCAGCTTTGCGTTATATGGGCCATGAGCCGACTGCGCGCCCTGTTGAGCGACGTCCGCAAGGGACTGCACGTTCCCGCCGACTGGCGCGAGCGGCTGCGGTTCCACGCGCCTGACGCCCTGGCCTGGCGGCTGCTGCTGCTGACCTTCGCCTTCGCCGCCATCGTCGAGGTCCTGATCGTGGCGCCCAGCGCCGCCAGCTTCCACGAGCGCTGGCTGCTGGACCGGCTGCAGTCGGCCGAGCTGGCGTCTGTCGGGGTCGAGGCCCTGCCCTATTCCGCCGTCGAGGACGATACCGCGGAACAGCTGCTGGCCATCGGCGGCGTGCAGGCGGTCGTGGTCGGGGACCAGGGCGTGCGCCGCCTGCTGCTGCAGGCCCCGAACCTGCCGCGCACGCCCGATCTGATCGACCTGCGCCAGCACCGCCCCATGGCGCGCCTGACGGACCCGTGGCGGACCCTGTTCGGGCACCCGGACCGGTCCATCCGCGTCCAGGCGCGGCCGCGCTACCGCTCCGGCGACTTCATCGAGGTTCTGGCCCCCGCCCAGCCGCTGAAGACGGAGCTCCGGGCCTTCCTCCTGAACAGCCTGCTGACCTCGCTGTTCATCTCGCTCGTGGCCGGGGGGCTGCTCTACGCCGGTCTGGCCTTCCTGGTGCTGCAGCCGCTGCGCCGCGTGACCCGATCCATCGAGCATTTCGCCGAGAACCCGGAGAGCGAGGGCGACACGCCCAGCGATCGCAACGACGAGATCGGCCGGGTCGAGCGCGAACTGGCGCGCATGCAGGAGGAAGTCCGGCATTCGCTGCGGTCCCGCGCCCGTCTGGTGGCGTTGGGCGAGGCGGTGGCCAAGATCAATCACGACCTGCGTAACATGCTGACCTCGGCCCAGATGGCGTCGGAGCGACTGGCGACCTCGCCCGACCCGCAGGTGGCCAAGGCCCTGCCGCGTCTGGAGCGGGCGCTGGGCCGGGCTACAGCCCTGTCCCGCAACGTGCTGGAGTACGGCCGCAGCGAGGAGCCGCCGCCGCAGAAGGTGCGGCTGCCGCTGGCCGCCGCCATCACGAGCGCGGCGGAGGATGCGGGGCTGTCGGCTGAAGGCGTCCGACTGGTGAAGGCGATCCCGGCCCGGTTCAACGTCCACGCAGATCCGGACCAGTTGCACCGCATCCTGGTGAACCTGATGCGCAACGCCCGTCAGGCGATCGAGGGCGACACCGCGCGCCCGGATCATCGCGGCGTCGTTCGCGTGACGGCCAGCGGCGAGGACGGAGATTGCGTGATCCATATCGCCGACGACGGGCCCGGCATCCCGCCCCGCCTGTCCGACCGGCTGTTCGAAGCCTTCGTGAGCGGCCGGGGTTCGGACGGCACCGGCCTGGGCCTGACCATTTCGCGGGAACTGGCGGCGATCAACGGCGGCTCCCTGACGCTGGTGAACACCAGCCCGACCGGGACGACCTTCGAACTGCGCCTGCCGAACTGACGGCGCCAATTTGCTCGAACGGCGTTTCGCATTCCCGAAGGCCGCGAAACGGCCCAGCTTGTAAAACATCGTCCTCGCCAAAGGAGTTCGCCGATGATCCGCACCACCCTCGCCTGCCTTGCCGTCCTGTCGCTGGCCGCAGCGCCCGCCATGGCCCAGTCGACCAAGCCTGTCGCCACGCCGGCGCAAACGACGGCCGCCGTCGCCGCCGAGCCGGCCCCGGGGTCGGCGGAGTGGCTGCGGATGCGGAGCGAGAGCTATGAAGCGGACCAGGCGACGGACGCGGAACAGGACCCGGCTGAGCTCGCCGCCACCATCAAGCTGAACTCCAGCATCGTCGCCGGCAATGCAGCGGCCGAGCGATCGGAAGTCGAGGCCCAGGCCGCGTTCGAGGCCCAGAACGAGCGCTGGCGCGCCGAGAACGCCCGCTCGAACACCGCCCGCGCGGAATGGGAGGCGAACGTCGCCGCAGCCGACTCGGCCCGGGCCCGCTGGGAACGCGAGCGCGCCGCGTGGGAAGCCGAGGTCGCCGCCTGCCGGGCCAGCGGCCGGGTCTGCATCACGCCCGACGCGCCGAAGTAGTCCGCGAGGCCGCGTTGCGCGCGGCGCCCGCCCGTGAGACCGTCGATCCACCCGCCCGACGGGAAGATCGATGACAGATGTACCAGCGGACCCGAAGGACGCAGCACGCGCTGACCGCGTGCGGGCGGACGGCCGCATAGACACCTGGCGTCACCCGGGCTGGGTGCGGATCACCCACTGGATCAATGTCATCGCGGTCGTCGTCCTGCTGATGAGCGGGCTGAACATCCTGATGGCGCACCCGGCGCTGTACTGGGGCGTCCGCTCGACCTTCGCCGATCCGTGGCTGCAGATTCCGACCCTGCCGGGCTGGATGATGCTGCCGCAGGTGCGCGACCTGGCGCAGGCGCGGCACTGGCATTTCCTGTTCGCCTGGATCTTCGTCGCCAACGGATTGGCCTATCTGACCCTGGGCGTGCTGTTGCGGTGGCTGGCGCAACGCCTGTGGCCGACGCCGTCGGACCTGCGCGGCTTCGGCACGACGGTCGCCGAGCATGTGCGCCTGCATTTTCCGAATGATGAGCGGGCGCGGACGTACAATGTCCTGCAGAAGCTGACCTACCTGGCCATGATCCTGGTGGTGCTGCCGATGATGCTGCTCACCGGCCTGTCGATGTCGCCGGGGTTCAACGCCATCGGGGGGCTGCTGCTGGAGCTGTTGGGCGGGCGGCAGTCCGCGCGCACGCTGCATTTCATTTCCGCCGGCCTGATCGTCGGCTTCGTCGTCGTCCACGTCGGACTGGTGATCTGGACGGGGCCGGCGAACAACATGCGGTCCATGATCACCGGCTGGTACGCGATCCGGTCGGGTCGTGCGCCGGACCAGGGAGGTCCCCGATGAACCGCCGCCGTTGGCTGATCGGAGCGGTGGGCGTCGCGACGACGATGCTGACCGCGTGCGGCCGGGTCGGGGCGGACCTTTCGGAACAGGCGCGGCGGATGTCGGAAGGCCTGACGCGCCGGATGCAGCGCCTGATCGTGCCGCGCGACGCCCTGGCGCCGACCTATAGCCGCGCCGAAATCTCACCGGACTTCCGGCCGAACGGATCCGTCGATCCGGCGGCGTCGGACTATCTGGCCCTGAAGGCCGACGGTTTCGCCGGCTATCGGTTGGTGGTGGACGGCCTGGTGGATCGGCCGCTGTCGTTGAGCCTCGCCGACCTGCGGGCCCGTCCGGCGCAGACGCAGATCACCAAGCACGACTGCGTCGAGGGCTGGACCTCCATCGCCGAATGGACGGGCGTGCGGCTGGAGGCGTTGCTGGACGAGGCGGGGCTGAAGCCCGACGCGAAGTACGTCGTGTTCCATTGCTTCGACGCCCTGGACCAGCAGGAGGATGGCGAGCGGTATTACGAGAGCATCGATATGATCGATGCGCGGCACCCGCAGACCATCCTGGCCTATGCGATGAACGGGGAGACGCTGCCGGTTCCGCACGGGGCGCCGCTGAGGCTGCGGGTCGAACGGCAACTGGGCTACAAACACGCCAAATACATACGGCGCATCGAGGCCGTGGACAGCTTCGCCGACATCGGCGGCGGCAAGGGCGGTTACTGGGAAGATCGGGGCTACGAGTGGTACGCGGGAATCTGACCCGGCGGGGGCTGGGCCAAGGGCTGGGATGGGCGGCGGGGGCCGCGTTGATGACGGGGGCGAGCGGAGCGGGGGCGAAGAACCGCCAGCTGGTCGTGGCGCAGACGCGATCGGGCGCCGTCCGCCTGGCGCTGGATGGCCTCGTCCTGTCAGGCAAGGGCATTCCCTATGGTCAGGCCGGGCGGTTCGAGACGCCCCGGCCGGTCGCGCCCTGGACCGGACAGTTGCGTGCAGAGGCGTTCGGACCGGCCTCGCCCCAGCGCGGAAATGAGCCGAACCAGTCCGAGGACTGCCTGCGTCTGAACGTGTGGACGTCCGCAGTGCATTCCGGGCGAAGGCCCGTGATCGTCTACATCCATGGCGGGGCCTATTCGACCGGATCGGGATCCAGCCCGTTGACCAACGGCGCACGGCTGGCGGCGCGGGGCGATGTGGTGGTGGTCACCGTCAACCACCGGCTGGGGCCGCTGGGCTATGCGTCGCTGGCGCGGCTGGCGCCGGGGTTCGAGGACTCGGGCAATCTGGGCCAGCTGGACCTTGTGCTGGCCCTGCAGTGGGTGCGGGACAACATTTATGCGTTCGGAGGCGACGCCGGCTGCGTCACGGTCGTCGGTCAATCCGGCGGCGGGGCCAAGATCGCGACGCTGATGGCCATGCCGGCGGCGGCCGGCCTGTTCCATCGCGCCGTGACCATGAGCGGGCAGCAGGTCACGGCGTCGGGACCGCTGAACGCCACACGGCGGGCCGAGGTCTGGCTGGCGGCGCTGGAGCTGACGCCGGACCGGATCGACGAGGTGCGGACGATGCCGGTCGAACGCCTGATCGAGGCGGCGGGCGCGACCGATCCGATCCTGGGCGGTTCGCTGTACTTCGGGCCGGTGCTGGACGGACGCAGCCTGACGCGGCATCCGTTCTGGCCCGACGCCGCGCCGCAATCGGCGGCCATACCGATGATGATCGGCAATACCCGCGAGGAGACGCTGGCCTTCCTCGGCGGCGACCCGGCCAACGCCGGGCTGACCTGGGACAGCCTGCCCGCAAAGCTGACGCCGTCGCAGATGCGCATCGACGTGGCGCCGGAGGAGGTCGTGGCCTGGTACCGGCGCGAGCATCCTGAGATGTCGCCCGACCAGGTGCTGATCCGGGCCACCACCGCCGCCCGCAGCTGGCGCGCCGCGGTGATCGAGGCGGAGGCCCGGGCGGCACAGGGGTCGCCCGCCTTCGTCTATCAACTGGACTGGGCCAGCCGGCTGCCCAACGGGCGGACGGGGGCCTTCCACACCTCGGACATACCGCTGATGCTGGACAATGTCGGCGCCGAGGGTTCGGGGGCGGTCGGGCCGGCGGCGCAGGCTATGGCCGACCGGATGAGCGATGCGCTGATCGCCTTCGCCCGCACCGGCGATCCGAACCACCCGGGCTTGCCGACCTGGACGCGCTATTCGCTGGAGCGGCGCGAGACGATGGTCATGGACGTGGCGCCCCGGATGGAGAACGACCCGCGCGGCGACGAGCGGCGTTTCTTCGGGCGCATCCCCTACATCCAGCCCGGGACCTGACGGCTAGAGCAGGACCTCGGCCCGGCGGTGATCGCTCTCGATGCCCGCCTCCAGCACTTCCATGACCGACAGGGCCTCGGCGGCCGGGACGGGATTGGGGCCTTCGCCCACGAGGGCCCGGGCGATGCCGTCGTAGTAGGCGCGGTAGTCGCCGGGAGGACCGGGCGCGACCTCGCGGCGACCTGAGGCGCCGTCGACGCGTACGGCGGGCAGTGGGTCGACGCCCCAGCCCTCGCGGCCGACCGGGAGACCGGCCTTGAGCTGGTCCTCCTGCACGTCGAGGCCGGACTTCAGCCAGCTGGCGCGGGCGCCGTGGACGGCGAAGCGGACGTCGGGCGCGGGGGTGGTCATGTCGGCATGGAGAACGACGCGCTTGTCGGCATAGCGGAGGACGGCGTCAGCCCAGTCGATCGCCTCGCCGCCGTCGCGGAGCACCGCGAGGTCGCAGGTGATCCCGAGGGGGCGTCCGAACAGCACCAGCGCCTGATCGATCAGGTGGGGGCCGAGGTCGTGCCAGATGCCGCCGCCGGGCTGGGCCTTCTCGCGCCAGCGGTCGCGGACCTCGGGCCGGAAGCGGTCGAAGCGGCTTTCGAAGGTGCGGACGGGGCCGAGGCGGTTTGCGTGCAGTTCGGCCTTCAGGGCGAGGAAGTCGGCGTCCCAGCGGCGGTTATGAAAGACCGACAGCAGCAGGCCGCGAGCATCGGCGACGGCGGCGACCTCGCGGGCCTCCTCAAGGGAGACGGCGAACGGCTTGTCGATGACGACCGCCTTGCCCGCCTCCAGCGCCGCGATGGCCTGGGGCGCGTGCAGGTCGTTGGGCGTGGCGATGACCACCAGATCAATGGCGGCGTCAGCGAGGGCGGCGTCGAGCGTCGCGACGGCCCGGACACCCGGCCAGGCCTCCGCCAGGGCGTCCGGCCGGCCGGTGACCACCGTATGCAGGTTCAGTCCCGGGCAGGCGTCGATGAGCGGCGCGTGAAAGGTCCGGCCGGCATAGCCGAACCCGACGAGGGCGACGTTGGCGGGCGCGGTCAGATCAGACCTCGGCGCCCTCGGCGCGCTTCTTCATCATGGCGTCGAAGCTGCCCCAGACGCCTTCGGCGCCGTGCCACGAGCCCTTGGTCGCAGCCTTGGAGTATTCCGTGGCGCGCGCTTCGAAGAAGTTGGCGTGCTCGACGCCCGACAGCAGCGACTGAAGCCACGGCAGCGGGTTTTCCTTCACGCCATAGGCTTCCGGCAGCTGCAGCTGGCGCAGGCGCCAGTCGGCGATGAAGCGGATGTATTGCTTGATGTCGTCGGGAACCATGCCGTTCACCGGACCCATTTCGAAGGCCAGGTCGATGAACTTGTCCTCCATCTCGACCACCGTCTTGCAGCATTCGACGATGTCGGCGGCGACCTGCGGGGTGACCGCGCCGGTCTCCTTGTTGAAGGCGTGGTACAGCTTGATGATGCCCTCGCAGTGCAGGCTCTCGTCCCGCACCGACCACGACACGATCTGGCCCATGCCCTTCATTTTGTTCTGGCGCGGGAAGTTCATCAGCATCGCGAACGAGGCGAACAGCTGAAGCCCCTCGGCGAAGCCGCCGAACATGGCCAGGGTACGGGCGATGTCGGCGTCGGTTTCGACCCCGAACCGGCCCATATAGTCGTGCTTGTCCCGCATGGCCTCGTATTCCATGAAGGCGCCGAACTCGCTCTCGGGCATGCCGATGGTCTCGAGCAGCAGGGCGTAGGCCGCGATGTGGATGGTCTCCATGTTGGCGAAGCTCGCCAGCATCATCTTGACCTCGGTCGGTTTGAACACCCGACCGTAGCGCTCCATGTAGTTGTCCTGGACCTCGATGTCGGCCTGGGTGAAGAAGCGGAAAATCTGGGTCAGCAGGTTGCGCTCGCCGTCGTTCAGATTGACGGCCCAGTCCTTCATGTCCTCGCCCAGCGGCACCTCTTCGGGCATCCAGTGGACCTGCTGCTGCTTCTTCCACATGTCGAAGGCCCACGGGTACCGGAACGGCTTGTAGGCGGCCGACG
Organism: Brevundimonas lenta; assembly: GCF_014196335.1. Lineage (GTDB taxonomy): Bacteria > Pseudomonadota > Alphaproteobacteria > Caulobacterales > Caulobacteraceae > Brevundimonas > Brevundimonas lenta. Next base: position 501,616 of record NZ_JACIDM010000003.1, read on the forward strand.
GCGTCAGCAGGCCGGGGGTCGAAAGCTTCATCGGGGCGTGCGCGTTCATCGGGAGCTCGGTCGGCGAATCCGGAATGGAATGACTTTCACCATGCGGGCGCGGAGGCGCGGCGCCAAGTCGAAATGCGGCTATATTGCGATCACTTTTTCCGAAGCCGCTACATGTAGTAGCTGCGCCATACAGGACCGGGGATGAAACCGGGGATGGTCCCAAGGCCGCCTTATGGGCCAGGGCGGAGGACTTGAGTGCGGGCGGGCGCGGCCCGGCGCAGGCTGGCGGCGCAAAAGGGAGAGGATCATGACCTACACCGTCTATGGCGCGGCGGGTTCGGGCTCGGTTCCGGTCGAGGCGGCGCTGACCCTGATCGGTGCGCCGTTCGAGGTGACCGAGGCTGTGACCTGGGAGGGAGACCACGAGCGGGACAAGGTCGCGACGGTCAATCCGATGCGGCAGATTCCGGCGCTGATCACCCCCGACGGCGAGACCATCACGGAGAGCGCGGCGATCCTGATCTGGCTGGCCGAGCAGCATCCCGAGGCGGCCCTGGCGCCCGAGGCGTGCGATCCGCGGCGGGGGCAGTTCCTGCGCTGGATGACCTTCGTGCCGGCGTCGATCTATTCGATGTTCTGGGTGCGGGACGTGCCGTCGCGGCTGGGCGGGGACGATCCGGCGGCGCAGGAGACGATCAGGGTCCGCACCGCCGAACGCATCGCCGACTGCTGGGCGAAGATGGACAGCCAGATCGAACCGGGGCGCTGGTTGCTGGGCGACGAGCTGACCGTGCTGGACCTGTATGTCGCGACGGCGAGCCGCTGGACGCCCCGGCGCGAGAGGTTCGCCGAGGTCGCGCCACGGATGAACAAGGTGGTGAAGCGGGTGGATGATCTGCCGGAACTGCAGGCGTTCTGGGCGGAGCGGTTTCCGTCCAGCGAGTAGCTACGCCGCCTCGAAGACCCGGCCGACAGGCAGGGCGCCGGAGAGGGCGCGGGAGACGGCGTCGAACAGGCCGGCCTGGTTCACGGGCTTGGCGAGGTGGGCGTTCATGCCGGCGCCGAGACAGCGGACCACATCCTCGGGCATGGCGTCGGCGGTCATGGCGACGACGGCGATGCGGCCGACAGCGCCCGGCAGCTCGCGAATGCGGCGGGTAGCTTCCAGGCCGTCCATGCGGGGCATGCGTACGTCCATGAGGACGACGTCGAAGGGGTGGGCCTGGACCGCCTCAAGGGCCTCGCAACCGTCGCAGGCCTCGACCACCTCGCAGCCGAAGGCCTGCAGCATGATGCGGGCGACCTCGCGGTTCACCGGATGGTCGTCGACGACGAGGACGCGGGGCGCGCGCTCGGCTTCGGGCTCGGCCGTGGACGCCTCAAGCGCGGCCGGTTCGACCGGTTGGTGCTGTTCGACCGGCGCATCGCCGACGCGGCGCAGGGGCAGGTGCAGGGTGAAGGTCGAGCCCTCGCCCGGGACGCTGTCGACCTCGATACGGCCACCGAGGCGGCGGACGTGACGAGAGGCCAGGGCCAGGCCGAGGCCGGCGCCGGAATGGCTGCGGCGGATGGAGGCGTCGCCCTGGGCGAAGGCCTCGAACAGGTCGGGCAGGACTTCGGGAAGGATGCCGCAGCCGGTGTCGGTGACGCGGATGGCCACGCCGTCGGCGGCGCGATCCAGGCGCACGGAGATCTGGCCCTTCTCGGTGAACTTCACGGCGTTGGCGATCAGCGGGTGCAGGGCCTGACGCAGGGCGCGGCGGTCGGCGGCGAAGCGGGCGCGCGGCGGCAGACGATCGTCGATGGTCAGGGCCAGGCCTCGGGCGTCGGCGGCGGCGCGGCTGGCGATGGCGGCCTCGCGCGCCACGGCGGCGAGGTCGAGCGGTTCCAGCGAGACGGTGTCGGCGCCGCGGGCGAAATCGAGGATGTCCTCGACCAGCATCAGCAGACCGTCGCTGGATTCGCGGATCTGACGGGCCTGACGGACGGCCTCGGCGTCGAGGCCGGGGCGGCCGGCCAGAAGGTCGGCGAACCCCGCGACGCCGTTCAGCGGCGTGCGCATCTCATGGCTCATCATGGCGAGGAAGCGCGAGCGGGCGGCGGCGGCGTCCTCGGCCCGGCGGCGGGCCTCGTGGGCGGCTTCGGTACGGCTGCGCAGACGGGCCTCAAGGGCGCGGCGCTCGCTCATGACCGTGCTGAGCGGCAGAACGGTCGCGACCATCGCCAGCATGTAGAGATTATAGACGCCCAAACGGCGCAGCATCGGCGGGACGGCTTCCAGACCCGGCAGGTCGAGCAGACGGGCCAACTGAACCGGCCCGTGGCCCGTCAGGGTGAGGACGCCGCTGATGCCGGCCAGCAGGATCAGCGCAAGGGACGCCAGGGTCGGCGACAGGCGCAGGCCGATCAGCAGCATCGGCAGGAAGGTCAAGAACAGGATCGGCGAGTCCGACTGCCAGAACACTGTGGCGGTGACGACGACCATCATGGCCATCAGACCGATGGCCTCCGGACGGCTGGCGCGCGCCATGCCCTGGAAGCGGTGGCGACGGGCCAGCAGCAGCAGGACGGGGGTGACCAGCAACAGGCCGACCAGTTCGACGATGACGAAGGACTGCAGATTGAACAGCCAGACCGTCAGCGGCGGCTGACGGAGCGAGACCAGCACGGCGAAGCCCAGCGCGGCGATGATGGCCACGGCCGGCGCGGCGGCGAAGACGGCGAAGTTGAACAGCCGGCGCGGGCGACGCATGTCCAGCGCGGCGCCACAGATGCGTCGCGCCAGCACGGCGGCGATGGTCGCCTGGCCGATATTCATCAGGGCGTTGAGCCAGAGCAGAATGCCGGGATCGCCGCGCAGCAGATTGCTGAAAAGATTGATGGTGAAGCAGGCGGTGAGGACCATCACCGCGGGGCGGCGATGCAGCTGCAGGAGCGCCGCCGCCATGATGCCGTTGGATAGCCAGACGGTGACCGCGCCGTAGGTCGCCACACTCCAGTGACCCGTCAGCTGGGACACTGCGAAGAGCAGAACATAGGCCCATGCGGGCGGACCGGCCACGCGACCCGCTTCATGCCTGAACAGACGCCAACGACCCCTCAACCGGAGATCCTCCCGGTCACCACGACCCTATGACCGGTAAGGGGAATCCGTAAACAAATCGGCGTCATCCCGGATCAGGACATTCCCCTATTCGACGGAACCCTGCTCTACCGGAGCCGTTTTTCCGCCCGCGCCGCTCCTGCCGCGTCGCGGAGCCCGCAGTACATGTCAGACACCGTCGCCGACCCCAGTTTCCATCCGCCCCCCGAGGCGGTCGAGTTCTATGAGGAATCGCTCCGCCTGCTGAAGGAGAGCGGGATTCCGTTCCTGCTGTCGGGCACCTATGCGGTCACCGCCTACACCGGCATCCGGCGGCCGACGAAGGACCTGGACGTCTTCTGCAAGCCGGGGGACTACCCCCGCATCCTCGCCTTCTTCCAGGCGCGCGGCTACCGCACCGACGTCGAGGACGAGCGCTGGATCGCCAAGGTCTGGAAGGATGAGAAGCATTTCTTCGACGTGATCTTCGCCATGTCGAACGGCACCATCGCCGTGAACGACAGCTGGTTCGGCAAGGACACGATCGAGGTCTACGGACACAAGGTGTCGATCACGCCGCCGACGGCCCTGATCCTGTCGAAGGTCTTTATCCAGGACCGCTACCGGTTCGACGGCGCGGACGTGAACCACGTGATCCTGAAGCAGGCCGAGGCCATCGACTGGAAATTCCTGCTCGACCAGATGGACCTGTACTGGGAGGTGCTGCTGTCGCATCTGTTGAACTACCGATTCGCCTATCCGACCGAGCGCGACAAGGTGCCGGTCTGGCTGATGACCGAGCTGACCGGCCGGCTGGAGGCGCAGGTCAATCTGCCGGCGCCGCGGGTGAAGGTGTGCCGCGGCCGTCTGTTCAGTCCGCGCGACTATATCGCCGACATCACAGAGTGGGGCTTCGGCGACATCGTGGGCAAGGGTCTGGAGGAACGACATGAGCCCATCAACTGAGGCCCCGCCCACCCACGGCGGCGATCACGCCGATCCCCAGACGCCCCAGCCGGGCCTGGAGCCCGGGCCGAAGAAGAAACTGCGCGTAGCGGCGGTGGGCGACCTGCATGTCGCCGAAGCCCACGTCCGGCCGCACCGGGACCTTTTCCAGCGGGTGCATGAGGACGCAGACGTGCTGTGCCTGTGCGGCGACCTGACCAACCACGGCACGCGCCGCGAGGTCGAGATCCTGCTGGAGGACATCAACGACTGCCGCATTCCGATCGTCGCCGTGCTGGGCAACCACGAGCACGAGTGCGGGCGCCCCGACGAGGTGACGCAGTCCCTGTGCGACGCCGGCGTCAGGATGCTGGGCGGCGAGGCGTATGAGATCGACGGCGTCGGCTTCGCCGGCGGCAAGGGCTTCGTCGGCGGCTTCGGCCGCTACATGCTGAGCCCGTTCGGCGAGGCCTCGATCAAGGCCTTCGTGCAGGAGGCGGTCGAGGACGCCAACGCCATCGAGAACTCGATCCGCACCCTGCGCACCGAGCGCAGCGTGGTGGTGCTGCACTATTCCCCGGTGGTCGACACGGTGATGGGCGAGCCGCCGGAGATTCACGCCTTCCTCGGCTCGTCGCGGCTGGGCGAGACCATCGACCGCTACGACAACGTCAGCCTGGTGGTGCACGGCCACGCCCACCGCGGCGCGCCGGAGGGCCGGACCCACAAGGGGGTGCCGGTCTACAATGTCGCGCTGCCGGTGCTGCGGACGCTGGGGGACACGCCGTACCGGGTGTTCGAGGTCTAGGCCGTCCTAAGCGGGTCGCCAGAAGCGGATAACGATGCCGCGCACGACGTCGCCCGGCGCCGGCGCATCTGGCCCGGGGGCGAAACGGGCCCGGCGCATAGCCGACACCGCGCTGTTTCCGAAGCCGGCGACGGACGGGGTCTCGGAGACGACCCGGCAGTTCGCGAATCCGCCGTTGCGCGCGGCCTCGCAATCCAGCGTGACTACGCCTTCCCGTACTCCACTGGATATCGCCCGCGCCGGAAACTCCGGCACCGGGCGTCGCGTGAGGACGACATCGGCTGCGGCCCACTCGCGGACGGGTGGCATGGGCGAACCGGGCACGGCCGTCTGCAGCGTGAAGATCGAAAGGATGAGGGCCAGCATCGAACGACTTCTACCACGCCCTCACCCCGCCAGCAGCACCCACAGCCCGGTCGCTGCGAAGCCGGCCGCGGCCGCCATGCGGATCCAGTTGAGCGGGAGGCGCTTCGCCGCAGCCTCGCCCAGCAGGACGGCGGGGATGTTGACCAGCATCATGCCGAGGGTCGAGCCGGCGACGACGAGGAACAGGTTCTGGAACTGGGCCGCCAGCATGGCGGTCGCGACCTGGGTCTTGTCACCCATCTCGATGACGAAGAAGGCGGCGGTGGTGGTCCAGAAGATTCCCTTGAAGGTCTTCACGGTGATGTCGGGCTTCTCGTCGAAGCGATCGGGGATCAGGGCCCAGACGGCGAAGCCGAGGAAGGCGACGCCGACGACCCAGCGCACCCACGGGCCATGCATGAAATGACCGAGCACGGCTCCGGCCCCGGCGGCGAAGGCGTGATTGGCGAGGGTCGCTGCGAGGATGCCGAGGATGATCGGCAGGGGTCGGCGCCAGGCGGCGGCCAGGACGATGGCCAGCAGCATGGTCTTGTCCCCGATCTCCGCGATGGAGACGAGGCCGATGGAAATCAGAAAGGCTTCCAAAGCCGGTCACATATGCGCGGGAGCCTCGGCGGACAGACCATTGGCATTCGCAGCCGGGCCCCCGCGTGGAAGCAACCCTGCGAAGCCAGCGGTCTTGCCAGGACGTCGACCCCTCAAGGGTCGGGTCCGATCGCGCCATTCCCTCCGGGCGAGGGAAAGTATGTTGACGCGAACCCCGCTGAGACGCGCGGGCGGCTACTCCCCGATGACGGCCGGGTCTGTATCGGGCGACGCCGCATCGTGCAAGCCACCGGTGTGAACGGCCTGCCGCCGCTGGACGGCGTAGGCGACCAGCCACAGGGCCATGGCCCAGGCCGCGCCGGCGCACCAGCCGGCGATGACGTCCGACGCCCAGTGCGCGCCGAGGTAAACGCGCGTCAGACCGATCAGCAGGGCGATGAGCATGGCGCAGCCCAGCACGAAAGCCTTGAGCCGCCGCTTCGGGAAGGCGCGCGTCAGCATGACGCCGAGCGTCAGATAGAAGACCGTCGACAGCAGGGTGTGGCCGGAGGGGAAGCTGGCGTTCAGCGTCTCGACGGCCTGATAGGCGGCGGGAGGGCGTTCCCGCTCGAAGAACGCCTTCAGCCCCTCGCTCAACGCCACCCCGCCGGCCAGGCCGACCACCAGCAGGAGGGCGGACAACTGCTTGCGCTGGATCAACAGGAAGGCGACGGCGATCAGGGCGAACAGGGTCAGCACCGATATGCCGCCCAGCGAGGTCAGGTCGGCCGCCGCTTCCTGAAGCCACCAGGGGCCGCGCGGCTGGCCGGGAACCGGCTGGAGCCAGTGCAGCACCATCTGGTCGAAGGCCTGCCCGTCGGCCTCGGTCATGTCGTCGGCGACCTCGACGAAGGTCATGACGCCGAGGGCGATGATCAGCAACGCGCTGAGCGCAGCGATTTCGGTGCGTGCGATCCGCAGCGCACGGCGAAGAAAAGTTATGGTCTGTTCCCCGGTCATCCGTTCGCTAACGGTCCCGCTTATGGGACGTTCCCCTCACGCGTTCGTGATCAAAGATCGGCGGTCTGTGTCACGCCCGCGTCGCGGCCTGTCCACAGGCTCATCCCCCGCCATGACGCCGATTCGCCCAGAAAGTGATCGTCAAGCCCGTTGACGGTTGGTTAGCCATCTGCGCCCCATATGTGGGCTTGGGGAGCGCTTCCGCCACTAGGTCTTGTGGTTTGAGGCGCGGGGATCAGGTTTCGATTTTAGTTCAGGGCGGCGACAATATGGCTGGCGGCGAAGCATTGAAGACGGTGGAATTCCAGTCGGTTGCCGATGCCGAAACGGCGGCCCGGCCCCATCTGTCGGTCGTGCCCTCGATCCATATCGACCGCTCGCGCGACGCCCTGCTGACCGACTTCGGCAAGAAGACGCTGGAAGACCGCTACCTGCTGGCGGGCGAGAGCTACCAGGACATGTTCGCCCGGGTCGCCACAGCCTATTCGGACGACGCCGACCACGCCCAGCGCGTCTACGACTACATGTCGAAGCTGTGGTTCATGCCGGCGACGCCGGTGCTTTCGAACGGCGGCGCCGATCGCGGCCTGCCGATCAGCTGCTTCCTGAACTCGGTCGGCGACTCGCTGGACGGCATCCAGTCGGTCTGGAACGAGAACGTCGCCCTGGCCTCGAACGGCGGCGGCATCGGCACCTACTGGGGCGGCGTCCGCTCGATCGGCGAGAAGGTGAAGGGCGCGGGCCAGACCTCGGGCATCATCCCCTTCATCCGCGTGATGGACTCGCTGACCCTGGCGATTTCGCAGGGCTCGCTGCGCCGGGGTTCGGCCGCGGTGTACCTGGACGTCCACCACCCCGAGATCGAGGAGTTCCTCGAAATCCGGAAGCCGTCGGGCGACTTCAACCGCAAGTCCCTGAACCTGCACCACGGCATCAACATCTCGGACGCCTTCATGGAGGCGGTCCGCGACGGCAAGACCTTCGACCTGCTGTCCCCGAAGGACAACGCGGTCATGAAGACCGTGGATGCGCGCGCCCTGTGGCAGAAGATCCTCGAGATCCGCCTGCAGACCGGAGAGCCCTATCTGATCTTCTCCGACACGGTGAACCGGCAGATGCCGCAGCACCAGAAGGACCTGGGCCTGTCGGTCAAGCAGTCCAACCTGTGCTCGGAAATCACCCTGCACACCGGCCGCGACCACCTGGGCGTCGACCGCACCGCGGTCTGCTGCCTGTCGTCGGTCAACGCGGAGACCTTCCTGGAGTGGCGCGAGGAGCCGAAATTCATCGAGGACGTGATGCGCTTCCTCGACAACGTGCTGGAAGACTTCATCCGCCGCGCCCCGCCGGCCATGGCCGCCGCCGTCTATTCGGCCAAGCGTGAGCGTTCGGTGGGCCTGGGCCTGATGGGTTTCCACTCGTTCCTGCAGGCGCAGGGCGTGGCCTTCGAAAGCGCCATGGCCAAGTCGTGGAACATGCGCCTGTTCAAGCACCTGCGCCGCGAGGCCGACAAGGCCAGCCGCCTGCTGGCCGAAGAGAAGGGCGCCTGTGAGGACGCCGCCGAGCGTGGCGTGATGGAGCGCTTCTCGCACAAGCTGGCCATCGCCCCGACCGCCTCGATCTCGATCATCTGCGGCGGCACCTCGGCCGGCATCGAGCCGATCCCGGCCAACATCTATACGCACAAGACCCTGTCGGGCTCGTTCGCGGTCAAGAATCCCTATCTGGAACGCCTGCTGGGCGAGAAGGGCATCGACACGAGCGAGGTCTGGTCCTCGATCCTCGAGCACGAAGGTTCGGTCCAGCACCTCGATCAGCTGAGCGACGACGAAAAGGCGATCTTCAAGACCGCCTTCGAACTGGACCAGCGCTGGGTCGTCGAACTGGGCGCCGATCGCGCCGCCGAAATCTGCCAGGCGCAGTCGATCAACCTGTTCATCCCGGGCGACGTCGACAAATGGGACCTGCACATGCTGCACTGGCGCGCATGGGAGACCGGCGTTAAGTCGCTGTATTACCTGCGTTCCAAGTCGGTTCAGCGCGCCGCGTTCGCCGGCGCCGAGGACAAGGCAGAGGCCGAGGTCGATCCGAACCAGCCCGACCTCTTCTCGGTCGCACGCACCGATTACGACGAGTGCCTGGCCTGCCAGTAGCGCTTTAGATCCGAAGGGGTCTCCCCACCCCTTCTCCGGGGTTCGCCCGATGGCGGAACCTGGCCAGATGGCTGACGTTCGGTCGTCAGTACTGTGGCGTTAAAATGTCTGTTGGCGGGACGGCCCTAATCATGCAGGGTCGGTTCCATTGGCGGACTGAGGGGACCGTTGATGCGTTTTACGGCGATTACTGCCGGCATTTTTAGCGTCGCCGCTGCGTCGATTGCGGGCGCCAGCGAAGCTATGCCCAGACAGGTCGCCATCACCGATCCCTGGACGGTGACCCGCGAGCGCCCAGCCAACGCCTCTGACGTCAGCACCCGCCTGAACAGCGAATCCGCCGTCGTGGACGCCGATGCGCGCGACTACAGCCCCCGCCAGGGCTGGACCGGGTATGCGCCCTCGCGCAGCGCCTCGTCACCGTGGGCCGCCTCCAGCCGGGACGTCTGGTTCGAGGGCGGCGAATACAGCGATCGGGTCAGGCTGCGCACCGAAGGCAGCATCCGCCGCGCCGACGGCGCGCCCCTGCCTCCCGGACCGCTGGATCCGGCCTATTACGAGGCCGAACATTACGACCTGACCTATACGCGCGGCTGGACCGAAAGCCTGGGCCGCACCGGTTCGGGCCTCGACGTCACCCTGACGCCCCACATCGGCGTGGGTGTGGGCAGCCGCGGCGGCACCACCGAGGCTGGCGCCACTCTGCGCATCGGGCCCGATCTGGATAATCTCGTGCCCGAAGGCTCCGAGGCGTTCGGCGAACGCCCTCGCTGGTACCTGTACGCGGCGGGATCAGGCCGCGCGGTCGGCTACAATTTCGCCCGGACGCGGGACGGCGACTACGCGCGGTCCGGCGTCAGCCACGACTCCGGCAACTTCATGGGTGACGCCTCGATCGGCGTGGCCATGCGGAGAGGCGCGATCCAGGGCTCGTTCGGCCTCGTCTATCGCGAGATCGAGGCCGAAGGCGTGCACGCGGGCCATGGCGTCGACACCGACGTCTCCGAAGGCCTGATCGCCTTCCAGTTGAGCATCAAGCCGGAATAGGGTCGAGACCCGAGGGTCCAAGTCGGGATATCCGATCACTCAGCGGCGGCAGTTTCGGGCTCTCGAATTCGACCCTTTGCCCTCGCCCCTCGACCCTGCCTACTGCGTCCGGACCACGCCCTCGCGGCGGTCATCGGCGCCCCCGTCCCAACCCCAGCCATTCGGCCCCTGACGCCAGACACCGCCGTGCAGGCCGGAAATCTCGCTCGAGTTGGGGCGCAGCAGGATGCCGCGCGCCGCCAGGGCTTCGCGCATCTCCGGCGGGAAGCGTTCGGTGTCCGCCCCGAAGCCGTCGCCCTTGGCCACGAGATTGGGCAGGGCGAAGGCCTCCTGCACGGGCAGGCCCCAGTCCAGCACGGCGATCAGGGCGCGGGTGTTGTAGGCCAGGATGGCGGGGCCGCCCGGCGACCCGACGGCGCCCAGCAGATGGCCGTCGCGATCGAGGATGATGACCGGCGACATCGACGAGCGGGGGCGCTTGCCCGCAGCGACGGCGTTGGCGGCGGGAGCCCCGTCCTCGCGCGTCGGCGAGAACGAAAAATCGGTGAGCTGGTTGTTGAGGAAGAAACCCGCCGCCATCCGGCCCGAGCCGAACACGCTCTCGACCGTGGTGGTCATGCTGACGGCGTCGCCTGCGGCGTCGACGATGACGAAATGGGAAGTGCCGGCCGGTTCGGTGGTGGCGTCTCGCGCTGTGAACATGCCGCCGGGCGGCGTGCCGGCCTCGGCCGCGCCGGTCAGGCCGGGCGCCAGGGCCGCGCGGGCGGCGACATAGTCGTCGTCCAGCAGACCCTGGACCGGCACCCGAGCGAAGGCCGGATCGCCGACGAACCGATCGCGGTCGGCATACATCAGCCGCTGCAGCTGGCCGAAGGCGGCCCAGGCGTCGGCGCTGTCAGGCCCTTCATTGATGGCGGGGGTCAGTTCGGCCATAGCCAGCAGCTGGAGGACCGCCACGCCGCTGGACGGCGGCGGGGGCACACAGATGATGTAGACCCGGTACGGACGGCACAGGGCGCCGCGCTCGCGCGCCTCATAGGCGGCGATGTCCTCGACCGTCAGCAGACCCGGGCGCGGGCCTTCGGCGACGACGGCGGCGATCTCGCGGGCGATGCGCCCCTTGTAGAAGGCGTCCGCGCCTCCGGCGGCGAGTTCCGCGACGGTGTCGGCGTAGGCCGGGTTGCGCAGGGTGTCGCCGGCGACATAGCGGGTCCCGTCCGCCTTGGTGAAATAGGCGTCGGCCCAGCGGGTGCGCGCCTGTCCGCGGGTGGCGGCGATGAAGCCGGCGAGGCGAGGGCTGACGACGAAGCCGTCGCGCGCCAGCCGTTCGGCGTCGGAGAACAGGGCGTTCCACGGCAGCTTGCCGTAACGGGCCTGGACCATGGCCAACATGGCCACCGCGCCCGGGGCGCCGGTGGACCGGCCGCTGAGGATGGCGTCGCCGACCGGAAGGGGCTGGCCGTTCTCATAGAAGAGTTCGGGCGTGGCCGCCGCCGGGGCCGTCTCTCGGCCGTCGAAGCTGGTCACGTCGCCGGTCGAGGCGTCGTACAGCATCATGAAGGCGCCGCCGCCCAGGCCCGAGGATTGCGGCTCGACCAGACCCAGCACCGCCTGCACGGCGACGGCGGCGTCGACCGCCGACCCACCCTCGAGCAGCACCCGCATGCCGGCCTCGACCGCATAGGGATTGGCCGCCGCGACGAACGGCCCGCGCGCCTGGGGCATGGCCGGCGCGACCGGAGCCGCCGACGCGACAGGCGTCGTAACGACCGGTCCGCTCGCGCATCCGGCCAACGCCACCCCGGCTGCGACAGCCATGGCCGTCAGCGCGCGGAGGGGGCGGCCAGGAAGATGGATCATGTTGGACTCGACGGCGGCGGATCGGGGAGAGAGCGGGCACCCTGGCGTGTCATCCGGCAAAGCGAAACCCCCGCCGGACCGAAGCCGGCGGCCTGCCGCGAAATCAACACGGAAAACAGTCCGAACGGCTCTTGCCCCCCGCTCCCCTCTCCGCTAGATACCCGCCCTCGCCGTTAGCGGCCGTGCGCACCCGTAGCTCAGCTGGATAGAGCACCAGACTACGAATCTGGGGGTCAGGAGTTCGAATCTCTTCGGGTGCGCCACTTTCTTTCAGTTGAGACGCAAGCAGGGCGGCCTCGCCGGGCTTGAGTTGCGCCCGGTTCGAACAAAATCTTCGCCAGACGAAAAGGCCCCGGCGGATCGCCGGGGCCTTTCGTTCATTCGGAGCGCCGCTCCAGCGGTCAGACGATCCAGCCGTCGTGGGCGTGGCCGTCCATGTGCGTTCCGAAAACGCCGCCGATGAACAGGGGTGCGTCGCCGAAGCCGTGGAAGCCGTGGAAGCCGGTCTCCATGCCGCTCGCGCCGCCGGAGCCCGCGCCCTCGAAGGCCAGCTCGTCCTGAACGGGCAGCACCTGCGGCCCCGCCTTGTCGTCCAGCGCCGGTAGCACGAAGGCGTCGTCGGCCAGCATCGGCGAGACCAGCGGGCCGACGTCCTTGGCCGACAGCTCCGGCGCGGCGGCGTGGGTGTAGGTCAGCACGGTCTTGGTGTTGCCGCTCAGGAACCGCACCGCCTCGATGCTCTCGACGTAGATCGTGCCGTCGCGGCCGGCGACGGTGTCGACGATGCGCCAGCCCGAGCCTTCGGTGGTGACCGTGTACTGGGCCTGGGTCCCGCGGACGTGGACCTCGTCGTAGCCGGCGCCGCCGAACAGCCGGTCGGAGCCGCCCATTCCCTTGAGGATGTCGTCGCCGATACCGCTGGTGATGGTGTTGTTCCCGGCGTTGCCGGTGCCGTAGAATTTGTTGAAGCCGACGTAGAACATGTCCTCGACGTTGGCGGCCATGACGTGGGCCCCGACGTGGGCCTCGATGGTGTCATGGCCCTGACCGGCGATCTCGACGATCGTGTCGTAGGCGTCGAGCACATACAGATCGTCGCCGAGCCCGCCCTGCAGCTGGTTGGCCAGACCCTGACCGCCGGCGAGAATGTCGTTGCCGGCGAAGCCCAGCAGGGTGTCGGAGCCGAGACCGCCCGACAGCCGGTCGCCGAGGGCGCCGCCGACGAGGGTGTCGTTGAAGGCGGAGCCGAGGATGGCCTCGATCGAGGTGAAGGTGTCGGTGCTTCCGTCCCCGTCGTTGACCGCCCGCATGTTGTCGAGACGGGCGTGCACGCCCGCCGCGGCCTGCGAATAGTCCGCCGTGTCGATGCCGCCGCCGCCGACGAGGGTGTCGACGCCGCCGCGACCGCGAAGCAGGTCATCGCCCGCCCCGCCGGTCATGACGTTGTTCAGCGCGTTGCCGGTGCCGGAGAAGTTTCCGGCGCCGGTGTAGATCAGGTTCTCGACGTTGTTGGCGAGGTTGTAGGCGTTGATCCTTGCCTCGACCGTATCCGTGCCCTGGCCGTCGACCTCGACGACCGAGTCCAGCGCCTCCAGCACATAGCGGTCGTCGCCGAGGCCGCCCTGCAGGGTGTTGCCGGCGCCCGCGCCGCCCCACAGGACGTCGTTGCCGCCCTGGCCGAGCAGGGTGTCGGCGCCGAGGCCGCCCTTCAGCGTGTCGCCGAGCGCTCCGCCGACGAGCAGGTCGTTGAAGGCGGAGCCGGTGATGGCCTCAATGGAGGTGAAGGTGTCCGTGCCGCCGTCACCGTCATTGGTCGAGCGCATGGTGTCGAGACGGGCGGTGACCCCGGCCGCGGCCGAGGTGTAGTCCGCCGTGTCGAAGCCGTTCCCACCGTTGAGCACATCGACGCCTGCGCCGCCGGACAGCAGGTCGTCGCCGTCCGCGCCGTTGAGGGTGTCGGCGCCGCCCAGGCCTTCGATCTCGTCGCCGAGGCTCGTGCCGGTGAGGCTCTCGCCGCTCGCCGTGCCGGCGAAATACTGCCCGCCGCCGACGATCAGGGTGGCGTCGTCGAAACGCAGCCGCTCGACGTTGGTCAGGGCGTCGACGCCGTCGGGCCCGGTCACGGTCGTGACGCCGTTCACCGTCGAGACGACGTAGGCCGACAGGGCGCCGGCGAAGACCGCCGTGTCCCGCCCTGCCCCGCCGTCGATGACGTCGTCGCCGAGCCGGCCGTCGATGACGTCGTCGCCGCCGCCCGCCGAGATGGCATTGGCGCCCGGGGTGCCGACGATCGTGTCGTTGGCGGCCGTTCCGTTGATGGTGGTCGGCAGGGGCAGGCCGGCGAGGCTGTAGGGGCCGTCGCTGAACAGAAGCCGTTCGACATTGGTCAGGAGATCGACGCCATCCGGCCCCGTGACACTGGTCGTCGCGCCCGTGGTGGAGATGACGTAGGCCGCCCGGGGTCCGGAGAAGACCGCGACGTCCGTCCCGGCGCCGCCGTCGATCACGTCGTCCCCGCCCGCGCCGGTCAGGGTGTCGTCGCCGCCGAGACCGAACAGGCCTTCACCCGCCGCCGTTCCATTGAGGCTGTCGCCCGCAGCGGAACCGATGCTGTTCGTGGCGAGCATGGTGGCGACATCCAGGTCGACGTCGCCGAAGCGCAGGCGTTCGACGCCTGCAAGCGTGTCGACGCCATCGACGCCGGTGACGGTGATCACGCCGCCGTTGACGGCGACGGATGCGGCGCCCGACGAGAAGACCGCCGTGTCGGTTCCGTCGCCGCCGTCGATGCTGTCGTCGCCGGCGCCGCCGGCGATGACGTCGTCGCCCGCCGCACCCTCGAAGACGTCCGCTGCGGCCGTGCCGACCAGGGTGTCGCCGTCGGCGGTCCCGCGAATGGTCGAGTCGATCAGGGCGCCGGTGATGTCGTACAGGCCGTCCGAGAATCGGAGTTGCTCGACACCCACGAGGTAGTCGGGACCGTCCGCCCCCTGGATCGTTACCCAGCCGGGTCCCTGCGTGATGGTGTAGGCGGATCGGGGACCGGCGAAGACCGCCGTGTCCAGTCCTGCGCCGCCGTCGAGATTGTCCTCGCCGGCGCCGCCGGTCATCACGTCGTCACCGTCGCCGCCATAGAGCAGGTCGCTGCCCGCCAGGCCGGACAGGGTGTCTGCGCCGGCGCCGCCGACGATTTCATCGCCCTCGTTCGTCCCGACGAGGACATCCGCGAGCGCGCCGCCTTCGACGTAGTGGCCGGTGCGGAAGCCCGCGAGAACCGTGACATCCGCAAACTGCAGGCGTTCGACAGACGTCAACCGGTCGACGCCGTCCGGCCCCTGGACTGTCCAGACGCCGCTGACCTGGCTGATCTGATAGTTGGCGCGCGCCTGGCCGAAGACCGCCGTATCGACCCCGTCGCCGCCATCGATCTGATCGTCGCCGGCTCCGCCGGTGATGATGTCTCGCGCGGAGGTGCCCGTCAGGCTGTCCGCACGGGAGGTTCCATCGAAGACGTTGGGACCGGCGAGCGCCGCACCGGTCAGATCGAACAGGCCGTCCGAGAACTGGATGCGCTCGATGCCGACCAGCGTGTCCGACCCGCCCATGCCGCTGATGTGCGTGATCCCACCCACGGTGGAGAAGGTGTAGTGCGAGCGTTCGCCGTAATAGACGGCGGTGTCGTAGCCGGCGCCGCCGTCGATGACGTCGTCGCCCTGGTCGCCCAGGATGCGGTCGTCGCCGTCGCCGCCAGACAGGGTGTCGGCTCCGAGCCCCCCGGTCAGCCAGTCCCGGCCATCGCCGCCGTTCATGGTCGCGCCCGCGATGTAGGTGGGCACGGCCGGGGCCGACGGCGACGAGACGTGCAGGGTGTAGTTCAGTCCGGCGGTGATCGGACCCGATGTGAATCCGGAGCCGGTGTTCGCCGTCCACGAGGCGACCTGGATGTAGAAGGTGCCGCCTGTCTGGGAGGTGTACCAGAGCGCCGAGTCGGTCGATGGGCCGCCGTCGGATGCATTGTCGTCGTTGGAGGCTAGCTCCACGCCGCTGGCAGAGAACAGCCTCAGGGTGCTGTCGAAACCGGCGTCGTCGATGTCGAACGAGATCGTCTCGCCCGCCGCGAAGGTGACCGCGTAATACTCGACCCCGCCATGGCTCGTGGCCACGACGGTGGCGTGCGGAATGCTGGTGCTGTCGGTCACGCCGGTGCGCGAGTCGAGGTCGAAGGCGCCTGTCAGCGAAACGGCCGTCGCGATGGTGGCGTTGGCGGTCGCGCGCGCCTTGACGACATCCGGACCGCCGCCCGCCTTTCCGGGAGCCCCGCCGATCAGCAGATCGTCTCCGGCCCCGCCGTCGATGAGATCGACGCCGCCACCGCCGCGAATGACGTTGTCGCCGGCGTCACCCGTCAGGGTGTCGACGTACTGCGAGCCGGAAATATTCTCGACGCCCGTCAAGGTGTCGGAACCGGCTCCGCCTGTGGCCAGTCCGGCAGCCAGGCTGACCGACACGCCGGCGGACGCGCCGGTGTAGTCGGCCGTATCCAAGCCGGCGCCGCCGACAAGCGCGTCATCACCGGAGCCGCCGATCAGCGAGTCGTCGCCGTCGCCTCCTGACAGGGTGTCCGTCCCCGCACCGCCGTCGAGCCGGTCGTCGCCCGCCAGCCCGTTGAGGATGTCATTGCCGGCCAGCCCCATGACGGTGTCGGCGAAGGTCGTGCCGGCGATCGTTTCGTTGGTGAGATCGCCGGCGACCTCGATGCCCCCGGTCGGCGCCGCGGCGACCAACTGATCCGCAAACTGAAGGAACTCGACGTTACGCACCCGGACGGCGGAGCCCATGCCGGTGACCACGCCCTCCGCGCCGTTCCACACGATGGTGTAGTTCGAGAGGGCGCCGCTGAAGACGGCCGTGTCCACGCCCAGACCGCCGTCGATCAGGTCCGCCCCACCGCCGCCGGTGAGGCGGTTGTCGCCCGAGTTGCCCAGCAGCCAGTCAGCGCCCGTCCCGCCGATGGCGTTCTCGACGACCGCGCCGATCGCGATCGAGACGTTGCCCAGCAGCCCGCCGACGTTCGAGAAGGCGCCCTGGCGCAGGTCGATCCGGGCTGCGGCGCTGTAGCCGGAGAAGTCGAGGGTATCCGTGCCGCCGGCGTCCCAGACGCAGAAGATCACCGAGCTGGAAGCGCCCGTGGCGGTGAACCACGGCTGGCCGGCATTGGAATTGAAGCCATAGACCGTGTCGCCGGTCCGGGTCGCCATATTGGCCCCGTACAGACGTTGCGCGGCTGCGATATCGTCCATCAGAGGCGCCGACGCATACTGGTTCGTCCCGCCGACGCCCCGGAAGTCGCCGCCCGTGGAGCGCTCGGTGAAGTAGCTCATCACCGTGTACTGGCGGGAATCCTCGAAATAGGTCGCGTGGGTTTCGTATTCGACGTTGCCGGTCGCGCCGGCGTTGTACGCCGCCGGGTGACTGAGACCGATGGCGTGGCCGATCTCGTGCAGGAGCGTCTGATGGCCGTAACCGAGCAGGGTCGGGAAGTTGTTGTACTCGAGCGAGCGGTTGACCCAGACGTCCCCGGCGACTGCGCCGTCACCCGTCGATCCGGGCTGTCGGGACGGCAAGTAGGCGAAAGCGGCGGCTCCGCTCTCGCCCGTCGCATAGTTGCCGAACAGGATGGTGGCGCTGTTGGAATACTGGCTGCCCACGTCGCTTATGCGCGTGAAGGTGATCCCCGAGACATCGGACCAGGCGGCCATCGACATTTCCGCGGCGATGATCTGCTCGGCGTTGAAGCGGGAGAATCCGGCCGTGTCTTCCGGCATCGTGCCGGGAGCCGAAGTCCGGAAGGCGTAGGTTACGTTCGCAGCCTGGCCGAGTCCTGCGGCCCAGCTGAGATCGGTGCGTGTGATCCGTCCCGCAGCGTCTCCGGTCGTCAGCGAAGGCTTGCCGCTGAAGTCCCCGAACCCACGATCGTCGGCGTTCAGCGTGGGGCCGACAGCAGCCGGATCGCCGGTCGAGGTCGCCCCGTGGAAGCGCGCGCAGCAACCACACACCGGATAGGCGGCTATGGATCCGAACGCGCCTTCGGAACCTCCCGTTTCGCCTGCGGCGTCGGACAGCCCAGGGACGGTGATAGCCGAGCCGAAGCTCCGGTGGTTGAGCACGCCAACTGACATCTGGATTTTCCCTCGAACGGCCCGGCGGCCGCGCCTCCCCCGGCGCCCGATCCGCCGGTTGCGTCACAATCGACGATTGCGCAGCGGAGCGCAAACGGAAGGCGTAATCTCCCGCGACGGACCGCGCCCTGGCGCGTTACGCCTGGGTGACCAGAAGCGATCAGACCGGGACCGCAGATCCTCTCGCCCCGCTTCGGGCGCGGTTCCGGGAGCGGTCGCGTAACGACGCCCGGGCGCTGAAGGCCGCGCTTGAGGGGCAGGACTACGCCGCGATCGAGAGCATCGCCCATGGGCTGGCGGGGATGGCCGGCATGTTCGGGCATGCGGAATTGGCCGAGGCGTCCGCCGCCATCGACGGCGTCTTCGCCCGCGGAGGCCGGCCGTCAGGGGATGCGGTGCAGGCGCTGATCGGGATCATCGACCGTACGGTCGAGGCGCCTCACTCGTAAACGATGCTGAGCGGGAAGCTGGCGGCTTCGTCCGTGACGGACAAGAGGCCGTCGAGGCCGGTGATCTCAAGACGGTCCCGACCCTCGCTGTCGAGACGCGACACGCCCGAGGTCGAGATGTCTCCGCCGTTGTCGCTGACGATGCGGAAGGCGTGGGCCTGACCGACGGCGCCGCCGTTAGGGATCCGGACGCGGTAGACGCGGTTCGGATCGCCGCCGACCATGATGATCGCGGGCGCGTCCGCCTGCACGGAGACCACGGCCTCGAATCCCGGCTCGGAGCTGACCTTCAGCCGCACGGGAGCGGTGGTCGCGACCTGCAGCGAGTTCTCGATCGTCAGGCTCGAGGTCGAGCGCGCCGACTGGGCGGCGGCGGCGGTAGGCAGCAGAAGTGCTGCGACGATGAGGAGGGGGATACGCATCAGAGGACCTGCGCCACGACATAGTAGTCGAATGTGTCCGGACCAGGCGTCGCGCCTGCGACGATGCGCACGTCCATGCCGAGGTTGAAGGTCGCGGTCTTCGTGCCGAGCGGATTGATGTCGAACGCCAGGATGCTGCCTTCAGCCGGGGGCGAGCCCGTGTCGAAGCTGCCGTTGGTGATCGAACTGACCCGGAAACGGGTGATCGAGGCCGGACCGGAGTTGGACGTCGCGACGATGTAGATCCGGATGTGGCTGTTGCGGCAGTCGTCGGTGTTCGGCTTGGCGCCGCAGCTGACGCTGATGGTCGGGGCCCGGACAGAGCCGGTGGTCAGCCGGATCGCGTCGCCCGAGGTGCGGGTGACGGCGCCTGAGGTCGAGACGCTGAAGGTCGTAGCCGAGGCGCCGCGGATGGTCACGCCCAGGACGGGCGCAAGGCCCGCCGTCCGGCTGACGGCGATCTGGGCATGGGCGACGGCGGGCGCGAGCGTCGCCAGCACGAGGGCGAACAGGGTGGGTATCCACGCTCTCATCATCGGGCTTCTTTCTCGATACGAACCAGGACGGCGCCGCCCCTGACAAACCCGCCAGCGGGCGGAACGATCACCGTCACCGGCTCGACCAGCGACATCCCCAGGGCCCGGGCCTGGTCGGGCTGCAGCCGGACGGCATAGGTCCCGGGCCGGGCCGACTCGATGAACACGACGCCGGCGTGATCGCTCCGCGCCTGCAGGACCTCGCCGCTGTTCTCGGGGACCAGTTCGACGTTCACGGCGGCCAGCGGCCGGGTGGCTCCATCGGCGCCCTGCAGTTGCACGCGCAGTTCGACCTCGGCCGTGCGCTGCATGGGATAGTTGATGACGGCCGTGCGCCCCGGGCGAGGCTCGATCTCGAAGACCGCGGCGCCGCCGGCGAGGAAGGGATCATCGACGCCTTCCGCGTTCAGCCGGACGCGCGCCGTGGGCGGGTCGCCCAGGCCCGAGATGAAGACCCGACCGTTTTCGTCGGTCGGCGCGGCGGCGGCCGGGGCGTCGACCACGACATTGGCCACGCCCGGCTCGTCCGTCTGGCGCAGGCCGTCGGCGTTCTCATCGACCCAGGCGTTGACCTGCACCGAGCCGCCCGAGGCGACGCCCGGCCGGACCATTCGGTAGCGCCGGGCGCCCGGGTCGTATCCGAAGCCGAAGCTCAGCTGCATGCCGGCGCGCCAGTCGCCGGTCTCGGCCTCGAAGCTGGCGTTGAGCGCCAGGTCGAAGGCGCGGGCGCGCCACAGGTGGGACGCCTGCAGGCTGGTCTGTTTCTCCGGCCCGAGCGTGCGGACGACGCCGAGGCGCAGGGCCTGGCTGTCAGAAATCTGCCAGTCCGCGGTGGCGTAGGCGCTCTCTATCCGCGGGTCCGGCGAGATGTCGTAGGCGACGCCGCCGCGCAGCTGGAGTTTGGAGAACACCAGGGTCGCCACGTCCGTGGCGCCGGCCCAGCGCTTCAGGCCGCTGCCGTCGGCGCGCTTCTCGTCCTCATAGATGATGCTGCTGGAGGCGTAGAACCGACCCACGGGCGCCGAGGCCCGAAGTTCGCCGTCGACCAGCGTACCGCCGTCCTCGCGCTCCACCCGGCGGACATTGAACGAGACAGGCACGATGACCTTCCACGGCCCCTCGAACTGGCCGTCAGCCCGGAAATCGCTGGCGCGGCGCAAGGGGGACAGGTCTGTGACACCGGCCTGCCGTGTCTCATCTATGAACCCACCACGGTATTCGGAGTGACGTCCCACCAAAGAGACACCAAAGGGGCGTGTCGCAATCCCGAGACTGAGACCCTGCCCGCCCTGATCGTCGAAGGCGACGTCGCCCTGGAGCGCGGATGCGAACAGCGAACCGCGCAGGCCGAGGGTCGCCATGGAGCGGGCGTCCTCGTTACCAGGCGTGTAGTGGGCCAGACCGGCGCTGACGGTCAGGCCGGGCGACAGGCCGTAATCCAGGGCGGCGACAAGCCTCGGCGCCTCGACCTCGAAGATCGTCGGATCGTCGTCGCCGACCTCGAAAACATTGCGCCCCTGCTCGACGGCGCCGAAGCGGAAGACGAGACGACCGGCCTCGACCTGGCCGCTGCCGAAATTGATGCGGCGAACGACTTCGCGGGTCTGGCCGTGCGAGCCGTAGAAGACGAGGCGGATGGTGTTCAGGCCGTAGGCAAGCGGTACGTCGAGGAATTCGAACCGGCCCTGCACCGGAGTGACGGCGGAACCCTGGAGCACCTCGTTGACGTAGAGCTCGACCTCCTCGCCGATGGCCAGTTCGCCGCGCAGATCCAGGGGCGTGCCGATATCGAGGTTTTCGAGCGGCGCGGAACTGTAGAAGACACCACGACCGTCGAAGCTGGCGGCGCCGATCGGCAGGGCCGGGGTGAAGACGTCGCCGAGGGCGGCGCGGGTGCCGCCCAGCGGCCCGAGGCTATGGCCGTCCGGATCCTTGCGCGACAGCAGCACGCGGACGTCGCTGATCTCGCCATCGTCGTCCGAACCGACGAAGCCTTCGAAACCGGCGTAGAGCAGGTCGCCCGCGGCACGCACGTCGTACCGGCCCGCCTGATCGACGCCGTCGCGGGTCAACAGACCGCCGATGTTGACGTCGAAAGCGGGGGGCGTGAACAGCTCGTAGGGCGTCTCGAGACGGATGACCTCTTCCTCGATTGGCGCGACGCCCAGTCCGGTGCGTCGCTGCTCGCGCTCAAGGCGCTGCTGGAACGGCAGCGGCTCGGTGGCTGTCAGGGTCAGGATTTGCGCGCTGGTGTCAGGGACCAGACGCACCGGCAGCAGTTGCTCCACCAGGTCCGTACGCAGGTAGAGATCGTCGCCGTAGATGACCGCCTGTTCGGCGCTGAATTGGATCGTCCGTCCACTGATGGTCGCCTGGCCGGCGGCCAGATCGATCGACACTTCACGGTCGGGAGAGATGACCCAGCCTTCGGCGCGACGCTCGGCCGGAAAGACGCCGATCGCCAGATCGAGAATGCGCGAGAACTCGCCCATCGGCACGAAGACGCCGGCGCGGGACGCATAGACGTTCATCGACTCGGCCAACTGGAACTCGCCGGAGCGGACTTCCATCCACAGCAGGTCGTCAGCGGTAAAGGGCCCCGGATTGGCGGCGATCACCAGATTGTCGACGACCCGATCCTGGGCGGTCGCAGGGGCGACGCCGAAGGCGAGGCAAAGCGCCGCCACAGCTCCGGCGACGACCCCGGGTTTCACGGGACGACGAGTCGCGCCGTCGCAAGAACCTCGCCGGGGCGGGCGTCATCATCGCGATAGGTGATGTTCAGCACGGTCCCCGGCTGCAGCGGCGCCGGCAGGGCCGCGAGGACGCGGCGGCGGTCGACCTCGGGATAGACGGCCACGCCGCGGACGGCGGTCAGCAGCGGCGCGGAGGGGTCTTCGCCGACCCGCACCTCGATGTCGCCGTAGACGGAGCTGGGGCCGAGGCGTTCGATGTCGAGGCCGATGAGGTCGACGCCTTCGACACGCTCGACCGACAGGGCCGAAAGCGCGGCGCGGGCGTCAGGAGCGGCGTCGCGGACGATGACGGGAATGCTGACACTGAACAGGGCCACGACCTGCAGGGCCAGTTCGTCCGTGCCCGCGGAAGCGGCCTGTTCGGCCGTGAAGCCGGTGGTTTCTGGCGGCAGGGCGGTGACGGTCAGGTGGCTGCGGTACTCGCCGGCGGCGTCGGCGCCCGGGCGGGCGCGCACGCGGATCGCCTGGCTTTCGCGGGGCTGCAGGGTGATGCGGCGGGGGGTGTACTGGACCAATTCCAGGGCCGAGCTGACCGCGACATCCGGGCGGTCCGTCGCCGGCAGGATCTGACCGTCGGGAAGCATGACCCGATCGACGAGCTCGACCGTATAGGTCGCCGGCTGATCGCCCTGATTGAAGATGTAGACGGTGGCGCTGCGTTCACCCGGGCCGAACACGACCCGTTTGGGCGAGATGTTCAGGTCGGCGCCGACCTGCGCGTGGGCCGCGCCGGCCATCGTCGAGAGCGCCAGGACCAGAAGTGCGAAACGTTTGAACATGGCGATCCTCACCCGGAACTGGACAGCGCAAAGCCGCCCCCTCCGTCGCCAGGCGGCGATCGGAAGGGGCGGCGTCGCAGTTGGACCTAGTTGTAGGCCGCCGAGACCGTGAAGGTTCCCGAGTAGACGCCGGTCGGGGTCGTCGAGGCGACCGGGACGCTGCCGCCGACGCGGAAGCTGAGCGAGCCGGCCGAACCGATGGCGTTGCTCAGGGTCTGGGCGGAGGCGGCGCCCGACAGGTTGTTCGAGGTGGTGACCGTCAGGGTGTCGGTGCCGCTGGCCATCGAGAAGGTGGCCGGAATGGTGACCGAAACGGCCTGGCCGCCTTCACCGTCGACGGTGAACTGCGCGGCTTGCGGGGTGTCGCCCGTGCTCAGGCCGACGACGCCACCGGTGACGTTGCGGACGCCGGCGGCGGTCACGACGACAGTGCCCGCGCCCGTCGACGGGCGAACCACGGTGCCCAGCTTCAGGTCTGCGTTCTTGGTGACCGTCAGCGGACGGATGATGGTGATCGAGCCCTGACCGGTGGTCGAGGCGGATTGGGCCATGGCCGGGGCGGCGAAGGCGACGGCGGCGAGGGCGGCGGTAGCGGCGGCGATCCGGATGTTCATTCGAGTTCTCACTTGAAGGGTTGCGGCGTTGAGGGCGAGGAACACCGTCAGTCCGGGTGAGGTCCACCATCCGGCCCGCCGGACGGGGCCAAATCGAACTAAAGTTATACGGTTGGGACGACATTCGGCTCCCGGTCCGGAATGGAACCCCTTCCCCGCTCAAGCCTTGCACCTCCAACGAACGGGGCGAATCCGCACCCGTGCGGAGTAGCGACTTGCGTTGGAAGATACTCATCGTCGATGACCATCCGCTGGTGGGCGAGATGCTGGAGACGGCCATCCGCGACAGCTATGTGCATCTCGACGTCGGCCGGGTGACCTCGGCGACGGACGCCGAGGCGTACGCCCGCAAGCACGCCGCCGAGATCAAGCTGGTGGTGCTGGATCTGATGCTGCCGGACACCGAGGGATTCACCGCCCTGCTGCGGCTTCAGCAGCTGCTGCCGAACGCCACGATCGCCATCCTGTCGGCCCGCACCGACAGCCACGCCGTCACGATGGCGAAGGCCTTTGGGGTGAAGGGCTATCTGAGCAAGGCGATGCCAGTGGAGAACCTGGTGAACGCCGTCGGGGCCCTGCTTCGGGGCGAGGCGCTGTTTCCGGATCAGACGCCGGTCGACCCCCGGGCCGAGGAGTTGCACCGGAAGGCGGCCAATCTGTCGCCGGCCCAGATCCGGGTCTTGCGCGCCCTCGCCGACGGCAAGCTGAACAAGCAGATCGCCGCCGAGATGGAGCTGACCGAGGGCACGGTGAAGCAGCACATGTCGGCCATCTTCCGGAAGCTGGGCGTCAATAACCGCAGTCAGGCGATCGTCGCCGCCGCACCCCTGCTGGGGAAGAAGGCGTCCTAGATGAAGGGCGAGGCGTCCGGCCTGTGGCCCGCCGTCTTCGGCGGCGCCCGTTCCGTCAGCCCCTCCACGAGCATCCAGGCTTCGTGAAAGGTGAGCCCGCGCCACCGCGTCGTCGACTGTCGCTCGTCCCGGTAGCGAAGATTTACAAGCAGCGATTTCGGATCGCGGCTCAGCACGAGACCCGCTCGTGCGGCACATTTCTGAAGCTGCCCAAAGGTGATGCAGTTCACGTCGCGCCCTCCTGTTCCCACAGCGCCTATTGTTAAGCTGCCATGCGACAATTGGTTGCAGTTAACCATGTATCGTCAGTCTGACGGACCTCGGCCGGAACCGCGATCTAACTGCAGCGTTTGATGGATGTGCGCCCGCGACAGCGCCCGTGATTACCAAGGCCCCGCCATTCCCCTTCGGCGGGGCCTTTTTCATGCCCTGAATGCAATGACCCCCGCCGCCTTAAGGCGACGGGGGGCAAAGGATACGTCGCAGGTCGGAGCGGTGGCGTTTCGCCACCGCCCAACTGGCGCCGACACCACAATCCGCCTCTACAGCTTAGGTTCCGAGTGTCCCCAGATTTAGCTGTTATGTGGCGAAATCACCCCTCAGCCCGTAGGCGAGCCTCGTCCTCCACGTCCTTGCGCGACAGCACGTGGCGGATCCGGCGGGCCAGGTCGGCCCGTTCATAGGGCTTGTCGATCACCGGGAATTCGTGCGGTCCCTGCTGGGCCGCCTCACCGAGGTAACCCGACGTCAGAAGCACGCGCAGGTCGGGCCGCAGCGCCTGCGCCCGCCGCGCCAGCTGTATGCCGTTCATGCCGCCCGGCATGATCACGTCCGAGAACAGCAGGTCATAGCGTTGATCGCCGCTGAGCCGGTGCAGGGCGCCGTCGCCGTCGGCGGCGACCTCGCATCGATAGCCGAGCCCGCTCAGCATCTCGAGGCACAGGCTCAGGACCGCCGGATCGTCCTCGACGATCAGGACCCGCTCCGAGCCCCGCTCCGCATCGCCGCGGGACGCCGGCAGGGCGGTCGCGTCAGGCAGCTCATCCGTCGCCGGAAGGACCAGTTCGAAAGTCGCCCCCTCCCCCGGCGTGCTGGTCACCGTGACCTGCCCGCCCGACTGGTTCACGAAGCCATAGACCTGCGACAGGCCCAGGCCCGATCCGAGTCCGACGTCCTTGGTCGTGTAGAAGGGCTCGAAAATGCGCTCGGCCACCTCGGCGGACATGCCCGAACCGGTGTCGCTGACGCGGATCAGGACCGACCGGGCGCCGTCGGCTCCATTCTCGACCTCGGTCGTCAGCACCAGCCGGCCGCGATTGTCCATCGCATCGCGGGCGTTCACCGCAAGGTTCAGAAGCGCGGTTTCGAGATGGGTCGGGTCGACCGAGGCGTGCAGAGGTTCATCCCACAGCGCCAGATCGATCGTGACCGCTTCGCCGACCGCCTGTCTCAGCAACGGCAGGAAGCCCAGGATCAACGCGTTCAGGTCGACGACCTGCGGGTTGAGCTGCTGGCGCCTGGAGAAGGCGAGCAACTGGCGCGTCAGGGTCTGGCCACGCTCGGCCGCCGCGCGGATCGCGCCCAGATGTTTGACCACGCGCGGATCATCCTCGACCCGGCGCAGCAGGATGTCGGCGTTGCCCAGAACCACCGTCAGGAGGTTGTTGAAGTCGTGGGCGACGCCGCCGGTCAGCTGCCCCACGGCCTCCATCTTGCGAGCCTGGGTCAGCTGCTCCTCAAGGTGCCGGCGCTCGGTGACATCCAGAAGGGTGCCCAGGATCTGCCCGCCATCCTCGTCCGGGACCCAGACGCCCTGGTCGAGGAAGGTCCGGTACTGGCCGTCGGCGCATTGCCAGCGATACTCGCAGGCATAGGCGCCCGTTTCCGAGGCCTGCATCAGGCAATCCAGGACCCCCGGCACATCGTCGGGGTGGATGCGACCCAGGCCGATTTCCGGCTCCTCGACGAACCGGTTGGGCTCGAACCCGGTCAGGGGCGTGATGCTGTCGCTGACGAACAGGGCGGCGTAGGGGTGCACGCTGGCGCGCGAGGTGAAGACCACCGGCAACGACTTCAGGATGGCATCCTGACGCTCGCGCGCGCTTCTGAGCGCCAGTTCGGCGGCCAGCTTCTCCTCGCTAATGCGGGCGTTCTCCTCCAGCAGGGAGTGACGCTCCTCCGCCTGCCGTCGGACCTCCAGGGTCTTGAGATGCAGATCGGCGAGGATCGCCACCTTGGAGCGCAGGATGAACGGGTCGACCGGCTTGAACACCACGTCGACGGCCCCGACCGAATAGGCCTGGAAGATGTGCGCCTCGTCGCGGAAGACGGCGGTGACGAAGACGATGGGCGTGTCGCGCGTGCGGGGATGCTCGCGGATCAGGCGGGCTGTCTCGTAGCCGTCCATGCCGGGCATGTGCAGGTCCAGCAGGATGACTGCGAACTCCTGCGTCAGCAGAAGGCGCAGCGCCTCCTCTCCCGATCGGGCGACGACCAGTTCGTGGCCCAGCACCTCCAGCGCCTCCGAGGCGGCGAAGGCGTTGCGCTCGTCGTCGTCGACAATCAGCACCCGGGCCGTGAGGGGGGGCGGAGCCGCCCTTGCGCGCCGGGCCATCAGACGACCACCGCCCCGGGGGCGACGAGCCGGTGCGCGTCCGCGCGCTGGATCGACACCCGCATCACCGAGATCAGGTAATCGATGTCGACCGGCTTGGAGACGTAGTCCGAGGCGCCGGCCTGGATGCATTTCAGCCGGTCGCCCTTCATCGCCTTGGCGGTCACGGCGATGATGGGCAGGTCGGCGAAGCGCGGGATCGATCGGATCTCACGCATCGTCTCGTAGCCGTCCATGTCCGGCATCATGATGTCGACCAGGACGATGTCGACGTCCGGATTCTGGCGCAGCAGATCGAGACCTGCGCGGCCACTTTCGGCGTAGTGCAGACCCACGCCGAACTCCTCCAGGGCGCTGGCCATGGAGAAGATGTTTCGGATGTCGTCGTCGATGACGAGCGCCGTTCGACCCGTCAGGATGGCGTCTTCCTTGCGCGTCTGGGCGAGCGTCATGCGCGCGGACTCCGACAGCCTTTCCGTCGGCTCGTGCAGCAGCAGGGTCGCCTGTTCGAGCAGTTGTTCGGGCGTGCGAGCCAGACGGGCCTGGCCGGCGAAGACCGACAGCCTCAGCCGACGCTCGTCGTCAGCTCCCAGGGCCTCAGCCGCATAGACGACGGCCGGGCGGTCGGCGACCTTGAGCCAGTCGACCAGGGCCGGCACCGGCGCCGCGGCGGTGTCCATGATCAGGCTGTCGGCGGGTTTCACCTTCGCCTTCGCCAGACCCTTCAGGTTGTCGACGCGGGTCACCGAGCCGAACGCGGACTTCAGCGCGCCGACCGCCTCGCCCGTCGGCCCGACGAAGATCAGGCGGCGGTCCGGCGCGGTCACGAATTTGCGGACCTCGTCGAGGCTGGCGGCCACGTCCTCGCGAGCGACCGGCTTGGGGGTGAAGCCGAAGGCGCCGATGGCGAGGCCCAGGCCGGCCTGATCGTCCGCCGAGATGACATGCACCGGGATATGGCGCGTCTCCGGCGTCCGCTTCAGCAGGTCGAGCAGGGCAAGGCCGTCCATGTCCGGCAGGCCGACGTCCAGCATGATCGCCTGCGGCGCATAGCGGCGAGCGAGTGAAGCCGCGGTCACGCCCTGGCGGGTGATGACGCCCTTGAAGCCGCTGTCATGCACCAGCGCCAGCAGGATGGATCCGAAGCGCGGATCGTCCTCGACGATCAGGATGACCTGGTCGCCCGGCGCGATGGCGTCGCGGTCGTCGCTGATCGCCTCGACGACCTCGGTCTCCTCCTCGACCGGCTGGGTGCGTACGGTGATCAGGTTGGCGCCGTCACGCCCGGCCGCGCCCGCGGGCACTGCGGTGGGGCTGAAGCTGAGCGGCAGGTAGAGGGTGAAGGTCGAGCCCTGGTCCGGCTCGCTCTCGACCTTCAGTTCGCCGCCGAGGGTGCGGGTGATTTCGCGGCTGATCGACAGGCCAAGCCCGGTGCCTCCGTATTTGCGGCTGGTGGTGCCGTCGGCCTGCTGGAAAGCCTCGAAGATGATCCGCTGCTTGTCTTCCGGAATGCCGATGCCGCTGTCCTGAACCGAAATGGCCAGGACCTGACCGGCCGTGTTCAGGTGTTCGTTGCCGCGGTTCCAGCCGCCGTCGGCGCGTTCGATCCGCAGGCGGACCCCGCCCGCCGCCGTGAACTTGAAGGCGTTCGACAGCAGGTTCTTGATGATCTGCTGGAGGCGTTTGTCGTCGGTGTACATCGACGGCGGAAGCGCAGAGTCGATCTCGATCCGGAAGTCGAGTTTCTTGTCCTGGGCGATCTGCGAGAAGGTCCGCTCCATCTGGTCGCGCAGGGAGTCGAAGCTGGTCTCGCCGATGTCGAGGGTGACCGTGCCGGACTCGATCTTCGACAGGTCGAGGATGTCGTTGATCAGACCCAGCAGGTCCGAGCCGGCGGCGTGGATGTTCCTCGCGAACTCCACCTGTTTGCCGGTCAGATTGCCCTGGGTGTTCTCGCTGAGCATCTTCGAGAGGATCAGCAGGCTGTTCAGCGGCGTGCGCAGTTCGTGGCTCATATTGGCCAGGAATTCTGACTTGTATTTGGAGGTCAGGGCCAGCTGTTCGGCCTTTTCCTCCAGCGCGAAGCGCGCCTGCTCGACCTCGATGTTCTTGGCTTCCACCTGCTTGTTCTGCGCCGACAGCAGGACCGCCTTGTCCTCCAGTTCGGCGTTCGACTGCTGCAGCTCCTCCTGCTTGGCGCGCAGCAACTCCTCGGACTGACGCAGCGACGCGGCCTGCTGTTCCAGCCGGTCGTTGGTGGTCTTAAGCTCTTCCTGCTGGGCCTGGAGTTCGGCGGTCAGCAGCTGCGACTGGGTCAGCAGGCCTTCCGTCCGCATGTTGGCGCCGATGGTGCTCAACACGATGCCGATCGATTCCATCAGCTGGCTGAGGAACGACTGGTGGGTCTCGGAGAACTCACCGAACGTGGCCAGTTCGATCACCGCCTTCACC
The DNA here is from genome assembly GCF_014196335.1 of Brevundimonas lenta. Taxonomy (GTDB): domain Bacteria; phylum Pseudomonadota; class Alphaproteobacteria; order Caulobacterales; family Caulobacteraceae; genus Brevundimonas; species Brevundimonas lenta. The sequence continues at coordinate 531,064 of NZ_JACIDM010000003.1, forward strand.
TCACCCTCGAACAGGGCCGGCAGGACGATGATGTTCAGCGGCGCGGCGGCGCCTAAGCCGGAGCCGATCTGGACGTAGTCCTTCGGGACGTTGGTCAGAAGGATGCGTTCCTTCTCCTTGGCGCACTGGCCGATCAGGCTCTGGCCGAAGCGGAAGGTCGGCGACAGTTGCTCACGCTCGGTCGAGGCGTAAGCGGCGGCCAGAACGAGGATCGGCTCTTCGGCGGCATCCTTGTCGGCGACATAGAAAACCGCGTGCTGGGCGTTGATCAGGGGAGCCAGCTCGGACAGCACCATGTTCGACACCGTGGCCAGATCGCGCTCGCCCTGCAGCATGCGGGTGAAGCGGGCCAGGTTGGTCTTCAGCCAGTCCTGTTCCGTGTTCTTGAGGGTCTGATCCTTCAGGTTCCGGATCATCTCGTTGATGTTGTCCTTCAGCGCCGCCACCTCGCCCGAGGCCTCGACGGTGATGGATCGGGTCAGCTCGCCCTTGGTCACCGCGGTCGACACCTCGGCGATGGCGCGGACCTGGGTCGTCAGATTGCCGGCCAGCTGGTTCACGTTGTCGGTCAGGTCGCGCCACAGACCGGCGGCGCCCGGCACGCGCGCCTGGCCGCCCAGCTTGCCTTCGATGCCCACCTCGCGGGCCACGTTGGTCACCTGGTCGGCGAAGATGGCGAGCGTCTCGATCATGCCGTTGATGGTGTCGGCCAGCGAGGCGATCTCGCCCTTGGCGTCCAGCGTCAGCTTGCGCTTCAGGTCGCCGTTGGCCACCGCGGTCACGACGTCGGCGATGCCGCGCACCTGACCGGTCAGGTTGGCGGCCATGGAGTTCACGTTGTCGGTCAGATCCTTCCAGGTGCCGCCGACGCCTTCCACGCGCGCCTGGCCGCCCAGCTTGCCCTCGGTGCCGACTTCCTTGGCCACCCGGGTCACTTCCGAGGCGAAGGCGTTCAGCTGGTCCACCATGGTGTTGATGGTCGATTTCAGCTCGAGGATTTCGCCCTTCACGTCGACGGTGATCTTCTTCGACAGATCGCCCTTGGCCACGGCGGTCGTCACTTCGGCGATGTTCCGCACCTGGCCGGTCAGGTTGCCGGCCATGAAGTTCACGTTGTCGGTCAGATCCTTCCAGGTGCCGGCCACGCCTTTCACGTTGGCCTGACCACCCAGCTTGCCCTCGGTGCCCACTTCACGCGCCACGCGGGTCACTTCGGACGCGAAGGCGTTCAGCTGGTCCACCATGGTGTTGATGGTCGACTTCAGTTCGAGGATCTCGCCCTTCACGTCGACGGTGATCTTCTTGGACAGGTCGCCGTTGGCGACGGCCGTGGTCACCTCGGCGATGTTCCGCACCTGGCCGGTCAGGTTGTCGGCCATCAGGTTCACGTTGTCGGTGAGGTCCTTCCAGGTGCCGGTCACGCCGGTCACCTGGGCCTGACCGCCGAGATTGCCTTCGGTACCCACCTCACGCGCCACGCGGGTCACTTCCGACGCGAAGGCGTTCAGCTGGTCCACCATGACGTTGATGGTCGACTTCAGCTCGAGGATCTCGCCCTTCACGTCGACGGTGATCTTCTTGGACAGGTCGCCGTTGGCCACGGCGGTCGTCACTTCGGCGATGTTCCGCACCTGGCCCGTCAGGTTGGCGGCCATGAAATTCACGTTGTCGGTCAGATCCTTCCAGGCGCCGCCGACGCCTTTGACGTTCGCCTGGCCGCCCAGCTTGCCCTCGGTGCCGACCTCGCGCGCCACGCGCGACACTTCGGAGGCGAACGAGTTCAGCTGGTCCACCATGACGTTGATGGTGGACTTCAGCTCGAGGATTTCGCCCTTCACGTCGACGGTGATCTTCTTGGACAGGTCGCCGTTGGCCACGGCCGTGGTCACTTCAGCGATGTTCCGCACCTGGCCGGTGAGGTTGTCGGCCATCAGGTTCACGTTGTCGGTGAGGTCCTTCCAGGCGCCGGTGACGCCCTCCACCTGGGCCTGACCACCCAGCTTGCCGTCGGTGCCGACCTCCTTGGCCACCCGGGTCACTTCGGATGCGAAGGCGTTCAGCTGGTCCACCATGGTGTTGATGGTGTTCTTCAGCGCCAGCACCTCGCCGCGAACGTCTACGGTGATCTTCTTCGACAGGTCGCCCTTGGCGACGGCGGTGGTCACCTCGGCGATGTTCCGCACCTGGCCGGTGAGGTTGTCGGCCATCAGGTTCACGTTGTCGGTCAGGTCCTTCCAGGTGCCGCCGACGCCTTCCACGCGCGCCTGGCCGCCCAGCTTGCCCTCGGTGCCCACTTCACGGGCCACGCGCGTCACTTCGGAGGCGAAGGCGTTCAGCTGGTCCACCATGGTGTTGATGGTGATCTTCAGCTCGAGGATCTCGCCCTTCACGTCGACGGTGATCTTCTTGGACAGGTCGCCCTTGGCCACGGCGGTGGTGACTTCGGCGATGTTCCGCACCTGGCTGGTCAGGTTGGCGGCCATGAAGTTCACGTTATCGGTCAGGTCCTTCCAGGTGCCGGTGACGCCCTTCACCTGGGCCTGCCCCCCCAGCTTGCCCTCGGTACCCACTTCGCGGGCCATACGCGTCACTTCCGAGGCGAAGGCGTTAAGCTGGTCCACCATGGTGTTGATGGTGTTCTTGAGCTCGAGCACCTCGCCCTTCACGTCCACGGTGATCTTGCGGCTGAGGTCACCGTTGGCGACGGCGGTGGTCACTTCAGCGATGTTCCGCACCTGACCGGTCAGGTTGGCGGCCATGAAGTTCACGTTGTCGGTCAGATCCTTCCAGGCGCCGGCGACGCCCTTCACGTTGGCCTGGCCGCCGAGTTTCCCTTCCGTGCCGACTTCACGGGCCACGCGGGTCACTTCCGAGGCGAATGAGCCCAGCTGCCCCACCATGGTGTTCACGACCTTGCCGATGCGCAGGAACTCGCCGCGCAGGGGCTGGTCCTCGTTCTCCAGATCCATGGTCTGGGAAAGGTCGCCTTTGGCCACGGCGCCGATCACGCGCGCCATTTCGGCGGTCGGGTGCACCATGTCGGCGATCAGGGTGTTGACCGCCTCGACGCTGTCCGCCCAGGCGCCGGTCGCCGCGGGCACACGCGCCCGGTTGTTGATCTTGCCCTGACGTCCGACAGCCTCGCCGAGCCGGCGGAATTCGCGGCTCATCCGGTCGTTGAGTTCGACGACGTCGTTGAAGGCTTCGGCGAGCTCCCCGTCCATGCCGGTGAGATCGTTGGGCAGCCGCACCGAGAAATCGCCCCGCCGGAACGCCCGCAGGGCGGCCAGCAACTGGCGGTTGTCGAGTGCGGTATCGGAAGCAAGAGCAGCAAGCGACATTCTTCACCTACGGAGCGGGTTCAAACCCATTCAGCCGGAGGCGCAGATTTGACCTGGCGAAGGCGGCGAGGCGGATCGACCGGCGTCGGTCGACTGCCTGGCTCGCCTCACCTCATCGCCGCTGCTTCCCCCGAAACCAACTGCCACAAATCGCAAAGGCAGCGCTTGGTTCCATGTTCAACAAGAAATCTCTTGCGGTTGCCATCGGGCGATCTGGCGTTAGGGTCCGCCGCCATGTCGACCTGGTCGTATCGAGCGCCGGCCGCGTGAGCGCGCCACCGCCGTCGCCCCTGAGCGCGGAACTCACGGCCTTCATTGAAGGCGCGGTGCCTTCGGTGTGGGCGCTGGAAACGTTGCTGCTGCTACGCGGCGCGCCGGATGCCGCCTGGACGGCGGACCGCGTGGTGGCCGAGCTTCGGGCCAGCCCCAGGCTCGTGCACGACTGCCTCGACGGCCTGCAGCGCGCCGGATTGGTGGTCGGCGAGGATGGCGTTTTCCGCTACGCCCCCGCCTCCCGCACCCTGGGCGACCTTTCCGACGCGCTTGAAGCAGCATACCGTGAGCGGCCGGTCGCCGTGGTCAATACGATCGCGACGCGACGGCCGGATCCATTGAAGGGGTTTGCGGACTCGTTCCGTTTCGGGGGTTGGAAGTCTTGAGACTGCTGGGGCCGGAGGTCGTCTACGGGCTGTGCCTGCTGACCAGCGCGCTGTGCGCCGGCCTGTTGACCCGCTCTTGGGCGCGATCGCGGCAACCCCTGCTGCTCTGGAGCGCGGCCTGTTTCTCGCTGCTGGCGCTCAACAATCTGCTGGTGGTTCTCGATCGGGTCGTGATGCTCGACACCGACCTTACGGCCGGCCGCCAGGCGACGGCCCTGCTGGCGGTGGGCGTGCTGATCTACGGCTTCATCTGGGAGGTCGACCGATGAGCTTCATGGCTGTCGTCAGCGGCGCGATCATCATGGGCTACGCCGTGGCGGCCCTGTTCTTTCTGAAGTTCTGGCGACGGACAGGGGACAGGCTGTTCCTGGCCTTTGCAGCGGCCTTCCTGCTCATGGCGGCGACCCCGCTTTTGACCAATCTGCTGCATGTGCCGCGGGAGGAGCAGAGCCCCTTTTACCTGCTGCGGCTGCTCGCCTTCCTGATCATCATCGTCGCGATCATCGGTAAGAGTCGACGGGCGGCGCCGAGGGGCTGACCGGGGCGTCCGGTGCTGCATCGAAGCCACGCGATGGAAACATCGCGTTTTTCAGGGACAGTGCACGCAACCTTTGCCGGACTGAGCAGTTGTCCGCGGACGGAGAAACCGTCGCGAACGGGGCCGCCGTAAGGGGGGATTCATGTCATTTGTCGCGGGACTTGCGGCGCTCGCCGTTGTTGGCCCTGCCGTAAACGACGCTGCGCCGGTCGTGACCCAGGCCGCAGCGGCTGCCCGGCCGCAGGATCTGTCGGGCCTTTCGCTGGAGGAGCTGGCGGCGATCGAGGTGACCTCGGTGTCCCGTCGCCCGGAGCAGCTGTCGCAAGCCGCCGCGGCCGTGTTCGTCATCACCCGCGACGACATCCGGCGGTCGGGAGCTGCGAGCCTGCCCGAGGTTCTGCGGCTCGCGCCCAACCTTCAGGTCCAGCGCGTCAACGCCGGCGACTATGCGATCAGCGCACGCGGCTTCAATTCGTTCGAAACGGCCAACAAGCTGCTCGTGCTGATCGACGGCCGCAGCATCTACACGACCCTCTTCTCCGGCGTGCTGTGGGACGCCCAGGGCGTCGTGCTGGAGGACATCGAACAGATCGAGGTGATCAGCGGCCCCGGCGGCGCGCTTTACGGATCCAACGCCGTCAACGGGGTGATCAACATCACCACCCGGTCGGCGCGCAACACCGCCGGACCGGCGCTATCGGCCGGACTCGGGAACGACGACCGGACACTGACCCTGCGACAGGGCGGACAACTCGGCGACAGCGGCGCCTGGCGCCTGTTCGCGACGGGCTTCGACCGCAGCGCCAGCGAGTTCGAAACAGGCGGCAAGGCGGACGACGCCACCGCCGGCGTTCGGATCGGCGGCCGTGCGGACTGGGACACAAGTCTGGGCTCCTGGAGCGTTCAGGGCGACCTTTACGACCACCAGGTGCTGGGCGACGTCGTGCTTCAGGGCGGACACCTGCAGGGACGGTGGACGCGCGACCTCGGCGAGAACGGCCAGCTGATGGCCCAGACCTACTACGACCACACCGACCGGGTTTCGGCCGCCTCGAATGAGCGCGTCAGCACAATCGACCTCGCCGTTCAGCATGCCTTCGACAGCGGCTCGCACGCAGTGGTCTGGGGCGGCGGATATCGTTGGGTGGAGAACAGCCTGGTCAGCGCGCCGGGCAGCGGCGCCTTCCTGTCACCGGAGGAGCGGCGGATCACGCTCGGCAATCTGTTTATTCAGGATCAGATCTCCCTTTCCGCAGCGGTCACGCTCACGGTCGGCGTGAAGCTCGAGGACAGCAGCTTCACCGGCTTTGAAGTGCTGCCGAACGTCCGCCTGGCGTGGTCGCGCGAAGATGGCTCACTGGTCTGGGGCGCGATCTCCCGGGCCGCGCGGACGGCCAACCGCATCGACCGCGACCTGACCCTTCCCGGGCTGCTGGTCGGCGGCGACTTCCAGTCGGAGCAGCTGACCGCCTACGAACTGGGCTATCGCTCACAGCCGACGCCGAACCTGTCGTTCTCGATCTCGGCCTTCTACAACGACTACGACGATCTCAGGACCCTGCAGCCGGACGCCGCAACCTTCATTCCGCTCAGTTTCGGCAACGGCGGCGAGGGCCATACGTCCGGCGTCGAGGCTTGGGGCAGCTACCAGATCACGCCTCGCTGGCGGCTGGATTTCGGCGCGGCGACGCTGGACAAGGACTTCCGCGTAAAGGCCGACGCACTGGACCTCTCGAACCTCGCCTCGATCGGCGACGATCCGGGCTGGCAGGTTCTTCTGGGATCCAAATCCCAGCTGACGGACAACCTGGAACTGGACGTCCGCCTGCGCGCCGTCGACGAACTGGATGTGTCACACCTCGACGGTTACGTCGAAGCCGACGTCCGGCTGGGCTGGCGTTTCGCTAACGGTTCGGAAATCGCGCTGACCGGCTCCAACCTGCTGGACGACTCCCGGCTGGAGACGGCCGATCCGACCCGCCGACGCGTACTGGGACGCAGCGTCTACGCCACCTACAGAGCAGGCTTCTAGACGTGTTCAGGCGGCTCGCCCTCACGCTTGCCGCACTCGCGCTGACGCTGATGGCGCCGGCGGGGCGAAGCCATGCCCAAAGCCTGGAGTATGCCGTCAAGGCCAACTACCTGGTCCGGTTCGCCGCCTTCGTCGAATGGCCGCCCACGGCCTTCGAGGCGAACAGCGCCCCATTGATCATTTGCGTGTCCGGCCGCGATCCGTTCGGCGAGACCCTCGATCAGGCGGCCGGGGGCCAGAGCGCACATGGCCGTCGCATCGGCGTGCGGCGACTGCCCGCCGGCGCCGCGATGACGGGATGCCACATCCTCTATGTCGGCGCGGGATCAGCGGCGGCGGCGAACAACCGGGCTGCGGTGTTGATCGTCACGGACTCCGCCGTCACGCAGCAGCGCGGCATGATCCACTTCGTGGTCGTCAGCAATCGGGTGCGGTTCCATATCGACAAGGCGGCGGCTACAAGCTCGGGACTTGGCATGAGTTCGCGCCTCTTGAACCTCGCCATCAGCGTCCGGGAGGGCGGCTGACATGGGCTGGCTGTCCACCGTCCGAGCGCGGGGCGTTCCGCTGGTGGCGATGATCTGCCTGGCGATCCTGCTGGTCGCCGGACTGCTCATCTCGATCTCCAACGAACGCGCCATGAAGGAAGAACTGGCGCGCGAGGCCGGCGCCCAGGCCGACCTTCTGGCTTCCGCCGTCAGCGGGGCCCTCGCCTTTGACGACCGGCAGGCCGCCCAGGACTACGTCAACGCCGTGCAGGTGAACCCCAGCGTTCTGGCGGCCGCCATCTATGACGAGAACAACCGGCTGGTCGCCGGCTACGCCCGTCCGGGCGAGGTGATCCGTCCGGTCGTCGAGCCGCGCGGGACGACCACCCTGTTCCAGGACGGCAAGCTGTACGTCGACCGCCCCGTCGTGGAGGGCGGCCAGCGCCTCGGTACGGCTCGTCTGCGACTGATGGATACGCCGGCCAGCCAGCGCCTGTCGCGTTACGCCGGGATGATGCTGGTGCTCGCGCTCGCGGCCCTGCTGATCGCGGTGCTGACCCTGACGCAGAGCGCGCTCAGGGTCGCCAACCGTGCGCTGACGGCGCGGGCCGCCGAACTCGCCAGCGCCAACGATCGTCTGCAGGAGCAGATGGTGGAGCGCGAGAGGGCCGAAGAGGCGCTGCGGCAAAGCCAGAAGATGGAGGCGATCGGGCGACTGACAGGTGGCGTGGCGCACGACTTCAACAATCTGCTGATGGTCGTCTCCAGCGCCATCGACCTGCTCCAGCGCAGCGCCGATCCTGCGCGCCGGCAGGCGCTGATGGACGGGATGCGTCAGGCGGTCGACCGCGGCTCGGGCCTGACCCGTCAGTTGCTCGCCTTCTCGCGTCAGACTCCGCTGCGGACCGCCGTCATCGACGTCGGCGACCAGGTCGAGGGCATGCGGATCCTGCTGGAGCGATCCCTGCGCGAGGACATCGCCGTCGATATCGAGGTGCGCCGACCGCTCCGGCCGATCGAGGTCGACGTGGGCGAGCTCGAACTCGCGATCCTGAACCTGGCCGTCAACGCGCGGGACGCCATGCCCGAGGGCGGGCGCCTGGTCATCACCGTGGAGATGCAGGGCGAGGGCCCGACGGAAGCGGTGCGGATTTCGGTCGCGGATACCGGCTCGGGCATTCCGGAAGCCTTGCTGCCCCGCGTCTTCGAACCCTTCTTCACGACCAAGGAAGTCGGCAAGGGCACCGGCCTGGGCCTGAGCCAGGTCTACGGCTTCGCGCGCTCGTCAGGCGGCGAGGTGCATGTCGGATCGACGCACGGCGAGGGTGCGACCTTCATCCTGTCCCTGCCCGTCACCGACAAGACCGTCAGCGGCGCACCCGTCCGGGCCACGTATTCGCAGCCGGCCGGCGAAGGCCGCGTGCTGCTGGTCGAGGACGACGAGAGCGTGGCCGAAGGCGTCGGTCATATGCTGTCCGAGCTGGGCTATACCCACGTGCGGGCGAGCACCGGCGAGGAGGCGCTACGGGTCTTCCACGCCGATCCGGCGTTCGATCTGGTGCTGTCCGACATGGTCATGCCGGGGACGATGAACGGTCTGGCCCTGGCGACCGAGCTTCGCGCGATAGCGCCCGACCTGCCCGTGATCCTGTCGACGGGATTCAGCGACGCCGCGGCGACCGCGAGCCGGGCGGGTTTCACCCTGCTGAGCAAGCCCTATGGTCTGTCCGACCTTGCGGCGACGCTTGCGGCTGCCCTGCCCGGTGACGATCACCGGAACGTGACGGAACCTCCGGGCTCGCCGGGCGGTCCACAAGCTTAGCTGGGGAGTCCTTCATGACCGGAAGAGTGTTTGTATTCGCCGCGGCCTTCGCCGTAGCCAGTCTGGTGAACGTCACCGCCCACAACGGCGCGACGCCGGTCACGGCGATGACCCGGGTCGCCGCCAACCCGACCTGCGTGGCCGCCTGCCAGGCCGCTTTCAACGCCGAGGACCAGCGTTGTCGGCAAATGGACCTGCAGGGCGGATGGCGGGGCGCGGTCTATACGCCGTGCATCAGCTACGCTCGCTACGTCTTCAACAACTGCGTCGCAGCCTGCCCGGCCTGAGGCGGCTCAGGCGTCCTGCACCTTCGCCCGCGCCTGCTTGAGCCGGGCGGTAAGACGGTCGCGTTCGCGGTCGTGGGCTTTCGTCATCGCGTTGAGTTCAGCGGCGATGCGCTGCGCTTCGGCCTCAAGGTCGGCGCGGGCCTCGGCCTGCGTTTGATCGAGGTCGTGCAGTTCAGCTTCGAGGGCGCGGACCTTTTCGCGAGCGGCGTGCGACGGGCCGGCCTTCTTCTTTGGCGACGGTCGGCGTGAGACCTTGTCGATGTCGATCGCGACGCCGCGCTCGATGACCTGTCCGGGATCGGCCAGGGCGGCGTCGTAGTCGGGGCCTTCTTCGAGTTCGTGCGCCAGGCCGTCGGTGAAGATGTCTCGCTTGATCCCCCAGGCCGCCAGCGCCTTCGGGCGCGAGCCGGCGGCGACTGTGAAGGCGTGAAAGCCGTCCGACCAGGTGAAGACCTTCAAGCGGGGAGCCATGGCGGGCAAGCGGACGACGCGCCGATCCGTTCCGCCATGCATGGACTTGGACGGCGCCAGGCCTCAGCCTTCGACCATGGTCGAATCGCAGCCCGCAAGCCTCCGGACGCTCCATGCCTGAGGCCTATGAGTTCTTCGCCGGGGGCGGAATGGTGCGCGCCGGGCTGGGCGAAAACTGGCGCTGCCGGTTCGCGAACGACATCGATCGCAAGAAGGCCGCGGCATACCGTGAGAACTGGGGCGACGAGGAGCTGTTCGTCGGCGACATCGCCGCGCTGACACCCGGAGATCTGCCGGGCGAGGCGGACCTGATGTGGGGCTCGTTCCCGTGTCAGGACCTGTCGCTGGCCGGCGCCGGAGCGGGCCTCGGCGGGACGCGCTCGGGGACGTTCCACGCCTTCTGGGATCTGGCGCGGGGACTGGCGGAAGTGCGTCGGGCGCCGCGGATCGTGGCCATCGAGAACGTCTGCGGCGCGCTGACGTCGAGGGGCGGACGCGACTTCGAGATCCTGTGCCGGACCTGGGCCGACGCCGGCTACGCGTTCGGCGCGCTGGTCATCAACGCCGACCGGTTCGTGCCGCAGTCGCGACCGCGGCTGTTCGTGATCGGGGTGCGGGGAGATGTTCCGATCGATCCCGACCTGATCGCGCCGGGGCCGGAGGAGCCGTTCCACCCGATCGCCTTGCGTCGGGCCGCTGAGCGGCTGCCGGAGGATCTCAGGGCGAAGATGGTCTGGTGGCGGGTGCCGACGCCCGTCGCAGCGGTGACGGAACTGGCTGCCCTGACCGAGCGCGATTCGACGGGAATCCGCTGGCATAGCGCGGCGCAGACGGCGCGGGTGCTGGGGCTGATGTCGCCGGTCAACCGGGCCAAGGTCGAGGCGGCGCGCCGGGCGGGCGGACGGCAGGTCGGGGCGCTGTTCCGGCGGACTCGCCAGGACGGCGAAGGCCGCAAGGTGCAGCGGGCCGAGGTGCGTTTCGACATGGCGGGCTGCCTGCGGACCCCCGGCGGCGGGTCCAGCCGGCAGGCGCTGCTGGTGATCGAGAACGGCGCCGTCCGCTCCCGGTTGATGACCGCGCGGGAGACCGCGCGGCTGATGGGATTGCCGGACAGCTATCGCCTGCCGGCGTCCTACAGCGCGGCCTGCCATCTGACCGGAGACGGCGTGGCGGTGCCCGTGGTGCGGCATCTGGCGAGGTGGTTGTTCGAGCCGCTGCTGGCGGGTGGCGAGAGCGCCAGACGGGCCGCCTGAGCGACTGTCCCTGATATCGGACTTGCCAAGAGCGCAGAGGCGCGCATCATGGTGAATTGATGATCTGGGGAGGTCTTCAATGAGAACAATCCTGCTTGCTCTTGCCGCCCTCGGAGCGGCGGCGTCGTCGGTTCACGCCGAGGACTGGAACTCGTTTTCGCGCAGCACGAACAACGTCTTCATGGCGGACGTCGACGCGATCGGGTCGGTCGACGGCATGACGACGATCATAGTCGCCACGGTTCCGCTGCGGGGGGACGCCGACGACTTCAGTCACTCGATCGAGACGTACGAACTGGACTGCGGCGCCCGCAAATGGCGGACGACCGGGATCGTCGAGTACGGCCCCGACGGCGCCGAACTGGACCGGTTCCCGGAGGCCAATCCGGGCTGGGAGCCGGTACGCAGCGGCACCGTGCCCGAGCACCTGAAGGCGATCGCCTGCGACGGCGCGCGCGCCGAGCCGCCGACGTTCACCTCGATCAAGGCCTGGGTCGAAGCTGGTCGACCCTGACCTGAGCCTCAGCCGAACTGGGCGTACGGGTTGGCGTGCAGGGCGTTGACGATGTCAATGATCGCCCGCTGTCCGCGCACGCTGTTGCCCGCTTCGTCCAGCGGCGGCGCGAAGGTGCCGATGCCGAACTTGCCCGGGGCCACGGCCATAAGGCCGCCGCCGACGCCGCTCTTGGCCGGCAGGCCAGTCTTGAACAGCCATTTGCCGCTGTCGTCGTAGAGACCGGCGGTGGCCATGACCGCGAGAATGCCCGGCACCAGTGAGGAGTCGATCACCTGCTTCCCGGTCACCGGGTTGCGGCCGCCGAAGGCAAGGGTCGCGCCCATGACCGCCAGGTCCCGGGCCGTGACATTGATCGAACAGCCCCGGGTGTAGAGCTCGGTCGCCACCGCCGGATCCATCGCGAAGCGATCATAGGCCGACATCAGCGAACCGATGGCGCGGTTGCGCTGATTGGTGGCGGCTTCGGACTGGTAGACGGGCTGGTTGACCTCCAACTGGCGGCCGGCGAAGTCGCTGTGGATGCCGATGATCTTGGCCCAGATCTGGTCCGGATCGGTGCCCTGGATGTTGCCGACCGTGGCGATGGCTCCTGGATTGACGAGGGGGTTCATCTCCTTGCCGCGGTACTGCTCGACCGCCTCGATGGAGTTGAAGACCTGGCCGGTGGCGTCGACGCCGACGCTGTCGATGATCCGTTGCTGGCCGGATTCCTTCATCACCAGGGCCATGTTGAAGACTTTGGAGATCGACTGGATGGAGAACGGTTGTTCGACGTCGCCGGCCGAGTGGATCTGGCCGTCGGCGCCGACCAGGGCGATGCCGAAGTAGGTTGAGGGCACCTCGGCCAGGGCCGGGATGTAGTCGGCGTTCTTGCCCTCGGTGAGGGGCAGGTACTGGTGGTAAGCCGCGTTGATGGCGGCATCGACGTTCGACTGGGGAAGCGCTCGGGCGGCGGCCGGGACCGCGGCGCCGAGGCCTGCGGTCAGGGCTCCGGCGCTCATCAGTCCCAGGGCGGAGCGGCGGTTGGCGTTGATCTCTCTCATCGTAGTTGTCCCATTTTCAGCCCCGGTCGGGGCTAGTCGACCAGGAAGTCGTTGCTGGTGAAGCTGACCTTGAAGCTGAACTGGATGCGGACATCGTCCCCGGTTGCGCCGCCGTTGTCGGTGCGCTTGCCCCACAGAAGCTCCGCGCCGGTCATCACGCGGGGGGTGGGTGTCCATAGAATGTTGGCCGAGGCGTACTGCCCGCGGTGGAAGGCCGAAGCCTCCTGGAAGTTGGTGTTGTCGACCTCGGTGAAGCTGTAGCCGATGGCCGAGGTCCAGTGCTCGTTCCAGGCCCAGTCGAGGTAGGCGGTCATGCCGAACAGCGGCACGGCCTCGCCTTCGCCGGTGATGTCGATCGGCCCCGGAGGCGTGCCGACGATCGTGACCTGGGGCGCCAGGTCCATGCCGCCGTCATTCATGTAGCTGGCGATGCCTTCGCCGAAGACAGCGCCGAGCCGGATCGTCCCCTGCCCCATCGTGTAGGCCGTGCCGAGGTTGATGCCCCAGCCGAGGTCGTCGCCGTCGGGTTCGTTGTCGGGAGCGCCGATCGTTTCGAAGCCGATCTGGCGCAGGATGCCGGACACCTGGGCGTGGTAGCCGTCACCCTGCCAGCGCACCTGACCGGTCGCGTCGGGCAGGCTCTCGGTGTTGGTCAGGCCGGAGCCAAGGTCGGGATCGATCTGGCGGATAAGACCGGCGTCGATGTCATTGCCGGGCTTCTCGACCGCGACGGCGGCGTAGAAGTCCGGGCGGTCCGTGATGATCCAGCGGATCTGCGGGTTACGCAGGAAGACCATCCCCGACGGACCCCAATAGTCGATGGTGTTGGGGAACAGGTCGCCGTCCATGAACAGGCTATTGGTCTGCCCGGCGAGGATAGGGCCCCAACGTCCGTAGGCGTGGCGGAGCCGGAACGTGGTCTGGCCGGCGTCGACACCGGTGCCGAACAGGTCGAATTCGAACCGCCCCTCATAGGGTCGACCGCCGGCCTCGCCGCTGGCGCGGACGCCGAGGCGGGACTGTTTGACGGAGATCGAGGTCTGGCCGTCCGAGCCGAAGGCGTCGTTCTCCGTTGGAATTTTCGACGGGCGGAAGGCGTCCTCCCAGGCCGGGTCGACGCGGTTGAAGTCGTAGATGAAGTCGACCTGGCCGAAGCCGTAGATTTCGAACTTGTCGTCGTCGACGCCACCGCCTGAGCCCTGCCGTGTCAGGAAGGCCGGCCACAGCCGGGGCGCCGGTTCTGCGCTGGCGGGAATTTGTCGAACGGGGATCATGCTGGCTTCGACCGGGGTGGAAGCCTGTTCGGTCTCCATGGCTTCGACGCGGGAGGCCAGTTCGGCGATCTGGGCGCGCAGGGCGCGGATCTCTTCCTCCCGCGGGTCCGCGCTTTGCGGCGCAGGAGGGGCCGTCTGGGTCGCGGCGGTCTGGAGGATTTCCGGTTCCGCCTCATCGGCGAGGACCGGGGATGCGATGGCTGCGCCAAGACACCCAAGAGCGAGAAGATGACGCATTACTGGAGCCTCCTGAAGCGATGGCCCCCAACAGCGGGGTCAGTGGAAGTGGTGCTCAGAACGCGAGCACGGCATCGGTTGTGAGCACCCAGCCGTTGCCGCCGACGGCGTAGGGGTATGCGAGTCCGCCGACCGGCGAATGGTTGAGGTAAAGCAGCTGACCGTTGAGGCGCAGGTTGCGGCGGTGCAGGGGGAACCAGTTGAGGCCCACCCCGACGTCACCCGGATTGCCGAACTCGCCCCAGATCTTGGACGCCGAGATGTAGGCCTGCAGCGTGTCGCGCACGGGCATGAACGAGGTCTGCAACTGGAACCCGTGATCGAACAGGTCATCGACCGGCAGCGGGCCGTTCGCCTCGAAGTCGTCGATCCACCGGGCGTAATACTCACCTTCGAACGACCAGCCGCGGTATTTCACACCGGCGTTGAGCGAGGCCATCTGATAGGTGGCCCGGTCGACCTGAACGCCGGGGGCGAAGGCGTTCGGCGAGAAGATGTTGGTGCCGTCCGACAGCCGGAGCTGGACGTTGTCGAAGCCGTTGTCTTCGGTCGGCTGGCTTTGCGCGTCCTCGGGGCTGCGGGTGTAGCTGACGCCGAACAGGGTCGCGACCTCTTCGTGCCAGTCGAAGTCGCCGAACCCTTTCGCGTAGCCGAACTCGCCGGTGGTCGGCATCCACCACAGGGCGCCGGACACGGTGTTGAACTCGTCGTTGAGCTGACCGGCGTCGATCCCCAGGGTGCTCAGATTGTTGGCGATCACAGCGCGGTAGTAGAGCCGGTCGACGATCTCGCCTTCCGCCCAGAAGCCGGAGGTGTAGGACCCGCGGAAGTACTCGTCGGCGGAGGTGCGGTTATCGACCCGCAGCCAGTGCGGGTAGGTGTACATGGTCGAGCGCGTGGTCGGCAGGGCGATGATGCCGCCGCCGACAGTCAGCGCGTCGTTGAACTTGTAGGTCAGATTGCCGGCCCACACCGTCTGGGCGCCCAACCCCTGGCTGGTGTTGGCGGTCCAGGCGAAGATCAGCCAGCGGAATTTGGGATCGAACAACCACCCCTTGAAGGTGAAGGTGACCTTCTGGAGTTGCGCCTCCTGGCGGCGGTCGATGTCGAAGGTACGGCCGAAGCTGTCGGTGTAGCTGTCGTCGAGACCCATCTGGTTCAGGTATCGGACGTAGGTGGCGAGCGTCACATCGAGCTCGCCCCATTCGCCGGCCGCGAGGACGATGCCGCGATTGGGGTCGTAGATCTCGTCGAAAGCGTCGACGATAGCGCCGCTGCCTGGAGAGGTCTTGGTGTCGGTCGTCAGGATGGGCGCCTCGCCGGGGATCTGCGGCTGCGGCTCCGCCGAGACGGTTTGCTGCACCTCCGGCGGCGGGATGGTGATGCCTGGAACCGTGGCCTGCAGCTCGGTCTCCAGGGCGTTGATGCGGGCGTCCAGCTGGCCCATCTGGTCGGCCATGCTCTCCTTCATGGCGCGAATCTCGTCGATCTGGCGCTGGATGCTGGCGGGGTCGGGCGCCGGCGCAGCCGGCTGGGTCTGGGCGACGGCCGCGAACGGCCAGGCCGCCACGGCCAGAGGTGCGAGAGCCAGGAGCAGGATGGATCTAGCGCTGGACATTCGCTGCCTCCCAGGCACGGACGCGGGTGCGGGCGTTGTCGAAGAGGCGGACGTAGTTGCCGCGGCGGATGGCGTAGCTGGTCTCGGGCGTCAGTTGGGCGAAGACCGGATCCCAGAGGTGGTAGACCCGCAGCTGCGCCGCCTGATCGCGCGGCGCGACGTTGTCGGTGCCGAACAGGAAGCGGTCGGGGAAGCGGTTGAAGAGCGCGGCCGTGCTGCGGATCGAGTCGGGATTGTCGACGGCGTATTTGGCGACCTCGTCCCACGAGATGTCGAAATAGACGTGGGAGAGGGTCGGGTCGGCGAGCATCTCGGCCAGGAGGGCGCTGTGGGCCTCGCTGCGTTCGACGACGTGATAGGCGCTGCCGCTGGCCTGGGTCGGGCGGACGATGCGGCCGAGGCCCGTGTGGGCCCAGATGATGGTCGTGTTCGGGTGCCGGCGCAGGACGTCCTTGGCCTGACGGAGGTAGAGCGGCTCCTGATCCAGCGGGCCGAAGGGGATGTTGATGTCGTTGTGCAGGATGACGAGCAGGCCGGCCTCGCCCGCCAGATCGAGGATGCGGTCCAGCGCCGGATTGGTCAGGCTGGCGGTCTCGCCGGCGACCTTGGAGGAGACGAACTCCTTGTGGATCGAGAACTCGCCGATGCCGCTGAAGACGCCGGGGTAGGTCTGGAGCACCCGCCGGATGTGGTCGGCCGCGTACATGTCGGCCGGGTTGAAGCCGGTGATCATCGGGTCCAGCCTGGCGCGCTGTTCGGGCGGCAGGGACAGGTATTCGTGGGCGATCCAGGCGTCGGTGAACGAGTAGTAGTAGAGGGGCGCGTCGCTCTGCAGATAGTAGGTCGGGGCGTAGTCGCCGGAGTTGCCGTAGGACCAGGTCTGCTGCAGCGGGATGCCGAAGAGGGTCGAGCGTTCGACCTTGTCGCCCATGATGTCGAGGTAGTCGGAGATGTCTGTGCCGACCTGGACGTAGTTGGTCAGGTGGAAGTGGGAGTCGTTGAAGAGGTAGCCGTCATCGGGCGGCGCGGACTGGGCGTCGGCCGGGGCGACCGCCAGAACGGCGAGCGCGGCGCCGAGCAGCGCCACGCGCGGTAGCCGCGCAGGAATGAGCCCGCTCCCTCGAGCGGAAGCCCCGATCGCCATTCTTCAACCCTCTACCGGCGGGCGAACCCGCCGATCTCCCTTCCCTGTCGCCGGACAAGGTTGTCCCGCAACGACCCGCGGAGGCTGGACTCCGCGAGGCGGCCTCTCCATCGGGTAATCCCCTGGGGTCACCCTGAGGAACGCTCCATGTGTTCATGATTTGTTCCAGTCGCCACCAGATTTGAGTACGCAACCGTAAGCTGGTGCGAACACCAGCCTACGGTGTAGCTTTTTAACCTTGTGGATCAGGCGTCGACGGCGGCGTCCAGGGCGTTTTCCTGGATGAACTCGCGGCGCGGCTCGACCACGTCGCCCATCAGTTTGGCGAAGAGGTCGGAGGCGTCCTCCTCGTGCTCGACGGTGACCTGCAGCAGGGTGCGGGCGTTGACGTCGAGCGTCGTCTCCCACAGCTGCTCCGGGTTCATCTCGCCCAGACCCTTGTAGCGCTGGATGGCGATGCCCTTCTTGCCGGCCTCAAGCACCGCCTCGAGCAGGTCGAGCGGACCGCGGATGGTCGTCGACTTCTCCTTGCGGCGATAGACGGCGGGCTTCTCGAACAGGCCCTCGAAGGCGTGGGCGCGTTCGGCCAGACGGCGGGCGTCCAGCGAGCGGATCAGGGCCTCTTCCAGCACGATGCGCTCGGTGACGGCGCGGCGGACGCGTTCGAACACGACAGCGCCCTGGGCGCCCGGCGCGCCGGTCCAGTCGCCGTCGCCTTCCTCGGCGTAGAGGTTGAGGCGGGCGGCTGCCGTGGCGGGGTCCGTCGGCTCCTCGTTGAACAGGCCGGCCAGGGCCGCCTGCTCGACGGCGAAGGCGGGGGCGCGCTGCGACAGGCGATCGACGCCGGCCTTGAAGGCCTTGGCCTCGCGCACCAGGGCCTGGAGGTCGAGGCCGGTGCGGCGCTCGCCGGTCGGCAGGTCCAGCTCGGCTTCCGAGGAGCCTTCCTCGATCAGGTAGGAGTCCATCTCCGACTGATCCTTGAGGTAGCGCGACTGCTTGCCCTTGGAGACTTTGTAGAGCGGCGGCTGGGCGATGTAGACGTGGCCGCGCTCGATCAGCTCGGGCATCTGACGGTAGAAGAAGGTCAGCAGCAGGGTCCGGATGTGGGCGCCGTCGACGTCGGCGTCGGCCATCAGGATGATCTTGTGATAGCGCAGCTTGTCGGCGTTGAAGTCGTCGCGGCCGATGCCGGTGCCGAGCGCCAGGATCAGGGTGCCGATCAGCTCCGACGACAGCATGCGGTCGAAGCGGGCGCGCTCGACGTTCAGAATCTTGCCGCGCAGGGGCAGGACGGCCTGGTTCTCGCGGTTGCGGGCCTGTTTGGCCGAGCCGCCGGCGGAATCGCCCTCGACGATGAACAGCTCGGACTTGGCCGGATCGCGTTCCTGACAGTCGGCGAGCTTGCCGGGCAGGGAGCTGATCTCCATCGCCGTCTTGCGGCGGGTCAGGTCGCGCGCCTTGCGGGCGGCCTCACGGGCGGCGGCGGCCTCGATGATCTTGGCGACGACCTGTTTGGCCTCGACCGGATGCTCCTCGAACCAGGTGGCGAGGCCTTCCTGGCAAAGGCCCTCGACGGCCGGGCGGACTTCGGACGAGACCAGCTTGTCCTTGGTCTGGGAGCTGAATTTGGGGTCCGGAACCTTGACCGAGAGGACGCAGGTCAGGCCTTCGCGGGCGTCCTCGCCCGAGACGGAGACCTTCTCCTTCTTGGCGGCGCCGGCGCTTTCGATATAGCCGCCCATGACGCGGGTCAGGGCCGCGCGGAAGGCCGACAGGTGGGTGCCTCCATCCCGCTGGGGGATGTTGTTGGTGAAGCACAGCATGGTCTCGTGGTAGCTGTCGTTCCACCAGAGGGCGAGATCGAGCTCGATCCCCTCCTTCTTGCCGCGGATGACGATGACGTCCTTGAGGATGGGCGTCTTGGACTTGTCGAGGTGGCGCACGAAGGCCTCGACGCCGCCCTCGTAGTGCAGGATCTCCTCGAACGGCTCGGCGTGGCGGTGGTCGGCCAGCTTGATGACCACGCCCGAGTTCAGGAATGCCAGCTCGCGCAGGCGGTGCTCGAGCGTCTTCAGGTCGAAGTCGATGTGCGAGAAGGTGGTGACCGACGGGTAGAAGGTGACCTCGGTGCCCGACAGGGGCTGGCCGGCCTTGTCGCCCGTGGTGCGGATCGGGGCGTCGCCGGTGATCTCGAGCGATTTGGCGGTATCGCCGCGCTCGAACCGCATCTCGTGCATCTTGCCGTTGCGGTAGATCTTGAGCTGCAGCCAGTCGCTGAGGGCGTTGACGACCGAGACGCCGACGCCGTGCAGGCCGCCGGAGACCTTGTAGGAGTTCTGGTCGAACTTACCGCCGGCGTGCAGCTGGGTCATGATGACCTCGGCCGCCGAGACGCCTTCGCCCTCGTGGATATCGGTGGGGATGCCGCGGCCATTGTCGGTGACGGTGACCGAGCCGTCGGCGTTGAGGATCACCTGCACCAGGTCGGCGTGACCGGCCAGGGCCTCGTCGATCGCGTTGTCGACGACCTCATAGACCATGTGGTGCAGACCCGAACCGTCGTCGGTGTCGCCGATGTACATGCCGGGGCGTTTGCGGACGGCGTCCAGGCCCTTCAGGACCTTGATGGAGTCGGCGCCGTAGGCGGCCTCTTCGGCGGTGTCTTCGTTGCGCGCGATATCGGTCTGGTCGGTCATTCAATCGGTCGGTGAAACGCCCTGTCGCAGGGCCTCTGGAGGCGGCGGATGGGCCGCCTTGAACGGACTGTTTTCAGGGCGCGAATCTGACCCGCGCCGATGCCGTCAACATATAGGGAATCCGGGCGGAATTGCGAGGGAAAGCGGTGTCGTCGGACGGGCTTTCAGGCAGCCGGAATCGCCGCTTCCGGGAGGAGCGGTGAGGGGAAGGCGCGGGGCGTCCGGGCCTCGCCCGGAATGCGTTGTGTTTTACCGTTTCGACGAAGCCTGACGCCCCGCGTGGTCGTTGGTCGCGAGCCCTCCGGTTGGCACCCGTTGTCAGAGTTAGCCGGATCTCCGCCACCACCGTTGCCGGCAATGACGCGGATGGAACATGTGAAGCGGTTCCACCACAGCCCGCGGCGAGCAAGCAGGCAGCATCCATCGCTGCCTGACGAGGCCCCCCGGACTACCCTACGCCCGGGCTTCATCGCTCAACCACAGCCCGTCGTCGTCGAGGCGTTGGATCCGACGCCTTCCCCATCGACGGGATGAGGGGATTATGGGGCGGGCGGATACCTCGCTGCGTAGAGGGAATTTAGGTGGGGGAAATCAGCGGGTTGGCGAAAAGAATCCGGAAATAGCCGACGCCGGGTTCTCCGAAATCCCGGCGCCCCTCTGCTTTCGTCATCCTCCGGCGAGGCGGAGCCGAGACCGGGGGACCCAGCGGCGCCGTAGCGAAGCGAAGGCGAAACGGTTCAGCGAGCCGTGCGCGCGACAGCTTCGCGCTCTCGCGCGCCGCTGGGTCCTCCGGTCGCCCTGTGGGCGCCGGAGGATGACGATAGCAAAAGAGCTCGGACGATGGAGAGGTGGGCGTCTCAGCCGAACCTGCCGTCCGCGACCTGGACGAACTGCGCCCTCCCCCGGAGCGGGGCGAACAGGTCGGCCTCGGTGCCGGTCATGAAGGCCTGCAGGCCCAGGGCCTCGATCTCGTCGAAGAGGGCGGCTCTACGGGCGGTGTCGAGGTGGGCGGGGGCCTCGTCGAGGAGGAGGATCGGCGCGGCCTTCTGATCGGCGAGGCGCGCGATCTGGGCGAGGATGAGGTTGAGGACCAGGGCCTTCTGCTCGCCGGAGGAGCCTTCCGCCGCGGGGCGGTTCTTCTCCCGGTGCAGGGCGGTGAGGTCGGAGCGGTGCGGGCCGTAGAGGGAGCGGCCGGCGGCGGCGTCGCGGGGGCGGGAGCGGGCCATGCCGTCGCGGATGACGGCGGCGATGGCGGCCTCGTCCGAACCGGCGGCGGCCAGGGCCTCGGCCTCGCCGGTCAGGCCGAGGTCGGCCTGGGGGAAGGGCCGGTCGTTGCGCGTGTCGATGGCGGCCTGGAGGGTGGTCAGGGCGGCGGCGCGGGCGGCGGCGGCGGCGGCCCCGGCCTCGCCGAGACGGATCTCCAGGGCGTCGAGCCAGAGGGGGTCGGCCTCCCTGCCCTCGGCGCCGTCGACCAGCAGACGCAGGCGTTCGCGCAGGGCCTTTTCATAGGCGGAGACGGCCGCCGCGTGGGACGGGTCGGCGGCGAAGACCAGGCGGTCGAAGAATTTCAGCCGCTCCGCGCGGGCGTCGGAGAACAGACGGTCCTGCTCGGGCGTGGCCCAGACGGGGCGCAGGTGGTCGAGCAGGCGGCCGGGCTGGGCCGTCTCGCCGTCGATGCGGACGATGCGGCGGGCGGCGCCGGGGGTCTGGACCCCGGTGCCGAGCCGGACCTCGTCGTCCTCGCCGGTCAGGATCGCGGCGACGGCCCAGGCCCGGCCGGTCGCCTCGCCGGGCTCGCGCCGGCCCATCTCGGGCGCGGTCGCGCCGCGCAGGCCCTTGCCGGGGGTGAAGAGGCTGAGCGCCTCCAGCAGATTGGTCTTCCCCGCCCCGTTCGGCCCATGCAGCACCACCGACCCCGCCTCGATCGGCAGGGTCGCGGACGCGTAGGAGCGGAAGTCGGTGAGGGTGAGGGCGGTGATCAAGAGCGGTCGGACACGCAGGAATGACGGATGCGCCAATCCTCTAGCACCTTGACGAGATCGCGGGAGGACATCGACCAGCCCGGACGGAGATAGCCCGCGTTGAACAGCCATCGGATCAGGGGCAGGAGCAGCGCGGTCCTCCTCCACCGCGACCGGGGGATGATCAGGCGCGGTCCGAACTCGCTCATCTCGCGACAGACAGACTTGCGCGGTGGCGCTGGGCCAAAAGCTCAAGGACGTCGGTCAAGTCCTGCCCCGCCCGGGTCATGAGCCAACGATCATACTTTCCGAAACTCAGAAGCTTGTGCCAGCCACCGGGGTGTTTCGGGCGGCCGGCCTCCGTGAGCCGACAGCCCAGGTGGGTCACCGCCCCCTGACGCAGGACGACGAAGTCCGAGATGTCTTTCCAAGGCAGCAGCGGCCGGGACCACTGCCCGTGAAGCGCGATTCCCGCGTCACTGATGACCAAGGTTGTCGGGCGCCAAAGCTCCAGACCGCCGAGTACGGACGCGAAACCGAACATCGCCACACAGGCCCAGCCGAGGGCGACACCTAGGTCGCCGTAGCGCCTGAACATCCCTCCCCCGTCCGCGAGTTCGCACGCGAGGACGATAACAAAAGCGAGGGCCAGCAGGAGCAGGGGAACGCTGGTTTCGGTCGACCGGAGCCGGACGACCGACAACGGCTCCGTCACACCCTCAGCGGCATCAGCACGTACTGGACACCCGGGTCGGCCGGATCGAGTACGAGCGTGGGCGAGGCCGGGTCGGCGAATTTGAAGTTGGCGGTCTCGCCGGTGATCTGGCCGGCGACGTCCAGCAGATAGCGGGCGTTGAAGCCGATCTCGAAGGGTTCGTCGGAGTAGCCGATCTCGACCTCCTCGACGCCCTGGCCGGCCTCCATGTTGCGGACGGTCAGGGTGACGCGGTCCAGCTCGAAGGCCAGTTTCACCGAGCGGCTCTTCTCGGCCGAGATGGTGGCGACGCGGTCGACGGCCTTGGAGAACATCTCGTTGTCGATGTCGGCCTGCTTGTCGTTCCCCTTGGGGATGACGCGCATGTAGTCGGGGAAGGCGCCGTCGATGACCTTGGAGGTCAGGCTGGCCTGGCCGAACTCGAAGCGGATCTTCTGCGGGCTGACCATGACCTCGACCATGCCCGAGCCGTCGTCGAGCAGGCGGCGGACCTGATCCACCGTCTTGCGCGGGACGATGACGCCCGGGCCGCCGGCGGCGCCATCGGGGGCCGGGGTCTCGGCGAGGGCCAGGCGGTGGCCGTCGGTGGCGACCGCGCGCAGCAGCGGAATGCCGGCCTCGGCCACGGTGTGGAGGTAGAGGCCGTTCAGATAGTAGCGGGTCTCTTCGGTCGAGACGGCGAAGCGGGTCTTGTCGATCAGACGGGCCAGGTCGTCCTTGGCCAGGGCGAAGCGGGCGCCCGAGGTGTCGGTCGACATGACCGGGAAGTCGCCGGCCGGCAGGACCGGCAGGTTGAACTTCGACCGGCCGGCCTGGACCACCAGGCGGGGGTCGTCGCCCGAATAGGACAGCGAGACCTCGGCGCCGTCCGGCAGCTTGCGGACGATTTCGTACAGGGTGTGGGCCGGGGCGGTGATCTGGCCCTCGACGTTCACCTGGGCCTCGGCCTCGTCGACCATCTCCATGTCGAGGTCGGTGGCGGCGAACGACAGACGGTCGCGGCCCGCCGACAGCAGGACGTTGGACAGGATCGGAATGGTGTTGCGCCGCTCGACGACGCTCTGGACGTGCCCGAGGGCCTTCAGGAGCGCGGATCGTTCGATAGTCAGCTGCATGTCGTCTCGCCCGGCTGCGGCGACTCAAGCGTCACCGCGTATAGAGGGCCTTGGACACTAGCGGATTGGCGGCGCGGGGCAACGGTCTGGACGGCAGGTCCACAGACTTCTCCCGCCCCTTCGCGACGGAGAGGCGAGCCGGACATGACAAGGGCGGCCTGCGTGACCGCGGCCGCCCCCACCCTGTCGCCGTTGACACGACGACATCCCTCCCCGGACGGGGAGGGAGAATTACAGCCTAGCTCCGCAGCTTGCGGGTCAGGGCCTCGACGTCGCGGGCGATCTGTTCGTCCTGGGCGATCAGCTCCTCGATCTTGCGGACGCCGTGCAGGACCGTGGTGTGGTCGCGCCCGCCGAAGCGGCGGCCGATGTCCGGATAGGAGCGGGTCGTGTGCTGCTTGCACAGCCACATGGCGATCTGGCGCGGGCGGGCGACCGATCGGGTGCGGCGCTCCGACAGCAGGTCGGCCTGCTTGAGGGTGAAGTGGTCGGCGACGGTCTTCTGGATCTCGTCGACGGTGATGCGACGCTCCGGACCGCCGCGCAGTGCGGAGCCGAGCAACCCTTGCGCCTCGTCCACCGTCAGCGACGACAGACGGGTGGCGGCGACGGCGGCGAGGGTGTTCACTGCGCCTTCCAGCTCGCGCATCGAGCCGGGGGTGCGATCGACCAGATGTTCGAGCACGTCGGGGCGGACCTCGCCCGAGACGACGCCGAGCTTGGCCAGGGCCTCGATGCGGTTGCGGGCCACGGCCAGCTTGAGCGCGCGGTCGGCGGGCTCGACCGGGCAGGTCAGGCCCGAGGCGAGGTGGCTGCGCAGGCGCGGCTCGACCTCGGTCAGGGCCATCGGCGGCTTGTCGGCCGACAGGATGATGCGCTTGCCGTCCTCGATCAGGGCGGTGAGCGTGGACAGCAGCTCCTCCTGGGTCGAGGCCTTGCCGCCGACGAACTGGACGTCGTCGATCAGCAGCATGTCGGCCGAGCGCAGGCTGTCCTTGAAGGCCGCGGTCGAGCGGTCCTGCATGGCGCGCACGAAGGTCGACAGGAAGCGCTCGGCGGTCAGATAGACCACCTTGGCGTCCGGACGCAGGCGCTGGGCCTCCCAGGCGATGGCGTTCAGCAGGTGCGTCTTGCCGTAGCCGTAGGGGCCGCAGAAGAAGATCGGGTTGAAGTGGCCGTCGGCCCAGGCGGCGGCCTGGCGGGCGATGGCCAGGGCGAAGGCGTTGCCCTGCCCTTCCACGAAGCTGTCGAAGGTCAGGCGGTCCTGCAGACCGGCGGCGCGCACGGCGCGGGCGCCGTCGGCGACCGGGGCGACCGTGGCCATCGGCATCGGCACGACATTGCCGTTGAGGGCGTGTTCCGGGGCGCGGCCGGCGGCGACCTGCGAGGCGGGAGCGACCGAGCCCATCTCGGCGCGGCAGCGGACGTCGAGACGGCGCGACAGGCCGTCGAGGCCCAGCCACAGCTCGTTCATGCGACGCAGGGCGTTCTTGCGCACCCAGTCACGCGCATAGGCGGTGGGGGTGACCAGGATCAGCTGGCCGGCGCCGTCCACCCGGACGGCCGAAGGTGCGATGTAGGAGCTGAACGCCCCCTCGCCGATTTCTCCACGCAGGCGGCCAGCCGCCTCGGTCCAGATACGATCCGGATCCGTCATCCCCGCCATTCGTGCGCCCCCCACCATGATCAAAGCCACCCGCCGAAGTTTCATCACCAGACGCGCTTCAGAGATGGGCTGATCCAGGGACGACTTCTCCTGTCCGGTGCGGCTACAGGGCCGTCCCGGTGGGGTCGTTCTCACAATCAGACATCTCACGCCGTCGCGGAACCAGGTCCCGCGCCGTCTTCATCCGTGTTGGGACGGAAGTGCGTCAGGCCTCAAACTTACGCCCGGCGAGGTGAGCGTCAACGCTGATTCGCGAGTCGATTTGCAGTTAAAATTGTTGACTCCGGCAAGTGTCGCCGCGGCCTTGGAAAAACGCCTTTTCGCCACAGACGCGAGCGCAAATTTTGTTCGCGGCACTTACCGACGCACGTGCAAACGGCGAGGGAGCCTTCGCGCCCTCGCCGTTGAAATCACTCGTATTTACCGTGACAAGCCCGCAAAAGGCCGTCCGACGTCAGGCCTATATCAGGCGGCCGACATCTTCTTCAGCTGGGCGGCCAGACGGCTCACCTTGCGCGAGCCGGTGTTCTTGTGAACCACGCCCTTGGAGACGGCGCGCATCAGCTCCGATTGAGCCTCGACGAACGCGCCCTTGGCGGCGGTGGCGTCGCCACCGACGACAGCTTCCTGGAACTTGCGGAGGAAGGTCCGGACGCGCGTGCGGCGAGCCTTGTTCACTTCGGTGCGGGCAGCGATCTTGCGGATCGCTTTCTTGGCGCCGGCATTGTTGGCCATCAGTCAAACCTTCGAACGGAAAACGCCGCGGAGCTACACGTCCACGGCGCGGAAATCTCAAGAGCGCGCGGCTATAGCGGAAAGGCGGGAGGGGTTCAAGCGGAGTCTGGGATCGAGGAGGGTCGAGGGTCGAGGGGCGAGGGTCGAGGCCAGAAACCTCAACCTGGATCGCCCGGTCGCGACACGCTCAGACACTCTTCCCCTCGACCCTCGACCCTACTTGCCCGTGAACACCGGCTTCCGCTTCTCCACGAAGGCGGACATGCCTTCCTTCTGGTCCTCGAACGCGAAGAGGCTGTGGAACAGGCGGCGTTCGAACTGGACGCCTTGCGTCAGCGTGGTCTCGAGGGCGGCGTTGACCATTTCCTTGTTGGCCATGACGGCGAGCGGGGATTGCGAGGCGATCTTCGCGGCGATGGCGCGGGTTTCGTCCAGCAGGGTCTCGTGCGGGAAGACGCGGGAGGCGAGGCCGGCGCGTTCGGCTTCGGCGGCGTCCATCATGCGGGCGGTCAGGACCATGTCCATGGCCTTGGCCTTGCCGACCAGGCGGGTCAGGCGCTGGGAGCCGCCGATGCCGGGGGCGACGCCGAGGTTGATCTCGGGCTGGCCGAACTTGGCTTTCTCCGAGGCGACGATGAAGTCGCACAGCATGGCCAGCTCGCAGCCGCCGCCGAGGGCGAAGCCGTTGACCGCGGCGATGATCGGCTTGCGGAAGCGGGTGATGCGGTCGTGGCCGAGGGCGAAGAAGTTCACCTTGTACATGTCGGCGTAGGACTGGTCCGACATCTCCTTGATGTCGGCGCCGGCGGCGAAGGCCTTCTCGCCCGAGCCGGTCAGGATCAGGCAGCGGATGCTGTCGTCGTGCTCGACGCTGTCGAGGAAGTCGGACAGATCCTTGAAGAGGGCCGAGTTGAGGGCGTTCAGCGCCTCGGGCCGGTTCAGGGTGACCACCGCATAGCCGTCGGCGTGGCGCTCGATGAGCAGGGTGGAATAGCTGTCGGCCATGGGATCAAGCTCCGGTGTTCGGGTGTCCAATAACTGTCCGCTCATCCCCGCGAAAGCGGGGACCCAGTTCTTTTGGAAGGGCCCGGACGGGGATCACGAGCGAGCGAAGCCGCGGATACCGGTCACCCAAAGCACTGGGTCCCCGCTTTCGCGGGGATGAGCGGATTGGGGGGAACGGTCACCGCCGCGGCAACAGGGCGAGGGTGAAGGCGGCGCGGGAGAGTTCGGCGACGACGACGGCGCCGAGCAGCAGGTTGGCGAGCAGGACCTGGGTGCGGGACGAGGCGAGGTTGAAGCTCCAGCCGAACAGGCCGGCGAAGGCGAGGCCGGCGGCGAGCAGCAGGATCAGGGAGATGAGGATCATCAGGGCGACGTGGCTGGCCTGGAGCGCAGCATAAAGCGTGGGGCCCTCCTCCAGGGTGCGGCCGCGGCGGCGGAACAGCCAGGCGATGAAGCCGGTGGCCACCGTCTCGGACAGGACGGTGACGGCCAGGGCGGCGAGGAACCACCAGGCCAGGCCGCCCTGCTCGCCCCGCCACATCATTTGCGCGAAGTGGAGGAAGTAGGCGCCCCAGACGAGGACGCCGACGATCAGGCTGACCCAGAGGTGCGTCTTGCGCAGGTTCATGGGCATCTCCTCAGGTCTTCAGACCGACCATGTCGGCAAGCTTCAGGACGGTGTTCCAGTTCCGTCCGGTGCCGAGGCCGATGAGGCGCGGCAGCGCCTTCTCCGCCATCTTCGAACGGCCGATGCCGTCGGGGTGCCAGAAGAAGAGGTCGCCGCCGGCGGCCTCGACCTGCTCCTCGCCGGCCGCGAGGGCGCGCAGGGACTCGAGCGCGCCGGGCTTGATCGCGTCCTTCATGATCATGACCAGCAGCTTCGAGCCGTTCTCCGCGGCCTGCTCGGGGAAGGGGTTGGCGGCGATCAGTCCGGCCCATTGTTCGGGGGTGCGGACGACGACCTCGATGCGGCGGCCGAAATGCGCCTCGATGCCGGCCTCCAGCTTTTCGGCGGCGACGTCGGGGGCGGCGTCGCCTTCAACGACGAGGTTGCCGCTGGCCAGCAGGGTGCGGGGGTCGGCGAAGCCGGCTTCAGCGGCGATGGCCTTGAGCTCGGCCATGGGAACCTTGACCCCGCCGACGTTGACGCCGCGCAGCAGGCAGATGCGATGGGTCATGGGGCGGCCTCCCTGGGGTCGAACCTCGCGGCGGGAACCTCCCGCCGGATCATGCTCTCCAAGCCGAAGCACACCCCGCGCATCCTGAGAAGTCGAGGCCGCGATGCTCCTTCCCTTCTTTGACAACCCCGATCTGGACTTCGTCGCCCGCACGGCGGTCGGTCACGCCGCCATGGGCACCTCGGACATCGGGCCGGTGCTGGAGACCCTGTCGCGCTGCGCCGACGGCGACCCGACGCGCTGGCATGACAGCTGGAGCGCGGAGGCCGACCGGTTCCAGGCCGCCGCCGTCGAGGCCCGCGCCGCGGGGCGGATGGCGACCGCGGCCGCGCACTTCCTGTCCGCCAGCGAGTTCTATGATCAGGCGCTGGCGCAGGTCGACGGCATGCCGGATGCGGACGCCGTACTGCTCCCGACGTTCCGGCTGCACCGGGCGGCATGGGATGAGTTCGTCGCCGCCTCGGAAGGGCGCCACCTCCCGGTCGACGTTCCGTTCGAAGGTGGTTCGATGCCCGGCTATCTGTTCCGTCCGGATGCGGGCGGCGGCGCGCGGCCGACGCTGGTGGTCGTCAACGGCAGCGACGGCGCGCTGAGCGGGCTGTGGGCCACGGCGATCCGCCCGGCCCTCGATCGCGGCTGGAACGCCTTCGTCTTCGACGGCCCCGGCCAGCAATCGCTGCTGTTCGAGCGCGGTGTGCCGTTCCGCCCCGACTGGGAGGCGGTGCTGACGCCGGTGCTGGACACCCTGGTCGCGCGCGCGGACGTGGATGCCGGCGCCCTGCTCGGCTACGGGATCAGCCAGGGCGGCTACTGGCTGCCGCGTGCGCTGGCGTTCGAGCATCGGCTGGCGGCGGCGGTGGTCGACGGGGGCGTGGTCGATGTCGCACGACCGTGGAACGCCATCCTGCCGCCGGAGCTGACGGCGATGCTGAAGCCCGGCGAGCGGGACGCGTTCAACGCCGCCATGGCCGCCGGTCCCTCCGACCCCGAGCGCGAGCGCACCTTCGCCTTCCGCGCCAGGCCGTATGGCGGGGAGACGCCCTATGACGTGTTCGCCGCGGTGCAGGGCTATGCGCTGGGTGACCTGATCGGGAAGATCGCCACGCCGCTGCTGATCACCGAGGCGGAGGGCGAGCAGTTCTTTCCGGGACAGTCCCAGGAGCTGTTCGACCAGCTGCCAGGCGAGAAGGAGATCGTGCGGTTCACCCGCGACCAGGGCGCCGATTTCCACTGCCAGCCGATGGCCCGCGCGCTGACCGGCCGGGTGGTGACGGACTTCCTGGCCGCCCGCATCGGGTGACGGGTCAGCGCTTCTGGCAGACGGAGCAGAAGAAGGTCGAGCGGCCGCCCTGGACGATGCGTTTGACGACGCCGCAGCAGCCGTCGCGGTGGCAGGGCTTTCCTTCGCGGCCGTAGACGTCGAAGCGGTGCTGGAAATAGCCCTGCCCGCCCTCGGCGTTGGCGAAGTCGCGCAGGGTCGAGCCGCCGGCGGCGATGGCGTCGTCGAGCACGTTGCGGACCTCGGCGGCGAGGACTTCGAGGCGGGGTTTCGAGACCTTGCCGGCGGCGAGGAGCGGCGAGATGCGGGCGCGGAACAGGGCCTCGCAGACATAGATGTTGCCGAGGCCGGCGACGACACGCTGGTCCAGCAGCGACACCTTGATGTTCTGCTTCTTGCCCGCGAAGGCCTCGGCCAGGTGGGCGCCGGAGAAGCGGTTGCCGAGCGGCTCGGGACCGAGGCCGGCGAACCACGGATGGGCGTCGATCTGGTCGGTGGGGATCAGGCCCATGAAACCGAAGCGCCGGGCGTCGGCGAAGCCGATGCGGGTGGTGGTTCCGTTCTTCAGGGCGCCGAGGCTGACATGCTCGTGCTTGCCGACGGCGGGGGCGTTCTCCTCGAACTCGCCGACCTGCTCGCCGTCGAGGGTGAAGCGGCCGGTCATGCCGAGGTGGGTCACCCAGGTCTCGCCGGTCGACAGGGGCATGAGCAGGTATTTGGCGCGGCGGTCGATGCGCTCGACGGTCGCGCCCTCCAGCCGGTCCGGGAAGCGGTCAGGGAAGGGGAAGCGCAGGTCTGGGCGGTTCTGGCGCACGCGGGTCAGGCGCGCGCCCTCCAGCACCGGCTGGAGACCGCGCCGGACGGTTTCGACCTCGGGAAGCTCGGGCATGGGTAGGCGGCTACTCGCGATAGACGTCGTGGCAGGACTGGCAGGTGGCGCGGACCTCGGTCCATTGCGCGGCGAAGGCGGCGGCGTCCTCGCCCTGCGACAGCTCCGACAGGCGGTCGGCGGCGGCGGCGTAGGCGGCGGCCTTCTCCTCGAAGCCGGCGCGGTCGGTCCAGACGCCGGACAGGGCCTTGGTCGGCACGCCGGCTTCGGGGCCGGAGCCGACGGGGAACATGCCGGACAGGGCGTGGGCCCAGCGGGACAGGGCGCGGGTGTTGAAGCGCTGGTTCTGGAGCGGCTGGTTGGCGTCGATACCGGCCTTGATCGCGCCCATGGTGACGCCGGACATCATCAGCGCCGCCTGACGGGCGCGCACGATGTCGGCCGAGCCCTCGCCCTGGGCGTTGGCGGCGCCGCCGATGCAGAGCAGGCCGATCACGGCCCCGATCATGATCCGTCGCATGTCGATCCCTCTCCGTCCGACGGCGACGCTCGACCCGCGAACGGGCGGTGTCAATGCGGACAGGGCCTCTAGGCGCCCGGCGCATTTCCGGCTTAGGTCCCGCCAACAACGGGAGAGGGGCCGCCATGACGGATGCCGCCGCGCAAAAGCCGACAACCGGCAAGCGCATCGAACTGACGCTTCGCGCACTGGTGCTGGGCTGTTTGCTGGCCGTGGTGTTCACCGCCGCCAACACCTACCTGGGCCTGCTGGTCGGCCTGACCTTCGCCTCGGCCATTCCGGCGGCGGTGATCTCGATGGCGATCCTGCGGGCGTTCCGCACCTCGACCATCTGGGAGAACATGACCGTCCAGACCGTGGCCTCGGTCGGCGGGGCCATGAGCTCGATCATCTTCGTCCTGCCGGGCCTGGTGATGATCGGCTGGTGGATGGAGTTCCCGTTC
The DNA here is from genome assembly GCF_014196335.1 of Brevundimonas lenta. GTDB lineage: Bacteria > Pseudomonadota > Alphaproteobacteria > Caulobacterales > Caulobacteraceae > Brevundimonas > Brevundimonas lenta. The sequence goes on from NZ_JACIDM010000003.1 coordinate 561,930, forward strand.
TGGCAGTCGGTGCTGATCTGCGTCTTCGGCGGCGTGCTGGGGGTCACCTTCTCGATCCCGCTGCGCCGGGCGCTGGTGACCGGAAGCGACCTGCCCTACCCGGAAGGCGTCGCCGCCGCCGAGGTGCTGAAGGTCGGTTCGCGCGGAGCCGAACAGACCGAGAGCGCGGTGCGCGAGAACAAGGCCGGCCTGTGGGTGGTGGTGTTCGGCTCGATCGTCTCGGCGGGCTACGCCCTGCTGGTCGCCGGGCGCGTGTTCGCCGGCGAGGCCGCGAAATTCATCAAGCTGCCGGCGTCGCTGGGCGCCGGCGCGACGGGCATCGGCTTCAGCATGCAGTTCGCCCTGCTGGGCGCGGGACACCTGATCGGCCTGACCGTCGGCCTGGCGCAGCTGTTCGGCCTGATCCTGGCGTGGTGCATCGCGGTGCCGGTGCTGACCTCTCCGGATACGGTCGCCTGGCTGACCGCGCACAACATTCCTTCGCTCGCCGGAACCATGGCGGCGGGCGCGCCGGTCGAGGAGCTGGCCACCAACGTCTGGCGCAATGAAGTGCGCTTCATGGGCGCCGGCGTCATCGGCGTGGCCGCGATCTGGACCCTGCTGAAGCTGGCCGGCCCGCTGGTCGGCGGCCTGTCCTCGGCGCTGGCCGCCCAGGCCCGTCGCAAGAGCGGCGAAGTGCTGGCGCGGACCGAACAGGACATTCCGATCGGCATCGTCGGCATGCTGTCGCTGGCCTGCCTGGTCGGCATCGCAGCCCTGCTGGCCTGGTTCGCGCAAGCCGCGCCCGCGCTGGCCGGATCGACGGGCATGCTGGTCGTCGGCGGCCTGGTCTATGTGGTGCTGATCGGCTTCGCCGTCGCCGCCATCTGCGGCTACATGGCCGGCCTGATCGGCTCGTCGAACAGTCCGGTGTCGGGCGTCGGCATCCTGGCGATCGTCATCGCCTCGCTGCTGATGCTGGGCGTCATGGCCATCGCGGGCGTGCCGGCGGATCCGTCGATCATCGCCTTCGCCCTGATCGTGACCTCGGTCGTCTTCGCCGTGGCGGTCATCGCCAACGACAACCTGCAGGACCTCAAGACCGGCCAGCTGGTCGAAGCCACCCCGTGGCGTCAGCAGACCGCGCTGATCGTCGGCGTCGGCGCCGGCGCGCTGGTCATTCCCTTCATCCTGAACCTGCTCAACCAGGCCTTCGGCTTCGAAGGCGGACCGCCCGCCATCGTCGAGGGCGCCGAGCCGCTGGCTGCGCCGCAGGCGACGCTGATCTCGGCCCTGGCCCGCGGCGTCATCGGCGGCGACCTGCGCTGGGACCTGATCGGGGTCGGTGCGGTGATCGGCGTGGTGATCATCATTCTGGACGTGGTTCTGAGCCGCGCCACGAAGGGCAAGATCAAGCTGCCGCCGCTGGCGGTGGGGATCGGCTTCTACCTGCCGGCGGCGGTGACCACGATGCTGGTGGTCGGCGCGGTGTGCGGCTGGATCTACGAGAAGGCGATCGCCAAGACCCGCTTCGTCGACGTGGGCCGCCGCATGGGCGTGCTGCTGGCCTCGGGCCTGATCGTCGGCGAGAGCCTGTTCGGGGTGTTCACCGCCGGGGTCATCGTGGCCACGCGCAACGACGCGCCGTTCGCCATGCTGCCGGAAGGCTCGGCCTGGCCGGCCATGCTGGCCGGGATCGTCGCCTTCGCGGGCCTGACCTTCCTGCTCTACAGCTGGATCATCCGTCAGTCGGCCAAGGTCTGATCGCCATCCCCGATCGCGTGATGAGCGCCCGTCCGTGAGGCCCGAACCTTCACGCGCCTCGGCCGGGGTGCTGCGCTTCCTGCCGGGGATCGCGCTGAGCGCCCTCGTGGGCGGGGCGGCGTGGACGGTGGCGAGGGCAGAAGCGACGCTGTTCGGACAGGCGTGGATCGAGGGCCTGGTGCTGGCCATCCTGATCGGCGCGGCGCTGCGGCTGGTGTGGACGCCGTCCGACGTCTGGCTGCCGGGCATCCGGTTCAGCGCGCGGACCCTGCTGGAGATCGCCGTGGCCCTGCTGGGCGCGACGGTCAGCGGCGCGGCCGTGGTGGCGCTGGGGCCGTGGATGCTGCTGGCCATCGTGGCCGTGGTGGTGCTGGCGATTGTCGGAGGGTTCGCCCTGGGACGCGCGTTCGGCCTGCCGCCGGCGATGGCGCTGCTGGTGGCGTGCGGCAATGCGATCTGCGGCAACTCGGCCATCGCGGCGATCGCGCCGGTGATCGACGCCGACGGCGACGACGTGGCCGCGGCGATCGGCTTCACCGCCGTACTGGGCATCGCCGTGGTGCTGCTGGTGCCGGCGGTGGCGGCGCTGCTGGGGTTCGACGCGGTGAAGACCGGGGCGCTGGCGGGGCTGACGGTCTATGCCGTGCCGCAGGTGCTGGCGGCCGCGGCGCCGGCGGGCGCGCTGGCGATCCAGACGGGCGCGGTGGTCAAGCTGGTGCGGGTGCTGATGCTGGGGCCGGTGTGTCTGGTGCTGGCTCTGATGAAGTCGAACCGGCCGGGCGCGACAGGGCCGAAGCGGCCGTCGCTGCATCAGATGGCGCCATGGTTCATCCTGGTCTTCCTGGCGCTGATGGGGCTGAGGTCGCTGGGCGCCATTCCGGAGGTGCTGCTGCCGCCGATCGGGACGACGGTGACTGTGCTGACCCTGATCGCCATGGCGGCGCTGGGCCTGGGCGTCGATCCGCGGGCGGTGATGAAGGCGGGGCCGCGGGTCGCGGCGACCGCCGCCCTGTCGGCGCTGATGATCGGCGTGCTGGCCCTGGGAGCGATCGCGGTGCTGGCTACGCTTTGAGCGAGGCGAGGACGCGGGACGGCTGCAGCACCCGCTCCAGCGCGCCGGCGGCCAGCAGGCGGTCGACCGCGGCCGCGTCCCTGATGGCCACCCGCGACCAGTAGAAATCCCGCGCCCTGTCGTCGTCGCCGGACAGCACCGCGTCGCGGGCCTGGAGATGGAACGGGCCGATGGAGGCGACGATGTCGTACTGGCCCCACCACTGATCGGGGAAGGCGCCCAGCAGCTCGTATTTGGCGCGGAAGGCATCGTAGCCGCAGCAGGCGTAGTGCAGGATCGAGGCGCGGTTGCTGACCACGCGACGCGCGGGGCGGGCGGGATCGTCGAAATCGTGGACGCCCATCGGCTCGAGCCCCGGGACGTCCAGCCGCACCGCAGCCTTGCCGTTGGTGTAGAGATTGAAGAGCGCCTCGCGGAAGCGCGGCACGCCGGCCAGCGCCGCCTGCAGGACGGCGGGCCGGGGGCTGGCGTTGAGGCGCGGGAGCGGGACCTTGAACAGGGTCACCTGCGCCATCGGATCGCTGAACGCCTCCTGCTCGGGCAGGGCTTCGTGGTTGGGATAGATGACCACGTCCGCCGCCAGGTTCGAGAGCTGGCGGAAATGGGCGTCGGCCCGCTGGTCGCCGGGGAAGAAGAGCTCGTCCACATCGATATGGAGAAGCCAGGCGCAGCCGTCGGCACGCGCCCATTGCATCGCCATGGCGGCGTTGAGGACCTGGCGGGCCATGACCTCCTGATCGATGGAGGCGGCGACGGAGGCATGGACGGGCAGTTGCGACCAGGCTTCGCGCAGCGCCGGGTCATGACGAACGACGGTGACGCCCGGAATATCGGCCACCCGATCGGCGTCCGGATCGGCCGGATCGTCGAACACCAGATAGATCCGCGCGAAGCCGATCGTGCGGTGCCAGGCGATGAAGGAATCCAGCAACGGCCCCGCGTTGCGGAGCGTCGTCACGATGGCTGGACCCGCGGGCGGGCGCTGCGCTTCCCCGATCATCAGCGTGTCTTACCTGACAGACCGGGGCGGGCAATGGCGGGGTGGTGCGGTTCCTGCTGGTGTTTGCAGGTGCGAACCTATAATAGGCCCGCGCTCCCCTTATCCCGCCTCAGGAACGCGGCACGCGCCGCGCCATTCGTCATGAACCTCCGTAACGTCGCCATCATCGCCCACGTTGACCACGGCAAGACCACGCTGGTGGACCAGCTGCTCGCCCAGTCGGGCGTGTTCCGAGCCAATGAGGCGACGACCGAACGCGCCATGGACTCCAACGACCAGGAGAAAGAACGCGGCATCACCATCCTGGCCAAGGCCACCTCGGTGCTGTGGCACGGCAAGGCCGGCGAGACCCGGATCAACATCATCGACACCCCCGGCCACGCCGACTTCGGCGGCGAGGTCGAGCGCATCCTGGGCATGGTGGACGGCTGCGTCATCCTGGTGGACGCCGAAGAGGGCGTCATGCCCCAGACCAAATTCGTGCTGACCAAGGCGCTGAAGATGGGCCTGCGTCCCATCCTCTGCATCAACAAGGTCGACCGCGCCCACGCCGACCCGGACCGGGTGCACCTGGAGACGATCGAGCTGTTCGAGGCCATCGGCGCCACGCCCGAGCAACTGGACTTCCCGCACATCTACGCCTCGGGCCGCAACGGCTGGGCGACGCTGGACATGAACGTCCCGTCCGACACCCTGGCCCCGCTGTTCGACATGATCGTCGACCACGTCCCGCCGCCGGCCGTGCAGGCGAACAAGGACAAGCCGTTCCAGATCCTGAACGTGCTGATCGAGTCCGACCCGTTCCTGGGCCGCATCCTGACGGGCCGCATCGAGAGCGGGAAAGCCGTTCCGGGCATGGCCATCAAGGCGCTGGACCGTGACGGCAAGCAGATCGAACAGGGCCGGATCACCAAGGTTCTGGCCTTCCGCGGCCTGAAGCGCACGGCCCTGGACGAGGGTTCGGAAGCGGGCGACATCGTCGCCATCGCCGGCATGTCCAAGGCCACCGTGGCCGACACGCTGTGCGCCCTGGAAGTCACCGAGGCCCTGCCGGCCCAGCCGATCGATCCGCCGACCATTTCGATGACCGTCTCGGTCAACGACAGCCCGCTGGCCGGTCGCGAAGGCGACAAGGTGCAGTCGCGCGTGATCCGCGACCGCCTGCTGAAGGAAGCGGAGGCCAACGTGGCCATCCGCGTGACCCAGACCGCCGGCGCCGACGCCTATGAAGTCGCCGGCCGCGGCGAACTGCAGCTGGGCGTGCTGATCGAGAACATGCGCCGCGAAGGCTTCGAAGTGTCCATCTCGCGTCCGCGCGTGGTCTATCAGACCGGCGAGAACGGCGAGCGCCTGGAGCCGATCGAGGACGTCATGATCGACGTCGACGACGAGTACACCGGCGTGGTCATCGAGAAGCTGTCGACCCGCAAGGCCGAGCTGAAGGACATGGGCCCGTCGGGCGCGGGCAAGACCCGCATCCAGCTGATGTGCCCGTCGCGTTCGCTGATCGGCTACCAGGGCGAGTTCCTGACCGACACGCGCGGTTCGGGCGTGCTGAACCGCGTGTTCAGCCACTACGAGCCGCACAAGGGCACCATCGAGGGCCGCCTGAAGGGCGTGCTGGTCTCGAACTCGGACGGCGACACGGCGGCCTTCGCCCTGTGGAACCTGGAAGACCGCGGCGTGATGTTCGTCGGCGCCGGCGAGAAGACCTATCAGGGCATGATCATCGGCGAGAACAGCCGCTGGGACGACCTGGACGTCAACCCGATCAAGGGCAAGCAACTGACCAACGTCCGCGCCTCGGGCAAGGACGAGGCCGTGCGCCTGACCCCGCCGCGTCGTCCGTCGCTGGAACAGGCCATCGCCTATATCGAAAGCGATGAACTGGTCGAGGTGACGCCGAAGTCGATCCGCCTGCGCAAGGCCGTGCTGAACCCCTCGTTCCGCAAGAAGCGCGTCCGCGAGGACTAAGCCTCACGCGAGCGATCGCTGGAGATTGTCGGGCCGCAGCCTTCCGGGTTGCGGCCCGATTGCTGTCCGACAAGGCGTTCGGCGAGCCGAAATCGGCCAATCCGGGCAGACCCAGGGTCATTTCGGGGCGGGCGAAACAAACCGAAACATCGGGTGTTTGCCTGTTCCTGCGAGCTCAACTCCGCTCGCGTTGATCAAGGCTGACATCATGCGAAAGACCGCGCTCCTCACTGGCGTCGCCGGCCTGTTCCTCATGACCGCTCCCGCGTTCGCCCAGGACAGCACGGCCCCGCAAACCCCGGCCCCCGCAGCGGCGCCGGCGGCTGAACAACCCCAGAGCCTGACGCTTCAGCCGGGCGCGACCGTCCGCGGCGCGGACGGCAGCGAACTGGGCAAGCTGGAAGGCGTCCGGCAGACCGAAGCCGGCCAGGAACTGACCGTACGCGGGGCTGACGGCGCCCTGCGCGGCGTGCCGGTGGCAGGCATCTCGCAACAGGGCGCCGACGTCGCGGTGGCCTGGAACAACAGCCAGTACCTGGCGGCTCCGGCCATTCCGGGGGCGGCCCCGGCTGCGGCTGAACCGGCGAACCCGGCCGAGCCGGCGACGCCGGCCGATCCCGCTGAACCCGCCACTTCGCCGTCGGCTGCAGAGCCGCCGGCCGCCGGTGAAGCCAAGCCGGACGAACCTGGCGCCTGACCGCCCGATCAGGCGACAGAAAAAGGGCGGCTCCGCAGGGAGCCGCCCTTCCCTTTTGTCAGATGGCCGGCCGGATCAGGCCCGACGCTTCACCAGTCCCAGCAGGAACAGCAGGATGATGGCGCCGAGGGTGGCCACGATCGTCGAACCGATCCAGCCGCCCCACGAGAAGCCCAGGGCGTTGGCGATGAAGCCGCCGATCAGCGCGCCGACGATGCCGACGATCAGATTGGTCAGCAGCCCATGGTTTCGGCCCATGATCTGTTCGGCCAGCCAGCCGGCGATAATGCCGACGATAATCCAGAAAATAATGCTCATTTTCGCTCCCTTCCTCAAAAGCAACGGTCGGCGAGTAAATGCGCCGCAGGGCCTCCGGTTGCCTTGACCGTAGAGAACGACGTTTTCCTGCAATCCCCCCTGGGGCGAGCCCGGCACGGCCCTTGCCGCGTGAAGGGCGAGCCGTCCCGCTTCGGGACAGGCCGTGAAGAGGGGAAATCGGGATCATGGCTTCGGACATCGACCTTCACCTTGGACGCCGCCTGCGTCGCCGCCGTCGCCTGCTGGGCCTGACCCAGCAGCAGCTGGCCATGCAGGTCGGCATCCGTTTCCAGCAAATCCAGAAGTACGAATGCGGCGCCAACCGCATCTCGGCCGCCCGCCTGTGGCAGCTGGCCGAAGCGCTGGAATCGCCGGTCAGCTATTTCTACGACGGTCTCGAGGAGGCCATCGAGCGCAAGGAGGCCGCCAATCAGGGTGGCGAGATGTTTTCCCGCAAGGAAACGCTCGACCTGATCCAGGCCTACTACCAGCTGGGCGAGCGTCCGCGCCGCCGTCTGCTGGATCTGGCGAAGTCGCTGCATGCCGAGGGCGAAGCGGCCTGATACGCGGCCAGGGTCGAGGGTCGCGGGTCCAGGGACGAGGGTTGAGGCGACGGGGGCGGGTCTGAGTTCTTGACTCGACCCTCGACCCTCGCCACTCGACCCTTCCATGACCGAGTTCGAGCTGTTCGCCGTCGACCTGGCCCGCGAGGCCGCGCGCGTCTCCCTGCCGTATTTCCGCGGCGCGTATGAGGAGATCGACAAGGGCGGACCGGGGGCTTTCGACCCGGTCACCCAGGCCGACCGCGAGGCCGAGGCCGCCATTCGCCGATTGATCGAGGCCCGCTATCCGGACCACGGCGTCATCGGCGAGGAGTACGGCGAGGACCGGCCGGACGCCGAACACGTCTGGATTCTGGACCCCATCGACGGCACGCGCGCCTTCATCGCCGGCCTGCCGCTGTGGACCAATCTGATCGCGCTGCGCACGGGCGGACGCCCGACCGTGGGCGTGATCGGCCAGCCGTATCTGGACGAGATCTTCATCGGCGGCCCGTCGGGTGCCCGGATGCTGAAGGGCGGCGCGGAGACGCCGCTGGCGACGCGGCCATGCGAGCGGCTGACCGACGCCGTGATCGCCACCACCGACCCCGACCTGTTCACCGGCGCAGAGCTGGGATCGTGGACGCAGGTGCGCGCCGCGGCGCGGCTGGCCCGCCTGGGCTGCGACGCCTACGCCTACGCCATGCTGGCGGCCGGGCGGATCGACCTGGTGGTCGAGAGCCAGCTGAAGGTGTGGGACTGGTCCGCCCTGGTCCCGGTGATCGAGGCCGCGGGCGGCGAGGTCACCAACTGGCGCGGCGAGACGCCGGACGGCAGCGGCCAGATCCTGGCCGTCGGCGACGTGCGCATCCGCGAGCAGGCGCTGGTGACGCTGCGGCGCTCGTCCCTTTAGGTCGAGGCGAAATCAGGCCGCGGAGGGTTCCGGAGAGCCTGAGGGGAAGCCGAAATCGGTCGCGGCGGGAGCCGCCGGAGCCGGCTGCTGGGCGGCCGGGGACAGGTCCTCGACCGGCGAGACGTAGGCCGCCATGGCGTCGAACTCCTCCAGGAAGACCGCGCGCTTGTCGTCGGTCTCCATGATGACCTCGTGCTTGGCGCCCGGGGCCTCGACGTAGCGGCCGCGGCCGAGACGTTTGGCGGCCCATTTGTTGGTCTGTTTCCAGACGCGGTCGTCCTCGGCGGCCTGAACGATGGCGACCGGAATCTTCACCGACTTCAAGGCCTTGGGCTTGAGCGCGCGCTCGCCGGCGTCGAGGCCGAAGGCCAGCCAGCCCCAGGTCGGGCCGCCGACGGCGAGGTGCGGGCAGGCGTACAGCTGCTGGCGCCATTGCTCGTAGCGGGTCTCGTCCGAGGTCAGGGCGTCCTTCTCGAAGGTGTGGTCGAAGGGGTCGTCCGGATTGTCGAGGACGTAGTCGCCGGCCTTGCCGTGGCGCAGGTTCCAGCGGACAGCCAGCTTGACCGACCACATCGACCGCTTGCCGGTCCTGATGCGCAGCATCGGGCTGGACAGGAGGGCGCCGGAGAAGCGCTCCTCGCCGTTTTCCAGCGTCATCAGGTTGAGCACGCCGCCCATGGAATGGCCAACCATGACCCAGGGCTTGGGCGCGCGGGTCTCGAAGGCGTCGACCAGGCGGGCGTAGTCGTCGAGGAACTCCTCGACCGCGCGGGCGTGGCCCTTGAGACGGTCGGGCAGCAGGCGGGCGGACAGGCCCTGGCCGCGCCAGTCGTGGGCCAGGACGCACCAGCCGCGGGCGAGGAAATTGCCGATGACCTCGAAATATTTCTCGATCGGCTCGGTGCGGCCGGGGCTGAGCACGACGGTGCCGCGCGGCTTGCGGGCGACGAGGGCGGAGGGCGTCCAGAAGGCGGCGCGCAGGCGCAGGCCGCCGGCGCCGCGGAACCATTCGCCCGCCCCGCCCGGAGGCGAGGACGCGCCCGGAACCCCCATCAGGGGCGCGTTGGCGGCGTATGCGGCGGCTCGGTTCACTCGGGCTTCCTGAACTTCAAGGTCATGCGGTCGCTTTCCCCGATCTCGTCATACTTGGCGCGATCGAAGTCAGGGTCGGGAGTCTCGCCCCGCGGCGCGCTGCGGCGCTGCGGCGGCAGGGTCTCGACCCCGAACGGATGATCCTTGGTATCCCTTTCATTCGCGTTGATTTCCGAGGATCCGACGAAGGCGAAGCCGGCTTCGGCCGCCAGCTGCTTCACGAAGGCTTCCTGGACGTAGCCGTTGGCGGCCGCTGGGTCCTGATCCTCATCCGGACCGAGGCGATGTTGTTCGATGCCGAGGATGCCGCCGGGGCGCAGGGCGGCGTAGGCGTCGGCGAAGGCCTTTTCGGCGATGCCGGCAGCCATCCAGGCGTGGATGTTGCGCATGAACAGGACCAGGTCGGCGGTGCCCGCCGGGGCCACGGGGCCGGACGTCGGCCCGAACTGGGTCAGTTCGATCTCGCCGTACAGGGGGCGGTCATTGGTGAACCGCTCCTCGAAGGCGCCGGTCAGGGCCACCTGGGCGGGATCGGCGCCGGGGCCCGTCTGGAAGCCGGCGGCGATGTATTTGCCTTCGCCCTCAGCCAGATAGGGGGCGAGGATTTCGGTGTACCAGCCGCTGCCCGGCCAGAAGTCGACCACGGTCATGCGCGGCTGAAGGCCGAAGAAGCGCAGCGTCTCCATCGGATGACGGGCGGCGTCGCGGGGCTTGTCCTGGGCGCGCCAGGGACCGGCCACGGCCCACTCCAGCGAACCTTTCGGCGGGCCGTCGGGCGTGGGAGGGGGCTCGGCGGTCTTTTCCTTGCCACAGCCCGCCAGCGCGAGCAGGGCCGACGCCGCGACGCCGGACAAAACGCCCCGGCGCGACGGCGACAGTCGCCAGCCCTCAGTCGAATCACTCATGCACGTCCCCCGTCGGGCGATCCTGCACGTTTTGGACCGGCCCCGGAACGTCGGGATTAACCCTGTTCCCCTGAACGGTCAAAACGGCCATCGCGTCAGTCCGGCTTGCGGAATCGCAGGGTCATGCGGTCGCTCTCGCCGATGGCGTCGAGCTCGGCGCGTTCCTGTTCGGTCAGCGGCGTGGCGCGATCGAGCGCATTGCCCTCGCGCGGCGCGCTGGTGCGGACCGGCGGCAGGCTCCAGACGCCGAAGGGATGGTCGCGGTCATCCTTCGGATTGGCGTTCAGCTCGCTGCGGCCGTCGAGCACGAAGCCGGCTTCCTGGGCGGCGTGGATGACGTAGCTTTCCGAGACATAGCCCCATGGCGCGGTCTCGTCGGGGTTCAGACCCTCGGCGCTGCGGTGCTGTTCGATGGCGAGGACGCCGCCCGGCTTCAGCGCCTTGAAGAAGGCGGCCATGTAGGGGGCGGTGCGGTCGCTGCGGTGCCAGTTATGGAAGGCGCGGGCGACGACGATCATGTCGGCGGTCCCGTCCTCGACCCCCATGCCCTCCAGCGGGCGATTGACGGCGACGTAACGGCCGCCGGTGGCGGCGGCGTAGGGCTCGAGGATGTTGCGCCACCAGCCGGCGCGGCCGGGCTCGATCTCGACGACCGTCAAATTGGGATGCAGGCCCCAGAAGGTCAGGGTTTCGAAGGGGTGGCGGTACGGATCGCGGGCGCGGTCGGCGGCGGGGCGGCTTTCCGAGGCGACGATGCCCTGAAGGACGGTGTCTTCCTGCGGAACCGGCGGCTCCATCGCCGCGCGGCGCGCCGTGCGCTGGGCCGCGGTCTCGTCGAGGCCGGGAAGCGGCGGAAGGCTCTGGGCCGCGGCCACGGCGGGCAACAGGAGTGCTGTGGTCACGGCGAGGGCGATCAGTCGCATCGATGCTTCCTTGTGAGGGGCCTTTTGAGCCGGCGGCGAACCCTGACGGCGAGCGGCGCGGGGGGCAAGCCGCATCGCGTCGGACGCGACACGATCACGCGGACTTGACGATGCATCGCCGCTTCCCATCTGAGCTCTCGAGGACGCCGACATCGGGTCCTCCGGAGCGAGCGGGGCCGATCACGGGCCGCACGATCCGAACTCCCACCGCCGGTCCGGGCATCAAACGGCGGGACCGGCTCAACCTTGCTGATCCTCAGGAGGATGACCCATGCGTACCTATGATTTCTCGCCGCTGTACCGTTCGGCCGTCGGTTTCGACCGTCTCGCCGGTCTGCTGGAAAGCGCCGCGCGCACCAGCCAGGAAAACGGCTGGCCGCCCTACAACATCGAGACCACGGGCGAGAACGCCTATCGCATCGAGATCGCCGTCGCCGGCTTCAAGCCCGACGAGCTGAACATCGAGGTGAAGGAGAACCTGCTCACCGTCACCGGCCGCAAGACGGCCAACGATGACGCCGGCGCGGAGCGCAACTACCTGCACCGCGGCCTGGCCGAGCGCGACTTCGAGCGCCGATTCCAGCTGGCCGACTATGTGGTGGTGAAGGATGCGGACCTGGTCAACGGCCTGCTGTCGATCGACCTGGCCCGCGAACTGCCGGAAGCGCTGAAGCCCCGCCGCATCGAGATCGGCGCCGGCAAGGCGTCGAAGCCTCTGATCGAGGGCAAGAAGGCGAAGGCGGCCTAAACGCCGCTACAGTGAGAGCCTGATGAAGGGGCGGCGCGTTGCGTCGCCCCTTTTTCGTGGCCGGTCAGGGCTGGATTTCGAGGCCGCGCGCGCCAGTGGTGATCGCGCCCTTCAGCACGGCCTGACGCAGACAGGCGCCGCGCAGGGTGGCGCGGCTGAGATTGGCGTCCGTCAGGTTGGCGCATTTCAGATCGGCGCCCGACAGGTCCGCGCCCTTCAGGCTGGCGCCCGTGAGGTCGCAGGGCAGCAGACGGTCGGCGGTGATGAGCAGCGGGCCCAGCTGGGCCTCGCGCATGTCGGAGCCGCTGAGCAGGGCCCGGGCCAGACGCGCGCCGCGCAGGTCGGCGCCCTTTAGGTTGGCGGAGCGGAGGTCGGCGTCCTCGAGATGGGCGCCCTGAAGCTGCACGCCCTCCATGTCGAGGCCGTAGAAGATCGCGCCCTTGGCCGACAGGGCGGTGAGGTTGTAGCCGCGGATCGAACGCAGGGCGCGCAGGTCGACGCCGTCGAAGACGGAGGGCCGGCCGGCCGCGCCGCCGGTCTCGCACCACTGGGCGTGGTCGGCCAGCATGTCGGCGGCGGGCATCTTGCCCACGGGCGCGCCGGACGAGCGGTCGTCGGTGAGGGCGCCGGAGAGATCGGCGCCGTCGGTCCGCCACATGGCCGATTTGACCCCGACCAGCACGGCCTCGCGCAGGTCGGCGCCGGTCAGATCGGCGCCCGAAAGGTCGGCCCCGGCGAGGTCGGCGCCGCGGAAGCTGGCCTGCTTCAGGTTGGCGCGGACCAGCTTGCAGTCCTTCATGATCGCGTCGGAGAAGTCGGCGGCGACGGCGACCACGCCGGTCAGCTTGGAGCGTTCGAGATTGGCGCCGGCGAGGCAGGCGCCCTGGGCCTGGGTGTCGCGGCTGGAGCGGGCCTCGATGACGCGGAAGCCGAGGCGGGAATCCGCGGCGGCGATGGTGCCCTCGCGCAGATCGGCCTCGAACAGGTCGGCGCCAGTCAGGTCGGCCCCGCGCAGGCAGGCGCCGCGCAGGTCGGCGCGCCGCATGCTGGCGTCGACGAGGACGCACTCCTGCATGTCCGCGCCGAAGAGGATGGCGTTATCGAGCTTTGCCCCGCTGAGGTCGCAGCCGATCAGGCAGGCGGCGGAGAAGTCGGCGTCAGCGAGATTGCGGTTGACCAGCGAGAGGCCGGACAGGTCCATCCAGGCGAAGACGGCGCGGGCGCCGCCCGGCCGGGCCTGCCACAGGCGGTCGTGCCGGGCGCAGATGGCGTCCAGCTCTTTTTGATCGATGCGCCTTCTGGCGACGGCTTGGGCGGTGTTCCCCGACATTGACCCAGAATGGCACGCCGCCGCTTAAGGAAGAGTGAGGAACGTCACCAGAATGCGTGAGGAATCAGCGGGTAATCAGGCGGTCAGCAGACCCTGTTCGCGCAGCGCGTCGGCCAGTTCGCCGGGCCCGACCCAGACACGGGTGTAGCCGGCCTCGCCGAGGCGTTTCAGCTCGGTGGCCAGGTCGGCCTTGGCCGAGGCGGCGAAGCGGGCGTCGAACCCCTCGCCGTCGTCGCTGATGCGGACCAGGGGGCGGCCGGTTTCGACGCGGTGCAGATAGCCTTCGTAGAGAACCGAGGCCTCCTGGGCGAGCAGACCGGTCTCGACGTCCAGGCCCGCCTTGCGCAGACGCTCGACGCCTCGGCCCGAGGCGAAGGGCGAGGGATCGACGGCGGCGACGACCACGCGGCTGACGCCGGCGTCCATCAGGAAGTTGGAGCAGGACGTGCGGCCCGACGAGCGGGCGCCGCACGGCTCCATGGTGACATAGGCGGTGGCGCCGCGGGCCTTGTCCCCGGCGGCGGGAACGGCCTGTTCCTCGGCGTGGGGACGACCGCCCGGAGCCGTGGCCGCCTCGGCGACGACCTCGCCGTCCTTGACGACGACGCAGGCGACCGCCGGGTTCGGCCAGGTCTGGCCCATCCGCGCCTTGGCCAGGGCGATGGCCCGGCCCATGAAGCGGATGTCGTCGGAGGTCTGCTGCGCGCTGGTCATGTCAGGCTTCCGGCAGGGGCGGCAGGGGCTGGGCGCGGTCGGCGTCGAGGTAGCGGGCGGCGACCGGGGTCAGGTTCGCGTCGAGATCGATCTCCAGCGGATTGCCGGTGGGGATTTCGACGCCGACGATCTGGTCGTCCGGGACGTTGAACAGGTGCTTCACGATGGCCCGCAGGGAGTTGCCGTGGGCGGCGATCAGCACGTCGTCGCCGGCCTTGAGGCGCGGGGCGATGGCGTCGTTCCAGTAGGGCAGGACGCGGTCCAGGGTGGTCTTCAGGCTTTCGGTATCCGGAATGTGCTGGCCGGCGTAGCGGGGATCGTGGGCGAAATCGAACTCGCCGCCCGGGGCCAGCGGCGGCGGCGGGACGTCGTAGCTGCGGCGCCAGATTTTCACCTGATCGTCGCCGTGCAGGGCCGCCGTCTCGGCCTTGTCGAGGCCGGTCAGGCCGCCGTAGTGGCGCTCGTTCAGGCGCCAGTCCTCGACCACCGGGACGTCCTTGAGGCCAGCCGAGTCCAGCGCCAGCGCGCCGGTGCGCTTCGCCCGGGTCAGGACGGAGGTGAACATGACGTCCGGATGGAAGCCGGCCGCCGCGATCTGTTCACCGCCGCGCCGCGCCTGGGCCTCGCCCTCGGCGGTCAGGTCGACGTCGACCCAGCCGGTGAAGCGGTTTTCCAGGTTCCACTGGCTCTGGCCGTGGCGCAGCAGGATCAGGCGGGGCATCAAGGTCTCCGATGGCGTTCGGGACGGGGGTAGGCCCGGGCTCCGGACCGGTCAAGGTTCGCTCGCCGCTACGCCAACGCCGCACCCAAACCACCGTTCCCGCGTTGTTGTGGCCCTCCGACGGCCTGCTATACCGGTCGCCCCGCTTCAGGACCCGATCATGATCAAGCCGCGCCAGGACCTTCGCCCCAACACGGCCGAGTACGAGACCGTGCCGCTGGTGAAGCCCACCGGGTTCCGCGAGTACGACGCGCGCTGGATCCTGGACAAGGAGATCAACCTGCTGGGCATCCAGGCCCTGGGCCTCGGCCTGGCGACCTACGTCCACGAGATCGGCCAGCGGAACAAGATCGTGGTCGGCCACGACTACCGCTCATATTCGCTGGCCGTGAAACAGGCGCTGACCCTGGGCCTGCTGGAAGGCGGGATGGACGTGCTGGACATCGGCCTGGCCCTGTCGCCGATGGCCTATTTCGCCCAGTTCGACCTCGCCGCGCCGTGCGTGGCCATGGTCACCGCCAGCCACAACGAGAACGGCTGGACGGGGGTGAAGATGGGCGCGCAGCCGCCGCTGACCTTCGGCCCGGACGAGATCGGCCGCCTGAAGGAGATCGTGCTGAACGCCGAGGGCATCGTCCGTGGCGGCGGCACCCTGACCCGCATTGAGGGCTTCCGCGAGCGCTACATCGAGGAAGTCAGCCAGGTGAAGTTGAGCCGGCCGATCAAGGTGGTCGCCGCCTGCGGCAACGGCACGGCGGGCGCCTTCGCCCCCGAGGCCCTGCGCCGGATGGGGGCCGAGGTGATCGAGATGGACGTCGAGCTCGACTACACCTTCCCCAAATACAATCCGAACCCCGAAGACCACGCCATGCTGGTGCAGATGGCGCAGAAGGTGCGCGAGACCGGCGCCGACCTGGCCCTGGGCTTCGACGGCGACGGCGACCGCTGCGGCGTGGTGGACGATACGGGCGAGGAGATTTTCGCCGACAAGATCGGCCTGATGCTGGGCCGCGATCTGAGCGCCCTGCACCCCAACTCGACCTTCGTCGTCGATGTGAAATCGACCGGCCTGTACAAGACCGACGAGGTGCTGAAGGCCAACGGGGCGGAGACCGTCTACTGGAAAACGGGCCACTCCTACATCAAGCGCAAGACGGCCGAACTGGGCGCGCTGGCGGGCTTCGAGAAGTCGGGCCACTTCTTCTTCAACGCCCCGCTGGGCCACGGCTATGACGACGGCATCGTCGCGGCGGGGGCGGTGCTGGCGATGCTGGACCGGAACCCCGGCAAGAAGCTCAGCGAGCTGAAGGCCGCCCTGCCCGACGCCTGGACCAGCCTGACGATGTCGCCGCACTGCGACGACGAGCTGAAGTACGAGGTGCTGGAGCGGATCGTGGCCGAGTACCAGGCCCTGGCCGATGCGGGCGGCTCGATCCTGGGCCGCAAGATCGTCGAGGCGATCACGGTCAACGGCGTGCGCGTGCACCTGGAGGACGGGTCCTGGGTGCTGGTCCGCGCCTCGTCCAACAAGCCGGAGCTGGTGGTGGTGGTCGAGAGCATGCGCTCGGAAGACGACATGCGCGCCCTGTTCCGCGAGGAAGTGAAGCCGCGGCTGGCCAAGTACGCCGAGGTCGGCGCCTACAATCAGGAGATTTGAGGGCTTTCGTCATTCCGGGCGGAAGCGAGCAAAGCGAGCTGCAGACCCGGAACCCGGCGGCGCGCGAGAGCGCGAACCTGTCACGCACGCAGCTGGCGGACACATCGCCTTCGCTTTGCTACGGCGCCGCCGGGTTCCGGGTCTCCGCTGCGCTTCGCCCGGAATGACGACAGCAGGGGGCGCGCCCGATGACGAATGCGTGGGGTCGGTTGAACCGTCCGCCTTGGCAGTACAGAAGCGAATGACGACCGGGAGCTTCCGTGGCTGACGACGACCAGCGCATCGCGATCATCGGCGGCGGGTTCTCCGGCGCCATGCTGGCCGCCCGGCTGGCCGAAGCGGGCGTCGCCTCGGTCCTGATCGACCGGACCGGGACCTTCGGGCCGGGACTGGCCTACTCCACCCCGTTCGAGGGCCACCTGCTGAACGTGCGCGCCAACCGCATGAGCGCGGTCGAGGGGCGGCCCGACGATTTCGTGGACTGGCTGAAGGCGAGCGCGGGCTGGCGCGCCGATCCCGAAGGCTTCGCGCCGCGGCGCTACTACGGCGAATATCTGCAGCACCGGTTGAACGCCGTCCGGCTGGCGCATCCCGGCCTGATCGAGCTGGTCACCGGCGAGGTCTCGGCGATCGAGGCCGATGCGGTCAGGCTGGCCGACGGGCGGCGGATCGAGGCCCGCGCCACGGTGCTGGCCACCGGCAATCCGGCTCCGAAGACGGCGCAGGGCGGTTCGCGGCGCATCATCCACGATCCCTGGGCGCCGGGAGCGCTGGACCGGATCGGAGCGGAGGATGCGGTCATCATCGTCGGCTCGGGCCTGACCATGATCGACATGGCCCTGTGGCTGGAGGCCAACGGCCGCAAGGGACCGATCCATGTGCTGTCCCGCCGCGGGCTGACGCCGCGCGCGCACGGCGAACACCACGACACGCCGGCGCCGCCGACAGACCTGCTGCTGGAGGGATCGCCCTCGCAACAGGTGGCCGAGGCCCGGCGGCTGGCGGCGGAGACCGGGAACTGGCGGGCGGTGATGGAGGGCCTGCGCCCCCTGACCGCACGGCTGTGGACGGGGGCCGATCCGAAGACGCGGGCGCGCTGGCTGCGGCACCTGCGGCCCTGGTGGGACGTGCATCGGCACCGGATCGCCCCGGAGGTGCAGGAGGCGATGGACAGGCTGGGGAGCCGGCTCGACATTTCGGCGGGCCGGGTGGAGCGGGTGGAGGCCGATGCGGACGGCGTCACCGTCCACTGGCGCCCGCGCGACGGCTCGGCGCAGCCGCCGCTTACGGGCGGCTGGCTGATCGACTGCACCGGGCCGGGGCATGCGGCGGCGCAGACCCCGCTGACCGGCGCCCTGATCGCCTCGGGCCGTGCACGGCTGGAGCCGCTGGGCCTCGGGCTGGAGGTGGCGCAGGACGGGCGCGCGATCGGCGTGGACGGGACGCCGGACGACCGGCTGTTCGTGCTGGGCCCGCCGGCGTTCGCGTCGTTCTGGGAGACGACGGCCGTGCCGGACATCCGCAAGCGGGTGGAGGGGTTGGTCGGGGTGTTGACGGCCGTTTAACCGCCTCCATGGTTTTGGGCTGAAACGGCAGACATCGTGGTCAGCCAGAGTCGAGACCTGGAACATGTTCAAAGAAATGATGCTCGCCGCCGTGCTGTTGGCGATGGCGGGGCAGGCGGCCGCGCAGGACGTGCATCAGGCGCGGGTCGATCTCGGTGAGCCCGCCCAAGGCTATGCATTCTACAACCGCCCCGGCGCGACGGTCGCCGAGCACAACGCCGAACTGGCCCGGTGCGCGGCGGACACCTGGTTCGGGGAAGACGGTCAGGAATTTCGTCGAATGGGCCTGGCGTATGAGCTGTTCTGGGGCGGGACGGCCCGGGCGGTCCCCGTTGTGAAAACCGAGAACTGCATGATCGCCCGCGGCTGGCGGGTGTTCGAACTGGAGAGCGCTGAAGGCGCGGCGGTCGCCGGGCTTTCGGGGGCGGCACTGGCTGAGCGGGCGGGGCCTTGGTTGGGCGCCGAAACGCCGCCGGGTCGGCTGGTGCGCAGCTTCACCAACCAGCTCGCCCGCCCGAACGGTTACGGCACGGCCTCACGCCCGAGACCCGCCAGCCCCGGCCACATCAGCCTGAAGATCTTCATGGAGGGCGACGCGAGCGTCGAACTGCCCCTGCTCGACCTGCGAGCGGTCTTCAAGCAGCCGCGGGCCAAAACGCTTCGCTGGCCGCAGCTTCCGGAGCCGGCGCCCGGCAACGCCATCGTCATCATGCGGCTGAGCGGCACGCACTACGCCCTAGCGTTTGAGCAGGACGTCGAGGACAGCGCCCCGCTCGGCCAATCCTTCGGCGCCATGCCCAGCCGAAACGGCCGCTGGGTCGCGGTCGAGGTTCCTGCAGGACGGTGGCGGATCGCGCGGATCCAGAGCCTGAATCTGTGCTTCGGATCGCCCGCCTTCGAGGTGGCGGCGGGCGAAGTCGTCTACGCCGGGCATTTCGACACGGCGGGAGCGCGGCTGGGGCCTGACCTGGACCTGGCCCCCGTGCGCGCCGCGGTCCAGGGCCCTGTCGTCGAGCGCCTTCGCCCGGCCGTCTATCGCAACGGCTCGACCGGTGACTGCAACATGCCGAACATCGGATATGCGCTCGAATTCCCCGGCGCGGAGTTCGAGCCGGGTTATCGCGGCGGCAGCGTAGCCGCCGCGCCGGCGCCCTAACCCGCCGCCTTCACCGCCGCGGCGACGTCGGAGACCACCGACTTCACCAGCTTTTCGTCGTCGCCCTCGGCCATGACGCGGATGAGTTTTTCGGTGCCCGAGGGGCGGACCAGCAGGCGGCCGACGCCGTCCAGGCGGGCCTCGGCGTCGGCGATGGCGGCAACGACCTTTGCGTCCTCCAGCGGCTTCGCAGCGGTGTAGCGGACGTTTTCCAGCTTCTGCGGCACGGTCTCGAACTGGCGCGCCAGCTCGCTCATGGGCTTGCCGCTTTCGACCAGCACGGCGAGGACCTGGAGGGCCGACATCAGGCCGTCGCCGGTGGTGGCGTAGTCGTGCAGGATGATGTGGCCGGACTGTTCGCCGCCGAGGTTAAAGCCGCCCTCGCGCATGCGCTCCATGACATAGCGGTCGCCCACTTTCGTGCGCTCAAGGGTCAGGCCCTCGGCCTGCAGGCGGCGCTCGAGGCCGAGGTTGGACATGACGGTGGCGACCAGGCCGCCGCCCTTCAGCAGGCCGCGTTTGGCCCAGTCGAGAGCGACCATGGCCATGATCTGGTCGCCGTCGATGACGCGGCCGTTCTCGTCGCAGATGATGACCCGGTCAGCGTCGCCGTCCAGGGCGATGCCGATGTCGGCGCGGTAGCGTTTGACCGCCTCGGCCAGGGTCTCGGGGTGGGTCGAGCCGCAGTTCTCGTTGATGTTGAGGCCGTTCGGCTCGACGCCGACGGCGCAGACCTCGGCGCCCAGTTCATAGAGGGTGGTCGGGGCGACTTTGTAGCCGGCGCCGTTGGCGCAATCGACGGCGATGCGCAGGCCCTGCAGGCTGAGCCCCTTGGGGAAGCTGGCCTTGGCGATCTCGACATAACGCGCCTGGCTGTCGTCGATGCGCTTGACCCGGCCGATGGCGTCGGCGGGCGCGAGGCCGGAGCCGAGGGCCTCATCCATCATCGACTCGATCTTCAGCTCGACGGCGTCGGACAGCTTGTAGCCGTCCGGGCCGAACAGCTTGATGCCGTTGTCGAGGTAGGCGTTGTGCGAGGCCGAGATCATGACGCCGATGTCGGCGCGCATGGAGCGGGTCATCATGGCCACGCCCGGCGTCGGCAGCGGGCCGAAGGTGCGCACGTCCATGCCGGCGGCCGAGAAACCGGCGACCAGGGCGGGCTCGATCATATAGCCGGACAGGCGGGTGTCCTTGCCGATGACCACGAGGTGGCGGCGGTCGTCCGACGACATGAACATCCGCCCCGCGGCGAGACCCACGCGCAGCGCCACTTCGGGCGTCATGGGATGGGTGTTGGCGCGGCCGCGAATGCCGTCAGTGCCGAAGTAGCGTCGTTCAGCCAAGCGTGGTCTTCCTCTGGTCGCGATCCGCAGAAACCTTGCGAAACCGCTTTTTAGGTGCATATCCGACCGCCTGTCGCCTACACCGGCGCCAGATTGTCAGGGTCCCGATTAGACCCTCCGGCGGTTGTGCGCAAAGCACGACGCTCCAGATTTCCGAGGACCTTCCATCCATGTGCGGCATCATCGGCGTGACCGGGACTGGCCCGGCGGTTCCCCGTCTGATCGACAGCCTGAAACGGCTGGAATACCGGGGCTATGACTCCGCCGGCGTGGCCGCCCTGGTCGACGGCAAGATCGAGCGCCGCCGCGCCAAGGGCAAGATCCGCGAGCTGGAGGCCGTGCTGGCCGCCGAGCCGCTGAACTCGACCATCGGCATCGGTCACACCCGCTGGGCGACGCACGGCGCGCCGACCACGACCAACGCCCACCCGCACAAGGCGGGCCGGGTGACCCTGGTCCACAACGGCATCATCGAGAATTTCGCCGAGCTGAAGGCTGAGCTGGCCGCCGAGGGCCACGTCTTCGAGAGCCAGACCGACACCGAGGTCGTGGCCCACCTGCTGGACCGCGAACTGGGCAAGACCAACGACCCGCTGGTCGCCTTCAAGGTGGTGCTGGACCAGCTGACCGGCGCCTATGCGCTGGCGGTGCTGATCGAGGGCGAGGACGGCCTGATCCTGGGCGCGCGCCGCGGCAGCCCGCTGGTGGTCGGCTGGGGCGAGGGCGAGATGTACCTGGGCTCGGACGCCCTGGCGGTCGGCCCGTTCACGCAGAAGATCAGCTATCTGGAAGAGGGCGACTACGTCGGCATCGACCGCGACGGCGCGCGCATGTTCGACGCCTCGGGCGCGGCGGTGACGCGTCCGATCGTGCAGGTCTCGGCCTCTTCGGCCCTGGTCGAGAAGGGCGAGTACCGGCACTTCATGGAGAAGGAGATCCATGAGCAGCCGGACAGCGTCCAGCACACCCTGTCGCACTACCTCGACTTCGTGAACGGCCGGGCCAAGCCCAACGAGGCCGATTTCGCCAACGTCGACCGCATCCAGATCGTCGCCTGCGGCACCGCCTTCTACGCCGGCCAGATCGGCCGCTATGCGTTCGAGAAGCTGGCCGGCCTGCCCTGCGACGTCGAGATCGCGTCGGAGTTCCGTTACCGCAATCCGGCCCTGACGCCGGGGACCCTGGCCGTGGCGGTCAGCCAGTCGGGCGAGACGGCCGACACCCTGGCCAGCCTGAGCTGGTGCAAGGCCGCCGGCCTGAAGACCGCCGCGCTGGTGAACGTCCATTCGTCGTCGATGGCGCGCGAGGCCCAGACCCTGTGGCCGACGCATGCCGGGCCGGAGATCGGCGTGGCCTCGACCAAGGCGTTCACCGCCCAGGTCGCGGCGCTGCTGGCGCTGGCGGTGTCGGCGGGCGTGCAGCGCGGCCGCATCGACGCGTCCACCGAGGCCGAACTGGTCAAGGCGCTGTTCGAGGCGCCGCGGATCATCGCCGAGGCGATGCGGATGGAGGGCGCGCTGAAGGAAGTCGCCCACGACATCTCCAAGGCCACGGACGTGCTGTTCCTGGGCCGCGGGGCGATGTTCCCGCTGGCCATGGAAGGCGCGCTGAAGCTGAAGGAGATCAGCTACATCCACGCCGAGGGCTATGCCGCCGGCGAACTGAAGCACGGCCCGATCGCCCTGGTCGACGAACTGACTCCCATCGTGGCCCTGGCCCCGATGGACGAGGTGTTCGAGAAGACCGCGTCGAACCTGCAGGAAGTCGCCGCGCGCGGCGGTCCGGTGATCATGATCGCGCCGAAGTCGGCCCCCGATCCGCACGGCGCCGGCATCCGCCGCGTCGACGCGCCCGAGTGCCATTCGCTGATCGCGCCGCTGGTCTATGCGATCCCGGTGCAGCTGCTGGCGTATTACACGGCGGTGCAGAAGGGCACGGACGTGGACCAGCCGCGCAATCTGGCGAAGTCCGTCACCGTCGAATAGCGGTTCACCGCAGCGCCCGCGCAGCAAGGGGGGCTACGAAGTTTCGCGACGCGCGTTAGTGTGCGCACCGCTTCGCTGTTCAGGACTTCGTATGACCGCCCACGCCCGCCGCCTTCGCAAGGCCGTGCTGCCCGTAGCCGGCCTCGGCACCCGCGTGCTGCCCGGCACCAAGACCACGCCCAAGGAACTGCTGAACGTCGTCGACCGGCCGATCCTGAGCTACATCGTGGAAGAGGCGCGGGAGGCCGGGATCGAGCACATCGTCTTCGTCACCGGCCGCTCGAAGGGGGCGATCGAGGACTATTTCGATCACCAGATCGAGCTTGAGGCCCAGCTGCTGGCCAAGGGCAAGATCGAGATCCTGGAGATGATGAACGCCGAGCTGGCCAGCGCCGGCGAGATGAGCTTCACCCGCCAGATGCAGCCCAAGGGGCTGGGCCACGCGGTCTGGTGCGCCCGCGACATCATCGGCGACGAGCCCTTCGCGGTGATCCTGCCGGACGTGATCGTGGACGGTCAGCCGGGCGCGCTGAAGCAGCTGGCCGACGTCTATGCGGAGCTGGGCGGCAACGTCATCGGCGTGGAGTCGGTGCCGGAGAGCGAGACCCACAAATACGGCATCGTCGATCCGGACGGCCGCGAGGGCGACCGCATCCGCATGAAGGGGATGATCGAGAAGCCGCCGCGCGGCGAGGCGCCGTCGAACCTGTCGATCTCGGGCCGCTACATCCTGCAGCCGGAGATTTTCGACATTCTGGAGACGCAGGAGCGCGGCGCGGGCGGCGAAATCCAGCTGACCGACGGCATGGCGCGGCTGATGCGCGACCAGCGCTTCACGGCGGTCGAATACGCGGGCGTGACCCACGACTGCGGTGACAAGATCGGCCTGCTGCGGGCCAACGTCGCCCTGGCGCTAAAGCGGCCGGACCTCGGCGAGGCGGCGCGCGCCGCGATCACCGCCCTGCTGTAGCCGCTACTGCTGCGGCGGGATGCGGGTGGCCATCGCGCCCTCGATCTTGCAGAAATTGTCGACCTCGGGCCGGCCGGTCATCTGGCCGGGCGACGGGACGAGAATGCCGCCCCGGTCGCTGCACGCGCGGGCCAGCTCGGCCGTCTTGCCTGACGCGCTCTCGATCGGCTGACCCGTGCTGCTGCAGGCGGCCAGGGTCAGGCCGGCGGCGATGAGGATGATTGCACGCATGGTGGAGCCTCCTTGTGCTCCGCGAACGCCGCCTATTCGGACAGGCGCGAGGCGTTGCGTCCGCTGATCTGGCAGAAATTGTTCGCGGCCGGGTTGGCGTTTTCCTGCCCGGGGGTCGGGACCAGGATGCCGCCGCGGCTGCGGCAGTCCTCGTTCAGGCGCTGAAGTTCGGTCTGGTAGGTTCCGGTGGCGCCCGTGTTGGCGCAGGCGGCGAGACCGAGGCCTGCGGCCATGAGGGCGATGGCTGCTGACGTTCGCATGGCGATCTCCTTACCCAATCAATGTGGGGGCACGGCCCCGGTTCCGCTCGACGGCCTCGACCAGACGGTCAAGGTCTGCGGGTGATGAGAGACGATGATCCCCGTCGGCGACAAGGTCCAGCATCACGTCCCCGCCGTTCAGCCGTTCGATCAGCTCGATGGTATGACGCCACGGAACAACGTCGTCCTTACGCCCCTGCAGGATATGCACCGGCGCGGCGATGGCGATGGAGCCGTCCAGCAGCAGCCAGTCGCGGGCCTCTTCGAACATCCGGCGGGTCAGGACGTATTCGCCCAGCCCCTCCTCGACGATCAGGGTCTCGCCCTCGCGCAGGATGGCCTGTCGTTCATGATCGGCGAGGCCGGGCCACATCAGACGCTCGGTGAAGTCCTGGGCCGGATTGACCAGCACCAGGCTGGCGACGCGGTCCGGCCGGGCGAGCGTGGCCAGCAGGGCGACCCAGCCGCCCATGGACGAGCCGACAGGGATGACGGGCCCCTCCAGGCTGTCGATCAGGGCGACCGCGTCCTCGCGCCAGCGGCCGATGGTGGCCTGACGCCAGTCGCCGGAGGACCGGCCGTGGGCGAAATGGTCGTAGCGGACGTAGTTCCAGCCCCGCTCGCGCGCCGCGGCGTCCAGGGCCAAGGCCTTGGTCCCCTCCATGTCCGAGCGGAAGCCGCCGATCCAGACGACGGTGGGGCCCGAGCCCTCGACACGCTTCAGGGCAAGGGTCTCGCCGTCCGGCCGGGTCAGGCGTTCCAGATCATCCATGGCCGTTCCTCTCGCGAAATCGTTCCAGGACTGATAGCGAACGCCAGCAAGCGAAGCGAAGGCCAAAGCGTGTCCGACAAGAAGGTCCTGTTCGTCACCTCCAACCGCATCGGCGACTGCGTCATCTCGTCGGGGATCATCCGCGAGATCTGCCGCCAGATCCCCGGCGCGCGGATCACCGTCGCCTGCGGCCGCCCGCCCGCCCCGTTGTTCCGGGCCGCGCCCGGCGTCGAGCGGGTCATCATACTCGACAAGAAGAAGATGGCCGGACACTGGGTCGATCTGTGGAAGCAGGTGGTCGGCACCCGCTGGGAGATGGTCATCGACATCCGCGGATCGGCGCTGAGCTACCTGATCCCGGCGAAGCGGCGGGTAGTCTACAACCGGTCGTGGGAGACCGGGGTGCGCAAGGTCGAGATGGTGTCGCGCCTGATGGGCTCTGACACCCCGCTGGCGCCGGAAATCTTCTTCGACGACCAGGCGCGCGACGAGGCCGCGGCCGTCATCGATCCGCAGCTGGAGGCGGGCGCGGGCCCGGGCCCGATCATCGCCCTGGCCCCCATCGCGCACCAGCCGGGCAAGAGCTGGCCGGCCGACCGCTGGGGCGCCCTGGTCGAGAAGATGAAGGCCGAGCCGCGCTTCGACGGCTGGCGCTTCATGCCGGTGGGCGGACCGGGCGACCGGCCGCCCGCGACCCCGGCGCTGCAGGCCGCCGGCGAGCGCGGCGTCGACTTCGTGGGCAAGGGCGACATCCTGGCCTCGGCCGCGGCGATCGGCCGCGCGGCGCTATTCGTGGGCAACGACTCCGGCCTGATGCACGTGTCCGCCGCGGCGGGCCGCCCGACGCTGGGCCTGTTCGGGCCGACCGAGTGGTGGCTGTACGGGCCGTGGGGTCCAAAGACCCGCACGGCGGCGTCCAACGAGACCCGCGGTCAGTTCGCGCCCATCGAGGACCTGACGGTCGACCACGTGTTCGACGCCGTCATCGCGCTGCACGACGCCTACATCACGCCGGAAACGCCCGCGAAGCCTTGAAAACAGGGGGTTTGGCGGTCATATAGGGCCCCAGAGGGGAACGCCGCGATTTATCGCGCGCTCCGTCTCGTCAGAACCGACGCCTTCTCCGACCACATAAGGAAACGACGCCCATTCGCCGTCCCATGCAAACGCCGCCCGTCAAGGATGGGCCGCGTATGAACCAGGAAATCCGCTCCCCCCGTGTGCTGCTCATCGATCAGCATGGCGAGAAGCAGGGAGTCATGCCCACCTCCGCCGCGCTGGAGGCCGCTGAGGAAGCCGGGCTGGATCTGGTCGAAATCGTCGCCACGGCAGATCCGCCCGTCGCCAAGATTCTCGACTACGGCAAATTCCGTTTCCAGGAGCAGAAGAAGAAGGCCGAGGCCCGCAAGCGCCAGAAGGTCGTCGAGCTCAAGGAGATCAAGCTCCGTCCGAACATCGACGTCCACGACTATGAGGTGAAGGCCAAGGCCATGCACCGCTTCTTCGACGAGGGCGACAAGGTGAAGGTCACCCTGCGCTTCCGCGGTCGTGAAATGGCCCACCCCGAGCTCGGCATGAAGCTGCTGAACAAGGTCCAGGCCGATTTCGAGGAAATCGCCAAGGTCGAGTACGCGCCGCGTATGGAAGGCCGCCAGATGATCATGATCCTGGCGCCGAAGTAGGCTCCGTCGATCCACCAGATCAGAAGCGCCCCGGTCGGAAACGGCCGGGGCGTTTTTCTGTCCGCGGCCCGGGGAAATCCGGTTGCGTACGGCCACGCTTTCGGTGATCTGGGCGCGGGGGAGTAAGCATGAGCATACGTACGGGTTTTGCGGTCGCCGCGGCGGCCATGGTGCTGGCGACGGGCGCATACGCGCAGGAAACGCAGCGACCACCGCTTGAGGCCTACGGCGCCCTGCCGTCGCTGGAGCTGGTGCAGATATCGCCCGCCGGCGATCAACTGGCCTTCGTCACCGTCATCGCCGACGACCGCGCGATGCTGATCACCGACCTGTCGGCCGGGACCGCGGCCGGCGGCCTGCGCATCGGCAACGCCAAGGTGCGCGACCTGCAGTGGGTGGGCGAGGATCAGGTGCTGGCCACCACCTCCGTCACCGCCGCCATTCCGCAACTGGGCGTGCCCAGAAGCGAGTTCTACATGGGCCAGATCTTCTCGATCGAGGACCGGTCGCTGCTGCGGATCTTCCAGCGCAACCGCGACGTCCTGCCGATCATGTTCGGTCCGCCGCGGGTGCGTCAGACGGCGGATGGCCCGACGATCTTCGTGCGCGGCTATTCGCCGAGCAATGCCGAGGACCTGAACCTGTTCCGCGTCAGCCCCGGGGACGGCCTCGGCCGCGTGGCGGTCGACGCGGACCTCGATGTCGAGGATTTCGTGCTGGACCCGGAGGGCCGCCCGCTGGCGCGCTCCGACTACAACGAGCGCTCGCGCAAATGGACCCTGCTGCTCCCGCGCAACGGACGCCTGACGACGGCCTGGACGGTCGAGGCTCCGGTCGACTCGCCCTACCTGCTCGGCCAGGGACGATCGCCGCGCACGATCATCGTCAACGCCAGTCGCGAGGACCTGGCGCCGTCCGAGGGCTCCGGCGAGGACGGAAGCCTGTCGAACCTGTTCGAGGTCAACGTCGACACCGGCGTATGGGAGCCGCTGAAGTTCGACGGTCATCCGGGCTTCCTGATGCACCATCCCCGGACGGGACTTCTGATCGGGTCCGGCACGACCGGCGAGGACGGGGTCACCTACAATTTCACCGATCCGATGGCCGCGCGCGTCTGGGCGGCGATCGACGATGCGTTCGAGGACGGGGCGCCCGAGCTGGTCTCCTGGAGCGACGACCTGAAACAGGTCGTGGTCTTCACCAGCGGAACCGGCGATTCCGGCGTCTACCGGCTGATCGACCTCGACAACGGGACCGCCCAGATCGTCGGAGAGACCTATCCGGCCATCAAGCCCGAGCATGTCGGCGAGGTGCGTTCGGTGCACTACAAGGCCCAGGACGGGCTGGAGATCCACGCCTACCTCACCCTGCCGCCGGGCGTGACCGACCCGTCGAACCTGCCGCTCGTCGTGTTGGCCCACGGGGGGCCGGCGTCCCGCGACGTGATGACCTTCGACTGGTGGGCCCAGGCCCTGGCGTCGCGCGGCTATGCGGTGCTGCAGCCCAATTTCCGCGGTTCGACCGGCTACGGCCTGGCGTTCCTGGAGGCCGGCTACGGCGAATGGGGCCGCAAGATGCAGACCGACCTGTCGGACGGCGTGCGCCACCTCGTCGGCGAAGGGATCGCCGATCCGGCGAAGGTCTGCATCGTCGGCGCCAGCTACGGCGGCTATGCGGCCCTCGCCGGAGCGACGCTCGACCTGGGCGTCTATCGGTGCGCGGTCTCGGTGGCCGGCGTATCGGATCTGCGCCGCATGGTGCAGTGGGAGGCCGATCAGGGCGCGCGCCGCGACAATCAGACGGTGCGCTACTGGAACCGCTTCATGGGCGCGGAGAGGACCGGCGACCGCCGGCTGGACACCCTGTCCCCGGCACGCCTGGCGGAACAGGCCGACGCCCCGATCCTGCTGCTGCACGGCAAGGACGACACCGTGGTGCCGATCCATCAGAGCCGGATCATGGCCAGTGCGCTGCGCGAGGCCGGAAAGCCGTACGAGATGATCGAGCTGGCCGGCGAGGATCACTGGCTGTCGCGATCGGAGACCCGGCTGCGGATGCTGGCCGAGACCGTGCGGTTCCTGGAGGCCCACAACCCGCCACAGTGACGGCTTTCCCTTGCGTTCGGCGCCCGCTTCGACTAGAAGCCGCGCCTTCGCGTACCGAACCGCCGGGCGAACAGGCATGCCTGGGCGGTTCTCAATCAGGGTTTCCAACCGAGGGCTCTCGTAGCCCGAAGGACAGGGACCCGCTCAGATATAGAGAGTGAAAATGCCGAAACTGAAGACGAAGTCTGGCGCCAAGAAGCGCTTCAAATTCACGGCGACTGGCAAGGTTAAGGCCGGTGTTGCTGGCAAGCGTCACCGCTTGATCAGCCACAACAGCAAGTACATCCGCCAGAACCGCGGCACCTCGGTCATGGCCGACGCCGACGCCAAGAAGATCAAGTCCTACATGCCGTACGCCTGATCGGCGCGCGCTTTTCGACCTGATCTCCACACCGAATTTGAAAGGATAGCGACATGGCTCGCGTCACCCGGGGCGTAACGTCCCATGCCAAACACAAGAAAGTTCTGAAGCAGGCCAAGGGCTTCTACGGCCGCCGCAAGAACACCATCCGCACGGCCAAGGCCGCTGTCGATCGCGCCGGCCAGTACGCCTACCGCGACCGCCGCACCAAGAAGCGCAACTTCCGCGCCCTGTGGATCCAGCGCATCAACGCCGCCGCCCGGATCGAAGGCTTCACCTACAGCCAGTTCATCCACGGCCTGGGCAAGGCCGGCATCGAGCTGGACCGCAAGGTTCTGGCCGCGATGGCCGCTGACGAAGTCGCCTTCAAGGCGATCGCCGACCAGGTCCGCGGCGCCCTGGCCGCCTAGGCCACAGCGTCACGACGATTTCGAAACGCCCGCTCCGGTCCGCCGGGGCGGGCGTTTTCGTATGCGCCGGCCGGAGAACGCTGTACTTTGGCCCCATGCGCCGAGCGATCAGCACCGCATGCCGGACTGTCCTGATCCTGGGGCTCTGGGCGGCGCTGACCGCGTCGCAGGCGCCGACCCGCCCGGTTGACGCCCGCGAGCCGCCCGCCGCTTCGGCAGCATCCGATGCCCAGGCCGCGAACGCCCTGAAGGTCCAGCTTCGGGCGGTCGAGGCGGCGGAGAGCCAGATCCTGCCCTCATGGCTCGGCGCCATCCTGTCGTTCGTGGGGACGTGCCTGGTGTTGTGGTCCCTGCACATCGCC
Organism: Brevundimonas lenta; assembly: GCF_014196335.1. Lineage (GTDB taxonomy): Bacteria > Pseudomonadota > Alphaproteobacteria > Caulobacterales > Caulobacteraceae > Brevundimonas > Brevundimonas lenta. The sequence continues at coordinate 591,484 of NZ_JACIDM010000003.1, forward strand.
CGCGCCTCGAACGCCATCTCCCGCCAGGCCCTGATGGTGACCCGGGAGGGCACCGAGAACGCGATACGCGCCTATCTGGAGGTCGGGGACTACGCCCTGATGATCGACGACAGGGGACTGATCACCCCCTCGTTCGTCCTGACCAACGTCGGCCGGACACCGGCTCGCCGGGTCAATGTGGTCTGGGCCGTGGGTGAACTGCCGGCTGCGGACGCCCCCAACATGGACCTCGTCCCGACCTACGCCCAGGCGCCCCTGAGGATCAGCCATCTCTCGGCCGGGGGAAGCGTCACCCCGGAGGCGACGGCGTTCGATCCGATGCTGTCCGACGACGACGATATGGGCCCCGCGCACGAGGCCGTGGTCTTCGGCTCGGTCGACTACGACGACATCTTCTCGGACTCCGTTCGCCACCGGACCGAGTTCTGCGCCCAGGTCGTCATCCGGCGGGATTACAGCAAGCCCGACCGCGTCGGATGGAGCTTCACGCCGTCCGCCTTTCACAACGCCACGGACGACGACTGCGCCCGTCCGCCCGATCCGTGGTGACGACCGGAGCAGGCGCGGCAAGAAAAACGCCCGCCCCGGAGACCGGAGCGGGCGTCTTCTGTTTCAGCACCTGACGTGGATCAGGCCTTGAACGCCTGCTTGCAGAGCTCTTCGCCGAAGGCGTTGCTCATGTTGACCTCGGCGTTGGCGGCCGCGGCGACGCCAAAGGTCCCGCCCATCGTCAGCGAACGCTCGATGCGGTACTCGCCGACCACGGCGCCGCCCGCGTCGCGCAGACGCGCCACGCCGCTGACCTTGCTGGCCATCGGCACCATATAGGCCGCGATGAGGTTGGGAGCGGTGAAGCCGTCCAGGGTGACCTCCAGCGTCAGCGCCTGCGAGCCGGTGGCGCATTTGCCCAGCTGGCCGCGCACCGCGCCTTCAAACGTCTCCTTGAATTCCGCACTGACGTTGTCCGGCGCGCTGCTGAGGCTGACGACGGTGATGCGGGCGTTGTCGCGCACGTCGTTGGCGAGCGGGCTGACAGCGCCGCTGGCGCCGGCCGACACGCAGCCGCCAAGCATGAGAAGGCCCGCAAGGGCCGGAATGATGGACTTCATGGTTCTTCCCCCGAAATAAACCGAACGCTGGCTACAGCGCCGCTTCCCCCATAGCGCGGGCGATTCGCCCTGTCTCGCACCGGATCACGTTCCGGTGATCACACCCGCCGGGACGAAATCGACGGCCAGGATTCGACCTGGCGCAAAAATCGGCTAGACGACTGCCCACAATGACCGATCTCGCCCAGCTCGAACTCGATCTCATCAACGCCATCGGCTCGGCGGAGACCGCCGCCGCCGTGGAAGACCTGCGCGTGGCCGCGTTGGGCAAGTCCGGATCGATCTCCGGCCTGCTCAAGGGCATGGGCGCGATGTCGCCCGACGAACGTCGCGAGAAGGGGCCGATGATCAACGGCCTGCGCGACCGGGTGCAGTCGGCGCTCGCCGCCCGCAAGGGCGAGCTGGAGGCGGCCGAACTGGATGCCCGTCTGAAGGCCGAGCACGTCGACCTGACCCTGCCGCCGCGCCCGCGCCGCCAGGGCAGCGTGCACCCGACCATGCAGGTGATGGACGAGATGATCGCCATCTTCGCCGACATGGGATTCGCCGTCGCGGAGGGTCCGGACGTCGAGGACGACTTCCACAATTTCACCGCCCTGAACTTCCCGCCCAAACATCCGGCGCGGGAGATGCACGACACCTTCTTCCTCAAGCCCGACCCGGAAACGGGCGAGCGCAAGGTGCTGCGCACCCACACCAGCCCGGTGCAGGTGCGGACCATGCAGACCCAGAAGCCGCCGATCCGCATCATCGCGCCCGGCCGGACCTTCCGGAAGGACAGCGACGCCACCCACACGCCGATGTTCCACCAGGTCGAGGGCCTGGTGATCGACAAGGGCATCCACATGGGCCACCTGAAGTGGACGCTGGAGACCTTCGTCGCCCGCTTCTTCGAGGTGGACGGCGTCGATGCGCGCTTCCGCCCGCACCACTTCCCCTTCACCGAGCCGTCGGCCGAGATGGACATCCGCTGCGACCGTTCGGGCGGCGAGCTGAAGCTGAACACCGGCGACAGCTGGATGGAGATCCTCGGCTGCGGGATGGTGCACCCGAACGTGCTGCGGAACTGCGGCATCGATCCCGACGAATACCAGGGCTTCGCCTTCGGCATGGGCGTCGATCGCCTGGCCATGCTGAAATACGGCATCCCCGACCTGCGCCCGATGTTCGACGCCGACACCCGTTGGCTCGCGCACTACGGCTTCTCCGCCTTCGCGGCGCCCAATCCGGCTAGCGGACTGTCCTGATGACCTTCAACAACAACATGGTTTCCCAGCGCCCGATGGTGGAGGTCCCCGAGGATCTCGCGTCGCGCGACGTCTATGACGGCATGACGCTGCCGCTGTTCAGCGTGTACCGCCAGATCGTGGCCGCCGGCGGCCGGATGATCGAGCGCAAGACCTTCCGCAACTGCGTCATCGAGGGGCCGGCCGTGCTGCTGGCGACCGGCGGGGTGCAGTTCCACAACTGCAACATGGGCGAATCCGGCGGCGACATCCGCAACCTGCTGCTGCGCCCGGTGGGCCCGAAACAGGTCGTCGGCACGATCGCCGTGGCCGACACCGTGTTCGAGAACTGCCGCTTCTTCGGCGTCGGCTTCACCGGCGGCGCCGCCTTCCTCGATCAATTCCTCCAAGGCATCGGACCCTCCAGGCCATGAAGTTCACTCTCTCCTGGCTGAAGGAGCATCTCGAGACTGACGCCGAGGTCGACGCCGTCGCCGACGCCATGACCATGGCGGGGCTCGAGGTCGAGGAAGTCCACGATCCGGTCGCCTCGCTGGCCCCGTTCACGGTGGCGAAGATCGTTTCGGCCGAACGTCATCCGAACGCCGACCGCCTGCAGGTCTGCCAGGTCGACACCGTCGACGGCCGCAAGGAGATCGTCTGCGGCGCGCCGAACGCACGCGCGGGCCTGACCACCATGTACGCCCCCATCGGCGCCTATGTGCCCGGCCTGGGCGTGACCCTGGTCGAGAAGCCGGTGCGCGGCGTGGTCTCGCACGGCATGCTGTGCTCGGCCTCCGAGCTGGAGCTGGCTGACGATAGCGACGGCATCCTGGAGCTGTCCGACGATCTGGCCGTGGGCGAGCCCGCCGCCGGCGTGTTCGGCGCCGAGCCGGTGATCGATTTCGAGGTCACCCCCAACCGCCCCGACTGGCTGGGCGTCGCCGGCATCGCGCGCGACCTGGCCGCCGCGGGTCTCGGCGTGCTGAAGACCCCGGCGATCGAGCCGATCCCCGGCCGCTTCCCCTCGCCCATCGGCGTGCGGATCGAGGCGCCGGAGATGTGCCCGGTGTTCGCCGGCCGGACGATCCGCGGCGTGAAGAACGGCCCGTCGCCCGACTGGCTGCAGCGCCGCCTGACCGAGATCGGCCTGCGTCCGATCAACCGCCTGGTCGATATCACCAACCTGATCACCTACGACCGCGCCCGGCCGCTGCACGTCTATGACGTCGCCAAGCTGGTCGACACGACCATCGTCGTCCGCGCCGGACAGGTGGCCAAGGATACGGGCGAGCACGAGCATCTGATCGCGCTGGACGGCAAGACCTACACGGTCGATCCGAACATGTGCGTCATCGCCGACGCCGCGGGCGAGCGCCCGATCGGCCTCGGCGGCGTGATGGGCGGCGAGTCCACCGGCTGTTCGGAAGAGACGGTCGACGTCTTCCTCGAGAGCGCCTGGTTCGATCCGATCCTGATCGCCCAGACCGGCCGCACCCTGACGATCAACTCGGACGCCCAGTACCGCTTCGCGCGCGGTGTCGACACGGCCTCGCCCGTGCCCGGCATCGAGCTGGCGACGAAGCTGATCCTCGATCTGTGCGGCGGCGAGCCGTCGGAGGTCGTGGTGGCGGGAGCGGCCCCGGCCCTGCCCTCGGGCTTCGCCTTCGATCCGGCGCGCGTCGGATCGCTGACCGGCCTGTCGCTGAGCGACGACCGCATCGCCGAAATCCTGACCGCCCTGGGCTTCGCGGTGAAGACCGGTTCGCCCTGGACCGTGACGCCGCCGTCGTGGCGCCGGGACGTGGAAGGCCCCGCCGATCTGGTGGAAGAGGTCGCCCGCATCGAGGGCTTCGGCGAACTGCCGTCGACGCCCCTGCCCGACCAGGGCGCGCCGTCGCGCGGCGTGCTGAACCCGCGTCAGGCGCGGGTGCGTCTGGCCCGCCGGGCGCTGGCCGCCATGGGCTATGCCGAGGCCGTCACCTGGTCCTTCACCAAGCAATCGACCGCGGCCCTGTTCGGCGGCGGCGACGAGCGGCTGGTGGTCGAGAACCCGATCGCCGCCGATCTGGACTGCATGCGGCCCTCGGCCCTGCCGAACCTGATCCAGGCCGCCGCCCGCAACGCCGCCCGCGGCCATGCCGATGCGGCCCTGTTCGAGATCGGCCCGATCTATCTGAACGACAGCCCGACGGGACAGCGCACGGTCATCGCCGGCCTGCTGGCGCCGAAGAGCGCGCGTCACTGGGGCGGAAGCGCCGAGGACGCCCTGTTCGCGCTCAAGGGCGACCTGATCGCCCTGCTGGACCAGCTGGGCGCGCCGACGGCGTCGCTGCAACTGACCCAGGGCCAGAACCGCGACTGGTGGCATCCGGGCCGTTCGGCGCGGCTGCAGCTGGGTCCGAAGAACGTCATGGTCGAGTTCGGCGCCCTGCACCCCCGTGTGCTGAAGGCGCTGGACGCCGATGCGCCGATGCTGGCCTTCGAGATCGTGCTGGACGCGGTGCCCGAGCCGCGCGGGAAGGCGTCCAAGGCGCGCGGCGCGGCCAATCTGGCCAACCTGATGCCACTGACCCGCGACTTCGCCTTCGTGGTCGAGGACGGCAAGGCGACGGGCGACCTGGTGCGCGCCGTGGCCGGGGCCGACAAGGCCCTGATCGCCGATGTGCGGGTGTTCGACGTCTATCGCGGCGCCGGCGTGCCCGAGGGGCACAAGTCGGTTGCGCTGGAAGTTGTGATACAACCGGTCGAGGCCACGCTGACGGAGGCCGAAATCGAGGCGCTGTCGGCGAAGGTCGTCGCGGCGGCGAGCAAGACGGGGGGCCAACTCAGGAGCTGAGGAGGCCGGTGTGAGCGTAAAGACGAGGATCGAGACCGCGCTGGAGCGGTTCATCTTCATGTCGCGCTGGCTGATGGCGCCCTTCTACGTCGGGCTCGTGATCGCGCTCGGCCTGCTGCTGGTCGTGTTCGCCCAGGAGGTGCTCCACTACGTGCCGCTGGCGTTCCAGCCGATGCACGAGAAGAGCTCCAGCAACGCCATCCTGGCGGTGCTGTCCCTGGTCGACATTACGCTCGCCGCCAATCTGCTGCTGATCGTGATCTTCGCCGGCTACGAGAATTTCGTCTCCAGGCTGGACCTTGATGGCGAGGACGATCGCCCGCCGTGGATGGGCACGGTCGATTTCTCGGCGCTCAAGATCAAGCTCATCGCCTCGATCGTCGCCATCTCGGCGATCCAGCTGCTGCGGTTCTTCATGCAGGAGCCGGTGGGCGTGCCGGGGATGAATGTCGAGGAGGCGCGCTGGCGCGTGATCATCCACCTGACCTTCGTTTTCTCGGGTGTCCTGCTGGCCCTGATGGACTGGCTGGTCGGAAAAACCCCCAAGCACTGACCCGGCAATCTCCCGTTAACCTTGCCGCCCCAAGGCTGACGCAAAGCCCGGTGACGGTGAAGCCTAGCGCCTGCGTGAGTCGGGCGAGCCGTCCCCGCCTTCGGAGCCTATGCCATGCACCGCCGCCAACTGATCCTCTCTGGCCTCGCCGCCACCGCGGGCGCCTCGGGCCTGTCCGCCTGCGCGACCACCAACCAGCCGCACGACCCCAACTATCCGATCCGCTCGGACCAGACGGCGCCGGCCTACACCTCGGAAGAACTGATCGCCGCGGGTTCGCGCGAACTGGGCATTGCCGCGGAAGCCATCGGCGGCGCGATCGAGCGCGTCTTCGCCGATCAGGGCGGCGCCCCGACCGCCTACATCGCCGGTGAAGAGGGCGCCGGCGCGGCCGCCGTCGGCCTGCGCTACGGCCGCGGCGCGCTGCACATGAAGGATCTCAGCGCCTCGCAGGAAGTGTTCTGGCAGGGCGTCTCGATCGGTTGGGACGTCGGCGGCAACGCCAGCCGGGTCTTCACCCTGGTGTACGGCCTGTACCACCCGGACATGATCTACCGCCGCTACCCCGGCGTGGAGGGCACCGCCTATCTGGTCGCCGGTCTGGGCGTGAACTACCAGCAGGCCGACGGCATCGTGCTGGCCCCGATCCGCACCGGCGTGGGCCTGCGCGCCGGCGCCAACGTCGGCACCATGAGCTACAGCCGTCAGCGCAACGTTCTGCCGTTCTGATCGCCCCTGCGGGAGCGCTCAGCCGCCGACGCGGATGAGCGCTTCCAGCCCGTCCCGCCACGACGGGTACCTCGGCCGCCAGCCGAGCTCGGCCTTGGCGCGCGCGTTCGAGAGACGTTTGGAGTCGAGGTAGAAGCGGCGCATGGCGTCGCTGACGGAGGGGTCGTCGATGTCGACCTCGGGCGGTCGTGGAAGGCCCAGGTAACGGGCGGCGCCCTCGATGACCTCATCCGCCGGTGCGGGCTCGTCGTCGCAGAAGGTATAGGCGCCGCCGGGACGCGGCCGGGCGATCGAGGCGAAGATGCCGGCGACCGCGTCGTCCAGATGGATGCGGTTGAACACCTGCCCCGGCTTGCGGACGATCCGCGCCGAACCGTCGCGCAGACGGTCGACGGGCGAGCGGCCCGGGCCGTAGAGGGCGGGCATACGCAGCAGCTGGACCGTCAGGCCCATGCCTCGGCCGGCGTCCAGCCAGTCACGCTCGGCCCTGACGCGGCGCGCGCCCTCCAGGGAGGCGGCGTTCAGTTCGTCGTCCTCGAAGGCCCAGCCGCCGGCGCGGTCGCCGAACACGGCGGTCGAGGAGACATAGCCGATCCAGTCGGGCCAGGCGCCCGAGGCCGTGATGGCCGGAACCAGCGCCTTCAGGCCGGGGCAGCCCGTCGCCTCGGGCGGGGCGGTGATCAGCAGCGCCGTGGCGCCCGCCACGGCCTCGGCCAGGGCGGCGGCGTCATCGGGGTCGACGGCGCGAACGCCGTCCATTTCAAGCGCCCTGCGGGTCTCGGCCTGACGCGAGGTGGCGACGGCGGTTCCGCCGCGCCGGATGGCCTCCAGCGCCGCCGCGCGGCCCAGCCAGCCGCCGCCGAAGACCAGCAGCGAAACGGGCGGGGCGGCGTCGGTCATCGGGCCTCAGGCGGAACGGGCGTGGCTCTGTGCGCCGCCGGCGACAACCGTGACGCTTTCGTTCTTCAGCGCGTCGGCGCGCTTACCGTTCCAGCTGGAGACGCAGGGAATCTTCGTCAGATCGGCCCGGTCGGCGTAGCGGCGAGCGATCTCGGTGACGTCCTGCATAAGGCCCTCGGCGAGGGTGATCGGCTTCAGGCCCAGTTCCCTGAACTGGTCATTGGCGACGACGAGCTCGTTCTCGTCGGCCTCCTGGCGCGGGTTCGGGACGTTGTGGACCTCGGCGCCGGTCATGGTCGCGATCATGGCGGCCAGGTCGCGGACCCGGCGGCTCTCGGTCATCTGGTTGAGGATCTTGACCCGTTCGCCGGTCTTCGGCGGGTTCTTGAGCGCCAGCTCGACGCAGCGGACGGTGTCCTGGATATGGATGAAGGCCCGCGTCTGGCCGCCCGTGCCATGGACCGTCAGCGGATAGCCGACGGCCGCCTGCATCAGGAAGCGGTTCAGGACGGTGCCGTAGTCGCCGTCGTAGTCGAAGCGGTTGATCAGACGCTCGTCCTGACGCGTCTCTTCGGTCTGGGCGCCCCAGACGATGCCCTGGTGGAGGTCGGTGATCCGGACGCCGTCGTTCTTCGCATAGAACTGGAACAGCAGGGCGTCCTGGGTCTTGGTCATGTGGTAGATCGAGCCCGGGTTCGGCGGGAACAGAATCTCCTGCTCGGTGGGCCCGAAATCGGTGTCGACCGTGATCTTCAGATAGCCCTCGGGGATGCGCAGGCCGGCGGTGGTGTAGCCATAGACCCCCATGGTCCCCAGGTGCGCCAGGTGCACGTCCCGGCCGCTCTCGACGATGGCGGCGAGCAGGTGGTTGGTGGCGTTGAGGTTGTTGTCGACGGTGTAGAGCTTGTGGCGCGCGCTCTTCATCGAATAGGGCGCGGCGCGCTGCTCGGCGAAGTGGACGACGCTGTCGGGCTTCCAGTCGCGGATCAGGGCGACCAGGCGGTCGAACTCCTTGCCGACCGTCATGTTTACGAACTCGATGGTCTTGCCGGAGACCTCTTTCCACGCGGCGATACGCTCGCCCATGGTGCGGATCGGGGTCAGCGACTGGACTTCCAGCTCGTTGTCGATGTTGCGGCGGCTGAGGTTGTCGACCACCAGCACGTCCCAGCCGCGGGCCGAGAGATGCAGCGCCGTCGGCCAGCCGCAGAAGCCGTCGCCGCCCAATACCAGTACGCGCATTTCCACCCTCGTCATTCTTCCCTGCATCCTGCCTAGCGGATGCGCAGCACCGGTCAAAGCGCGGCCTTTGTCCCCCGGTTCCCTACCGCGGGCGGGCCTTCCACTCGTCGCGGGTCTGGCCCCAGGCGTCGACGGCGATGTGGTCGAACGGCGCGGGCATCTTCGTCGGCCCGCGGTTCCGCGATCCGATCCGCTCGGCCAGCTTTTGCGACGGGACGTTTTCCGGATCGATGCAGTGGATGATGTCGGTCCAGCCCAGCACGTCGAAGGCGTAGTCCATGGCCGCGGTCGCCGCCTCGACGCCGTAGCCCTTGCCCTGGGCGTCCGGATGCAGGCCCCAGCCGACCTCCGTGCCGGGCCAGCCGTGCGGTTGCCACGGGCCGATCCGTCCCAGCCACAGGCCGGTCTGGCGATCGACCACCGAGAACATCGAGACGCCGGTCAGGCTCCAGGCCCCGGCCATGGTCATGAAGCCGCGCCACGCCGTGGACTCCGCCTGGGCGCCGCCGAGGTATTTCGCGGCTTCGGCGTCGCCCATCATCCCGGCCCAGCGGGGGAAGTCCTCCAGCGCGATGGGGCGCAGGGTCAGGCGTTCGGTGTGCAGCACGGGGCCGGTCGTCAAAGCAGATACTCCCTCTCGAGCTGGTACTGGCTGCCCTCGTGGGCGAGCACGCTGGAATACAGGCCGAAGCGGTCGACCCGGATCGGCGGCGAATGCAGCAGGTTGTGACCCTTGATCCAGGCGCCGATGCGATCCTGGTTCGTCTGCGGCTTGAGGTAGGCGAGGGTCACGTGGGGGCGGTAGTCGCGGCGCTCGATCGTAATCCCCGCGCGTTCCGCCGCTGACCGACAGCGGCCGGCGAGGACATTCAGACGTTCGTTCGGCTCGATCCCGGCCCACAGCGTGTGGCTGCGATGCGAATCACCGAAGGCGCCGACGCCGGCGAGGGCGATCTCGAACGGCCCGCCGGCGCCCGCACGGCTCAGCTCGGCGGCGAGGTCGTCGGCGCGGCGCTCGTCGATCTCGCCGTAGAAGGCGAGGGTCACATGCAGTTGCTCGGCCGTGCGCCATTTCGCGCCGGGCAGGCCGCTCTGGCGACGCTTGAGCGTTTCGGCCACATCGTCGGGGACCGACAGGGCGGTGAAAAGCCGGATCATGCGACCGTTGGTAGCGGCTCCGGAGGCCCGGCCCAAGTCCGGTTTTCCTTGCGGAAGCCCGGCCAGAGACCGATATTTGCTCCAAAGGTCGGGAATCTCCCGGCCGAACGGAGGATCGACGTCGCCATGAGCGATTTCAGAAACGGATATTCCATCCCGCAGACGGTCGACATGTCGGTCGATGCGGGCCTGCGCAGCTTCATGTTGGGCGTCTACAACAAGGTGGCCATCGGCCTCGTGATCTCGGCCGCCCTGGCCTGGCTGACCGGGACCTATCCGCCGGTGCGCGACCTGATGTTCGCAACCCAGGTCTTCCCTGACGGCGTGACCCGCCTGACCGGCTTCACCCTGCTGGGCATGATCGTGGCCTTCGCGCCGCTGGTGGTGCTGCTGGGCTCCAACTTCGTGATGAAGAACCCGACCGCGGGCGGCGCCAGCGCGCTGTACTGGCTGGTCGTGGCGCTGATCGGCGCCTCGATGGGCACGGTGGTGCTGGTCTATACCGGCGCCTCGGTGGTGCAGACCTTCCTGATCACGGCCGCCGCCTTCGGCGGTCTGAGTCTGTTCGGCTACACGACCAAGAAGGATCTGACCGGCATCGGCAGCTTCCTGATCATCGCGGTGATCGGCCTGATCATCGCCATGGTGGTGAACATGTTCCTGCAAAACGCGATGATGCAGCTGATCATCAGCGTCGCCGGCGTGCTGATCTTCGCGGGCCTGACGGCCTACGACACCCAGCGCCTGAAGATGACCTACTACGCCCTGGGTGGTAACCAGAGCGCGATGGGCGTGGCCACCAGCTACGGTGCGCTGACGCTGTACATCAACTTCATCAACATGTTCCAATTCCTGCTGGCGCTGTTCGGCACCCGCCGCTGATCCCTTCCGGATCAGGCAGATAAGGAAAAGGCCCGGAGCGATCCGGGCCTTTTTTCTATTCGACGATGGAGAAGCGGCGGCTGTCGAAGACCCGCAGCACCTGGGCCAGTTCGCGCCCGCGCTTCAGGATCATGCCGCCCTCGCCCAGCACGGCCCACTGACCCTGCCGCAGGCGCAGGGCCGGGCGCTTCTCGATGCGATAGAGGGGCGCGTCGCCGTGGCGGCGGAAGACGGCGAACTCGGCCACGTCGCGATGCCCGATCATGGCGTAGTCGCGCCATTCGCCCGAGGCGACCATGCGGCCGTAGACCCTCAGGATCTGGTCCAGCTCGCGCCGGTCGAAGAAGACCGGTCCGGACTGAGGCTGCGCATCGGCGGCGTCGCTCATGGGAACAATCTATGCCGCTTCGCGTCCGGCGCCACCCCGGTCGTATCGAACGGCGTGTCATGAACGTCGCAATGCGAATAAATCGCACACGCCTAGAAATCGCCTCCGTTCGGCCCATCCGCCGCCCCCTTGGGAGGTGACACCGGACACATCGGCTCGTCGGAGTTCGGAGCGGTTCCGGATCCTGAACAGCCCCCCCAGCCCCCCTGGATCGTTCCATCAGGGCTTCGGCGGGCCGATGCTTCCTCCAAAGCGAGACGCCCGCTTCGCCCCCTCCCCCTCCCGGCCGAGCGGGCGTTTTGCTGTCCGGAACCCGGGTTCAGCGATCAGGGCAGGGTGATGCGGATCGTATCCCCGCCGCGGTCCACCGACAGACGACGCTCGCCGCTGCGCTCCAGCGCCCGGCCCAGGGCGCTCAGGCTGGACACATTGCTTCCATCGACCGAGCGGATCACGTCGCCCGCCTGAAGGCCGGCGGCGGCGGCCGGCGAGCCGCCCTCGACCGCGAACACCTGCAGACCGTCGGCGACGTCGCGCACGCCCGCGCCGCGGGCGATGATGGCTTCAGAACCGGAAATGACCGGACGGTCGGCGCGCGGCGCGACCAGCAGGGTCGTGCGGCCCTCGCGGCCGTCGCGCAGATAGACGACGTCCAGCTGGGTGCCGGGCTCGGCGATGCCGATGGTGGCCTGCACGGTGCCGGCGTTGGAGACCGGGCGGTTCTGGATGCGGGTGACCACGTCGCCGCGGCGCAGGCCGGCGGCCTCGGCGGGCGAGCCGGGGGCCACGTCCTCGACCACGGCGCCGCGGACGATGCCGAGACCGAGATCGCGCGAGCGCTCGGCGTTCAGCGAGCCGAGAATGGCGCCGGTGGTGCCGCGCTTGACCTCGCCGGTCGCGCGCAGCTGGCCGACGACGTACATCAGGATGCGGCTGGGCACGGCGAAGGCGATGCCGTCGTTGCCGCCGCCGCCGCCCGACAGGATGGAGGTGTTGATGCCGATCAGGCGTCCACGACTGTCCAGCAGCGGCCCGCCCGAGTTGCCCGAGTTCACGGCCGCGTCGGTCTGGATGTAGTCCTCGATCCGGTCGCCCATGCCCGAGCGCCCGAGGCCGGAGATGACGCCCATGGTCAGGGTCTGGTCGAGGCCGAGCGGATAGCCGACGGCGAAGGCCAGATCGCCGGTGCGCAGCGAGTCGGAGCTGACCACCTCGATCTGCGACAGGCCGGGCGCCTCGATCTTCAGCACGGCGAGGTCCGTCGCCTTGTCGGTGCCGACGAGGACGGCGTCGAAGATGCGGCCGTCGGTCAGGTCGACGGTGAATTTCCGCCCGCCTTCGACGACGTGGTTGTTGGTGACGATGATGCCTTCGGCGGCGTCGATGATGGCGCCGGATCCGCTGGCGACCGGCCGCGGTTCGTTGTCGCCTGAGCTGGGACCTTCGGACTGGCCGAGGGTGGTGACCTGGACCACGGCGGGCAGGGCCTGCTCCAGGCCGGTGGCGAAGGTGAAGACGCCGCGTTCGGCGTCATAGGGCAGCGGGCCGGACTGGGCGTTCGCCGGCGAGGCGATCAGCAGAGGCGCGGCCAGCGCGAGCGCAAGAACGGAAGCTCCGCCTGCCCGGATCATCGAACGCCGCATACCGTATCCCCTGTTCCAGCCGTGACCCTAGCGCGAGAATTGCGCCGTGACGACAGCCCCCGGACGGGCGTCATCAATCGTCATGGCCGCGCCGTGCCGCTTCAGGATGTTGCGCACGAAGGCCAGGCCCATGCCGTGGCTTTCGCGGCCCGCCGCGACGGCGGCGGCGACGGCGGCGGCGGGCGCGTCGAGGACCCGGGCGTCGAAGCCGGGGCCCTGATCCGCCACGGTCAGCCGGGGCCGTCCCTCGCCCGCCGAAACGGTCACCGTGACGACCCCGCCGTCCGGGGAGAACTTCACCGCGTTGTCGACGAGGTTGGCGGTCGCCCGCTGCAGCAGGGAGCGCACGCCCAGCACCGCGGCGGGTTCGGCCTCGACCCGGATGGACACGCCGCGCTCCTCCGCCAGGGCCTGGTAGAGCTCGGCGGCCTGGGCCGCCAGCACGTCCAGACGCACGCTTTCGAACGACCAGGCCTCGCCGTCGCGCAGCGCCATCGACTCGTTCATGGCGCGGATCAGCTCGTCCAGATCGGCGCGGACCTCGCTCACCAACGTGCGGGCCTCGGGCGTGTCGGCGCTCTCCTTCAACCGGTCGAGGCGGACCGAGGCGCGCGCCAGCGGAGTGCGGAAGTCGTGCGCCAGTTGGTCCGAGGAATCGCGCAGCCAGGCCAGCAGCTCCTCCAGTCGGTCGAGGGTCTGGTTCACATGCTCGGACAGTTCGGTCAGTTCGGGCGCGACCTCGGTCTCGGGCGCGCGCAGCGAGAAGTCGCCCACCGCCGCCCGGTCGAGGGCCAGGCTGACCTCCGCCACGGCGTTGGTCAGGCGGCGACGGCCGTAGGTGGCGGCCCCGATCCCGATCGCCATCAGCAGCACGCCGGCTCCGGCGACGGCGGCCACGGCCCAGCCCCAGGCGTCGCCCGAGCGGTCGACCACGCGGCCGACGATGATGTTCAGGGCCCCGACCGTGCGCTTGACCACCACGACCTCGACGGCGCGGTTCGGGCACAGGACGCCGCGCTCCAGCCGCATCACCTGAACCCCCTCGCCCAGCCGGGGCGCCGCCTCGCCGTGCAGGGTCTCCAGCTCCGCCAGGCCGGCCGGCTTGCCGACGGGCGCGCGGATGAAACGGACGCCGGCGCCGCCGCGGCCGGTGCGGCAGGTGTCCTCGAGGGTGCGGGCGTCGCCGTCGCGGGCCGGGCCGCTCTGGAAGGCGGTCAGCCAGTTGGACAGATAGGCGGCGTCGGCGGCGGTCACCGTGTCGCGCGAGAAGCTGGTTTCGGCGCCCAGCTTCTCGGCCATGGCTCCGTAGTCGTCGAGCGCGGCCAGGGCCGCCTGCTCGCGCTGGTCCATGCGGACCGCGGCGCCGATGACGACCACCGAGCCGGTCAGGGCGAGGGCCGACAGGATGGCGATCCCGGCCGCCAGCTGTGTGGTCGTCAACCGCCCCAGCCAGGCCCCCAGCCGCCGGAATGGGCCGGTCATCGCCGCCTCAGCCCGTCCAGGCCGACAGGTCGCGGAAGATCAGGCTCTGGCTGCGGGCGGAGACGATCAGGGGATGCAACCCCTCGCCCAGTTCCGGTGCCTGTTCCTTCAACCGGCGGCGCAGGGCGCTGATGCGGGCGTCGATGATGTTGACGAAATTGTCGGGCAGGAATTTCCACTCCACCCAGCAGCGGTCCCACAGCATGGTCTTGGTCACCGGCTGGCCGCGGGCGGTCATCAGCTCCGAGACGATGGCGAACTCCAGCGGCGACAGATCAATCAGGCGCGCCTGGCCTTCCAGCTCCAGTCTCAGGGTCCGGGCCCCGAACGACAGGCGGAAGGGTCCGTTGACCAGATCGGCGCCCGCCGGCCGCGCGCGGCGCGCCGCGCGACGCAACTGGGCCGCGATTCGGGCCAGCAGTTCCTCGTCGCCGACCGGCTTGGACAGATAGTCGTCGGCGCCGCCCAGCAGCCCCTCGACCTTCTGCCGCTCGGCGCCCAGGGCGGTGAGCATCAGTGCGGGCGCGTCCGAGCTGGGACCGGCCCCGGCGCGCAGGCGCTTGAGCATCTCAAGCCCGTCCAGACCGCGCGTATGACGGTCCAGGATCAGCATGTCGTAGGATCGGGCGACCGCCGCTCGAAGCGCGTCCTCGCCGGCGTCGAAGCGGTCGACGCGCTCGAAGCCGGCCTGCAACAGACGCCCGGATACGTGTTCGGACAGGGCGGGATCGTCTTCGAGAAGCAGGGCTACGCGCCCGGCGAACACATCCCTAAGTTGGGCGAATGGATCGACACCGACACCCGTCACTTCCCCACTCATGTACGCCTCCCGTCACAGGACGATACGGCGTTGAAGAGAAATAACAATAGTCCGCCACCGTCATCGCTACCTTAGCGTGTGAAAAAATCACTCTTTGCTGATTTTTCCTGACGCTGCGGGCAGCGAAACCCGGTCAGAAGGCGCTTTCGCCCGTGATGGCGCGCCCCAGAATCAACGCGTGGACGTCATGCGCGCCCTCGTAGGTGTTGACCGTCTCGAGGTTCATGGCGTGACGCATGACGTGCATCTCGCCGGTGATGCCCGCGCCGCCGTGCATGTCGCGCGCCTCGCGGGCGATGGCCAGGGCCTTGCCGCAGTTGTTGCGCTTCATCATCGAGATGGCTTCGGGCACCCAGGCGCCCTGATCCAGCAGGCGTCCGACCGCCAGCGCGCCCTCGAAGCCGAGGAAAATCTCGGTCTGCATGTCGGCCAGCTTCTTCTGCACCAGCTGGCGGGCGGCCAGCGGGCGGCCGAACAGCATGCGCTCGGCGACATAGCCGCGGGTCAGGTGGAAGCAGGCCTCGGCCGCGCCCATGGCGCCCCAGGAGATGCCGTAGCGCGCCTTGTTCAGGCACGAGAACGGCCCGCGCAGGCCCTTCACGCCCGGCAGCAGGTTCTCTTCCGGCACGAAGACGTCGTTCAGGCCGATGTCGCCGGTGATCGAGGCGCGCAGCGACAGCTTGTCGCCGATCTTGTCGGTGGTGAAGCCGTCGAAGCCGCGCTCGACGATGAAGCCGCGGATCTCGCCGTCCAGCTTGGCCCAGACGATGGCCAGGTCCGCGATCGGGGAGTTGGTGATCCAGTATTTGGCGCCGTTCAGGCGGTAGCCGCCGTCGACCTTCTCGGCCTTGGTCTTCATCGAGGCCGGGTCCGAGCCGCCGTCGGCCTCGGTCAGGCCGAAGCAGCCGACCAGCTCGCCCGCCGCCATGCGCGGCAGGAAGCGCATCTTCTGCTCCTCCGTGCCGAAGGCGTAGATCGGGTACATGGCCAGCGACGACTGCACCGACATGGCCGAGCGATAGCCGCTGTCGACCGCCTCGATCTCGCGCGCGATCAGGCCATAGGCCACGTGGCTGACGCCCGCGCCGCCGTACTGTTCCGGCAGGGTGGCGCCGAGGAAGCCCATCTCGCCCATCTCGGTCATGATGGCGCGGTCGAAGGTCTCGTCACGGAAGGCGGCGACGATGCGCGGCAGCAGCTTCTCCTGCGCATAGCCGCGGGCCGCCTCCCGGATCATGCGTTCTTCGTCGGTCAGACGCCCGTTCAGGTCCAGCGGGTCTTCCCAGCGGAAGGTCTTGTGCGGGGCGGAGGAGCCGTCGGCCATGGTGCGTTCCTGAGCTTTGCGGGGTTCAGGCGATCGTGAGCGGCAAGCGACGATCGACCCCCTGTTCTGACGCGCGGTTTAGGCCAGAATGCAGCCCGCGGGTAGAGGGAGAGCCCGCGTCGGGGTATGCAGGGGAATGATCCGGACGCTGAAACGCCTGTTCGCCGACCACCCGCGCGAGGTGAAGGAGAGCTATTTCCAGCACATGGCCCACTCGGCCGCCTTCGGTTTCAAGCTGGCGCGCCTGTCGGCGACGGCCTTCCTCCACGCCATGGTGCCGGGGATTCACAAGACCACCGTCTCGGACGAGATCAAATGCATGGCCCGCGACATGGGCGGCCGGGCGGAAGAAGCCCGCGAATGCCGCATGCGGGAAGCCGGCGTCTGGGATCCGGGACTGTGACCCCTTCCCTCTCTCCCTGCGGGAGAGGGTGGCGGCCGAAGGCTGACGGGTGAGGGGTCGCACGGCGACTGACGCCCGCAAGACCCCTCATCCGACCCGCTGCGCGGGCCACCTTCTCCCGCAAGGGGAGAAGGGTTACTCAAGCCTATGACCCAGCCCTCCGGCCCTCTCTCCGGCGTTCGCGTCCTCGATCTCAGCCGCGTGCTGGCGGGCCCGTGGGCGACCCAGCTGCTCGCCGACCTCGGGGCCGAGGTGATCAAGATCGAGCGGCCGGGCGTCGGCGACGACACGCGCCAGTGGGGCCCGCCGTTCACGACGAAGGCCGACGGCACAAAGGGCGACGCCGCCTATTTCATGTGCGCCAACCGGGGCAAGAAGTCCGTCGAACTGGACATCGCTTCGCCCGAGGGCGCCGCCGTAGTGCGCGAGCTGGCGAAGGGCTGCGACGTGGTGGTCGAGAACTTCAAGACCGGCGGGCTGAAGAAATACGGCCTCGACCACGCCTCGCTGGCGGCGGTGAATCCGAAGCTGGTCTATTGCTCCATCACCGGCTTCGGCCAGGACGGGCCGGACGCGCACCGGGCCGGCTACGACTACATGATCCAGGCCATGGGCGGGCTGATGTCGATCACCGGCCAGCCGGACGGCGCGGCCGGGGCCGAGCCGATGAAGGTCGGAGTGGCGGTCGTGGACCTGTTCACCGGCCTGTACGCGTCGAACGCCATCATGGCGGCCCTGCTGCACGCCCGGGCCACCGGCGAGGGTCAGGCCATCGACATCGGCCTGTTCGACGTCCAGGCGGCCATGCTGGCCAACCAGGCGACCAATTTCTTCGTCTCGGGCAAGGCGCCGACGCGGATGGGCAACGCCCACCCCAACCTGGCCCCCTACCAGCCGTTCCCGTGCAGCGACGGAATGGTGGTCATCGCGGTCGGCAACGACGGCCAGTTCCGGGCCCTGGCCGGGGCGCTGGGCGCGGGCGGACTGGGCGCCGATCCCCGCTTCCTGACCAACGCCCTGCGCATCGAACACCGCGCCGTGCTGACGGCCGAGCTGTCGGCCCTGACGGCGGGCCAGACCATGCACGGGCTGATGGCGGCGCTGGAGGCGGCCGGCGTGCCCTGCGGCCCGGTCAACACCATCGATCAGGTCTTCGACGAGCCGCAGGCGAAGCATCGCGGGCTGGAGGTCGAGCAGACGCGGAGCGACCTGTCCGCCCCGGTGCGCACCGTGGCCTCACCGATCCGCATGTCGAGGACGCCGGTGACCTACGACCTGCCGCCGCCGGCGCTGGGGGCCGATACGGATGAGGTGCTGGGCGGACTGAAGCGCTAGCGATCCCGTCGACGCTGCAGCAAGAGCCACCAGCCGATCATCAGGACGCCGGCAGCCCCCATCATCCAGTTGACCCAGCTCTCGTGGCCGAGACCGAACCGGACCCAGAAGGCTCCGCCGATCAGGACCAGCCCCCAGACCAAAGGCATGGGCTCGCGCATCTTCATCGCCTTGTCCGATCTAGGGTGGATTCAACAGCATTTCAGCGCCGATCAGAACGGCTGCTGAAGCGATGGCGAACAGGCCGGCGGCAATCAGAACCCCCTGCCACGGCGGCGAACGGAACCGGCGCGGCAGGCTGTTGCCCCAGAAACCTCCGGTCGCAAAGGCGGCGATGGCCATGACCGTACCGGCGGCACGCGTTCCTGTAGCCATAGGGTCGATGTCGTCACCGTCTTCAGTGGCGAACTCCCCCGCTCGGGCCCGGTCCAGCAAGGATCGCGCCTCATCGAGGTGCGAGGGCGCCCCGAGCAATCGAATGCCCAGGGCCCTCTGCATCAGGGGATCGATGGTGGTCTGGTGCCGCTCTGTCACCGACACGGGGATGCCGTGCGACTCGAGAAAGGCGGCCGCGAGGTCAGCCTCATAGACATCGGTGAAGCGGGCGATCTCGACCAGACTCATTGACCAAGCCTAGCACGCGCATTGCTTACGGCTACGCTTTCGCCGCCGACCGTCGCGGTCCTACCAAAGATGCTCCCACGACGAAGTGGGCTGCGGATGGCCCTGTCCGGAGATGGCGATCAGGATTCCGATGGCGACAGCGGCGAGGATGGCGAGGGGCCAGGCCTTGCGGGTGGGCGCGGCTAATGCAGGGGTGGAATCCGCGATCCGGTCCGCGCCTCCACGCAACTGTTCGAGCAACACCCGCGCGGCGGCGGCCTGATCGTCCGGCACCGACAGGCTGACGCCGCCCAGCGCCATCAGCACGAGGGGGTTGGCCTTCACATGCTCGGCTCCGCCCAGCACCGGCTCGTAGCCGTCGGCGCGCAGGCGGGATGCGGCGATCTCGGCCTCATAGACGTCGGCGAAACGGGCGATCTCGATCATGGTCATCACCCTCAGGTAGTGACGATAATCCTGCAGAACAGCCCGACCGGGTTCAGCAGCTTCCCTGCGCCCGGCCTGGCGGTACGGCGACGCCAATTGAAAACGGCGGACGCCCGAGGACGCCCGCCGCTTTTCGTTCGATCTGAAACCCGCGCCTACAGATCCAGCAGCGCGCGCGCCGGGTCTTCCAGCAGTTCCTTGACGCGGACGAGGAAGGTCACCGCTTCCTTGCCGTCGACGATGCGGTGATCGTAGCTGAGGGCCAGGTACATCATCGGACGGATCAGAACCTCGCCGTTCACGGCCATCGGGCGCTGCACGATGTTGTGCATGCCGAGGATGCCCGACTGCGGCGCGTTCAGGATCGGCGTCGACATCAGCGAGCCGTAGGTGCCGCCGTTGGTGATGGTGAAGGTGCCGCCCTGCAGCTGGTCCAGGGTCAGGTCGCCGTCGCGGGCGGCCTTGCCCAGCGCCGCGATGCCCTTTTCGATGCCCGCCAGCGTCAGCTGGTCGGCGTCACGCAGGACCGGGACGACCAGGCCCTTGTCGGTGCCGACGGCGACGCCGATGTCGTAGTGGTTCTTGTAGATGATGTCCGTGCCGTCGATCTCGGCGTTGACCGCCGGGATCTCGTGCAGGGCCTGAACGATCGCCTTGGTGAAGAAGGACATGAAGCCCAGCTTCACGCCGTGGCGCTTCTCGAACACTTCCTTGTACTGCGCGCGCAGGGCCATGACGTTGGTCATGTCCACCTCGTTGAAGGTGGTCAGCTGGGCGGCGGTGTTCTGCGATTCCTTCAGGCGGCGGGCGATGGTCTGACGCAGGCGCGTCATCTTCACCCGCTCCTCGCGCGGCTGGTCGGCGCGCGGGGCGGCCGGGGCGGCGGCCGGAGCCGGAGCAGCGGCGGGTGCAGCGTTGATGGCGGCCAGGGCGTCGCCCTTGGTGATGTTGCCCTTCGGACCGGTGGCGGCGATGGCCTTCGGGTCGAGGTTGTTCTCGGTCACCACGCGCTGGACGGCGGGCGACAGGTGCGGGGCGTCAGCCGCGACCTGAGCCGAGCCGGCGTTGGCCGGTGCAGCGGCGGCAGGGGCCGGAGCGGCCGCTGCGGCAGCGCCGGAAGCGGCGATCGAACCGATCTGCTGGCCCGGGGTCACGGACGCGCCCGCGTCGGCCAGGATGGTCAGCACGCCGGCGGCCGGGGCCGACACCTCGACGGCGACCTTGTCGGTCTCGATCTCGACCAGCAGTTCGTCCTTGGCGACGGTGTCGCCCGACTTCTTCAGCCAGGTCCCCATCGAGCCCTCGGCGACGCTTTCGCCCATGGTCGGGACGCTGATGGCGACCGCGCCGCCCGAAGCGGCCGGAGCGGCGGCGGCGGGTGCGGCGGCCGGGGCCGGGGCGGCTTCAGCCTTCGGAGCAGCGGCGACCGGGGCGGCCGCGGCGGAAGCGCCTTCCGAGACCACGCCCAGAACGGCGCCCGGGGTCACGGTCTCGCCATCGGCGGCCTTGATCTCGGCCAGCACGCCGTCGGCGGGCGAGACGACTTCCAGCGAGACCTTGTCGGTCTCCAGCTCGACCAGGACCTCGTCCTTCTTCACCGGGTCGCCGGCCTTCTTCGTCCACTTGCCGATGGTGGCTTCGGTGACGGATTCGCCGAGGGCGGGGGTCAGGATGTCGGCCATGGGAGGGTCCGGGTCTGTGGGGTCAGCAGGTTATAGATACGCCTGTCAGGCGAATGCGTCGGTCAGGAAGGCGTCGAGTTCTTTCAGGTGCCGGCTCATCAGGCCCGCGGCGGTCGAGGCCGAGGCCGGACGACCGACATAGCGGGCGCGCTTGGCCTTCACGTTCAGCTTCTCGAGCGTCAGCTCAAGCCACGGATCGACGAAGGTCCAGCCGCCCATGTTCTTGGGCTCTTCCTGACACCACACCAGTTCGGCGTTCGGGAAGCGGGCCAGTTCGGTCAGCAGCGACTTCATCGGCCACGGATAGAACTGCTCCAGGCGCATCAGATAGACGTCGTCGACCTGGTCGCGCTCGCGGCGTTCCAGCAGGTCGTAATAGACCTTGCCCGAGCACAGCACGACGCGGCGGATTTCCTTGTCGCCCTTGATCTTGATGCCCGCCACGTCCGGACGCGTCTGGGCGTCGTCGTGCAGCACGCGGTGGAAAGACGAGCCCTCGGCCATGTCGGCCAGGGTCGAGACCGCCTTCTTGTGACGCAGCAGCGACTTCGGCGTCATGATGATCAGCGGCTTGCGGAACGGCCGCTGCATCTGGCGACGCAGGATGTGGAAATAGTTCGCCGGGGTGGTGCAATTGGCGACCTGGATGTTGTCCTCGGCGCACTGCTGCAGGAAGCGCTCGAGGCGCGCCGACGAGTGCTCCGGCCCCTGCCCTTCGTAGCCGTGCGGCAGCAGCATGGTCAGGCCGCACATGCGCAGCCATTTGCGCTCGCCCGAGCTGATGAACTGGTCGATGACGACCTGGGCGCCGTTCACGAAGTCGCCGAACTGGGCTTCCCACATGACGAGGGTGTTCGGGTCGGTCAGGGCGTAGCCGTATTCGAAGCCCAGCACCGCCTCTTCCGACAGGGCCGAGTCGATGACCTCGAAATGGGCCTGCTTTTCCGAAAGGTTGTTGAGCGGCACGTAGCGCTTCTCGGTCGTCTGATCGACGATGCCCGAGTGGCGCTGCGAGAAGGTGCCGCGCACCGAGTCCTGACCCGACAGGCGGACCGGGAAGCCCTCTTCCAGCAGCGAGCCGAAGGCGAGGCTTTCGGCCGTGGCCCAGTCGATGTTCTGGCCGGTCGCGATCATCTCCCGACGGCCTTCGTAGACGCGCTTCAGCGTCTTGTGGACGTCGACGGCGTTCGGAATGGTCGTCAGGCGGTGGCCCAGATCGGTCAGCTTCGCCGTCGGAACGGCGGTCTCGCCGCGGCGCTCGTCGCCCTCGGGCAGACCGATGCCCTGCCACTGGCCGTCCAGCCAGTCGGCCTTCTTGGCCTCGAACGTCTTGCCGGCGTCGAACTCGGCGTCGAGGAACGCCTCGAAGCGGGCGACCTCGGCGTCGACCTCGGCCTGGCTGAGCACGCCTTCGCGGACCAGACGGTCGGAGTAGATCTCGCGCGTCGACGGCTGGGCGCGGATCTTCGAATACATCAGCGGCTGGGTGAAGGTCGGATCGTCGCCTTCGTTGTGGCCGAAGCGGCGGTAGCAGAACATGTCCACCACCACGTCCTTGTGGAATTTCTGCCGGTACTCGGTGGCCACCTTGGCGGCGAATACGACCGCTTCCGGATCGTCGCCGTTGACGTGGAAGATCGGCGCCTGGACCATCAGGGCGACGTCCGACGGATAGGGCGACGAACGGCTGTTCCGGGGCGAGGTGGTGAAGCCGATCTGGTTGTTGACCACGAAGTGCAGGGTACCGCCGGTGCGGTAGCCCTTCAGGCCCATCAGGGCGAAGCATTCGGCCACCACGCCCTGGCCGGCGAAGGCCGCGTCGCCATGGATCAGCAGCGGAACGACGCGCGAGCGGTCCAGCGCCCAGGTCTCTTCCGGCTGGCCGGCGTTGGCCTCACGGATGTCGAACGCCTGTTTGGCGCGCGCCTTGCCGAGCACGACCGGGTTGACGATCTCGAGGTGCGACGGGTTGGCGGTCAGCGACAGGTGGACGGTGTTGCCGTCGAACGCGCGGTCCGACGAGGCGCCCATGTGATACTTGACGTCGCCCGAACCCTCGATGTCCGAAGGCACGGTCGAACCGCCCTGGAACTCGTGGAAGATGGCGCGATAGGGCTTGCCCATCACCGCCGCGAGCGTGTTGAGGCGGCCGCGGTGGGCCATGCCCAGCACGATCTCGTCGACGCCCAGCTGGCCGCCGCGCTTGATCACCTGCTCCAGCGCCGGGACCATGGCCTCGCCGCCGTCCAGACCGAAGCGCTTGGTGCCGGGGAAGCGTTTGTGCAGGAAGCGTTCGAAGCCCTCGGCCTCGATCAGCTTGTTCAGGATCGCCAGCTTGCCTTCCTTGGAGAAGGCGTTCTGCTCGAACTTGTCCGGCCCCTCGAAGCGCTGCTGGAGCCAGGATTTCTCCTCCGGCTCGGCGATGTGCATGAACTGGATGCCGATGTGGCCGCAGTAGGTGCGCTTCAGGATGGCCAGCACCTCGCGGATGCTGCCGGTCTGCAGGCCCAGCACCCCGTCGAGGAAGATCGGGCGGTCGAGGTCGGCCTCGGTGAAGCCGTAGAACTCGGGCGTCAGCTCGGGATTGTGGGTCGGCTGCTCGATGCCCAGCGGGTCCAGCGTCGCCTGCAGATGGCCGCGGACGCGGTAGCTGCGGATCAGCATCAGGGCGCGGATCGAATCGTGGGCGGCGGCGCGGATCTCCTCGGACGAGGCGGTCGCGGCGGGCGCAGCCTTCGCAGGCGCGGCGGCGGCAGGGGCGGCCTTCTTCGTATCAACCTTGGGCGCGGGCCAGCGGCCGTCGAACACGGCGGCGGCTTCGGTCGGCTCGCTGGTGACCGGACGGCCCCAGGCGCCGGCGCCGGCCGAGGCCTTCACCGTCGCGGCGTTGTCGCGCAACTGGTCGAAGAAGGCGCGCCATTCGGCGGACACAGAGGCCGGATCGGAGGCCCATTTCTCGTGCAGGTCTTCGATGAAGGCGGCATTGGAGCCGTACAGGAAGCTGGTCTCGGCAAAGACCTGGTTCAGCCGTCCGGCGTCGTCAGCCATCGTCTCGTCACGTCCCTTGGGTTCGCGCGCGCACGTCTGCACGGAGGCGAACGGCGCTCATATAGGCGCTGTTTCCTTATGGGTCATGACCGAATAGCGGCGCTGGGGTCGAAATTCGGCGGAATTACACGAAATTTGACCGGATCATGCCACAGTAGTGGGACATCGACAGGCCCCACCAGGGCCCTCTCCCGCCGGGAGAGGGCTTGAGCGCACGAGAGCGAAGCGATTGTCCTTGCGCGAAAGGTGAGGGTCGACAGCGCGCATCCTGCGTAGGCCGCACCTTCGCGGCGGCTCACGCCGACTGACGTATCCGACCCTCATCCGACCGGGCTCCGCCCGGCCACCTTCTCCCATCGGGAGAAGGGCCAGGAGAGCTTCAGCCCTTCAGGACCTCGACCAGGGTCGAGCCCAGGCGCGCCGGCGACGGCGACACGCGGATGCCCGCGGCCTCCATGGCGGCGATCTTGGATTCCGCGTCGCCCTTGCCGCCCGAGACCACGGCGCCTGCGTGGCCCATGGTGCGGCCCTTGGGAGCGGTGCGGCCCGCGATGAAGCCGGCCATCGGCTTCTTGCGGCCCTTCTTCGCCTCGTCGATCAGGAACTGGGCGGCGTCTTCTTCCGCGCCGCCGCCGATTTCGCCGATCATGATGATCGAGGTCGTTTCCGGATCGGCCAGGAACAGCTCCAGCACGTCGATGAACTCGGTGCCCTTGACCGGGTCGCCGCCGATGCCGACGGCCGTCGTCTGGCCGAGGCCTTCGTTGGTGGTCTGGAACACCGCTTCATAGGTCAGGGTGCCCGAGCGCGAGACGATGCCGACGTTGCCCTTCTTGAAGATCGAGCCCGGCATGATGCCGATCTTGCACTCTTCCGGGGTCAGGATGCCGGGGCAGTTCGGGCCCAGCAGGCGCGACTTCGACTTCTCGAGGCGAGCCTTAACGCGCACCATGTCGAGCACCGGGATGCCCTCGGTGATGCAGGTGATGAAGGGGATCTCGGCCTCGATGGCCTCGATGATGGCGTCCGCGGCGCCTGCCGGCGGCACGTAGATGACCGAGGCGTCGGCACCGGTGGCGTCCTTCGCTTCAGCGACCGAGGCGAAGATCGGCAGGGTCTCTTCTTCCGACCCGTGCCACAGCTCGCCGCCCTTCTTGGGGTGCACGCCGCCGACCATCTTCGTTCCGTAGTAACGAAGCGCCTGCTCGGTGTGGAACGTCCCGGTCTTGCCGGTCAGGCCCTGGACGATGACCTTGGTGTCTTTGTTGACGAGAATGGACATGGCTTAGCCTTGAATGGGGTCTGTCAGCAGGGCGGTGGCGGCTATCAGCCGACCGCCGCGACGATCTTCTGGGCGGCGTCGTCGAGGTCGTCGGCCGCGGTGATGGCCAGGCCGGACTCGTTCAGGATCTTCTTGCCGAGGTCGACATTGGTGCCTTCCAGGCGGACGACCAGCGGCACCTTCAGGCCCACTTCCTTCACCGCCGCGACCACGCCCTCGGCGATAACGTCGCAGCGCATGATGCCGCCGAAGATGTTGACCAGGATGCCGCGGACGTTCGGGTCCGAGGTGATGATCTTGAAGGCCGCGGTGACCTTTTCCTTCGAAGCGCCGCCGCCGACGTCGAGGAAGTTGGCCGGCTCCTTGCCGTACAACTTGATGATGTCCATCGTCGCCATGGCGAGGCCGGCGCCGTTGACCATGCAGCCGATGTCGCCGTCGAGAGCGACGTAGGCGAGGTCATACTTGGAGGCCTCGATTTCCTTGGGGTCCTCCTCGGTCTCGTCGCGCAGGGCGAGGACGTCCGGGTGGCGGAACAGGGCGTTGCCGTCGAAGCTGACCTTGGCGTCCAGCACGCGCAGGCGGCCGTTCTCCATGACGATCAGCGGGTTGATCTCCAGCATCGACATGTCCTTCTCGACGAAGGCGCGATACAGGGTCGGGAACAGGGTCTCGCCGTCCTGGGCGGCCGCGCCGTCCAGTTTCAGCGCCGTATTGATCTCGGCGATGTTGGCGTCGGTCACGCCGGCGACCGGGTCGATGTCGATGGTGACGATCTTCTCGGGCGTGTCATGGGCGACGGCCTCGATGTCCATGCCGCCTTCGGTCGAGACGACGAACGAGAGCCGGCCGGTGCCGCGGTCGACCAGCAGCGAGCAGTAGAGCTCGCGGGCGATGTCGGCGCCGTCCTCGATGTACAGGCGATTGACCTGCTTGCCGGCGTCGCCGGTCTGCGCGGTCACCAGGGTGTTCCCCAGCATTTCCTTGGCGTTCTTGACCACGTCCTCGATCGAGAAGGCCAGGCGCACGCCGCCCTTGGCGTCGGCGGGCAGTTCCTTGAACTTGCCCTTGCCGCGGCCGCCCGCGTGGATTTGCGACTTCACGACGTACAGCGGACCCGGCAGCGCTTTCGCGGCCGCCTCGGCCTCATCGGCGCTGGTGATGGCTACGCCGGCGGCGACCGGCGCGCCGAAACCCTTCAGGACCTGCTTGGCCTGATATTCGTGAATGTTCATGGAAGCCGCCGAACCGCTAGGGAGGAGTTGCGGCGCCTTATAGGACCCGCGCGTTCGCAGGCGCAACCGGGGAAGGAACTTCGATCCGCCGGTTTCCCGGCGCGTCATGACGTTCTGCCGCCATGACGGGTCGAAATCACCCTCCCCGACTGCCCGAAATCACTCCGAACCGATCGGGGCGGCCTGACGTCAATCGACCCAGTCGTGCTTCAGGGTGCGGGACGCGCCGATCAGCAGGACCGCCGCCAGGAGGTAGAAGCCCATGCCGGTGTAGATCGCCCAGCGCAGGCTTTCCTCGCCGAAGTGGGGGGCGAGCAGGTCGCTCATCCAGCCGAAATAGTAGAAGCCGACGGCGAGGCCGAGCAGGTTGTTGAACAGCAGGAACAGGGCCGAGGCGGTCGAACGCATCGGCGCCGGAGCGAGGTGCTGCACGGCCGCCGTGACCGGCCCCAGCCAGGCCAGGTTCAGGCCGGTCGGGATCAGGAAGATCAGGAAGGCCAGGGTCAGCTGCTGCGTCTGGCTGCCGCCGCCCGGCAGGACCAGGCCGATCAGCCAGGGCGAATTCATCGCCAGCAGGAACGTCGGCGCGGAAATCAGGAAGGCGATCGCCGGGGTCAGCGGATAGGCGCCCTTGCCCTTCTTCGACAGCTTGTCGGCGATCATGCCGCCGCCCCAGATGCCCAGCAGGCCGCCGATCAGGGCGATGCCGGAATAGTACCAGCTGGTCTGGGCCAGGGTCAGGTTGAAGCTGCGCATGAAGAACAGCGGCAGCCAGCCGGCGACGCCGTAGCCGCACACCGACGACGAGGCGGCGCCCAGGGCCAGCAGCCAGAAGCTGCGCTTGCGGAAGACCACCGAGGCGGTCCGTCGCGCGATCATCAGCGAGACGCCGATGACGGAGGCCAGCAAGCCGCCGAAGGCGAAGACCAGCGGATTGCCGAGCGTCAGGCCGCCGAACTGGATCAGGGCGGCCAGACCCAGGGCGCCGGCGCCGATCCCGAGCATGACGAGGGAGGCGTTGCGGCCGATGGTTCCGGAACCGACCACCGGAGCGGCGGCGATGGCGGCCAGCTGTTCCGCCGTCTTGACCACGTCGGTCCCGCCCCGCTTCGGATCGCGGACCGTCAGACGCAGCAGCGGCGCGACCAGCAGGCCCAGCAGACCCACGGTGATGAAGGCCGTCTGCCACCCGTAGGCCGCGGCCAGCAGGCCGCCGACCAGGGTGCCGGCGGCGGTGCCCAGCGGAATGCCGAAGGCGAAGGCGGCCAGGGCGCGGGCGCGCTGCTGGGGCGGGAAATAGTCGGCGATCAGGGAATAGGCCGGGGCCACGCCGCCCGCCTCGCCGATCCCGACGCCCATGCGGCACAGGAACAGCTGACCGAACGATCCGGCCATGCCGCACAGGGCGGTGAAGCCCGACCAGACGGCCAGGGCGCCGGTCATGATCCAGACGCGGCTGAAGCGGTCGGCCAGCCAGGCCAGGGGAATGGCGAGGGTCGAATAGACCGAGGCGAAAGCGATGCCGCCCAGCAGGCCGAACTGGCTGTCCGGCATGTTGAAATGCGCCTTCAGCGGCGCCGCCAGGATGCCGATGATCTGCCGGTCCAGGAAGTTCAGCATGTAGACGAGAATCAGGACCGCCAGGACGTAGTAGCGATATCCCGGGCGAACAGGTTTTTCCCCGGGGACCGGAGCGTCCGTGGCCGTCGTCATGGCGTTTCCCTCGACTTTTTTGGAACCGTAACGGCGCTGGATCGAAGCGCCAGAAGAAAAAGGGCGGCGGCTCGTGAGAACCGCCGCCCAGGGCTCAGAAGCGTTCAGGCTTCAGGAGATCAGTAGCGATAGGTCAGCTGCAGCTGGTAGGTGCGCGGCGGACCGTAGAAGGCCGAGATCGAGTTGTTGAAGGTGGCGCCGGCGAAGTTGTAGCCGCCGACCTTGTAGACCTCGTCGGTCAGGTTGCGGCCGTACAGGCCGATCTCGTAGTGGCCGGTGCTGTCCGTCCAGGTCGTCGACAGGTCGACGAGGGCGTAGGCGTCCTGGTCGAGCACCGGATCCGGGGCGTCGAACAGGTGGTAGGCCGAGCGGTACGACAGGGCCGGAACGATCGTCAGACGACCACCGGCGAAGTCGCCGTGCCAGTTCAGGCTCATGAAGCTGGTCAGCGACGGCGAGTTCTGCGGCTCGCGGGTGTTCGAGATGTCGACCGGCGCCCCGCTGATCAGGGTGAAGAACTCGTCGAACTCGTTGTTCAGGTGGCCGACCGCCCAGCTGGCGCTGAGGTTGTCGGTGAAGCGGATCGTGGTTTCGAATTCGAAGCCGTAGATGGTGGCCGAGCCGGCGTTGTCGACGACCGAGGCGATGCCCGTAGCCGGCGGCGTGGCCACCTGCTGGGTCGTGATCTGCATGTCCTGGTAGTCGGCGTAGAAGGCGGACGCGGCGAACCAGATGCGGCCGTCGGCGACCGAGCCCTTCAGGCCCAGCTCATAGTTGGTGACCGTCTCGGGCTGATAGCCGTCGACCGTCTGCGGAACCAGGAAGGCGTCGCCGCGCATGTCCCAGCCGCCCGACTTGAAGCCCTGGCTGATCGAGGCGTAGCCGGTGACTTCGTCGCTGAAGTCATACGAAACGCTGACGCGCGGCGTGAACTTCTCGAAGGTGTCGTTGGCCGTGTAGTTGGTGCGCGTCTGCAGGATCGGACGCACCGTGCCGCCTTGGAGCGGCGAACGGGTGGCGCCCAGGTAGAAGGCGCGGAACACCTCGGCGTCCTTCTCGTCCGAGGTCCAGCGGCCGCCGATCGAGGCGTGCAGGCGGTCCGAGAAATCGTAGGTGAAGTCGGCGTAGGCCGAGATCGACTTGGTCTCCACCTTGCCGGCGGCGGCGATGACGACACCGAGGCCGCCCGCGATGGTGTCGAAGGCGCCCTTCGAGCTGCCGTCCAGGTAGAACAAGCCGGCGACGCCGGACCAGTTCTCGCCGGTGAACAGGCCCTGCAGTTCGGTCGTGAACTGGTGATCGCCATAGTAGGCGGGCACGTCCAGCGACGGCAGCGGGGTCTGGTCGAAGTCGATGACGGTGTCGGTGTAGCCCTCACGGTAGGCGGTGATGGACTTGATCGTCAGCATGTCGTTGACGCGGTATTCGCCGGTCACCGAGACGCCCGAGGTGTCGACGTCCTGCTCGCCCGTCAGGCCGGCGTAGGTGTCGTAAACGTCGTCCGGCGGGGTGAAGCCGCCGACGGTCGAGTTGACCTCGCGGTGGCCGTGACGCGGCGCCGATTCATCGTCGACGCGGTCGTAGGCGATGCGCAGCGAGAAGTCGTCGGTCGGGGTCCACTCCGTGCTGAAACGGTAGGCGTTGACCTCCTTGTTGTAGTGCTCCTCGCCCGTGGTGCGGTTACGGCCGTAGCCGTCATGGCGGTAGGTGGCCACAGTGCCGCCGACGCTTAGGGTTTCGGTGACCGGCACGGTCGCCGAAACGAGGAAGTTGTGCTCGTTGTACGAACCGACGGTGGCGCGGGCCATGAAGTCGAGGTCATGACCGAGCGGCTGGGTCACGTATTTGATCGCGCCGCCGATGGTGTTGCGGCCGTACAGGGTGCCTTGGGGCCCGCGCAGCACTTCGATGCGGTTGACGTCGAAGATGTCCAGCACCGCGCCCTGTGGGCGGGCGATGTAGACGTCGTCGACGTACAGGCCGACGCCGGGCTCGAAGCCCCACAGCGGATCCTGCTGGCCGACGCCGCGGATGAAGGAGATCAGGGTCGAGTTCGAACCGCGGGCGATCTGAACCGTCGCGTTCGGGGTCTGCTGCTGCAGGGCGGTGATGTCCTGGGCGCCGGTTTGCTCCAGGCGCTCTGCGGTCAGCACCGAGACGGCCACCGGCACGTCCTTCAGCGTTTCCTCGCGGCGACGCGCGGAGACGACGATGTCATCGATCGCCGAGGCCTCATCCTGCGGCGCGACGTCCTGCGCCATGGCGATGGTGGACATTGCGCTCCAGGCGGCGCCTGCGAGCAAAGCGGTTTTGACGAGTCTATTCATTGCAGCCCCAATTCCCGATGTTTCCGACAGAGACGCTTTTATTCAGCGTTCAATGATTTTCCCGGACGGTAATCGTTTTCCGGGCGCTGTCAAACAGCGCAGCTTCCGCAGCGGTAGCCGTGACCCAACCTGTGGCGCCGTTGCACTGCCGGGGTCATGCGGCCTAGCCTTGCATCCATGAGCAATCCCCCCGCCCCCGTTCCCGAAGCCGAAGCGAAGCCCGCTCGCCGCGGACGGCCGCCGAAAGCCCGCGCCGCGGGCACGGCCGACACCCGCGAAACCATCCTCGACGCCTCCGAGGATCTGTTCTCGAAACACGGCTTCTACGGCGTCACCATTCGCGAAGTGGCGCGCGAGGCGGGCGTCGATACGGCGCTGGTCCATTACTATTTCGGGGCCAAGCGCGGCCTGTTCGACGCCGTCTTCCTGCGCCGGGCCGAGGTCTGGAACAACGAACGGGTCGACGCCATCAACCGCTACGCCCGCGATCCCGGCCCCGACGGCATGACCCTGGAGGGCCTGTTCGAGGCCTTCCTGCGGCCGCCGTTCCAGTGGTCGATGAAGGGCGGACCGGGCTGGAAGCACTATGCGGCCCTGGTGGCCCAGACCAACGCCAACCCGACCTTCGGCGGTGAGACCATGGCCCGCTATTTCGACCCCGCCATCCGTCGCCTGATCGAGCTGATCAAACAGATCATGCCCGAGGCCGAGGAGGTCGATCTGTACTGGGCCTATCACAACCTGTCGGGCGCCCTGACGCTGACCCTGGGCGAGACGGGGCGGCTGGACCGTCTGTCCGGCGGCCTGTGCCGGTCCGGCGATCTGGAGAGCGCGTGCGACTACATGGTGCGGTTCGCCGCCGCCGGTTTCCGCGCGGTCTGCAAGCCGGGCGGCGGGCGCTGATCCGATGTCCGCCGCCGATCTCCCGCAGCGAACCATCCAGCTGACCCTCGACCGCACCCTCGTGCGCGGCGTCTTCGTGGCGCTGGCGGCCGGGGTGGTGCTGGCGCTCACCGGGGCCTTCGGCATGGACGAGGTCCCGCTGTGGTTCCGCCTCGCCTACTGGCTGCCGATGATGCTGCTGGGCGCCTTGTGGGGTCACATCTGCGGCTCGCTGACCGACCGCTTCATCGACATGGACCGCCGCCCGTGGCTGGCGACGGCGGCGCTCACCCTGGTCATGTCCGGGCCGCTGTCGATCATGGTCTGGGCCATCACCACCCGCTTCTTCGACGACGACCGCGTGCTGGAGCTGGACCGGCTGCCGCATTTCCTGCTGCCGGTGACCCTGGTCACAGGCGTGGTCGCCGCCCTGAATGTCTTCCTGTCGCGCACCCCGGTGCAGACCCATGCGGCCCCGGCCGGCGCGACGCCCGCCCGTTTCCTCGACCGCCTGCCGCTGAAGCTGCGCGGGGCGACGATCCGCGCCGTGGTGTCCGAGGACCACTATCTGCGCATCCACACCGACCGCGGCTCCGACCTGATCCTGATGCGCCTCGCCGACGCCCTGAAGGAGCTGGAAGGCCTGGAAGGCGCCCAGACCCACCGCAGCTGGTGGGTGGCGAAAGACGCCGTCCGCAGCGTCTCGCGCGGCGAGGGCCGGGCCACCCTGACGCTGGAGGGCGGCCTCGAGGCCCCGGTCAGCCGGCGCTACGCAAAGGCCCTGCGCGACGCCGGCTGGTACTGAGGTTCAGCTGGTCCAGGTTCCGTGGAACGCCGCCGGCAGGGCGACGTCCGCCCGCCAGGTCGCGACCGGCCCCTCGTCCACCCGCGCCGCGTCCAGCACGTGCAGCTCCGTCACGCGGTCGGTGAGGTTCAGCGACGGTCCGATCAGCCAGCCGTCGTCCTCGGCCGTCCCGCCCGGCCGCGGGGCGAAGACCATCTCGTCGACCACATGGCCGGCGCCGAAGTCGAAGCCGCGCGTGCGGCCTGTCGACCAGTCGGTCACCCCGATGCCTGAGGCGAAGGGCCGTCCCGGGGTCTCGCCGGCGGTGTGGATGGTCAGCCGCCGCTCGAGCCCCGCCCGACGCGGGTCGCTGCGCGGGAACTCGCCGACGATGTCCGTGCGCTCAAGGCTCGCTCGCCCGTCGGCGCCCAGCCGCACCATCGCCAGCCGCGCCGGCTCGCCGTCCAGCGGCACGCCGTTGACCACCTGCTGGGCGCCTCTCGCCGCGAAATCCATGTCGCGGTGGGCGCAGACGTCGAAGCGGATGTCCGCCCCGTCCCGCCAGGCGTCGCCGAGATGGAAGAAGCCGAAGGCGGGCAGTTCGAAGATGCGGCGCTTGCCCAGATCGGCCTTGTCGACGACCAGCACCTGGGTCCCCTCCTCGGCCTTCCATTCGAAACCGGCCGAGAAGGGCATCACCATCCGCGTCCGGACCCACGGCTGCAGCACGATCACCAGCTGGGTGTCGGTGGCCGTGAAGTCGTGGATGTAGCTGGCCCGCGGCAGCTCGATGACCGAGGCGTCCTCCAGCGATCCGTCGGGCGCCAGCCGCCAGACCATGGCCTGGTCTCCGCCGACGCCGAGGTTCCAGATCCGGCCGTCCGGCTCGATGCGCGGATGGGCCAGGAAGGGCATGCCCTTGAGGTCCGGGCGCAGGGTTTTGAAGCCGCGCGTCTCCAACGTGCCGGGGTCCAAGACCGCCGGCGACCCGGCCTCCCACAGCGCCCAAAGCTCCCCGCCGACCAGATGCACCGAGGTGTTGGCGGCACTGGCATCGTCGGGCGAGCCGATCTCGGCGCGCGGATCGGGCATGGTGCCGAAGCCCGGCATGACCATGGCGTCCAGCCGCGTCTCCTGGCGGCGCTTGGGCGTGTCGACGAAGCGGGCGGCCAGTCCGGCCTGACCGTCCTGGATGCGGAAGCGGCGCACCAGGCCGTCGCCGTCGAACCAGTGCTCGGCGCTGCGGCCGGGTCGGCGGAACTTCGCCGGTCCATTGCGATACAGGGCGCCGGTCAGGCCGTCGGGGGCGCGGCCGTGCACCAGCCGCATGGCGTGCGGGGCCACGTCGGCCTCGACGTCGGCGGTGACCAGACCCCAGTCGGTCGCGGCCATGGCTTCGGCGGCGCGGACGGCGTCAGGCGTGACCACCGCAGCCGACAGGGCGGCGGCGCCGGTCATGAAGGCGCGGCGGGAGGGGACCATGATCGTCATCTCAGCGGATGCTGATGGTCTGGGCCGTATCGCCCGAGACGGTGAAGCGGGCCCGGTCCCAGCTGGCCGGACCCATGTTGCCGACCGCATTGTTCGAGAAGGCGTAGGGCTCGGTCGGCATGCCGAACGGGTTGGTGTTCATCTGGCCGTCGCCGTTGACGTCGTGGAACGACTTCATCGCGTAGTCGCCGGCGGGCAGGTTATCGAACACCGCGACCACCGACCCCGACGCGTCGACGGCGGCCGTCGCGACGGGGCTGCCCGACGTATAGGACGCCTCGGAATCATACAGGGCGACCATGACGCGGCCGCTGCGGGCGCCGGTCTCGAAGGTCAGGGTGACGGAGGCGTCGGCCGGCTGTGCGAAGGCGGCGGGGGCCGCGAGCAGGGTCAGGGCCAGGGCGGCGGCGGAAAGGCGGAGCATCGGATCGTCCTTGTCAGGCGGGGAGGACCCGACCGCCGGGCCTCCGATGACCTGACCCTGCCGATCGCCTGAACGGGCTGCGACCGCGTCTTCAGGAACGGACGCCGGTCATTCGCGAAAGGCCCGGCATGTCCGTTGGCGATACGCGAACGGACGTGTCGTCACTGGCGGAACTCGGCCATGGTCCGCAGCCCCAGGGCGACCACGGCGCCGAACAGCCCCATCGAGGCGACAAGCGCAGCCTCCGCGTAGCTGTGCGCGACGATGTCGAACGCGACCTCGCCGATCCGGGCCACGACCTGCTGCACCATCAACCAGCCATAGCCCGCACCCAGCAGGCCCAGGGCGGCGGAGGCGCCGGCCAGAATCGACAGCGGAACGGCGAACCGGTCAGCGGGACTGAATACGCCGGCGAGGCCGAGCCCGAGGATGGCGAGGAGCAGAAGCACGATCAGCATCATGACCAGCTTCAGCAGGATGTCGGCATCCATATAGAGCCCCTGCGGCTCCGTCCCGGGCATGTACTGCCTCAGCAACCACGCACAGGTCCCCGCCGCGACAGCGAACGCGATGCCCGCCGCCGCGAGGGCGAATACAACCCTGCTCATAAACACCCCCGGGAAAACACTTACCGGAGGTTGGTATGGCTACGCTTGTCCGTCAAGCCTAGCGCGGCGCGCGCTTGGCCAGGATGCGCTGCAGGGTGCGTCGGTGCATGCCCAGGCGGCGGGCCGTCTCGGAGACATTGTGGTCGCACAGCTCGTAGACCCGCTGGATATGCTCCCAGCGCACCCGGTCGGCGCTCATGGGGTTGTCCGGCGGCTCGGGCGCCTCGCCGGTCGACAGCAGGGCCTTGACCACGTCGTCGGCGTCGGCGGGCTTCTGCAGATAGTCGACCGCGCCGGCCTTAACGGCCGCGACTGCCGTGGCGATGGCGCCGTAGCCCGTCAGCATGACGATGCGCGCGTCCTCGCGCCGGTCGCGGATCATCTCCACCACCTTCAGGCCGTTGCCGTCCTCAAGACGCATGTCCAGCACGGCGAAGGCGGGCACGTTGGCGCGCAGCGCCTCGCTCGCCTCGGCCACCGAGGCGGCGGTGGCCACCTCGAATCCACGGCTTTCCAGCGCGCGGCCCAGCCGGGTGCGCAGGGCGTTGTCGTCGTCGAGCAGCAGGAGGGTCTTGTCCTCAAGCGCGGCGATGCGGGCTTCGGTCTCGGGCATCTACGTTCTCCTCGCCGCTCAAGTCGGTAACGGCGCCGCTGCGGTCAAGGTTCAGACCGGGGGTGCGACACCACGGCATTTCCTTACGCCGGAACCTCCAGCGCTTCACGCGGCCAGCGAATTGAGACCCGGGCGCCCCGCGGCTGGCCCTTGCCGCCATCGCCGGCCCCGACCGTGACCTTGCCGCCCGTCCGCTCCAGCAGGGTGCGGGCGATGAAGAAGCCCAGGCCCATGCCGCCCTGGCTGGGCGCGATGGTCTCCGGCGCCGGCGCGGCGGCCTTCTTGCCCTTGCGGCCCGGCGTGGCGGCGGCGACCGAGGCCGCGATCTGGGCCGTCAGGGCGCGGCGCGCCTTGCCCTGCGGACGGCTGGTCACATAGGGCTCGCCCAGCCGGGGCAGGATGTCGGCGGGGAAGCCGGGGCCGTCGTCGACGACCTCGATCTCGATGAACCCGGCGTCGACGATGCCGGTGACGCGCACCTTCGAGGTCGCGAAATCGGCGGCGTTCTCGACCAGGGTCGACAGGCCGTGAATGACTTCGGGCAGGCGCCGCACGCGCGGCGACGGCTCGCCCGAGGCGGTGCGCACCGACACGGTGAAGGCCAGGTCGAAGCCGCGATGCGGTTCAACCACCTCTTCCAGCAGGGCTTTCAGCCCGACCTCGGCGAAGGCGATGCCGCCCTCGTCCGGCTGTTGCGACAGGCGTTTCAGGATGTCGCGGCAGCGCTCGGCCTGCTGCAGGATCAGGGCCGCGTCCTCGGCCGCCGGGCCGTCCTGCGCCGAGGCCCGGAGCAGTTCCTTGGCCACCACCTGAATGGTCGCCAGCGGCGTGCCCAGCTCGTGCGCCGCCGCCGCCGCCAGCCCGCCCAGTGCGGCCATGCGCTGCTCGCGCTGCAGCACGTCCTGGGTGGTGGCCAGCGCCAGCTCCAGCTTCTCGGCGTCGGCGGCGACCCGCCACGCATAGGCCGAGGTGAAGACCACGCCCGTGGTCAGGGCCATGCCGATGCCGACCTTGTAGAGGACCGGCAGATCCAGCTCGGTCCCCGCCTGCCACGGCAACGGCAGGGAGAAGAAGAACAGGCAGACGGTGGCCAGCAGCACCAGCAGGCCCATCAGCACAGCCTGGCGTCCCGGCAGCGAGGCCGCCGCGACCGTCACTGGCGCGACCAGCAGCAGGCAGAACGGGTTCTGCAGGCCTCCGGTCAGGGCCAGCAGGGTCGACAGCTGCAGGATATCGAAACCGAGGTGCGCGGCCGTCATCGAGCCGTCGGTCCCCGCCCCCTCGCTGCGCTTCAGGCGCGCGGTGGCGTTCAGGTTCATGGCCACGCTGGCGGCGATCACCGCCAGACAGCCCCACAGCGGCAGGTCGAAATGGAACCAGGCGGTGGCGACGATGATGGTCGCGGTCTGCCCGGCGATCGCCATCCAGCGCAGGATGACCAGGGTGCGCAGCGACAGGCCGCGGTTGCGCCGCGGCAGGTTGCGCCAGCCGGCGAACCGGCCGCCTTCGGATGCGGCGACGGACTGCGGCGACGGGTGGTCTTCTGTGGCGCTCACAGCTCTTCTATAGACGCGTTCGGCCCGTTGGGGGCGATTTCGAAGGGGCCGTAATGCCGCGCCGTTCCATCCTGCTGTTCGCCGGCGCCTGCATCGCCATCGCCGCGGCGCTCGCGGTCACCACCATGGTCGTCGTCGGCCGTCAGGACGAGGCGCGCGACGCCGGCGCCGTGACCTCGAC
This sequence comes from Brevundimonas lenta, assembly GCF_014196335.1. Taxonomy (GTDB): domain Bacteria; phylum Pseudomonadota; class Alphaproteobacteria; order Caulobacterales; family Caulobacteraceae; genus Brevundimonas; species Brevundimonas lenta. Next base: position 628,393 of record NZ_JACIDM010000003.1, read on the forward strand.
CGGCCAGGCCCAGGTCGGCGGCCCCTTCCAGCTGGTCAACCAGGACGGCCAGGCCGTGGACCAGTCGATCCTGAACGGCAAATGGACCCTGGTCTTCTTCGGCTTCACCTACTGCCCCGATTACTGCCCCACGACCCTGACCATGCTGGAAGCCACCAGGGCGCAGCTGGGCGTTCGGGCGAAGGACGTGCAGGTCGTGTTCGTCAGTGTGGATCCCGAGCGCGACACGCCCCAGGCGCTGAAGGACTATCTGTCCTCGGATGGCTTCCCCAAGGGCGTCATCGGCCTGACCGGCACGCCGGAGCAGGTCGCCGACGCCGCCCGCGTCTATCGCGCCGCCTACCAGAAGGTCGGCGAGGGCGAGGGCTACACCATGAACCACTCGCTCACGATCTATCTGATGGGGCCGGACGGGAAGTTCCGCAGCGCCCTGGCGCACGATCTGGGGCCGGAACGGTCGGCGCAGCTGATCGAACGGACGATGGCCCGCGGCTAGGTCGGGTCTCCCGCGCGGAACTGCTTCAGGCGCAGCTTGCTTCGATGCTCAGCCGTCGCCCGGTCGCCGGACGGCGAGAGACCCTGGAAATAGGCCTTCTGCCAGCCCTGCTGAGCGGCCTCGGGATTCGCGTCGGCGAGGTCCCGGTTGAAGCTGTTCCGACTGGCCGACCAGGCCGTGTGCTCGCGTTCCAGCTTTGGGTCGCTGCCGAGAATGCGGGCGACCGGGTCGATCCGCTCCAGCGATTCCCGTTGAACCGGGAAGAGATGGCAGAAGGGCTCGTCCTTCTCGAACCTCACCCGATGATCAGCGCGGGTGAAAAGCCAGTTCATGGTGAAGGTGTAAGGCGACCAGTCCGTCTCGACCACGGCTGACAGGGCCGAGATGCCGTCCTTCGGGCGATTGATCGGCCCGGTGACGAACAGGTCGTAGCCCGGGTCTGTCCGGAAGATGCACGGCAGATGGAAGGTCAGAACGCCCTCCCCGAAGTGGCTCACGGCCGGCGCGGTCGCGTCCCGGTCCGGCTTCACCTCAATGCCGTCCATATGCTGCTGGCCGTCCCAGATCGCCGAGAAGCCCCCGGTGCACAGGACTTCCCACCCGTGGGCGTTGGCGATGTTCAACGGCAGGCAGCGATAGGCGAAGCGGTTGGCGCTGGCGTCCATCCACGCCCGTTCCAGCGGGGCCGGCCGGATGCGCAGTTCATGCCCGTCGAGAACGTAGGCGGTCAGTCCGCCTGTTTCGACCGGCTCACCAGACGACACGGACGCCGAACATCGCTCCGAAGCTTTGGTATCGATCGCCATCCAGGTCTGTCCCCCAGTCCATGGTCAGATAGGTGCTCATCATCGGCGTCAGCTGCGCGTCGAAGCCCGCGCTGACGTTGAGTAGCTCCTCCCCGCCGTGAACCGTCAAGGAGTCGGCGTTGAAGAGGATGCCGCTCTCCTTATCCAGGGGAACGATCCAGTCGACGGAGAAGAACGGCAGGATCGTGGCGGTTCCCGCCGTCGCGTGGCTTTCGAATCGCACCCCGAGCCGTCCGATCAGGTCGTCGCGGGAGTTGAACTGGACGGAGCTGGGCGGATTGTCGATCCGATCGATCTTGCTCCTCTGCCAGATGAACTGCGCCTGGGGCTCGACGACCCATCCCGGGCTGACACGCATCGGATAGCCTGTCTCGAGCGACAGAGCCCCGGACTCGCCCTCCAGCTCGAGCCGCTGGGCCGTGCGGGAGGTCAGCCGGAGGTCGTGCAGTCCGTAGACCGCCACGCCGTCCAGATACCAACCCTGGTGTCCGATGTAGGTGACGTAGCCGCCGAACGAGTCGCTCGTCACCCTGAGGGAGCCGGACGGTTGCTGAGGCGCGGGCACGAGGGCGCCCCGGACATCTCCGCGCGCTTCCGCGTGGGCGACGCTGAGACCGACGCGCCAACTCCCGCCGCCCGGCACGTCGCCGGCCCACAGGTCGGCGCCGGCCTGAACGCCCGTCAGGTCGCCGTCCCAGCTCGGGTGAACCGAGCTGTTGGGGGTCGCGGCGATCGAGGTCGTCTCGATCTGGCGCGTGAAGGCGCGCCCCCAGGCTCCCGAAACCGGGGTCCGGTTGGTCAGCAGCACCTGGTCCCCCTGCCTCTGGTGGAAGGTTCCGATCGTCGCCAGGCCGATCGAGTGGATGGTCGCTGACGCCGACGCGAACTGCGGCTCCGGGGGCGGAGGCGGCGGCGGCGGCGGCGGCGGAGATGTAGGCGGCGGCGGAGGCGGAGGCGGCGGCGGCGGCGGAGGCGGCGGCGGCGGAGGCGGCGGCGGCGGCGGAGGCGGCGGCGGAGGCGGCGGCGGCGGAGGTGGCGGCGGCGGCGGAGGCGGCGGCGGCGGCGGGGGCGGCGGCGGAGGCGGCGGCGGAGGCGGCGGCGGCGGCGGAGGTGGCGGCGGCGGCGGAGGCGGCGGCGGAGGCGGCGGCGGCGGCGGAGGTGGCGGCGGCGGCGGAGGTGGCGGCGGCGGCGGCGGAGGCGGCGGCGGCGGCGGGGGCGGCGGGGGCGGCGGCGGCGGCGGCGGCGGCGGCGGCGGCGGGGGCGGCGGCGGCGGCGGCGGCGGCGGCGGCGGCGGCGGCGGCGGAGGTGGCGGCGGCGGCGGAGGTGGCGGCGGCGGCGGCGGAGGCGGCGGCGGCGGAGGCGGCGGCGGCGGCGGAGGCGGCGGCGGGGGGGGC
>NZ_JACIDM010000004.1 GCF_014196335.1 Brevundimonas lenta
CCCCCCCCCCCCCCCCCCCCCCCCCCCCCCCCCCCCCCCCCCCCCCCCCCCCCCCCCCCCCCCCCCCCCCCCCCCCCCCCCCCCCCCCCCCCCCGGCGCACCGCGCCGGCGCGAGGGTCGCCCCCTCCACCGTCTTTCAGACGGTCCCCCTCCCCCAGCGGGGGAGGATCACAGGACCGGGAGCCCTACCCCTTCACGCTCCCCGCGAGCATGCCGCGGATGTAGTAGCGTTGCAGGGCGAGGAAGAGGATCAGCACAGGGGCCACGGTGATGACGGCGCCCGCCATCATCATCTCGACGTCCTGCACGTGCTCGCGCGACAGCGCCGCCAGCGCCACCGGCAGGGTGTAGTTGGACTGGTCCGTCAGGATGATCAGGGGCCAGAGGAAGTCGTTCCAGCTGCCCAGGAAGACGAATAGCGCCAGGGTCACGATGATCGGCTGCAGCGTCGGCAACACCACCTTGCGGAAGATCTGGCCCTCCGTCGCGCCATCGATGCGGGCGGCCTCCAGCATCTCGTCCGGGATCGACAGCGAGTACTGCCGCACCAGGAACAGGCCGAAGATCGAGGCCAGCCACGGCACCAGGGCGCCGGCGTAGGTGTTCACCAGCCCCATGCCCTTCAGCATCAGGAACAGCGGCAGGGTGCCGATCTGCGCCGGCACCACCAGGGCGCCGACCAGCAGCTGGAAGATCCGCTCCCGCCCCCGGAAGCGCAGCTTGGCGAAGGCGTAGCCGGCCGGCACGGTGAACAGCAGCGCCAGCCCGGTCGCCAGCGTCGCCAGGGCGAAGCTGTTCCACAGATAGCGCCCCATGCCCTGGGTCACGAACAGGTCGCGGTAGTGCTCCAGCGTCCAGGTCTTCGGCAGCAGCGGCGGCGGGAAGCTGGCCGCCTCGCCCGTCGACATGAAGCTGACCGACAGCATCCACATCAGCGGAAACAGCACGACCAGGGCGATGAACGCCACGCCGAGGTTCAGCAGGAGGGTCTTCGCCTTCATTCGTAGGCCCCCACCCGCTTCGCCACCGCCAGCTGGACCAGGGTCACCGCCAGGATGCAGACGAACAGCACGAAGGCCACGGCGCTGGCGGAGCCGAGGTTCCACCATTTGAAGCCCTCTTCGTACATGAAGTAGAGCACCGTCACGGTCGACTGCGCGGGGCCGCCCTGGGTCATCACGTAGGGCTCGGCGAACAGCTGGAAGAAGCCCGCCACCGAGATGATCGACACCAGCAGCAGCGTCGGCGCGATGGCCGGCAGGGTCACGTGCACGAACCGCTTCCACGCCCCGGCCCCGTCGATCCGTGCGGCCTCGTACAGCTCGTCCGGCACGGTCTGAAGAACCGCGAGGAAGATCAGCATGTTGTAGCCGAAGATCTTCCACACCACGAACATCAGGATGGCCGGGATCGAGGTCTTCGGATCGCCCAGCCAGTCGACGGGCTGCAGGCCGATGCTCGAGATGGCCCAGTTGATAACGCCGTAGCGGGTGTGCAGCAGGTAGTTCCACAGCACTGCCGTGGCGACCAGGGTGGTGACGTAGGGGGCGAAGAACATCACCCGCCAGATCGGCCGCCATTTGATCACCCGCGCATTCAGGATCACCGCCGCGCCCAGCGACGCGGCGATCGACAGCGGCACGCCCAGCACGGCGAACAGGCCGGTGTTGCGCATCGCGCCCCAGAACAGCGGATTGGCGAACAGCCGCTCATAGTTCTGCAGGCCCACGAACCGGACGTTGCGGATATCGGCCAGGGCGTAGATGTCGAAATCGGTCAGGCTCAGCAGCAGGGCCGCGAAGACCGGAATGGCGAAGAAGACGCCGATGGCCAGCAGCGCCGGGGCGACGAAGCCCCAGGCCGCGCGCTCGCGCTTGCGCGTCGTCGGCGCGCCGCCGGCGTGCGGCACGACGGCCGGGGCGACAGGCTGAACGGTCATTCCGCCCTCCCCTGTTCGATCATCCAGCGGCGCTTCTCCAGCAGCCGGTCGGCGCGGCGGTCGATCTCGGGGCCCGCGGTTTCCGGCGTGAACTCACCCCGCACCATGCGCTCGGCGACGATCTGCATCTCGGTGACGATCCGCTCCCACTCCGGCACCTTGGGCACGGCCCGGGCGCGCGACAGCTGCCCCTTGAACGCAGCGACGTAGGGGTCGTTCGCCACGGCGGGCGCGTTCCAGGCGCTCTGCCGCGCCGGCAGGTTTCCGGTGATGACGTTGAAGCGCGCCTGTACGGCGGGATCCGACAGGAAGCGCACCAGTTTCCACGCCGCCTCCTGATGCGGCGACGACCGGTACACGACCAGCGACGAGCCGCCCGGCGCCGACGCGCCCGGCCCCTTCGGCCCCGGCACGCCCGAGGTCATCCACCGCGTCTCCGGCTTCAGCCGGTTGCGGAAGTCGCCGATGGTCCACGGGCCGGAGAAGTAGAAGCTGAACCAGCCGCGTTCGAACTCGGTCCAGACGTTGGATATCTGCGCCGCCGACGCCACCGGCGCCAGGCCCTCGTCGAACAGGCTCTTGTAGAAGGCCAGCGCCGCCACGAACGACGGGCTGGAGAAATTGCCCCGCGTATCCCGGTCGCGCAGCAGCGGCTCGTCGCCCTGAAGGCCGAACGTCAACAGTTGCTCGAACTCGTTCAGCGGCAGCAGCACGGCGTATTTGTCCGCCCCGGCGACGCGCTTCACCGCGTGCATGGCCTGCTTCCAGCCCGCCCAGGTCTGGGGCACGGCGTCGTAGCCCGCGTGCTCCAGCAGGTCCGAGCGATAGAAGATCAGCCGCGTATCGACATACCAGGGCGTGGCCACCGGCTGCCCGTTGATGCGGTTGGTCTCCAGCACCGCCGGGAACTGGTCGGTCAGCAGGTCCGAGGCGAACGCCGGCAGGGGCGAGATCGCCCCGATGGCCGCCATCTCGGACACCCAGGTGTTGCCCACCTGGCTGAGGTCCGGCAGCGACGACCCGGCATAGGCCGTCAGCAGCTTCTGGTGCGCCGCCGTCCACGGCAGGGCCTGAACCTCGACGCGGATGCCGGGGTTCAGCCGTTCGAACTCGGGCAGGATCTGCGGGACGTTGGTCGCCTCATTGCCCATCGCCCAGAAGCGCAGATGGACCGACCCGTCGTCACGCCGCCCGCAGCCGGCGAGCCCGGCCGCGGCCCCGGCCAGAAGGCCCAGCGTCGCCCGTCTGTCCGGCCGAAGTTCCGTCACGCGCGATCCAGCCAGCCGCCGCTGAAGCCGGACCGCTTCAGGCCCCGGACGATGTTCGGTTCATTGCGCATCAGACGCCACACGGCGTCCGAGCGATGGTTCTCGATCTGGATGACGATCGGCCCCTGGTCGATGCCCAGGTAGTCGCCGTCGACCCAGCCCACGCCGGGCACGATCTTGCCGTGCTGCAGCGTGCGCTGCGTCGCCTCCAGCGTCGGGTTGAACGAGTCCAGGAAGCCGAACTCGGTGTAGATCCCGGTCCCGTAGCGCGCCTTCATCGACTTCAGGCAATGCGTCACCTCGGCCGGCGCGAAGGGCATGGAGCCCATGGCCGCGGTCGGGGCGATGGTGCCGTCGTCCCGGTCGCCCGGGCCACGCGCCGAGTAGCTGAAGAACTCGCGCTCGCGCCCGCCGATGACTTCCTTGAAGTCGCCGGGCCCGTCGCAGGCCGTCAGACCCCAGACGTCCGCCGAATAGCCGGCCCAGCCCATCGGATTGTTGGTCGCGTACAGGCGCTGCGCCTCGACCGCGCGCACACTGTTCTGGAAATAGTCGAAGGCGCCGATCTCGGCCGATTTGTTGCGCATCCATGCGTCCTGGATGCCGCGGAAATCGACGTACATATGGCTGTACTGGTGCCCGAACATGGGCGGGAAATGCAGGTGCCAGGGACCCCATTTGTCGGTCCAGCTGCGGTCGTAGACCGAGCACCATTCGTCCCACACCGCGGCCGGAACCGGATGGGTCGGGCTGCCGATGGCCAGCAGCAGGACCAGCATGCCCTCGTTGTAGACGTGCCAGTCGGACGGGATGAAGCCGGTCTCCGGGTGCCAGCCCATCGAGATGCGGTTGGGTCGGACCATGACCCAGTCCCATTCCACCCGCTCATAGACGGCCTGGACCAGGCGGCGGATCTCGACCTCATCGGCGTGTTCGCCGTCGAACCACTGCGCCGCGTACAGCATGCCGCCCAGCAGCAGGGTCGTATCGACCGTCGACAGCTCGGTCCGCCCGAAGCGGTGACCGGTCTGCATGTCGAGGAAATGGTAGAAGAAGCCCTTGTAGCCGGCGTTGCCCGTCGGCTCGGGGCCCTGCGGCGCGTCGTGGAAGAAGCGCACGGTGGTCAGGGTGCGCTCGCGCGCCTCCTCGCGGCTCATCCAGCCGCGTTCGACGCCGATCGGCCAGCACGTCAGGGCGAAGCCCACGGCGGCGACCGACGAGAATGACGGGGTCGGCCATCGGTCCGGCGTCAGGCCGTTGGCGCGATTGGTCGTGTGGACGAACCAGCGGAACGTCCGCTCCTGAAGTTCATCGACCTCGGGATCGAGCGATGCGGGAACGCTGAACGGCGCGCCCGAAGGCATGGCGCTACAGGCGGACAGACCCAACGCGGCGAAGCCGGCGGTGGAGCCCATCAGAAAATGGCGACGGTCCATGGGGCGCATCCTCTTACTCTAACGCGTACAGGTCAAAAAAGTCGGCCGCCCCCGCCTTTGATCGGGGGCGGCCGTAGGCTCAGGAGACTCTTACCAGGCGTAGCGCAGGCCGACCTGGAAGCTCCGGGTCGGAAGGAACTGCGCAGTCGGCTCGCCGAACGTCGGGTTCAGCGGCGCGACGCCGGCGTTCGACGTGCGGTAGGTCTGGTTGAAGCTGCTGTAGTTTTCGTAGCCGAAGATGTTGATGGCATCGAAGGTAAGCTCGACTTCCTGGCCGCCCGGCAGATCGAACGCCTTCGTCAGTCGCAGATCGACCTGGCGGTAGGCCCAGGCGTTCGGGATGATGAAGTCGTACTTGCGCGGATAGGCCGAGAACCAGTCCGGCTTGGCGCCGTTGCCCACGTTATTGCGGGTGAACGGCAGGCCCGAGCCCAGCGTGATCAGCGACGACAGGCGGAAGTCGTACGGCAGCAGCACCGTGCCCGACATCACCAGGCGGTGACGATCCACGCCCGGCGTGTTGAACCACGGGCTGTAGCTCGCCGCCGGATAGTCGAAGTCGAAATTGCCGAGGCCCTGATCGCGGCTGCCGTTCTGGCTGGCGTCCGTATAGGTGTAGGCGAGGTTGAAGCCCCATCCGCTGTCCGTCGTGAACGGCTTGTCGGCGGTCAGGAAGACCGCGCGATAATCGCGTTCGCGATCATGCGTCGAGATGAAGACGCCGTCATTGAACTGGAACGGCAGGCCCGTCGACGGGTCGATCAGGTTGAGCGGCTTCACCGCGTTCGGGACAGTGTTGGTCGCCGGGTCGATATTGACGCGGTACCAGCCGAACTCGTTCTTCGTCTTGGCGAACGAGAAGGTCAGCGCCGTCTGCCAGTTCCCGAACTTCTGGCGGACGCCGAAGTTGAACTGGTCGGTCACCGGCGGCGGCGCGTTCTCGTTGATCAGGAACACCTCGCCCCGGCCGACGGTGCCGGCCAGCAGGGTGTCGAGACCTTCGGCCGTCGCATAGATCGGGTTCCAGGCGACGGTGTTCTGACCGCCGTGGTTCCCGCCCGCCTGCGAGAAGTAGATCGTCTTGGAGCGCTGATAGAGCTTGAAGCGCTCGTCGAAGGCGAAGTTGAAGCCGATCCGGTCGTAGTAGCGACCGGCGCCGCCGAAGAGCACGGTCCGCTCGTCGTCGAAGACGTCATAGCTGAAGCCGAAACGCGGCTGCCAGGCGTCGGCGAAGGCGTCGCGTTTGCCGTCCGAGATGTAGTCGTTGATGTCGACGTAGGACGGGAAATTGAAGGTGCCGTTGGCGCCCGAGCCCGGTGCGTTGTCGATGGCCGTCAGGAGGCGACGGACGACGTCCGGCGTGCGCCAGTCGTTGTTGACCGCGTTGGTCTCGTAGTCCCAGCGGATGCCGAGATTCAGTTCCAGCTGGCTGGTGATCTGCCAGTCGTCCTGGAGGTACAGGCCGACGACCTCGTTCTGCGCGTCCGTCGGATCGACCGGCAGGTTCAGCGTCACCTGGGTCGGGATCGTGCTTGAGCCGATGACGTCCGGGCGGCCCTGGATGTCATAGGTGAAGAACGGATTCCGGTTGAACTGCTTGAAGACGTGCATGTCCTGAAGCGAGTATTTGGCGCCCATCTTGATGGTGTGCGCGCCCATAAACTCGACGTCGTTGAACGTCAGATCGTCGCGGAAGGTGACCGATTCCTGCGTCAGGTCCTGGTTGTTGGTGCCGCCGCCGCCGGTGAAGATCGTCGAGGCGATAGTGCCGTAGTTGAACTGGAAGCCCGCCACCACCGGGCAAGCCGCCGTCGGAACCGCCATCGTGCAGGCGTCGCCGTATTCAACGAACCGCGCGCCCGACTGGTCGAAGTTCAGGGCTTGCGGGTTGTAGGTGTACAGGAAGTAGTCGACCGAGGCCTCGTTGACGAAGCCGTCGCCCTGGAACTGGTGGCGCAGGTTCAGGGACTCGGTCTTGCCGTTCACCGCGATGGCGCGGTCGTACGAGGTCGGGCCGCCGCCGAAGTCACGGATGTCCTGCTCGTTGCGATAGGTCGCGCTCAGGTCCAGGCGTTGGCGGTCGTCGATCGACCACGACAGCTTGCCGAAGAACAGGTCCTGTTCGAACGGAGCCTCGAAGGTGCCGAGCTCGTCCGCGAACTGCGGCGTATATTCGCTGCGGTTCAGGAACACCGAACGCTCGCGCGTCTCGTCCTTGCGCTCATAGGCGGCGAAGAAGTGCAGGCGGTCCTCGATGATCGGGCCGCCGACCGAGGCGCCGTACTGCAGACGGTCCAGACGCGTCCGCGGATCGCCGCGGCGACGCGCGAAGCCGTTCTGATCGACCCAGTCCGACGGCTGGTAGGTGACGAAGGCGTCGCCGTGGAACTCGTTGGTGCCCGAACGGGTGATCGAGGTGATGATCGCCGACGAGGCCTGCTCGTACTCGGCCTTGAAGTTCTGGGTCAGCACCCGGAACTCCTGCACCGCGACCTGCGGGAACGGGTTGCCGCGGCTATCGTCCTGGCCGGCCACGCCGCCGTCGGTGATCAGCGACTTCTGGTTCTGGCCGTCGATGAAGACGTTGATCGCGGTCGAGGGCTGGCCGCCGGCCGTGATGGTTCGCTCGGTGTCGCCTTCGGTGACGCGCACGCCGGGCGCCAGGGCGGCGAAGTTCAGGAAGTTGCGGTTGATCTGAGGCAGGTCGTTGATCTGCTGCTGGCTCACGTTCGTGGCCACCTCCGAGGTGCGCACCTCGAAGATGCGGCGGCCGGTCACGACGATCTCGCCGAGCTCCGTGGAGTCAGCGTCCACGGCTGTGGAACCGGTTACATTTTCGGCCACATCAAGGTCGAGCGTGGCGACTTGCCCCAACGACAGGGTGACGACTTCCTCAGCCGACTGACCGTCCGTAGTCGACACGACGACGCGGTAGGTGCCCGGGCGCAGGCCCGAGATCACGTATTCGCCGTCGGCGCCGACGCGGCCGCGGGTGACGTAGCCGGTGGCCACTTCGGTGGCGACGATCGAGGCATTGGCTTCGACAGCCGAACCTTCATGGATGGTGCCGCGCAGCGTGGTGGTGGTGGCCTGTGCGGCCGCTCCGCCAGCGCAGGCAAGCGAAAGAACGAGGGCGAGCGCAGAGGCTCGCCCCAGATAGTTTCTGGTGACTTTGGACACGAAATTTTCCCCGACTCGTCTCGAGACGCTTGGCTGGTTGTTGTTGGTTTTGGTTACAGATTAACGACGACTAGAACTGGTAGCGCATGCCCACCTGGAAGCTACGCGTGGGCAGGTACTGGTTGAACGGCCGTCCGAAGTTCGGGTTGTTGTAGTCACCCTCGAAGTCCGGGCCGTAATTCCGGTAGTTGAAGATATTGATGGCATCGACGATCAGCTCGATCGTCTGACCGTGACCCATGTCGAACTCCTTCGTCAGACGCAGGTCGACCTGGCGGTAGGCCCAGGCGTTCGGGATGATGAAGTCGTACTTCTGGGGCCGGCCGCCGTTCCAGCAGATGTTGGGATTGGTGGCGTCCGGGCAGTTGAAGACGTTGAAGGGCAGACCCGATCCGAGGGTGATGATGCCCGACAGCATGAAGTCGTACGGCAGGCCGACCATGCCCGAGGCGACGATGCGGTGACGTTCGTCCTGCTTGGTCGGGAAGGTCGGTGACAGCGCCGGGACGTTGTAGTCGAAGTCGAAGCCGCCGACGCCGACGTCCCGGGAGCCGTTACGCTCGGATTCCGACAGGGTGTAGGTGAAGGTCATCCCCCACCGGTCTTCCTCGTTGTAGGGCTTGTCGACGGTCAGATAGAGCGCCTTGAACGTCATCTCGGCGTCGTGGTTCGAGAAGAAGATCAGGTTCCTGAATTCGGGGAACCCGACCGACGCCGGCGTCGGACCGCTGAAGCGATCCCCCGTCTCGGAGCCCGCGTTGGCGATGTACCAGGCGTACAGATTTCTGGACTTGCCGTAGGCCAGGGTCACGGCCGTCTGGAAGTCGCCGAACTTCTGACGGACGCCCAGGTTGAACTGGTCGGTCAGCGGCGGTTCGGGATCGTTGTTGACCAGGAACACCTCGCCGGCGCCCGGCGTGGCGGCCAGCAGCGGATCGAGGCCTTCCGGGGTCAGGTAGATCGGATCCCAGGCGATGGTCTCATTGCCGTTCTGGAAGCCGCCCGGAATCGAGAAGAAGATGTCCTTGATGAACTGCGTCGGCTTGAAGCGCTCGTCGAAGGCGAAGTTGAAGCCGATCCGGTCGTAGTAACGGCCCGCGCCGCCGAAGACGACCGTCCGCTCGTCGCCGAACACGTCGTAGCTGAAGCCGATCCGCGGCTGGAACGCGCCCATGAAAGCGTCGCGACCGTTGGTGATGTAGTCGTTCGGATTGAAGTAGGACGGGAAGTCGTAGCCCGGCAGGGCCTGGATCGCCGCCAGCATGTCGCGGATGTTCTGCGGCGTGCGGTACTCGTTGTTGACCGCGTTGTCCTCGTAGTCCCAGCGGATGCCGAGGTTCAGCTCCAGCTTGTCGTTCAGTTGCCAGTCGTCCTGAATGTACAGGCCGATGACGTTGTTGGTCACATCCGCCGGAGGGACCTCGACGCCGAACGTGACCGCCACGGGAATGTCGATGCTGCCGTTCAGGGCCGGGTTGGCTGTGACGTCGTAGTAGAACTGCGGATTACGACCGAGTTGCTTGTTCACATAGTAGTTCTGGTTCGACCACTTGAAGCCCGCCTTGACCGTGTGGAGACCGTTCCACTCCAGGTCGTTGAAGGTCAGGTCGTCCCGGAAGGTCCAGTTCCGCTGACGGATGTCCTGGTTGTCGCTGCGGCCACCGGCGTTGAAGACCGTGTCCACACGGTTGTTCAGGTTCAGTTGGAAGCCGATGGTCTCCGGAATCAGCGGATCGTCCACCCGGTTGTCCCGGAAGATGATGTACTGCCGGCCGAAATCGGTGAAGTTCAGCCCGGTCGGATTGTAGTTGTATTCGAAGAAGTCCAGCTGCGCTTCGTTCAGGAAGCCGTCACCCTGGAACTGGTGTCGGGCGACGAACGACAGGGTGTCGGTGTTGACCTGGCTGGCGCGGCTGTAAGCGTTGATCCCACCGAAGTCCCGGATGTCGTTCTCGGTCCGGTAGGTCATGCTGAAATCGAAACGTTGACGATCGTCGATCGACCACGACAGCTTGCCGAAGAACAGGTCTTCCTCGAACGGCGCATCGAAGGTGCCGGTGTCGCCGGCGAACAGCGGCGCGTACTCGGACCGGTTCAGGACCACGGTGTTTCGCCGGGTCTCGTCCTTGCGCTCATAGGCGCCGAAGAAGTGCAGCCGGTCGCGGATGATCGGCCCGCCCAGCGAGGCGCCGTACTGCAGGCGCTCGACGCCGACCGCGCGGCCGAAGCCGTCTTCCTCGGTCCAGTCGGACGGCTGGTAGCTGATGAAGAAGTCGCCGTGGTAGTCGTTGGTGCCCGACCGCGTCACCGAGGTGATGATCGAGGACGAGGCCTGTTCGTACTCAGCCTTGAAGTTCTGGCTGATGACCCGGAACTCCTGCACCGCCACCTGCGGGAAGGGGTTGCCGCGGCTGTCGTCCTGACCGGCCACGCCGCCGTCGATGATGGTCGACTTCTGGTTCTGGCCGTCGATGAAGACGTTGATCGAGGCGGCGCCCTGCCCGCCCGCCGAGATCGTCCGCTCGGTGTCGCCCTCGGTCACCCGCACGCCCGGCGCCAGGGCGGCGAAGTTCAGGAAGTTGCGGTTGATCTGCGGGAGGTTGTTGATCTGGTCCTGGCTGACGTTGGTCGCCACTTCCGAGGTCCGCACCTCGAAGATCCGCCGGCCCGTCACGACGATCTCGCCCAGTTCCGTCGCGCCTGTCTCCGGCGTGGCGGTGATCTCCTCGCCGGTGCGATCGGCGACGTCGAGGTTCAGCGTGGCGACCTGACCCAGCGACAGGGTCACCGTGTCGTCCATCGTCTGGCCGTCGACCGTCGTCACCGTGATGCGATAGGTGCCGGGGCGCAGGCCCGACAGCACATAGCCGCCGTCCGAACCGATCCGCGCGCGGGATACGTAGCCCGTGGAGATTTCGGTCGCCGTGACCGTCCCGCCAGTCTCGGCCGTCGTTGCGTCGGAGATCGTCCCGCGCAGGGTGGAGGTTGACGCCTGGGCGACCGCGACATCCGCGATGGCCAGTGAGGCGACGAGAGCGAGAGCCGAGGCCCCCAGGTAAATCTTGGCCTTACGAATCATCACAGTTTCTCCCCTTCAAGAGACGGTGTCTGGACGTCGGTTCGGTTGAGATCGGCAGCCCCCCCATAAGGCCGCTCAAGGTTGGACGAGGCACGCACGACGAGTTCAGGCCGCACCACTTCACAGGCGGTGTCGACCTCGGATCCGGCCATTCTCACGACGCGCTCAAGCGCCTTGCGGCCGGTTTCCGCGATATTGATCTTCAGGGTGGTCAGGCCCGGCCGGACCAGGCTGGCCAGCGGGATGTCGTCGAAGCCGACCAGGGCCACGTCCTCGGGCACGCGCAGCCCGGCCTCCTGGAAGGCCAGCATCGCGCCGACGGCCATGTTGTCGTTGCCGGCGAAGACCGCGTCTGGCTGTACCGCCAGTCCGGCGAGCCGCAGGCCTGCGTCATGGCCCGAAGCCTTGGTGAAGGCGCCCTCGATCACCGTCGTCGGCAGGCCGGCGGCGGCCATGGCCTCGACATAGCCGGCCATGCGGGCCTCGGCGTCTAGGTTGCCGGTCGGTCCGGAGATGTGAACGATCCGGCGCCGTCCGACGGCGACCAGATGCTCCACCGCGGCGACGGCGCCGCCATGGTTGTCGACCACGATCGAGGCGCGCTCCTCATCGGCGCCCCCGTTCATCACCAGGATCGGGGTACGGCCCGCCAGGCCCGAGGCCAGGTTGGCTGCGCCGAGGTGGGGCGACAGAACGATCAGCCCGTCGACGCGGCCCCGCATCGAACGGATCGCCGCCGAGGCCTCGTCGGCGTCATCGTGCGAAGACGAGACGATCAGGTGATAGCCCTGAGCCCGGGCCGCGACGTCCATGCCGCGGATCAGCTCGGAGAAGTATTCGCCGTACAGATCCGGCAGGATCACGCCGATGGTGTTGGTCTTGCTGGTCGACAGGCTGCGGGCGCCGGAATGCGGGACGTACTGCAGGGCGTCGACGGCCTCGAGCACCCGACGGCGGGTCGCTTCGGTGACCGGGCCTGCGCCGGTGAGGACGCGTGAAACCGAGGCGACGGATACATCCGCGCGCAAGGCCACATCCCGAATGGTGGCCGGCTTCAAGCCTGACCGTCCGCGCCTTGCGGCCACGTGAGTCGAACCACGGAATCCTCCCAGAGATGGACTTCCGATTCCGGTCCGCTTTCCGCGGATCCGTCCGGTGAATCCATGTAACCGATTACATGACACACTAGTCACGCGCCCCGCAAGTGCCCCACTTTGGCCACATGCGGGGGCCGCCCGACATTCTGCAGGCGACTCCGGTTAACCCTGAATCCGGGCCCTCAGTTCCGTGGGCTGGCGGCTACAGCGCGGCTGCATGATCGCAGATAATATAGTTATCTGTTTGTTTTAGGAGCAATTTTCGTCAGTGGCGCCCAGAGCACATCCGGCGACGGATTTCCCGCGCTAGTGACGACAAGAGCCATCCGACGCCGCCAGGCGATTTCCGCCACACTCCGGGCGGGATGAAGGCGACGCGCGACGCGCGACCGACTCAGGCCGCGAAGCTCCGCCCCGACTCACGTGTCGAGACGCCCTGTGGCGACGCTTCCGAAGCGCTCCAGCGTCGCCGGCGCCAATTTCCTGACGCAAGAGCGGACCATCAATTGCCCTTGCCTTACCCTGGGCCGGGGTCATCGGGATCCACGGCGCCGTACTGGACACGTCATGACCGAGGTTCGCGAAGCCCGTTGCCGTTGTGGTCAGCTGAGCGCCGCCTGCCTTGGCGAGCCCGTCCGCGTCTCCGTCTGCCACTGCCTCGCCTGCCAGCAACGCAGCGGCAGCGCCTTCGCCGCCCAGGCCCGCTATCCCGCCGACCGGGTGACGATCACCGGCGAGCACCGCACCTGGACCCGCGTCGCCGACAGCGGCCGCGAGGTCGACTACGGCTTCTGCCCCAACTGTGGCTCGACCGTCTTCTACACGGGCGGCAATTTCGAGAATTTCATGGCCATCCCGGTGGGCGCCTTCGCCGACCCGGCCTTCCCTCCCCCGCATTTCTCGGTCTGGGAAAGGCGCAAGCACGCCTGGACCGAAGTCCTCGGCGACGAGGTCGATCACTCCAGCTAACGAGGTGGATCGAGCCGCCCGTAGTACGCCTCGATCAGGTCCAGCCGATTGGCGAACGGCACCGGCTTCGCCACCGGCCCGTCGTTGGTGAACTCCAGCAGCCGGTCGCGCTCCGCCCCGAACTCGGGCCAGGCCTGCCGCCCCCCGCCGTTCGGATCGCCCTTCGCCGCGAAAGTGGTCCAGTAGCCGGCCATCGCATCCGCCGCCCGCTGATCCAGCGCCGCCGTCGGCCAGGGCGAAGCGGACAGGTTGTCGAACACATACTGCCGCTCCGACGCATGGGTCGCCCCGTCATGCGGCTCGGGCATCGCCGCCGACACCACGTCGAACCGGTACAGATACGTCGGATGCCCGTTGCGGGCGTGCAGCCGCGCCAGATGCCGCGCCGGCTCGTTAAACACCAGGTCGCTCAGCACGAACTGATCGTAGCCGTCCTGCCCGCCATAGGCCGCCAGGAAGGCCGGCCGCTCCTCCTCGCTCATGCCGTCGTCCAGCGCGCCATAGGGGCTGAGGTCCGACGGCTTCATCCACCAGAACTCGGCGCTGTTCGTGCCGATGATCAGCGGCACAGGCGCCTCGCGCCCATCCGCAAACATGGTCTCGACGTTCTCGTCGATAAGTCCGCCGTTGTCGTATCCGTCGATCACCAGCAAATCGCCGCCGTAGAAGCTGGGGGCCGGAGTCAGCAGCCGTTCCGCGGGCAGCGCGCGAAGCTGATCCACCGTCGCGTCGGCGGGCAGACCGGCCTCGATGGCGAACGCCTCGCCCCGCACCTCCAGCGAGGGCGATCCATCTCCCGTCCGGAAGGTAGCGGTCCCCTTGTCCCGCCCCAGTCCCGACTGCACCACCGCGCGATGAAACAGCCCCCTCGCCCGCTCTGCGATCATCAGACGGGTGACCAGCGCCCCGCCGGCGGACTCGCCGAACACGGTGACATTGCCAGGATCGCCGCCGAATGCAGCCGCATTGTCCCGCACCCACTCCAGCGACGCGATGACGTCGGCTAGCCCGTAGTTACCGACCAGCCCTCCGTCACCCGCCTCGGCCGTCAGGGCCGGGTGTCCGAAGAACCCCAGCCGCCCGAGTCTATAGTTGATCGTCACCACCACGACGCCGCGCTTCGCCAGGTTCGCCCCGTCGTACAGCGCCGCCGTGCCCGAGCCGTTGTTCAACCCGCCGCCGTGGATCCACACCATCACCGGACGTCGATCGCCTGCGGAGCCCTGCGTCCACACGTTCAGCGTCAGGCAGTCCTCGCTCATCGGCAGGGGCCCGACGCCGTTGTCGCCGTTGGCGGGCGGCTGGATGCAGATGGCGCCCGCCTGCCCCGCATCGCGCTCGCCCTCCCAGGTCGCCGCCGGCTGCGGCGCCCGCCAGCGCAGGTCGCCGACGGGCGGCGCGGCGTAGGGCAAGCCCTTGAAACTGATCACGCCGTCGGCTTCCCGCCCGACCACGACGCCCTGCTGAACCTCCGCACGCGGGCGGTTGTCGGGTGCGGCGTTCGGTGTCGTCATCAGAAGCGCCGCGGCGAGAAGTGAAGGCAGGAACATAGGTCACACTAGCCGCGCCTCCTCCGATGGCCCAAATAGCAATGTGCAACGGCCAGTGTTCCTTAAGGAACCGGTTCCGGGTCAAAGCGTTACCGTGCGCGCAATCGGGGGTTTGATTGAAGGTTCTGGCGAAATCAGGCGGCCTGTCGGTCGATCTGGCGAGCGCGTTCGACGCCTCGCCGAATCCCTATGTGCTGATCACGCCCGACCTGCACATCGCGGGCGTCAACCAGGCGTACCTTGACGTCACCAACAGCGACCGCGACGCCATCATCGGCCAGCCCCTGTTCGCCGCCTTCGATTCCGGTCCGGGCGAGGAGGCGCCGGAGAACGTCCGCCAGGTCCGCGCCTCGCTGGAAAAGGCCCGCGACACCCGCCAGCGCGACCACCTCGCCCTCGTCAAATACTCCATCTCCCACCGCGACGCCGACGGCCGGGAAGTGTTCGAGGACCGCTACTGGAGCGCCACCCACACGCCGATGCTCGATGACCAGGGCGAGGTCGTCTTCCTGCTCCAGCACACCACCGACATCACCGAACTGCAGCACCTGCGTGAGCGCGGCTCCCCGCGGCAGAGCGCCAGCGCCCTCGACTCCATGCTCGGCGGCGCCGTCCTGGGCCGCGCCGCCCAGGTGCAGGAGGACAACCGCCGTCTCGAGACCGAGCGCCGCCGCCTGGTCGAGATGTTCATGCAGGCGCCCGGCTTCGTCGCCGTGCTGGACGGCCCCGACCATGTCTTCCAGATGCACAACCCGGCCTACGCCCAGCTGATCGGCCACCGCGACCTGACCGGCAAGCCGATCCGCGACGCCCTGCCCGAGCTGGCGGGTCAGGGCTACTACGAGTTCCTCGACACCGTCTTCGTCACCGGCGAACCGCATGAGGGCCGGGGCAGCCTGGTCCAGCTTCAGCGCACCCCCGGCGCCCCGCTGGAGAACGTCTTCCTCAACTTCATCTACCAGCCCATCCGTGACGCCGACGGCCAGGTCGCCGGCATCTTCGTCCAGGGCCACGACGTCACCGAGACCGTCGTCTCGGCCGAGCGTCAGAAGCTGATGATCGACGAGCTGAACCACCGGGTGAAGAACACCCTCGCGACGGTCCAGTCGATCGCCATGCAGACGGCGCGCTCGCACGCCGACCCGGGCACCTTCGCCGCCGGCTTTCAGGCCCGGCTGATGGCGCTGTCGCACACCCACGACCTGCTGACCCGCAGTCACTGGGAAGGCGCCGACCTGCGCGCCATTCTCGAGCACGAGACCGAGGCCCACGGCCCCCACCGCATCAGCCTGAACGGCCCGCCGGTCGCGCTGGAGCCGGCCGCGGCCCTGTCGTTCGGCATGATCTTCCACGAGCTGGCCACCAACGCCGCCAAGTACGGCGCGCTGTCGGCGCCCGACGGCCGCATCCTGGTGGACTGGGGCGTCGCCGATCAAAGCAGCCCGGTGCTGCATCTGACCTGGCGCGAGATCGGCGGGCCGCCCGCCACGCCGCCGACCCGCCGCGGCTTCGGCAGCCGATTGATCGAACGCAATATTCGCCACGATCTGGCGGGTGAAGTGAAACTCGAATACGCAGAAACCGGTTTGTGCGCGGAGCTTTCTGTTCCGCTTGGCGCTGAGAGGGCATCATGAGCGAAACGTTGTCGGGTCGCCGCATCCTTGTGGTCGAGGATGAATCCCTGGTCGCCATGCTGCTGGAGACGATCCTCGAGGACATGGGCTGCACGCCCGTCGGACCGGCATCGACCGTGGACGAGGGCCTGGCCCTGTTGAACGGCGAGTCCATCGACGGCGCCCTGCTGGACGTCAACGTCGCCGGCCGTCAGATTTTCCCGGTCGCCCAGGCCCTGAAGGAGCGCGGCGTGCCGTTCGTCTTCTCGACCGGCTACGGCGAGGGCGGCCTGCCCGACGAATGGCGCGGCCAGCCGACCATCCAGAAGCCCTTCACCGAGGCCGCCGTCCGCGACGCCCTGATGAAGGCGCTGGGCGTCGCTACCGTCTGAAACAGGGTCGAGGGTCCAGGGTCGCGGGTCGAGGGCGTGAAAAGCTGCGCCGACCCGTCCCTCCAGACCCTGGCCCCTCGCCCCTCGACCCTACCGCTTCATATCCTTCAGTACCGCCTTCGCGGCGTTGTGCCCCGGCGCGCCGGTGACGCCCCCGCCCGGATGCGCCCCTGATCCGCACAGATACAGACCCGGCACGGGCATGCGGTGATCCGCATGGCCCAGCACCGGCCGCGCGCTGAACAATTGGTCCAGCGTCAGCCGGCCGTGGAAGATGTCGCCGCCGACCAGGCCGAAGCGCCGCTCCAGGTCGCGCGGCCCCAGCGCCAGCCGTCCCACCACCGACGCCTTGAAGCCCGGCGCGTGCGCATCGACCGTGTCGATCATCAGATCGGCCACCGTATCGCGATGCTCGTCGGCCAGAGTCGGATCGACGTGCTGGCAGAACAGGCTCGCCACATGCTGCCCGGCAGGCGCCAGACTGTCGTCCAGGGTCGAGGGGATCAGCATCTCGACGATCGGCTTCGACGACCAGCCGTTCAGCCGCGCCTCGGCATGAGCCCGGTCCATGTAGTCCAGCGTCGGCGCGATGATGATGCCCGCCGTCAGATGGTCCCCCTGCCCCGGCAGGCAGGTGAAGTTCGGCAGCTCCGACAGCGCCACATTCATCCGGAAGGTGCCCGAGCCGGACTGGTAGTTGCCGATCCGCTCGCGGAAGTCGGCCGGAACCACCGCGTCGTCGACGAAATTCTCGAACAGCAGCCGCGGGTGCAGGTTCGACACCACCGCCTTCGCCCGCACCACGTCGCCGGCCTCGGTCACCGCGCCCACGGCCCGGCCCTTCTCGGTCAGCACCGATGCGATCGGCGTCTCCAGACGGACCTCGACGCCCTTTTCGGCGCAGGCCTTCGCCATCGCCTGGGTGATGGCGCCCATGCCGCCCAGCGCGTGGCCCCACACGCCCTTGCGCCCGTTCACCTCGCCAAACACGTGGTGCAGCAGCACATAGGCCGACCCCGGCGTGTACGGACTTCCGTAGTTGCCGACGATGCTGTCGAAGCCGAACAGCGCCTTGATCGGATCGCTCTCGAACCAGCCGTCCAGCCAGTCGCCCGCCGACTTGGCGAACAGGTCCAGCAGATCGCGCCGCCCCTGGACGTCCAGCGACGCCGCCTGTTTGCCCAGCCCGCCGGCCTTCAGCAGTTCGGGCAGCATCGCCGGCCAACCGCCGTCCACCATGTTCGGCGGCGCCTTCAGGATCCAGTCGCGCAGGATCGCCGCCACCACCTCCAGCCGCCGCTCGTATTCCGGCAGCCGCTCGGCGTCCTTCGTCGAGAATTTCGCCAGTTCGCCCTGGGTCCGTCCCTCGCCGGCCAGCAGATAGCGGCCGTCGTCGAAGGGCAGGAAGTTCGACACCTTGCGCTCGACCACGGTCAGCCCGTGCCGGGCCAGGTCCATGTCGGCGATGACCTTCGGATTCAGCAGGCTGACCGTGTAACTGGCGGTCGAGTTGCGGAAGCCTGGATGGAATTCCTCCGTCACCGCCGCCCCGCCAACCACATGCCGGCGCTCCAGCACCGTCACCTTCAGCCCGGCCTTCGCCAGGTAGAAGGCGCAGACGAGGCCGTTGTGGCCCCCGCCCAGGATGACGACGTCGGTGTTGGTGGTGGTCATGCTGGTTGGTTCTAGGTTCTAGGGGCCAGGGTCTAGGGAAGGATGCCGTCGGCTGCTTCGTCCTCTCCCTAGCACCTGGCCCCTGAAACCTAGAACCTCCTCCTCCGGCCTACGCACCAGCGACACCAGCACCACGCTGATCATCATCAGCAGGAACCAGCTGCCCAGCTTGGCCAGCGACACCGGATGCCAGCCGCCGCTCTGGGACGGATAGACCCAGGCGTTGGCCCAGGTGCCGAGGTTCTCGGCGAACCAGATGAAGGTCGCCACCAGGAAGAAGCCGAGCAGGAACGGCATCGACCGGCGGTGCCGGTCCGGCGTGAAATAGAACCAGCCGCGCCCGTACAGCACCGCCGTCGCCGCGAAGAGGCCCAGCCGGATGTCCGGCAGCCAATGGTGGGCGAAGAAATTCACATAGATCGCCGCCGCCAGCAGCCACGTCGTCCACAGCGGCGGATAGTGGCGGAAGCGGATGTCGAAGATGCGCTGGATGCGCGCGATATAGCTGCCCACCGCCGCGTACATGAAGCCCGAGAACAGCGGCACCATGCCGATCCGCAGCAGGCTGTCCTCCGGATAGATCCACGACCCCGCCTGGGTCTTGAACAGCTCCATGATCGTGCCGACGACGTGGAAGACGAAGATCACCCTCGCCTCCTCCCAGCTCTCCAGCTTCAGCGCCAGCATCGCCGCCTGGATCGCCAGGGCGCCGATCACCAGGAAGTCGTAGCGCGCCACCGGCGCCGCGTCCGGCCACCACAGGTGCGTCGCCAGCAGCAGCGCCAGCATCAGCCCGCCGAACAGGCAGGCCCACGCCTGCTTGATCCCGAACATCAGGAACTCGAACCCGTACCGGCTCCACGCGCGCCGGTCGGCCCAGTGCTGCAGCCGGCCCAGCCAGTGACGGCCCCAGGTTTCGAGAGGAAGGCGCGAGGAATCAACCATGCCGCCAGCCTATGCCGGAAGCCCGTGCACCCGGCGTGGAGAAGCGGTGCAGGCGCCGGGATTGTTCGGGGCGAAACGTTGCAGCGACGTCATTTGACCCCGGTGACGACTGCGGCGAAGGTGCGGCCGCCACGCTCGCGACTCTACGGCGCGATGGGCATCGTGCGCAGTTCCAGTCCTTGTCGAGACAGGACTTCCCCGGGAGTAAGCCTTGGATAGACGTCAGTTTCTCGCCGCCTGCGGCATCGGCGCCGGCGGCCTGCTTCTCCCCGGCTTCGGCGGACGCGCCATCGCCGCCGAGCAACTGGTCGAAACCATCGACGTGGCCGTGAAGAAGCGGCTCGCCGATGCGGGCCTCAGCGCCGCGACGAATGCGGGCGCCAGCTACTGCGACGTCCGGGTCGGCCGCTACATGCGCCAGTTCATCATGACCCGAGAGGCGAACGTCGAGAACGTCGTCAACACCGAGTCCAGCGGCGCCGGCGTCCGCGTCATCGCCGACGGCGCCTGGGGCTTCGCCGCCACCAACATCCTGACCGCCGAGGCCGTGGCCGACGCCGCCCGCCTCGCGACGGCCATCGCCAAGGCCAACGCCGCCAACCAGACCACCCCGGTTCAGCTGGCCCCCGCCGCCGCCATGGGCGAGCAGAGCTGGCGCACGCCGATCCAGCGCAACGGCATGACCGTGCCCATCGAGGAGAAGATCGGCCTGCTGATGGGCGTCAACGCCGCGGCCATCGAGGCCGGCGCCAGCTTCGTCGCCTCGCGCCTGTTCCTGGTCAACGAGCAGAAATATTTCGCCAGCACCGACGGCTCCTACATCGACCAGGACGTGCACCGCATCTGGGCGCCGTTCACCGTCACGGCGATCGACCAGGCGTCGGGCAAGTTCCGCACCCGCGACGGCCTCTCCTCGCCGATGGGCCTCGGCTACGAATATCTGGACGGCCGTCCGCAGGACCGCATCACCATGCCCAACGGCGTGGTAGTCTACGGCAAGTCCTACGACATGCGCGCCGACGCCGTCGCCGCCACCGGCCAGGCCCGCGAGAAGCTGACCGCCGCCTCGGTGCAGCCGGGCAAGTACGACCTCGTCCTCGACCCCAGCCACCTCGGCCTGACCATCCACGAGTCTGTCGGCCATCCGCTCGAGCTGGACCGGGTGCTGGGCTACGAGGCCAACTATGCGGGCACCAGCTTCGCCACCCTGGACAAGCGCCAGGCCGGGTTCAAATACGGCAGCGACATCGTCAACATCGTCGCCGACCGCACCCAGGCGGGCAGCCTCGGCGCGGTCGCCTATGACGACGAGGGCGTCGCCAGCAAGAGTTGGCCGCTGATCCGCGACGGCGTGCTGGTCGACTACCAGGCCACCCGCGACCAGGCCCACATCCTCGGCGACACCCAGGCGGCCGGCTGCTCCTATGCCGACTCCTGGTCGACCATCCAGTTCCAGCGCATGCCCAACGTCTCGCTGCGTCCGGGCGCGACGCCGATGACCGCCGCCGACATGATCGGCAACGTCGAGAACGGCATCTACATCCTCGGCCGCGGCTCCTATTCCATCGATCAGCAGCGCTACAACGCCCAGTTCGGCGGCCAGCTGTTCTACGAGATCAAGGACGGCCAGATCACCCGTCCGCTGGCCGACGTCGCCTACCAGATGCGCACGCCGGAGTTCTGGAACGCCTGCAGCGCCACCTGCGACGAGAGCGACTACCGCCTGTTCGGCTCGTTCTTCGACGGCAAGGGCCAGCCCAGCCAGGTCTCGGCGGTCAGCCATGGCTCGTCGACCACCCGGTTCGACGGCATCAACGTCATCAATACGGCGCGCTCGCTCGGCTGATCAGGGACGTGCGGTCAGCCGTCCGAGGCCCGAACGTTCGAACCACCACAGCCCGCCGGCGGCGGCCAGCCAGGCGAAGAACCACGGCCACGGCGATCCCGGAACCTCCGGGCTCCGCACGGCTGCGTCCGACCGGGCGGGTCCAGCGTTGCGCAGCATCAGCGTCGCATCCCGGTCGCGCGCGGCCCGCACGCCGGCGAGGCGGTCGGCCGGCTGCACGTAAAACGGCCAGACCTGTTCCCCGGCGCCGGCCGAGGTCGTGCGCAGCAGATGCCATCCGGACGCGGTCGGCCAGAAGCCGGCGCAACGTCCGGCGCCCGGGCCGACCCGCACCGTCGTCAGGGTTCCGTCCGGCTTTTCGACGCGGGCGTCCGTGGCCAGGCCGCACAGGGCGACCCGGTCGCCGACCCAGGCCGGTCCGGCGAAGGCCAGCGCCGCACCCGCGGCGGGCCGTGCGACGGTCGACAGCATCGTCCCCCACCAGTCGCCATAGAGATCGTTCCGGCCGGTCAGGGTCAGGCCGAAGCTGTCGATGCCGGTGAACACCGCCACCCGGCCCCGGCCAAGCGCCCGCCAGGCGGCCAGGGTCGCCCCGCCCGCATCGCGCACCACAGGAACCGCACCGTCGCCCCCCGGCGTCGCGGCCAGGCGGCGGATCTCGGGCAGGAATTCCTCGTCGATATCCAGGTCCGAAGACGCATCCGGCGCCGGGATGCCACGCCGCGTCCTTGCGATGTCGGCGTCCGTCGCCGCCGGCAGGGCGATCGCCACGGGCTCGCCGCTTCCGCTCACCGTGAATCCAAGCGACCGCCACTGGGCCGGAGCCCCGTCTTCCGGCACGCCGCCGGACCGCAGCACCAGACCCATGCCGCCCCGCACCGCCGCCAGCACCTCGGCGCGACCGGCCCCCAGGCCCGCCCAGCTGCGGTCGTCGATGATGGCGGCGTCGAACCCGCGCAGGGTGCCGCTGTTGACCGCCACCGGCGCGTCGCCGATCTCGACCCCGCCCCCGGCGGTGGTGCGGACCGTGACGGCGAAGCCCGCGTCGGTCGCCCAACGGCGCAGATATTTGACCTCCGGCCCCGGCGCGCCGGCCATGATCAGCAGCCGCGGCGCGGCCCCGTCGTCGACCTGCACCGGAACATCCGCCTGCTCGACCACGCGCCCGCCGCTGCGGACGCGAACGACGAAGGTCGTCAGGCCCGCCGACCGCGTCGTTCCGGACAGGATGAAGCGGCCGTCAGCGTCCGCCTTCTGCGTATCGGTCACTCGCCCGGCGGGGTCGATCAGATCGACCGTCGCGCCCGAAAGCCGCGACAGCCCGCCGCCGATCTCGAAGCGCGCGCCCGGCGCGACCCGCTGCGGCCCGTTCAGCGCTGCCAGCCCACGCGGCAACGGCGCCGGCTCGAAATCGATGGCGATCCCCTTCGCCGCGTCCCGGTCGCGCGCCGTCAGGCCCCGCCCCAGCACGGTGATGCGACGCGTGTCCGGATGACGCCGCAGGGCGGTCCCCAGGTCCGGGGCCGGTTCCGCTCCGGCGATGGCGGGGGCTTCAGGCAGGGTGATGACACGCGCGCCGGTCGCCGACGCCGGCGCCCCCGCGGTCGCGATCGTCAGGGCTCCGGAGGCGAGCCGAACGCCCGGCGGGAACAGACAGAAGAACAACAGCGCCGCGCACACCGGCTGCAGCGCCAGCAGCACGGCGACGCGCCACGGCGCGCCCCTCGCCTCGCGCGCCGCAGACCGGCTCCACAGGATCAGGCGCACCCATGCGGCCAGCACCCCGCAGGTCAGGACGACGGCCAGGATCAGCTTCGGCGTCATCACCCGCCCCCCTCCAGCGCGCCGAGATAGCGGGCTCCGGCGTCATCGGCGGGACGGCGGCGGACGAGATCGCCCGTCGGCCGCTCCATCGCCGTCCACAGCAGGGCGCGCAGTCTTTGACGGCAGGAGGCGCAGTCCGGATCACGGCGCACGGCGTCCACAGCGCCCGACAGCGCCAGCGCGTCCGGCAAGCGATCGCCGTTGGCGCCGATCCACCGCTCGAGGGCGTCCAGAACGACCGGTCCCCGCACCGCCTCCGGCCCCTGCCCCAGCGCCCGCCACGCGGCGGCCACGGGTCCGTCGCCAGCCTCGACCGGGGCCAACGGCAGACGACGGCTGGCGATGCCCTCGCGTTCACCGGTCATGCGGCGCGTCGGATCGATCGGCGGCAGTTTCGGGCCGACCCGCTGCAGGAAGATCCGCGTCGCGCGCTGCACCTCCTTGATGAAGTTAAGGGCCCGGTTGGCGTGCGGCAGGGCGAGGTCCGGCCGCCCCTGTTTCAGCTGCACCTCCGACTGCCACATCTCGTCGACCGCCTGCCGCAGCAGCTCGCGGGTCTCGGGATCGAGGCTGGCGGCGGGCGAGTCGTCGTGCGGATGGCCGAACTCGGCCAGCACGTCTTCCACCACCCCGAACGTCGGCGCCGCCTGACGCGGCCCGTGGTCGTGACCGTCGTCGTCCGTATGCTGCGCGCCGGCCTCGCTGGTCGGCAGTTGAGGCTCGCCTTCGGTTTCGCCGCCGAGGAACTGGCTGTAGCGGGCGCGCAGAAGCGCCTGATCGCCGCCGATGACGAAGGAACGCTGCGAATAGTCGTCGGCGGACAGGCGGCCCTGCCGGGCGACCAGGGCCTCGGCGTCGATGATGATCTGACGCTGGCTGCGGAAATAGGCGGGCAGCGTGGTGGTGACCATGCCCTCCAGGCCCGAGCCCTCGGCCTGGTTCGCCGACGGCCAGCGCAGGATCAGGCTCGGCCCGCGGACTTCCTGCGGACCGGGCGAGCGGTTGTCCCGGGCGATCAGCTGAACGACCAGGTCGCCGCCCGGCCCGAAGCCCAGGGCCGCGAAATCCAGCCGCTGCGAGAAGCGCCGGTCGCGCGCGGAGCCGCTGCCGGTCAGGGCGATCTCGCGCTCGGTGAAGGTGATGTTCTCACCCTCGCCCATCGCCAGGGTGATGCGCAGCCGGGCGTTGGCGGCGACGCCGTAGTCGTCGGTGACGGCGAAGACCGGCGTCCACGTCCGCTGGCCTTCCGTCACATGGCTCAGGCTTTCGGTCGGCGACACGACCCTGATCGAGGGCGGCGCATCCGGGATCGCATCGACCCGGTGCAACGGCGGGACCGGGCCTCGCCCGGCGGCGGCGTCGACGCGGTACAGGAACGAGGCGTCCAGCACCCGGCTGGCGACCCAGACGTCGCCGGAGCGCCGCAACGCCATCTTCGCCCCGCCCAGGGTCACCAGCGCCGGAACCGTCGCTTCGGGCTCGAAGCGCAGGGTCCATTCCAGCCGCGATCCCTGCGGCGCGCGCACGTCCAGCCGCGGTTCGTCCCTCATCGGCAGGCCGGTGTAGGCCGGCGGAATGATGCGCAGGTTCTGCCCGACCAGACGCGGCACGCCCGCGACCGCCGGAAGGCTCTCGGCCGCCGGCGACAGCACCACCGGCCGATCCTCGCCGCGCGGCCACAGAAGAGCGCCCGCGATCACGACCAGGGCCACGGCCCATGCCGCGATGATCGGACGGCGCCGCCAGTCGGCCGCCAGGGCGTCCGGGCTGCCCGTCTCCAGACGGTCGAACAAGCGTTGGCGCTGCAGCGTCTGCAGGTCGCCCAGCGTCCCGGGATCGGCGAACAACAGCTCGCTGCTGTCCTCCATGTCGCGCCGCGATCCGTCGAGCTTACCGACCAGCCACGGACGATCGAAGCGCGCCGCCCGCCGCCAGGCCACGATCAGGCCCACCAGGACGCCGACGGCCAACACCGCGGCTCCCACAGGCAGGCCCGCGAGCCGCCATGCCAGCACCGACAGCGCCAGGACGATCGGCGCGAACAACAGGGCGTCGTTCAGCAGCCCGCGCCGGCGCGCCGGACCGGTCCATCTGGAGATCAGGGCCGCAGCGGTCATGGGCTCACCGCCCGTCTGCGACGCGTCGCCAGCCACCGCTCGACCAGCACCACCAGGCCGATCAGCACCGCCAGCCAGGGACGCAGGTCCATCGGCGGCGGCTCGAAATGCCGCGCCCCGGTCGCGGGCGCATAATCCGCCGCGCTCACCCGCGCGGGCGCCGTCGCCGCCGGTTCCAGCACGGCCCGCAGATGTACCGGGAAGTCGGCCTCCAGCAGTTCCGGCATCTCCGCCGGCGCCAGCCGCCGCGTGAACCGCATCAGCCGCCCCGTCCCTATCGGCGCCGCCTCGACCAGCGGACGGCCCAGCGCATCACGCCAGACCACCACCCGGTCAGCGTCGGCCGGGAACACGGCGTCCGACGCCGCCAGCGCCGTCCCGCCCTTCTCCACCCAGTCCAGCAGCCCGGCCGGCAGCGTGCCGCCATCCAGCCTGACCAGCTTTCGCGTCACCGGCGGCAGGGCGGCGTCCACGCCGCCGATCTCCACATCCGCAGCCCGTCCCGCCGGCTGCCAGGCCAGCGCCGCCGCGCGCAGATAGCGCACCCCGGCCGCCTGATCGCCCTGACGGATAGACAGGCCCGGAACGGCGACCGGCGTCGCCCGCATGGCCGGCGCAGCCCCGGGCGTGACCCGCCAGTCCACGCGGCGCGACAGGCGCGGCCGCTCGGCGTCGGCGCCCTCGATGACCGCCGGCACGACGACGACCAGCGGCGTCCCCGCCGGCAGGTCCGCATCCAGCTGCCGGATCAGGCTGGCGATCGGCGCGCCGCCTGAGGGCACCGGCTCCTTCAGCGCCGGGAAGCCGGGCGCCAGCCAGTGCGACCGCCCATAGTCGGCCACCGCCTCTTCCCCGACGTGCCCCGCCTGCGCCACGTCCGCGCCCGGCGCCACGGCGACATAGGCCGCCTTGCCCGCCGCGCCGGACAGCACCGGATGCGCCAGCCACAGCGCCAGCAAGGCCAGCAACAGGATGCGCGCCGCCAGCAGCAGTTTCTCGTCGAACCGCAGACGCGACTTCGGCCGCGGCTTCTGCCGCAGCCAGCGCAGGGCGGCGAACACGACCGGCCGCTCCTCGCTGCGCCGCGCGATGTGGATCGCCAGCGGCACGAGGATCGCGGCGAGCGCCGCCAGGGCGGCAGGCAGCAACAGGCCCGGCGTCATGCGTATTCCGCCGCGTCATGGGCGCCGAACAGGCGGCGCAGCGGCTGATCCAGCGGCTGGTCCAGCACATGCTCCGCATGGCGCACGCCCGCCCGCGCCAGCCGCGCATGCAGCGCCGCCCGGGCCTCGGTGAACCGGCGCAGAAACTCCGCCCGCAGCGCCGGCGCGTCGCCGACCAGCTCCTCGCCCGTCTCCGGATCGCGGAAGCGATGA
This sequence comes from Brevundimonas lenta, assembly GCF_014196335.1. Classification (GTDB taxonomy): domain Bacteria; phylum Pseudomonadota; class Alphaproteobacteria; order Caulobacterales; family Caulobacteraceae; genus Brevundimonas; species Brevundimonas lenta. The sequence continues at coordinate 26,306 of NZ_JACIDM010000004.1, forward strand.
CCGCCGCTGAAGGCGAAATCACGCTCGCCCACGGTCAGCATCTCGACCGCCAGCACCTCGCGTCCGGCGGCGGACAGCCGTTCCATCAGGTCGATCACGCCCGGCTCGAAACAGTCGCTCAGCACCACGATCAGATCGCGGGCGCCGATCCGCTCCCACAGCGGCGCCAGCTGCTCGTCCCGCGCAAAGCCGCCCCCCGCCCGCAACGGCGCCAGCTCCAGCAGCAGCCGGTCGCGCTGACGCGCCCCGGTCGCCGGCGCCAGCAGCTTCAGCCCCTGATCACTCAGCGCCGCCCAGCCGAACCGGTCGCCCTGTCGCAGGGCCAGCTCGGCCATGCCTTGGGTCAGCGCCTTGGCCGCATCCAGCCGCGACCACTCCGGACGCACCGGGTCCGCCTGGCTCATGGAGGCGCTGGCGTCGATCAGGATCCAGACCGCCACCGGGCTCTCGCGCTCCGCCTCGCGCACGAAGAATTTGTCCGACCGGGCGTAGAGCTTCCAGTCGATCTGGCGCGGTTCGTCGCCGCGCTCGTAGGCCCGGTACTGGGCGAACTCGAGTCCGGCGCCGCGGCTGTGGCTCTGGTGCAGGCCGATCCCCTGCCCTCCCACCGCCCGGCGCGTGACGAGGCGCAGGCCTTTCAGCCGGCTTCGTACGTCAGGAGGGAGGAAGTCGATCATGCGGAAAGGAGCCCTCAGGCGTCCCGCATCGGCGTGGCGCGCACCAGGGCGGCGATGATCTGGTCGGCGCTGCGGCCCTCGGCCTCGGCGGCGAACGACAGCAGCAGGCGGTGGCGCATCACCGGCGCGGCGAGCGCCATGACGTCCTCGCGCGTGGCGGCCAGGCGGCCGTTCAGCAGCGCGCGGGCCTTGGCCGCCAGGATCAGCGCCTGACCGGCGCGCGGCCCGGCGCCCCACTTCACATATTTGCGGATGTCCTCGGGCGAGCCCTCGCCCGGGCGGCTGGCCCGCACCAGCGTCGTCACCCAGGTCAGCAGCGCCTCGCTGAAATGCACTTCACGCACCCGCGCCTGCAGCGCCAGGACCTCCTCGCCGTGCATCACCTCGGGCACCACGCCGGAGCGCGAGCCTGTGGTCTGGGCGAGGATGTCCCGCTCCTCCTGCTCGGTCGGATAGTCCACGCGGATGTGCAGCAGGAAACGGTCCAGCTGCGCCTCCGGCAGCGGATAGGTGCCCGCCTGCTCCAGCGGGTTCTGCGTCGCCAGCACGAAGAACGGCGACGGCAGCACGTGGGTCACGCCGCCATAGCTGACGGTCCGTTCCTGCATCGCCTCCAGCAGCGCGGCCTGGGTCTTCGGCGGCGTCCGGTTCAGTTCGTCGGCCAGCAGCAAGTTGGTGAACACCGGACCGGGCTGGAAGCGGAAATGCCGGTGGCCCGTGCCGTGATCCTCTTCCAGCAGCTCGGTGCCCAGAATGTCGCTGGGCATCAGGTCGGGCGTGAACTGCACCCGGCGGAACTCCAGCTTCAGCGCCTCGCCCAGCGAGCGCACCAGCAGGGTCTTGCCCAGGCCGGGCACGCCTTCCAGCAGGCAATGCCCGCCGGCCAGCAGGCCGATCAACAGTTGCTCGACCACGTCCTCCTGCCCGACGATCGCCTGGCCGATGGCGGCGCGCAGTTGGCCCAGACGCGCGAACTGCGCCTGGATATCAGCTTCGGAGACGGCTTTGGTCATGGGAGTTCCCGGGGAGGGGTACGAAGTGGGAGGCGAAGGGCGGAGGCTGTTTCAGGCGGTCACGAGGACAGGGCGTACATCACGACATTGACCCCGAACCGCGTGTTGTCTTCGGCCAGGAAACGCTTGTTCCGCCAGTCGTAGTCCCACTCGCAGCCGTAATCCTTGTTGCTGTACAGCACGCCCAGACGGCCGTTGATCTCGATGCCCTTCAGGTAGTCGTGCACCAGATCGTCGCCCCAGCCGTTCAGCTCCAGGCCCGTGTTCGGCGGCCCGTCGAAGGTGAAGAAGCTGCGATAGATCGGGTGCTCGTCGGGCAGGGTCTTCAGCGCATCGGGCCCGAAGATCGAGCGCATCTGCGCCTCGAACGAACGGGCGAACAGGCCGTCGATGTCGTGGTTGCAATCGTCGACGAAGACGAAGCCGCCGTTCCGCACATAGCGTTCGAAATTGCGCCGCTCGGCCGCCGAGAACTCCACCAGCTTGTGCCCCGCCAGATAGCAGAACGGCGCCGTCAGCATGCGCGGGTCCGACAGGGCGATCACCCGCTCCGTCGGATCCACGCGCAGCGTCGTGTAGTCGATCAGCGAGGTGATCAGGTTCGACGGCATGCGCTGATCCACGTCCCAGTCGCCCGAGTCGTAGCGCAGCCGCGTGAACCAGAAATCGTAGCCGGTCCGGGCGAGAGCCCGCGAGGGCCCCGCCAGGGCCAGACCGGCCAGACCACCCAAACCCAGCCGAAGGAACTGCGATCGATTCATGCCGACGGCCGGGCAGACACCGTCAGACGGCGTCCGAGAGCGAGGTGAAGGTGAAGTCGCGCAGCTTCATCGCCGGCAGGACCATGACATAGCCGCCCTCGTCGCTCTGCACGCGCACCGGCCGGCCCAGCTCCTCGACGTTGTTGAGCATGATCACCGGCGACTCGTTGAACCGGAAGTTCTTGATCGGGTGCTTGATCTGGCCGTTCTCGATGTAGAACGTCCCGTCGCGGGTCAGGCCGGTCAGCAGCACCGTCTGCGGGTCCACCATGCGGATGTACCAGGTGCGGGTGACCAGGATGCCGCGGTCGGTCGAGCGGATCAGGTCGGCCGTCGACTTGTCGCCGCCGGCCATGATCAGGTTGCCCGTGCCGGCCAGCGCCGTCTTGCCCTGCTTCTGGGCCCAGTAGCGCGAGTATTCCAGGTTCACGATCCGGCCGTTCTCGACGATCGGCATCGGCGCGCGCGGCATGCCTTCGTTGTCCCACGGATAGACCGCCGCGTCCGGATAGGCCGGGTCGGTGTGGAAGCTGACCTCGGGGCCGAAGACCTGTTCGCCGATCTTGTTGCCGCCGCCCGGCTTGGACAGGAAGCTGCGGCCTTCGTCGGCGGAACGCGCGTCGAAGAAGTTCATCATGAAGCCGATCAGGCCGGCGGCCGCAGCGGGCTCCAGGATCACGGTGTACTTGCCCGGCTCCAGCGCCATGGCGTCGGCCGAGGCGCTGGCCTTGCGCATGGCGATGCGCACGTCGGCGTCGGCGTCGAAGGCGGCCATGTCCTGGACGTTGTGCCCGACCCAGCCCGAACCGCGGCCGTCCTCGGTGCGGACGGTGCAGGTGTAGTCGACGCTGGTCGACGTCTGGTAGCCGTAGTTGCCCTTGCTGTTCAGGAAGCAGACGAACCCGGTCACGTCCTCCAGATAGCCGGCGGCGGTCAGACCCGACGCCTTGCAGGGCGCGATCGAGGCGGTGGCCGCTCTGGCGCGATCGGCCGGCGTGATCGCCGCGGTCGCGGGGCTGAAGGTCGCGGTCGGGGTGAAGGTCTGGGCCTCGATCGCCGGCATGAACTCGGGGTTCTCCGGGGCCAGGCGCGCCAGCTCCTCGGCCCGGCGCACGACCCGCTCCAGCGACGCGTCGTCGAACTGGTTGATCGTGGCGATGCCCACGCGCTTGCCGAACGCGACCTGCACGGCCAGTTCGATGTCGTCGACGATCCCGCTGGTCGAAACGTTGTTCAGGGCGAAGCGGATGTTGCCCCGCGTCCCGCCGTTCAGCTGCGCGACGCACTCGTCGGCCGTGGAGAGTCCCACGACCTTGGTCAGGATGGCCTTGGCCTGTGCTTCAGGAAGAATGCTCATGGGTCGGTCTCCTTGCGCGATCAGCCGAGCGAACGAGCGGTGTTGATGACATTGATGCCGTCGAAGCGCGCGGTGCTGGACCCGTGCGAGACAGCGGAAGACTGGGAAGGCTGGCCCTTGCCGTCGAAGAACGATCCGCCCAGGCGGTAGTCGCGCTCGTCGCAGATCGCCGAGCAGGCGTTCCAGAACTCCGGCGTGCGGATCTGGTAGGCGACGTCCTCGATCTGGTGGGTGATCGCGCCGTTCTTGATTTCGAAGAACAGCTGGCCGCCGAACTGGGCGTTGTAGCGCTGCTGGTCGATCGAGAACGAGCCGTCGCCGACGATGTAGATGCCGTCCTCGACGTTCGAGATCATCTCGGCGACGCTCAGCGGCGTCTTGCCGGCTTCCAGCGACACGTTGGCCATGCGCTGGAACTGAACGCTGGCCCAGCTGTCGGCGTAGCAGCAGCCGTCCGAGGCCGCCTTGCCCTCGATATGGGCCTGGTCGCGGATCGCCTGGTAGCCGACCAATTTGCCGTCGCGGACCAGGTCCCACTTCTTGGTCGCCACGCCCTCGTCGTCATAGGGCACGGCGCCGAGGCTGCCCGGCTGCACCTTGTCGGCGAACAGATTGACCTTGTCGCTGCCGTACTGGAAGCGGTCGCGCATCTTGTCCATCGTGGCGAAGCTGGTGCCGGCGAAATTCGCCTCGTAGCCCAGCACGCGATCCAGCTCGAGCGGGTGGCCGACCGACTCGTGGATCGTCAGCCAGGTGTGCGACGGGTCCAGCACCAGGTCGTACTTGCCCGGCTTGACCGACGGCGCCGTCAGCTTGGCGCGCGCCTGGCGGGCCGCCGCGATGGCGTCCTCCTTCATGTCGTACGAGTTGCCGTAGACGACCACGCCGTTCGGCAGGGTCGTCTTGCCCGACGGCGAACCGTTCAGATATTCGAAGCCGAGGCCCATCGGGGCCGACAGGCCCTCGCGGTTGCGGAACTTGCCGCTCGCCTGGTCGATGACGGTGACGTCCATCGGAGCCCAGATGCGGTGCACGTCCTGGTCGATGTACGAGCCGTCGGTGCTGGCGAAATATTTCTGCTCGTTGACGAGGAACAGCATCGACTGGACGAAGTTGGCGCCCGCCTCCATGGCGGCCGAGTTGACCCCCATCAGCAGTTCGACCTTCTCCTCGATCGGCACTTCCATCGAATTCTTGACGATCGGCGTCTTCCACGACACCTCGCCCACCCCGGTCACCGGCGCGAGCTGCACGCGCGAGGTCAGCGTCCCGGCGTTGGCCTTGGCGATGGCGACGGCGTCACGCGCGGTCTGGGCCACGGCCTCGGGCGTCATCGCGTTCGTCGCCGCGAAGCCCCAGGCGCCGTCCGCGATCACGCGGACGCCGACGCCGGTCGACTCGGTGTTGACGATGTTCTCGACGTTGGCTTCGCGGGTGATCACGAACTGGCGCAGGTACCGGCCGACGCGCACGTCGCAGTAGCTGGCCCCGGCTTGCGTCGCCGCGTTCATCCCCGCGTCGGCCAGGCTCTTCTTGAGTCGGACGTCGAGCGTCGACACCAGGTCCTGGGCGGCGATGGCGGTGCCGGCGAACATCGAGGGCAGGACCAGCCCCCCCATTCCCACAGCGCCGAGAGACAGGAAGTCACGTCTATGCACGATCGCCTCCATCTGCGGATATCCGCAGGGCAAGATGGGGGAAGGTTTTGAAGGTCTCGCCGGGCCCCCTCGAACCCGGACGGCCGGGACATTGGCATACCCGCGCGCGAGGTCAAACGCCGTCCGGATTACATCGCCGTCATGTTTCCGGCGGGTCTTCCGGGGGGCGTGGGAACCGCTTGCGAAGCCTCGGCTATTCGGCCGCCCGGGCCAGCGCCTGCCGTCGTTGCAACTCCTCGACCAGGTCGCCCAGGCCCACGTCGAAGACGTTGTTGAGGCCGATATCGAAACCGCTCAGACCGCGGCGCGCCGCCACCATGCCGGACTGTTCCCCCGGCAGGGGCGTCAATCGCAGACCCAGCGCCGGCGGAATGTTGGGCGGGGTCCGGAAACCGGTCAGCACCCGCACCACCGGCTTATCGTAGCCCTCGAAATTCTTGTCCGTGCGGATGCCGATCTCCTCGACCCGCGCCCACGGGAAGGTCCGGCGCCAGAATATCTGCCGCCAGTGAATCCCGACGTCATCCGCCCACAGCTCGACCGGGTGCAGGCCTAGCGCCGCAAACAGCGTGCCTGAGGCCAGGAAGACTCCGATCCCCAGGCCCGCCATCCACGACACGGGCTCGCCGCTCCAGAGCACGAGCCCCAGCTTCACGATCCCCACGCCGAGCAAACAGAGGCCCATCAGCCACCCCTGCCGGTTGAACGACCGCAGATGCAGCGGTCCCGGACCGCCGAACCCGGCCTCCTCCCTCCCGGCCATATGCGCCGCTCTCAGCCCCGGCCGCGATACGTCGGCACGCCCTGGTCGGGCAGCCACAGCCCCTCCGGCGCGACGCCCGTCTGCCAGAAGACGTCGATCGGGATGCCGCCGCGCGGATACCAGTAGCCGCCGATGCGCAGCCATTTCGGCTGCAGCAGGTCGGCCAGCCGCTTGCCGATGGCCACGGTGCAGTCCTCGTGGAAGGCGCCGTGGTTGCGGAAGCTGGTCAGGTACAGCTTCAGCGACTTGCTCTCGACCAGCCACGGGCCGGGCGCATAGTCGATGACGATGTGGGCGAAGTCCGGCTGGCCCGTCACCGGGCACAGGCTGGTGAACTCCGGCGCCGTGAAGCGCGCCAGGTACAGGGTGTCCGGATGCGGGTTCGGCACGCGCTCCAGCACCGCCTCTTCGGGCGAGGTCGGCGCGGCGATCATTTGGCCCAGCTGGTGCAGGCCGGAGGTGTCTGTGGTCATGGGGGCGCTTATCGCAGCCCGCGCGCATTCACGGAAGCGGGAGCGCCACCCGAATTCATGCAGCCGCTGGGTCGCCACGGATTCGACTGGGGAATCGACCCGATATCCCCACCCGCCCCTGTCGCTAGTGTTGCGACACGGCCGGCGGCGCAATCACCGGTCGCTCCGGCGCTGTTGCTTGCGAGAGGGATTTCACATGCCGAGTTCAAAGCCCAATATCCTCATCCTGTGGGGTGACGACATCGGTCAGCACAACCTCAGCTGTTATTCTCACGGGGTGATGGGCTACGAGACGCCCAATATCGACCGCATCGCCCACGAAGGCGCGATGTTCACCGACTACTATGCGGAGCAGAGCTGCACCGCCGGTCGGGCCTCCTTCATCACCGGCCAGGCCGGCATGCGCACCGGCCTGACCAAGGTCGGCCTGCCGGGCGCCGCGCTCGGCATGAAGAAGGAGATCCCGACCATCGCGCGGATGCTCAAGAACCAGGGCTACCGCACCGGCCAGTTCGGCAAGAACCACCTCGGCGACCGCGACGAACACCTGCCGACCATGCACGGCTTCGACGAGTTCTTCGGCAACCTCTACCACCTGAACGCCGAGGAAGAGCCCGAACTGCGCGACTATCCGCCGGCCAAGGACTTCCCCGACTTCCGCAAGAACTACGGCCCCCGCGGCGTTCTGCACTGCTGGGCCGACGGCAAGGGCGGGCAGAAGATCGACAACACCGGCCCGCTGACCAAAGAGCGAATGAAGACCGTCGACGAGGAATTTCTCGCCGCCGCCAAGAAATTCATCAAGGCTTCGGTCGAGGCCGACGAGCCGTTCTTCGTGTGGTTCAACACGACCCACATGCACTTCCGCACCCACGCCAAGGACTCGAGCATCGGTCAGTCCGGCCGCTGGCAGTCCGAGTATCATGACGTGATGATCGATCACGACCTGAACATCGGCGAGATGGTCGACCTGCTCGATGAACTGGGCATCGCCGACAACACCTTCCTGATGTACTCGACCGACAACGGCCCGCACCAGAACTCCTGGCCGGACGCCGGCACGACGCCGTTCCGCAGCGAGAAGAACAGCAACTGGGAAGGCGCCTATCGCGTGCCGTGCCTGGTGCGCTTCCCGGGGCAGATCGAGGCCGGCTCGAAGCTGAGGGGCATCGCCTCGCACCTCGACTGGTTCCCGACCTTCGCCAACATCGCCGGCGCCCCGTCGGTCAAGGAAGACCTCAAGAAGGGCGCCACCCTCGACGGCCACAAGTTCAAGTCGCACCTCGACGGCTACGACCTGACGCCCTACCTGACCGGCAAGGAGAAGGAGAGCCCGCGACCCGGGTTCATCTACTTCAACGATGACGGCGACGTCGTGTGCCTGCGCTACGACAACTGGAAGATGGTCTTCCTGGAACAGCGCTGCAAAGGCACTCTGCAGATCTGGGCCGAGCCGTTCACCGCGCTGCGCCTGCCCAAGATCTTCAACCTGCGCACGGACCCGTACGAGCGGGCCGACCGGACGTCGAACACCTACTACGACTGGCTGCTCGATCACGCCTACCTGCTCGTCCCGGCGCAGGCGCTTGTCGGCGAGTTCATCGCCACCTTCGCCGAGTTCCCGCCGGCCCAGAAGGCCGCGAGCTTCTCGATCGACCAGGCTATGGAAAAACTGACCACCGGCGCCACCGGCCAGGCCTGACCCGGTCCGGGACTGCGTCGAAAGCCGGCCGGCGACGGCCGGCTTTCTTCGCGCCCGGGCCCCGCCCGTCGACAGTCGGCGGGTCGGATCAGGCCAGCGCCCCCACGCCCCGGAACGGCTCGTCCAGGCTCGGCTGCGGCTGGGTGAACCACTTCGGCCCGGCCGCGGTCATGTGGAAATGGTCCTCCAGCCGGATGCCGAACTTCCCGGGCACGACGATCATCGGCTCGTTCGAGAAGCACATGCCGACGTCCAGCAGCGTGCCGTCGCCGCGCACCAGGTTCGGCGCCTCATGGATGTCCAGGCCGATGCCGTGGCCCGTCCGGTGCGGCGTGCCCGGCAGCTGGTAGTCCGGCCCCAGCCCCTCGGCCTTCAGGAAGACCCGCACGGCCGCATCGACCGCCTCGCACGGCTCGCCCAGCTTCGCCGCGTCGAACGCCACGGCCTGGGCCGCGTGCTCCAGTTCCCAGATGCGCCGCACCTCGGCCGTCGGCTCGCCGAACACGTATGTCCGGGTGATGTCGGCGTTGTAGCCGTCCAGGGCGCAGCCGGTGTCGATCAGCACCACGTCGCCCTCCTTCAGCTCCGGATCGCCCTCCCCGCCGTGGGGCAGCGAGGTGTCCTGGCCGAACGAGACGATGCAGAAGGTATTGCCCCCGTCCGCGCCCAGCGCCCGATGCTGTTTGTCGATGAAGGCCGCCACCTCCGACCCGCGCACCCCGGCTTCCAGGCTCGCATGCGCCCGCCGGTGCGCCTCCAGCGTCAGCGCCTTGGCCCGCGTCATCAGGGCGATCTCGGCCTCGGACTTCCGCGCCCGCAGCGGCGTGATCAGCGCCCCCGCGCCACGCAGCCGCTCCACCCCCAACGCATCCGCCAGCCCCAGCCAGGCGAACACCGGCGCCTGCTCGTCCACGGCCAGCACGCCCGTCGGCACCGCATCGGCCACCAGCGCATAGGGGCTCTCATGCTCCTCCCAGGTCAGGAACTCGCCGGGCACGCCGACCGAGCCGCCGACCTTGTCCAGCTCGAACCGCGGACAGATGTAGGTCAGCGGCTTTCCGGGCCGCACCAGCGCCGCGATCATCCGCTCGGACCGCCACCACACGAGGCCGGTGAAATAGCGCAGGCTCGACGTCGCATCGATCAGCACCGCCGCCAGCCCCTGCGCCTCCATCGCCGCCTCCAGCCGCTGCAGCCGCTGACGGCGTTCCTGGAGCGTGATCGGCGGCGGGTTCATGGGGGGTCTCCGGATTGATCGCCCTGCGTACCGCTCTCTCCGGTGCTCCGCCACCGGGATGAAGGACCATTTGCCTTCCCCCACGACACCCCGCTATCCGTAGCGAAAGACAACTTGGGGAAACCTCATGGCCATTCCGGCTTCGCTGCAAAAGGGACTCAAGCTGCCGGTCATCGCGGCGCCCATGTTCCTCGTCTCCGGCCCGGACCTGGTGGTCGAGGCGTGCAACGCCGGCGTCATCGGCACCTTCCCGTCGCTGAACCAGCGCACCACCGAGGGCTATCGGGAGTGGCTGCATGAGATCAAAAGCCGGCTGACCCCCGACGCCGCGCCGTTCGGCGTCAATCACATCGTCCACCCGACCAACCCGCGCCTGATGGCCGACATGATGGTCTCGGTGGAGGAGAAGGTGCCGCTGATCATCACCTCGCTGGGCGCCGTCCGCGACGTGGTCGATGCGGTGCACGGCTACGGCGGCGTGGTCTTCCACGACATCGCCAACGTCCGCCACGCCCGCAAGGCGGCCGAGGCCGGCGTCGACGGCCTGATCCTCGTGGCCAACGGCGCGGGCGGTCACGCCGGGGTGGTGAATCCCTTCGCCCTCGTCGACGAGGTCCGCAGCTTCTACGAGGGCACGATCATCCTGTCCGGCTGCCTGTCGACCGGCTCCGACGTCGCCGCCGCCCTGATGATGGGCGCCGACTTCGCCTACATGGGCACCCGCTTCATCGCCACGGCCGAGAGCCAGGCCCAGATCCACTACAAGGACATGATCGTCGAATCGGGCTCGGCGGACATCACCTACACGGCCGCTGTTTCGGGGATTCCGGCCAACTTTTTGACACCTTCCCTGAAGGAAAACGGCATCGATCCGAAATCCCTGCCCGAGCACAAACTCGACATGGGCGAGGAGGCGAAGGCCTGGAAAACCGTGTGGTCCGCTGGACAGGGAGCCGCCGCGGTGAAGGACATCCCGACTACGGCAGAGCTTATATGTCGGTTGGCGGACGAATTCTCGGAAGCCTGTAACATTTTCGACAGAAAACGCCGATAGACCGCGCCTCGAATCAAACCGAGGCCCCCCAAATGATCCTCCGCACCCTGACGACCGTCGCTATCGCGGCGACCGCCCTGTTCACCTGCGCCACGGCCGCCGCCGCACAGGAAGCCGCCGACAACTGGAGCTTCGCCTTCGGGGCCTACAGCGACAACCGCTCGAAGGGCGTGTCGAAGACCAACGGCGACCCGTACGGCTATGCCGATGTCGAATGGCAGAGCGACGACGGTCTCTTCTACGTGTCGCCGCAGCTGCAATCGATCGACAGCTCGGGCGGTTCGAACCTCGAAGCGCAGTTCGCCGCCGGCGCCCGTCCGGAATGGGCCGGCTTCAAGTTCGACCTCAGCGCGACCTACAAGATCCAGGTCGACTCGGTCGAAGGTTACGACGACGACACCTGGGAGTTCGGCGTCGACGCCAAACGCGCCATCGGCCCGGCCAAGACCCGCCTGCGCTTCCAGTATTCGCCGGACAGCACCGGCACGACCGAGCAGTGGACCTGGGTCGAGGGCCAGGTGGGTTGGGAGTTCACCGACAAGCTCGAAGTCTCGGCCGCCCTCGGCTACCGCGACCAGGAAAACAGCATCGACTACACCGCCTACAACATCGGCGCGGTCTACGCCCTGACCGACCACATGGACGCCGAGGTCCGCTGGTACGGCACCGACGTCGACAACCCCAGCCCGACCTACGCCGACCAACTGGTCGCGGGCATCAGCTTCGCCTTCTGATTTCAGCGTGGAACTCGCGTTTCCGCGGCGGTGCGCCCATATAGGGCGATGAGCACACTTCGACCCACGACCCTCGAGCGCGCCTATCAACTCGCGCGCGAGGGTCGTTGCCGCACTGTCGGCGACATCAAACAGGCCCTCGCCTCCGAGGGATTCGACCGCATCCAGGACACCCTGTACGGCCCCACCCTCGGCGCGGATCTGCGTCGTTTGTGCCAGCAGCACTACGGCGGTGCGAAGTCCGATCCCGCCGACGACTGACCACGACGCCTTGCTTTGGACGCCGCAACAGTCCACAAGGCCCAACGTCGATCTCTCTGCGAAACGCCACCCTCTGCTTTCGCACTGAGGTCCAGCCGCTCCATTCAGACCCGACAGGCCGATCAGGGGCGTTCCCTGCGGCCAACGCCAACAGGAGGTCTCTAATGGCTACCGGCACCGTTAAGTGGTTCAACTCGACCAAGGGCTACGGCTTCATCCAGCCGGACGACGGCGGCAAGGACGTCTTCGTCCACATCTCGGCCGTTGAAGGCGCTGGCCTGCGCGGCCTGGACGAGAACCAGAAGGTTTCCTACGAAATCGAGCGCGACCGTCGCTCGGGCAAGGAATCGGCTGGTCAGCTGAAGGTCGAAGGCTAAAGCCTTTCGCGTCGAAGCTTTTCGACGCAACGATTTTCCGAACGGCGGCGATGGCGAAAGCCCTCGCCGCCGTTTTTATTTCCGGTTCCCCTTGCGGAACGCAATTGGCGACCCCATCTGGGTTGCGTCGATCTCTCTGCGAAACGCTGCTGCCCTTTGCATCGCGCACCGAGGTCCAAAGCCGATCCCATTCAGACCCGACAGACCGCCCCGGAAACTCTTCCGGCGGTCAACTGCTAGCGGAGGTCCTGAAAATGGCTACCGGCACTGTTAAATGGTACAACTCCACCAAGGGCTACGGCTTCATCCAACCGGATGACGGCGGCAAGGACGTCTTCGTCCACGCCTCGGCCGTTGAAACGTCCGACCTGGGCATCCTCAGCGAAAACCAGAAGATCTCGTACGAGATCGAGCGCGACGCTCGCTCGGGCAAGGAATCCGCCGGCCGCCTGAAGGCCGCCGAGTAGGTCTGAATCCTGACGGAGGGGCCGGCCGCCGATCCGGCGCCGGCCCCTTTGCTTTTCTGCAGTTCAAGGAGACGCCTATGACCCCGCTCGCCGACATGATCCCGACCATGAGCGATCCCGACCTGAAGGCCCTGCGCGCCAACGCCGAGCGTCTTTCCTCGTCCGGCTCGCCCGTCCAGGCCGCCACCGCCACCGATCTGCTGCCGCTGATCGATGCCGAGACCGCTCGTCGCGCCGCCCTTCCCGCCGCCGCGCCCAAGAAGCGCGCCCCGGCCAAGAAGAAGGTCGTGCCGGCCACCGGCCACCAGACCGCCCTGCCGACCAAGACCGCGGCCTGATACAGCCCTACGGGAGCGCCCTGCCCGGCCCTCCCGGATGGACTTCGGTCCGCATTCAATGACAACCTCCACGCGTCGGCGGACCCATTCCGCCTGAACCGGGGGTTTCATGCGCATTCATCCGCTCGCCGTCGTCGCCGTCGCCTGCGCCCTGGCGCCCACGGCTGTCCTGGCCCAGGCCCCGGACGTGGTCGAAAAGCCCGCCGCCCTGGTCGCCGACGGCGTTCCCGCCATTCCTGCGGCGCTGGCCGCCGAGACCCGACCCTATATGGAGTTCCGCACCGCGGGCTTCGCCGGCTGGAACGCCCGCGACCGGTCGATGCTGATCTCGACCCGCTTCGGCAATACCGCCCAGATCCACCGCGTCGCCATGCCCATGGGCGCCCGCGAGCAGCTCAGCTTCGAGGTCGAGCCGACCGGCGGCCGCTGGTCCCCCGACGGCGGCGTACTGGTCGTCAGCAAGGACAAGGGCGGTGACGAATTCTACCAGCTGTACACCCTGTCCGAGGGGCGCCTGACCCTGCTGACCGACGGCGGACGCAGCCGCAACAGCTTCGGGGCGTGGAGCGCCGACAGCCGCCTGATCGGCTACTCCTCGACCCGTCGCAACGGCCGGGACAGCGACCTCTACGTCATGGATCCGCGCGATCCTTCGACCGCCCGCATGGTGGCCCAGGTCGACGGCGGCGGCTGGAGCATCGCCGACTTCTCGCCTGACGGCCGCACCGCGGTCGTGGTTCAGGGGCTGCAGGTCACCAAGTCCAACCTCTTCGCCCTGGATCTCGCCAGCGGACGCCTGACCCCGATCGGCGACCACAGCCTGCCCATAGCCTATGACGGCGCCCGGTTCGCGCCGGACGGGACGCTCTGGGTCACCTCCGACCAGGACAGCGACTTCCAGCGCCTGGGCCGCATGGACATCGCGACCGGCGTCTTCACGCCCGTCTCGACCGAACCGCGCTGGGACGTCGATGACTTCGACATCGCCGGGGACGGCTCCTTCATCGCCTATACGATCAACGAGGCCGGCAGCACCCGTCTGCGCCTGATGGACGTCGCCTCAGGCCAGGTCCGCACCGTCGACAGCCTCCCGGCCGGCATCGCCGGCGGGCTCGACATCGCCCCGTGGGGCGACATCGGCCTGACCTTCTCCTCGGCCCGCAGCGCGTCCGACGCCTTCTCGGTCGATCCGCGCACCCTGGCGGTCACCCGCTGGACCCGCAGCGAGACCGGAGGCCTGGACGTCACGCGCAACGTCGAGCCTGAACTGATCGAGGTGTCCAGCTTCGACGGAGAGCGCGTCTCGGGCTTCCTCTACCGGCCCGACCCCGCCCGTTTCCCGGGACCGCGTCCGCTGATCGTCAACATCCATGGCGGGCCGGAGGGCCAGAGCCGCCCCGGCTTCATGGGCCGCAACAACTACCTGATCAACGAACTGGGCGTCGCCATCTTCTTCCCGAACGTCCGCGGCTCCACCGGCTACGGCAAACGGTTCGTCAGCCTCGATAACGGGCCGGACCTGCGCGAAAATTCGGTGCGCGACATCGGCGCCTATCTCGATCGCCTCGGAACGGACCCGGCCATCGACGCCGACCGCATCGCCGTCACCGGCGGCTCCTACGGCGGATACATGTGCTATGCGGGGGCGATCCACTATGCGGACCGCCTGCGCGGCGCCAACTGCGTGGTCGCCATCTCCAACTTCGTGACCTTCCTCGAGAACACCGAGGCCTATCGGCGCGATCTTCGCCGGGTCGAGTACGGCGACGAGCGCGACGCCGCGCAGCGGGCCCGCCTGATCGAAATTTCGCCCATGACCCGGGTGGACGAAATCACCATCCCCCTGATGGTGGTCACGGGCGGCAACGACCCCCGCGTCCCGGCCTCGGAGGCCGATCAGATGATCGCCGCCGTCCGCGCCAACGGCCGCACCGCCTGGCACCTGCTCGGTCAGGACGAGGGCCACGGCTTCGCGAAGAAGGTCAACCAGGACTACCAGTTCTGGGCCGGCCTCCTCTTCTGGCGCGAGACCCTGCTGAACGAGGACTGATCGTCCCGCCCGGGGCTGGTCCGGGCTGTCGGCGGCGTGCATCCTGCGCCATCCTGAACGGAGCACGCCATGCTGATCGCCGCCCTCGCCCTCCTGCTCGCCCAGGACGCCGGACCGCTTGAGCCTGGCCGAAGCGGCCAGGTGCAGTGCTACGGCCCGGATGTCGCGGCGCGAACATGCACCGCGATCGGCGCCTACCGCTTCGCTGAAGACGGCACGATCTGGAATGACGCGCAGAACCTGATCAACGCCGCGCCCCGCATCGTCCTGCACGCCACCGCCAAGGTCTATGTCCGCAACGACGCCGAATGCGCCCGGCAGGAAAACCGCGGCGACGACATCACCGCCATCGAGGTCGACGGCGTCCCCCTTGAGGGTCAGGCGCTCGAAACCGCGCGCAAACAGATCGCCGACAACATGCAGACCGTCCTCGGCGACGGCGAGTTCTGCACCACCTATCATCCGAACCCGGACGGCAGCCTCCGCGCCGCCGTCACCATCGACGGCGTCGACCGGCCCGAGTTCGAAAGCACCGTCCTCTGGATCGACCCCGCCCAGGGCTGGACCCTGGCGCTGCCGCAGTAATCAGGCCAGCGCGCGGTCCAGATCGGCGATCAGGTCGTCCAGGTCCTCGACCCCGACCGACAGGCGGATCAGGTTGTCGGTCACGCCGCCCGCCTCGCGCACCTCTTTCGGCACGCTGGCGTGGGTCATGATCGCGGGGTGGTTCACCAGGCTTTCGACGCCGCCCAGCGACTCCGCCAGGGTGAAGACCTGCACCCGCTCCAGCACCTGTTTCGTCCGCGACAGGTCGCCGTCGATGATCGCCGTCACCATGCCGCCGAAGCGGCCGTTCATCTGACGCGCCGCCAGCTCGTGCTGCGGGTGGCTGATCAGGCCCGGATAGACCACCTTCGCGATCCCCTTGCGGTCCTCCAGCCAGCGCGCCACGGCCATGGCGTTCTCATTGTGCGCCTTCATGCGCAGGCCCAGCGTCTTCAGCCCCCGGTTGGCCAGGAAGGCGTCGAACGGACCCATCACGCCGCCGATGGAATTCTGAAGGAACTTCAGATCCTTCGCCAGCTCAGCATCACCCGTTACGAGAGCGCCGCCGATGATGTCCGAGTGGCCGTTCAGATACTTGGTCGCCGAGTGCATGACGATGTCGGCGCCCAGCTTCAGCGGCTGCTGGCTCCACGGCGTGGCGAAGGTGTTGTCCACCACCAGCTTCAGCCCGTGCGCCTTGGCGATCCGCGACAGGCCGGCGATGTCGGCCAGCTTCATCAGCGGATTGGTCGGCGTCTCCGCCCAGATCATCTTCGTCTTCGGCGTGATCGCGGCCTCGACCGCCTTCAGGTCGCTGAAGTCGACGTACGAGAAATCCAGCCCCATCGAACGCCGACGAACGCGCTCGAACAGCCGCCACGAACCGCCGTACAGGTCGTCGCCGGTGACGATGTGCGAGCCCGCGTCCAGCAGTTCCAGCGCCGTCGAGGTCGCCGCCATGCCGCTGGCGAAGCCGAAGCCGTGCGTGCCGCCCTCCAGGTCCGCCAGACAGGCCTCGAACGCCTCGCGCGTCGGGTTCTTGCCCCGCGCATACTCATACCCCTTGTTCACGCCCGGGCTTTCCTGGGCATAGGTCGAGGTGGCGTAGATCGGCGTCATCACGGCGCCGGTGGTCGGGTCCGGTCTCTGTCCCGCATGGATGGCGCGGGTCGAGAATCCCTGGCTGTTTTTCAGGCTCATGGACGGTCCTTACCTCAGGTCTCAGGGGGCGGCGACAGAAAGGGTGCGATCCAGAAACGACCGCGTCGTCGCAAAGATGGTGCACCAGGCGTCCGGATCGAAGGTGTGGCCCTCGACGTCGAGTTCAAGCGTTTCGACCGTCGCCCCACGCTCTTCCAGGTTCATGGCCCAGCGCTTGGTCGAGCCGGCGGAAATCACCGGATCCCGCCGCGAATGCATCAGCAACAGCGGAACCGCCCGGCGCGTCCGCCCGGGCCGTCCGACATCCGTCCCGCCCGCCAGCGACACGCCCGCGGCCACGGCGTCGGACTCCATCGTCGCCTCCCCGGCCAGGAAGCCGCCCAGCGAATAGCCCCACAGCGCGATCCTCGACGGCTCCGCCCCCGGCTGCCCGCCCAGGAACCGCGCCCCGTCGGCGGCGACCAGCCGCCACGCCTGCATGTCGCGCCAGTCGCGCTGCGACCGCGCCGGGCGCATGTCGTAATAGGCCGGGGCCAGCACCTGATAGCCGCGCGAAGCCAGCTGGAACGCGTGCGGATCATAGATCGGCGCGTCGTACTGCAGCCCGCCCGCGCCGTGCAGCAGAACCACCCCCGCCCCGTTCGGCCGGGCGGGGCGATACAGATAGCCGCGCACGATCACGCCGCCGCTCTCATATTCGACGATCTCCCGCACCGCCGCGACCGCGACGTCGTCGGGACACGCCGCCCGGGTCCCGTCCGCGCACGCCAGGACGCCGGCGACCGCGATGGCGATCCCGGCGCGCACCGGCCTACCGGTTCAGGCTCAGGTGATTGATCAGGTCGGTGCGCGTGATCAGGCCGACGAATTTCTCACCGTCCAGCACGATCGCCACCCGGTCGCGGTCGAACAGCGGGATCAGCGCGTCCAGCGGCTCGGCCACCTGCACCGTGTCCAGATCGCGCGTCATCGCCGACGACACCGGCTTGGCGAAGCGCTCCTTCCGGGTGATCTCGTCGGTGTTCATGATGTGGACGATGTCGCTCTCGTCCAGAATGCCGACAAGCCGCCCGTCCTGGATCACCGGCAGCTGCGAGACGTCGGCGCTCTTCATCCGCTTGAAGGCGGTGTCCAGCGTATCGCCCGGCCCGGCCGTGACCACGTCGCCGTTCTCGTATTTGCGGGTGATCAGGTCCGACAGATCGCCGTGCAGCGGCCGGTCCGTCAGCCCCTGCTCCGCCAGCCAGGCGTCGTTGTAGACCTTGGACAGATATTTCGCCCCGGTGTCGCACACGAAGGTCACCACCCGCTTCGGCTCGGTCTGCTCGCGGCACCAGCGCAGGGCGGCGGCGATCAGCGTCCCCGACGACGACCCGGCCAGCACGCCTTCCTTCAGCAGCAGCTCACGCACCGTCCCGATCGCCTCGGCGTCGGGGATCGAATAGGCCTTGTCGATCAGGGTGATGTCGGCCGTGTCCGGCACGAAATTCTGGCCGATGCCCTCGACCGTATAGCTGCCCTCCGGCCCCGGCACGCCCTCGTTGACGATCCCCGCCAGGGTCGAGCCGACCGGATCGGCCAGGATGATCTGCGCGTCCGAGCCCACGCTCTTCAGATAGCGGGCGATGCCGGTGATCGTCCCGCCCGAGCCGATGCCGGCCACCAGGGCGTCGACCTTGTGATCCATCTGCTCCCAGATCTCTGGACCGGTGGTCCGGAAGTGGGCGGCGGAGTTGGCGTCATTGGCGAACTGGTTGACGTAGAATCCGCCCGGAATCTGCTGCGCCAGTCGCTCGGCCATGTCGGTGTAATATTCCGGATGCCCGTGCGGCACATCCGAACGCGTCAGGCGAACATCGGCGCCCATCGCCCTGAGATGCTGGATTTTTTCCTTGGACATCTTGTCCGGGATGACCAGCAACACCTTATATCCCTTGGCCTGGCCCACCAGCGTGAGCGCCAGCCCCGTATTCCCGGCCGTCGCCTCGACGATGGTGCCGCCGGGCTTCAGAAACCCCTCCTGCTCCGCCGCGTCGATCATCGACAGGGCGATGCGGTCCTTGATCGACCCGCCCGGGTTCTGCGCCTCCAGCTTCAGGAACAGCCGGCATTTCCCGGTGTCGATCTTCGTCACCTCCACCATCGGCGTCTTGCCGATCAGATCCAGCAGCGAGCCGGTGGGTCCGGACAGGACCGGGGTGGCGGACAGGGACATTCAGAAACTCCAGGGACGTTCGCGCCGGAAGCTAGGCGCGGCGACCAGCCGGAACAACCCGGACTGGCGACGCAGAGGATTTATGGCTATATTTATGGCCAGAATGGAGATCGAACCATGGCCAGCTACGGCGTCGCCGAAGCCAAGAACAACTTCACGCACCTGCTGGATCGCGTGGAGGAAGGCGAGCGCGTGGTGATCACACGTCACGGCAAGCCGGTGGCCGAACTGCGGGCCGTCGCTCCCGAGCGGCCCCTGCCGACCGAGGCGGAACGGCGCGCGGCCTTCGACCGTCTTCGCAAGGTGCGCGAATCCCTGCCCCCTGCCACCCAGACCTCGGTGGAGCTGATCCGCGACATGTACGGCGACAAGGCCTGGTGATCGTCTATCTCGACACCAGCATCCTCGTTTCGATTCTTCTGGAAGAGCCGTCGAGCGCTCCGGTCATCGAGACGCTCGCGCGCCGCTCCGACGCCGCCCTGGTCGTCAGCGACCTTGCGGCCGCCGAGGTTTCCTCCGCCGTCTCCCTCCGGGTGCGACGGGGCGAGGACACCGCGGCTGTCGCCAGCGCGCGGCTGGAGTCCTTCGACCGCTGGCGCGACGATCTCTCGCGATCCGTCGAGGTGCTGCCGGACGACATCCGGTCCGCGGACCAGATCGTTCGCATGTTCGATCTCGGCCTGAGAGCGCCTGACGCAACCCACGCCGCCGTCGCACGACGGCTCGGCGCCTCCCTTTTCACACTCGACCGGCAACTGGCGCGCGCAGCCGTCGCCCTGGACATCACACTGATGCAGCCGGTCTCCGATATTCAGGAAAACCCATGACCAAACCCCCTTCCAAAAGGCCGCCCGCCGGCCTCCCCGACCGCGAAACCCTCCTCGCCTTCCTGCGCGAGGCCGGCGCCGCCGAAAAAACCGACATCGCGCGCCACTTCGGCCTCAAGGGCGGCGACCGCCGCGCCCTGCGCGAAATGATCCGCGAGCTTGAGGCCGAAGGCGCTCTCGGCAAACGCGGCCGCAAGGGCTTCTCCGAAGCCGGCGCCCTGCCCCCCGTCGGCGTCGCCGACGTGGTCGAGCGCGACATCGACGGCGAGATGTACGTCCGCCTCGTCGAGGCCTCCGCCGACGCCCCGCGCGCCCTCCTCGTTCCCGACAACTCCGGCAAGACCGGCCCCGCCCCCGGCATGGGCGACCGCCTGCTGGTCAAATTCGTGCGCGGCGCGGACGGCTGGGAAGCCCGTCTGGTCAAGAAGCTGGACGGCGAGCGCAACCGCGTCCTCGGCGTCATCCGCAAGTCCAACCGCGAGGTCCGGGTCGAGCCCGTCGACCGCCGCTCGAAGGACGTCCTGCTGGTCCCCCACGCCCAGGCCGAGGGCCTGAAGGACGGCGACCTCGTCCTCGCCGCTATCGAAAAGGGCGACCAGCGCTATGGGCCCAAGCGCGGCAAGATCCTCGAGACTATCGGCCACGAGGGCGACGCCCGCGCCGCCTCCCTGATCGCCATCCACGCCCACGGCGTCCCGACCGGCTTCTCCGAAGCGGTCGAGCAGGAGGCCGAACACCAGGAGCTCCCGTCGCTCAAGGGCCGCGAAGACCTGCGCGACATCCCGCTGATCACCATCGACCCGCAGGACGCCCGCGACCACGACGACGCCGTCTACGCCCAGCGTGACGAGGACCCGAAGAACCCCGGCGGCTGGATCGTCTGGGTCGCCATCGCCGACGTCGCCGCCTACGTCCGCCCGGGCACGGCCCTGGACCGCGAGGCCCGCGACAAGGGCAACTCCACCTATTTCCCCGACCGCGTCGAGCCCATGCTGCCCGAGCGCCTGTCGAACGGCCTGTGCAGCCTCAAGGAAGGCGAGAACCGCGCCACGATGGCCGTGCGCATGGTCTTCGACAAGGATGGCCGGAAGACCGGGCACAAATTCGTGCGCGGCCTCATGCGCTCGCACGCCAAGCTCTCGTACGAGCAGGCCCAGGCCGCCATCGACGGCAATCCCGACGACACCACCGGCCCGATCATGGAGGCCATCCTCTATCCGCTGTGGAACGCCTACCACTGCATGCTCAAGGGCCGCCTGAAGCGCAGCCCGCTGCAGATCGAGTCCGCCGAGCGCCGCATCCGCATGACCCCGGACGGCCACATCGGCTCCATCGAGAAGCGCGTCTCCCTCGAAGCCCACCGGCTGATCGAGGAGATGATGATCCAGGCCAACGTCTGCGCCGCCGAGACGCTGGAGCAGAAGAAGACGCCCCTGCTGTACCGCGTCCACGACGCCCCCAGCCAGGAGAAGCTCTTCAACCTCGGCGACTTCCTGCAGACCATCGGCAAGCCGTGGAACAAGGGCGAACCGGCCACGACCAAACGCTTCAACAAGCTGCTGGACGAGACCCGCGAGGGCGAACACGCCGAGGTCGTCAACGAGGTCATCCTGCGCACCCAGATGCAGGCCATCTACTCGGCCGAGAACGTCGGCCACTTCGGCCTCAACCTCGACCGCTACGCCCACTTCACCTCGCCGATCCGCCGCTACTCCGACCTGATCGTCCACCGCGGCCTGATCCGCGCGCTGGGCCTGGGCAAGGACGGGCTGACGGATCGCGAGATCGCCGAACTGCCGTCCATCGCCGAACACGTCGTCCTGACCGAGCGCCGCTCCATGGCCGCCGAGCGTGACGCCATGGACCGCTACATCGCCGCCTTCCTCGAGGACCGCGTCGGCGCCACCTTCACCGGCCGCATCACCGGCGTCACCCGTTTCGGCCTGTTCGTCCGCCTCGACGAAACGGGCGCGGACGGCCTGGTGCCCGTGTCCTCGCTGGGCAACGAGTATTTCACCCATGACGACCGCTCCCACGCCCTCGTCGGGGAACGCTCCGGCCTGCGCTGGACCCTCGGCCGCACCGTCGAGGTCCGGCTGCGCGAAGCCACCCCTGTCACCGGCGGCCTGCTGTTCGAAATGCTCTCCGAGCCGGGCCCGCGCGATCCCAACGCCCCCTCCGCCCGCCTCGGCATGCGCGCCCGCGGCGACAAGGCCGGCGGCTACCCCAAACGCGGCGGCCCCCGCCCCCGCGACGGCGGCAAACCCTCCGGCGGCCTGAAGGGCGTGCGCAAGGGCAAGCGGCGCTGACTGTTCACCTCTCCATCGCCCTTCAAGGCGATGGGGAGGACAGACCGCGCAGCGGTCAGGACGGGGCGACGCCGGCGGCGACCGTCGTGCTCCGATCACCCCCGCCCGCGTCGCCTCACCTGATCGTCGCTCGCGCGCGATCTGTCCTCTCCATTCGCTCGGGGCGAATGGAGAGGTGAGCGTCACCGTATGCGCGCGACCGGTTTTCGGTTAACCTTCCTCCATCGGGAGGGCGGCCTTATGAACCGCGCGACGTTCCTGGCGGCAACGACCGCCCTGTGTCTCTTCGTCCTGGCGCCCGGGGCTCCCGCGGCGGCCAATGACAGCGTCGCCGTCATGGGCACGGGCGGCCTGATCCTGCAACGCACCGACGGCATCGTCATGCGGTCCGAAGATCTGTACGTCTCCGCCGAGGAGATCCGGGTCCGCTACCGCTTCTTCAACCGCACCGACCGCGACATCACCACCATGGTCGCCTTCCCCATGCCCGACGTCGTCGGCCGGCCCGAAGGCGACCTCGGCATCTCGCAGGCCGACCCCTTACGGCCCACGCCCTTCACCACCGCCGTCGACGGCCGCGTCATCACCACCAACGCCGAGCAGAAGGCGGTCCTGAACGGCGTCGACTACACCGAGATGCTGCGCGGCCTCGGCGTCCCCATCGCCCCCCATCTCCAGGAAGCGACCGAGGCCCTGGCCGCC
Source organism: Brevundimonas lenta (assembly GCF_014196335.1). GTDB lineage: Bacteria > Pseudomonadota > Alphaproteobacteria > Caulobacterales > Caulobacteraceae > Brevundimonas > Brevundimonas lenta. Next base: position 48,988 of record NZ_JACIDM010000004.1, read on the forward strand.
CTGCCCCATCCGCAGCTGGAAATGCTGATCGAGATGGGCCTGATCGAGGACCGGTCGTTTAGCCACGACGGCGTCGTCACCGTGGACTTCGCCCCGCTCTGGACCCTCAAGACCACCCACTACTGGACCCAGGTCTTCCCGGCGGCGCGCGAGATGCGCATCGACCACCGCTACACCCCCGCCGTCGGCGGCTCGGCCGGCAGCAGCATCGCCCAGGCCGACATGCCCTACAGCGGCGTCACCTCCGACTACGCGGCCCGCTTCTGCCCCGACCAGGCCTTCGTCCGCGGCGCCACGCGTCTGCGCCGCCGGGGGCAGGTCCTGACCGAGACCTGGGTCGACTACGTCCTGACCACCGGCGCCAACTGGGCCGAGCCGATCGGCGAGTTCCGGCTGGTCATCGACAAGGGCTCGTCGCGCAATCTCCTCACCTTCTGCGGCGAGGGCGTGCGCCGCCTCGACGCCCGGCGCTTCGAAATCCGGCGGGAGAATTTCACCCCAACGGAAGACCTGTCGGTGCTAATCCTGACCGGTGTCCGCCCCTCCACCTGATCCCTTCGACGCCCGCCAGGACCTGGCCGACGCCCCGCGCGTCGGCGGCCGCCAGCGGCCGAAGGACGCCGCCACCCTGATCCTGACCCGCGCCGGCCCGTCCGGTCCGGAAGTGCTCATGGGCCGTCGCGCCCCCGGCCACGTCTTCATGGCCTCCAAATGGGTCTTCCCCGGCGGCCGCGTCGACCGGGCGGACTTCGCCGCCGCCTCGATCAACGAACTCCGCGGCCCCGAAGCCCTGCGCCTGCATCGCGAGGTTCCGGCCCGCCGCGCCCGCGCCCTGGCCCTGGCCGCCGTGCGCGAGACCTTCGAGGAGACAGGCCTGCTGCTCGCCGAGCCGGCTCCCACCGCCTCCGTCGCCGGCCCGTGGCGAGAGTTCCGGGCCGAGGGCGCCCTGCCCGACCTCGCCGCCCTGTCCTACGTCGCCCGCGCCATCACCCCGCCCGGCCGCACCCGCCGCTTCGACGCCCGCTTCTTCATGGCCGACGCCTCCGCCCTGCTGCACCCGGAGCCCACCGCCGGCTCCGGCGAACTGGACGAGATCGCCTGGCTGCCGCTCGCCGACGCCCGCAACCTCGACCTCCCCGCCATCACCCGTTTCGTGCTGGGCGAGATCAACGAGCGCCTGAGCCTTGTCATCCCGGAAGGCGCGGAGCGGCTATCCGGGACGAACCGCCCCCTGCCCTTCGTCCGCATGGTCCGCGGCAAGCATGTGGTCGAGCATCAGGACTGAGCCATGGCCGACACGCCCATCACCCTGCGCCTGACCATCGCCGACCCCGTCCCGGGCGTCCGCTACAGCCTGCAGCAGGACGACATGCCGTTCGAACCGGTCACCGCCTCTGACGCGCCCCTGTCCTTCGACGTTCCGGTCCGCCTGTCCGACGACAACCGCTTCCTCGGCCCCTTCGTCCGTCGCGAGGGCCCGGCGCGCCGCTTCGTCTACATCCGCATCGGCCAGTCGGCGGGCCAGCACGACAGCCTGTGGACCCGCCGCGCCAAGATCGACATCCACGACATCCCGCCCGCCCTGCTGGACCAGGCCCGCGCCGGGCGCATCCTCGAGATCATCCTCCCCGGCAAGGGCAAGGACGGCTCCCCCGCCTGCGCCACGGTGCGCTCCGCCACCGGCTGGAAGGCGCTCTGACCGTCCCTGATCCCTTGGGCGAACACGGTTGAGTTTCCCGCCGCGACGGGCTGAACTGCGTTCTTCGGATGGGGGAACTGCAATGCGCACGCTCGGGCCCGGACTCACGGCGTTGATCGCCGCCTGCCTCATCGCTTCGGCGTCCCGCGCCCAGGCGACGCCGGACGCCATCGAGGCCGTCTACCACCCCGACGTCATGTTCTGGTCGATCGAGGACGGCGGCGTCGGCCGCTTCAGGCTCAGCGCGCGCGAAGACTACACCTTCCCCGTCAGCCACGATGACTACGTCGCCATCCGCGACCTGATGGAGCCCCTGCGTGACACCGGCGTTCCCTGCGCGACGTCGAAGGCGCCGCCGACGGGCTACATCGTCTGGCGCGCCGAGGGCGCCGAACGGCGGCAGGGCATGCAGACCGCCTGCTATTCCGACCCGGCGCACCAGAACTACATTCGCCACACGAACGCGGCCTACTACGCCATGCGCGACATGGCCGAGGCCCGCCAGGTGGCCCCGCCGGGCCTGCCCGAGCCGACGCAGATGACGCTGGTCTGGCGCTCATGGGGGAACCGGCTGGTGGAGTGGACGATCCCCCGGGGCGGAGAGGCCGCCTACGTCAATCGCGACGCGCCGCCTGTGACCTTCAGCGTTTCGGCGGCCGAGTTCGATCGTTTTCGCGACCTCTTCCGTCCCTGGGAAGGCGTCCGCTTCGAATGCGAGCGCGTCATCACCGACGGCGCCTACGGCAGCGTCGTCTGGTCCCAGCCCGGGCATGAGGATCAGTCGCTGAATTTCGACGCCGGATGCGTCACCGGTGATGCGGCCGACGTCTTCGAACGGCTCGAACGGGCCGAAAAGATGCTGGAAGCCCTGCGCGACGGGTCCTGACCGCTTACGGCGTCACCGGCCGTGTCAGGTCGAACTCCACCCGGAAATGCCGTCCGGGACGGCGCAGTTCGTAGGCGAACATCTCACCGGGCCGAATCTCCATCGCCCAGACGTTGGTGTTGGACACCGTCCGCCCCTCGCGGGTGAACAGGTCCTTCGAGAACTGATCCACCGGAAACTCCTGCCGCTCGGGCGTGCCCGGGCTGACCGTTTCGCCGCCGTACTGGCTCAGCACGTCCTCGGTGCCGTCCTCATGGCGATGGTCGTGCTTCAGCTGCAGGCTGCGGGGCCCATGGGTCACCACCCAGGTCCGCGACCGGTCCTCGCCGACGGAGAAGGGGATTCGCACCTCGTCGGCCGTGCAGTGGCTGACGGTCATGAGCAAGCGTTTGCCGCGGAAGTCGGCGTCGGCGGCGTCATTGGTGACCACCCGCCCCTCGTAGGTCTTGCGGCACATGGAGTTCAGGCCGCCCATGAACAGCTCCTGCGGGTCCGTCGGCTCGTGCGGCTCCTCGAAGGTCGCGGCGCAACCGGCCAGAAACAGGGCCGCTGCGGCGGCGAACAGGGACGTTTTCATAGCTTCACCCTGCCTTTCGCAACGGACCTGCTCAATGCGTCGTCACGCCCGTTGACTTCCCGACGCGCCTGAGTATGTTCCGCGCCTCTCATTTAGCGGCTTTCGCCGTCCGCATAGGTAATTGTCCGATGGCCAAGCCGGCTTCAATCAAGATCCGCCTGAACTCGACCGCCGACACCGGCTTCTTCTACGTCACCAAGAAGAACGCCCGTACGATGACCGAAAAGATGGTCGTCAAGAAGTACGACCCGGTCGTGAAGAAGCACGTCGAATTCAAGGAAGGCAAGATCAAGTAAGATCGCCTTTCAACCTCGTCTTCCTCGGACAACGAGAGAAGCGAGGCCGATCCGAGGATCCAGAACGCCCGGTCGCAAGATCGGGCGTTTTTCGTTGTCCGGCGTCCATGGCGTCACCGGCGTGCTAGGGTGCCCGAATGACCGACCGCAACGACGACCAGCCTGATCCCGCCGCCGCCGAGGTCCCGGGCGAAACCTCCGTCCAGCGGGCCCTCCGCCTGAAGAACGCGAAGATCGACGCCCGCCCCAAACCGCCCCGCGGCGGCAAATTCCAGCGCGAACAGGCCGCCCGCATCGCGACCGGCAAGTCCAAGCCCTGGATGTCTCGCTGACAACTGCGTCTCACTTCCGCGACGGTCGTCGGGACTCCCCTCTCCCCGTCTCGGGTGAAACCCGGATATCGGGACAGTCGCCGCCCGCCTAGCGTCCGCGCCTCATCCAGGTAGCGGAGGCGATCATGCCCGACAGCAAGCCGAACATCCTGTTCATCATGGGCGACGACATCGGCTGGTTTAATCCCAGCTGCTACAACAGCGGGATCATGGGCTACAAAACGCCCAACATCGATCGCATCGCCGAGGAGGGCGCGCGCTTCACGGACTGGTATGCGCAGCAAAGCTGCACCGCCGGCCGCGCCGCCTTCCTGACCGGCCAGTCGCCGATCCGCACCGGCCTGACCAAGGTCGGTCTGCCGGGCGCCGACCTGGGCCTTGGCCCGGATGACCCCTGCATCGCCCAGGTGCTGAAAGCCCAGGGCTACGCCACCGGCCAGTTCGGCAAGAACCACCTCGGCGACCGCGACGAACACCTGCCGACCATGCACGGCTTCGACGAGTTCTTCGGCAACCTCTATCACCTCAACGCCGAGGAAGAGCCCGAGAACGAGGACTATCCGAAGGATCCCAAGTTCAAGGAGAAGTTCGGCCCGCGCGGCGTCCTCAAGTGCAAGTCGGACGGCAAGGGCGGGCAAACCATCGAGAACACCGGCCCAATGGGCAGCAAACGGATGGAGACCGTCGACGAGGAATTCCTCGGCGCCGCCAAGGACTTCATCAAGCGCAATCACGAGGCGGGCGGTCCGTGGTTCTGCTATTTCAACTCAACCCGGATGCACGTCTTCACCCACCTGAAGGCGGCCTCCAAGGGCAAGACCGGGCTCGGCCTCTATCCGGACGGCATGGTCGAGCATGACGGTCATGTCGGCGAACTGCTTGACCTCGTCGACAAGCTCGGCGTCGCCGAAAACACCATCGTCGTCTACACCACCGACAACGGCGCCGAGACCTTCACCTGGCCCGATGGCGGCACGACCCCGTTCAAGGGCGAGAAGGCGACCAATTGGGAAGGCGGCTTCCGCGTCCCCTGCGTCATCCGCTGGCCGGGCGTGATCGAACCCCGAACCATCATCAATGAAATCTGCGCGCACGAGGACTTCCTGCCGACCTTCGCCGCCGCGGCGGGCGACAGCGACGTGGTCGACCGCGTCAGGAAGGGCGGAAAGATCGGCGACAAGAGCTTCAAGGTGCATCTGGACGGCAACAACCTCATCCCCGCCTTCAAGGGCGAGGCGAAGGAATGGCCACGACAGGGCTTCGCCTACTGGAGCGACGACGGCGAGCTGATGGCCGTGCGGGTCACCCACTGGAAGGTCGCCTTCATGGAGCAGAACGCCGAGGTCTCGCACAAGACGCCCCTCGGCGTCTGGCAGGGCGCCTTCACCGGACTACGCGCGCCGATGCTGTACAATTTGCGATCAGACCCGTTCGAACGCGGGCCGGAGAGCATCTACTACGGCGACTACTCCGCGCACCGGATGTTCCTGTTCGTCCCCGCCCAGGCCATCGTCGCCAAGCTGCTTGAGACCTTCAAGGAGTTCCCGCCCCGCGCCAAGGCGGCGAGCTTCACGGTCGGCGACGCGATGGAGAAGATCGCCACCGCCAGCCCGAACCAGAACTGAGCGCGCAGCCGGCCGGAGCCTAGGCCGCCCTTGCGATCACCTGGTTCCGGCCACGCGCCTTGGCCTCATAGACGCCCTCGTCGGCCCGCTTCAGCAGGGCGTCGGGGGTGTCGCCGGTGCCCAGGCTGGCGGCCACGCCCACCGAGACGGTGATCGTCAGGCTCTCGGCCCCGCCCATGATCGGGAAGGGCTGCTGCGCCACGTCACGACGGATGCGGTCGGCCACGCGCGTGGCGGCCTCCAGGGTCGCGCCCGGCATCACCACCACGAACTCCTCGCCGCCCAGCCGGCACGGCAGGTCGATGGCCCGCACGTTCGTCGCCAGCCGCACCGCGAACTCGCGCAGCACCTCGTCGCCGGCGTCGTGGCCGAAGCCGTCGTTGACCGCCTTGAAGTGGTCGATGTCCATGACCAGCACCGCGACCTCGTCGCCGCCCTGCCCCGCCCGTCCCACCAGCGCCTGCAGCTGCCCGGCCATGTAGCGGCGGTTATGCAGCCCGGTCAGCGCGTCGGTGACCGCCATCTCCAGGCTGTAGTCCAGCTTCTGCTTCAGGAAGTCGGCATAGCGTTTGCGCTTGATCTGGCTGCGCGCCCGCGCGTCCAGCTCGTCCGGATCCACCGGCTTGGGCAGGATGTCGTTGACGCCCAGCTCCAGCGCCTTGACCAGCCGCGGCCGGTCGTGCGGATCGACCACCGCCAGGATCGGCGTGCGCCGCGACGCCTCGGTCGAGCGCGCCTGCGCCACGAACCGCAGCCCGTCGAAGCTTTCGCTGGTGATGTTGACGATCATCAGATCGACCGGCCCGCGCGCCGCGATCAGCGCCGCCGCCGGATCGGCCTCGTGCACCGGCCGGTGCTCGCCAGACAGCTGCTCGACCATCTTGCCGGCCTGCAGCGCATTGTCGTCGACGACCAGCACGCGGCCGCCCGAGCCGCGCAGCCGCCCGGCCCCGTCGGTGTCCACGCCGAACCGCCGCCCGCTCTCCTCGCGCTCGCGTAGTTCGTCCATCACCGACTTCAGCCGCACCAGCGACTTCACGCGGGCGAACAGGATCACGTCGTCGATCGGCTTGGTGACGAAGTCGTCGGCCCCGGATTCCAGGCCGCGCATCTTGTCCTCGCGCCCGTCCAGGGCGGTGACCAGAATGACCGGAATGTGCCGCGTCACCGGGTCGGACTTCAGCCGCCGGCAGGTCTCGAACCCGTCCATGCCGGGCATCATCACGTCCAGCAGGATGATGTCGGGGCGTTCCTCGCCCGCGATATCCAGCGCCGACTGCCCGTCGTAGGCGGTCAGCACGTCGTAATACTCAAGCGTCAGCTTCGCCTCGAGCAGGCGGACGTTCGCTTCAACGTCATCGACGACAAGGACGCGCGCCGTCATCCCGGCCTACCCCAGGTGTTTCCGGACGACTTCGAGGAAATGCATCACCGAGATCGGCTTGGAGATATAGGCCTCGCAGCCCCCCTGCCGGATCCGTTCCTCGTCGCCCTTCATGGCGAAGGCGGTCACCGCCACCACCGGAATATGGTTCAGCTCCTCGTCGTCCTTCAGCCACTTGGTGACCTCAAGGCCGCTGATCTCGGGCAGCTGGATATCCATCAGGATCAGGTCGGGGCGATACTGGCGCGCCAGGGCCAGCGCCTGCAGCCCCTCGCGGGTCTGCAGCGTCTCGTAGCCCTGCGAGTCGAGCAGATCATGAAATAGCTTCATGTTCAGCTCGTTATCCTCGACGATGAGGACTTTCTTCTGCATCACCACCCGGCCTGTCTCGACTCTCGATTTGCGCCGTTGCGCGGAGGCTTGTCGCCTTCTTCGGATGCAGTCTTGCCAGCCTTCTCTTAAGTTGACGTGAAGCTGCATTTTCACCCGCTTTCGTCATCCCGGCGAAGGCCGGGACCCAGCGGCGCGCGAGAGCGCGAACCTGTCACGGACGCGGCTCGCTGAACCATCGCCTTCGCTGCGCTCCGGCGCCGCTGGGTCCTCCGGTTCCGCGCTCCGCGCGGCCCGCAGGATGACGAAAGAGAGAAAATCAGTTCCTCCCACCGTCATCCTCGGGCTTGTCCCGAGGACCCATTCGTCCGTCGCACCGCAGGCCGAATTCGGCGATGATCCGGACCGCATGCTCCACCGTCCACGCCACCGTCAGCCATGGGTCCCCGGGACAAGCCCGGGGATGACGGCCGGATGAGCATCAAATCCATCTGCCGCGATTGCCTCTGGACCAGCGACCGCCTCGTCGCCCGCTGCCCCGCGTGCGACTCCCGCCGCGTCATCGCCCATGACGAGCTCGACAGCCTGACCATCGCCCACCTCGACTGCGACGCCTTCTACGCCTCGGTGGAGAAGCGCGACCGGCCCGAGCTGCGCGACCTCCCGGTCATCGTCGGCGGCGGCACGCGCGGCGTGGTCTCGACCTGCTGCTACGTCGCCCGCATGTATGGCGTCCACTCGGCCATGCCGATGTTCAAGGCCCTCAAGGCCTGCCCCGAGGCGGTCGTCATCAAGCCCGACTTCCGCAAATACGTCGCCGCCAACGAGCACATCTTCGGCGCCGTCCGGGCGCTCACCCCGCTGGTCCAGACCCTGTCGCTGGACGAGGCCTGGATCGACCTCGCCGGCACCGAACGCCTCAACGGCGGCCCGCCGGCCTTCCAGCTGGTCCGACTGCAGAAACAGATCGAGGAGGAGACCGGCCTCACCGTCTCCATCGGCCTGGCGACCAACCGCTTCCTCGCCAAGATCGCGTCGGAACTCGACAAGCCGCGCGGCTTCTCCGTCATCGGCTCCGAAGCCCAGGCCCTGCTGGCCCCCAAATCCGTCCGCGTCCTGCCCGGCGTCGGCCCGGTCTTCGGCAAGACCCTGCAAAGCGACGGCTACGCCACCATCGGCGCCCTCGCCGCCGCCGACGTCCGCGACCTCGTCAAACGCTACGGCGAAACCGGTCTGCGCCTGCACGACCTCGCCCACGGCCGCGACGCCCGCGCCGTCCGGCCCGAGCACGACCGCAAGGGCATGAGCGCCGAGACCACCTTCAATGAGGACCTGACCGCCGCCGAGGACCTCGAGAACGAACTCTGGCCCCTGTGCGAGAAGCTGGCCTCCAAGGCCCGCGCCGACGGCGTCGCCAGCCGCGTCATCGTCCTCAAGCTGCGCCGCACCGACTTCAAGATCGTCACCCGGCGCATCACCGTCCCCGAGCCCGTCCAGACCGCCCGCGCCCTCTTCGCCGCCGGCCGCGAGCTCATGGCCCCCGAACTGGGCCGCCCCTACCGCCTCATCGGCATCGGCATGGGCGACGTCGTCGACGCCGTCGACGCCCCCTCCGCCCTGTTCGAATCCACCGAAACCCGCACCCTCAAAACCGAAACCGCCATCGACAAACTGCGCGCGAAATTCGGCAAGACCGCCGTCGTCGCGGGACGGGCGCTCAAGAGCTGACTACGGAGCCTGCTCGGCCCGCGCCGTCAGATAGGCGTGCAGGTCTTTCACGTCCTGTTCGGTGAAGTGCGAGAAACGGCTCCGCGAGACTTCGGACATCAATCTCCGCTCCTTGCCGTCGGCGGCCACGCCGGTCCGCATCAGCCGCGTGAAGCCGGGCAGATCATACGAAGCCGCGATCATCAGGTCCGGCGTGTCCCCTTCGTACCCCTTCAGATTCGACCCGTGACACTCCGAACAGACCGTCGTCGCCAGATGGCGTCCGCGCTCGAACGGACCGCCGGCGTCGAACGCCGGGTTCGCCCGCGCCCGGGTCACCCACGCCGTCGTCGGCTCGATCTCGCCCGTCAGTATCCGCCAGCGGGTCAACGGGCCGAAGGTCGCCTTCGGCGTCGCCTTGCCCGCTCGCGCATGACTGCGCAGATAGGCCAGCAGGTCCGCCATCTCGGCGTCCGTCGTCGTCACCCAGCTTTCCGACGGCATCGCCCACAGCCGGGAGCCGTCCGGCCGCACCCCGGCCCGGATCGCCCGCGCCAGCTGCGCATCCGAATAGTGCGGCATGACCTGCGTCAGGTTCGACGCATACACCCGGCCGTCCCAGAAGGTGTTGCTCCATTCGTTGCCCTGCAGATTGGCCTGGTGGCAGCCGTTGCAGCCGTACAGCGTGGCCAGTTGCCGCCCGCGCGCGATCGCGCCCGGATCGGTCGCGGCGGCGACCTCCACCAGCGGCGCTTCAGCCTTCCCCCGGATCATCGCCTCGCTGGCGGCGAACAGTCCGAGCACCGCCACGACGACGATCCCCGGCGCCGCCGCCAGCCCCCGCCAAACCCACCGCCCCATCGCCGCCTCCTCATCCCCGCCTCGACGATCACCGGTTTCCGGAGAGGTGTCCAGGTTTACGTCTTGCGCGTTCATCATCCCGGGGCCCGCAGCGACCCCGGGACACAGCGGCGCCCACTCCCTCCTGCTATCGTCATCCTCCGGCGAGCCTCGCGCATGCGAGGGGAGACCGGGGGACCCAGCGGCGCGCGTGAGCGCGAACTGTCACGAGCACCGGCGGCTGACGTTTCGCCTTCGCTGACGCTCCGGCGCCGCTGGGTCCCCCGGTCGCCCTGCGGGCGCCGGAGGATGACGATAGCGGGAAAAGGTGTCAGCTATTTTCCTATTCTTTTCGCCAACCCACTGACTTCCCCCACCAAAGTTCCCTCTACGCAGCGAGGTATCCGCCTCCGCCATAATCCTCCCATCCCGTCGATGGGGAAGGCGTCGGATCCAGCGCCTCGACGACGACGGGCTGTGGTCGAGCGATGAAGCCCGGGCGAAGGG
>NZ_JACIDM010000005.1 GCF_014196335.1 Brevundimonas lenta
CCTGTTGGGGCGTTTTATCATTCGTATATCCGACTGGTAGACCCGGCGGCGACCTACTCTCCCGCGCCTTAAGACGAAGTACCATCGGCTCTGGAGGGCTTAACGACCGAGTTCGGAATGGGATCGGGTGGGGAACCTCCGACATAGCCACCAGGTCAACCAGGCGGATAGACGAATGAGAAGAAGACATTGTCAGCTTCGGATTGAACCGAAGTAATCGAATGAGTTTTGCTGAGAAACGATCAAGCCGATCGGATTATTAGTACCAGTAAGCTTCATGGGTCGCCCCACTTCCACACCTGGCCTATCAACGTGGTAGTCTTCCACGATCCTCAGCGAAGCCTTGTTTTGAGGTTAGTTTCCCGCTTAGATGCTTTCAGCGGTTATCTATTCCGTACATAGCTACCCTGCTGCGCAGCTGGCGCCACGACAGGTCCACCAGAGGTACGTCCATCCCGGTCCTCTCGTACTAGGGACAGATCCTCTCAAGCTTCGAACACCCACGGCAGATAGGGACCAAACTGTCTCACGACGTTCTGAACCCAGCTCACGTACCACTTTAAATGGCGAACAGCCATACCCTTGGGACCTGCTCCAGCCCCAGGATGTGATGAGCCGACATCGAGGTGCCAAACTTTGCCGTCGATATGGACTCTTGGGCAAAATCAGCCTGTTATCCCTAGAGTACCTTTTATCCGTTGAGCGATGGCCCTTCCACGCGGGACCACCGGATCACTATGGCCGACTTTCGTCTCTGCTCGACTTGTCAGTCTCGCAGTCAGGCGAGCTTATGCCATTGCACTCGACGAGCGATTTCCGACCGCTCTGAGCTCACCATCGCGCGCCTCCGTTACACTTTGGGAGGCGACCGCCCCAGTCAAACTACCCACCACGCCATGTCCCGGGACCGGATAACGGCCCTCGGTTAGACGTCAACGACAGTAAGGGTGGTATTTCAAGGATGACTCCACCAGAGCTGGCGCCCCGGCTTCATAGTCTCCCACCTATCCTACACATACGGTCGCTAACGCCAAGGCGAAGCTATAGTAAAGGTTCATAGGGTCTTTCCGTCTGACCGCGGGAACCCCGCATCTTCACGGGGAATTCAATTTCACTGAGCCTGTGCTGGAGACAGTGGGGAAGTCGTTACGCCATTCGTGCAGGTCGGAACTTACCCGACAAGGAATTTCGCTACCTTAGGACCGTTATAGTTACGGCCGCCGTTTACCTGGGCTTCAGTTCGACGCTTTCACATCTCCCTTTAACCTTCAGGCACCGGGCAGGCGTCAGACCCTATACGTCGCATTGCTGCTTCGCAGAGCCCTGTGTTTTTGCTAAACAGTCGCTACCCCCTGGCTTGTGCCACTCAGTCTCGGTTGCCCGAGGTGAGTCACGCTTATTCCGAAGTTACGCGTGCAATTTGCCGAGTTCCTTCAGCACAGTTCTCTCAAGCGCCTTGGTATGCTCTACCTGACCACCTGTGTCGGTTTCGGGTACGGTCTCTGCTGGAGTTATTTCCAGGGACAGCTTCGCTGCCAGGACAATCCAATAAGCCCTGACAACTTACACCATCCGTCACTTCCAGCTGGTGCAGGAATATTTACCTGCTTCCCATCGACTACGCTTTTCAGCCTCGCCTTAGGGGCCGACTAACCCTGCGCAGATTAGCTTTACGCAGGAACCCTTGGTCTTTCGGCGACAGTGTTTCTCACACTGTTTATCGTTACTCATGTCAGCATTCTCACTTCCGATACCTCCAGCCAACCTCACGGTTGACCTTCACCGGCTTACGGAACGCTCCGCTACCGCTTGCAGTAAACTGCAAACCCATACCTTCGGCGACTGGCTTGAGCCCCGTTACATTTTCCGCGCAGGATCGCTTGATCAGTGAGCTGTTACGCTTTCTTTAAAGGATGGCTGCTTCTAAGCCAACCTCCTGATTGTCAAAGCAATCCCACATCGTTTCCCACTTAGCCAGTACTTGGGGGCCTTAGATGATGGTTAGGGTTGTTTCCCTTTTCACGACGGACGTTAGCACCCGCCGTGTGTCTGCCCGATAGTTCTCCTGGGTATTCGGAGTTTGGTTAGTATTGGTACCGCTCGCGCAGCCCGCAACCATCCAGTGCTCTACCCCCCAGGGAATTCGTCGGACGCTCTACCTAAATAGATTTCGCGGAGAACCAGCTATGTCCAGGTTTGATTGGCCTTTCACCCCTATCCACAAGTCATCCCAGAATTTTTCAACATTCACGGGTTCGGACCTCCAGTTGGTGTTACCCAACCTTCATCCTGCTCATGGATAGATCACCTGGTTTCGGGTCGTCATACGTCGAACTTGGCGCCCTATTCAGACTCGCTTTCGCTGCGCCTACACCTAACGGCTTAAGCTTGCTCGACACATGAAGTCGCTGACCCATTATACAAAAGGTACGCCGTCACCCCGCTTGGGGGCTCCGACTGCTTGTAGGCTTCCGATTTCAGGATCTGTTTCACTCCCCTCGTTGGGGTGCTTTTCACCTTTCCCTCACGGTACTTGTTCACTATCGGTCGTAGAGGAGTACTTAGGCTTGGAGGGTGGTCCCCCCATGTTCAGACAGGATTTCACGTGTCCCGCCCTACTCGAGTCTCTTGCTGTTTGACGTCTACGGGGCTGTCACCCGCTATGGCCGACCTTTCCAGGTCGTTCGACTTTATTTCACAAGAGCACTGGCCTGGTCCCGGTTCGCTCGCCACTACTACGGGAGTCTCGGTTGATGTCCTTTCCTCCGGGTACTGAGATGTTTCAGTTCCCCGGGTTCGCTTAATGAACCCTATGTATTCAGGTCATTATACCTTTAAGCAATCAACCAATCCGTACCCAGTCCGAAGACTGGGCATGAGTTGGAAGACCGCAAAGGTGGGTTTCCCCATTCGGAAATAACCGGATCAAAGGGTGCTAGCGCCTCCCCGGTTCTTATCGCAGCTTGCCACGTCCTTCATCGCCTCTCTACGCCAAGGCATCCGTCAGAAGCCCTTCAACGCTTGATCGTTTCTCAGCAAAACTCATGCGTGGACTACCCGGGGACTGGAAAGATGCCGCCGGATCCACGCCTGATTTTTGTCAGACAATGTCTTCTTCTCGAACGAGACCTTAAAGCTCAGGGGAGCCGGCCACATTCTTCCTTCACTATGTCAATCACCGCCGGACCAAACGGGCCGGAAGCGAACCTTGATTGCGATCTTGAGCAACTGGTGGAGCCAGACGGAGTCGAACCGACGACATCCTGCTTGCAAAGCAGGCGCTCTACCAACTGAGCTATGGCCCCGTTCCAGTGAACGGTGCGAAGCCCAGGAGAGCTTGTCGGCGACCTGTCGTGAGGCATGAGAGCCCGAAGGCTGGTAGGCCCGGGCAGACTCGAACTGCCGACCTTACGCTTATCAGGCGTACGCTCTAACCACCTGAGCTACGGGCCTATGGCAGCGCGACAGCCGGGTGTCCCCAGGCTCGCGATCGCATGCTCCTTCGCGACGGACCGAATGTCCGACGCTTCGAAGCATGAAAGAGGAAAGAGAAACGGAGACGGCGGCGCCCCGCATTTTATTGGAGCCTCAATAGACTGCCTCGTGAGAGACGGTCTGGAGAAGCATCCTTAGAAAGGAGGTGATCCAGCCGCAGGTTCCCCTACGGCTACCTTGTTACGACTTCACCCCAGTCGCTGACCCTACCGTGGTCGGCTGCCTCCATTGCTGGTTAGCGCACCGCCTTCGGGTAGAACCAACTCCCATGGTGTGACGGGCGGTGTGTACAAGGCCCGGGAACGTATTCACCGCGGCATGCTGATCCGCGATTACTAGCGATTCCAACTTCATGCCCTCGAGTTGCAGAGGACAATCCGAACTGAGACGACTTTTAAGGATTAACCCTCTGTAGTCGCCATTGTAGCACGTGTGTAGCCCACCCTGTAAGGGCCATGAGGACTTGACGTCATCCCCACCTTCCTCCGGCTTAGCACCGGCAGTCCCATTAGAGTTCCCAACTGAATGATGGCAACTAATGGCGAGGGTTGCGCTCGTTGCGGGACTTAACCCAACATCTCACGACACGAGCTGACGACAGCCATGCAGCACCTGTGTCCCAGTCCCCGAAGGGAAAGCCACATCTCTGTGGCGGTCCGGGCATGTCAAAAGGTGGTAAGGTTCTGCGCGTTGCTTCGAATTAAACCACATGCTCCACCGCTTGTGCGGGCCCCCGTCAATTCCTTTGAGTTTTAATCTTGCGACCGTACTCCCCAGGCGGATTGCTTAATGCGTTAGCTGCGTCACCGAGAAGCAAGCTTCCCGACAACTAGCAATCATCGTTTACGGCGTGGACTACCAGGGTATCTAATCCTGTTTGCTCCCCACGCTTTCGAGCCTCAGCGTCAGTAATGAGCCAGTATGTCGCCTTCGCCACTGGTGTTCTTCCGAATATCTACGAATTTCACCTCTACACTCGGAGTTCCACATACCTCTCTCACACTCAAGACACCCAGTATCAAAGGCAGTTCCAGAGTTGAGCTCTGGGATTTCACCCCTGACTTAAATGTCCGCCTACGCTCCCTTTACGCCCAGTAATTCCGAGCAACGCTAGCCCCCTTCGTATTACCGCGGCTGCTGGCACGAAGTTAGCCGGGGCTTCTTCTCCGGCTACAGTCATTATCTTCACCGGTGAAAGGATTTTACAATCCTAAGACCTTCATCATCCACGCGGCATGGCTGCGTCAGGCTTTCGCCCATTGCGCAAGATTCCCCACTGCTGCCTCCCGTAGGAGTTTGGGCCGTGTCTCAGTCCCAATGTGGCTGGTCATCCTCTCAGACCAGCTACTGATCGTAGCCTTGGTGAGCCTTTACCTCACCAACTAGCTAATCAGACGCGGGCCGCTCTAAAGGCGATAAATCTTTCCCCCGAAGGGCACATTCGGCATTACCACCCGTTTCCAGGAGCTATTCCGAACCTAAAGGCACGTTCCCACGTGTTACTCACCCGTCCGCCACTAACCCCGAAAGGTCCGTTCGACTTGCATGTGTTAGGCCTGCCGCCAGCGTTCGCTCTGAGCCAGGATCAAACTCTCAGGTTGAGTTGACTATCTGACCTAAGCAGACCGATCCGAAGACCGGTTGGCATTAGTTCTACGTATTCTTGACGAGATCCCACGAGATCGATCCGAAGACCAATCCATGGTGTCTTTTCAAAAAGACCGCAGTTGTCAGTGTCGATGATAACCCCAAGGGTTATCGCCAGGACACCGCCGCCTGCGTTTCTCTTTCCAGATCAACGATTTCAAAGACC
>NZ_JACIDM010000006.1 GCF_014196335.1 Brevundimonas lenta
AGACCGCAGTTGTCAGTGTCGATGATAACCCCAAGGGTTATCGCCAGGACACCGCCGCCTGCGTTTCTCTTTCCAGATCAACGATTTCAAAGACCCAAACCGGTCAAAACCGGCCAAACCGTTTAACGCCCGTTCGCGGCGGAGGCGGCTATCTAGAGAAGGCCGTTCCTCATGTCAACCGACTATTCCGAGGAACAATCGAGCCCGTCAGGGCGTCCCGCCGAAGCAGGGGAGGCGCGTATGTAGCGCCTCCGTTCTCCGCGTCAAGCCATTCTTTCGAAGAAGAACCGCTTTCCGCGAACCGCTTCCCCGTGAGGGGCGGCGGAGGCGGGCTTTTAGCGCCCCCACGTTCCGGGTCAAGCGCATCTTTCATATAACTGAAGAATACGGCCGAAAGCCGTACGGCGCGGGCTTGCGGGGGCGACGGAGGCCATCTCCGCCCCTGGCCGCCCTCGGCCGTCGCGCCGGCGGCGTGGGAATCGATACCCTGGCCGTCATCCGATTCTGACTGGGGCAGCGCATCCGGACACGCCGGCAGGGCCCCGATCGCGACCGGATCCGGGTCGCATTCGGCCGGAAGGTCCAGGCGTTCGGGCAGATTCGTTCTGGCCCGCCTCTTCGATTCGTCACGCGGCAGACCGCCTTGCGGGCTTCAGGCCCGGGAATCACTGAGGGACTCACCGGCATGAAGCGCTGACGATCCTCTCTCCCCCCTCCCCGCGCCATCGACAAGTCCGGCATGGGGGCGAAAGTCGGGTGAGCGCCGGGCGCAAATGAGGATGTGGGGACCCGAGTCGCCAACCGGCGCCACGGGAGGCCTCCCCGGGAATCGCGACCAGAAGGGACCAGGCTCGGGCTCCGCACCTGAGACCTGCACCGCCCTGGGCGACCGGGCTTCCGTCGGCCGCGCCCCGCGGGGACGGGACCGGCATACTCTGCAGGTGGCCACACACAGGCGCATGCGCTTTCGCCGAAGGCGAGCTGGCATTGGTCCACACGGGCGGTCTGCGCCGGCGTTGCTCGCCCGGTGTGGATCTGTCGGGCCACGGCGATGGTGGCCGGATGGCGAACGGGTGCGGTCGCCCGGGCCTCTGCTCCCCGGTGCCGCCGCGCCGGTCGGAACCGCTGGAGCGGTGCAGGCGCCGGCCGATCATCATGGAGGCCGCTTCCTGACGAACCCGCTGCAGGCCGAGGACGCCGGCGAAGGCGCCGATCCCCGCTCCGGCGAGCGCCGCCGGAGCAACGCACGGGCTGTCGTCTGGCGATGACGGCGGAATGGAAAAGAGAGAGAGAGAGAGAGAGAGAGAGAGGCGCTAGGGCGGGGCGGCGCACCTCGCCTCGCCGGCCAGACTCCAGGTCGACCTCCCGGTTCCGGGCTGAGCCCCGGGCGCTCCCGGCCGTGCGCCGGGAGCAGTTGGTTCTCGGCCAGCAAAAAGCCCCGCCGGCTTGTGGCCGTGCGGGGCTTTTGTGTTTTGGGTGCGGGAGCAGGATTTGAACCTGCGACCTTCAG